>CAVPZS010000007.1:10000-205618 GCA_963710275.1 uncultured Alphaproteobacteria bacterium | reverse complement strand
CCGGGCGGCAGCATGTTAGCGAAATTGTTGTGGGAGGGGTCGAAAAAAGACGTGCTACGGGATTCCGCGGCGCACGCTGCCGCGCTAAAGTGGCGCTTAGCCATGTTGGTATCTCCTATCAAGATATCTTCGTGGTTAGGCTGCCGGGCGGTGCTGGTAACACCCCCGTCAGCCGCCTCGGGCAGGTCTGGTAAACCCACCTTCGCGCTTCCGGGACGCCGAAAACTTAACCAGCTCGGGCCAGACGCGCTGTCCAACCTCAAGCGCTCTTAGCCTGCCGCGGCGGGGATACCGGTGTCCAGCTGAATCTGCCGCCGGCCAGTTTGAAAGTCGCGTTATGCTTAACAAAGCCCGCGGGACCTAAGAGAACATGGCGAGAACCCGCCATCTACCTGAGGCGATTCGCTCTCCAACGGCCCCCGGGCAGCCGACGATTGACGGACCGTTTTTTCACCGGCGACTTAACCGGCCTAAATGAACAATGGCGATCCATTTCCTAAAACAGTCCTAATCAATAAGCCGCGATCCAATCGCGTATTCCGCGAACTCGCAAGATGTCTAGGGCATCACCCGGAATTCCTTCCGGTCGATCATTGGCGCCACGTCGTTGGATCAAACCGGGTCAGCCGCATGATGTGTCGGAACGAAATCCTAGCGGAATTGGACGTTTTCACCGACTTCAGCAGCCTTGCGGCATGCGACGATGAGACGCGTCGCGATGCCGACCCACCCGCCGTTCTCATCGTCGTCATTGACGCGGTGATACTCCTCAAGAGCCCCGATCCTCGGGACCAAACTTTCCAGTTCGTCGGCGACCTTTGCACACTCGTCGGGCGTAAAACTTCCGTCGCCATATGAGTGTGATAGGAAAATCCCGAGGCCAGAGCCCTCCTTGGGCCGCCGATTAGGATGATCTACTGCGTAGGCCATGGAGATCACTTGTTGGAAGTCGTCATGCAAGGTCTGAAAACCTGAAAAGACGTCGTTTTTGCGCTCAATTTCCATGTACCGCTCCTTCAATTCATGGATCGATAATACAAACATTTTAATAGAAAGGTTGGCAAATAGATAAAAAGCAATACAAAGACAATTCAGATGCTTTTCGCGCCGATGCCCTCCTATAACGATGAGTTTTATACGGAAGATTTTTCTTTGTGCGGGTGATCGCGCATGCAGGAAAAAATGTGAAGGCTTGGCCAACGCCACGGACACCGCACCGGGACACGCTTGTCGGCTCGGTTGACCGGGCTGGACCATAAGGTCGCGGTTACTAAAAATTATTGACGGTGGGGGCTGCATCGCTTTTGTTAGGCGAACTCATCATCGTCCGTCCCATTCTGGTATTTGCTGGTCGCGCCAAAGCCGGAGACGTTGGAAGCGCACCCCTGCGAATACCTCTTCGGACCTGAGTTCGCCGTCGTCGCCGGCCAACGCCGGCAGGCTGGCCCGCGCCTCAGACCGGAACCGCGACGCCATAACGATCGCGTTTGGCGCCAGATAGGCGCGCTCCCACCATTCGACCACTCGGTCGCGCGATCGGCGCAGGAGGTCCTCAGACGGCAGCTTTTCTCTCTTGCTGCTCTGGTTGATCTTGCGGTCGGCGGGCATGAGATTCCATAGGTCGCCGCAAGGCCATGCCGCCCATGGAAAGCAGTGGTCGATGTCCATTAGATCCTTGTCAGCGAGGCGCCGGCCGCTCCAAACGCAGTGAACCGAGTCACCGCTTTCCAACATCCTCAGGGCGATGTTCCGCGAGACGGCGACATCCCTGATCGGGTCCGACCAAACCATGGCGGCAGCGATCCTCCCCTCGTCGAGGACCCGGTCCTGCCGCGAGGCGTAACCCTTCATCAGCCTGATCCACTCTGCGACGACGGACGGCTCGACCCACGCGCCGAACCGCTGCAACGCTCGCCATACCTCGCGCGGGACCAGCAGCCAGCCGAACGAATTCAGGTGCGGCGCGTCGAGCGTCATCCCTTCAGCCGCCGCGCGCCTGACGCCGGGCTCGAAGGGGAATACTGGGCCGCCCTTCGGATAGGTTGTGAACGTCGCCGGGTTTTTGCGGATTGTCTGCGCCGCGTCTCGGATGGCGGAATGAACCGCATTGGCGGCGGCGCCCGAGAAGCTCGCGCCGACTCGCAGGTCGATGAATGGGATTGCGCCTCCGATGATCGCCGCTGCGCCGTCCCTCACGAATCCAAGGCTTTTTCCGCCGGCGCGGTTGATCGCGCTTTGCGGCAGGTCGTTCTTGATGAGCGGTAGGTAAAGACGCAACCAGTTCAACGCCACAAGGCCGAGCGGCACGGCGACATGGTCGTCTTCGGATTCGCGGGCCATGCCGGCAGACCCATCGGCCGCCCGACAAAGGGATCGAAGTAGGCCGAGCTTGTATGTCGACGTCTTGTCGTCGTTCAGGACGATGTGGCGCAGCAGCGGCAGCGCGTCGGTGCCATCGTCCGGCAGCCGCAGGGCAACGTAGTCCCAAGCGACGTCGTCGCGCCCGAGCGAGTCCTTAGCGTGCGCGACCCGGGCGACGGTTAGGCCGTGGCCGCGCGCCAGCCGTTCGATCTCGCCGACAGATGCGGGATGGAAGCCCCGCAAGTCGTTTGGCGCTCCGTTCCTGATCGAGATTGCGATCAGCCCCCCCGACTTGGTCAGCGACACGAGCTTCCTGAACGCTCGCGGGCGGTCGTCCGGCGGCAGATGCATCCAGACGGCGCCGAGGAACACGACGTCCGCAGCGAGCCCGAGGGCAAGCGTCGTGGACAGGGAGGGAAGCCGGTCCGTCACCCACTTGATCCGGTTTTTCCGCTCGGGATCGACACTTCCGGCTTCGGCTTGCATTTCCGTCGAGGGTTCCACCGCCACAACCTCGAACCCCTTCGCGGCGAACCACGCGGCGTCACGCCCCGTACCGGCGCCGATGTCGATCACCAGTCCCGGCGCCTCCGGGAGCAGGTCGGCGACCCAACCATGGACGACATCCGGGCTCACGGCCTCGTAGCGCGGAGCGAGATCGCCCGCGTGCTTGTCGTACCAATGAATGGTGTCTTGGATCGACATGAACGGACGGAAGCTTTCGACGGACGAAGATTCTCATTGTCATCCGAAGTCGCGGATGGCTCAAGGGCGTCGCAACGGTCGAAAGCGATCAATTCACACGAACGCCGCGCGCCACGTCTCTGTCTCAAGACGCACGGAATTCTCCAGCGGCGGATGCAGGGTGAAAATGCGCGGCGTCGCGGCGAAATCGAAGACTCGGTAGAGGTTGAATTCCGCAGGGGAGTCGTCCGCCAACGACTTCTCCGTCCGAGACACGAAAAACGGCATCGTGGCTTCGCCGCAGGTCGACTTCACCTCGATCAGTCTCGGCTCGCCCCGTCGCCCGGTCGAACGACCGGATGTCGTAGCCGGCTCCGTCGCCGTCGAGTTCCGACACCCAGCGCAAATCCTTGATCGGTCCTTGCGCCCGGCGGCGAAGAGGCGGGGTTTCCTCGACCTCCAGCACGAACGCCTCGCCCTTCCTCCCCGAGCGCCCGGTTGCGGGCGTCGCGGCGACCGGATCGAACTTGCGGATCAGCCGCCTGATCGGCTCCGGGGTTTTGTTTTTGCCGAGGCGGCTGCAATGGCGGCGGGGCGACGAAAGGATCGGCTGTCTGGCGTCCACCGCGAGGATCGACACGTCCGGATCGAGCGCCGCCCGGTTTAGCCGGAGGTAGCGGTCGATCGCGGCGGCGAGCCCCCTGAATTGCGCGTGCTTGTTTGGCGCGTAGCCGCGGATGCGCGGCAGGCCGAGATGCATGAGCACCGCGCTGACGTTCATGTACTTGCGTTCGACGGACCCCTCCGAGCGCCGGGTTTCGGTCGACCCCCACGGCGCGGCGATGATGCGCCTTCACGTAGGCTCGCCCGGCCAGCTCCTCGCCGAGCATCGCGAAATAGTCGGCGACGACGATGTCGTTTTCCGTGTCGGTCCAGTCAGATCCTGCCTCGACTTTCGCCATTTCTTCGCCCCGTCGAGGAGCCAGGACGCCAGAAAATGAACTTAACTGTCAAGCAGAACGACTTTTGCGAGGCGGAACCGCTTTCCTCCATCCTACACATTGAGGATCGAAAACCGCGCCGGCAATCTTTAGATTGCCTGCATGAAGAAAATTGGACTTCTCTATTTCGACGGGTCGCTGACGAAGCGATTCGGCGCCGTCTTACGGCCTCGGAAACGCGCCTGAAGTTGCCCGACCGCCCGGTCGCCTCTCCAGCGCGGGAGAGCCGAAGCACCGCCAGGCTCGCGGGCGAGAGACGGCGTCGGGAGGATCGGCGATATCCCGCCGTTCCACTTTGCGGCGAGAGTTCAGGCCGCTCAGGTCATCACCGATCCCTCGTCAACCGAAACCGTCGCCTTTGGGAGCACGGTGACGTTTAGACGCGGGGATGGGCGCATACAGAAATATCGCATCGTGGGCGAAGACGAAGCGACCCCCAAGTCCGGCTCAATTTCCTTCGCATCCCCAGTGGCGAGGCTTCTGATGGGCAAAGCTGTTGGCGATGAAGCCGGCGCATCCGGTCAAAAGCTTGACATCATTTCAATCTCCTAGCACGCCGCATCTCCGGTTGCGGCCAAGGCGCTCGGCGTGAGATAGCCGCCAGCGTCACATGTCGTCAGCCCCAGGACCCTCTTCGATCGCAAGATCCTGGGGGCTCAATTGTTCGCCGGTGATCCGATCAATGAAAGTCCAGGCCACCTCGGCTCCAGTTTTTCGATTTACAAATTTCAGCGGCGGCGCTGGAGCGCCAGAGACGTCCAAATGATCGCCGATCTGGGCGAGCACCGGCAATACAGCAGCGATTTTCCGGCCCTTCTGCGTCAAGAGATATTCAAACCGCTCCGGATTTTGTCGAGAGCGCCGTCGCTCAACGAGGCCGTTGGCCTCCATATGTTTCAGACGGTCGCTAAGCGTCGCATTGGTCACGCCAGACGATTGGCGAAAATCCTCATATCGGCTGAGGCCGAAGACGAGATCCCGGAGGATCAGCAGACCCCAGCGATCCCCGATCGCCGCCATTACCCCGGCGATCGAGCATACCATTCCGTCGAACCCCTTCGAGCGCATGAGCCATTTCCTTGAGTATCCCCGAGGCGGGTCTTGGCGCAACTCTCATTACAAGAGCTTTCCGAGTTAAGGCAAACTGGTAAATTCAACGAGAGCCTTGGACCAATCGAACGCCGTCTGACGCGGCGCTTACCCTTCGTGCGGCCGTTGCAAGGAATTTCTTTCGGGTCAGGGGATCTGATCCTCGTGATTGCCGTGGCGCTTTTACGTCCATGGACTTCTCGCCTCCGATCATTCCAACCTGAACGGAGTGTGCCTATCCCGCCACCATTCATCCTGCATGCTCCAAGCTTTGCAATCGCAGTGGCGTGCGAGGCGGCTGACCGTCGCCGCCACAAACAAAAAAGCGTCTTGCTTTGCAGTCGCTCTTATAATAAGAGTGACTAGCTCTTCCTGCAATGGGAGCCCGGCTTCGAACAACCAAAACCAAACGGTCGTCCGCTCCGGCCCGCGTAGGTGGGAGCGATGCAACTGCCGATCGCGCCAAAAAGGATGCACGTGCGCGAGCGTCCGGCGTCGACGGTTTCAATAAATCTGTGGAGACAACGATGACTTCCCAAAACGCCTCAAAAATCTTCGTCATCGGCGGCACTGGCGCCCAGGGCATGCCCGTGATCGGCGCCTTGGTTGCCGACAAGAAGTATTCCGTCCGGGCCTTGAGCCGCGACGCCAATTCCCGCCGGGCGAACGCGCTTTTGGCGCTTGGCAACGTCGAGATCGTCGAGGGAACCTTCGCCGATGAAGCAACACTGCGGAAAGGATTCCACGGTTGCGACGGGGCGTACATCAACATCGATGGATTCAACACCGGCGAAAAGACCGAGATGTATTGGGCAATCCGCAGCTACGAGATTGCCATCGAAGAAGGGATCAAATTCTTCGTGTACGGAAACCTGGACTACGCGCTCAAGAAGTCCGGGGATGATTCCAAATTTCGGACAGGCCACTACGACGGCAAGGGCCGCATAGGCGAATGGATCCCGTTTCAGAACCGGGCCAACCAGGACAGGATGGCAGCGGCGGTGTTCACCACGGGGCCGTACATGGAAATGGCGATCTCGGCGATGACGCCCATGACGCCTGCTGTCGAAGATGGCGTCGTGACCTTGAGGGTTCCGCTCGGCGACGGAGCCGTGCCTCACGTCGCGCTTGAAGATTGCGGGTACTACGCGCGTTGGCTCTTCGATAATCCCGAGCGCGCAAACGGCATGAACCTCGAAGTCGCCATCGAGCAAGTCGACTATCGGAAACTCGCCGCCGCGTTCGAGAAAGTGACCGGACGTCCGGCGCGGTATATCGACACAGGGTTGGACGCATACTGGAGCGGTCCGCTCAGGATGGCTGCTGATTTGCCGGCAGGATACAACGCAGATCCCAACGACAAAAGCACCATGAGCTTTCGCGACAACTTCACTGGCTTCTGGAATATTTGGAAGCACGGCGTCGTTCAGAGGGATTACGCGTTACTGGATGAAATTCATCCTAACCGCATCCGGAGCGTCGAAGAGTGGCTTCGGCGCGAAGATCAATTGGGACGTGAACTTGGCAAAGGAAGCCTCAGGGAAAGGGTCCAGCCAGAAAACCAGCTCAAGCAACCTCCGATCCTGAAGCTGTCGGAGGACAGGAGGACGGGACGGCTTTAGCGGCCGGTTTCAGGCCCGGCGCGAAAGACACGAAGCCTCTCGCATCGTTACTCTTCAATGGCGGTCGTCGGACGGGCGACCGTCGATCGATGCGCCCGCACAGAGTTCGTTTTGCGGTCGCGCGCCACCTACCGCTTATGGCGCCTCGCAGGTCTTGCGTGGCAGACCGCAATCTTGCCGTCAGCGGTCGTTCCTTGAGCGGTGGGAATACGTGCTCATGTGAAGGGTTTCGGTCGCCGGCCCATCACGGATGCTGCGTGTCGCCGGCGGGCCGGCGACCGAAAGCCTCCATGGGAGGAAACCGCGGGACGTTGAGCTCGATGGTTGAGACGGCGATCTATGCGGATTAGGTGGGGCGTCCTGGCTCTGAGGGCTGTCCGGCTGGCGAGAAGCTTTTGAAGGGATGGGCGCGGGCGTTTTGACGGCGGCCGATGGCGGCTGTTGCGACGTTGAGTTTGATGAGACGCACGGTTTCTTGCGCTTTGGGCGCTGATGAGAGAGATCGTCATGGCCCCCGCCCTTGGGCGTCGACGCGGTGTCGGCAGCGTGCGGGCGGCCTTTGGTTTTGGTCATGAGGTGTCGAACCCCGCGCAATCGGTCTTGAAGCCGCGCGGCGTCGCGCCGCGCGCAAAAGTCTCGACGACGCGCATGCGCCCAGCGCAGCAAGGGCAGGCTTTGAGCGCCGTCGCCTCGGAAGGATCTGGCGTTATCGTTTGCGGCGCTTGGCTTGTCGCGCCGAGATCGAGCTGAGGTCTTTCGGCGTCCTCGGTCTTGGGAATGAGTTGGCGCAGGCGCGTGATATTTGCGGCGCGCCTCTGGCTGGCGAACAGCCCGTAGTGGCGGATGCGATGGAAGCCGCTGGGCAGGACGTGCATGAGAAAACGGCGGATGAACTCGTCCGCCGACAGCGACATCGACTTGATCCAGCTTCTGCCTGACGCCTTACCCCGGGCGCGATAATCTTTCCAGCGAAAGGTGACATTCCCGCCGTCGAAGCCAAGGAGGCGGCTGTTGGAGATCGCCACGCGGTGGGTGTAGCGCGAGAGATAGGCGAGCACGGCTTCTGGCCCGGCGAAGGGGCGCTTGGCGTAGACGATCCATTCCGATCGGCGCACCGGGGCGAGCGCGGCCGCGAAGGCCTCCTTGCCGGCGAGCGCGGCGAGATCGCCGAAAAAGGCCAGGCGGCCGGCATGGTGAAGCGCGGCAAGTCCTTCGAGGAAAAGCCGGCGGAACAAGCGCGACAGCACGCGCACTGGCAGGAAGAAGCCGGGCCTGCAGGCGATCCAGCGGGCGCCGTCCGGCGACAGGCCGCCGCCGGGGACGATCATGTGAATGTGCGGATGGTGGGTCATCGCCGAACCCCAGGTGTGGAGCACGGCGGTGATGCCGGCGCGGGCGCCAAGATGCTTGGGGTCGGCGGCGATGGTGATCAAAGTTTCGGCGGCGGCTTTGAACAGGAGGTCGTAGATCGCGGCCTTGTTCTGGAACGCGATGGCCGCGATCGGCGTCGGCAGCGTGAAGACGACATGATAGTAGGCGACCGGCAGCAACTCGGCCTGTCGTTCGGCGAGCCACTGCCGCGCCGCCGCGCCCTGGCATTTGGGGCAGTGGCGGTTGCGGCAGGAGTTGTAGGCGATCTCGACATGGCCGCAGTCGTCGCAGCGCGCGACATGACCGCCGAGCGTTGCGGTGCGGCAGGCCGTTATCGCCGACATGACCTTGAGCTGGCCGAGGCTGAGATGTCCTGCGTGGGCGCGCGCATAGGCGGCGCCGTGAACGCGCAGGATATCCGCGACCTCCAGGGAAGGCCGCGCCATGGCGTCGCCGTCAGGCGGGCGGCGCTTGCCCTGTCAGGTTTACGCACAGACGCTCCAGCGGGCTGGTGACGTCTCGGAGCGTGTTGACGGCGACGCGGGTGTAGAGCGCCGTCGTCTCCAGCTTGGCGTGGCCGAGCAGAACCTGGATCACGCGGATATCGACGTTGCGTTCGAGGAGATGGGTGGCGAAGCTGTGCCGAAGGGTATGGGGCGACACGCGCTTGGCGATGCCGGCCTCCCGCGCAGTCTCGCGCACGACGCGGCTCAACTGACGGGCTGACATCGGGTTGACCGGGTTCATCCCTGGAAACAGCCAGGCCTGGGGTCGCGCTGCCCGCCACCAGTCGCGCAGCCATTCGAGCAGTTGCGGCGAGAGCATGACGTAGCGGTCCCGCTGGCCCTTTCCCTGTTCGACCCGCAAGGTCATCCGCGTGCTGTCGATGTCGGACACCTTCAGGGCCACGACCTCGGAGACGCGCAATCCCGCGCCGTAGGCGACGCCGAACGCGGCCTTGTACTTCAGGCCGGGCGCGGCTTCGAGGAGACGGGCCACTTCATCCTCGCTCAGCACGATCGGCGCCCTGCGCGGCTGATGCAAGGCCGTCAGAGGACGAGCCAGGTCAGGGCGATCGATCGTAACGTTGAAGAAGAAGCGCAGCGCCGCGACGGCGGCGTTGATGGTCGGTGCGCCGATGAGCTGCTTGGCCATGTGCAGCTGATAGAGCCGAACGTCTTCAGCCGTGGCGGCGTCCGGCGAACGGCCAAGAAAGACGGCAAAGTTCCGCACGTTGCGAAGGTAATCCTTCTGCACCTTCTCGGTGAAGCGGCGCGCCGTCATGTCTTCGATCATGCGCTGGCGCAACGGGCTGTTGGGATTGTCGATCATCGCGAAAGCTCCTGTCTCGCATGGGGTTGAACCCCATGATTTTGAGACAGGTCAGGCGGCCGCGCATCAGCTATTCCAAGCCCACGATCTCGCCGCCGTTACCGCGAAGCGGTTTAGTCCATTGACCCGAAGCGGCCTTTCCGTGGAATTTCCGGGCACATCGATTGCCCACCCGAAGCCGCCAGTCGTAGTCGCACGAATTGTTCGGCCGCTCCCGGTGCTCAACAGGCCACCTCAGCCTGCCAGTCGTGATGGCGTCAACCGCCGGATCTGCCGCCCCAGGATCTCCGCGGAAGCGTGGGTTGTGCAAGCAGAAGCCGCCGCCGAATCCCACCGCGCACCCGAGCACGGTGTCGAAAAATCGCGCCTCGATCAACACGGCTGGCGAGCTTTGGCCGAAAGTCGCGAGTTCGGCCAAAAAGATCGCCATCGGCGTGAAGAAAACCGCCGCCAGGCCGTAATGGCGCACAATGAGTGTCTCGATGATGAAGGCCAGCGCCATCATCATCAGGGAGGCGCCCCAATTGCCGAGTGGCAGCATTAAAAGGCCCCAGGTGAGCAGGAGGCCAATGCCCGTGCCGATGACGCGGTGCACCTGCCGGTTCCAGACGGCGCGCAGCGATGCGCCCTGGACGACGGCGAGGCAACTGATCGGGACCCAATAGGCGCGTTCAGCTGCAGCGCCTGTGCAAGCGCCAGTGAAAGGCCGAGGAAGGCGCCGACGACGACGGAATCGAATACGACGAAATCGAAGGATGGCGCCGGCAGGGGCTCCGGCGGTTTCGGCGCCTGAAGCCGCAGCGCGTAAAGGCTGTAGAAGAACGCGATCAGGCAAGCGAGCAGGCCGCCCATGGCGAAAAGTCCGACCTTGAGCGGAACGTCCTCCACGACGCCGGGCGTATACATGCCGATCGACGCCGCCATGATGAAAAAGACCGCGCCGGGCGGGGGCACCCGATAGAAACGGCACACCATCATCACTAGAATGGCCATGAAGGTGAAGGCGGGCGTCATCAGTGGCGGAAAGAAATGGCTGATGACGCCAAGCGCGTAACAGGCGGTCATGCCGTGGGCGCAGGACATCAGCGCGATCATGCGGTGCGACAGCGGGGTATCAGGCAGATAAAGGAAGACGAGGCCCCCGAGCGACGAGACCAGCCCGTAGTCCATGTGGCCGAACCACGCCCCGACCATCAGCGGCAGGCCCGAGGCCAGAGCCGCTGCAAGTGGCATTTGCCAGAGCCGGTCGCTCTTGTTGATCAGTGACAGATGCGCCCATTCCGCTTGGACCAGCGCCCGCGCCCGAACTCAGTCGGCTTTCCGTCATTCGTCGGCTCCTTCCGTTTCGCCTGCCACGATCGATGGCGCGAAGTTTCGCGAAATCACTGAACCAGATGATGGCGTTGCCCCAGAGATGGCGTTGCCTACGATGATATCGCTCAGGCCATCAAGGCCAAGCCGCGAAGGATTGTGAAGCTCTTGCTTGTCGTTTTTCCGTTGTCTTGCGGAATTTCCCAGGCGTTACGCCCGCGAGGCGACTAAAAAAGCGATTGAAATAGGCGGCGTCGCGGAAGCCCAGGCCGAAAGCAACCTGTTCCACGGGCAAGTCCGTCGTTGCGAGCCGATTGCGCGCTTCCTCCAGAAGGCGGGCATGCTGCAAGGCCAGTGGAGTTTGGCCGCGCGCCTTGAGACACGCTTCGTGCAATGACGATCGTGGCACGCCGAGCAGTTGCGCGAAATGATCGATGGACAGATGGTCGCGGTAGTGGATTTCGACAAGCTGGAGAAATTGCTGCGCCAAGGTCGTAGGGGATCCGCGTTGGCTTTGCTCGGAGATTCCGCCCGAGACGCGCCAAAGATGGACCAAGATTATTCCGAGGTAGAGTTCGATCAATGCTCCGCCCCCCGCTTGCGGATCGCTGCTCTCTCGCACTAGCGCGTCGACGGTTGTCTTCAGTTCGCCCAGCAGACCGGTTATGCGTTCCGCGCCCCCGACAATCATACGGTCGAGGATGATGCGCAACTGCTGTGAAATAGATCCGTCGCCGACGGCGCGCCAAACGAGATCTTCCTTGATGTCGAGCATTGCGCCTTCGCCACCGGCATCAATGACAAACGTCCCAAGAGAGCGCCGAGGCAACCAGACTAAAGCTGGCGCTTCAAGTTCGATGTCAGGAGCTGATCCATTGGCGCAGGTCGCCCGGCCGCGCAGCAATAGAAACAGGTAACAATGGGCCGCCGAGTCGCGCCGCCCCAGGGACCAAGTCCGCCGGGACAGGGAGGGAGCTATCTTTGTCGCGATTAGGGCGGCGCCGCTCGGGGCGACAAGAGAAAATGTTCTTTCGCTTTCGGCATTCACGAAACTTTCGCTCGCAGTCAACGCTCGTCTCCCGAACAAAGTCCAGAGAAAAGTACAATAACTTCCGAAAAAAGTGAATTGTAATCACGCCGCCCACGTCGATTATAGCCGCACAACAAGCGTCGGATAAGCGGCGCATTTCGAGGGATGGAAACGCAACAAGCGCGAGCAGGGCAAAATGCCTGTTCCCGCCAGAAGCGCCTATTTGCCCTCAATCAAGCGGCTGAAGCCGAGAAGTGGGGAGGGCGGCAATGTTGAGTGTTTCGCTCCTCATTGGAGGGAAAACGCGCCATGCAGCGGATGGGCGAGTCTTCGAGCGGCATCATCCGGTGACGGGCGAGATCGCGTCGCGCGCCGCCGCGGCCACCGTTGAAGATGCTGGCGACGCCGTTACCGCGGCGGCCGGCGCATTCGCCAACTGGTCCCGGATTGGGCCATCCGAGCGTCGCGAACGACTGATGCATGCCGCCGCCGTTTTGGAAAGCCGTTCCGACGAACTTTGCGAGGCGATGTCAATGGAGATCGGCGCAACGCGCGCATGGGCCGATTTCAATATCCATCTTTCGGCGGCGACCCTGCGCGAAGCAGCTTCATTAGTCACGCATATTACCGGCTCGGTCCTGCAATCCGATACGCCGGGCATGGCGGCCTACGCAATCCGTCAGCCCGTTGGCGTGGTGCTGGGTCTGGCGGCGTGGAATGCGCCATTGTTCATGGGCGTGCGGGCCATCGCCGCGCCGCTGGCTTGCGGCAACACAGTTGTTCTGAAAGCGTCGGAGTTGTGCCCGGCCACCCACCGGCTGATCGGCGACGTCATGGATCAGGCGGGTCTTGGCGCCGGCGTTGTCAACGTCCTCACCAACGCGGTTCCTGATGCTGGCGCTATCGTCGAAGCTCTCGTGGGAAACCCGGCGGTGCGGCGCGTGAATTTCACGGGCTCGACGCGCGTCGGCCGATCCATCGCCGAACTTGCTGCGAAATATCTCAAGCCCGCTTTGCTCGAACTCGGCGGCAAGGCGCCAATGGTCGTTCTCGACGACGCCGATGTAGATGAGGCCGTACGCGCGGCTGCTTTTGGCGCATTCATGAACCAGGGCCAAATCTGCATGTCGACCGAGCGAATTGTCGTCGATGGCTCCCTGGCCGATGAGTTCGTCGAAAAACTCGCTGCAAAGGCGGCTGTTCTCGTCGCGGGCAATTCACGAAAAGGCAACGCCCCGCTCGGTCCTGTGATCAGCGTTGAAGCCGCCGAGCGCATCACGGATCTTGTGCGTGATGCTGTCATGAAGGGCGCCAGAATTTTGGCGGGTGGGAGCGCCAGAGGCGTCTTTGTCGACGCAACGGTGATCGATCACGTTACGCCGACGATGCGACATCTATTCCGAGGAATCCTCGGTCCGGTTGTCGCCATCATCCGGGTTGAGGGCGAGGAAGAAGCCATACGCGTCGCCAATGATAGCGAATACGGGCTTTCGTCGGCTGTTTTCGGGCGGGACGTCAATCGTGCTTTCGCCGTCGCGCAGCGCCTGGAAACGGGCATGTGCCACATCAATGGCCCCACGGTTCATGACGAACTGCATATGCCCTTTGGCGGCCTGAAGACTTCTGGCTATGGCCGGTTTGGCGGCCAAGCCGCTATTCCCGAATTCACCGAGCTTCGCTGGATCACGGTTACGACGAAGCCGCGCGAATACATGCTTTGATCAAAAAAACGTATCAACGAGGAGGAAAACATGTCCGAGGATAAAAATGTTCTTCATTCGCAGTCGGGTCTAACTCGGCGCGGCTTGATGGTTTCGGCTGGCGCGGCCGGACTGACCTTGGTCGGCGCGCGGGGCGCCTTTGCGGCCGATGGCGAAACGATCAAGATTGGCTTCATCAGCCCGCGCACAGGGCCTTTGGGCAGTTTTGGCGAAACCGACGGCCATGTGCTCAGCCTTGTGCGCAAGGCGCTGGCGTCCGGCCTCGGCGCGGCGGGCAAAACCTACAAAGTCGAAATCCTCGATCGCGATACGCAATCCGACCCGTCCCGCGCGAGCCAGCTCGCCCGCACGCTGATCAATGACGACAAGGTCGATTTGATGCTTGCGGTCTCTACGCCGGAAACCATCAACCCGGTGTCGGACGCCTGCGAGGCGGCTGGCGTGCCGTGCATCTCGACCGTCATGCCTTGGGAAGCATGGTATTTCGGCCGCGGCGCCAAGCCGGGTCAACCCTCGCCGTTCAAATGGACCTTTCATTTCGGCTTCGGCGGCGGAGAATTTTACAAGACCTATGTTTCCCAGTGGAATCTGATTCCCACCAACAAGAAGGTCGGCGTCCTCTATCCCAACGACGCCGATGGCAACGCCATTCGCGCCAATCTGGCGCCGGGACTCGCCAAGGCCGGTTTCACGATCATCGATCCCGGCCCCTATGAAGACGGCACCACCGATTATTCGGCGCAGATCGCCCTGTTCAAGAAAGAGCAGGTCGAAATCTTCAACTCGTTCCCGATCCCGCCGGATTTCGCCGCTTTCTGGCGCCAGGCTGCGCAGCAGGGTCTGACGAAGATGATCAAGATCTGCCAGCCGGCCAAGACAGGCCTGTTTCCCAGCTCCATGGAAGCTCTTGGCAATCTTGGCTACAACATCGCCAGCGCCGCCTACTGGCACAAGGCTTTCCCTTACAAGTCGACGGCGACCGGCGTTTCGGGTCTTGAACTTGCCGATGGTTACGAAGCCGCGACCGGCCACCAATGGACCCAGCAGCTTGGCGCGACCATGTCGCTGTTCGATGCCGGCGTCGCCGCGCTGAAATCCTCGGCTAATCCGTTGGACAAGAACGCGCTGGTCAAGGCGATTGCGACGTTGAACACCTCGACCATGATCGGCAAGGTCGACTTCACCTCCGGGCCGGTTCCAAATGTTTCGCCGGGGCCGATCATCGGCACGCAATGGGTGAAGGCCAAGCCGGGCTCGAAGTTCAAACTCGACTATGTCGTGACCGAAAACGCCACCGATCCCAACGTGCCGGTCAGCGCGAAACTGATCCCTTTCAACGGCTGATCGCGGGGGACCTAGGATCATGCCCGGCAAGAGCGCCATCCTGCAAGCAACCGGAATCAGCAAAAATTTCGGTGGGTTGCAGGTGCTGACCGATGTCAATTTCGCCATAGCCGCGCAGGAGGCGGTCGGCATTGTCGGCCCCAATGGCGCGGGCAAGACAACCTTCCTTAGCGTTGTGGTCGGCGCGCACGCGCCGACCAAAGGAAAGTTGCGCTTTGAAGGCGAAGACATCACCCATCTGGAAGCGCCGGAAAGATGCCGCAAGGGCATCGTTCGCACGCACCAGGTTCCGCGTCCCTTCCTGGGCATGACCATTTTTGAAAACGTGCTCACCGCCGCCTCCCATGGCGGCGGTTTCCACGGCGCCGAGGCGAGCGACCGGGCTCTCGAAGCGCTTCGAGTTTCCGGGATGCTTCACTTGGCCAACCGCAAGGCCGAAACGCTTGGCCTGCTGGATCGCAAGCGACTCGAACTGGCGCGCGCCCTGGCGACAGACCCATCCCTGCTGTTGCTCGATGAAATCGGCGGTGGACTGACAGATGGGGAGGCTCAGGAACTAGTGGAGATCATCCAGCGCGTCCGCCAAGGCGGCGTCGCCATCATCTGGATCGAACATATCGTGCATATTCTTTTGCAAGTTGCGGAACGGCTGATCTGTATGGATGCCGGACGCGTCATCGCCGACGGCGACCCCAAGGCCGTGATGAGCGATCCCATCGTGGTCGCCGCTTATCTGGGCGGAGGCGTGGGATGAGCCTGCTCGACGTCGCCGACCTCACCGCGCGGCACGGGCTGTTGGAGGCCGTGCGCGGAGTAACATTCTCAGTCGAAGCCGGCGAAACGCTGGCCATTGTCGGCGCCAATGGCGCGGGTAAGACGACCATGCTGCGCACCATCGCCGGCGCCCACGCCGTCGCCTCCGGCACAATCCGATTTCGCGGCGAGGACATCTCTTATCTGCCGGCGCATCGCCGCTCTGCCAGTGGTCTTGCGTTGGTTCCGGAGGGTCGGCGCTTGTTCGGCCAGATGACGGTCGAGGAAAACCTGCTGCTCGCGCGCATGGCCGGACGTTCGGGCGATTGGACCTTCGATCGCGTGATGGAGGCGTTCCCCAATCTGCAAACGCGACGCAAGAGCAAATGTGCGCATCTCTCGGGCGGCGAGCAGCAGGCGACAGCCATCGGCCGGGCGCTGATGACCAATCCTGACCTCATCATCCTTGATGAAGTGTCCCTTGGGCTCTCGCCTCTGGTGGTGGAAAACGTCTACCGCCAGCTTTCCGGCCTGATGAATTCGGGTGTGACGATCATCCTGGTGGAACAGGACCTGAAACGCGCGCTCAACGTCGCAGACCGCGTCATCTGCATGCTCGAAGGCAGGATTGTCCTGACTGGGGCAACGGACTCGCTCAGCCGCGACGATGTCACCGACGCCTATTTCGGCCTCAGCCGCTCCCATCGCCCAAGAGAAAACCAGTGAGAGAAAACCAGTGAGGGAAAATCAATGATCTGGCTGAACCAGATTGTGCAGGGCGTGCTGCTTGGCGGCTATTACGCCCTGATCGCCTGCGGACTGTCTTTCATGTATTCGGTCATGCGCGTGATCAATCTCGCGCATGGCAGCCTTGCGATCGCAGCCGCATTCGGCCTGTTCGTCCTGGCGGAATCATACGAAATCAATCCCTTCCTGGCGCTGGCTCTCCTGTTGCCGGTCATGGCGATTGTCGGCGCCGCCTTTCAACGCCTGGTGCTTGAGCGATCACGTCGCGGTGGCCTGCTGACGCCGGTCCTGAGCACGTTCGGACTGGCGATTGTCATTGACAACAGCCTGTTCCAGATCTTCGGCGCCGACACGCGCTCGCTCGCCCCCTATATCGGCGATCTCTCCTACAACTCCTGGGAAGTTTTTGACGGCCTCTTCGTAGGCAAGCTTGCTGTGATGACGTTGGCCACGGCCGTTGGCCTGCTGGGCGGATTGCAACTGTTCCTGAGCAGCACGCAGATCGGCCGCTCGATCCGCGCCACCGCTGAAGACGCTGACACCGTGGGCCTGATCGGCATCGATGGCCGGAAGATCAACGCCATCGCCGCGGCCATCGCGATCATGACCGTCGGCATCGCCGGCGCTTTCCTGGCGATGCGCGTGACTTTCGACCCCTATGCCGGGGCGCCGCAGCTGATCTTCGCCTTCGAGGCGGCCGTGATCGGTGGAGCGGGTTCGCTCTGGGGCACTCTATTCGGCGGAATCGTCCTGGGCGTCGCTCAGTCGATTGGAGCCCAGATCAGCTCACAGGGCTTTCTGATCGGCGGACACGTGATCTTCCTCGCCGTACTGCTGTTCCGGCTGGTCGGACCCTTCCGGTTCCCCACTGCTTTGTTCTCGACCCGGAAGGTGGGAGCATGAAAATCCTCACCGCTCATGATGTCACCCGCTGGACTTTGGCCTCGCGCGTCTCGGTCTTTGCGACGGTGGCCTGCGTCCTTCTGTTGGCTCTCGGTCCGGTCCTGCTCTCGGCCAATGTGGTCGACAAGCTGACGACCCTGTTTATCTACATCATACTCGCCGCCACGTGGAACGCGCTTGCCGGCTATGGCGGCCTGGTTTCGATCGGCCAGCAAGGCTTCCTCGGCCTGGGCGCCTATGCCGCCGTGCGTTTGGCGGATGCCGGCATGCCTCCCTATGCGAGCTTGGTTTTAGGCGCGGTTCTTGTCGCCGGTTTGGCCTGGGTGATCTCGTTCTTCATGCTCAAACTCCGTGACGGAGAATTTGGCATCGGGATGTGGGTGCTGGCGGAGTTGTTCCATCTGCTGGTCAATCTCGACACGCTGGTGCAGGGCGAAACCGGGACGTCGCTGATATCGCTCAATGCTTTCGATATAGGCGCGCGCCGCGCCTACACCTATTGGTTCGCGTTGGCCTCGGCAATTGGCATTCTGTTGATGCTGTATGCGTTGCTGAGAAGTTCGACAGGATTGGCCATCCAGGCCATCCGCGACAATGACGAGGCCGCGGCGAGCATCGGCGTTCGCGTCGCGTCCGCCAAACGCCTCATCTTCGTGCTCGCCTGTTTCGGGGCGGCGCTCGCCGGAGCGGTCTGGCTGGCTTCGACGGCAACGTTCCAGCCCAAGGCATTTTTCAGCGTACAATGGACTGCTTACATGATCTTCATGGTGCTGGTCGGGGGCCTCGGCACTTTCGAAGGCGCAATCCTCGGCGCGGTCATTTTCTTCCTGTTGGAGACCTGGTTCGGCGCGACAGGCGTCTGGTACCTGATCGGCCTCGGCGCCGCCGCCCTGCTTTTTTCGCTGTTCCTGCCGAAAGGTCTCTGGGGCCTTGTCGAAGGTCGTTTCGATCTGCGGCTATTGCCGCTTGGTTACCGGGTCAATCTGCCCACCAAAACTGAAAACATTTGAAGGGAAAGGAAAAAACCATGCCAAGCAAACAGACGCTCGTCATCACCGGGGTATCCTCCGGGATCGGTCGCGAAACCGCACGCCTTGCCGCAGCCGCCGGCCACGAAGTCATTGGCGTCGATCTCCGCGAGCCAGATCAGGCCTACGGGAAGTTCATCGCGGCAGACCTTGGCTCGCCCGACAGCATCGCGAAACTCGTCGAGGCGTTGCCGCCGTCATTCGACGCGCTGCTGAACGTCGCCGGCGTTTCCGGCACGCTCGGCCCGGCGAAGACGCTCGCCATCAACTTCTACGGCCTGCGCCTGTTGACAGAAAGCGCCGCGCCGAAAATCAGGGATGGCGGCGCCGTGGTGAACGTCGCGTCGATCGCGGGATACGGCTGGCGCGCCAACCTCGAACGCGCCAAAGGTCTGGTCGACGCGGCAGGCTTTCCGGACGTTGCCGCCGTATGCGCGAAATGGGGTGTAACAGAAGCCTGTTACCCGATTTCCAAGGAAGCCCTGATCCTCTGGACGTTGCGCGCCGCGCATCAACCGCTGTTCAAATCGCGCGGTATCCGGGTCAATGCGGCCAGCCCTGGCCCTGTGGAAACGCCGATCCTCAGCCAGTTCCGCGAAGTGCTGGGTGATGCGAAGGTCGATTCCGACATCAGCCGTGTCGGGCGGGCGGGAACCGCCGCCGATATTGCGCCTCCCATCCTCTTCCTCGCGTCCAGCGACGCGCGTTGGATCAACGGCGCCAATCTGCCGATCGACGGCGGCCTGGAAGCGTCCATCAACGCCGAAGTCATCGGCTTCTAAGCCCCAAGCATTCCGCGGAGACGCTTCATGAAAATCAATCTGCTCATCAACGGCGAGGAAACGCCGGCCGTTAGCGGCAAAACCACCGACCGCAAGGATCCTGTGACCGGCGAGATCGCCACCACGGCCGCAGCCGCTTCGACAAAAGATGTCGACCTTGCCGTCGCCGCCGCCGCCAAAGCCTTCGAGACCTGGTCGGAAACTGGGCCCAACGCCCGCCGCGCCCTGCTCCTGAAAGCAGCTGATCTGCTTGAGGCGCGCACGAAGGACTTTATTGAAACCATGCTTCAGGAAACCGGCTCGACCGGTCCCTGGGCCGGTTTCAATGTCTATCTGGCGGCGAAGATGTTGCGCGAAGCCGGGGCGCTCACGACACAGATTACCGGCGAGATCATTCCCTCCGACAAGCCGGGAACGCTTTCCATGGGCGTGCGCCAGCCTGTAGGAGTTTGTCTGGGCATCGCGCCATGGAACGCTCCGGTCATTCTCGGCGTGCGCGCCGTGGCGGCGGCCCTGGCATGCGGAAATACTGTCATCCTGCGCTCGTCCGAGGCTTGCCCGCGCACCCATCATATGATCGGCGAGGTTCTCAACGCCGCCGGCTTCCCACCCGGCGTGGTCAATGTGTTGCACAATGATCCCGCGGACGCGCCGGAGGTCATCAAGGCGCTCATCGCCCATCCCTCGGTCAAGCGGATCAATTTCACCGGGTCGTCGCGCGTCGGCAAGATCATCGCCAAACTGGCGGCCGAGCATTTGAAGCCGGTTCTGCTCGAACTCGGCGGCAAGGCGCCGTTCATCGTGCTGGAGGACGCCAATCTCGACCAGGCAGTGGCCGCAGCGGCTTTCGGAGCCTTCATGAACCAGGGGCAAATCTGCATGTCGACCGAGCGTTTCGTCGTCGTCGACGCGATTGCCGACGCCTTTGTCGAAAAGTTCGCCGCAAAGGCGAAATCCTTGCCGGCAGGCAACCCGCGCGAAAAAGTCGTCCTCGGCTCGCTGGTCGATCTTCGCTCGGCTGAAAAAATGGATGAGCTGATCGCCGACGCAGTCGCCAAGGGAGCGAAACTCGTCGCCGGCGGCAAGCGCAACGGCACGATCGTCGAGGCCAGCCTGATCGATGGCGTGACGCCGGCCATGCGCATCTATGCCGAGGAATCCTTCGGTCCGGTCAAGTCGATCGTGCGCGTGCGCGACGAGGCCGAGGCGATCCGCGTCGCCAATGACACGGAATACGGCCTGTCCTCCGCCGTTTTCACCCGCGACGTACAGCGGGGTCTCAACGTCGCGAAAAAAATTCAGTCGGGCATTTGTCACGTCAATGGCCCTACCGTCGGCGACGAGGCGCAGATGCCTTTCGGTGGCGTGAAGGATTCCGGCTACGGCCGCTTTGGCGGCCGCGCAGTGATTTCAGAGTTCACTGAATTGCGCTGGATCACCGTCGAAGGCGAACAGCACTATCCCTTCTGAACGTTCTGGCCTCGCGCGCTCACCGGAGCGGGCGAGGCGCATCAAGGGGCAAACATGTTCACCGACAGATACATAAAAGTTGGCGCCATCAATACGCGTTATTGGCAAGCAGGCGATTCAGGTTCAGCCGTTCTTCTCGTTCACGGTATTTCTTGCTCCGTGCTCGAATGGGAACGCAACGTCGCCGCGCTCGCAACGCGCCATCGTGTCTTCGCCGTCGATTTTCTCGGCGGAGGCATGACCGACAAGCCGGAAGACGAAACCTACGACGTGCCTCGGCTCGCTCGCTTCCTCCTGGATTTCATGACCGTCGTGGGCGTCGAGCGCGCCCACCTCGCCGGCAATTCTTTCGGCGGCCGGTTGGCGATGGAATGCGCGATAAGGTCGCCGGCGCGCGTTGCGTCGCTGGTGCTCGTCGATCCCGCAGGAATGAATTTGCGGCCGACGCTGTTCGAATTTCGCCTCGCCACGTTGCCCTGGCTCGGTGAAATCCTGACCAAGCCAAGCATCAAGGGCACGAAGGCGATTTGCGAGAAGGCGTTCTTTGACCCGAAGCCTTTCGTCACGGACGAATTTTTGCGCGTAAGGACCGAACTCGCGAGCCTGCCTGGCGCGCAATCGGCGTTCTTGCGAACCCTGCGCAATTTCGTCACGCTATCGGGTTTCCGCCCCGGCCCTGTTGAAGCCTTGCAAAAAGCAATGCCTGGCATCAAGGCGCCGACGCTGGTGATCTGGGGGCGTCAGGACCAGTTCGTTCCTTGCGAGCACGCGGACGTCCTCCGCAGGCTGCTCCCCAACGTGAAGGTCGAGATCTGGGATCGCTGCGGCCATACGCCAATGTTCGAGCAGGCCGAGGCGTTCAACGCCGCTGCGCTCAATTACTGGAGCGAAGTCGATGCGCGCGCGGAAGAAGGACAGCCTACGGCCGTTTCGGCGCTCGCGCCATGACTTCCAAGTTCACAGAATTGCGCTGGATCCTGCCGAAGGCGATTAGCGCGATCCGTTCCGATCCAATCGGGAAAAAGCGCCATGCATGTCGCAACAGGGCGCAGTTGGAACAAATCGCGACTACCATGAGAGGATAACGCATATGCGAAGACACATCCTGTACAGCTGCGTCGCCATTTCGATGGCGATGCTCATGGCGCCATCATCGAGCTTTGCCAAATCCGCAGAAGACACCATCCGCGACGACGTCCTGATCTATATGAAGTCGATCAATGCAGCGGACACGACCCTCGGCGCCACCGTGTGGGCGACGACGCCCCAGTCGACCTTTATTCACCCCTTCGGTCATGAAAGGGGCTGGGACCAGATCAAGGGTAATTTCTATGAGAAGATCATGGGCGGCGCCCTCAAGGACCGCACTCTGAAGCCGGCCAGCGACATCTCGGTTACAGTGTATGGCGACTCCGCCGTGGTTGAGTTTGATTGGGATTTCAACGCGACTTTCGTGGCGAATGGGCAGCCGCTTCATACGACCGGCCGGGAATCGCAAGTTTACGAGAAGCTGCCTGGCCTCGGTTGGAGGATCGTACAAATCCATTACTCGCCGCCGCCCGCAAAAGAGCTGGCTAAAGGCCTCTAAGCGCAATCAAGTCTATGCGGTCTTTTGAAAAATAGATCCTTGCTTCGCGCGCTTCGTTCGGAGCGTCGCGGAGCGAAACCTCAACGACATGACGGGAGGAATATCGATGAGCGGCGTCGAAAGAAAACAATGGGCAGTCGTGGCCGGAGCTACAGGTTCGCTTGGCGGCGCGATTGCGCGCAAATTGGTCGCAAAGGGGCTAAAGGTGCTGGCGGTCGGCCGGCGTGAAGAAGAGTTGGCGAATCTCGCGAAGGAATCGCCGCATTTCATCCCATGCGTCGCCGATCTATCCGATAATGCGGCGGTCGATGTGATCGCGAAGGCCATTGGCGATGGGCCGGTGAAGTTGATCGCGCAGGCAATCGGCCTTCCAATCCGCCCTAAAGACCAGCCTTTCGACCCGAACTCTGTCGGCTTCGCCACCAATATTAAGATTGGAGGCCTCCTTCGCCTGACTTCGGCTCTTGACGATCGGCTGGCGCGCGGATCCCAAATCGTTGCACTCGGCGGCTACCATGGCTTCGAGCCAGATCCGACGGCATTGGGACCCGGCGTCGTCAACGCCGCTCTCGCCAATCTTATCCGGCAACTCAGTGTACGCTATGGCGCGCGCGGAATTTCCGTTCACCTCATTTCCCCTGGACCCGTCGACACGGTTCGAATCAGGAAACTGGCGGATGACGCCGCAAGGCAAACCAACGGCGACCCGGAGCAAATCCTCGACGGCTGGCGCAAGGAATCCTCATTTGGCCAACTCATCACGACCGATCAGGTCGCGTGGGCCGTTGGTTTGCTGTTGGACCCGGAGGCAGACGCCCTCCATGGTTCCGTTCTTCATATCGATGGCGGGCGGCGAAAAGGAATAATCTGATTCCGCGGAAGGGTGATCCGTCGCGCCCAAACCGTAGTATTTAGTCGCTGTTCTATGCTTCCGTTCCTCCCTCGGAAGTGTAGGCTGGGCCCGGCGCAACAGCGTCGGGCCTTTTTCGAATCAAAAACTCAAATCGAACGAGCCGTCGTTCGACTTACGATCCCCGATCGTCAATTTTCAAGCCAATTCCGATTCCAAGGCGCCCGTGGAGGCGACGTTGGGCAAGGCCCGCTTCCGCCAACTGTAAGAGACCGCAAGCAGGCCGCCCAGCTGACCGCTCCTGGCGCCAACGAGACCTTCGGGGTTCGCCAGCGAACGGGTAAAGTTGACCCTAAGCCGCCGGTCGCCAATCTTGCCCGCCGCATATCGGTTTCGGATCAAAGCGGCCAGCTACGACGGGTTCGGCGCGAGTGGAAGGCCTCGCCGCGGGAGAGCATCGCGACGAGTTCAGCAATCTTCGCTGCGCGCTTTTCCGGTGTCTTGGCTTGGTGGATGCGAAAGGCTATGGAGTACCGATTAGCCGCGTCAAGCGCTTCGAAAAATTCGCGAGCCGCCGGTTCCATTCCAGCGCGGCCTGTACGTCTGCATCCAGAACAGCTCGGCCCTGCGGCGCATAAGCCGCAGCCCAGCGTCCATCGGCCTTGGCCTTGTTCACCTGCGCCTCGCCTTTCTGCGTCATGCGTCCGGCGGCGCGAAGCCGTTCGACGCGTTCGCGGTTGACTTGGGACCACGCGCTCCTGGGCTTGCGCGGCGTGAAGCGCGTCTTGAAGAAATGTTCGTCCACACGGCCGAGTTGCCCGTCGATCCAGCCGTGCGCGAGCGCGCAATCGATGGCGTCAGTCTTGGATATCGTCGCTTCCGGAGCCCCCTTCTTGCCGAATTTCAACCACGCGCCACGTGCGTTTTCCGGTTGTTCCGCCAGCCACGCCTCGAAAGTCGACGCGTCGGAAAAGGTCAGAAGCGGGAGTTCGTCGGCGGCCATCGCAACAGCCTATCGCATGAGTCAGAGGACACCATCTCATTCTCTAAACTGCTCTGGCGCCTGTTTCGGAATTGGGAGCAGTGACGCTCGCCATTTCATGACTCTGGCGCACCATGGTTCTATCCCAACCACGTGATGAACGTCGAGAACAACCGCTCCTGTGAAGGGTTTCGGTCGCCGGCCCATCACGGATGCTGCGTGTCGCCGGCGGGCCGGCGACCGAAAGCCTCCATGGGAGGAAACCGCGGGACGTTGAGCTCGATGGTTGAGACGGCGATCTATGGGGATTACGGAAGGGGCGTCCTGGCTCTGAGGGCTGTCCGGCTGGCGAGAAGCTTTTGAAGGGATGGGCGCGGGGCGTTTTGACGGCGGCCGATGGCGGCTGTTGCGACGTTGAGTTTGATGAGACGCACGGTTTCTTGCGCTTTGGGCGCTGATGCGACGAGATCGTCATGGCCGGCGCCTTTGGGCGTCGACGCAATGTCGGCAGCGTGCGGGCGGCCTTTGGTTTTGGTCATGAGGTGTCGAACCCCGCGCAATCGGTCTTGAAGCCGCGCGGCGTCGCGCCGCGCGCAAAAGTCTCGACGACGCGCATGCGCCCAGCGCAGCAAGGGCAGGCTTTGAGCGCCGTCGCCTCGGAAGGATCTGGCGTTATCGTTTGCGGCGCTTGGCTTGTCGCGCCGAGATCGAGCTGAGGTCTTTCGGCGTCCTCGGTCTTGGGAATGAGTTGGCGCAGGCGCGTGATATTTGCGGCGCGCCTCTGGCTGGCGAACAGCCCGTAGTGGCGGATGCGATGGAAGCCGCTGGGCAGGACGTGCATGAGAAAACGGCGGATGAACTCGTCCGCCGACAGCGACATCGACTTGATCCAGCTTCTGCCTGACGCCTTACCCCGGGCGCGATAATCTTTCCAGCGAAAGGTGACATTCCCGCCGTCGAAGCCAAGGAGGCGGCTGTTGGAGATCGCCACGCGGTGGGTGTAGCGCGAGAGATAGGCGAGCACGGCTTCTGGCCCGGCGAAGGGGCGCTTGGCGTAGACGATCCATTCCGATCGGCGCACCGGGGCGAGCGCGGCCGCGAAGGCCTCCTTGCCGGCGAGCGCGGCGAGATCGCCGAAAAGGCCAGGCGGCCGGCATGGTGAAGCGCGGCAAGTCCTTCGAGGAAAAGCCGGCGGAACAAGCGCGACAGCACGCGCACTGGCAGGAAGAAGCCGGGCCTGCAGGCGATCCAGCGGGCGCCGTCCGGCGACAGGCCGCCGCCGGGGACGATCATGTGAATGTGCGGATGGTGGGTCATCGCCGAACCCCAGGTGTGGAGCACGGCGGTGATGCCGGCGCGGGCGCCAAGATGCTTGGGGTCGGCGGCGATGGTGATCAAAGTTTCGGCGGCGGCTTTGAACAGGAGGTCGTAGATCGCGGCCTTGTTCTGGAACGCGATGGCCGCGATCGGCGTCGGCAGCGTGAAGACGACATGATAGTAGGCGACCGGCAGCAACTCGGCCTGTCGTTCGGCGAGCCACTGCCGCGCCGCCGCGCCCTGGCATTTGGGGCAGTGGCGGTTGCGGCAGGAGTTGTAGGCGATCTCGACATGGCCGCAGTCGTCGCAGCGCGCGACATGACCGCCGAGCGTTGCGGTGCGGCAGGCCGTTATCGCCGACATGACCTTGAGCTGGCCGAGGCTGAGATGTCCTGCGTGGGCGCGCGCATAGGCGGCGCCGTGAACGCGCAGGATATCCGCGACCTCCAGGGAAGGCCGCGCCATGGCGTCGCCGTCAGGCGGGCGGCGCTTGCCCTGTCAGGTTTACGCACAGACGCTCCAGCGGGCTGGTGACGTCTCGGAGCGTGTTGACGGCGACGCGGGTGTAGAGCGCCGTCGTCTCCAGCTTGGCGTGGCCGAGCAGAACCTGGATCACGCGGATATCGACGTTGCGTTCGAGGAGATGGGTGGCGAAGCTGTGCCGAAGGGTATGGGGCGACACGCGCTTGGCGATGCCGGCCTCCCGCGCAGTCTCGCGCACGACGCGGCTCAACTGACGGGCTGACATCGGGTTGACCGGGTTCATCCCTGGAAACAGCCAGGCCTGGGGTCGCGCTGCCCGCCACCAGTCGCGCAGCCATTCGAGCAGTTGCGGCGAGAGCATGACGTAGCGGTCCCGCTGGCCCTTTCCCTGTTCGACCCGCAAGGTCATCCGCGTGCTGTCGATGTCGGACACCTTCAGGGCCACGACCTCGGAGACGCGCAATCCCGCGCCGTAGGCGACGCCGAACGCGGCCTTGTACTTCAGGCCGGGCGCGGCTTCGAGGAGACGGGCCACTTCATCCTCGCTCAGCACGATCGGCGCCCTGCGCGGCTGATGCAAGGCCGTCAGAGGACGAGCCAGGTCAGGGCGATCGATCGTAACGTTGAAGAAGAAGCGCAGCGCCGCGACGGCGGCGTTGATGGTCGGTGCGCCGATGAGCTGCTTGGCCATGTGCAGCTGATAGAGCCGAACGTCTTCAGCCGTGGCGGCGTCCGGCGAACGGCCAAGAAAGACGGCAAAGTTCCGCACGTTGCGAAGGTAATCCTTCTGCACCTTCTCGGTGAAGCGGCGCGCCGTCATGTCTTCGATCATGCGCTGGCGCAACGGGCTGTTGGGATTGTCGATCATCGCGAAAGCTCCTGTCTCGCATGGGGTTGAACCCCATGATTTTGAGACAGGTCAGGCGCCGCGCATCAGCTATTCCAAGCCCACGATCTCGCCGCCGTTACCGCGAAGCGGTTTAGTCCCGTGGCGCCAAGGCGTCGTTCCCGGTTGTCAGAGAGTGGTCCCTTTAGAGTCGACGTCGATTTGCACCCGCCGCCCGGGCGGCCATAATCCGCCGCATGTGTTGGTGTGGACGGCCTCCAATCGCTGCGGCTTAATGGCGCTGGCGCCAGAGCCTGGACGAGAGGAGAGCCAAGTGAACACACCAATGCGTATTGGCATGGACACGGCGAAATCCGTGTTTCAGCTCCACGGAGTTGATGAAAACGAAACCGTAGTGCTCCGCCGCCAGATGCGGCGCAGCGAGATGATCCGATATTTCGAGAGGCTTCCGCCGGCGCTGGTCGCCATCGAGTCTTGCGGAAGCTCACACTACTGGGGGCGCTTGCTTCAGTCGTTCGGTCATCAGGTGAAGCTGATCCCGCCACAGTACGTGAAGGCCTATGTGAAGCGCGGGAAGAACGACGCCGCCGACGCCGAGGCGCTATGCGAGGCGGTCACGCGCCCGTCTATGCGCTTCGTGCCGGTGAAGTCACAAGACCAACAAGCGGCGTGCATGTTGCTGACCGTTCGGGAGCGGTTGGTCGGCGTGAAATCTCAGCTTTCCAACGCCTTCCGGAGCTACGCAGCCGAGTTTGGGATCGTTGGGCCTGCGGGACGGCAGAATGTCAACGCGCTCATCAAGCGCGTTCTTGAGGACGAGACGATGCCCGAGCTGGCTCGCGAACTTTTTTGCTTCCAGGCCAAAGAATACGCCGCGGTCGAAGCGCGCCTCGAAGAGATCGAGGCCAAGCTGATGAAATGGCATCGGGCAGACGAACTCAGCCGCCGGATCGCAACCATCCCCGGTGTCGGCCCTATCGGATCTACGATGCTGAGTATGCGGGCGCCGGCCGCCGACAGCTTCAAGTCAGGGCGCCATTTCGCCGCGTGGCTCGGACTCACGCCGAAAGACCATTCCACAGGCGGACGAACGCGGCTTGGCGGCATCACGAAAGCTGGAGATCCGTTGATCCGATCAACGTTGATCGTCGGCGCCACGGCCCTGCTGCGGCACGTCCGAATAGGCCGAAGCAAGCCTTCCCCTTGGCTCGCCGCCTTGTTGCAGAGAAAACCACCCAAGCTTGTGGCGGTGGCGCTCGCCAACAGGTTTGCGCGCATCGCCTGGCGGCTGATGGTGTCGGGAGGCGTCTACAACCGCTCGCCGGCGCCAGCGCCGACCTAAACTGAGATCGGCCGCCGAAGGGCTGACGAGATCGCCCGACGGAAGCCGCCCGAACTTGCAGGAACGAGCAGATGGAACGACCGATCGGTCGATACGCCCGACATTCCGAAGGTTGCACCGGCATCTTCGATGTCGCCGATGTGTTTGGAGCGGGCGTAGCGAACACCATCTTGGCCAGCGAGTTGTCCTCGCGCGAACAGGCCGGACATCTGATAGCAAGCGATCAGGTCAGAAATCTGCTACCATCCTGACAAGTGGGGGCCGTCCACATCTGCAACCTCTACAGCATCACCAAGGCCCAAGACGCCATGCGGGCATTGTTCCGCGTCGCCCACGACCGGACCGGCAATCTGCCGCCGATGCCCGGCGTCTTCCCGGACTACCCGGCGCCGATTGTCCGCGTCGCCGAAGGCGAGCGGGAACTGGCGATGGCCCGCGTGGGGGATGCCGTCACCGCAGTTCGCGCTGAAGGGGAAGGCGACCGATCCCGGCGTCACCAACGTGCGCAACACCGCGTCGCCTCATTGGCGGCGCTGGCTCGGGCCGCCGAGCCGCTGCCTCGTGCCGTTCACGTCCTTCTCGGAATACGAGACCGGCCCTGACGGCAAGAAAGTTCCGGTCTGGTTCGCCCTCGACGAGAGCCGACCGCTCGCCGCCTTCGCCGGCATCTGGACCAACTGGACATCGGTGCGCAAGGCAAAGGAGGGCGAAGTCACCGCCGACGTCTTCGCCTTTCTGACCACGGAGCCGAACGCGATCGTCGCGCCGGTCCATCCGAAAGCCATGCCGGTGATCCTGACGACCGACGAGGAATTCGACGTCTGGCTGCGGGCGCCGACGGCCGAGGCGATGTCGCTCCAGCGGCCGCTGGCGGACGACGGGCTCGAAGATCGTGGCCAAGGGGGCGAGGCAGGATGGCGAGGCGGCAGGCTGACGCCCAACATGAAGCGACCGCTCAGGACGCGGCAATCTATGAACGTCGCCCTGGCAGTGCATTTACCGGGTAACATTGCCGGCGCCGGACGGTTGCGCCTTGGGGTGCCGAGCTGGTACACATGAGTGATACACCACCCAGCCCTGCTCGCTGGATGTGGAGTCAATTCAGATGGTTGGCGCCAAGGCGCGGCGTGGTCGGCATCCTCCCGCCCCAGCCAAGTTCCTCAGTCTGATGCTATAAAATACCTAGAATTTTTCAGGTTTTAATTCCGTTTGCCCCAATTCGTGCAGGCGGCCGCAGACGCTTGCGCCGTTCTCGCGCCAGATGCTCTTCGATGTCGACGTGACCCGCCCCGTCGCCGGTCGGCGTCCGGTCTGGCTGCAGGTCACGACAATCGGCGGTAGCAGGGCATGGTAATTGCTGCTGGGAGGTCGGGAGACCTCTCGGCTCGCGAATTGAACGCCATAACGGCGTTTCGCGCTGGCCGTTCACGCTTGGCATGATGGTTTCGCGCGTCGTGAAGCCTCCATTGTCGCAACCTGCCCAATCCTCCGTCGCATGAAACGCCTGGCCGCAATTGTCCCGGCGCGGCCTCGTTTGCGCGCGCGCAAAACGCAACAGAAGCGAGCCATCCGGCCGCTAAGGTCCTGAATGTCTCAGGAACGAGCGGAAATCTGAAAGTTGACCATGACCTCCATCGAAACCACCGCTTTTCAGCGTCTTGAGGCCGAAGACCGCCTCGTCAAACCGGCCCACAAGGGACCGACCCATTCTGCCGGCCGTTTCGGCTTTCGTGGCGAAATCGCTATCGCGAGGGATCCGGAGGTCAACCTGACCGCCGTTTTCGCAACCGCCGAGGATGGCGACAAGGCCCTGTCCTTTCTCGCGGGGCAATTGGCCAGTTTCAAGGAGCTGCCCGTTCTGGTTGAGGCGCTCGGCGAAACGATCACGCCCGAAGGCAAATATTTCATCTATGTCGGCGACGTAAAGCGAGGCGACCGCTATCAGGTCAGCTTTGGCGCTTCGTCGCTATATGTCCTGCCCTATGACGATGTGTCGGTTTACAACGAGCTGGTCGATTTCCTTTATCTCGACAAGATGAAGATGAAAAAATTCGACACGGCGGCGAAAATCGACGCCATAGCCGACGGCGCCGCCAAATATGGCGAGACATTCGAAACCATCAGCTATGCGGAAGGCCTGAACCGGATCTGATCCGAACCGACTTCATGTATTCGCGCCGCTCATTTTCATGGAGCGGCGCGATACCGCGGCGCCCGCCCCGCGCGAGGTCTGAGACCATTTGGCTCAAGCGGCGTTATGGGCAGGAACCGATCCTGCCATCGAGAGCCTCCGAGATGTCCGACTACGACTTCTATTATTGGTCCGTGCCGTTTCGCGGCCAGTTCGTACGCGCTGTCCTGGCCCACGCCGGAAAGAGCTGGACCGAGTGTGGCGACGTCGCGATCGCAACGCAGATGGGCGGTCCGGTGACGCAGATGCCGGTCCCGTTCATGGGCCCGCCCATGCTGGTCGACAAGAAGGCGAATTTCGCCATCGCGCAAATGCCGGCTATCGTCTTCTATCTGGGCGAGACGCTGGATCTCTTGCCCGCGGCGCCAGCGCTGCGCGCCATGACCATGAAAATCGTCAACGACGCCAATGACGTGCTCGACGAGATCACGCTGGATGGCGGCCGCGAGATGTGGACTGAAAAACGCTGGCGGGCCTTCGTCCCCCGCCTGAAGAAGTGGATGTCGTTCTGGGAGGAGACCGGTCGCCGCCACGGTCTGACGACGGGTTCCGGCTTCCTGCTTGGCGGCGAGAAGCCTGGCGTCGCCGACGTCGTGACAGCCGTGTTGTGGTCGACGATGGGCGACCGCTTCCCCGGGATCGCCGCGATGCTGGACGAGGCCGCGCCCATGACGGCCGCCCTGACGCGGCGGATCGCCGATCTGCCGGCGCTGGCCAGGTTGGCCGCCAAGGCAAGGCAGGACTATGGCGACGCTTATTGCGGCGGCCGCATCGAAGCCTCGCTGCGCAAGGTTCTGGACGCCTGAAGCCGCAGTCGCGTCGCCATCAATCGCCACCAAGACCGAGACCGCCGAGAAGCTGGTGCAGCAGCGACTTGCGCGCCGCAGATGCGACTTCGAAGACGCGCGCCTGGTCTTTCTGGCCGAAGAGGAGATCGTCGCCGGTCGCCAAGGCGTCGACGAGGCCGAGGCTAACGGCTTCACTCGCCAGCCACACGTCGCCGTTGGCGACCGCGGCGAGGTCGGCGGCCGGGCGGCGCTCGGCGACGAAGCTCTTGAAGGCGGTATGGATGTCCTCGATCTTGCCGCGGAAATGCTCGCGGCCGGCCGGCGTGATCTCCCCGAACACCGAGACCGAGCGCTTGAATTCCCCCGCAGTCATCTCCTCGTAGTCGATGTCGTTCTTCTTGAGAAGTCGATGGAGGTTCGGCGTCTGCGCCACGACGCCGATCGAACCGATCAGCGCGAAGGGCGCGGCGACAATCTTGTCCGCGGCGCAGGCCATCATGTATCCGCCGCTCGCCGCGACCTGATCCACGGAGGCCGTGACCTTGATCTTGCGGGCGCGAAGGCGCGCGATTTCGGCGGCGGCCAGGCCATAGCCGGTCACCGTGCCGCCGGAGCTTTGCAGGCGCAACACCACTTCGTCCATCTCGGGCCGGGCGGAGCTGAGCACGGCGTCGATCTCCAGGGACAGGCGCTTGACGGCCGACGCCATGGGGTCGCCCTTGAAGCCCAGCACGTAGACGCGCTTGCGCTCCGGATCCGCCGCTGCCGCGGCCTCGCGCTTGCGGGTCCTGGCGAGCGACCGCTGCGCCTTCCTGCCCATGATCTCCGCGTCGAGCGTGTCGCGCATCCGGTCGTAGCGCTCGTTGAGCGAGCGGACCTCGATTTCGCGCCCGCGCCCCGATTCCCGGCGCGCCAGGCGCGCGATCAGCGCGGCGAGGGCGCCGAGCGCGGCCACAATGAGAAGGGCTTTCAGGGCGAAGGCGGCGATGTCCAGCCAGAAGGCCATGGGAACAGGTCCTTGTGCGCGGTCGAGGCGAAGGGAAGCGACCGCCGCGGGGCGCTTCGGAGCGACAACGTCAGGCGCCGGCTTTCGGCGCCATGACGAAGTCCCAGTTGACGGACCAGAAGGGCGCCTTGAAGCCGAGCTTTTCGGCCTCCGCCGCGTCGTCGACTTGCCTGAAATCGGCGATCAGCGTTTCCTTCACGCCAAAGACCGGGTCCTGGGTGCAGATAGGGGCAGTCCGGCGTGAAAATATGGGTGACGATCGTGTCGAAGCCCGGCGCGGACACCAGGAAATGCAGATGCGCGGGCCGATGGATGTTGCGCCCCAGCGCCTTCAGCATTTCCCCGACCGGGCCGTCGCCGGGGATCGGATAATAAAGCGGCTTCGCCGAGCGGAACCAGAATTCGCCATTGGCGTCGGTCGTGAAGATCGCGCGGAGGTTATTGTCGGGTTGGACGCCCTTCTGCTGCACATCGTAAAAGCCGTCGGCATTGGCCTGCCAGACTTCGAGCCGGGCGCCGGCGATCGGCTTGCCGTCCTGGTCGAGGACTTTTCCGCGCACCACAACGGGCTCGCCCTTGCCGTCGAGATTGATGTTGGCGCCGTTCTCGAGGCGCGGCGCGTCGGGGACGTAAAAAGGCCCCAACACGGTGTTTTCCGTCGATCCCTCGGGCCGGTCGTGGTTGATCGCGTCCACCAGCATGGAGACGCCGAGCGTGTCGGAAAGCAGGATGTATTCCTGCCGCCACTCGTTGCAGATCTGGCCTGTCCTGGTCAGGAAGTCGATGGCCTTGAACCATTCGTCCCCCGTCAGGCGCAGTTCCTTCACGGCCTCGTGGAGATGCTTCACCACCACGCCGAGGATTTCGCGCAGGCGCGGGTCGGTTTCCCTGGCCATGCGGGCGTTGACCACGTCGGCGCTGTCCGCCTCGGTGAAAAACGCCAATCGCCGTTGCTGAACATCCTTTCCGATCTCGTTCATGGTCTTTCCTCCCCAAAAACAGCGACTTTTCGTCTTGAAACCCCAGGGCGCTACGCCGCCGTTCCGCGCGCCGGGAACGGCGCGAAGCGCTTTTGCAGAGCGAACAGGAACAGGTTCAAGACGCCGATCCCCCCTCCCGTCATCGCCACCGCGCTCCATCCGCCTCGGCTGTAGATCCACGCGCCCATCAAGGCGCCGAGGGCGCCGCCCATGAACATCACGCTCATGTAAATCGCATTGGCGCGTCCGCGCAACTCCGCCGGTCCGGAATACACCACCCTCTGGCCGACGACCTGGTTGGTTTGCACCGCCGCGTCGAGAATGATCGCCAGGGCGGCGAGTCCGACGATCGTTCCCGCCTTCGCCGCGACCTCGGTCAGGGCGAAGGAAAGACCGAGCGCGATCATCGCGCAGGCGGTCGCCGCCTGCGTCAGGCCGTTGTCGGCGAGCCGGCCGGCGATGGGCGCAGCCAGGGCGCCGCCGGCGCGCCGCCAGGGCGAACAGCGCGATCTGGTTTTCGCGCAGGTGAAAACGCGCGGCGAGCATCAGGGGCGCCGTGGTCCAGAACATGTTGAAAGCGGCGAACATCAGGGCGTGGAAGGCGGCGCGCCAGCGCAGCTGCGGCGAGGCGCGCAAGAGACCGGGCAGGCTTGCCAGCACGCGCAGGTAGGGTATTCGCGCGCGGGAATCGTGGGACGGCATGGCGCGCGCGAGGGCCAATCCGAGCATGGCCATCAGGGTCGCGGAGACCCAGAAGACCGCGCGCCAGCCCGCGGCAGCCGCGATGAACAGCGCCGCGGGCCGCGCCAGCATGATGCCGGTAAGAAGGCCAGCCATCACGTTCCCGACCACCCGGCCGCGCCTTGCCGGCGGCGCGAGGTGGGCCGCGAGGGGAACGATGACCTGCGCGCCGGTGGCGAGGACGCCAATGGCGAACAGGGCCAGGTAAAGGGTCGCCACGCCATGGGCGCAGGCCGCGCCGATCAGGCCGAGCGCGAGCGCCGCGACTGATATCAGCAGCAGCGTCCGGTTTTCGACGAGGTCGGCCAGGGGAACCAGAAAGAACAATCCGAAACCGTAACCCAGTTGCGTCACGCTCGAGACGGATCCGACAAGGGCGGGGCTGACGCCGAAGTCGGCGCCGATGGTCGCGACAAGCGGCTGCGCATAGTAGAGGTTCGCAACCAGCGCGCCGGTCGCCGTAGCGAAAAGCCAGATGAGCGGCCCCGAAGGCCCGGAACCTGCGGCGTCTTGCGAAAAACTCATCTTCACTCCGACGAGAGGGAAGACACAGATTTGCATGGACCTCGACCGCCTTCCAGAGCCAAAGCAGCGGGCCGCGGGTTTCGAAGGCAATTCCGCCGGCCCTAGCGGGCGCGATCGCTCAATTGCCCTGTTTGCGTCCATGTCCTATCGTGAGGCGCGGACAAAACCGCTTTCGGACCTGTCGATGCCGGGAATGGACGGGATCACGTTTCTTCGCGAGGCTTTGGAGCGCCGGCCGAACCTTCCCGCGATCGCGATGCGCGCCGATCAGGCGACGCCGCCGTTTCGGCAGGCGGCAAGGAAGAAAGCGATTCTTCGCTCGATGTGGGCTTCGATCCCCGTGTGAAGCGCCTCCAGGCTTTCACCTGATAGTGCGCGCATCAGGAAAGGCAGCAGGACCAATTCGCCGAAGATCTCGGCGGCCTTGAGCGAGCGGTCCTCGCGGCCCGTCGCCTGCGCGCCGAACTCGCCGCATCGGGCCGCCTCGACCAGAAGCCGCGCCACGGTTTCGACGCCGCGCTGCTTCGCCTTCCGGGTCAGGCCGGCGACCAGCTCGGGAAACCGCCGCTGCTCGGCCATGGCCAAGTGGAACAGGCCCATATGGTCTTTCGTCAACGTCTCGCGAAGCATGGCGGCGCCAATGCTCGTTAGCCGCTCCTCGATCGTCGCGCCAACAGGCTTGTGGCTTCCAAGGCGCGCGTTCCGGGCATCGATCTGGCGGTTGAAGGCGGCCGCGAACAGTTCCTCCTTGTTGCGATAGCGGGCGTAGATGGTCGGCTTGCCCGAACGGGCGGTCTCCGCGATCAGGTCAATGCTGGCGCCGTCAAACCCGCGTTCGAGGAAAACCTTGTGCGCGGCGTCGAGAATGCGCTCTTCAACCTCCCCGGCGCGCTCGAGCGGCGGCCGGCCAGCGCGCACCCGTTTCACGCGGGGCGTCTTCGCCGCTGTCGCCATGACCTTCAACTCTTCGTGCATTTGCAACTCTGGCTTTGCCGGATCCGGCGCTGTGATGCGCCGATAGGCCGACATATAGCGCCGCGGCGCCTCTTTGTAAAGAGAACGGCACCGTTTCGTTTTATTATTGACTTCGCTTTCCAGACACGTAAATTAATTGAACGAAACGGTTTCGTTTTATGGCCGCGCTTGGCGCGGAGGCTCAGCCCCAATTCAGGAGTGCGTCATGTTGAAGGATAGAAGCGCGGACCCGGACGAAGTGAAGATCCTTGAAACTGAAGAGCCTGCGATCGACAAGCGGCGGCAGCCCGGTCAGGACGAGCGGAAGGCCCCGATCGACGAAGGACGGCCGGCGGACGAGGCGCCGCGGGCGGAAGCGCCGCGCGCCGAAGAGGACAAGGCCGAAGCGGACGAGGAAGCCAACGCGCCATCCGGCGAAAAGGGCTTGCGCGGGATCCTGCGCCGCCGGCCGGCGGCGTCCGCCATCGCCCTCGTCCTGCTCGCAGCCTCGCTGGGCGCAGGTTATGTCGCCTGGGATTACGGCAGCCATTTCGAATCCACAGACGACGCCTTCATCGCCGCGCGCCAGATCGCCATTGCGCCGAAGATTGCGGGCTATGTGACCGAAGTTCCGGTCACCGACAACCAGCATGTCCTGGCCGGCGCCGCGATCAGCCGCATCGACCCGCGCGACTACCGCATCGCCGTCGAACAGGCGGAGGCCCAGGTCGGCGTCGCCGCGGCCGGCATCCGCAACATCGATGCGCAGATCGCCGTGCAGGGCGCGCAGATCGAGGCGAGCCGGTCGCAGCAGGATCAGGCGCGGGCGGGGCTGGTGTTCGCCCAGCAGCAGCAGGCGCGTTACCAGGAGCTGGCGAAAAAAGGCGCCGGCACCGTCCAGAACGCGCAGCAATATAATTCGCAGCTCGACCAGGCGCAGGCGGCGCTGAAGAGCGCGGACGCCTCGGTGAGCGTCGCGCAACGGCAGATCGAATCCCTCAAGGCGCAGCGCGAAAGCGCCGAGGCGAACCTCGCGCAGGCGCAGGCGCAGCGCGACCAGGCCCAGCTCAACCTGTCCTACACCACCGTGACCGCGGCTGAGCCGGGACGCGTCGTCAATCTCACCGCCGAGCCCGGCGAATATGTGCAGCCGGGCGCCGAATCTCACCATGTTCGTCCCCGACGAAATCTGGGTCACGGCGAATTTCAAGGAGAACCAGCTCGACGCCATGCGGCCGGGCCAGCCGGTGACGCTGAGCATAGACGCCTATCCCGAACGCGAGATCCATGGTCATGTCGCCAGCGTGCAGCCGGGCTCGGGCACGGCCTTTTCGCTGCTGCCGGCGCAGAACGCCACCGGCAATTACGTGAAGATCGTGCAGCGCGTGCCGGTCAAGATCGTCATCGACAATCCGCCCTCCGACGTGGCGCTCGGGCCGGGCATGTCGGTCGTGCCCAGCGTGCGGGTCGATGCGCGCCCGTCGCTTTATGAGCGGCTGGTTTCCTTCTTCGGCCGCGAGGGGAGGAAGGCATGAGCGCTAGAGCCGCAACCGCGCCGGAATCGCCACCCGTCCTGGCCGAGGGCGTCAACCCATGGCTGATCGCCGTCGTCGTCGCGCTGGCGTCCTTCATGGAGATCCTCGACACCACCATCGCCAATGTCGCCCTGCGCTATATCGCCGGCAGTCTTGGCGTCAGCGAGGACGAATCGTCCTGGGTGGTGACGACCTATCTCGTCTCCAACGCCATCATCGTCACGGCGACGAGTTTTCTCGCCAGAAAATTCGGCCGCAAAGGGTTTTTCCTCGCCTGCCTCGGTCTTTTTACCTTAAGTTCGCTGGCTTGCGGCCTCGCCTGGAATCTCCAGTCGATTCTGCTGTTTCGCCTGCTGCAAGGTTTTGCAGGGGGCGGCATGGTGCCGGTCGCGCAATCGATCCTGGCCGACAGCTTCCCGCCCTCCAAGCGCGGCCAGGCCTTCGCCCTGTTCGGCCTTGCCGTGGTCGTCGCTCCCGTCGTCGGACCGACGCTGGGCGGATGGCTGTCCGACAATTGGTCCTGGCATTGGTGCTTCCTGATCAACGTGCCCGTCGGCCTGCTTTCAATGGCGCTGATCTATGTGCTGGTGAAGAAGGAGGAGCCGGCGGAAAGCAAAGTCCGCTTCGATCTCGTCGGCTTCATGCTCGTCGCCTCTTTCCTCGGGGCCCTCGAAGTGGTGCTTGATCGCGGCCAGATCGAGGACTGGTTCGGATCGCGCTTCATCGTGACCTTCGCCGCGGTCTCCGCGGCCGCCTTGTTGCTGATGATCCCCTGGGAAATCACCCGGCGCAATCCTCTCATCGACCTGCGGCTGCTCGTCTCCCGCCAGTTCGGATCGAGTTTTCTCGTGATGCTGGCGACGGGCGCCATCCTGCTGGCGACGACCAATTTCATGCCGCAACTGGTGCAGGAGGACTTCGGCTACACGGCGACCTGGGCCGGCCTCAACCTCTCTCCCGGCGGTCTCGTGGCCATGGTGATGATGGTCGTCGTGGGGAAACTGTCGCAACGCGTCCAGCCGAGAAACCTGATCATTGCGGGCGCCGTGATCGCCGCGGTCTCCATGTACATGCTGACGAGTCTCAACGGCGATGTCGGCTTCTGGTACTTCGCCAATTCGCGCATGGTCCTGAGCGTCGCGCTGCCGCTGATCTTCATTCCGATCATGGCCGCCTCTTACGACGGGCTGCCAAAGGACAAGACCGACATGGCCTCCGCCCTGCTCAACGCCGCGCGCAACACCGGCGGCTCGATCGGCGTCTCCATCGCGTCGAACGTGCTCGCCCATCGCGAGCAGTTCCACCAGAGCCGGCTCGCCGAACTGGTGATCCCCTCGGGCGCGTCCTACCAGACCACCCTGCAGCAGATGACCAATTTTTTCGTCGGCCAGGGCAGCTCGCTGGCGCAGGCCAAGAGCCAGGCCATCGCGTGGATTGGGCAGCAAGTGCAGCAGCAGGCCTCGCTGCTGGCCTATGTCGACGTGTTCTGGACGCTGATGCTGATTTCGCTCGCCGCCATCCCGCTCGCGCTGCTGCTGCGCAAGGTCAAACTCGGCGGGGCCGTCGCGATGGGGCACTGAGACGGACGGGGCATTGAGCTGGGGCATTGCGGGGGATGCGCTTGTTCGAGCGGTCGAAAGGCGCATCGCCCAAATCAATCCGCGGCCGGGTTCCCATATGAACGGTTCGTGGTCTCCGGCGTTAGACTTCGGCGATGGGGGCGCCTATGATCTGGCGCCGGCAAGGATGATTTGCCGCTCGTTCAGGAAATTTTCGAAAAATGCCGCAAACGATTGAGTTTCCGTTCCCAACGCCGCCAAAGCCCGCAGAGCTTCTTGAAGTCAGCCCCGGCATTTTCTGGATTCGCCTCGCCCTGCCGTTTCGTCTCAATCACATCAACGTCTACCTGATCGAGGACGGCGAGGGGTTCGCCCTGGTCGACACTGGGCTCGACGATGAGGCGACGCGCGACATGTGGCTCGCGCTCTTCAGGGGCCCGCTGCAGGGCCGTCGCCTGACGCGCATCATTTCCACCCATTACCATCCGGATCACATGGGCCTTGCCGGGTGGCTCTGCGAACGCTGCGACATCGGGCTTTTGACCAGCGAGACCGAATATCTGGTCGCCCTGAGCCTCATGCTGGACCCGAGCAAGCTCAATTCGGAGCCTTACGTGAGCTTTTATCGCTCGCACGGGCTCAACGAAGAGATCACCGAGATTTTCCTCAGCCGGGGCCTGCAATATTTGCGCATGATGTCGCCCTTGCCTCGGACGTTCCGCCGCCTGATCGCGGGGGAGACGCTGACCATCGGCGATCGCGCGTTCGACGTGTTGACGGGCGGCGGACACTCGCCCGAGCAGGTCATGCTCCATTGCGCGGCCGATGACGTGCTGCTCTGTGGCGATCAGGTCCTCGCCCATATTTCGCCGAACATCAGCGTGGAGGCGATGGACCCGGACGGCGATCCGCTGGGCATTTACCTGCGCTCGCTGCGCCAGCTCAAGCAGGGTCTTCCCGAGAAGGTTCTCGCCTTGCCGTCGCACAATCTCCCCTTTGTCGGATTGCACGAGCGCGCGGAACAATTGATTGCGCACCACGAGGGCCGCTGCGCCGCGATCCTGCAGGCTTGCGCGACCGCGCCCATGACGGCCGGCGAACTGGTTCCCGTGGTGTTCGGGCGGGCGATCGAGGACCCGCACCAGATGACCTTCGCGTTCGGCGAAGCGCTCGCGCACGCCAATTACCTCGTTCGGCGCAACGAAATTTCGGTCGTGACGACGCCCGAGGGAATGGCGTTCGGGCGTCAGTAGGCGGGGTCAGTAGGTCTCGACGTGGTAGCGGCCGTTCTCGCGCATTTTTGCGCGCAAATCCTTCCACGCCATGCCGTTCGAGCGGCAGATGTCGTCGAGCGCCGCGTCGACGCCCTGTTCCATGCCTTTCAGGCCGCAGATGTAGACGTGGGTCGCGTCCGAGGCGAGCAGTCCCGAGACCAGCTTTTCTTCGCGCCGCATCAGGTCCTGCACATAGGTCTTCGGCTGCCCCTCGACCCGTGAATAGGCGAAGAACTTCGTCAAAAGGCTCTCCGGCACTTTTTGCAGCGGGCCGAAATAGGGCAGTTCCTCCGGCTTGCGCGCGCCGAAGAACAGCACGAAGCGGCCCGGCGCGCTGGGCATGATGCGCCGCTTCCATTCCGTGAAGCCGCGGAACGGCGCCGCGCCCGTGCCGGTGCAGATCATGATGATATTGGCCAGCGGATCGTTCGGCATCAGGAAGGTCGCGCCGAAGGGGCCGGTGACCTGCACCTGGTCGCCCTTTTTCAGGTCGCAGATGTAATTGGAGCAGACGCCCTTGGCCTCGCGCTTCACCGTCAGCGACAGGTTGTTGTGGTTGGGCTTTTCGCCGTGGCGCGGGCTGGCGATCGAATAGAGGCGGATGCGGTGCGGCTCGCCTTTCGCGTCGACGCCCGGGGGAATGATCCCGATCGATTGTCCCTCGAGCACGGGAAAGGGCTGGTCGCCGAAGTCGAGGATGATGTGGCGGACGTCATTGTCGGCGTCATCGGCCGTCAGGCGATAGGCGCCGGTGACCGTGGCGATCGCCGGCTTGACGCGATTGTACAGATTGACCGAGGCCTTGGAGGCAGTGAAGGGCGCGACCGACTTGCCGCCGACGCCGCCATGCGCCTTCGCGATGATCGCGTCGACCTCGTCTTCGATCGCCTCGACCTGTCCTTGCGGGACTTCGCCCTCGATCTTGATGTGCGCGGGCAGGTCCGACCAGGAAAATTGCTCTTCCAGCGAATAGGGGGTGAGGACATGGCGCCAATTGTCGATGGCGCCCGTGGGGCAGGGCGGGACGCAGGCCATGCAGGAATTGCACTTGGACGCATCGACCACATAATTGTTTTCGTCATGCGTGACCGCGTCGACCGGACAGGCCTCTTCGCAGGTGTTGCAGCGAATGCAGATTTCCGGATCGATCAGATGCTGTTTGAGGATCGCGGCGGTCATGACGAGGTCTCTTCACGGGGAAAGCGCGAAGGGCCGAGGTCCTTCGCGCGTAAAACATCGAGGGTCAGGCGGCGATCTGGACGTATTCGAAATCGCCGGGCTTGCCATCTATGCCGACTTTCGGCGCGGCGATCCAGCCGGCGTATTTGCCGGGCTCGACCTCGGCCTTCATCAGCGAATTGAGGAAGGCGAGATCGTCGCGCGAGGGCAGGTAATCGTCCCGCACCTTCGCCCAATCCGCCTCCGAAAGCAGGATGCCCTTCGGCGTCGCCTGCACGTCGCGGAATTCGCCGATCTGGCGATTGAATGCGACATGGGAGAGTTCAAGACGGAAGTCGACGCCTTCCTTGGCGATGATCTTGTTCCAGCGCTCGACGCCCTTGGCGCAATCCTCCGTATAGTCGTCGCGAAGCCGCATGTTGAGCGCGGTCAGGGCGGGCACCTCTTCCTTGACGATCTTGCCGTCAATGAATTTCAGCACGGGATAGAGCGCGTTTTCCAGCTGGTGGTCGTCGTCGATCTTGTTCTCGCCGAAACGGCCCTTGAGGCCGGAGTTGTAGTAATTCGCCGAATTGGTGGAGATCTCGGCGCCGAACAGGTCGAGCGTCAACGGGTAATGCATGTTGAGCTTCTTCTGGATCAACGGCAGGTCGATCACGCCGAGAGCGCGGATGCGGGCGACGTCGTTGGGATCGGTGATGCCGGCCGCCTTCATCGCCTCGCAGGTGCGCTGGATGGTGCGCCCGACGCCGGTCTCGCCGACGAACATGTGATGGGCTTCCTCGGTGAGCATGAAGCGGCAGGTGCGCGACAGCGGATCGAAGCCCGACTGCGCCAGCGATTCCAGCTGCATCTTGCCGTCGCGGTCGGTGAAGAAGGTGAACATGAAGAAGGACAACCAGTCCGGCGTCTCCTCATTGAAGGCGCCGAGCATGCGCGGCGTCTCGGCGTTGCCCGAGCGGCGGCGCAGCAATTCGTCCGCCTCCTCGCGGCCGTCGCGGCCGAAATATTTGTGCAGCAGGTAGACCATGGCCCAGAGATGGCGCCCTTCCTCGACGTTGACCTGGAACAGGTTGCGCAGGTCGTAGAGCGAAGGCGCGGTCTTGCCGAGATGGCGCTGCTGCTCGACCGAGGCCGGCTCGGTGTCGCCCTGGATGACGACGAGGCGGCGCAGCATCGAGCGATATTCTCCGGGCACGTCCTGGAAGGCCGGCTCGCCCTTGTGCTTGCCGAAATTGACCTTGCGGCCTTCCTCCTTCGGCGCCAGCAGGATGCCCCAGCGATAGTCGGGCATTTTCACATAGCCGAACTGCGCCCAGCCCTGCGGATCGACCGAGACGGCCGTGCGCAGATAGACTTTCGAGTCCTGGAAGCCTTCCGGGCCCATTTCCTTCCACCAGTCGAGATAGCCCTTGTGCCAGCCTTCCAGCGCCCGCAGCATGGTGCGGTCTTCGGCGAGGCCGACATTGTTGGGAATCTGGGTCGAATAATCGACCTTCATGCTGTCCATCATGGCGTTTGCTCCGTTGTTTCTCGAGAATTTTTCAGACGCGGCGGATGTCGTAGACCGGGCGCTTGCCGGTGCCGTAATGGCGCAGCGCGCCCTGCTCGCCGACCGCATTGGGGCGCTGGAAGATCCAGTTCTGCCAGGCGGTCAGCCGGGCGAAGATTTTCGACTCCATCGTCTCCGGGCCGGGGAAACGGAGGTTGGCCTCCATGCCGGTCAGGGCGTCGGGCGAATAGGATGTGCGCTCCTCCAGGAACACGCGCAATTCCTCGGCCCAGTCGATGTCGTCGAGCGCAAAGGTCACGAGGCCGAGTTCATCGGCCTCCTGCGCTTCGATCGCCTCGCCGATGCGCGCCTGCGCCTTGCCGACGCTGTCAGGGTTCGCCGAGGAAGCGCGTCTGCAGCCGGGTCAGGCCGTTGCACATGGGATAGGCGCCGAAATTGGCCTTGCTCAGGGTCAGGGCGGCCGCGGCGCGATTGTCGCCCTCGAGCTGCCCGATCAGCATGTAGGAGCGGTCGCAGGCGAAGGCGATCTCGGCCAGCGTCCCGGCAAAGCACGAGCCGGGCTCGATCTGCGCGACCAGGGTGCGCGAGGTGACGTCGACGCGCTTGAGCACGCGCTTCCAGTAATGACGGATTTCATTGGCCAGCCAATGGTCCTTGTGGGCCTCCAGGAAATCGTCGAACGCCGTCACTTTCGCGGCGTCGCCGACCGACTTGAAGATCAGCGTCCCGATCTCCCATTCATTGTTGCGCAGGTCGAGGATGGCGTCGTCGAGTTCGCGCGCGATGCGCAGCGGCCAGAACTCGGCGCCCTTGGCGGCCATGGCCTCGGGCGACGCCGGCGGCGCTTCGTCGGCGCCTTTCAGCGTGATCGTGGCGAGCCGCCTGGCGCGATCGATCTCGACCGAGACAAAGCCGTATTCGACGCCGTTGTCGTGGAATTTCCGCGCCAGCGGCGTCAGCTTCACGCCTTCGCCTTCGCCCTTGCGCGCAGACTTGGCGGCGAATTCCTTGGCGCGCTCCGCGACGCGCTCTTCGAGTTTTGTCGATGGCGCGAGTTCGTCGACCAGGCGCCATTGCACCGCGCGCCGGCCCTTGATCCCTTCCTCGACGGTGCAGAAGACGTCGGCATGATCGCGGCGCACCTTGCGCTTGTCGACGACGCGGGTGAGGCCTCCGGTGCCTGGCAACACCGCCAGCAGCGGCACCTCCGGCAGGGACACGGCGGAATTGCCGTCATCGACGAGCAGGATGTGATCGGCTGCGAGCGCCAGTTCGTAGCCGCCGCCCGCCGCCGCGCCATTGGCGACGCAGATGAAGCTCTGGCCCGAGTTTTCGGACGAGTCTTCGAGGCCGTTGCGCGTCTCGTTGGTGAACTTGCAGAAATTGACCTTGTGCGCGTGCTCCGAACCCGCGAGCATGCGGATGTTCGCGCCGGCGCAAAAAATGCGCGGCTTGCCCGAGCGCATCAGGACAACCTTCACCTCAGGATATTCGAAGCGCAGGCGTTCGGCGGCGTCGGCGAGCTCGATATCGACGCCGAGGTCGTAGGAATTCATCTTGAGCTGGTAGCCCTCGAAAAGGCCGCCGTTCTCGTCGACGTCGAGCGTCAGCGTCGCGATTTCCCCCTCGACCGAGAGCCGCCAGTGCTTGTAGCGTGACGGATCGGTCTGGAAATCAATGCGCTTGGCGCCATTCGCGAGCTTGCGCGCCTCTTCGGCCATGTTTCTTCCCCTGATATCTTGCTGTTGCGCTTGGGCGGCGGTTGTCGTTTGCGGAGGGCGCTCCGCTCGATCATCCCGCCGCTTTTGATCTGCATCAAGGACAAACTGTCCTAAATCGGTATTTCTATACTATAATGCGGTAAATCGCTTTCGCAACCGGTTTTTACGCCGGGCGATTTTGCGCGACTGGCTCGGTGTTCCCCTCGGGAGCGCTCTTGTCGCCGGGATTGACCTTGCCGCCGAGCTGGCGATTGAAAAAACCCGCGATAGACGCGAGCGCAAGCTCAGGCGCCTCGCGATGCGGCGAATGTCCGACGCCCGCGAGAATTTCGGTTTCGACCGGGCCGCCCGATTGCTCGACCACGACATCGACATGGCGCCGCGTGCCATAGGGGTCGTCCGCCCCCTGCATGACCTGGACGGGAACCTTGATACGCGGCAGATATTCCGTCAGGTCCCAGGCGCGAAATCCCGGATCGAGCCAGGCGTCGTTCCAGCCGCGGAAGGCGACGTCGACATGATTGTGCCGTCGCGCCAATCTTTCGCGCAGATCCGTCGTCCCGTAGGCTTCGCGCGCCTTCGCGATCTCGCGCAGGCCAAATTCCTCGGCGAAGAAATGCGGCGCGACGAGGCTGAGACAGGTGACGCGCGGATCGTTCACGCCGCCGGCGAAAATCGCGGCGATCGAGGCGCCGTCGGAATGGCCGAGCAATCCGCCGCGCCGGAACCCGATGGCGTCGAGCAGGCGCGGCAATGTCTGCAATCCTTCCTTGTGCATGTATGTCAGCGGGCGGGGCAGGGGAACGGGGCTCGACTGTCCGTAGCCTGCGCGCGAATAGACGAAGACGCCGGCGCCGGTCGCCTCGGCCAGCCGGTCGGGAAATTTTTGCCAGAGGTCGACGCAGCCGAGGCCTTCATGCAGCATTACGAGGGTCGGCGCCTGTTCGGGCGAGGGGCCGATGAAGCGATATTCGAGATTCTGGTCGCCAAGGTCGAGAAAGCCGGATGGCTGGAGGTCCATCGGTCCGTCACCCGCGCAGCTTGAAACGCTGGATCTTGCCGGTCGCGGTCTTGGGCAGCGACTCGACGACCTCGATCCAGCGCGGATATTTCCACATGCCCACCGTGGCCTTGACGTGTTCCTTCAAGCTCTCCCGAATGCCCTCGGGATCAGCGCCGTCCTTGAGCACGATGAAGGCTTTCGGCTTCAGCAGGCCCTCTTCGTCGGGATGCTCCACGACCGCCGCCTCCAGCACGGCAGGATGGCTCGCCAGCGCCCCCTCGACTTCAAAGGGGGAAACCCAGATGCCCGATACCTTGAACATGTCGTCGGCGCGGCCGCAGTAGGTGTGGCGGCCCGAGGCGTCGCGGATGTATTTGTCGCCGGTCTTGGTCCACTCGCCCTGGAAGGTCGCGCGGCTCTTGTCGCGCTGGTTCCAGTAGCCTTCGGCGGAGGTCGGCCCCTTGACATAGAGCTCGCCGATTTCGCTCGGTCCGACTTCCTGGCCGTGTTCGTCGAGCAGCTTCACCTCATAGCCGGGCACGGCGCGTCCGGATGTGCCATAGACGACATCGCCGGGCGCGTTCGACAGGAAGATATGCAGAAGCTCGGTCGATCCGACGCCGTCGATGATCGGCGCGTTGAACCGCTTTTCCCAGTTCTGGCCGATATGCTCCGGCAGCGCTTCGCCCGCCGACGTGCACATGCGCAGCGCCGACGAGCCCTTGGAGGCCGCGTGCTTGGAATCATGCAGCATGGCGGAGAACAGCGTCGGCACGCCGCAGAAGATCGTCGGCTGATGCTTCTCCAGCACCGCGAACACCGTTTCCGGCGTCGGCCGCAGCGGATTGAGGATGGTGGTGGCGCCGACCGACAGCGGAAAGGACAGCGAATTGCCGAAGCCGTAGGCGAAGAACAATTTCGCCGCGGAATGCACCAGGTCGTCCTCGCGCATGCCCACCACCCCTTGCGCGAACAGCCTGGCTGTCAGCATCGGGCTGGTGTGCACGTGTTTCGTGCCCTTGGGGGCGCCCGTGGATCCCGAGGAGTAGAGCCAGAAGGCGGGTTCGTCGGAATGCGTGTCGGCGGTGGTGAAATCGGCGCTTTGCGCGGCAAGCGCCTTGCTGAAATCCTCATGGGCGCCGGCGGGGCCGCTCGCGACGAAAACCTTGGCGTTGACCGGCAGCGCCGAGAGCGCGGGCTCGACCGCCGCCAGCAGCGGCTCTGAGACGAAGGCGGCGGCGGCCCGCGAGTCCGAAAGCATGTAGCTGTATTGCTCTGACGTCAGCAGCGTGTTGAGCAATACCGGAACGACGCCCGCGCGCATGGCGCCGAGGATGGCGATCGGATATTCGATCGTATCAGCGAGAATGAGCGCGATACGTTCCTCGCGCCTGACGCCCAGGGAGACGAGCAGGTTGGCGAAGCGCCGTGTTTCCGTCTGCAGTTCGCGAAAGCTGATCGCGCGCTCGTGGTCGATATAGGCGATCTTGTCGCCACGGCCGGCCTCGATATTGCGGTCGAGCAGGTCCGTGCAGGCATTGTAGAGCGGCATGGCGTCTTCGATCCTTTGCGGGGAGTCGCGAATGAAAATCAACGTCCGGTGAACTCGATCGCGCCGTCGGGCAGCAGATAGAGAATGAAAGCCGCGCCGTCGCGCACGGTCGGATGATGCGCCGTGCCGGGGCCGTAGACGTACCAGCCCTCGGGATGGCCGTCGAAGGTCGGCTCCGCCTCGGTCGGCGCGATCATGCCGATCTCGCCTTGCGGATGGACGTGGTGCGGCCCGGCGCAGGCGGGCATGTGCACGACGTCGACGCTGAACAGGCCGGCTTCGGCGCCTGGCTTGACCGGCCGGCCGAAGCGGATTCCGCCGGCTTCGCGCTGGCAGAGCCAGCCTTCCTCCGCGCCCGCCTCGATGGCGGCGGCGAGTTTTTTGAAGGCGTCGCCGCGCGGCGCATAGGCGCCGTTGAGCCAGGCCTCAAGCTTGGCGTCGAGGGGACGGTCGCCGATGGCTGTCGCAATCTCGCCCACAAGGCGCAAAAAATCGCCTCGCGCGCCGCTGTCCGCGGTTCCGCTCATGGTCGTCTCCCAAAGTTTTTCGTTTTTCGTCCCGCTGCGGAGACTTGATCTGGATCATAGTTTCGCCAGCTAAATTATGCATGTCAATACCAATTTGCAGATTCGCGCCCTCTTGCCACAATGGGCGAATTGCGTAACGCTCCTTGGGCAAAATCGATGCGACCAAGGTCGCAGCCTGAGACGCAAGCGCGAGCCTTGACCTTGTCCACTTTCCCGACGCCCATCGACGATCGCTTCTTCGAGGACTATGCTGAGGGTTCCCTCTACGAATTCGGGCCGATTACCGTGGACGAGGCGGAAATCATTTCCTTCGCCCGGCGCTTCGACCCGCAAACCATGCATGTCGATCCAGTCAAGGCCGCTTCGGGACCGTTCCAGGGCCTGATCGCCAGCGGTTGGCACACCATCGGCTTGATGATGCGCCTGTTTGTGGAGCATTACCTGTCGGATGTCGCGAGCCTCGCTTCGCCCGGCGTCGATGAGGTCCGCTGGCTGCGTCCGGTTCGGCCCGGCGACCGATTGCGGCTTCGCGTCACCGTTGTCTCGGCGAGACGCTCCCGATCGAAGCCCGATCGTGGGATCGTGACATCGGCGCTCGAAGCGATCAACCAGCAGGGCGAAGTCGTCTGCAGCTTCACGGCGATGAACATGCTTGCCGCGCGCAGCCGATAAGCCTCAGGCGTGCAGGGACTCGTATTTTTCCTGCAACTGCTCGTGGGACTCCTCCCAATCCGGATTGGCGACAATGCAATTGGCGGGGCAGACGAGGCGGCACTGCGGCTCGTCATGGGCGCCGACGCATTCCGTGCAGCGCAAGGCGTCGATCGTGAACGCGGGCTCAGCCTGCGCGATCGCCTCGTTCGGGCACACGGGACGACAGGCGTCGCAGGCCGTGCAATCCTCGTTGATCATCAAAGCCATGTTTTCTTCCTTCCTTTTTCAGGCGGCTTCGGCCTGCGCGGCCAGTTTCCTCAGCTTGTCATGGCGGAAGGCGCCCCACAGCGCCGCGCCGATGGCGCCGGCGTAGATCGCGTCCGGATGGGTGTCGATCGGCGCGCTGATCTTCTCGCGCACCATCGCCTCCTTCATCGCCTCGACGAGGCCGAGATCGAGCGCCAGCCCGCCGGTCATCTGGATCTTGCCGTCGAGGCCGCCGATGGTCTTCAGCAGCTTGGCCAGCCGATCGGCCATGGAGTCATGGATGCCTTTCAGGATGTTCGGCGCCGGTGATGCCGCGCGAGACCATGTTGATGACGTCGGTTTCGGCCAGCACCGCGCAAATGCCCGAGACCTTTTCGGGATTGTCCGCCTGTTTCGACAGCGCGCCGATCTCGTCCTGGGCGATGCCGAGATAGCGCGCGATATTTTCCAGGAATTGGCCGGAGCCGGAGGCGCACTGGCTGGTCATCTTGTAGTTCAGCACCTTGCCGTGCTCGTCGATGCGGATCGCGCGGCCATGCAGGGCGCCGACGTCGAGCACGGCGCGGCAGTCCGGCTGCATGTAGATGGCGCCGCGCGCATGGGTGGTCATCGAATAGAAATGGCCGGTGTGGAATTCCAGCGCCTCGCCGTCGCCGGTGGTGGCGCAATAGGCGACATCGTTGCGCGTCAGCCCGGCGTCGGCGAGGGCTGCGTCGTAGGCCTGCGCCGCGATCTGCAAGGGATCGCGCTGGCGCATGCGCTCGACGCGCCTGCGCCAGCCAGTTTTCCTTGTCGCCGTCGGCGTCGAAGATCGCGATCTTGATGGCGCCCGTGCCGATGTCGATTCCTGCGGTAATGGTCATGAGCAAAATCCTCGTTCAGGCGTCGACGGCGCGGCGGGCGAATTCGGCGGCGCCGAGCGCGCCGGTGTAGATCGAATCCGGATTGATGTTGATGGTGACGTCGCCGTAGTTTTCCTTGATGAGCTTGCGCAGTTCGCGCACCGCCGCGTCGTTCTTGGCGACGCCGCCGGTGAAGGTGAATTCGTCGGTGACGCCGCCCGAGCGCGAGATGATCGATATGGCGCGCAGGATGATGGCGCGGTGCAGGCCGGCCAGGATGTCCTCGCGCTTTTCGCCGAGCGAAAGCCGGTCGCGCAATTCGGCGCCGGCGAAGACGGTGCAGGTCGAATTGATCCGCGCCGGCCTGTTCGACTTCATCGCCAGCGGCCCGAGTTCGTGCAGCCCCATGTTCATCTCGTCGGCGATATAGCCGAGATAGCGGCCGCAGCCGGCGGCGCAGCGATCGTTCATCTGGAAATTCTCGACGATGCCCGCGGCGTCGACCTGGATGCCCTTGGTGTCCTGGCCGCCGATGTCGAGCACGGTGCGGGTGCTTCGGGTACATCATGTGCGCGCCGAGGCCGTGGCAGAGGATTTCCGAGCGGATATGCTCCTTCGAGAACGGCAGGGTGACGCGGCCGTAGCCGGTGCCGACCAGATAGGTTTCCTCGAGTTCGAGCGCCGAGCGTTCGCTCGATCGCGTCGGACAGGCCGGCGACGCCGTGCGTCAGCGATGGCGCGATCGGTTCAGCACGCGCTCCATGGCGCGGCGCAACTTGTCGTTCATGATCGCCCGACGGCGGCCGGTTCTCGACGTCGATGATCGACTTGTCATAGGCGTTGAGCAGCATGTCATGCGGCGACGCCCGCCTCGTCGAGCGACCGCTTCGGCGTGGACGTGGAAGCGCGATCCGGCGATGTCGCGGAAAAAGTCGGACTTGCGTTTGGCGCCCGGCGCGAAGAGCTCCGCCGCCTCGGCGCGCAGACGCGCGAAGACCTCCTGCAGCGCCGTCGCCGCATTTCCCGGCGACCTTGACGAAACGCTCGGTCTTGCAGCTGGCCGAGGCAGGTTTCTTCCAGGTCCGCGAGCTGTTCGAGGAACTGTTCGAGCCGGAAGCTGCGTTCCAGCGCGCCGAGGAAATCGTCGACGTGCGTCGCGTCGCCGTCGAGTCCGCTCAGCGTCCGCCGGAACAGGGTGAAGCGCCCGTCGACCCGCGCCTCCTCGCTGGCGACCCGCGCCGCCGTGCCGTAGTTCGAGCGCGAGTTGGTGATGCCGCGGCCGATGACCTGCTGGTTCTCGTCGAGCACCACGGCCTTGGTCGTGGTCGAGCCGAGGTCGATGCCGATGAATGTGCGCATGAAATCCTCCTCAGGCTGCGTGGGCGCCGGCGCGCTTCTGCTCGATCATCTGGAAATAGCTTTCCAGACGGTTCTTGATGTTGGCGGACGAGAAATAGCGGGGATCGACCAGGTCGGTTTCGATGAAGGCAGCGGGCTTGCCGGTGCGCTTCTCGACTTCGCGCATGATCAGCAATTGACCGGCGGAAAAGCTGTTGCAGCTCTTGATCGAATTGATCAGCAGGCCATCGGCCTGATATTCGTTGATGTAGTTGACCAGCATGTCGACGCGCATCGGCAGGTTGCGGTTGGTGTAGACGTTCAGGCAATATTCGGCGAGCGATTCCAGCGGACGGTCGGGGTCGTGGCGGAAGCCGTAATCATAGGTGCCGCCGACCTTGGTGTAGCTCGACGCCACCACGACAGCGCCCTCGTCGTAGAACATTTTCCAGAACTGGCGGAAATGGGTGTAGTTCGGCGGCCCCTCGACGACGAGGCGATAGCGCTCGTATGGCATGTCGCCGTCCGGCGTCACCGGTCCCTTGCCCTCGGCGATGCGCGCCTCGACTTCCTGGCGCAGGAACCTGTAATATTCGATCGCGTCATCGGTGCCGCGGAAGGCGCCGAAGATCGGGCCGATGTAATAGATGCCGCCGAAATAGGCGTCGATCGGCGACGGCTTGTTCTTGCCGCTTTGCAGCACCCAGACGTGATCGTCCTCGGCGCTTGCGCGGACTTGCGCAGATACTCGCGCAGGCGGTCGATGTCGAACTTGACGCCGGAGACCTGCTCCAGCGTCGGGATGACCTCCTGCTTGAGCTGCTTGACCATGTATTGCACCATCTCCGGCGTGATCTTGCCGTCGCCAGATAGGGCGTGTGCAGCATGATGGTTTCGCACTTGTACTGCTCGCGCAGCAGTTCGAACCATTTCATGAAAGTGAAGCAGCCGGTGTAGGACAGCAGCAGCACATCGGGGTCGGGCAGCGCGCGTCCGTTGGGGCCGATATTGCCCTTGGCCATCATGCCGATGTCGGATTTGACATAGGTGCAGACGTCCTCGGAATGGCCGGCTTTTTCCGCTTCCATCACATAGCCGCCGCTCTGCTTGCGCAGGCCGCTCTGGATGGCGTTGACCTCGGGCAGGTTGTTGACGATGTCGAAGCACAGGATCAACTCGTTGAGATTGCCGGGCACGAAGGTCGAGGCGACCTTCTCGCCGGTCTCGGGCGCATTGGCTCAGCCGCTCGTAGTGGCGCGCCATCATCTCCTTCTGCTTCGCCATGGACGCGTCGCGGATGATCTCCGCCGGGAGCGCCTTGGGCCGGGTGATGATGGTCATGCTCCGCTCCATAATTTGATCGAATCGGCGAATGTTCCGGCCTGTTCGCGCACCGGCTGCATCTGTCCGGAATTCTCGGCATATTTGAAGGCGATGCTGGGAATGCCGGCGGCCTTCAGCACCGTCTGCAGCATCGGCCGGTCGAGCAACGCGGGATCGCAGAAGCTCGGCATGGCGAAGATCACGCCTTCGGCGCGGTTGCGCCTGACGCTGTCGACCAGGAACTGCCCCTTGATCGCGGCGTCGGGCTCGTATTTCGGCGAGGTCGAATTGGAATTGTGCAGGAAGGCCGACGCGAGATTGGCGAGCGGATCGCCGTCGAGCGCCACGTCGGATTTTTCCCAACGGTTGACCAGCAGGAAATCGTCATCGACGATATAGCAGCCGGACAATTCGATCGACTTGATCAGATTGAGCGGCGGCTGTTCGCAGAAGGCGCCGGAGATGACGACGCGCGAATTGTCCTTCATCGGACGATGGGTTTCGCTGGCGGCGTCGATGTAGTCCTGCAGCAGCAGGTTATGCTGTTCGACCGGCAGGATCAGCCCGGCGCGCATCAGCAGATAGACTTCCGCCGAGGGCGCATTCCAGGGTTTTTCCGCGCGCAGGGCGTAGACCGCGCGGACCAATCGGCGGTTCTCGTTGAACAGCGCGATCGACGCGCGCAATGCGGCGTCCTCGACCGGCTTGCCGGTGATCTCCGCCAGCCATTCGCGGATTTCGTTCAGCTCGCTGCGATAGAATTCGCCGCCGATCTCGTCGTCGAAATTCTGCGGCAGGTCGACATAGCGCGCGCCGACATCGGGGAACATCAGCTTCCACATGCCCGAGAGGTTGCGGATCACGTCGCAGATCGACGGGAACAGCATGCCGTCGACGAAATCGATGCGGCCGGAGACGCCGAGTTCGATGGTCGAGCGCGGAATGCGGCAGATATAGCTCTGGTAATAGGCGTCGCCGTGAATGACTTCGAGCTGGTCGCCGCCGCCGAGAATGGCCAGCGGCAGCGCGCCCGCGGCGTGGATCAGTTCGCGCGGAATGTAATAGGGCATGTAGCCGATGACCTTGCGGCCGGGAACGGCGGCTTTCCAGGCCCGCGCGGACTCGAAATGCAGGTCGGAGAAGAGCGCTTCGCAGCGCTCCACGATCGGCGCCGTCGCCGGCGTGTTCTTGTCCAGCATGTCAGCGATCCTTCCAGAGGCAGGCGCGTTTCTCGATGAAGGCGTGAAGGCCCTCAACGGCGTCCTCGGTCGCCATCAGGCCGCCGAGATAGAGGTCTTCGAGCTTTGTCAGTTTGGCGGCGACGCGCTCATGAAGATCGAGGCGCGCGGCGCGGGCGGCGAAGCGCAACGAACTTGCGCTCTTGGCCAGGAGATGGCGGTCGAAATAGTCCAGCGCCGCGGCTTCCGGGTCGGCGGCGACCGCGGTGACCAGCCCGAAGGCGAGCGCCTGATCGCCGCTGATGGCGCGGCCCGACAGCAGCAAATCCTCGGCGGCAGCGAGGCCGATCCGCTCCGGCAGCAGGCAGGACGCCGCCGGCGCGAAAACGCCGATCTGGATTTCCGGCTGCCCGAGTTTTGCGTCGGGCGCGGCAAACAGCAGATGCGCGGCGCAGGCCAGCTCCAGCCCGCCGCCGAGGCACTGGCCCCTGATCGCGACCAGCACCGGAACGGGCGAGCCGAGAATTTGCAGGATCAGCTGGTGAAATCCCTGCAGCATGGCGGCGCACTGCTCGGGCAGATGCTCCTCGACGCTGGCGCCGAAGCTGAAATGCGGACCGGCGGCGTCGATGAGAATACCGCGCAGTTCCGGCCGTTCGCCGAACCCGCGTAATGCCTCGGTCAGCGCGGCGATCATCGCGGCGTCGAGCACATTGGCCTTGGGTCGGTCGAGCCGCAGGCGCAGCAGCTTGCCGTCGCGCTCGAACCAGATTTTGACCGGCGCGCTCATGCCGCAGTCCCGGCCTTCGGGAACAAGGTCCTCGATCATCGCCTCGGTCCAGGGCGCGCCTTGCGCCAGCGCCTGGCGCAGGGCGACGAAGTCGATTTCGCGATGGTCCCTGGGGCCTTCATTGAAGGCGCGGAAGCCGGCGCGGGCCTCGTTCATCATGTTCAGCGCCAGCCAGGCGCGACTGTCTTCCTTGTTGGCGTTCCAGGCGGCGATCTTCGGCTTGCGCAATTCCTCGAAGCTTTTCGTCAGGCACTCCGGGAAGGTCAGCATCAGTTTCGTGCACAGCGCCTCGACCTTTTCGTCGAGCAGCGACAAGTCCACGACGCCGCGCGCAACCAGCGCCTTGCCGGCCTTGAGCGCCTCGCCGGTCTTGGGCTCGCCGTGGACGATGCGGCCATAGCTATCGAGATAGCGCTCGGTCTCGACCAGCGGATTGGCGACGAATTCGCCATCGACCTTCAGCGCCGGGACGATGTCGAGCGCCACGCCGAGACGATAGGCCTTGTGCGCCGACCAGGGTTCGCAGAGCGTGCCGGATTCCATCGCCCGTTCTGCGCCGACCATCAGCGGCAGGAAGTCGGTGGCGCCGCCGATCGCGGCGGAGCCGTGCTTGGGGCCGGCCTGGCCGAAACGCGCCAGATCCTGGGTGATGGTGAAATCGCAGGCCATGCCGATTTCCTGGCCGCCGCCGATGCGCATGCCATTGACCCGGCAGATCACCGGCTTGTCGCAGCCCAGGATCGCGGAGACCATGTCGTTGAACAGCCGCATGTATTGGCGGTATTCCTGCGGATTGCCGGCGTAATATTCGGCATATTCCTTGGTGTTGCCGCCGGTGCAGAACGCCTTGTCGCCGACGCCTGTGAAGACGACGGCGACGACGTCGCGCGCGTTGGAGGCGGCGCGGAAGGCGCGGATCACGCCCTTGACCATCTCGGTGGTGTAGGAATTGAACTGGCTGGGATTGTCGAGAATGATCCAGGCGTTGAACAGGCCGGCGACGGGCTTGCCGTCGGGCGTTTTCGCCGGCCGCATTTCGTAGCGAACGCCGGGAACGCTCGAGAACGGCACGATGTCGTGATCGACAAGATGTTTCGACATGGGAGAAATCCTCTCAGGGAACGAGAATGGCGCGGCGCGTCAGCTTGTGCCCATGCGCCTCGGAAAAAACCGCGTTGATGTCGGCGAGCGCACGCTGTTCGATGAAGGGCTTGAGGTCGATCCGGCCATCGAGGACGAGATCGAGCGCCCCGGGATAAAGCTCGGGCGGGCATCCCCAATTGCCGATGGCGCGGGCGTCGAAGGCCATCAGGTTCGACAGCCGCACTTCCACCCGGTCCATGGTGAAGCCGACCACGGCCAGCGTGGCGCCAAAGGTGAGGAGGCCGAACGCCGTGGTCTGCCCGGCCGCCGTGCCGGAACATTCGAAGATGGTCCATTCGGTCAGCGGCAGATTGTGCGCCTTGCAGAATGCGGTGATCTCGGTCTTGAGGCCCTTCAGGTCGTGGTCGCGCGCGTTGAGCGTCAATGCTGCGACGCGCTCGCCGATCATGGCGAGCTTGGCCGCGTCGACATCGATGGCGACGACCGTCGCGCCGAACGCCTTGGCGATCTGCGCGGAATAGCCGCCGACGCCGCCGACGCCGATGACGATGGCGAGGGAGCCAGGCTTCACTTCGGCGCGGAGCACGGCCTGGTAAGGCGTGGTCACGGCGTCGGCGACGACGCTGACATCGGCGAGCGACAGCCCGGCCTTCGCCAGCCGCGCCTCGTCGATCGCGCACAAGCCGCGTGAGGGTACGACGATATGGCTGCCGAAGCCGCCGTGGATGTCATTGCCGGGCATTTTCTGCTTGCGGCAGATGTTGGGCCGTCCGCGCTTGCATTCGGCGCATTCGCCGCAGGGCAGCACGGCGGGGATGATGACGGCCCGCCCGATCCAGGCTTTCGGCGCCGGCGCCCGCCGCGGCGACGCGGCCGGAAATTTCATGGCCGAGCGTCAGCGGCATGGTGTGGTTGGTGCGCACGCCATCGTAGAGATAGCCGAGATCGGTATGGCAGACGCCGCAGCCGGCGATGGCGACGACGACCTCGCCCGGCGCCGGATCGGGCCGGAAAGTCTCCTCGACCATGGGCTGGCCCACAGCGGTCATCACCCAGCGACGCGCAGAAATTTGCTCGTTCATGGCGTTTCCCGATTGACGTTTCCGGACTTCCCCTGGCGGCGCGCTTTTGCCTGTTGCCGTCGTTCTTCTTATTTGGTAAATTAGTATTCAAATGCATATTTGGCAAGCGCGATTTCACGAGTCCCCGCCAATAAAAAATCAGGGCAGGAAAACCTGCGTGAGGAATGCGCCATGAAGGGTGAAACGCCATGACGGACGCTCTCTGCTCCACGCTTTCGATCGTGCTGACCGGTTCCGGCGGCGCCGGCGTGATGACCGCGGGCCAGACCCTGCTCGACGCCGCGACCAGTTGCGGTCTCTATGGCCTGATGACGCGTTCGACCGGCCCGCAGATTCGCGGCGGGGAGGCGGCGGCGATGCTGCGGCTGGGGGCGCGTCCGGTGCTGTCGCATGGCGACCGTTTCGACGTGCTGGTCGCGCTGGATTTCGAGAATATCCAGCGCTTCGCCGCCGAACTGCCGCTCGACGGCGACAGCATCATTCTCGCCGATCCCCAGGCGGGCGAGACGCCGGAGTTTCTGGTCGCGACCGGGGCGCGGATCGCGCATGTCGCCTTGGGCCAAACTCGTCAAGTCCATACCGGGCGGCCGCGTCTCCATGGTCGCGCTCGGCGCGCTGGCGCGGCTGATCGGGCTGCCGGAAAACGCCATCGTCGCGGCGGTCGCGGAATCGATCGGGCGGAAAAAACCGGAGGCGATGGCCGCCAGCGAACGCGCGGTTTTAATGGGCTCGGCCGCCGCGCAGGACATCGCTCCCGGCGCAAGAATCGCTCCTTCCCTCGGAGGTCCCCGCCGCATCGCTGGTCGCTCACCGGCAATGAGGCGACCGGATTTGGCGCGATCAAGGGCGGCGTCAAGTTCGTCGCCGGCTATCCGATCACGCCGGCGACCGAAATTCTCGAATGGATGGCGCCGGCGCTGCAGCAATGCGGCGGCGTGCTGGTGCAGGCGGAGGATGAACTGGCGTCGATCAACATGCTGATCGGCGCCAGTTTCGGCGGCGTTGCCTCGCTGACCGCGACCGCTGGCCCCGGCCTGTCGCTGATGATCGAGTCGCTTGGCCTCGCCGTCGCCTCGGAGACGCCGCTGGTCGTCGTCGACGTCATGCGCAGCGGCCCCTCGACCGGCATCGCGACCAAGTCCGAGCAGAGCGACCTGAACATCGCGGTCTATGGCCTGCATGGCGACGCGCCGCATGTCGTCGTCGCGCCGCTCGACGTCGCCGACTGCCTGCCCACCACGCAATGGGCCGTGCATCTCGCCGAAACGCTTGCAGACGCCGGCGATCATGCTCTCCGACCAATCGATCGGCCAGGCGCGCGTGGTCATCGACCGTCCTCGAGACGTGACATTCCCCGCCCAAAGGCTTGCGTGGCGGGGCGGCGAAAGCCGCTATGCCCGTTACGCCCTGACCGAGTCGGGCGTCTCCGCCGATGGCCATTCCGGGCGTCGAAGGCGGCCAGTACACGGCGGACGGATTGACCCATAACGAGCGCGGCGCGCCGTCGAGCCAGGCCGCCGACCATATCGCGCAGACTGGACAAGCGGCGGCGCAAGATCGAGGATTTCGACTATGGCGACCTCTGGGCCGAGATCGACGGCGACGGCGAACTGGCGGTGGTGACCTGGGGATCGTCGACGGCGCCCATTGCGCGAAGCCGTCGCCGCCGCGCGAACAACCGGCATGAAGGTCCGGCTGATCGCCCTGCGCCTGATCGCGCCGGCGCAACCGGCCAAACTCGCGGCGGCGCTGGCCGGCGCAAAGCGCGTGCTGTCATCGAGCAAAGCCATTCCGGCCAGTTCTGGCGCTTTTTGCGCGCGCATTACGATCTTCCCGGCGAGGTCGTTCCGATCCATCGCCCCGGTCCCCTGCCGTTCCGGCCGGGCGAAATCGGTGCGATATCTCCTGCAGGGAGCACAGTCATGAACATGGTCCCGAGCGCCGAGCGCGCCTTCAAACCGGCCGACTACAAGTCCGACGTCAAGCCGGTCTGGTGTCCCGGTTGCGGCGACCATTCCGTGCTGGTCTCCCTGCAGCGCGCCCTGGCGGAACTCGCGCTGCCGCCCAAAGATGTCGCGGTGGTGTCGGGCATCGGCTGTTCCTCGCGCATTCCCGCCTACACCAATTGCTACGGCTTTCACGGCGTCCATGGCCGCTCGCTGGCCACGGCGACCGGCCTCAAGGTCGCGCGGCCCGACCTCACCGTGCTGGTCGCCAGCGGCGACGGCGACGGTTTTTCCATCGGCGGCAATCATTTCCTGCACGCCTGCCGCCGCAATGTCGACGTGACCTATATCGTCATGGACAATCGCATCTACGGCATGACCAAGGGCCAGCCCTCGCCGACGACCGAGCCCGACTGGGACACCGCCATCGCCCCGGGCGGCACCGGCCTGAGCCCGTTCCATCCGCTGGTCATCGCGCTGGCTTCGGGCGCCAATTTCATCGCCCGCGCCTTTTCCGGCGACATCGGCGGCTGCGCGAAGCTGATCTGCGAGGCGATCAGGACGCCGGGCTTTTCCTTCGTGCAGATCCTGAGCCCCTGCGTGACCTTCCGCCCCGACCAGCAGCGCGGCTGGAAAGACCTGATGCATAATGCTATCGTGCCGGAAACTGACGATCCCGGCCGCGCGGCGCGCCGCCTGATGACCGACGACGGCTTCAACATCGGCGTGCTCTATCGCGGCAAGCGGCCACCCGTTCCAGCCGCGGCCGCTGGCGGACCTGCCGGCCTCGCATCTCGAAGCGGAGTTCGCTTTATGAGTACGTTATCCGTGGCCGCGTTTTACGTGCAGGCGCTGGCGATCGAAACTGAGGCCAGCGAACGCTACGCTCTTCTGGCCGACCAGATGGATGTGCACAACAATCGCGAGATCGCCGGGATCTTTCGCAAGATGGCGCAGATCGAGGCCCATCATCATGACGAGATCGCGCAGCAGGCAAGCGACGCGAACGTCGCCGCTGCGTCGTCGGAATTGCCGCCGCAGCCATCCTGGACCGGTCCCTCCGGCCCCGAGGCGATCGATTTCGAGGATCTGCATTATCTCATGACGCCGCATCAGGCGCTCGAACTGGCGCGCGCCAGCGAGTTGCGGGCGGTCCGCTTCTTCGAGGCGATCGCGGCGACGAACGCCGACCCGCAGGTGCGCAAGCTGGCCGCGGAATTTGCCGGGGAAGAGCGCCAGCATGTCGCCTGGGTCGACGAATGGCTCGCGAAATTCGCCGAGCCGGCGAAAGGCTGGGACGAGGACCCGGACCCGCCCGTCTATTCGGAGTGAGCTCTCAGAAGAACGCCTGCAATCCCGTCTGCGCGCGGCCAAGGATCAGCGCGTGAACATCATGCGTTCCCTCGTAGGTGTTGACCGTCTCGAGGTTCGCGGCGTGGCGCATCACGTGATATTCGATCTGGATGCCGTTGCCGCCGTGCATGTCGCGGGCGACGCGGGCGATGTCCAGCGCCTTGCCGCAATTGTTGCGCTTGACGATCGAGATCATCTCCGGCGCCATCCGGCCCTCGTCGAACAGGCGCCCCACGCGCAGCGACGCCTGTAGTCCGAGCGCGATTTCCGTCTGCATGTCCGCGAGTTTTTTCTGCACCAGTTGCGTCGCCGCCAGCGGACGCCCGAACTGCTTGCGCTCCAGCGTGTAGTTTCGCGCGCGGCGCCAGCAATCTTCGGCCGCGCCCATCACGCCCCAGGAAATGCCGTAGCGCGCGCGGTTGAGGCAGCCGAAGGGGCCGGCGAGGCCGGAGGCGTGCGGCAGCAGATTTTCCTCCGGAGCGATCACGCCGTCCATCACGATCTCGCCGGTGATCGAGGCGCGCAAACTGAGCTTGCCGCCGATCTTTGGGGCGGAGAGCCCCTTCATGCCTTTTTCCAGCACGAAGCCGCGGATCTGCCCGTCATGCGCCGCCGACTTCGCCCACACCACGAAGACGTCGGCGATCGGCGAATTGGAGATCCACATTTTCGAGCCGACGAGCCTGTAACCGTCGGCGACCTTTTCGGCCCTGGTCTTCATGCCGCCAGGATCGGAGCCCGCGTCGGGTTCGGTGAGGCCGAAACAGCCGACCCATTCGCCGGTGGCGAGCTTCGGCAGGAATTTCTTTTTCTGAGCTTCAGAGCCGTAAGCCTCGATCGGGTACATCACCAGCGACGACTGCACGCTCATCATCGAGCGATAGCCGGAATCGACGCGCTCGACTTCGCGCGCGACGAGGCCATAGGAGACATAGCCGGCGCCGGCGCCGCCGTATTCGTCCGCCACGGTCACGCCGAGCAGGCCGAGTTCGCCCATCTCGTTGAAAATGGCGCGATCGGTCTTCTCGTCGAGATAGGCGTCGACGATGCGCGGCTGAAGCTTGTCCTGAGCATAGGCCAGCGCGGTGTCGCGGATCAGGCGCTCGTCTTCCGTCAGTTGGTCGTCAAGCAGGAAGGGGTCGTCCCAGACGAATTTCGCGGGGCGCGCGGGTTTTTCATTTATGCGGACTGGATCGGCCATAGGCGTCGTCACCTTGGAAAGTGGAAATATGCCGGCTGTCAGGCGCCGCCCGCCGCCGAGCGGGAAAGCTTGCCGCCTGTCGCCGCCTCGCGTTTGCGTTTCTCGATCACCTTGACCAGCGTGGCGATGGAAATCGCGCGAAGCGCGGAAATGGCGGTGTCGTCGATCTCGCGCAGGACATTGTGCAGGGCGCGGCCCTCGTCCTGGTCCAATGGCGGGGAATCCTCGGCGTCGCGCCCGACCGTCTCGAACAGTTCGATCACGTCGAGCAGGGTCAAGCGCTTGGCGTTGCCGCAGAACGTATAGCCGCCGCCGGCGCCGCGCACGGATTCGACCAGTTTCGCATGGACCAGCGTGCGGACGACCTTGGCGAGATGATTGAGGGAGATGTTGTATTTGGCGGCGATCTCGGCGGCCGAAATCTGCTGATCCGGGTGAGCGGCGAGCTCAAGAACGGCATAGAGTCCGCAAAGGGTCGCCTTTTGTAACTTCATCGCCCAAACTTCCTGATCCAGGTCTTCTTAATCCAGGTCTTCTTAATCCAGGTTTTCTTCATCAAGGTCTTTTTCCAGCTGAATGAACGGCCCCGCCATCATCCCTTGCCCGCGGAAAAAATCGAGCACGAGATGGTTGCCGCGATCCAGCATGGTCCGGACCTTTGTGACGCCGGCGCGCCGGAACGTGTCGCACAGGCTTTCGAACAGTTTTGTACCCACGCTGTGGGCCCTGCTGTCCTGGTCGACATCAAGCGAGAACACCCAGCCGCAAGGCTCGCCGCCAAATTCAAAGGCGCGGATTTCGCCGGTGATGAAGCCGATGATGCGGCCGCCCTGCTCGGCGACGAGGAAGGCGCGGCCGGTGACGCGGTTCTCATCGAAATTATGGTAGAGTTGTCGCCAATATTGGCTCTTGGCCACGCCCGTCGACTTTTCGTCCAGCTTGACGATGGACGGGATGTCCTTGGCCGTGGCCGTGCGTATGTCGACCTGGCCGAGCAATATATCCTCGGCCGGCGCCTTGGGGCTGTTCATCGCGTCCTCCCGCATGATCTATTTTTGCATTCCTGCCGTTCGACGCCGCCAATAACGGCATTATTGCGCTTTTTTGCCGAAATAGGTCAAGGGCCCGGGGGCTCACAGCGCCATAGCCATGCACAGCCGCTGGGAGGGCTCAAAACCCAGGCGCTTGAGGAAGGCCATGAGCTCCAGCTCGTCCCAGCGCAGTTCGGTGCGAATGCGCTCGACCCGCAGGCCTTGCAGATTGGCGAGCAATTGCCGCAGCATCGCGCCGCCGACATGCTGCCCGGCAAATTCGGGATCGACCGCCAGCGTGTCCAGCACGGCCTCTGCGGCGGTCTCGCCAAACTCGCCGTAATCCAGCCGGGCCATGATGAAGCCGGCCGGCGTCCGGTCGATCTCGGCCAGCATCGACAGGCGGATGCCGCTTTCATTCAGCGCCTCGCCGATTTTTCGCTGGTAATAGCCGGCGCGATCGGCGTGGGTGATGTGGCGATCGATGGCGACGACCAGCGGAAGGTCCTTCGTGGCCATCGAGCGGACCGCAATGCGGTCGTACGAAAGGTCGGGGCTATCGTCGGGAACGGTTTCTTCAGCGGCGATTTCCTCAGTGCGCCTCGCACAGGCCCGCTGGAGGACGAGTTGATGCCCGAGCGCAAAACCCGCCGTTGCGAGAAAGTGGATCAGCGGCTGGTCGGACCAGAGCGCCTGGGTGCGCAATTCGCGGGCGCCGCGCGCCCGCGCCTTGCGCCGCAGTTCACCCAGCAGCGCATGACCGCCGCCATGGCCGCGCGCATTTTCTGCAATGGCGATCGCGTCCAGCGCCGCGACTTTGTCGCGGCCGCCGAACTCGCCGTCGAAAAGCTGCGCCATGACAAAGCCCTGCAGCGCCTCGTCTTCAACAAGTCCGAGGGAAATGAAGGCGGAGGGCTCGCGCAGGCTGGCCTGCAGGCGATTTTCGAAAAAGCCGCGCCGTGACTGGCCCGAAGCGGCGCTGTCGATTTCGACGACCCGGTCGAGGTCGGATGCGACCAGTGAGCGCAGGTTTTCGGTCCAGGTCCGGGAAGGCGCAGCCGCCATCAGTTCCGTCATGATGTTTCCTCGGCTCGATTTTGGCTTCATTAAAATTGTATTCTAATACCATAATGCATATTCATTGCGCCGCCAACCTGTTTTCGGCGGCGACGGGCGCATGGTAGAAGATCGCGATGGCTTGGCGATCCGGGGGGAAAAGATGAGGACTTTCAGCTACGAGAGGCGGCTGCACTGGGGCGATTGCGACCCGGCCGGGATCATCTTCTTTCCAAATTACGCGCGATGGATGGTCGAGGGGTTGAACATGATGCTGCTTTCGATCGGCATCGACCCCCATAAAGCCGTCGATCGTGAGACGTTCAACGGCATTCCCTCGGTCGGATTCTCGATGAGCTTTTACCAACCGGCGAAACTGCATGACCTCGTCACCCACGAGATCACGGTCGAGAAGATCGGCCGAAGCTCGCTCGGTTTCACCCACCGTTTTCTCCGCGGCGGCGTTTGCCTCGCCGAGGCCCAGGATAACAGGGTCTGGGCCACGCATTCCCTCGTCGACGCCTCGGTGAAATCGGCGCCGATCTCCGACGAAATGCGCGCCCTGCTCTCGTAGGAAGACAAACCAGAAGCTTAGCCGAAATGCGGGCTCGACCGCTTCGGGGAGGCGAAGCGGGGGCGCATCGTCAGTCATGGACGCCGCTTTTTGAACAGGCCGCCGCGGCTGGCCCCGGCCGTTGCCCGCATGGCGCGGCTGGCCGGCGAGGGCGTAGACCCGCCCGAACCTGTTGCGCAAAATGTCCTCGAGCTTCATGTCTTCCTGCCGAATGAAACCTGCCGCCGGCAGCCTTCCCTCGCTGAGGAGATCGAGAACGGCGGCGATGGCCGAGGCCGTCGTCACCTGGATCGCGCTGCGCATCACGCCGCCGACCCGCCGGCTGTAGATCTTGTTGGCGTAGGTTTCCTGGGTGAGGCGTCCGCGCTTCAAGCCCGACGCGGTGACGAAGAGGATGACGACGTCCTGCGATGTCTCGGGCACAGACTTTTCCAGAATGTCCTTGAGCACGTCGCGGCGCTCGCCCAGACGTAGATCGTGGAGCAGCGCCTTCATGATCGCGGCGTGGCCGGGGTAGCGGATGGTGCGGTAGTTCAGCGTCCTGACCTTGCCCGCCAGGGTTTCGCACAGCGAGCCCAATCCACCCGATGTGTTGAAGGCCTCGTAAATCACGCCGTCGAGCGAGAACTCCTCCCGCTCTTCAAGCGCAGTCGTCTTGACCATCGCGCCATCGACGATGGCGTCGCAGGGCTGGCAATACTCATTGATGACGCCGTCCGTGCTCCAGGTCAGGTTGTAATTCAGCGCGTTGCTCGGATATTGCGGCAGGGCGCCGACGCGCAGCCGCATGCTGTCGAGCGAGTCGAACTGGTTCGCCAGGTCCTTGGCGACGATGGAAACGAACCCCGGCGCCAGGCCGCATTGCGGGATGAAGGCGGAGCTTGCGCCGGCGGCGATCTGCTGGATGCGGCGCGCGCTGGCGACGTCTTCGGTCAGGTCGAGATAATGGGCGCCGGCAACCGCCGCGGCTTCGGCGATCCGCGTCGTCAAATGCCAGGGCGCGGCGCTCAGCACCGCGAAACAGTCGTTCAGCAGGGAGCCGAGGGCCTCGCCGTCCATGATGTCGAGGCGCTGCCTTTCGATTCCGGAGGCCCCGTCAAGCGCGTCGAGTTGCGCCTGCGAACGATCGGCCAGCGTCACGCGATAGTCGCGGGTTGCGGCGAGCAGTTCAGCCAGGGTCGCGCCGATCTTGCCGGCGCCGACGATCACGATATTTTTTCTCATCGAGCCCTCCGCGCATCCTAACGTCACTCATTGTCTCAGACGCGGCGGCGGAAAAAAGAGCGGAAACCGCCGAGTTTGATGCCACATTTTCGGCGATATGACGTAAGATGTCGGCATGTCGACGATCGACGAGGCGGATGAATTGCTGCTGGCGCTGCTGCGCGAGAACGCGCGGGCCTCGACGGCTGTCCTGGCGCGGCGGCTGGGTCTCCCGCGCACGACGGTGCAGAGCCGCATCGAACGGCTGGAGCGCCGCGGTTTGATTGCTGGCTACACGCTCAAGACATCGGGCGATTACGAGGCCGGTCTGATCCGCGCCCATGTCCTGATCACCGCCCTGCCCAAGCTCAATGGGCGCGTCGAGGCGGCGTTGCGCCAGATTCCCGCCGTGCGCACCCTGCATTCGGTCAGCGGCGCCCATGACATGATCGCCATCGTCGTGGCCCCATCGATCCAGGAGCTCGAAACGCAGATCGATCGCATCGGCGTGATCGAAGGGGTCGAAAGAACCCTGTCGTCCATTGTGCTTTCCACGCGCATCGACCGCTGAAAAAAAGCGCCTTGGCGCGACGATCCGTGAACTCAGCGGCAAGGAAGATCGTTTCCGTCCGGCGCTTCGCTCCATGGGATCGTCCGAATGACCCTCACCAAATCGACTCTCGCGACTGAAATCGACCAGCTTTTGTCAGGCGTCAGCTTGCGGCGCGAGCTTTACAAGGACGGAAGTCTGGCGGTCCGCTCACCGATTTCCGGTCAGATCATCGCCCAGGTCGCCGAAACCAGCCCCGAAATCGCCCGCAGGAAAATCGAGGAGGCTCATGCCGCCTTCCTGATCTGGCGCGAAACGCCGGCGCCCGCGCGCGGGGAATTGGTCCGCCTGCTGGGCGAACAGTTGCGCGCCCACAAAAGCGCGCTCGGGCGACTCGTCTCGATCGAGGTCGGAAAGATCCTTTCCGAGGGCCTGGGCGAAGTGCAGGAAATGATCGACATCTGCGATTTCGCGGTCGGCCTGTCCCGGCAGCTCTACGGGCGGACCATCGCGTCCGAGCGGCCGGATCACCGCATGATGGAGAGCTGGCACCCCCTCGGCGTCGCCGGGATTATCACCGCCTTCAACTTTCCTGTCGCCGTCTGGGCCTGGAATGCTGCGCTGGCGCTGGTCTGCGGCGACAGCGTTGTCTGGAAGCCCTCGGAGAAGACGCCGTTGACGGCGCTCGCCATAGACGCGCTGTTCGCGCGGGCGCTGAAGAAATTCGCTGATCAGGGCGGTCCGGCGCCCGCAGGCCTCGCGGGCCTGCTGATCGGCGGTCGCGGATTGGGCGAGCTTGTCGCCGAGCATCCGAAAATTCCGCTGGTGTCGGCCACGGGATCGACGGCGATGGGGCGCGCGGTCGCGCCGAAACTGGCTCAACGTTTCGCGCGCGCGCTGCTCGAACTCGGCGGCAACAACGCGGCGATCGTCTGTCCCTCGGCCGATCCCGACCTTGCCCTGCGCGGCGTGGTTTTTGGAGCGATGGGAACCGCGGGCCAACGCTGCACGAGCTTGCGCCGGCTGTTCGTCCACGACAGCCTGTACCAGGATTTCCTCACCCGGCTCAAGGCGGCGTACGCGGGGGTATCAGTAGGCAACCCGCTCGCTCCGGAAACCCTGGTCGGGCCGCTGATCGACGGCCACGCCTTCGCCTCGATGCGGGAGGCCATCGAATCAGCGCGGGCCCTTGGCGGGGAGCTGACCGGCGGAACGCGCGTCGAGGACGGCTTTTCGCCGGACGCCTATTACGTGCGGCCGGCGCTGATCGAAATGCCGGAACATCAGGGTCCGGTGCTGAAGGAGACCTTCGCCCCCATCCTCTACGTCCTGCGCTATCGCGAGCTTGAAGAGGCGTTGGCGCTTCACAACGCCGTTCCGCAGGGCCTGGCGTCGTCGATCTTCACCAACGACCTGCGTGAAGCGGAAATTTTCCTGTCGTCGCGCGGCTCCGATTGCGGCATCGCCAATGTCAATATAGGCCCATCCGGCGCGGAGATCGGCGGCGCCTTTGGCGGCGAAAAGGAAACCGGCGGCGGACGGGAATCAGGATCGGACGCCTGGAAAGCCTATATGCGCAGGGCAACCAACACCATCAATTACGGCCGGGACTTGCCGCTCGCGCAGGGCGTGAAGTTTGGAGTTTAGGCAAGCTTTGCGCACCCTTTGACAAAGAGCCCAACCGCCGCGCGCAGACGTCGTTCCTCCTGCTCTGGCGGCTCCCGCAGTCCGAGCAGCGCCAGCCGCTGGGGAATGCCGGCCACCTGAATGAAGAATTGTTCGGCGAACAGATCGATGTCGGCAAGCTCGATGTCGCCGCGGTCGGCGTAGGCTTTCAACAATCTCACGATGTCTCCCAGGCTTTGATGGCGATTGCGTTCAATGAACAGGCGCGCGAGTTCGGGAAAGCGCGGCGCTGTCGTCAAAAACAGGCGATGCGCCGCCAGCGCGTCGGGATGCAGCACGATCTCGAGCAGCCTCGCTGCAAAGGCGAACAGACCCTCCTCGATGTTTTCGGGCGGCGGCGCCGAGGTGTGGAGCGGCTCGAGCCGGGCCTGGAAAAAATGGCTGATGGCGGCGACGAAAAGCTCGGATTTGTCCCTGAAACGCGCATAGATGAAGCGTTTGGCCACGCCGGAGCGGCGGGAGATCTCGTCGATCGAAACCGCGTCGAAGCCGTCGTCGAGAAACAGCCGCGCGGCGCAATCGAGCAGGATATTCTGGCGGCGCCCTGCTTCCGCCGCGCTCGGCCTTCCGCCGGGCCCTCGCCGGAATTCGCCTGATTGCGTTTCCGCGACCATAAACCTCTCCCCGACCAAGGCGCCGATTGAACCACGTTCCCGCGCATGGCATAATGCAACGAAATCGTTTCGTTGCAAAGTGGCTTTCCAGTGTCGCGCTTTCGCCTCCTGATATTGTTGGCCATCGGCGTCTTCGCGGCGCTGGCTTACCTGAGCCAGCGCGGCGCGGCGCCGAGCCGGGAAGGTATGGCAGGGCTATGCCGAAGCCGATTTCGTCAAGATCGGCCCGTGCTGTCAGGGCTCCTGACCACGCTCGACGGTCGCGCGCGGCGATCCGGTCGCGCCTGGCGCGCTGCTCTTCGCCCAGGACGAGATCGAGGATCTCGCCGCCCGCGACCAGGCAGAGGCGTCAGCTCGGACAGGCGCAAGAGCAACTCGCCAATCTCGCAGGCCGGCGGCGAAGCCGACCGAAATCCAGCAGGCCGAGGCCAATCTCGCCGACGCCCGCGCGACGCTGGAGCGCACAAGACGCGATCTGACCGGGCGCGCGAGGACCTGATCCGGCCAGCGCGTCATCGACCTAGCAGACTCTCGACCAGCGCCGCGCCGACTTTCGATCCGCGCAGGCGCAGGTGCGCGGCGATCGAGGCGGCGCTGGCGCAGACCGCGCGCGCCGCTCGGCCGCGACCGGGAGATCAAGGCGCAGCAGCGCGGCCGTCGAGGCGGCGCAGTGCCGCCTCGGCATGGCCGAATGGCGTCTCGACCAGCGCCGCGTCACGGCGCCTGCGGCGGCCGCGTCGCCGACGTCCTGGCGCGGCCCGGCGAGACCATGGCCGCCGGCGCGCCGGTCGTTTCGCTGCTGCCGCCCGACAACATCTTCGTGCGCTTCTTCGTCCCGGAGACGATGCTCGCCGACCGTCCATCGTCGGCGACCGCGTCGGGCTTTCCTGCGACAATTGCCCGGCCGATCTTTCCGCGACCGTTTCTTTCATCTCGCCGCAGGCCGAATATACGCCGCCGGTGATCTATTGCGACTCAGAGCCGCGCCAAGCTCGTCTATCATGATCGAGGCGCGGCCGCCGCCGGATCAGCGCGGCTCTGCTCAATCCCGGCCAGCCCGATCGTCGTCAGGCGCCGCTGCGCCAGGGCCGCGGCGCCATGACCGACTACGTCATCGACGTCCGCGACTTGCGTAAAACCTTCGGCGAGCGCCGCGTCGTCGATGGCCTGACGCTGCAGGTCGCGGCAGGCGAGATTTGCGGCTTCCTCGGCGCCAACGGCAGCGGCAAGACCACGACCATCCGCCTGCTCTGCGGCCTGCTGACGCCGGATGGCGGCGAGGGCACCTGCCTCGGCTTCGACATCCGGCGCGAGGCGCGGCAAATTCGCCGCCACATCGGCTACATGACGCAGAAATTCTGCTTCTACGAAGACCTCACCGTCACCGAAAACCTTGATCTCGTCGCAGGCATCTACGAGCTGCCGAATGCGCGGGCAGGCGGTGCGAGGGGATCATCGCGCAATTGCAGCTCGGCGGATCTACGCCGGCAATTGGCGGGGCAGCTTTCCGGCGGCTGGAAGCAGCGGCTCGCGCTCGCCGCCTGTGTGCTGCATCGGCCGAAACTGCTGCTGCTCGACGAGCCGACCGCCGGCGTCGACGCGAAGGCGCGCCGCGATTTCTGGGATCTCATCCACGACATGGCGGCGGAGGGCCTCACCGTGCTCGCCTCGACCCATTACATGGACGAGGCCGAGCGCTGCAAGCGCGTGGTCTATCTCGCCGGCGGCCGCATCGTGGTGCAAGGCGACGCCCAGGAGGTGGCGCGGCAATCGGGGCTCGTCACCTTTGAGGCGACCGGCGCGGGCGTCGACGAGGTCGCGCGGCAGATGCGGCGCCATGCGCAGGCGTGGAAGCCGCCGCCGTATTCGGCCGCGCCCTGCATGTCGCGGGGACGCGATCGCGCGGCGCTGGAGGCGGCGATCGGCGCGCTTTCCGAACCTGCACTCTGGCGGGAGGTCGAGCCGCGGCTCGAGGACGTGTTCATTCATCAGCTCGCCGACGAGGAGGAGCGGCATGAGCCGTTTCCATGAGCGGCTTTTCCTTCCGCCGCCTGATGACGCTGCTGCGCAAGGAGTGCGATCCAGGTCCGCCGCGACCCGATGACCTTGCGGCTGATCATCGCCCTGCCGATCATGCAGCTGTTCCTGTTCGGCTTACGCCATCAACACCAACCCTCATAATCTGCCGACCGGGCTCCTTGCCGCCGACCATTCGCAATATGAGCGCACCCTGGTCGAAGCGATGAAGGACACCGGCTATTACGACATCAGGACCATGAGCTCGGAAGCCCAGGCGGAGGCTGCGCTGGCCAATGGCGACGTCTTGTTTGTGGTCAATTTCCCGCCCAATTTCGACCGCTCGGTCGATCGCGGCGAGAGCCCGACGCGTGCTGGTTGACGCCGACGCCACCGACCCCTCGGCGATCGGCTTCGCCACGGCCGCGCTGGGCGGAATTGCCGACGCGCTGGAGCGGCATCTGCCGCCGATCCGCCAGGGCCAGAGCGCTGCGCCGCCGTTCAATTTCCAGGTCCACGCCCGCTACAATCCCGAACAGCTCACCGTGCTCAACATCGTGCCGGGGCTGATCTGTATCGTGCTGATGATGTCCACACTGTTCATCACCACGCTGTCGATCACCCGGGAGCGCGAGCGCGGCACGATGGAAAATCTGATGGCCATGCCGGTCAAGCCGATCGAGATCATGCTTGCCAAGATCGCGCCCTATATCGTCGTCGGCTATGCGCAGGTCGTGCTGATCCTGCTGGTTTCCGGCTTCGTGTTCGGCCTGCCGGTGCGGGGCTCGCTGACGCTTGCTGATGCTGGCGCTCGGGCTTTACATCGCCAGCAATCTCGCCTCGGCCTGCTGTTTTCGACCATGGCCAGCAACCAGATGCAGGCGCAGCAACTGGCGCAGTTCACGCTCCTGCCGTCCTTCATGCTGTCGGGCTTTTTCGCGCCGTTCCTGGGCATGCCCAGATGGGCCCAATTCGATCGGCGAACTCTTCCCGACCACCCATGCGGTGCGAATCGTTCGCGGCATTTTGCTGAAGGGCAACGGTTTCGAGCAGATCGCGCCGGAGCTCTGGCCGCATCCGCTGTTGGCGACGCTGGTGGTGATGGCGTTCGCGGTGTGGTTCTATCGCGAGACTTTGGATTAGCGGGCACTCGAGAACCGCATAGACTTTTCGGCAACAGGCTCACAGCCTGGCTGCTATGCGGGCGCCGTGATTGCGAGGCGCAGAGGAGCCAGGGGCGCGTCGTCGTGGAAACGAACGCCATCGCCCGATGGCTCAACGCCAAGCTTGCGCCAAAGATCGGGCAAATCGGTCATGACCGCCTTGGCCCGCATGCGGTCGTAAAGCGGCGCCATGACCGGGGCGCCCGCGGCCTTGTCGGCGGCGCCGAGGATTTTGGCGATCGGCCACGAGACTTCATGATCCCCGCCCGCCTCCAAAACTCCGCGCATCGCCTGCTGTAGACCGCGCCGATCGCCGGTTGCGCGGCGATAGCCAATATCGGCCAACAGGCAGAACAGGGCGCCGCCCCAATAGGTGCTTGCCCAGGAATGGCTGGCGTCCAGTCCCCTGTCGCCGGCGGCGGGCAGCCCTTTTTGCATGTCGCGCGCCATGTCCGTCCAGATCGTCTTCGGGGTAAGGTAGCCAGCCTGAACGCGCGCGATCGGCTCGATATAGACGGCGAGGCCTTCGGCGAGCCAGAGGTGGCTTTCAGCCACGTCCGGCAGGGCCAGATGGACCATTTCATGGGTCAGCATCCAGTCGGCGTCGAGGTCTTCGCGGCTTGCGCCGCGACCCAGCAGCATGCGTATCGCGGCGCCGCCATAACCCCAGCTCGTCCCTCCGCGAACGCCTGAACCCTCCACCGGAACGATCAGCAGGCGCGCCGACGGGACCGGAAATCGACCGTAATAGGTCGTTACGGAATTCGCCGCCCTGGCGATCCAGTCAAGGATGGCCTCGCGCGGAAGGTCGATTTTTCCCGGGGCGAAAGCGAGCATGACGTCTCCGTCCTTGACGCGGACGGGAATTTTCGGAAGCGCGTCGAAGGCCGCGTAGGGCATGCCTCTGCCCGAAAGAAACGGCGACTGCGCGAAGGTCGGGCGCGAGACGGCGGCCGATCCGAGCGCGGCGATGAAGCAAAGGGCCTCGCGGCGATTTAATGCGTCCTCCATGTTTTCTCCCGCGTCTTTCCTGCGGGCATGGCCGAGTATTGCCGATCAAGAGCGCGAAACTGAGGCCGACGATCACTCGCCGCGCGCCATCCGCTCAGTCCCGCAGCAACGCCGTCAGCGCCTCCAGCCGGTCGGCTTCGCGCGCCGGCTTGTCCCAGCGGATGCGGGCGATGCGGGGAAAGCGCATGGCGACGCCGGATTTATGGCGGGTCGAGCGGTTGAGCCCCTCGAAGGCGATTTCCAGCACCAGGCCAGTGTCGGGCCCATGCGCGACCTCGCGCACCGGGCCGAAGCGATTGACGGTGTTTTCGCGCACGAACTTGTCGAGCTGCGCGAGCTCCTCGTCGGTGAAGCCGAAATAGGCCTTGCCGACCGGGGTCAGCTGCGTCGCCCCCCTCGCCCTCCCGCCAGACGCCGAAGGTGAAGTCCGAATAGAGCGACGAGCGCTTGCCGTGGCCGCGCTGGGCGTACATCAGCACCGCGTCGACATTGAAAGGATCGCGCTTCCATTTGAACCAGGGGCCCTCGGGCGGCCCGGCAATAGATCGAATCCTTGCGCTTGAGCATCACGCCCTCGACCACCGAGGCGTCGTCGCCCGAGCGGTTGTTCGCGCGGCGGCGGCGAGGTCCGCCCAGTCGGCGAAAGGCATCAGCGGCGACAGATCGAGCTGCTCCGCCTGCGCCGCGCGACGAATGTCTCCAGCTGGCCGCGCCGCTCGGCGAAGGGCAGGCGCGCGCAGATCTTCGCCGTCGCGCTCGAGCAGGTCGTAGGCGCGGATATGCGCCGGAAATTCGCGCCATCAGCCGCGCCGTGACGCTCTTGCGGTTCAGCCGCTGCTGCAGACGCCGAAAAGCTCTGCAGCAGGCCTTCGCGCGCGGATCAGCAATTCGCCGTCGATCGAAAGGACTGCCCTCGAATGGCCAGCGAGCATTTCGACAATGTCGGGGAAAGCGGCGGAGATGTCCTCGCCGGTGCGCGAATAGAGCCGCGCGGTCGTCCCGCCGTCTGGCGCGCCGCACCGCCTGCACGCGCACGCCGTCCCATTTCCATTCGGCGGCGATAATCTCGGCCGGATCAGTCTGCGAAGATCCGCCTCGTCGATCGCCTGCGCCAGCATCACCGGCCGGAATGGCGCGGGATCGACCGCTTCGGGGCGCGGGCCGCGCCCTTCCAGCCAGGCGAACAGGTCGAGATAGGGCGGCGTCAGGCCGTGCCAGACCTCCTCGACGTCATCCGGCGCGCACGTCGCCCAGCGCCGCCACGGCCTGTCTTCGCCAGCCGCGCGGAAACGCCGACGCGCAATGCCGCCGGTGATCAGTTTCAGCAGCGCCCAGCGCCCGGTCTCGTCGAGCGCGTCGAGCCAGCCGGCGATGCGCCGCGGGCAGTTCGAGCTTGCGCGCCGCGCAGGCGTCTCGACGACCTCGGGCAGCGACAGCGGCGGGTGGTTCGACGGATAGTGCTCCGCATCGGTCTTGCCAGGCCAGATCAGCGCCACGGTTTCCGACAGGTCGCCGACATAGTCGTAGGACAGCGCGAACAGCACCGGGTCGACGCGCTCCCCGACCAGCGTCGCGGATCAGCGCCGGCTTGGCCTCGGCGAAACGCAGCTCGCCGGTCAGCGCGGCCAGCGCCTAGCCGCGGTCGGGATCCGGCGTGTGCTGCAGATAATCGACCAGCAGGCGCAACTTGCCGTTGCGCGCCGGCTCGAAGCCGAGCCGGTCGAGCAGTTCGGCGAAGCGCTCTCATTCCCCAGCCGCCAGCCGTTTCCGGCTCCTCTTCGCCATAGCCCATCAGGTGCAGCGGCTCGGCGCTCAGGCCCTTCAGCCGGGCGACAATGCGCCAGCGCCTCCTCGTCGCCGTGGGTGATCCAGATTTCCTGCGCCCCGGTCTCGCAGGATGGTGGCGCAGAGCTCGTCCCAGTCGGCGTGGTCGGAAATCACCAGCGGCAATTCGACGCCGCGCTGGCGGGCGCGGGCGCGCACCCGCATCCAGCCCGAGGCGAAGGCCGTCACCGGATCGGCGAATCTGCGCGCCCAGAGGTCGCTGAGCGCCGAGGGCGGGCAGATCACGATCTCGCCGGCGAACTCGCCCGGCCCGGCGCGCGACCTGCTCGCAGCGGACCCAGGTCAGACGCCTGACAGGCTATAATAGGCGGTGATCCTCTCCATCGCGCCGTGGATGATAGATCGGCGCGGTCCTAGCCCGCCTCGCGCAGCAGGCGGATCACGCGCTGCGCCTTGCCGAGCGCATAGGCGCCGACCAGATGGGCGCGCTCGGGAAACAGCTTTTGCGAGGCGAGCAGCTTGCGCGATCTCGCGTGCCGCGGGCGGGATGGCGGAACACCGGCAGGCCGAAAGTCGCCTCGGTGACGAACGCGTCGCAGCGCAGCGGCTCGAAAGCGGCGCAGGTCGGATCGCGGCCGCGCTTGTAGTCGCCGGAGACCACGACGCGGAAGCCGCCCTTGTCGATGCAGGACCTGCGCCGAGCCGAGGACATGGCCGGCGGGATGCAGCGTGACGTCGACGCCGCCGAGGCGAAGGGTCTCGCCATAGGCCAGCGGCCTGCGGTCATCGCCGGCGAAATTCTCGCCGTAGCGCAGGCGCATGATGGCCAGCGTCTCGCGCGTCGCCAGCACCGCGCCATGGCCGGCGCGGGCGTGATCGGCATGGCCGTGGGTGATCACGGCGCGGGCCACCGGCCGCACCGGATCGATGAAGAAATCGCCCGCCGGGCAATAAAGTCCCTGCGGGCTATGCGCCAGCACATCCGCGGCGGTCAAAGTCGTCGTCAAAAGCCTCATCAGCCTCCCCAAGGCGATATAGGCGCCGGCCGCGGAGATTGCAGCCCTGCGCGCAACCCCCATATCGCCTGGATGGACCTGTCCGCCCCGCCGCCGCTGCCCGCTCCCTTCGCCCGCTGGTTCGCCGCGCGGGGATGGGAGCCGCGCGCGCATCAGCTGTCCCTGGCGGCGCGGGCGAAAACCGGCGGCGACGCGCTGCTGATCGCGCCGACCGGCGCCGGCAAGACCCTCGCCGGCTTCCTGCCCAGCCTGATCGACCTGGCGCAGCGCCGCGCAGGGGCGCACGCCCAGAGCCGCGCCTGCACACGCTCTATATCTCGCCGCTGAAGGCGCTGGCGGTGGACGTGGCGCGCAATCTTGATGCGCCCGTCGCCGAGATGGGTTTGCCGGTGTCGGTCGAAACCCGCACCGGCGACACTTCGCCGGCGCAAACGCCAGCGCCAGCGCCGCGCACCCGCCCGACATCCTGCTGACCACGCCGGAGCAACTGGCCTTGCTGCTGGCCTCGCCCGACGCGCGCCATTCTGTTCGCCGACCTGCGCCGTGTCGTGCTCGACGAATTGCACGCGCTGGCACCTCCAAGCGCGGCGATCTGCTGGCGCTGGGTCTCGCGCGGCTGCGCAAGATCGCGCCGGACCTCGCCGTCATCGGCCTGTCGGCGACGGTGGGCGATCCCGACGAGCTGCGCCGCTGGATTGCCGGCGTCGCACCGCCCGCCTGGCCGCGCTGGTCGACGGCGCCGCCGGGCGCCAGCCCGGACATGCGCGATGCTGCAGACCGACGCGAGCACCTGCCCTGGGCCGGCCATTCCGGCCGCCACGCCATGGCCGAAATCTACGCAGGCGATCAAAGCAGGCGCGCATGACGCTGGTCTTCGTCAACACGCGCGCGCAGGCCGAATTCGCCTTCCAGGAGCTCTGGCGGATCAACGACGACAACCTGCCCATCGCCCTGCATCACGGCTCGCTCGCCGCCGAGCCAGCGCCGCAAGGTCGAGGCGGCGATGGCGCGCGGGCGCGCTCAAGGCGGTGGTCTGCACCTCGACCCTCGATCTCGGCATCGACTGGGGCGAGGTCGACCTGGTGATCCATATCGGCGCGCCCAAGGGCGCGAGCCGGCTGGTGCAGCGGATCGGCCGCGCCAACCACCGGCTGGACGAGCCGTCGCGCGGCGCTGCTGGTGCCGGCCAACCGTTTCGAAGTGCTGGAATGCCGTGGCCGCCGTCGATGCCGGCTGCGCGAGAGCGCGCAGGACACGCCGATCGCCGCGCGCGCGGCGCGCTCGACGTGCTGGCCCAGCACATTCTCGGCATGGCCTGCGCCGCGCCCTTTCGCGCCGACGATCTTTTCGCCGAAGTCGTCCGCCGTCGCCGTTTACGCCGGGCTGATCGCGCGAAGAATTCGACGCCGTGCTGAACTTTGTCGCCACCGGCGGCTATGCGCTGGCCAGCTACGACCGTTTCGCCAGGATCAAGCTGACGCCGAGGGATCGCTGGCGGATCGCCAATGCCCGGGTCGCCCAGGATTACCGGCTGAATGTCGGCACCATCGTCGAAGCGCAGATGCTGAAAGTGCGGCTGGTGCGCGGGCAGGCCGCCAGTCGCGGCCGACGGCTGAACCGCCGGCGCGGCGGCGGCCTGTATTGGCCGGTTCGCCTAACTCCGGGACCGGCCCGTCCTATACCGGGCCTTTGGCGCGCGGCGGCCGGGTTCTTGGCCAGATCGAGGAATATTTTCTCGAGACCCTGGCGCCGGGCGACACCTTCCTGTTCGGCGGCGAGGTGCTGGCGCTGCGAGGGCATCGTCCGACGACGAGGCGCTGGTGTCGCGCGCCAGCGGCGTGACGCCGAAAATTCCGTCCTATGCCGGCGGCAAATTTCCGCTCTCGACCTATCTCGCGGCGCGGGTGCGCGCCATGCTGGCCGAGCCCGCAAGCTGGGACCAGCTTGCCCGAGGCAGGTCGCGGACTGGCTGCGCCTGCAGCAGTGGCGCTCGAGCGCTGCCGCGGCGCGGACAGCCTGCTGGTCGAGACGTTTCCGCGCGGCAGGGCGCTATTATCTCGTCGCCTATCCCTTCGAAGGCCGGCTGGCGCACCAGACGCTCGGCATGTTGCTGACCCGCCGCATGGAGCGCGCACGGCTGCGAGCCGATGGGTTTCGTCGCCAATCGGATTACGCCCTGGCGATCTGGTGCGCTGGCCGACGTCGGCGCGTGTTTCCGCGGTGAGCCGGCGCGCCTCGACGAGCTCTTCGCGCAGGACATGCTCGGCGACGATCTTGAAGCCTGGCTGCAGGAATCGAGCTTGATGAAACGCAGCTTCCGCAATTGCGCCCTGATCTCCGGGCTGATCCAGCGCCGTTCTCCGGGCCAGGAAAATACGGGGCGACAGGTGACGATCTCGACCGATCTGATCTATGACGTCCTGCGCCGACATGAGCCCGACCACATCCTGTTGCGCGCGGCGCGCGAGGACGCCGCGACCGGCCTGCTCGACGTCGTCAGGCTGGGAGAGATGCTGGCGCGCGTCAAAGGCCATATTCTCCACATGGATCTCGACCATGTTTCGCCTCTTGCGGCGCCGGTAATGCTGGAAATAGGCCGCGAACCGGTTTACGGCGAGGGACGCGACCATATCCTGGCCGAAACCGCCGAAGCTCTGGAACGGGAAAGCAAGATTGCCTGAGGCCGCCTATCCCTTTGAACCCGGCGCGATCGAGGTCGCCGGCTGCGCCCTGGCGACCGACGCGGCGGGGGCGCTGGTGGTCGAGCGGGAGCGCATGATCGTCGTCGCGGACATGCATCTGGAAAAAGGTTCGGCCTACGCCACGCGTCAGGTGTTCCTGCCGCCTTATGATTCGGCGACGACATTGTTGTTTCTGTCGCGGCTCATTGCGCGCTGGGAGCCGCGCGTGGTCATGGCTCTGGGCGATTCCTTCCACGACGCCGGAGGCGCGACGCGCATGGCGCCGCGCGACCGCGAAACGCTCGCGTCCCTGCAAAGGGGCCGCGACTGGATTTGGGTTTCAGGCAATCACGACAGGACCCTTCCAGCCGACCTCGGCGGCGAAATCTGCGCCGAGGCGCGCGTCGGACGCCTGATTTTCCGCCATCAGCCCCGTCCCGATGCGCCTCCCGGCGAAATCGCCGGTCACTTGCATCCGGTCGCACGCGTGGTCTCGGACTCCGGATCGACGCGTCGGCGCTGTTTCATCGCCGACGCGTCGCGATGTATCCTGCCAGCCTTCGGCGCCTATGCGGGCGGATTGAACGTTCTCGATCCTGCGGTCGCCGCGATGTTTCCGTCTCGTAGCAGCCTTGCGCACGTGCTGGGACGCGGCCGCGTCTTTTCCGTGCCGCTCAGCGCCTGCGCCAGGGAACCGCGGGAGCGCTGGACTTAGTCCCTAAGCGCCTGGTCGAGATCGAGAATCAAATCCTCGGCTGTTTCGATGCCGACCGAGAGACGCACCACATCCGGCCCGGCGCCGGCGGCCAGACGCTGTTCGTCGCTCAACTGGCGATGGGTCGTGCTGGCGGGATGAAGGATGAGGCTGCGCGTATCGCCGATATTGGCGAGATGGGAAAACAGTTTTACGCGCTCGACCACCTTCAGCCCGGCCTCATAGCCGCCCTTGACGCCGAAGGTGAACACCGCGCCCGGCCCCTTGGGCAGATATTTTCGGGCGAGATCGTGGAAGGGGCTCGATTTCAAGCCGGCATAGGAGACCCAGGCGACCTTTGCATGGCCGGCGAGGAATTCCGCGACTTGCGCGGCGTTGGCGACATGGCGCTCCATGCGCAGGGGCAGGGTCTCGACGCCGGTCAGGGTCAGGAACGCGTTCATCGGCGAGAGCGCCGGGCCGAAATCGCGCAAGGCCACGGCGCGCGCCTTGGTGGTGAAGCCGAAATCGCCAAAGGTCTCGTGGAAGACTCAAGCCCGTGATAGGCGGGTTCGGGTTCGGTCATCGACGGGAATTTGCCCGAGCGGCCCCAGTCGAATTTTCCAGATTCCACCACCACGCCGCCGAGCGAATTGCCGTGTCCGGCCAGAAATTTCGTCGTCGAATGGCAGACGATGTCGGCGCCCCAGGCGATGGGCTGGCAGAGGTAGGGCGTGGCCAGCGTATTGTCGACGATCAGCGGGATATCCGCCTCATGCGCGACCTTGGCGACGGCCTCCAGATCGACCACCACGCCGCCGGGATTGGCCAGGCTCTCGACGAAAATAGCCTTGGTCCTCGGCGTCAGCGCCTTGCGGAAATTGTCTGGTCGGTGGGATCGACGAAATGACAGGTCCAGCCAAGCCGCTTGAAACTCAGGCCGAATTGCGTCAGCGAGCCGCCGTAGAGATTGCGCGAGGCGATGAACTCGTCGCCGGGCTCCAGAAGAGTGAAAAAGGTCAGGAACTGCGCCGCGTGGCCGGAGGCCGCCGCGACGCCGGCCCGTCCGCCCTCAAGATTGGCGATGCGCTCCTCCAGCACCGCCACGGTCGGGTTGGACAGGCGGCTATAGACATGGCCAAAGCTGTGCAGGTTGAACAGGGACGCGGCCTGATCGGCGTCTTCGAATACATAGGACGCGGTCTGGTAGATCGGCGTGATGCGCGCGCCGGTGACCGGATCGGGCGCGGCGCCGGCATGGATGGAGCGCGTCTCGAAGCCAAAGGCGCGATCTGAAGCTCCGGTTCGACCTCGGCCGCGTTTCTTGCACCGGCGGCTTGGGCGCCTGGCGCCGCTTGCTCGAAATGATGCCGGAATCGACGCCGGACCAGGACAGCTCGCCACCCAGCCGGCCGAATTCGATCTTTGGACAGCGATCCATGATCACGGTCAGCCCCGCCGCCTGCGCCTTGGCGGCGGCCGCGTCGTGACGAACGCCCAGCTGCATCCACACCACAGGAATTTTCAGGGCGATCGCTTCGTCGACGATGGCCGGCGCGGCTTCCGACTTGCGGAAGATCTCGACCATGTCGATCCGGCTCGGCGATGTCGGAAAGGCTTGCCGCGCACGGTCTCGCCAAGAAGCTCCTTGCCGGCGGCGCCGGGATTGACCGGGATGACGCGATAGCCCTTGCCCTGCAGATATTTCATCACGAAATAGCTCGGGCGGTTCCAGTTCATGCTGGCGCCGACCATGGCGATGGTGTTGACGCTCCGCAAAATCCGCGCGATCAGGGCGTCGGGATAGACCAGTCGCTGTCATGGTCAGCGTCCGCTCCAGATCGGCTGGCGCTTGTCGAGAAAGGCGCCGATGCCTTCCTGGGCGTCCTGCGCCTGCAGGTTTTTCGCCATCACGTCGCGGGTATAGTCGTAGGCGGCCGACAGCGGCATTTCGGCCTGCCGGTAAAACGCCTCCTTGCCGATCGCGAGCGTCAGGGGCGATTTCGACGCGAGTTTCAATGCAAAGTCGAAGGTCGCTCGCCTCCAGTTCGGCCAGCGGGCGCCAACTCGTTGACGAGGCCGAAGCGCAAGGCGGTCGGCGCGTCGATCAGGTCGCCGGACAGCAGCATTTGCATGGCGTGTTTCGGCGCGACATTGCGCGACAGCGCCACCATGGGCGTCGAGCAGAACAGGCCGATATTGACCCCCGGCGTGGCGAAGCGCGCATCCTCGGCGGCGAAGGCGATGTCGGCGCTGGCGACGAGTTGCGCCCCGGCGGCGGTGGCGACGCCGTGGACGCGGGCGATCACGGGCTTGGGCAGGCGCACGATGGCCTGCATGACCTCGGCGCAAAGGGCGAACAAGCGCGTCGACATAGGCGGGGTCGTAATTCTTGCCGCGCAGTTCCTTGAGGTCGTGCCCGGCGCAAAAGGCCGGTCCGGCGCCGGCGATGATGACCACGCGCACGGCGGCGTCGGCGGCGATTTCGGCCAGCGCGGCTTTCAGCGCCTGCAACATGCCCAGCGACAGCCCGTTGCGCGACTGCGGACGGTTGAGGGTCAGCGTAGCGACGCCGTGGGCGTCGTTGCGCAGCAGAAAGGGGGCATTGGTCATGACGGCGGTTTCTCCAGCCGCGCCAGTCTGATCGACTTTGCGCGAATTGGCCAGTTCCTCAGTCGGCCTTCCCATGACCCGCTTGATTAGGCTGATTGGCGGCAACGACGCTTCGAAACGTGGTGCGGCTCCAGTGCTTTGTCGTATATTTATAAGATGTCGCACAATGGATGGCGACGGAACGATAAAGTTCGTAGCGCTCCATGAGCATCACCTTGCTCAATCCTTGCGTAACGTCGGCGGCGAGGAATGTCGCGAGACTTCGTGTAAGCAGGCCGGGCCCGGTCATGAGCCAGACCATTTCGTTGTCGCCCCTGTTGAGGGCCTCCACGGCGCCACGAAGCGCCGCGCCGATCACGGGATGGTTCGGCTTCGCCCCAATGAAATTATTTCCGGCCGTGCCCCAGTCTTCCTGGTAGAGCAGCAAGTCCCGGTCGCCAGGATCGATGGTCGAAAGAGGCGCCACGCATCGATCGTCCGCATCGACATAATATCCGCCTTCGTAGAACAAATAGGCCAGCCGGAACAGGTCGGCTTTGCCCGCCGCCTCGCGGGCGCGAAGATAGGCCGTCAAGGTTTCCCGCGGCGCGCGTTCGGCCAGGAATTTGCGCGCCGTCTCGTCCGAAAAGCAAACGTATGCGAAGGTCGGATTCATTTCGCGCCAGGAGCGGCAAAGCGCCTCCACGTCCGGTGGCATTTCCTTGTCCCAGAATTGGGCGATTTGTGCGGGGATCGCGCGCTGGCCGCTTCGCGGGCCAATGTCGAGCAAACCGAGGCGTTGCTGGCGACGCAAGGCGAACAGAAGGCTGGTCGCGGCCGCCGTGTAGTCAGGAAATTCGAGCACGACTTTCGCGACTGCCTCGGAGGGATCTTTGGCCGATTGCGCCTCACGCAAGCGGTCGAGCGCGCGGCGGTCCAGCTTGTATTCATCGAGGATCTGGCCGACGATCGTTTGCGTGGCCTTCCACGCTCCGCCTCGTCTGAGGCGATGTGCGGCGTCATTGCTGACCGAAAGCGCCAGCTGCGCTTCGGCCGCCTCGAGATCGAGAAGGAGTAGGTTCGCCCGTGCGGCGTTGTCGTTCACCCAATGGCTCGCGGGATCGAGGCGCAGCGCCATCGCGAAATGGTCGACGGCGTCTTCCTGACGCCATTGGGCGGCGGCAAGCTGCCCACGCAGCAGGCTCACGGCGCCATGCTCCCGATTGCCGAAAGCCGGCGCCTGGCCCAGGGCCTCGGCGGCGTCTGCAAACGCGCCTCGAAAAATCAGCATCGCCACGCGCTGGCGCCATAGCCCAAAATCCCTGGGGAAACGCGCGCTTGCCTCGTCGAGCGTTTGCTGCGCCTCAAGGTAGTCGCCAAGCTGCTTGTGAATTTCGGCTTGCGTCGCCGCGATCGCCGGTTCGGGGCCATAGACGCGCCGCAACTGCTCCAGCAACTCGCGGGCCTGCCTGACCTCGCCAGCCTTCGCCAGCAGACGGGCGTATTTGAGGCGGCGCCGCAGATTGTCGGGCTCGGCGTCCACCGCCGTCTTGAGCAGCGCGAGCGCTTCGTTCACGTCGTCCAACTGCTCGGCGATATTGGCGAGCGCTTCAATGGCGCCGACATGGCGCGGATTTTCACCAAGGATCGCCTCCAGCAGCGACCGCGCCCGCTCCAGTCGGCCTTGACGCAGTTCTTCCGCGGCCAGCTCTATTCTGGCCGGGAAAAATTGCGGATTTTCTGCGGCGATCTCGCCATAGGCCGCCGCGGCCGTCGCGTAATCGCCGGTCATCCGGGCGAGCCCCGCCAGATGCATGCGCATCCACCAATTCCGGGGCTGCTGGGCGATCCTGTCCGACAGCAGTTTTCGCGCATCGTCGATGCGGCCAGCGTCGACCCATTCCCTCGAAAGTTCGACTATCGCCGAATCCGCGGGCGACGGGCATTTGGCCGCCATTTCAAAATAGGCCAGGGCGTCGACGCCGCGTCCGTTCTTGCGCGCGATCTGCCCTTTGCCGAACAGCGCCGCCGAACAATCGGCGTCCCGCGCGAGCAGGGCGTCATACACGGCCTCAGCCTTGTCCAGCCGGGACTGCCGCATGTATTCATTCGCCAGAGCGAGCTGGATGTGAAATTCGCCGGGTTCGAGCGCCGCGGCCTTTTCAAACAGGGCTAGAATTTCGCCGGGCGGTTGACTTGTGGCGAACGGCGTTGGCATAGGCCATCAGCACGGACGCCGACTCAGGCCGCTTGTCGACCAGCGATCGCAGCAGGGCTTCGGCTTCGTCCATCCGGCCCAGTTCGCGCAACTCGGCCGCAACATCTTGGAGCGTCCAGAAATGCGCGGGATCAATTTCGGCTGCGGCTTTGAAATGGGCCAAAGCCGCGGCGTGGTCGCCCTTCTTCCTGGCGATCAGCGCCAACGCCCGCCAGGCTAGCGCAAGCCGGGGCTCTTTCGCGATGATTTCGCGGCAGGCGCTTTCCGCTTCGTCGAGACGGTCGTTTTCACGCAGTTCCTCGACAAGGTCGTAGCGAAGCCAGACATTCCCGGGGGCGCGGGCCGAAGCCTCGTTGATTAATTCCAGCGCTTGCGCCCGGTCGCCTCTCTTGCGCGCGAGCACGGCCAGACCGCGCCAGGCGTCAGCGGCGTCCGGCTTGGCCGTCAGTATTTCCCGATATACGCTCTCCGCCTCGTCGAACCGCCCGAGTTCCCGCAAATCCTCGCCGAGATCGCATTTGATTCCGATGTTTTGCGGATCGCAGGCCAGCGCTTTTTCCATGTCTTCAAGCGCAGCGACCCGGTCGCCTTTTCGGCGCGCGAGCAGCGCCAGTCCGCGCCAGGCCAATAGGGCATTCTGATGCGCCGAGATAATCTGGCGATAGGCGGCTTCCGCCTCGTCGAGACGGTCGAGTGCCCGCAACTGATCAGCGACTTCGGAGGCCAGCCAAGGATCGGCCGGATCGAGCGCCAAAGCGCGTTGGAAAAAACCCAGCGCCGGATCGCCGTCGCCACGGCGACGAGCGATTAGCCCGAGGCCGCGCCAGGCCAAGCCAATCTGATCGTCCTTGTTGAGAATTTGTCGATAGGCCTTTTCCGCCTCTTCGTTCTGGCCCGTTTCCAGAAGCTCTTCGGCGACATCCCAAGCAAGCCAGATATTTTCGGGTTCGATCGCTAGAGCGCGGCGAAAATGGCCCAGCGCTTCTGCATGCCTCCCCGTCTGGCGGCAAACCCTGCCCAGGCCGCGCCAGCCGCCCCACAGGTTCGGGGCCTTTTTTGCCGCGTCCGCGAAAACGCGTTCGGCCGCGTCGATGCGGCCGAGCTCCCGCAATTCATTGCCAATCTCGCAGAGAAGCCAGATGTGGTCGGGCGCTGCCTCCGCCGCCGCTTGAAGATGCGCCAAAGCGGCAATGCGGTCGCCCTTCTGCCGTGCCTCCTGAGCCAGAGTCGTCTCTTGCGAAAAATTCATGCACACCATACCGCTTAAACTCGATTGCTGCCTCGGCGATGGTCTGCCTCGCGGGCACGGGCCCATTTCTTCAAACAATCCAGTGTTGGTCAAGCCTTCCGCAATGCCGGACAAACTGCTCCTGTGTCGCACGCAGGGACCAAAAGCGCGCTTCCATTTCTTCTATTGCTTACAGAACGGTGCCACCACGGCAACACGCCCAAGCGGAAGCGCCTGTGTAAACCTCAATTTATCCTGTCGAAACCTCGGAGCAGCGCGACGGTGTCCGCATGAATTTGTTTGCGATCTGGGCAAAATTTTCGTCAACCGTTCTGGGGTGCAATTGCATTTGGCGCCATGTCGCCGTAATTCTTTTTGCGTACTCGACGCGCAAACGCTGGAACACATTGGCCAAATTTTACGGAAAAGGCGATAACCAAATTGATGCACGAAGTTAGCGCCAGCCTCGGCGACGCGCTCGGGAATTGCGATCTGCTGATCGTAGGCGCTGGGTTCTACGGGGCGACTCTCGCCGAACGGATGGCGGTCGAACTCGGGAAGCGGGTGCTTTTGATCGACCGTCGGCTGCATATTGGCGGGAACGCCTATACCGAGAACGATCCCGATACCGGCATCGAAGTACACAAATATGGTGCGCACCTTTTTCATACCTCGAACCCGATCGTCTGGAAATATCTTCGTCGCTTCACGGAATTCACCGATTATCGTCACCGGGTTTTCACAAGCTGTCGCGAACAGGTTTATGCCATGCCGATCAATCTCGGCACGATCTGCCAGTTTTTCGGCCGTCGTCTTTCGCCCGACGAAGCCAAGGCGCTGATCGCGGAGCAGGCTACTGAACTCGGGGGGCGATTGCCTGGTAATCTGGAGGAAAAGGCGATCTCGCTGATTGGTCGCCCGCTGTACGAAGCGTTCATTCGTGGCTACACGGCGAAACAGTGGCAAACCGATCCGCGCGATTTGCCCGAAGATATCATTACGCGCCTTCCTGTCCGGTACACCTTCGATAGCCGTTATTTCTCCGATCTTTACGAGGGATTGCCTGCCGATGGCTATACGGCGATCTTCAAGCGCATGCTCGACCAGCCGCTGATCGATGTCAGGCTTGGCGTCGATTTCTTCGATATCAAGCCGCTGCTTCGCCGGGATTTACCGATTATTTATACCGGTCCCATCGATCGTTCTTTTGACTATGCCGAAGGCGAACTGAATTGGCGCACGATAGACTTTGAGCAGGAAACCCTGCTCACCGGCGATTATCAGGGCGTGGCAGTCATGAATTATGCCGACGAGGCTGTGCCGTTCACTCGCATTCTGGAATTCCGCCATTTCAATCCGGACCGTTGTTATCCTGCCGACAGAACGGTCATCGCGCGCGAGTTTTCGCGTTTCGCTAGGCGGGGCGACGAGCCTTATTATCCCGTGGATACGCAGGCGGACAAGGAAACGTACCTGCGTTACAAGCAGCGCGCCGACGCAGAAAAAAATGTGCATTTCGGCGGAAGACTCGGCACGTATCGTTATTGGGACATGCACCAGGCCATTGGAGCGGCCTTGAAAGCATTTGAAACCCTCAAATTTTCCGAGCAATTCGAGGGAGCTTGGAAGGATAGCAGAATTGACGGCGCCGCGTGAGCTTAGGTAATGCCTCATTTGAGGTGGAGGGGACTCAATTCCGATGCTAACAAACAAACTGCGTTATCCTGATTTCGTCTGTATAGGTTCTCAAAAGGCGGGAACAACTTGGCTTGAATTTATCCTTAGGCAACACCCAGGTGTATGGACGCCGCAGGTCAAGGAAATTCAATATTTCAATCAATTGTATATTTCGTCACATAGGTCTTGGATTCCAGGGCATCGGGATGAGCATGCAACCGGAGCGCTTTTGGAGCATATATCTAAGCTTTCTTGTGGGCAGCGTCCGGATTGGAGCAAAATCTCCGAACTAACTGCGGTTGTCCGCGACGACGTCTCGGACGAATGGTACGGGCGTATTTTTGCTCATGCCAACGAGGAGCAAAAGGCGGGCGAATTTACGCCCGAATACGCGCTTTTGCCCGAGGAGGGCGTCAAGCATCTGCTGAGGCTGAACCCTGAAGTCAAGATCATATTTTTGGTGCGCGACCCGATCGACCGAGCATGGTCACACATGCGGATGCTGCTAAGTCACGGCATGAATTGCGCGTCCGATGAGGAATTGGCAGAGTGGGTGAAGCTGGCCGACATCAGAGATCGATGCGATTATTCGGCGACGATTTAGATGTGGCTCCGCTTTGTGCCCCCCGAGCAATTCTTGCTGCTCAATTATGATGACATTCGCCGCGATCCGCGGCGGTTGATGGCGCTGGTCTATGAATTTATCACGGTGCCAGAGCAAGATCTTTCGCTGGATCTGTTGAGCGGCAAGGTTCATGAAGGCATGAACATCAATCGCCCGGAGATCGTTTATCGGGCACTAAAGCTGCAACTGGAGCCAATCTACAGAAACCCTCTGCCATTGCTTCAAGAGGCTTTCGCGCCGTGGACTGAGCGCCACTTTGGCGTGACGCCGCAAGAGGGCCGCGTAATAGTTCGGGATTGACAATATATGAACAAATCCGTCTGCGTCTTGACTATCATCTGGCTGTTGGCCGCGCCCCTTTGCACGAATGCCGAGCAGGTCGACGTTGGCTCGGCCCCTGTTGTCGAGGTTCGGGCGGGTGGGCGCGCGAGCAATCCCCACATCCTTCCGAAAGGCGCGGCCGTCTTGCGTTATCTGGCGTCACTTTCCGAGGGGGGCAATCATGGCATTGTTTCAGGCCAATGGTTCAACGGTCCCGGTGCCTGGCCGAATGCCCATGAGCTATTTGTCGAGGATCTTTACAAGACTACGGGCAAGGAGCCAGCCTTGCTAGGGTCAGACTATTTTGTCGCCAGTAATGGCGACGCCGAGCTAAACAGGCGTCTTGACGAAATCCTCATTGACCAATGGAAGGCGGGTGGGTTGGTGACGCTCACCTGGAGCGCCAAAAATCCATGGTATCAACCTCATGACGACGGCGGCGGCTTCTGTAGCAATGTGCCCGGTCCTTGCGTTCCCGGTCAATTGGCTGACTTGGTCCGGCCCGAGACGCCGGTCGGCGCCAATTTCAAGTCGGAAATGGACGCCTTGGCCGAACATTTGCAAACACTTCAGTCGGCGGGGGTCGTCGTGCTGTTCCGTCCCTTTCATGAAATCAACGGAAACTGGTTCTGGTGGGGCGTACAGACGGCTGCATTTCCCAGCCAGACTGAGTTCGTTGATCTGTGGAGATATACGTACCGCTATATGACCGAAGAAAAGAAACTCAATAATCTGCTATGGGTGTTTTCTCCCCAGAATGCGCAAACCCATCTAGCTGTGTTCCCGAAATGGAAGGGTGTCGAACAGTCGCCGACCTATTATTACCCAGGTGCCGACTACGTCGACGTTACCGGCATTGATATTTATGTCGACCGGCTCACGCCGCCGGACGGTTTGCCGGACGCGGCAAGCCATTCAATTCCCGGCTATTCGGCGATGGTTGCGTTGGGGAAACCATTCGGGCTGGCGGAATTCGGCCCTCTCGCAGCAGAAGCCAGGGCGTTCGATTTCGACGCGGCGCTGCATGAAGTCGTGAAGGACTATCCTCGTGCGGTGTATTTCATGGCCTGGTCGGACAATCCCGCCGGGCACAAATATCATGCGATCGTCAGTAATCCGGCACCCGAAAAACTAATGAACGACCCGCTCATTATCACCCGCGATAAGGTTCATTATTAGGCAGAAGATCCGACCCGGCGGTAGCGGGCTTGATCGAGAAGGAATGGATTGAAAGACATGAGCAAGCTTGAGATCGTACCAGCTTATCGCGATGAGATCCCTGCCGTTAATTCGCTTGATGAACTCATCGGCTCCGAGAAGCTAGCTAGGTTGCCCGTTCCGGCAACCGCGACGTTAAGTAAATATATCATTAATAACCACGAAGAGGACTATTACGTCGTTCCAAACGCCAAAATTATCTTGGATAAAGGCTGCTGTCTTATTATAACCGAGGACCATAGGTATCTTCCGAGCTCTTTCTGTAAATCGTGGCCATATTACAAATTTCAGGTCTCCAAGGATAGTGCGGTTTTGAATATCGGGGCCGAGTATCCGGAAAACAATCGTCTTAATGGGACTTGGTTTTGCCCTTTCACTATGGCGAATGTCTCGCATCTTTATCATGCGATTTTCGATAATTATGGGCGGCTCGCCTGGCTGAACGGCGCTCTTGCTGCCACAAATGTTCTGATCCCGACAGCAGCATGGGAAAATAATCACTGGAAAGAAGTGGATCGCGCGTTTACCGAGGGAATTAATTTTAGGCCTATTTACCCTGGTATGTTCGAGGTCGGTCGGCTGATCGTGCCTCCACCCGGCAACCGAAATGACGCACTATTCAACAACGTCGTCGAATTTGCTTCTCATAAGTTGCGGACCCATTTCAAAGTCGGGACCAAGCTCCACAAATCGCGGTTGTACGTATCTCGTGCCGATTGCTCCGTTCGCCAACTGGTTAATGAACACGAGTTGATCCACGAGCTTCGGAAGCACGGCTTTGCCGCGATCTGCCCCGGCGACTATTCCCTTCAGGCTCAGCTGGAAATCTTTTCCTCAGCGGAATTGATCGTAGGAATTCATGGAATGGGGCTAACGCCAATGATTGTTGCCTCCGAGTGCAAGCGGCTGATCGAATTTGAGGCATTTGGATGGCCTGGGACGGCATTTAGCGCTATGGCGGCTGTCAAGGGTATTGATTACTGCGGCCTCAAATGCGAGGTGCTGCCGGACGAAAAAAATCCGCAAGGGGCATATCATTGGTTGGGACGCGCAAACATTGTCGAAACTATGGATCGGCTTTCAGATGTTTTATAGATAGATAGGCGTCGTCGGATGCAGCGGGACGAATTTCAGATATAGTCTGTTTCGAATTTTGCTTAAATTTGACAGGTATGAGTGCTTTAGTTATGTCTCACGTTCATTAATGGTCACTATTGAGTGCCTGGGGAATTCTGCGATGGAACGAAACATTTGGTTCTATTGGAATCAGGGCTGGGAGGCTGCTCCTTGGTTCGTAAAGCTCAATTATATATCCTGGGTGACGAGGAACCCGGATTGGAAAATCGTCTTTTTGGATGATAATAACGTTCGCAAATATTCACGCGCTTTCGAGATCGTTGAACGAAATAAAGAGAGCATTACCGTCACTGCTTTCTCCGACGTTCTGCGGCTAGACCTTTTAGCAAATTGTGGCGGAGCGTGGGTTGATGCAACGCTTTTGTGTACGACGCCGCTCGAGGCGTGGCTTCCCGGGAAGGTATCTGCAAGTGGATTTTTCAGCTTCCGTAGCGGTTGTGTCGATAGAGACCTGGCGTCTTGGCATGTCGCCGCTCAAGCAGACAACTACTTAGTTCGTAAATGGCTCGAGTTGACGGAGTGGTATTGGGGGCAGCATCAATTCCATCGGCCCGAACCACAATGGCCAATATTGTCCAAATTGTACGAGACGTATTGCGTTAGTCGAGAGGCGACAGAGAATTTTTTTAGCGATGACACATTGAATGTCAAACGAGTATATCCGTATTTTTGGGTCAACTACTTGCATCAGCATCTAGTCCGCAGCGATTCTCGCGCCGCAGCGATTTGGGATGAAACGCCGCATCTAAATTGTGGCCCACAGTCCTATTTCCTTTCGCGCGATCCAAAAGCGGTGCCAAATGATGAGGCACGAAAATTAATTTCGATGGCTGATTTATTAATGTTCAAATTTGATCGTCGAACTATGCCGGAATCGCCCCCGGAAGGTTCGGCATTGGAGGTTCTTTATCGCCCACTAATGGGATTGCCGCTGCCGGTAATCTCGGAATTGATCGGGTGAACGTGAAGTGGAGAAAATGGCAAAAAGGCGATAAGACGCACGCGTTAATCCATCAACTCAGATTGACTTTGATTTGGCCGCCAATTATCTGCTACCAGCAGAAAATATTGATGGTTCAGGTTCTTTGTGATCTCGAACAACGTTAGGGTGTCTGCGGCGCAATTCGTTTGTCTGCGCTAGTCCGCGAGGAGAAGCCTTTGGACCTGATCGCGAAAAAACTTGAGTTCATGGAACGCCGCCTCACGCTTCTCGAACATGAAGTCGCCCGACTGACCGGCTCCGCGAAAGCGGAGGCAGTGTCTTCCGACCCTCCCGAACCTGTCGTCAGGATTGCCTGTGACGAACCGGGCCTGCTGATTTCAAGAGGTTATCAGGTCGAACGCGACGAACTCGGCAGCAAATTCGTCTGGGTTGGAAACGAAGGGCCGATCCAGATCGTGCTGCCCGTCATCCCGCGTGAGCAGCTCACCTGCCATTTGTTTGTCTGGCCCCATCCACAGGTTGATCTTTCGCGACTTCGGCTCACGATCAACGATCTGCCTTGCGACCACGAAGTCAGCATTGTCGAGAACGGCGTGTCCCGCATCTCCGCGCCGGTCAATTCGCCCGGGGCGTCGAAAATCAACATCGGGATGGCGGGCGTCACGTCCGTGCGCCCCTGCGATATCAGCGATTTAGCAGACGATCGCTTTCTGGCGTTCGAATTCTTCGGCGCCGAAGTCGTATTCGGCGACGCGACGACGGAAGAGGGCGTCTGAGAATGACGCTCGATCTTTCCATCGTCATTTGCACCCACAATCGCTACGAGCTCCTGCTGGAAGCCATTACTTCGGTCGAAGTGCAGGATTTGTCGCCAAGCCGCTATGAGCTGATCGTTGTCGACAATTCGACAGAGCTTGCGCTGCAAAAGGATTTTTGGGACGCGACGGACATATCGTGCCCGCATCAGATCATCCTGGAGCCCGTTCCCGGCCTGTCGCGCGCCCGCAACATTGGCGTCATGGCCGCCAAGGGACGCTTCGTCGCGTTCATGGATGACGATGCGCGCGCGCCGGTCAACTGGGCGCGCGAGACGGTCGGCGTTTTTGATCGGCATGAACTCGCGGGCGTCGTCGGAGGTCCGGTTCGGCCGATCTGGCCTGTTCCCAGGCCGCCCTGGTTGCACAAATGGCTGGAGGGTTTCCTGACGATCGTCGACCGTGGCGAAACGGAGCGCGTCCTCGATGCGAAGGAATGGGTGGCGGGGACGAACATCGCCTTTCACAGAGAGCGCCTGATCGCCGCGGGCCTGTTCGAGGAGCGACTGGGGCGGATCGGAAAATTGTTGCTTTCCAACGAAGAATTGTTGGTCACAAACAAGCTGAAAAGCGCCGGTTATTCGACGGTTTACAATCCGAACATGGCGATGAACCATATCGTCCACGCGGATCGCATCAATCAGGCGTGGTTTCGCAAGCGTATTTTCTGGCAGGTCGTCTCCGATCTCTTCACCAGCAATGACGAGGGGACGCCATTTGAAGACCGGGTCAGCAAAATACTGGATTACCAAACCAAACTGACGCCGAAAAACCGGGGGCTGCCGGGACTGTTCGCAGATACGGAAAGCGCTGATCTGTTCTATGCCCAGATGGAAGCTCTGTCCAACCTCGTGCGCCTGATGGCGGACGATGGTCGTGACTGGCGGGCCTTCCTGCAGGTTGGGGAGCCGTAATCCACCATGCTCGAACGTTCAGCGCTTGTGATTTCACCTACGCCGCCCCTCCCTCGCGACTATGGAAACCGCAATCGCGTCTTCCAGACCATAAATTTTCTTAAATCTCTTGGCTATAAAATATCGCTTCTCTTGTACCCGTTCGATGACGATTGGGCTCGCGAAATTCCGGACTATTACAAAGAACTCAACGATACCTGCGACTATTTTTCTGTCATTCCCAATAGTCGGGCTTTGCATCAAGACGCTAGGGCATATCACCACACGATCGACGAATGGTGGGATGAAAATATCGCGCAAAAGGTCAAATGGCTGCTCGCGCGAAAAAAATTCGATGTCATGTTTGTCAACTATACGTTTTTTTCCGCCGCTTTCACATTTGCGCCGCCGGACATGGTCAAAATTCTGGATACGCATGATTTGTTCAGCGGCCGGCGCGAAATGTTCGAGGAGCATGGTGTTCCCGCCGAATTTTTCTACACGTCGAAGGAGCAGGAGCGTATTGCTTTTGAACGTGCGGACGCGATTATCGCCATCAAGCAGTCGGAAGCGGATTTCATCAGTTCCGTGTGCGACAAAAAGGTGTTCAGCATTCCCTACTGGGACGGGCAAGGTGAGAAAAAAGGCGGTCGCGTTGCTCCTGCGCGGTTCGATCACGAAAATCCGCTGGTCGTCGGCTTCATAGGTGCGTTGAACTCCGTAAACGTTGTCAATATGGCGCGCTTTCTTGAGCTTTTCGAGCGGTATGTTCGATTGTATGACTTGCCCATCAAAGTCGTCATCGCCGGCAATGTCTGCAAGAAACTAGGTGATTACTTTTTTGTCGAAAAACTGGGGCGCGTTCCAAAGCTCGAAGATTTTTATTGCAAGATCGACGCGGTTATCGCGCCTCTCGAGTTTTCGACCGGCATCAAGATCAAGGTCGGCGAAGCCTTGGCTTGAAACATTCCCGTACTCGCCACAAAAAATGCGTTTGACGGATTTCATTGCTATCACAAAACCCAATCGGAACGCACCGTCGCCGATCTTTGCGAAACACTCGCCAACCTTGCCACCAACGAACAGCCCTTCGATGAGTTGGCGATTGCGACTCGCCGCGCGGCGCGCGCCGCGGTTCGAGCCCAGGACAGGGGCTTCTCGGCTTTGCAGGAATGGATCAAGACTACGGCGAAGCGAATCGTTATTGTGACAGGACGCCCGTTCTGGTTCAGGGAAGCTTTTGTCGACGAACAAATTGCCCAAACAGTCGAATATCTTTCGCATATATTGCCGACAATCGTGATAACGACATGTCCGGATGTCGTTCGTAAAGAGGATGTCTTCGCTAACGTGGTTTATGTAAAGGCGAAGCCCGACGAAGTGCGCGAAATCGTGGGCGAAATTGCGTCCTTCAGTGAAGTTGTCGCATTGTTGCAATGCGAGTGCGCAGCGCGGGAGCCCAAAGTTGGAGAAAATGTCGACATAAAATTGTTATGGACGTTGAAATCGACTTTCGCCAGTGTTTCTCGAGGGCGAGGCCTGTCGAGATTTCACTTTGCAGTCGAGGGCTCCGAACCATTGGCGGTCTCGCCTCTTCGCTATTTGCCTCTTCGCGCAACGAAAGATCTTCAGCCTGCTCGCGTTGCGATTTTCGCGCCACAAGACATATCCGCTTGGCAGGCGCTCGTCGCCGATTTGGTCATGGCAAATTGCAAACAGTTGGGAATAACCGCTGTCGTCTTGCGGGTGCCCGAATATCACGTATATGACCGCCAATTTTTTGTCGACGCTGTGATGGAGCCGGCGAAGCGTAGCATTCTCATCGGCGCGGATGGCTGGGAGTCTTTCCTGCTCCAGATGGCGCATTACCGCGGCGGCGAATGCATGATTGTGGGAAAAGATTATCTGACGCCGCAAGTGGTCGAACTCCGAGGGAAAGCCGTCGCTGCAGGATTCAATCGTCAGTTTCGTACGCGGCGATACAGCCGCTGGGGTGTCGGCGGACGCGAATTCCGGATGGGACGAAGTCTGGTCAATAATTGCCTCGGCCGCAAGATCGGATGCCGCGCAGCTGAGCAGGTGATGGTCTATATGTCGAAACGGAACTCCGGCCTTCGAACGGCGGCCCGTTTTTCGGGAATAGGCGATAGCCGCAATGTACGACACAGGGTCAGCATCGTTCCCTTTTGGCATGTGACCTTATGCAGTCGCTTTTTTGTCGCAATGCTCCGATCTTCTGACCTTGCGCTTCGCGATTCGCGCGAGGCGCGATTCTGAGGACGATAAATGATCAAGAAAATCCTTTCCGCCGCCCTTCTGGCTTCCGCCCTCCTGATGACGGCGGGCGCCGCTTCCGCCGACCGTTTCCACCATCATCATCACCATTTCGTTCCCCACCATCACCATCATTATTGAGCCCAGATGTTCTGATGAAGAAGGGCGGCGCTTTTAGGCGCCGCTTTTTTTATTCATGGGTCAATTAGTATTCCTGGGTCATGCCGTCAGCCGGCCCGCTTGGATGGTCGCGCATCGGCGCCGCCCTTTCCGATGGCCTTCAGCGCGTCCGCCGCGCCCGAGGTCAAAAGCGTGGTCGCCAGGCGCGCGAACTCGGCGCGCGTCAGGCCTTTCCCTTCCTTGAACCACAGGTAGTGCCAGTTGAGCATGCCGAACAGGGCCATGGTCAGCGCCTTGAGTTGTGGCCCGTCGACGGCGGCGGGGATGACCTGAGCGATCGCCCGTGCGAAAATGTCGACGAGGCGGCGTTCCATTGCCCTCAAGACTTCCTGTTTTCCCGCTGGGAGAAGTTTTAGCGCGGAAATTTGCACCTGATGCTGGGCGTCGGCGTCGCGGTAGGATTTCAAGCAAAGCCGCCGACAAGGCGTAAAGACGGTCCTCGGCTTTCGCCGTGGCTGCTTCAGTCTTTTCCACTACCTGCAACAATTGCTCGAGGTGAGAGGAAAGTACGTCGAAGAGCACAGCCTCCTTGTCCGGATAATAGTGATAAAGCAGGGCCTTGGAGATGCCGCAGGAGTCGGCGATCATGCTGATCGACGACCCCGCATAGCCGAATTTGGCGAATAATTCCGCGGATTTCACGAGAATGGCGTCTCGTTTCGTTTCATAGTCGAGGGAACGGGTTCTCGCCATCAGGTCTCACACTTAAAAATGCCGAAGCTACAACCTCAGGGCTATTCCCGCCGCAACCGGCTCGCCCAGAACGATAAATTATAACTTGAGTTGTCCGACTGGTCGATGAATTAAAAATTTCCGCCTGTGTGGGCCAGAGAACGGCTCGCCAGCAAATATGTTACAAAAAAAACGATTGTAACAAAAAACAGTATCATATAAAAATCCACCCCGGCGCTCGCTCGGCCGCCGCCAAAAAAACAGGGAGGATTCATGTCCAGCCATTCGACCAAACTCGCCCAGACCCAGCCGCTGCCGCCGGCCACTGAGCAGCCGAATATCTATCCGCTGAGCTGGCATGCCCAGACCGCCAAACTCGAAGAGGTCTGGGACGCCGCGCAGCGCGAGAACTGGGATCCCAAGCATTTGCCCTGGGACACGTTCGACGTCGAGAGCTACACTTGGGAGGAGCGCGAGGCGATCGCCTACTGGTGGACGATCCTCTCGGTGTTCGACGCCTCGGCGCCGCCGGTTTTCGCCGCGGCCTTCATCAAGACCTACGAGGAGCACGAGGAAGACCCGGTCCGGCGCTGCTTCTTCTCGGTCACGCGCGACGAGCAGAACCACGAGCAGATGTGCGGCATGGCGATCACCAAGCTGCTGGGATCGCCGAGCGCGCTCGAGCATGAGCCGCGCACCGAGCTCGGCAAGCTCGCCAAGCGGAATGCCCAATGGCTCTATTACAACGGCGGCCGCTACTGGAACGGCTACAAGAAGGCGGTGCCGAAATATTCGCTGGCGGTTCTGTTCTCATCCTTCCTGATGGGCGAGATCGCCGCCGCGACCATCTTCCACCAGATGGCGGCGGGCTGCTCCGAGCCGGTGTTCAAGGAAGCCTTCCGCAACATCGGTCGCGACGAGGGCCGCCACATGGCGATCTGCATGGCCCTGATGGAGCGCGACTATCCGAAGCTCGCGAAGGAGGACGCCGCGATCATCACCAAGCAGGTGCGCGCCGGCTATCTCTTCCTCTCCGCCGTGCTGTTCGAACCGCCGGAGGAGTTCTGGGACATCCCGAGCGACTTCATCGAAGTGCAGCGCAAGTGCGAAGCCGTGGCGCGCGGCGCCGGATTCCATATTCCCGATTACGAAGGCAAGAAGGAAAACTGGAAGAAGGCGATGCTGAACCTGAAGGGCGTGCTCGATAAATATGACATTCCGTTCCCGGCGATCCCCGAGGTCGGCATATCAGGCCAGGAAGTTCTCGAAGTCGACATGAACGAGATCATTCCGGTCTTTTGAGGCCAGGGGTTTGCCGGAAGGAGCGGCGGCGCAGGGAGGAGGCGCCGCCGCTTTTCCATTGGGTGTTGCGACAGGAAGGACCATCATGACCAGCATTCGCCTGTTTCCGTCGGGCCGGGAAGTTGATTGCGCGCCAGGCGACACGGTCCTGGCCGCCCTCGAAAAGGCTGGCTACGCCTTGCAGAACAATTGCCGCGCCGGGGCTTGCGGCGAGTGCAAGGTCAAGGTGCGCAGCGGCCAGTTCGACCAGGGCGTGGTGCTGGACATGGCGCTGTCCTCGGGGGATCGCGACCAGGGCTTCGGCCTGATGTGCATGGCCAAACCGCTGAGCGGCGTGCTCGAAATCGAATGGGGCACCGACGACGCGCGGCCGAAACTGTTTCCGCCGCGCGAAAACATCTATTTCATCGTCACCGACAAGATCATGCGGACGCCGCGCATCGTGGAAATATCGATGCGGCCGTTGGGCGCGCCCGTGCGTTACTGGCCCGGCCAAAACATGATGATCGGCGACAAGATCGAGGGCGTTCCCGCGCGCTGCTACTCGATCGCCAACGCGCCGCGCGGCGACGGCGAATTGACTTTCCATGTCACCCGCGCGGAAAACGGCGTCACCTCGAACTGGCTGCACGACAAGGTCCAGATCGGCGATCAGCTCAAGCTCGCCGGTCCCTACGGCACGTTCATCGGCGATCCCTCCGTGGATACCCCGGTTCTCTGCCTCGCGGCGGGTTCGGGCCTCGCGCCGATCCTGGCGCTGACCGAGGCGGCGCTGCGACGCAACTACCGGCCGCCGGTGACGCTGCTGTTTTCGGCCCAGACCGAAAAAGATATCTACTGCCAGGGGCAGATGGCGTGGTGGAAGGCGCGCCATCGCCGGTTCCGCTTCCTGACCACGCTCACCCGCGAACAGCAGGAGGGTCACTTGCACGGGCGGATTCCGAAAATCCTGCCGGGCCTGTTTCCCGACCTTTCGCAACATCAGGTGTTTATCGCGGGGACGCCGGAATTCACCGAAGATTGCGTGGCGGCCTGCGTGGCGCTGGGCGCCCGTCGCGAAATGATCCATACCGAGGGCTATTTCGCCCAGCACGCTCCCGAAATCGCGCCCGCCAAGATGATGTTCAACGGTTGAGGGTTGAACCAAACGGTTGAGCTTGGCGGCGTAAAGCTGCTATGGGGCTTTGCGTGGAAAGTCATCAGCCACCCTCTTCGAGCGCGCTCGCGCCCATACTGGCCCATTTGCGCGGCGAACCGTCGCGGACGTGGTCGATCATCATTACGGTATTCGGCGACGCCCTGATGCCGCGCGGCGGCGCCGTCTGGCTCGGAACGCTTCTGACGTTTTTCCGTTCGCTGGACATCGGCGACGGGGTCGTGCGCACGGCCATGTCGCGGTTGACCACCGACGGCTGGGTCGAGCGCAGCCGCGTCGGACGCAACAGTTTCTATCGTCTGGTCGAACGGGAGCGGCAGTCTTTCCTCGCCGCCGCCGAACGCATTTACGCTCGGCAGGCGCCCGCCTGGGCCGGGCATTTCGATCTTTTCTTGCAAGCCGCGCCAGGCGAGGCGCCCGAGCGCGAGGCGATCAAGGCGGCGCAACTGGGCTTGCTGGCGCCGGGCATATGGATCGCGCCGGGGGGCGGCGCGCTGTTCGGCGGCGAGGGCCTCCTGCGCTACGAGATGCGCGGCGAGCAAAGCGAAAACCGCGCCGTGGCCGCCCGAGCCTGGCCGCTCGCGGAGACAGGCGAGGCCTATCGCCGATTCCTTGCCGCCTTCCGGCCTTTGCAGGCGGCGCTCGACGCGGGCGTGGAGTTTTCCGACCTCGAAGCCTTTACCGCGCGAATCCTGCTGATCCACGAGTATCGCCGGATCGTCCTGCGCGACCCTTTCCTTCCCGAGGAAATCCTGCCGGAGGATTGGCCCGGAACGGCCGCGCGAACCCTGTGCGCGTCAGTTTATCTCCGCCTGCTCGAGGCCTCCGAGCGCTGGATCGACCTTTCGGCGATCGGCGAGGACGGATCGGCGCTGTCCCGAGCGACTGGCGATGGAATTTCCCGGCGTTTCAAGAACTGAAGGGTTTGATCCGCACAAAAGATTGAATTTGATTCACATCAATGCGTTACAAAAAAACGTTGTAAATTAGAAATATGTGACATATCCTTCTCTCGACAGGGAGAAGCGGCCATGTACACGCAGGCGCTCAACGCAGGCCCGGAAAAGGGCGACACACAGATCGAGGATGCGGCCAAGCTCGACGCCTTCCAGAAGCGGATCGACGCCGAACAGCGGATCGAGCCCAATGACTGGATGCCCGCGGCCTATCGAAAAACGCTGACCCGTCAGATATCGCAACACGCCCATTCCGAAATCGTCGGCATGCTGCCCGAGGGCAACTGGATCACCCGCGCGCCGTCGCTGCGCCGCAAGGCCGCGCTGCTCGCCAAGGTGCAGGACGAGTGCGGCCACGGACTCTATCTCTATTCGGCGGCGGAAACCCTCGGCGTCTCGCGCGAGGAACTGGTCGACCAGCTGCTGTCGGGCAGGGCCAAATATTCCTCCATCTTCAATTATCCGACCCCGACCTGGGCCGACATCGGCGCGATCGGCTGGCTGGTCGACGGCGCGGCGATCATGAACCAGATCCCCCTCTGCCGCTGTTCCTATGGTCCCTACGCGCGGGCGATGATCCGCGTGTGCAAGGAGGAAATCCTTCCACCAGCGCCAGGGCTACGAGATCATGCTGACGCTTTCGCGCGGCAATGCCGAGCAGAAGGCGATGGCGCAGGAGGCGCTGAACCGCTGGTGGTTTCCATGCCTGATGATGTTCGGGCCGCCCGACTCGGCCAGCCAGCATTCCGACGCTTCGACCAGATGGAAGATCAAGCGCTTCTCCAATGACGAGTTGCGGCAGAAATTCGTCGACGCCACTGTGCCCCAGGCGCATTACCTCGGCCTCGCCATTCCCGACCCCGACCTCGCGTTCGACGAGGCGACGGGACATTGGAGCTATGGCGCGCTCGACTGGGACGAGTTCAAGCGGGTCATCGCTGGCGACGGCCCTTGCAACGCCGAGCGCATGCAGGCGCGCCGCAAGGCGCATGACGACGGCGCCTGGGTCCGCGAGGCCGCGGCGGCGTTTTCCAGCAAGCACGAAAAAAGCCAGGCGGCCGCCTGAACCGGAGTTTTGACATGACCAGCCCGAATACGCCCCTGTGGGAAGTCTTCATTCGCTCCCGCAACGGCCTCGCCCACAAGCATGTCGGCTCGCTGCACGCCGCCGATGGCGTGCTCGCGCTGCAGGCGGCGCGCGATCTTTACACGCGGCGCGGCGAAGGCCTGTCGCTCTGGGTCGTGCCGTCCAACGCCATCATCGCTTCCGATCCCCAGGACAAGGACATGATGTTCGAGCCGACCGCCTCGAAAATCTATCGCCACCCGACCTTCTACGAAGTGCCGGAAGAAGTCGGGCATATGTGAGGGCGCCATGGCCAAGGGAACGATCGACATCGCGGAAAACCCGCTCGTCCGTTATGCGCTTCGCCGCGCCGACGATGCGCTGGTGCTCGGGCATCGCCTGTCCGAATGGTGTGGGCGCGCGCCGATCATGGAAGAGGAAATGGCGCTGGCCAATATGGGGCTCGACCTGATCGGCCAGGCCCGTGCGCTCTACACCTATGCGGGCGAGGCCGAAGGGCTTGGCCATGGCGAAGACGACTTCGCCTATCTGCGGCGTGAAAGCGGCTATGAAAACCTGCTGCTGGTCGAGCAGCCCAATGGCGATTTCGCCATGACCATCCTCCGGCAATTCCTTTATGCCGCCTTCGCCTTTCCCTATTGGCGCGAGATGATGGCGTCGAAGGACGCGACGCTTGCCGCCATCGCGGCCAAGGCCGAAAAGGAAATGGCCTACCACCTGCGCCATTGCGCGGAATGGGTGGTGCGCCTCGGCGACTCGACGCCGGAAGCCCGCCGCCGCATCGAGGAAGCGATCGCAAAACTCTGGCCCTATACCGGCGAGCTTTTCGCCGTCGACGCCGTCGACCGCGAAATGATCGATGCAAAGATCGGCGTCGATCCTGGCAGTCTGCGTGAGGACTGGCGGCAGACGGTCGCATCTGTCTTCGAGCGGGCGACGCTGGCCGTCCCGGTCGATGGCTGGATGCAGCGGGGCGGGCGCGAGGGCCGGCATTCGGAAGCCTTCGGGCGGATGTTGTGCGAGCTGCAATATATGCAGCGAACCGTCCCGGGAGCCGTCTGGTGAAGGACGCGATCGCGGAAATCGGCCGCATCGCCGGATCGGTCTGCGACCCTGAAATCCCCGTGCTTTCCATCGCCGATCTCGGCGTCCTGCGCGACATCAGGGCCACAGAGAGCGGCTATGAAGTCGACGTCACCCCGACCTATTCGGGATGCCCGGCGATGAATGTCATCAGCTTCGAAATCGAGACGGCGCTGGCCCGCGCGGGCTTCGCCAACGCGCGGGTGAAACTGGTGTTGTCGCCGGCCTGGACGACCGACTGGATGAGCGCGGAAGGGCGCAAGAAGCTGGCAAGTTACGGCATTGCGCCGCCCGCCGGGAAGAGCGGACGCCGCGCCCTGTTCAGCCAGGACGAGGTCGCCTGTCCGCGTTGCCAGTCCCACGACACCGAGCGGCTCGCGGAATTCGGCTCGACCTCCTGCAAGGCGCTGTGGCGCTGCAAAGCCTGCCGGGAGCCGTTCGACTATTTCAAGTGCCATTGAGCAGGTAAGACCATGACCGCCATTCCCATGACGTCCGACCCGGCCGCCGCCTTGTCGCCTGCGCGCGAAAAAGCCGCGACGCCGCGCTTCCATCTCCTGACCATCGGCGAGGTCCGGCGGGAAACCCCGGATGCGGTTTCCCTCATTTTCGATGTTCCCTCCAGAACTCGCCGCCGATTACGCCTTTGCGCCGGGCCAATATCTGACGCTGCGCACCCTTATCGATGGCGAGGAGGCGCGCCGGTCCTATTCGATCTGCTCCGCGCCTGCCGACCGGGAGTTGCGCGTCGCGGTCAAGCGCATCGACAATGGCCTGTTTTCGAGCTGGGTCCATCAGGAACTGACCGCGGGCGACAAACTCGAAGTGATGACGCCGACCGGCCGGTTCGGGCAGGTCGCCGCTTCGGACAAGGCCCGCGTCCATGTCGGCTTCGCCGCCGGCTCCGGCATCACGCCGCTCTTGTCCATCCTGCGCCACACGCTGGCGCAGGAAAAGGACAGCCGCTTCTTCCTGTTCTACGGCAGCCGCAGCGTCGACGAGATGATGTTCCGCCAGGAGCTTGAGGAGCTGAAGGACAGGCACATGGGCCGTCTCTCGGTTTTTCACGTGCTCAGCCGCGAGGCGCAGGACGTCTCGATCCTCAACGGCCATATCGACGGCGAAAAGGTGCGCCTGCTGCTGACGAAAATGTTGCCGGCGGCGGCTGTCGACCACGCCTATATCTGCGGTCCCTCAGGCATGATCGACAATGTCGAGGCCGCGCTGAAGGAACTGGGCGTCGCGCCGGAAAAGATCCATGTCGAGCGTTTCGTTTCCGCCAAGGGCGGGCGCCCGCGCCCCGCTCCGGTGATCGCGCCGGAAGCGCCGGCGGCGCACATTGTTTCGCTGGTCGTCGATGGAAAGCGGCGCGAGGTCCCCGCCGCCGAGGGCGAAGCCATCCTCGACGCGGCGCTGCGCGCCGGGGTCGATCTGCCCTTCGCCTGCAAGGGCGGCATGTGCTCGACCTGCCGCGCCAAGATCGTCGAGGGAACCGTCGCGATGGAGGTCAATTTTTCCCTCGAGCCGTGGGAGCTGGAGTCCGGCTTTGTCCTCACCTGCCAGGCGCGGCCGACCAGCCCGCGCGTCGTCGTCGACTTCGACCATATGTGAGACGGAAAATTTTCCTCACCGGCCCGGCCTCACAGCCGGGCTTTTTTGCATCATAGGCCGAAGCCAAAATCCGGGGACCCCATGACACGTCTTGCGCATCGCGACTTCGCCGAATTGGTCACCGCCAGTTTCGACAAGCAGAAGGCCATGCATCTCATTCGCGCGACTCTGCCGGTTGTCGAACAGGGGCGCGCCGAAATCCATGTGCCGCACTGGGACGGCATCGAGCAGCAGCACGGTTTCGTTCATGGCGGCGTCGTGGGGATGATCGCCGATTCGGCGGCGGGTTACGCCGCGATGACCATGGCCCCCGCCGACGCTTCGGTGCTGACTGTCGAATACAAGATGAACCTGGTGGCGCCGGCGGACGGCGAAAAGCTGATCGCCCGTGGAGAGGTCGTCCGGCCCGGCCGGACCCTGATCGTGACCAAGGCCGAGGTTTTCGCCGTCAAGGGGGAAAAGGAAACCCTTTGCGCGCTCATGCAGCAGACCATCATGGTCATGCACGGGAAGCTTGAGAAGTAATGAGGGCTTCGGCGGGAGACGAGATCTGCCGAGCTTCTTCGCCAGGCGTCAAGGCGGCCCATCAATTGTAACTGCGCCTGGCTCGAAACCAATTTAGCCTGTCTGGAATTTTTGTGGTAACTCCCCTCGGCGGGCTGCTTCGGGCAAGCCCGCGGGATTTCTTCTGGAGACGACCATGTCCGAGACGCCCGACGGCCAGAAACTCGAGCTTGATGACATCCATGCCGGTCAGGAGCTTTCTGATCACGAGCTTTCTGATCAGGAGCTTGCCGATCAGGAGAGTGACGGGCAGAACCTCGAGGAAGAGCAGGACTTCATCGAGGACGGCGGCCAGATCGCCGGCGGCAAGCAGCGCGCCAAGAAGGCGACCTCGGCGATCAGCGGACGCACTTATCGCAAGCGCCAGTTGGTCCGCATCGACAGCCTGCGGCCTTCGCTTGCGGAGCGAATCCAGCGCGACTTTCCCGACCTGCCAACGGACGCCAAGATCAGCTTCGGCGAACTTGCCCGCTACCAGATGCTTTACGTCGAAGAACTGCTCCAGCAGGAGCATGGCGAGTTCTCGGAACTCGACCGCCAGGTCGCCGAAAGCATCGCCAAACAGGAAACGATCGCCGAAAACACCGAAGAGGAATACGACGAACAGCGCACGTTCGGAGAACGCCTCTCCGATCACCTGGCGAGCTTCGGTGGAAGCTGGGCGTTCCTGATCTCCTTCTTCGTCGTTCTGTTCATCTGGATGGCTTTCAATGTCGTGAAAGGCGAAGGGGCGGCGTTCGATCCCTATCCCTTCATCCTGCTCAACCTCGTGCTGTCCTGCATTGCGGCGATCCAGGCGCCGGTCATCATGATGAGCCAGAAGCGGCAGGAAGAAAAAGACCGCGCGCGCTCGTTCAACGACTATCGGGTCAACCTCAAGGCGGAGCTTGAAATCCGCCATCTGCACGAAAAGATCGACTACCTCATCTCCCGGCAATGGCAACGCCTGTCGGAGATTCAGCAGGTGCAGATCGAAATGCTGCACCAGGGCGGCCGTCACAAGAAAGTCAAGACGCCGAAGTCCGTCGATGACGCTCAGGCGGAGGACCTGGAGTCATCGCCCGACATGGAGATGGATGGGCAATAGGCTCCGCGGCGTCGAGCGTCCCGTCGAGGCTCGACGCCGCCGTGACCGGCTCAATCCGCCTTCGGCCTGTTGTCGGCGACGCGCTTGGCCTTGCCGGTGGTCGAGCGTTCGAGCGCGCCCGGACCGCAAATTTCCACCCGCGTCGAAATGCCGATCGTGCTCTTGATCCGCGCCACCAGCCTGGCCGCTGCGTTTTCCAGGTTCGAGTCGAGCTTGTCGCCGCGCACTTCGGCATGAACAATCATTTCGTCCATCAGGCCCGGGCGGGCCAGCTCGATCTGGTAATGGCCTGAGCACCAGTCGGTCTCCAGCAGCAATTCCTCGATCTGGGTCGGGAAGACGTTGACGCCGCGCAGGATGATCATGTCGTCGGAACGGCCGGTGATCTTCTCCATGCGCCGCATGCCAGGCCGCGCCGTGCCCGGCAGCAGGCGTGTCAAGTCGCGCGTGCGATAGCGGATGATCGGAAAGGCTTCCTTGGTCAGCGAGGTGAACACCAGCTCGCCCTTCGACCCTTCGGGCAGGACTTCGCCGGTGACGGGATCGATGACTTCGGGATAGAAATGGTCTTCCCAGATGTGCAGCCCGTCCTTGGTCTCGACGCATTCCTGGGCCACGCCCGGCCCGATCACCTCGGACAGTCCGTAAATATCCGTGGCGTCGAGATCGAAGGATTTTTCGATCGCCTGCCGCATGGCGTTGGTCCAGGGCTCGGCGCCGAAAATGCCGTAGCGCAGGGAGGTCTCGCGCGGGTCGAGGCCGGCGTTCTTGAAGCCCTCCAGCAGCGCCATCATGTAGCTCGGCGTCACCATGATCGCGTCGGGCTGGAAGTCGTTGATCAGATGGACCTGGCGCTCGGTCATGCCGCCCGAGACCGGGACGACGGTGCAGCCGAGCTTCTCGGCCCCGTAATGCGCGCCGAGGCCGCCGGTGAACAGGCCATAGCCATAGGCGACATGCACCATCATGCCAGGGCGCACGCCAGCCGCGCGAAGCGACCGGGCGACCACGTCCGCCCACATGTCGACGTCGGCCCTGGTGTAGCCGACGACCACCGGCTTGCCGGTCGTGCCCGACGAGCCATGCAGGCGGATGACCTGGTCACGCGGCACGGCGAAGAGGCCGAAGGGATAATTGTCGCGCAGGTCGGTCTTCACCGTGAAGGGGAATTTCGCCAGGTCGGAGAGAACCCGGAAATCCGCGGGATGGACGCCCCTGGCGTCGAAGGCCTTGCGGTAATGCGGCACGTTTTCATAGGCCCGCCACAGGGTCCGCGCCATGCGCTCGCGCTGCAGCGACATGATCTCGTCGCGCGACGCCCGTTCCGCCGCATCGAGGCCGTCCATGAGCCCGGGAAGGGCTTCCCGCTTTTTCGCGACCACAGTCATTTTTTCCTCCATCGGTTTTATTTTTTTGATTTGTCTTGTTCTGACGCTCCGGCCTCGGCGCCGTCGATGAACGAGCCGCCGATCGTGCGGGAATGGCCGCGAAATTCGGCGATGGTCTTGTCGCCGACGCCAACCCTGATGTCGTAGATGCCCGACCGGCCGGCGTGTGAAATTTCCCGCGCGTCCGCCTGGAGCAGGTCGCCGAGCTTTGCCGGACGAATGAAGGTGACGGAGCAATGGGCTGCAACGGTCGTGTGGCCGTTCGAATTGCAGGCATAGGCGAAAGCCGTGTCGGCGAGCGCGAAGATGAAGCCGCCATGGGCCGTGTCATGGCCGTTGATCATGTCCTTGCGCACCAGCATGGTCAATGTCGCGGCGCCGGGCGAGACCGAGACGATGTCGATGCCGAGGGCTTCACAGGCGTGGTCGCCTTTGCGCATGACCTGCGCCGCGCGTTCGGCCGTCTGCTGCGGGGTGAGGTGATGTCCGCTCATCAGGCTTTCCCCGAAAAGACCGCGGGCCGTTTTTCGTTGAAGGCGCGCACGCCCTCGGCGAAGTCCGGCGTGCGTCCCGCCTTGCGCTGGAGGTCGCGCTCGACGTCGAGCTGCGCGTCGAGACCATTGGCGGCGGAGGCGTCGAGCGCCTGCTTGATGAGGCCGAGGCCAACCGTCGGCTGGGCGGCGAGGCGCGCGGTCAGGGCGCGGGCTTCCGTCATCAGCTCGGCGTCATCGACGGCGCGCCAGATCATGCCCCAGTCCGCCGCCTGCGATGCGGCGACCGGCTCGGCCAGCAGGCAGAGCGCGCGGGCGCGGGCGTCGCCGACCAGGCGCGGCAGGAAGAACGTGCCGCCGCAATCCGGTATGAGGCCGATCTTGGCGAAGGCCTGGATGAATTTGGCCGAACGCGCGGCGAGCACGATGTCGCAGGCGAAGGCGAGATTGGCGCCGGCGCCGGCGGCCACGCCATTGACCGCGCAGACGACAGGCTTTTGCAGCGCGCGAATTCGGCGCACCAGCGGATTGTAAAAGGTTTCGATGGTCACGCCCAGATCCGGCGCCTCTTGCGTGGCGGCGCTGTCGCCGAGGTCCTGGCCGGCGCAGAAGCCTCGCCCGGCGCCGGTGAGCAGCACGGCGCGACACTTGTCGTCCGCTTCAATCTCCGCGAAGGCGCGGGCGAGCCCGCGATGCATGTCCTCGTTGAAGCTGTTGAGGCGGTCCGGCCGGTTCAGCGTGATCTCGGTCCAGTTCTCCGCGCGGCTGAGCAGAATGGATGACTCCAATGTCCTCTCCCTTTGTTGCCGGGCCCTGTTGTCGCGGGCCTCTTGCCTCTCGGATTTTTGCCTCTTGAATTAACCGTCCGATCGGTTAAATTTATCGCAAGGCGCCAGCTTGTCAACACGCTTGAACAGCGGGTCGACGCACGATTGGCCCGTAAAACGTCGGGAGTCCCACATGACCGAAGCCTTCATCTGCGATTTCACGCGCACGCCGATCGGCCGCTATGGCGGCGCGCTCAAGGACATGCGCGCCGACGATCTCGCCGCCCATCCGATCCGCATCCTCAAAGAGCGCAACGCAAATGTCGACTGGGAAGCCGTCGACGACGTGTTTTTCGGCTGCGCCAACCAGGCCGGCGAGGACAACCGCAATGTGGCGCGCATGGCCGCGCTCCTTGCGGGATTGCCGTCCGGCGCGCCGGGAACCACCATCAACCGGCTGTGCGGCTCGGGCCTCGACGCCGTGGGCATGGCGGCCCGCGCGCATTCGCGCCGGCGACGCCGAACTGCTGATCGCCGGCGGCGTGGAGAGCATGACCCGGGCGCCCTTCGTGACGGGCAAGGCGACCGAGGCCTTTTCGCGCCGCGCGGAAGTTTTCGACACCACCATCGGCTGGCGTTTCGTCAATCCGCTGATGCAGGCGCAATATGGCGTGGATTCCATGCCCGAGACGGCCGAGAATGTCGCGCAGGATTATGCGATCTCGCGCGAGGACCAGGACCTTTTCGCCCTGCGCTCGCAGACCAGGACCGCGGCGGCGCAGACCGCCGGGTTTTTCGAGCGCGAGATTTCGGCCGTGGAGGTTCCCGGCAAGAAGGGAACGACGATCACGGTCGCCCGGGACGAGCATCCTCGCGCGGAAACCACGCTCGACATGCTGGCGAAGCTGAAGGCGCCGTTCCGCAAGGTTGGCGGCAGCGTGACCGCAGGCAACGCCTCGGGCGTCAATGACGGCGCGGGAGCGCTGCTGATCGCCTCCGAGGCGGCGGCGAGGAAATATGGCCTGACGCCTCGGGCGCGTATCGTCTCGATGGTCTGCGCCGGCGTGCCGCCGCGCATCATGGGCATGGGCCCCGCGCCCGCGACCGAGAAACTGCTGGCCCGGACGGGACTGCGACTGGCGGACATCGACCTGATCGAGCTCAACGAGGCCTTTGCGGCGCAAGCTCTGGCGTGTTGCGGAAACTCGGCCTTCCCGACGATTGCGAGCATGTCAATCCGCATGGCGGCGCCATCGCGCTCGGCCATCCGCTGGGCATGTCGGGCGCGCGTCTCGCCATGACCGCGGTCAGCGCCCTGGAGGCGCGCGGCGGCAAGCGGGCCATCGCGACCATGTGCATCGGCGTCGGGCAGGGCATCGCCGCCCTGATCGAACGCGTGTGAGATTGGAAACGCCCATGAAAAACCTGGAAAGCTACGCCTGCGACCGCTGGGTCGCTTCGGACTCCGGCCTCGTCTCCATCCCCAGCGCCATTGACGGGCGCGTCGTCGCGCAGGCGTCGAGCGCGGGGCTCGACTTTGCGGCCATGGCGCGGCATGCGCGCGAAGTCGGCGGCCCCGCCCTGCGGGCGATGACGTTCCATGAGCGCGCCGACAGGCTCAAAGCGCTGGCGAGCTACCTCAATGACCGGAAGACGCCGCTTTATGAGCTTGCGCTCGACACCGGCGCCACGCGCCGCGACAATCTGATCGACATCGACGGCGGCATAGGCACATTGTTCGCCTATGCCTCTCGCGGGCGCCGTGAACTGCCGAGCGAGCGCTTCATCATCGATGGCGACGTCGAAAACCTGTCGAAGACCGGCTCCTTCCTCGGCCTGCACATTCGTACGCCCCTGACCGGCGTGGCGGTCCATATCAACGCGTTCAACTTCCCGTGCTGGGGCATGCTGGAAAAGCTCGCGCCGGCTTTCCTGGCGGGCATGCCCGTGATCGCCAAGCCGGCGACAGCCACCGCCTATGTCGCCGAGGCGGTGGCGCGGCTGATCATCGAGTCCGGCCTCCTGCCCAAGGGCGCCTTTCAGTTCATCGCCGGTTCGACCGGCGATCTGCTCGACCACTTGACCGGCCAGGACGTCCTGTCCTTCACCGGCTCGCTTGAAACCTCCGAGAAGCTTCGCAACCATCCCGCCGTCTCCCGCAACGCCGTCCGCTTCATCGCCGAGCGCGACTCGCTGAATGCGGCGGTGCTGGGGCCGGACGCCGTCGAGGGGACGCCGGAGTTCGACATCTTCGTCAAGGAAGTCGTGCGTGAAATGACGGTGAAGGCCGGGCAGAAATGCACGGCGATCCGTCGCGTCATCGTTCCTTCGGCGCAGGAAAAGGCGGTGATCGCGGCGCTTTCGGCTCAACTCGCCAAGTTCAGGCCAGGCGATCCGCGACTGGAGGAAACCCGCATGGGGCCGCTGGCCTCGGTCTCGCAATGCGCGGCGGTCCGCGACGCAGTGGAGGCGCTTCAGAAGGAAGCGGATATTGTGTTCGACGGCGCAGCGGCTGTTTCGGGAGAGCTCGCCAAGGGCGCGTTCATGGCGCCGGTGCTGCTGCGCAGCCGCGCGGCCTCCGAGGCAAGGCTGGTTCACCACGTGGAACCCTTTGGCCCGGTCGCGACGGTGCTGGCTTACGACACGCTCGACGACGCGATCAACCTGGTCGCCAGGGGCGAGGGCAGCCTTGTCGCCTCGGCCTATACCCATGACGACGCGGTCGCGGAAAAGCTGATCCTTGGCCTGGCGCCGTTCCATGGCCGGCTCCTCGTGCTCGATCGCGATTGCGCGAAGGAGTCGACAGGACATGGCTCGCCCATGCCGGGGCTGGTCCACGGCGGCCCCGGCCGCGCCGGCGGCGGCGAAGAACTGGGCGGATTGCGCGGCGTGTTCCATTACATGCAGCGGACCGCGCTGCAGGGTTCTCCCGCGCGCCTCGCCGCCTTGACCCGGCGCTGGATCAAGGGCGCGCCGGCTCCGGTGGCCGCGGAACACCCTTTCCGCCGTCCTTTCGAGACGCTGGCGATCGGCGACACGGTCGAAAGCGCGTCGCGGACCATCACCCTGGACGATATCGAACATTTCGCCCATTTCACCGGCGATACATTCTACGCCCACATGGACGAGGAGGCGGCGAAAGCCAATCCGTTCTTCCCTGGCCGGGTCGCGCATGGCTATCTGCTGCTGTCCTTCGCGGCGGGGCTGTTCGTCGATCCCGCGCCAGGACCGCTGCTGGCCAATTACGGCCTCGACAACCTGCGCTTTCTCAAGCCCGTGTCGCCGGGCGACGCCATCCGCGTGCGGCTGACGGTCAAGCAGAAGCAGGCCGCGCGCAAAGCCGAATATGGCGAGGTGCGTTGGGATGTCGAACTGTTCAACCAGGACGGCGACACGGTCGCACAATATGACCTGCTCACCATGAGCGCGCGCAACGCGTGAACGGCCGCCGATGGCTAAACATCGCTCAGCGGAAGACCTTTGCCTCTCGTCGGGCGGGGCTCGGCCGCGGCGCGTTGGCCGATGGTGACGGGCGTGGCCAACTCGCGCGAGATTTTCATGGTGATGTCTTTCCCTTTGTTTCTTTCTTGCAGGTTGGAAGCGTCTCTGAGTACCACCTTCAAGCCGGCCTGAATTGGAGATGAACGCGTCTCCGCGCTTCATCGACGGAACCGCTGGTTTAGGTTCCGGAACGAAAACAAATTAGAAATCACCCCGCCAGGCCTTCGTTCGTCCGTTGCGCAGGCTTCGGAATTTTCAGTCAATCGAATTTGCGCCACAGTCTTGCGTCGGACCAAGTTATCCATTAATCTGGATATATGAAAGAAATATCCGCTCTTGCCGCCCTCGCGGCGCTGTCGCAGGCGACGCGTCTCCAAACGTTTCGGCTGCTCGTCTCGCGCGAACCCGAAGGCGTCCCGGCCGGGGAATTGGCGCGCGTGATTGGCGTGCCGCAGAACACCATGTCAGCACATCTGTCGATTCTGGCCAATGCCGGGCTCGTCAGCGGCGAGCGGCAAAGCCGGTCGATCATCTATCGCGCCGATCTCGCATTGTTCCGGGAGGTCATCCTGTTCCTGCTGAAGGATTGCTGCGCAGGACGTTCGGACGTCTGCGCGCCGGTCTTGGCCGACCTCATCCCCTGTTGTCCGCCTGGGTCCCATTCGGACGGCCCCAAAGATCAATAATTACGCGGCCGGAGGATCGCTGGCCGCAGCCGGGGATGCAATCCGGCGGACGCCATTTGGTTTCTCCGATCCGCTGATTTTCAAACGCAACGGCAAGCGGCAAACGTCGATGTCGCCGGAGTGAATCCATGTCGAAATTCGAACGCTACCTGACCCTCTGGGTCCTGCTCTGCATCGTCGTGGGCATCGCCCTCGGCCATTTCCTCCCTGGCGTCTTCCAGGCCATCGGCGGCGCCGAGATCGCCAACGTCAATCTGCCTGTCGCGGTCTTGATCTGGCTGATGATCATCCCGATGCTGGTCAAGATCGATTTTGCCGCGCTGTCGCAGGTCGCGCAGCATTGGCGCGGCATTGGCGTGACCTTGTTCATCAACTGGGCGGTCAAGCCGTTCTCCATGGCTATTCTCGGCTGGCTGTTCATCGGCAGCCTGTTCAAGCGCCATCTGCCGGCCGATCAGATCGATTCCTATATCGCCGGCCTGATCCTGCTGGCGGCGGCGCCTTGCACGGCGATGGTCTTCGTCTGGAGCAACCTCTGCAAGGGCGAGCCCCATTTCACGCTGAGCCAAGTCGCGCTTAACGACGTCATCATGGTCGTCGCCTTCGCGCCGATCGTCGGCCTGTTGCTCGGCCTGTCGTCGATCACAGTGCCGTGGGAGACGCTGCTGCTGTCGGTCGCCCTCTACATCGTCGTGCCGGTCATCGTCGCCCAAGCCGTTCGGAGAAGTCTCATCGCCAATGGCGGCGAGGCCGCTTTGGCGAACTTGCTGAAGACCTTGCAGCCGCTTTCCCTCGTGGCGCTTCTGGCGACGCTGGTTCTGCTGTTTGGCTTCCAGGGCGAGCAAATTCTGGCGCAGCCGCTGATCATCGTCCTGCTCGCCGTGCCGATCCTGATCCAGGTCTATTTCAACTCCGGGCTCGCCTACCTGCTGAATCGCATGACCGGCGAAGCTCATTGCGTCGCCGGACCCTCCGCGTTGATCGGCGCAAGCAATTTCTTCGAACTGGCCGTCGCCGCCGCCATCAGCCTTTTTGGCTTTCATTCCGGCGCGGCTCTGGCCACGGTCGTCGGCGTGCTGATCGAAGTGCCGGTGATGCTGTCGGTCGTCAATATCGTGAACCGAACCCGTGGCTGGTATGAGTCCGGCGCCGCCGTCCGCCGCGTCGCCGCCGAAAACCCGAGGGAGCAGACCGTTGGCTGACATGCATGTGGCCATCCACCACAATCCCGACTGCGGCACGTCGCGCAACGTGCTCGCCATCATCGAGGCCGCGGGCTACCAGCCGACGGTGATCGAATATCTCAAGAAGGGCTGGACCGGTCCTCAGCTTGAAGGCTTGTTCGCCGCCGCTGGATTGACTCCGCGAGAGGCGCTGCGGAGGTCAAAGTCGCCCGCCGCCGGGGCTGATGATTAAGGAAGACGGCCAGTTGCTGATCGACTCGGAGGGCAAGCGCGTTGGCTGAACATCTGGACCCGACCCCGCATCTCGATGAGGCCTGTTTCCAGTCCTTCGACGAGATAGCCCTGTTCGACGCGCCCCATGCGTTTGAATTCGACTTCGTAGCCGACAATCCCGGCAAAACCCTCTTCCAGCGTCGCCAGCAGCTTCCCATGGACTTCGGGCTCATGGCGATGTTCGATTACGCCTGATCTTGCCTATGAGCTTGCCCATGAAATCCTGGCGCGAAGTGTTCTCTGCGTTCCTTCGGCTGGGCCTGACCAGTTTCGGCGGCCCGGTGGCGCATTTATCCTATTTCCGCGCCGAATTTGTCGAGCGCCGCAAATGGCTCGACGAAAAAGCCTATGCCGACATTGTCGCCCTCTGCCAGTTTCTACCGGGTCCGGCGAGCAGCCAGGTCGGCATCGTCCTCGGCATGTTGCGCGCCGGCTTTGCCGGCGGTCTTGCTGCCTGGGTCGGCTTCACCTTGCCATCGGCGCTGGCGCTCGTCGCTTTTGCCTATGGTCTTGGCGAGATCGGCGACATTTCCCATGTCGCCTGGCTTCATGGGCTGAAGATCGTCGCTGTCGCCGTGGTCGCGCAAGCTGTCTGGGGCATGGCGAAAAACCTGTGCCCCGACCGCGAGCGCGCGAGCCTCGCCATCACCGCGACGGTCCTCACCCTGGCGATCCCGTCGGCCGCAGGCCAGATTGGCGCTATCGTCGCTGGCGGGCTCATTGGCTGGCGCTTTCTTCCCACCGTCGTCAACGATCAGCAGAGTCCGCTGGCTATTCCAGTCAGCCGAACCAACGCGGCCTTCGCCGCTGCGCTGTTCGCTGTGCTTCTGCTGGGGCTGCCAGTTCTGGCTGAGGCGACGTCAAGCCATGCGATCGCATTGTCCGACAGTTTCTTTCGGTCGGGATCGTTGGTGTTCGGCGGCGGCCATGTCGTATTGCCCCTGTTGCAGCAGGCGGTGGTCCCGCAGGGCTGGATCGGCAACGACGCCTTTCTCGCCGGCTATGGTGCGGCGCAGGCCGTTCCCGGACCGCTCTTCAGCTTTGCCGCCTATCTCGGCGCGGCGATGAAGGACGCGCCCAACGGGATTGTCGGCGGCCTGATCTGCGTCACGGCTATCTATTTGCCGTCCTTCCTGCTTCTCGTCGCGCGCGCTGCCGTTCTGGGACGCGCTGCGTCACCGCGCGGACGTGCAATCCGCGTTGAAAGGCGTCAACGCCGCCGTCGTCGGCCTGCTGCTCGGCGCCCTCTACACGCCTGTCTGGACCAGCGCGATTTTTTCCAGGACCGATTTCAGTCTCGGCGTCGTCGCCTTCCTGTTGCTGACTTTCTGGAAGGCGCCAGCTTGGCTCGTGGTTCTCATCGGCGCGCTTGGCGCGACAGTGATCGGGTAGCCAGAATTACTCAGCCAGCGCAGTCGGGCTTCATATTTTTCCGAACCAGGGAAAAAACGACAGAAAATGCGTAATTCAGTGGCTTGAACATATGCATTAGAGTCTGGCGATGGCGGGCAAAAGAGCGCGGGACGATGGCAGGCGGTGATTTGGGAACGAACCGAGAAGACGCGCGCGGGGGGAGGGAGCCGACGATTCCGATCGCAGACTGCGTTCAACCCGACTTCATAATTTGTCTTGAAGACGGGAAGAAATTCAGATCGCTCCAAATGCACCTGCGCGTTGCTCATCGGCTAACGCCTGACGCATACCGTTCGAAGTGGGGCCTGGCTGACGACTTCCCCATGAGCTGTTCGAACATGTCGGAAATTCGATCAAAGGCGTCCAAAAACGCTTGGGAAAAGGCGCGAAAGCCAAAGAAAAATGGCTGATTTCAGCCCAAGATCCGGTAGGAAGACAGCGCGCCGGTGGGATCAACAACGCTTCTTGTGGGCCTGATTGGCAGTGTGTCCCTGCTTTACACACATGCGGCCAAGCCGGCGGCGCCGGCCGCGCCAAGTCAGACGATCTAGGACGCCTTAGCCCTTAAAAACCACGGTTTTCCGGGCTTGTTTGGACTGGCGCGGACTGTTCTGGAAGGGTAAATGGCGCCCAGGGGCGGGCTGCTGGAAGTTATATAAAACAATTACTTATGTCTGGGTGAGGCAAAGAATTCGTTTCATATCGTTTCAGGATGTTCCGGGCGGTGCTGCCTCACCCGAATTTGGTTTCAAATCGCGGAATTGAATTCGACGACCTCTCTCAGGAAGCGCTCGCGCCGATGCTTCGTAGCGTCGTCCTCGCCTTCAGGTGAACGTCGGAGCGCGAAAAAGTCTACCTGGGCCATTTTCCCTTAGCGTAACTTTCGAGAAAATTTCCGGCAGTGATGCGCGGGAAATAGGTAGGCCCTCTCTCAATCTCTTTCAGAACGGCGACCGCCCGTTCGGGAATGACCTTGAGGAGATCGGCGGCGGCGAAAGTCCGAATGCCCTGATGGGGGTCGTCAAGCAACGGGATCAAGGCGAGACGGCCTTCGGCTCCGAACGTATCGAGTGATTCTACAATCTTGTTTACATGATTTACCGCAGTTTTTTGTTTTTTGAATTCATCATCATCACGTGCGGAGTAATAATCTGCCGTATATTGTTTAAACAATTCGATTAGATCGGGGATTGTCGCCTGAGAGTCCTTCCTTGCCATTGCATTTATTCTCCCTTCAGAATGCCGAGTTTCCGCATTACGTTCAATCCAGCGGTCCGTCTTTCGTCAAAGCTCGCGTCATTGAGGCTGGTGCGAAGAGAACTATTAAGATCACGCTGCAAGGATGAATATTCGCTGTTGATCTCCTCATGCAAAAGTTTCGGAATGCGTACGATATTTGTTGTTGATTGCAATTCGCTTTCTGACATATCCCCGCTCGTGCTTTGCTCGACGATGTGGTGATATTCATAGCCGTCGCCGGCAGGACCGAAATATTTGGCAAGATTAATCTTTTTGAATTCAGTGAATGAGGAAAACGCCTTGTCATCGGGACTGACGCGCAATTGTTCCAGGCTATAAGGGCCGTTTTGAACAAATTTGATTGCCGCGTCGGCATCTCGTTTCAGGGCCGCATTTTCTTCGGCCATGACAGCCAAATCGGCGATGGTCGCTGCGCCGGCGGCGACATCCAGGCCCGGAACGGCGTCGCCCGCCGCTTCGATTGCAAGTCTTGCCGCATGACGCAACAGCGTATGAACAAGCGCCCGCCGAAGCTGCCGCCGCACAGCCAGACGCGCAAGCTTTTCTGCGGTTGTCGTTTCCGCGGCGGCGCCATCCTTCGGCCGAAATTGCCCTCCCTTCCCACCCTCGGTCCCTTTCGGCCAACCAGGATGCTCCGGATCATCAGGCGAGGCCTTGACTAGTTTTACCGCCTCTGCCGCACGCTGAGCCTGTTCATCCGATAGGGAAGGCAGATGCAAAAACAATGTGGCGAACGTCGCACGCGCGAGTTCTCCGTCGTTCAACGCCTTCGCAACGCCGGTCAATCTTTCCGCGAGATCGGAGCAATCGACCGGGCGCTGGCCGACATAGGAGAAAATTCTGTTCAGTTCTGCAATCGGACGCGACGTGAAACCGGCCACGGATTTGGTCAAGAGGCGGATAGGTCCGATGGCGGGGCCATCATGGTCGCATGATACGCCGGTCGAATCTCCCGGTTGCGCGAGGCGATGAAAATTTATTCTCGGAAATGCCTCTGTCCCCATCAAGAAAAATCTCCAACGAAAATTCGCGCAAGAGAAGAACATAAGCAGAACATTATGTCAAGATATAGTGTCGATCAAATCTCCATTGGACTGAGCAAGCCACGCATCCGGTTCGTTCGCAAAGTGGTGGTATCGGCAGAACGTCGGCCCATAGCCGACGATCGTCCTATGCCCCCTGTTCGCCCCGTCGGAACTAGATCCTCCCGGCTTAAAGCCACGGTGACGGTCAACAGCAAGCAGAGGTAGACAGCTAAGCGCCGATTTCGCACTCCAACAGGCGTCGGAGCACGTTATCGAACACTGACAGAGAGATAGCTTTGGGTGAGGCAGAAAGGTCGCAGTCTATGCTGCTGAATTTAAAAGATAAAATGTGAATGGTGCCCAGGGGCGGAATTGAACCACCGACACTGCGATTTTCAGTCGCATGCTCTACCAACTGAGCTACCTGGGCATGCTCGTGACGGCCATAGTCAGAGCACGCGCCTTATAGAAAGCGAAAAGCCGCTTGTCCAGCCCTCAAGACTCCGCAAAAAGCCGCCTTTTCAAAAAACCGTCATTTCCCGCCTGATTATGAGCCGGTCAGCGATTGGCCAGCCGCTTCGCATTGGCTCGTACCTTGCGCGTCGCCGGGCGCGTCGCTGCGTCCGCCACATCCATCATATGGCCGGCCATCGCCACCGGGTGCGACTGCCCGGTCATAACTTTCAACGTCACCTTTGCCGTCTCAAGCGCGCTTGCCTGAACGCCTTCCGACGCGGCATGAAGTTTTTCCGTGACCATCGTCTGCGTTTCCTGGCGCGCATGCTTGGTCCCGAATCCTGTCGCCGCTGCGGCGATGAGGGGGAGGCGCGCGGAAATCGTCGCGATCGTGGCCACCTGGACCTCGTAGGCTTCAAAGCAGGAATGCAACAGGCGATTGTGCAATGCGAATAAACTCTTCATAAGCGGAAACCCTTGCGGTCTAGTCGAAAAGTCTTGAACGTCGCATCCCCAGCGCGCCATTGGCAGGAGCGCCGCAATTTGTTATAGCCCGAAATGTCAATCGGGCGCGAATGGATCCATTCGATCCCGCGCAAGACCGCCGCTCCCCAATGTGTCCCGGAATGAACTGTTCCGGGCAGCCAGGGTTTTCATTCGATCAGGCGATAATGCGTAGGTTTGCCCGCAATGGCAAGGCGACTTCCGTCCTAACTCGTTTCCCGTTTGCGGCGCGAGGGCCGGCAGGCGGCGGAATCAAGGTCAAGGAACCAGATGTCGAAGGAAGAACTTCTTGAATTTCCGGGTGTCGTCAGCGAATTGCTGCCGAATGCGACTTTTCGCGTCACCCTCGAAAATGATCACGAAATCATCGCCCATACTGCGGGAAAGATGCGCAAGAACCGGATCCGCGTCCTCACCGGGGATCGCGTGCTGGTCGAAATGACGCCTTATGACCTGACCAAAGGTCGCATCACCTATCGTTTCAAATAGGCCGATAGCCATTTTTCCGGGAAACCTGTGACCGCCGAGCCCAAAATCCGTTCCGCGCGTCTGGCGCTCGCCTCTGGTTCGCCGCGCCGGCTCGCGCTGTTGCAGCAGATCGGGCTGGAGCCCGACGCGCTGCTGCCCGCGGATCTCGACGAGACCCCCGGACGCAACGAATCCCCGAGGAAGCTCGCCGCGCGCCTGGCGCTGGAGAAGGCGCGAATCGGCGCCATGACCGCGCATTCCCGCGAGGAGTTGCGGGGCGCCTATGTCGTCGGCGCGGATACCGTGGTCTGCGTCGGAAGCCGCATTTTGCCGAAATGCGAAACCTCCGAGCAGGCCGACCTTTGCCTGCGCCTGCTCTCCGGCCGCGCGCATCGGGTCTATACCGGCGTCACCGTCATCGATCCGTCCGGCCGCGAGCGCTCTCGGCTGGTTGAGGCCCGCCTTCGCTTCAAGCGCCTGTCAGGCAAGGAAATCGCTGGCTATCTCGCCTCGCGCGAATGGCATGGAAAGGCCGGCGGCTACGCCATCCAGGGCATTGCCGGGGCCTTCGTCGTCAAGCTGACCGGCTCCTATACCGCCGTCGTCGGCCTGCCGTTGCAGGAAACCATGGCCTTGCTCGATGGGCTCGGCTATCCGGCGCATGCGTTCTGGGCGGGGGACGCGGAGGCGCCAGCGGCATGACGGAAAAGACGGAAGCGATCAGGAAAAAAGAGCCCGTCTGCAGCATATGCGGCAAGCCCGTCGATCCGGCGTATGCGCCCTTCTGCTCGAAGCGCTGCGCCAATGTCGACCTCAATCGCTGGCTCACCGGCGGCTATGTCATCGCCGGCGAGAATGTGGACGACGAGCCGCCGCCGGACGTCGCGGGCGACGAGGATTGACCCCGCGAGGATTGACCTCGCGCAGGGACATGAAGCAATCTGGACTATATCTAAACTGACGTCCTTTGCTTGCCGACGCCCTGTCGCGCCGGCGAAAATGGGTTTCAGGTTGTTTGAAAGTTCCGAAATGGTCGAAATAAGCCATGTCCTGCCGCGCCGCGCAAGGTTGCGGAATTTCCTCGCCGTGGCGGGACCCGGGCTTGTCGTCATGCTGGCCGACACCGACGCCGGCAGCGTCATCACCGCCGCGCAGAGCGGCGCCGGCTGGGGCTATCGCTTGCTCTGGCTGCAAATCGCCTTGATCCCCGTGCTTTACGTTGTCCAGGAACTGACCGTTCGACTTGGCGCGGCGACGGGCGAGGGGCACGCCCATCTCATCGAGAAGCATTTCGGCAAGGCATGGGCCTGGTTTTCGGTCCTGACCCTGCTGGTCTGCTGCACGGGCGCGCTGCTGACGGAGTTCGCCGGACTTGCCGGCGTCGGCGCGCTGATGGGCCTGTCGGGGCCGGTGACGATGGTCGTCGTCGCTTCGGCCATGATGCTGATGGTCTTTACCCATTCCTACCTGACCGTCGAACGCATCGCGCTGGCCGTGGGCGCGTTCGAACTGGTGTTCCTGGTCGTGGTCTTCCTCGCTCATCCCGATCCGAGGGCGGTCGCGGCGCAGGTGGCGGACATTCCCTTTGGCGACAAAAAGTATCTCTATCTCATCGCCGCCAATATCGGCGCGGTGATCATGCCTTGGATGGTCTTCTTCCAGCAAAGCGCCATCGTCGAGAAGAAGCTGACCGTCGCCGACCTTCCGGCCGCGCGCGCCGACACGTTTGTCGGGGCCATACTGACCCAGTTGATCATGGCCGCCGTGCTGGTCGCGACCGCGGCCACCCTTGGCGCGGCGGGCTCCTCGGGCGATCTCGATACGGTGCAGCGCATCGCCGAGGCGATCACGCCGTTCCTCGGCGAGTTTGGCGGCAAGCTGCTGTTCGGCCTTGGCCTTTCCGGCGCCGCGCTGGTGGCGGCGATTGTCGTCTCGATTACCGCGGCGCGCACCCTTGGCGAAATTCTCAAGGTGAATTGCAGCCTCGACCATGCGCCGCGCGAGGCGCCTTGGTTCTATGGCGTCTATGCCTTCGCCGTGGTCGCCTGCGCGGCCACCGTGGCGTCCGGCGTCAACCTCGTTTCGCTGAGCGTCGGCGTGCAGGTGATGAACGCCCTGCTGCTGCCGCCCGTGCTCGGCTTCCTGTTCCTGCTCGCCCGCCGCCTGCCGGAGCCGCTTCGCCTGCAAGGCCCCTATGCCGCGCTCTGCGCCGCGATCATCGCTGTCGCGGCCGGTTTTGGCGTCTATTCGGGCGTCGCGGGGCTGTTCGAGTAGCTTGCGGCGGGTGAAAGCCGCTCATGCGCCACTTTCCTTTGACGTGACGGTTTTGTGCGCTTATTAGGCGTCGGTGAAATTTTCCTCGTGGGCTGCGCCCGCGTCCCAAAAATTCGGAAAGCAGCGAAAATGCGCGTTTACTATGATAGCGATGCCGATATCAACCTGATCAAGGGCAAGAAGGTCGCGGTGGTCGGCTATGGCTCGCAAGGCCACGCCCATGTGCTCAACCTGCGCGATTCCGGCGTCAAGGACGTCGCCGTCGCGCTGCGCGTCGGCTCCGCCACGGCCAAGAAGGCCGAAGGCGAGGGCGTCAAGGTGCTGTCCGTCGCCGAGGCGGCGAAATGGGCCGACGTCCTGATGATGCTGACCCCTGACGAGCTTCAGGCCGAAATCTACAAGGCCGACATCGCGGAAAACATCCGCCCCGGCGCCGCGCTGCTGTTCGCCCATGGCCTGAACGTGCATTTCAACCTGATCGAGCCGCGCAAGGACATTGACGTGCTGATGGTCGCGCCGAAGGGGCCCGGCCACACCGTGCGCGGCGAATATCTCAAGGGCGGCGGCGTGCCCTGCCTGATCGCCATCCATCAGGACGCCTCGGGCAACGCCCACGACATCGGCCTGTCCTATGCTTCCGCCATTGGCGGCGGCCGCTCCGGCATCATCGAGACGAGCTTCAAGGAAGAATGCGAAACCGACCTGTTCGGCGAGCAGGCCGTGCTTTGCGGTGGCCTGGTCGAGCTGATCCGCGCCGGTTTCGAGACGCTGGTCGAGGCGGGCTATGCCCCGGAAATGGCCTATTTCGAGTGCCTGCACGAAGTGAAGCTGATCGTCGACCTCATCTATGAGGGCGGCATCGCCAACATGAACTACTCGATCTCGAACACTGCCGAATGGGGCGAATATGTCACGGGACCGCGCATCATCACGTCCGAGACCAAGGCGGAAATGAAAGCGGTGCTCAAGGACATCCAGACCGGCAAGTTCACTTCCGAATGGATGCAGGAATATCGCGCCGGCGCGGCGCGCTTCAAGGGCATTCGGCGGGTCAACGACGCCCACCAGATCGAGGACGTCGGCGCGAAGCTGCGCGGCATGATGCCCTGGATCGGCAAGAACAAGCTGGTCGACAAGGCAAAGAACTGACCTAACGACAGGCGAAAGAACAATGGCGGAGCGGTTCGCCGCTCTGCTATGCGTCGATGGCCTTGGGCCCGTCTGGGGCTCTTGGCGCGGAACCGATCATGAGCGAAAGCGACAGCCTATCCCCGCAGGTGACGCGGCCGGATTTCGACCGGATCGTCTCTGCCGTCATCGACCGCCGCTCCGATCCCCGGGCGTTGGCGCCCCTGTTCGCGCCCGAGGCCGACTGGCTGATGAATGGCGACCAGGCGAGCTGGGCCTATGCCGGACTTCGGTGCTCGCGCGATTCGATCCTCGCCTATCTCGACGCCTTCGCCGTGGAATTCGAGCAGAAATCGGTCCATCGGATAGCCACCGTGATCGAGGGCGAACAGGCCTGCGCGCAATACGAGATGAAGCTGCGGCATCGCGGCACCCGGCGCGAGGCTAGCCTGCAATGCCTGTGTTTCCTCAGGCTTGAGGGCGACCTGATCGTGGAGGTCAGCGAATTCATCGACAGCGCGACCCTGTTTCGCCTGCGCGAAAGCCGCGACTGAGGTCTCGGGAGGGGAACAGGGAATGTCCGATTTCGCGGCTGGGTTCGTCCCGCCTGAATCCAATCCTCTGCTCCGGGCGCGGATCGGACAGGCTGTCCCGATGCGCGCCCGGCCGGATGATTTCATCCGGTATTTTCACGAAGATGCGGTCCTGCATATGGTCGGCGATCGCCGCGATTGCGTTTTTTATGGCGTCTATCGCGGCAAGGCTCAGATTCTCAATCTCCTGCGCGACGTCGACGCGGAATTCGAGCGCGAGGACCATCGCATTCTCAGCGTTGTGATCGAGGGCGACACGATCGCGCTCAGGCGGCTGGTCGAGCTCCGGCATCGCGGCACATCGCAAGCAGAACAACTGGTGATAGCTCACCTCATTCGGACGAGGGCGGGGCTGATCCAGGAGGTGTTCGAATATGGCGACACCGCAACGATGCGGCGCCTGCTACGCGGCGCTTGACCTGGAGCATAGGTCACGAACAGGGCAGTCAACGGCGCGTCTTTAATAACGCATTGTTTTTTAAACCACTACTGGACCGGCAATGCTTTGCGCCTTCGCGCTTGCCCAGAATTTGACGGACCTTGACCAGGCTTTTGCTTCGCGGAAATCATGTGCAGCCGCGTTTGTTTTGGTGTAGACTATTTTGCTTTCACTACTCTGCGTGAAAATTCTCATCCGGCGTTTTCGCACGATGAAATTTGCTTTAGAATTGCGCGTTTCAGGCCCTTCTTGGCAATTTCGCGTGAAAAACTGTCGCGCTTCCCGGGACTTTGAGGGGCAGGACGAAATTCAGGCGACTTTGTTGGCGTCCAATCGGGCGCGGGCTGGAGGGAAATGATCGAGCAAGGGCTAACCCGCGAAGAATATATGGCGATCGCCCGCGACATTTATGGTCGGCGGGCCAAGGGCGATAATGAGCCCGGACTGTTCTTCTTCCACGACAACGCCACCTATCGGCTTCTCGGTTCCCGCGCCATGATTCCGGCGGCCGGCGTCAGAGTCGGCAAGGACGAGATCCGCCAGGCCTGGCGCGCTTTCGACGTCGATTTCGAAATCCTGTCCTTCGACGTGGACGACCTCGTCGTCGACATGCCGCGCTGCTCCTACATGTCCTGGCGCATGCGGCTGCGCAATCGCGGCACTGGCGTGGTGGCGGACCTTGAGGGCGTCGACCGCCTGATCTGGGTCGACTACAAGATCGCCGAATGGACGCGCTATTTCGATACGGCGCTGGTCGCGGCGCTCGGCGAAAGCGACAGCAAGGGCGATCAAAGCTGAGGGGAGGCTGAGATCAGCCGCCGTTCTTGGCCCCCTCCGGCGCCTCCACCTTTGGATTTGGCCCTGGGGTCGGCGTGGCGTCGGTCATGCCCTTGTCGATCTTGCCGAGGATCTTCGGCAAATCGTCCTTCTCGGGATTGAGGTCGCGCGCGTGGTTCCACTGGAACCGGGCGTCGAGCTGGCGGCCAACTTTCCAATAGGCGTCGCCGAGATGATCGTTGATCACGGGATCGCCGGGCTTGAGTTCGATGGCGCGCTCCAGAAGCTTCACCGCTTCGTCGTAATGGCCGAGCTTGTAATGCGCCCAGCCGAGCGAATCAACGATATAGCCGTCCTCCGGCTGCAGCTCGACGGCGCGGCGCAGCATCTTGAAGGCTTCGTCGAGATGGACGCCCTGGTCGACCCAGGAATAGCCGAGGTAGTTCAGCACCAGCGGCTGTTCGGGGTAGAGATCGAGCGCCTTCTTGAAATCGTTCTCGGCTTTTTCCCATTGCTTGCCGCGTTCGTAATCGACGCCGCGGAAATAATAGATCGCCCATTGCGTCTTTTCGCTGGGCGAGGTCAGGGCGAGCACGCGGGCGTAGGCGTCGGCCGAGGCCTGGTAATCCTTGCGCGCGCGCTCGAGATCGGCCAGGGCCGACAGGGCTTCCGCGCCCTTCGGATGTTCCGCCACGATTCCCTGCAGGCGCTTGAGCGCGTCGTCGGACTTGCCCACGGCGTCAAGCAGCAAGGCGATGTGGACGTCGGCGTTGGGACGCATCGGGCTTGATTTCGGGCGTCTGGTCATAGACCTCGATCGCCGCCTCATATTGCTTGAGCCGGCCATAGGCTTCGCCGAGCGTATCCAGCGCCAGGGCATGGTCCGGCGCCAGCACGAGGGCGAGCCGCAGGAAAACCATGGCGGCGATCTCGTCGCCCTGCCGGCTGTTGGCGGCGCCGAGGCCATAGGCCCCGAGGCCGTAAAGGACTTCCGCGGCGCCGCCGCTCACGTCCCTGATCATGGGCTCCAGCTTTTTGCCCGCGGCGAGTTCTTCCCTCGCGGCCTGGACCATGGGATTGCGGGGCTGGGTCTTTTCGAAAGCGTCGTAGACGGCCTTGGCTTCCTCGGTCTTGCCCCGGCGGGAAAGGTTGCGGCCGTAGGAGTCGACGAGACGCAAGGTGGCCTGGTCGCTGTTATAGGCGGCCTGGAGCCGCTTGCCGGCTTCGTCCAGCTGGCCGGCGGCCTCGAGCATCAACCCGGCGTGGAAGTCGCGGAACACGGCAAAGGACGGCTCGTTCAGCGTGTCGATGATGCTCAGGGCCTTCTTGACGTCGCCCGAGCCGACATAGCTCCAGGCCGTCAGCAGCACGGCGGTGAGATCGCGCTGGCGGCCGGTGGCGCCGGCGCTCAGTTGGTTGCGGGCCGCGCTGTAGCTCTTCGCCTTGAGATCGCGCACGCCCAGCGCCAGCCGCGCCGAGGAATTGCGCGGGTCGTGCGCCAGCACCTTCTGCGCCAGGGCGAAACTGTCCTGCATGTCGCCATTGGCGAGGGCGGCGACAAAGGCCCGCTGCACCAGCTCGATATTACGAGGGTCCGAGCGCAGGCTCTCGCGGAAGAAGGTCGAGGCCGCGAAGGTGTCATGTTCGGATTCAGCAACCCGGGCGGCGAGATAATTGCCGGCTGGGCTTTCGCTGACCTCGAAGGGGGTCGATATGGCGACGGACTCGCGCGCCAGGGCTGTCGCGAAGCCGAGACCGCCGGAAGCGGCCAGGCCAAGGCCGAACGTCAGGCCGAAAGTGAAATTTTTCAGGGAGGCAGTTTTTGAAACCACGAAATCGACTTTCCTGGACGCGTTGGGGGCTGCCGCGCCGCCTGATCATTTGACCTGGCGAACATGGCGTTTTTGCGCTGCAAGGGCAAGGGCGGCCAGCCGAGAAATCAGCCGATCTCGATATCGAGGCCGAGATCGAGCGTCGGAGCCGAATGGGTGAGGGCGCCCGAAGAGATCAGGTCGACGCCTGTCTCGGCCACCTCGCGCACGCCGCCCAGGTGAATGCCGCCCGAGGCCTCGGCCTTCATCCGTCCGCCGATCAACTTGACCGCCTCGCGCAATTGCGCCGGCGCCATGTTGTCGAGCAGCACGACATCGGCGCCTTCGTTCAGGACTTCCTGCAATTGCGCCAGGGTATCCACCTCGATCTCGATCTTGACCAGATGGCCGACGAAATCCTTCGCCGCCCGCAAGGCGGGGACCACGCCGCCCGCCACTGCGATATGGTTATCCTTGATGAGTATGGCGTCGTCGAGGCCAAAGCGGTGATTCATGCCGCCCCCGCAGCGCACCGCGTATTTTTCGAAGGCGCGCAGGCCGGGCGTGGTCTTTCGCGTACAGCAGATCTTTGCCTCGGTATGGGCGATGGCCTCGGCGTAATGCGCGGTCAAGGTTGCGATTCCGCAGAGGCGGCCGAGGAAATTCAGCGCCACGCGCTCGGCCGACAGGAGCGCGCGGGCCGGACCTTCGATCCGCGCCAGCGCCGCGCCCGCCTCGAAATGCTGGCCGTCGGCGGCGAGCGCCTCGAACCGCAGCGCGGGATCGGCCAGTTCGAACGTTTTGCGCGCGATGTCGAGGCCAGCGAGGACGCCGGGCTTCTTCCGCGCCGCGATCACCGCCCTGGCTTGGGCCGAAGCGGGGATGGTCGCCTGCGAGGTGATGTCGCCAGCGCGACCGAAATCCTCGGCCAGGGCGGCGCGGACCGCCTCTTCGACCAGCAGCGGATTGAGAATGGGCAGGTTCATGCGCGCTCGTCTTCCTGAAGCTCAGACTTTGGGGAGGCTCGAACTTTGCGCCAACCGCAGCGCTTCGTCCAGCGTGATGGAGGAGCGATGCGCCTGGGCCGGATCGCTTTCGGGAAAATCGGTGCGGAAATGGCCGCCCCGGCTCTCGCGCCTGAGCCAGGCGCTGGCGGCGATCAGCAGCGCCGCCTCGGTCCGGTTGCGCAGGTCGAGATCCCGCGCCGCCAGCGCCCTGTCGCGAAGGGCCATAAGCTCTGCCAGGGCTTTGCGCAGGCCCGTCTCGTCGCGCAAGACGCCGACATGGCGGGTCATGATCTGGCGCAGGCGCAGGCGGTCATCGCGTCGCCGGTTTTCGAGGCCGGCGGGCGCTGCGGGACGGGTTCGGGCGCCGGCGTCACTGGCAAGGTCGCCGCAATGTCGCGAGCGACGCGGTCGCCGAACACCACCGCCTCCAGCAGCGAATTGGACGCGAGCCGATTGGCCCCATGCAGGCCGGTGGACGCCGCCTCGCCCGCCGCCCACAAGCCGGGCAGGGACGTCCGGCCACGGGCGTCGGTCCACAGGCCGCCCATGTGATAATGTTCGGCCGGCGCCACCGGGATCGGCTCGACGGCGGGATCGAGCCCCGCCGAGAGGCAGGCGGCGGCGACATTGGGAAATTTTTCGGCGAAGCCCGAGCCCACGGCCTTTGTGGCGTCGAGGTAGGCGCCGCGCCCCGCGGCGATTTCCGCGAAGACGCCCCGCGCGACGATGTCGCGCGGGCCAAGTTCCGCGTCCGCGTGCAGGGCCGGCATGAAGCGCTGGCCAGCGCGATTGACCAGGATCGCCCCTTCGCCGCGCAGCGCCTCGGTCGCAAGCGGTGCAGGATCGCGACCTATGTCGATGGCCGTCGGGTGGAACTGGACGAATTCCGCGTCGGCGATGCGCGCTCCGGCCCGCGCGCCCATGGCGAGGGCGGCGCCATTGGCTTGTGGCGGATTGGTGGTCAGGGCGAACAGGGCGCCGACGCCGCCGGTCGCCAGCACGGTCGCGCGGGCCAGAAAGGCGCGGGACTTCCCCTCGGCGTCGCGCGCGAACACCCCGGCGACGCGGCCCGATTGCAGGATCAGCTCCTCGGCGACGAGGCTTTCATGCAGGACGATGGAGGGCGTCCGGCGCACTGCGGCGATCAGCGCCTGCATCACGGCGGCCCCGGCGCCGTCGCCCTTGACCCGCACGATGCGCCGCGCCGAATGGGCGGCCTCCTGCGACGGCGTCAACCGGCCCTGCGCGTCATGGTCGAAGGGCGCGCCGAAGCGCAGCAGATCCTCGACACGGCTGCGCGCCTCGCGGGCGACCGACAGGGCGACGTCCGGGTCAACGATGCCGGCCCCGGCCTTGACCGTGTCGGCGGCGTGAAGTTCGGGGCTGTCGCCTTCCAGCACCGCGGCGGCGATGCCGCCCTGCGCCCAGACCGAGGACGAGCCTTCGCCGATCGGCGCGGCGGCGATAATGGCGACGGGCAGCGGCGCGAGTTGCAGGGCGCAGAACAGGCCAGCCAGCCCGCCGCCGACGATCAGAATGTCAGGTTCGGACATTTCCGGCTTTTCAACTCGCGTTTGGGGAGCCGTTCCCTTCCGGAGAAGGGGATGACGACCGGGATCGCCGTCTTACTTCAGCTCGATCATCCGCTCGACGGAACGGCGTGCGCGTTGCGCCAGGGCCGGATCGATGGTGACTTCTTCGCGCATATAAACCAGGCTATCGAGGATTTTCGGCAGCGTGATGCGCTTCATGTGCGGGCAGAGGTTGCACGGCCGCACGAAATCCACGCCGGGATTTTCCGCCGCGACATTATCGGCCATCGAGCATTCGGTGACCAGCAGGACGCGTTTCGGCTGCCGCGTCTTGACATAGTCGATCATCGCCGCGGTCGAGCCGGAAAAGTCGCAGACATCGACCACTTCGGGCGGGCATTCCGGATGGGCGATCAGTTTTATCGACGGATCGTCCTCGCGATAGCGCAGCAGTTCTTCAGCGGTGAAGCGCTCATGCACTTCGCAGGCGCCGTGCCAGGCGATGATCTTCACCTTGGTCTGGCGCGCGACATTCGCTGCCAAAAACCGGTCGGGGACCATGATCACCGTGTCGACGCCGAGGCTTTCGACCACTTTCACCGCATTGGACGAGGTGCAGCAGATGTCGACTTCCGCCTTCACGTCGGCGGAGGTGTTGACATAGGCGACCACCGGCACGCCGGGATATTTGCGGCGCAGCGCCCGAACGTCGGCCCCGGTGATCGAGGAGGCGAGCGAGCAGCCGGCGCGCGAATCCGGGATCAGCACGGTTTTTTCCGGGCTGAGAAGCTTTGAGGTCTCGGCCATGAAATGCACGCCGCCCTGCACGATCACGTCGGCGTCGGATTGGCCGGCGAGGCGGGCGAGCTGCAAGCTGTCGCCGACGACATCGGCGACGCAGTTGTAGATTTCCGGCGTCTGGTAATTATGCGCCAGGATGACCGCGTTGCGCTGCTTCTTCAAATCATTGATCGCCTTGACGTAAGGCGCGTGAAACGGCCATTCGATCGGCGGAATGATCGATTTCACCTTTTCGTAGAGATGGGCGGTCTCGCGCGCGACTTCCGGCGTCCAGGCGAGCGAGGGCATGGGCAGCGCGCCATGACGCAGAGCGGCCGAACTGCTCTGCGACGGGGTCGAAACACGCGGGGCGGAAGTAACCTGCATGACGCTCACTCCTGGTTATGCTCAATATGAGCATAACGTGAACCGGAAAAAAGGCCGTAACAACGGCTGGCGAGGAAACACGTCTCCTCGTTTCACACTTCCTACATATACTCAATCTGAGTATAAAGACAAGGCCGATCAGCTCTCATTTCTTCGGACGCAAGCGCGCCGGCAAAACGCCATGCTCCCAATCCGTCAACCTTTTCCTTGTATGCTTTGCCCGGATTTCGGGATGACAAGCGAAATGACGAATTGGGTTCTCCTCAACGCGGCAGGCGCGGAAAAGGCGCCATCATGCGTCCAGAATGCGTTGCGGCGGTTGGCCCTGCCTCGCCTGCCGGCCTGCGCGTCCTTCGACTGGTCCCTGGCCGCCCTTGTGGGCCTGAGCTTTTTCGCGCTGCTGCTGCCGACCGTCTCCGGGTTCCTGTACGATCCCGACATGCAGTGGCATGTTCGCACCGGGCAGGAAATCCTGGCCAGCGGCCATTTTCCGCAGACCGACAGCTATTCCTGGACCCGGACCGGCCAGCCCTGGATCGCCAAGGAGTGGCTTTCGCAGGTCCTTTACGCTTCGGCTTACAATCTGGCTGGCTGGACCGGCGCGGCTTTGCTGGCGCTGGGCGCGGCCAGCGCCGCCTATGCCCTGGTCTTCGCGGCGCTGGAGCGGCGGACGGGACCGATTTTTGCCTTGGCAGCCGTGCTTCTCGTCGCGCTCGCCGGCAATTTCCATCTGCTTGCCCGGCCGCATGTCCTGGCCTGGCCGGTCATGGCGGCTTTCGCCATCGGCCTGCTCGACGCGGCCGAACAGGGCCGCGCCCCGCGCTGGCCTTTTGCTCTGCTGATGGTCCTGTGGGCCAATCTGCACGGCTCGTTCCTGCTCGGATTTATTCTTTTGCCGTTTTTCGCCTGGGAATCGCTGGCTCGGGCCGCAGGCGGCCATCTGGCGCTGATGGCGCGCTGGGTCGTTTTTAGCCTTTCCTGCGCCTTCGCCGTGCTGATCCATCCCTACGGCTGGCATGTGCTGGCCGCAGCCCGAGACGTGCTGGCGCTGGGCCCGGCGATGGGCCTGATCGTCGAATGGCGGCCGCAGGATTTTTCGAGCTTCACGCATTTCGAATTCATCATCCTGCTCGGCTTCGGCGCCGCCTTGCTCAGCGGCGTGCGCCTTCCGGCACCGCGGGTCTTGCTTTTGCTGGCGCTGCTGCATTCGGCGCTCGCCCATGTCCGCCAGGAGACGCTTTGCCTGATGATCGTGGCGCTGTTGCTCGGCGCGCCGGTCGCGGCCTTGCTCGCCGCCATCCCGCGCCTGCCAAGAGAAAGGCGGTCGATTGTCGCCTTTTCCGTGTTCGGCTCGCTTCTGGCGATGGGCGTCATGGCGGCGCAACGCGGGCCGCTCTCCCTGCCGGAACAGGTCGCGCCGCAGGCCGCTCTTGCGGCGGCCCGCGCGGCGAACGCTCGCGGCCATGTGCTGAACGAGGACCAGTTCGGCGGTTTCCTGATCGGCCAGCATGTGCCGACCTATGCAGACGGCCGCGCCGAGCTTTTCGGACCGTTGCATTATGATCTGACGCAGGCGCTTGCCGGACGCAGGCCCGAGATCTTGAGCGCGCTGCTGGCGGACCAATCGATCGGCTGGACCATCCTGCCGACGATCCTGCCAGCCAACAACATCCTGGACGCCTCGCCGGACTGGCGGCGTGTCTTCAGCGACGACGTGGCGACGGTTTTCGTGCGCCGCGACTGACCTTCAGGTGATGACGCTCGGCGCCGTCCGCCCGGTGTGGCGTCGGATTTCGGCCAGCTCCCCGGCCAGGGCGATCAGGTCGGCCAGGGCTTCCTGCGTTTCCAGATCATGCCGCGCCGGGTCGCCTTCATAGCGCTCGATATAGACGCGCAAGGTCGCGCCCGAGGTGCCGGTGCCCGACAGGCGATAGACGATGCGCGAACCGCCGGCGAACAGGATGCGAATGCCCTGTTGCGCCGAATAGGAGTCGTCGACCGGATCTCGATAGGCGAAATCGTCGGCTGCCTCGATCTCCAGCGAGCCGAATTTCTGGCCCGGCAGGCCGGGCAGCTTGTCGCGCAGGGCGGCGATCAGGGCGTTGGCGCCTTCGCTGGCGACTTCCTCGTAATCGTGGCGGGAATAATAATTGCGGCCATATTCGGCCCAGTGGGCGCGCACGATCTCGGCCACGCTCTGCTTGCGGACGGCGAGAATGTTCAGCCACATCAGGATGGCCCAGAGGCCGTCCTTTTCGCGAACATGGTCGGAGCCGGCGCCGGCGCTCTCCTCGCCGCATATGGTGACGCGGCCGGCGTCAAGCAGGTTGCCGAAGAATTTCCAGCCGGTCGGCGTCTCATACATGCCGACGCCAAGCTTTGCCGCCACCCGGTCGGCGGCGCGGCTGGTCGGCATGGAGCGCGCGACGCCCGCTATGCCACCAGCGTAACCAGGGGCCAGATGGGCGTTGGCTGCGATGATCGCGAGGCTGTCCGACGGGGTGACGAACTGGCTGCGTCCGATCACGAGGTTGCGGTCGCCGTCGCCGTCGGAAGCGGCGCAAAGGTCGGGTGAGGCCGCGGACATGGCGAGATCGAGGAGGTGTTTGGCGTGGACGAGATTGGGGTCGGGATGGTGGCCGCCGAAATCGGGCAGAGGTTCGCCATTGATCACGCTGCCGGGGGCGGCGCCGAGGACGTCCTCGAAAATCGTCTTGGCATAGGGGCCGGTGACCGCGCTCATGGCGTCGAATTTCAGGGTAAAACCCCCAGCGAACATCTTGCGTATCGCGGAGAAGTCGAACAGGCGCTCCATCAGGTCGCGATAGATGGCCACGGGATCGATGATCCGCACCCTTGCGCGCCCGAGCCGGGTTTCGCCGATCGCGTCGAGATCGACGTCCGGCGTCTCGATGATGCGGTAGCTTTCGATGGTTCTGCTGTGGGTGAAAATGGCCTCGGTGATCTTTTCCGGCGCCGGGCCGCCATTGCCGATATTATATTTGATGCCGAAATCCTCGTCCGGGCCGCCGGGATTGTGGCTGGCGGAGAGGACGATGCCGCCAAAGGCCTTTTCCGCCCGGATCACGGCCGATGCGGCCGGGGTCGAGAGGATGCCGCCGCGGCCGATGATGATTTCGCCAAAGCCATTGGCGACGGCCATTTTCAGCACGATCTGGATGGCTTCGCGGTTGAAGAAGCGACCGTCGCCGCCGAGCACCAGCGCCTTGCCCTCGAACCCCTCCAGGGACGAGAAGATCGACTGGACGAAATTGGCGAGATAATGCGGCTGCTGGAATGTTTTCGTCTTCTTGCGCAGGCCGGAGGTGCCGGGGCGCTGGTCGGAAAAGGCTGTGGTGGCGATGGTCTGGACCGGCGGCAACGAAAGGTTCATGCGAGAAATCCGGGATGAAGGGCGACCTGCGCTTTCATGGCGCCAAACGGACGCGCGCGCCAGAGCCGCCGGGGTGGCAAATGGGCTAAACAGCAGCGGCCGGATCGTCCCGCAGGGCCGCCGACTGCCGCGCCTGCGTCCGCCAGACCAGCAGGCAGATCGCCGCAACGGGGATGCCTATGCAGGCGGTTCCGATGAAAAAAGTCGGGAAGCCTAGAATTTCCACCAGGCGGCCGGAGGCTCCGCCGGCGAATTTGCCCGCCAGCGCATAGATCGAGGTGAGGATCGCATATTGCGTGGCGGCGAAAGCCGGCGAAACGATCGTCGACATATAAGCGATCAGCACGGTGCTGGCGAAAAAGGTGGCGAAATTCTCGACGCTGATGGCGACCGTGAAAATGTCGAGGCGCGGCCCGCTCACCGCCAGCCAGGCGAAGCTGAGATGCGAAACCGACGCGGCTATGCCGCCGATCAGCAACGAGGGCATCAGCCCAAGCCGAGCCACCGAGACGCCGCCGACGAAAACCCCCGCCAGTCCGACCCAGAAGCCGTAGAGTTTGGTGACCGTAGCGATTTCCGCCTTGGAAAAGCCGACGGTCGTGTAGAGCAAATTGGCCATGGCCCCGGAAATGAAGTCCGGCAGACGGTAAAGCGCGATCAGGAGAAGGGCCAGCGCCACGCCGGGGCCGAGACGGCCGATGATTTCGCGCAGGGGATGGACAATGGCCTCGCCGATTGAATGCGCGACCGGCGGCGCGCCTTCTGGCAAGGGCGGCTCCGGCGCCAGCAGGCAGGCGGCGCAGCCGACGGACATCAGCGCGGCCATGACGAGATAGGCCAGCCGCCATGAGCCCCATTGCGCGAGAAAAAGCGTGCCAGCGCCGGCGACGAACAATGCGATCTGATAGCCATATTGCGCCGCCGCCGACATTAGCCCCTGTTCCTCGGGAGGCGTGATGGCGATGCGCCAGCCGTCGATGACGATGTCCTGGCTGGCGCCGGCGAAACCGATGCAAAAGGCGGCGACCACGCTCCAGGCGAGGTTCTGCGCGGGATCGCCGAAGGCGGCGCCGACGAGCGCCAGCATGGCGCAAATCTGTGTCAGCAGCATCCAGCCGCGCCGCCGGCCGAGCCGCTTGCCGAAAAAGGGCGCATCATACTGATCGATCGAGGGCGCCCACAGGAATTTGAGCGAATAGGGCAGGGTCATCTCGTAGATCAGGCTGATCGTGGCGAGCGGCACGCCCGATTCGTGGAACCAGATCGAGGGCGTGACATAGACGAGCCTGATCGGCAGGCCCGACGAAAAACCGAGCGCCAGCATCAGGGCCAGCCGCTTGTCGGTGAACAGACGGAGGAAGGAGTTTTGCGAGTCGCTTTGCATGGCCCGACTATGCCACGGCGGCAGGCAAAAGCGAAAAACCGGCATTCCCGCTTTTCCATCGTCTTGATAGAGCTTATATGCGAAAGCTGCTAATTGAGGACGGACGGGGTTCGCCGCCGGGGATGGGATCATGCTGACCAACAAGGGAAAATACGGCCTCAAGGCGATGGTCCATCTCGCCGGGCTCGAGCCGGGCGGTCTGGCCCAGGTGCAGGATGTGGCCGACAGCAATTCCATTCCGAAAAAGTTCCTGGATCAGATCCTGTCGGAATTGCGCAACGCCGGCCTGGTCTTCTCGAAAAAAGGCAAGGGCGGCGGCTACGCCCTGGCGCGCCCGGCGCATGGCATCAATGTCGGCCAGATCGTCCGCGTGCTCGATGGGCCGCTGGCGCCGATCCAGTGCGCCAGCGTCACCGCTTATCGCCCCTGCGACGATTGCGGCGACGAGAAAGCCTGCGCGGTGCGGCTGATGATGGTCAAGGCCCGCAACGCCATCGCCGATGTGCTGGACAACCACACCCTGGCCGACATGCGCGCGATGAGCGATCCGACCGGCGTCGAGAGCATGTTTCACATTTAAACGGGCGCCGGCCAGAGCTCTGGCAACAACCGCCGCGCGATCTTGCCGTTCTTCGTGCGCGGCAGGGATTTCAGGAACACGTATTTTTTCGGCTGCTTGTAGCCGGCCAGATGTGCGGCGCAATGGGCGGCCAGCGTCGCCTCGTCCGATCCGGCGTCGGGCGCGAGAACGACGAATGCGCAGATCACGCTGACATCATCGCGCACCCTGCGCTCCGCCACCGCCACGTCGGCGACATCAGGCGCGTGGGACAGCGTAGCTTCGACCTCGGCGGGCGAGACGCGATAGCCTTGCGCGTTCATCAGGTCGTCGCGCCGCCCGTGCAGCCAGACATAGCCCTCGGCGTCCATGTCCGCGACATCGCCGCCGATGAACCATTCGCCGCGAAACACCTCGCGCTCGGCCGCCGGGTTGCGCCAATAGCCAAGCATCAGGCCTGGGTCGGAACGATGAACGGCGATCAACCCGCTCTCGCCCGGCGGCAAAGGCGTTTCACCCTCTTCCAGCGGCAGGATGGCGACGCGTCGCCCCGGCTGCGGCTTTCCGGGCGAGCCGGGGCGGACAGGCGTCGTCGGCCCGCTGGAAATATAAGTCGAGATTTCGCTCATGCCCAAGGCCTCGTAGAGCGGCTTGCCGACCTTTTCCAGGAATTCGTCGCGCAGACCCGAGCTCAGCGCCTCGCCCGCCGTCAGCCCGTGACGCAGGCTGGCGAAATTTTCCGCCCTGCACGTCTCCTGGCGCAGCATCTGGCGATAAACTCCGGGCACGGCGGCGAAGATGGTCGCGCCAAAGCGGGCGATCAGGCGCGGCCACACGCCGGGATTGGGTGGGCCATTGTAAAGGACCGCTGTGGCTCCCCTCGCGAAAGGATCCATCAGACCGACGCCGAGCGTATAGGTCCAGTTCATCGCGCCGGCATGAAGGACGATGTCGGTCTCGGCGACATCAAGCCAATGGTCGAGCATGGGCGCGCGGCCGAGGATCACGCGCTGGGCGTGCAGCACGCCCTTGGGGCGGCTGGCCGTGCCGGAGGTATAGATGAGATAGGCGGGGTCGTCGGCGCCGGTCGCGGCGTAGTCCTGCGGCGGAAAGGCGGCGAGGCGGGCGAGTTCGTCGGGATCGATGATGCGCACGCCCGGCCTGTGACGCTCGCGGACAAAGCCGGCGCCGACGATTTCCGCAGCCGCGCCCGAATCTTCCAGCAAAAAATCCGCTTCTTCCGTCGTCAGTTGCGCAGAGGAGGGCATGGCGGTCAGGCCGGCCGCGATCAACGCCAGAAAGCTCAGGACATAGTCGGCGTCATTGCCCATGCGGATCATGACGCGCGATCCCCTTGGCAGGCCGAGGCTCGCGAAACCCGCCGCGCGGCGCCGCACCGCCATGTCGACCTCGGCGAAGGTCAGGACGCGGTCGGTGTCGCCGCCGCAAAGGATCAGCGCCGGCTTGTCGGGCCGTCGCGCGGCGTTTTCGGCCAGGATGAAGGCGGCGAGGTTGAACTGGTCTTGCGGAGGAACTCATGCGACAAAAAGATCAAACCTTCATCCGGATGTCACCTGATTTTCACAAGGACGCGCGATGACGCGGGAAGCAGTGACGGAAAGGTTGCCCCATGTCCCAGACGATGAGCACAGTCGAGTTCCTGAACGCCCGCAAGACTTATGAACGGATCGCCTCCATTTACGATCTGCTCGACGCGCCCTACGAGATCATGTGGAAGCGCGCCTTGCGCCGCCGGGTTTTCGAGGGGTTGCATGGCGCGATCCTCGACGCGGGCGTCGGCACGGGCTGCAATTTCGTCGCCTATCCGGAAGGCGTCAAGGCGTCGGGCTGCGACGCCAGCGCCGCCATGCTGGAAAAGGCGCGGGATCGGGCGGAAAAGCTCGGCATGCTCGTGGAGCTGCGCCGCTCCGACCTGACCCGGCTCGATTGGCCCGACGCGACTTTCGATGCCATTGTCGCCACCTTCGTCTTCGCCTGCATCGACGACCACGAGCAGGCTTCGGCGCTGGCGGAATTGCGCCGGGTGTGCAAGCCCGACGGCGAAATCCGCATCGTCGACTACCGCCTGTCGCCGCGCCCCCTGGTTCGTGCGCGGCAGAAGCTGATGTCGGCCTGGTTGAACGGAACCTTCGCCGCCTCCTACACGCCGACCACGGAAGCTTATTTCGAACAAGCCGGGCTGGAAGTGATCGAGGAAAAGTTCCTGCGCAGCGACGTGCTGAAGATGATCCGCCTGCGTCCCAAGGGCTGAGGTTTCGAGGCTTCAGCTTCCCAAGGGCCGGTTTTGACAAAGGGCGCCGTCCGCGAGGATGGCGCCCTTTGTGTTTGCCCGGCGATCGGCCCAAACCATGGAAAAAGGGCGGCCTCGCGACCGCCCTTCCGTAAGAATAGGGGCCAGACTTCAGGCGATCAGGCTGAACAGCCAGTACAGGCTGCCCGACAGGATCATCGCGACCGGCAGGGTGAGCACCCAGGCCATGGCCAGATTGCGCAGGGTCGACATCTGCAGGCCCGATCCATTGGCGGCCATGGTTCCGGCGACGCCGGAGGACAGGACATGCGTGGTCGAAACCGGCAATCCGAGGCCATCGGCGGCGCCGATGGTCGCCATGGCGATCACTTCCGCCGCGGCGCCCTGGGCGTAGGTCAGATGGGTCTTGCCGATCTTTTCGCCGACCGTGACCACGATGCGCTTCCAGCCGACCATGGTGCCGAGGCCCAGCGCGATGGCCACCACGACCTTGACCCAGGTCGGAATGAACTTGGTCGCCTGATCGATCGACTTCTTGTAGCCCTTCAAAGTGGCGACTGTCGGAGGCGGAAAGTTCGGCAGCCTTGTCCTTCATCAGGAAGTTGATGGCTTCAGAGGTCAGATACATGTCGTTACGGGTGTTGCCGACCTGCTCGTAGGGGACGCCGGCGATCGAGCCATAGCTCTGGACCTGGTGAGCGATGTCCTTGATCAGCACCGACAGCGAGGGAAAGGTGCCGCCCGGTGATTTCGTGGCGGGAAATATAGGCGGTCACGGCCGGCCGGGGATCGCCGATGATGTTGTAGCCGGCGGCCTTGGCGTCGACCACTTTCGAGGCCGCGTTCGAAGCTTCGGTGAAGCTCGCGATGTGGCTGGCCGGCAGCGAGCGGTTCAAGGCATAGGAGGTGGGGACCGTGCCGATCAGGATCAGCATGATCAGGCCCATGCCCTTCTGGCCATCGTTTGAACCGTGGAAGAAGGACACGCCCGAGCAGGTGAGGAACAGCAGGCCGCGGATCCACATCGGCGGCTTGGCGTCGCCCTTGGGCGCCTGGTAGAGGTCCTCTCGTTTCACCAGCGTCTTCATCAGCATGAGCAGGGCATAGGCGCAGACGAAGCCGAACACCGGCGACAGCAGCAGGGAATAGCCGATCTCGATCGCCTTGTCCCAATTGACGCCCGACGTGCCGTCACGCCCGCGCATGAGAGCGTTGGTGATGCCGACGCCGATGACGGAGCCGATCATGGTATGCGAGGAGGAGGCGGGAAGCCCGAACCACCAGGTGCCGAGGTTCCAGATGATCGCCGCGATCAGCAGGGCGAAGACCATGGCGAAACCGGCGCTGGAGCCGACCTGCAGGATCAGTTCGACCGGCAGCAGCGAGACGATGCCAAAGGCGACGAGGCCGGAAGAGGTGAGCACGCCCATGAAATTGCAGAAGCCCGACCAGGCCACCGCGATGGGAGCGGGCAGGGTGTGGGTGTAGATGACGGTGGCGACCGCATTTGCGGTGTCATGGAAGCCGTTGACGAATTCGAAACCCAGCGCGATCAGCAGGGCCACGCCCAGCAGCAGGAAGGGCCAGAACTTGGCGATATTGGCGCCGGGGCCAAGATCGGAATAGATCGACCAGGCGGCATAGAACACGCCGGCCAGGCCAATGGCGATCAGGACGTAAATCTGCTTGGGGTCGGTGGGCTGGTCGAGGTTGGGCCTGTGGACGGCCGCCTCGGCTTGCGTGGGTGACGCAACAGTCATGGTCAAAGTCCTTCCGCGGTGGAACTGACTTGACTATCGCGAACCATGTTACGGGCATATGACAGAATTGTGGCTGATCTGCCTCAGGCGCGCTTTGCTCAGCGCGCGAGCTGCCGCCGCGGCTGGTCGGCGCTGGCGCTCGACGCTGCGGATGACGCTGTTGGGCCTGCTCGGCAGGGACGCCTTGGAGTTGTCGTAGAGCGCCACCATGTTCCGGCCCGAACGCTTGGCCACATAGAGCGCTGCGTCAGCCTTGCGCAGGACGTCGTCGATATCCTCGCCGGCCGAGCCCACGGCGACGCCGAAGCTGCAGCTGAGCCTCAGGGTTGACGCGTCGACATCAATGTCCAGCAGGGCGATATGGCGGCGCAGCGCCTCCGCCGCGCGCCAGGCCGCCGCGGAATCGCTGTTTTCGAGCAGCAGCGCGAATTCCTCGCCGCCCAGGCGCCCGGCGGCGTCATTCTGGGCGCGCAGGCAATCGGCGATGGCGCGGATGGCCTTGTCGCCGGCGGCATGGCCGTAATTGTCGTTGATCGCCTTGAAATGATCGATATCGACCATGATCGCGGCCATCGGCGCGTCGCTGTCCTCGCGCATCCGCTCGGCGCGGCCGAAGAACGCCGGACGGTTGAGCAGCCCGGTCAAGCCGTCGCGGGTCGCCATTTCGAGGAGCTTCAGCTGCATCTGGCTGAAGCGTTCGGCGGCGCGCAGGCGGGCGTAGAGCTCGTCGGGTGACAGCGGCAGCTGCAACACGTCGTCGGCGCCGCAATCCAGCGCCTCGATGAAGGCGTCGGATTCGAGCGGATGGGAAATCAGGCAAATATAGATCGGGCGCTCGAAGCTCGAAATGAGCCGCGCCTCCCAGCAGATTTCCGGTCCGGGCGTCTCGATGCCCTGTTCGACGACGATCAGCGCATTGGCGTCCTCATGGGCGTCGAGATGGTCGAGGGCGGTGTTGGCGTCGCCGAAACAGATGACGTCATGGCCGCGCGTCTCCAGGAGCGAGGTCACCGATTGCTTAAGTGCTTGGTCGGCAGCCACGAGGACTACATGCATCGACCCCGACTCCCTATTGCCATTATCGCGCAGAAAGCTTGCGGCCGCGCCGCGCATCGGGCGCCATCCTTGGCGAAACTAGGCGCAAATGATGAGCGCAAGGTTAAATCCATGGCCGAAATTCGCCGATGACCCGCCCGCGCCAAAAGTTAAGGAAAGCTTTTTGCCAGCTTCGCGCAAGCCAGAGGGCGCAAAAAGACAACAGGAATGTTTGGGAGAGGAATTATGGGTCTTTATGACGCCATGAACGCCAGCGTGACGGGCATGAACGCGCAGTCGAACTATCTGGCCAATATTGGCCAGAATATCGCGAATGCGGGCACGGTCGGCTACAAGGAAGCCGACACCGAGTTCTCGACCCTCGTCGATCAGGCGGCCGTCGGCCAGACGTCCGCTGGCGGCGTGTCGACCGAAACGCGCATGGACATTTCCCAGCAAGGCACGCTGGAAAGCACCACGTCCTCCACTGATCTCGCGGTCAGCGGCAATGGATTTTTCGTCGTCTCCAATTCGAGCGGCCAGCAACTTCTGACCCGCGCCGGCTCGTTCGTGCCGGACGCCAGCGGCAATCTGGTCAACGCGGCCGGCTATTACCTGAACGGCTACAGCCTGGCCAATGGCACGCCGACCATGGCCTCCAATTCGCTGTCGGGCATGTCCATCGTCAACATCAACAGCGCCGGCCTGACGGCGACGGCGACGACCTCGGGGACATTCACGGCGAATTTGCCTTCGACGGACACGGCCGGAACCGGCCCCGCCTCCGCCACGAATTATAGCGAAAAGACCTCTATGGTCATGTACGACAGTCTCGGCCAGTCGCACACGATCGATCTCTATTTCCAGAATACCACCACTGCTCCAAGCACGAGCGACACCTGGTCGGTGGCGGCGTATCGACTTCGTCCACGACTCCTGCCACGGCGCTGACCACCGGGACCATCGCCTTCAGCCCCTCCACCGGCGACGTGACGTCCGGCGGCTCGCTGACCTTCACCGTCCCGGGCGGGAAATCCACGACTCTCGACCTGAGTGGCATGACCCAGCTCGCGGGCTCCTATGCCGTGTCCAAGTCGACAGTCAACGGCAACGCGCCGGCGTCGGTCAGTTCCGTCACGATCGCCACGGACGGAACCCTCTCCTACCAGCTGACCAACGGCTCCACGGTCGCCGGCTACGAGATTCCGCTCGCCGACGTTCCCAGTCCCGACAATTTGCTGCCGGTCACTGGCAACGCCTTTTCGGCCAACATTCTTTCCGGCCAGCCGTCCGTCGGCACGGCGGGGACCGGCCAACTGGGCACGATCCAGTCGAGCGAACTCGAAGAATCGACGGTCGACATCGCCACCGAACTGACCAACATGATCGTCGCCCAACGCGGCTACGAGGCCAATTCGCAAGTGTTCAAGGCGGGCGCCGATCTCCTCAGCAACCTCATCCAGATGAACTTGACCTGAAAACGGATATCTAAGTCATGGGCCTCACAAACGCCTGGAATGTCGCCACCAGCTCGCTGGCCACCAATGCGGGCCTTACGGCGCTCGTCTCGCGCAACATCTCCAATGCGCAGAACTCGACCGGTTATGTGTCGGCCAAGGTCGCCAATCTCGTCACCAATTCGAGCGGCGCGTCGGTCATCCAGTCGATCACCGACCTGACGAACGCGACGCTGTTCAACTCCATGCTGTCGAGCAATTCGGCCAGCGCCTCGGCCCAGGCACTGTCCAATGGCGTGACGCAATTGCAGCAAACCGTCGGCGACGCCACCACGACCGCGGATTCCACCACCGCCGCAACCTCCCCGTCTACCCTGCTGCAATCGCTTTCGACCGCCTTGCAAACCTATTCCTCCTCGCCGAGCAACAGCTCAGCGCGGAGCCGCCGTGGTCACGGCGGCGCAAAACCTCGCCAGCGGCTTGAATTCGGCGAGCGACACCGTGCAAAGCGTGCGCGAGACGGCCGACCAGGACATGGTCACCTCCGTCGCCACCATCAATTCGCTGCTGTCGCAGTTCCAGCAGCTCAATACCACCATCGTCAACGGCACGGCGACCGGCGCCGACACTTCCGACGCCCTCGACCAGCGCAGCACCCTCCTGCAAAGCCTTTCGCAGCAGATCGGCATCACCACCACGACCAATTCCAACGGCTCGATGTCGATCTATACCGACAGCGGCGTCACGCTGTTCGACACCACGGCGCGCAGCGTCACCATGACGCCGACGACGACCTATACGGCGTCCACCACCGGCGCGGCGGTCTATGTCGACGGCGTTCCGGTGACGGGCGCCAACGCCACCATGCCGATCCAGTCCGGGGCGCTCGCCGGCTACGCCAACCTGCGCGACAATGTCGCCACCCAGTACCAGAGCCAGCTCGACTCCATCGCCGGCGGCCTGGTCAACGCCTTCGCCGAAACCAACGCCACGACCGGCGGCAAGCTTCCGGGCCTGTTCACCTATTCCGGCGCGACCTCGATTCCGGGCTCGACGCTGGTTCCAGGTCTCTGCCGGCGAAATCACGGTTTCTTCCGCCGCCGCAGCCAATCCCAGCCTGATCCAGAACGGCGGAATCAACGGCGCCGCCTATGTGCAGAACAGCACCGCCGCCGGCTACAACACCCTCATCAACAACGACATGAGCGCGCTGACCGCGACGACGACCTTTCCATCGGGCACGGGCCTTGCGACGTCGAACAGCCTTACCGGCCAGGCCGCGGCCTCGGCGAGCTGGCTCGACGGGCAATACCAGACGGCGACGAACAACGCGACCTACCAGTCGACCCTGTCGACCCAGGCGTCACAAGCCCTCTCCAACGCCACCGGCGTCAACATCGACTCGCAAATGTCGCAGATGCTCGATCTGGAAAATTCCTACCAGGCTTCGGCCAAGGTCATCTCGACCATCAGCAGCATGTTCAGTTCCCTCCTGCAAGCGGTGGCCTGAAATGTCCGTCGGCTTCGTCTCCTCCTCGACCACCTCTCAGATCCTGCAGAACACGGTCCAGCGGCTGCAAACGCAGCTCAACACGGCGTCCAGCGAAAGCTCGACCGGGCTTCTCGCCGACATCGGCCTGACCCTTGGCGCGAACTCGGGCCAGGATGTCGTCATGCACCAGCAGATGGCGGAACTCGCCGCCATCACGGCCTCGAACAATGTGGTGACGGCGCAGCAGAGCACGGCGTCCGACGCATTGACGAGCCTGCAAGCCACGACCCAATCGATGCTGTCGCAAGTCGTAGCGGCCGAATCCGGGACGCCGAACTCGACCGGCGCGACCGCCCTGCAGCAGGCCGCGTCCGGCGCCCTGGCGGATTTTTCCACGACGATGAACGCCTCGGTCGGCGGCGTCTATGTCTTCGGCGGCATCAACAGCGGAACCGCACCGATCTCGACCTACTCGACAACGCCTGCGAGCGCCGCCCAGTCGGCCGTCGACACCGCCTTCCAGAGTTATTTCGGCTTTGCCACGACGTCCGCCAGCGTCAGCACGATCAGCGGCGCGCAGATGACCAGCTTCCTGAACGGACCCTATGCGGCCCTTTTCAGTGGCACGAACTGGACGACAAACTGGTCCTCCGCCAGCGATACCGTGGCCAGCACCCAGATCGGCGTCAATGAGACCGCGCCCACCTCGCTCAGCGCCAATGGGTCCGCCTTCCAGAACACGGCCAAGGCGCTGACCATGCTCACCGAGTTCGGCGGGCTCAATCTGTCGTCCAGCGCCTATTCCGCCCTGACTTCCGCCGCGCAATCGACGATAAACACCGCCAACAACGGTTTGATCCAGGCAAATGCGGCGCTCGGGACGATGCAGAACCAGGTGACCGACGCCAACAGCGCCATCACCCTGCAGACGAATGTCCTGTCCACGCAGATCAATTCGGAAGAAGCCGTCAACAGCTATGACGTGGCGTCGCAGGTCTCCAGCCTCACCACACAATTGCAGACGGCCTACTCCCTCACCGCGCAAATTCACAAGTTGAGTCTGGTCAGCTTCCTTTAGTTTGAATTGCGCAGGATCGATGCATGTACCAGTTCACCTATGCAGAAGTCGTCGAAGATTCGCCGCAGGAAGCGCGGGCCCGCGAGCATGACGCCATCGGACGCGCGGTAACGCTGCTCGAAGCCGCCCGAGAGGCCGGCAACCGTTCCCAGGCGGCCGAGGAGGCGCTCACCTATACGCGCCGTCTCTGGACGATCTTCCTCGACGATCTCGGCAGCAGGGAAAACGATCTTCCCGAGGATTTGCGGGCGCAGCTCATTTCCATCGGCATCTGGATGATGAAGGAAATCGAGCGGATACGCACTGGCGCGAGCGCCTCTTTCGCCGATCTCATCGAAATCAATGCGATCATTCGCGACGGACTGGCGTGAGGCCTGCATGCTGCTGAAATTGCGCGCCGGCGAAAAGCTCTACATCAATGGCGCTGTCATCAAGGTCGAGCGCAAGGCGACGATCGAACTGATGAACGACGCCGCCTTCCTGCTGGAGGCGCATGTCATCCAGCCGGGCGACGCGAGCACGCCGCTGAAGCAGCTCTATTTCGTGCTGCAGACGCAATTGATGGAGCGGGACGGCGCGCCGCTCGCCCGCCAGATGTTCGCCAACATGCTCTCAGCGACATGCGAGGCTTTCGGCGAAGGCGCGGTGAAGGAAGGCTTGCGCGTCGCCGGCGCGCTGGTCGAGACCAATCGCGTGTTCGAAGCGTTGAAAACCATTCGCGGCCTGTTCCGTCTCGAAGCCGAGATGTTGAAGGAAAAGGCGCCGGAGCCGGCCGCAGCCTGACCAAGGAATATTCGCCATGACCTCTTCGGTATCTTCCATCTCCGGCGTCGGCACGACGCCGACCACCACGCTTTCGTCGTCGACTTCAACCGGAACGACCGCGGCTTCGGCCTCGCTGAACTACAACCAGTTCCTGCAATTGCTGATGACGGAAATGCAGAACCAGGACCCGACCCAGCCGATGGATCCGACGTCGCAATTGTCCCAGCTCGCTTCCTTCTCGGCGGTCGAGCAGCAGGTGCAGACCAACACGACGCTGACGTCCCTGCTCAACACGGCGTCGCTGCAACAGGCAGAATCGGCGATCGGCCTCACCGCGACGTCATCCGACGGCACAGTCAGCGGCACGATCTCATCCGTCACCATCGGCTCCAGCGGCGCAACCGCGACTCTGAGCAATGGCAGCACACTGACGCTCGGCAGCGGCGTGACGATTTCGTGAGTTTTTCGCGTCGCAACCCTTACTCCGATTCCATCCGATGAACGAAGCCGACGCGCTGGATCTCCTCCACTCCGCGATCTATACGATCCTGGTCGGCTCCGGTCCCGCCGTCGGCGCCGCCATGGTCGTCGGCATATGCATCGCGTTGTTCCAGGCGCTGACGCAAATCCAGGAAGCGACCCTGACCTTCGTCCCGAAGATCGTCGTCGTCCTGGTCGTTCTCGCCCTGACCGGCTCCTTCATCGGCGCGCAAGTCCACAGCTTTACCGAACAGGTCTACAGCCGCGTCGAAAAGGGCTATTGAGGCGCGCCCAGTTTTTTCGAAAGCCCATCAAAGGCAGTTTGAGGCAAGCTTTCGTCGCCATGTTGACCTTGACAGGAAACAAGGTGAACCATGGCCCAGGCAGCGGCGATACCATCTCTCCAGCCGGCGAAGGCGAAGAAAAGCGGAAGCGACATCGGCTTCGCGCTTGGCATCATTTCGATCCTCTGCATCTTCTTCCTGCCGATTCCCGCCTTCATGATCGACATGGGCCTGGCCTTTTCGATCGCGCTTTCCGTGCTGATCCTGATGGTGTCCCTGTGGATCGAGAAGCCGCTCGAGTTCTCGGCCTTCCCGACCATCCTGCTGGTCTCGACCATGCTGCGGCTGGCGCTCAACATCGCCACCACGCGCCTCATTCTCACCCATGGCGCATCGGGCGTGACGGCCGCCGGCTATATCATCGGCGGCTTCGCGCGCATGGTGATGGGCGGCGATTTCGTCATCGGCCTCGTCGTCTTCATCATCCTCATCACCGTCAACTTCCTCGTCATCACCAAGGGCGCCACGCGTATCGCGGAAGTCGGCGCCCGCTTTACGCTCGACGCCATTCCCGGCAAGCAGATGGCGATCGACGCCGACCTTTCCGCCGGCCTTATCAACGATAAGGATGCGCAGCTGCGCCGCCGCGAACTGGAGGAGGAAAGCTCCTTCTTCGGCTCGATGGACGGCGCGTCGAAATTCGTCCGCGGCGACGCCATCGCCGGCCTGATCATCCTCGCGGTGAACGTGTTCGGCGGCATTGTCATTGGCGTGACGCGCCATTCCCTCGACCTCGCATCCGCCGCCGACGTCTACACGAAGCTGTCGGTCGGCGACGGCCTGGTGTCGCAAATTCCCGCGCTGATCGTGTCGCTCGCCGCGGGCCTGCTGGTCTCGAAGGGAGGCACGCGCGGCGCCGCCAACAAGGCGGTGCTGGGGCAGCTGGGCAATTACCCGCGCGCGCTTTTCGTCGCCAGCGGGCTGCTGGTCGTCCTCGGCCTGACGCCGATGCTGCCGTTCTTCCCGTTCGCCTCGCTCGCCGGCGTGCTGGCCTTCCTCGGCCACACGATTCCCAAGACGCTGGAGAAGGAGCGCGAGGCCAAGGCGGCCGTCGAGCAGGCCAAGGAAGAGGCGCTGCGCCAGGAGGCGAAGAACTCGGTCAAGGAGTCGCTGCGCACCAACGAGATCGAACTGGTGATGGGCAAGCAGCTGGCGGCGAAAATGCTGCTGTCGCAAAACGAGCTGTCGACGCGCGTGGCGCGCATGCGGCGGAAATTCGCGACCCAATACGGCTTCGTCGTTCCCGAGATCAAGGTGTCCGACAGCCTCACCGCGCCGCCGAAAAGTTATCAGATCAAGATCCACGGCGCCATTGTCGCGACGCAGGACGTGCGCATCGGCGAATACCTGATCATCAACGGCGATGGCAAGCGGCCGGACACCCCTGGCGAGGAAACCCGCGAGCCCGCCTTCGGCATGAAGGCCTTCTCCATCTCGGAAGCCTTCGTCACCGAGGCCAAGCGTTGCGGCTTCAATCCCATCGACAACATGTCGGTGCTGCTGACCCATTTGTCGGAAGTCATCCGCAACAATCTGGCGCAGCTCCTGTCCTACAAGGACATGCGCGCCCTGTTCGACCGGCTCGGTCCCGAATACAAGCGCCTGCTCGACGAAATCAGCCCTGCGCAGATCTCCTATTCCGGCTTGCAGGCGGTGCTGAAGCTGCTGCTGGCGGAGCGCATCTCGATCCGCAACCTGCATCTCATCCTCGAAGCCATCGCTGAAATCGCGCCGCACGCCCGGCGCGCCGAGCAGATCGTCGAACACGTGCGCGTGCGCATGGCGCAGCAGATCTGCGGCGACCTGGCGCAAGGCGGCGCGCTGAAGATCCTGCGGCTCGGCAACCGCTGGGACATGGTGTTCCACCAGAGCCTCAAGCGCGACGCCAAGGGCGACGTGGTGGAGTTCGACATCGATCCGCGCCTGGTGGAGGAATTCGGCGACGAGGCGTCGGTGGTCATCCGCCGCCACATGGACGCGGGCGAGCATTTTGCGATCGTCGCGGCGCCGGAATCGCGCCCCTATGTCCGCATGATCGTCGAGCGCCTGTTCGCGACCCTGCCGGTGCTTTCCCATCTCGAACTGGCGCGCGGCGTCGAGATCAAGTCGCTGGGTACGATTTCGTGAATTTCCTGTCGTCGGAAATGGTCGCCTCCGTGTTCATCCTGTTCTGCCGGATCGGTGGCTGCCTGATGATCGCGCCGGGTTTTTCCAGCCCTCGCCTGCCGGTCCGTCCGCGCCTGTTCATTGCGCTGGCGCTGACCCTGGCGCTGGCGCCGCTGCTCACCGGCGGCAAGGCCTTCGTCATTCCCGATCTCGGCGCGCTGGCCGGCGATATCCTCGGCGAGCTGGCCATAGGCCTGACGATCGGCCTGCTCGGCCGGCTGTTTTTCCATGCCCTGGAAACCATGATGACGGCGGCGTCGATGAACATCGGGCTGAGCAACGCCCTGGGCGCGCCGATCGACGAGAACGAATCCCTGCCGACCATTGCGACCTTCATCACCTTGACCGCGACCTGCCTGATCTTCTTGTCCGGCCTGCATTGGGAGCTGATCCGCGGCATCGTCGCCTCCTATGGCGTCATGCCCGTCGGCTATGTGCTGCGGCCGCAGCTGGCGCTGCATCTTGTCGCCGACGACCTGGCCCGGACCTTCGTCATAACGCTGCGCATCGCCAGTCCGTTCATCGTCTACGCCATTCTCGTCAACCTGGCGATCGGCCTGGTGAACCGGCTGACGCCGCAGATCCCGGTGTTCTTCATTTCCGGGCCCTTCGTCATCGCTGGCGGCCTGGCCTTGTTCTATTTCATCTCGGGTCCGCTGGTCACTGTGTTCATGGCCGAATTCGCCGATTGGGCGGTCAAGGGGAATTGATGCGCGAAAGACAGAAATCGCTCCAGCGCCTGCTCGCGGTGAAGGAGCAATTGCACAGGCTGGAAGAGGCGCGGCTCGCCGAAATCCAGCGTCGCAAGCAGGCGCTGGCCGAGGAAAGGCGCGCCATGTTCGACATGCTCGGCAACGCGGAAAAGACCGACAGCCTGGTGCTCGGCCTTGCCTGCCGCCACATCACGCGCACCGACAAGGGCGAGCGCGAACTGGACGCCGCCGAGAAAACGCAGAAGCAGGCCCTGCTGCAGAGAACCGCGCAGAAGAAGGCGCTGGAGAAAATCCTCAAGGAAACAGACCAGGCGATGGACCGCGACGCCGAACGCAAAACCCTGCTGGAGATCGGCGAAAAACTCGCTGCGCCCCGGTCCAACAGCCTCAGTTAAGTTTGACGGCCTAATCTATGTCCAGTTAACTCCGGCGGGCGCCCATGGCGATTTCTCCAACATCCGATCTCATCCTCGACGTCGCCCGCGCCGCTGACCCGCAAAAGGCGCAGGCGACCACGCGCGCGCTCGCCAGCGCCTCTCAGGGCGCCGTTTCCAGCGACGCATCCGGCGATTTCGCGAAGGCGCTGGACAGCCTTCCCAGCGCGCCGGCAAAAGTCGCCAGCGCGGACTATTCCTATCGCGCGCCCATGGCCTCGGCGCATGGCCCGGTCGAGACGGCGGCGCACAAGGCGGCGGTGGGGCTGGAAAGCGTGCTGCTGAAAAGCTTCGTCGACCAGATGCTGCCCAAGGACGCGGTCGGCGTCTTTGGCGGCGGCGTGGCGGGCGACGTGTGGAAGTCGATGCTCTCGGAAAAGATCGCCAACGAAGTGGCGAAGTCCGGCTCGCTGAAACTGGCCAGCCGGCTGTTCGCCACGCACCAGGATCTGCTGCACTCCAACAAACATCAGATAACAAGCAAGCTCCAGACGGCGCCGCCGTCCAGCAAGACGTGACGAGGCGGGTATGGCGGGAAGTACAGGCGCGCCTTCGCGCCTTCAGGTCAATGCGCAGGCGGCTTTCTACGAGGCGATCGGCCGCATGGAGACGATCGTCGACCAGGAGACCGCGCTGCTGCGCGAAAATCGGGCGGTTGAGCTGACGGAGTTCAATCATCGCAAGCAGCAGGGCCTGCTGGAGATCAACCGCATCCTGCGGAATTTCACCCATTTCGACATCCAGCTGGTCGATCGCGACTGTATTCGCAACCTCGTGCGCAAACTTGAGGCCAACCGCCAGATTCTTGCCCATCACATCAAGGCGATGGATGAGATTTCCAGCCTGGTGTCGCGCGCCATGCAGGAAGCGGAATCGGACGGGACCTACGGTCGCGGCGGCGCGTGATCCCGCCCGCGAAGGGAGCCCGGCGAAGGCCGGGGAACTGAATGATCAAGATGCTGGCCATGGCTGTCTGGGCCGCCGTCCTCGCGGTGCTGGCGTCGAGCGCGGCCATGCAGTGGCAGGCGTCGCGCGCCGCGCCGCACAAGGCCGAAAGCGTTCACGAGGCCTATGAATTCCGCAAGACGAAGGTGATCAACGTCCCGGTCGTCGCAGACGGGGCGCTGCAGGGCTATGTGATTGTGCAGTTCACCTATTCCATCGACGCCAAGGGCGCGGAGAAGCTCAACGTCAGCCCCGACGCCTTCATTCTGGATTACGCCTTTCGCACGCTCTATGGCGATCCAGATCTCGATTTCCGACACCTCGAGAAGTACAACATGACCGCGCTGACCAGCCAACTGAAGACGGTGCTGAACGAGAGGCTGGGAGAGGGCATGGTCAAGGATGTCCTCCTGCAGGATTTCTCTTACATGCCCAAGGATCAAGCGCCGCGCTGATCGCCGGGAAGGCGAAAAGGTCGCGTTGGAACAGGTGAGTAGGGAAAGGCTTGCACAAGTTTGGCGCCCTAGTCTGGACGAATAGGCAGAATTTTCGCAACAGCAGCCGTTGCGCCGATGGTCGGCCCGGCATCACTCCTCAACGGCGCCCTCGACATGGAACTTTATCGTCTCGCCAAACCTCGCGCCGCCTTCGATCAGGACAGGATCCATGCGACGCTCGGCGCGGCGCTGGGGCAGAAACTGGACGATGTCATCGAGCTATTCCACCGGCGCGTCCTGGCCAATCCGGACCAACGCGCGGTCATCGCGAAAGCGTCGAGCGTCGAGGGGCTGAAACGAGCGCTGAAGGACCATTGGGCCTTTGTCTTGTCGCGCGCGCCGGACGAGGAGACGAAAAAACGGGCGCGGCGGATTGGCGCCGCCCATGGGCGCGTCGGATTGCCGCCCGCGGATTACATCGACTCCTACGCCTTCCTGTTCAAGGCGCTGGCCGCCGAGCTCCTGGCCAAGGCGCCGCGGGAATCGGCGCTGGTTGCGGCCTTGACCAACTCGCTCTTCGCCGACATGAGCGCCGCGCTGACGACATTTTTTGGCGGCGTGCAAACAATGGCGCGGGAACGCGAAGCCGCCGATCTGGTCGAGACCGTCGCGACGGAGATGGAAGCGTCGAACGCCATCGCCGAATCCCAGGCGACGGCGATGCGCGCGATCGTCGAGGATCTTGCAAAGGTGCTGGCCGGCCTGCGCGGCGGCGTTACGCTGGTCAAGGAAGGAACGGCGACGGCTTCCAATTCCATCGCCGCCGTAGCGACAGCCGTCGAAGAATTGCACTCGTCCAGCCAGGAGGTTGGACGCCAGGCCAGCGACGCCAACACCCTTGTGCATGAGGCCGTGGGCAAGGCCGACGAAGCCGAACGCCGTTTCGAGCGCCTCGCCACGTCGGCGGCGCGGGTCACCGAGATCGTCGGACTCATCGCCGGCATCTCCAACCAGACGAGCCTGCTGGCGCTGAACGCGGCGATCGAGGCGGCGCGGGCGGGCGAGAACGGCCGTGGTTTCGCGGTGGTCGCCAATGAGGTCAAGACGCTGTCGCAGCGGACAAGCGCGGCGACGCGCGACATCGCGCAACAGATCGCCGAAATCGAAGCCGCGACCAAGGCGGCGGTCGGCGCAATGAAAGAGGTCAGAGACATCATCGGCGGCATTTCCGGCATCGCCGCCGCTGTCGCGCAAAGCTCCAGCCAACAGGTCGAAGCGGTCCAACTCATCGGACACAGCGCCAATTCGGCCGCGAACGGCGCCGCAAGCCTGGACGGCAGCGTCGATGTCTTCACCGGCGCGATGACGGAGGCCGACACCGTTGGCGAGAAGGTGACGAGCCAGTCGCGGCAGGTCAGCACGCTGTTCGAACGCCTTTCGACGCGCCTGATGGTCACGTTGAAGGAGTTCGCCGATTTCGACCGCCGTCGCTTCCCGCGCTCGCCAGCCAAGGTGCCGGTGGAGTTGCGCCTGGACGGCCGGTCGGTCGCGGCGGATGTCGTCGAAATTTCGGAGGGCGGCGCCGTCGTCAACGGTCTGACGGAAAAACTGTCGCCGGGGACCCTGGTCGACGCGCAGCTCAAGGAAATCGGGTCGTTGCGCGCGCGCGTGCTGGGAACCGCGGAATTCGGGCTGCGGCTGCAATTCATCGATGTGCCGGAGGCGACGGCCGCGGCGTTGAAGGCGCTGATGCACAGGCTCGTCGCCAAGGAGGAATCCCTGAGGGGCATCGTGATCGACAGGTCGAAAATGATCGCGAGCCTGTTCGAGGGGGCGCTCCGGAACCGCGAAATTTCGGAGGCTGAGCTTTTCGACGTCAATTACGTAGCGATACCCGATACCAATCCGCGGCAATACGGCAATCGCGCGCTGGCGTTTCTCGACGGCAAGCTGCCGGCGATTCAGGAGCCGATCCTGGAGATGGATCCGGCCGTGGTGTTCTCGGCCGCGGTGGACCGCAACGGCTACCTGCCTGTGCACAACCGAAAATATTCCGAGCCCCAGGGCAAGGATCCGGTCTGGAACAATGCCCATTCGCGCAATCGCCGAATTTTCGACGACATGACCGGGCTGATGGCGGGGCGCAACACCCAGCCTTTTCTCAGCCAGACCTATCCGCGCGATCTTGGCGGCGGCCGCATCGAGTTGATCAAGGATATTTCCGCGCCGATCATCGTGAATGGCAAGCATTGGGGCGGCCTGCGCATGGGCGCCAAGATCGCCTGAAACGTCCCCGCTAAAAAATGAGGCCGCCTTTCGACCGGAGTTGAAGGGCGGCGTTTTTTTGGCTCGTCATTGCTAACGTGCGTGATTGCGAGGCGATGCGATCTACAGATTGGCGTTCTTGAAGATCGCGCCGGATGTCGGGCGTCTCGGCGGCGTCACACGAGAGTCGGCGATTGCCTCGGAAAAAAGTCGCAGCCGCGCGGAGGCGTCGCCGCCATCGCCGTCAAGGGCGAGATGCTGGATGTCCACGCCGGCGCGGGCGGCGTCGAGGCACAGGCGGAAGAACACCGTGACGCCGCGCCAGCAGAACTCCATGTTCAGCGAAATCGTCGGCAGCGCGTCCCAGAGGACTTCGAGATCGGCGGACCAGGCGTAGCGCAGGGCGCCGTGCTTGAAATAGAGTTCGGCCGAGGAATTGACCAGGTCCTCCAGGTTGGCGCAGCGCTCGGCCCGGACGTAGCCGATCAGGTCGATCACGTTGACGAGGCGCAGCTCTGTCGCCACGTCGGCGACGCTTTCGGCGAGGACCTGCTCGCAGGCGAGGGTGAATTCGTCGGGTGACTCACTTTTACGCATCAGGCTCGCCCTCATTGTCTGGCTGCGCCGCCTCCGCGGCTGTTGAGGAAATGGATGAGTTCGGCGATGACGCGATAGAACTCGGCAGGGATCATCATGTCGACCTCCACACGATCGTACATGGACCTTGCCAGAGCCTTGTCTTCGATCACCGGTATGTCGTTTTCCTCGGCGATCTCGCGAATCTTCAGCGCGATCAGGTCCTGGCCCTTGGCGACGACCTTCGGCGCGCCGCCTTCGGAGCGCACATAGCGCAGGGCGATGGCGTAATGGGTGGGATTGGCGATGACCAGGGTCGCCGTCGGCACGGCCTTCATCATCCGCTTGCGCGAACGCTCCATCGCGATCGAGCGCTGCCGCGCCTTGACCATCGGGTCGCCCTGCATCTGCTTGTGTTCGTCTTTCACTTCCTGGCGGCTCATGCGGAGATCCGACTTCCAATGCATGCGCGACCAGAACAGGTCGGCGGCGGCGAGTGTGAAGACGGCGGCGCAAATGCCGGAAAAAAGTCGGGTGGCGATGGCGAGCAGGTGGTCGGCGAGGCCGAAGGGATCAGAATAGAGCGTGGCGTAGGCCGAGCCGATTTCGGTCTTCACGATGAGGAAGGCGATGAATCCGACGATGAAAAGCTTGGCCAGGTTCTTGGCGAACTCGGTCAGACCGCGCGGGCTGACGAGGCGCGACCAGCCGGCGAACACGGAGATGCGTTCCAGCTTCGGCGCGATGCGGTCGGGGATGAGGCTCGGCGGATTCTGTGAAAAGTTGGCGATGATCGCCGCCAGGATGAAAATGATGAAGGCGGGAAGCAGGAAGGTCGCGGCGGTCTCGACGACGGCCAGCAGCAGCGCCGAGGCGTTGCTTCCGGCGCCGACGTCATATTGGCCGCATTGGTCGATCAGGTGCTGAAGGGCGACGACCACTCGCGCGGCGCCAGAGCGTATGAAGAAGGAGAGGAACAGCAGCGAGCCGAGCAGGCTGGCGAACAGCGTCACCTCGCGCGAGACGGGCGTGTCGCCCTTTTCCATCGAGTCGTGGAGGCGTTTTTCGGTCGCCTCTTCTGTCTGGCTTTCCTTGTCGGGCTTGTCGCTCATGCGCCGGCGCCGTCAAGGCTCGAGCATTCCCGACGCGGACAGGCGATCACTTCGCTTGAAGAATCTCGCGGTCTCAATCGAACACCGCGTCGCTCTCGCCACCCGAATTGATCTCGATCTCGTTGCGCTCGGCCATTTCCAGCACGGCGTCGGCGATGGCGCGCCGCGCCTTGAGCACGTCCTTTTGCTGCGCGGGTCCGCCGGTGTTCAATTCGTTTTCGACCATGCGGCGGGCGCGCGCGCCCATCGAGGACAGGATCAATTCGCGGAAAGTCGGATCGGTGCCCTTGAGCGCCAGGACCACGCGGTCGGCCGGGACCCGGTCGAAGACAGTGGTGCGGGCCTTCTGCGACAGCTTGGCGATGTCCTCGAAGGTGAAGAGCAGGCCGCGCAGAGTTTCGGCGTCCTTGGGCCGATCCTCGGCCAGCGCTTGCAGCACGTCCTCGATCTGGTCGCGCTCCAGCTTGTTGATGATGTCGGCGATTTTCGAATGGGTGTCGGCGCCGGTGTTGCGGGCGACGTTCAGCAGCAGGTCCTCGTGCAGGGTCTGCTCCAGGAGCTTCATCATCGGATCCATGACCGGACGCGGCGACAGCATCCGGCGCATCAGGCTGTTGCGCAAATCGCGCGGCGTCTGCGCCATGATTTTCGCCGCGGCGCCGGAGGAAAGCTTTGACAGCACCAAAGCGAAAGTCTGCGGATGCTCCTTCTGCAGGTAACCGGCGATGGCGGTTTCCGGCGCGGCGGAGAGGCGATCCCACATCGCCTTGTTGGAATTGCCGAGCACGTCCGAAAGAATCTCGGCGGCCTCTTCCGGCGCCAGGGCGCCGGTCAGCAGGTTTTCGGCTTCGTTGGCGGAACCGAGCAATTCCGCGCCGGCGGAGAACTGATCGGTGAAATCCTGGATCAGCTTTTCGATCGTCGCCGGATTGACCGAGCCGAGCTCCGAGGCCGCGCGGGTCACCTGGCGCAATTCGAGCTGGTCGAAGCGCTTCAACAGCCGGCCGGCGGCCGGCTTGTCCATGGAAAGCAGGAGCGCCGCGACCTTTTCCGCGCCGAACAGCGGACGCGCGACGCCATGGGCGCGAACGGCGCCCGGCGAATGTCTGCCGTCTTCAGGCGAAGGCGTCTGCATCGGAAGATCCCACGATTTCTGTCAACGAAACGCCGAAGCGCGAATTGTCTTCATCGACCACGACCACTTCGCCGCGCGCGACGATGCGGCCGTTGACCACGACATTGACAGGCTCGCCGACCCGCTGGTCCAGGGCGACGACGGCGCCGCGGCCGAGCTTCATCAGCTGCGAGACCGGCATTTTCGCCGATCCGAGCACGACCTGCACGGTGACGGGAATGCGCATGATGGCGTCATGTCCGTGGCCGCCGCCGTCGCTCCCGCCGGGGCCGAAATCCTGCGCTTCGGAAGCGGTGTGCTGGAGTTCTTCGGTGTCAGACATTCTGTCCTCGGATTTTCAAGATGTGGTGCGGCAGGAGAACGAAATCGAAAGTTCAGTCGGAGCCGGCGTGGCTGGCCTGTTCGAGGAATTGCGCCAGCGGCATGTCGTCGACGTCGACCTTGTCGTCGACCTTCAACGTGTAATGCCCCTTGTCCTGTCCGAGTTCGCACCAGAACAGCGGCTGGTTCTTGCAATCGAGACGCAGTTTCGTCGCAGGATTGGCTTTCAGCGGCAACAGGTCGCCGACCCGCCAGCTGGAGATGTCGCCGAGCGTCAGGGTCTGCTCGTCGAGAACGGCCACGGCCTTGACGCCCGCCTTCTGCACGCCTTGCTGCATCAGCTTCTGCCAGCGCGGATCGCTGGCGGAGCCGTCGCTCGAGAGGTCGCGCGCCAACTGCTGGCGGATGGGCGTCAGCGCCGGCTGGGGGATCACCACGAACATCTGGCCGCCAATGTCCATCGCCTGGATCAGGATCTTCGCGATCACCGCCAGGACGTTGCGGCGTCCCATGACGGTGAAGTCCATGCGCGTCTCGACCCGCTCCAGCCGAAAGGTGGTCGCGATGACAGGCCCGAAGGCGGAGTGCAGGGCGTCCGCGGCGATCTCGAAGATGGTCTGGGCGACGCGGACCTCGAGGGTGGAGAAATTGCGGTCGTCGTCGTAGGGCTTTTCCTGGGCGTCGCCGCCGAGCAGGACTTCCATCAGCGAGAACATGCAGCGCCGGTCGAGCCCGACGAGAATGCGGGCGTCGAGTTCGGGCGAATAGAGCACCGCCGCGATGCTGCCGTCATAGGCGTCGAGCGCGTCCCACACGTGGTCGGTGGTGATGCTGTTGACGAAGCAGGACAGGATGGCGGGGGAATAGGGCCGCATGCCCTCGGCGCAGGAGGCGGCGAGACGGTCGAAGATCACCGTCAGCATGGGCAGGCGTTCGACGGTCAGGCCGGGGTTGTCGAGCAGCTTTTCGGCCGCGCTGCCTCCGGACTTGCTATCGGTCTTCGCGTCCATCGGTTATGCCGCCTGCTTGTCGCCGCCGGACGTCGTCTCGTTCTCGACCTCGTCGATGGTCGGACGCTCCTTGGCGGGGATGGTCTTGCGGCCAAATTCGACCGCGATCTGCGGCATGGCGCCATTCATGTAGGCGAGCAGGGTCTGCTTCACGAGGGTGAACTGCCGCAGCATCTTCTGGCGGGTGGTCTTGATCATGGTGGCCACGGGCGAGACGATGCCGTAGGAGGCGAAAATGCCGGAAAACGTGCCGACGAGCGCCGCGCCGATCAGGCCGCCGAGCACTTCTGGGCCCTGGTCCAGCGCGCCCATGGCGTGGATGATGCCGAGCACCGCAGCGACGATACCCAGCGCCGGAAGGCCGTCGCCGACCGCGGTGAGCGCATGGTAGGGCTTCAGCTTGTCATAGGTCAGGGTCTGGATTTCCTCGTCCATCAGCGCCTCGATCTCATAGGACCGCGCGCTGCCTATGATGATGAGGCGGCAATAGTCGCAGATGAAGCCGCAGAGCAGATGGTTGTGCAGGATGTCCGGATGGGCCTTGAAGATTTCCGATTCCTCGGGATTGTCGATATGCGCCTCGACCTCGCCGCGCGACTTGGAGCGCATTTCCCGCATCAGGGCGTGCAGCAGCCCGAGCAGGTTCAAAAAATCCTTCTGCTTCGGCCCCTTGCCGGCAACGGCTTCGACAATGCCCTTCCCCGTGTCCTTGATGGTGGACACCGGGTTGGCGACGACGAAAATGCCGAGCGCCGCGCCGCCCAGGATGAGGAATTCGAACGGTTGCACCAGCGTGTGCAGATGGCCGCCGAGCGCCGCGTAGCCTCCCAGCATGCAGCCTACCGAGATGACCAGCCCGATGACGAAATTCAATGGAACTCTCCGCTTTGCCCGCGCCGCATACCCAGTTGTGCGGCGCAGGGCTTGCGTGAGGCTTAAGCCGGAGGCGTCAGCCTCGGGCAAGCGCCGATCCGTTAAAATTGTTGGCAATGGACGCCTTCGCGTCGAGTTTGGGACGTACTCATGCAGTCGAGTCTTTATGTCGCGCTGTCGGGCCAGGTCGCTTTGCAAAAGCGGCTGGATACGGTCGCCAATAATATCGCCAACATGAACACTGGGGGCTTTCGCGCCGAAGAGGTCAGTTTTTCGACGATTCTTTCGCGGGCCGGCGCCACGCCGACGGCCTTCGCGACTTCGGGCGAAAACTACATTTCGACCAGGCCCGGCGAAGTCACCAATACCGGCAATCCGCTTGATATCGCCGTGCAGGGCAATGGCTGGCTCTCGCTGCGCTCCCCCGACGGCGTCGTCTACACGCGAGACGGACGCATGCACATGGACAATGCCGGAGCGCTGCTCAGCGTCAATAACTATCCCGTGCTCGACGCCGGCGGCGCCGGCATCCTGCTCGACCCCTCGGCAGGTCCGCCTGTTATCGCGCAGGATGGCATGATCAGCCAGAACGGACGCCAGATCGGCGCCGTTGGCCTTTATTCGCTCGACTCCACGGCCAAGCTCAGCCGCTACGACAATTCGGCGGTCAAGTCCGACAAGGCCGGGACGCCAGTGCTGGATTTCACCGCCAATGGCGTGATGCAGGGCATGAACGAAGGCTCGAACGTCAATCCCGTGCTCGAAATGACCAAGATGATCGACATTTCCCGCACCTTCGAAAGCGCGGGAAACGCCATCCAGTCCAGCGAATCGTCGATGCAGGACGCCATCAAGACCCTCGGCGCGACCTCCTGAAAAGGCCTAGATAATGCAGGCTTTGGAACAATTGCAGCGCGACGTGCAGGAAGCCGATCTTCGGCTCGATCTGGTGCGCGTCGGCGGCATGATCACCGAGGTCGGTCCATCGTCCTATCGAGTTGCCGGCCTGTCGCGCCATCTGAAACTGGGCGACGTCGTCACCATTGCCGGCGCTGAACGGGCCTCGCCCGGCGAAGTGGTCAGGATCGACGTTGCTGGCGTGACGATCAAATCCTTCGACACGCGCGTCGATGCGGGCGTCGGCAGCCTCGCCTTCCGCTCGCGGCCGATGCGCCTGAAACCCCACCGCTCCTGGAAGGGACGGGTGATCAACGCCCTGGGCGCGCCGGTCGACGGTCTCGGACCGTTGGTTGAAGGACCGCGGTCCGTGCCAATCGACGCCGAGCCGCCGGCGGCCATGACCCGCGACCGGGTGAAGCGGCCGATGAAGAGCGGCGTGCGCGTCATCGATTTCTTCACCCCGCTTTGCGCGGGCCAGCGCATCGGAATTTTCGCCGGCTCCGGGGTCGGCAAGTCGACCCTGCTCGCCATGCTCGCGGGATCGTCCGGGTTCGACAGCGTGGTCATCGCGCTGGTCGGCGAGCGCGGCCGCGAAGTGAGGGAGTTTCTGGACGACGCGCTGGGGGACAATCGCAAGCTGGCGATCACCGTCGTCTCCACCGCGGATGAGAGCGCGATGATGCGGCGCCTCGCGCCGAAGACGGCGATGAGCATCGCCGAATATCTGCGCGACCAGGGGGAGTCGGTGCTGCTGATCGTCGATTCGATCACCCGCTTCGCCCATGCGGCGCGCGACGTCGCCCTCGCTGCGGGAGAGCCGGCGGTGGCGCGCGGCTATGCGCCGAGCGTGTTCAGCGAATTGCCGAAACTGCTGGAGCGGGCAGGGCCGGGAGAGATTGGCGGCGGCTCGATCACCGGCATTTTCTCGGTCCTCGTCGATGGCGACGACCATAATGATCCCGTCGCCGACAATATTCGCGGCACCCTGGACGGGCACATTGTGCTCGACCGCGCCATCGCCGACCAGGGCCGCTACCCCGCGGTCAATGTGCTGTCTTCGGTTTCGCGCCTGGCGCATAACGTCTGGAGCAAGGAGCAGCGCGCGCTGGTGATGAAGTTGCGCGCCATGATCGCGCGGTTCGAGTCCTCGCGCGATCTGCGCCTCATGGGCGGCTATCACTCCGGCTCCGATCCGGTGATGGATCAGGCCGTGACTTTCGTGCCGAAAATCTACGAGGGAATGGGCCAGTCGCTGGACGATCCGCCAAGCGTGGACGCCTTTCGCGAACTTGCAAATGCGCTTCAGAGCGACAAGGCGACCTGAAAACTTCGGCGTCGCATTGAAACAGGAGAGATGAAATGGCCGATTTTGCGCTCAAGAGCGTGGGGGTGGCTTGCGCATTCGGTTCGGTCTGGTTCGTGGGATATATGGCCACGCACCAGGACGGCGGTCCCCGGGTCAATGCGATGGAGGATTTCGCCATCTTCGCGCAGCCGAACCGCATCCACGCCGTCGAGGCGGCGGTCAAGGCCGCCGCGCTGGAGAGTGATGCGCGCAAGACCGGCCGCGCCATTTCGATCGACATGACGCCGACCGGCGCGGTGTCCCTGCGCGAGCAACCCAAGGCCGGGGCGCCTCGCCATGACGTGAAGATCATCGAATTGAGCGCCGAAGAGGCGCTGATCGAAACGCCTGACGGCTATCGCCGCGTCAAGCCGGGCGACGAAATTCCGGAGATCGGCAAGGTCATCTCGATCCGGCGGATGGGCGAATATTGGGTCGTCGTCGCCAGTCTGCGGTCGCTGGCCCAGGCCGTGCCGCCGACCGGGAAATGATCGGCGGCTCCGGACCTGCCTGCAGGTCCGGCGTTCAGGGCGCGAGGCCGAAAATGGCGTTGATGCGCTTGCCGATCTCGCCGACGGGAAGGATCTCGTCGGCGCAGCCGCTCTCCGCCACGGCCCGCGGCATGCCCCACACGGAAGAGGTGGCCTGGTCCTGCGCCATCACATAGGCGCCGCCGTCCTTCAGCCGGTTGAAGCCCTTGCTGCCGTCATTGCCCATGCCGGTGAGCATGATCGCCAGCACGTTGCCGCCATAGGCGGAGGCCGCGGACTCGGCGAGCACGTCGACCGAAGGCTTGTAGAGGCTTTCGCCCTGCGCGGCGGCGATCCTGGCGCGGCCGTTGACGACGCGGAATTGCATGCCGCCCGGCCCGACATAGGCGACGCCAGGCTGCAGGATCATGTCGTCGCTCGCCTCCACGATCTTGATGGCGCAGACGTCCGACAGCCATTTGGCCATGGCGGCGGTGAATTGCGGCGGCATGTGCTGGGCGATGACGATCGGCGCGGGGAAACGGGCGGGCAGTCGCTCCAGCACCTGGTGCAGCGCGCGCGGGCCGCCCGTGCTGCTGCCGATGACCACGATCCTGGGCTTGACCGGCGCGACGACGCGCATCGGGAGGGCGCGCCTCGGCGCCAGGGAAATCCGCGGCGCAACGATGGGCGCCATGCGCGCGCGCGCGGCGCCGGCGAGGGCATGAAGCTTTTCATGCAACTGCTCGAAGCCGCCGGCCTTGGGAATGAAATCCATCGCGCCATGCTGCAGCGCCTGGATGGTCGTCTTTGCCCCCGCTTCGGTCTGCGAACTGACCATGATGATCGGGATCGGCGAGTGCGCGTGAATGGCGCGCAGCGCCTCGATGCCGTTCATTTCAGGCATTTCGACGTCCATGGTGATGACGTCGGGCTTGAGGTCGGCTGCCTTGGCGACGGCCTCGCGGCCGTTGACGGCCGTGTCGATCACGCGGAAGCGCGCGTCGCGCTGGATATGGCGGACGATCGCGTTGCGCATGAAGCTCGAATCGTCGACGACGAGGACGCGGATGATCGAGGGCGCCGGTTGTCCTTTCAGCATGATGGGGGACCGCTCCTTTGAGATCGCGACGAGGCGCGTCGGTGTCCGGGCGGCATGGCCGCCGATCTCGATCGCCCGGGCGACCTCTTCTGCTCGATATTGGCGGCATAGTCTTAATAAATAATGCAACCGCAGGTAGAAAGAGGCCCGGTCGGCCCGTTTTGCAAAGTCGCTGAAATCCAGATCAAAGTTACACGCAAAACGCGAGCGGTAACGCTTTATTATCCCATCGCGCGCAATAAATCAGTGATGCAACCTTAACGAGTGTCGCGCCTATGCAGAATGCGGTGGTCCAAGACAATGTCCATGAGACGGCGCCTGCCGGCCGCCTCAGCGGCGAGGCGTTGAGCCTGGTCAACCCGACCACCGGCCTGGCCAACGACTATCTGAATGTCTTCAACGAAATTCTGCTTCTGCTCGAATTCCTGCCGACCATGCCGGAAATGACCGAGGAGGCCCTCGCGTGGCGACCGCTCGGCTATTGCGACTATTTCAGGCAATCGAGCATTCCAGGCGCCCGCCACGCGCTCGAGGCCTATGACGACGTCGACGCCGACGTGCGCGCGGCCTTCGAATCTGTTCTCGCCCGGCTGACCGACATCGCCGTCAGCGCGCAACGGAAGCTGGCCGAGGAAAGCAGCCGGCCCGATTATCCCGATTCCATCGTCAAGCCTTGCGAGGAGACGGCGGAAGCCATGCGCGCCGGCCTCGCCTATGTCACCCGCCTGATCAACGAAGGCTGCGCGCCGAAGAAAAAGCGCGCCGTGAAAAGCGCTGGCAAATCCAAGAAGAGCGGAATCTGATCCATGGATGAAATGCTGAAGGAATTTTTGGCGGAGTCGGCGGAGCAGATCGAAGCGGCTTCCGCCCAGATCGTCGAATTCGAGCGCAATCCCCACGATGCGGCGCTGATCGCCAGCATCTTCCGTCTTGTGCACACCATCAAGGGCACCTGCGGCTTTCTTGGCCTCAATCGCCTGCAAATGCTGACCCATGCCGCGGAAAGCCTGATCGGCGCCCTGCGCGAAGGCGCCAAGGCGACGCCGGACGTCGTGTCCGCCATTCTTGCGGCGGTCGATCGCGTCAAGCTGATGCTCGCCGAACTGGAAGACGCCGGGCAGGAAGTGGAAGGCGACGATTCCGACTTGATCGAGATGCTCGAACACCATGTCGCCCGCTGCCATGCCGGCGTGACGGAAGAGGCGCCAGCGCCGGCTCCGGCGCCCGCGGCGGAAGCAGAGCCAGAACCCGCCGCCGTGGCCACCGGCCAGGCGGCCCTCGACGCCATCGTCGCCCAGGCCAAGGCCCAGCTCGCGGCCGCACGTTCTGCGCCCGCCGCCGCGCCTGCGCCGGCCGCGCAAGCGCCCGCCGCCGGATCTGCGACGCCCGGTGAAGCCGCCGCCGGCGAGAACAGGCCGTCAAAGGGCGCGGAAACGATCCGCATCAATCTGAACACGCTCGAGCGGATCATGAATCTGGTCTCGGAGCTGGTTCTGACCCGCAACCAGCTCATCGAGCTGACGCGCCACAAGGAAGACGAGTCGCTCAAGTCGCCCTTGCAGCGGCTTTCGACCATGACGTCGGACCTGCAGGACGCGGTGATGCGGGCGCGCATGCAGCCGGTGGAGCGGGTCTTCGCGAACCTGCCGCGCATGATCCGCGACCTCGCCAATGACCTGCACAAGAAGATCAACCTTGTCACCGAAGGAGCGGATACCGAACTCGACCGGCAGCTGATCGACCTGATCCGCGATCCGCTGACTCATCTGGTGCGCAACTGCGCCGACCATGGCATTGAATCGCCCGAAGAACGGGTGCGCCTCGGCAAGCCCGCGACGGGCACGGTGCGCGTCGCCGCGGCCCATGAGGCCGGACAGATCACCATCGAGATCAGCGATGACGGCCGCGGCCTGAACATTGCGAAGATCAAGGACAAGGCGCTGGCGCTCGGTCTCGCGACGACGCAGCAGCTCGAGCGGATGAGCGACGAGGATATTTCGCGCTTCATCTTCGCCCCGGGATTCTCCACCGCCGAACGCGTGACCAATGTCTCCGGACGCGGCGTCGGCATGGACGTGGTGCGCGAAAACATCCAGGCGATCGGAGGCTCCTGCGCCCTGTCGTCGAAGCCGGGACATGGCAGCCGTTTCACCCTGAAGATTCCGCTCACCCTCGCCATCGCCCCGGCGCTGATCGTCGAGGCCAGCGGCCAGCGTTTCGCCCTGCCGCAGCACTCCGTCGTCGAGGCGGTCGGACTGAACGGCGGCGAACATAAAATCGAACTGGTGCAGGGCTCGAAGATCCTGCAACTGCGCGACGCCGTGCTGCCCATCGGCAGCCTCGCCGAACTGCTGCATCTGGACCCGCCTGCGGAGCGCGCGAGCGAACCGGAGCAATTGGCGGTGATCATGCGCGTTGGCGCGCATTCCTTCGGCATCACGGTCGACGCCGTGACTGACGTCCAGGAAATCGTGGTCAAGCCGATGGGCGGCTCGCTCTCTCATCTGTCCGCCTTTTCCGGCCATACCATCCTCGGCGATGGCTCGGTGGTGCTCATCCTCGACCCCAATGGCGTGTGCACGACGCTGGGCCTGGAGCAGTCGCGCGAAACCGCCGCGGCCAATGTCGAGAATGCGAAAATGGCTTTTTCCGACAAGACGCGCCTTGTCTATTTCCGCGCCGGCGCGGGCGTCGACAAGGTGCTGCCGCTTTCCAACATCGCGCGTATCGAAACCGTTCCCGGCGAACGCATCGAACAGTCCAACGGCATGATGCTGATGCACCACCAGGGCCGGCTGATGCCGATCGTCGCCGCCGCTCATGACGTGATGGTCAAGGAAGGCGACAACACGGTGTTCGTCGTTTCTCCCAATGGCGAACCCTTCGGCCTGCTGGTCGACAGCATCGTCGACATCATCGAGGACAAGCTCGATGTCGAAATCGCCGGGGATTCGCCGGGAATCATCGGCGCCGCCGACATCAACGGCAAGGTCGTCGAACTGCTCGACATCGCCTATTTCATCGAGATCCTGCAGCCCCGGCAGGAGCGCCCCAGTGATCGGAAAAGCCGCGTGCTTCTGGTCGACGACGCCGCCTTCTTCCGCGACATGCTCGCGGCCACACTGCAGGCGTCAGGCTTCGAGGTCGTCAAGGCCGGCTCGGGCGCCCAGGCGATCGGCTGCGTCACCCAGGATCCCCGTTTCGACGTCGTCCTCATCGATGTCGAACTGCCTGACGTCAGCGGCTTCGAACTCGCCGCCCGCTTGCGCGAGGCCGGGACGCGCGCGGCGATGATCGCCATCGCGCCCTATGCGACGCGGGAAATTTCGCGCAACGCCGAAGCGGCGGGCATGGCTGCGGCGGTAGGCAAGTTCCAGCGCAACCAGATGATCGATCTCATCCGCGGCTGCGTCGAACAGAACAGCGAGGCGGTTGGAAATAACGGCTTCGCCACGGGAGTTGCGGCATGAGTTACGAGCCTTCGAAAATCGTTCGCGAAGCGGCGCACGCGGCCGGCAACGCGCTTGACGGATATTTTTCGATCAAGGTCGGCGGCGACACGTTCGGCCTGCCGGTGACGCGGGTCCAGACCATCTTCCGCATCGGGTCGGTGACGGCGGCGCCGGGCGGTCCCCGCGACATCGTCGGCCTCGTCAACCTGCGCGGCAAGATCGTGACCGCGGTCAGCCTGCGCCGGCGGCTCGGCCTGGAGCCCGAGCCGGGCGGACTGGGAAGCCTGGCCATCGGCATCGAACATCACAACGAAGCCTTCGCCCTGCTCGTCGACGAGGTCGGCGACGTGCTGACGCTGACGGCCGACACCGCCATCGCGCCGCCGCCGCACATCGGCAAGCGCCGGGCGAAATTCGCGGCCGGCTACAACCGGATCGGCGGGCAAATCCTGCCGCTCCTCAACATAGATGCGGTGTTCGATTTTACCGACGACCTTTAAAAAAGACAGAGCGTTTTCAAGCGAAGCGGTCACCGGTTCGCGTGAAGAAAACGCGTAAAATCAAAAACGCCTTCAAATCCAACGGAGCTGTAAAATGAAATCTTGTCTCGTAGTCGACGACTCGCCGATGATCCGGCGCATCGCCAAGAAAATCCTGGAAGAGCTGAACTTCAAGACCGCCGAGGCGGAAGACGGCCAGAAGGCGCTCAACGCCGTCAACGACAGCATGCCGGACGCCATCCTGCTCGACTGGAACATGCCGGTGATGGACGGGCTGGAGTTCCTCATCAATCTGCGCCAGCTGCCCAATGGAGCGACGCCGAAAGTGCTGTTCTGCACCACGGAAAGCGATGTGAAGCACATCACCCGCGCCATGCAGGCCGGCGCCGACGAATATATCATGAAGCCCTTCAACAAGCAGATCGTCAAGTCAAAGTTCGAAGAAGTCGGCCTGTGCTGACCAACGGCTCCGCGTGACTTCGAAGGGCGGCGGGAACTGGCGTTGGCCACTCGCCAGCCGCCGGCGCCTTGCGCGCCGTCCTGGAATTGCGTCCTTTTTTTGCGTTAGTAGACGAGTAGCTCGCCATGTCCCAGGCTTTCGCCGCGTTGCAATCGTTCCTGCTGAAATCCTCCGGCCTTTCGCTGGATCGGGAAAAGCAATATCTGGTCGAGGCGCGGCTCACGCCTGTCGTCCAGCAGGCGGGACTGGCCAGCCTCAACGAACTCGTCGCGAAGCTCGGCGCCGATCGAGCGCTGGCGAAAAAAGTCACCGAGGCGATGACGGTCAACGAGACCTTCTTCTTCCGCGACCGTCAGCCGTTCGAGGGCTTCCGCCAGGCGGTGCTGCCCGAACTGCTGAAGTCTCGCGCCAGGAACCGGCGGCTGCGCATCTGGTCGGCCGCCTGCTCGACCGGGCAGGAGCCCTATTCTCTCGCGATGATTCTCGATGAGGAGGCGCGCTCGCTGATGGGCTGGACGGTCGACATCATCGCCAGCGACATCGCGGACACGGTGCTGAAAAAGGCCAGGGACGGCGTCTACACCCATTTCGAAGTGCAACGCGGCGTGCCCATGCCGCATCTCGTGCGCTATTTCACCAAGCGCAAGGACCAGTGGGCGGTGAACCAGAACATCAAGTCGCGCGTCGATTTTCGCCAGCAGAACCTGATGAGCGATTTCTCGCAGTTCGGCGTGTTCGACGTGATCTTCTGCCGCAACGTGCTGATCTATTTCGCGCCGGAGCAGAAGCGCGACGTGCTCAACCGCATCTCGCGTTGCCTCGCGCCCGACGGCTACCTGGTGCTTGGCGCGGCCGAAAGCGTCATCGGCTATTCCACGGAATTCAAGGCGCATCCCGAGCATCGCGTGATCCTGCAGCGCCGCGCCGCGGGCCAGCTCGAGACGCCGCGGGGCGTGGCGATCTAGAAAACTGCAGAAAAGCTGCCGACCACGCGGAAGACAATATGCGTTCGCTGAGCCGTCCAGCCTCGGGCAAGCCGGCGGGCCCTAATTAGAGCCGCGCGTGTCCGGCGATGGTCGCCTGCCGCCCGCGGGAAACCTCCGTCATGACCGTCCTGCCCCAGAGCTTCTTTTCCGCCGCTCCTTCGCGGCCGACCCTGATCGGCCTCGCGGCGCTGACGCGCAAGGCGATGCGCGGCGAAGACCTCGGCCAGATGGCGCGAAGCCTGCTGGCGCGGCTTGCGGGCGACCCCGGGGACGCGGCGGCGCTGCTCGATCTCTCGACCATCGAGCAATTGCTCGGCTCCGGCGGCAATCGCGCGGCGCTGCAGGACATGGCGCTCGCTCAGCAAAAACTCTACAGCCGGCCGGCGCCGCGCCCCGGCGCGCCGGTTTTGCTCGTCCTGCTCGCGCGCGGCGATTTCATGGCCAATACGCCGGTCGAATTCCTGCTCGAAGGCGCCGACCTGCGCGTCGACTATCTCTATGTCGACGAGGGCATGGATATGCTGTTGGCGGCGCCGCCGCATGATGCGGCCTTTGTCGCCGTCGCGGAATCCGCGGCCAACCAGCCGCTGCTCGCAGCGATCGAGCGGGTCGCAACGTTTTGGCCGCGTCCTCTGCTCAATGCCCCCGGCGCCATCGCCCGGCTGACGCGGGACGGCGCCTGGCGCCTGCTCAATGACGTCCAGGGCGCGCTCTATCCACGCAACGAACGCTTTCCGCGCGAGAAACTCATTGCCGAAAGCGGCGCGGGCCCCTTTCCATTCATTATCCGCCCGGTCGATTCGCATGCCGGCGAGGGGCTGGAAAAGATCGAAGACGAAACCGCGCTGGCGGCCTATCTCGCCGCGCATGACGCGCCGCACTTCTACACCGCGCCCTTTGTCGATTATCGCGGCGGCGACGGATTGTTCCGCAAGATCCGCCTCGCCTTTGTCGACGGCGCGCCCTTTCCCGTGCATCTGGCGATCTCGAAGCGCTGGATGATTCATTATCTCAACGCCGACATGACCGAGAGCGCCGCGCACCGCGCCGAGGAAGAGCGCTTCATGCAGAATTTCGATGCATTCGCCCGGCGACACGCCCGGGCCTTCGCGCAGATGAAGGAAAAATTGCAGCTCGATTATTTCCTCGTCGACTGCGCCGAGAGCGCGGACGGACGGCTGCTGATCTTCGAGGTGGGCAACGCAATGATCGCCCATGACCTCGATTGCAGAATGACCTTTCCCTACAAGTCGGCGCCGATGCGCCGCCTGTTCGAAGCCTTCCAGCGCATGGTCGCCGCCCCTCGGCAGGTCGCCGCGGCGGGCGCCAGCCTGGGGCAAGATTGACGTCCTAGACTTGCGTAAAGTTTTTGGCGAAGGAGAAGAAATTGCAACCGCTGGCGCTGTTTTCGCTCGCCTCGCAGGAGGCGAGCTGGCTCTCGACGCGGCAGGCGACCATCGCCTCCAATGTCGCCAACGCCAATACGCCCGGCTACCAGGCCCAGGACGTGCGCCCGTTTTCCGCCGTGATGCAGCACCTGCAATTGCCGATGGCCGTCACCGAAGCCGGTCATATCCAGCCCGCCTCGCTCGGCGGCGGCGAACAGGTCAAGGTCAAGCCGACAGAGGCGTGGGACGTGCTCTATTCAGGCAATTCGGTCAATCTCGAACAGGAAATGATGAAGGCTGGCGACGTCAACCGCGCCCATTCTCTGAACGTGAACATCGTGCGCTCCTTTCATCAAATGCTGATGAGCGCGGTGAAGAGCGCGTGACCATGACGATCGATCCCCTCGTCTCCTCCCTGCGCATCGCCGGCTCCGGCCTCCAGTCGCAGTCGGCGCGGCTTCGTATCGTCGCGGAAAACATCGCCAACGCGCAATCGACCGGCTCGGTCGCCGGCTCCGATCCCTATGCGCGCAAAACCATCACCTTCGAAAGCGAACTCGATCGCGCCAGCGGCGAGAGCCTGGTCGCAATCAAGAACGTCGGAACCGATTCATCGCCGTTCCGCATCGAGCACATGCCGGGAAACCCCGCCGCCGACGACAAGGGCGACGTCAAGATGCCCAATGTCGACCTGCTGTTCGAAATGGCCGACATGCGCGAGGCCAACCGCTCCTATGAAGCCAATCTGCAAGTGGTGAAACAGTCGCGCGACATGATTACCCAGACCATCGACCTCCTGAAAGGCTGACCATGATAGAAGCCCTGCTACCCCTCGCGGCGAAGGCCGTCCACGGACTTACCACCGCGGCGCCCGCCGCGACTTCCGCCGGTTCCGCGACCGCCGGCGCCGATTTTGGTTCGGTCCTGGCGCAGGCGTCGGGCGACGCGTTGAAGACGATGAAAAGCGCCGAAGCAGCATCCATGGCCGGGCTCGAAGGCAAGGCCAGCGTGAGCCAGGTCGTCGACAGCGTGATGTCGGCCCAGCGCACCTTGCAGACGACCCTCGCCATTCGCGACAAGGCGGTCGCCGCCTACCAGCAAATCAGCCAGATGCAGATCTGAGCACGTCAGTCCGTACAACGCGGCTTGATGAGCGAGCCGCCCCTGGAGTGAACCGATGAGAGCGCTTGCAATCGCCGCGACGGGCATGAACGCCCAGACCCAGAATCTCGAAGTCATCGCCAATAATATCGCCAATATCAACACCACGGCCTTCAAGCGTTCGCGGGCCGAATTCACGGATTTGATCTATCAGGCGGAGCGCCTCCAGGGCGTGTCCAATCGCGGCCAGAACTCCGTGGTGCCGGAGGGCTCGCAGATCGGCCTCGGCGTTCGCACGGCGGCGATCCGGCCGCTGAACATCCAGGGCTCGCTGACCAATACCGGCAACCAGCTCGACCTCGCGATCAATGGGCGCGGCTGGTTCCAGGTGCAGTCTCCGGGCGGCGAAACGCTTTACACCCGCGCCGGGCTCCTTCAGCACCAACGCCAATGGACAGATCGTCACCGCCGATGGCTACCAGGTGCTGCCGGCAATCGTGGTGCCGAACAACACGACAGCGGTCACGGTGAGCCAGACCGGCATCGTCTCCGCGACCGTCGGCGGCACGACCACTCCCCAGCAGATCGGTCAGCTGACCCTCGCCAATTTCGTCAACGAGGCCGGCCTGATGGCGCTCGGCGGCAATCTCATGCAGCCAACGGCCGCATCCGGCCCGGCGGTGACCGGCGTGCCGATGGACCCAGGATTCGGCCAGATCAGCCAGGGTTATCTCGAAGCCTCGAACGTCGATCCGGTGTCGGAAATCTCGACCATGATCAGCGCCCAGCGCGCCTATGAAATGAACTCCAAGGTGATCGAGGCGGCCAGCTCCATGGCCAGCAATATTTCCAACCTGAGGGTGTCGTGACCGCCTTCCTCCGGCGGGTTCGACTTGCCGGCGCCCTGGCTGCGACCTTGGCGGCGGCGCTGGCCGCGCCGGCGGCCGCCGGCTCGCGCGGCCTGCCGGTTCCGGCCCAGGTCATCTATCCCGGCGACAAGATCTCCGACGCCATGCTGGTCGATTCCTCCGACTCGAAAGACCTCATGCCGCCGAACGTGCTGTGGGACCGCGCCGATCTCGTCGGCAAGGTCGCCCGCCGCACCTTGCTGCCGGGCCGCCCGATCCCCGCGATCGCGGTCGAAGAGCCGCGCGCCGTCTCGACAGGGGCGCAGGTCACGCTCGTCTATGAGCAGGATGGCCTGACCATCGTCGCCAAGGCGCAGGCGCTGCAGAACGGCTTCGTCGGGCAGATCGTGCAGGTGCGCAATCTCGACAGCGGACTGGTCGTCACCGGCTCGGTGCAGGCGGACGGCTCGGTCCGGGTGAATGGCGGCTGAAATGCGATTTTTTTCCGCGCTCTCCCTGGCGTTGTTTCTGGCGGCTTGCTGCGTTTTGCCGGCGGCCGACGCCGCGGTGCGCATCAAGGACGTGGCGGCGGTCAAGGGCGTACGCGACAACCAGCTCGTCGGCTACGGCCTGGTCGTCGGCCTGCAAGGCACGGGCGACACGTTGCAGAACGCGCCATTTACCGGCCAGTCGCTGCAATCGATGATGGACCGCATGGGCGTGAATGTGCGGGGCGCCAACCTGCGCACGCGCAATGTGGCGGCGGTGATCGTCACCGCGGATCTTGCGCCTTTCGCCGGACGCGGCACGCGCATGGACGTCACCGTCTCGTCGCTGGGCGACGCGGCCTCGCTGATGGGGGGCACCCTTTTGCTGACCTCGCTGAGCGGCGTCGACGGGCAGGTCTACGCCATCGCTCAGGGAGCCGTGGCGGTGACCGGATTTTCGGCGCAGGGGCAGGCGGAAACCCTCACTCAAGGAGTGCCCACGGCGGGCCATGTGCCCAATGGCGCCACTGTCGAGCGCGAGATCAACAATCGCATGCCCGACGAGGGACCCATGTCCCTCCAGTTGCGCAATCCCGATTTCAATACCGCCGTGCGCATCGCCGATGCGATCAACGCTTATTCCTGGGGCGCCTACCACCGCCGCGCGGCGCGCGAGGAAAGCCCCAACGCCGTGGCGCTGACCAGGCCGCCGGGCGTCACCGCGACCCATTTCGTCGCCGAGATCGGGGAGTTGCTGGTCGAGCCGGATACTCCCGCGCGCGTTGTCGTGGACGCGCGAACGGGAACGGTGGTGATCGGGCAGGACGTGCAGATTTCGCCGGTTGCGGTAACGCAGGGCTCGCTCACCGTGCGCATCACCGAAACGCCGCAGGTTTCGCAGCCGGCGCCGCGCTCGAAGGGCAAGACGGTGGTGACGCCGCAAACCCAGATCGACGCCGCGCAATCGGGCGGCTCTGTCGCCATGCTGAACGGCCGCAGCCTCAAGGGCCTTGTACGCGGATTGAACCAGATGGGCGTCAAGCCGCCGGGCATCATCGCCATCCTCCAGTCGATCAAGGCCGCCGGGGCGCTGCAGGCCGACATCGTGATCCAATAAAGGCGAATTTCAAGCGAAGGCGTTCGGGTCAGCGTCGAGCAAGCTTGTCCGGCGAGATTGCCTGCAAAGGACGAGTCGCCTCATGAAACGCCAACGACTGCCGCAAATCCTGATCTTCCTGCTCTGCGCCCTCACACTTGCGCCGGTTGCGGCGCCCGCTTTTGCCGCCGAGGAACATGAGGGCGGCGAAAAAAAGAAAGAGCCGCCGCAGACCGAGCCTGACATGCCCGGCCTGAAGAAGATCCAGTTGAAGAAGCCCACCATCGCCACTCCCAAACCGCTGGCGGTCGAAGGCATGAAGGGGGTCGAGAATTTTTGCGGCACGGTCGCCGCGTCCGCCGCGAGCACGCGCCTTGCGTGGCAGGAGGAGCGCGTCAAGGCGCTTCAGGCGCAAATGGTGGTCAAGCTCGCCGAACTCGGAGCCAAGGAGGCGGAGGTTCGCGACTGGGTGACCAAGCGCGAGCAATTACTCGCCAACGCCAGCCAGAATCTGACCGCCATTTACGCCAAGATGAAGCCGGAGGCCGCCGCGGCGCAATTGCAGGCGATGGACGACGACACCGCCGCCGCCCTGCTGCTCAAACTCAAGCCAGCCGTCGCCAGCGCCGTGATGAGCGAGATGGACGCGGCCCACGCGGCGCGCCTCAGCGACCTCCTGACCGGCGCGGCGCCCAAAACGGAAGACGGAAAATCGTGAAGACCAAACTTTCCCGCGCCGCCTCAGCAGCCTTGGTTCTGGCTGTCGCATTAGGCGGCTGCCAGAAGCCGCCGGAGCTGTTCAAGGAGCCTAGCCTTTCGCCCGTTGGCAGCGGCTTCGTCTCCGTGACCGATCCGGCAATGAGCCAGATGCACATGCCCTCGCGGCCGCCGGGCGGCTCGCTGTTCGAGGACGGCGCGGCCAATCTCTTCTCCGATCCCCGCGCGGCGCGCGTCGGCGACGTCATCACCGTCCACATCATGATCAATGACAAGGCGAGCTTCGGCAACACTACCGGACGGTCGCAGACGGCGCAGGAAACCGGCGGCTTCGACTGGTCCTTCGGCCTCAATAGCACGACCAACAAGGTGAACGCTGCGGCCGATCTCAACGCCTCCAGCTCCTCCAATGGCCAGGGCAGCATCGACCGCTCGGAGAAGATTCAATTGTCGGTGGCCGCCGTGGTCACGCGCGTCCTGCCCAACGGCAATCTCGTCCTCAGCGGCTCGCAGGAAGTGCGCGTCAATTTCGAGGTCCGCCAGCTTCAGATGGCCGGCATCGTGCGGCCGCGCGACATCGCCAAGGATAACACCATCGGCTACGACAAGATCGCCGAAGCCCGCATTTCCTACGGCGGCAAGGGCCGCATCAGCGAAGTCCAGCAGCCCTCCTGGGGCCAGCAGATCTTCGACGTGGCGAAACCTTTCTGACCGGGGCGGGCAATGGCGGAGAAAAAGCCCAAGGCGGGCGAGGCGGAGGCGAAGGGCGGCATGAGCCTGGCGCAGAACGCCATCGCCTTTGTCGTCGCCGGGCTGATCGCCGGCGGCGTCGGCGCCTTCCACGGCATGCAGGCCAAGCCCGCCGTCGAGGCGCCCAAGGAGGCCGCCGCGAGCGAAAGCGCCAAGCCCGAGGAAAAGAAATATGCGCCGGTGATTGAAATGGGCAGCATGGACCTGCCGCCGGTCGTCACCAATCTCGCGGCGCCGCCCGACGTCTGGGTGCGCATCGAGGGCTCAATCCTGTTCGAAGGCAAGACCCTGCCGCATGGCGAGGCGCTGGCCGGCCAGATTTCGGGCGATATCCTCGCTTTCATGCGCACGCAGACCTTGCAGCAAATTCAAGGCGTCGCTGGACTGCAGCATTTGCGCCAGGATCTCAACGAGCGTGTGGCCACCCGCACGCAAGGCAAGGTGCGCGAATTCATCATCAAATCGCTGGTCGTGCAATGACGCGCAAAATTTCGTCTATCAAACTGTCCCTTCTGCTGGCGCTGCCGCTGATGGTTATCGCCGGGGGCGCGCAGGCGCAGACGAGCGACCTCGCATCGGCGATCAATTCCATGGGCGGCCAGACGACCGGGCGCATCGTGCAGCTGGTGGCGCTGCTGACCGTGCTGTCGCTGGCGCCGGGCTTGCTGATGATGGTCACGAGCTTCACCCGTTTCGTCATCGCCTTGTCCTTCCTGCGCTCCGGCATGGGTCTGCAGAGCACGCCGGCCAATCTCGTGCTGGTCAGCCTGTCGCTGTTCATGACCTTTTTCGTCATGGCGCCGACCTTCGACCGGGCGTGGAAGGACGGGGTCAAGCCGATGATCGACAACCAGATCAGCGAGGAGGACGCCTTTCCCAAGATCGTCGAGCCCTTCCGCGTGTTCATGCTGGCGCAGACGCGGGAAAAGGACATCAAGCTGTTCGAGGACCTCTCTCACGGCGCCTTCGAGATCAAGGATCGCGCCACCGTCGACCTGCGCGTGCTGATCCCCTCCTTCATGATTTCCGAACTGCGGCGCGGCTTCGAGATGGGCTTCCTCATCGCCCTGCCGTTCCTGATCATCGACATGATCGTGGCGACGCTGACCATGTCGATGGGCATGATGATGCTGCCGCCTTCACTGATTTCCCTGCCGATGAAACTGCTGTTCTTCGTTCTGATCGACGGCTGGAACATGCTGATCGGCAGCCTGGTGCGCTCCGTGAACTGACGACAAGGGGAATAGGTCGATGAACCACCAGGATTCGCGGGCGTTCGCAGAGCCCCTAGACATCGGGCGGGCTTTCGCCGCGGCTCTGCAATGCCATCAGACGGGCCGGCTTGCCGACGCCGAACGCTTCTATCGCCAGATTTTGCAGGCCGAACCCGAACAGGCCGACGCGCTGCACGGCCTCGGCGTCCTGGCCCACCAGGTCGGACAGAACGGCGTCGCGGCGGAGTTGATCGGCGCGGCGGCCAGTCACCGGCCGCAGGAGCCGGTGTTTCACAACAACCTCGGCGTCGCCCTTCTAGCGCTCGGCCGGAAAGAAGAAGCCGAGGCGTCTCATCGGCAGGCGCTTGCGCTGCGGCCGGCCTATCCCGAGGCCTTCAACGCTCTCGGCAATGCGCTTCAAGAGCAGGGCCGGCCGGAAGACGCGGTCCAAGCCTTTCGGCAGGCGCTGGCCGCGCGGCCGGATTTCGCCGACGCCTACAGCAATATGGGCATCGCCCTGCAGGCGCTTGGCAGGTCGGACGAGGCGATCCAGGCCTATCGGCAGTCGCTCTCGATCAAGCCCGATTGCGCCGAAGCGCACAACAATCTCGGCAACGCCCTGCGCAAGAGAGGCAGGCTGGACGAGGCGGTGGCGTCGTTCGAAAAGGCGCTGGTCCTCAGGCCGGCCTATGCCGACGCCTGCAACAACCTCGGCAACGCCCTGCAGGACCAGGGCCGGCTGAACGAAGCCATCGTCGCCTATGGCAAAGCCCTGGCGCACAAGCCGGATTCGATCAAGGCGAACGCCAGCCTCGCAGAAATCCTGCGGACGCAGGGCAAGTTCGGCGAGGCGGCCGAATATGAGGAGCAGGCATTGCGCCTGCTGCCGGATTGCGCCGAGGCGCACAATAATCTCGGCGCCATCATGCAGGCGCGGGGCAAGATGGACGAGGCGGTCGCTCATTATCGCCGGGCGCTGGCCCATCAGCCCGATTGCGTGGAAGCGCATAACAACCTCGGCTCCGCGCTGCATCTGCAAGGCCGCGTGAACGACGCCGTCGCAGCCTATCAGGCTGCGCTCGCCTACGAGCCGGGCTGCCCCCAGGCCAGCAACAACATGGGGGTGGCGTTGCTCGTGCAGGGAAAACTCGACGAAGCCTCAGCCTTGATCGAGCAGGCGCTGACCGTCGATCCCGACTATGTCGCGGCCCATAACAACCGGGGCAACGTGTTGCAGGCGCAAGGGCGGCTGGAGGAAGCCCTGGAAAGCTATCGGCGCGCCGTCGCCCTCAAGCCGGACTGGCCCGACCCCTACAGCAACATCATGATGAACCTGCACTACATGCCCTCGGCGTCGAATGCGGATCTGCTGCAGGCGGCGCGCCGCTTCGGCGCCACGTTTGCCAAGCCTTGCGGCAATTCATGCGATTCGCCGGCGCGCCCTCGCGACGCCGCCGCCGGGCGCCGGTTGCGCATCGGCTATGTCTCGGGAGACCTGCGACAGCATCCGGTCGGCTACTACATGACGCGCGTTTTGGAGGCGCATCAAAACGAGGCGTTCGAGATCTTCTGCTACGCCAACAGCGTCATGGCCGACACGCTTACCGGACGCCTGCGGGCCGCAGCCGCGCACTGGCGCGAGATCGCCGGGATTTCCGACGCCCAGGTCGCCGCCATGATCGAAAGCGACGGCATCGACATTCTGGTCGACCTCTCCGGCCATACCGACAGGAACCGGCTGACGATGTTCGCGCACAAGCCCGCGCCAGTGCAAGCGAGCTGGGTGGGATATTTCGGCACGACCGGCCTCGACGCCATCGACTACATCCTGCTCGACGCCATTTCTGCTCCTGCCGGCGAGGACCGCTGGTACAGCGAAGCCGTGGTGCGGCTGCCCTATGGCCGCTTCTGCTACGAGGCGCCCGACTACGCCCCGCTCCCGGTCGATCCGCCCAGCCTGAGCCGCGGCCATGTGACCTTCGGCAGCTTCAACAATGACACCAAGCTCAACGCCGAGGTCGTGGCGCTCTGGGCCAGGGTGGCGTTGGCCGTCCCCGGTTCGAAAATCGTGCTCAAGTGGAAGACCCTGGACACGGAAAGCCCGAGACGTCGATTGACCGAGGCCTTCGCCGCGGCCGGCCTGGGCCCGGATCGCCTGGAGCTGCGCGGCGCTTCCGCGCACGGCGACATGCTGGCGGAATATGGCGACATCGACATTGCGCTCGATCCCTTTCCTTTCTGCGGCGGTTTGACCAGTTGCGAGGCGCTATGGATGGGGGTCCCCGTCTTGACTCTGCCAGGCGACAGGTTGCCGTCGCGCCAAACCCTCGGCTTCCTGACCGAACTCGGTTTGACCGATCTGGCGGCCGCCTCGCCCGACGATTATGTCGCGCGCGCAAAAGCGCTGGCGGCTGACGGACCGTGGCTGGCGGAATTGCGTCACGTTATGCGGCCGCGGATGGCGGCGTCGGCGCTTTGCGACGGCCCGCGCTTCACCCGGGCGCTGGAAACGGCTTTCCGCGAAATGTGGCGGCGCCATTGCGAAGGGCAAAAACCCGGCGCTTTTGACGTCCCGGCGGCGCCGGCGGGGAGAGCGGAATGAACCGTCATCAGCGGCGCGCCGAGAAGAGCCGGAGGGCGCCGGCCTCCGCGAGCCCGCGCAACGGGCTTTTCGCAACGGCGGTGCAGTTTCACCAATCCGGCCGCCTTGGCGATGCGGAGCGCCTCTACCGGGACATGCTCGCGCTTCAACCTGATGACGCCGACGCCCTGCACGGCCTCGGGTTGCTGGCCCACCAGGCCGGGCGCCCCGACATTGCCGTCGACCTGATCGGCAGCGCGATCAAGCGCGCCGGCGTAGCGCCCGTCTTCCACAACAGTCTTGGCATGGCTCTGCACGTGCAGGGCAGGTACGACGAGGCGATGGCCGCGTACCGTTGCGCGCTGGCGCAAAAACCGGACTATGTCGAGGCGCACAACAACCTCGCCAATATTCATCAGACGCAGGGACGGTTGGATGAAGCGGCGGCCTCGTTCGGACGCGCGCTGGCCGGCAAGCCCGATTTCGCCGCCGCGCATTTCAGCCTCGGCAATGTCCTGCACGCGCAAGGCAAGCGCGATGAGGCGGCGGCCTCCTTCCGGCGGGCGATCGAACTCGATCCTGCAAATTTCGAGGCGCATAACAATCTCGGCGCCGTCCTCCAGGAGCAAGCGAAGTTCGACGAGTTCCGTTGCCTGTTACAGGCGCGCAACCCTCTTGAAGCCCGCCGACGCCGGCCTCCACGGCAACAGACTGATGGCGATGCACTATACGCCTTCGGTAAACAACGCTGATCTGTCCGAGGCAGCCGGCCGGTTTGGCGCGGCCTTCGACGGGCTCGCAGCCGGGGCCCGGTTTTCGAACGACAGAACGCCGGAACGGAAATTGCGCGTCGGTTACGTGTCAGGAGATTTCCGCTCTCATCCGGTCGGATACTTCCTTATCCGCGTGCTGTCGGCGCACCGCCCGGAGGTCGTCGAGCGATTTTGCTATTCGAACGGCCCTTATGTCGACGCCATGACAGAGCGCCTGCGCGCGTCCTGCGATCACTGGCGCGACATCTCCGCCTTTTCGGATCGGGACGCGGCGGAGCTGATCCGGCGCGACGGCGTGGACATCCTGATAGACCTGTCTGGCCACACGAGCCGAAACCGGCTGCCCCTGTTCGCGCTGAAGCCGGCCCCCGTGCAGGCGAGCTGGATCGGCTATTTCGGCACCACCGGTCTCGGCGCCATGGACTATCTGCTGCTGGATGCGATTTCCGCGCCCGAGGGAGCGGATCGCTGGTATCGCGAAAAGCTCGTGCGGCTGCCTTACGGCCGTTTCTGCTACGAAGCCCCGGATTATGCGCCCGAGCCTGCGGGGCCGCCCTGTCTGCAGAACGGTTATGTGACGTTTGGCAGTTTCAACAACGTCATGAAACTCAATGGGGACGTGATCGCGCTCTGGGCGCGGCTGCTGCGCGATGTTCCAGACTCTGCGCCTCCTGCTCAAGTGGACAACCCTGGATCATGCGGAGGCGCGCAGGCCGATAGCCGACGCTTTCGCCGCCGCGGGCGTGGCTTGCGACCGGATCGAATTCCGTGGCGCGTCGCCGCATCGCGACATGCTGGCGGAATATGGCGACATCGACATTGCGCTTGACCCATTCCCCTTTTGTGGCGGCCTGACCAGTTGCGAGGCGCTGTGGATGGGGGTTCCCGTCGTGACGCTGCCTGGCGAGCGGCTGCTGTCGCGCCAGACCCTAGGGTTTCTGCATCTGCTCGGCCGGGAGGAATGGGCCGGTTCCTCGCCGGACGCCTATGTCGAACGCGCGAAAATCCTCGCGTCCGATCCGGCGCAGCTGACCGAATTGCGGCGAAGCCTGCGGCCGGCGATGGCAAAGTCGCCGCTTTGCGACGGGCCGCTCTTCACCGCCGCGCTGGAGGCGGCCTTTCGCGAGATGTGGCGGCGTTTCTGTACGGGACGCCAGGCCGAAGCCTTCGCAATTGCGCGGGATCGAGGCGTTCAGGCGGCTGTTTCCGCGACTGCGTAAAGGGGGCGATAAGCATTTTTCGCCGGGGCCTTGCGGCTTAATCCTTTTTCAATGTTTCCCGCCTAGGTTGAATCCAAGCACGACGGGTTGAGCTGCGTAACAAGCTCGAAGGCATGAGGCCGCTCCTGTTGTTCCGGTAAGCCCGGGATGTTCCGCGTTAAATCCCCACATCCCACAGGAACATTCGACCATGTCTTATTTGCTCACAAACGCCACCGCGATGACCGCCCTGCAGAACCTGACCATGACGCAGAACGCGCTGGCGACGACGCAGAACGAACTTTCCACCGGCCTCTCCGTCAATACCGCCGCCGACAATTCGTCCTACTGGTCGATCGCCCAGACCATGTCATCGGACAATGGCGCGCTGGGCGCGGTTTCTTCGTCGCTGAACGTCTCGAACTCGATGGTGTCGACCTTCACCTCGGCGCTGAACCAGGCCATTTCGGTCGTCAACAACATCAAGAACGACCTGGTCGAAGCCCAGAACCCGAGCGGCAACAACACCCTCCAGAACATCCAGACCGACATCGCCGCGCAGCAGTCGACCCTGACCGCCATCGTCAGCTCGACCGCTTTCAACGGCCAGAACTGGCTGCAGGGCAATTCGACCGGCACGTCCTCCACGACCCAGGGCTCCTACCAGACCCAGAGCCTCGTCGGCGGCTACACCAATGCGGGCGGCGTCACCAGCATCAGCGTCGACACCAAGCTGACCACGTTGCTCGACACTTCCACCTCGACCAACGGCGTCGCCTCCGGCACCGGCGGCATCCTGTCCACGACCGGCAGCTCCTCGAGCCAGTCGGTGATGTCCATGTCCCTCGCCTCCTCGACGGCGACCTCGACGATCGCCAGCATGCTGACGGACGTGAACACCGCCATCAGTTCGATGGAGACGGCCGCCGCAACCCTGGGCGCCGCGACCAACCAAATCTCGACGCAGCAGACCTACGTCGCCTCGATGCAGACCAACCTGTCGAACGGCGTGGCCTCCCTGGTCGACGCCAACATGAACCAGGTCTCGACCCGCCTGCAGGCGCTGCAGACGCAGCAGCAGCTCGGCGTGCAATCGCTCTCGATCGCCAACCAGTCGAGCTCGATGATCCTCAAGCTGTTCCAGTAATCGACGCCAAATCATCCAGGGAGGCCGCGCCTGCGAAGGCGCGGCCTTTCTTGCGTTCGGGGTAGCGGATCGCGACCAGTTTCGCGCCAGCTTTCCGTGCTTGATTGCGTCGTTGCGCGCAAATCGAACGCATGGCGGGAAGGGGCAGGAAATGGCTACAAAAGCGGCGAAGAGACGCATCCCTTTCAACCGGCCATACTGGACTGGCAACGAGCTTCACTACATTGCGGAAGCGCATGGCAATAAAGCTCTGGCGGGCGATGGTCCGTTTACGAAAACGTGTCACAAATGGCTCGAAGAGCATACGGGATCCCGAAAAGCCCTGCTCACCCACTCATGCACTGGCGCGCTGGAAATGGCGGCCCTGCTGCTGAATATCCAGCCCGGCGATGAAGTCATCATGCCATCCTACACGTTTGTCTCGACGGCGAACGCTTTCGTCCTGCGCGGCGCGGTTCCCGTCTTCGTGGACATCCGGGAAGATACGCTAAACATCGATGAAGCGCTGATCGAAGAGGCGATCACGCCGCGCACCCGAGCGATCGTTCCGGTTCATTACGCCGGAGTCGGCTGTGAGATGGACGCAATCATCGCGATAGCGCGAAAGCACGGCTTGAGTGTCGTTGAAGACGCCGCTCAGGGCGTTATGGCCAGCTACAAGGGCCGCGCGCTTGGGTCGCTGGGAGACTTGGGGGCCTACAGCTTCCACGAGACGAAAAATATCATTTCGGGCGAAGGTGGCGCTCTGTTGGTCAACAACGCAGAGCTGGTCGCCCGCGCTGAAATCATCCGCGAAAAAGGCACCGATCGTAGCAGGTTCCTGCGCGGCGAAGTCGACAAATATACCTGGCAGGAAGTTGGATCGTCCTTTTTGCCCAGCGAGTTGAGCGCCGCCTTCCTCTGGGCCCAACTTGAAGAGTTCAATCTGATTGGCGTACGGCGTCAAGGGTGCTGGCGACGCTATCACGATCTGCTTGGACCACTGGAAACGATGGGACTTCTGCGCCGGCCGATCGTTCCCGCCGAATGCAGCCATAACGCCCACATGTATTACATTTTGCTCTCGCCAGAGATAGAACGGCAGCGCGTACTCGACGAGTTCCGGCGCAATGATGTTCAAGCTGTTTTCCATTACGTGCCGCTGCATTCATCGCCCGCGGGCCGACGCTACGGCCGGGCGCATGGCGGTCTCGCCGTCACCGATCGACAGTCGGAAAGACTCATTCGTTTGCCGCTCTACGTCGAATTGACCGATCCTCAGCAGGAGATCGTTGTCGACACGCTGCGCTCTGCGCTGCTTGGGAAAAACAAGACGAGATCGATAGCCTGACGCGGATCGATTTACACGAGGGTAAAATGACCTCGCAAAAAGTCGCCATTCTACATGACGGAGTAAAGACGGATCATGGGCAACTGGCTCGAAGTTCGAATCCCGATCAGTCCTCGCGCTGATTATTTCAACAGGGTCCGATTGATCGCTCAATCCATCCGTTCTCTCGGGGGACGTTACGCGGATGTCGTCGTCCGTGTGAGCGTCGGCGCCGATCATGAACCGGAAGATCTCTACGCGCTGCTGCCATGGTCACGAGCGCTGGGCGTAAAGTGGCATTGGGTCGAACGCCAGGAATTCCGGGCCTGGGCGAAAACGTCCCACGCCTATATCGCTACGATGATGGAACGATTCCGCCCTCCTTTCGACGCTGAAAATATCCTGATGCTGGATGCGGACGTACTGGTGATGCGTTCGTTCGACGAATTGATGTTGCGCCTGCAAGGCAAGCCCGCCATTGCGGGAGTCATGGCCCATGTCACCCCCTTTGGCGGCAGCCAGATCGCCTGTTGGAGCCACCTCTTTCAAACCATGGGTATGGCGGCGCCGCCTTTCGACTGGCCGGTGTCCGGTTGGGGCATAATGACAAACGATCCGGCTGCGAAAATGAGTCCGCCCTATTTCAACACAGGCGTAGTCCTGGCGCCAAGCCATCTGCTCGAGCAGATCTACCAGCCCTACATGGATGCGCTCTCCGTTGTCAGGGGAGCTATGGATAGTTACTTTTTCGAGCAGATCGCCTTGACGCTGGCGCTGTACAAAACTCAAATCCCGTTCGATGTTCTGCCGGTGCGTTACAACTTCCCCAACCAGCCTGGTTTTGACGTCGGCTACCCCGCAGATCTCTCGGATGTCTGTTTCCTGCACTTCCTGCGTGAAGACGTCGTCAATCGCACACGGGACTTCGCCTCCCTTGACGCCATGCAGGCGTTTGTTGGTCGAACCGATCTGGTCGGGTCGAACGAGCTGTTCCGACGCCGCGTCGGCGAACTTTTGCCGTCCTTGAAATAGCGCCCGAGCCCTCCCGATTTCCGCGCGTCTGCGCCTCGACTCCCCACGACCCTGCCGCCCATGATCCAGCCAGCCCGGAGAGCCATTATGGAATCTGATTTCACCTACCTTCAATCGCCATTCAATTTCAATGCTCCGGACGTTGCGAAGTATCCACCTGAAATTTCGGGAAACTTTCTTCTGCGGCGGATGGCGAAGCGCTTGGGCTGGTCTGGTTTGGACGGACGAAAAATCTACGACTTCGGCTGTGGGAGCCGCTTTGCTCAAACGATCGCCAACCTTGGACTTGATGTTGAAGCATATTGCGGCGTTGATTTGAATAGCGCCGCTATCCAATGGCTCAAGGCAAATTTGTCCGCACCGAAGTTTCGCTTTGCGCATATCGACGCCCGCCATGCGCTTTATCGTCCAGAATCGAACTCTTCGATGCCTGGAGAGAACGAGTTGCCGTTCAGCGGAGAGACGTTCGACGCGGCGTGCATGTTCTCGGTCATCACACATCAAAGCGCCGAGGAGGCGAGAACAATCTTCACGCTCCTGCGGCGCTCAATTCATGCCTCCTCGCTTTACTTCACCGCTTTTGTTGACGATGCCGTGCTTGACTATGCGGAAAAGGACCCTCTGCATCCTCGGCTGTTCAGCACGTTTGCCGAAGAGAGTTTACGGAAGGTTGTAGAGGAGTCAGGCTGGCGCATTGAAGCCAAGTATGAGCCCGACGCTTTCCAGCAAACGGCGTTCGTTTGCTTGCCGGCATGAAGTGAATTTAATTCGCCTGGGCGTGGCCGACCGGTAGCCCGCGCCAGACTTTCGACGCCCAAATAGCGTGGCGGTTTCACGCCGCGACGCTATAGCCTTGCAATCACGTGAAAAATTTGTATTCGGATCCGCGTGCGTGTCGGAAGCAAGTCGTCGCTGACATAAAATCCTACGACAGCGGCGCGGCTCGCGAGATAAAGGTCTCTGGCAAGCCGGCCTAGGCTGAAGCAGAAAATTCGCTCAGGCTGATGCCCGAATCGGCGCCGCAAACTCCCGACGCAGCGTCGCAACTTCGTTCATCAGTTGATGATTGCGAGCGCCGAATTTCGCCGTGATGGGCTCGGCCATGTACAGCGCTGCGTGGTCGAAGTCCCTCCTCAGTTGATCAAGTTGCGCCTGCGCCTGCATGTCGTCTGGATTGCCTTCGAGCGCCAGCAGCAGAGGATATGCGGATTTGAGCCATCCGCTGGAACTGGCGTCGGCCAGCAGCGCCGCGGGATCGGCGGCGTGATGCATGTGCTCACGCTTGAGGAAGGCGTCGATGTTGCGCTGCGCGGTTTCGTCTGCCGCCCAGCCCAGGTCCAAGTGGTCGCTCACGCCGGCGACGAGCGGGCGCCAATCCTGCATCAAGGTTTCATAGGAAATGAATGAGCGGTTGCGTCCGCGCGTGGCGACATCGGCGTCAAGGACGTAACGCAACCAGAGAAGTTTGGCGAAGGCCGGCGCCATGCCGTCGCGTGTCTCGAGCGAGGCGGCGACGGAAAGTGGATTGCGCGTCACATGGATGAATTTCGGTTCGTAGCCCATGCCTTCCAGGATTTCGGCATAGAGCGACGTGAAACGGCAAATGCGCGGATCTTTCAAGACTATCAGAGGGGCTGCGCCGAATTCTTCGGCGATGATATGCGAAATTGCGGCGCGAAATTGACTGACGCGGAAGGGCGACAATCTGGCGATGTCGAACTTGGCGCAATCATCCCACGTCGTCCCGGCTTCGGCCATCATCTGGTCGTGCACAGCCACGAGTCGCTCTGGCTCCCAATGACCGGTGTCGTTGCCGTGATTCGCGCCCATGACATGTTTCGGCAGTCCGGCGCCCATCAGGCTCATGACTCTCGTCAGGGCGCTGGTGCCGGAACGATGCATGCCCAATATCAGGAGGCATGAGCGTCCCGTTCGCAGGGGCGTGGGTCGGACTTTTGTCTCGCCTTGGCTAGCATCCATGTCTTGAGCCGAAGCGGCATCTTGCTGTCGATTTGAACTGAATGGGCTTTTTTGTTCCGGCGCATTCGCTCGCGCGTCACTTTCCCATTTCTCCAGATAGGTCTCGTAACCCGCGCGCCACTCGGGGCCGCCGAACGCTCCGTTGCTGCGGTGGATGACGCCCACGGGCGCGGCCGCCATTGAAATATTCTTCTCTTCGAACTGCCGGCAGATATCCATGTCGTAGAAGTGAAACTTGAACCGTTCGTCAAAACGCACGCCGCTTTTCGTGAATGTCTTCTTTCTTGTTGCGAGCAGGACGCCGTCCAGAAGCTTCAATGGCTGGAACACGTCGCCATAGACGTCGAGCGCGCAGGGAAAGCCTTCGCCATGGCCGACAATGCCGCTGAGGTTGGATCGGTCGTCCCAGGTGAATTTATCGTCTGTGAAGGCCCAGGCCGGTTGCCGGGGAACGCGGCGCTTGTTGCCGGCGAGCCCGATTACGTCGAACTTGCTCAAGCCCAGCATCAACTTGTCGACCCAGTAGAAGTCGGCGATGGTGACGTCGTCGTGGACGAAGACGATGATCTCTTCCTCGTTGTCGATCGTCGCAATGGCTTCGTTGTAGCATGCGCCGAGGCCGCGCTTGTTCTCAAACGCGACGAGCGCCTTGACGCCGAAGGGGGCGTAGGTTTGCAGGCTGCGGCCCAGGGCCGTGCTTTGGGCGAAATCCGCCTGGTTGCGACGAGTCGCAGCGACAATGGTGACGGGCAACATGCGAATGTCCTCAAACGCGCCATGCGAATCCCGGCGCCCGCGTCATCAAAACCCGTGGAGCTTGCGCCAATCATGCGCAATCGCCCGGCCCACATATTCCTTTCGAAAAACTTGCGACAAAACCCCCGCGCAAGTTTGCCGGCTGATGATGCAGCGTAATTTCGCCGCAAAGGGCCGGTTTCTGGAATGTCGATTCGCGAACAATTCGAACGCCTGTTCTCCAACCTGCTCGCGCTCGGGCCGCGCCGGCTCGCGCTGCTCGCCTCGATTGGCCTGGTTGTGTTCGGTCTGGTCGGCGCCGCCGGCTATTATCTCAGCCGTCCCGCCAACGAGATCCTTTATTCCGGTCTCGACAAGCAGGACGTTTCGCGCATCGGCGCGGCGCTGAAGGACGCCGGCGTCGCCTTCGACGTTTCCGCCGACGGCGCCTCGGTCTATGTCTCCTATGGCGACACCGCCCACGCCCGCATGCTGCTCGCGGAGCAGGGACTGCCGCGCTCCGGCGGCACGGGCTATGAGCTGTTCGACAAGCTGGGCTCGCTCGGGCTCACCTCCTTCATGCAGGAGATCACCCGCGTGCGGGCGCTGGAAGGCGAGCTGGCGCGCACCATCCAGACCATGCGTGGCGTCAAGGCGGCGCGCGTGCATCTGGTGATGCCCGACGAGGGCTCGTTCCGCCGCGCCAGGCAGCCGCCTTCCGCCTCCGTCGTGCTGCGCACCGAGGGTTCCGACAATATGCTGATCGCCCAGGCGGTGCGCCACCTCGTCGCCGCCGCGATCCCGTCCATGACCGTCGACCAGGTGACCGTGCTCAATGTCGACGGGCAATTGCTGGCCTCCGGAAATGACGGGACCGATGGCGGCCCGAACAAGATGCTTGCGCTGGAGAAGAACGTCACCGAGGAGATCCAGAACAATGTCCGTCGCACGCTCGCGCCTTATCTCTCCCTGCGCAATTTCCAGATCAGCGTCGCGGCGCGGCTGAACACCGACAAGAAGGAAACCACGCAGACGACCTACGATCCAGAATCCAAGGTCGAGCGCTCGGTGCGCACGGTCAAGGAAACGCAGTCGTCGCAGAACAATTCGACACAGTCCCCGACGTCGGTCGGCCGCAACGTGCCGCAGCCGACCCCCTCCCAGGGCGACGGCAAGCAGGCCGCCGAGGACAGCCAGAAGAAGGAAGAGCTGACCAATTACGAATTGTCGTCGAAGACGACTTCGACGGTGTCGAACGGCTACGCCATCGACAATCTGTCGGTCGCGGTGCTGATCAACCGCGCCGGCCTCGCCTCGACGCTTGGGGACAAGGCGACGCCGGAAATGATCGACAAGCAGGTCGCCGAGATCGAGCAGCTGGTCGCCTCCGCTGCCGGCGTGCGCAAGGATCGCGGCGACGTCGTCAAGGTTTCGGCGGTCGATTTCGTCGACAGCGGCAAGGAGCTGGAGCCGGTCCCGCCGGTCTCCATCGTCGAGGCGCTGATGCGCCAGTTCGGCAGCATCCTGAGCGCGCTGGCGATGATCGCCGTCGCCGCCCTTGTGGTGTTCGTCGGCCTGCGCCCGGCCACCCGCGCCCTCATCGATCTTCGCGAGCCCATGGCCGCGGAGGCCGCCCTGGCCCTGCCGGGCGGCGGCGCCGCCGGCGCGGACGCGCTCGACGGACGCATCGAGCCGAGCCTCCTGACCGACCAGTCGCTGGAAGAGCAGGCGATGCTGGAAGACATGAATTTGAAGCGCAACAAGGGGCCGCAGAAACGTCTCGAGCAATTGATCGAGATGGATGAAGCGCAGGCCGCCGCCATTCTGAAACAATGGATACGTCACGGGGAGCACGCATGAAGCCCGTTCCATTCGCCCAATATCTGGCGCGCCAGCAGCAAACCGCTTCGGCGGCGGCCGTGAAGGAGCCCCTGAGCTGGCCTCCGGCGAAAGTGGTCGACGCCGTCGAAAAGCCGCGCAACTCGCCGCTCCTGCGCAAGGTCGAGGCGGCGCGGGCCGAGCCCGGCCTGGTCAACACGCAGCGGATCGAGCAGGGCCGCCTGACGGCTTTCGAGGACGGACGCGAGGCGGCGCGCAAGGAATTCGAATCCGAGCGCGCGAAATTGCGAGAAGCGGTCGAGGAAGAGGTCGCGAAAGCGCGTGAGACATGGGTCGCGGAGGAGGGCGAACGGCTGGCGCAGGCGCATCGCGCGGCGATCGAGTCCTTTGAAATGCGCTGCGCCCAGGCTGTGGCCAATATCCTGCGCCCCTTCACCACGACGCTGGTCATCGGCCGCGTGACCGAATTGCTGGTGCAAAATCTCGACGTGCTGTTCGCGTCGCGCAGCCAGTCCGTGTTTGAAATCACCGGCCCGGCCGACCTGCTCGAAGCGCTTCGGGAAAAATTCACGGATCGCGACGCGGCCATTGTCTACAAACCCAACGACAAGATCGACGTACGCGTCCGTGTCGACGACACCATCATCGAAACCCAGCTCGGCGCCTGGATGAAGGCGCTTGGGGCGATGCCGCAGGAGATCGATCAGGACGTCGCGCAAGATGCCGACCGGGACGCCAGCGATGAGTGACGAGCCGCAACAGGAAATCATCATCGTTCGCCGCCGCGTCGAGGGCGAGGAAGGCCATCACGGCGGCGCCTGGAAGATCGCCTACGCCGATTTCGTCACGGCGATGATGGCGTTCTTCCTTGTGCTGTGGATCCTGAACTCCACCAACAAGGATTCGCAGACCATCATCGCCCGCTATTTCAATCCGGTGAAAATGGAGGATTTCGCAAAGAACAAGAAAGGCATTCGCGAGGCGCAGCAGAAAGAGGAAAAGGCCGGCTCCAATGAAGGCGACCCGGACAAGGCGGCGCCGGCGGGCCAGGAGCAGGGCAAGGCTGAACAGAGGGGCAAGGACCCGAACAAGGACCCCAACGCCAAATCGATGATGAACGAGGAGACGCTGTTCCAGAATCCCTATGCGGCCCTGGAGCAGATTGCCGGCAAGGTCAAGGATCAGAACGGCAAGGCCGGCGGTTCGCCGAGCGAAGCCGGCGCCATGGATTCCTATCGCGATCCCTTCAAGCCCTCCGGCCCCGACCCGGAAGAGGAGGATAACGCCGACGCGCAGGAGACCGCCAAGGCGCCGCCGACGCCTCCGGGCAAGGGCCATGCGGCGTCCCAGGTCGCGGACGCCGCGCCCGCCGAACCGGCGCCGGGTTCGGCTGAAGCCGCCAAGGCGGCGACTGAAGCGGCGGAAAAGCTCGAAGCCGATCGCGCGACAGAATTGAAGAAGGAAATCGGCAAGGCGCTGCGCAGCGAAGCAGGCGATGGCGCGCCGCGCCTCGACGTTCGCGCGACCGCGGAAGGCCTCCTTATCAGCCTGACCGACAACGAGAGTTTCGGCATGTTCGACGTCGGCTCGTCGGCTCCCAATCCCAGGCTGGTGCATCTGATGGACCGGATCGCCCAGAGCCTGAAGGACCAGCCGGGCGCCATCGTGCTGCGCGGCTATACGGACGGGCGCCGGTATCGCGGCGGCGCCTCGGACAATTGGCGGCTGTCCGCGTCCCGCGCGCAAATGGCTCTGTATATGCTGGTGCGCGGCGGGCTGCCCGAGACGCGGGTCGAGCGGGTCGAAGGCTATGCGGACCATCATCTGAAACTGCCCGACAAACCGGAGGCGGCGGAAAATCGCCGCATTGAAATCCTGCTGCGCAAGGCCGCGCCATGAAATTCCCGGTGAAATTCACCTTGCCCAAACTCAAGCTGCCGAAAATGGGCCTCACCAAAATCAGGTTGCCCAAAATCAGGTTGCCCAAAATCGGTTTCCCAAATCGGCGCCTTGAAAATCGCAATGCCGAAAATTTCGCTCGACAAGCGGAAGCTGGTGATCGGCGTCAGCGCCCTGGCGGTGATAGGAGCGGGCGGCGCGGCCTGGGTCTTCCTGCGGCCAATGCTGGCCGTCGCGAAAAAGCCTGTGCAGGAGACCGCCGCGACGGAGCCGGGCAAGGCCGGAGAAAAGGCGCCGGAAAAAACATCTGAAGCGGCGTCAGCTGACGCGAAACCGTCCGACGAGCCGGCCAAGGCCGAGGCGGCTGTGGAAAAGGCTGACGAACCGAAGAAGGAAGCAAAGGCCGAAGCCGCTCATGACGGCGAGGAAAAGGAAAAATCGCCGGAAAAACACGACGAGGCCAAGCCGGACGAAAAGCACGAAAAGTCGGAAGGCGGAGACAAAAAGGAGGCGGCCGCCCCCCTGCCTCTTCCAGACCCGCCGAGCGAGGCGGAAATCCTGATCCGCCGTCTGCAGGACATCCAGGAGCGCGTTGCGATGGGTGATGCGGCCTCCTTCATCGAACAGCCGCGGCTGTTGCGCATGATGGCGCGGCGGCTCCTGGCGGCGCCGCCCGAAACCTGGGCCAAGCCGCAAAACGCGCGCGCCCTGGTCCTTTATCTCCTGTCCGGAGGCAGTTCGGCGGTCGGTCGCAGGATTCTCGGCGAACATACGATCGCCGCCGCCGAAGAGCCTCTGGCCAAGGGCGCCATCGCCTATCTGGAAGGCGTCGAAGGCGCCGACCGCGACAACCTGCTCAATCTCGATCCCCGCATGCTCGACGCCAGCCTCGGCGCGCAGGTCGCCTTCGTGCAGTCGATCCTCCTGACCGGCTCCGACCGCCCCAGGGCTATCGCCAATCTCGACCTCGCGCGCCTGCTGGCGCCAGGCGGGCTGGTGGAGGAGGCCGCTTTGCGCCGCGAGGTCGGGCTCCTGTCCGAGACGACGGAATATGAAAAATTTGCTGGGCTCGCGCGGCAATATTGGGCGCGGTTCCGCAGTTCGCCTTATGCGGAAAATTTCCTGCGCCAGTTTCTGGTCTCCGCCGCCCGGGTCAGCCTGAAGATCAAGCCGTCGGAATGGGCGCAGCTCGAGGATTTCATCGCCACGCTCTCGGCGGAAACCCAGCGCTCCCTCTATCTGGTGATGGCGCAGACGGCGTCAGTCGGCGGCAATGTCGCGCTCGGCGACATGGCGGCGAAAAGGGCGCTGGAACTCACCCCCGACGATGGCGTCGAGCGCCAGCGCGCGCTGCTCTATCGCGCGTTGGCGGAAGTCGGCGGCGCGGATATCTCCCATGGCCCGGACCTGCTGCGCGACGTGAGCAGGTCCAGGCTGCCTCCGGGCGACCAACCGCTCTATGACGCCGCGGCCCTGGTGTCGGCCCGGATTTTTCGGGCGCCCGACACAGGTTTCGCCAAGGCGCCCGCGGGCGCCGCCAATCAGGCCGACGCTGCGATGGCGCAGGCGGAAACCAGCATCAAGGAGGCGGACGACGTGATGGAGAGCGTCCGGAAGACCATGGAAAGGAAGACCAGATGAGCGCGCTGGCTTTTGTCCTCCAAGACGCCTCCGGCGCCATTGGGTTCGCCTCGCGCAAGACGGCGTCGGCCGGCGCGCACGACGACAAGGGGAGCGAGGATTTCGCCGACGTCCTTACGCTGAGCGCCAATGAGGCCACGGACGCGACGCCGGCGACAGGATCGAGCGGCGCGGCGCAAAAAATCAAGGACGGCGGACCCGACTTGCTAGCCAAGCAGGCCTCGGATGACGCGGCCGCGGCGACGGGCGCGGTGAGCGCGGACAGCGCGCAGTCCATCGCCGCCGCGACCGGCGACGCCGGCCTTTGGCGCGACCTCGCCTCCTTCGCCGCCAAGGGGACGACGTCCACGGAGTCCGCCGTTTCCAGCGCGACGTTGACATCGGGTTTGACGACAACCGCCCGGCTTGCCCTGAACATGGCTGCGGCGCGGCTGACGGCGGCGGGCGCCGCTCCAGACAAGGATGCGTCAAGACCCGCGGCCTCGACCCTCGCCTTGGCGTCGCAAACCGCCGACGCGGCCGCGGCGACCGCCACGGCCTCGCGCCATGGATCCGGCGCCCGCTTCTGACCCGGCGACCGCTGCGAATCCGGCATCGGCGACGAAGGATATTCCCGATGTCGGCGCGGGCGAAGCAACGAAGGCGGCCGCGCCTACCTCGCAATTTTCGCCGTCGAGCGATGCGAGCTCCGCGGCTTCCGCGCGGCTGGCCGATGCGGTCCCGGCATGGATGTCGCGGCAGACCGGGCCGCTCGCCGAGGCTCCTGTCGACGGCGCGTCGAAGAAGACGGCGTCCAAAAGTTCGGCGGCGTCCCGGGCGACAGCGGACCCGACCCCTGCCGCTTCGGCCATGTTGTCGACAACGACGACGCGAGCGCAAGCGCAGGCTTCTGCCGATCCCACGCTGGCCGCCTTGCTCGCCGCGCCGGCCAAGAACGCCCCTACAGCTCCCACGACCGCGTCCGCGACTGCTGAGCAGGATCCCGTGGCGCGCATCGGCGCGGCGCTGGCGTCGGTCGGATCGCGCGGCGCTTTGACGGGCGCGACGGCGAAGACGGCCGGCCAGGCGGCCTCCAAAGCCAGCGATGACGTCGCCTTGTCCACGCCGGAGGAGGAGGCGACGACCTCGGTGCATGTCGTCGCGCAACAGACCTGGCTGCAACCGGTCAGCGCCGCGTTCAGCCCAGGCTTGAACCGCGTGGCGGCCGCGGATCGCGACGCCCTGGAGGCGTTGAGCGCGCCCGCCAAATCCAGTGCCGGCGCCGTAAACGCCAAGACCGCCGATGCATCAACTGCCGCGTCCGCGCCGGCGCAACCCGACGCCAGCTTGCCCGACGCAATCCCGTCAGACGCCGCTTTGCGCGACGCGGGCGCGACTCTGCCTTCCCTGGCCGACGCAAGATCTACGGCGATGGACGCTCCTGCCGCCGCGGCGGCGAAAACCGCGCCGGCCTCGGCCGCCGCCGCCGACCCATCGGCCACGACGGGCATGGCGGCGACGCCGCGTCGCGACCTGGAAATCACCATGGCGCCGAAGGAACTGGGGGGCCTCGCCGTTCACATGAAGAGTTCCGGCGACAAGCTGGAAATCGCTTTTGTCGCCGACAAGGGCGAGACCGCGCGGATGATTTCCGACAAGAGCGCGACGCTGGAAAGCCAGTTGCACGACGCCGGCGTCGGCCTCGGCGGCATCGACATCAGCGCCTCCTCCGCGGGCGCGAGCGGGGGCAACGAATATGCAGGGTCCAACGGCGGCCGTGCGGCGGCGTCTTCGGACGGCAATGCCGGAGCGAATTCCGATTCGACGCCGCAAGAGCAGCATACATCTGGCCGCAACAGGCAGGAGCAGAACCATGAGACAGGCGAGAAGACCAGCGATCCGCGCTCTGGCGCCGATCGCGGCCTTTATCTCTAGCGCCCTTTGCGCCTTGGCCGGTCCAGCGTCCCCGCAGGCGCCCGCGCCTCTGGGCGCCTGCGAGAGGGAGATGATCCGCGCCGCGCAGGCGGAAAACATTCCGCTCAGCGTGCTTTATTCAGTCGGCCTGACGGAAACCGGCCAGCGTGGCCGGCTGCAGCCCTATGCGATGAACATAGACGGCGCGGCCATCGTATCGGGCAGCTTGCCCGAAGCGCTGGGCAGGTTCCGCGAAGCGCGCGCAAGAGGCGCGAAATTCATCGACATCGGCTGCATGCAGATCAACCATCGCTTTCACGCCGAACATTTCGAAACGCTGGAAGCCATGTTCGACGCCCGCCGCAATGTCGCCTATGCCGCACATTTCCTGAAGGAGCTTCGCGCGAGGGAGCCGAACTGGACGCTGGCGGTGGCCCGTTACAACGCCGGGCCGGACAATAATTACGCCCAGAAGAAATATGTCTGCGCCGTGATCGGCAACATGGTGCGCAGTGGCCTCGGGGCGTGGACCGACAATGCGCGTAAATTCTGCGCCCCGGGCGGGGCGTGAATTTCAGCTATTCGGAGCGGCCTGCTCCTTGATCGCGCGGTCGATCGCGGCGTTGACCTCGGCCATGAATTTTTCCGCTACCGGCCGGTCGGACGGGTCGACACGGTCGGGATGGGCGGCCAGCGCGCAACGACGCCGAAGCCGCCGCAGGGCCTCGGGCCCGCGGGCGGCGGCGAGTTCCTTGCGGATTTCGGCGAAATCCGTCGCCATGGCCCGCTTGCCGGGCCTTTCCGGCCGGGCGGGAAGGGCGCTTTCGCCTGATGGCGCGCTGTCCGCATAGAGGCCTTCGACCGCGCCTGCCGAAATAAAGCTCTGGTCGAGCGGCGTGGCCCCTGCGCGTTTCCACAGTCTTTCGGCGCCGAATGGCGCGCCCCGGCCGAATGGCGCCTCCTCCTCGACCTGGTCCAACACGCGTTCGAACGGACTCTGCCGCCTTACGGATTTCTCAGCCTTGGCCATGTTACGCAACTCTGGGTGGTCGGCGGTCTGAAGGCGGCTTTACGCGCCGCGCCGGCATTGTTCTCCCACAAAGGTCAACAAAACCAGAAGCCTTCCGCGCCCCGGACGAGCGCAAACGTGCCCTTTCGGCACAAAGTGGCGCTCATTAATCCTTAATTAACCATCTTGGCACAACTTAAGAGTGTGCCAAGCGAAGCGGTGCAACCCAGGCCTGACGGCGGGGTCGCGGAGCGGGGGGCCGGAAAGAGAGTTTGGTTCAAATGCGACCCATTTGGGTAAGCGGGCGCCAAACAATCTGGGGTTGAAAATTGATTAACGGAATGTCTGCAAGCGCGTCGCTCATCCGGCAGGCCGGCGGGCGAACCTGAAATGACCGACTTGAATTGGGGGATGTGATGTTTGTCATCGTCGACGACCGTGAAATCGTCAAGACCGGCTATGCTTCGAGCTTCGATCGGGAAGGCGTCGCCTCGACCGGCCTGCGTCCAGACGAATTCGAGGAATGGGTGGCCGGCGTCGGCAAACCCGATCTCCAGGCCGTCGAAGCCTTCCTCATCGGCGATTGCAGCCGTCGCGACTTGTTCCCGAAAATCATCCGCGAACGCTGCGGCGTTCCGGTCATCGCCCTCAACGACTCTCAATCGCTGGAGCAGACGCTGGAGCTTTTCGCCGCGGGCGTCGATGACGTCGTGCGCAAGCCCGTCCATGTGCGCGAGATCATGGCGCGCGTCGGCGCCATCCGCCGCCGCAAGGAGACGCAGGTCGAGTACAAGGTGGTCGGCGAAATGCGCGTCTTTTTCGACGGCCGCGATCCTGAAGTGAAGGGCATCGCCCTGCCGCTGCCGCGCCGCGAACGCCGAATCCTGGAATATCTTGTCGTCAACCAGTCCAAGCGCGTGACCAAGGCGCAGATCTTCAACGCCATCTACGGATTGTTCGACGAAGAGGTCGAAGAGGACGTGGTGGAAAGCCACATCAGCAAGTTGCGCAAGAAATTGCGCCATCGGCTCGGCTACGATCCCATCGATTCCAAGCGCTATCTCGGCTATTGTCTCACGTTGAACTGAGCTTTCGTCAAGATCGGCTTGACGAAGCGAGCGCGTCCCCCGCGCTCGCTTTTTGTTGTTTCAGTCCCGCATGGCGTAGAATTTGCCGCGCAGCGCGGCGATCTGCCGGGGCGTGGCGGGCAGGGGGCCGCCGGGATCGAGACGGGCGCCGATCAGGGCCTGCCGCCGCCACACCAAGTGGGCCCCGACGATCAGTTGCGTTTCTTCATCGAACAGGCGAAAGACCTCGGGAATGGCGCTGTCCCTGGCGAGGCGCAGGCGCAGGCCGGTGCTCGATCGGTCGACAATGGCGACGTCGATCAGGAAGCGGTTGGCGAAATCGAGAATTTTTCCCGCGCGCAGCCTCGTGCGCCGGCGCTGATCGCGGCGCTTTTCCGCTGAGGCCGGACTGGCTTTCGGGATGGGCTGGACGGAATAAGTGACGATCCCCTCGTCCTTCGGGCTGCGCCAGAATCGCGAGAGGGCGGAAGGCTTGACGCCATAAGCCAGTTTCAGGGCTTTGATTTCTCGCTCGGCCATTGGCGCTCCAAAAGCGTTTTCAAGCGAATCACGCAGGCCGCGGCAACCGCCGCAGATCGGCGATGGCGCTCTTGATCATGCTCATCTGCAATTCATTGGCCTTTTCGCCGATGCCGTCCTTGGCCATTTCGTCGCAGGTCTTCAATTTGGCGACGACGTCGGCGAAGGAGAGGCTGGGCTTTTCAGCGATGGAACGTTTGAGCGCGCCGATGAGATCATAGGCCGATTGGCGCGTGGCTTCGGGAAGAGGCCCTTCGGCGGCAAACTTCATTTCAAGCATTCTCAGGCGCAGGATGGCGGGGCTGTCGGACGGCGCGACGTAATCGCTGAACGGCGGATCTGTGCGATATGCGATCATGGGCCTTGGCTTACCTCGCGTTCCCTGCAGACGGGAGCCGGTTCGCCCGCTCTCCGCTTGACTTCATTGAACGCCATTATCCTTTTGCGAAACTTGCGCGACCCATCCTCGCCATTTCCTTGAAAAATCCAGCTTCGCGCCAGTCAGGGCGGCGAAGATGAAGACAACGTTAAAGGGGGCGATTCGATGCCGCATGACATATTGAATTCGATGCGTTCGCTGCGCGAGGACATGCGCCAGCGTCTGCTGCAGGTGCCGGAATATCGCGCCCTGGTCGCACTCGACCGCTCGATTGATGAAATCTGCGCCATCCTTCACGAGCCGGCGGCCGCGAGCGCGCCGCTCCAGATGCTGCAAGAGGCCGCCGCGCCGCCGTCGCCCCTCTTGCGCCAGCCGGCGGCCATAGCCTCCATGGCCCCGATGGCGCCCGAGCCCTCGCCGCCGCCGGCGACCGCCGCGCGGCACGCCGCCATCGCCACGGCTTTCGCCGAAACGCTGGCCGCCAAGCTCGACCAGCGCAATGTCGGCCGGGCGACGACGCCTTATGCGCCGGCAAATCGCACCCATAACGTGTGATTATTCAAATCATAGCGCTGCAGTTGATCCGAAATTAACTCGGGCCGATGATTCTGCCGTCCATGACAGGGATCGGGACGACAGCGCCAATGGACCAGATTATCCGCCGCCTGGAAACGATTCATCGCGCCTTGCGCAATGCGCCGGAAGGTCTGGGTTGCGATCCCCGCATCGCCGAGGCCGTCGCCGGTTGCCTGCGCGAATTGCACGCCATCGCCGCCCAGGCCGCCGAGGAAAACGTAGACAACGCGCGTCGCCGTTTTCGCCTGATCGATGGCGCGGTCCCGGCAAAGTCGCGCCTGCACTGAATTTTTTCATCGCGTCAGCTTCGCGCAAGACCATAGCGCGAAAATGCCTGTCACTGAGGGAACCGTGCGAAAAGGGCGCGGCGTTCGCTTGAGGAGCGGCGATGAGCAGCAGCACTTTCTCGACCTTTATGTCGATCTCCAGCAATCTGGCGCGCTATCAGACGATGACGGCGGACGATCCGACCGTAGCCCAGGCGACCAAATATTATCAGGCCAACATCGGCAGCGTCACGACGCCGGCGCAGCTCGTCAACAACAGCCGCCTCTTCAATTACGTGATGAACGCCTTTGGCCTGGGTGACATGACCTATGCCAAGAGCCTGATCCAGAAAGTGCTGGAGCAGGGGACGTCGAGTTCGTCGGCCCTCGCCAATACGCTGAACAACCCCAAGATCCTGGCGCTGGCCCAGGCGTTCAACTTCAAGCTCTACGGGACTGAAACGACCAAGACGCTCGCGGTCACCAGCGACGTGGTCAGCAATTACACGATGCAGACCCTGGAGACCAACGAGGGGACGACCAATCCCGGCGTGCAGCTCGCGCTCTACTTCCAGCAGAACGCGTCGAAGATCACAGACGGCTACAGCATTCTGGCCGATTCGAACCTGCTCACCGTGGTCCAGACCACGCTCGGCATTTCATCCTACACGTCAGCAGAAAACATCGATCAGCAGGCCAAGCAGCTCAACAACCTGCTTAAATACTCCAACTTCCAGAAGCCGAGCTATGTGCAGACGTTCCTCGAACGCTTTTCCGCCCAATATGATCTCAGCAATGCGAGTTCGAGCAGTTCGACATCGAGCATCGTCAGCCCGTTGCTGACCACCAGCAGCTCCAGTACCGGTTTCAGCAACGATCTGCTGATGAGCATCCAGAATCTCAAGCTAGGCGGGTAACGTGGGCGCGCCGGCGATTCAGGAAGCGCACGAACTCTACCGCCGCGGGCTGGGCGAGCAGGCGGCGGGGCGCCTCGACGCCGCGATCTTCCTGTTTGACGCCGCCCTGCGTCTCAAGCCAGACTTTCCGGAGGCGCTCTCATCCGGAGGCTATATCCTTCAAAGCCGCGGCTATGCCGCCGGCGCGCTGGCCTTCTACGACCGCGCCTTGCAACTCAAGCCTGTCGACGCGGACACATGGTTCAATCGCGGCTGCCTTCTCCTCGGGCAGGGACAGCCGGCAGCCGCCCTTGCCTCCCTCGAGCGCGCCTGCGCTTTGCAGCCGGATCATTCCAACGCGCATTGCAATCGCGGCGCCGCGCTCTACGAGCTTGGCAGGCTGGCGGAGGCGGCGGAGGCCTATCGCCGCGCGCTGGTCCTGAATCCGGACCTTTCCCAGGCCGAACTCAACCTCGGCAATGCGCTGATGCGCCTGGGACGCTACGCCGAGGCGCGCGAGGCCTATCTTCGCGCGATCGGCTTGCGCGCGGATTACGCCCTTGCCTGGTGCGGACTGGGGATCGTGGCCAAGGAAATGGGACGTTTTTCCGAGGCCCTGCGCGCTTTCGACGAGGCCTTGCGCCTGAAGCCGGACTCCGAAGAGGCGCGCAGCAACAGGGGCTGTCTTCAACTCCTGCTCGGCGATTTCGCCGAGGGCTGGGAAGGCTACGAATATCGCTGGGCGGAGGGTCAGCGGCCGGTGCCGCTCTCGCCGGCCTGTTTTGACCTTGCCGACCCCAAAAGTCTCGAAGGTCGCAAAATCCTCGTCGTCAATGATCACGGGCTTGGCGACACCATCCAGTTCTTTCGCTATGTCGTTCTCCTGGCCGAGGCGGGCGCGAAGGTGACATGCGCGATCCCGCCAAAGATGCGCCGTCTGCTGGAATCGTCCGGGGCGCGAGTCGCATGGCGTGACGAAGCCGACCTTGCCGGAGATTTTGACGCCACGCTCGCCATCAGCTCCTTGCCACGCGCCTGCGCGACGCGCTTGGACACTATCCCGGCGCCCCGCGCCTATCTGCGCGC
>CAVPZS010000007.1:0-2500 GCA_963710275.1 uncultured Alphaproteobacteria bacterium | reverse complement strand
CGAAGGCTTGAACGGGGCCCCTTATAGCGGCGATGTTTTCGTGTTTCGGTCGAAGCGCTCCGATCGTTTGAAGATTTTGGTCTTCGACGGCACGGGAATGTGGCTGATGACAAAATGGCTCGAAATTGAGGGCGGACGTTTTGCCTGGCCGCCGATCCGCGAGGGCAAAATGATGCTGAGCGCGACGCAACTGGCGATGCTGCTGGATGGACTGAGCGAGTGGCTCAAGATTGCGCCGAGGTCCGCGAAACGAGCGATAAAAACGGCCTGAAATGCCCTGTTTTACTGGTGTTTCACGACGATTTGCGCTAGCTTGTCCTTATGGCGCTCCGACCTGAAAACCTGCCCCGCGATCCCGATCAGCTGATCGAGATGCTGCTCGCCAGCGAGGGCAAAAACGAGGCTTTGCAAGCGACGATCCGCAGCCTGAAGGAAATGATTTTCGGATCGCGCTCGGAAAAGCTTGCGGTCATCGTCGCAGAACAAATGGCGCTGGGTCTCGGCGAGACAAACGCCGCCGCCCCGGAGCCGGCCGATGACGAGCGCTCCGACGAGATAGAGCCGCCCGCCGCAGAACGGAAGAAACGCAAGCGCAACATCGGCGCCTTGCCGAAACACCTGCCGCGCCATGATGTCGTGATCGAGCCGCAATCGATGGATTGCCCGTGCTGCGCCGGAAAACTGCATCGCATTGGCGAGGCAGTCAGCGAAGCGCTCGACCGGATTGCGGCGGTGGTTCGGGTGGTGCGCACGATCCGGCCAAAATACGCCTGCCGGGCGTGCGAGGAAGTGATCGTGCAGGCCAAGGCTCCAGCGCGTCTCATCGAGGGCGGCATGGTCACGACCGCTTTTGTCAGCCATATCGTCGTGGCGAAATATGGCTGGTATTCGACGCTTTATCGCCAGATGCAGATTCTTGCTGGCTATGGCGTCACCATCGACCGTCAGACGCTGTCGCGCTGGATTAAAGAAGCGGCGCGGATGCTGAAGAGCCTGTACGAACGCCAATTGGCCGCCATGCATCTGCATTCACACCTTTATTGCGATGAAACGCGGATGCCGGTTCTCGATCCTGGAAAAGGCCACACCAACATTTGCCAGCTGTGGGCGCATGCGACCGACGATCGATGCTGGCGGGGGCCGGCGCTGTTGGTGGTCGCCTATGTGTTCGCTGGCGGGCGCGGCAAGAAGGAGATCGCGACGCAGCTCGCGACATTTTCTGGGACGCTACAGGTCGACGGCTACGGGGCCTACAAATCGCTCGCCAAGGACAAGCGGGCCGCGGGCGGATCCAGCTGGCGTTTTGCCTGACCCACGCGCGGCGGAAATTTGTCGCCGTCTTCAAGTCGACCAAATCGCCCTTCGCGCAGGAAGTGGTCGAGCGCATCGCGGCGATGTACGCGATCGAAAAGAGGATCCGCGGCCTTGAGGCCGGTCAGCGCCGCGCTGTGCGGCAGGCCGAAACAAAGCCTTTGATGGAAGCCTTGAAAGCCCGGCTTGATGCGACGCGGGACGGATTGTCGATCCAGTCAACGCTGACAAAGGCGATCAATTACACGCTCAACCATTGGGCTGGCTTAATCCTGTTCCTCGACGACGGCCGCCTCGAGCCGGACACCAATATCGTCGAGCGTTCGATCAGGCCGATTGCAATCGGGCGGCGCAACTCATTGTTTTGCGGCGACGAAGGCGGGGGCGAGAGCTGGGCTATTCTCTCGTCGTTGATCAACACATGTAAGCTCAACGAGATTGATCCAGAAACCTATTTGACCGACGTTCTCGAGCGCATTGTCTCCGGCGGACGAAAAACAACCAGCTGGACGAATTGCTCGTTTGGAATTGGAAAGCCGAGCGCGAGGCCGAAGACATGAAAGCGGCGGCGGCTTGACCCAGTCGCGCTTCACCTATGACGAGGCCGACACAATCCTGTGCGGCTTGGGGCGAAGGGATCATGTTGGAATCAACGCCATTGACGGCCTGATCGCCGCAGTCGTGGCTGGTCCAGCTCATGTTGAGACCGATAAATGGCTGTCGCAAATCTTTGGCGGACGAGCGCCCACGCAGACTCTGGGACGACCGCGCATCGCCTCGTGAAGACTATTCTGCATCGCCACGGCGAGGTCGTTGAAACCCTCGCTCAACATCCCGGAACTTATGCTCCGCTGCTGACGAACGCCGAAGGCCGTGCCGCTATTATGGAATGGTCGGTCGGCTTTTTGCTTGGCGTCAGTTTGAGCGTCGACGCATGGGGCCCGTTGATGATCTCAGGCTTCAGGAGAGCGACGCTCGCGCCGATTTTGTCGCTCAATCCGATGGGCCGTGAATTGATGCTCGATGTGCCCGACACCGAACTCGACCGGATCGCGGCGACAGCTCACGACGCTATTGGCGGCGCCGTCATCGCTTTGTCTCGGCACTGCGCCAGCGCTCGATCCGCAAGCCAGCGCCTCGCCAAACTGCGAACTGCTCGCAAACGCTGACAAAATCGAAAACTCGACGA
>CAVPZS010000006.1:0-10739 GCA_963710275.1 uncultured Alphaproteobacteria bacterium | reverse complement strand
CGGCTGATATGTGTGTTTTGCAGTATTGGCGACCGATTTGTATCGGCAAAGCCTAATTCGGAGGCGCCCATTCCAGCCGACAGAAAACGGGCGCCGTGGGCGCCAAGCAAAAGCCAGGCTATTCGGCGGCCTGCGGCAAAGGTTTCGCAAATCCGAACTGCTCAAACAGCATCGGAATGTCCTCGGCCGCGCGCGCCGGGCTGAACAGGTAGCCCTGCGCCTCCCGGCATCCCGTGCGCGCCAGGGCCCGGAATTGCTCCTCGGTTTCGACGCCCTCGGCGGTGGTGCACATGTCCAGGCCTTCGCAAAGGTCGGTCACCGCCTTGACGATCGCGTCGCTCTGGCGCGAACGATCGAGGCCCTGGGTGAAGGAGCGGTCGATCTTCACCTTGTCGAAGGGGAAGCTCTGCAGGTAGCTGAGCGAGGAATATCCGGTGCCGAAGTCGTCCATCGCAATGCGGACGCCCAGGCGCTTCAATCCGTGCAGCGTCTCCAGCGTCGTTGCCGTATCCTGCAGCATTACGCTTTCCGTGATTTCAAGCTCGAGCCGCTCCGCTGACAGGCCGGCGTTGGTCAACGCGGCGGCGACGGTTTCCACGAGATTGCGGCCCTGGAACTGGACCGGCGACAGGTTCACGGCGACGCCCACGACGCGTGGCCAACGCGCCGCCTCGGCGCAGGCCCGGCGCAAGACCCAGGCGCCCAGGGGCCTGATCAGGCCCAGTTCTTCGCACAGGGGGATGAACACGTCCGGCGCGAGAATCCCCCGCTCGGGATGACGCCAGCGAATCAGGGCCTCGAAACTCTTGATCTTCCGTGAGCTTATATCGATGATCGGCTGGTAGAAGAGCACGAATTCGTCACGCTCCAAGGCGCGGCGGATATCGAGTTCGAGCGCCCGGCGCATTTGCATCCGGGCGTTCATTTCGGGCTCGAAATAGCGCCAGCCGCCGCGACCCTGGGCCTTTGCCCCATAGAGCGCCATGTCCGCGGCCTTGAGCAGGTCGTCATGCTGGGCGCCGTCGTGCGGAGCGATTGCAATGCCGATGCTGAGGCCGACGACGACCTGGCGACCGTCCACGACAAAAGGCTCGGCGACGCGCGCGACAAGCCGCCGCGCCAGCGCCGCGGAGTCGTCGGCGGTCTTCAGGTCGGCCTGGATGACGGCGAACTCGTCGCCGCCCAGGCGCGCAAGCGTATCCATCTCCCGCAATTCCTCGCGCAGGCGCCTCGCCACTTCCACCAGCAAGAGATCCCCGACATGATGTCCGAGTGTGTCGTTGACTTCCTTGAAGCGGTCGAGGTCGAGGCAAAGGACGGCGAAGTTCTCGCCCCTTCGCCCTCTCGCAAGCGCCTCCTCCATCCGCGCGCAAAACAGCAGGCGGTTCGGCAGGCCGGTGAGCGCGTCATGGTTGGCGGCGTGGGCGAGCTGATTCTGCGCCTCGACGCGATCCGTAACGTCGATGAGGACGCCGACCGAAGCGAGCGGCCGCCCGTCATCGTCATATTCATAGCGCGTCCGCCCCTCCATGTGCCGCAGCGCTTCGCCGGGCGCACGGCGGAATCGATAGTGCGTCTCCAGCACCGGCATCCGCATGTCAAGGGCAGACCTGATTTCGGCGACGACGCGTTCTGCGTCGGCAGGTTCAAGCGTCGCCAGCCATGCTGCAGCCGGAATAGGCGCGTCGCCCGAAGGCAGTCCATGCAGAGCCCGCGTTTCCTGCCCGCATTCGATCTCCCCATCGCGCGTCAGGTCGCGCCGAAAGGCGCCGATCTGGCCGATTTCCATGCCCATGCGCAGTAGGGTCTCGCTTGCGCGAAGGCGTTTTTCGACCTGTTTCATCTCCGTCACGTCGATGGCGACGCCGACCGAGCGGAGCGCTGCGCCTTGCTCGTCGTAGGTATAGCGCGCCCGCATCTGCATGGTGCGCAGCGCGCCGTCCCGGCCACGTGTCCGATATTCGAGGGAAACCTCGGCGTCGCCTCTTGCGATGGCGCGGCGTATGATGGCGACGATCTCGGCGCGGTCCTCCGGGAGTGTCGTGGCCAGCCAGATTTCAGTGGGGAGAGGTTCGTCGCCCGGCGGCAGGCCGATGACCTCCCGCGATTGCGCGTCGCATTCAATTAGGCCCGTCCTGACGTCACGGCTGAAACTGCCGATCCGCCCGATCCGGTGGCCAAGCAGCAGCATTTCCTCGCTGACGCGCAGCCTTTCCATGGCGCGGACGTTGTCGGAAATGTCCTGAACCACGGCGATGCAGCGGATCGGCGCCCCGCTCTCATCCCTTTGCCAGACTGAAACGCTCACAAAGGCAAAGATCACCCCACCATCGGGAGCGACATGACGCACTTCGGCCTCCCAGCTCCCCGAACCGTGCATCGCCGACATCCACTGGGTCCGCACGCCCTCGCGCGCGTCGGGATGAATGATGTCGGATGGCCCCTTGGCCAGCAGGTCGGCGGCGTCTCGCCGCAATATTTCGCAGAAGCGGCGGCTCACGCGCACGAAGCGGCCGGTTTGCAGATCGACCACTGACATGCCGGCCATGCCGGCATCGAAAAGCGCGTCGAGCGCCGTGTCTTTCTCCGCCAGCGCCTCGGTCGCGGCTCGCCGCGCCCTGGCTAAGGCGAGAGAGCCGGGTATCTGCCTGAAAAATTTGAGAAAAGCAAACATGCCAGGCCTGCGGCTTGCGTTGTTCCGCGTTTGTGGCTTCTGACATAAAGCGCTGGAAGGATGACAACATAGTCACCTAGTTTGTCCGACTCTTTCATCAACTGTTTACAAAACGATTAAGACATCAAATAATCCGGATGGAGCCTGTCGATACTTTCCTTTCTTCTAAGATGTATATTGCGATAATTAGTTCGTTTCCATGAAATTTGTTAAGCATAACCTCCGCGAAAGCTCGGCTCCAACTTTAGCCCGGGGGTTGGCTGCGCATCTCACCGCGCCTCTCTCGGCGGCCGGTCGGCGCGTATGCCCGCAAGCGAGGGCATGACGGGGGCGGGCGAGAAAGCCCCGGCCTTGCGCCTTGCCACATGGCGCTCGGTCACGGGCCGAGGCGCGTTTTGTCTCACGCCGCAGCCAGTTGCCGCAGCACATAATGCAGAATGCCGCCGTTCCTGTAATATTCGATCTCGTCCGCGGTCTGGATGCGGCTGTTGACGGGAACCTTGGTCACCGCGCCATCGGCGGAGGTGATCTCGATCTCCATCTTCTGGCGCGGCGTCAGTTCCGTCAGCCCCCTGATCGTGACCAGTTCGTCGCCCTTCAGTCCCAGCGTCTTCCAGCTCGTCCCTTCCTCGAAAGTCAGCGGCAAGATCCCCATGCCCACGAGGTTGGAGCGGTGGATGCGTTCGAAGCTCTGGGCGACGACGGCGCGGACGCCAAGCAGGTTCGTTCCCTTCGCCGCCCAGTCGCGTGAGGAGCCATTGCCATATTCAATGCCGGCGAAGACCACCAGGGGGACCCTGGCTTTCTCGTATTTCATCGCGGCGTCATAGATCGGCATCACCTCGCCGCCGGGGAAGAATTTGGTGTTGCCGCCTTCCGGCGCATTGCCCTGCGCGTCGGCCAGCATGAAATTCTTGATGCGGATGTTGGCGAAGGTGCCGCGCATCATCACTTCGTGATTGCCGCGCCGCGTTCCGTACTGGTTGAAGTCTTCCGGCTTCACCTTGTTGGCGACGAGATATTTGCCGGCGGGAGAATTGGCCTTGATCGAACCGGCCGGGGAAATATGGTCGGTGGTGATCTTGTCGCCGAACAGCGCCAGCACCCGCGCGCCCTCGATGTCCGTGACCGGCCTGGGCTCCATCTTGATGCCCTTGAAATAGGGCGGGTTCTGCACGTAGGTGGACTTCTTGTCCCAGACGTAGGTCTGGCTTTTCGGCGCCTTCACCCGGCGCCAGTTGGCGTCGCCCTTGAACACGTCGGCATATTTGGTCTTGAACAGCCCCTTGGTCACGTTCTTGCGGATGAAGTCCTGGATTTCCTGGGGCGACGGCCAGATGTCCTTCAGGAATACCGGTTCGCCCTTTTTGCTATGGCCGAGCGGCTCCCGGGTGAGGTCCTTCCGGATCGAGCCGGCCAGCGCATAGGCGACGACCAGCGGCGGCGAGGCGAGATAATTGGCCTGGACGTCGGGGGAGACGCGGCCCTCGAAATTGCGGTTGCCGGAGAGCACGGCGGCGGCGACCACGCCATTGGCGTTGATCGAGGCGGAGATTTTCTCCGGAAGCGGGCCGGAATTGCCGATGCAGGTGGTGCAGCCGAAGCCGACCAGGTTGAATCCGAGCTTGTCGAGCGACTTCTGCAGGCCGGACTTGGCCAGATATTCGGCGACCACCTGCGATCCCGGCGCCAGCGACGTCTTGACCCAGGGGGCCACTGCAAGACCCTTGGCGACGGCGTTGCGCGCCAGCAGGCCCGCGCCGATCAGCACGCTCGGGTTGGAAGTGTTGGTGCAGGAGGTGATGGCGGCGATCACCACGTCGCCATGGCCGATGTCGAATTTTTCGCCGGCGACCGGGTAGCGCTCGCCGATCGACTCGCTTTTCTTGTATTCGGTCGCCATTGCATCCGTAAAACCGGCGGCGGCGGCATCCAGCGCGACGCGGCCTTCCGGACGCTTCGGGCCGGCGAGCGAGGGGACGACCGAATTGAGCTCGAGTTCGATCGTGTCGCTGAACACCGGCTCCGGCGCCGCGCGGGTGCGGAACAGGCCCTGCGCGCGGGCGTATTTCTCGACCAGCGCGACGCGGGCCGGCTTGCGCGCGGTCTTGTCGAGATAGTCGATGGTTTCGGAATCGACGGGGAAGAAGCCGCAGGTCGCGCCATATTCCGGCGCCATGTTGGCGATGGTCGCGCGGTCGGCCAGGGTCAGGGCGTCGAGGCCCGGGCCGAAGAATTCGACGAACTTGCCGACCACGCCCATCTTGCGCAGCATCTGGGTGACGGTCAGGACGAGGTCGGTGGCGGTGACGCCCGGCTTGAGCTTGCCGGACAGCTTGAAGCCGACCACTTCCGGCAGCAGCATGGACTGCGGCTGGCCGAGCATGGCGGCCTCCGCCTCGATGCCGCCGACGCCCCAGCCGAGCACCGCAAGCGCGTTGACCATGGTGGTGTGGGAATCGGTGCCCACCAGCGTGTCGGGATAGGCGACCTCGACGTTCACCGGCTTGCCGCGCGAAGGCTGGTGCTTCTCCTTGCGGGTCCACACGGTCTGGCCGAGATATTCGATGTTCACCTGATGGCAGATGCCGGTTCCCGGCGGCACGACGCGGAAATTATCCAGCGCGTCCTGGCCCCATTTGAGGAAAGTGTAGCGTTCGCCGTTGCGGGCATATTCAAGTTCGACATTCTGCTTCAGCGCCGACTTGGCGCCGAAGACGTCGACGATCACCGAGTGGTCGATGACCAGATCGACGGGGACCAGCGGATTGATCTTCTCGGGGTCGCCGCCCAGCGCCGTGATGCCGTCGCGCATGGCGGCGAGATCGACCACGGCGGGAACGCCGGTAAAATCCTGCATCAGCACGCGGGCCGGACGGAAGGCGATTTCCTTTTCTTTCCTGCCCTTGTTGTCAAGCCATTCGGCGACGCCGAGAATGTCTTCCCGGGTGACCGTGCGCCCGTCTTCATGGCGCAGCAGGTTCTCGAGCAGCACCTTCATCGAATAGGGCAGTTGCGAAATGCCCTTCAAGCCGTTCTTCTCGGCCGCCTTGAGCGAGAAATAATGGTAGGATCTGGCGCCGACCTTGAGCGTCTTGCGGCATTTGAAGCTGTCGAGAGAGGCCATCGCAGGAAAATCCCGTAAAATTTTGGATGGATTGAGGGGCGGACGAACTGTTTTATAGATAATCCGCGCCGCAGCGGCTACACAAACAAACGTTACGGTCAGGTCGAAAGTTGCGCCGCGAAGCGCCCGAGGAATTGTTTTGCCGCTTGCACCTTCAATGCCCCGAACCCTTGCCGCGCGGGGCCTGCGCGTCGATCGCGGCGGGCGCGCCATTGTCAGGGACGTCAATTTCGAATTGCGCGCGGGCGAGGCGCTGGTCGTGCTCGGCCGCAATGGCGCGGGCAAGTCGACCCTGCTGCGCGCGCTCGCCGGGCTGCTGCCGCTGGCCGGCGGCGCGCTCGCATTTTCCGGCGCAGGCGAATCGCCGCTCAGCGAGCAGGCGCATTACATCGGCCACCAGGACGGCTTGAAGGCGGCGCTGACGGCGCTGGAAAACCTCGATTTCTGGTCGAAAATGCTCGGCGCGGCGCAGGGACTGTCGCCTTTGCAGGCGCTGCAAAGGGTCGGGCTGGCGCGGATCGGCGATTTTCCGGTCGGCTATCTCTCGGCGGGCCAGAAGCGCCGCGTCGCCCTGGCGCGGCTGTTCGTCGCGCCGCGCCCGGTCTGGCTGCTCGATGAGCCGGCCACCGCGCTCGATGTGGCGTCGCAGGAGACATTCGCCCAGGCCATGGCCGATCATCGCTCAGGCGGCGGCATCATCGTCGCCGCGACCCATGCGCCGCTCGGCCTCGCCGACGCCAGGGAATTGCGCCTCGACGCCAAGAAACTCGCGGGAGCCGCCTGATGATCTCCCCTCTTTCGGCCCTGTTCCGCCGCGAATTGCGCATCGCCCGCTCGATTGGCGGCGGCGGCGGCATGGGCGTGGTGTTCTTCCTCATCCTCGTCAGCCTCACGCCTTTCGCCATCGGCCCGGACATGAACCTGCTGTCGCGGATCGGCCCGGCGATCCTGTGGATCGCGGCGCTGCTCGCCACCCTGCTCGGTCTCGACCGGCTGTTCCAGGCCGACGCCGACGACGGCTCGCTGGACCTGTTCATGATGTCCGCGACGCCGCTGGAGCTGGTGGTGCTGGTCAAATGCGCCGCGCATTGGGGCCTCACCGCCTTGCCGCTGATCGTCGCCGCGCCCGTGCTCGGCCTGACTTTCGGGCTGGAGCCCTCGGCTCTGGCGGGCGTCGCGGCCTCGCTGCTGGCGGGCACGCCGGCCCTGACCCTGCTCGGCGCCATTGGCGCGGCGCTGACGGCGGGGCTGCGCCGGGGCGGCCTGCTGATGGCCGTGCTGATCCTGCCCCTGACCGTGCCGGTGCTGATCTTCGGCGTCGCCAGCGCCGCCGCGGCCAGCGGCGGAACCGTGCCGTTCCACACGCCGTTTTTGATTCTCTGCGCCCTGTCGCTGGGCGCCATCGCCGGGGCGCCCTTCGCCGCGGCGGCGGCGCTGCGGTCGCGGGAAGCCTGAGTTTCGCGCTTTCGCCTTCATTTGGCCGGGAACGAATTGCATTTGCTCGCCCGCGCGCCTAATCAGGCGGTCTTGCGCAGCTTCTATGGCTGAAGGTCCATGCTCAAATACGCCAACCCCACCTATTTTCTGGCGCTGGCCGCCCGGCTGATCCCCTGGCTCGCCGGGGCCTCGGCGCTCGCGCTCGCCATGGGGCTTTACCTGACCTTCTTCGTCGCGCCCGACGATTACCAGCAGGGCGCCTCGGTCAAGATCATGTATCTGCACGTGCCCTCGGCCTGGCTGGGCATGATGTGCTACATGGTGATGACCTCGGCCGCGCTCGGCACGCTGGTCTGGCGCCATCCGCTCGCCGACGCCGCACAGAAAGCCGCAGCGCCGCTTGGCGCCGCCTTCACCCTGCTCTGCCTCGTCACCGGCTCGCTCTGGGGCAAGCCGATGTGGGGGACATGGTGGGTGTGGGACGCCCGTCTGACCTCGGAGCTGGTGCTGCTGCTGATCTATCTCGGCCTGATCGGCCTGTGGCAGACCATCGAGGAGCCGGCTCAGGCGGCGCGCGCCGCCGCCATCCTGACCCTGGTCGGCGTGGTCAATATTCCCATCATCAAATTCTCGGTCGACTGGTGGAACACGCTGCACCAGTCCTCGTCGGTGTTCCGGCTCGGCGGACCCGCGATCGGCGGCTCCATGCTCTGGACGCTGCTGATCATGGCCTTGGGCTTCACGCTGCTGTTCTTCACCTTGCATCTGATGGCGGTGCGCAATGAAATCCTGCGCCGCCGCCTGCGCCGCCTGAGCATTCTCGCGGCCAGCGCCGAAGACCCAGAGGCGATCGCGGAGGCAGCGCAATGAAGGATTATTCCGGCTATATCTTCGCCGCCTATGGCTTTGGCGCCCTGGTCATCGGCTTCATCGTCGCCAGGATCACGCTCGACTACCGCGAGCTGAAAAGGAAGCTGGCGCGCTTCGACGGCCATGGGGACGCCCGATGAGCGCAGACGACTCCCGGAGTGACGTCCGCGCCCCGCGCCTGCGGAACTGGAAGGCCGCGCTGCCGCTGGCCGGCTTTCTCGCTTTGGCCGGCCTGTTCGTGCTGCGGCTGCAATCGGGCGGCGACCCCTCCGTGCTGCCGTCGCCGCTGATCGGGCAGAAGGCGCCCACCTTCAATCTCGCCGCCATTCCCGAGAGCGACAGGCCCGGCCTTTCCAGCGCCGACCTCGCCCAGGGCAAGACGACGGTGCTGAATTTCTTCGCCACCTGGTGCGGCCCCTGCCGGCTCGAACATCCCGTGCTGAAAAAGATGGCGCAGGACGAGGCGCTGAAGGCGCTGGGCGTGCGCATCGTCGGCATAGACTACAAGGACGACCCGGCCAATGCGCGCAAGTTCCTCGCCGACGACGGCGATCCCTATGCCGCCATCGGCGACGATCTCAGCGGCCGGGTCGGCATAGACTGGGGCTCGACCGGCGTTCCCGAGACCTTCATCATCCGCGGCGACGGAACCATCGCCTTCAAATATACCGGACCGATCACCGAGCGGGCGCTGCAGGACATCGTCCTGCCGGAAATCGAAAAAACCCTGCGCTGAAATTCCGGACCCCAACGCTGGACCGAACGCCTCCATGTCTCATTCCCCCGCAAAACCCCTGACCGCCAAAGCCTGCGCCCCCCTGCGCGGCAAAGTCCGGCCGCCGGGCGACAAGAGCATCTCCCACCGCGCCTTCCTGCTGGGGCTGCTGACACCGGGCGAAACCCGGATCGAAGGCCTGCTCGAAGGCGAGGACGTGCTGAACACCGGCCGCGCCTGCGCGCAGCTGGGCGCGAAGATCGAGCGCATGGGCGAGGGAAGCTGGAGCATTCTGGGCGCGGGATTGGGGTCTTTGCTGGAGCCGCGCGACACGCTCGATTTCGGCAATGCCGGCACGGGGTCGCGGCTGATGATGGGAGTGACAGGCGGCCACGGGATCACTGCGCGCTTCGACGGCGACGCTTCGTTGAGAAAGCGTCCGATGCGGCGCATCCTCGATCCCCTGGTGCTGATGGGCGCGCAGGTGCTCGAGCAGGGCGACGGCGGGCGCTGCCCGATCCTGCTCAAGGGGACGCCGGAGCCCGCCCCGATCGAATACCGCACTCCCGTCGCCTCGGCCCAGATCAAGTCGGCGGTGCTGCTCGCCGGCCTCAATGCGCTTGGCCGCACCACGGTCATCGAGACCGAGGCCAGCCGCGACCACACCGAGAAAATGCTGGCCTATTTCGGCGCGGACGTGCGCTCCGAGCCATTCGGCGCTCATGGCCGCAAGATCACGCTCGAAGGCCGGCCCGAATTGCGGCCGCGGCCGATCGTCGTGCCCGCCGATCCCTCCTCCGCGGCCTTCCTGATCGCCGCGGCGCTGCTGGTCAAAGACTGGATGTCGTCGTCGAGGGGGTGATGATGAACCCGCTGCGCATCGGCTTCCTGACCACGCTGATCGAAATGGGCGCGCGGATCGACATTCTTGAAAGGCGCGAAGAGGGAGGCGAGGAGGTCGCCGACCTGCGCGTCCGCGCGTCGGAACTTTTCGGCGTCGACGTTCCCGCCGCCCGCGCGCCGGCGATGATCGACGAATATCTCGTCCTCGGCGTGGTCGCGGCTTTCGCCCGCGGCGTCACGCGCATGAACGGCCTGCAGGAGTTGCGGGTCAAGGAATCCGACCGCCTCGCGGCCACCGCCGCGGGGCTTGTCGCCAATGGCGTCAAGGCCACGATCGAGGGCGACGACCTGATCGTGGAAGGCGGCGACGGCGTGGTCGCGGGCGGCGGGGTGGTGGAGACCCATCTCGACCATCGTCTCGCCATGAGCTTTCTCGTGATGGGCCTGGCGTCGCAAAAGCCCGTCACGGTTGACGACGAGACCATGATCGCCACCTCCTTCCCGACTTTCCGGCCGCTGATGGCGCAACTGGGCGCGGAATTCGGCTGATGATCATCGCCATCGACGGTCCCGCCGCCTCCGGCAAGGGCACTCTGGCCCGCCGCCTCGCCGCCCATTACGGCCTGCCGCATCTCGACACCGGCCTGCTCTATCGCGCCACGGCGCGCGCGCTGCTCGACCAGGGTTTCAGGCTCGACGACGTGGAAAAGGCCGTGAGCGCGGCGCGCGGGCTGGCCCTGCTCGATTTCGACGAGGAGCGCCTTCGCGGCGCGCGAAATGGGCGAGGCGGCCTCGGTGGTCGCCGCCATACCCCCCGTGCGCGCCGCGCTGATCGACATGCAACGCGCCTTCGCCGGACGCGAAAAGGGCGCGGTGCTCGACGGCCGCGACATCGGCACGGTGATCGCCCCCAAGGCGACGGTTAAAATCTTCGTGACCGCCAGCCCTGAGGCCCGCGCCCAGCGTCGTTCGCTGGAACTGCGCGGACGCGGCGAAAAGGTCGATTACGCCGCCATCCTCGAGGACATCAGGAAACGCGACAAGCGCGATTCCGAGCGGGCGGAAGCCCCTTT
>CAVPZS010000005.1:612500-1082931 GCA_963710275.1 uncultured Alphaproteobacteria bacterium | reverse complement strand
CCGACGAGGCCCATGTCATGGCGCGCGGCGCCTTTCGCTACAGCGGGCCGCCGCAGCCCCTGATCGACGACCCGGAGATCCTCCACAAGGCCTATCTGGCCTGAGGCGAACGAAAACGCCGAGACTTTTCGTCTCGGCGTGGTTTGATTTATCGATCCTCAGGCGCTCAGGCCAACCTTCGCCAATGCGGCGAGCAGGGCCGCTTCGTCATTGTCCGAGGTGTCGCCCGAGGCGCCGGCGGCGCCGATGACGGCGCCCGACGCGTCGCGGATCAGTACGCCGCCTGGAACCGGCACGATGCCGTCGCCGAACACGCTGCCAAGCGAACCGATGAAATAGGGGCGCTCCACCGCCAGCTTGTCGAGGATGCGCGAGCTCACGCCCATGCTGATCGCGCCATTGGCCTTGCCATAGGCGACCTTCCAGCGTGCGAGGCTCGTGCCGTCTTCGGAAGCGGAGGCGCGAAGGGCGCCGCGCTCGTCCAGCACGACGAAGCCCATCGGCTTCAGGTTGTTCGCGCGCGCATAGTCGAGAGCGGCGGCGACGATCTTCTGGGCCTGATCCAAAGTCAGCATTTTTCATCTCCTGAAACGAGGTGGATTTCGGATTGCGTGAAAGCTCGAAGGGATTTCGCGCGCGACGTCACGAGTCCGGGGCGGCGGCCTGTGCAGCGGCCGAATTCTCGCAATGCTTGCGGATCGCCTTCTGCAGCTTGCCGATCACCCGAACCGAAAGGTCGCTTTTGGCGTGAACGCAGCAGGCCAGCACGCGCCCCTGCTGGATATCTTCTTCGCTGACGAACTCCCGGCTCATCGGCCGGTAGACCTCATAGTCGCCGGAGACGATCTCGACCTTGCAAACGCTGCAGCCGCCTGCCCGGCAGCCGACGGGAATGCCGCGGCGGCCCGTGCGCCGAAGATTTTCCAGCACGCTGTCGCGACCATTGCAGCGAAAGGTTTCGCCGGTCTCGACAATCGTTACCGTGAACCACACGCTCGCGACCGGCGCCGCAACCGGTGACGAAACAGCTCCAACCTGCTCCATATTTCCCTCCCTGCGGAAACCTCTTCGGGCTTGTTCCGCACAAAAAAATCAGTGTCCGAACACGTCGGAATCCAGCATCTCCGGATCATGCCGGTCGAGGCAATCCAGCGCCTTCATCTGGTCCGGCGTCAGCCCGAAGCCGAAGATGTCGAGATTCTCCGCCTGACGAACCGGATCGGATGACTTCGGCGCCGGCACATAGCCGTGCTCGACGTGCCAGCGCAGGATGACCTGGCCGGGCGTGCGGCCAAGCTCCCTGGCGATCGCGACAATGGAAGGGTCCGACAGGATGGCCCCGGCGCGGCCGACGGGGCTCCAGCATTCGGTGACGATGCCCCTCGCCCGATGGATCGCGTCGAGATCGTCGCGGCGATGATAGGGGTCGAGATGGATCTGGTTGACCTGCGGGACCAAGCCCTTGTCGAACAGCCGCTGGAGATGCGCCGGCTTGAAATTGGAGACGCCGATCGAGCGGACGAGCCCGGCCTTCTGGACTTCGACAAGACCCTGGAAAGCCTCGACATAACGATCCTGGCTCGGATTGGGCCAGTGGACGAGGAACAGGTCGATGTAATCAAGGTTGAGCCGCTTCAGGGAGGCTTCGCAGGCGGAGCGCACGCCGGCCACGCTGTGCCATTCCCTGTTGAATTTCGTCGTCACGAAGATTTTTTCGCGCGGGACGCCCGACTTGCGGATGGCCTCGCCCACGCCGGTTTCGTTGCCGTAATTTTCCGCCGTGTCGACATGGCGATAGCCGATGCACAAGGCCTGGGTGACCCGGAACGCGGCTTCCGCGTCGTCCATTGGCCAGGTGCCCAGCGCAATGCGCGGCATTTCAACGCCATTGCTCAAGGCGACCGTCGGCGCCTCGGGAACCGTCACTACCGTCATGCTTTCCATCCCTTCGCCAAATTATGGAAATCGGCGATTATGCATTTTGTCGATATTATAGGGCGCAAATCGCCCGCGTCCAGATCAGTCGCCTTATATTAATTCTTGGTTTCGCGGCTTTTCGGCAGCATGGCCGTCGCCAGGTCGAGCCATTCGCCAATCCGCGCGACGGCGACGCCGTGCGAATTCTTCGAAACCAGCCCGCGTTCCGAAAGCAGGTTGGCCTTCCGGCGCACCGTCTCCTTCGGGATATTCAGCACGGCGCCGACATCGGCGCAGGGCACGTGCCGGACGACAAAGCCCGCGCCCCATTCCGACAGGCCGAGATAGCCGATGGTCAGGAAGATGAAGATTTCCTCGACCGTCAGGCTGCGATTGCGCGCCGCTCCGGCCGCGGAAATGATCCGCCCCAGGCCTTTCAGATCGAGACCACATGGTTCCGCCAGCGCCGCCATCGCCCCCTCCGGTATCACTCTTGCTTCAAGCCCAGCTTGGCCAGCGCGATCTGCGCGCAGGTCCGGTCTTCCTCTTCGGAGCCGCCGGAGACGCCGACGCCGCCGATGACCTTGCCGTTCGAGACGATCGGAAAGCCGCCCCCGAACAACACTACGTTCGGGCGCAGCGCGAGGCCCTGCTGCAGGACCGGCTTGCCTGCGAAAGCCGCGGCCAGCGCGTCGGTGGAGGCGCCGAACACAGCGGCCGTATAGGCCTTGTCCTGCGAGATGGTGATCGACGCCTTGAAGGCGCCGTCGGCGCGCAGCAATGCGACCGTGTCGCCGCTGGCGTCGACAATGGCCGCGACCATGGGCTTGCCGAGCGAGCGGCCGTGCTCGACGGCCGCCCCCACGGCGGCGAAAGCCGCCTCGGATGAAATGGACGCGCGGGTAAATTCGATTTGCATGGTTTGCCTCCCTCCGTTGGAACCGAGTATTTTATGACTCAGGTGAGGACGGTGAGGAAGCGCTCGTTCAGCTCGCGCTGATAATAGAAGATCGCCTTGCCGAGCTGTTCCGCCTCCCAGGTCCGGGTCGGGTGATCCGGGTAATAGGTGTAGCCGCCGGAAAACACTTCGTTGCGGTTGCCCGAGGGGTCGAAGAAATAGATGGTCTGGCCGCGGGTGATGCCATGGCGCGTCGGGCCGATGTCGATCGGCATGTCGTAATGGGCGATCATATCCGCTGCGTGGCCGACGTCGACCCAATTGTCGAGGCGGAAGGAAATGTGGTGCAGCTTGTCGCCTTCGGGATTGTCGACGAAGGCGATGTCATGCGCCTTCATGCCGCAGGTCAGGAAGACGGCGACCGGCGCTCCCTCCGGCGTGTCGACGCGCTCGGCGCATTCGAAATCCAGCGCCTCGACGAAGAACTTGCGCGTGGCGTCGATATTAGGGCCGTAGTACAGGGCGTGGTCGAAGCACTGGGCCCGCATGCCCTTGGGCTCGACCGACCACACGTCGGGATTCCTGATGTCAGGGCCGGGGCTCGAGGCGTCGGCCTGCGCGTAAAGTTCGACGCGATGGCCGGTCGGAATGGTGAAGCCGATGCGGCGGCCAATTCCCGGCTGCTCGCCGGCGGCGACATGGTCGACGGCCACGCCGGCGTCCTTGACCCGCTGTTCGTAGCGGTCGAGATCGGCGTCGGAACGGACCTTGAAGGCGATGAGGTCGACGCCCGCCTTTTCCGCGCGGCGCAGCACGAGCGAATGATGGTCGAATTCGTCGGCGGATTTCAGATAGACGCGGCCGTCGGGGCCTTCCGTCACCTGATAGAAGCCCACGCGCTTGGTGTAGTGCTCGACCGACGCCGGCATGTCCAGCACACGGATTTGAATGATGCCCGGACGCATGACCCCTGAAATCGCCATTCCATTCCTCCTCGGTTCGCTTGTTCTTGATGTTCGATAGTCATTTGCCAGCCACCTGCGCGTTGCAGGCGCGCGCGGGCGCTTGCAACGCGACGGCGTTGTCCCGGCGGTCGCGAACGCCAGCGCCGACGCTGCGGCGGCTCGCGGCTGCGTGGGAGACGGATTTAGTCTTCGAGAATTCCAGACATGTTTTCCTCCCGGGAGCCCTGCCGCCGCTTGTTGCTTGCGGTTCGTTTTTGCTAGGCTCATTCCCTTGATAGAAGTGTTCACGTAGTGATACACCTATATCGCTTTATGAACACTAGGCAAGGCAGCTCCGCTTGTCAACCAGCACCGAGGATAAGGACGTCGCCGAGACCGGCGCCGGCCCGCGCAATGAAATGCGGATGATTTCGCGCGCCGCGTCGATCCTGCGCGCCCTCGGCGAGCATCCCTCGGGGCTGAGCCTGGGGCGGATCGCCAAGGAAACCGGACTGGCGCGCGCGACGGTTCAGCGTCTGGTAGGCGCGCTGGCGGCCGAGCGCCTCGTCTGCACGACATCAGGCGCAGGCGTCCGCCTTGGCGCGGAACTGGCGCGGCTCGGCGCCCTGGTTCATTGCGACGTCAGGAGCCTCGTCCGCCCGCTGCTGCTCGACTTGCATGCGCGGGTCGAGGAGACCGTCGACCTGACGGCGCTCCATGATGGCGAAGCCATTGTCGTCGACCAGTTCGCCTCGCCCCGGGCCCTGCGCGTCGTCTCCCACGTCGGTCAGATTCTGCCGCTCCATGCGACCGCCAGCGGCAAGGCGCATCTCACCCTGATGACTCCGGCCGAGGCCAGGCAGGCGCTGGATCGCCCGCTCAAGCGTTTCACCGGCAATACAATCTCCGATCCGGGGCTGCTGATCGCGCTCGCCGGGACCGCCGCGGCGCGGGAGTGCCAGTTCGACCGGGAGGAATGTTTCGAAGGCGTCTCCGCGATCGGGCTGCCGATCCGGGGATTGGCCAGCGGCAATTACGCGATCGCGCTTTCCATGCCGTCGCAGCGGCTGAGCGATCGCAGCGATGTCCTGAGAGAGGAATTGCTGCGCTGCCAGGCGGACATCGAACGCGTCGTCGAACTCACCGGCGCGTGACCGGCGCAACGGGGCGATAGCGCTCCGCATAGGAACCAAACTCCACCTCGCGCAACACGCCTTGCTGGCGCGGCGCCCAGCCGAGTTCAACACGCGTTTTTTCCGACGACAGCCGCTTGTTGAGGGAAAGACGCACGCCGCGCGTTCCGCCCAGTTCGTTCATGCGATCGAGCGTCACGCTTTGCGAGCTGGCGCCAATCATCCGGCCGATCGCCGCGGCGAGATCCTTCTGCGCGACCTCCTCGGAGGCGGCGTGATAGACGCCGCCCGGACGGCCCTGCGCCATGGCGAGACGATAGAGCCCGACCACGTCGTCGAGATGGACGTAACTTTGCAGCGAGCCGCCCGCGCCCCAGTAGGGCGCGCATCCCGCGGCGAGCGCGAGCTCGATATATTTCGGCGCATCGACGCTGCCGCCATAGCCGTAGATGTTGGCGGGGCGAATGATCATGCCGCGGACGCCGGGCGCCTGCAGCACCGCCTGCTCGGCGTCGATCCGCGCGGCGATGGCCGCCTGCAGGTCAGCGGCGTAAACCTCGGCGACCTCGGCTGATGGCGGCGCGAAGACGGCGCGCGGCAGCGGCAGGGGCGTGTCTTCGGGAAAGGCGGGGTCGGCGCCGTCACCATCGGCGAAGACGCCGAAGACGGCCGATCCGCTGGTGAAGACAAGGGTCTTGCCGCGCCCTTCCATCGCCGCGGCCAATGCCTGGATGGCCCTGCGGTCGGCGCTGAAAGCCGCCGTATCCCCCGCGCCGCCGCCGGCGCTGGCGGTCGCCACGACGACGTCGGGATCAGCTGCGGCGACGGCCGCCGCCAGGCTCGGGGGATCGAGGAAATCGCCGCGAAACACGCTGAAGCCGTCGCTCGCCAGGCGGGCGGCGGAAGCCTCGCTCCTCGCCAGTCCGCCGACGTCGAGGCCGTCGGCGCGCAAGGCGCGAGAGAGGGCGGCGCCGACATAGCCCGTCGCGCCGATGACCAGAATTTTCATGGCGATTTCCCGAGGGGGATGCGCTTGTTCCCGACTTTTATAGGTTGCCGCTCCGCGTCGGCGCAAACGCAAAAAGCGACCGCGCTGCGCCGGCATTGCATTTCTCCAAAATTCCTCCGCCTGCTTTGAAATGGTTCCGCCCTTGCCAAAGCCGTCCGAGGCGTCAGTATCGAGTGCAGGTCACATGGAGGCGGGCTCACATGAAGGCGGACATGGCCAGCGAAAGTCCAAGCGGTCTTTTTCTCGACGATCTCGCGCCGGGTCAGCGCTTCACCTCCGGCTCTCACCTTGTCGAGACCGACCAGATCAAGGCCTTCGCGGAAAAGTTCGATCCCCAGCCCTTCCATCTCGACGAACACGCGGCCAAGGACACATTCTTCGGCGGGCTCGCGGCCAGCGGCTGGCATGTCGCCGCCATCACCATGAAACTGCTCGTCGGCGACGCCGCGCCCTTCGCCGGCGGAATCATCGGCGCCGGAGGCGAAATCGCCTGGCCGAAACCAACGCGGCCCGGCGACGTTCTGACCGTCGAAAGCGAAGTCCTGGAGATCGTCCCGTCGCGATCCCGGCCCGATCGCGGCATGGTCACGCTGCGCAGCGAAACGAAGAACCAGCGCGGCGAAGTGGCGCAGGCGCTCACGGCCAGACTGGTCGTGCCGCGCCGCGTCGAAGCGCAGAACTGAGGGCGGCTCATGCGGATTCTCGTTGTCGGCGCGGGCGCGCTGGGCGGTTACTTCGGCGGCAGGCTGGCGCAGGCCGGCCGCAACGTCACCTTCCTGGTGCGGCCGCGTCGCGCCGAACTCTTGCGCAAGACCGGGCTGGACATCCTCAGCCCCGCCTTTGGCGATTTCCATCTCGCCGAGCCGCAAATCGTGACGGCGGACCAGTTGAAAGAACCGTTCGACCTCGTTTTGCTGAGCTGCAAGGCCTATGATCTCGACGACGCCATGGCTTCGTTCGCCGCCGCGGTGGGGCCGCAGACCACGATCCTGCCCATGCTCAACGGCATGCGTCATTTCGATGTCCTCGCCGCCCGCTTCGGCGCGGAAAAGCTGCTCGGCGGCCTGTGCCAGATTTCGGCGGCGCTCGACGACGAGGGCCGCATCCAGCATTTCAACAATCTCCACAGCCTGGTGTTCGGCGAACTCGACGGCGGCAAAACCGCACGGATGGACGCGATCTCGGCGGCCCTGGCCAACGCCGGTTTCGATTCGGAGCCCTGCCCGGTCATTCGGCAGGAGTTGTGGGAGAAGTGGATCTTCATCGCCGCCGCCGCCGGCATCACCTGCTTGATGCGCGCCGCGATCGGCGACATTGTCGCGGCGGGCGCCGCCGATCTCGGCCTCAGCCTGTTCGAGGAAAATTCAGGGATCGCCAGGGCCCACGGCTTTGAGCCGAGGCCGGACTCCGTCGAGCGCACCAAGGCGATCCTGACGACGCCCGGTTCGCCGATCAAGGCGTCGATGCTGCGCGACATCGAAGGCGGCAGACCAATCGAGGGCGAAGAAATCCTCGGCGACCTGTTTCGCCGCGGCGAGGCCATGGGCGTGGAGCGCTCGCTGCTGCGCGTCGCTTACGCCAACGCCAAGACCTATGACGCCGCCAGGGCGCGCGAAACCGCGACGCAGAAAAGCTGACCAGGAGAGCAACATGTCCGACTTTCCCTATCAGACGGCTCTCATCGTCGGCGCGGGCGCGGGCATCAGCGCGTCGCTCGCCCGCAAGTTCGCGGCGCTCGGCGTCAAGGTCGGGCTCGCCGCCCGCAATGCCGACAAGCTCGGCGACCTGTGCAAGCAGACCGGCGCCATGGCCTTCGCCGCCGACGCCTCGAACGCAAAATCGGTCGCCGAATTATTCGCGCAGGCCGACACGCGCCTGGGCGTGCCCGACGTGGTCGTCTATAACGCCGGAGCGCGTCTGCGCGGCCTGATCGCCGACCTCGATCCCGCGGCGGTCGAAAAAGTCCTGGGCGCCGGCGCGCTCGGCGGTTTTCACGTCGCGCAGCAGGCGGCGAGGCGTATGGTCCCGCGCGGTCGCGGCGCGCTGCTGTTCACGGGCGCCACCGCCAGCATCAAGGGCTATCCCCTCTCGGCGGCCTTCGCCATGAGCAAATTCGCCCTGCGCGGACTGGCGCAGAGCGCGGCTCGCGAACTCGGGCCGAAAGGCGTTCATGTCGCGCATTTCATCATCGACGGCGGCGTCCGCAGCGCTGGCCGTCCCGACCCCGACGAAAAGCCGGACAGCATGCTGGACCCGGACGCGATCGCCCAGGCCTATATCGACGCGCTAAGGCAGCAGCGCAGCGCCTGGTCGTTCGAAATCGACCTCAGGCCGTGGGTGGAGACGTTCTAGATCTGCCGGCGGCGCCGTTTTCCCGAGTCAAGAAAATGAACCCGGGCGCAGCAACGCCGCACCCGGGGCCAAGACGGGACGCCACACAATGCACCAATCTTGACTGGCTCGCACAAAGGACCGCGCGTGGGGGGGCACACAGCAACCCTTGCACGAGCGTAGGTCTATCGTGACAGGAATTTAATAAAATGTGAAGTCCGCTTAGGAGGTAAGCTACGCTCAAGAGGAAATACGCCATTTTAGTGAGGCGATGACTGAAATTTAAGCCAGGAATTACACTGAAGCTCAAGTCGAAATATTTTTTGGAGCCCGAAACGCGAAAGGTCCGTATCCGCCTTTTCCGATTCAGGGCCTAGTGTGGCGTATCCGTGACAGACAAACGACGCGCATTGCGCGAAGTTAGAGACCCGGGCGTAAAAACGCACGCCCGGGGCCAAGACGGGACGCCACACACAAATGCTCCTGTCTCGACTATCCCGCACAGCGCTCCGCGAGGGGGCGGAAACCGCTGTGCGGGATCATTCATTTATGACAGTCGTTGGTAAATTTTCGATTGTTGCGGCTGAAAAAACTACCGATGATGACGATTGCATGACTGATAAAGCGCTACTTTAGTCAAAGCAGAAAAGCCAGGGCCTGTTCGCAGGGCTGGCCGATCTTCAGCGTGAGCAGGTCGTCGGCGCGGGTCCGGCCGAGATTGATCGCCGTGACAGGCTTGCCAAGCCGCGCCGCCGCCTCGACAAGGCGGAAGCCCGAATAGACCATCAACGACGAGCCGACGACCAGCACCGCCTCTGCCTGTTCGAGGCGCCGCGCCGCCTCGCTGACCCGGTCGCGGGGGATGCTCTCGCCAAAGAACACCACATCGGGCTTGAGCAGGCCGCAGCAACGCTTGCACGACGGAACGACGAAGGACGAGAAGTCGGCGCCGTCGAGATCGGCGTCGCCATCCGGCGCGTCGGCGGCCTCCATGCCGAGCCAGCCGGGGTTCAACCGCCCAAGCTCGTCCTGCAACTCTTCGCGCGGCGTCCGGTTTTCGCAGCCCATGCACCGGACCCGGTCGAGCCGCCCGTGCAGGTCGATGACCTTGGCGCTGCCGGCGGCCTGGTGCAGCCGATCGACGTTTTGCGTGACCAGAATTTCGCTGCGGCCCAACGCCTCGAGCCGGGCCAGCGCCCGGTGCGCATCGTTCGGCGCGGCGCGGCCGAAGCGCCGCCAGCCGAGGAGACTGCGCGCCCAATAGCGCTTGCGCGTCGTCTCGTCGCCCAGAAAAGCCTTGATGGTCACGGGCTGGCGGCGCTTCCAGGCGCCTTCGGCGTCGCGATAGTCGGGGATGCCCGAGTTCGTGCTGCAACCCGCGCCGGTCAGGATGAAGAGATTGCGATGCCGGTCGATAAAGTCGCGGAGATCGACGAGGTCCTGGAGATGATCGTGGTCGCTCATGGCCGCAGCTTACCCGCGCAAAGTCGATATCGCCCTCACGGATAAAGCCCGCGCTCGACATGCGCCGTCAGGACACGCTCGCAGCCGACGATAAAGGCCGCCGTGCGCAATGTCACGGCCTTGCGGTCCGCGGCGTCCCAGACCTCGGCAAGCGCGTTGAGGATGATCTTGTCCAGGCGATGGTTGATCTCCTCCTCGGTCCAGTAATAGCTGGCGAAGTCCTGCACCCATTCGAAATAACTGACCGTCACGCCGCCGGCGTTGCAGATGACGTCCGGCGCGACGACAACGCCGCGCGACGCGAGAATGTCGTCGGCCTGCGGCAGGGTCGGACCATTGGCGCCTTCGAGCACCAGCCGCGCGCGCAATTTTTCCGCCCGCGCCGAGGTGATCTGGCCCTCCAGCGCCGCGGGTATCATCACGTCGCAATCAACCTCCCAGAACGCCTCGCGCCCCAGGGATTCCCCGCCGGGGAAATCCGGCAGCGCGCCCCGCCGGCGGAGATGGGCGTCGAGTTCGCTTACTGACAGGCCCTTGGCGTTGGCGATGGCGCCGTCCTCGTTTTGCACCGCGACGATCTTCGCGCCGGCGCGCGCGAAAAGCTCCGCCGCCACCGAACCGACGTTGCCGAAACCCTGCACGGCGACGCGGGCGCCCTCCATGGGCAGGCTCATGCGCCGCATCGCCTCGCGTCCGGTGACGAAAACGCCGCGACCGGTGGCGTTGACCCGCCCCAGCGAGCCGCCGAGATGAACCGGCTTGCCGGTGACGGCGCCCGTGGCGGCAAGGCCGGTGTTCATGGCGTAGGTGTCCATCATCCAGGCCATGATCTGGGCGTTGGTGTTGACGTCGGGCGCGGGAATATCCTGTTGCGGACCGATGATGATCCCGATCTCGCTGGTATAGCGGCGGGTGAGGCGCTCCAGCTCCTTTCTCGACAGCTTCTGCGGATCGACCCGGACGCCGCCCTTGGCGCCGCCATAGGGAAGGTTGACCGCGGCGTTCTTCACCGTCATCCAGCCGGCGAGCGCCATCACCTCCTCGAGCGAGACCGAGGGGTGATAGCGAACGCCGCCCTTGCCCGGGCCGCGCGAAAGGTTGTGGTGGACGCGATAACCCTCGAAATGGGCGAATTCGCCGCTGTCGAGTTCGATCGGCACGTCGACGACCAGCATGCGCTTGGGCCGGCGCAAGGTTTCCGCCCAGCGCGCCAGTGGCCCGAGATAGGGCGTGACGCGATCCACCTGGGCCAGGAAGGTGCCCCAGGGGCTGACTGTCGTCGGCTGGACGAAGGACAGGTTGCTCTCGACCAGGGCCGCCGTTTCGCTGCATCCCGTCATTTGGCGATCCCTCCTCGAACCTTGCGCCTGCATGCTGCAGCGTCGCCATGGCGATAACCCGCCAAGGCGATGAAAGTTGACTCAAGGCGCCGCGGAACCGTCAGAGGCGGCCGAGCAGCTCCGCCTTCTTCGCCGCAAATTCCTCTTCGGTCAGGATGTTCTTCTGCCTGAGGTCGGCGAGCTTTTCGATCATGGCGAATATGTCGTCCGAGGTCGCCGGCGTCTTTGGCGCGACGGGAGGCGGCGGAGCAGTTGCGGCAGGTTGGAAAGGCGGGGGAGCGGGAGGCGCAAAAGGCTCCTGCGCGGGCGCCGCGCCAACCTCAGGCAGATCGGCGACGCGGACGAGCCCATACTGGCTGGTGAATGTCAGCGACTGGTCGCCGCCCTGCTGCTGGGAAAAACCGTTGATGAGATGATCGCCCGTGTCATGGACGCGCGTCGCGCCGCCCTGGCGGATGGCGAGCCGTCGCGTCGCCGGGAAAAAGGCGTAGCGCAAGTCGTTCTGGGCGCCGGTCGAGGAGGGGACGCCAAGATCGGCCGGCCACCAGTTCGCATCGCCGCCGGCGACGAACAGGCTGACGCCGCCGACCCCCTGCGACTGCGACTGGCTCTGGCTCGGGACGGGCGCGAAGAACGGCTGGCTGCGCACGAGGCCGGACAATTCGTCGCAAAGCGCGCCGACCTTGTATTTGAGGCCCTGGTTGAACATGTCGCCGATCATGATCATGCCGCCCTGCGACCATTGTCCCATGCCGCCGAGATCGGGATGATTGAATTGCGCCTGAAAACCGTTGCCTGCCGCCATGGCGTGCAACAGCGCGATGACGGCGTCGACGCTGACGCCATGGGTTTGCGCCAGCCGCTCGACGACGCGGAGCCCTTCGGGCGTGAGTTGCTGCATGGATTTCAGGCCCCGTTTTGCCGGTGACGAATAGGCTTCAATGACGACATTCCTTGCGCGGGGTCAATCCGGGACCGCCCGACATGTTGTCGCGCGGGATCGCCAATGCTATGCGTGAACAGCAACACGGGGGCGTGATCGGTGCGGGGCTGGGCGCGGATAAGGCGGATGGGAAGCTGGCGACGGTTGGTCGTCTGCCTCGCCGCGTTCGCTTTCGCCTGCCAGGTCGTCGGCCTGTTCGCGGCCGCCCCACGGGTATCGGCGAAATTTTTGGGCGCCAGCGCCGCTCCCATGGCGATGGCCAATTGTCCCCATCACCACGGCAAGGGGCCGGCGCAGCACGAAGACTCGGGCGGCTGCCCCATGTGCCAGGCGATCGGTTGCGCCCTGCCCGGCGCGCCGGCCATCGACCTCCTGGCGGTCCCGGACGAGCGCCTGCTCGGAACTCTGGCGATACCTGTCGCCATCTTCCCTGCCCGCGAAAAGCTCCGCCTCGCCGCCAATCCGCGCGGTCCCCCAATTCTCGCCTGACGATTGCGCGCCTTATGGCGCGTCGCATCCGCGCCGCCTCGTTCCGGGCGCGCGCGTTCACGCCTTTTGGCGGCTTCTCAATCGATTCAGAGATACAGATGACCTTTGTTCCCCACACTCCTCGCGGAGCGCATCGTCGCGCCGCTCTCGCCCTCGGCGCCGCTTTGGCGCTGTCCTCGGTCAGCAGCCAGGCGCTGGCCTGCGCCTGCGGCTGCGGCGTTTTCGACATCGGCGGCTTCAATTACGGAAACGGCGGCGGCGGCCCCCTGGGCCTCACCGTCTGGGGCCGTTACGATTACATGGACCAGAACCAGAACTGGGAAGGAACCTCGAAGGCGCCCGCGTCGGACAACACCGACAAGGAAATCAAGACTTCCTTCTACACGATCGGCGGGATGTACCAGATCAACCGCGACTGGGGCGTCATGGCGATGCTGCCGTTCTACCAGCGCGCCTTCACCACCACCTACGACTACGATTCGAACAACAATCCCCTCATCGGCACGTTCAACCTGTTCGCGCCCGGCGACCTGAAAGTCATGGGCTCCTATTCCGGATTCATGCCCGATCATTCGACGGGCCTTCTGTTTGGCCTGAAATTACCGACAGGCCGCTGGCAAAGCCCGAATTATACCGCGCCGAACGGCCAGTTCTATCAGGGCATCTACGATCGCGATTCGCTGCCCGGCACCGGATCGACCGACTTCATCATCGGCGGCTATCATCACGGCTTCCTCACCGCCGATCAGAAGCTGTCTTATTTCTTCCAGGCGACCTATCAGTTCGCCTTCATGACCATTGAGGGCTACCGCCCCGGCAACGAGCTCGACGCCGCGGCCGGCCTCGCCTATGACCTGGGCGCTTTCGGCCCCTTCACCAAGGTCACGCCGTTCGGGCAGGTCCTCAATTCATGGCGTCAGCATGATAATGGCGCCCCCGCCGATCCGCTGAATTCCGGCTATGAGCGCATCTTGCTTGCGCCGGGGCTCGGCCTGCGCGTGGGACAGGTGAGCATCTCCCTCGACATCGAAGTTCCCGTCTACCAATTCGTGAATCACGCGGCCAATGTGAGTATCGAAGGAACGGCCGGCCAACTCGTCGCTTCTCCTCTTTACAAGGTGGTGATGGGCTATGATTTCTAAATCCCGCTTCCTCGCTTTCATCGCCGGCGCGGCGCTCGCCGTTGCGTCAACTGCAGCGCTCGCCGCCGATTTCTCCGGGCCGGGCCTGCGCGGCGGCGCGGTCAGCCTCTCCGGCCACCGCGGCCATATCGTGGTGGTCAACTTCTGGGCGAGCTGGTGCCCCGGCTGCCGCGCGGACATTGCCGCGATCAACAGCTTTTACGGGCGTTATCGCGGCAAGGGCGTCGATGTGATCGGCGTCAACATGGACGCCCTCGACGACCGCGACAAGGCCTCCGCCATGGCCGCGCGCATGTCCTATCCCTCCGCCATGGCGCGCGAGGCCAGCGTGAATGGTTTCGGCACGCCCGGCGGCCTGCCCGCCGCCTTCGTCATCGACCGTAACGGGCAAATCCAGGACGAAGTGCATGGCGGCGAGCACGGCCTGTCCGAGGCGCAACTCGAAGCGGCTGTGGCGCCGCTGCTCGGCGGGCGTTAACCTCGTTCAAGAGCAAATCGATGACGTTTGATGACGGCGGCCCGGCCGCCGTCGTCAAACCCAGGCGCTCGTGCTTTATTGCGGTAGAGTCGAAATCAGAGTGTTGAGGAGGATTCCATGGAACGCCGTGAATTCATCGCCGCCGCTGGGGCGGCCATAGCCCTCGCCGCAGCGCCGGCGCTCGCCGCGGAGCCCGAGGGCTCGACGATGATGATGATGAAGCCAGCCATGCATCCGCCGAAATACAAGGCGCTCCAGGAGGCGTCCGGCCATTGCGTCGCCACCGCCAACGATTGCATTCGCCATTGCCTCGGCATGCTGGCGATGAAGGACGATAGCATGACCGGCTGCATGAACACCGCCTATCAGGTGGTGGCCGCCTGCGGCGCCTTGCAGGCGCTTGCCGCGGTCAATTCGCCGCAGACCCCGGCCTTCGCCAAGGCGACCGCCGAAATCTGCGCGGCCTGCCAGAAGCAATGCGAGAAATATCCCGACGTCGCGGAATGCAAGGCCTGCGCCGACTCCTGCAAGGCCTGCGGGGACGAGTGCCGCAAGATCGCCGCCTGAGCGTCACGCCCAAGGGCGGCGCGAGCCGCCCTTCTCAATCGCCCGCCTCATTTGCCCGGCGCGCGTTTCCCGATCTCGAGAATTGTCAGCGTCTTGCCGTCGACGGCGAACGCGACCTTGTCGCCGACCGTCAGTCCCTCGAGAATTTTCGCCGGCTTGGCCTCATATTGCATTTCCATCGCGTCCATCAGGCCGACGATCTCCCCATGGTCGATCGAGACCAGGCCGGCGGAGGCGTCGATGGCGGTGATCTTGCCGACGCCATGGAAGATTTTCGCCGTCTCGGCCTGCGCCAGAATCAGCGGCTTCGGCGCAGCCTTAGCGGGAGCCGCCATCGCGAAAAGCGCCAGCAGGACGAGACTTGCGCCGGTCAACACAAATTTCATGTCATTTCCCTCGCTGGATAGAGAACATCGCTTCAGTTCGCGCGGCCTTCCGGCGACGGCCGCGCCAGCAGTTCGATCGCTTCGGCGGCGTTCTTCAGGCTTTCAAGCCCCTTCTCGCTCATGCGCAAATGCGCGACGACGATCCGTTGCGTCACGATCTCGCCATTGATGGAATAATTGGCGATGGCTTCCAGCGTCATGTTGGCGACGCCATTGCTCAGGCCGAAAGTCGGCACGCCGTCGAAAAACACGAACGGGGCTTTCGCGCTGGCTTCATGCGCGAGCGGGATGACGTCGGCCTGCGGCTTGAAGTTGCGTTCGTCGGTCATGAGCGTCTCCGTGACCAGGATGGTGGCGCGTGTTCACGCCGGGCGAGCGCACCGAATCGCGCCCGAACTTGCAACGGGGCGCAGTCTAACCCATCCGCTTGTCGGTTTTATAGGACGATCTAGGCGGCGCTGCGGGACGCGCCGCGCCGCCCGGGCGCCTTTGCCGGCTGGACCGGCGCCGCGGCTTCCGAATCGAGCTGCGGCAGCGCGTTCATCACGCGCTCGGGCGGGAAGACCACGATCACTTCCGTTCCCTCGCGCAGTTTCGAGCGCAAGGTGAAGGTTCCCCCGTGCAACTCGACCAGGCCCTTGACGATGGGCAGGCCGAGGCCGGTGCCCTCGTCGGCGTTTTTCTGCGCCATGGAGCCGCGCCCGAAAGAGGACATGATGACCGGGATTTCCTCCTCCGGAATGCCGGGGCCATTGTCCTTGATGGCGAAGTATTGCCCGCCGGTGATCGTCCAGCCCACCTTGACCGTGACCTGGCCACCCTGCGGCGTGAACTTGATGGCGTTGGTGAGCAGGTTCAGCGCGATCTGGCGCACCGCGCGCTCGTCCGCCCAGATTCGCGGCATGTCGGGTTCGACGATCTCGTTCAGGGTCACGTCGCGCTTCTTGGCGCGCAGGGTCAGCAGATGGCGGCAATCCTCGATCACGCCCGGCAGCAGCACCGCCTCTTCCTTGAGCTCGTAGCGGCCGGCCTCGACGCGCGACAGGTCCAGGATTTCATTGATGAGCATCAGCAGATGCTCGCCGCTCGAATGAATGTCGTTGGAATATTCGCGATAGGCCTCGACGCTGTGCGGCCCGAACAATTCACTCTTCATCACCTCGGAAAAGCCGAGGATGGCGTTCAGCGGCGTGCGCAGCTCATGCGACATGGTCGCGAGGAATCGCGACTTGGCGAGGCTCGCCTCTTCGGCGCGGCGTCGCGCCTCGTCGGAAATCGCCTTGGCCTGCTCCAGTTCGCCGATCAGCAGGTCCTTTTCCGCCTGGAACGCCAGGGAATCGAGCTGGCTCGCGTAAATCCGCCGCGCCAGCACCACGAAATAAAGCAAGGTGCCGACCGAAAGCAGGGTCATCGGCGCGATGGGACCGTGCAGGCTGCTCGGCCGCATGAACACCACGATCCCCAGGGCGATGGGCGTCATGGTTGCGTAGACCGCCGCCGGCACGAAGGCGGTGACCACCGTATGGATCGCCGCCGCCAGCATGAACACGACCATGACATAGGTGGTCGCCCAGGGATCGGACACGCCGATCATCAGGAGCGCGAAAACCGCCCAGCTCAGGCCGTTCATCGCCTCGGCGAAGACGAAGCGCGCCTGCCAGTTCTGCGTCTTGATCGTCGCTTTGTCCTGCAGGAGGAAGCGGATCGCCAGCAGCCAGGCCATGCCCACGGCGCTCAGGACGATCGCGAGCCAGACGCCGACGAGGATGGGCGGCGCCCACAAGGTCGTCATGGCGCCGATGGCGCAACATAACAGGACTTGCGGGAGGATCGCCGCCTTGCGGCCCTCGGCGTAAAGCCGCAACAGCTCGAGGTCGAAGACGATGCTGCCCGCCGAGGAGGTCAGCCGCTCGCGCGTCTCGCGAACGCGAGCTCCCAGCCGCCGCCGCTCCTGGGAGCGGGCGTCGCTGAAACGGCCGCGCGCGATCATTTCTGCGGTGACTTCGGACATTCCGTCGGAAAACCAGGGTTTTGGCGCCAAGAACTTGATCGACAATGACGCAAAAAGCTTAATGAGCGCCTGACAGCAGGCTTCGCATTTTCGCTAAACCCAACTGATTGACAGCGCGGCGGCGCGGATGCTCTTCTCTGCTTCCCGAAGCGGCGCCGAGGCTGAAAATGAAGCTCTACGATTCCCCCTTCGCGCCCAATGCGCGCCGCGTCCGCATGTTTCTGGCCGAAAAAGGCATTGTCGTCCCGGTCGAGATGGTCGATCTCGGCAAGCTGCAGCACAAGACGCCGGACTATTCGGCCATCAATCCCTTGCAGCGCATTCCCGCCCTGCAACTCGATTCCGGCGAGATCCTTTGCGAATCCGTGGCGATTTGCCGCTATTTCGAGGAAATCCAGCCGTCGCCGCCGCTGTTTGGAACCAGCCCGCTGGAAAAGGCTGAGGTCGAGATGTGGCAGCGCCGCGCCGAACAAAATTTCCTGTTTCCGATCGCCATGGCTTTCCGGCACAGCCATCCGGCCATGGCCGAGTTGGAAAAGCCGCAGATCGCCGAATATGCCGTGGTCAACCGGGCGCGCGCCGTCGACTTCGCGCGTTTCCTGGATGGCGAACTGGCGCAACGGCGCTTCCTGGCCGGCGACGCCTTCACCATCGCCGACATCACCGCCTTCATCGCCGCGGAATTCACCAAGCCCGGACGCGTCGTCCTGCCGGACGACCTCGTCCATCTCGCCCGCTGGCGCGCGGAAGTGGCGGCTCGCCCGAGCGCCGCCGCCTGAGCCTTGGCCGCGCCCGACGAACTCGCCCTGTGGGCGGAAGAAATCCGCGCCTGCCGCATTTGCGTCGAAACGCCTGCTGGACCGCCGCTGTCCCATGCGCCCCGGCCGGTGCTGCGCGTCTCCGCGACCGCGCGACTGCTGGTCGCCGGCCAGGCGCCCGGCGTGCGCGTCCACGCCTCGGGCCTGCCTTTCGACGATCCTTCCGGCGACCGGCTGCGCGCCTGGATGGGCGTAGACCGCGCGCAATTCTATGATTCCGCGCGCATCGCCATCGCGCCCATGGGCTTTTGTTTTCCCGGCCACGACGCCAAGGGCGGCGATCTTCCGCCGCGCCGCGAATGCCGGGCGCATTGGCATGACCGGCTGTTCGCGCTCATGCCGCAAATCGAAACCATCCTGGCCCTGGGGCGACCGGCGCAGGATTACCATTGCGCCCGGCTGGGACGCCCCCTGCCGAAGGGTTTGAAGCTGGAGGACGTGGTCCGCCGCGTGGCGGAGCCGGACGCGGGCGCCCCCCGCCTGATCGCGCTGCCGCATCCTTCCTGGCGCAACAGCGGCTGGCTGAAGCGCCATCCCTGGTTCGAAGCCGACATGCTCCCGATCTTGCGCGCGCGGGTCGCCGAGGCGATTCGCTGCTGACTTTTTCGCCGGCCCTCTCGGAAAAAAGTACTGATTCCTTGGTCCGGCGACGAATTTCGCTTGCCATGCTGCAATGCGGCAATAAGATGAAGTCAACAGACTTTTGACGCGGAATTTACCCCACGCGAAAGATGGACCGAGCCCGCAAGGAGGCCATCGTGCACGTAGTCGAGAAAGTTCGCTTCAAGGCGGCGTCACCGCTCAGCCTCAAATTGAATATCCCGCGCGGGGCCCATGGCTCGGTGCTGTGTCGCTACCGCCTGCTGCGCGAAAGCGATGCGTCGAACCAGCGGCTCGACGTGCAGTTCGGCCCGCAACTGGTGGTCTGGGGCGCGCCTGACGACCAGTTCGAGACCGTCGACGACGAGCCCGGCGTGAATTGACGGAAATCTGACGCCGTTCTGCGAAGCCCCAGGGAACCGCGCGGGCGCTCCGCGGGTTTTTGCTGCGCCTGCCGAAAAGCTTCAGCTTTTTCCGGGCCGGTTGGTTTGACAGCGCTCATTTCGCCGGGGCGGGCGTAAATGTTTTTTTCGCATATGCAATATTTGCCGATCACCCTGCCATTTTTCGCCGCCTTCGCCTTCGCGCTGGCGATCCTGCTGCTGCTCCTGCAAATCCGCGTGTTGCGTTATGCCTATATGCGGCTCGGCGTCAGTTCCGGCGCCGCCATGGCCCTGCTTTTCGCCTCGCTCATCGGCAGCGCGATCAACATTCCCATCGCCGAACTCGCGCCCGAGCCCATGGCGCGCAGCGGCGTCGTGCTGTTCTATGGCATGATGTATGTCGTGCCGGAGGCGACGGGGCCGGGCGTCATCCTTGCGGTGAATGTCGGCGGCGCGGTCATTCCCGCCTGCCTTTCGCTCTATCTGATGGCCCGGAGGGGCATCTGGGGCGCGGGGCTGTTCGCCACGGCGCTGATGGCCTTCATCTGCCATTTGCTGGCGCGACCCGTGGCGGGCGTCGGCATCGCCCTGCCGACCTTCGCGCCGCCGCTAGCCGCGGCCCTGGTCGCGGCGCTGGTCTCCTGGCGCGAACTGGCGCCGCTGGCCTATATCGGCGGCAGCCTCGGGGTGCTGATCGGGGCCGATCTCTTGAATCTCGACAAGATCAGCGGGCTTGGCGCGCCGGTCGCCTCGATCGGCGGCGCGGGAACCTTCGACGGGATTTTCGTCACCGGGCTGTTCGCGGTGCTGCTGGCGAGCCTCGCGCGCGGCGGCGAAGCGGAAGCCTGAACTTCACGGAATGTTGTAAAAACTCGGCTGCGACGCGCTGATCGGGGGACCGTAATTGCTCGTGCCGGACGTCAAAGTGGGTCTCGTGCAATCATGCGCGGTCGTGATCGTGCCGCCATTGGCCCAGACGATGGGCGTGGTGGCGCCGTTGCGCGGGGTCATGTAGGTCGTCTGGGTGATCACATAGCCAGCGCCACTATTGGGCGCCTGGCCCCATTGATTGAACTGGAATCCGAACACCGGCTTGTAGGAAAAACTCACGTCGGTGACGATCACGTAATTATTCGTGGTGTTGCCCGCGGTCGCGGCCGGGGTCGGCGGATAGGCCAGGACATCGCCCGTTCCGCCGGGATAAACGCCCATTGGAATGACCCCCGCCCCGTTCGTGCCATTGGCGGAGGTCGTCAAGGCCGAGAAAGGCGGCGCCGAACCCGTCGAGCACGAACGCAGGACAGGGCTTGCGCCGGCGCCGATGCTCCAGACCACACGCGCCTGGCAGCAAATGGTGGCGCTGCTCCCGCTGCCGCCGACATTGTCGAAGACGATTTCCGAAATGGTCATGCTGGTGTTGGTCGAGGTGTAGAACGGAAACAACACCTGCGCCGCGGAATTGAAAATGCCGCCCGAGCCGCTCGTGCCGACGAAATCGGCGTCGTTGAGACAAGGAACGGTCTGATAGCTGGAACAATTGCCGGTGATCTGCTGCCCTGGCAATTGCTGGGAGGTGATGTCGGCCAGAGTGCGGGACAGCAATTGGGTCTTCCGCCCGACGTCCAGCCCTTGCGCCAGGATCACGCAGCCGAAATAAAGCGCCAGCAGCATCGGCAGGATCAGGGCGAATTCCACCGCGGCTATGCCGGCCTTGCCCCGCGCCAGGCGGCGCGCGGTTCCGGCGATCGCCGGACCGGCCGAACTTGCCTTATCGCAGAGGAAACGAAGCATTCCCGTCATGTCGGCTCGTTCCTGAAGACGGCGGTCGAGAAAATGGCGTGGACGAAACCTGACCCGTTAGGGTTGTTGAAGACGCTGCTCGAGGTGTGCGAATAAAGGTTGCTTACGCTGCCGCCGCCCATCCCCGTCGCCGTCAGCACCGACAGGTAAACCGGCATGGGATAGAAGGCCTGGAAAATGACAATCTGCCCGGGTTGGCCGAGGTTCACCGTGGCCGCCGACCCCGTATAGGTCGCTGAATTCCACCAGCTGCTGTTCATCGAGGTGCTGCCGAAGCCCGTCTCGGTGTTGATGTTCAGCACCACGTTGTTGCAATTGATGAAGGACGGGACCTGCGGGCAGAAGTAAGTGGTCTGGAACGAGGCAGACGTAGGGGTGGAGTTGGACGAATAAGTGTTGATCAGAATCTGCCGCGCGGCGTTTGAAACCGCATTGTCGAACGCCTCCTGGGTGAAGAAGACGAAGGCCGTCTCGAAAATGGCGCAGATCAGGCCAAGCAGGGGTATCGACACCATGGCGAACTCGATCGCCGCCACGCCCTTGCGGCTGCGGGCGAATCGCGAAAAGAGTCCTCTGCGGGGCTTGCCGGGACGCGGCGCAACAGTCGATGGTTCAGGCGCGCTCATGAACTGATCCCTGATCGAAATCGCGACCCCGCCCTGCGGGGCTCGCCACTTCCCTTGCGGTCATTATCAGCAAGTTCCCTGTTCATTCCGTTAGGTTTTTTATTAAAAATGCTACGGACGCCTTGTTAATGGCCCGCGGAAAAACTGGAGTGCTGCTGCGCGGCGCCGGCGCGCTCTCCGGCGACCTGCTTGGCGTCGGACAATTCGACCGTTGGCAGGCACAGCGGCGAACAAATATAGCTTTCGCGATCAAGACCGTTCTGCACGAGCAGATCGGACTTTTCCGCGCCGACGCGCACGACCCATTCGCCCAGCAGATTGCCCTGCGCATCCAGCGCGATCAGATTGGTTTCGCCGAAGCTTTTTCCCGTGATCACGCCCATGCCGCTGTTCTTCAGCATGGTCACGTCGGCGATGCCGGGCTGGCCGATCACAAGGGTCTGGGTCTTGTCGGGGATGCGCGCGACGCGCGCCTTGTCGACGGACACATTGACGAGGTCGGCTGAAGCCCAGGCCGGGGATTGGGCGAAGACGGCCGCCAGAGCCAGCATTCCCGCGGCGATGCTGATCGCGCCGTTCGAATGTTTTGCGTGAAGACGCATGAACTTCTCCTGATCCAAAACCATCTTCCTTCGATCGCAAAAGCGTCGTACCCGCCGTCCGGGATCCTCAACGGGCTTGCGCCGCGCCGATCATGGAAAGCGCCCAAGCGTCATTTAAACATCAGATTGGTGAAGGATTGCTAAATTTTGCGCGAGCCCTTCATTCCCGAGCGGCAACATCCCGCGGCGAAAGCGGCGCCTGCGCGGTATTGGCGGCGGCGCGAACCCAAGGGAAGGCAAGCGCAGGCGAGGGACGCCAAGCGAAGGAGCGCCTCAGAACCTCGGAAACGCTTTCCCGACGCTTGTTTATTCAAAATGCCGATCCGCGTTAACTTGACTGCAACGGCTTGCCCTTAGGTTTGAGCCGGTGAGACCGCGGCGCCGAGCATCGCCGCGTCAACACAGGGTTCGTACTCGTCAGGAGCATAAAATGAAGTCGCTTTTCGCCCGTTTCGTCAAGGATCAGTCCGGCGCCACCGCCATTGAATATGGCCTCATCGCCGCCCTCATCTCCGTCGTCTGCATCACCGTGCTGACCGCCGTCGGCTCGAAGTTGAACGTCAAGTTCACCTCGATCTCCAACAACCTGAACTGACGCCGCCCCCGGAAGCTTTCCGGGCGTCATTCGCCGCCAGCGCGGCGCAGGACTCCAAACGGCCCCGCAAGGGGCCGTTTTCAATTTCAGCACCGCAATCGATCATCTCCAGCAAATCCGGACGCCCGATCACGCCCGCAGAGACATTCCAGGCCCAACTGCGTCGAGAAGAAGCTCAAGAAAACTGATTTCCTCCAAAAAATGCGCGCATGCGTCGCCTAAAACAAAGCCAGATGAGCTTTATCCCCATGAAAATACATGCACTCCGAATACTTTGAAGGAACTTCCAAATATATATTCATGAGATACTTCGCTATTTTGACATGACTTCCGCAAACTTCGTTTACCACAATCTTCCCCAGCGGTTTTTGCGCGCTGAAATTAACGTTGCGGCAACGCGTCCGCCGTAGTGTCACGGGGTCGACGCCAGTCCGAGCAAATTCTGCGCGCCGTCTTGTAGTCTCATCTGTCAGGAGCAAATCATGAAGTCGCTTTTCGCCCGTTTCGTCCAGGATCAGTCCGGCGCCACCGCCATTGAATATGGCCTCATCGCCGCCCTCATCTCCGTCGTCTGCATCACCGTGCTGACCGCCGTCGGCTCGAAGTTGAACGTCAAGTTCACCTCGATCTCCAACAACCTGAACTAAGTTTTCGACGCTGCGGACGCAGTCGTCGTCCGTCGAAGACAGCAGCGGCCCCGGAAAACCGGGGCCGTTTCCATGTCCGCCACGCCTTCGCCCGGGGGAGAAATGCCCTGCGAAGCGTCCGCGGCAACAAAGCGTTAAGCCTGTTTCGCGATCGCCTTTCAGCCTGCGGGGATTTAACAGGAAATCAAGGCTCTCTCCCTATGGTGTCGGTCATCGTCGGCAGACTCGAGCATTTCCGCCGCCGAAGCAGATCCAACCTGGAGCTCAAAATGAAGTCGCTTTTCGCCCGTTTCGTCAAGGATCAGTCCGGCGCCACCGCCATTGAATATGGCCTCATCGCCGCCCTCATCTCCGTCGTCTGCATCACCGTGCTGACCGCCGTCGGCTCGAAGTTGAACGTCAAGTTCACCTCGATCTCCAACAACCTGAACTGAGCCGTCCGAAGGGCCGGCGCCCGCCGCCGGCTGGACCAAGACCCCGGATTCGTCCGGGGTTTTTTTATGGTTTTTCGATCCGGTCCCGCCGATAATCGACGGCGGGTAACGAAAGGGTAATCGGCGCGGGCGATGATGCTCGCGCTATTTTTTGTCTCTGTTCGCGGATTCGCCCATGCTCGACGCCCTGACGCTCGTCGCCTTCCCCGCCCTCATGGCCTATGCCGCCTTTTCCGACCTATTCACGATGACGATCTCGAACTGGATCTCGATCCTGCTGGTCCTCGCCTTCGTCGTCGCGGGCGCCGCGCTCGGATTGCCGGCTTCGACCATCGAGTTGCATCTGGCCTGCGGCGGCGGCGTGCTGGTTCTCACCTTCGCGCTATTCTCCTTCGGCTGGATCGGCGGCGGCGACGCCAAGCTGGCGGCGACCACCGCGGTCTGGATGGGATTCGACCACCTTGCCGAATTCGGGATGGGTTCGGCGCTGCTCGGCGGCGCGTTGACCCTGGCGATCCTGCAATTCCGCCGCTGGCCCATGCCCGGCTGGGCGCAGGCCCGCGCCTGGGTCATGCGCCTGCACGACAAGGAAAATGGCGTGCCCTACGGCATCGCCCTGGCCGTGGCCGGCCTGCTGATCTATCCGGAAACCCGCATCTTCCTGTCGGCGCTCGGCGCCTGACGCAAACAGGCGACGGGCCGCCACGCGACCCGATTTCCCGACATTGTCAGCCTCGCGGCGCGCCGCGAGGCTTTTTTGTGCGCCTGGGCGCCGCTGCGCCAGCGTCACTTTGTTGCCGATGGGTCAAATGCGTGACGATCCATTAACCTTAATTTGACCTTTCACTGTTTGAATTCAGCTAAGGCCCCCAATCGGGCGCCATTCCGGATTGTTGAATACGCCATGAAAAAAGCCAGACTGATCGCTTTAGGCTTTGTGGGCGTCTGCGTCGCGGGCGTCACCTGGATTGTGCTGGACAAGCCCGAGCCGCCGCCGCCCGCGCCGGTCGCGGTGGCGCCGCCGCCGCCGCCCCCGCCCTCCGAGCAGGTTCTCGTCGCCAACCACGAGCTGACTTTCGGCTCGGTGGTGCAGCCGATGGACGTCGCCTGGCAGAACTGGCCGAAGGATTCGCCGATCCAGGGCGTCATTCGCAAATCGGAGACCCCGAACGCCATCGAAGACGTCAAGGATTCGGTGGTGCGCGGATCCTTCCTCGCCGGTGAGCCGCTTCGCCGCGAAAAGCTCTTCAAGGGCAGCAATTCCGGTTACCTTTCGGCCATCCTCGCGCCCGGATATCGGGCTGTCGCCATTAACATCGAGGGCAGCGGCGCGACGACGGCCGGCAATTTCGTGCTGCCCAATGACCGCGTCGACGTGATTCGCATCTACCGCGACGAAGACGCCGCCAAGACCGGCGCCGGCGACGCCTTCGTCAGCGAAACCCTCGTCACCAACGTCCGCGTGCTCGCCATCGGCCAAAACGCGCAGGACAAGGGAGGGCAGCCTTTCGCCACCGGCACGACGGCGACGCTGGAGCTCGATCCGCACCAGGCGGAAACCATCATTCTCGCCCAGCGCATCGGCCAGCTGTCGCTGGTGCTGCGCTCGATGCAGGACGCCAAGAAGGACGCCGCGCCCGTCACCACGGGGGAAGAAAAGCACGACCACGCCGTCACCGTCGTTCGCGCCGGCATGGCCACCCAATCGCGCGGCAAATGATCGATCGGCCGGCCGCGCCCATGGGGCGCGCGCGCGCCCAGGAGTTAAGGATGATGCATATGATGCGCCCAAGGCTGGTTGGAGGAACACTGGTGGCAGGAGTTGTCGGCCTGCTCGCCGTCGCCACGCCGGGATGGCGGCCGGCGCAAGCAACCCCTGCGTCCGAGAGCATCAGCGACGCCGAGACGCTCACCCTGAAGGGCGACGGCGCCATCCGCCGCGTGACCATGGGCGTCGGCAAGTCGATGATCGTCGATCTGCCGGCCGATGCGGGCGAAATCTTCGTAGGCAATCCCGGCATCGCCAACGCGGTCGTCCGTTCCGCCCGCAAAATCTACATCATCGGCCACGCCGCCGGCCAGACGACGATCTACGCCATGGACAAGCAGGGTCGCCGCATGACCACGCTGGAGCTGTCGATCGGCCGCGACATCGGGCAGTTGCAGTCCATCCTTTCCGCCGCCCTCCCCGGCTCCAAGATCGTGGCGCGCACTGTCAACGATTCGATCATCATGACCGGCGAAGTCGAATCGCCCGGCGACATGCAGACCGCGCTCGACATCGCCAAGGGCTTCGCCAATTCCGTCAAATCCGGCGGCGGCGCGGGCGCTCCGGGAACCGGCCTGGTCGTGAACGCGATCACCATCAAGGGCCGCGACACCGTGATGATCAAAGTGACGGTCGCCGAAATCCAGCGCAGCATCGCCAAGCAGCTCGGCATCAGCTCCTCCTCGCTGGCGGGCAACTGGGGCAGCCTCACGCAGTCCAATCCCTTCTCGGCCAACGGCGGTCCGCTTTCGACCGGCGCGTTGACGTCGACGGCCAAATTCGGCGGCGTGACTTCGCTGACCCAGACGTTGCAGGCCTTCGAGAGCAGCGGCGTCGCGCGCACACTCGCAGAGCCGACCGTGACCGCCGTCTCGGGCGAAAACGCCAAATTCACCGTCGGCGGCGAAATCCCGATTTCGGGCGGGGTGATCTGCACCGCCGCCACCACATCGTCGGCCAGCAGCTGCGGCCCGAGCATCGGGTTCAAGACCTATGGCGTGACGCTGAACTTCACGCCCGTCGTGCTGGCGTCCGGACGCATTTCGCTGCGCCTCGCCACCGAGGTCGCGGAAGTCGATCCGAGCGTTTCGGCGAATATCGCCGGCGAGACCGTCCCGGGCTTCCGCACCCGCCGCCATGAAACCACGGTCGAGCTGCCCACCGGCGGATCGATCGCGACGGCGGGGCTGATCCAGTCCACGTCCAACCAGTCGATTACCGGCGTGCCCGGCATGATGAACCTTCCGATTCTCGGCGCGCTGTTCCGCTCCCGCGATTATCAGCGCCAGGAAACCGAACTGATGATCATCGTCACGCCCTATATCGCCAAATCCGTGACGGCCAGCGCGCTGGCGCGGCCCGACGAAAACTTCGTCGACGCCGCCGACCCGCAGGCCTGGCTGCTTGGCCGGGTGAACAAGCTCTATTCGACCACCGACAATCCCGAAGCCGCCAAGCACTTCAATGGCCGCGTCGGCTTCATCCACGACTGAGCGTCGCGCAAGCGACGGACGCAACGATTGAAACGGACACATTCAATGTCGCATTTTCGTTCCTTCCCCAGCGAAGTCCGAGAGCCGCTCCACCGTCCGGCAAAGGCGTCGATCATGCGGCGCCTGAGCTTCGCCGGCCTGCTGGCCCTGGCGTCGCCGCTCGCCGGCTGCACCGGCGCCGATCGGGTGGTCACCAGTTCGATCCCCGCGCGCGACGTCGGCGCGCGCCATCCGATCGAGCTGGCGCGCTCCCGCATCAGTCTCGACGTCCTCGCGCAGGTTCACGGCAGCGAGATCGACAAGCGGACCGAGGACCTCGTGCGTCAATTCGCGGAAAGGTACAAGGTCGACGGCTCCGGCGACATCGGCATCGCCTTGCCGCAGGGCGGTCCCGGCGCCGCGGAAGCGCGCGCGGCCCTTCCCGCCCTGCGCAAAGCCCTCGTCGCCGGCGGCGCGCGCGGCTATGTCGTCGTCTCCTCCTATCCCGTCGCCGACGCCCATCTCGCCGCTCCCATCCGCCTGTCCTACGCCGCGGTGGTGGCGCAGGTGCAGAACCGTTGCGGCCAATGGCCGAACGACCTGGCGTCCGGATCGTCGATCGAAGGCTGGGACAACAAGCCCTATTACAACTTTGGCTGCGCCAGCCAGCAGATGCTGGCGGCGCAAGCCGCCGATCCGCGCGACCTGATGGGCCCCGCCGCCGAAACGCCTCCGGATGCGCATATGCGCGGCCGCGGCATCGACGCCGTGCGTCAGGGCAAGGATCCGGGCACGACCTGGAGCACACAGAACAGCAATATCGGCGGCGTAGGAAACTGAGCCATGAGCATCGACTCCATCGACCAAGCGCAAAGCTCCGCCTATGCGCAAATCGCTCCGGCGCCGCGTATTTCCTTGCAGGCTTTCTGCGAAACGCATGAAATGGCGACGCTGATCGGCGAGGCCGCGATCGACCGGCGCATGGAAAAGGCGCATGTGAAAGTGAACATGGGCGGCGCCAGCGCGGCGGTGGAATCCTACCGTACCTCGCCTACGCCCAATGTGATCGTCCTCGAGACGTCAGCCGGGCGCGATGAGTTGATCGGACAGCTCGAAGCGCTGGCCGAATTCTGCGATTCCGGCACCAAGGTCATGGTGATCGGCAAGCTGAACGACATCACGCTCTACCGCGAACTGATCTCGCGCGGCGTGAGCGACTATCTCGTCCAGCCCTTCGGCGTGATGGATTTCATCGCCGCGCTTTCGGCCCAGTACCATCAGGACAGTTCGACGCCGCTGGGCCGCATCATCGCGGTCACCGGCTGCAAGGGCGGCGTCGGCGCCTCCAGCGTCGCGCATAATCTCGCCTGGTCGATCGCGCGCGAACTCGACGCCGCCACCGTCATCGTCGACCTCGACCTGCCTTTCGGCACCGCGGGCCTCGACTTCAACCAGGACCCTCCGCAGGGCATAGCCGAGGCGGTGTTTGCGCCGGACCGGCTCGACGCCAATCTCGTCGACCGCCTGCTGTCCAAATGCAGCGAAAAACTCTCGATCCTGGCCGCCCCCGCGACGGTTGAACGCTGTTACGATCTCCAGGAAACCGCTTTCGACGGCCTGCTCGACCTGTTGCGCGCCTCGACGCCCTATGTCGTGCTCGACGTGCCCCATGTCTGGACCGCCTGGTCGCGGCGCATGCTGGTCGCGGCCGACGAAACGCTGATCGTGGCCTCGCCGGATCTGGCCAGCCTGCGCAACGCCAAGAGCCTGCTCGACTCGCTGCGCGGCGCGCGCAAGAACGACCCGCCCCCGCGCCTCGTGCTCAATGGCGTTGGCCTGCCGAAACGGCCGGAGATTGCGGCCGCCGACTTCGCCAAGGCGATCGAGGTGGAGGCTTGCGCCATCATTCCGTTCGAGACCAAATTGTTCGGCACCGCCGCCAACAACGGACAAATGATTTCGGAAATGGAGGACGGCGCCAAGATCGCGCTTCATTTCAGCGATCTGGCGCGGCTGGTCACCGGCCGCGCCGCTATCAAGCGTGAAAGCAAGGGTTTTCTGGAGCCCTTGCTGGCGATTCTGAAGGGTTAGCAGGGTCCCGAAAAGTCGTAGACTTTTCGGACGAGACCAGGCGCCAAAAGGTTGTTCGCCTCCGGGCGGCGAAAAATTTTGAGTTGACGGGAGACGGGATCGAACATGTTTGGAAAGCGCTCCGCCACCAGCGCCCCGCAGCGCGCGACGCAGGGACCGTCCTCCACGGTTGTCGAGGCGATCGCTCCCGCCGCGCCGGCTCCGCAATCGATGGCGCTGCCGCCCGCCCCGGCGCAGGAGAGCCGGCGCTCGGACGAATATTACCTCACCAAGACCACGATCTTCAGCGCCCTGATCGACACCATCGATCTGGCGCAGCTGGCCCAGCTCGACGCCGAAAGCGCGCGCGAGGAAATCCGCGACATCGTCAACGAGATCATTTCGATCAAGAACGTCGTGATGTCGATCGCCGAGCAGGAAGACCTGCTCCAGGACATCTGCAACGACGTGCTGGGCTATGGCCCGCTGGAGCCCCTGCTGGCGCGCGACGACATCGCCGACATCATGGTCAACGGCGCCGACCCGCACCTTCATCGAAGTCGGCGGCAAGATCCAGCTCACCAACGTGCGCTTCCGCGACAATGCGCAGCTGATGAACATCTGCCAGCGCATCGTCAGCCAGGTCGGCCGCCGCGTCGACGAAGCCTCGCCGATCTGCGACGCGCGCCTGCTGGACGGCTCCCGCGTCAACGTCATCGCGCCGCCGCTGGCGCTCGACGGGCCGACGCTCACCATCCGCAAATTCAAGAAGGACAAGCTGACCCTCGACGAGCTGACCAATTCGGCTCGATTTCGCCCGAGGGCGCGCGCGTTCTCAAGATCATCGGGCGCGTGCGCTGCAACGTCCTGATCTCCGGCGGCACCGGCTCGGGCAAGACCACGCTGCTGAACTGCCTGACCGCCTACATCGACCTCGACGAACGCGTCATCACCTGCGAGGACGCCGCCGAACTGCAACTGCAGCAGCCCCATGTGGTGCGCCTGGAAACGCGCCCGCCGAACCTCGAGGGCCAGGGCGAGATCACCATGCGCGACCTGGTCAGGAACTGCCTGCGTATGCGTCCCGAGCGCATCATCGTCGGCGAAGTGCGCGGACCCGAGGCCTTCGACCTGCTGCAGGCCATGAACACCGGCCATGACGGCTCGATGGGCACGCTGCACGCCAACTCGCCGCGCGAAGCGATGAGCCGTCTCGAATCCATGATCACCATGGGCGGCTTCTCGCTGCCGTCGCGCACCATCCGCGAAATGATCGTGGGCTCGATCGACGTGATCATCCAGGCCGAGCGCCTGCGCGACGGTTCGCGCCGCATCACCCACATCACCGAAGTGATGGGCCTGGAAGGCGACGTCGTCATCACCCAGGACCTCCTCGTCTACGAGATCACCGGCGAAGACGCCAATGGCAAGCTCGTGGGGCGCCATCGCTCCACCGGCATCGGCCGCCCCCGGTTCTGGGAGCGCGCCCGCTATTACGGCGAGGAAGATCGGCTGGCCGCTGCGCTGGACGCGTCGGAATTGCGCGAATAAGGCAGGAAAGATGGACACCCGCTCCCTACTGATCATCCTCCTTTCCGTGTCCGCCTTGAGCGGCGGGTTCTTCGTTTTCGTCTACCCCCTGCTCAGCGGCGAGGCCAAGGCGGACAAGCGCCACGCCCAGGTCATCGCCAAGGGCGCGAAACGGGTCGGGGCGGAACGCGTCGTGGACGCCGCGGCGCGCCGCAAGCAGGTCTCCGACAGCCTCAAGGAGATGGAGCAGCGCAGCGCCGCGAAGAAGAAAGTCACGATCGAAGCCCGCATCGCCCAGGCCGGCCTCGAATTGACCAAGCAGAATTTCTTCCTCATCTCGGGCGCCTGCGCCGCCGTGTTCGTACTGCTGATCTATGTGGTCAGCGGCAATCCCGTGATGGCCCTGGCCGGCCTGCTGATCGGCGGCTTCGGCCTGCCCAACTTCTGGCTCAACTTCATGCTCAACAGGCGCATGAAGAATTTCGCGCTGGAATTCCCCAACGCGCTGGACGTCATCATCCGCGGCGTCAAGGCCGGCCTGCCGCTCGGAGACTGCATTCGCATCATCGCCGTCGGAGGCGTCGGAGCCGGTGCGGACGGAGTTCCGTCTGGTCGTCGAATCGCAGACGCTCGGCCTTTCGATCACCGAAGCGATCGAGCGCATGCCCGATCGGATGCCGACGCCGGAGGCGAATTTCTTCGCCATCGTCATCGCCATCCAGCAAAAGGCGGGCGGCAATCTCGCCGAGGCGTTGGCCAATCTCGCGCGCGTGCTGCGCGAGCGCAAGAAGATGCGCGACAAGGTCAAGGCCATTTCCTCCGAAGCCAAGGCCTCGGCCGGCATCATCGGCGCGTTGCCGATCGTGGTGGCCACGCTCGTCTATCTCACCAGCCCCCGCTACATCGAACTGCTGTGGATCACTGAAAAGGGCCGCGTCGTGCTGTTTTGCTGCGCCTTCGTCATGAGCGTCGGCATCTTCATCATGAAGAAGATGATCGCCTTCGACATATGACGGCGTCAGCTTTTTCTTTACCGGTTCAGGGCAAGGTCGGAAGCGATGTTTGAATTCCTGTTTGCGAAAATCGCCGACCCGCGAACCCTGATCGCCGTGCTGATCGGGGCGATCACCGTCGCCAGCCTGATTTCGATCGGTCTGCCCTTTCTCGAAGGCGACAATCTCGAAGAACGCATGAAGTTGGTCGCTTCCGAGCGCGAGCGCATCCGCGCGCGCGAGCGTGAGAAGATGAAGGCCGGGAAAAACAACGGCGGCGGCCTGCGCCAGGCGCCCAAGGCCTACATGAAGGATGTCGTCGTCCGTTTCAGCCTGTCGCGCTGGCTCGGCACGGAAGAAGCCAAGGAAAGCCTGCTGATGGCCGGTTTCCGCGGGCCGCAGGCGGAAGTCGGCTTCCTGTTCTTCCGTCTCGTCACGCCGATCATCGTGCTGATTGTCGGCTCGTTCTACTTGTTCGTGATCATCGACATGGACGGGGGATTCATGGTCCGCCTGGGCTCCGTGCTCGCCCTCGCCTTTGTCGGCCTGAAAGTCCCGGAACTCTACATCCGGAACGTGATCAGCAATCGCCAGGCGAGCATGCGGCGCGCATTTCCCGACGCGATGGACCTGCTGCTGATCTGCGTGGAATCGGGCATGTCGATCGAGCACGCCTTCCGGCGCGTGAGCCAGGAAATTGGCGTACGCTCAATTCCGCTGGCCGAGGAATTCACCCTGACCACGGCGGAACTGTCCTATCTGCCCGACCGGCGCATGGCCTATGACAATTTCCACAAGCGCACCGGCCTGGAGGCGGTGAAGAACATCGTCACTTCGCTGGTTCAGGCTGAAAAATACGGCACGCCGCTGGGTTCGGCGCTGCGCACGGTCTCGCAGGAGGCGCGCGACAACCGCATGATGGAGGCCGAGAAAAAGGCGGCCTCCCTGCCGCCCAAGCTCACCGTCCCGATGATCCTGTTTTTCCTGCCGGTGCTGTTCGCCGTAATTCTCACGCCGGCGATCATTCAGGTGACGGGCTCCAGCGGATTCTGAACGCGGCTGGGCCTGAGCTCCGACCATGAAAAAGGCCCGTCGCGCGCGACGGGCCTTTGCTTTTCAGCGCCTCATCAAAAAGCGCTCGAGATCTTTTTTTCGGGCCAGCCTCAGCGCGCGGCGTCGAGGTTCACCCGCTCGACTTTCTTGCGGGCGCCGGGGGTCTGGATGTCGCGCCAGTCGTTGGATTGGGAAATCATCTGGCGGATCGCGGCGACATTCTCCTTCGCCTGCTGCGGCGTCAGATCATGCATGGACACTTGTTCGGCCTCGTTGAACTTGCCCTGCAACGCTAGCACGAGCGCCAGATTCTGCCGCTCCCGCGCGTCGGCGCGGGGCTGGCCGCCGCCTCGCGCAACACGCTTTCCGCGCGAGGGAGGTCGTGGGAGAGCGCATAGGACAGGCCGAGATTGGACAGCACCGAAGGCTCGCCCGGCGAAAGTTTCAGGGCGTTTTCGTAAAAGGCCTGAGCGGTGGCGTGGTCGCCGAGCTGATCGGCGATGGAGCCGCGGGTCGACACCACCGACCAGTTGGGATTGTCGGGCGAATCGGCCTGTTCGAGCACGCTTTGGGCCTGCTGGAGCTGCCCGGCGTCAGCCAGCGCCTTGCCATAGGCCGCGAGGACTTCGCGATCGCGGGAATGTTTGATCGCCAGTTCCTGCAGCACCGCCGCCGCCTGTTGATTGAGGTCGCGCGCCCGCAGCGAACGCGCATAGGCCATTGCGTTCGCCTTGTCGTCAGGATGCTTCTCGTAGCGCTCGCGCAAGGCGTCGGAGAAAGTCTTCAGGTCCTCAGGCGAATTGGAGGCGGGCCTGGCCGGCGCTGAAATCGAACCTGTTATGTCGCCCATGTCGACGCGATTGCAGCCGGACAGGGTCAGGAGCGCGGCGATGGCGACGCCGCCGAGCACGCCCGGCTTCAGGAAGGCGCCGCTGCGCTTGCTGGAAATCCTCACGACGCGTCCTCTGCTCTTTAAGGCTTCTAATGAAAGGAATAATTCGTTAACCCTAATGGACCGTTAACGCGGCGGCCCCGGCGCCGCCCGAGTCAGGGACCGCGCCCTTGTTCGAAATGCCCCGCTTGCGCTTCGCCGACCGTTCGGAAATTTCGATCCCCGTCTGGCTGGTTCCCTCGGCGAAATTCGCCGCCGCCCTCAAGGCGCCGGAGGGGTTTGCCGACGCCCCTCCCGAGGCCCTGGCCTTCGCGGCAGCGACAAGCTTCGACGCCAAGCCCGGCCGCTGCTTTTTCTTCACCCGGGACGGCGCGCCCGGGGTGGTCTTCTGCCTCGACGAGGACCCGGCCGCCGACCCATTCCAACCCGGCCTGCTGGCGACGCAATTGCCGCCGGGCGTCTACCGGTTCGTCGGGTCACCCGGCAGACCCGAACTCGCCGCCCTGGCCTTCCTGCTCGGCGCCCAGCGGTTCAGCCGCTACAAGAGCCCGCGCGAAAGCGCCCGGCTGGCGGCGCCCGACGGGATAGACGTCGCGGCCGTCGAGACCATGGCCGAATGCGTGGCCCTGGCGCGCCAGCTGATCGACACGCCGGCCAATGACATGGGGCCAGACGAACTCGAGGCCGCCGTGCTCGGCGTCGCGCAGAAGTTCGGCGCGCAGGCGCAGGTTATCCGGGGTGAGGCGCTCGAACGGGGCTTTCCGCTGATCCACGCCGTCGGCAAGGGCTCGCCGCGCGCCCCGCGCCTGGTCGATCTGCGCTGGCGCCCCGAGCGCGCTCGGAACATGACGCTGGTCGGAAAAGGCGTCTGTTTCGATTCCGGCGGCCTCGACATCAAGCCGGAAAGCGCGATGGGCCTGATGAAGAAGGACATGGGCGGCGCGGCTTCGGCGCTGGCCGCGTCCGCGATGATCATGGCGGCGGATGTCGACGTCTCCCTGCGCCTGCTCGTCCCCATCGTCGAGAACTCGGTTTCAGGCGAAGCCTTCCGGCCCGGGGACATCTACCGCAGCCGCAAGGGTCTTTCCGTCGAGATCGGCAACACCGACGCCGAGGGACGGCTGATCCTTGCCGACGCCCTGACGCTGGCCGACGAGGAAAAGCCCGAATTGCTGGTCGATTTCGCCACCCTGACCGGGGCCGCGCGCGTGGCGCTCGGGCCGGACCTGCCGCCCTTCTACACCGACGACGAGGCCTTGGCCGGCGCAATTCTCCGCGCCGGGCTCGAGGTCAACGACCCGGTCTGGCGGCTGCCGCTCTGGAAGCCCTATGACGCCAAGCTCGATGGCAAGATCGCCGACCTCAACAACGCGCCCCCGGGCGGCATGGCCGGATCGATCGTCGCCGCGCTGTTCCTGCGCCGCTTCGTCTCGCCAGGCGTCGCCTGGGCTCATTTCGACATTTACGGCTGGACGCCTTCGGCCAGGCCGGGCCGCCCGGAAGGCGGGGAAGCCCAGGCCGCGCGGCTGATTTTCCAGTTGGCGCGTGAAAAATTCGGAACGGCAAATCTTCGGTAACCTACGGGGGTTAACTTACGTCGGGGGATTGGAGCATTTCTGTTGAATTACGATAAAAGACTGACGCCGGCCCGGCCGGACCTCGCCGCCGAACACCTCCGCGATCTCGTCCAGGCCGAGTCCTATGCGCCGGGACGCCGCATGCAGGTCGCTGTCTCCTATATCGATCTCCGGCGCGCTCCGGCCGAGGATTCGCCGACCGACACCCAGGCGCTGTGCGGGGAGACCCTGATCGCCTACGAGGAAAAGAACGGCTGGTGCTGGGTTCAGCTCGACCGCGACCGTTATGTCGGCTATGTCGACGCCAATGCGCTGACCGACAAGATCGTCAAGCCGAACCACCGCGTCCGCGCCCGGCACACGCTGGTCTATTCCGCGCCCGACATCAAGTCGCCGCCCATCGACGCCCTGCCCTTCGCCGCCGAAGTGAATATCGTCGCGGCCAGCGCGCAATTTTCGGAAACCGCCAGCGGCGGCCACATATTTTCGCGCCATCTCGCCGTCAACAACCGGCCGCTGAACGATTTCGTCGGGCTGGCGGAAATGTTCCTGCACACGCCCTATCTCTGGGGCGGCAAGACGGATATCGGCATCGATTGTTCAGGCCTGGTGCAGGTGACCCTGGCTGCGATCGGGGTTGCGGCGCCGCGCGACACCGATCTGATGGAAACCACGCTCGGCCGCCCCGCCGACGTCGATGATCGCATGCGCGGCCTGCGGCGCGGCGACCTGGTGTTCTGGCGCGGCCACGTCGGCATCATGCAGAACGAACAGACCCTTCTTCACGCCAACGCGCATTTCATGGCGGTGACCAGCGAGCCGCTGGCGGTCGCGCGGGATCGCATCCGCACCAAGAACCTGTCGGAGATCACCGCGATCCGTCGCGTTTGAGCTCATTTTTCCACAGCGCGAAAAAAGGCTGAGGCGGCCCGTGGCCGGCGCCTATGTCCATCGCCGCGCCGGAAGCGAGCGCCTTGCTCAGGAAGGTTTTCGCGTCGCCTACCGCCTCACGCAGGCCGGCGCCCTGGCCGAGCCGCGCCGCGATGGCCGCGGACAGCATGCAACCGGTGCCATGGGTGTTGCGGGTGGCTACGCGCGGCGCGGTGAAATCGGTGAAATCGGCGCCGTCGTAAAGCAGGTCATAGGCCGCTCCATCGGGCAGATGGCCGCCCTTGACCAGCACGGCGGGCGCGCCGAGCGCGTGCAGGCGCAGCGCCATGGCGCGCATGTCGGTCGCGTTTTCGGGCATGCGGCCCCCCGACAAAAGCGCGCTTTCCATCAGATTGGGCGTCAGCAGCCGAATCAGCGGAAAGAGCTTTTCGCGGATCGGCTTGAGCAGCTTGTCGCCGCCGAGGCTATGGCCGCCGCTGGAGACGAGCACGGGATCGAGCACGACGTTTTGCGCGGCGTGCTTGCGCAATTGGCTGGCGATGGCCTCGACGTTCTTCGGGGCGCCGATCATGCCGATTTTCACGGCGTCGACGCGGATGTCCGAAAAAATCGACTCGATCTGGGCCGCGACGAAATCGGCGGCGACGATCTGCACCGCCTGCACGCCGAGCGTGTTCTGCGCCGTCAGGGCGCTGAGGACGGCCATGCCGTAACAGCCGAAGGCCGTGAATGTCTTGATGTCGCCTTGCGCGCCCGCGCCGCCAGAAGGGTCGGAGCCGGCGATCGAGAGAATTTGGGCCAGGCCAGTCATCCGCGCTCCTAATCGCCGCAAAATTTGAAGCTTATGCCGATATTGCCGCCTGTCGGCGGCAGCGGGAAGGGCGCGGCCGCGCGCAAGGCGCTGATGGCGGAGGCGTCCAGGTCGGGAAGCCCGCTTGACTTGATCATCTTCACGCCCCCAAGAGCCCCGCCGTAGTCGATGCCGAAGACGACTTCGCCCTGATGATGCCGGCGCCCCGCCGCGACCTTTTCGCAATTCAGGTGAGGCGCCACGCGGCCGAACACCGCCGTAAAATATCTCGCTTCCGCGTTTCCCCATCCATCGGGCGCGTATCTCAAGGCCGCTGCCAACTGATCTTCGGACTGCTGTTTCTCCGGCTTGGGGGCGACTTCCTCCGCTTTCGCCGTCTCGGGCTCGGGCCGCGGCTTGTCGGCGGCCTTGAGCGGCTCGCCATCCGGGCGATCGTCTTTCTGCTGCTGCGCTGAATCCTCGGCGGCGCTGGCGGCGACGGACCTTTCGGAACTCTGCGCAGGTTCGGCGTGTTGGGCCGCCGGCTTGGCGTCCAGAGATTTCGGGGCCTCGACGCGAACGTCCCGCTCGGCCTTCTGGTCGCTGGCCTTCGGGGCGTCGGTGGCCTCTTTCTCGTCGAAAATCATCTGGTCCTTCGGCTGTTCCTGCTTGGGGGCGGGCGGGTCCGGCTGTTTGGGGGGCGGCGGCTCCATGACGATTTCAACGGGAATTTCCTCCGCCGCCGGCGCCGGGCCGCCGCCCAACCCGCCATAGCGGACGAGAAGAACAATCGCCAAGGCATGCGCAAGAAAGCAGAGCAACACGATCAAGGCGTAGCGGCGCACGGCCGCCGGCCTCTTGGGCGGCGGCCCCTCAAGCAGACGTTCTTCGGGCAGCGCGGTTAAATTCATGCAGGGACAGTCAAGAGCGGTCGTTGTCTGTATAGCAGAAAAAGACCAGAAGCGCGTTTTCTACACGGGCAGCCAGAACGCGGCGGCTATGGCCCCCGCTATGGCGGAAAGAAAAAGCACGGCGTCATGCGCGGCAAGCATCGCGCGCGACGGGCGGGCGGTCGCGTAAAGCCGCAGCGATGCGCCGGCGGTCGCAAAGCTCCAGCCGACAGCGACGACGATCAGGGCGGCGGCGAAGCGCCAGTAGTCGTGAGCCGCGCCTTCCAGGCCCCAGGCGGCGACGATCAGCGCCAAGCCAAGCCCCGCCGCGCCAAGCGCCCCGATGCGGCGAGCAAAAATTCCAGTGAAAAAGGCGGGCGCATACATCGCGACCACGTGCCAGGAAATGGCGCTGAACACCACCGGCGCGCCAATGCCGCAGCCGACCATGGCGCCGGGCGCCGCGACCATGGCCGCGGTCATGCCGAACCAGGCCAGCGCGGCGATCAGGCTCGGCCCGGCGAACGCCCGCCAATCGGGCGGCGCAGACGCCTGCGCCTGCGGACGCGGCAGGACGGGCGCCCGAGCCGTCGCGAAAACCGCCAGGGCCAGGACCAGGACCTGGGTGACCGCGGCGGCCAGGGCCGTGGCTGCAAACAGCGAAGCGGGCGCGCTTTGCGCCACGCCATAAGCCAAAGCCGGCCCGGCGAGACCGGCGAGAGCGCCGCTGCCGAAGACAATCAGAGCGGCGCGGGCGCGGCTGACGCCTGACGGCGCCGAGCGCCGCCTCGTGCCGGTAGAACAGGGAAAAGCCCTGCGCCACGCCGAGCCAGAAGGCCCCGAGACAAAAGGGCGCGAAAAGGCTCGCCGAGAGCGCCCAGGCCATGACCAGGCCGCCGGCCACGCCGAGGCTGGCTCCCAGGGCCAGCGCCGCGCGGCGGCCATAGGCGTCGAGCAGGAAAGAGGCGGGAAAGGTCGCAGCCGCCGCGCCAAGCAGCATGGCGACATAGGGCGCGGCCATCAGCCGGGGATCGGGCGCGAGCAGGCGTCCCGCAAGGGGCAGGACGCCGAGCGCCAGGCTTTGCGACAGCACCGATAGCGCGAATCCGGCGGCGAGCGTCGCGACGCCGGGGCTCCAGCCGCCATGGTCGACGGCGACGCCTGCCGCCGGCGCGCCCGGCGGACAGAAACAGGCCAGCCGCCCAGCCCGCGCCGCGAGCGCGCCAGTCCCGTCCGGCTCCTCCATCGCCGGCGTCGCGGGCGGATCGAGCGTGGTCATTTCTTCTCGATGTCGTCGTCTTGCAGGATGCGATAGGCGGAGCCTTCGAGGTCGTCATATTGCTCGCGCTTGAGCGACCAGAACAGGCCGTAAAGCGCCAGCAATCCGAGCGCCAGCGCCGCGGGAATGAGGAAGACCAGTACGTTCATGACGCGATTCCGCTCATGTTTCCAGCCCTCCGGCTCAGGTCCCGGGGGCGGCGGGCGCCGCGACGACGGCGGAGGCCCGGTTGGCACCTTTGTCCGGGACATTGGCGCTTTTGCCGCTGGCGCGCAAGCGCAAGGCGTTGAGGGTCACCAATACCGACGAGCCTGACATGGCCAGGGCGGCGAAAAGCGGCGAGGCGTGCCCCGACATCGCCGCCGGCACGGCAATAATATTATATCCGATCGCCAGGGCGAGATTCTGCTTCATCAGCGCCCGCGCGCGACGGGCGATGTCGAGCGCGGCGGCGACAGGCGCCAGTTTTTCGCCCAGGAACACAGCGTCCGCCTGCGCCTGGGTCAGATGCACGGCGTCGATCGGCGATAGCGAGGCGTGGGCCGCGGCCAGCGCCGGCGCGTCGTTGAGACCGTCGCCGACCATCAGGATCTGCGCGCCCTCAGCCTTCAACTGCTCGATGAAGGCGATCTTGTCAGCGGGCTTCTGGCCGCCGCGCCAGTTCTCCACGCCGAGAAGCCGGGCGATCGGCGCCACCGCCTCGGGCCGGTCGCCTGAGAGGATGGCGAGCCTGTAGCCTTTCGCGCGCAAGGCCGCCACGATTTCGGCCGCGTCCGGACGCAGGGTCTGGCGGATCAGCAGCCGCGCGAAACGTTCGCCCTGCCGGATGAACAGCGCGCTGCCCTCGGCGCCGGTGGCCGGGTCGTCGACGCCGCAGAAGGCGGCCGAGCCGAGCCGAACCTCGCCGCCTTCATACGGCGCCGTGACGCCCTGTCCCGGAGTCTCGCGCGCGTCTGCAAGGGGCGTCGCGCCGCCGACCGACCGCGCGAGGGCGAGGGCGAGGGGATGATGGCTGGAGCGCGCGAGGCGTCCGGCGAGTTCGAGCAGGTCCGGCGCAATCTCCTCGCGATTGGCGACGCGCGGCTCCGGCAGGGTCAAGGTTCCGGTCTTGTCGAACACGATGGCGTCGATCTCGCCGAGCTTTTCGATCCCCGTGGCGTTGTTGAGGAAGAGGCCGGAGCGAAAGAAGGCGCCCGAGGCCATGGCCTGCACGGTGGGCGCAGCCAGCGCCAGGGCGCAGGGACAGGTGATGATGAGGACGGATATGGCGGTGACAATGGCGTCATGGGCGCTGGCGCCGAGGGCGAACCAGACGAGGCCGGTCGCCAGGGCGGTCAGGTGCACCACCGGCGCGTAGAGCTGGGACACGCGGTCGGCCAGCTGCATGTAGCGCGAGCGCGCGGCGCCCGCCGCCTCGACCAGACGCGCCGCCTCGTCGATCAGCGCGGCGTTGCCGGCTGCGGTCACGCGCAGGGTCAGCGCGCCCTCGCCATTGATCGAGCCGGCATAGACCATGTCGCCGATTTTGACCGGCTTCTCCTGGGTCTCGCCGGTGATCGCGCTTTCGTCGACGCCGCTCGCGCCCTGTTCGATCACGCCGTCGGCCGGCACGCGCTCCCCGCTGCGCACCAGCACGCGATCCTGCGCCGCCAACGCCGCGACGGGGACGAGAACGAGGCTTTGCTCGCCTTCGCCCGGAGCGAAGCGCAAGGCGTTCTCGCCCTTCAGCGCCGCGAGATTGCCGGCCGCGGCGCGGGTCTTGCGCCGCATCGCCTGATCCATGACCCGGCCCGCCAGCAGGAAGGTAAGCAGCATCAGCGCCGAATCGTAATAGGCGTGCAGGGCGTGCTGGCGGGTCTCGTAAACCGACATGGCCAGGGCCATGGAGACGCCGATGGCGATCGGCACGTCCATGTTGAGGCGACCCTGCCGCAGCGCCGTCCACGCGGAAATGTAGAAGGGCTGGCCGGCGTAGGCCGCGGCCGGCAAAGCGATCATCGCCGAGAGGAGATGGAAGAAGTCGCGCGTCTCCTGCGGCATGGTCGCCGCATCGGCAGACCAGATCGAAATCGACAGCAGCATGATGTTCATCGCCGCGAAGGCGGCGACGCCGAGGCATTTCAGCAGCAGAGAAAAGCGCGCGGCTTCGTCGGCGTCGACCTTGCGCTGTTCGTAGGGATAGGCGCGATAGCCGATCGACTCCAGCGCGCCGGTCAGGCGCCCCGTGTCGATGGTCTGGGAATCGAAAGTCACCGCGAGACGATGGCTGGTCAGGTTGAGCCGCGCCAGCATCACGCCGGGCAGGCGCTTCATCGCCGTTTCTATGTCGTCGAGGCAGGCTGCGCAGGTGATGCCGTCGATCGCCAGGTCAAGCCGCGACCGGCCGTCGCGGTCTGTCTTGACGAAATGCGAATAATCCGGCGCCGCGGCCATCGCCTCACTCGACGGTCAATTGATTGCGGGAACGAAACTGCCGCTCGCCGTCGCGCTTGAGGTCGATTTCGACATCCCAGCGTCCCGGCCCGAGCTGGGCCGCGCCGGCATAGACGCCATCGGCCACCGGGCTGGCGGTCACGTCATGGTCGAGCTTGCGCGTCGCCGGATAATAGAAATGTATGGTGACGTCGAGGCCGCGGACCGGCTGGCCGGCATTGTCCTTGACCGTCGCCGTCACTTGCGTGCCCGCCCCGCTGGGCGTGCGGTTCATCTCGACGGTCCAGCCGAGCGCGGCTTGCGCCTTCGCCGCCGTGATCTCCTTGTTATAGGCGAGACCGGTGTCGAAGGGGTTGTCGGCGTCAAGGCCCGAGAAGGTCTTCACCGCCATGGTCGCCATGATGAAATTGACCAGCAGCATCAGCCCGAAAAAGGCGACCAGCATCAACATCACCTTGCGTCCGGTCAACACCCGTCCGCCCGGCTGGTAATCGCTTTCTTCCTTCATGGGACTGGTTCCTTTACTCGCCGTTACGGCGCGCGGCTGATGTTTTCTTCACGGACTCTTGAAGAAGTCGGCCCGCTTGGCGCTCTCGCCCGATTTCACGTCGGTCAGGATGAATTGCACGGCGGAGCTGGGCGGCAAGTTTGCGTCCGGCGGCGCCGTCACCAGGACGCGCAGCTCCAGCGTCTGGTCTGGCGCCACCGAGATGCTGGCGCCGTTCTGGTCCGCGGCCGGCTGGCCCTCGATGGCGATCTTCGCCTGCGGCAATCCGTCGAGCGACAATTTGAAATCGCGGGCGACGCCCTGCTGGTTCAACGCCCGCACCGTATAGCCATTGCGGACAGAGCCGTCCGACAAGGCGACGTAAATCGGATTGCGGTCGTGCATCACGTCGACGCCGAGTGAGCGGCGCGTCGCCAGGGTGAAGCCCATTCCGCCGGCGACGGCGGCCATCAGGATCATGTAGATGATTGTGCGGGGACGAAAAACTTTCGGCTTCAACGCCGGCTCGCCGATCGAGCGGCGGCGGATGTTCTCGTCGGTGTCATAGGCGATGAGGCGCGTCGGCCGGCCGATCTTGGTCATCACATTGTCGCAGGCGTCGATGCACAGGCCGCATTGGATGCAGCCCATGTTGAGGCCTTCGCGGATGTCAACGCCGGTCGGGCAGACGGCGACGCATTGTCCGCAGTCGACGCAATCGCCCGCAGGCTTCCCTGCCAGGCGCAAGACCTTGTTCTTCTTGGCCGATCCACGGGGTTCACCGCGATCGACGCGATAGGAGACGTTGAGCGCCCATTCGTCGGTCAAGGCCGCCTGGATGCGCGGCCAGGGGCACATGTAGATGCAGACCTGCTCGCGCGCGAAGCCGGCGAGAACATAGGTGCTGGCGGTGAGGATGCAGATCCAGATATAGGCGTTCGCGGGGGCCTGGAAGGTCGCCAGTTGTTTCACCAGTGTGGGCGCGTCGGCGAAATAGAGCACCCAGGCGCCGCCGGTCCACCAGGCGATCATCAGCCACAGCGAATGCTTCAGGATCGTCTCGACCAGCGTTTCCATGTTCCAAGGCTGCCGGGCCTTCTTCATCCGGTCACGCCGGTCGCCCTGCGTCCAGCGCTCGATCAGCAGGAAGAGATCGGTCCAAACCGTCTGCGGGCAGAGATAGCCGCACCAGATTCGGCCGGCGACAGCGTTCATCAGGAACAGGGTGAAAGAGGCGAGGATCAGCAGGCCGGTGATGTAATAGACTTCCTGAGGCCAGATCTCGATGCCGAAGAAGAAGAACTTATTGTGCTCGAGATCGACCAGCACCGCCTGCGTCGGCTGGCCCGGACCGCGGTCCCAGCGCAAGAAGGGGAGGAAATAATAGATGAGCATGCCGACCGACAGCAGAGCCCATTTGATGTTGCGGAACGTGCCGGCGACGCTTTGCGGATAGATCGCCTTCCGACCCTCGTAAAGCTCGCCCTCGCCGCCGGCTGCGGCCGACGTCTTGATCCCAAGTCCCGGAATTCCGCTCATCTCACCTTCTCGAATTGCGCGCCGTCATGAGGGCGAAAACGTGTCGCCTTTGCCGAAAGCGACTTTCCCGGGCGTTTCCGACCATGGCCCGCGACCGGCGTACACCCGTCCATTCGGCTGCTTATAAGCCGAATATGACCGTCCGAGTCGATCTTTTTCTGCGCGCTTTTTGTCGAAGCGCAAGCTGACCGGCGTATCGGCGCAAACTTCGGCTTTTTCAAGCCCGGCCGATTTCCCCCGCTGTTTTTTCCTGCAGAGTTTGCGGCTTGAGCAGGGCCTGCAAAGCGAAGAGCGGCGAAACCTGGAAAACCCCTGGTTTCGCCGCTCTTGTTCAACATGAGGACGCCGGGCGGCTCAAACCGCCTGGCGCCGAAATTATTTGCCGCCGCCGAGCGAATGGACGAAGACCGTGACCGCCTTGATCGTCGCCGGGTCGAGCTTGGCGCCCCAGGTCGGCATATGGCCGGCGCGGCCGTTGGCGATCGTCGCCACGACTGTCGCCTTGTCCGAGCCGTAGAGCCATTTGGCCTTCGACGTCAGATCAGGCGCGCCCACTTCGGGATTGCCCTTGGCGTTGTCGCCATGGCAGGCGGCGCAATTGTCGGCGAAGATCTTCTTGCCGGCAGACACATCCGCGGTCGCGGGATGGGTCAGCGACAGGACATAGTCCGCCACGGCGTTGATCTGCTGCGCGTCCAGCCCCATCTTCGACCAGGCCGGCATGCCCGCCACGCCTTCCGGATCATGGCCCGCGGCGTCGCCGGTGCGCGCGCCATGGGTGATCGTGGCGCTGATCTGGTCGAGCGATCCGCCCCACAGCCAGCGATCGCCGGTCAGGTTGGGATAGCCCGCCGAACCCTGGCCGCCAGAACCATGGCAGGGCGCGCAATTATTGCCGAAAGCCGACCGGCCGTAGGCGCGGGCGAATTCCGCCAGTTTCGGGTCCGCGTCGATCTGCGCCAAGGTAGCCTTGTTCAGCTGATCGACGAAGGGAGCGCGCTGCGCCACCAGAGACTTGACGTCTTCGGTCACCGCGCCGCGCGACGACCAGCCGAAAAGTCCCGGGGTTGAGCCGCCGGCCAAGGGAATCGCCGGATAGACGATCCAGTAGCCGAAGGCCCAGATCATGGTGGCGTAAAGCAGATAGAGCCACCATTTCGGGAGCGGCGTATTCAGTTCCTTGATGCCGTCCCATTCATGGCCCGTGGTCGCAGTACCCGTGGCCGCATCTATGTCTTGATGCGTGTTGTCAACCATCGTTCAGTCCTCATTCAGCGGCAGGCGCGCGGCCTCGTCGAAGCTCTTCTTTTTGGACGGCCACAACGCAAAGGCGACGACGCCCGTGAATGCGATGATGACCGAAAAGAGACTCAGTAATTTGAGCGGTCCCAGAAAGGCTTCGAGATCCATTTCGCCCTCCTCAGCGCCAGTTGGCTTTTTCGTCGAAGAGTTTGAAGTCGACCGTGGTCCCGAGCATCTGCAGGTAGGCGACAAGCGCATCCTGCTCAGTCGGGTCTCGGCGCCGGCGCCCGTATGAGCGATGGCTTTCGGGTAGCGCTTGGCCAGATCGGCCACAGACGCGTCGTCGGGGTTCAGCTGAGCCTTGACGTCGGCGTCCACCTTGGCGATGTCCTCCGCGGTGTAGGGCACGCCTTCAATCGCCAGGACCGACATGTCCTCGCCCAGGTGCTTGTAGTCGAGCGGCGATTCGGCGAGGAAGCCGTAGCGCGGCATGACCGAGCCGGGAACGACCGAACGCGGGTTGTTCAGATGGCCGCGCTGCCAGTCGTCGGAATACTTGCCGCCGATGCGGGCGAGATCCGGGACCGGTGCGCTTGGAGCCCCACTGGAACGGATGATCGTATTTCGATTCCGCCGCCAGCGAGTAATGGCCGTAGCGCTCCACTTCGTCGCGCAGGGAGCGGATCATCTGCGAATGGCAGAGATAGCAGCCTTCGCGGACGTAGATGTTGCGCCCCGCCAGTTCGAGCGGCGTGTAAGGCCGCACGCCGTCCACCGTTTCGATCGTGCTCTTCAGATAGAAGAGCGGACCGATTTCGACCAGGCCGCCGATGGCGACGACCAGCAGGATGCCGACGGTCAGGATGATGCGAGTTCTTCTCGAAGATCGCGTGTTTGTTCCAAAGTGACATAGTCGATCTCCTCACTCGGCCGGCGCGAGCGCGGGATTGATTTCGGGGGCTCCGGCCTCTTCAGGCGAAGCGATGGTCTTGTAGAAGTTGAAGGCCATGATCAGTGCGCCGACGAGGAACAGGCCGCCGCCCGCCGCACGGATCACGTAGAAGGGGAACATGGCTTCCACGGTTTCGATGAAGGAATATTCAAGGAAGCCGTTGGCGGTATAGGCGCGCCACATCAGACCCTGCAGGATGCCGGACACCCACATCGCCGTGATGTAGAGGACGATGCCGATGGTGGCGATCCAGAAGTGCCAGTTCACCAGCTTCAGCGAGTAAAGCCGGCGATTGAACACCCAGGGGATCAGGCAGTAGAGCGCGCCGAAGGAGACGAAGCCCACCCAGCCGAGAGCGCCGGAATGCACGTGGCCGATGGTCCAGTCAGTGTAGTGAGACAGCGAGTTCACCACCTTGATCGACATCAGCGGGCCTTCGAAGGTCGACATGCCGTAGAAGGCGATCGACACGACCAGCATGCGCAGGACCGGATCGGTGCGCAGCTTGTCCCAGGCGCCGGCCAGCGTCAGCAGGCCGTTGATCATGCCGCCCCAGGAAGGCATCCACAGCATGATCGAGAAGGTCATGCCCAGCGTCTGCGCCCAGTCCGGCAGAGCCGTATAGTGCAGATGGTGGGGGCCGGCCCAGATGTACATGAAGACCAGCGCCCAGAAGTGGATGATCGACAGGCGGTAGGAATAGACCGGACGTTCCGCGCGCTTGGGCACGAAATAATACATGATGGCCAGGAAGCCGGCGGTCAGGAAGAAGCCCACCGCGTTATGGCCGTACCACCACTGGAACATCGCATCCTGCACGCCCGACCACACGATGTAGGACTTGGGCGAGAAGATCGAGACCGGAATCGAGGCGTTGTTGCCGAGGTGCAGCATGGCGATGGTGATGATCATCGCGAGGGTGAACCAGTTGGCGACATAGATGTGGGGCTCCTTGCGCTTCCACAAAGTGGCCAGGAACACCAGCAGGTAGATCAACCCAGACGATGGTCAGCCAGAGGTCGGAATACCATTCCGGCTCGGCGTATTCCTTGCCCTGGGTGATGCCGAGCAGGTAGCCGGTGCCGGCGATGACGATGAAGAGGTTGAAGCCGAGAACGACGAACCAGGGCGCGAGAGCGCCGGCCAGGCGCGCGCGGCAGGTGCGCTGCACGACATAGAGCGAGGTCGCCAGCAGCACGTTGCCGCCGAAGGCGAAGATCACCGCCGAGGTGTGCAAGCGGGCGCAAGCGGCCGAAATTGATCCAGGGCAGGCCCATGGACAGATCGGGGAAGGCCAGCTCGAGGGCGATGATCAGACCGACCAGGAAGCCGGCGATGCCCCAGAACACGGCGGCGAGGCTGGAGAACTTGATCGGCCCGTAATTGTAGTTGGGCTTGCCGTCGATCTCCTGCGGCGTGACCGCCGGGCGAAGCGTGTAGCGCTTGAAGATGAAGAAGGCCGAGCCCAGACCCGCGAGGGCGAACACGATCATGTGGAACGCATAAGGCGCCGTGTAGGCGTTCAATGCGATGAATAGCGCCAAAAGCGCGCCGACGATGGAGAGCACAATCCCCACCATTTCGCCGATCGGCACATTGTTTGCCGCCCGCAGGCGGCGCCGTGGTAACTGAACTTGCTTGCGCCATGTTTTCGCCCCAATGAAATCGAGACGACGCATTTCAAAACGCCGGCTCGCCATTAGGCGGACCATCGCCCGCCCTTGCAACGCTTTCATTGACTCAAGTCAAATGAAGCGCCTAGCCCCCCTCTTAAAACCAAAATGTTCTTATTGGCGATAGGACGTCGGTGCATAATTCATTGTCCTGCGACAATGGGCCGCGGCGAATTTTATCTCTTTTTGACCTTTTTTTGGCGGCGCCGCCAAGGCCTCGACTTCACTGTCTCGTAGATCAAGCGCAATCACCAATCTTTGCCTTGATTTTAATACTGTGACGCGGCCTAATCTCCCACTTCAACGATCGCCCCTAAAAAAAATGGGCGGCGGGCGCAACGCGCCGATGGGAGTTACGCCACTTGTCTGTCTTACGCCCTCGAAACAGATGGGCTGACGAAGGAATTTGCCGGCTTCACCGCCGTCAATGACGTGCGTTTGCGCGTCAGGCGGCACACCATCCACGCGCTGATCGGCCCTAACGGCGCCGGCAAAACCACCTGCTTCAATCTGCTGACGAAATTCCTTGAGCCGACGCGCGGCTCGATCCGCTATGAAGGCCGCGACATCACGCGCTCGCGGCCCGCCGACATCGCCCGGCTCGGCCTCGTCCGCTCCTTCCAGATTTCGGCGGTTTTTCCAAATCTCACCGCGCTGGAGAATGTACGGATCGCCCTGCAGCGCGCGCGCGGCGCCTCGTTCGATTTCTGGCGCTCCGATCAGCCGGCTAAGACTATATGATGAGCGCGCCCTCGCCCTGCTCGGCGACGTCGGCCTGAATGGCTGGGCGGGAGCCATCGCCGGGGAAATGCCCTATGGCCGCAAGCGGGCGCTGGAAATCGCCACGACTTTGGCGCTCGATCCGCAAATGTTGCTGCTCGATGAGCCGATGGCCGGCATGGGACACGAGGACATCGACCGAATCGCGGCGCTGATCAGGACGGGTCGCGGCGGGACGCACGGTGCTGATGGTCGAGCATAATCTCAATGTCGTGGCGAGCCTGTGCGACACCATCACCGTTCTCACCCGCGGAAAGGTGCTGGCGGAGGGCGATTACGCCACCGTTTCGGCCAATCCCGCAGGTGCAGGAGGCCTATCTCGGCGCCTCGGTCGAGGCGGGAGGGCCATGGCTGAGTGAGCGCTGCTCGAAGTTCGCGGGATTGCACGCCTTTTATGGCGAATCGCATGTGCTGCACGGCGTCGATCTCGAAATCCGCGCCGGCGAAGTCGTCACCCTGCTCGGCCGCAACGGCGCCGGCAAGACCACGACCCTGAAATCGATCATGGGCATGGTGCGCAAGCGCGCGGGCGCGTCCGCTTCGCAGGCGCGCGAGACCATCGGCCTGTCGTCCGACCGGATCGCGCGGCTCGGCGTCGCGCTTTGCCCGGAGGAGCGCGGCATTTTCACCAGCCTCAACGTCGAGGAAAACCTGATGCTGCCGCCGGTAATCGCCACCGGCGGCCTGACCCTCGACGAGATTTTCGAGCTTTTCCCCAATCTGCGCGAAAGGCTGGCGAGCGAGCGGCGCCAAACTTTCCGGCGGCGAGCAGCAGATGCTGGCGATCGGCCGCATCCTGCGCACCGGCGCGCGCCTGCTGATGCTCGACGAACCGACCGAGGGGCTTGCCCCGGTCATCATCGCAGCAGATCGGCAGGACCATCGCGAAAGCTGAAGGCCCGGGGCTTCACCATTCTGCTGGTCGAGCAGAATTTTCGCTGGGCCTCGGCGCTTGCCGACCGCTTCTACGTCATGGAGCATGGCCGATCCTCGAAGCCTTCGCCAGCGCCGATCTCGCCGGCCAATATGGATAAGCTGCACGCTTATCTGGGCGTCTGAAAACCTTGGCGTGCGAAATGGGGAGGAAACAATGAAAAGACTTATCATGGCGGGCGTCGCCCGCGGCCTCCTGTTCGCCGCCCGGCGCTGGCGCAGGAAAAGACCACCAATATCGGCGTTCTGACCGACATGTCCGGCCCCTATGCCGACGCCGGCGGGGTCGGCTCGACGCTGGCCGCGCAAATGGCGGTCGAAGAATCCGGCCTCGCCGCCAAGGGCTGGAAGGTCAACGTCGTCACCGCCGACCATCAGAACAAGGCCGATATCGGCACCAATATCGCCCGCGAATGGTTCGACCAGGGCAAGGCCGACGTCATCGTCGACTCGCTGAATTCCGGCGTGTCCCTGGCGGTCGAGCCAGGTCGTCAAGGAAAAGAACAAGGTCTTGCTCAATTCCGGCGCCGCAACCTCGGATCTTACCGGCAAGGCCTGCACGCCGAACCTGATCCACTGGGCCTATGACACCTACGCGCTCGCCAATGGCACCGGCAAGGCGATGACCAAGGCCGGCGGCGACAGCTGGTTCTTCATCACCGCCGATTACGCCTTCGGCAAGGCGCTGGAGCGCGACACGACCGCGGTGGTGCTGGCCAATGGCGGAAAGTCCTCGGCGACGCCATGGCGCCGCTCAACAGCGCCGATTTCTCGTCTCAGCTCCTGCAGGCGCAGGCGTCCAAGGCCAAGGTGATCGGCCTGGCCAATGCCGGCGCCGATACCTCCAACTCGATCAAGCAGGCGGCGGAATTCGGACTGACGACCCGCGGCGACCAGAAGCTGGCCGCGCTGCTGATCTTCCTTTCCGACATTCACGCGCTCGGCCTTCACGCCGCGCAGGGACTGGAATACACCACCACCTTCTACTGGGACCTGAACGAGAGCTCCCGCGCCTTCGCCGAGCGTTTTTCCAAGCGCTCGAAGGATGGCGCGCAAGCCGACCATGGTTCAGGCCGGCGTCTATTGCTCGGTCGTGAATTATCTCAAGACGGTCGAGGCCATGGGCGGCACGACGCCCGACGGCGCCGCCATCGTCGCCAAGATGAAGTCCATGCCGACCGATGACCAGGCTTTCGGCAAGGGCTCGATCCGCATCGACGGCCGCGCGATCCATCCGGCCTATCTGATGCAAGTGAAGAAGCCGGAAGAATCGAAGGACCCGTGGGATTACGCGAAGCTTGTCGCAACCATACCCGCGGACGAAGCCTTCCGGCCGCTGTCGCAAAGCGAATGCCCGCTGGTGAAGAAGTGACGGAAAACGATGCGATGAAGCGCGCGCGTCCTGGCCGGGTTCGTCCCGGCCATCCGCGCGGCGCAGCTGCGGCGGAATTTCGAGAGCGCACGCCAGCCGCCGGGGACAAACGAGACAGGAGCCGCGCATGATTCCCCTGCTCGGCGTCACCACCCAGGCGCTGTTCTCGCAATTGCTGGTCGGCCTGATCAACGGCGCCTTCTACGCCCTGCTGAGCCTCGGCCTCGCCGTGATTTTCGGCATGCTGAACATCGTCAATTTCGCCCATGGCGCGCTCTACATGATGGGCGCCTTCTTCGCCTGGTTCCTGCTCAATTATTTCGACATCGGCTATTGGCCGGCCCTGGTCCTCGCGCCGCTCGGCGTCGCCCTGTTCGGCATGGCCGATCGAGCGGACCATGCTCAAGCGTCTCGCCGGCCTCGACCCCATCTACGGCCTGCTGCTGACCTTCGGCATTGCGCTGATCGTTCAGGGCCTGTTCCAGAACGCCTATGGCGCCTCCGGCCAGCCCTATCCCATGCCCGACCACCTCAGGGGCGGCTTCAATCTCGGCTTCATGTATCTGCCGGTCTATCGCGGCTGGGTGATCGGTTTTCGCTGGTCGTCTGCCTTTCGACCTGGTTCGCCATCGAGAAGACAAGGCTCGGCGCCTATCTCCGCGCGGCGACGGAAAATCCCGAACTGACCCGCGCCTTCGGCATCAATGTGCCGCGCATGATCACCCTGACCTATGGCTTTGGCGTCGGGCTGGCGGCGCTGGCCGGCGTGCTGGCGGCGCCGATCTATCAGGTGCGCCCGCTGATGGGCGCGGATTTCATCATCGTCGTCTTCGCGGTGGTGGTGATCGGCGGCATGGGCTCGATCATGGGCTCGATCGTCACCGGCTTCGTCGCTCGGCCTCGCCGAGGGCCTGACCAAAGTTGTTCTATCCGCAAGCCGCCAATACCGTGGTCTTCGTCATCATGGTCCTGGTCCTGCTCGTCAGGCCGTCCGGCCTGTTCGGAAAGAAGGCCTGACATGAGCCGAGACCGCCCCTCCCGCCGCCATCCGCCCGCGGCCGCCTTGCGCGAAAGACGCCTGCCCGACCAGGTCGTCGCCATCGCCGTGCTGGCCGCGGTGCTCGCGCTGGCGCCTTTCGCCGTCTATCCCTATTTCCTCGCCCTGGCGCTCTGCGCGGCCCTTTTCGCCTGCGCCTTCAACCTCCTGGTCGGCTATTGCGGCCTTTTGTCCTTCGGCCACGCGCTTATTTTACGGCTCGGCCAGCTATTTCGCGGCCCATGCGGCCAGGGTCTATGGCTGGCCGCCGGAACTCTCCATCCTCGCCGGAACCGCCGCGGCGGCCGGCCTCGGCCTCGTCGCCGGCGCCCTGTCGATCCGCAGCCAGGGCATTTATTTCTCGATGATCACGCTGGCGCTGGCGCAGATGGTCTATTTCGTCGCCTTGCAGGCGCCCTTCACCCATGGCGAGGACGGCATCCAGGGCGTTCCCCGCGGAAAGCTGTTCGGGCTGCTCGACCTCGGCCATGACCTGTCGCTTTATTATGTCGTGCTGGCGATCTTCCTGTTCGGCCTGCTCGCCGTCTATCGCATCGTCCATTCGCCCTTCGGCGCCGTGCTCAAGGCGATCCGCGAAAACGAGCCGCGCGCGATATCGCTGGGCTATCGCGTCGAGCGCTACAAGCTCGCGGCCTTCATCCTGTCCGCATCGCTGGCGGGACTGGCCGGCGCGACCAAGGCGATCGTCGCGCAAAGCGCCGGCCTGACCGACGTCCACTGGTCCACCTCGGGCGAAGTCATCCTGATGACCCTGGTCGGCGGCATGGGAACGATCCTCGGCCCGGTCGCTGGCGCGCTGATCATCGTCACCATGCAGAATTACCTGTCCGGCTTCGGGCAATGGGTGACGGTGATCCAGGGCGTGATCTTCGTCATCTGCGTCCTCGCGTTCCGGCGCGGCGTAATCGGGGAGATCGCCGCCCGGTTCAAGCTGTCGCTTTGAGACGTTGTTTTCAGCCGACCAAGTAGATCAGGCTACCGGCGACGGCGAGGCCGAGCAGGGTTCCCGCCGCGATATCGCTGGCGAAGTGATGGCCGATGGCCAACCGCGCCCAAGCCATCGCCGCCCAGGCGGCGACCCCCGCCGGCCAGAACGACGGCGCCGCATGAAGGATGGGCGTGAGCGTCGCCGTCAGGGTCATGACATGGCCGCTCGGAAAGGAAAAAGCGTCGAGCGCGGGATGCGCCTCGGGAAAGGTGGCCTCGAGGTCCCTGGGCCGCGGGCGGGCCGTGAGTTTCTTCAGCGTCGGGTAGACGCTGTGCAGAAGGCCGACGCTCACCAGCGCGCAAACGAAGATCGTTACGGTGCCCGGCGGACGAAACAGCAGCAAGGCGACGACAATCGCGATGTAAAGCGGGCCGTCCCCGAGTCGGGACAGCAAATTCGCCGCCGCAAGCGGAATGCGCCTGTCCCGCCTCAAACCGAGCACATGAGTGATCGGCCAGTCGACGACGCCAACCACATCCCAACCCTTGCGCCGAGACGGAAGCGCGCCTTCTGATATTTCGCTTGTTGGCCGCTTGAAGAAGCTCAAGGATGACGCCTCGTTTCCGCGCAATTCTGTGGATGCGGTTCGTAGCCCGCTCGCCGAGTCCTGAATCTAGCGTCTAAGCTGGGCGAGCGGAAGTATGATTTTATCGCAAATGCAGACGACAGCTTCGTGACGCGCGTTCTTGGGCGGCGTCTGTAAATTCGGTGCTTACATCTCGCCGCCGGGCGGACAAAGCCTTGCCGATACGTCGTCAGACGATCGTCGATTTCGACAGGCGCGCCAGCATTTCTTCCCGCTCGCGCAAGGGGCCGGGATTTTCAGCGACGGCGCGGGCGATCCATTTCTTCTCCTGCGTGTGCAGCAACCACCAGCCGAAGGCGATTCCGACCACGATCAGGCCCAGCACGATCTTGCCGAGAGGCCCGGCGACGCGCTCGAAGGCGTCGCCGAAGGCAAAGCCGCCGAGGCCGAACACCAGCGCCCAGACCACGCCGCCAGAGGCGTTGTAGAACAGGAACTGGCCCCAGCTGTAGCGGTTCACGCCTGCGAGGAATGCGGCGAAAATCCTGCAGCACCGCGATGAAGCGGCCGAAAAACACGATTTTCGCGCCATGATGGTCGAACAGATATTGGCCGAGCTTGATGCGGTCGTCGCTGAGCCCAAGCTTGTCGCCGTGGCGGAGCAGCAGCGGCAGGCCGTAGCGGCGGCCGGCCCAGAAGCCGACATTGTCGCCGAGTATGGCGCCGGCGGCGGCCAGGACGATGACGAGCTTGATGTCGAGCAGGCCGGTCGCGCCGGCGAAAATCGAAGCGAGCACCAGCGCGGTCTCGCCCGGCAGCGGAATTCCCGAGCTTTCCAGCGCGACGATGCAGAAGACGGCGAGATAGCCGTGCTGCGCGATCAGGGGCTTTATCGTTTCTATGAACATCAGGCGTTCCGTTGGCGCCGAGGCCGGCTGAAGCCGGGCGCAGGGCGACGCGGCGGCGAGTAAGGAGGGAAGGAAAGCATACATCGGCAAAGGTTGAGGTTCTCTTCGCAAGTCGAACTGAATTCACGGCGCGGCGGCGGGTTTCCCCGTGAGGTCGAGCGGCCCCGGCAGCGCCGCCCTGGCCGTCTCGATCATCCGCGCCTCGTTCTTTCGATAATAGAACGAGAAGGCGAAAATCAGGCCCAGCGCAAACGCGAGGCCGGCCACGCCCGCCCGTCCCGCGATCTTGTGGAACTCCGCGCCGAGAAAATAGCCGCCCAGTCCGAAACAGCAAGCCCAGACGACGCCGCCCGCCGCATTGAACAGGAAGAAGCGCCAAGGCGCCAGCTTGTTCGCGCCGGCCAGCACCGCGGCGAAGGCGCGCAGCACCGCAACGAAGCGGCCGAAGAACACGATCAGGCCGCCGTGGCGAAGGAAGAGATATTGCCCGAGCCTGAGCTTGTCTTCGTCGAGGCCGATGCGCCCTCCGTGCCGGATCAGCAGCCTCAACCCGAACTCGCGCCCAACCCAAAAGCCGATATTGTCGCCGAAAATGGCCCCGGCCGCCGCCAGCGCGATGATCAGGGCAATCGATCCCTGATGCGTTCGTCCGACCAGAACTGCGGCGGTGACGAGGATGGTCTCGCCCGGCAGCGGAATGCCGGCGCTTTCCAGCGCCACCAGCGCAAACACGGCCCAGGGGCCGAATTGGACGAGCAGGGAATGGAAATGCGTCACGCGGCCCCTTTCACTGGTGGAGGACCGGTATCGGCGACAGGCGCGCCGCACGCAAGAATTTTTGCCCCCGGCCCAAAATCGACGCCCGCGCGTTCACCGCCCGCGAGGGCAAAAAAAAACGCCCCGAAAAGGGGCGCAGGATCAGTCTGGGGGTCAGGAATGCAGGATTTTCGCCGACGCCTTCGCAAAGCGCGGCTCTGCGACGCCCGTCGGCCAATGAATTTCGCCTGATTTTTGTCCGGGCGTCTCCCAATCTCCGTCAAGCGCGACTTCGACCACATGCCGCAGGCCGGCGAGGATCGGCATTTCGTCGTGGATCATGCCCTGTTCGAGCGATTTGCGCCGCCTCGGGCTTGCCTTGCGATCGTAATCCGCGAGCAGTCGCGCCACATAGGCGCCGCTCGACAGGCCGGCGCTCCGCGCGGCCAACGCCACTCGTTTTTTCAACCCGCCGCCGATACAGGCAAGCGCCGCGGCGGCGACATGTTCGTTGGCGCAGGTACGGAACAGTTCGTTGGCTCGCATGCATGTCTCCGGATGCGGGCTCGCGCCGGGCGCGAATGCGCCCCGACCCAAACCCGATGATGAGAAGGCATTTTATGGGGACTGTTCTAACGCCCGGAGGATAGCAAACCGCCCCCTTCCGCCCGAATCACTTTGGCGTGAGTTTCGGTTATTTCCGAATGGTTTATAGGCGATCCATCGTTGTTTTATCAGCAATTCCGCGCGCCTGGGCCATAGGAGGAAAAACGCTCGCACAGCGCGAGGGTCTCGGCTTCCGACAGCAGGACCGGCGCGCCGGCGAGGCTCGCGAGATAGTGCAGCTTGGCAAGGGTTTCGAGTTCGCCGGCGAGCCACAGGGCACGCTTCAGGTCGGGCCCCACGGCGATCATGCCATGCGAGCCGAGCAGCACGCCCTGGCGCGGTCCAAGCCCGCGCACCGCGACTTCGGACAACTCCGCCGTGCCGAAGGGCGCGTAATCAGCGCACTCGATCTGCGCCCCGCCAAAGGCGGCGATCATATAATGGCTCGCAGGGATCGGCCGGCGCAGCATGGACAGGACCGTCGCATAGGGCGCGTGAGTGTGGACCACCGCCCGGACGTCCTCGCGGGCGCGGTAAATGTCGCGATGGAAACGCCATTCGCTGGAGGCCGCCAGACCTGTCCGCGCGTCGCGGGAGGGCTCTTCGGCGTCCAACTCCATGGCGAAGATCATGTCCGGCTCGAGCGTCTCATAATCGACGCCGCTTGGCGTGATCAGCATGGAGCCGCCGAAGCGCTGTGAAATATTGCCGGCCGCGCCCTGGTTGTTTCCCGATGCGTTCAACATGCGACAGGCATGGACTATGGACTGGCGCGCCTGCGCCTCGTCTGACAGCTCCATCACCAGCTTCCGACATTGGCTGCGCTGAGCCAAGGCTCCTGCGGCGGCAAGGCCTCGCCCTTCTGCAGCAATTCGATGGAAATGCCATCGGGCGAACGGATGAAGGCCATGCGCCCGTCGCGCGGCGGGCGGTTGATGGCGACCCCCGCCTTCGCCAGCTTCTCGCAAGTGGCGTAGATATTCTCCACCTCATAGGCGAGATGGCCGAAATTGCGGCCGCCCGGATAAGCGTCCTTTTCGTCCCAGTTATAAGTCAGCTCCACCAGGGGCGTCGAAGTGGCGGCGGCGCGGGCGACATCGGCCAGCGCGCCGAGGAAGACGAGCGTGAAGCGGCCCTTTTCGTTCTCAATGCGGCGGACTTCGACCATGCCCAACTTCTGCACGAAGAATTCGAGCGCAAGGTCGAGATTGGCGACACGGATCATCGTATGCAGATAGCGCAAGGTCGGCCTCCCCTGTTTTCCCGGACTCTTTTAACACGCGTGCGGCGCTTTGGCTGCATGGGGACCGGGCCAGTCCGCCCAAACTTGTCGAAGCGCTCGGCGATCTGATATTGCATTCCCGCAATGACCAGGGGGATTTCCGTTTGACCGACTCCGCCGCGCTCAAGGAAAACGTCGCCCTCAGTTCGATCATCGCCAGCGCCGTGCTCACCCTGGGCAAGCTGGCGGCGGGCCTGGCGTCGGGCTCCCTCGCGCTTCTGTCGGAAAGCGCCCATAACGCGCTCGACACGGGCGCCACCGTGCTCACTTATTTCGCTGTGCGCGAGGCCAACAAGCCCGCCGACGACCGCCACCATTACGGCCACGGCAAGTTCGAATCGCTCTCCGCCCTGGCCGAAACCGGCCTGCTCGGCGGCCTCGCCTGCTACGTCCTGATCGCCGCCATCCATCGGCTGTGGCAGGGCGGCGAGGCCATCGAGGCAAGCTGGCCGGTCTTCGCCGTGCTCGGTGTCTCGATTGCAGTCGATCTGGGCCGCTGGCTGACCCTGCGCGCCGTGGCCAGGAAAACCGGCAGCCATGCGCTGGCCGCCGACGCCTTGCATTTCGCCAGCGATCTCATCGGCACGATCCTCGTGTTGATCGGCCTTATCGCCAACAGCTTCGGTTTCGCCCAGGGCGACGCGCTCGCCGCCGCCGGCGTCGCCTTGTTCGTTGGCGTCGCCGGGTTCAGGCTCGGCCGCGAGACGCTCGACAATCTGCTCGATACGGCGCCGGAAGGCCTTTCCGAACAGCTGCGCGCCGGACTGGTCAGGACGCCGGGCGTGGTGGCTGTGGAAAACATCAAGCTCCGCCCGAACGGCCCGCATATCCTGGGCGAGATCGCCATCGCGGTCCCGCGCACCCTGCCGCTCGAGCGCGTCGCCGAGATCGAGGCCGCCGTGAAGGCCAAGGTGGCGGAAATTTCACCGGAAACCCAGGCCAGCGTGACCTCGACGCCGCGGGCGCTGGACGACGAGACCTTGACCGAACGGGTGATGCTGATCGCCGCCCGCAAAAAGCTCGCGGTGCATCACATTCTCGTCCATCACCTCGGCGCCCGGGACTGCATCGCCTTCGATCTGGAGATCGACGGGGGCATGGCGCATGGCGCGGCGCATGAGATCGCCACCGAATTGGAAAACGACATCATCACCGAAATTGGCGGCGATATCGAGGTGGAGAGCCATATCGAGCCGCTCCAGGCCCATGCGCTGACTGGCCAGGAGGCCGATCCCCAAGTTCTGACCAATGTCTCCTTGGCGCTTCGCAAGGTGGCGCTCGAAGGCAAGGTCGTGCGCGACATTCATTGCGTCCGAGCCCGCCGGACGGAAGACGGGATCGTGGTGAATTTTCACGCCACCGTCGATCCCGATCTTTCGGTCGCCGACACCCATGCCGCGATGGACGCGGTGGAGCGCGCCCTGCGCGACACCATGCCCGGCCTGCTGCGCATCATCGGCCACGCCGAGCCGGCGCGGGCGCTGTAAAGGCGTCGCTTACCGCCCGCCCCTTTCGCCGGCATGGCGAATATTCGCCGCCTGCTGGTCGCGTTCGCACAGCGGGAAGTTGTCGGTCTGCGGCGCCGGACAGGTCCCGATGGCGTTCACCTTCTCCAGAAAACTTGCGCCGGATGTGTTTGGCGGGGCAACGAGAACGCTGGGATTGAAGTCCTCGCCCGCGACGGACGAGCGGGTGTGCTCGAACATGACGGCGCGCATCAGGGTCACGGGATCGTGGACGGTCTTGAGCGACGCGACGAGGTGGCCGAGCAGGATGGCGTCGGCGGGCACGAAGTCCACGAGTAGCTTGCTGCGGTCGGCGTCGATCGGGACCAGGCGCTCGACATAGCGACCGACCTTTCTGCCCTGGACGGCGACCTCGATCGAAATCTGGCCGCCGCTGTCGTCAAAGGCGCCGGTCGCGCCGAGGCGCCGGAGGAACCAGGGCAAGCCGATCGGGCGCAAGATGCGGCGAACCTCTTCGGCGGGCCGGCCGAGGCGAAGGACCGTGAAAGGCGTCTCAGTCGGCGCCGACATAGCCTGGACCTGGGGCTGAGGCGGACGAATTAACCGCATCGCCTGCGAAAGCTCGCGATCCGCCTGCGCCACCTTGGCCTGGGCCAGCGCCGCCGGCCCGGTTTGCAGCAAAACCCTCAGCGCCTGCTCCAGCGACACGCCAGGATTTTTCGCCTGCTCCTGCTTTGCCTGATCGAGCAATTTCTTCGCCAGCATCCCCCGCTCGACGCGCGCCTGCGCGGCGTTAATCTGCAACTGCTCAAGCCGCTGCTCCAGTCCTGGATCCGGCGCCGATTGCGACACCGGCGCGGGCGCCGGCTGAGCCTGCGTAACCTGCGCCGCCCCTGGCGCTTCCAGCGGCTTGAGCTCCGGGATCGAGGCCTGGCGGGTTGGCCGCAACGCGTCGAGAGATATCGGAAAAAGGGAATAAAGCGACAGGCAGGCGAGAAACACCAGATAGAGGACGAAACGCGACCATTTGAAAGATGCGGCGCGTGGACGCGGAAAGGCGGCGGTCATTGGCGGTCCCTCGGGTCGTGGATGCTGAATTGTTCGCCGCTCGCCACGCGCTCGCGCAATCTGGAGCACTTGCCGGCGACTGCACCTTCGCCAGGCCCCCAGCTTTTGCCATAGTGCACGCGTCCCGCGTCGAAAAGGCGCTCTTCGAGCATGGCGGAGATCGCTTCGGAAAAACCCGGCCGCAGGGGCGGCGTGAGAACCGGGTAGGGATTCCAGGGTTCAGGCGGGGCCTGCATATTGCGCGAATCGTACATCGGCGTGTAGGCCTGCCAGTCGTCGATCGCCAGCGAAACCCGCGTGCTCCCCTGATCCAGCGCCGTGAGCGTCGCCGTGAAGCGAATGAGATCCTGGCCCTCGCTGCTGATCCGCCAGATCACGGTGCGATCCCTCTCGCCTTCGACATGATTTTCGATGGGAATGCCGCAGCCGGCGAATTCCAGATAGGGACCGAGATAGCCCTCGGTGAGCCGCGTCCAGGCCTCGTGCGGAGAAACCGGATAAGAGGTCTTGAGTTGGGTCACCGGCCGCGCCATTTCATCGAGGCGGGAATTGAAGGGATGGTTCATGCTGTTGATTGGGTCGTGGGCTTCCTCGATCTCCTTGGGACTGAGCATCGCCATTTGCGTGTCCGTGAGCACGCGCCCGTTTGGAAGGAGATTCAGGCCGAGCGCTTTCTTGGCGTGATCCGCGAACTCCTGCGTGAATTTGCACGCCTCATCGGACGGCTTGCCGCCCAGCAGCCCGACTATGCCTGCGTTCCGGCAGTCGCGCCCCCGTTTCAGCAGCCAGAACGTGTCGGCGTCGGGGCGGTCCAGCGCATGGACCATTGTTCTGAGAAAGCCGGATACGTCGCCATGATGGATGGCGAGCGCCGCGCAGAAGGTCGCCGCCATCGCCAGCGCCATATCCAAGCGCAAGCCAAAAACGCCCAGTTCTCCATCCGCGCCCACACCGATAAAAGCCTTGAGCCCGCTTTGCTGCGGCGCCTGCGCCTTCGCCGCGATGCGCGCGAGCTTGCGGGCCTGATTCGGGACCACGGCTTCGCGACCGGGATCGCCCAGACGTTGTTCCGACTGCCGCAACTGAAAGGCGCTACGCGTGTCGCGCCTCGGCCGGGCGTCGAGCGCCATTCCGCCGGTCACGGCCACGATGGCCTCGATCCGCTCGGGGATCGCCGGATGCGTCGCCAGCGCGCCTTTCGCGGCGCCGTCGATCATCATCGCGTCCTGCGCCATTGGAAGTCCCGCAATGGCGCTCCTGTCCTGAATCTTCCGCAAGGCCGAGACGAAGGCCGACGGATTCTGCGTCAGGCGGATGGCCTCGGCGTCGGCGATGAACTCGCGCGACGAGGAAATCAGCAGGCGCGAGGCATAGCCCAGCCTTACGCATAGATGCGAAAGCACAATGACGACGAGATAGGCGGGAAACAGGATCGGCGCGAGCAGAAGAATCGCGACCTGCCAATAGCGTCTCGGCTTGATCAGGTTGACGCGGTCGAGAAAGGTGAGGCTGCGCATGAAGACATTGGCGGCGGCGATCAGGCGCGTGTCGCCGTTGCGGATGTGGATGAGTTCATGGGCGATAACGGCGGAGAGTTCGTCGTCGTCCAGCCCGTCGATCACGCCCCGGGAAAAGACAGCGACGGCCGAATTGGCGCTGGCGCCGCAGGCGAAGGCGTTCATTGCATCGTTTTCGATCACGCCGACACGGGGCGCAGGAAGGCCGAGGGCGATCGCCAGCGGCTCCAGCAGGCCGCACAGGCGCGGCTCGGCGGCCTTGTCGACCAGGCGGAAAGCCACGTCCTTGCGCACGGTCTTCACATGGCTGCGCATTTGCGCGACGAAATAGGCGGTCGCCGCGATGGCTGCGACCGGCGCGTAGCGGACGCCATATCCCATCCAGTTGTACCAGGGGGAATGGTCCGAATCCAGGAACACCAGGGGCACGAACAGGACGACCGCCGCCATGGGTTGCGACAGGAGCGCAAAGGCGAAGATCAGGGCGACGGAGCGCGCATTGTTCTGCTGCACCCAGCCGAACAGGCCGTTGACCCGCATCTCACGCCCCGGTCGCGCTGCGCGCCGGGGAGAAGCGGACAGAAACGGCCTCGTCCATCAGCACCCGTTCGACGCCGAGGTCGAACGGCCGGCGTTCGCCAAGCCTCTTGCGCGAAGCCAGCAGACTGGCGGGAAACTGCGCCAGCGTGGTGTTATATTCCTCGACGGCCAGATTGAAGAAGCGCCGCGCAGCCGCGATGCGTTCTTCGGTATCGACGAGTTGGGCGCGCAATTCACGAAAATGGGGCGAGGCCGCAAGTTCGGGATATTTTTCCGCAAGGGAGATCACGACGCCGACCTTGTCGCCCAGCATAGCCTCGACCCCCTCGCGGCCTTCGGAGGCGGATTGCAGGCTGCATTTGCGCGCCTCGGCCACATCATGGAGAATCGCCGTTTCATGGGCTGCGAAACCTTTGACGCATTCGACCAGTCCCGGGACAAGGTCGGCGCGCCGTTTCAGATGGACGTCGATGTCGGCAAAGGCCGTCTTGCAGCGGCCATCGAGAGCCACAAGGCGATTGCTCGCGGAAATCGTCAGCCACAACGCCGCGCCAGCGGCGGCGACCAAAACCAGCAAGGATATAGAGACGATGGTCATGAAATGTCACTCCACAACGCAAAATTCGTTTTGACCTTGGGGAATCATTAATGCTCACATGTTGAAAAACTCTTTCTTGGTCACTCGAGAGGCAATAAAAAAATTCTTGTAAGCAAATCTTAAAGCGATTGTGACGTTTTTCTTCATGTCGATTTCGTAACGAGGAGAAATCCATGTCAGAGCCGATTTTCCAGCGTGTCCGCCGCATTCTGAACGCCAGGCTCGAAGACGCCGTCGACCGGATGGAGCAATCCGGCGGCGACGCCGTCATGCGGGAAGCCCTTCGCGAGGTCGATCGCGCCATCGATCAGGTCCAGGGCGACCATGAAGCGGCGATGTCGCGCCGGCTGACCGCCGTCCGACAGCAAAAGGCGCTCAGGGACAAGCTTGGCGAATTGACCGACAAGGCGAAGTTTGCTCTTGGCGAAGGCCGCGAGGATCTCGCCGAAGCCGCGCTCGGCCGTCAGGTGGATTTCGAGGCGCAGGCCGGAAAACTCGACGCCGTCCAGGCCCAGGCGGCCGAAGAGGAGGCCAGGCTCGGCGAAAACCTTGCCGCGCTCAAGACGCGAAAGCAGCAAATGGAAGAAGCGCTGGCGGCCTTCCTCGCCTCGCAGCGGGACGCAGCGCTGGGCGGCGACGGACCGGCGAAAGCGCCGCGTGGCGTCGAGCGGCGGGTCGATCAGGCCGAGCGGGCGTTCGACCGTGCGATGACTGGCGCCGGCGGCGCCGGCTTGACCCGCTCCGACGCCGAAACCGTCAGTCGGGTCGCCGAAATCGACGTGATGCAAAAACGGTCGATTGTGGCGGCGCGGCTCGCCGCCCTCAAGCAAGCCTAGCGCATCTTCGCGAAAGTTGGTCCGGTTTCCGCAAAAGAATATGCGCAACAACAAAAGGCGAAACCGCATTCGGTGAATTTAGGTTCAAAGAATGCGGTCTAAGGCGTGGCGGCGATCACCTGAGCACCGTCGCCTTGACCCACCAGTCCGGGTGCGCCTTCGATATCACCCGCGCCGCCGCGCCCGCCTGCCGGCAGGTTTCGAACAGGGCGAAACAGGTGGCCCCGGACCCCGACATGCGCGAGAGCCGGCAGCCTCGCGCGCCGCTTAGCACCGCCAGCACATGGCCGATCACCGGCGCCAGCACGCAGGCGGCGTCCTCCATGTCGTTGCGGCCTTTTTTCAGCGCCCGCAGCAGGCTCTCGAAATCCATGTCGCCGGTCACGACGGGATGCGGCCCATAGCCCAGCGTCTCGCCCGGCTTGAGGCCCAGTTTCTGGAACACCGCCCGCGTCTCCACGGCCCGGCGCGGATTGACCAGCACCGAGAAGAGCGGCGGCAGGCGCAGGGGCGGCCCGAGGCGTTCGCCCACGCCGCGCATCATCTTGGCGCGAGAATGGAGACAGACGGGAATATCGGCGCCGGTTTTGCGCGCCGCCTCGAACAGCGCCGGGTCGGTTTCCGCCAGGCCGTTATATTGCGCCAGCAGGCGCAGCGCCGCCGCCGCGTCGGAGGAGCCGCCGCCGATGCCTGCGGCGACCGGCAGGCGCTTGACCAGATGAAAGGCGCCGCTACGAAGGCCGGGCTTTTCGGCGCGCAAGGCGCGCTCCGCCCGCGCCACCAGATTGTCGCCGCCGTCGCCAGCCTCGACCGCCGTCGGCCCTTCGAGGGTCAGGTCGAATTGCTCCGCCGGTCGTAACGTCAGGAAATCGCCGGCGCCGGCGAAAGCCACCAGGCTCTGCAACTCGTGATAGCCGTCGGGCCGCCGCCCCTCGATGTGCAAAGTCAGGTTGATTTTTGCAGGCGCGCGCGTTGCAAGGGACGTATCGAGGTTCATGGGACTCTAATTTCCGAAGCCTGAAAGCAGATTTGCGCGCTCACTCCACGTCGAGCGGCGCGACGCTCTTGGCGGCTCCATCGGTCCCCTGCACGATCTTTTCGATTCTCGCCTCGGCGCTCTTCAACAGGCCATCGCAATGTTTCTTCAGGATCTCGCCACGCTCGTAAAGCGCGATGGACTTGTCGAGATCGACATTGCCCTTTTCCAGCGCCGAGACGATCTCCTCCAGCTCGCGCATGGCGGCTTCAAAACTCAAACCGGCGATTTCGACAGGTTCGGTCACTTGGGTCTCCCGGAACGATCGGGCGCGGCGCCAGCGCCCGCCCTCCTCTCTCGATTAAAACGACCTATCGCGCCGCACAAGGGTCGAGTCGCCTCCCGCGGCCATGGGAGGCCGCCGCTGAGCGACAAAATGTCGCGGCGCCGGCTTCCGTTAAAGAAAACGCCGCGCGCTTTACGGTCAGTAAAGACCGGGCGCCTATCGTGGCGATGTTCTGGCGCCGCCATGGGATGACCCCAATGACCGACTATCTCGAAAACATTTACGTCTCCACCCTCTCCATGTTCCTGAACCCAAACAGCAATTTCTATTGGGTTTATCTTTTGAGCGGTCTCGCCGCAGCCCTCTTCATCGCGACGCGCAACAGCAGCCTGCGCGAAGCGCTGGGCAAGGTCTTCGACCGGAAGGTCTGGTCCGGCCAATCGCCGGTCGCCGACTATTTCCTGACCTTTTTCAACAACGCCATGACCGTGGTCGGCGGAACCTTCGGCCTGATCGGCGCCGAGACCATCGCCAATGGCGGCGCGTCGGCGCTCGCCAGCCTGTTTGGTCCCTCGCCGCACTGGACGGCCGGCGTCGGCGCGACCGTGGCCTTCACCCTGGCCATGGCGCTCGCCATCGATTTCGGCAATTACAGCCGCCATTTGCTCCAGCATCGCATTCCCTTCCTGTGGGAGCTGCACAAGGTGCATCACTCGGCGGAAGTGCTGAATCCGATCACCACCTCACGTGGCCATCCGATCATCCTGATCCTGACCATCCAATACCTGGCGATCTTCTCCGGCCTCGTATCCTCGGTCTTCCTCTATCTCTACGGCGGCCCGGTCGCGGAAGTGACGATCTTCGGGGTCAATGCCGTGTTCCTGCTGTTCTGGACGGTGTTCGGCGGCCATCTCGCCCACATGAACTTCTGGGTGATGTTTCCCAAGCCGATCAGCTACATACTCTACAGCCCCGCGCTGCATCTGATCCATCACAGCAAGGATCCGAAGCATTACGACACCAACATGGGCCTGATCTTTTCCTTCTGGGATCGCTGGGCAGGAACGTTGTACGAGCCGACCGAGTCGGACCGCGTCGGCCTGGAATTCGGCCTCGAGCCCGCGGACATGGCGGAGTTGCGGACCATTCCCCAGCTGCTCTGGACGCCTCTGCGCAATATCGGCCGCATGACCGTCCGCGCCTTCGCGGGACAGGGCGGGAGCGTCGCGGCGCCCGGGGAGTAAGACTATCCCCGGATGCCCACGCGCAGGCCCGGAGCCGGACGCTCCTGCAGGACCTCGCGGCGGAAGCGAAACAACGCCGCCGGGCGCCCCCCGGTGGCGTGCGACATTTCTCCCGTCGCCTCGACCACCGAGGACGCCTCGACCAGGCGGCGGAAATTCTGCTTGTGCAAATGGCGGCCGGAAATCGCCTCCACCGTGGTCTGCAACGCGGTCAGAGTGAAAGTCTCCGGCATCAGCTCGAAGATGACCGGGCGATATTTCATCTTCGCGCGCAACCGTCCCATGGCGGTGGCGAGAATGCGCCGGTGGTCGGCCTGCATGGTTTCGCCCAGCGGCGGCCGCCCGGCGGCGCCGGGCGCGGGCTGACGTCCGTCGCGCACGCTCTCCTCCACCAGCCCCGCCTCATAGAGCAATTCATAGCGGTCGAGCACGTTTTCCTCGTCGAAGCGGCCGCCGTCCTCGCCAAACAGCAGGCGCACCCGCTCGATGCGGCTGAGGCCGCGCCGATGCGCCGAGGCGCTCGCGCCCTTGCCGCGCTCCACGAAATCGGACAGGCCCGGCATGATGCTGGCGTCGATCAGCGGCGGCCGGCCCTGGCGCCAATCCTCCCAGGGAAAGAAGCGATACCATTCGCGAAAGCCCGCGCCCGGCGCGGTGGCGTGCTCCTCGCCGCGAATGCGGGTGAGCGCGAGATAGCCGACGGAAACCTCGTGCGGGTCCCGCGACTCGGCGCGGCTCTGGCGGCCGCGGTCGCCGAAGGTATAAAGCTGCTCGACATAGCCGACCGGCACGCCGGTCTGTTCCGCGACCCAGGCGCGAAGGCCCATCTCGAAGGTGCGGTGGTTGACGGGATCGAACGGGCCGGAAGGCAGCGCCGCGCCATGTCCGCCCTGGCCGCCGCGCGCCACGAGAATCAACGGCTCGTCGCCCCGCACCGCGACAATCGCCGCAGTGAGGCCGATTTCGACGGGGACCGAGGGATGGGCCATGTCCTTCATGCCGTTTCCATGCAGAAAACCTCTCCCTCGAAGCAGTCGCGCCCGCGTCCGATCGCGGCGATCGCCTGGGTCATACGGCCCTCGCGCGACAATAAGGCGTCGGCCAGCGCGACGAGGCGCGAATTGGGCGTGGCGGAAGGCGAAAGGCGGCGCAATTCTCGGGCGATCTCCATCTCCGGCAGGGGCGTCAGGGCGCAAAGCGCGATGAAGGCGGCCGCAGTCGAGCGGCTGACCCCGGCGTAGCAATGGATGACCAGCGGGCGCGACTGCTCCCAGCGGCGCAGGAAGTCGAGCAGGCTTTCGACATGCGCCTGCTCCGGCAGCGCGTGGCCGTCCAGAGCCGAGACAATATCCGACACGCCAAGCACAAGATGGCTCGCCGGCGCAATCGTCGGCACGCGCGGAGGTTGATGGGGCGGATTGAGCAAGGTCACAAGGGCGCCAGCGCCACTTTTGGAAGCGACCTGCTCGACCCGGCTCAAGGGGCAGACAAAAATCTGCGCCATCACCTGTCTCCGTCAAAGCTGCGGAATTTTTCCAGGAACAGCGCCTGCGCCGCCTCTGGCGGCATGGGCGCGAGCCAATTTTCCACAAGCCGCTGATCGAATTCGGGAGCGCCGAACAGCGGCCCCGCTTCATCCCTGGTGAACCCGGCGTAGAGCGTCGCCTCGAAATAGGCGGAAATGCGGTCGGCCTTCTTGGTCATGCGCGCCAGCGCCGCCGGCGGCGTCGGGTTCAGCGAGAAGCGCGTCAGGATGGCGCGCGCCAGCCGCGCCTCGACCTCGCAATAGACCTCGCCCAACGCCGCCTTGAAGGGCGAAATCATGTCGCCGATGACATATTCCGGCGCGTCGTGCAGCAGCGCGAACAGTCGCCAGCGCGAGGGCGCGGCTGGATCGAGCAGCGCCAGGATTTCCGCGACCAGCACCGAATGCTGCGCCACCGAGAAGGTCACGCCGCCTCGGGTCTGGCCGTTCCAGCGCGCGACGCGCGCCAGTCCGTGGGCGATGTCCTCGATCTCCACGTCCAGCGGCGAAGGATTGAGAATATCCAGCCGCCGTCCGGAAAGCATGCGCTGCCAGGCGCGCGCCGGTTTTTTCCCGTTCATCCCCGCCCCGCCTTGAAAGAGGCCTGGCAGGCTTCGTGCCTGTGGCAGTCGACGAGATGGTCGTTGACCATGCCGACCGCCTGCATGAAGGCGTAGATGATGGTCGGGCCGCAGAACTTGAAGCCGCGCTGCTTCAAGTCCCGCGACAGCTTTTCCGACAAGGCGGTGGCGGCCGGCACTTCCTCCATGACGCGGAAACGGTTGACCACCGGGCGACCGTCGACGAAGTCCCAAAGGTAGTTCGAAAAGCCCTGTTTCGCCTCGATATCGAGGTAAAGCCGCGCCGAAGACACCGCGCCGTTGATTTTGGCGCGGTTGCGGATGATGCCCGCGTCGGCCATCAGGCTTTCGAGTTTGGCGGCGTCATAGGCCGCGATCTTCTGCGGGTCGAAGCCATCGAAGGCGCGGCGGAAATTGTCGCGCTTGCGCAGGATGGAGATCCACGAAAGCCCGGCCTGGAAACCGTCGAGCAGCAGCTTTTCGAACAACGCGCGGGAGTCGAGTTCGGGAACGCCCCATTCGTCGTCGTGATAGGCGACATAGGCCGCATCGACGCCTGGCCAGGGGCAGCGGCGCAAGCCGTCGGGATGCTCCTTCGCGATTTTTTGGGCGATTCGTTGCGGGCCGTCGGTCATGAAGCAGATTTAACCAATCGCCGCCCTTTCGCCAATGGCCCTCTAGACCTCGGATTTTTTCGCCGCCAGTCCCGGCGCCATGCGCGCCATGACCTCGTCGCGCTTGATCCGGTAATGCCAGATCGCCGCAAGGATGTGCACGACCAGCACGCCGATCATGATCCAGGCGCCGTTGACATGGGCGGCGTCGGCGAGCTTCGCCAGCGGCTTGTCCACCGGGACCAGGCGCGGCAGGGTGAACAGGCCGAACCAGGACACGGGATGGTCTCCCGCCGTCGACATGACATAACCGCCGATCGGCAGGCCGATCATCAGCACGTATAGCGCCGCATGGGCCGCCGAGGCCGCGAGATGGGTCAGGCGATCGAGCGGGACGCCATAAGGCGGCGCGCCGATCGCCACCCGCCAGCCAAGCCGCAGGACCGCCAAGGCGAACACGGTGACTCCCAGCGACTTGTGAAGGCCGAACCAGTAGCCGCGGCTCGGGTCCCCCTTGGGCAGGTCGGCGGCGTAGATCCCGACGCAGATGACGGCCAGGATGATCGCCGCCATCACCCAGTGGAACGCCCGCTGGACCGGGTCATAGACATAAATCTGCGTGCTGGCGTCGCGCATCGCCGTCTCCAATGAAGGGGGCCCGAAAACCGATCTGGCCGGAGGGAATGTGCCCTATTCCATTCGCGTCGACAATGCCGAGGCAGACGCGCTCACGCCACGCTTGATATATTCATAATTTCGCATATACAGGATCATAAACTGACAGCGAGGTCCACATGATTTTCGAATGGCCACAGACCACCCAGAAACTCTCAGCGCAATTGCGCGAACTTCGCGCTGGAGACGGCGTGTCGGAAGTGATGAAGTCATTTTCCGCCATGGCGCAAAACGCGACCAAGAGCGGCGCGCTCGACGCCAAGACCAAGGAGTTGATCGCCCTCGCCATCGGCGTCGCCACGCGTTGCGACGACTGCATCGCCTTTCACGCCAAGGCCGCCGCCACCCTCGGCGCGACACCCGAGGAAATCCAGGAAACCCTGGGCATGGCGATCTACATGGGCGCCGGCCCTTCGGTCATGTACGCCAGCCACGCCTGGCAGGCCTACGATCAATTCGCCAAGGCAAAGAGCGAAGCGTGATGGTTGGTCTTGAGCTTCCTCGGAAGCCCAAGACCAATTTCAGGCTATGACAGCCGGAGCCTCGTCTCGCCGCTGACCAGCGCCTTGCCGGCCTGCGCCGCCTCTTCGGCGCGGTCCAGTCGCAGCAGGGCCAGTCCCTGGGCGCCGGCGCTCGATCCCATCACGCCGACCTTGATGTCGCCGGCCATGACCACGGCGCCGGGCTGCGCCGGCGCGCCCTCCAGCATGACCTTGATGACGCGATTGCGCGTGAGACCGCGATATTGCATCCGCGCCACCACTTCCTGCCCGACAAAGCAGCCTTTCTTGAAATCGACGCCGTTGAGCTGGTCCATGTCGGCTTCATGCGGAAAGGCGTCGCCATAGACGAAGTCGACGCCGCCCTGCGGCACGCCCAAAGCGATGCGATGCGCGGCATAGTCGCTCATTCCGGCGTCGCCGCCCAAGGTCAGCAATTGCGCGGGAATTTCAGCGACGGGAACGATCAGCCTTCTTCCGAGGTCGGGATGGCGGCTGTCCCGCGCGCCTTCGCCGACCGGGCCGCCGTAAAGCGCGATCACGCCCAGCTTCTCGCTTTCATCGACGATTTCGACTTTCGCGCGCAGCTTGTACATGGTCAGTCGCTTGACCAGATCCGGGATTTTTTCCCGCGCGACGTCGAGCCAGACGCCGTCCGAGGCCGCGACCATCAGGAAATCGAACAGGATTTTCCCCTGCGGCGTCAGCAGCGCCGCCCAGCGCGCTTCGCCCGGCTCCAGCGTCACCACATTCCCGGTGACGAGCCCCTGCAGGAAGGCGCGGGCCTCGGCGCCCCCGACCCTGATAACGCCACGATCCGCCAGATAGGCCGCTTTCATGCTGTTTCCCCTGTGCGCGGCTGTCTAAAAAGCCTGTGTCCGATATAATGTCGCAATTGCGTCGATTCCAACGCATCCATGCAAGCTTTGGTCCGCAGAGCTTCACTTAAAAATTCCTTGGCGGAAAATTCCGGAGGCCCCATGCCGCAGAAAACCTTTGATCTCATCCTGCGCGGCGGCGTGGTCGCCAATCAGGACGGCATCGCGCCGCGCGACATCGGCGTGACCGGCGAAACCATCGCCGCCATCGGCGACCTCTCCCAGGCCAGCGCCGGATCGGTGGTCGATTGCGCCGGCCTGCATATCCTTCCCGGCCTGATCGACAGCCAGGTGCATTTCCGCGAACCCGGCCCGGTTCACAAGGAAGACCTTGAGACCGGCTCGCGCGCCGCCGTGCTGGGCGGGGTGACCGCGGTGTTTGAAATGCCCAACACCAATCCGCTGACCACGACCCCCGAAGCTCTGGCCGACAAGGTCGCCCGGGGAACGGGGCGGATGCATTGCGACTTCGCCTTCTGGGTCGGCGGCACCCATGACAACGCCAGGGATATTCCCGAACTTGAGCGCCTGCCCGGGGCGGCCGGCATAAAAGTGTTCATGGGCTCGTCAACCGGCTCGCTGCTGGTCGCCGACGACGACGGCGTGGCGGCGATCTTGCGCCAGACCCGCCGCCGCCCCGCCTTTCACAGCGAGGACGAATACCGCCTGATCGAGCGCATGAAAGAGCGCATCCCCGGCGATCCCTCGTCCCATCCGGTGTGGCGCGACGCCCTTACCGCCCTGACCTGCACCCGGCGCCTGGTGGCCATCGCGCGCAAGGAGCGCGCCCGCATTCACGTGCTTCACGTTTCGACCGGCGAAGAGATCGAGTTCCTGAGTCAGCACAAGGATATCGCCAGCGTCGAGGTGACGCCGCACCATCTCACCCTGTCCGCCGACGATTACGCCCAACTCGGCACGAAGATTCAAATGAACCCGCCGGTGCGAGACAAAAGTCATCGCGAAAAAATCTGGCGCGGGCTCGATCAGGGCGTGGTCGACGTGCTCGGCTCGGACCACGCGCCGCATACCCTGGAGGAAAAGGCCAAGCCATATCCGGACAGCCCCTCGGGCATGACCGGCGTGCAGACGCTGGCGCCGACCATGCTCGACCATGTCGCACGGGGCCGGTTGACCCTGTCGCGTTTCATCGATCTGACCAGCGCCGGCCCGGCGCGCATATTCCAGCTTGCGCGCAAGGGGCGGATCGCGGTCGGCTATGACGCCGACCTGACCGTGGTCGATTTGAAGCGCCGGGAGACCATCAAGAACAGCTGGATCGCCTCGCGCTGTGGCTGGACGCCCTATGACGGAATGGAGGTCACGGGTTGGCCGGTCGGAACTTTTGTGCGCGGCGCGCGGGTGATGTGGGAAGGGGAGATCCTGGCGCCCTCGACGGGCAAGCCGATCCGGTTTCTGGAGGCGCTCTGATTTGCGAGTTTAGGCGCAACATGCCGAAAATTGCGGCAGATCAAATCACGGATTTGTGAAACCACGTAGTTTCCGCAATGGAGAGGAACTCCCTTTCGCGTCGAATCCGGAAGAGGGCGATGCATATCCTGCGGCTTGTCGCGCTTTTCGTCCTTGTCGCGCTCGGCGTCGTCATCTGGGCGCAGGGAGCGCGCTTCTACGTCAGCCCCCGGTTCGGCGCCACGGCCTTGGTGCCTGAAGACTGGAGCGCCGCAATGAAGCCCGAAAACGGCGACGGAGGCGCTTTCGTCTCGCCTGACGGTGACGCGACCGAAACCATCTCGGGCGCGAACCGCAACTCCGCATCGCTGAGCGACGATTTCAATCGCCTCTCCGCGGCGCAGGACGGCGAGAGGCTCTCTTATGTCCGGCGCGGCAAGAAATGGATTGTCATTTCCGGCGTGAAGAACGACCGGATCTTCTATCGCAAATCCCAGCTCTCCTGCGGCGACACGATCTGGAACACGGTCGCTGTCGAATATCCCGCCGCGCGAAAGGACGAGTTCGACCCGCTGGTGACGCGGATCGCCGGTTCGCTGCATGGCCTCGGCAAAGCCTGCCCGTGAAGCCTGGAATTTGCGCCGAAGGGCGCCGCCTGCCATGCTTGCAACGTCCGAAGGGGCGCGGAAGGCGAATTTTCGCGCTTCCGGTAAATCGGGAGCCTGCCATGTCCGCCTGCGTCGCGCGTCGAAATCGGTCGATTGCAACGGGCGTCATCGGCGCCCTCGCGATTTTTCTCGCCTGCGCCGCGGCCCGGGCCGAATCGTCCCCGCGCAGATTCTCTCTCCAAACGGCAATCCCAGGCCGGTGAACGCCGCCGCGCCCGAACCCGACGCCCGCGACCTGATCGAAACCTGGCGGGCGTCAAACCGGTCCATGCCGGACAAGCGTGTCGACAAGGAGCGCTTTCTGATACTTGACCGGCGCCTGGCGCCAGGCAAGTATCCGCGCGCCTTCCTGCAATTTCGCATCCTGCCAGCGCAGGGCGAGGCGAAGGCCTTCGCCGAGGCGCGCTGTCCCGGCCGAGCGAACCCGATCGACATCCAGGTCTTCTATCAGTGGAGCCCGTACCTGAACGCCTGGGTCGCGCAGGCGACCAGGGGCGAGGGCGTGGAAAACCTGTGCAACGACGCGCCCGGGTTCTGGTCGCCGGATCGGATCGACAGCCTGCTGCATCCGCCGCCCTTGCCGACGCCGCCGAAAATTTCCCCGGCCGAGGTCGTGACCCCGGCAGATGGCGCGCCGGAGCGCGCCGCCATCCTCGACGCCCTGCGTCCGATCTACGAAAAGGCCTTCGGTCCGCCCATCGACCTCAAGTTGGCGGCGCTCCGCATGGCCTCGGGATTTGCCTTTGTGGTGGTCCATCCGCAACGTCCGGGCGGAGCGCCGATCGAAAAGGCGACCTGGCGAAAGGCTTTGGGAGAGCCGTGCTTCCAGACGCCTTCCGGCGTCGAACATGAATACTGGATGCAGGCGAAGGCCGGCGCCTGGACGATCGGCGTCAAGAACGGCATGTGCGCCGACGATTCCATCGTCGGCCAGGGCGATCTCATCGGCGCGCCGCCGCAACTGGTCGGGAAGGACGCCTGGCCCGAACGCGAGTTCCCGCCGGCGCTGGACGAGTGAGCCGGCGGCGGAGTTGTCGCGCTAGCCGTTCCACTTGCGGCAGATCAGCAGGGACGGATGTTTCGCATCCCAACCGGAAACGACGACGCGCCGGCGCCAAACGCATCGGGCCGATCCCGAATGTTCGGCGAAAATAATGTCGGCGTGGACCCAGCCCTTTGAGAGGTCGGTTCGTCCCGTCCAATGAGGTCCGGGCCTCGGGTGACGGGGCGCGCCCACATACTAGGCCTGCCCGTCGACCATTTTGATGACCGCAGCTCGGGCTTGCGGCGTTTCCAAGCCAAACGCCGCCGTCATGAGCAAAGCCGACAGCGCCGCCGGCATTCGAGGCCGAGCCATCGCAAACCTCCGGATTTAGACGCTAAAGCCACGACGTCGCGAATTGTTCAAACAGAATTGGGAAAGACTCAGGCTAGCCTTAGCGCCCGAAAAGCTGCTGGAAGAAATTTTCCGGCCCTTGCGCCGGCCGCTCGCGCCGTCCCTCGGGGATGTCTTCCGGCGGAACCGGCTCGTCGTCGCGTTCGGGCGGAGATTCGGCGACGCGGCCAAGGCGCTCACCCGGCCGCTCGCCCGCTCTCCCGACCTCGACGGGCGCTGACGGGTTGCTGAGATCCATATGCGGCGCCGACGGCGGCGGCGCATTATTCGCGGCAGGCGGGGAGAAGGGCCAGAGCGAGGCGGGCGGCCCGCCGGCCAGGGTCTCGCTGCGCCAGCCGCCGGTCGGCAGGCCGGCGACCACCATCCCCTTCAAGGCTTCGCGCATGTAGCGCGACCAGACCTCCACCGGCAGATTGGCGCCCGAGGCCTTTTTCGTCGGCGAATTGTCGTCATTGCCGAGCCAGACGCCGGTGATGAGCTGGCTGGTGTAGCCAACGAACCACGCGTCGCGATAATCCTGGCTGGTGCCGGTCTTGCCCGCCGCCTCCCAGCCGGGCAGATCGGCCTTTTTCGCCGTGCCGATGATCAGCGTCTGCTCCAGCATGCTGTTCATCATCGCCACATATTGCGGCTCGACGACCCGGCCATTGCTCGACCCTTTGCGGGTGTAGAGCAATTTGCCGTCCGCCGTACGCACCTTGGTGATGATATGCGATTGCACGCCAATGCCGCCATTGGCGAAAGGCGCATAGGCGGTCACCAGCTCCAGCGGCGTGACCTCGGAAGTGCCCAGCGCGATCGAGGCGTTGGGCTGCAGTTCGGAGGCGATCCCCATCCGATGCGCGGTCGCGATCACCGCGCGCGGGCCGACCTCAAGGCCCAGCCGCACCGCCACCGTATTGAGCGACATGGCGAGCGCGGTGGTGAGATTGACCTCGCCCATGTATCTATGGCTGGAGTTTTCCGGCTGCCAGCCGCGCACATTGATCGGCGCGTCCTCGCGGACCGTGTCCGGCGTCAGCCCATGTTCCAGCGCCGTCAGATAGACGAAGGGCTTGAAGGAGGAGCCGGGCTGGCGATGCGCGGAGACGACGCGGTCGAACTGGCTGTCCTCGTAATCGCGGCCGCCGATCAGCGCGCGGATCGCGCCGGTTCCGTCGATCGAGACCAGGGCCCCCTGGCTCACGCCGTATTTTCCGCCCTCGCGCGCCAGCACGCCTGCCAAAGCGCGCTCCGCCGACGCCTGCATGTTCGGATCGATGGTGGAGGTGACGACGATGTCCTCGTCGATCGCGCCGATGGTTTCGTCCAGCACGTCCATGACATGATCGGCGGCGTAATTGAGCGAGCCGCCCGCCCTGCCGCGCACGGCGTGGGCGGGATGGGCCAGCGCCACCTGCGCCATGGCCTCGGTGATGTGGCCTTCCTGGGCCATGGCGGCGATGACCTGGGTGGCGCGCTCGACCGCCGCCGCTTCGTTGTGATTGGGCGCGAGCTTCGTCGGCGCCTTCATCAGCCCGGCGAGCATGGCCGCTTCCGGCAGGGTCACGGCCTTGGCCGAATGGCCGAAGTATTTTTCCGCCGCCGCATCGACGCCATAGGCGCCGGAGCCGAAATAGACCCGGTTGAGATAGAGTTCGAGAATCTGGTCCTTGGAATATTTATGCTCCAGCCACAGCGCCAGAATGGCTTCCTGGATTTTTCTGGAGACCGTGCGCTCCTGGGTCAGGAACAGGTTCTTCGCCAATTGCTGGGTGAGGGTCGAACCGCCCTGCATCACGCCTTTGCCCGTGGCGTTGCGAACCAGGGCGCGGACCACGCCGACGGGATCGACGCCCCAATGGCTGTAGAAACGCCGGTCTTCGATGGCGACGAAGGCCTTGGGCAGATAGGGCGGCAGGTCCTGCAGCCGCACGGCCGCGCCGCCGGTGTCGCCGCGATTGGCGAGGAGAGAGCCGTCGACGCCGAGCACGGCGATATTGGGCGGACGCTTCGGCACGGCGAGCTGGTCGATATGCGGCAATTGCGAGCCGTAATAGACGACAAGGCCGCCTGCGCCGATCGCGCCCCAGATGAAGAGCACGAAGCTCCAATAGACCAGCCGGCCGAACAACGACCCCTTGCGTTTTTTCGGCTCGGCCTTGCTTTTTTTAGGTTTTGGTTTTTCGGCGCGGGGCCTGCCGCCGCGCGGTTCGGCCTCGACGCGCGGCGCGGCGCCTTCCGGCCTGGCGGTAAAACTCGGCTCGATCCGCTCGCCGTCCGCTTTCTTGCGCGCCATGGTCCTGCCGTTCGACTCCTGCGGCCAATGATTCCCCCGAGGGGATAAGCGCCTTGTTCATGCTAAAACCGGCGGATTAAGGGCCGGTTAAGACTTTTTTGCCGGCCCGGCGCAGAGCTGGCGAAAAATGCGGAAAGTTTCGGCAAAAAGCCCTCTCGTTCTTGCTTTGCCGGCAAAGGCGCTGCAATGTTGCGCCCCCGCGAAAAAAGTTTTTTGTGATTTCGGATCGTTGCCCCATGAAAGTTACGCTTGAGAGATCGGCCCTGCTTAAATCGCTCGGTCACGTCCATCGCGTCGTCGAGCGGCGCACCACCATTCCGATTCTCTCCAATGTGCTGCTCAACGCCAGCGGGTCCGGCCTGCAGCTCAAGGCCACCGACCTCGATCTCGAAGTGACGGAAACCGTCCCCGCCGATGTCGGACAGGCCGGCGCGACCACCCTGCCAGCCCATACGCTCTATGAGATCGTGCGCAAACTGCCCGACGGCGCCCAGGTTTCGCTGGAGACGGGCGAGGACAATGGCCAGCTGCAATTGCGTTCGGGACGCTCGCGCTTCAATCTGCAAAGCCTGCCGGAAAGTGATTTTCCCGATCTCGCCGCGGGCGAGCTGAGCCACAAGTTCAAGCTTGCCGCCAATGATCTCAAGCGCCTGCTCGACAAGACGCAATTCGCCATTTCCAACGAGGAAACCCGCTATTACCTCAATGGCGTGTTCATGCATGTCGCGGAATCGGAAGAAAAATCCGTGCTGCGCGCGGTGGCGACCGACGGCCATCGCCTGGCGCGGCTGGAGACGGCCGCCCCGGCCGGCGCCGCCGGCATGCCCGGCGTGATCGTGCCGCGCAAGGCGGTGGCGGAAGTGCAGAAGCTGATCGAAGACCCGGACATGGAGGTCGGCGTCGAGCTATCCGCCGCCAAGATCCGTTTCACCCTGGGCGCGGTGATCCTGACTTCGAAGCTGATCGACGGCTCCTTCCCCGACTATGCCCGGGTGATCCCCGCGCATAACGACAAGTTCCTGACCGTCGAGCGCAAGGATTTCGCCGATGCGGTCGATCGCGTCTCGACCATTTCCTCGGAGCGCGGCCGGGCGGTCAAGCTCGCCGTTTCCGAAGGCAAGCTGGTGCTGTCGGTGACCAATCCGGATTCCGGTTCGGCGGTCGAGGAGTTGGAGGTCGACTATAATGCGGCGCCGCTGGAGATCGGCTTCAACGCCCGCTACCTGATCGACATCGCCAACCAGCTCGACAGCGACACCGCCTTGTTCAAGCTGAACGATTCGGGATCGCCGACCATCGTCCAGGACCGTGACGGCGCCAGCGCGCTCTACGTGCTCATGCCGATGCGGGTGTGAGCGTCTTGCTGAGCCAGGTCCGCGCCGCGCCCGGCGGAAAATTCTCGATCCGGCCGGCGACGGCAAAGCCGCATTTGCCGTAAAACGCCAGCGCGCCCGGATCGAACGTGTCAAGATAGACGCCGACGCAGGCGTTCTCGACAGCGACCATTTCCGCCTCGGTCAGCAGCGCGCGGCCAAGCCCGCGCCCGCGCCATTCGCGCGCCACGAAAAACTGGCCGATATAGAGCCAACGCCAATGGATCACGCCATTGATCCCGCCGATCCAGCCGCATTTTGCGTCCCGCGCCGCCAGCGCGAAGGCTTTTTCATCACGCGGGCCATGGACCGCCGCGACCTCGAACGCCAGATGTTCGGCGGTGGCTTTCGCCGCAACCTGGCCAGGCTCTTCCCTGAGAATATGAAACGACTTGGTCGCAAGGCCGTTTTGGGTCATGAACTCCGCGCATGAAAAAAGCAGTTGTTTTCGCCCTGATCTTATCCGCCTTCGCCGTCCCACGCGCAACGGCGGCGCCCGATTGCGCGGCGCCCGTCCGCATTGAGGCGCCTGTCGATGGACCCTTGCAGCCTGTCGAGCGGGTCAAGGCCTACCGGGTCGTGCTGCAAAGCTGCCGTCGCGACGGGACCGAACGCCTCGCCATTCGCGCGATGCAACTCGATGGCCGGGACCTGCTGCTCACGGTGGACCCGCAAAGCCTCGCGACGCAGTTGGAGCGCGCCGCCTGCTGGGCTTGCTCAGAAACCACGGACGCCGCTCAGGAAAAAACCCGCTTCGTCGACGCCGTGGCGCGCGCCTCGCGGCAAAAGGGCAAGGACCTGCCTGCGGGCGCGACCTGGCTCGACAATGCCGGATTGAAGCAGGGACATGGCGACGGCGCCTTTGTCACCGCCGACCTTTGCCCGTCACAAAGACCGCTCGACCGCGGCTTCCTGCAATCGCTGGAGCAAGCCGGCGCAACGACCCCCATCGCTCTTTCGGTCAGCGGATTGTGGATCGAGCGCCATCATGAGGATTTTTCATGGCTGCGGCGGGAGAAGGCGGAGGGACGGCTGGCGATCTCCTTCGTCAACCATTCCTTCCATCATCCCTACCGGCCCGGCCTGCCCGACGGCGAGAACTACCTCCTCATTCCCGGCCATGACCGTCAGGGCGAAATCCTGGACGTGGAACAACTCCTGATCGCCAATGGCGAGACGCCGAGCGTGTTCTTCCGCTTTCCCGGCCTGATTTCCGATTCGGCCTGGATGACGGCGCTGCGCGAAGATCATTTGATCCCGCTCGGCGCCGACGCCTGGCTGGCGCTGGGCCAGCGCGCGCGGCCGGGCTCGGTCGTGCTCGTTCACGCCAATGGCAATGAGCCGTTCGGCTTGGCGCGATTCCAGGACCTGCGCCAGCGCAACGCCCTGCCGCAACCATTCCGGCCGCTCAACGAAGCGCCATGACCCGCTGTTTCAGGACGTGGTCGATGAAGGCGACGCTCTCGGCCAGCACCGGCGCGCGCCAGCGGAAGGGTCGCGCCAGAGCCAGCACCAGGCCGGCATGGCCCATGCCGGGATAAATCCGGTTTTCCGCCTCCACCCCCTTTTCATGCAAGGCCCTGGCGAGTTCGTCGGCGTTGAAGCCGGCGACAACGTCATCCTCCGCGCCGCGGGCGAGGAACATGGGCGGCGCCTTGGCCGAGACGAAGGTGACGGGACGCGTCTTGTCCGGGTCGCCCGCCGCCGCGCGGAAAATATCGCGGGTGCGCGGCCAAGTGGTGGGGTCGAAGGCATAGGGGCCCGCAAGTCCGACCACGGCTGCCGGCGGCGGATAATCCGCGAGATAATGGCCGTCGAGCGCCAGCAAGGCGGCGATATGGCCGCCGGCCGAATGGCCCATCAGGATCACCGGCCGCTTTAATCCGCCCGCGTTCAACCGCTTCTGCACCCAGCCATAGGCCAGGGCCGCGTCCTCCATGAATTCGGGAAAGCCGAATTCGGGATAGAGCCGGTAATCCGGGATGACGGTCGTAAAACCCTGCGCCGCGAGCGCCGCGCCGACGAAACGGTACATGCCCCTCTCGCCGCGCCGCCAGCCGCCGCCGTAATAGAAAATGACGATGGCCTTGCGGTCCATCTCGGGCTTGGGCCGATAGATGTCGAGTTTTTGCCGCGGCCCCGGGCCGAATAGGCAGGCCGCGACTGACCGCGACATTTTCCGCGACCAGCCGGTTGAACAGGACGCCGGGCAAACGCAGGTTCGTCTCCTGGCGCGCGCCGGCTTCAGCGACCGCCGCCGCCGCGCCCATAAGGGTGGCGCCAACCAGCAAGCTTTTCCTGGAAATCTTCACGCTCCGCGTCCCGTTCAAGCAGCCTAACGCGTAATCATACTTTCGGGCGATCAAAAAGTTTCGCCGCCGGGCCGCCAAACGAAAATGGCCCCGCCATGGGCGGGGCGCAAGTCAGTCGCAACCGCCATGGGGTCATCCGCAGGCGATGACCTTCTTCTGGTTGCGATGTCCGGCTTTGCCTTCGCCGGTCTTTTCGCCGATGGGGCGCTCGTCGCCCTTGTCGCGGCGCAACAACAGGCATTGCGGCGGCGGATCGGCGTCCATCGCCGTGGCGAGGATGATCGGGGCCGGTCTGGGCTGCGCCATGATCTTCGGCCTTTCCGGACCGCTGGCGAGCGCCCCCAGTCCCGCGCCAAGGGCCACGACAACAAGGATACGGAAAAGTTCGTCTCTCCAGCGCCGCATTCCAGCCCTCCCAAGCTCATGTCCAGGCGTGAACCCGGCGGGGGACGGGAAAGTTGCTTGGCCGAAAAGTTTTTTTCATTATGCTGTCGAACTCCGGTTCATGAGGAAGGCGAGCGCATGTCCGACGCCCGAGAGATCGCCAGCAGCGAAGATCTTCGTGTGCAGCCGGACGCGATCCAGGGGCACGGCTGGCTGATCGGCTGCGACGCCCGGGCGGTCCAGATACTCCGCCATTCCGCCAATCTGGGCGCCCTGTTTCCTGGCTGGACGGTCCCCTTCATCGGCGCGAAGCTCACCAACCTGCTCGGCTCCGAGACCGCGCATGGCCTGCGCAATTCCCTGGCGCGTTTCGCCGGTCCGGCGCGGCCCGCCTTGCTGCCCGATTGCGTCTTTCCCGGTTGCGAAGGCGTTTTCGACGTAACGGCTTGCGTAGCCGGCGAAGAAATCCTTGTCGAAATCGAAAAGGCCGAGCTCGCCGGCGACCGCCTGGCGCTCGACCGCACCCGCGCCATGATCGACCGCATCGCCCTGGGTATGGACACGAAGAGGTTGTTGCTAAGCGCGACGCGGCTGGTGTTTTCGGTGCTGCAATATGACCGGGCGGAAATTGTCCGCTTTAACGCCGACGGATCGAGCGAGCTGGTCGCCCAGCAGCACAGCCACGATCTGGACGCCCCCGAAAAGCCGCCGGAATTTTCGGAGCTCGCGCGCGCGAGGCTTCGGGACGAACGCACGCGCCTCATCGTGGATGCAGCCGCCGCGCCGGCGCCGATCCTGTCGGAGCCTGGCGCCGCGCCGCTCGACCTGACGTCCGCCCGCTTGCGCGCCGCCGCGCAGGATGAGCGCGTCGCCCTGCGCCACGAGGGATTCACCGCTTCCCTGTCGATTGCGCTGATGATCGATGAGGCTCTATGGGGCGCCATCGTTTTCCGCGATCGCGCGCCGCGCAATCCCGCCATGGACCTGCTCACAAGCGTGGAAATCTTCGCGGATTTTCTCGCGTTGCGCCTGCACCTGTTGCAGAAGCAGGCGCTGGAAGAGGGCTGACAGGCCTCAGATCAAGCCGCCTGGCCGCAGCACTTCTTGTATTTCTTGCCCGAGCCGCAGGGACACGGATCGTTGCGGCCGGGCTGCACGCCGAGGACCACCGGCTCGCCCTTCAGGGTCAGTTCGGCGGCGAATTGCCAGACGCCGCTCTCGGGTTCGCGACGGAACAAGGATTTTTCCTTGTGGGTCAGCGGCTTGCCGTCGCGGCTGAAATGCGCGGCGAAGGTGACCTTGCCGACAGCGTCGCCTTCCAGGCCCTGCTCCGTTTCAATGATGTCGAGACCATGCCATTGGCATTTGGTCGACCATTCAGCCGTCGCCTCACGATTGAAATCGGTGCGCTGGTCGAGCGACAGGGTCTCGTAGAGATAGTCGATATCGGCCTTGGCGAAGGCGCTGTAGCGCGAACGCATGAGGGCTTCCGCCGTCGCAGGTTTTTGCGCGCGCGAGAGATAGGGGCCGCAGCATTCGGCGAAGGTCAGTTTTTGGTCCGCGGACGCGCGGCAGGGGCAGATTTCTTGGGTCATGGCGCGCAAACTATCCGATTTCGCGCGTCATGCAACGGTCAGCCGAGACGGCTTGGCGAAATTTTCTCAGCGAAGCGCGCCATAAGGCGAAAAGGCGGGCATATGCGCGACCGGCGGCGCGAGCTCCGCCTTCGCCGGCGGGGCGCCTCTTCCGCTTGCGGCGTCACGTCGACCGGCGATTCCCGCGGGGCTTCCTCCATCGTCTCCGGCGCGGGCCTCGGCCCGGCGACCTTCGCGGGCGCTTTCCCCCGGCCAGTCGCCTTCTCCTTTGCAGGCGCCTCCTCCTTGGCAGCCGCCTCCTTGGCGGTTTTCTTTTCGACGCCGGCGCCGTGATAAATGCCGAGCCTGGCCGCGTCCTCCTTGGCTACGCAGGTTTTTTTCGAGACGCGGTAGAATTGCCCTTTCGGGCATTGCGCCGCCGCCGACGGGAGCAGCGGAAAAACCGAGCCCGATAACGACAAGGAGCGGGATGATGCGTGGCGACATGAAAAATCTGGTCATGAATCGCCGTCTAGCGGCCGATCCTGGCTCGGGCGTGACCGAAATAAGGCTATTGGTCGATTGAAGCGGGCTTGCCTTTTCGGCCGCCGCGCCGCATAGGGCGGGCCATCCTTTCACCAGAGCGAGCGTCGGACCATGGGTTTCAAATGCGGCATCGTGGGCCTGCCCAACGTCGGCAAATCGACCTTGTTCAACGCCTTGACGCAGACGGCGGCGGCGCAGGCGGCGAACTATCCCTTCTGCACCATCGAGCCCAATGTCGGCGACGTCGCCGTGCCCGATCCGCGCCTTGAAATGTTGACCAAGATCGCCGGGATCGAAGGAAATCATCCCGACCCGCCTGACTTTCGTCGACATCGCCGGGCTGGTGCGCGGCGCCTCCAAGGGCGAGGGCCTCGGCAACCAGTTCCTGGCCAATATCCGCGAATGCGACGCCATCGCCCATGTCGTGCGCTGCTTCGTCGACGGCGACATCACCCATGTCGACGGCGACGTCGATCCCATCAGAGACATCGACACCATCGAAACCGAGTTGATGCTGGCTGATCTCGACTCGCTGGAAAAGCGCGTCGGCAATCTGGAGAAGAAGGCCAAGGGCGGCGACAAGGAGCTCGAAGGAGCAGCTCGATCTCGTCAATCGCTGCCTCGTGCTGCTGCGCGAGGGCAAGCCGGCGCGGCTGGTCGAACGGGCGCCCGAAGAGCGCAAGACGTTTGCCCAGCTCGGCCTCCTGTCCTCGAAACCCGTGCTCTATGTCTGCAATGTCGAGGAAGCCTCGGCCGACAAGGGCAATGACCATTCGCAAAAGGTTTTCGCCCGCGCCGAGGAGGAAGGCGAGGTCGCCGTCGTCGTCTCGGCCCAGATCGAAAGCGAGATCGCGGTCATGCCCGCCGCCGACCAGAAGGATTATCTCGAAGCCGTCGGGCTCGACGAGCCTGGCCTCAACCGCGTCATCCGCGCCGGCTACGGCCTGCTGCATCTCATCACCTATTTCACCGTCGGGCCGAAAGAGGCCCGCGCCTGGACCATCGAAAAGGGCACCAAGGCGCCCGCGGCGGCCGGCGTCATCCACAGTGATTTCGAAAAGGGCTTCATTCGCTCGGAAACCGTCGCCTATGACGACTATGTCGCCTTCAATGGCGAGGCCGGCGCGCGAGAGGCCGGAAAATTCCGGCTGGAAGGCAAGGAATATGTCGTCGCCGACGGCGACGTGCTGCATTTCAGGTTCGCGAACTAAAAGTTCACGCGGCTTCGCTCCTGTCCCCAAACAGGTTTCGCACGAAGGGGCTTTTCTCGACTGTCTTCGGATCGGGACAGGTCCCGTAGAGATAGTCGAAGGCGGGATTGGAAACTCCGAACCAGACTTTTTCGCTGATGAAATGATGGCGCAGGTGATAGCGCTTGATGTAGCGCCCCCAGGCAGTGCGCGGCTGGTAGGGAATATGGGCGACGTAATGCGTCCATTCGTAATGCAGGATGGCCAGGCAGACGCCCAGGACCATCGGCGCTGCCGCCCCGGCGCCGAAGACCAGCCGGAACAGCGCCGCATTGACGGCGAGCAGCGGCGCGAGAAACCATAAGGGCAGAAACAGCAGGTCGAGCCTGCCCGGCTCGGCGTGGTGATCGTAATGCAGCCGATGCTGCAGTTTCCGCAGCCACGGCCAGGGCGCCGGCGGGGCGTGGAAGGCGAAACGATGCCAGCCATATTCGCTGGCGTAGAACAGCGTCGCGCCGACGACGATCCACAGGGGATGCAGCGCCGGGCCGCCGAAAGCCGACCACAGCCCCAGCGCCAAGGCGCCCGCGACAAGCGCGCCGTTCGAGCCATGTTTCAGGAAGGCGAACATGATCGACCCCTTACCGGGTCGATCATAGTCCTTATCCGCGCCCGCGAAAACGTGCGACGCGCGAAAATTTGGGCGCCCGCGGAAAAGGCGTTACTTTTTCATCGAGCAGGTGTTGAAGCCGAAAAGGGCGTAGGGCGGACACCAGCGAACCAGCCCGGTGAACAGCGGAATGACGCCGATCCAGCCCCAGGGGGTCTGCGGGCCGACGAAAACCATGGCGATGAGGATGAGGCCGATGACGATCCGCAAAATGCGATCGACGCCTCCGACATTGGCGGTCATGAAACTCTCCCTGAAATCAGGCGCCCAACTGCGCCGCATGAAGAGTCCTAGCCCTGTTTCAGCTCGAGATCGGTGACTTACATCACGCAAGCCAGATCGACGAGGCGGTTTTTATCGATCAGCTCGATGTGGCCTCGGCCCAGCCGCAAGAACCCGTCGCGCTGAAACAGGGCGAGTTGCCGGCTGACGACTTCGCGCGCGGCGCCGATGTCCTCGGCGAGTTCCTGGTGGGTTGCGGCCAACGCGCCGCTCGCTCCGGCCCGCGCCAGCAAACTTGCGGCCAGGCGCGCGTCGACGCGCAGGAAGGCGATGGTTTCGATCAGCCGGGTCATTTCCGCCAGACGTGCGCCAAAGCGCTCGAATACATAGCGCGAAAAGACCGGTGATTCGCGGATCAGCCTCAGAAACAGCGCCGGAGGGACGATGATCAGGCGCAAGTCGCTTTCCGCCTCGCCCTCGGCGGAATAATCGAGTCCGCCCAGCAGGCACAGCGTGGTCTGTACGCAGGTTTCACCCGGCGCGACGCGATAAAGCGCCAGCCTCCGGCCGTTTTCCGCCGTCACCCCGACCCGGACCTTGCCTTCGAGCACCAGCACGAAACCCGCACAAGGCGCGCCTGGCGCGAACAGTTGCTTTCCCTTGCCGACCTGCACGGGCTGCAGGCTCGCCAAAGCCATCCGCGTAGAGGGATCGAGCGCGGCGAAAGGAGCAAAACCTTCGAGCCAAGATTGCGCCATCAGAAGCGCCAGAGCGGGGCGTTGGCGACCAGGAAATCGCGGAAGGCCATGACCCGCGCGACATTCTTCATTTCCTCGGGATAGGCCAGCCAGCATTCGAATACCGGCATGCCCGCGCCGAGGTCGAGCTGCATCAGCGGCGAAATCCTCGTCGATGACATAGTCGGGCAGGATGCCGATGCCCGCTCCCTTCTCGATCACCTTCAGCATGGCGAAGATATTGTTGATCGAGACGGCGGGCGAGCGCGGCTTTTTCGCCTCCCGTTCCAGGGTCAGGAGCAGGTTGAGGTTTTTCAGGAAGGCGGCGCCGGTGACGCCGAAGGCGATGATGCGGTGGTCGTCGAGGTCCGCGGCGGTCTTCGGCCGGCCGTGACGTTCGAGATAGCCGCGCGAGGCATAGGGCGAATAATGGATCGAAAACAGCCGCCGGCGGATGAGATCGGGCTGCGAAGGCTCGCGCAAGCGCAAAGCCACGTCGGCCTCGCGCATGGACAGGTCCAGTTCGTCCTCCGTCAGGATGACGATCAGTTCGATGTCGGGATAAAGTTCGCGGAATTCGGCAAGACGCGGCGCCAGCCACGAGGCGCCGAAGCCAGTATTGGCCGTGACCTTCAACTGCCCGTGCGGCTTTTCGCGCGCGTCGGACAGGCGCAGCCGCGCGCTTTCCAGCCGGCCCATCACCTCCTGCACCGTGCGAAACAGCATTTCACCCTGCTCGGTCAGCAGCAAGCCGCGCGCGTGGCGATGGAACAGCGACGTCTTCAGGTCATATTCCAGCGCAGCGACCTGGCGGCTGACCGCCGACTGGCTGAGATGCAGCGCCTCGCCCGCATGGGTGAAGGAGCCGGCGTCGGCGGCGGCGTGGAAGATGCGCAGCTTGTCCCAGTCCATCTGCCCCCCGAGCAAAATGCTTTTTCTCATCTTATAGCGCGAAAAGGCGGGAGTAGAACCTCGCCATTTCCGCGACCCGTCCCCAGATCAGTCCTGACCCCGGAGGTTCCCCATGTTTTCGATACGAAAGAAGCTGCAAATTCCCTCCGCCGCCGAGGCCCTGCCGGGTCGCGCGGAAAAACTGGCCACCGCCAAGACCCATTTCGTCAATGGCCGCCCGCTGGCCCCGCCCTACCCCGAGGGCATGGAGCGCGTGATCTTCGGCATGGGCTGTTTCTGGGGCGCCGAGCGCAAGTTCTGGCAGGCGGGAGATGGCGTTTACGTCACCGCCGTCGGCTATGCCGGCGGCAGAACCCCCAATCCGACCTATGAGGAAGTCTGCTCCGGCATGACCGGCCACACGGAAGTGGTCCAGGTGGTCTACGACCCCGCGAAAATCTCCTTCGGCAAGCTGCTGGCCCTGTTCTGGGAATCGCATGATCCGACGCAGGGCATGCGGCAGGGCAATGACGCGGGCACGCAATATCGCTCCGCGCTCTATACCACGACCGAGGCCCAGGCGGTCGCCGCCGCCGAGTCGCAGCGGCTCTATGCGCAAGCGCTCGCCGCGCATGGCTATGGTCCCGATCACAACGGAAATCCGGCCGGCGCCCGAGTTTTTCTTTGCAGAGACCTATCATCAGCAATATCTTGCCAAGAACCCGGCGGGCTATTGCGGCCTCGGCGGGAGTGGCGTTTCGTGCCCCATCGGAGTGGGCGTGTAACGTCGAGACGGGGGGCGCATGGCTGTCGGCGAAAAGCTCGAGCGAGCGATCGAAACGGTCCTGGTCGCCTCCCGATGGCTGCTGGCGCCGTTCTTCTTCGCTTTGGGCCTCAGCCTCCTCATCCTGCTGCTCAAGGCCGGGCAGCATCTCACGCATATCGTCCACGGCGCGCTGGACGCGACCGAAACCGCTGTGGTCGTTGATGTTCTCGGGCTGATCGACATTTCGCTGACCGCTCTGCTGGTCGTGCTGGTGATTTTTTCCGGCTATGAAAATTTCATCTCGCGGATCCGGCCCGCCGACGCGAGTTGGCCGGCGTGGATCGCGACGATCGATTTCAGCGGACTGAAGCTGAAACTCATGTCCACCATCGTCGCCATTTCGGGCATCGAAACGCTTCGCGACTCGATGGATGTCGAAAACAAGAGCGACAGGGAGATGGCCTGGAGCGTCGGCATCCTCCTCGCCTTCGTCGTCGCGACCCTGTTGCTCGCCCTCAGCGACCGCATCGCCGGAGCCATCCCCCGACCGGAGACGGGGCAGAAGCCGAGCATTGAGCTTGTGCGTCGCGCTGTCGTGTTTTACGAGGGCGCACGAGCGAAAGGATTGCAAATGTCTCTCAAACGATTGAACCCCGGCAAGCGCATGAGTCAGGCCGTCAAGCGCAACAAGACGGTCTACCTCGCGGGCCAGGTGGCGGAAAAGACCAAGGGCGGCAGCGTCGCCGAGCAGACCGCGGAGGTCCTTGCCCAGATCGACGCCCTGCTGGCCGAAGCCGGCACGGACAAGACGAAGATCATGATGGCCACCATCTATCTCGCCGAGATCTCGACCTTTGCCGAAATGAACGGCGAATGGGACAAGTGGGTGGTCGAAGGCCACACCCCGGCCCGCGCCACCGTCGAAGCCAAGCTGGTCGCGCCTGACTACAAGGTGGAAATCGTCGTCGTCGCGGCGGTGTGACACGGGAGCGCCTGTCCCCGCGGGACCGGCGCTCAGCCGCTTTGCTTCGCGCCCCTTCCGTTGAGCGGGTTGTCCTCGTCCCAGCCATAGGTCAGCGTTTCAAACCGCATGGCGGCGAGGTCGAACAGGGCGAGGCGTCCGACCATCGACGTTCCGAAGCCGACGATCTCCCTGACCACCTCCAGCGCCATCAGCGAACCCAGCATGCCGGTCAGGGCGCCGAGCACGCCCGCCTCGGCGCAGGTAGGCAGCGCGCCCGGCGGCGGCTTTTGCGGAAACAGGCAGCGATAGGTCGGGTTAGGCTTCCCGTCCGGCCCCGCCTCGAAAGGGCGCAAAGTAGTGAGCGAGCCGTCGAATTGTCCGACCGCCGCCGTGACAAGGGGTTTTCGCGCGAAAAAGCACGCGTCGGAAACCAGATAGCGCGTATCGAAATTATCCGAACCGTCGGCGACGACATCGCTGTCGGCGATCAGTTCCGCGACATTTTCGGCGTCAGCCGCACCGGGCGGCAGATCACGTCCACGTGCGGATTGAGCCGGCGCAAAACCTCCGCCGCGACCTTGGTCTTCGGCCGCCCGAGATCAGCCTCACCGAACAGGATCTGGCGCTGCAGATTGGACAGCGACACCACGTCGTCGTCGATCACGGTCAGCCGCCCCACGCCCGCCGCGGCCAGATAAAGCAGCAAAGGCGCGCCGAGCCCCCCGCGCCGACGACGCAGACGTTCGCCGCCTTCAGCTTGCGCTGTCCGGGGCCGCCGACGTCGCGGAGCACGACATGGCGGGCGTAGCGTTCGACTTCCTCCGCCGAGAGTTCCGGCAAGACGCTCATTTTCTCTGTTGGTCCTTCGCCCAGGCGAGCGCCTGCTCCAGCCGATCGTCGCCCCAGAATAGCTCCCCATCCCCGGCGATGAAAGTCGGCGCGCCATAAATGCCGAGGCGGCGCGCCTTCTCTGTTTCGTCGCGCAACAGCGCGCGAATGGGCTCGGACTTCGCCTTGTCCAGCATTTCCGCCGCCGGGAGGTCCAGCCATTCGAGAATTTCGGTCAGCGCGTCCACGTCGGAAATTGCGCGCCCCTCGCCAAATTCGGCGCGGAAGACCGCGCGGCTGAAGGCGGCCCGCAAGTCCTCTGGAACAGCGAGCGCGAGCCGCGCCGCGAGCACGGAATTCTGCGGAAAGGGCTGGGGTCGGCGCAGCGGCAAGCCGCGCGCTTCACATTGACGCTGCATGTCGCGCCACATGTTTCGCCCCTTGGCCGGATAGAGATTGAAGGGTGAATCCATCCAGCCCTGCGCGGAGAAGATCGGACCGAGCAGGAAAGGACGCCAGCGCAAACGCACGCCAGCGGCTTGAGCCAGCGAATCGCTGCGCATGGCGCTGAGATAGGAGTAGGTGCTGGCGAATTCATACCAAAAATCGAGCTCGGCCATGATCGCGCCTCCGGCAATGGATTTAATTTTTTTGCGTAATTTCAAATCGTTACAAACCGACTCGGCGCGAAAGCGGGTTTCCTTTGATCAGCGCGCCAACCGAATCGGCGTCCATTGTGAAGGAAAACGTCAACCAAAAACCAGCGGTCAGTCAGCGACGCCGGCCACGTACGGGTTTTTTCTTGCCGCCAAGGCCAGGGGAAAAGCGGCTTTGCCTTTTTCGCCCGCCGCCTTAAAGCATTGAGGGTATGCCGCTCAAAAGGACCGCCGTGCGCACCCCCCTTTCCGTGACCCTGTTCGCCACCCTCGCTTGCCTGGCGTTTTTTGCGGCCTGGCCCGATGTCGACCTCGCAGTCGCGCGAAAATTCTTTGAAAACGCCCATTTCGTTGGACAGACGCCGGCGGGCGAGCTTTTCCGGCGTATTTTCTACGACGCGCCCTATGTCCTTCTGGGCCTGCTGCTCCTCGCGGGCCTCGCCCGCGGCCTCGGCTGGACTCGAGGCGGCCCCGATCGGCGCGCGATCCTGTTTCTGGTCGCATCGCTGGCGCTCGGACCGGGCCTGCTGGTCAATGGCGTGCTGAAGGAGATTTCGCACCGTCCCCGCCCGTATCAAACCTCAGAATTTGGCGGCGCCTGGGCGTTCCGCGCTTACGAAAAATTCGATGGCGACTGCCGTCGGAACTGCTCCTTTGTTTCCGGCGAGGTCGCGACTTCCGCCTGGACACTCGCCCCGGCGCTGCTTGCGCCGCCGCCTTTCCGCGTCCCCGCGGTTGCCGCCGCCCTGATCTTCACCGCGGCGACGGCGGCCCTTCGCATGGCCTTTGGGGGCCACTATCTTTCCGACGCCGCGCTCGCCGCGCTTTTTACCTTCCTCATCGTCTTGAGCCTGCATCGCTGGTATCTTCGGCGACCTCAAAAGTGAATTCAGCCATGGCTCTCTTTTCCCTCCTCTCGGACGACGCAGGAATCCTGCTGCGCTGGCTGCATGTCGTCGCGGCCATGGTCTGGGTCGGCTCCGCCTTCGCCCTGGCGCGCCTCGACCTCGGGATGCGCAAGCCGTTCGCAGACTCTCATCCGCAAAGCCTGTTGCTTCATGCCGGCCAAGGCTTCCGTTTTTCGCGCGCCGGCGATGCTGGCGCCGAGGAACGGGCGCTGCATTTCAAATGGGAGGCCTATGCCGCCTGGGCCAGCGGCTTCGCCCTGCTGTGCCTGATCTACTGCGCCGCGCCAGACCTTTATCTGATTGATCCCCAGCTCTGGGAGGCGACCGGCTGGGCCGCCGTCGTTGTCGCGCTCGGGCTCCTGCCCGTCGTCTGGCTCGGCTATGACGCTTTCTGCAAGAAAGGCGGTGTCGATGGCGACGCCCTGCTGATCGCGCTTTTCGCCCTCTGCGTCGCCCTGGCCTTCCTGCTTTGCCATCTGTTCGCCGGGCGCGCCGCATATCTCCTGCTCGGCGCCAATCTGGCGACGCTCATGACCGCCAATATCGCCCATGCCATCGCGCCGGCGCAGAGGCGCCGGCTGGCGTCGCTGCGCGCGGGCCTCGCCACCGACGCCGCCGACGCCAAAGCCGCGGCGACGCGGGCCATGCACAACCAATATCTCGCCCTGCCGGTGGTGTTCTTCATGTTATCGGGGCATGCGCCGCTGCTTTTCGCCGGCCCTCATCGGGACGTCGCCGCGGCGCTGTTTCTCGGCGCAGGGTTCCTGATCCGTCGGCTGTTCCTGAAAAATGCCCGCGCTGCCGGATGGGACTGGAAACTGGCGGCCGGCGCGGGCGCCTGCCTCGCCCTGGCTTTCTGGCTGTCCGCGCCCCCGAGGCCACAGGCCGAAGCTTCGGCGCGGTCAGCGGGCGCGGCCATCGCCCAGGCGCTGCGGCCGGGCCTGGAGGACGCACGCGCGATCATCGAACAGAATTGCGCCGCCTGCCATGCGACAAGTCCCCAGCATCCTGCGCTGGCTCACGCCGCCGCGGGTCTGGATTTCACCATCAGCGGAAACATCGACAAATACCGCCGCGACATTCTGCGCGCCGCCGTGTTTTCGCGCGCCATGCCGCCGCCCGGCGTCGCGCCGCCGCTCGACCGCGAGGATCGCCTGACGTTGCTGCGCTGGGCGGGAGAGTAGTTGGCCGCAACAAAAAACCGCCGCACGCGAGGGGGCGTTGCGGCGGTGAGAAACTCTACTCAAGTTTTCTCAAACTAGACCATGGCGCTCTACTGTCAACAATTATATTGACACAACGCGCTGGTTGTACGCGGACTACGCAGCGTCACGTGGCTAATAACCCGCCCGCGCGCCATTGCGCGACCGTGTGTAGGCGTTTTTTTACATAAACGTCACAAGACCAAACGCGTCTCTCGCGCCTTCCGGTGAACAGATTTGCTCGGAGAGCCTCTAACGCCAAAGCAAAGGCCGCCCCGAGGGCGGCCTTTGCGGTCCAAGAGGGTTCGGCCTCTTGCTGAAGAAAAGGCGGTATTAGGTAGCAAACTCATTTGGTGAGCTTGCTACCTAATACCGAGAAAAGGAAACCTCAAAACTCGACGTCGAGTTCTTCCATCTCGTCCGGCTCGATCTTCGCCGCTTCCGCCCATTCCACCATCGGCGCCCAGCCCAGGATGTGATCGCGGAAGGCTGCGCATTGCTCATCGAGCTGCACGTTATAGGTGGCGAAGCGCGAGCAGACCGGCGCGAACATGGCGTCGGCCACAGTCGGCTTCGGCCCGAACAGGAAGGGGCCGCCATAGCGGCTCGCGCAATCGCGCCAGATGGCGCAGACGCGCTCGATATCAGGCTTGGCGCCGGTCCAGACGCGGAAATTGGGAAAGGCCGCCTTCATGTTCATCGGCAAGGCCGAGCGCAAATTGCTGAAACCGGAATGCATTTCGCCGGAAATCGAGCGATTGTGGGTCCGCGCGGCGCGATCCGCAGGGAAAAGCCCGGCCTTCGGGAAGACTTCGTGGAGATATTCGGCGATCGCCAGCGTGTCCCAGACATGCACGCCCTTGTGGTCGAGCGCCGGAGTCAGGAAGGAGGGCGAAAGCAGCAGGAGTTCGGCGCGCGCGCCGGGATCGTCGATCGACTGGCGCTGTTCCTCTACGTCCAGTCCGGCCATCTGGCACAGAAGCCAACCGCGCAGCGACCAGGACGAGTAATTCTTGCTGCTGATCGTCAAAACCGCCTTGGCCATGTGATTCACTCCCAGTCCTGAAACCATTTCACGTTTTCCGAGACTACGGAAGGCTTCAGAATTTTTTGTCGCGCAAGCTCGTCTTTGGAAAACCGTTCCAGTTTCTGACTGCGCCGCTTCTCGGTTAAATTAGAACACACGCGGGCCCATCCGCAATGCGCAAATGCTGGACAAATTGCCACGCGGGGCCATTGGCGTGAAGAAGGCGCCGCGAGACGCATGAAAACGCGTCGCGCTTTCACTTTCCTTGCATTTCGCCTTAGACCTTTAGCAGATTGTATGCGAGCATTGGGCCGCTTATTAGTTTAGGTTTGAAGCAATGCAGCCTCGGCATGCCGAGGGTCCAAAAAAGGAATCGGTGCGCTGAGAATGCTGTATCAAGCCTATCAAGCCCAGTCGGACCTCATGGCGCCGGTCAAAGCCTTTGCGCGGCTGGCTTTGGAGGTCTTGAACGGACCTTACGCCGGCTTCAGCGAAAATGCTCTCGTGCGCAATCTTTCAGCCGCCTATGAAATGATCGACCGCGCAGGGCTCACCCATTCGCGACCGCCCTACGCCATCAAGGCCGTTCCTGTCGGCAATGAAGAAGCTGCAGTGACGGAAGAAGCGGCGCTGGTGACGCCTTTCGCCACGCTACTGCATTTCAAGAAGGACATCGCCGTCCAGCAGCCGCGGGTGCTGGTCGTCGCGCCGCTCTCCGGCCATTTCGCCACCCTGCTGCGAAACACCGTGCAGACCTTGCTCGCCGATCACGACGTCTACATCACCGATTGGCATAATGCGCGCGACGTCAGCCTCGCCGACGGCGCCTTTGGCTTCGACGACTATGTCGCCCACGTGATCACTTTCCTGGAATTTCTGGGCCCCGGCGCGCATGTCGTCGCGGTCTGCCAGCCCTGCGTCCAGGTGCTCGCCGCCACTGCGATCATGGCCGAGGACAATAATCCGGCGCAGCCCGCCTCGATAACCCTGATGGCGGGTCCGATCGATACGCGCATCGCGCCGACCAAAGTCAATAATCTCGCCAAGGAGAAGCCGATCTCCTGGTTCGAGAAGAATCTGATCGGCCGCGTGCCCCTGCGCTTCAAGGGCGCGCAAAGGCGGGTCTATCCCGGCTTCGTCCAGCTCTCCGCCTTCATGGCGATGAACCTGGACCGCCATGTGAAGGCTCATGTCGACCTGTTCCACAATCTGGCCGGCGGCGAGTCAGACAAGGCGAAGCAGACCAAGGATTTCTACGACGAATATTTCGCCGTGCTTGACCTGCCTGCGGAATTCTATCTCGAAACCGTGCAATGGGTCTTCCAGGAGCACCAGTTGCCGATGGGCAAGATGACCTTCCGCGGCCGTCCCGTGAATCCCAAGGCGATCCGCAAGACCGCGCTTTTGACGGTGGAAGGCGAACGCGACGACATTTGCGCGGTCGGGCAGACCATGGCGGCGCACGACCTGATGTCGGGCCTGAAACCCTTCCGCAAGCGGCATCACTTGCAGGCGGGCGTCGGCCATTATGGCGTGTTCAGCGGCCGGAGATGGGAAAACCAGGTTTATCCCATCCTGCGCAACATGATCCTGCAGAACGACTGAGCTGTCCGTCAAAGCGTCATCATTGCGAGCGAAGCGAAGCAATCCAGCCTGCGATCATTCGCAGGCTGGATTGCTTCGCTTCGCTCGCAAAAAGACTGCCGTCAACCGCGCTAACAGGGCGAGGCTCAGTAATCGCCGCTGCCGACCAGCGGGTGGATGCCGCCGTCACTTTTCGCGTGGCTGTGACGGCGCGCGGGCGCGGCGCGATGATGCCTGGCGACCTGCACGCTGTCGTTCTCCCTGGACATGGAAAGCGATTGCGAACCGAAATTCGGCAAGGCCGTGGCGGGAAGAATTCCGGCGGCGCAAAGGAAAATCGCGGCGAGAGCATAACGCATCGGGTCACTCCTTCCGGCCGAAAGGCCTCTCAAGCAATGCCCTGTTTGTATCACGGATCGCTTCCGCTGAGGAAGTAACACGCCCGCGCTTCCTGCGACCGTGGTTACTTCCGTCGCCCGCGGCGCGACTTATTTCCAGGCATCGGCCTGCACGACGCTGTCTTCCTTCCAGGCGTCGCGGGCCTCGCGATTGGCCTGCCAGTTGGGCAGGAAGGTGAAGGCCTCTTCGAGAATATGCGGCGTATGGTGCCCGAGCGAATATTTGAGCGCCATTTCCGAATATTCCGCCAGCGCCGGCTTGAAGATCGGGTGGGCGCAATTCTCGATCACCACCTTGGCGCGCTTCTTCGGCGAAAGGCCGCGCAGGTCCGCCAGCCCCTGTTCGGTAACGATCACCTGCACGTCATGCTCAGTATGGTCGACATGGGTCACCATGGGCACGATGCAGGAAATCGCGCCGTTCTTGGCGCTCGACGGGGTCATGAAAATCGACAGCCAGGCGTTGCGGGCGAAGTCGCCGGAGCCGCCGATGCCGTTCATGATCGAGGATCCGCGGATATGGGTGGAATTGACGTTGCCGTAGATGTCGGCCTCGATCAGCCCGTTCATCGCGATCAGGCCGAGGCGGCGGATCACTTCGGGATGGTTGCTGATCTCCTGCGGCCGCAACACGATCTTGTCGTGATATTTGGCGGCGTCGCGGTTGAACTCATGCGCCGCGTCGGGGCTCAGCGAGAGGGCTGTCGCCGAGGCGAAGGACATCTTGCCGGAGCGGATGAGATTGAACATCCCGTCCTGCAAGACCTCGGTATAAGCGGTGAGATTGTCGTAGGGCGCGTCCTGCAACTGCTCCATCACCGCATTCGCGACATTGCCGACGCCCGATTGCAGCGGCAGCAGTTCCTTGGGCAGGCGGCCCATTTTCACCTCATGGGCGAAGAATTCGAGAATGTGGTGGGCGATGAGACGCGAATTCTCGTCCGGCGGCGAGAAGGCGGAATTGCGGTCCGGCTTGTCGGTCTCGACGATGGCGATGATCTTTTCCGGATCGCAGTGGAAGAAGGTTTCGCCGATGCGGTCGGCCGGATTGACGATCGGGATGGGCTTGCGATAGGGCGGCAATTGCGTGCCGTAATAAATGTCGTGCATGCCCTCGAGCGCGAGATTCTGCCAGCTGTTGACTTCGAGAATGACTTTGTCGGCGCGGTCGAGCCAGGTCTTGTTATTGCCGACCGAAGAAGAGGGTATGAGCATGCCGTCCTCGCGAATGCCCGCGACTTCGACGATGGCGACGTCGAGCTTGCCCAGAAAACCGCCCCACACGAATTGCGCGACATGGGAGAGATGGATGTCGATATATTCCATTTCGCCGGCGTTGATGCGTTTGCGGCAGGTGGGATCGGACTGGTAAGGCAGCCGCATTTCCATGCCGTCGACCTTGGCGAGGGCGCCGTCGAGTTCCGGCGCGGTCGAGGCGCCGGTCCAGACGCCGACGCGGAAAGTCTCGCCGCGGGCATGGGCGGCGTTCATCCGTTCGGCCAGCGCCAGCGGCACTTCCTTCGGATAGCCTGCCCCGGTGAAGCCGGACATGCCGACATTCGAGCCTTTGGGTATCAGGGCCGCGGCCTGTTCCGCCGTCATGATTTTCGAGCGAAGGGCCAAATTTCTGATGCGGCTGGTCTCGGTCATGGAGCTCTCTTGCGTGCGTTGCCGGGTTGATTTTCTGACTAGGACGCCAAAGGGCGCTTTAGCTATGCGACAATGGGCTAACGTTTTCGATGACTTATGCCGTCAATAGCACGCGGAGACGATGACCGTATTGCGCTATCGCAAATATAACGTTGTTTAAATTGTGAATTTTTAATCACTAGAAAACGCTGATCTTGCTGGATCTCGCTTTTTTCGCCGATCAGTCATGCGTTTTCATCATGCCTTCTCGCGCCGTTTTCGCGCTGGCTTTCGGCTGCAAAGGCCGCTACGCCTCGTTTTCGCGCGTTTCTTTCTTTTTGCGCGGAGAAAGCATCATGGGACAGACAGTCAGCGTCGACGTGCCGCATAAACTGGGGGCGGAAGAATCCGAGCGGCGCGTCCGGGTCGGCATCGAGGCCCTGCAGCAGAAATACGCCCAGCATCTTTCGGCGCTGCACATCACCTGGTCCGAAGCGCACGCCGACTTCGCCATCACGGTCATGGGCCATTCGCTGACCGGCGCGCTGGAATTTTTGGCCGACCGCGTGCGCGTCTCCATGGAACTGCCCTGGGTGCTGGCCCTGATCGCCGAAAAGGCCAAGGGCATGATCGCGCGCCACACCGACGAAATGCTGCAACTGCCGGCGCCCAAGAAAGACTAGCCGCGGCCTCGCCATGGATCGTTCCGCCGTCATGCGCGCCGTCAAGGGACGCGACACCAAGCCGGAACTTGCCGTTCGGCGGATTTTGCGCGGCATAGCGCCCGGCTATCGCCTGTGCCGGCGCGACCTGCCCGGCGCGCCTGATATCGCCTGGATCGGCCGGAAAAAGGCGATCTTCGTTCACGGCTGCTTCTGGCACGGCCACGACTGCAAGCGCGGCGCGCGCATGCCGAAGACCAACGCCGACTATTGGCGCGCAAAGATCGCGCGCAATTTCGCCCGCGACGCCGCGCATCTCGCGCGATATACCGCGATGGGCTGGCGAGTGCTGGTGATCTGGGAATGTGAAGCCCACGACGCGGAGGCGCTGGCGGCGAGGCTGCGGAGTTTTCTGGCGGCGCCGGCGAAATGAAACGCCGCGCCCGATGTGGCGCGGCGCGCGAAAGCCCGGAAGTTTGCGCCAACTAGCAGCGGGCGCACCAGCAACGACCGTAAGGTCCGCATACGCGGTGATGCCACGGACCGCACCAACGACCGGCGTAGGGGCCGCATGCCGCCTTTTCGATCGGCGTGAAGTTTTTCGCCTGCGAACGGATATTTGCCGCGCCACCAGCGATCTCGGCATTGACGTTCCCCAAGGGAACCAGCATCAGACCGGCGACCATAGCTATTGCGACATGACGTATCTTCATCGGATCTCTCCTTAATACTCAATCGCGCGACGGAGCTATTAAATCACACTGTAAAATTTATTAAACTTCGGTCTTTACGGAACTGATTGATCCAGATCAGTCTCGACCGAAAGCCGTCAACATGCGAGGACGGATTTTTCCGCAACGCCATACCCTCTTGCCCTTAGCCCAAATCGCCAACTTGGAAAGCGCGCCCCAAAGTTCTAGAAGCGGTCAAACTCTAACTCACGGATCTGCCGCCATGACCTCCGCCTACGCACCGCTCTTTCCCCTCGGCAAGGACGAAACGCCTTATCGCAAAATCTCGGACAAGGGCGTGCGCGTCGAAAAATTCGACGGCGAGGAAATACTGGTGGTCGAGCCCGAGGCGATCCGCCTGCTCGCCGAAACGGCGATGAGCGACATCAATCATTTGCTGCGTCCCGGCCATCTGGCGCAACTGGCGAAAATCCTCGACGACCCCGAGGCCACCGGCAATGACAAGTTTGTCGCCTTCGACTTGCTGAAAAACGCCAATATCGCCGCGGGCGGCGTGCTGCCCATGTGCCAGGACACCGGCACCGCAATCATTCTCGGCAAGAAAGGTCGCCGCGTCTTCACCAAGGGGGGCGACGAGGCCGCGCTGTCGGAGGGCGTGCGCGACGCTTACGAGAAGAAGAACCTGCGCTATTCACAGCTCGCGCCAATCTCGATGTTCGAGGAAAAAAACACGAAAACCAATCTGCCCGCCCAGATCGACATCTACGAAGAGGGCGAGGATTATTACAAGTTCCTGTTCATGGCCAAGGGCGGCGGTTCGGCCAACAAGACCTACCTGGTGCAGGGCACGCCTTCGATGCTGACCCACGACCGGCTGCTGGAGGTGCTGAAGAAGCAGATCCTCGCCCTCGGCACCGCCGCCTGCCCGCCCTATCATCTCGCCATTGTCATCGGCGGCCTTTCCGCCGAGCTGAACCTGAAGACGGTCAAGCTGGCTTCCGCGCGCTATCTCGACGCGCTGCCAACCGAAGGCGGCGAGGATGCGCACGCCTTCCGCGATCTGGCGCTGGAGGCGGAAATCCACAAGCTGACGCAGGACCTCGGCGTCGGCGCGCAATTCGGCGGCAAATACTTCTGCCACGATGTGCGGGTGATCCGCCTGCCGCGCCACGGCGCGTCGCTGCCGATCGGCATTGGCGTGTCGTGCTCGGCCGACCGTCAATGTCTCGGCAAGATCACCAGGGACGGGGTGTTCATCGAAGAGCTGGAGCGCGATCCGGCCAGATATCTGCCGCATGTCGACGAGGCGACGCTGGGCGGCGCCGTCGTCAAGATCGACCTTGACCAGCCCATGTCGGAGATCCTGGCGACCCTGACCAAATATCCGGTGAAGACGCGCCTTTCACTGACCGGCACGATCATCGTCGCCCGTGACATCGCCCATGCGAAAATCCGCGAAAGGCTGGAAAAGGGCGAGCCCATGCCGGATTACCTGAAGCGCCATCCGGTCTATTACGCTGGCCCGGCCAAGACGCCGGCGGGCTACGCCTCCGGCTCTTTCGGCCCGACCACGGCAGGCCGCATGGACGCCTATGTCGACAGCTTCCAGGCGGCCGGCGGCTCCATGGTCATGCTGGCCAAGGGCAACCGCTCGGCTCAGGTGACCGAAGCTTGCAAAAAGCACGGCGGCTTCTATCTCGGCTCGATCGGCGGCCCGGCGGCGCGCCTCGCCCAGGACTGCATCAGAAAGGTCGACCTGGTCGAATATCCCGAACTCGGCATGGAGGCGATCTGGAAGATCGAGGTCGAAAACTTCCCCGCCTTCATCGTCGTCGACGACAAGGGCAACGACTTTTTCAAGGAATTGAACCTGTCCTGAGTTCAGGAGATCGTGAAAAGAGCGCCGCCATGCAAAGCAACGACGCGCTGACCAAGCTCGGCGACCTTGACCGGGAAATGATCGAGCAGCGGGTGCGCACGATTTTCGAGCGGCGCGCGGCGGCCGATCATGCGGGCATAGTCGAATATGCGGCCGAGGATATTTTCTACAACGTGCAGGGCGAATGGACGCTTTATCCCTTCTCCCGCCCGACGCGCGGCAAGGCGCTGCTCGCCCAGGCTCTGGCGGCAATCGAAGCCATGTATCGAGAATCTCGGCTCGACCATCCACGAACTGGTGATCGACGGCGAACGCGTCGCCCTGCACCGGACGTCCAGGATGCGCAATCGCGGCACGGGCGATGTCCGCTCGGTCGATGTCTGCGACTTCCTGCGCTTCCGCGACGGACTGGTGATCGAATTTTCCGAATATCCCGACAGCGCCGCCATCGCCAAGCTGGACGGCCGTTAGCGCATTTTCTTGCGAAGCGGAAACCGGTTCGCGCCGCCGCCAGGCTCAGCCGCCATGACCATCTGTGTCTCAGCGGTAAATTTCCACCCGCACACGGCCGTTGCGCCTCTGCTCTACATGCCGCCCCTGCGGCGCCCGCGCCTTCGCGAGAGGATGACCAACGCTGTGCGCATGTCCGCTCGCGGAGCGCGGAGCACTCTCCCTGTCCGGCGCCGGCGCGCGTCCGAGCTTGTTTGATTTCGCCACAGGCCCGGCGCCCGCGAGGCAATTGTTATAGGCGTCGGCGTCGGCAAATCGGGCGCAGGGGTCGGTCGCCGCGAAGGCGGCCGACGCCAAGGCGAAGGCGAAAGCCAGGGCCAGGACAAGGCGCATGTCCAAAACTCAGCGTTTAGCCGCCACCATCGAGAACACCACGCCCTGGGGATCGAGACATTGCGCCACCCAGGCGCCGCCGGGCACTTCCTGCGGCCCGTTCAGGATCTTGCCGCCGCCCTTCTCCACCCGGCCAATCGCCGCGTCGAGTTCCGGCACGGCGTGATAATAGTTCCAGAACGGCTGGGGAATATTCTCCGGCCGGCGCATGATGCCACCGGCGGTCGGTCCGCCCGTGGCGAACATCTGGTAGACGCCCATCGGGCCCATATCCATCGCCTCGGTCTTGGTCCAGCCGAATTTTTCCGCGTAGAAGGCGAAGGCCTTTTCGACATCGTCGGCGTAAAGCTCGCGCCAGGCGACATGGCCCGGAGTCATGGGCGGGATTTCGGGATGGGTCGCGCCGGAGAGGTCGGTCCAGAGCGAAAACACCGCGCCCTGCGGATCGGCGACCACGGCGAAGCGGCCCATGCCGGGAATCGTCTCCGCGGGGCGGTAGAGCTTGCCGCCAGAGGCGACTATCGAGGCTGACCTCGGCGTCGACGTCGGGCGTATAGATATAGCCCATCCACAGGGGCCGGGCGCCCTGCGCCTTGGCCTCCTCGGGCAATGCCATCAATCCGGCGGCGCCATGGCCGTCCATCGAGAAAATGCGGTAGTGCGGCGCGCTCTCCCCCGCCGCAGAACAGGTCCAGCCGATGACGTCGCCGTAGAATTTCTCCGCCGCCGCGACATCGCTCGTCAGCAATTCAACCCAGCAAAATTTTCCAACCATCGAAGCCTCCCAAGACAACCTATCCGCGCAGCACGGCGCCGGTTTTCTTGCCGGCTTCCGCGATGATCTTCTGCGCCACTGCGTCAATTTCCGCGTCGGTCAGCGTCTTTTCGCGCGGCTGCAGCGTCACGTTGATCGCAACCGACTTCTTTCCTTCTGGCACGCCCGGCCCGGCATAGAGATCGAACACCCCGACATTGACGATCAGGTTACGATCCGCCGCCTGCGCCGCCTTGATCAGATCGGCAGCCTTGACTGAATTTTCAACGATGAAGGCGAAATCCCTCTCGACCGGTTGGAAGTCCGAAAGCTCGAGTTTCGGCTTGGCTTTGGTCGGCTTCGCCTTGGGCGGGGGAATGAGATCGAGGGTGACTTCAAAGGCGACCAGCGGACCGGTCGCATCGAACAACTCCAGCACGCGCGGATGCAGTTCGCCGAACCAGCCGACAATGTTCCTGGGGCCGAACTGCAGAGTCGCCGAACGGCCGGGATGTAGGAACTCCGGACCGCCGGGAACGATCTGCGCCGCATTGGCGGCGACGCCGAGCGTCGCCAGCAGCGTCATGGCGTCGGACTTGGCGTCGAACACGTCGACTGCCGCGGGCTTGTCCGCCCAGTGGCGTCCGGCCCCGGCGGGCCTGGCGGTTCCCCGGCGCAGGCCAGCAGCTGTGATGAATTGGCCTTCCTCGTCGTCCGACTTGAATACTTGCCCGACCTCGAACAAGGCGACATCGCCAAATCCTCGCGCGACATTGGCTTTCGCGGCGGCGATCAGGCCGGGCAGCAGGCTCGGGCGCATATCGGAGAGATCCGCGGCGATCGGATTGGCGAGCGCCAGTTCCGGCGCGCCGCCGCCGAAACATTCGGCCTGCGCCTTGGCGACGAACGACCAGGTGACGGCCTCGACGAGGCCACGCGCGGCAAGGGCTCGTCGCGCCGTGCGCACCCGCTTCTGCAACAGGGTCAGCACCGGGCCGGAAATGGCGGCCTCGCGCTCCAGCGGAACCGGAACGATCCGATCAAACCCGGCGAGGCGGACGATTTCCTCGACAAGATCGGCCTTGCCTTCAATATCGGGCCGCCAACTCGGGGCGCGCACATGGACGCGCTCGGCGTTGCTGGCCTGAGCAGCCACCGCAAAGCCGAGTTTTTCCAGCGCGCCGGCCATTTCGGCGACTTCCAGGCGAAGGCCCGTGAGCCGTTCGACTTCACTGTACGGGAAATCAATCGTCGCCTGCGCCTCGGGAACATGGCCGGCGACGAAAAGCGCGGAAGGCGCGCCGCCGCAGAGGTCGAGGACCATGCGCGTGGCGAGTTCCGCGCCGGGAATGGCGAAGGCAGGATCGACGCCACGCTCGAAACGATAGCGCGCGTCGCTGACAATCCCGAGCTTTCTGCCGGTCTGGGCGATGTTGTGAGGGTCCCAAAGCGCGGATTCGATCAGCACGTCGACCGTGTTCTCGTCGCAGCCGCAGGACTCGCCGCCCATCACGCCGGCCAGCGACTCCACGCTCTTGTCATCGGCGATGACCACGACGTTCTCATCCAACGCATAGGTCTTGCCGTCCAACGCCAGAAGTTTTTCGCCAGCTTTCGCACGACGCACGACCAGATTGCCCGCGACCTTGGCGGCGTCGAATACGTGTAGCGGCCGCCCGCGGTCGAAAGTCAGGAAATTGGTGATGTCGACCAAGGCGTTGATCGGGCGCAGACCGATGCTCTTCAGTCGGCTTTGCAACCATTCCGGACTCGGACCGTTCTTCACGCCGCGCACCAGGCGCAAGGCGAACAGCGGCGCGAGATGAGCGTCCCCGGCGTTGAAAGATCCAGCTTGACCTCGACCGGGCAGGCGAACGCCGCCCGCGATCGGCGCGATCGGGCGCGTCGATCAGTTTGCCAATGCCGGCGGCGGCGAGGTCGCGCGCGATGCCGAACACGCTCGCCGCATCCGAGCGATTGGGGGTGAGGTTGATCTCGATCAGCGGGTCGTCGAGCCCGGCCCAGGCGGCGTAGCCTAGCCCGACCGGCGCGTCGGCGGCGCAGTTCGAAAATGCCGGAGGAAGTCGCCGTCGAGGCCGAGTTCTTCCGGCGAGCACATCATGCCGCCGGACTCGACGCCACGGATGACGCCCTTGGCGATGGTGATGTTCTTCGCGGGAATATGGGTTCCCGGCGCCGCGAACACGGTTTTCAAACCTGCCCGCGCATTGGGCGCGCCGCAGACAACCTGCAGGGGCGCCCCTCCCCGACATTGACCTGGCAGACCCTGAGACGGTCGGCGTTGGGATGCTGGACAGCCTCGACGATTTCGGCGATGCGGAAGGCGGCGAGTTGCTCGGCGGGATTGTCGACATGCTCGACCTCGAGACCGATTTTGGTCAGCGTCTCGACGATCACGTCGAGCGGCGCCTCGGTCTCGAGATGGGTTTTCAGCCAGGACAGCGTGAATTTCATTTTCTTGTCTCGAACTTTGCTGGAGCGTCATTGCGAGCGTGGCGAAGCGCTCCAGCGCGGACGCGGGATGAAGAATTCAGCTCGACAGCCCGCCCGCCAGCGTCGGCAAATCAAGCGGGCGGAAACCGTAATGCTGGAGCCAGCGGACATCGGCCTCGAAGAAGGGGCGCAGGTCCGGCATGCCATATTTCAGCATGGCGATGCGATCTATCCCCATGCCCCAGGCGAAGCCCTGGAACTCGTCGGGATCGAGTCCGCAATTGCGCAGCACATTCGGATGGACCATGCCGCAGCCCAAAATCTCCAGCCAGTCGTCGCCCTCGCCGAAGCGCATTTCGCCGCCTTTGCGCGAGCACTGGATGTCCACTTCAGCCGAGGGTTCGGTGAAGGGGAAAAAGCTCGGGCGAAAGCGCATTTTCACGTGCGGCACTTCGAAGAAGGTCTTGCAGAATTCTTCGAGAATCCATTTCAGATGGCCCATATGCGCCTTGCGGTCGATGACCAGCCCCTCGACCTGATGGAACATGGGCGTGTGGGTCTGGTCGGAATCGCAGCGATAGGTCCGGCCGGGGCAGATCACCCGGATGGGCGGCGGGTTCTTCAGCATGGTGCGGACCTGCACCGGCGAGGTATGGGTGCGCAGCAATTTGCGCGAGCCGTCCTCCTTGCGGTTGAAGAAGAAGGTGTCGTGCATTTCCCGCGCGGGATGGCCGGGCGGGAAGTTCAGCTTGGTAAAGTTGAGATCGTCGGTCTCGACGTCCGGCCCCTCGGCGATGGAAAAGCCCATGTCGGCAAAAATGGCGGTCAGTTCGTCCATCACCTGGCTGATCGGATGGATGCGCCCGGTCTCCAGCGCCGCGGCGCGGGTCGGCAGGGTCACGTCCAAAGTTTCGCCGGCGAGGCGCGCCGCGAGCGCCGTTTCCTTCAATGTGGCTTTGCGCCCAGCAAGCGCTTCGCCGACGCGATCCTTCAACGCGTTGATTTTCGCGCCTTCGGTCTTGCGTTCGTCCGGCGACATTTTTCCCAGCGTCGCCAGCAGCGCTGATATCGAACCCTTCTTGCCGAGAGCGTTGACGCGCACGAGCTCCAGCGCCGTTTCGTCGCCGGCGGCCTCTATCGCGGCGAGAGTCTGGGTTTCGAGTTCGGCGAGATCGGTCATCGGCGAAAAGTCCGTATCGTATTGCGAGAAACCCGCGCGTCATGCCATGCGCGGGCGCGCATGTCGAGACAAAGCAAAAAAGCCCGCCAATGGGCGGGCTTTTGAGATGAAGTCCGAAAACTCAGGCGGCCGCCGTCGCCTCGGCGGCGGCAGGCAAGGCGGCCTTGGCCTTTTCCACGATCGCCTTGAAGGCGGCCGGCTCGGAAATCGCCAGTTCGGAAAGGACCTTGCGGTCGACTTCGACGCCCGACTTGGCGAGACCGTCGATGAAGCGGCTGTAAGTCAGGCCGAATTCACGCACCGCGGCGTTGAGGCGCTGAATCCACAGGGAGCGCATGGTGCGCTTCTTGACGCGGCGATCGCGCGTCGCATATTGCATCGAGCGATCGACGGCCGCCTTGGCGGCCCGGATCGTATTCTTGCGGCGGCCGTAGAAACCCTTGGCGGCCTTGAAAGTCTTCTTGTGCTTGGCGTGCGAAGTGACGCCGCGTTTGACGCGAGCCATGGATGATCTCCTGAAACGTTGAAAACTGCAGAACGGCTGAATCAGCCGTTGGGGAGGAAGAATTTCTTCACGTTGTCGCCATCCGTCTTGAACATGACGTTGGTGCCGCGAAGGTTCCGGATCTGCTTGTTCGTACGTTTGATCATGCCATGGCGCTTGCCGCGCTGGGCGTAAACCACCTTGCCGGTGCCGGTGATCTTGAAGCGCTTCTTGGCGCCCGATTTGGTCTTCAACTTGGGCATTTTGCTCTCTCAATTTCTAGCGCGCCGAAGCGCCATGTCGACCTTGCGGCCGTTTTTCGCAAAACGAGCGAAAAGATCCGCCACGGCAGCCCTTTACTGGCCGGGCGGATCGAAGGGGCGCTTATAAGGGCAAAGGGAGGTTTTTGGCAAGAGGGCGCCCGTTGATTGCGTCAGGACCTCGATTGCGCGGGAATTGGCATAATCGCGGCCATGCCCGGCCAACGCCGGTCGGGCATCCGCGTTTTTGTCGCTACTGGCGGCTCGGGCGTTATTTCGGCGCCAGAACCATGATCATCTGGCGGCCTTCCATCGAGGGCTCCAGTTCGATCTTGGCGATGGCAAGCGTCTCGGCCTTGACGCGCTCAAGCACCCGATAGCCAATTTCCTGGTGCGCCATTTCGCGGCCACGGAAGCGCAAAACGAACTTCACCTTGTCGCCTTCATCGAAGAAGCGGCGGACGGCCTTCATCTTCGTTTCGTAATCATGGTCGTCAATGCCGGGACGCAGCTTGATTTCCTTGATTTCGACGATCTTCTGCTTCTTGCGCGCCTCGGCGGCCTTCTTCTGCTCGTTGAAGCGGAACTTGCCGTAATCGAGGATTTTGCAAACCGGCGGATTGGCGTTCGGCACAATCTCGACCAGATCGAGCCCGTCCTCTTCGGACAGGCGCAGCGCCTCGACAATATCGACGACGCCACGATTCTGGCCCTCGGCATCGATCAGCTGAACCTCGCGGACTCGAATTTCCCGGTTGGTGCGGGGTCCCTCCTTTTGCGGAACCGGGGGAGCTTTCATAGGACGGCGAATGGCGTGTTCTCCTTGGATCATTGACGATGCGGTCCGGTCGTCGTTTCCTGCGCGGTCAAGGGCGTCTCAGCCTGACTCTGCGCATCTACGGCAAAAACCCCCGCGACCGAAACCACGAGGACCGAACTGAAGGATAGAATGTTGCAAAGCGCGGCAAAGTCAACGCCGCATTTGCCGCAGCCCGCCGAATTTATGAGGAATCACCCGGTGACGCCTGCAAAATGGCGTGAGTAGACCGAAAGCGTCAACTGACGCATCCGCTCCACCGAAAAATTTGCAGCCTGGGCGCGGGCGCGCTGGCCGAGCGTTTCGCGCGCCGAGGCGCCCATGCGCGCCGACTCCTCCGCCGCGCGCGCCAGAGCCCCCGCATGGCTCGGAGGAATCAGCCAGCCCGTGCGCGAGGACATATGAGCGTCCCCCGTCATGCCGAGAATTTCGGCGCTCCCCGACACGCCCTCCTCTTCGAGCAAAGCCGTCGCGGCGCCGAGCGCTTGAGCCTCGACGCAAAGTTCCGGTTCGCGCGCCGGGACGACCACGAGCGCCGCGGCGAGGCAGGCGGCGGCGCGGTCGGCCCAAGGTAGGCGGAGCACCAGATCCTTCAACCCCCTCGACGAAACCTCGGCGTCAAAACCTCGCGGCGTTTCGCCGTCCCGATGGAGCCAGACGAACCGCGCCTCCTGCGTTCCATTGGCGAAAAAGCCCTTGATCTTGAGCTGCGCCGCCGCCGCGAGGAAAAAGTTCTGCCGGTCCGGCGGCAGGTCCATGCCGACGATCAATCTTTCATGGGGCCTGGCGCCGAGTTTTTGGCGTAGCCGGCGTACCCTGGCGAAATCAACCGATTCAAAAGCGAAGGGCCGCAAATCGACGCCGCGCAGCCCGCGATGCAGGCGGAACGCGATTTCAGGACGCGCTTTGGCCACCTCGTCCAAGATTTCACGGGAGAAAACCACGATAGAATCGGCTTCGAGCGCCACCGCCTTCTGGCCGCGCTCATAATCGGCGACGAAGGGAATGCGCGCATCGCGCGCCGCGAACAACGCCGGCTTCAGTCCCGCGGAGCCGCGAACGTGGATCAACTCGACGCCTTCGCGGTCGACCAGGCGCGCCAGCCGCCGGCGGTTGAACGCCTCGGCCAGAGGATTACGCGTCGCTACGGGAAACGGCAGGAAAACGCCGCCACGCGCCTGTAATTCGCTGACCATCGGCCCCGAAGCTCCGGCGACCAAAGCCCTTGCGCCCTCTTCCGCCAGCGCCGCCGCCGCCTCGACGCAGGCGAAAGCCTCAAAACTGGCGTCGAGCGCCGGCACGATCTGCAAAATCGTGCGCCCCAGCAAAGTCTGGCTATCGAATTCCTGTTCCGCGCCCCATGGCGTCATGGTGGGATCGCCCCGCGAGGATTGCTATAGAGTCGCCGAATCATTTCTGAGGGTGAGCTTACCCATGCCCGCGACCGAAAGCCAAACCGCCCATTTCTTTGCCCCCGCTCCAGGCGAGCCGCGTCTGGCCACGCTCAAGCGGGCCGCACGGCCGGGCGTCACCCTGCCCGGCCTCGTCTGGCTCGGCGGCTTCCGTTCCGACATGCGCGGTTCCAAGGCCAGCCATCTCGATGAAATGGCGGCGCGCGCGGGTCGCGCCTGCCTGCGCTTCGATTATTCCGGCCACGGCGAATTGGAAGGCGATTTCGCCGAGGGGACCATCGGCCTCTGGGCGTCGGAAGCCGCCGCCGTCTTTCGCGCGCTCACGACGGGACCGCAGATCGTTGTCGGTTCGTCCATGGGGGGCTGGATCGCACTTCTGCTCGCCCGCATTCTGGCGAGGGCCAATGAGGCCGATCGGCTGGCCGGCATGGTCCTGATCGCCCCGGCCGTGGATTTCACCGAAGACCTGATCTGGCCGATCCTGCCGGAAGCGATCCGTCAAAAAATCCAGCAAAGCGGATCCTGGCGCCGTCCGGCCGATGCCTATGGCGAATCCTATTTGCTGACGCGCCGCTTGTTCGAGGACGGGCGGGCCAACAGCCTGCTCGGCGGCGAAATCCGCACGTTCTGCCCAACGATCATCCTGCAGGGCATGGAAGATCCCGACGTTCCCTGGCGCCACGCGATGAAACTGGTCGAGCATCTTGCCGCCGATCCCGTGACCATCTCGCTAATCAAGGACGGAGACCACCGTCTCTCCCGTCCGCAAGATCTGGCGACCCTCGAAAAATCGATCGCCTTTCTCGACCAGAATTTACCCGCGTAAACTGGCCGTTAAGGTTAACCGCGTCTCATTGCGCAATGTCGGCCGAAGGGAGCCTCCTGGCGCGCAATGCAACAGCACCCGCAAGTTCTCGAATGGGCTACGCCCCTGATTTTTGATTGCCTGAGCGGCTTTTACGAGGAAATGCTGCCGGCGGCCAACGGCGCACGCTCGTCCATGACAGAGCGGCATTTTGTGCTTTGGTGCGCGATGATCCAGGGCGATTTCGACCATTTGCGCGCCGACCTGCATCTACTTGCGACGCAGGCGGATCAGGTCGGATTGGATTTCCTGACCTGCTGCCTCGCCGACCGCCATGTCGCCGGCGAAATTCTCGAAACAATCCTGCGGCGCTTCCGCCGGATGGCGCGCGAGGCGCGCAACAATAACGAAGCACTCTTGGCCTTGCTGACGCTCCTGCAGCAGGAAGAAGTCATCTACCTGGCGCCGGTCGAGCAAGCCTTGGCTGCGTGATGATTTTCGAAGCGTGACGTTTTCTTGAAACGGAGCCGTCGAGGCGGTTGACAGGCGCCCGCCCCCCCGTAGAAGACGCGCCGGGCCCAGGTGGCGGAATTGGTAGACGCACCAGCTTCAGGTGCTGGCGCTCGCAAGGGCGTGGAGGTTCGAGTCCTCCATCATTGCCATGCACAGCGATATTGGCTGTCGAGCCAGCGATGTCATTGGCCTTCGGATTGCAGACGTTTTCCTTGATGCACCGGTCCCGCACGTCTGGTTTCGCCCAATGGTTCAGCTAGGCAGAACCCTTAAGACTGGGACGACTGCCCGTAAGGTTCCTCTGGTTGGCGCTTCCCTCTGGGCCGCGAGACGGGCGATGGAGAGGGTCCAGCGGCACGGGAAGAAGAACCAATGGCTCTTCCCTCGGTACGCGGAGGACGGGGAGATCAATTCCAACGCAGCCCTTCAGGCTATCAACAATTGGCTCAAGAGCTTCCCGTTTGACGACAAGACCTCACACAGCTTCAGGCACGGCATGAGGGATAGGCTTCGCGAAGTGCGCGCCCCTGAAGAGGTCCAGAACGATGTCGGTGGCTGGGGAGGCAAAACCATTGGCCAAGGCTACGGCGAAGGGTACAGTCTGAAGACTATGCAGGAGTTTTTGCTCAAGGTCGTTCTATTTCCTGATGTCGCTGAACACTGATGCTGATAACATCTGCTTCAGAATCCTCCATATCACAGTCCAAAAATAGCGAAATACCAAGAATGATCATCCGCTCCAAGACTACCCTCCAAGACCTTCTCCAGGTCGAAGCTACCAAGCCCAGAAAGACCGACAGGCCAGACGCACTTCCCCCAAGGAGCTTCAAGGTCGCTGATCAGGTCTTCCAATGGCGGCTGCGCGAAGAGAATTTACGCGATGACGAGAAGCACACGGAGGAACTGACCCAAATCGTTCGAGAGCATCAGAGGCCTCTTGAGCCTATTCTCGTCACGGTGATCGGATCAGGGTTCTATGTTGTTGACGGTCACCACAGGCTTGAAGCTTACAAGGCCGCAAACTGGCAGAAGTTCATTCCAGTCTCCTATTTCGAGGGTGACGTCAGGCAAGCACAGTTGGAGGCTTTCCGCCTTAACAGCAAGAACCGGCTCCCTATGACCCGCGATGATAAGCGAGAGGCAGCTTGGAGGTTACTGAAGGAAGGCGGAAGGACGCAGCAGGCTATTGCCGACGAGACAACGGTGAGCCTGCGCGCAGTTTCGACGATGAGCCATATCCTCAAGAAATACGGTGACAAGGCCAGAGAGTTGACCTGGAGGCGAGCGTTAAGTCTTCGGTGGCACGAAGAAGACCTATACGCGAAGGGAGAAGACGACTGGCAGGAGCGAAAAGTGCAGAAGATGGCGAAGCAGCTACTCAAAAATCTCTCCAAGGACGCCCATCGCTACCCCGACCTTCTGGCTAGAGCCTTTCAGATCATAAATGACGACCTTGCGCGCGGGTTGTTTGCCGGCCTCGACACCCTCTACAGCGAGGTCGAGCTAGAAGACGACCCTGAAGGCGAGGCGTTGGACGCATGAAATACGCAATCACTATAGGACGAGATGCGCAAATTGCGTGTTGACCGAGGAAATCGACCTCTAGGCAGGCCCCGGACGCAGCCTTAACTGCGGGCGACTGTACATCCTATAACTGCACAATTTGTACAATTTACGAAAAACACGAGACCGACCACATGAGCCATCGCCAGTCGCCTACCTATTCGCCAGTCTTTCAGACGTTAAGCGCCCTCGCCATATGTCTGGCTACGCCGCACTGTGCAGCAATAGGTGCCGAAGCTGAAAAACTGTTCAACTCATACAACTGGCACGCCGCTGAACTTCAGAATATATCCTATCTTCAAGCGAGAACCGACGCGTTCAATTTCGGCGTATTCAATGAGCTTAACAACGGGACTGTAAAGGTGTCGCTGCTGTTCTGGACTATCCCGCCCGAGTTAGAGGGGCGGACGTCATTCACGGTTAAGGTTCGCATTCCTAAGCACGGATGGTCATCTTACCTAACAGGGGGCTATGAGTTCTCGTATTCCATGAATAAAGCCGACGAACATAACTACTCTGCAAACATAACTTTTCAGGAAGGGTTCGATCTTATAAAGGCTATAGATCAGAGCGGACTCGAAAACACAAAGGATAAGATGTCGCTCTCTGCTGTCAATTGGTCAGGAACCGTACCGTTACAGGGAGGGAAAGAGGCTTTCGATTGGTGGATTAAGAACGAGAAACAGTCGCAACGCTAAGGCTAACCAAGACCCGCCCTATACAATCAAGCGAGCTGAGGACGCCTTAGCGGGAAAATCGATTATAGGGTCTCAGACTGTTAGGTCGAAAAGGTCTGCATAATCGAGGCGAGTGAATAGCGCCTCAGCCTCAGCGTCGTCAGCGGCACGAAAGCAGCCCTGAGCGTCGAGAGGCAACCCGGCGAACGCCTCAAGGGCGCGCGGGGTGAGCGGTCGGAACACAACATGACCATAGGAGGAGGTCGCGAGATAGTCGATAATAGTCGTGCAGTTCACAGTTAAGCCCCCGTTTGAGTGCGCGGAGGAAAATAAGGCCACGACTCAGCTATGCAACAGAAATTGTTTGGCATTAGATGCTCATCTGCATGTAATCGTGTTCGCATGTGCTGGAGCGTATTAGGCGAAGTGTTGCAAATATATCACATTTTTACTCACACCCCCAGAGAGCTACGTATAAAGAGGCGTCTCGACTTGAGGACACCCCGCCGCTCTCAGAGCCCGACTCGAATTTCAAATCTGCCCGGCTTTCGGCCTCGCCAGCCTTCGCATGAGGAGGAAAGCCAGGGCCAATTGCAGCCACGCGAGAGCGGATTCGATAGTCGCCTCGAAGTCTTTTGATAGACGGCGCGCTCGATTGATCCAACCGAGCGTTCGTTCGACGACCCAGCGTTTTGGCAACACGACAAAGCCTTTCACCTCTTTGTCGGTTCGCTTGACGACGGTGATGGAAATGCGGCTCGCCTCGAAGGCTGCGCGCTGGGCTTCATCCCCCTGATAACCCCCGTCGACGAAGGACATTTTCACCCACGGGCTCTTGCGATGCACGGCTTTCAGCAGCGGCGCGAGAGCGTCTCGGTCCTGCATGTCGGCGGTCGTGATCTGGCATTCGATGGGCAGGCCAATCGTGTCTACGGCGAGATGGCGCTTGCGGCCCTTGATCTTCTTGCCCGCGTCGAAACCACGAGGACCGCCGGCTTCCGTCGTCTTGACCGACTGGCTGTCAACGACAACCGCCGTCGGCGCGGCTTCACGGCCTTCCGCCTCGCGGGCGTCCATCACGAGAACGCTGATGATTTGCGCCCACAGGCCGCTGTCGCGCCATGCGTAGAAGCGGTTCTGCACGGTCGTGAACGGCGGAAAATCCTTTGGCAAATATCGCCAAGGGCAGCCACATCGGATCAAATAAAACAAGGCGTTGAGAATGATCTGGGCATCTGTCGGCTTGCGCCCCCGCCGCTTGGGAGGCGGCAGCAGCGGCGCGATCAGCGCCAACTCGGCCTTTGACATATCGCTTGAATAGCGCGCCCGAATGACTTCATACTTCGCCCGATCGGCCTCGTTCCAAGGCATCGCGAATCTCCCAGAGTTGTTGCAAACCAAGGGAATCAAGGGCCGCGAGGCCGGTCAACCAATTTCAGGTCAGGCTCTCAGGCTTGAGTTCCAAGGGCAGCGAAAGGCACCCCCCCCGGTTATCTGAAGCCCCCCTACCCCTCGCGGGTTACGGTGGCAGGCAATGAGACCCCCTGAGCCTCTAGGCATTCTCCAAACGGTCGTTCACTGCCCGCCAAGGGCCAACAACGCCGCCGCAGCTTTACCGTGATTTTTGGAACAGGGGGTAGGGCATGCTTTCAGGATTTCGACAGCGTCCGGAGTCCCCCGGGCCCCATCGGCAAACAGCGATATCACAGCAATTATCGCTAGGCAGGTGATACATTTGGTGCTACAGTTGGTTTCCGTCTAAGATCTTTTGACGATATATCAATTAGATAGAAGGCGCATCGCAGACCCTAGCTGCCTCTCCTGGGCACCAACATTTCTTGAAGGTTCAAACTTCGAAATGTTGGGCCCGCCCGACCAACGAAAATCCCGGTTGAATCGATCGCCTGAAAGGCGCTTTCCCTTTGTGCTGGCGGCGCTCCCAAGGACGTGGACGTCATGGACGAATTGCAATCCGTTCCTGGTGTGATGACGCTTTCGAATGGCAAGCTGACGGTCCAGCTAGCCGAGTTCGGGGCCGAGCTTGTCCGGCTGCAGGATGGCGCGGGCCGAGATTACCTGTGGAACGGCGATCCAGCGTTCTGGAAAGGCCGCGCGCCCCTCCTGTTTCCGATGGTTGGACGCGCGACCGAGGATCGCATTCGCGTCGACGGCGCAACCTACCCGCTCCCGCAACATGGCTTTGCCCGCGTCTCGAAATTCGAATGCGTCGAAAAGACGGCGACGCGCTGCTCGATGCGGCTGCGCTCGAACAATATGACGCGAGCGTCCTACCCGTTCGAATTCCGCCTCGATGTCGCCTGCGAACTGCGAGAACGAAGCTTGCTGTTGACCGCGACAGTCCGGAATGAGGGGGGCGTCGCCTTGCCTTGCTCTTTCGGTTTCCATCCCGCATTCGTCTGGCCTCTGCCCGGCGCGAGCCCTGTTGAGCCGCACGAGATCACGTTCGAGCAGCCGGAAGGGGAGCCTGTCCGCCGCTTGATCGACGGGTTGCTGGACGCCAGGACCTTCCCGAACCCAGTCGAGGGTCGAAGGCTGGTCCTGCAAAGCGAGTTGTTCGACGATGGCGCAATAATCTTTGATCGCGTCGCCAGCCGGTCCGTGACCTATGCCGCTGCCAACGGCCCTTCGATCGAGGTATCCTTCCCGGACATGCAGCATTTCGGTCTCTGGACCAAACCCGGCGCGCCTTTCATCTGTATCGAACCCTGGCAGGGCTTCGCCAGCCCTGAGGGTTATGACGGCGAACTCGCCGCCCGGCCCGGCGTCGTCTCCATCCCGCCGAAAGACGCGAGGCAATTTCAGATGCGCATCGATATCCGACCCGTATCGTGAAAGGGACCGCGGTCGATATTAGTTGACTGAACAACTCAACTATATATTTTCGTCACCTGCTTGCAGGCCGGTCGCTTTCCGGAGCAAGCTGCCGCCGCCGCCCAGGCGACGCGTGAAAACACCATAAGAGCCGGGAAAACGCACATGTCCGTCAACTCTAAAAAACCCGAAACCGTCGTCCTTCACGCGGGCTGGCGCGCCGACCCGACGACCGGCTCAGTCGCCCCGCCGATCTACCAGACCACCTCCTATCAGTTTCGCGACACGGAACATGCCGCCAACCTCTTCTCGCTCAAGGAGCTTGGCAATATTTATACCCGGCTCGGCAACCCGACGACTGACATTCTCGAACAGCGGCTTACCGCGCTCGAAGGCGGCGCGGCGACGCTGTGCGTCGCGTCGGGACAGGCGGCTTCCGCCTTCGCCGTGCAAAACCTCGCTCGCGTCGGCGACAATATCGTCTCCTCGACCGATCTTTACGGCGGCACCTGGAACCTTTTCGCCAATACGCTGAAGGACCAGGGCGTCGAAGTCCGCTTCGTCGATCCCGTCGACCCCGAGGCCTTCCGCCGCGCCACCGATGACCGCACCCGCGCCTATTACGCGGAAACCCTGCCCAATCCGAAGCTCGCGGTCTTCCCGATCGCCGAAGTCGCGGCCATCGGCCGGGAATATGGCATTCCCCTGATCGTCGACAATACCGCCGCTCCGATCCTGACCAGGCCGCTGGAGCATGGCGCGGCCATCGTGGTCTATTCGACCACCAAGTTCATCGGCGGCCATGGAACGGCCATCGGCGGCGCGATTGTCGACGGCGGCAATTTCGACTGGGAAAAATTCCCCGAGCGGCAACCGGCGCTGAACACGCCCGATCCGAGCTATCATGGCGCGGTCTGGACGCAGGCCGTCAAGCCGATCGGCCCAGTGGCCTATATCATCAAGGCGCGCACCACGCTGTTACGCGATCTCGGCTCGGCGCTGTCGCCCTTCAACGCCTTCCTCACCTTGCAGGGCCTTGAAACCCTGCCCCTGCGCATCGAGCGCCATTGCCAGAACGCGCTCGCTGTCGCCGAATGGCTGGCCAAGCGGCCGGAAGTGACAAAGGTGATCCATCCGTCGCAACAGAGCGGCGAAGCGCGCAAGCGCGCCGACAAATATCTCAAGGGCGGCTATGGCGCGCTGCTCGGCTTCGAACTGGCGGGCGGCGCCGCGGCCGGTCGCGCCTTCATCGACGCGCTGAAGCTGTTTTATCATGTCGCCAATATCGGCGACGCGCGCAGCCTCGCCATCCATCCGGCCTCGACCACCCATTCGCAGCTGGCCGAGGAAGCGCAGACAGCCACCGGCGTTTCGCCTGGTTATGTGCGCCTTTCCGTCGGGCTGGAGCATATCGACGACATCCTCGCCGATCTCGACCAGGCCCTGTCCGCGTCGAAGCTGAAAGCCGCGGCGGAGTAACCGGGGCGCCCTTCACGGCGCCGGCCATCCGGCGCCGTGAAGGCTTCGATTCACAAAACCTCTTTGTTTCACGATTTTCGGCCGCTAGGTTCGTGGTTTGCAGCCACCCTCTCAGCGGAAGATGATGCGCACAAGATTTCGGCCCGCCTTCTCCCGCCGCGCCTTTCTGGCCGGTTCCGCAGCCTCCGTGGCCATGGCCGCCCGCGCAGGAACGGTTCCGCGCGCGGACCCGCATATCGAGGACCTGCTGCGGCGGATGAGCCTGGAGGAAAAGGCCGGGCAGCTTTCCATCTACCGAAGCCCGAAGGCCACGGCTCAGGTCAATCCTGCCGGGCGCCACGACCCCACGCGCGAAGACGCCATGGCCGACGTGCGGCTCGGAAAATCGTCGGGCTATTTCAACGGATTTGACGTCTCCTTCCACCGCGAGCTGCAACGGATCGCCATCGAGGAGACGCGGCTGAAAATTCCACTGATTTTCGCCGCCGACGTCATCCACGGCATCAAGACGACCTACCCGATCCCGCTGGGCGAGGCTGCGAGCTTCGATCCCGACCTTTGCATGCGCACCGCCCGCGCGGCCGCCGAGGAAGCCACGGCCTTCGGCGTGCATTGGACCTTCGCCCCTGCGGTCGACGTCGCCCGCGACGAGCGCTGGGGCCGCGTGGTCGAGGGCGCCGGCGAAGATCCCTGGCTGGGATCGAAAATCGCCGCCGCCCGGGTGCGCGGCTTCCAGGGCAAGGACCTGCGGGCGGAAGACGCCCTGCTCGCCTGCCCCAAGCATTTCGCCGGCTATGGCGGCGTCCAGGGCGGGATGGAATATAATACCGTGGATATCCCCGAGACCACCTTGCGCGAGGTGCACCTGCCGCCGTTCCGGGCGGCCTTCGACGCCGGCGCGCTCTCGACCATGGCCGCCTTCAACGATGTCGGCGGCGTCCCCTGCACCGCCAATCGCCGGCTGCTGGCCGATATCCTGCGCGGGGAATGGCGATTTGACGGACTGGTGGTCTCGGATTTCGAAGCCATCACCGAACTGGTCGATCACGGCTATGCCTCCGACGAAGCGGACGCGGTGGTCAAGGCGCTGACCGCCGGCTGCGACGTCTGCCTGGGCGAAAACCTGTATCGCGACCATATACCCTCGCTGGTCCGCGCCCGCCGCCTGCCCGAGGCTGCGGTCAACGACGCCGTGCGCAGGCTGCTTCGCATCAAGAAGGCGCTCGGCCTGTTCGAAAACCCCTATCGTTCGCTTGACGCCAGCCGGCAGGCGCAGGTCGTCCGCCGTCCCGACATGATCGCGCTGGCCCGCGAGGCCGCGCGAAAATCCATCGTGCTGCTGAAGAACGAAGGCGCGTTGCTGCCCCTGCCCAAGGTCGGCAAAGCCATCGCCTTCATTGGCCCCTATGTGTCCGACAAGGCCGACGCGTTGGGCTCCTGGGCCGTCTATTCCGAACCGGAGCGCGCCGTGCCGCTCGAGGACGGCGTCCGCGCCATGCTCGGGCCGGACGCGCCATGCAGTTTCACCAAGGGCTGCGGGCCGGCCAAGGCGCTGGACGGAGGGATCGACGCCGCCGTGGCCGCCGCGAGGGCCGCCGACATCGTCGTGCTCTATCTCGGCGAACGCGAGCGCATGACCGGCGAAGCGGCCTCCACCACCTCCATCACCATCCCGCAGCAACAGCAGGAACTTGCCGAGGCCGTGGCGGCGACCGGCAAACCCTGCGTCGTCATCCTCAAGCATGGCCGCGCCCTGGCGCTGTCGGGCGCCGTGCGCGACGCTGCTGCGATCCTGTGCTCCTGGTTCTTGGGCTCGGAATCGGGCAATGCGCTGGCCGACGTGCTGTTCGGCGACGCCAGCCCGCAAGGGCGGCTGCCGGTGAGCTTTCCGCAGTCCCCGGGACAGGAGCCCTACTATTACGACCACCGCTCCACCGGGCGCCCCCAGACCGACGGCGTCGCGGCCTTCAAGGCGCGCTATGTCGACGTGACCAACGAGCCGCTGTTCGCCTTCGGCCATGGCTTGACCTATTCCGCGGTCGACTATGGCGCGACCCGCGTCAGTTCGCCGAAGCTCACCCGCGACGGCCTCGTGAAGATCACCGCGAAGCTCAGGAATTCGGGCCGGCGCGCGGCGCATGAAGTCGCGCAGCTTTACGTCCACAAGCGCGTGGCGGCGCTCACCCAGCCGGTTCGCCGGCTGCAGGGCGTCCAGCATGTCGATCTCCAGCCCGGCGAGGAAAGGCTCGTCGAATTCGAATTGCGGATGCGCGATCTCGCTACGGTGCAGCCCGACCTGTTGGAGCGGGCCGACGCCGGCGCCTATGACATCTGGATAGCCCCCTCGGCCGTCGGCGGCGAAAAGACGACGCTCACGCTGGCTTGACCCCTTTTTTGAAAGCGACGCCGACATGACATCCAGGGAAGCACCGGTCACCGCGGTCGACGCGCCGGAATTGCGCCTTTTCGTGATGGCGCTGTTTTTCATCTTCGGCGGCGTCACCAGCCTCAACGACGTCATCATCCCCAAGCTCAAGGAGTTGTTCTCGCTCGACCACATGCAGGCCATGCTGGTGCAGTCGGCTTTTTTCGCCGCCTATTTCGTCGTCTCCCTGCCGGGCGCGGCGCTGGTGCGGCGCCTCGGCTACATGCGCGGCGCGGTCGTGGGTCTGTTGACCATGATGACCGGCTGCCTGCTGTTCATCCCGGTCACCAGGAGCGCGACCTTCGTTCTTTTCCTCGCCGCGCTGTTCGTGCTGGCGAGCGGAATCACCGTGGTGCAGGTGGTGGCCAATCCGCTGATCTCGCTACTGGGTCCGAGCCGGACCGCGCATAGCCGGCTGACCTTCGCCCAGGCTTTCAATTCGCTGGGAACCACGGTGTTTCCCTATTTCGGCGCGATCCTGATCCTCGGCTCGCTGGCCAATGTCTCCGCATCCGAGCTTTCGGGCGCGGCGCTCGACGCCTATCGCGCCTCCGAGACCCGGGCCGTGGCCTGGGCCTATTCCGGCCTCGCCCTGGCGCTGGCGCTGGTCGCGGGCGCGGTCTGGCTCCATCGCAACCGGCTTCAGGGCGAGCGCCACGAGCGCGGCCCGCTGCTCGCGGGCTTCGGCCTGCTCAAGCAGCCGCGCTTCGCTTTCGGCGCGGGCGCGATCTTTCTCTATGTCGGAGCGGAGGTCGCGATCGGCTCGCTGATCGTGCTCTATCTCGAGCAGCCCCATGTGCTGGCGCTGGACAGCCAGGCGGCCGGCAAGCTGATCCCGCTCTACTGGGGCGGCGCGCTGGTCGGGAGGTTCCTGGGGTCGGCCGCGCTGCGGCTGGTGCGCCCCGGCAAGCTGCTGGCCTTCAACGCGCTCGCCGCCGTCGCCCTGATCCTGGTCTCGGCCAATTCGACGGGCGCCGTCGCGGCCTATGGCCTGCTGGCCATAGGCCTGATGAATTCGATCATGTTTCCCACCATCTTCAGCCTCGCCAGCGAAGGCCTGGGCCCGCGGGCTGCGGAGGGCTCGGGCATCATCTGCATGGCGATCGTCGGCGGCGCGGTGATCCCACCGCTCACCGGCCGCCTCGCCGATGTCCTGGGCTTGTCGATGTCGCTGGCGCTGCCGGCGCTGTGCTACGCGCTCATCGCGGGTTTTGGCGTTTATGCGCGAAACCAGGCGGAAGCGAAGACGCATGAAAGCCAATCCCTCGAAATTGCGGCCTGAGGCCGCGCAGGAATCTTTTGCCAATTGAGGCAAATTGGGGTTTTTGCGCGGCCATTTATGTTCTCTTTCTGTTCCACATGAAACAGGCGCGGTCTATCCTGCTGAACCATCACGATTTTCGAGCGATTTCGTCCCGGCCTCCCGGCGCGGCCCAAAGCCGCAACTTGCGGGTTGCAGAGGGTGAAATCGACGGAAATCGAGTTGTTTCTGCGCGTTTTTTGCCCGAAAACGACAGGAATTCGCGCGTTTTTTCTCGTTTTTTTCATGCCGGGCGCGCCCGAAACGCCTCACAACCCGAGCGTGTCCACGACCGTGGCGCCGCGCCGATGGACATTTCCGCGCCCTCGGCGATAATTCCGCTCCTCGATCCTCACTTCAACAGGCCCCAGCCGATGAGACTTCGCAGAAGCGCGCCCTGGCTCGTCCTGATCCTTGCGATCCTTTCGGGCTCCGCCGCGTTCTATTTTCGCGCCCCGCCGGTTTCGCCCGATTCCATCGAGCGGACAGCGACCTATCAGAATGAGGCGCTGCTGGCGCGCGCCTGGTCCCTGCCCGTGGCGCGGCTCTACGGACCGGAAAAATATCTGTTCCAGCAGAACCCGAGCTTTTGCGGCCCGACCAGCATCGCGGACCTGTTGCGCTCCGAGGGCCGTCCCGCCGACCCCAATTCCGTGCTCGACGGCTCCGGCATAAGGCAGGTCGCCGGCATCCTGCCCGGCGGACTGACGCTCGACCAGGAAGCCGAAGTCTTGGAACGCGACACGGGCAAACACGTCACCGTGCTGCGCGATCTCTCGCTCGACGCGTTTCGCGCGGAGATGGCGAAAGCCAACGATCCCTCGCGCCGCCTGATCGTCAATTTCACGCGCGGCCCGCTGTTTGGCCGGGGCCATGGCCATTTTTCGCCTGTCCTCGGCTATTTCGCCAGGGAAGACCTGGTTTTCGTCGGCGACGTCAACGCCAATTATCGACCATGGCTGGTTCCGACCAGCCGGCTTTACGAGGCCCAGAACACCATTGACGCCAGCAGCCACGCCAAGCGGGGGCTGCTGGAGGTAGAGGCTCCCTAGGCCCAAGGCAGAAGCGGCGCGCCGCAGGCGCCGCTTCAGGCCCCTGCCTCATCCGCAGTCTTAGCGGCGTTCGCCGATCCGGCCTCCGCCATGGCGCAAGCCTGCGCCGCGGAAGCCTGCGCCGCGAGCGTGAGTGACGCCGGCGCCGGGGGTCACGCGATTGGGCGTCATCGAGCCGGGATCGGCGGCCACGGCGCGGGCCTGACCATTGCCGCCGCCCAGGTTGCGGAGCCGCTGCCCGCTCTGGGCGCGTCCGCCGTCATAGCCGCCGGAGAAGCCGATGCCGACGCCCGGACCATAGCCATAGCCGTCATAGCCGTAACCAGGGCCATAAGCGTAATCGGGGCCGTAGGAGTCATAATAGCCGTTATTGTTGGTATAGGCGTAATCGTCCGGATAAGGGCCGACGTCGCTGCCGACCGGTCCGGGACCGGGCGGCAGCGTGGCGACCGCAGGCGCGCCCCGCGCTCCGCCGAAAGCGATCAGCGAGCGAGACAGGAAACCCGTCAAGCCATCGCCGCTCACGCGGCACCAGGTTCCCGCGCAATTGCCCACGTCGATGGCCGATCCGGCGGGAAGGACGCCGACAACCGGGTTTTCGACGCCCGGGCCGCCGCGCAAATTTGAATCGGTCGTGGTCACGGCGGGACGAGCCAAGGCGCTTGCGGCTGAGACCGCGAGGATCGCGCTTGCGCCGGAGACGGCGAGAATTGCCCCGGCCAATGCAGTTGCTGCCTTCATTCGCATGGACTATCCTTTCGGAAAATCTTCAATATTCGCTGGGCCGATCACAAGAGCGTCAAGTAGATTTTTTCCGATCGATGCCCTTGGAGGAGAGGCAACGTCCAGGATATTTGATTGTTCCCTAAATTGCAGACGCGCTATTCTCAGAAAAAAGCCATGATCGCGCTTAATTCCAGAACTTGACTGTTGATTTTTGCGCGCTCCGCTCTATTTCGCCGCCGGCGCCATTGAGAAGTCGACGCCTGATTGCGGGGACGAGCTCCCATGAGTTTGGTTACGACCAGCCGGCCTTACGGCGGGCAGAGGCGCGACCCGATCATCCGGCCGCGCCGCCGTCGAGCCGGCGCCTGACCGGGGCGGCAGCTGCATGAGACAAGTCGAGCCCGACGTGTCCACGACGCGTATTTCGTAATGCGGCTTGACCGTCGCCGCAGCGGCGGCGGCAAGCTTCAGGACTTCGGCGCGGGTCGATGCGCCACGAAATTGGTAGTCGATCGATGACAATCCAGATTGCGCCCCGTCGCCCGACAGACTCGCCTGGCTGAAGCCCTGCTTCGTCATCTCCCGATGCAGCTTTGTGTAGTCGTTGGGCTCGGCGCGATGAAGCTCGACATAAGCAACGAAATTCGGCATCGGCGTCACGGGCTCACGGGATCAGCCAATGCGATGGCGCTTTTGGCGCGTCATATTGCGGCGGCATATAGCCGCCGACAAAGCGGAGCGTCCTGCCGCGAAAATCGGTGATGACCTTTTCGCGCGTGTCGGGAACGGCGGGCGCCGAAGCCAGTGACGCGGCCCCGCCGCCGCCCTCCGATTTCCTCCCGGACGGCCCAGCAGTCGAGGGGTGAAGCGGCAAGGGGACCTGCGGCGCATGGAAGGGGACCTGCGGCGCATAGGCCATGAGGCGAGACCGTAGTTTGCCATCGATCTTGCGGGCTTCGTGGATCGGAACGAACGCCTCCGTCGATCGGCCCGCGCCCGCCGTCGTGTCGCCGACGAACACGCGCAAGCCATCCTCGCCCGCAACGACGTCGCCGGGACGCAAGGTGGCGTCTTTCACCGCCCGGTTGATCGCATCGCTGGCGGTGTCGCAGCAAGGCTGGACCGGGTTGGCGATCTCTCGCGGATCATCCGTCGCAACCGGCTTGTCACTCTTGAGATGATGCGCCATGGCGGCGAGCGCCCTGCGTCCCCCGGCGCGCAAGACGTTGCGGCGCTGCGCCTGATGGACCAGACGGCGCGGCGGCTCATGGGCGATGCGGCGCTTCTTCTCTCGGTGGCTATGCAAGGCGACGCGGGAGGGCGCCGCTGGCGCCGAGGCCGCTTGCGACGACGGTCTTTCCGTCCGTACGCCGAACAGGTCCTCCCAGAAGCCTGCCGACGCCGGCGCCGTGAGAACGACCACGAGCAGGAGCGGCGCGATGATCGTTGCAGCAACCCTCGAACCAAATCTTTGAATTTTTTGCAACTTCTTTCCCACCCTACGTAACTCCAACCAAATCAACTGGTTCTATCTTGTTTAAATCCAAATAACATGCGAACATCTCGCTAATTGACCAATTTTGGTCAGCAACGGCTGTTCCGGAATTATTTTTACGCTCGGTCTCCGATGGATCGCGAAGCAGGAAAACTTATCTTGACCCAACGCGGCTGGCTCGCCGCGACGCCAGCCGATTTCCGGACTGCGTTATTGTCTAACTTTCGCTGGATCACGGTCGAGGCTGGCGCCGCCATCACGGTCGCCGGTGAGACTGCAGGCGACATGTACGGACTTGCCAGAGGCGCCGTCGAGGTGACCCCGCTCTGGGGGGCCGCCTCGACACCGATGATCCACATCGTCCATCCCGTTTTCTGGCTTGGCTACGGGCCTATGATCACGGGTCATCCGCGGCGAGTCACTGCCATCGCCAAGACACGAACATGGCTCGCGGTTGTCCCGCAGGCGCTGGTCATGAGGCTGCTCGGCGAGAAGCCGGAATGGTGGCGTCATTTCCTGGCGCTGGCGATGCTCTACGGAGACGTCGCCGCCAACGTCGCCGCCGACCTGCTGATCCGGGACAGCGCGCGCCGCTGCGCCGCCGTGCTGTTGCGCTTCAGCGGCTCTCGTTTCGGCGACGCCGAGGAACTCGTTGATATCGTGGTCACCCAGGACGAGGTGGCGGCGGCGGCGAACCTGTCGCGCAACACTGCCGGAACGTTGCTGCGAAAATTTGCGCAGCGCGGGCTGATCGACCAAGGCTATCGCGGCATCATCGTTCGCAAGCCGAAGGCCCTGCGCGCTTTTGTCGATGCGGAATGAACGGGGTCGAGACTATTATAACGCATGGTTTCGCAACGGATCGTCGAGGCGGCGCGCTGCCTGACCGAGCGGACGGGAATCCAGCAGCGCATCGCGTTAGGGGCCGACGGGGGTCAGGGCTGTCTGTTTGGCAGACCCGAACCCGCGGAAAAACTCTCGATCGAAGCCGCCGCTCATGCGCTCGATCTCGAAAAGAAATCGGCGTGAAATTTCGCTCTTCAGGCTTGGGCCGCGCCGCTCGCGATGAAACGCCGCAACAGCCAGGACGCGGCCGGACCGGGCGGCCTGTCGCGGCGATAGATCGCCGACAGGCGATAGGAGATGGCGGGATTGTCCGGCATCGCCAGGCGAACGAGGGCGCCGGAGGCGAGGTCCGCCTCCACCATGGCCGAGGGCATGTTGCCCCAGCCGATCCCCTCCCGCAGCAGGGCGTGCTTGGCGCTGAGATCGGCCAGCCGCCAGCTGCGCCGGCTCACGACGCCGAAGTCGCGGCCTTCGGTCAGCGTCGAGCGATCTGTCAGCACCAGCTGGACGTGATCTCGGCCGTCGCCAGGGGCGATCGCTGTCGAGGCGAGCGAGCGGATGGTCGGGCGCGGCGACGGGGATCATCTGCACCGAGCCAATGGCGATGCGCTCGATCTCCTCGCGTTCCGCCGGCAAGGGGCCGCTGACGCCCAGCGCCGCATGGCGCTCCATCACCAGCCCCATGACGGCGCCGAGCGCCTCGACCGACAGGCGCAGCGCGACGGTCGGAAAGTTTTCGGCGAAAGCGCGCAGGACATCGCCGAGTTGCGCGGCCGGCAGCATGACGTCCACGGCGAGATGGACTTCCGCCTCCAGCCCGTCGAGCAGGCCCTTCACCTTCGCGCGCAAGCCATCGACGCCATGGGCGACCTTGCGCGCTTCGGCCAGCACGGCCTCGCCCGCCTCTGTCAGGCGCGGGCCGCCGCGTGGCCTTGCGGTCGAACAATTCGACGCCGAGCTGGGCCTCCAGATTGGAAACGCCGTAGGAGATCACCGAAGTCGCGCGATGGAGCCGGCGGCCGGCGGCGGCGAAACTGCCAGTTTCGACCACCGTCAGGAAGATTTGAACTGGTCGAAGGTGGGGACGCCGGGATCGGACATTTCAACTTCATGGAAAAGAACGAGACGATTTTATCCGCCTTTTCCGAACAGAGGCAAACTCCCTACATTAGTGCCAGCACAAGGAGCGGGTATTTTCCAACCGCCCTTCAGGAGAGAAACACGATGATCGAACTTCGGCCATTCGCTGGGCTCGGCGGCGACAATCTCGGCTGGCTGGACACCAGGCACCATTTTTCCTTCGCCGATTATCACGACCCGCGGCGCATGAACTGGGGGTCGCTGCGCGTCTGGAACGACGACACGATCGCCCCGAACACCGGCTTTCCCGACCCATCCCCATCGCAACATGGAAATCATCACCTATGTGCGAAAGGGAGCGATCAGCCACAAGGACAGCCTCGGCAACGCCGGGCGAACGGTCGCCGGCGACGTCCAGGTCATGTCGGCGGGAACGGGCATCACCCATTCCGAATATAATCTGGAGCCCGAAGCGACCGAGATTTTCCAGATCTGGATCCAGCCGACGAGAACCGGCGAAAAACCATGCTGGGGAACCCGGCCTTTCCCGGGGGGCGAGCGCGCCGGCAAGTTCGTCGTGCTCGCCTCCGGCGACGCCGGGGAGGTCGACGCCTTGCCGATCCGTACGGACGCAAGGGTCGTCGCCGCCACGTTGAAGGCGGGACAGTCGGCCGAATATCCACTCGGGAAGGGACGTTTCGGCTATCTCGTCCCGGCGGTCGGCGCCGTCGAGATCGACGGGCTGCGCGTCGGCGCCCGTGACGGGGCGGCGATCAAGGACGTCGACCTGCTCAAGGTCACCGCGCTCGAGGACAGCGAAATCGTGCTGGTCGACGCGGCGTAAGCTTAGGCCATGCGGCGCTTCGGCGCCGCATGGCCGTCTGTTACGCTCGGCGATCTGCGCCGGAAACATGGTCGGCCCATGTGACGAGGGCGGCGCGGCCGGGCGAGGTCAGCCCGTAACGGCCCCGTTCGATCCGCTCGAACCAGCCATAGACATTGCCCTGGAGGATCTTGGCGGCGTCCGGGGCAAGGGGCCGAATGTCCCGTGGACGTTGCGGCGCGGCGGCGAGCGCATGGGCGACAGCGAGCGCCTGCTGGCGATAGGCGGTCATTTGCGGCGTCCTGGTCGAACCGCCCAGGACGGGATCTCCCTTGCGCCGGCGATGCTCCTCGACGATGCGCGAGCGCCGCTTGGCGTCGCGCCGGGGTTTCCAGGGCGCCGTCTCCACCACGACTTCGACGCGGCCGTCGGCGGTGACGGCGAGCAGGCCAAAGCCCAGGAAGCGACAAAGCTTTTTCACCCGCGTGTCGCTTTCCCGGCCGCGCCCCCGCTTGGAAGCGGCGACGGCGAGCCAGACCTCGTCGCAGGCGGAGGTCCGATCGACGGCCTGCAGCACCAGTTCGAGCGTGAAGCTTTGCTTCATCTCCCCGATCACGACCAGTTCGGGCGAGCCATCCGAAAGTCCCACGAGATCGCAGCCGCGGATCTCGCCCTTGACCTCCAGGCCGAGCCGCTCCAGGTGGCGCTTGATGGGCAGATAGAGGTCGGTTTCCAGGGCGGATGGTCTTTCGATGCGCGCGAATCAACTTGGCGAAACCCAGTTAACAAAGCGTGGACGGCGTTGCGAGCGCGAGGTTGCGTTCATGCGGCGTGATGGATGAAAATCCGGTCATGATTCCTGACGACCCCGGGGCCTCGACACCATGGCTGAAAAGAACGAAACGCGCGCCGCTTACTTCGCCTTCCAGACCATCCCCACCCGCTGGATGGACAACGACCTTTATGGCCACGTCAACAATGTTCAATATTACAGCTACTTCGACACCGCGGTGAACCGCTGGCTGATCGAGCAAGGCGTTTTGGACATCCGCGACGGTACGGTGATCGGGCTCGTGGTCCAGACGTCCTGCAGCTATTTCCGGCCCATCACCTTTCCCGAAACCGTGCATGCAGGAATTCGCGTCGCGAAGCTGGGCACAAGCAGCGTGCGCTATGAGGTCGGCTTATTCCGCGACGATGACGCCGAGGTTTCCGCGGCGGGCTTTTTCATCCACGTCTATGTGGACCGGGCGACAAACCGGCCAACTCCCTTGCCCGGGCCCCTGCGGGCCGCGCTGTCGACGCTTCTGGTCCCCGCCTCCGTCTGAGGCCAGTCACCACGCGGCCTGGTAGATCGCCAGCGCATCGGCCTCCTTGACTTCACGCGGATTGTTCACCAGCAGGCGCGTCTGCTTCATCGCATCGCTGGCCAGCCTCGGCAGGAAGTCTTCGGGGATTCCCACGTCGCGCAAATGCTGCGGCAGCCCGCAGCGGGTCGACAGCGACGCCAGCGCTTCGCAGAAAGCCGTCGCGCGTTCCTGGCCTTCGAACCGCAACAGGTCGGGAAAGGCGACGCCGGCGATTTCGGCATAGACGGCGGGGGCCACGACGCAGTTGAACCGCAGCACGTGCGGAAGCACCAGCGCGTTCGACAGGCCGTGCGGCACATGGAAATGCCCGCCGATCGGATAGGCGAGCGCGTGAACGGCGGCGACCGGCGAGTTGGCGAAAGCCTGTCCGGCCAGCATGGAGCCCAGCAGCATCTCGGAGCGCGCGGCGATATCCGATCCATCGCGGACGGCCTTCTCCAGCGCCGGGCCCATCAGGCTCAGCGCCTGCGTCGCCAGCCCCCGCGAAATCGGATTGTTGTTGGCGCTGGCCGAGGCATAGGCTTCGATGGCGTGCACCATGGCGTCAATGCCGGTCGCAGCGGTGGTCGCGGGCGGCAGGCCCAGCGTCAGTTCGGGATCGAGCAGCGCCACGTCAGGCAGAAGCACGGGCGAAACAACGCCCATCTTGGTGGTTGCGCCCGTGGTCACGATCGAGATGGGGGTCACCTCCGACCCGGTGCCCGCCGTGGTTGGAATCAGGACCAGAGGCAGGCGCGGCCCCGAAGCGTTCCCAATCCCGTAAATATCCGCAAGCTGCTCCTTGCCGACGGCGAGCAATGCGACGAGCTTCGCGGTATCCATCGACGATCCGCCGCCAAGCCCGATGACCGCCTGCGCGCCGGCCGCCCGCGCGGCCTCGACGGCGCTGAGAATGACGGCTTCCGGCGGGTCGGCCTGCACATCGGAAAACACCAGCGCTTCGACGCCGGCGGCCCCCAGCGACTTGAGGACCCTGTCGACAATGCCCGTGGCGAGCAGGCCGGGGTCGGTCACGACAAAGACGCGGCCGACCGCCTTCGCGCGAATGATGCTCCCGATGCCTGCGAGCGCGCCAGCGCCGAATTGCAGGCTGGGCGTGGTGTTGAAGATGAAAGGCTTCAAGATGTCCTCCCGCTTTTTTTCCGCCAGAACGATTTCCGCGCGCTAGGAGATTGAAATGATCTCAAGCTCCTGGCCGGACGCGCCGACCTCATCGCCAACGGCCTTGTTCATCAGCAGCCGCGCCACCGGGGATGTGAAGGAAATCGAGCCGGACTTGGGGTCCGCTTCGTCTTCGCCGACGATGCGATAGGTCTGGACCCGCCCATCCGCGCGGCTGAACGTCACCGTGCCGCCAAAGGCGACGGTTTCCGTCGACGCGGGACCGGAGATGACCTGGGCGCTCCGGACTCTCGCCCCGAAATAGCGGATATCGCGCAAGGGAATCGCCGCTTGCCGGCGTCGTTCATTGACGTCCTCGATCTGCTGCGCCGCCTCGTAGGCCGCGCGCGCCTGTTCGAGCTGCAATTCAAGCGCCTTCAATCCCGTTTCCGTGACGAGGTTCGGATGAGGCGAAACCGGGCGGTCGGGCAGCAATGTCTCCGACGCTGTCTCCGCACTGTCTTCCTTGGTGAAGGCGACGCTCAACTCAAGCTCCTTGCAAGCCGGACGGCCCGGACCGCATCGTCAGCGCTCCGTCGAAACAGAGGAAATCTGATTTTATTCATGCTGGCAATCCATGGGATCGCCGGCGCCGGATCCGCTTGGGCGGCATGAGTTCGGGGCCTGGCGCCAGGCCCTGGATTCCCATGAAACGAGCCGATAATAGTTGGCGCCCTGGCCGGCATCGAATAGCCACCATAACAAGCTTATTTTAAATGATAAAATCGTCGGTTTTACGAATTTTATGCGCCGCGTTAGGAGCCAGCTTGGAAGCGGCCGTTCGCTGTGTCGTCATCATCACCACACCGTCCAGCGATCCGCGTTAAGGGGCGTCGCGAAGGAATGCTGAGCTATTGAGGAGCGCTTGAGCTTGGCATTCCAGTCGCTGCATCAACAAGATGCAGCCGGAAGCTATGCGCAATTAGGGTAAAATGCGTCAATCTAGCGTCAGCGATTCAAAAAAGACCCGTCAACCGAAAAGTGAATGCCAAACCGGGCCCCGAACTGCTAGCTTCGAGGCTGCGTCACCATCATTCATCGTGCCGGCTGTCGAATTCCGGAGGCTTCATGACTGCCGAAGCGGCGAAGGGCGGAGCCGATGTCCACACCGAAGGGATTGGCGCGCTGGCGCTTGGCGCGCTCGGCGTCGTTTACGGCGATATCGGCACCAGCCCGCTCTACACGATCAAGACCGCGGTCGCCTGGACCGGACGCGCGCTGACCCCTGAGGAAGCGCTGGGCATGCTGTCGCTGATCCTCTGGACCCTGGTGATCATTACCTCGGTCAAATATGTCGCCGTCATCATGCGCGCCGACAATGACGGCGAGGGCGGCATTCTGGCGCTCATGTCCCTGCTCGGCGTCAAGCATGGCCGCCGCCCCTGCATCATCGCCATGGGCATGCTCGGCGCGGCCTTGCTGTTCGGCGACGGGGCCATCACGCCGGCGATTTCCGTGCTCAGCGCGCTCGAAGGCCTGAAAGGCGCCGCGCCGCCCATCGCGCCCTATGTCGTGCCGCTGTCGATCCTCGTCCTCATCGCCCTGTTCTGCTTGCAACCGCAAGGCACCGGACGGATTTCCAAACTTTTTGGCCCGATCATGGCGACATGGTTCGTCGTGATCGCCGTCTTGGGGCTTTCGTCGGTGATGCGGCATCCTCAAGTGCTGGCCGCCCTCAATCCCATCGTCGGCCTCCATTATCGTCATTGGTCACGGAGTTGCCGGTTTCCTGGTGCTCGGCGCGGTTTTTCTTTGCGCCACCGGCGCCGAAGCGCTCTATGCGGACATGGGCCATTTCGGCGCCCGGCCGATACGCTTGGCGTGGTTCGGCCTGGTCTTCCCGGCCCTGATCCTTTGTTACGCCGGCCAGACGGGGCTGCTCCTCGACGCGCCGTCCGGCAAGGATTTCGATCCGTTTTACGCGCTCTGCCCAGTCGCCTTGCAACTTCCGCTTATCGCGCTGGCGACGGCGGCGACGGTCATCGCGAGCCAATCGATCATCACCGGCGCCTATTCGATGACGCGCCAGGCGATCCAGCTCGGCCTTCTGCCGCGTGTGCGCATTTCGCAGACCTCGGCGCGGAGCTATGGGCAGATCTACGTCGGAATGGTCAACTGGTCCCTGATGGCTTTGACCCTCGTGCTCACGGCGACCTTCCAGTCCGTCGGACAATCTGGCGGCGGCCTTCGGCGTGGCCGTATCTCTCACGATGCTCTTGACCAGTTGCCTGATGTTCGTCGCCATGCGCGAGGTCTGGCGCTGGAGCCTGGGCCTGAGCCTCGCCGCCGCGGGCTTGTTCGTCGTGGTCGACGGCTCCTTTGTCGCCGCCAATTTCGTCAAATTCTTCGACGGCGGATGGATCCCGATCCTCGTCGCAAGCCTTATCTATTTCCTGATGACGAGTTGGGACCAAGGCTACGCCGCGCTGCGCGCGGCCATCGAGCGCGACACCATGCCGCTTTCGGATTTCATCCGCAGGTTTCATGAGAAGGCGCGCGTCTCCGGCACGGCGGTCTATCTCACGAGCCGGACGGATGTCGTTCCCGTCGCCCTGTTCCATAACCTGAAGCACAACAAGGTCGTCCATGATCGCATCGTGCTGCTCAATGTGGTGAACGAACAGGTCCCCCGGATTGAGCCGCGAACATCGGGTGTTCAGCGCCGATCTCCCCGACGACTTTCATTCCTTGTGCGTTCGCTACGGATTCACGGAGCAGCCCGACATCCCCGTCGCCCTGATCGATGAAAAGGGCGAATGTCCTCTGCATTTCAACATGATGGACACGACGTTCTTCGTCGGCCGCCTCAGCGTCACGCCGCGCGGCCATTCGCGATGGTGGCGCGTCAAAATGCAGGTGTTCAAATTCCTGCATCGCAATGCGCTGCCGGTGTGGGAGTTTTTCCGGATTCCGGCCGGCCGGGTGGTTGAACTTGGCGGCCAGATTGAATTGTGACGAATGGTTCAATCCGTCTGATGCGGCAACGCGAAGTTTCGTCTACGCAAGAACGCCTGCCGGCGCTCTTGTCGCCTCTGCTCGCAAGTCAGCGAGCGAAGGCTCAGTGACCGGCGGGCGGCCAGGACGCCATTTCCGGCGGCTGATCGTTCGAGACGCACGCGGGCCAATCGGTCAAATCCGCGCGGCCGGCGACGTGCAGATCGGCAGACGGAACTGATCGCCGATCTCGTGGCGATGGCCGTTCAGGCAGCAAAAATGGACGCTCAACGGCAGGATTGCTACTGCAAGCGCCGTCGTGCCGAACAATCTTTGGAGCCAGCGCCGGAGCGTCGCCCAGACGCCTTTCGGGGAGGGCGCAAGAGCTGGCGCCTCGGGAGGAAACTCGGACTGCGCCTCGGCGGGCGCGCCGACGATGGCGCCGAAATTCTGGAAGAATTCATCCGCCATTTTTTTCGCCGTCCCGTCGATCATGCGACCGCCGAGCTGGGCGATCTTGCCGCCGACTTCCGCGTTGACTGTGTATTTCAGCAGGGTCGCCGCGCCGTCGGCGTCGAGATCGACATGGGCTCCGCCCTTGGCGAAGCCGGCCATGCCGCCGGAGCCTTCGCCCTTGATCGTGTAACCCTTGGGCGGGTCGAGATCGGACAGTTTCACCTTACCTGCAAAGCTCGCCTTGACCGGTCCGACGCGCACCACGACGCGCGCGTTCATGTCGGTGTCCGACGTCTTCTCGATCGCTTCGCAGCCTGGAATGCTTCGGCGTAAAATATCGGCGTCATTCAGTGCGGCGAAGACTTCTTCGCGCGGGGCGGCGATTCGCTGGGCGCCAGTCATGTTCATGAATCCCCTCCTGTCGTTGTGGGCTGCCGCTGGCCGCGACGCCGGATTTCGATCAGTTCCGCGACGATCGACATTGCGATTTCGTCCGGCGTGATCGCACCGATATCCAGTCCCGCCGGGGCGCGAATTTGTTCGAGCAGTGACGCCTCGACGCCTTGCTGGCTCAGCATGGCTTTCAGCGCCGCGATTTTTTTGCGCGAGCCGACAAAACCGAAATATTTGACTTGCGCAGGAAGCGTCGCGGTCAGCGCGGCCTGATCGCCGCTGCCCTGGGTGGCGATGACGAGATAGGAATCGTTGGCCAGATCCGGCGGTGGCGCAAAGCCGTCGGTCAATCGGTCTATTTCGCCGAAGGCAGGATGGTCGGCCGCCGGCGCGCAAACATTGACGAAAAACCCCATCCGGCGCGAAAGATCGGCCAGGGCCACGGCGACCGGCGAGGCGCCGCAGACAACAAGAACGGGACGCGGCAGCACCGGTTCGACGAAAACATCCATCGTGCCCTGGCTTGGGCACAGGTTTCGCGCGTAAACCACGCCGTCGCGCATCTCGCCGACGCCGACATGCTGCTCCAGCAAAGAATCTTCCGGCTGCACGCTGACGAGTCGCGGCGCGCCGTCGGCCAGCGCCTGCCGCGCCGCTTTCAGCACCGCGCCGCGCGCGCAGCCGCCGCCGATCCAGCCGCCGGAAATCGTTCCGTCGGCGAGAATGACGGCTTTGGCGCCCGCCTTGGCGGCGGTGACCGAGACCGTGCGGACAACTGTCGCTAAAGCGAAAGGCTCGCCCTTCGCTTTGACGGAATTGACCAGATCGAGAATGTCGGTCGCCGGATTCATGTTGAAATCCTTGTTCAGATGCTTGTTCAAATCCTCGCCAGATAGGGTTCGAGCGCCTTCAGGCTCGCCAAGTTGTGCGCTGGCGCGAACAGGTCGATATGGGGCAGCGCGGCGCGCATCCCGGCCGCCTCGGGCGCGTAATCGCGCCAGCCGATCATGGGATTGAGCCAGACGATCTTTCGGCACCGGCGGCGCAAGGCCGCCATTTCCGCGCCCAGATGCGTCGCCGGGCCGGTGTCGTAGCCGTCCGACACGATCATCACGCAGGTCCGCGAATGGATGACGCGCTTGGCGTGCCAGCGATTGAACGTCGCCAGACTTTCGCCGATGCGCGTGCCGCCCCCGACGCCTTGCGCGATCAGCGTCATGCGTTCGACGGCGCGCTGGGCGTCGCGTTCGCGCAAAGCCGGCGAAATATGGACGAGCCGCGTATGGAAGACAAAGGCCTCCGCCTCGCGGAAAAAAGTCAGCACGCCATGCATGAAACGCAAAAAGATCGCCGAATAAAGGCTCATCGACCCGGAGGCGTCGAGCAGCACCACCAGCCGCAACGGCTTATCCTTGCGCTGGCGATAGGCCAGCTCCAGCGGCATGCCGCCGTGGGCGATGCTCTTGTGGATGGTGCGGCGCAGGTCGAGTTTTTCGCCGCGCCTTTGCGCCCGCAAGCGTCGGGTCAGGCGGGCGCGCATGCTCTGCGCCAGCCTTGCCGCCAGCTCATGCGCCGCGGCGAGATCTTCCGCCCGCGTGAGATGACGAAAATCCGTCTGCGCCAACAATTCCGCACGCGACGCGCCCTCGCTTTTGCCCTGACCGGCGGCGACGTCTTCGCCTTCGCCGCGCGAAAAATCGTCGGCCTGGGCGGCGTCGCCGCTTTGCGTTTTCGATCCCTCGGACTTCAGTCCGGGCGGCGCCTTTTGTGGCGCGCCGAAAACGCGGGTCGCCGATTTTCTGCCGCGCTGAAGCCAAAAAGCGTCGAAAAGATCGTCGAACTTGCGCCAGTCGGATTGGCGGCTGCAAAACAGCGCGCGCAGGGCCGAGCGAAACCGCGAGGCGAAAGCCGCGCCGGGGCCGCTCATGACGATCAGGGCGTCGCGCAACTCGGCGAGGCCGATGACAAAGCCGTTGTCCCGAAGCATCCGCACAAAGCCGCCGAGCTTTTCGCGGGCGCCAGCGCCGACAGCGGCGTCGGGGGGTCGCAGCGCGTCCAGGCTTTGTCGCGTGTCCATGTCACGCCACCTTGCCGATCAGCCGGTCGACGACGGGACGGGTGACGCGCGATTTATCCTCGGCCGTCTTGATCAGGCACATCAGCGTCGCATGCACGATTTCCGGTTCGTCGCGCAGGTGTCGGATATCGAGGCCCGCCAGCGTCGCCGCCCAGTCCAGCGTTTCGCCGACGCCCGGCGCCTTGCGCAGCTCCTCCTTGCGGATCAGGCCGACCATGCCGGCGATCTGCACGGCCAGCGCCGCATCGATATTCGGCAGTCGCGCCAGAATGATGCGCGCTTCGCGATCGACGTCGGGAAAATCGACATAGTGATAAAGGCAGCGGCGACGCAAAGCGTCGGAGAGTTCGCGCGTGCCGTTGGAGGTCAGGATGACGCGCGGAATCGTCGTTGCCGTGACGACGCCGAGTTCGGGAATCGACACCTGAAAATCCGACAGCAATTCGAGCAGGAACGCCTCGAACTCCTCGTCGGCGCGGTCGATCTCGTCGATCAGCAGAACCGGCCTTTTGCTCTGCCGAATCGCAGACAGCAGCGGCCGTTCGAGCAGGAACTCTTCCGAGAAAATATGCGCTTCGACGGCGCTGGCGTCCGCGCCCTCGCGCGCCTTGATGGCGAGAAGCTGGCGCTGGTAATTCCATTCGTACAGCGCCGCGCTTTGGTCGAGGCCTTCATAACATTGCAGGCGAATGAGCTTCGCGTCATGCGCCAGCGCCAGGGCGCGCGCCACTTCGGTCTTCCCGACGCCCGCTTCGCCTTCCAGCAGCAGCGGGCGCGACAGGCTTTCCATCAGCCAAAGCGCCGTGGCGAGGTCGCGGTCGGGGATATAACCGACGGCGGTCAGTTGGGCGGCGACTTTTTCCTGCGGAATCTCCACGGCTGTTACTCGCCTCAGCTATGCAGCCCGAGAGCTATGCAGCCCGAGCCGCTCGCCGACCTGCCACAACCGCCAGGCGTCGTGCGGCATCTGGATATGGCCGGCGTTGAGGAAGGCGTAGGCGTCGTTGACGGCGTTGGAGAAGCAGGGCACGCCGCCGACATGCGGGCTTTCGCCGACGCCTTTCGCGCCGATCGGATGATGCGGCGACGGCGTCACGGTGAAATCGGTTTCCCAATTGGGCGTCTCCACCGCTGTCGGCAGGAAGAAGTCCATGAAACTCGCGCCGAGAACATTGCCCATCTCGTCATAGCGGATTTCCTGCCCCATGGCGCAGGCGAAGGCTTCGGTGAGGCCGCCATGCACCTGTCCCTCGATGATCATCGGATTGATGCGCGTGCCGCAGTCGTCGAGCGCATAGAAGCGCCGGACCTTGGCGACGCCGGTGTCGACGTCGACGTCCATCACGCAGAAATAGGCGCCGAAGGGGAAGGTCATGTTCGGCGGCTCGTAATAATTCACCGCCTCGAGCCCCGGCTCCAGATTGGGCGGCGGATTGTTATAGGCCGCCCAGGCGATGTCCTTCATGGTCTTGAATTTTTCCGGCAGCCCCTTCACCACGAACCGGTCGACGTCCCATTCGAGATCGCCTTCGTGGACCTCGAGCATATGTGCCGCGATCATCTGCGCCTTCGCCTTGATTTTTCGCGCGGCGACGGCGGTGGCGGCGCCGGCGACGGGCGTCGAGCGCGAGCCATAGGTGCCGAGCCCATAGGGCGCGGTGTCGGTATTGCCCTCCTCGATGGTGATATTTTCGGCGGGAATGCCGAGCTCGGTGGCGATGATCTGCGCATAGGTCGTCTCGTGGCCCTGGCCCTGGCTCTTGGTGCCCATGCGGGCGATGACCGAGCCGGTCGGGTGGATGCGGATTTCGGCGGAATCGAACATGGCGATCCCGAGGATGTCGCAGCTTTTGGCTGGGCCGGCGCCGACGATCTCGGTGAAGAAGGAAATGCCGATCCCCATCAGCTCCCGCGTTTCGCCGCGCAAAAACGCCTCGCGCTTGCGCGCCTGTTCCTCGCGCAATTGGCTATAGCCGACGGCGTCCATCGCCTTGCGCATCGCGGTCGCGTAATCGCCGCTGTCATATTCCCAGCCAAGGGCCGAATGATAGGGAAACTGCTCGGGCTTGATGAAATTCTTCAGCCGCAGCTCGGCTGCGTCCATGCCGAGCTTTTGCGCGAGGACTTCGACGGCGCGTTCGATGGCGAAGGCGGCCTCGGTGACGCGGAACGAGCAGCGATAGGCGACGCCGCCCGAGGCCTTGTTGGTATAGACGCCGTCCACCGCCAGATAGGCGGTCGGTATGTCATAGGAGCCGGTGCAGATGTTCATGAATCCCGCCGGCCATTTCGACGGATCGGCGCAGGCGTCGAAGGCGCCGTGATCGGCCAGCACGTTTACGCGCATCGCCAGGATTTTACCCTCCCTTGTCGCGGCCAGTTCCGTCGTCATGTGGTAGTCGCGGGCGAAGGAGGTGGCGGAGAGATTCTCCATCCGGTCCTCGACCCATTTGACCGGCAGGCCGAGCACGATCGAGCCGACCACTGAACAGACATAGCCGGCATAGGCGCCGACCTTGTTGCCGAAGCCGCCGCCGATATCCGGCGCAATGACGTGAATCTTGTGTTCCGGCAGGCCTGATATCAGCGACACCACGGTGCGGATGACATGCGGCGCCTGGAACGTGCCCCACAGCGTCAGCTCGCCCTTCACCTTGTCCATCGAGGCGACGCATTGGCAGGTTTCGAGCGGCGACGGATGGGTGCGATGATCGACGAACAATTCCTTGATCGTGACCTCGGCTTTGGCGAACACATCGTCGGTGGCCTGCTTGTCGCCGATCGTCCCATTCGAAAATATGATTGGGGTGCTTGCGCGACGCCATGCGCGCCTTCCAGTTTTGTCCTTGATGTCGTCGCGCAGGATCGGCGCGTCCGGCGCCATGGACTTGAACGGATCGACGATGCAGGGCAGGGCCTCATATTCGACATCGACCAGTTCGACGGCGTCGGCGGCGATATAGCGGTCCTGCGCGATGACGAAGGCGACTTCCTGGTTCTGGAACAAGACCTTTTCGTCGGCGAGCACCGCCTGCACGTCGCCGGCCAGGGTCGGCATATAGTGCAGGCCGAGCGGCTTCAGGTCGGCGGCGGTCAGGACGGCGATGACGCCGGGCAACGCTTTCGCGCGGGTCGCGTCAATCTTGACGACGCGCGCATGGGCGTGCGGCGAGCGGACGAAATCGCCGAACACCATGCCGGGCAATTTCAGGTCGTCGACATAGGCGCCCTTGCCCTGGGTGAAGCGGATGTCTTCGACCCGCTTGCGTTTGCAGCCGAGGCCTTCGAGCTTTTCCGTGCGGCCGGCGCGGTCGGCCTCGATCGGCGTTTGCTGGTTCATTGCGCCGCCTCCACATAGGTCGTCTTGTTGATCTGGTCGGCCGCATACTGGATCGCCTTGACGATATTGACGTATCCGGTGCAGCGGCAGAGATTGCCGGAAACGCCGGCGCGGATTTCGGCTTCGGTCGGGTTGGGATTTTCCAGCAACAGGCGATGCGCGCGCAGGATCATGCCGGGCGTGCAATAGCCGCATTGCAAGCCGTGCATCATGCGGAATCCTTCCTGCAAGGCGCCGAGCGTTCCGTCGGGATTGGCCATGCCTTCGATGGTCGTGACGCTGGCGCCATGGGCCTGAACTGCGAAGGTCATGCAGCTCTTGATCGACATATTGTCCATATCGACGGTGCAGGCGCCGCAATGGCCAGTGTCGCAGCCGATATGGGCGCCGGTGAGGTTGAGCTGCTCGCGCAGGAAATGAATGAGCAAAGTGCGCGGCTCGACGAGCGCCTCGACCGGCTTGCCGTTGATGGTCAGTTCAATGCGGGTTTTCGACATTTTTGTTCCCCGAAGCTAGCCGCGAGACGATGAGGCGGAAATGGCGCGCGTCGCCGTTCGACGGCCCGGCGCAGCATGACGCCCGCCATTTTGGTGCGATATTCCGCGGGACCGCGCAGGTCGGAAGCGGGACTGGTCAGCGCCTCCGCCGCCGCGACGGCCTGGTCCAGAGCGCGTTTGTCCAGCGTCGAGCCGACGAGCGCGGCGGCGGCGTCTTGCGCCCATAGCGGCGTGTCCGCGACATTGGTCAGGGCGATCGAACAGCTGGCGCAGGCGGCGCCGTCCATCGTCAGCACGACGGCGGCGGCGGCAGTGGCGTAATCGCCGACCTTGCGCTTCAGCTTTTCATAGGCGAAGCCATGGCCGCGCGGCGGCGACTTGATGCGAATTCCGGTCAGGATTTCGCCCGGCTCCAGCGCCGTCACATAGGCCCCGAGATAAAAGTCGCGCGCCGCGACGCGGCGGGCGCTGGTCCGCCCGGCGATTTCGAATTGCGCGTCAAGACATTGCATCACGGCCGGCATGTCATTGCCCGGATCGCCATTGGCGACATTGCCGCCCATGGTGCCGCGGTAACGCACCTGCGGATCGGCGATCATCAACGAGACTTCGCGCAGCAACGGGATCGCTCTCGCCGAGAATGTCGGAAGCGATCAATTGATGCTGCGTCGTCATCGCGCCGATGATGACGTCGTCGCCGTCGCGCCGCACGCCCTTCAGATTGGCGATGGAAGACAGGTCGACCAGATGTTCCGGCGAGGCCAGCCGGGTCTTCATCAGCGGGACCAGACTGTGGCCGCCGGCCAGTGGTCGCGCATCCTCGCCAAGACGGAGCAGCAGCGCCACGGCGTCGGAGACGGATTCCGGGCGATGATATTCAAAAGCGCCGGGTATCATGTCGTTTCCTCCCCAGAGTCTGACGGACTTTTTTTTGCAAGTCTCCGTCAGCAGGAAACGCCAACCCGTCGTTGATCGGCGCCTCCCCACAAACGTGAGCATCCGGCCGCCGCCTGAGCGCGGCAAAACAGAGGCGCCAAGAGCGCTCTTTCGGCGCCAAATGACGGTTTCCTGCATGAAATGCGGCGGATACAGCATGTAATGCAAGCACTGCGCACGAATGGCGGTCAGCGGCGATCCCCGCGCCTGATCGTCAGGAATGGCGTCAATTGCTGCCGCAAGAGCGCGACGCGGCTGCGGCTGATCGGCACGTTGCGGCGCATGGGCGCGTCGAGTTCGGCTACCGCGGCGTCACCGGCCTTTTTGACGCCGGTGATATGGGTCAGATTGACGATGTAGCTTCGATGGGCGCGAAAAAACGTCTCCTTTGGCAACTGATCGGCGATTTCGGAAATCGACAGCGGGCAGAAAAGGTCGTCGGCGCCATTGAAAATATAGGTGTAATGGGCGTTGGCGTGGACGGAGACTATTTCGTCGGCGGCGATGTGCAGTTTTCCGCCGTTTCGTTCGATCGGCAGCAGAATTTCCGGGCCGGCAAGATTGCTGGCGCGGTTGTAGGCGACGATGGCGCAGCGTGGGCCGGGCTGTTCGTTCCGGTTCGGGCGAAAATGCTGCGCCCCGGTCGCGGCGGCGTCCTTGGCCGGAACCAGTGTCAGCATGAAAACGCCGGAAATCGAAAAAGCGACGACGCTGACGATGCCGGCGAGCAGGTCGCTCGACATCGCCGCGCCATTGGCGACGAATGCCACCGGATTGGGTTGCAGCCTCGTTCCGCCCATCGCCGTGTAATGCATGCCCGAAATGGCCAAGCCCCAGAATGATGGCGCAAAGAAGCAGCGGAAGCTTTCGCTGCGCCGAAAACGCAAGCCAGAGGGCAGAGCCCGAGGCCGCGCACGCGATGACGACGCTGGCGAGGACAAATTTCGGATCGTAGCTGACGCTCGCGCATTCGCGCATCGCCATCATGCCGATGAAATGCATGCCGACAATGCCAAGGCCGAGCACCCCGGCGGCGAGGAGCATCATGCGGCGTGGGCGCAGGCTTGCAAGGACAATGGCGGTCCCTGCCGCCAGTACGCAGATCAGGAAAGAAATCAGCGTCGGCAGAACGGCGTAATCGACCCGGAATGGCGTGATGACCGCCAGCATGCCGATGAAATGCATGCTCCAGACGCCGACCGCCAACGAAAGCGCCGAGCCGGCAGTGAGCAGGCGGCGATGCAGCGCAAAAGCGGCCGGAATGCGTCGAGCCAGGCTCAAAGCCATGAAACTCGCCTGCACCGCCACGGCGGCCGACAGGGCGACTAACGCGAAGTTGTAGCTGAAGCTCATCTGTGGCCGACCGCTCGGTTTCCAACGATAAACCCTCGACGAAGCGACAGAGTTCAATTTTGGGGGAGCCGTTCTGTCGCGGAGTTTCGCGAGGGGGCGGCGCTACGTCAGAACAACCTGCATTGGTTTCGACTTCAGCCTGATCGCTTCAACGCCAAGGAGCGGCAGCCTCCCTGTGGGTGTCGAACGGCCGGGCGTGGTGGAGCACGCTCCAGCTGATCCGAGCAAGCTTGTTGACCAATGCCGTGGCGAGCTTGATCCTGTGCAATCGCGTCGCCGCTTCGGTCAGCCATGGACCAAAACTGAACTTCGGCCAATTGTGTGGGCGCATGAGAATGACGTTGGCGGCCTGGATAAACTGCGTTCGCAGATAGCGATTTTCTTGCTTCGGTATCCTGCCCAAAATTGGCTTGCCGCCAGTGCTGTATTGCTGGGCGGCGCCGTTATCTTCATGGGGCGAGAAGCGGACTTTCCTGACCAAGCCGAGCGAGGGCGCGGCGCTCAGGATCGTCGACAACCTCCACAATGAAGCTCGTCGATCCTAGGGCCGGTCCGGCCCAGCCTTCCGAACGTGGATGGTCTTTCTCAGGGCGAGGGCGGGACGAAGGAAAAACGCCCGGCGCGTCAGTTTGGCTCCGGGCAATTTTCGGGTTCGACGCCTGCGTCAGAACTTGTCCGTCACGCCGCCATAGACCGTGGGCGCTTTTGGGGCGCGCGCAGTCGCGCACGCCGACGAAAACAGGCATGGTGTGAGCGGAGCAATTTCGGTAAGCTTACCCCGTTTTAGGGGGATTACATTGACGACACCAATTTATGGCGCGGTTCGAGCATTCATCGGAAGCATGGGCGGACTTTTGTCGCTCGGGGCCAAATTTCTCGGCCAGGATGCTGAGTATTTTCGGCAGCTCCTCGATGCGAACGAAACCGTCAAAATGATCAGCTTCGGATATGGCTATCTCGTCGTCGGCGGCGTCATCGTAATAATGGGAGCGATTATCGCCGGGTTTGTCGAGGAAACAAATAAAATGAAGCTCTTGGCAATTGCTGTTTCCGCGCCAGCGTTGGTCACAACCTGGGCTGGTGGCGCGTCGAGCTCGAAAACAAATCACGTTACCGCATCTTTTTTTATTTCCAACGCTTACGCTCAAACAGTAAGCGCGCAAAAAGAGTTCCCCCTCTGTCCTGGAGGGGATTAAGCTGTTTTTTGGGATTGGAAAGGATCAGTCTCAATTATATCGAGTAGTTGTTGGATCGTATTTGAGCCAATCTGACGCTTCTGAGTTTGCGGATAGCTTAAACACATCGATTAAAGGCTTGGGTGCGCAGGTAGGTGAACGAAAGTCCGGAAATAACTATATCCAGTTGTTGTGAGTGATTATCTTCCTTACGCGGACGCAAGGCGCGCCTTCAATTCGTGCAGCAATATCCGGCGCTGAAAGGCGCGTACCTTTCGACATCGCTGAACTGATTAGAGCGCGGCCTTGATCCGCTGGACGGTTCCGGTTCCGACTTGCTGTTTGGCCGCGATTTTCAGAATGCCGGCCGTTCCTGCCAGCAAATCGGCGCGGATGGCCGCTTCCTTTTCAGGATCGAGGGGGGGCCGGCCTAGCGTCTTGCCGTTCGCCCTGGCGCGGTCGAGGCCGGACTTGACGCGCTCCTTCTAAAAAAGGGATTTCATTGAAGAGATTGTTTTTGTTCGCGCTGCTCCTGGCCGGTTGCGCACAGTCGATCGAGTGGCGGCAAATCGACGGGAACGCGCAACTCCCAGCGCCTAAGCGTCGACGAAACCATTTGCCGAGGTGAGGCACAAAAGGCGCGGCTCTCTGGCGGATCAACCTATGTTCCAATGGGTGACACGTTCGCCCAGGTAAATTCTGACCTTGACGATTTGCAGCGTTCCCTTGCCGCGAAAGACGTCTTCATCGGCTGCATGGCGTCAAAAGGCTATGTTCAGCGGCAAGCCGCTTCTCAGCGTTGATCCAGTGCGACCGATCGGAGCCTCCGAAGGAACGCACAAATTTTTCTTCGTGCCTCCGGCGCCGACATGGTGCCGACATGGCGCGACAATCACCTGTTTTCAAATGTCGGATAATTTCGAATTTATGCTGAAAATTCAAAATGGTGCCCCTGGCCGGAATCGAACCAGCACTCCTTGCGGAACTCGATTTTGAGTCGAGCGCGTCTACCAATTCCGCCACAGGGGCCCAGGATCGACTTTGCACGAGGCGATCCGGGAGCTTGCGAACACGTCTGCAAGCGGCGCGGATCATAGCGCGCAAGTTTGTCGCGTCAATCGCCCCCAACCGCAAACTTTGCCAATTTATAAACAGGATTGGGGATAAGGCTCATTCTCCCGATGCGGTGGATAACCGCGCCGCAAGCTGTTAAGACCCCGTCACGTCCCGCGCGCCCGCACTGACAATCGGAAAAATGGATGTTCAAAAGGCTTTATGACTGGACCCTGTCGCTGGCCGAAAGCCGCCATTCCACCTGGGCCCTGGCCGGGATCGCCTTTGCCGAGAGCTCCTTCTTTCCCCTGCCGCCGGACCTGATCCTGCTGCCCATGTCGCTGGCCAAGCCGCAAAAGGCCTGGTTCTACGCCGGCGTCTGCACGCTCAGTTCCGTGCTCGGCGGCATGCTCGGCTATGCCATCGGCGGCGCTGCTGTTCGACACGCTCGGGCACTGGATCATCCAGCTCTACGGCTATGGCCCGCGCATCGACACGCTGCGCGATTTCTACGCCAAATGGGGCTGGGCCTTCATCCTCGTCAAAGGCCTCACCCCCATTCCCTTCAAGCTCGTCACCATCGTCAGCGGCCTGCTCAACTATAATTTCGCCCTGTTCGTGGCCTTGGCGGCTTTGACCCGCGGCGCGCGGTTCTTCATCCTCGCCGCGGCGATGAACCACTTCGGCGACTTTTTCCGCGTCTGGCTGGAAAAACATTTCCCGGTGTTCATTGTCGGGCTGGCGGTGATCGTGATCGGCGGCTTCTGGGCCGCGGCCCATCTGGTGTGAAATCCATGCCGACCCCTTCGCCAACTCCGCGCCCTGTTGACCCCCCTGCCCGTCGCGGTTCTGTCTGCTGGCGGGCGCGGCGGCGACGCTCGCCGGCGCCTGGACCTTCCAGTCGCTGGGCGTCGAGCCCTGCGAACTCTGCCTGAAAGCAACGCTATCCCTATTACGCCGCCCTGCCGCTGTCGGCGGCGGCGATCTTTTTGGCCCGCAACGCGCGAGACGGCGCGGCGAAAATTCTGCTCGGCCTGCTGGCGGCGATTTTTCTCGGCAGCGCGCTTTTCGGCCGCCTATCACGCCGGGGTCGAGTGGAAGTTCTGGGCCGGCCCGACCGATTGCACCGGCGATTTCGTCAAACCGGCTCGTCGATGGAGGATTTCCGCAAGCAGTTGCAGAGCGTGCATGTCGTGCGCTGCGACGAGGCCTCGCTTGCGCATCCTCGGCCTGTCGCTCGCCGGATGGAATTTTCTGGTGTCCGCCGGTCTCGCGCTGATCGCCGCATCTTGGCGCGACGGCGCCGGACAAGTGCCGTTAAAAGTCGCCGCTCTTGTCGCCGAGAACGGTCGCTCAGCCTGGCTTGCGCCGAACCGGGCTGCGAGCGGTTTCTGCTGGCTTTCATGCGGCGCCCATCCCGACGCCCAGACGATTTCGAAAGTCGCGCGGATCTTGCCGTCGGGATCGGCGATAGTGCTCGCGATAGAGCGCTGCCGCGCGGAAAAGCACGGCGCGGCGCAGCGGACGGCGGGCGCCGGCGAGCAGCGACATTGGTCGGCGCCCATGGCGCGCAGGTCGCGCAACAAGCTCGAAAACGTTCGGTAGCGCACGGTAAGGCTGTCGACATCGGCCACCGGCAGGGCGAGGCCGGCGCGCTGCATCAGGGCGCCGAGATCGCGCAGATCGATGAAAGGCGCGACGCGCGGGCTGGCGCCGCCTTCGATTTCATCCTGCGCCCGGGCGAGGCAGGCGCGCAACTCCCGAAGGTCTGGCCGCCAGCCAGCGCGCCAAGGAAACAGCCCGTCGGGCGCGAGGATGCGGCGGATTTGCGCCAGCACGCCGGGCAGGTCGTTGACGAATTGCAAGTTAAGCGCGCAGACGACGAGATCGAAGCTCGCGGCGCGAAGGGCGGAATTTCCTCGTCGGCGAGCAGACAGCGCGCCGCCTCTGCCCAAAGCCGCGGCGACGGCGCCGCGCGCACCAAGAAACGTCCCGGGCGCATCGCAGAGCTTCGGCGATGATGGGATGGGGCGCGCCGAGGTCGAGCGCGCGCGGAAAGTCGCGGCTCACGCCGGACAGGCGGAAAATCAGGTCTTCCGCCGTGCGCGCGATCAGAAAATCGCAAGGATCGCCGCGCGCCAAGCGCGGGCGAGGCGGGCTGCGCATCAAGGCGCGATCGAAAATCTGCGGCGGATTTGTGCACGGCCTGTTATGCCCCTTGCGCCGGGGCGCGTCAAAGCCCCCGCGTCAAAGTCCCCGCTGCCAAAGCCGCGTTTTCGTTATAGACTGGCGCCATGACGCCGCGGACCGATCTTTGGCGGCGACTCCTCCTGGCTCGGCCTTGGCGCGCAAGGGCGAAAAGGCTTGGAGCGGCGGCGCTCGACCTGCTTTATCCGCCGGTCTGCCTCGCCTGCCGCCGCGCCATTGCCGCCCATGGCGGCCTTTGCCCGGAATGCTGGCGCGCCATGCGCTTCATCGAGCGCCCCTATTGCGAACGCCTGGGAACGCCTTTCGAGAGCGATCCTGGCGTCACAGTCGAAGGCGGGCGCGTCCTTTCCGCCGCCGCGGTCGCCGATCCCCCGGTGTTTTCGCGCGCGCCGCGCCGTCGCCCGTTTCGAGGAAGGACCGGCGCGCGTGCTGGTCCATCGCCTGAAATATGGCGATCGCGGCGAATTGGCCGCGCCCATGGGCCGCTGGATGGCGCGGGCCGGGGCCGAATTGCTCGATGAGGCCGACCTGCTCATTCCCGTGCCGCTGCATCGGTTGCGGCTGGCGCATCGCCGCTTCAACCAGTCGGCGGCGCTGGCGCGGACGATTTCGCGCAACATTCGGGCGTTCCGCTGAAGAACGACTCCTGGCGCGGCCAAACCGACGCCGCCGCAGGTCGGCCTGACCCGACGCTGCGCGCCAAGAACATGCAGGGCGCCTTCGCGGTGGCCGAAGAGAAGCGGATCGAGATCGCCGGGCGCCGGCTGGTGCTGGTGGACGATGTGATGACCTCGGGCGCGACGCTGAACGCCGCTTCGCGCGTCCTGCTGCGGGCCGGCGCGAAACAAGTCGACGCGCTGGTGTTCGCAAGGGTTGTGAGGATGCATGAGGCGAATTATGGTCAAGCTGAGGCTAAATGTCGCCGATTTCCCTGCAACCCGGCGTTTCCACGAAAATTCGACTTTCCCTTTTCCATCGGTCGCACTAGAACGCGCATGCCGAACATCGTCATCTACACCACGTCCACCTGCCCCTATTGCGTGCGCGCCAAGGCGCTGCTGACCAAGAAACGCGCGCGGTTCGACCGAAATCATCCGTCGATTCCGATACCCGCAAAAGCGGGCGGAAATGAGCGCGCGCGCGGGCGGCCGCTCCACCGTGCCGCAGATCTTCGTCGACGACCGGCACATTGGCGGCTGCGACGATCTTTATGAATTGAGCTATGAGGGCCAGCCTCGACGCCCTGCTGGCCGGTTGACGCCATGATCCTGCTTTTCCCTCGTCTGCGATAACGGGCATGACTTCGAAAGCTGGTTCGCCAGCAATGACTCCTTCGATTTCCAGATCGAAAACAGCCTGGTCTCCTGTCCGCATTGCAACGGGCTGAAGATCAGCAAGGCGGTGATGGCGCCCGCCGTGGCGCGGGGCGGGCGCAAGAAGGCGCGGTCCTGGGGGCGGCCCAGGGATCGTCGGAGGACGCCGCTTCGGATGCGGTCAAGAACATCCCCAAGCAGGATGTCGCCTTGATTGGCGAAAGCGGGGCGAATTGCGCAAGATGTGCGCGGAGCTGCACGCCAAAATCCTCGCCGCGACCGTCGATGTCGGCACCGAATTTCCCGGCGGAAGCGCGCAAAATCCATGACGGCGACGCGCCCGAGCGGGCGATCCGCGGCCAGGCCTCGCTGGAAGAGGCCCGCGCGCTGCTGGAAGAGGGCGTCGCCATCCTGCCCATGCCGATCCTGCCCAACAAACGCAGCTGAAATCTCGGCTTCCGTCGCTTATTGCGCTTGCCATTCGCGGGAAGAACAAAATAAGAACATCTGGTTGAAACGGCCGGAGCCAGCCGATGGGACGCAGCGCTTCCCTTCACCCTTCATGACGGCGGCGCGCGACCTCTGCCCGTCGAATTGGCGCCGCCTGCTCGACGCCTTCCCGCCGGACTTCCGCGACGCCTATGAAGAGCGCGCGGCGCTGATCGAATTTGACGGCGGCGAAAAACGCAAGACCGCCGAGCGCCGCGCCTTCGAATGCGTGTCTGGCGCAGAGGTTCGGGACAGCCGGGATTTCCGGGCGAGTCAGAATTCTCCGCCAATGCTATGAAGGAAGCGGTGATTCGCTGATCCCTGCAAAAAGTCCTTGATGTCCAGAAACCGCCTGACCTTCTACGAATTTTTCGCCGGCGGCGGCATGGCGCGCGCGGGGCTCGGGTCCGACTGGACCTGCCTGTTCGCCAATGACATCGACGCGGACAAGGCCGCCTCCTATCGCGCCAACTGGGGCGGCGGCGACTTCGTCGGTGGCGACCTCGGCGCGCTTCTCCCGGAAATCCTGCCCGGCCGGGCCGACCTCGCCTGGGCCTCCTTCCCTTGCCAGGACCTGTCGCTGGCCGGCGGCGGCAAGGGCATGGGAGCGGCCGAAGACGCGACGAAAACCCGCAGCGGCGCGTTCTGGCTGTTCCATGACAAGATCCGGGCGCTGCGCGCGGAGCGGCGGGCGCCGCGCGCCATCGTGCTGGAAAATGTGGTGGGCGTGCTGACCTCCCATGGCAAGCGCGACTTCCGCGCCATCGTCGCGGGGCTCGACGCGCTCGGCTATCGGGTCGGCGCGCTGGCGCTCGACGCCCGCCATTTCACGCCGCAATCGCGGCCCCGGGTGTTCTTCGTCGCGCTCGACGAGGCGCCTGTTCGACGCCTTGCCGCCGGCATTCCCGCGCGGGCGCCGAGCCCGACGCGCCCTGGAGCCCCGCCTCGCTGATCGCCGCGCAGGCCTCGCTGCCGCGCTGACCTCAAGGAAAACTGGGTGTGGTGGCGCCTGCCCCTGCCCGCGCGGCGCAATCTCCATCTGGTCGACATTCTCGAGGATTCGCCGCCCGACGCGCCCTGGCGCACGCCCGCCGCGACCGAGCGCATCCTGGCGCTGATGGCGCCCGCCCATCGCGCGAAAATCCTGGAAACCCAGGCCAGCGGGCTTCGCGCCATCGGCGCCGTCTACCGCCGCACCCGCACCGACGAGAACGGCGTCAAGACGCAGCGCGCGGAAGCGCGTTTCGACGGCATGGCGGGATGCCTGCGCACGCCGGGCGGCGGCAGTTCGCGCCAGACCTTGCTGGAAGTCGAAGGCGAACTCGATCCGCTCGCGCCTGCTGTCGCCTCGCGAGGCGGCGCGGCTGATGGGCCTGCCGGACTCCTACCTGCTGCCGAAGAACGCCACCAAGGCCTACAAGCTATGCGGCGACGGCCTCTGCGTGCCGGTCATTCGCCATCTGGCCCAGCATCTGCTGCAACCGCTGTTGCGCGCGTCTGACGGCGAGGCGCTCGCCGCCGCCGAGTAAGATCGCCGCCATTCCTTAAGTAGTATTACGGTACTCCGCACATCTTGAGCCACATTTTTGGCCGATTCCGTAATTCTTTCCGACAAATATCAGTATTATTTCCTACATAATAGCCCCAATGGAAATGTTGTTAACCACTTGTTAACACTCCCAGGCCAGAAAAGCTGCGTGCAGCGCACAAAACACAACATTGCCGCACAGACATAATTTAACCGTCATATTGTATTGCTAATTGGCTCGCACGCATCGATCTTGCGCGAAAGAATGTTCATGACCCTTTATCATTTCCAGCTGATCGACCCGACCGGCGGCCGCCACGATATCAAGACCGTGCGGCTCGCCGACATGCGCGCCGTCTGGGGCGAAATCGACGCGCTGGCGCTCGGCCGCGCCGCCAAGGGCAGCCAGATCCGCGTGACCAACGAGGCCGGCGGCATTGTCGTTCTTGTCGGCGTCTCCACCGCGCTCAGCCTCCAGACGCCCCGCGCCGCCTGAACCTAGCGCCTTTTCGGGCGCTCACTTGCTCCAAATTAGGGCTCGACGCCGCCGCAAGCGCGTTGCAGATTGCGGCCATGTACAAAGCCATCACCCACGACGTCCAAATCACCGCCACGCCCGCCTATTCGCCGGATCGCAGCGAGCCCTCGACCAATCGCTACTTCTGGACCTATACCGTCGAGATCCTCAATCTCGGCGAGGTCAAGGTGCAATTGCTGGAGCGTTTCTGGCGCATCACCGACGCCAATGGCCGCCTCGAGACGGTGCGCGGCCCCGGCGTCGTCGGCGAAACGCCGATTCTCGCGCCCGGCGAAAGCTTCCGCTACACCTCGGGCTGCGGCCTCGCCACGCCCTCGGGCCTCATGTCCGGCGCCTATGGCATGACCGACGCCAACGGCCGCGCTTTCGACGTCGAAATCCCCGCCTTTTCGCTCGACAGCCCCATGGAGCGCCGGGTTCTCAACTAAAGCGTCACGCATCTGTCGCCATGCTGGTCTAGGCGGCGTGCTTTCTCGCGCCTCGCGCCGTCTTGCCTTGCGCCGTCTTGCCTGGCGCGTAAACTGCATGGCGCGGACGCGTCGCGACGCGGGCGACCATGGAAAACAGGCGGACCATGCACCACTCTTCCGACTCCACGCTCGACCGCGCCATCGCCCTGCTCGACCGGCTCGTCGCCTTCGACACCGAAAGTTCGCGCAGCAATCTGCCGCTGATCGATTTCGTCGAGGATTACCTGCTCGGCCTCAACGCGCGCTTCACCCGCATTCCCAACGCCACCGGCGACAAGGCGGCCCTGTTCGTCACCTTCGGCCCCGACATCGATGGCGGCGTGGTGCTGTCGGGCCATACCGACGTGGTGCCGGTCGTCGGGCAGAAATGGACCACGCCGCCCTTCGTGCTGCGCCGCGACGGCGACCGGCTCTATGGTCGGGGCACATGCGACATGAAGGGTTTCGACGCCCTGTGCCTCGCCATGGCGCCGGAATTCCTGGCGGCGCCGTTGAAGAAGCCGGTGCATATCCTTTTGAGCTATGACGAGGAGACGACCTGCGCCGGCTGTCTCGACACCATCGCGCGCTTCGGCCAGGACCTGCCGAAACCGGCCCTTGCCGTGATCGGCGAACCGACCATGATGCAGGTCGCCGACGCCCACAAGAGCATCGCGACCTATCGCACTGTGGTCACCGGCCACGAGGCGCATTCCTCAAAACCCTGGCTCGGGGTCAGCGCCGTGCATGTCGCCTGCGAACTGGTCGCCGGCCTCGAGCGGATCGGCGAGGAGCTGCAAAGCGACCGCGACCCGCACGGGCGGTTCGAGCCCGCTTTTTCCACCGTCCATGTCGGCATGATCAACGGCGGCACGGCGCGCAACATCATGGCGCGCGAGTGCGAATTCTTCTGGGAGTTCCGCGGCCTGCCGCATACGCCGCAGGACGCGGCGCTGTCGAAATTCGAGGCGTTCTCCGTGAGGCTCGCCGCGGAGCGTTTCAAGAAATTTCCCAATGCCAGGATCAAGACCTTCGTGGAGATCGAGGCGCCGGGGCTGGCGGCCGCAGCGGATTCCACCGCATCGACCCTGGCGCTGGCGCTGAGCAAGGCCAACCACACCATCGCCGTGCCCTATGCGACGGAAGCCGGGCAATTCCAGTTCGGCGGCATGCCCGCGGTGATCTGCGGGCCGGGCAGCATCGACCAGGCGCACCAGCCGGACGAATATATCGACATCGCGCAAATGGCCGAAGGCGTCGCCTTCCTGCGGCGGCTGGCGGGGCATTTGTCGAGCTGAGGCCAGATTGAAGCTTCGGCGCCAGACTTGCTGCGTCAAAGACCCTTTTGCCGCGCAAAACAGCTGACGTGCGTAATATAGACGGCTGAATTCCTGAAAAATGCATGATTCTCAGCGAATTATATGCTGCGCTGATCTCTGCCGTTCAACCCAACTTAACTTCTGGAAGCCTAGTTTTTCATAGGACTTGATCAAACGCCGAACATGTTCGGGCGTTGACATTCGCGTGGAACGAAAGGCTATTCATGTTCTGGCGTAGCAAAAAAAGCGCGGCTGCCGAAAATTCGCAAGTTCCCGCTGCCGAGCCCGACGCGCGTTTCACCACCCTGACGGCCTATACGGGCCAGTCCTTCGCGCAAATGTCTGTCGCGGCTTTCATCCTCGACCGTGGCGGGCGGGTGGTCGCCTGGAACGACGCCTGCGCCAGTCTGACCGGCCTGGCCGCTGCGGATGTGATCGGCACGCGCGATCACTGGAAAGGCTTTTACCTGCTTGAGCGTCCCTGCCTTGCGGATGTCGTCCTTCGCGGCGGGGGCTCAACCGGCGCCAGCCTTTATGCCGCGCAGAAGGGCCGCGACACAAAATCGGGCGCCCAGAAGGCCGAGAACTGGTGCGACCTGCCATGCGGCGCTCGCCGTTATCTCGAAATCGACGCGGCCCCCCTGCTCGATGAGCGCGGCGATGCGATCGGCGTCGTGGAAACGCTTGTCGACCTGACCCGGCTAAAGACGATGGAGGAGGAGCTTGCCCTCGCCGGCAGCGAAACCGCCAACGCCGTCGCGCGGGAGCGCGATCTCGTCGGGCGCTCCATCGGCGCCGGGCTCGCCCGGCTGGCGGCGCGTGACCTGACCTTCCGCCTGACCGAACAGCTGCCCGACGCCTACGCCCTGCTGCAGGACAATTTCAACGCGGCGGCGCACGAACTCGAACAAGCGATGATCGAGGTGGTCGAAGGCTCGCACGTGATTGGCGGAATGAGCGGCGAGATCGCCGACGACGCCAATGAACTCGCCAAGCGCACGGAGCAGCAGGCCGCGACGCTCGAGGAGACGGCGGCCGCCATGGAGGAATTGACCGCCACCGTGCGCCACAGCGCCGAAGGCGCGAACCGGGTCGCCGAAATCGTGGGACATACCCTCGGCGACGCCGAGCAGAGTGGGGTCGTGGTTGGCGAGGCGGTGTCGGCGATGGGGTCGATCGAGAAATCGTCGCGCGACATCGGCGGGGTCGTCGACCTGATCGAAGAAATCGCCTTCCAGACCAACCTGCTTTCGCTGAACGCCAGCATCGAGGCGGCGCGCGCCGGCGATCATGGCCGCGGCTTCGCCGTGGTCGCCGCCGAGGTCCGGGCGCTGTCGCTCCGTTCGGCGGAAGCGGCAAAGGAGATCAACGTTCTCGTGTCTTCGTCGTCGACGCATGTGGCGCAAGGGGTCGAACTGGTGGGACGCGCCGGCGACTCGCTGCAGCGCATCGTCGCGCAGGTTCAGCAGGTCAACAAGCTTGTCGGCGACATGGCCAGCGCCTCGCGCGAACAGGCCACGACGCTGGCGGAAGTCGGCAAGGCGGTCGCCAGTCTCGATCAGACGACCCAGAAGAACATGGCCATGGTCGAAAACACCTCGGTCGCCACGCAAGCACTGAGCGAGAAGGGCGGCGAACTGCTGGCGCTGGTCGGCGCCTTTGCGATAACCCAGGATCACGCGGCGCCAGACGAGCGCAAGGCACCATCGCGGCGGCGCTCCGAACCGCCGCGGCGTCGCCTGGGCTGATTGAGGAGCGCCCTATTCCGCCTTCAGCCCGCCCGCGCCGATGAAAGCCAGCCGCACCATATTGGTCGCGCCGGGGTTGCCGAAGGGGACGCCGGCGATGATCAGGATTCGGTCGCCCGGCGTCGGCCAGCTCCTGCCGCACCGCGAATTTGCAGGCGCGATTGGCCATGTCGTCGACGTCATTGGCGTCCTTGGTCACGACCGATTGCACGCCCCAGACCACGGTCAGCCGCCGCGCCGTGTCGCGATTGGGCGTCAGCGCCAGGATCGGCGAGCGCGGGCGTTCGCGCGCCACGCGCAAGGCCGTCGCGCCGGACGAGGTCCAGGCGACCAGGGCCTTGAGATCGAGGGTTTCCGCCATGTCGCGCGCGGCGACCGCGACCGCGTCGGCGCCGGTGCGCTCGGGCGCGGCGCGCTGGGCGGCGATGATCGAGCGATAGACGCCTTCCCGCTCCACCTCCTCGGCGATGCGGTTCATCATCGCCACCGCCTCGACCGGATAGGCGCCGGAGGCGCTTTCCGCCGACAGCATGATGGCGTCGGCGCCTTCGAACACCGCGGTGGCGACGTCGGACACTTCGGCGCGGGTCGGCGCAGGCGAGGTGATCATCGATTCGAGCATTTGCGTCGCCACGACCACCGGACGCCCCATCCGGCGCGCCTCGCGGGTGAGGCGCTTCTGCAGGCCGGGCACTTTCTCCAGCGGCATTTCCACGCCGAGATCGCCGCGCGCCACCATCAGCCCGTCGGCGACGGCGAGAATCTCGTCGAGCCGGGCGATGGCCTGCGGCTTTTCGATCTTGGCCATGACCATGGCGCGTCCGGCGGCGATCTTCTTCACTTCCGCCACATCCTCGGCGCGCTGCACGAAGGACAGGGCGATCCAGTCGACGCCGGTCGCGGCCGCCGCTTCGAGATCGACGTGGTCCTTGTCGGTCATGGCGGCGGAGGCGATTTCGGTGTCGGGCAGGCTCACGCCCTTGCGGTTGGAGATGCGCCCGCCGACGTCGACCACCGCGACCGCCTGGTCGCGGCTTGGCCTCGATGACATGCAGGCGCAGCCGCCCGTCGTCGATCAGCAGCACATGGCCGGGCGCCAGCGCCTCGAGGATTTCCGGATGCGGCAGGAACACCCGCGTGGCGTCGCCGGGCGCGGGATCGGAATCGAAGATGAACTCGCGGCCGACGACCAGATCGGCGCCGCCGCCGGCAAAGGTTCCGACGCGCAGCTTCGGCCCCTGCAGATCGACCAGGATGCCGATCGAGCGGCCGACGCGCTTTTCCACGGCGCGGATCATGGCGACGCGCTCGCGCATGCCCTCGGGATCGGTGTGGCTCATGTTGATGCGGAACAGGTCCGCCCCGGCGCGCCAAAGCCTTTCGATCGCCGCCTCGTCCTTGGAGGCGGGACCGAGCGTCGCGACGATCTTGCAGCGGCGAAGCCGATTCATGGTTTTTCCTTGCTCTTTGTAAGGTTGCGTCAATCTAGGGACGACGCATGTCCTTTTCGCGAAACGGGCCGCGGGATCACCGTCCCATCAGCGCGGGGTCGGTCAGCTGCACGGTCCAGTTCTTGGCGTCCTTGCCGGTGTCGACCTCGAAAAAGCCGGAACGGTCATAGCCGCGCACGAAACAATCCTCGCGCCCGTCGATGCGGAATTCGCGATCGCGCGTGCACATGAAGGCCTTGCCCTTCCATTCGCCGCCGCGCTCGTCCATGGCGTAGACATAATAATATTGCGCCGCGAGCGGGCCGCGCAAAAGCGTTTCGCAGGCGCTGGCCTTGATGTTCCACCAGCCTTCGCAGACCCAGCTGGAGCCGTTGGTATAGGCGAGGGCGACGCTGACGCGGGCGGTGGTGTTGTTGCACATGCGGAAATCCGCGCGCGCCGCCGCCATTCCCAAGAAATTCATGATCGAGCAAAGCATGATCGCCAGACCGAAACGTCCCAGGTTCATCGCGCGTTCCTCATTCGCAGCAGCGCGAATCGCCCCTTGACGCCGCTCGCATTGGCCGTCTTTTTAACCGCAAAAATCGGGCCGCGTCGATGCGCATCATCGCTTGCGCCGCATTTTCGCTGCGCCGCCGGTCAAAACCAGGCGAAGAAAGCAATCTTGTCTCCAACTCCCGCGTTCCAGCCGTTCGAATTGCTGCAACCCCAGGCTGAACAACGGCTGATCCTGTTCTGCGACCATGCGCGCAACGCCTTGCCGCGAGGCCTATGGCGATCTCGGCCTGTCGCCCGAGTCGCTGCAGCGCCATATCGCCTATGACATGGGCGCCGAGGCGGTGACGCGCCGCCTCAGCCGCCTGACCGGGCGCCGGCGCGGTTCTGGCCGGCTTTTCCCGCCTGCTGATCGATCCCAATCGCGGCGAGGACGACCCGACCCTGGTGATGCGCACTCTCCGACGGCGCGATCGTGCCCGGCAATGCGCGCATCGACGCGGAAGAAATTTCGCGCCGGGTCGAGACCTACTGGCGCCCCTATCGCCAGGCCTGCGCCGGACTGATCGACGGCGCGCTGGCGCGGGGCCTGGTCCCCGCGCTGGTCGGCGTCCATAGCTTCACGCCCTGCTTTCGCGGGGATACGCGGCCCTGGCAGGTCGGCGTGCTGTGGGACAGGGACGACCGCCTCGCCGCGCCCCTGATCGAGGCGCTTGCGCGCGGAAAATCTCGTCGTCGGCGACAACGAGCCCTATGATGGCGCGCTTCATGGCGACAGCATGTACGAACTTTCGACGCGGCGCGGCCTGCCGGGCGTGCTGATCGAAATCCGCCAGGACCTGCTGGCGACGCCGGAGCAATGCGACGGCCTGGGCGGAGCGGCTGGCGCGCATCCTGCCGCCGATCCTTTCGCGCGAGGAGCTTGGGCGCGGGTGACCACTTTCGGCTCGCGGGCGGACCGCCGGGCGGGGCCTCCGCACGGGATCTCCGCACGCCTAGTCTTGACGCCCGCGCCGCGCTGGTTCAATTGAAGACCCAATCTCCCATCAGACAAAGGCGGAACACATGAGCAATTCGCTCGACGGCGGCCATTTGAAATCCTTCATCGAGCGCATCGAGCGGCTCGAAGAGGAAAAGAAGGCGATCGCCGACGACATCAAGGACGTCTACGCCGAAGCCAAGGGCACGGGCTATGACGTCAAGATCATGCGCAAAGTGGTCTCCATCCGCAAGCAGGACCACAACAAGCGCCGCGAGGAGGAGGAAATTCTCGACCTCTATCTCTCCGCGCTCGGCGTCGAGTGATTTTTTGCAAACCCGGCTTTGCCGCGACAGGACGCCGCAGGCGCATTGCCGGGCGTCCTGCCCGGACCTAAGTTGCAGGAGCGCCGCCGCGCCGTGGCGCGCTCCGAAGGAAATGACAAAATGCCGAACGCCCATGCCGACCTGTTCCAGCCCTATAAACTCGGCGATCTGACTCTGCGCAATCGCGTCGTCATGGCGCCGCTGACCCGCAATCGCGCCACGGGCGGCGGCGAAGTTCCCAATGCTCTGATGGCCGAATATTACCGCCAGCGCGCCGGCGCCGGGTTGATCGTCAGCGAGGCCTCGCAGATTTCGCAGCAGGGCCAGGGCTACGTCTGGACCCCCGGCATCTACACCGAGGCGCAGGTCGCCGGCTGGCGCCAGGTCACCGACGCCGTGCATCAGGCCGGCGGGCTCATTTTCATCCAGCTCTGGCACGTCGGGCGCGTTTCCCATGTCTCGCTGCAGCCGGGCGGCGGCGCGCCGGTCGGCCCTTCCGCCATCGCCGCCAAGACCCGCACCTTCATCGAGGGCGGCTTCGCCGAAACCTCGACGCCGCGCGCCCTGGAGCTGAATGAGCTTCCCGGCATCGTCGCCGATTACGCGAAGGCCGCCGCCAACGCCAAAGCCGCCGGCTTCGACGGCGTCGAGATTCACGCCGCCAACGGCTATCTGCTCGACCAGTTCCAGAAGGATGGCAGCAACCATCGCGACGACGCCTATGGCGGCTCGATCGAGAACCGCTGCCGCCTGACCCTGGAAGTCGCCGACGCCATCCTGAAAGTGCTGCCGCCGGAGCGGGTCGGCATCCGGCTGTCGCCGGTGAGCCCCGCCAATGACGCGGCCGACAGCAATCCGCAGCCGCTGTTCGAGCATCTCGCGCGCCAGCTTTCGGCGCGCCGCCTCGGCTATATCCATATTATCGAAGGCGCGACCCAAGGGCCGCGCGACAATGCGCCCTTCGATTACGCCGCCCTGCGCAAGGCTTTCGGCGGCGCCCTGATGGCCAATAACGGCTATGACCGCAATCTGGCCGAGACCACGATCGCGTCCGGCGGCGCCGATCTCATCGCCTTCGGGCGGGCTTTCATCGCCAATCCCGACCTGGTCGAGCGTCTGCGGCGCAACGCGCCGCTCAATGAGCTGGACAAGGCCACCTTGTTCGGCGGCGGATCGGGCGGCTATACGGACTACCCCGTCCTGGGCGGATAAAGGCAAGGTTTCGTTAAGCAAGTAAGGCTCTTTTAACCATAAGGGCCTAACCCTTGAGCGGAGACTTAGGCGCTTGAGGCGCCGCTTCGCGAGGCCGCCTTGCCGTTACTGACGCGCCGTGACAATTCGCGGATTGAAAATTCGCGGATCTTGCCGCTCTTCCCCAGCGTATCGGCGCTCGTCATCGTTGCGCTGGCGGGCGGCGCGAGCTGGCTGGCGGCGCCGTCGCAGGCTCTCGCGCAAGGCGTGCCGCTGCGGCCGTCCAACCTCGACGCGCCCCTGCCCGTCCCGACGGATCCGGGCGCGACGCCTGACGACGCCGCGGCCTATCCCCACACCGAAGCGCCTCCCGCCCGAGGAGCGCCCGGCTACACCCAGGCGCCCATCCCCGACGCCTGGTATCCCGAACAGCCGGGCTTGCCGCCCCTGCCCGCCAGCGGCGCCGCCAATTACGGCAAGCCTCGCATTCTCGTCCCCGGCCGCAAGCCGCCGAAGAAGACGTCTCTCCATCCCCTGCCGCCGCTCGCGCCCTATCCGACCTCCGCCGAAGCGCGGCGCGCGCTGCGTCGCGACGCCCCGGGCGGCGCAAACGCCACGCCCGACCTGAGCGACCCCAATTATATCGCGCCGTCGCCGACGACGGCGATCCTGCCGCCGCCCATCCCGCCAAAGCCGAAGCCGCGCGTCGATGACGACCCCTTCGCGCCGGTGGGCGCGAACCTGGGACTCCTGCGCGTAAAACCCTATGCGGAAGAGGATATCGGCTATGCCGATAATCCCAACCAGGCGCCCAATGGCGCGCAGAACCGGCAGGGCTCGTTTTTCCAGCGCCAGGAAATTGGCGGAGCCGCCGCATCGGACTGGGTCAATCACAGCTTCACCGGCGACTTCCGGCTGGGCTACGACGAATTCCTCACCGACCACGCCGCCGACGCGCCTGATGGATCGGGCAAGTTCACCTTGCGGGTCGACGCCGCGCGCAACACCAAGATCAACATCGACGGCAAGTTCGACCTCTCCACCCAGCTGCAATCCTCGCCCAACCTGCTCAACAATGGCGCTTCGACCGCCCTGAGCAGCCGGCCGATCATCGCCGATGGCGGCGTCGGCCTCGGCGCGACCCAGACCTTCAACCGGCTGGACCTGACCCTGCGCGGTTCGGTGGACCGGGTCTACTGGGCGGACGCGCATTTCGCCGACGGCGCGATCCAGCCGCTTTCGCGTGAATCCTATGACGATTACGGCCTGACGCTGCGCGCCGCCTACGAGCTCACTCCGGGCGTCAAACCCTTCGTCGAAGGCCTGATCGACCGGCGCGACCATGACAGCCTTCTCGATCCCTATGGCTACATGCGCAATTCCGACGGCGAGCAGCTCCGCGTCGGCTCGACCTTCGAACTGACGCGCCTGCTGACCGGCGACATCGCCGTGGGCTATGCCGATCGCCATTATCAGGATCCGCGCCTCGCCGACCTGCGCGGCCCCGTCTTCGATTCGTCGCTGGTGTGGACGGTGACGCCGCTCACCAGGGTCACCCTGCACGGGTCGACGACCATGGATGAAACCACCGTGGCCGGCGCCTCGGGCGCGATCACCCGCTCGACCTCCCTCGAAGTCGCGCACGCCCTGATGCGCAATGTCACGCTGACCGCGAGCGGCGGACTCACGAGCTCTTCCTATCCCGGCGCCATTCCCACGCTGAACCAGGACATCTGGCAATACGGGCTGAAGGCCGAATATAATCTGACGCGTAGCGTCGCCATCAAGGGGACCTTCACCCACCAGCGCATGCTGTCCAACATCACGGGCTCGGATTACACCGCCAACATTTTCATGGTTGGCCTCAAGCTTCAGCAGTAACGCCAGCCATTTCTTGGCTATGCTCCCGTATTGCGTATTGCCCGCAAACCTGTTTCCCCAACAGCTTTGGCAAGCCCTGCGCAAGCTCGAGAACGGCAAGGTCCGCTATGCCTGAAGCATCAGGCGACAATTGGAATGCCGCCGCAACATCTCGCTTCGGGACCAGTCCACCATGTTCAGCCGCCTTTCGATCCGACCTCAGGATAAACGGGACGACACGGGCCATTCCAGCTTCACGGCGGGCGACGCCACGCCTGCGGAGGACCTCGCGACGCTGGCCAAAGCCATTGATTGCGTCCGCGACGGGCAGGCGCCGAGCCCGTTTCCTCCCGAACCGGTCGGCGCGGCGCTTCGCGCCCTGTTCGACGCCTCGCGCGCCCGCGACGAAGCCGACCTCGCCCGCGCCGTCGGCTTCTCGACCCAGGCCAGCCAGGCCATGGCCGCCTTTTCGCGCACGGTCGTCGAAGTCCGCGCCATCGACGCCCTGACCCAGGGCGTATCCTCGGCCCTGGTCGAGCTCGACTCCTCGATGCAGGGCATAGCCTCTGTCGGCGCCGACGTGCGCGCCGGCATGGATCGGGCGTCGACCCTGATGAACGAGGGCGCGGCGGCCGTCGGCGCCTCGACCGCCTCGATCGAGGCCATCGGCGCCGCCTTGCAGGCGATCTCAACCAGCGCTTCGACCCTGGCCACTGCGGCGGCGCAGATCGTCGACATGGTCGCCAGCATCGACCAGATCGCCTCGCAGACCAACATGCTGGCGCTTAACGCCACCATCGAGGCGGCGCGGGCTGGCGAGGCGGGCCGAGGTTTCGCTGTCGTCGCCTCCGAGGTGAAGACCTTGTCCGGCCAGACGGCGAAAGCCACCGAGAACATCCGCCAGCGCATCGACCATTTGCGCGCCAATGTCCAGGCCTTGAAGGCTTCCGTGGGCACGGCGGAAGAGGCGATGGAAAGGAGCCGCTCCGTCAACGCGGACGCCCACGCCAGGATCGTCGCCGTCGAATCCTCCCGCGAAGCCGACGTGGAGCGCATCGGCGATCTCGTGCGCATCGTCGAAGAACAGGCGCAAGCGACCGGCGAACTGGCGCAGACGACGACACGCATCGCCGAACAGGTCAAAAAGACAACGGGACACGCCGACGTGGCGATCAACGCCTGCGCCGCCTCGGAAAAGCTGATCGAAGAACAATTCGCCGGGCTGCAAACCCGGAACCCGCGCGACTACGTCATGCACCGCGCCAAGTCCGACCACATGATGTGGAAGAAAAAGCTCAATGAAATGCTTGCCGGCATTACCGTGCTGCCGGCGTCGGAGCTTGTGGACCACCACTCTTGTCGGCTTGGCAAATGGCAAGGCGGCCTGGTCGATCCCCGCATCAAGTCAGATCCGGCCTTTATCGCCCTCGACAAGCCGCATGAGGCGGTGCATCGCCACGGCCGCGCCGCCGCCGAGCGTTTCGCCAATGGCGACCGCGAAGGCGCCTATGCCGAGGTCGAAAAAATGGAAAAGGCCTCCGAGGAAGTGGTGCGCCTGCTCGACCAGTTGCTGCGGCGTTGAATGCAAAACCCCGCCCGGTCAGCCGGGCGGGGTTCATAATTTCAAAGCAGGCAAGCGGTCAGAGCGCGCCGACGATGCGCTTCAGTTCGGCGCGAAAGCCGGGCTCGATGTCGGGACGGGCCAGGGCGAAGGCGACATTGGCGGCGAGAAAGCCGACCTTGGAGCCGGTGTCATAGGTCTTGCCGCCGAAGTGGCGGGCGAAGAACTTCTGCGTCTTCGCCAGCTCGATCATCGAATCGGTCAGCTGGATCTCGCCGCCGGCGCCTTTTTGCCCCTTGCCGAGCAGATCGAAAATGTCGTGCGAGAGGATGTAGCGGCCGGAAATGATGAAATTGGACGGCGCCGTTCCCTTCGGCGGCTTTTCCACCATGCCGGTGATCTCGAAGGAAGCCCCGAACTCCGCGCCCTTGGCGACGACGCCATATTGATGGGTGTCCTCCGGCGGCACTTCCTCGACGGCGATGACATTGCCGCCATGCTCGTTGAAGGTCTCGATGCATTGCGCCAGGCAGCGCTTGCCGCTGTCGTCGGGCAAGGTGATCATGTCGGGCAGCATCACCGCGAAGGGCTCGTCGCCGATGACTTCGCGCGCGCACCACACGGCGTGGCCGAGGCCGAGCGGCGACTGCTGGCGCGTAAAGCTGGTCGCGCCGGGCAGCGGCAGGTCGGCGATCAGGCCTTCCAGCTCCGCGAGCTTGTTGCGCTTGCGCAAGGTGTCCTCGAGCTCGTAGGCGATGTCGAAATGGTCCTCGATCACCGCCTTGTTGCGGCCGGTGACGAAGATGAAATGCTCGATACCCGCCTCGCGCGCCTCCTCGACGCAATGCTGCAGCACCGGACGGTCGACCACCGTCAGCATTTCCTTGGGGATGGTCTTGGTGGCGGGCAGAACGCGCGTGCCGAGGCCGGCGACCGGAAAAACGGCTTTACGAATGCGATTTGTAGGCATGGAATGTCCGCTTCGCTGAAGACTGACCGGCAAGGACGGCGAGGCGCCGCCAGGACGCCGCGGCGTCCTCCCCATGGAAAAAGCCGCATTTCCCGCGCCGCTTCTAGCACCTCGGGCCCGGCTTGCGCTAAGGAAACTTGGAAAAGGCCGGCCTTCGACGTTCCCGTCATGGTTTATTTGCGCCTCCGAGGCGCCGTCTGCAAGGAAGACAGACATGACCGTTCTCGTCACCGGCGGCGCCGGCTATATCGGCTCCCACATGGTGCTGGACCTGCTCGACGCGCGGCGAAAAGGTCGTCGTGCTCGACAATCTCTCCACCGGCCGGCGCGCGGCCGTGCCGCCGCAGGTCGAGCTGGTCGTCGGCGATTTCGGCGACGAGGCCCTGGTCAAGGACCTGCTCGCCAGCCGCAACGTCGACGCCATCATCCATTTCGCGGCCAAGATCGTGGTGCCCGATTCGGTCGCCGATCCGCTCGGCTATTACCTCAACAACACCGCTTCCGCCCGCAGCCTGCTCGCCTGCGCCGTCGCGCAGGGGTCAAGCATTTCATCTTCTCCTCCACCGCCGCCGTCTATGGCGACCCCGAGCAGAATCCGGTCTCCGAGGACGAAAGCCTGAAGCCGGTCTCGCCCTATGGCCGCTCCAAGCTGATGGTCGAATGGATGCTGGAGGACACGGCCCAGGCGCATGACCTGCGCTATGTCGTGCTGCGCTATTTCAACGTCGCCGGCGCCGACCCGCAGGGGCGCACCGGCCAGTCCTTCCCCAACGCCACCCATCTGATCAAGGTCGCGGTGCAGGCGGCGCTCGGCATGCGCAAGGGCATGGAGGTTTTCGGCACCGATTATCCGACGCCCGACGGCTCCTGCCTGCGCGACTACATCCAGGTCAGCGATCTCGCCCGCGCCCATATGGCCGCGCTCGGGCATTTGCGCGGCGGGCGGCGACAACCTGACCTGCCAATTGCGGCTACAAGCGCGGCTATTCGGTGCTGGAAGTGATCGAGACGGTCAAGCGCGTCTCGGGCGTCGATTTCGACGTGAAAATCTCGGGCCGCCGCCCCGGCGATCCCGCGGCCATCGTCGCCGACAACGAAAAGGCGCGCGATATGCTGGGCTGGACGCCGGTCCACGACAATCTCGAAGAGATCGTGCGGCAGGCGCTGGCGTGGGAGAAGAAGCTGCTGGCGGAAAAGGCCGGCGCCTGACGCCGGGCTCCGGGCATGAGAGGAGCGCAACCATGGACATGCATCTCGTTCTGACCGTCATCGGCCGCGACCGGCCGGGGCTGGTGAGCGCGGTTTCCGAGACCATCGCCGCGGGCGGCGGCAATTGGCTTGATACGCGCATGGCCAGCCTTGCCGGCCAGTTCGCCGGCATGCTGCTGGTCGCCATTGCGCCGGAGAAGGCCGACGCGCTCGCCGAATCGCTGCGCAAGCTCGAAACGAAGGGGCTGCGCCTCATCATCGAGAAGAGCGACGAGCCGGCGCCCGCCCCGCCCCCGGACGCGCCCTGCTGCTCGAACTGGTCGGCCTCGACCGCCCCGGCATCATCCGCGACATATCGCAGGTCCTCGCCGCCCGGAACGTCAGCATCGCCGAACTCGAAAGCGAACGCGTGAGCGGGTCGTTCTCGGGCGAAGCCATGTTCAAGGCCAGAGCGAGGCTGACCCTGCCCGAGGGATTGCAGGTCGAAGACCTGCGCCAGTCGCTGGAAGCGATCGCCCACGAGCTGATGGTCGACCTCTCGCTCGACCCGCGCTGACGATCAGAGCGGCCAGCGCCCTGTTGCGATGGCCGGGATCGGCGGGAAGGCGATCTTCGAAGACGCCGTCGGCAAGGACGGCTCGGCGCAGCCGGCCAAGTAGCGTACGTGACGCCCCGGCGATGATCTCGCGCGAAAGGACAAGGCCAATGGCTCGATAGCTTGCAAGAAGCCTGAGCGTGAATTAATAAAAATATGGGTGGAATGATGGTTCGCCTGAACGCAATCCTGCGCTTTGCCACAAGATGAACAGCCCCGCGTCAAAACGACATTCTGCCGGTTTGGGCGCGACAGGCTCCCATGCGCGCATCGCCGTGAATTATCTTGCCTCGCGCACTGCGCATGCGGAAGAATTGCTCCCGCTGCTGGGAATCCGGCGCCTGGACGAGACGCTTCCCGAGCGCATTCCGGCACGCAATTATCTGAACTTTATCGAACGGGCCGCCGAAATGACCGGCGATCCGCTCTTCGGCCTGCATCTCGGCGCCAATGCGCGCATCGACGATTTCTTTGGCTATGGCTTCTTGTTGTGCGCCTGCACGGACGCGAGGACCGTGATCGAACAGACCATTCGATTTGAAGCCCTGTGCCACGACATTGGCCATACCGAAGTCGTCGTCGAGGGTGATGTCGCGCATTATCGCTTCATCTCGCACGTGGCGGGCTTGCCGGGAGAACGTCACTATCTCGAAGCCGCGGTCGCCGCGATTCGTACGACGGCGGACTGGCTCCTCCGCATGAGCTTGCCGGTTTTCGAATTCACTTTCCCCCATGCGCTCCCGCAAGGAGCCGACATCGAGGAATATCGACGCGTCCTCAAGGGCCCCGTCACATTCAACGGCGATCATGTCGAGGGGCGGATACCCGCGGCGCTCCTCGACTTGCCGCTCCCAGGCGGCGACCAATCCATATACACGGCGCTGGAAAAGGCCGCCGCCCAGCGGCTGCAAGCCCTGAACGCTTCCGCGCGGTCCGAACTGGAGAAGACGATCAGAGCGCATATCGAGGACCGTCTCGGCCTCGGCAAGGCGAAAGCGAGTTTGATCGCGCGAGCCATGGGCGTTTCGGCGCGAACGCTGAATTGCCGCCTCGCGCAAGAAGGCTTGAAATTTTCCGATCTTCTGAACGACATTCGCCGTGATCTCGCGCGCAGCTATGTCAGCGACAAAAGGCTCGCCCTCTCCGAAGTCGCCCTTATGCTCGGCTATAACGAACAGAGCAACTTCAACCACGCTTTCCGGCGTTGGTACGACCTGAGCCCGACGGAGCAGCGGACAAGGGACGAAATCTAATCGTGGCGCTCGCAAGAGGCGGCGTGCATCGGTTTTCGGCCAGAATTGGACGCCGATGACGCGAAATCACAAGAGACCGTCACAAAAATCCAATCCGAAGCCCTCCTTCGAATGTAATGATTTCATCTGCTGACGGTGCGACAGAGACCTTCGGCCTTTCGCAACACGAGAGATATGATTTGAATAACCTGTCCAGGAGAGGCTCGTGGACGTACGGTTTGCTGACAGACACGGGTCTCCTTCATCGGGGCAGGACAGGCCGCAGGGTGTCGGCGTCGAAGCGCCATCAAGCGGAAAGGCGCTCACCCGCATCCAGTTGCTCGACGCCGCCTACCAAGCATGCCCGAGGCTGTCGCGCGCCGAGGCGCGCGAAATCCTGAACATGACGATCGAAGAGATCGCGAGCGCGCTGGTGCGGGGCGAAAGCGTTGACATCCGCTCTTTCGGCTCCTTTTACGTCCGCTCGAAATCGGAACGGACCGGCCGCAATCCGCGCAATGGCGAGCCGGCGCCAATCACGGCTCGCCGCGTAGCGCGCTTCAGGCCTTCTCAGCGCCTGATCGAGCGCGCCTCCCAAGCCGACAAGTCTTGAAAGTGGGCGACTGGGGAGGCTCGGGTGGCGGAAACGGAGCCTGGCGAGCGATGATCGGACCGAACGACTTCGCCGATTGGTACGAAGATGAAGCGGACGATCTGAAGGCCGTCTTGCGCCAGGATCCGATCATCCTCGAAATCCTCCGCGCGGGTTCGCCGATCCGGGAAAGAGCGACCGACTGGATCAGGGGCCTGGCGAACCAGCTCTTTGCGACCGAAACCATCGACCGGATGGAAATCGAGCATCTCCGCATGGCCGCGGTCGCCCTTGCCGTTCCGAACGCGCCACCGTCAGCCTATCGCCGCTGACGCTTCTCGGGGCGGCGGACCAACTCGCCGACCAACCGGAATAACTGTAGATGAGCGATACTTCCAGCCTGGACAGACTCGTCGGTCACAGAGTGCGAGCGCGGAGGATTCGATTGGGCATCGACGCCAACGCCCTGGCGGGTTTGATCGGAGTTTCTGAGGATCAACTTCATGATTTTGAGACGGGAGCCAAACGTATAGACGCCGACACTCTCTTTCGCTTCTGTCTCGCTCTGAATGTCACCGCCGGGTTTTTCGTTGTGCCTCCGGAACGAAAGAAATAGCGATCGAGGACCGGATCTGGGTGAAGCGGCGAGATGTGTCGAGCGTTTCGAACCAGCGTCAATGCGCCCGCGGCGGCGTGGTCAGGTAGAGCATCGTGTCCGCGACGAGGTCGTAAATGGTGTAATAGGCGACTACGGCGTCGGCGTCGTTCAGAAAGACCACTTTCTCGGGGGCGTCATATTGGTTGCCGGGCCTCGCCCAGAAAGACTTTTCGCCCCAATCGTAGAAATTCATCAGCGCGGCTTTGGCGCGCTCCCTGTGGGCGGCCGGCGCCTCCCTGGACGCGTCGCAAGGGACGCATCCAACAAGCCTGTCGTCGAGACGGCGAAATTCCATACGCATCATTCGCTCTCCTTTTTTCGCAAATCGGAGACAGCCCAGCATGCGCCGGGAATGTGACGCGCTCACAACATCTGGAGCATTTCCCGGTCGCTATGCAGCGAGGGCGTTTTCTGCGAAAAGCCGCTGGCGCATTCCGCGTCTTTGTTTCGAGCGCCATCCGGGGGACGGCTTTCCATGAGCGAACTCGCCGGCAAACTGGTCCTGGCCCGTGGCCTCCTGAAGAAAGTCTTCGGCTTCGACCAGTTCCGCCCGGGGCAGCAGGAAATCGTCGAGGCGGTGCTTTCGGGCGATCCGGTGCTGGCGGTGATGCCGACCGGCAGCGGCAAGAGCCTCTGCTACCAGTTACCGGCGCTGCTCGGCGAAGGCCTGACCTTGGTGGTATCGCCACTTATCGCGCTGATGCGCGACCAGGTCGGGCAGATGCAGGCGCTGGGCCTCGCGGCGGCCACGCTCAACTCGCAGACCGGCGAGGCGGAGGCCCGCGAAACCTGGGCGCAGATCCGCTCGGGAGAGCTGAAGCTTTTGTTCCTGTCGCCGGAGCGGCTGGCGATGGACGGGCTGGTCGAGGCGCTTTCCCGCGCCGGCGTCAGGCGCGTCGCCGTGGACGAGGCCCATTGCATCTGCGAATGGGGCCATGATTTCCGCCCGGAATACCGCATGATCCGGCAGAGCGTCGAAAAATTCGGTCAAGTGCAGGTGATCGCCTTCACCGCCACCGCCGACAGCCTCATGCGCGCCGAGATCGCGGAGCGGCTGTTTGGCTCGAAACCGCAAATTTTCGTCCATTCCTTCGACCGGCCGAATATTTCGCTCGCCTTCGCGCCCAAGGACCAGCCGAGGAAACAATTGCAGCATTTCCTGCAGGCGCGGCGCGGCCAGAACGGCATCGTCTATTGCGCCTCGCGGGCGGGAACGGAGCGGCTGGCCGATTTTTTTGCGACCCAGGGGTTCGAGACCATCGTCTATCACGCCGGGCTGGACCAGGCGCGCCGCAACGCCAATCAGGACCGGTTCCTGCGCGAAGACGGCGTCGTGGCCTTCGCCACCGTCGCCTTCGGCATGGGGGTGAACAAGCCGGACGTCCGTTTTGTCGCCCACGCCGACATGCCCTCGAGCATCGAATCCTATTACCAGGAGATCGGCCGCGCCGGCCGCGACGGCCTGCCCGCCGACGCCTTCACCCTTTACGGCCTTGAGGACATGGCGCTGCGCCGCCGCCAGATCGACGAAAAGGACGTCCCGGATGCGCGCCGCCGCGCCGAACACCAGCGCTTCCAGGCGCTGGCCGCGCTGTGCGAAGGCGCCTCCTGCCGCCGCCAGACCCTGCTTGCCCATTTCAACGAGCAAGCGCCGCCCTGCGGCCGCTGCGACGTCTGCCTCGGGCAGGTGGCGTTGCGCGACGGCACGGTCGAGGCGCAGAAGGCTCTCTCCGCCGTCTATCGCACGGGACAGCGCTTCGGCGCCGGCTATCTCTGCGACCTGCTGACCGGCGCCGAGAGCGAGGCGCTGCGCCGCAACGGGCATGACGCAATAAAAACCTTCGGAGTCGGCGCCGAGCGGACGAAACAGGAGTGGACCTCGACCTTTCGCCAGCTTTTCGCCGCCGGGGCGCTGGAAAGCGCCAGCGCCGAGCATGGCGGCTTCGCCCTGACCGAAAAGGGCGAGGCCATCCTGCTGGGACGCGAAAGCGTGACGCTGCGCGCCGACCCGCCGCGCGAAAAGACTTCGCAGGCCAAAAGCGCGCGCGCCGCGCGCGAGGCCCCGGACATCGAATTCGACGGAAGCCAAGATCTTCGAGGCGCTGCGGAAGGTGCGGCGCGACCTGGCCAAGGACCAGGGTCTCGCCGCCTACATGATCTTCGCCGACAAGAGCCTGCTGGAAATGGCGGCGCAGCGCCCGGCGACCCTCGACGACATGCGCGCCATCCACGGCGTCGGCGAGCGCAAGATCCTGGCTTATGGCGAGATTTTCCTGGAGGCGATCGCACAGGCCGCGGTTTGAAGTTCTGTCAGCCTTGCGCCTGGGCATCCGCATATTTGGCGATCAGCGACTGCAGGTGGGGCTGCCGCACGCATGAAAAATGGCAGACGAAATCGCCTTTCGACCAGATATTGCCTTCTCCCGTCGGTTCGAACTGGCGTCGCTCCACCGGGAAACTATTGAAAAGCTTCGGGTCTGGTTCGATCAAGATCTGCTGGCGCGCCTCCGGGAAATGATTCATCAGCCCGTGCAAGGCGAATTGTTCCCAGGTCCCTTCGCGGACATCGACGTCATAGAGCCAGACGAGTTCGAACAGGTCCCGCGCCTCGTCGCAATTGCGGACGAACATCACGCCCGCATTGGCGCCGCCGTCGTCCTCCGTCAGCAAGACGCTCGCCTGCGCCGCCTCCAACCGGGCGAGAAGCGGTTCGACCTTCCGGTCGGGATTGGTGATCAACGCGTCGGCGTCGATGTAGAAAAGATCATCCTTCGTCTCCCGCAACAGCTTGAGGAGCAACGGGACTTTCATCCAGGGCAGCGGGCGCCGCAACGCGGGCGGCGGGTCGGTCGAGAGGTGGCGGTAGCCGTGACCGTGGCGGCGCGCATAGGCCTCGTGGCCCGCGACGCAGGGCGAGACGATTTGCCGATAGGCGTCGCCGATCGCGAAATTGCAGACCGTCACGCCGCTGTCCGTGGCCTCGCCCGAGAGCTCGATGGATCGGATCAAATTGTCCAGTTCGTAGACACTGTCGCCCTGAACGCCGGCCTTGCGCGCGCCCAGTCTGGCCAGGCGCGAGTGGACGCGCGGCCGGGAACGAAAATCGAGAGCGGCGAGTCGCCGCTGGATGGGGACGAGCTCTGTATTGGCCCAATGTCCCGTTTCATAGACGGCGCCCTTGATTTCCTGTCTGGCCGCTTCGACGCCGCGAACCATGTCGCCTGCCTGCGAGACGAGGAGACGAGCGGAGTTCGCAATGTTTTTGCTGTGTTTCCTGATCGAAAGCAGTTGCCCTATCGCAACCGCGACGCCAATGACAAGAACAAACAGGAGAGCGGCGATCAGGGTCGTCAAGGCGATGCTCTCCCGCGTTTCCGCCGCCGCTGACGAGAATCGTGGAGGCGCGCTGTTCGCCAGGACGCGCTCCGTTGGCGAGGGCGGATCCCCGGATCCGCGCGCCGATATGGAACGTGAGAAAAGGGCCTGTCAATCGGGCGTTCGGCGCAAGGCGCTCACGCGCCCGAAATGGCCGGGCTGGCCGGCCATGCGGCGCGAAGCTCAGTGCACGCTGACCGTGGCGAGCTGATGCTCCCAGGCGTTGGCGACCGCTGCGTCCTTGCTGTCGGCGAGGACAATGGGCGCGCCGTCGGCGCCGAGCAGCGCGAACAGCTGCATGCCCGGCTGTAGCCCCCGGACCTGCGGGAACAGGGCTTGCGCCTCTTCCGACTTGATCGGCCGGACATAGGCGATCGCGCCTTCGCCCAGATGCGCGAACTGGTCGGCGGTCAATCCGCCCGGACCGTGTTGTGTGATTTGCGTCGTCATGGCCTTCACCCTTTCCGCGCTCTCTGTGAGACGCGCCAAGCGTGCGAACTGTTCCGTCAGCTTCGCACTGTGATCTCTATAGTCTTAACGATTCGCTCCGGTTCGGGGCGAACAAGGTCAACGGACAGCAATCCGTCGGCCAGATCGGCGCCTAGCACCTGCATGCCCTCGGCGAGCAGGAAGCTGCGCTGGAACTGCCGCGCGGCGATGCCGCGATGCAGATATTGCCGCTCCTTGTCGTCCTGCTGGCGACCGCGGATGACCAGTTGCCCTTCTTCGAGCGTGATGGACAATTGATTGCGGCTGAACCCGGCCACCGCCAAGGTGATGCGCAGGCGCTCCGGCAACTCGCCATCCCCGAGCAGGCGCTCGATATTATACGGGGGATAGCCGTCCGACGCCGTCCGGGTGACCCGCTCCAGGGCTTTTTCGATCTCGTCGAAGCCCAGGAGAAAGGGCGAGTTCATCAGGGGTTGCCGCGACATTCTGCGAAGCCCTTTCGAGGCGCCTCGTGGGAAGTAGAGGGCCCGAAGCGCCCCCGCGGTTTTTTCGCCGCGAAGCTGATATAGCGATGCGTCAGGGGGTTTCAAGAGCGGCGCGTGCGCGCTGGCGCAAGCGCCGCCATTGCGCTAGAAGCCGCAACATATTCCATTCCAAGATATTCCATTCATTGCCGAGGCCGCCATGTCCGACGCCGATTCCAACGCCCGCTCCGGTCCCTTGCGCTCGTTATGGTTCAAGCCGAGCGAAGCCGTTGACGCCGCGCTCGCCCGTCAATCCCATTTCGTCGTCATCGCAATCGCGGCCCTCGGTTCAGCCGTCGGCTTTTCAGCAGCGGTCTCGCAGCATCTCCCCTCGCTGGCGCTGGCGAATTTCTGGCAGGCGACCGCGGGCGTCGCGCTCGCTAGCGCGTTTTTCGGCGTTGTCGTTCTCTTTCTGCAAGGCTGGATCACGAACGGCGTCGCGCATGCGCTGGGCGGGGTCGGTTCGCCCAAGGCGGTGCGCGCCGCTTACGCCTGGAGCTCGATTCCCCTCTTTGCAGCCTCGGGGGTCTTGGTCATGGCGGACTGGGCCGGGGTTTCCGCCAGTGGTCCAGCCAAGGGGCCGTGGATCGCGCTCAATATGCTGGTCTTGATCGGCGCGATCTGGTCATTCCTTCTGTATCTGGCCATGCTGGCGCGCGTCCAGAATTTCGGACGTGTCCGCGCCTTCTTCGCCTATTTGGTCGGGAATGTGTTTTTCGCGCTGGCTCTGGCGCTGGCGATCAGAGTTTTGCTGTTTCAGCCGTTCAACACGCCCAGCGGCTCCATGATTTCCGACCTTGCAAGTCGGCGATTATTTCTTTGTTTCCAAGTTCTCCTACGGATATAGCCGTTTTTCGTTTCCCTTTGCGCCAGCCGTGGTCACCGGAAGGATCTTCGCGCAACAGCCCGGTCGTGGCGACGTGATCGTCTTTCACCATCCGACCCATAACGCCGATTACGTGAAACGGGTCATCGGTCTTCCCGGCGACAAGATCCAGCTGAAAGCCAATCGGGTCTATATCAACGACGTCCTCGTCGAGCGGTCTCCGGTCAATCCCGGTTTCGTCACGACCTCGCTCTCCGGGGAGACAATCGCGGCGCCGACATACATGGAAACGCCGCCCGGCGGTCCCTCGTACGAGATCGTGCAAATCCAGGGCGACCAGGGATTCAACGCCGATACAGCGGCGTTCGTGACGCCGCCGGGACATTATTTCGTCATGGGCGACAATCGCGACAATTCCACGGATTCGCGCATTTCGCCCGAGCAGGGAGGCGTCGGCTTCGTGCCTTTCGAAAATATCATCGGTCGCGCGGCGCTGATCTTTTTCGCCGCCAGCGCCGACGCCGCCGGAAAACCATTGGCCGTCCGCCCGGAGCGGATCGGCCAGGTCATCAAGTAATCGGCTTGATCAGAGCATGCTGGGCAGCACGCGGTCCGGCGGACGATGGCCGTCCATGAAGGTCTTGACGTTGATGATGACCTTTTCGCCCATGTCGACGCGGCCTTCGAGCGTCGCCGAGCCCATGTGCGGCAGCAGCGTCACCTTGCCGGCCTCGGCCAGCTTCAACAGCTTGGGCGAGAGCGCGGGCTCGTGCTCGAACACGTCGAGGCCGGCGCCGGCCAGCTCCCCCGCCTCCAGCATGCGGGTCAGGGCGTTTTCGTCGATGATCTCGCCGCGCGCCGTGTTGACGACGATCGCGCCGGAATGCAGGTGCTTCAGCCGCCGCGCGGAGAGCAGATGGAAGGTCGCGGGCGTGTGCGGGCAATTGACCGAGACAATGTCCATGCGCGCCAGCATCTGGTCGAGCGAATCGAAATAGGTCGCGCCCAGTTCCTGCTCGATCGAGGCGGCGACGCGGCGGCGGTTGTGATAGTGGATCGACAGGCCGAACGCTTTCGCGCGCCGCGCGACCGCCTGGCCGATGCGGCCCATGCCGACGATGCCGAGCTTCTTGCCGGTGATGCGCCGGCCGAGCATCCAGGTCGGCGACCAGCCGGTCCAGCCGCCATCGACCGCGTTGCGGGCGCCTTCGACGATGCGCCGGGAGACCGCGACGATCAGGCCCACGGTCATGTCGGCGGTGTCCTCGGTCAGGACGCCGGGCGTGTTGGTGACGGTAATGCCGCGCCGCAGCGCCGAGGTCACGTCGATATTGTCGACGCCATTGCCGAAATTGGCGATCAGCTTCAGCTGCTCGCCGGATTGCGCGATCAGATGGGCGTCGATGCGGTCGGTGACGGTGGGCACCAGCACGTCGGCAGTGCGCATCGCCTCCGCCAGTTCCGCATGGCTCATCGGCTTGTCGGTGGCGTTGAAACGGGCGTCGAACAATTCGCGCATCCGCGCTTCCACCGGCTCCGGCAATTTTCGGGTCACGATGACGAGCGGCGTTGTCTTGCCCATGGTCTTCCCGTTCCTTGAGCATATCCCGGAAAATCACTCCCCCGGGGTATGCTGCGTTTCAACAAACCGTTGCCGGCGCGGAGCTGGTCTGCCCGCTTTTCATGCCCCGGCGGCGCCGGCTTTCACCGGTCATTAACGATCCCCGGGCGACAAGGATTTGACCATGATCAAAAGCTCGCCGCCCCTCCTTTTTGCTTCCTAGCAGATGCCTTGGCAAAAACAAGAACGGCGAACCCGGTTTGGCCGCGAGAAGCGCGGCGATTTGGGGAAAAAGATTGAGAGACGGCGTTATGGCGAAGGAATTGCTCAGGGCGGAAGTTTCGGCCTTTGCGGGCTGGCGGCGGAAGGCGGGAACGGCTTTTTTCCTTGCCTGCATGGGGCTTGGCGGCAATTCGGCGATGGCGCAGCAGGCGGTGGGAACGGCGACGGGCCTGCCGGTGCCGCGCTATGTCAGCCTTAAGTCCAACCACGTCAATTTGCGCGAGGGCCCCTCCAAGGACCACGCCACCAAATGGATCTACCAGCGGGCCGACCTGCCGGTGGAAATCACCGCCGAATTCGAAACCTGGCGCCGGATTCGCGATTCGGAAGGCGCCGAGGGCTGGGTGCTGCATTCGCTGCTGGCCGGCAAGCGCACGGCTTTGATCTCGCCGTGGAAGAAGGACGCGCCGCCCCTGCCGCTCTATATGGAGGCGAGCGACGCCAGCCCCATCGTCGCCAAGCTCGCGCCCGGCGTCATCGCCCCGGTGAAGAAATGCGACGGCAAATGGTGTCGCCTCAAGGGCGAAGGCTATGACGGTTTTATGCAGCAGACGAGCCTATGGGGCGTGTATCCCGACGAGAAGGTGGAGTGACGCTGCCGCAAGGTTCGAACGCTGTTCGAGACCGCGCCGAACCGCAGGAACGCTCCAATTGTCCGCTTTATTCCGTCAATCCATTTACGATTTCCCGAAAAACCTGCAATTACAACGTTTTTTATCTATTTGACAGGATGTCCGCGTCATCTTGATCGCAACTGCGACAGGAAGACGCCATGTATTTGCATATCTCGAAAGCCAGCCGCTGGATCGGCGTCGCGAAGTCGGCGACCGCTGAGGCCATGCGGCGTTTCGCCGTCGCGCGCCACGGCGGCGTCGCCGTCTTCTTTGGGCTGACGGCGCCGGTCCTGATTTGCGCGGTCGCCATTTCGATCAATTATGGCGCCTCTGCCCGGTTGAAGATCCGGCTCGATAACGCGGCCGACGCCGCCGCGCTCGCGGGCGCCTCCGCCGCCAACAATTATTTCGCCGGCTACACCGGAACCGGCGATCCGACGGCGCAAGCAACCGCGCTCGCCCAGACCCAGGCGACGAACCTGTTCCAAGCCAACACCGGCGCGCTGCCCGCGGGCTCGATGACCCTGACGCCGCCCGCCATCACCCGAACCGGCTCCACGATCACGTCCACCGTTTCCTATTCCTTCACGCAGCAATCCTCGCTGCTGGCTTTCAACGGCCCGCAAGGCGGGACGATTTCCGGGACCAAGGTCGCAAGCGTCACCCGCCCGACCTATGTGAACATCTTCATCGTCATCGACAATTCCGAATCCATGGGCATTGGCGCCACCGCCGCCGACCAGACCATCATCTTCAACACCAGCGGCGGCTGCGCCCTCGCCTGCCATTATCCCGGCCAGGACACGGCCACGCCGTCGCGCGCCGCGGGCGCCACCCTGCGCATCGACGCGGAAAAGGCCGCGGTCTATTCCGCCCTGTCGACAATTCCGAGCGGCTCCACCTATCAGGTCGCGATCTATTCGATGAGCAACCAGCTCATCAATGTCTTTGCCCTGTCGAACAACATCACCAACGCCATGAAGGTCGTCGCGCCCATTTCGCAGAACGCCTCGGGGCTCGATCTGGCCGCCAACGCCAACAATGGCGGCACCGATGTGACCAACAGCCTCGCGGCGCTCGACACGATCCTGACGGGGCTGACGACGTCGAGCGGGGCCACCGTCGTTCCAGGTGACGGTCTGACGCCCGCGACCGCCCAAAGCATCGTCATGCTCATCACCGATTCCGTCCAGAACTCCAACCTCAAGGACGCCGCGGGCAACAACATCACCAACTCGAGTTTCGCCTACCTGACCCCCTGCGCCTCGCCAACCTGCTACGAATATGAGGCGGGCGGCGTCGAGCAGACCATCGCGCCCGCCAGCTGCACGCCAATCAAGACGCTGGGCTATACGCTGATGACGCTGGACACCCATTATCTCATCCCGCCGCTGTCCATGCAGTACGACGCCTTCTACGAGGGCGCGTTCGGCGCGATCCAGAATTATCTCATCGCCCAGAACCAGGCCAACATGGCCGCCTGCGCGACCTCTTCGGCCTATGCCTTCGCAGGCACGACGCCCGCCGACATGACCGCCAATCTGCAGTCGATGTTTGCTTCGATCCCACACCAGAAGCCTGTCCGCCTCACCCAGTGAAGTGGGCGATTCCGGCGCTCAGTAATCCACGCCGACAAGATAAAGCCCCGCGGCCGGCGCCACTTGCCCGCAGCGGGCGCGGTCCTTGGCGATCAGCGCCGCCTTCAAATCGTCGGGCCGCCATTTCCCCGAGCCGACATGCTCGAGCGAGCCGACCATGCTGCGCACCTGCCGATGCAGGAAGGCGCGGGCGCTGGCGCGGATGTGGATTTCCTCGCCCTCGCGAAAAACGTCGAGCCGGTCGAGCGTGCGCACCGGGCTTTCCGCCTGGCATTCGGAATCGCGGAAGGTGGAAAAATCATGCTTCCCGAGCAGAAGCTGCGCCGCCTCGTGCATGGAATCCGCGTCGAGCCGGCGCTTGACCAGCCACGCGCGCCGCTTGTCGAAGGTCAAGGGCGCCCGGCGGTTGGCGATGCGGTAGAGATAATGCCGCGCCCGCGCCGAAAAGCGCGCGTCGAAATCGTCTGAAACCGCCTCGACCGCGAGGACGGCGACCCTTTCCGGCCGCATGTGGGCGTTGACGGCGTCGCGCAGCTTGTCCACGCGCCATTCCCGCTGGAGATCGACATGGCCGACCTGCGCCGTCGCGTGCACGCCGGCGTCGGTGCGCCCGGCGCCGCGCAAACCTATTGGGCCAGGATCGAGCGCTGACAGGGCCCTTTCAATCACCTCTTGCACCGATAGGCCGTTGGCCTGGCGCTGCCAGCCGACGTAGTCGGTCCCGTCATACTCGATGACGAGTTTATAGCGGGGCATGGACGGGAGCGGTCAGCAGCGCGCCGGGCTTGAGGTGGGCGCCTCGAAAAAATTCGCCGCCGGAGACCGGGCCGCGCCCGGCCCTTTGCACTTCGACGAGCGTGAGCGCGCCATCGCCGCAAGCGACGCGCGGCGTCTCGTCGAGGATTTCGCCCGGCTTGCCCGAGCCCTCGGCAAGCGAGGTTCGCAGCAGCTTGACCCGCTCAAGACCCTTGCCGAAGTCCATCTCGAAAAAAGCGCCGGGAAAAGGCGACAAGCCGCGGATGAGGTCATGCGTTTCCTGCGCGGGACGGGAAAAATCGACACGGGCCTCCGCCTTGTCGATCTTTTTCGCGTAGACCACGCCCTCCTCCGCCTGCGGCTGGAAGGTCAACGCGCCGCGCTCCAGCGCCGCCAGCGCGCGGCCGATCAGGTCGGCGCCGAGAATCGACAGCCGGTCATGGGCCTCGCCCGCGGTCATGTCGGGGGTGATCGCCAGTTTTTCCACCATGGCGACGGGGCCGGTGTCCAGCCCCTCGTCCATCTGCATCACCATGACGCCGGTTTCCTTGTCGCCGGCCATGATGGCGCGCTGGATCGGCGCCGCGCCGCGCCAGCGCGGCAACAGCGAGCCGTGCAGGTTCAGGCAGCCCTGACGCGGCGCGGCCAGCACGCCCGATGGCAGGATCAGGCCATAGGCGACGACCACGGCGACATCGGCGTCGTGGCCCCGGAATTCCTCGACCGTCCCGGGCTCGCGGAAGTTTTTCGGCGTCAGCACTTTCAGGCCGTAGCGCTCGGCGGCGGCGTGAACGGGCGAAGGGGTCAGTTCCAGCCCGCGCCGGCCCGCAGGTTTCGGCGCCCGCGTATAGACCGCGACGATTTCATGGCCGCGGCCAAAGATTTCCGCCAGCGGCGCCAGGGCGAAATCCGGCGTGCCCATGAAGATGACGCGCATGGCTCAGCTCTGCCTGGCGCGGATTTCCGGGGCTCTCTCGCTTTTCCTGGCGGCGCTCGGCTCGGTCTGCTTCGCCGCCTTGGTGAACTTCTTGATGGCGCGCTCGCGTTTCAGCCGCGACAAGTGATCGATGAACAATTTGCCGTCGAGATGGTCGATCTCGTGCTGGAGGCAGGTGGCGAGCAGGCCCTCGGCCACGATCTCGCGACGCTGGTTGTCGCGGTCGAGATAGCTCACCCTAACCTTCGCCGGGCGCGAGACCTCCTCGTAATATTCGGGGACCGACAGGCAGCCTTCCTCGTAGACCGATTCCTCTTCCGAGGTTTCGACGATCTCCGGATCGGCGAAAAATTGCGGCGCGGGCTCCTCGTCCTTCTTGGCGAGGTCGATCACCAGCACGCGCTTGGCGACGCCGATCTGGATCGCCGCGAGGCCGATGCCCGGCGCGTCATACATGGTGTCCAGCATGTCATCCATCAGCGCGCGCACGTCGTCGTCGACCACGCCGACATTTTCGCTGGCGGCGCGCAACAGGGGATCGGGCAGGCACAGAATCGGGCGAATGGCCATGGACGCAAACTTTCGGTTTATCCTCCCCCCTGAAATAAGGCCGCCCCGCGCCGCCGTCAAACCCTGCCCGAGACGGAACGATTTTTTGTTCTATTTTTGTTCATTCCTTTTTGCTTGAATGGGGCCATGACGAATTACGTTCTGTTCGAGCTTCTGCTTAAACCCGAGGCACAGCTTGGCGCCGGCCTGGCTCTGGCTGTTCTCCTTCTGATCGTTGTCTTTGGCTTACGCTCGGCTAAACGAAAGGCGCATTCCGACGCGCAAATGGCGGCGCTCGCCCGCGCCCATGCCGAGATGGCCGGGCGGATGCAGACGCTGGCCGAAATCCTTGGCGGCCGGCAGGCGGATTTCGCCCGCACCGTGGGGGAAAAGCTCGATCATTCGGCGCATCGGGTCAATGAAAGGCTCGAGACCTCCACGCGCGCGACGCTGGCCAATCTCGGCGCTTTGAACGAGCGGCTGGCGCTGATCGATTCGGCGCAGACGCGGCTGGCCGGATTGACGCAGGAAGTGGTCGGGCTGAAAGAAATCCTGGGCAACAAGCAGACCCGCGGCGCCTTCGGCCAGGGCCGGATGGAGGCGATCATCCGCGACGCCCTGCCCGCCAGCGCCTTCGCCTTTCAACATCAGCTTTCGACCGGCGCGCGGCCCGATTGCGCCTTGAAATTGCCGGGAGACGACAAGATCCTGGCGATCGACGCCAAATTTCCGTTGGAGGCGTTCACGGCGCTGAAAGACGCCGGCGACGAGGCGTCGAAGAGGGCGGCGCAGGCCCGCGCGCGCGTCGACTGAGCAAGCACATCAAGGATATTTCCGAGCGCTATCTGCTGGCGGGCGAGACCCAGGACGTCGCGATCCTGTTCGTGCCCTCGGAATTGTTGTTCGCGGAACTGCACGAGTTTTTCGACGACGTGATCCAGAAGGCGCATCGCGCGCGGGTGCTGATCGTCTCGCCCTCGCTGCTGCTGATGGCGATCCAGGTGCTGCAGGCCCTGGTCCGCGACGCCCTGGTGCGCGACCAGGCCCATGTCATCCAGGCCGAGACCCGGCGGCTGGTGGAAGACGTGATGCGGCTGCGGCAAAGGGTGCTGAAACTCGACGGGCATTTCCGCCAGTCTCAGGAAGACCTTTCCGCGATCCTCACGTCATCGGAGAAGATCGCGCGGACGGGGGAGCGGATCGAGAAGATCGATTTTGCGCAGCAGGGCGAAGGCCCGGATTTGCTGACGGCGGCGCAGTAGGTCGCGCCTGTCGGCGATCCGAAAGACATTCGCCCAATTCGACGTAATCAGCGCTTACGCGATACTGCGCCAATGCGGCGTCGAAATCGGCCAGCGTGATTTTCTTGGAGCGATCCCGCTGACGATGATCTGAGCGTCCGGCCGCCGGACCAGCCCAGCGGCCCCGGAGTTCGTGGCTGGGGATCGCTCGGGTTGGATCGCAGGCCCGCTAAACCTCTGGCGCAATGGAGACAACCACCTTGCCCAGCGCCCGTCGTGAATTCATTGCCTCGAAGGCGGCGTGAAATTGACTGAAGGGAAATAGCTGAATTGGGGGCGGTTCGAGAGCCCCTGATTCGAGCCGCTCACCGATCTGTTTCATGAGCCTCGCATATAATTCGGGCTCCCACTTCTGAATCTGAGCGCTGTCGACGCCCATGAGGGAAGCCCCCTTCAGAAGGGCGATATTGAATTGCAGCGACGGGATTCGCCCGGCCGCGAAGCCGACGACCAAATGCCTGCCCCGCCACCCGAGCGTGCGGAAGGCGATGGGCGATATGTCGCCGCCGACAGCGTCGAAAATCACGTCTACCGGGCGGCCATTGGTGAGCGACTTGAGCGCTTCCCGCCATTTTTCATCCGTGTAGTCAATGGCCGAATCCGCGCCCTCGGCAAGCGCAAGCAAACGCTTTTCCTCTGTCGACGCGGCGGCGATGACATGCGCGCCAATCATCCTGGCGATCTTGATCGCAGCTGTGCCGGTTCCGCCGGCCGCTCCCAACACAAGAAGCGTCTCGCCGGGACGCAACGCAGCCCTCTCCGTCAGCGCGAAAGCCGCCGTCAGGTAGTTCATTGGGACCGCCGCAGCTTGCGGCAACGAGAGGCGCTCGGGAACACGAGCCAGCTCGGACTCTGGAATGACAATTTCTTCGGCAAGAGCGCCACGCTTCGCCAGTCCGAATACGCGGTCGCCGAGCTGAAACCGGGACACGCCCTCGCCGGTCGCCTGGACTATCCCGGAGAATTCCATGCCCGGGACAAAAGGAAGGGGATCTTTTGTTTGATAAAGACCCTGTATTTTCAGTCCGTCGACAAAACCAAGGCCGACAGCGGCGACGCGGACGCACACTTCCCCCGCCAGGCAGGGACGATTGGAGATCTCCCGAATTTGCACGGATTTTACCGGAGCAAACGCCTCGACGAAAACCGCTTTCATTCCATCCTCCTTGCGCGAAGGGCTCGACTCCTTGCGCGAAGCGCCCGCCGGGAACTCACAAATCCGTCCGGCTCCTGAGCGCCGCCGCGAGCGTGCCTTCGTCGAGGTAATCCAGTTCGCCGCCGACCGGGACGCCATGGGCGAGGCGGCTGCATTTGACGTCGAGATGGCCGAGCAGGTCGGTGATGTAATGCGCGGTGGTCTGGCCGTCCACCGTGGCGTTGACGGCGAGGATCACCTCCTTCACCTCGCCTTCCGCGACGCGCCCGACCAGTTTGGAAAGGTTCAGGTCATCAGGCCCGACGCCGTCGAGCGGCGACAGGGCGCCGCCGAGAACGTGGTAGCGGGCGCTGACCACCCCGGCGCGCTCCAGCGCCCAGAGGTCGCCGATGGTTTCCACCACCACGATGACGGAGGGATCGCGGCGATGATCGCTGCAGATCGAGCAGGGATCGCTGGTGTCGATATTGCCGCAGACCGAACAGGTGACGATCTTCTCCTTGGCCACCCGCATGGCCTCGGCCAGCGGGCCCAGCAGCTCCTCGCGCTTGCGGATCAGATGCAGCGCCGCGCGCCGCGCCGAGCGCGGGCCGAGGCCCGGCAAGCGGGCCAGCAATTGAATCAGCCGTTCGATTTCCGGTCCGGCAATGCGCTCGGCCATTGATGATCCCGCAAAAATAGCTCTGAAACGCGTTGAACAACCGACTAGAATGGCAGCTTCATGCCCGCGGGCAGGCCCAGCCCCGCCGTCATTTCCTTCATTTTCTCTTCCATCAGCCCTTCGGCCTTGCGCCGCGCGTCGGCGTGGGCGGCGACGATCAAGTCTTCCAAAATTTCCTTCTCGCCTTCCTTCAGGAGGGAGGGGTCGATCGACAGGCCCTGCAAGGCCCCCTTGGCGGTCAGCGTCACCTTGACCATGCCGCCGCCGGAAAGCCCTTCGACGGTGACATTGTCGAGCTCGGCCTGCATCTCGGCCATCTTGGCCTGCATGGCGCCGGCCTTTTTCATCAAGCCCATGATATCCATCATAATTCCTCGTCTTCGGAGTCTTCGATATAGGCGACGTCATCGGCGCTCAGCGAGCCGCTGACCGGCGAGGCCGCGGGCGCTTCCGTCTCGGCCCCGCGCACGGCGACAATGACGGCGCCCGGAAACTGGTCGAGCGCCGCGCGCACCAGCGGGTGCGCCTGCACGCCGACGCGCTTTTCCTCTTCCCTGGCCTGGGCCTGCTCCACCAGGCTCGGCGCGCCCTCGGCGGTGGAGAGCGCCACCATCCAGCGCTGGCCGGTCCATTCCTGCAGCTTGCGCATCAACTGCGCCGGCAGGCTGTGCGAGCCGCCCGGCGCCAGCGAGAATTCGAGCCGACCCTGCTCGAAACGCACCAGCCGCACGTCGCGCTCCAGCGCGACCTTCAACTGGATATCGCGCTGGCTTCCCGCCAGCGCCACCAGTTCGGAAAACGCGCCGAGCACGAGGCTCGGCGCGGTCTCGGCTTGCGCCGAGGCCGCGGCGCGGAACTCGGGGCGAGAATCGGGAAGTTTGGCTTGCGCGGCGGCGAGACGAGGGGCGCGCATGGCGGCGCCGGGCCCGGAGGAGGAACCGCCGCCGCCGCGCGGCGCGGGGGCGCCGGAGGACTCCGGCGACGAGGACAGGCGTTTCAGCGCCTCCTCGGGCGAGGGCAGGTCGGCGGCATAGGCGAGACGCACCAGCACCATGTCGGCGGCTGGCAGCGGTCGCGGCGAATCCTTGATCTCCTGGATCCCCTTGAGGAGAATCTGCCAGGCGCGCGACAGCACGGACATGGACAGGTTCTGGGCGAAAAACGCGCCGCGCTGGCGCTCGACTTCGGTGGCGGCGGCGTCGACCAGATCGGGCGCGACCTTTCTTGTGGTGACGAAATGCACGAATTCGGCGAGATCGGCGAGAACCTGGCCGGGATCGGCGCCGGCGTCATACTGGCTTTTCAGATTGGCGAGCGCGGAGGCGACGTCGCCCTTCATCACCTGCTCGAACAGGTCGATGATGCGCGAGCGATCGGCGAGGCCGAGCATCATGCGCAAGTCGGCGGCGTGAATCGGCGCGCCGGCGCCATGGGCGATGGCCTGGTCGAGCAGGGAAAGGGCGTCGCGCACCGAGCCCTCGGACGCGCGGGCGATCAGGGCCAGCGCCTCCTGGTCGATCTCGACCCGCTCCTTCTCGCAGATCGAGCCGAGATGGCGCACCAGCGCCTCCGCCTCGACCCGGCGCAGGTCGAAACGCAGGCAGCGCGAGCGCACCGTCACCGGGACCTTCTCGATTTCGGTGGTCGCGAACAGGAACTTCACATGCTCCGGCGGCTCTTCCAGCGTCTTCAGCAGGCCGTTGAAGGCCGGCTTCGACAGCATGTGCACTTCGTCGATGATGTAGACCTTGGTCCGCGCCATCACCGGCTTGTAGCGCGCGCTCTCGATGATCTCGCGCACGTCGTCGATGCCGGTGTGGGAGGCGGCGTCCATTTCGATGACGTCGACATGGCGCGATTCCATGATCGCCTGGCAATGCAGGCCGATCTCGTCCATGTGGATGGTCGGCCGGTCAATCGCTGCGCGGCCGTCGCGCGCCGGCAGCGCGTAATTGAAGGCGCGGGCGAGGATGCGGGCGGTGGTGGTCTTGCCGACGCCGCGCACGCCGGTCAGCATATAGGCCTGATGGATGCGGCCGAGGTCGAAGGCGTTGGAGAGGGTCCGCACCATCGGCTCCTGGCCGATCAGGTCCTCGAAACGGGAGGGGCGGTATTTGCGCGCGAGCACGCGATAGGCGGCCGAAGCCGGCTTTTCGGGGGCGTCGCCGAAGAGGCCGCCGCCCGACGACACGTCGTTTGGCGCAAGCGCGGAGTCGTCGGACATGGAACCGCCGGGGAAAGGCGCCAGCGGAAAACTTGTCCTTGGTCGCCCGGGCGCGCGGAAAATGAGGGTGGGAGGTTGGACGAAGACCCGCCCGGTCTCGTTAGGGCTGCTTCCTTCCGGACCTGACCCGGTTGGCGAGTGGAACGTCCACCGCCAACCTCCCGCAGCCTATTTGGACCATCGCCGCCGATTTCGCAAGAGGGTGGCGATGCAAGGCGCCGATGACCGCCTCAAAGACTGCGGCCCAGATATTTCTTGGCGCTCCCAGTCGCCATTGAGGAACGGGATCTTGCCGAAAACGGCCAACCCGTGCGCCGCCAGCCCGACGCCCCAGCCGAGCGCCGACCAGATCACCCAGAAATAGCGTGTGGTCAGCAGGTTGATGACGAGCTGCCGCTTGAGCCAAATCGGCGGCGGCGGCCACGTCTCGGCTACGACAGTCGCACGACAGCGCGCCGACAGAAACCCGCCGCCTGGCAAAACACGCCCGGCGCGATCGACAGGCTGGTTCCGCATTTTCAGGCGGCGGGCGAGCACCCTAGATGCCCGCCTATATCCCCTTCGGCGCGGGGCCGCGCATCTGCATCGGCCTGAATTTCGCTTTGGCCGAGGCGCAGATCGTGCTGGCCCACCTGTTGTCGCGCCGCCGGATCGCGCTACCCGCCGGGCCAGACGTCATGCCCGTGGCGCGCGTGACAACGACGCCGTCTCACGAGCCGTTGTTCGACCTGGAAAAAATCTGACGCCTTGCACGGCGGGGCGAGGACGGGCACAACTCCGGGACAAGGAGCGTCGCATGACCTTCGTTCTCGATTCCCGGCTTGCCGCCGACACGTTTCTCGTCGGCGACCTGCCATTGTGCCGCGTTCTGCTGATGAACGACAGCCGCTTTCCCTGGCTGATCCTCGTCCCCCGGCGCGCCGGCCTGACCGAAATCCACGACCTGCCCGTCGCCGACCGCGCCCTGCTGATCGAAGAGGCGGCGCGGACGGGCGAGACGCTGAAAGACCTGGCCGGAGCGCAGAAGATCAATACGGCGGCGCTGGGAAACATGGTGGCGCAACTTCATGTCCATGTCATCGCGCGCTTTGCCGGCGACGCGGCCTGGCCTGGCCCGGTCTGGGGCGTTGGCAAGGCAAGGCCCTATGACGAAGCTGCGGCGGATGGGCTCATCGCCAATTTGCTCGGCGCGCTGGAAGGATTGAGGTGATGCCTGTTTTCGACATCGGCTTTGCCGGCAATCCGCTCGACCGCCTGTCGCAAGTCCGCGACGACGCGGAGGCGGTGGCGTCTCTCGCCGGCGACACCAACGCCCGCGCGGTGGTTTTCGTGCAGTCCATGCCGGTGTTGCGAGCCGAGAACGACCAGCTCCGGGCCTTTCATCCCCTTGCGAGGGCGCGGGAATTCGGCGCCGTCCGGGCCGAGGTTCTGCTTGGCCGGGACGACAGCGGCCCGGTCTTCGCGTTGCTGCTGCCGGACGAGGCCGCGCAGGCGGAGGAAGCGGCCGATACCGGGGCCTTCGTCGACCAGCGCCGGCTGCTCCTGCCGCAAAACCCGGACCTGCAGATTTGCGACCTGCGCGCGATCGCCGCCAAGGGCCAGCTGGAAAGGCCTGAAATCGCCATCCTGGCGCAGGCCAAATCCATCCTGCACTGGCACGCCGCGCACGGCTTTTGCGCGCGCTGCGGGGCGCCGTCCAAGGCCGTCCAGGCCGGCTGGCGGCGCGATTGCCCGGCCTGCGGCGCCCAGCATTTCCCGCGCACCGATCCGGTGGCGATCATGCTGGTGACCGATGGCGACAATGTTCTGTTCGGCCGCCAGAAGCATTTCCCGGAAAAAATGTATTCCTGCCTCGCCGGCTTTGTCGAAAGCGGCGAGACGCTGGAGGAAACGGTGCGGCGCGAGGTGATGGAGGAGGCGGGAATCGTCGTCGGCGACGTGGCCTATGTCGCCTCGCAACCCTGGCCCTTTCCCGCGACCCTGATGTTCGGCTGCTTCGCAAAAGCCCTTTCCCGCGAGATCAGGATGGACGCCGAGCTCGAGGACTGCCGCTGGTTCAGCCGCGCCGAGGCGCAGGCCATGGTCGATGAAAGCCACGCGCACGGCTATTTCGCCCCGGGAAAAATCGCCATCGCCCGCACCCTGCTGGATCACTGGCTGGCGGAGGGAGCATGAGCATGGCCCTGGTTCTGTTTTCCGGCGGGCAGGATTCCACCACCTGTCTCGCCTGGGCCCTGGAGCGTTTCGATCGCGTCGAGACGCTCGGCTTCGATTACGGCCAGCGCCATCGCGTCGAACTGGCGCAGCGCGGCCTATTGCGCGAGGCGCTCGCGGGGATGAAACCCGAGTGGGCGCGAAAACTCGGGCCGGACCATGTGCTCGACCTCGCGGCGCTCGGCGCGATTTCCGACACGGCGCTCACCAGCGACAAGGCGATCGAGATGGGGGCCAAGAACCTGCCCACCACCTTCGTCCCCGGACGCAACCTGATTTTCCTGACCTTCGCCGCCGCCGTCGCCTATCGGCGCGGGCTGACGCGCCTTGTCGGCGGCATGTGCGAGACCGATTTTTCCGGCTATCCCGATTGCCGCGACGACGCGATCAAGGCCATGCAGGTGGCGCTGAACATCGGCATGGAAAGCCGCTTCGTGCTGGAGACGCCGCTGATGTGGATCGACAAGGCGCAAAGCTGGGCGCTGGCGGAGAGCCTGGCGGCGACGCGCTGGTCGAGGCGATCATCGAGTTGAGCCACACCTGCTATCTCGGCGAACGCGGACAAAGACACGACTGGGGCTATGGCTGCGGCGAATGCCCGGCCTGCAAGCTGCGGGCGCAAGGGTTCGCGAAATGGCGCAACAATGCCGGCGCCACGTAAAAGGCCCGCCAATTTCTTAATGTTTTCTTTGGCGTTACGCGCATAAGTTGCGTTACTTGGCCGTTACGCGAGGAGATACGCCTATGCAGCCCGCGGTGAAGGCGATGACACGTCTGGGATTTTTCAAGGTGATGGCGATCTCGACCGTCTTCAGCGCCTTCATGTCGACTTTCGTCGCCTGGGTTTTCGGCTTTTTCATCGACGTGCCGAATTACGACGTGCACATCAAGCTCGCCTTCATCATCCCCTTTTTTGTGTCGCCTGGCTTCAGCTATTTCACCGCCCTGGCGATGAAGGAATTGAAGCGCGTCCGCATGAACGCGCAGAAGGCGGCAAGGCTCGATCACTTGACCGAAGTGTTCAACCGCCGCGCGTTTTTCGAGGCCGAAACCCGCGCGCTCGAGAAATACCGGCCCGAAGAGCGGCGGAAAATCCTGTTCATCGACATCGACCATTTCAAAGGGATCAACGACCGTTTCGGCCATGAGGGCGGCGACGAGGTCTTGCGCGAATTCGCCAGGCTCCTGCGCAGCAACCTGCGCAAGGACGACCTGGTCGCGCGTTTCGGCGGCGAGGAATTCGTGATCGAACTGCCGGGGGCCTCGATGGCCGAGGCCGATGCGATCGCCGAACGCATCCGCGCACGAGGCGCAAGCCTCCGGCGTCGCCTTCCGCTCCAGCCGCATCGATTACACCGTCAGCATCGGCATTTCGAGCGGCGCCTTCGGCGACCCGCTGGACCGCCTGCTGAGCACGGCCGACGCCCAGCTATATCTGGCCAAGCAATCCGGCCGGAACTGCATTCGCCGGCAGGAAGAGGCGCCGGCAACGGCGCAGGACGCGGCGCCCGCCGACCGCCAGCGCGCCTTCCGCGTGGCTTGACCGGGACGCCCCATCAAGTCCCCGCCCTCAGCGGCAGAACTCAAATTTAACTTTCATTTTCAACAAAATATTCGTTTCGCACGCGTAGGTTGAGAATGCACGACCGCAATCCCCTCCCGGAGGCGAACATGCATTCCGCTGTCCATTCAACCATCCGCCTGGGAATGTTCGCATTTTTCTCGACCGTCGCCAGCGCGATTTTTGTCGCGCGGCTGTTCTACGCCATCCAGGAGCAGCAGGCGAAAGCCGCCTTGCGCGGCCGTTCCTAGTTTCCGCCGCCGCTTTCAAGTTTCGCGCGGAAGGGATGCGCCGGGTAGACGCCGAGAATGGTCACGTGCTCGGAAAAGAACTTCAGCTCTTCCAGCGCGCGGCCGAGATTGGCGTCCTGCGGATCGCCCTCCACGTCGACCAGGAACTGCGTCGCGGTGAATTCGCCGCCGACCATGTAGCTTTCCAGCTTGGTCATGTTGACATTGTTGGTGGCGAAGCCGCCCAGCGCCTTGTAGAGCGCGGAGGGCACGTTGCGCACCTTGAACACGAAGGTCGTCAGCATCGGTCCGTCGCCGCGCGGCTCCACACGCGGTTCGCGCGACAGCACCACGAAGCGGGTGCAATTGTGGTCCTCGTCCTCGACATGGCGGGCGAGCACGTCGAGACCGTAAATTTCCGCGGCCTTCAGCGGCGCCAGCGAGGCGCGGGTCTTGTCGCCCCACTCGGCGACCTCACGCGCGGACCCCGCCGTATCGCCCGTCGTCACCGCCTTCAACCCATATTGCCTGATGATCTTGCGGCACTGGCCGAGGGCGTGGACATGGCTGTAGACGCTGCGCAAATCCTCGATCCTCGCGCCCTTGACGCCGAGCAGGTGGAAATGGATCGGCAGGAAATATTCGCCGATGATGTGCAGGCCGGATTCCGGCAGGAAATGGTGAATGTCGGCGACGCGGCCGGCCAGCGAGTTGTCGATGGGGATCATGCCGAGATCGGCGCGGCCTTCGGAAATCGCGGCGAAGGCGTCCTCGAAACTGGCGCAGGGCAAGGTCTCCCAGCCGGGATAGACGTCGGAACAGGCGATGTGGGAATTGGCGCCGGGTTCGCCCTGGTAGGCGATGATCTTGCTCATTTTTGCATCTCGTTCAGGATTTGCCGCGCCCGCTCCAGGTCGTGCGGGGCGTCGACGCCGAGCGGGACCGTGGCGACGATCTCGACGTCGATCCGCATGCCCGCCTCGAGCGCGCGCAATTGCTCCAGCTTTTCCCGCCGTTCCAGCGCGGATGGCGGCAGGGCGACGAATTTTTCCAGCGCCGCGCGGCGATAGGCGTAAAGGCCGATGTGGTGGAACAGGTCGCCCTCGCCCCAGGGCGCGGTGGCGCGGGTGAAATAGAGCGCCCGCATCCGCGTCCGACCGAGCGGCGCGCCGACGGCCTTGACCACATTGGGGTCGGTCCGCTCCTCCTCGCGCGAAATCCGCGCCGCCAGCGTGGCGATGTCGACCGCCGCCGTCCTGCAAAGGCGCGAGCGCGGCGCGCACGCTGGCCGGGTCGATGGTCGGCAGGTCGCCCTGGAGATTGACGATCGTGTCGTATCGCCGTTCCGGATCGAATTCTTGCAAGGCGGCGAAAATCCGGTCGGAGCCCGAGGGCAGGTCGGGGTCGGTTTCGACCGCCTGGCCGCCCGCCGCCCGCACCGCCGCGGCGATCTCCGGGCCGTCCGCCGCCACCAGCACCGGGCCAATCTCCGCCTCCACCGCGCGGCGCCACACCTGCACGATCATCGGCGCCCCGCAAAGCTCGGCCAGCGGCTTGTTTGGCAGGCGGGTCGAGGCCAGGCGGGCGGGGATGACCGTGAGGACCTTTTGTGGAGCGTTTTGCGACATGGGCGCCAGGCTTGATGAATAATTCAGCGGATTTTGGCCGCTTATACGTGTTGCCAAGCGAGGCGCAAAGCGTTTATCTGGGCTCAAAATCGGGGGAGGTTTGCGGCATGAATTTACTCGACTACCGGATTCTCGGCGCTTTATTGGGCTCGACGCTGTTCGCGCTGCTTCTCGGCGTGCTCAGCAACACGCTTGTCAGCGAAATCAAGCCGGCCAAACCGGGCTATGAGCTGCCGGGCGTCGAGGCGCCGGCGGCCGCCGCGGCCGCAAGCCCGGCCGCAGCGGCGGTCCCGCTGCCCGTGCTGCTCGCCAAGGCCGATCCGGCCAAGGGCCAGGCCTTGACCAAGATCTGCGCGACCTGCCACAGTTTCGGCAAGGGCGAACCCGCCAAGGTCGGCCCCAATCTCTATGGCGTCGTCGACCGTCCCAAGGGCTCGCAAGCCGGCTTCGCCTATTCCGACGGCATGAAGGCCAAGGGCGGAAACTGGACCTTCGACGATCTCAACGCCTTCATCACCAGCCCGAAGACTTTCGTCGCCGGCACCAAGATGGCCTTTGGCGGCGAACCGGACCCGGGCAAGCGCGCCGACATCATCGCCTATCTGCGTACGCTTTCGGACAGCCCGGTTCCGCTTCCGGCCGCCAAGTAAGGCTTGCGCCATTTCGCATTCAGGAGGGCCGGGCGAAAAACCGGCCCTTCATTTTTTTGCGGCGCCCTCAGGGGCTGATCGGCGTTCTAAGCCGTCATGAATGTAATCTCGGATGCAGGGAGGGCGCGATGCGTGTGTTTGTCACCGGAGCGACAGGCTGGGTCGGCTCTGCGGTCGTTGCGGAACTGATCGCGGCCGGACATGAAGCGCTCGGCCTCGCCCGCTCGGACGCGGGTGCGGCGGCCCTCGAAGCGGCGGGCGCGAAAGTCCAGCGCGGTTCGCTCGATGACCTGGACAGCCTGAAGAGCGGCGCCGCGGCGGCGGAAGGCGTGATCCACACCGCCTTCAACCACGACTTCTCCAGATTCGCGGAAAATTGCGCGCAGGACCGGCGCGCCATCGAGGCGCTCGGCGCCGAGCTCGAGGGTTCGGATCGCCCGCTGCTCGTCACCGGCGGCGTCGGCCTGATGGCGCCGGGCCGCGTCGCGACGGAGGACGACCTGCCCCCCGCCTCCTTCCCCCGCCATTCGGACGCGGCCGCGGCCGCGCTGGCGGCCCGCGGCGTGCGCGCCTCCGTGGTCCGGCTCGCCCCATCGGTCCACGGCCGCGGCGATCACGGCTTCGTGCCGGTGCTCATCCGCATCGCCCGCGAAAAAGGCGCGTCGGCTTATATCGGCGACGGACAGAACCGCTGGCCGGGCGTGCACAGGCTCGACGCCGCCCGGGTCTACCGGTTGGCGCTGGAGAAGGGCGTCGCCGCCCGCTACCATGCGATCGCCGACCAGGGCGTGGCTTTCAAGGACTTGGCCGCGGTGATCGGGCGGCGCCTGAATCTGCCGGTCGTCAGCCTGTCGCCCGAACAGGCGGCCGGGCATTTCGGCTTTCTCGCCATGTTCGCGGGAGCGGACATGGCGGCGTCGAGCGAACGGACCCGGGCTGCGCTCGGCTGGGCGCCGGAACAGCCGGGGCTGCTCGCCGACATTGACCAGGCCAGCTATTTCCAATCCTGAAGACGGCTTGCTTTTGCCGGACGCGCTGGCCATGTTCGGCAATACGACATCATGAGCCGAGAATCCCCTGAGGAGTCGAATTGCGCCCTTCCGCAAAACTCACGCTCACCCGCCGCGCCGCGCTGCTTTCCGCCGCCGCCATGCCGATTTTCGGCCTGCCCGGTTTTGCCCAGCCCGCCGGCGCGGGAGACAAGTCCTGGCGCAAGACCTACGGCCTCTCGTCCTTCGGCGACCTGGGCCTGCCGGAAAATTTCTCCCATTTCCCCTATGCGCGGCCCGACGCGCCCAAGGGCGGGCAGTTGATCGAGGAGGCCGTCGCCACCTCCTATGATTCGCTCAATGGCTTCATCCTGTCCGGCAATCCCGCCACCGGCCTCAGCCTGATCAACGACAGCCTGATGGCCGGCAGTCTCGACGAGGACAACACCGTCTATGGCCTCGTCGCCCACGCCGTCGAAATCTCCGAGGACAAGCGCCAGTATCGCTTCCATCTGCGGCGCGAGGCGCGGTTTCACGACGGCTCAAAGCTGACGGCTGCGGATGTGGTGTTCTCCATGAACACCCTGCGCGACAAAGGCCATCCGATCATCCGGCAATTGCTGCGCGACCTGGAAAAGGTCGACGGCCGAGGCCGATGATGTCGTCCTGATCACGCTGGTCGAGAAATTCGACCGCGATTCCATCCTCAATATCGCAGGCCAGCCGATCCTGTCGGCGGCCTATTACGAGAAGCATCCCTTCGACCACGCCGGCATGGAGCCGCCGCTCGGATCGGGCGCCTACAAGATCGGGGCCTTCGAGCAGGGCCGCTACATCTCCTATGAGCGCGTCGCCGATTATTGGGGCAAGGACCTGCCCGTCAATGTCGGCCAGAACAATTTCGACCTGATCCGCTACGACTATTTCGGCGAGCGCGCGGTCGGCTTCGAGGCCTTCAAGTCCGGCGCGGTCAACCTGCATGAATCCGCCACCGCCTCGGAATGGGCGACCGGCTATGATTTCCCGGCCGTGCGCGACGGGCGGGTGAAGAAGATGGAAATCCCTGACCGGCGCAGCCCCGGCTTCCAGGGCTTTTTCTTCAACGCCCGCCGCACCGTGTTCAAGGACCCGCGCATCCGCGAGGCGCTGGGCTATTGCCTCGATTTCGAATGGTCCAACCGCAATCTTTTCTATGGCGCCTACAAGCGCATGGAGAGCTATTTCGAAAATACCGACATGAAGGCGCAAGGCGCGCCCTCGCCCGAGGAACTGGCGCTGCTGGAGCCGCTGCGCGGATAAATTGCGGCCGGATGTCTTCGGTCCGCCCTTCTCGCCGCCGGTCTCCGACGGCTCTGGACAGGACCGCGCGCTGTTGCAGCGCGCCAACACCCTGTTGAAAGAGGCGGGCTGCCAGCGCCAGGGCGCCCAGCTGCATCTGCCCGACGGCTCGCCCCTTCGCCTTTGAAATCCTGGAGTTTTCCAACGCCTTCGACAAGGTGGTCGATCCCATGTTCAGGAACATGCGCCTGCTCGGGATCGAGCCGCGCCTGCGCGTGGTGGATTCGGCGCAATACAAGAGCCGCATCGACAATTTCGATTTCGACATGGTCACCGACCGCAAGATCATCGGCGGCGTGCCGGGCGACGAATTGCTCGCCTATTTCGGCTCCGCATCCGGCAAGTCGCCGGGCGGCCTCAATCTCGCCGGGCATCGACGACCCCGCCGTCGATACGCTGATCGCCAAGGCGCTGCAGGCCAAAAGCCGCGCCGAACTGGTGATCGTCTGCCGCGCGCTGGACCGGGTGCTTGCGCGCCGGGCGCTATTGGATACCCAACTGGTACTCGCCCAACCGCCGCATCGCCGCCTGGGACGAGTTCGGCCGTCCCGACGCGGCGCCGAAGCTCGATCTCGGCATTCTCGGCCTGTGGTGGTGGGATGCGGAAAAGGCCGCCGCGGTGAAGGCCAAATCCTGATGCTGGCCTATGTCGCGCGGCGCATCCTGCTGATGATCCCGACCCTGTTCGGGATCCTGGCGCTCTCCTTCCTGATCGTGCAATTCGCGCCGGGCGGCCCGGTCGAGCGGGTGCTGGCGCAGATGCAGGGCCAGGATTCCGGCGCGACGGCGCGGTTCGGCGGCGGCGCCAACACCGTCGCGGCGGGGCGAGCCGGCGCGGCGTCGGAATTTTCCGGCAAATATCGCGGCGCGCAGGGGCTCGACCCCAAATTCATCGCCGAACTGGAAAAGCAGTTCGGCTTCGACAAGCCGCCGCTGGAGCGCTTCTGGCTGATGATCCGCAATTACGCGATGTTCGATTTCGGCCGGTCCTATTTCCGCGACGCCCCGGTGCTGCAGCTGATCAAGGAAAAGCTGCCGGTCTCCATGTCGCTCGGCCTCTGGATGACCTTCCTCTCCTACGCCATCTCGATTCCGCTGGGCATCGCCAAGGCGCGGCATGAGGGCGAGAAATTCGACGTCTGGACCTCCGCCGTCATCATCGTCGGCTACGCCATTCCGAGCTTCCTCTTCGCCATCTTGCTGATCGTGCTCTTCGCCGGCGGCTCGTTCTGGCAGATTTTCCCGCTGCGCGGCCTGACCTCCGACGATTTCTCCCAATTGTCCCTGCTCGGCAAGGTCAAGGATTATCTCTGGCATATCGTGCTGCCGGTGACGGCGCTGGCCATCGGCGCCTTCGCCACCACCACCTTTCTCACCAGGAACGCCTTCATCGAGGAAATCCGCAAGCAATATGTCATCACCGCGCGGATGAAGGGCCTGACCGAAAGACGCGTGCTCTACGGCCATGTCTTTCGCAACGCCATGCTGATCGTCATTTCCGGCTTTCCCGGCGCCTTCATCTCCGCCTTCTTCACCGGCGCGCTGCTGATCGAGACGATCTTCTCGCTCGACGGGCTCGGGCTGCTGTCGTTCGAATCGACGCTCAACCGCGACTATCCCGTGGTCTTCGCCAATCTCTATATTTTCGCCTTGCTCGGCCTCGCCATCAACCTGATCTCCGACCTCACCTACGCCTGGATCGATCCGCGCATCGATTTCGAAACGCGGGAGGTGTGATGTTCGCGCTGACCCCGATCAGTCGCCGCCGGCTCGACGCCTTCACTCGCAACAAGCGCGGGTTCTGGTCGTTCTGGATTTTCGTCTGTCGCCTTCGTGGCTGTCGCTCGGCGCGGAATTCATCGCCAACGACAAGCCGATCCTCGTCTCCTACAAGGGCGAATTCCTGTTCCCCGCCTTCAAGGATTATCCCGGAAGACAAATTCGGCGGCTTCCTCGCCCAGACCGATTATCGCGATCCCGTCATCGTCCACGAGATCGAGGCCCATGGCTGGATGGTCTGGCCGCCGATCCGCTATTCCTACGACACCACCAATCTCAACATGCCCACTGCCCGCGCCCTCGCCGCCGACCTGGATGCTGACCGACGCGCAATGCGCCCATGGCAAGACCTTCGACGGCATGCCCGTCGAAAAACTGCGGCGAGATCGAATGGAACTGGCTCGGCACCGACGACCAGGGCCGCGACGTCGTGGCGCGGCTGATCTACGGCTTTCGCATTTCGGTGCTGTTCGGCCTGCTGCTGGCGGGCATATCCTCGGCCGTCGGCGTCGCCGCCGGCGCGGTGCAGGGCTATTTCGGCGGCTGGACCGATCTGCTGATGCAGCGCTTCATCGAGATCTGGTCGTCGCTGCCGAGCCTCTACCTGCTCATCATCCTCTCGGCCATCATCACGCCGAGCTTTTTCGTGCTGCTCGGCATTTTGCTGGCCTTTTCCTGGGTCAATCTCGTCCATCTCGTGCGCGCCGAATTCCTGCGCGCGCGCAATTTCGACTATGTCCGCGCGGCGCGGGCGCTGGGGCTGTCGCAACCGCAAGATCATGGCCAAGCATGTGCTGCCCAACGCCATGGTGGCGACGCTGACCTTCCTGCCCTTCATTCTCAACGTCTCGATCACCACCCTGACCTCGCTGGATTTCCTCGGCTTCGGCCTGCCGCCCGGCTCGCCCTCGCTCGGCGAATTGCTGCTGCAGGGCAAGTCCAACCTGCAGGCGCCCTGGCTCGGCCTCTCCGGCTTCGCCGTCATCGCCGTCATGCTGTCGCTGCTGATCTTCATCGGCGAGGCGATGCGCGACGCGTTCGACCCGCGAAAGGGTTTCGGATGAGCGAAGGCCGAAGACCTTCGAGTGAATCTGTGGTAATTTTTGCGTCGCGGAGCGGATCAATGAACAGAATTGTCAAGGCGCATTACCCGGTTTCGGCATTGCCGGAGGATTTGCGGCAGGGGCTCGACCCGACGGCTGACGTGACCGTTATTGTTGAGGAAACGGAGCGGCCCGCCAGGGTCAGATCGATCGATGAGCTGTTTGCCGCACGGCGGCCTCCCTTTCGTTCTGCCGATGAAATAGTTCGGGAAATACGGGAACAGCGAGACGCCTGGGATGACTGAAGCGCACGCCGGCGCGCTCGCCTACCTGGACGCTAACGTATTCATTGATTTCGCCGAGGGAATCCCCGAGTACGCTCAAGCCGCGAACGACCTTTTCCTGGCGATGAGACCTCATGATGGCGTTTTCGCGACCAGCGAACTGACTCTGGCGGAAGTGCTTTCCTCTACCGGCGGCGCGACCGTCGGACGTGACTTCTACATGGAGCTGATCGTCTGGAATCCGGCCATCGCCCTGGTTCCGGTCAGCAGCGACATCCTGATCGAATCGGCTGGCGTTCGGCGACATACCCGGCACAAGCTGCCGGACGCCATTCATGTGGCGACGGCCATGCGCAAAAATTGTCGATACGTGATTTCCCGCGACAAGGACATGGACAAGCTTCCCCTTGGAATGACCCGCCGCGACCCTGGCCCCGCGACCATTGCGGCTTTGCTCGAGGCGCTCCGTGGCCTCTGACGATCTTCTCGACGTTTCCGGCCTCACCGTCGCCTTTGGCGCCGGCGAGCCGGTGGTGGACGACGTTTCCCTGTCGCTCCGGCGCGGGCGCACGCTGGCGCTGGTCGGGGAATCCGGCTCGGGCAAGTCGGTGACGGCCCTGGCCATCGTCCGCCTGCTGGCTCCCGGCGCTAAAATCATCGGCGGCCGGGTCGAGTTCCAGGGCCAGGAACTGACCCGCGCCGACGAGGCGACGTTGCGCGCGCTGCGCGGCGCCCGCATTTCCATGGTGTTCCAGGAGCCGATGACCTCGCTCAATCCGCTGCACCGGATCGAGAAGCAGATCGGCGAAATCCTCGAATGGCACGGCGTGGGTTCGCGCGAAAAACGGCGCGCGCGCACGCTGGAGCTGTTGCGGGAAGTGGGCCTGCAAGACGCGGAACGGCGCCTGGACGCATTTCCGCACGAGCTTTCCGGCGGCCAGCGCCAGCGCGTCATGATCGCCATGGCGCTCGCCAACCGGCCGGACCTGCTGATCGCCGACGAGCCGACCACGGCGCTCGACGTCACCATCCAGGCGCAGATCCTGACCCTGCTGCGCGGACTCCAGGCCAAATATGGCATGGCGATCCTGTTCATCACCCACGACCTCGGCATTGTCCGCCGCATGGCCGACGAGGTCGCGGTGATGCGGCAGGGAAGGATTGTCGAGAGCTGGTCCGACCGCGCAAATCTTCGCCGCGCCCCGGCACGACTACACCAAAATGTTGCTCGCCGCCGAACCCAGCGGCGCCGCGCCGCCCGCCGACGCGGCCGCCGTGGAAGTCCTGTCCGCCAGGGATTTGAAGGTCTGGTTCCCGATCAAGGGCGGCTTCTGGGGCCGCGCGACCTCCTACGTGAAGGCGGTCGACGGCGTGTCGCTGACGCTGCGCAAGGGCCAGACCCTGGCCCTGGTCGGCGAATCCGGTTCGGGCAAGACCACCATCGGCCTGGCGCTGCTGCGGCTGATCCGCTCGAACGGCGCCGTCGTCTATCTCGGCCAGAATCATCGACAGGTTGAACGCCCGGCAGATGCGGCCGCTGCGCAAGAAGATCCAGATCGTGTTCCAGGACCCCTATGGGTCGCTGTCGCCGCGCATGTCGGTGGCGGAAATCGTCGAGGAAGGGCTGGTTATCCAGAACAAGGGCTTAAGCGCCGCGGGCCGCCGGGCCATCGTCGCCCAGGCATTGGCGGATACCGGCCTCGATCCCGCGACGATGGACCGCTATCCCCACGAATTTTCCGGCGGCCAGCGCCAACGCATCGCCATCGCCCGGGCGCTGGCGCTCGATCCGGACATTCTCGTGCTCGACGAGCCGACCTCGGCGCTGGACCGCTCGGTGCAGGCGCAAATGGTCGACCTGCTGCGCGGGTTGCAGGAGAAGCGCCGGCTCTCCTACCTGTTCATCAGCCATGACCTGAAAGTGGTGAAGGCGCTGGCCTCGCAGATCGTGGTGCTGCGCGACGGCAAGATCGTCGAGCAGGGCGACGCGGCGGAAATTTTCGCCCGTCCACGCGAAAAATACACCCAGGCGCTTTTCGCGGCGGCTTTCGATCTCGATGCAATCGGCGCCTCCAATGGAAGCGAGGCGGTGGAACTGCCGCGACAATGACCGCGAACGCGATGAAGTCTCGATCGCGGATCGAAATTACCTAACGTTAACGTTACTCATTTACGGTCCACTCCCAGGAAATGGAGCGGATCATGGTAAAATTTGCGTGTTTATCAGTTTCATTGATGACACTGTGCAGCCTTCCGCAACTGGCCCATGCCGATTCCAGCGGCTTTAACCTTCGTGGCGCGCTTGACGCCGTTTCGGAAGGCCAGGGGTCCTCGTCGTCCTGGAGCGGCTTTTATGTCGGCGCCTTCGCCGGGGCCAATTTCGCACATGACAATATTTTCCAGCCTGCTGGTCCGGCTCATTATTTCCAGAATGGGACAGGCGCCTCCCTTGGCGCGCTGAGCGGCTTCAATCATCAGTCCGCCAGATTTGTCGGAGGCCTGGAAGTGGAATACGGCCTCCAGGGCGGCGTGGCGCAAAGCCAGTTCATCAGCGCCACCAGCGGCGTCGCCTTCGATCAGACGTCATCGACGGGACAGGTCGGACGCCTTCGCGGCCGCCTCGGGGTCACCGCGGGACCGGCGCTGTTCTTCGCCGCGAGCGGCGTCTCGCTCTCGTCCTTGCGGATCAGGGAAGCGATTCCGAATAACTACCCGCAAGATGTCATCGCCAACACGGTCTGGGGCTGGAATGCCGGCGCGGGCGTCGAATACGCGTTCTCGCCCCGTTTTGCCATGCGTTTGGAGTATGTTTTCGATCGATATGCGAGAGCCGATTACGCCTTTTCCGCCCTGCCGCCTGGCGCGTGGTACTATTTTACCGACCGTTCAGGGCAATTGACCGAGAATACGGTGCGGGCCTCGCTGATCTACAGGCTAGGCGCGCCCGAACCGGCGGTCGTCGTCGCGAAATATTGATCGGCGCATCGCGCCGACCGAGCGCGCCTTCGGGGCCGCCACAGCGCCGCCGCAGTCCTCATTCTTCATCTGCGGCGCCTTGCGGCGAACCGGGCCGGGCGCTGCGCCGCCCTGCGCAAATCGCCCTTTGCGATCCATAGATAAGGTCTCACGCCACGCCGGCGCGCAGGAGATCGTGGATGTGCAGGATGCCCGCAGGCTTGTCCTCGGAGACGACAAACAGCACGGTGATTTTCATCCGGTTCATGGTTTCCAGCGCCGCCGAGGCGAGGGCGCCGAGGGAAACCGTGCGCGGCGAGCGGGTCATGATCTCCGCGGGACGCCCGTCCCGCATGTCCGCGGACCAGTGGCGGCGCAAGTCGCCGTCGGTGATGATGCCCGCGAGCGCGCCCCGCGCGTCGACAATGCCAACGCAGCCGAAGCGCTTGCCCGTCATGGTCAGGATGACCTCGCTCATGCCGGCGGTTTCCGGCAGCAGCGGCATGTCGTCGCCGCTGTGCATCAGGTCGTCCACCTTGTGAAGCCGGGCGCCGAGCTTGCCGCCGGGATGAAAGGTGCGGAAATCCTGGGCGGAAAAGCCGCGATCCTCGATCAGGCCGACGGCCAGCGCGTCGCCCAGCGCCAGCTGGATGGTGGTGGAGGTCGTCGGCGCGAGGCCATTGGGACAGGCTTCCTCGACCTGCGGCAGCAGCAGCAGGACGTCGGCGGCGCGGCCGAGCGCGCTGTCGCGCCGCGAGGTGGCGGCGATGAGGGGCACGGCGAAACGCTTGGCGTATTCGATCAGGTCGGCGAGCTCCGCGGTCTCGCCCGACCAGGAAAAGGCCAGCACCACGTCATCCGGCGTCACCATGCCGAGATCGCCATGGCTGGCCTCGGCCGGATGCAGGAAGAAGGACGGCGTGCCGGTCGAGGCCAGGGTCGCCGCGACTTTTCGTCCGATATGGCCGCTCTTGCCCATGCCGCTGACGACGACGCGGCCACGCGCCGCATGGATCTTGCCAACGGCGGCGTCCAGCGCCTCGCCCAGCCCGGAATCGAGCGCCGCGCGCAGCTTTTCCATGCCCGCGGTCTGGATTTCGACGCTTTTTTTTGCGGCCTGCAGGGCGCGCGACCGGGTGACCAAATTCATGTTCCGCCTTATGTCTTCAGCCCTATGTCTTGGGAATCGTTCCCTAGCCCAAAGGCCGCGCCACGGCAAATGTGAAAGCGGACGACGAAAAAACCGGACGGGGCGATCCCGTCCGGTCGAACAACCGAAAATACCGAGGCGTTGCTTAGGCGGCGACGACCGCCTTGCGGCGCGTTCCGGCGAAGCCAAGCGCGCCGAAGCCCGCGAGCATCATGATCCAAGTCGACAACTCAGGCACGGCCGAAACCGACACGTTGGTGATTTCGGCGCCGCAGCCGCTGCACCCTGACAGCGCACTGGCGGAGAAAGACAAGTTCTCGGTTGTGGCCGAGGCCGTGACGAAAAAGGTATTGCTGGTCCAACTGCCAAGGCTGCCCGTATTGGTCGTCAAGGTTGCGGTGCCGAAGGACGATACCATCGTCGCGTCATAACCGGTACGACCGCCGTACAGATAGGAAACCTTGTAGACGTCACCGATCACCAAGCCGTTGATGGGCTGATACATGGTGTCGGGGCTATGGTTGGCAAGAATTTCCGAACTCTGACACGCGCCGTTGGCGCAGGGCAGGCCGTAAACCTGAGAATTTCCGATCTCGATGGTGTCGCTGACATTATACCAGCCATCCGCACCAGAATTCACTAATGTCCAGCCACCACCAACGTTCGGGCTAGAGAAATCGCCGTTGTTGACCAGATTGACGGCCGCATGGGCCGATGCCGCTAAACCGAGCGTCGCCACCAGACCGGCGATCCGAACAAAATTCTTCATGGCAAATGCCCCCACAATTTTCGCGTCATCAATTCTCAGCACACCGACGCCTACCCTAGCGTAAAGCACAATTGAAGCTTCGCTGTCAAGATTTAGCAAAGCTATTTTGGTTGAAAAAACCTTAACAAATGCAAGAGGTCCATCCAGGATTGAGTCATTCGCTGGCATTTTGCCAACGTGACGAGCAACCGACCGAAAAGACAAGGGCGCGTATGACCTACCAAGAATACAACGAGTTTTGCCGCGCCCTGCCCGCCGCCACCTATGTCATGCAATGGGGCGGCTCGCATGTCTGGAAGGTCGGCGGCAAGGTTTTCTGCGTCGGCGGCGGGACGCAGGACAATCCGGCCTACAGCTTCAAGGCGGGGGAGATCGGCTTTATGCTGCTGCCGGAACGACCCGGCTTCCGCCCGGCGCCCTATCTCGCCTCGCGCGGCCTGAAATGGATCCAGGCCGAGGCGGGACAGGTCGACAAGGAGGAATTGCGCGGGTTGATCCGCAACTCCTATGACCGCGTCGTCGCCGGCCTGAGCCGGAAGAGGCGGCGGGAGCTGGGGCTGGAGCCGGGTCAGCCGAAGGACTAGACCATGATGGTCTAGCTTCCTTGAAAACGCGGGATTTTCGCGAAAAACCGGCTTCCGATTTTTTCGCATCCCGCTCTAGCGTCCGAACAGTCCGCCGAAGATCCCTCTGAACGGCGCCTCGGCCGGCTTGCCTCGGCGGACCGCTTTCCTCGCAGAACCGGCGTCGGCTCGTTTGGCGTCAACATGCTCGCCTTCGATCTGGCCGGCGTCGGCCAACCGCGCCGTAGGCGCTTCGCCGACGATTTCGATGATCGCGCCTTCCTGCCGCACCAGCGAAAAAAGCGTGGCTGCGTTGGCGGGCGATATGCGCACGCAGCCATGCGAGGCGGGCTGGCCGAGATGGCGAAGATCGTAAGTGCCGTGAATGGCGAAGCCGCCATTGAAGAAGATCGAGTGCGGCATGGGCGAATTGTGATATTTTTTCGAAAAATGCATGGGCTGCAGGCTCTGCACCCCGTAATGGCCGCGCGGCGTGACATAGCCGTCCATCGCCGAGGAAATCGGCCAGGAATAGGAGCCGCCCGCGGAGTCCACGCTCATCGTCTGCGAGGACAGATCCACGGTGACATGAACCTTCGCCTCGCAGGAAAGCGGCGCGCCAGCGAGCGCCAAACCAAATAGTAACGCCGTCACGTCGCCCTGCATGTCGCTCCCCGATCGAAAAAACAGCCCAGCTGAGGACGTTATTGGGCGCGGGCCGCGCAAGCAAACGGGATCGGCCGCGAACGGTCTTTTTGAGCGCCGTGTTGCTGTCGGGAGACAGCGCGGCGCGAACTTGCGCCCGGCGACCGATTGGACTATATAGACGCCAGTCAACAACTTCGTCATGGCCGCTAAAATGGCCGCGCGGGAGTGGGGCCCAGGCGGGACCCGCTCTTTTTTGTTTTTCCACCCCGCCGGGCGCCCTTGCCCGACCGCCTCTTTCGGACGAGACCATTTGAGCGAGACCGCAGCTTCGCAACAGGATATCGAGCCCCTCGACGCGCCGCTGGACGAGCCGCGCCTGGCGGACGAGACCGGCATGGCCGCGCGGGTCGCCGCCATCGCCGGGCCGGTCCTGATGTCGATGGAGTTCCGCCTGGTGCGGGTCAAGATTCTGACGGGTCAGGGGACCATCGTCCAGATCATGGCCGAACGGCCGGACGGCTCGCTGACCATCGACGACTGCGAGGCGATCCACGACGCGCTGTCGCCGGCCCTCGACGTCGAGGACCCGATTTCCTCGGCCTATCGCCTGGAGATTTCCTCCCCCGGCATCGACCGTCCCTTGGTTCGGGTCTCGGATTTCCGCCGCGCGCTCGGCATGGACGCCCGCCTCGAACTGGCCCGGCCGCATGAGACCGGACGCAAGCGATTTCGCGGCTTGATCCGCGCCGTCGAGGGCGAAGGCCGCGACGCCATCCTGATCATGGAGCGGTCCGACGCCGGGCCGGATGAAGAAAAAACGCCCAGGATCAGGTTGCGCGACCTCGACGAGGCCAAGCTGGTGCTCACCGAGGACCTGATCCGCCAGTCCCTGCGCGCCGCCAAGCTTCTGGCCAAGGGGACGGGCGAGGAAGAAGAGGGCGACAGTTCGCCCGAAGACGCGACGCCGCCGGCGCGCGGCCCCGGCCGCTTCGGCGCCGGCGCCCGCAAGCCGACGAAGGGCAGCAAATCCAAACCCGTCATTCCCGCCGGCGTGCGGGCCCAGTTCAAGAAAGGCGGCGGCTCCCGCCGCTCCTGAAACAAACGCAAGAATTATCCACGAGGAGAATTTCCATGGCCGTCAGCGCCAACCGGCTTGAACTCTTGCAAATCGCCGACGCCGTCGCGCGCGACAAGTCGATCGACCGTTCGATCGTGATCGCCTCGATGGAAGACGCGATGGCCAAGGCGGCGCGCTCGCGCTACGGCCAGGAAACGGAAATCCGCGTCGAGATCGACCCGCGCACGGGCGACACGCGCTATTCGCGCCTGTTGCTGGTGGTGGACCAGATCGAAAACGACGCCACCCAGATCCTGCTTCCCGACGCCCGCAAGCTCAATCCCGCCGCCCAGGTCGGCGACTGGATCGCCGACAAGCTGCCGCCGCTCGATTTCGGCCGCATCGCCGCACAGTCGGCCAAGCAGGTGATCGTGCAGAAGGTGCGCGAGGCCGAGCGCGACCGTCAGTATGACGAGTTCAAGGACCGCATCGGCGACGTCATCAATGGCGTCGTCAAGCGCGTCGAATATGGCAATGTCATCGTCGATCTCGGCCGCTCCGAAGCGATCATCCGCCGCGACGAAATGATTCCGCGCGAATTGTTCCGCCCCGGCGACCGCGTGCGCGCCTATGTCTATGACGTGCGCCGCGAACAGCGGGGACCGCAGATCTTCCTGTCGCGCACCCATCCGCAATTCATGGCCAAGCTGTTCCAGCAGGAAGTGCCGGAAATCTACGACGGCGTGATCGAGGTCAAGTCGGTCGCCCGCGACCCCGGCTCGCGCGCGAAGATCGCCGTGACGTCGCGCGATTCCTCCATCGATCCGGTCGGCGCCTGCGTCGGCATGCGCGGCTCGCGCGTGCAGGCCGTGGTCAACGAGCTGCAGGGCGAGAAGATCGACATCATTCCCTGGTCGGCCGACGCCGCGACCTTCATCGTCAATGCGCTGCAGCCGGCGGAAGTCGTCAAGGTCGTGCTCGACGAAGACTCCTCGCGTATTGAAGTCGTCGTCCCCGATGACCAACTGTCGCTTGCAATTGGCCGTCGCGGCCAGAACGTGCGCCTCGCCTCCCAGCTCACCGGCTGGGACATCGACATCATGACCGAGGCGGAAGAATCCGAACGTCGCCAGAAGGAATTCACCGAGCGCACCCAGGCTTTCATGGAGGCGCTCGATGTCGACGAGGTCGTCGGACAGCTGCTGGCCTCGGAAGGTTTCCGCTCGGTCGAGGAACTGGCCTATGTCGATCTGTCCGAGGTCGCAGCCATCGAAGGCTTCGACGAGGACACCGCGCTGGAAATCCAGAATCGCGCCAAGGAATATCTGGCGCGCATCGAGGCCGAACAGGACGCGCGCCGCCGCGAACTCGGCGTTGCCGACGAGTTGCGCGAGATCGACGGCGTCACCACTGCGATGATGGTCAAGTTCGGCGAGAACGACGTCAAGACCATCGAGGACCTGGCCGGCTGCGCCACCGACGACCTGACGGGCTGGACGGAAAAGAAGAACGGCGAGACAGTGAAGACGGCCGGCTTCCTTGATGGCATCGAGATCAGCCGCGAAGAGGCCGAATCCCTCGTCATGCGCGCCCGCGTGAAAATGGGCTGGGTCGACGAGGCCGACCTCGTGGCGCCGGCCGCCGAAGGCGAGACGGAAGAAACGGAAGAAGGCGGCGAGACGGTGGAGTGACCGGTGGTCAGCAAGATTGTTTTCACGCGAAGCGAAAGCCGGTTCGCGTGAAGACCCGAAGGGACGCGTCAGCGAATACGCTGCAATGAAAGTCATCGAGGACGAAAGAGCTTGGTTCTGGAAACGCAACTGGATGATCTTGACGACGATTGCGAAGACGCTCTCCCCGCGGGAGCGGAGCGCACCTGCGTCGTCACGCGCCAGAAGCGCCCTCCCGAAGAATTGATCCGTTTCGTCCTCGGCCCCGATCACGCGGTCGTTCCCGATCTCAAGCGCAAATTGCCGGGTCGCGGCGTCTGGGTCGGGTTGTCGAAGGCCCTGGTCGCCCAGGCCGTGAAGAAACAGCTGTTTTCCCGCGGCCTGCGCGAAAAGGCGCTGGCGAGCCCGGATTTGCCCGACCTGGTCGAGCGGCTTCTGGCCCGGGACGCGATGCAGGCGCTCTCGATGGCGAACAAGGCGGGGCTGGTCACCACCGGCTTCGCCAAGGTCGAGGCGGCGATCGGCTCGGGCGCGGTGAGCGCGCTGGTCCACGCCAGGGACGGCAAGAGCGACGGCAAGCGCAAGCTCGCCCAGGCGATGCGGCGCAAGTTCGGCAGCGATGGACTGCCCGAAATCGGCACTTTCGTCACGGACGAGCTGGATTGCGCGCTCGGTCGCGGAAATGTGGTGCATGCGGCGCTGGGATTGGGCCCGGCGGCAAAGGTTTTTCTCGCTTCGAGCCGGCGAATTGCGGTATATCGCGGCGACGACGAAAAGGAACCCGCCGACGCGGGGATTGATTTGACAAAGGACGAGGCTTTGGAGCAGGACTTCAATGCCGACGGCGCGAGCGGCCAAGAAAACGGTCAAGAAAACGGGCAAGCCCCTGGGACACAAGAAACGACATGAATGACAGCAATAATTCCGGCGACAAGACTCTGAGCGTGCCCCCGACCAAGACGCTGTCGCTGAAGCGTCCTGTCGAACAGGGCGTCGTGCGCCAGAGCTTTTCGCACGGCCGGTCGAAGGCGGTTGTCGTCGAGGTCAAGCGCCGCCCCCATGCCCCCGCGCCGCATGCGCCCGCTTCCGGCGAGGCGCCGAAGCCGGCCGCGCGGGTGAGCCTGTCGCCCAAGCCCGCCGCCGCCCCGGCGACGCCGGCTCCTGCGCAGCCGCCGGCGGCCGCAACCACGCCGCGGGCGCCGTCCAAGCCCACGGCGCCGCGTCCGCAGACCGGCGTGGTTCTGCAGACCCTGACCAATGAACGAGCGCGACGCCCGCGCCCGGGCGCTGAGCGACGCCCGCGTTCGCGAGGAGGAAGACCGCAAGCGCCAGGAGGCTGAAGCCCGCGTCCGCGCCGAGCGCGACGGCCGCGAGCGCGCCGAGCGCGAAGCCGCCGAAGCCCGCAAGAAGGAAGAAGAAACCCGCCTGACGCGCGAGGCGGAAGCCAAGCGCAGGGGCGAGGAAGAGGCGCGCCGCCGCCTGGGCGCTGGCGCGGGCGTGGGACCGGCTCCTGCCGCCGCCGAGCCCGACCACGGCCTCACCTTGGCGCCGTCCGGCGGCGGGGCCCGCCGCCCGCAACAGATCATGTTCGCCACGCCGAGGCCCGCAGCCCCGGCCGCGAGCGCCAACGCCCCGACGTCGGCCTCGAACGCGCCGGCGACCACGACGGAGACCCGCGCCGCCGCCACGCCGTCCGCCCTGACCCCGCGCCGCACCCTCACCACGCCGAAGCTCGCGGTCCCCGCCGTCAAGCCGACCCGCGGCGGCGCCGCGAAGGATCGCGGCCGCCTGACCGTCACCAGCGCCACCGCCAGCGACGGCGAGGAGCGTACGCGTTCGGTCGCCTCCTTCCGCCGCCGCACCCAGCGCCTGAAGGGCATGGTGGAGCAGAAGGAGCGCCTGTCGCGCGAAGTCGTGCTGCCCGAGACCATCACCATCCAGGAACTCGCCAACCGCATGTCGGAACGCGGCGTGGACGTGATCAAGCTGCTGATGAAGCAGGGGCAGATGCCCAAGATCACCGACGTGATCGACGCCGACACCGCCGAACTGATCGCCGTCGAATTCGGCCACACCGTCAAGCGCGTCGCCGAATCCGACGTCGAGGAAGGCCTGTTCGACACGGCCGACGAAGACGCCAACCTGCAGCCGCGCCCGCCGGTCGTGACCATCATGGGCCACGTCGACCACGGCAAGACCTCGCTGCTCGACGCCATCCGCAAGGCCAATGTCGTCTCCGGCGAAGCCGGCGGCATCACCCAGCATATCGGCGCCTATCAGGTGACCTCGCCGCTCGGCGGCGCCGATCACCTTCATCGACACGCCCGGCCACGCGGCCTTCACGGCCATGCGCGCCCGCGGCGCCAAGGTCACCGACATCGTCGTGCTGGTCGTCGCGGCGGATGACGGCGTGATGCCGCAGACGGTCGAAGCGATCAACCACGCCAAGGCGGCGGGCGTGCCGATCATCGTCGCCATCAACAAGATCGACAAGCCCGACGCCAAGCCCGAGCGGGTGCGCGCCGAGCTGCTGCAGCACGAAGTCCAGGTCGAAAGCCTCGGCGGCGACACGCTGGAAGTCGAAGTCTCCGCCAAGAACCGGACCAATCTCGACAAGCTGCTCGAAGCCATCACGCTGCAGGCGGAAGTGCTCGACCTGCACGCCAATCCCGACCGCCCCGCCGAAGGCACGGTCATCGAGGCGCGGCTCGACCGCGGCCGCGGCCCGGTCGCCACCGTGCTGGTGCAGCGCGGCACGCTCGCCGTCGGCGATATCATCGTCGCCGGCTCGCAATGGGGCCGCGTGCGCGCGCTGATCGACGACCAGGGCCGCAACTGCGCCCAGGCCGGCCCGTCCTTCCCGGTCGAAGTTCTCGGCTTCTCGGGCTCGCCGGAAGCCGGCGACCGCGTCGCCGTGGTCGAATCGGAAGCCCGCGCCCGCGAAATCACCGAATATCGCGAGCGCCAGAAGCGCGACCAGGCCGCCGCGCGCGGCGGTTCGGCCCGCTCCTCGCTGGCCGACATGATGAGCCAGCTGAAGACGGCGGGACGCAAGGAATTCCCGCTGGTCATCAAGGGCGACGTGCAGGGCTCGGTCGAAGCCATCATCGGCGCGCTGGAAAAGCTCGGCACCGAGGAAGTCATGGCGCGCATCGTCCATGCGGGCGTCGGCGGCATCACCGAATCCGACATTGCGCTGGCCGAAGCCTCCAAGGCCGCGGTGATCGGCTTCAACGTCCGCGCCCACAAGGAAGCGCGCGAACTGTCCGAGCAGCTCGGCATCGAAATCCGCTATTACAACATCATCTACAATCTCGTGGATGACGTGAAGGCGGCGATGTCGGGCCTGCTGGCGCCGACCATGCGCGAGACCATGCTCGGCAACGCCCAGATCCTGGAAGTGTTCAACATCTCCAAGGTCGGCAAGGTCGCCGGCTGCCGCGTCACCGACGGCACGGTCGAGCGCGGCCAGCACGTGCGCCTGATCCGCGACAATGTCGTGGTGCACGAGGGCAAGCTCTCGACCCTCAAGCGCTTCAAGGACGAGGTCAAGGAAGTGCTGGCCGGCCAGGAATGCGGCATGGCCTTCGAGAATTACCAGGACATGCGCGCGGGCGACGTCATCGAATGCTACCGCGTCGAGGAGATCAAGCGGAGTCTCTGATTCAATGCCCGCCGCCGAGCGGCGGGCGCCCCTCGCATCAGCTCGGCGTCGCGTTCGCTCCTAACCGCCCCTCGGGGCGGTTACGGGGCCAACGACGCCGGGGCGCGATTTTGCCGCGGCGGTCAGCGGCGTTTTCAAGAGGCATGAATGTCCAGGTCGCATCAAAAGGGCGGCGAACCGAGCCAGCGCATGTTGCGCGTCGCCGAGTTGATCCGTCACGCCATGGCGCAACTGCTGTCGCGCGGCGAGATCAACGATCCCGATCTCCACGGGCTCGTCGTCACCGTGCCCAGCGTCAAGATGAGCCCCGATCTCAAGCTCGCCACCGTCTATGTCATGCCGCTCGGCGGCAAGGGGCAGGACGTGATCGTCGCCATCCTCGACCGCCACAAGAAGTTCTTGCGCGGCGAGGTGGCTCACCGGGTCAATCTGAAATTTGCGCCCGACATCCGCTTCAAGGTAGACGACAGTTTCGTCAACGCGGCGAAGATCGACGCGCTGCTGAATTCGCCCAAGGTCGCGCAAGATCTGGCGCCGCAAGGTCTGGCAGTCGGCCGGATGAAGCGGACGCCTCGGCCGAGCCGGACGGGGGCGCGGAGTTCTTGAACGCGCCACGCTCCACGCGCGTGGAAGTCAATGGCTGGGTCGTGCTCGACAAGCCGGTCGGCCTGACCTCCACCCAGGCGGTGTCCAAGCTCAAGCGCCTGTTCAACGCCAAGAAGGCCGGCCACGCCGGCACGCTCGACCCGCTCGCCTCCGGCATATTGCCGGTCGCCTTCGGCGAGGCGACCAAGACCGTGCCCTTCGTGCAGGACGGCGAAAAAGCCTATCGCTTCACCGTGCAATGGGGCGTGGAGACCGACACCGACGACACCGAGGGCAAGGCGACGCAGACCAGCGACCTCAGGCCCGAACCCGCGGCGGTCGAAGCGCTGCTGCCGCAGTTCACCGGCGAAATCCTGCAGCGCCCGCCAGCCTTTTCCGCGATCAAGGTCAATGGCGAACGCGCCTATGACCTCGCCCGCGACGGCGAACTCGTCGACCTCGCGCCGCGGCTGATCACCATCCACGCGTTGCGCATGGTCTCGTTCGACCGCGACCATGCGGTGCTGGAGGCCGAATGCGGCAAGGGCACCTATGTCCGCGCCATCGCCAGGGATCTCGGCCGGGCCCTGGGGTGCTTCGGCCATGTGGCGGCGTTGCGCCGCACGCGCGTCGGCCCGTTCTTCGAGGCCGAACTCGGCGCCGCTCGCCGAATTGCTGGACGCGCCGGACGCGGCGCATGAGGATTTGCTCGGCGTCGAAGCCGGCCTGTCGGAACTGCCCTGCATCGTGCTCGACCGAAACGGCGCGGCGCGTCTGCGTCGCGGCCAGTCGGTCATCCTGCGCGGCCGCGACGCCCCGGCCGAGGGCGCCGCCTATGCCGTCTGCTCCGGCGTGGTCATCGCCTCGGGCCTGGTCGAACAGGGCGAGTTCACGCCCAACCGGGTCTTCAATCTGCCGTTCTGAAGCCTGGCGTTTTCAATAGCCGCCCAGGGGCTTTTCTCCGGGATGGCGCGCGTCCCAAAGCTCGGACAGCGCAATCGTGACGATGATCACGCCGCAAGCGGTGAAAGGCGCGACCACGTCGCCGTCGCGCTGGAAATGCAGCGCCCAGGGCGCGGCGATCAGCCAGCCGCCGGCCAGCAGGTTCAGCCACTCCTCCCATTCGGCGAAATGCAGCGTCGCGGCCAGCGACACGAGCGCGACCACGATCGCGCTGACCCAGGCCGTCGTCGCGGGCAGCGCCAGGTCGGAATAGCCCATCAGCCAGGGCGACAGGAAGAGCACCGCCGACAGGGTGAGACTGACCCGGTCCAGGCGGCCATTTTCGTCCAGATGTTTTGGCAGTGCGAGGTGAACCACCTTTCAGCTCCCTTTCTTGCGCCGCGTTCGCCGACGCTTTGCTGTTCTATGGCATGTAAGTAAGTCATAAAGACGTTCAACAGCCGAGCTGATTTCGCTGCTCCGAACCTTGCGCGTCACTGCTTTTCGCGGAAGCGTAGCGAAGCCTCGGCAGAGACTTCCTTATAAGTCGCTAACATTCGACTGAACGAATCGTTCCGCTTCGCGCCGCGTGTTAGGCTGGCGAAAATACAAGCGGGAGGTTCGCCATGTGGCGGACGCGCAAACAAGGCGCGGTGACGCGTCGAGAAGCCCTGCTCGGCGGCGCATGTCTTTGCTGCCTGCCTTCGCTCGGCCGCGGGGAAGATTTCACCGTCGAGGAGGTGGCGTCGGGCGTGTTCATGCGACGCGGCGCCGACGCCGAGGCGAGCGCGGGCAATGGCGACGGCATCGCCAATATCGGCTTCATCGTCGGCAATGACGCGGTGCTGGTGACGGATTCGGGCGGCAGCCTCGCCGACGGGCGCGCGGCTGCGCGACCGTCATCCGCGAAAAAACCGCCAAGCCGATCAAATATGTCGTGCTGAGCCACGTCCATCCCGATCACGCCTTCGGCGCCGGGGCTTTTCTGCAGGACGAGCCTGATTTCATCGGCCATGCGAAGCTCGGGCCCGCGCTCGCGGCGCGTGGCGACTTCTATCGCCAGCGGCTGGTCGAAATCCTGGGCGAAGCCAATGCCGGCCCTGTGGTCATGCCGACGCGAGCAATCAGGGAGCGCGACGAGATCGACCTCGGCGGCCGCGTCGTGAGCCTGCGGGCGCACCGGCCGGCGCATACGACGTCGGACCTCTCGATGTTCGACAGGGACAGCGGCCTGTTCCTGCCCGCCGACCTGCTCTTCGTCGGCCGCATGCCCTCTCTCGACGGCAGCCTGCCCGGCTGGATCGCCGAGCTGGAGGGTTTGCAGGCGGAAAATTTCGGCAAGGCGACGCCGGGCCACGGCCCGCTCACGGTTGATTTCCGGAGCGCCGCCAACGATCTGCTGACATATTTGCGCGTGCTGCGCGATGGCGTCCGCGCCGAGATCGATCGCAACGGCTCGATCGAAAAGGCCATCGAGACCGTCGGCCTGTCGGAGCGCGGCGCCTGGAAGCTGTTCGACGATTACAACCGCCGCAATGTCGCGGAAGCCTACCGCGAGCTGGAATGGCAATAGGAGGGCTTGATGAAACCGACGCGTGTTTGCCTGCTGCTCGCCTGCCTGGCCGGCGCCGCCCCCGCGCTCGCCGAATCCGGCCCCGACAGCCCCTCGGCGCGGGATGCGCGCTGGCGCGATCTGGAGAAAGCCGTGTTTGCCGGCAGGACCGCCGCGCCGGCCAACGGGCTGGTGACGCTCGACGCGCCGACCCGCGCGGAAGACGCCGCGCTGGTTCCGATGACGATCACGCTCAAGGACGGCGCCAAGGTCAAGGCGCTTTATCTCATCATCGACGACAACCCCTCGCCGGTCGCCGCGCATTTCACCTTCGGCCCCGCCGCCGATCCGCATGTCACGAAATTGCGGGTGCGGGTGAACAGCTACACCAATGTCCACGCCGTCGCGGAGCTGCCTGACGGCGCGCTGGTCGAGGATGTGAAATTCGTCAAGGCGTCGGGCGGCTGCTCCGCGCCGATGGGCGAAGGCGACGATGAGGCCATGAGCGGCATGGGCGAGATGCGGCTGAAATTTTCCGGCGCCGCCACGCCCGGCGTCCCGGCCGAGGCCGTGCTGATGGCGCGCCATCCCAATTTCAACGGCATGCAGATGAACCAGGTGACGCATCTTTATACGCCGGCCCGCTTCATTGACCGGATCAGCGTGAAGGAGGGCGACCAGCTGGTTTTCGATCTCGAAACCGGCATTTCGCTTTCGACCAATCCGGTGCTGACCTTCGGCTTCATACCCGAGGCGGCGGCGCAGGCGACGGTCGAGGTCCATGACAGCGAAAACGGCGCGTGGCGGCAGGTTTTCGCCATTCCCGGGACGACGAACTGATGCGCGCGCCGCTCGCGGGCTTGCTCGCCCTCGTGTTCCTGGCGACCAGCGCCGCCGCGCAGGCTCGTCGAGCCGCAAGGGCTCTGGAGCGGCGCGATGCACGGAGAAACGCCGGCGACGCTCGCCGGCGCGACCGTGATCGACGCCGAGGCGGCGGTCCGTCTGAAAGACCAGGGCGCGCTGCTGCTCGATGTCGCGGAGGCGCCGAAAAAGCCGGAAAGACTGTCATCGGACACGCCCTGGCTGCCGACCCATTTCTCCATTCCCGGCGCGGTCTGGCTGCCCGGCGCCGGCTCCGGCGATCCCGACCCCGGCTTCCAGACCCGGTTCGCCGCGCGCGTCGCGGCCTTGACGGGCGGCGACAGGCGAAGGCCCGTCATCGTGTTCTGCCATCCGCGCTGCTGGGGCAGCTGGAACGCCGGGAAGCGGCTGGTCATGCTCGGCTACGCCCATGTGTTCTGGCAGCGCGGCGGGGTCGAGGAATGGCAGGAAAGGTTCGAGGCGGCGCCGGTCGAAGAGGACGCCGCGTGGACGGCGGCGAGTCCCTGAGCCGGCCCGTAAACGGCCCCGGTTGGGCCGCCCCTCCCCCGGCCAAAATCGCTTTGAGCTGGCCTCTCACGCAAATTCGTGTATAGAGACGCGATTGCGCCGGCGTTTTCCTGGCGCAAGCGATGAATCGTGACCTCCCTGGACGACATCCCGGAGCGGCCACATTCCTCGCCAACCAAAGAAAAGGACATCCGATGTCGATCACTGCCGAGGCCAAGCAGGCCCTCATCAAGGAATACGCCACCAAGGCGGGCGATACCGGTTCGCCGGAGGTTCAGGTCGCCATCCTGACCCATCGCATCACCAATCTCACCGGGCATTTCAAGTCGCACGTGAAGGACAACCATTCGCGTCGCGGCCTGCTGAAGCTGGTGTCGCTGCGCCGTCAGCTTCTCGACTACGTCAAGAAGAACGACGAGCCGCGCTACCGCGCGCTCATCGAACGTCTCGGCATCCGCCGCTGACTTTTTGACGCGGCCGGCCTGTCCGGTCGCGTTTTCTCCATGGTCGCGTGAAATAGTGCGCGGCCGAACGGGACCGGCGGCAGGGGCCGTCCACCCATCCGGGCGAAGCATCCGGGCCATGGCAGGATTGTCAGACGCCGCAGCTTGGCGACGTCTTGCCGTCTTGCTCATGGTTTGCGCTTCGTCCATCCCATGAAAGACGAAGATACATGTTCGAAATCCATCGCGAAGAAATCGACTGGTGCGGGCGCAAGCTCGTGCTCGAAACCGGGCGCATCGCCCGCCAGGCCGACGGCGCCGTGTTCGCCTCCTAGGGCGAAACCACCGTGCTCGCCACCGTCGTCTCGGCCAAGGCTCCGAAGCCCGGCCAGGACTTTTTCCCGCTCACCGTCAACTACCAGGAAAAGGCCTTTGCCGCCGGCCGCATTCCCGGCGGCTACTTCAAGCGTGAAGGCCGCCCCACCGAGCGCGAAACCCTGACCTCGCGCCTGATCGACCGTCCGATCCGCCCCCTCTTCCCCGAGGGCTATCGCAATGACACCCAGGTCATCATCACCGTCCTGAGCCACGATCTCGAAAACGAGCCGGATATCCTGGCCATGGTCGCGGCTTCCGCCGCCCTGACCATTTCCGGCATTCCCTTCATGGGCCCGATCGCCGGCGCGCGCGTCGGCTACATCAATGGCGAGCTCAAGGTCAACCCGACCATTGACGAAGCCAAGACCTCCGACCTCGACCTCATCGTCGCCGGCACCGCCGACGCCGTGCTGATGGTGGAATCCGAGGCCAAGGAACTCTCAGAAGACCTCATGCTCGAGGCCGTGATGGCCGGCCACGCCGGCTTCCAGCCGGTGATCGAGGCGATTATCCGCCTCGCCGAGCGCGCCGCCAAGGAGCCGCGCGACCTGGCCGTCGCCGACAAGAGCGAGATCGAAAAGGCCGTCTCCGCGATCGCCGAGGCGGAACTGCGCGAAGCCTACAAGATCACCGCCAAGCAGCAGCGCTACGCCGCCGTCGACGCCGTCAAGGCCAAGGTCAACGCCGCCCTGTTCCCGGAAGGCGGCGAGGCGAAATTCGACAAGCAGAAGGTCGCCGAAGCCTTCCACGACCTGCAGGCCAAGGTCGTGCGCTGGAACATTCTCGACACCCATATCCGCATCGACGGCCGCGACCTCTCGACGGTCCGCCCGATCCTGAGCCAAGTCGGCATGCTGCCCCGCACCCATGGCTCGGCCATCTTCACCCGCGGCGAGACGCAGGCCCTGGTGGTCGCGACGCTGGGCACGGGCGAGGACGAGCAGTACATCGACTCGCTGGAAGGCACCTACAAGGAAAACTTCCTGCTGCACTACAACTTCCCTCCCTACTCGGTGGGTGAGACGGGACGCATGGGCTCGCCCGGCCGCCGCGAAATCGGCCATGGCAAGCTCGCCTGGCGCGCCATTCATCCGATGCTGCCGACGGCGGCGGAATTCCCCTACACGATCCGCGTCGTGTCGGAGATCACCGAATCCAACGGCTCCTCGTCGATGGCCACGGTCTGCGGCGCCTCGCTGTCGCTGATGGACGCGGGCGTGCCGCTGAAGCGTCCGACCGCCGGCATCGCCATGGGCCTGATCCTTGAAGGCGAGCGTTTCGCCGTGCTCTCCGACATTCTCGGCGACGAGGATCACCTCGGGGACATGGACTTCAAGGTGGCCGGCACCGAGCTCGGCGTCACCTCGCTGCAGATGGACATCAAGATCGCCGGCATCACCGAGGAGATCATGAAGGTCGCGCTCGCCCAGGCGAAGGACGGCCGTCTTCACATCCTCGGCGAAATGGCCCATGCCCTGACCAACGCCCGCGCCGAACTCGGCGAGTTCGCGCCGCGCATCGAAACGATGAAGATCGCCACCGACAAGATCCGTGAAGTCATCGGCTCCGGCGGCAAGGTGATCCGCGAGATCGTGGAAAAGACCGGCGCCAAGATCAACATCGACGACGACGGCACGGTCAAGATCGCGTCCAGCGACGGCAACTCGATCAAGGCGGCCATCGCCTGGATCAAGTCCATCGCCTCCGATCCGGAAATCGGCCTGATCTATGACGGCACCGTGGTCAAGACCACCGACTTCGGCGCCTTCGTCAACTTCTTCGGCGCGAAGGACGGCCTCGTCCATATCTCGCAGCTGTCGAGCCAGCGCGTCGCCAAGACCACCGATGTCGTCAAGGAAGGCGACAAGGTGAAGGTGAAGCTGCTTGGCTTCGACGATCGCGGCAAGGTGCGCCTGTCGATGCGCGTTGTCGACCAGACCACCGGCGAAGACCTCGAAGCCAAGGCCAAGGCCGAAGGCGCGGAACAGCCGGCGTAAAGGCGCGGCCGGAAACGATTTGAGGGCGGCCTTTCGGGGCCGCCCTTTTTCGTTGCGGCTCAGGCTCCAGCGGTGAAAAACACATTCTTACGCGATGACCGCCCTCGGCTCGAAGCCGACCTACATGATATTGGCCGCGGACGCCTCATATCGATCCGAGGCGGGCGTCAGACCTGATCAGCAATTACCGACGCGAACCGGCCACCACCCGCTGCGGCGTCAGGACATGCCCGCGCCTCGGCGAGCATCCCTACTCATCGACATCGCTATTTTCTTCCAATCTCCTGCGCAGCGACCTCATGACACTATGCGTCGTCTCAATGTCCTCGACCGGGAGGCCTTCGGACAGCTTGTTGATCCATGGCGCTTGCAAACGCATGGCGGCGTCGAAAACCTGTCTCCCTTTGTCCGTCAGTACGACGAGTTGCGCTCGACGGTGATGCGGATTGGCCTCGAATGAGACAAGCCCTTCGGCCTCGAGGTCGTTCACGATGCGCTGGATGTTCTGGCGGTTGGCTCCCATGTCGCGCGCGAGCCATGCGACCGGCTGCGGCCGCTCCACCGCGACGATGCTGCCGAGAACCTGCCAGCGGGAGCTGGTCAGGCCAAGACCGGCGACGAGCCTGTCGCCTGCCGTAAGAATGCGGCCGCTGAGCCGAAAGAGGTCGAGAACCAGATCGGTCAACGCGTCTCCGGCCGGAGTTCGCTCAACATCAGCCATTTGTCACCATCGAATTGTATTGACAATATAATGTCAATTATGCGTAAATCGATCATACCAGATTGACATCATAGCGCCATAAAGGATGGAGGTCGTTATGTTGCAATTGCGCCCGATGGATCCCGCCTTTCCACTCGAACGTCAGTTGGGAAACGACGTCTCCCCCGTCGTGCTCGTGAATATCTTCACGCTGGCCAAGGACGACGAGAAAGCCTTCCTCGAGGTCTGGAAGGACGACGCAGACTTCATGAAGCGGCAACCGGGCTTCATCTCGACACAGCTCCACCGCGCCGTTGGCGAAAGCCCGACCTATCTCAACTACGCAGTTTGGGAATCCATGGCCGACTTCCGAGCCGCATTCACGCATCCTGACTTCGTGGCGAAGCTTTCGGCATACCCGTCGTCGGCAGTCGCCATCCCCCACCTTTTCCAGAAGGCCGCTGTGCCGGGCATCTGCCTCGCGTGATCGAAACACGCTTTCGCGAAAGGGAGATGCGCCATGCTTAAAATCGTCCATCCAGTGGCCGGCGGCGTCGCCTTTCTGACGATCGCCACTTTTTGGCTCTCGACGGTTATTAGCGAACTGTCCGGATCTCAGGCGCTCATCGCGAGTGTCAAGACGACAATACCCTGGGGTTTCCTGTTGCTCATTCCAGCCTTGGCGGCGGCGGGCGGCACAGGCGTTTTGATGTCGAAGGGTTCGCGGGTCGGCCTGGCAGGAACCAAGTTCAAGCGCATGCCGTTCATCGCAGGAAACGGCATTCTCGTTCTCATCCCCTCGGCGCTGTTTCTCGCATCCAAGGCTAGCGCCGGTGAGTTCGACACGAACTTCTACCTCGTGCAGGCGCTCGAACTCGTTGCGGGGGGCGTGAATATCACCCTGCTCGGCCTCAACATCCGCGACGGCCTGAAACTCAAGGGCTGGCTCCGTCGCCGTCATGCTTGATCGATGATCGGGGAAAGGCGCTGCGCGCGCTTCGGCGCCCTTCCGCTCCCCGCCGATAACCGTCCTCGGCGGACGGCGCCGGGCGTGTGATTTTCGCCGTCAGTTATTCGGCGGCAGGATTTCCCAGGCGTGGAACGGCCCGCTCGCGACCGGCAGCGGGCGCAGCCATCCGACCTCGCGGCCGGCCGCAAGGCTCTGTTGCAAATCCTCTGGCGCGGCGCCGGCTTGAGCCGCGGCCGCCCCATCCTTGAAGCAAAGGAACAGGTAGCGCGCGCCCGATTGCCGCGCCAGCGTTTCCGCGAGCGCCGGCGGCGCTCCAAAAATGTCGAACACCAGGCGGTTGCCGTGGTTGGCGCGGTGGTAGGGTCCGGCGACGACGCTATGGGGCGTATGGGCGAGAATGAAGGGGCCGCCCTAAATCGGCGCGATCGCCAGCCCCGGCGGGAATTCCGCGAGGGGCGCGTAGGAACTCGGGCCTTTCGCAGGCCGGGCGCCAGAACGCGTTGCGCGCGGGCGTTTGCGGCTTCAGTTCCGGCACGGCCAGCGTGACGCCGAAGGAGGAGGCGAAGAAGATCGCGGCCAGGGCGCCGATGACAGGGACATGGCGGCGCCTGGGATCGTCGGATTGCGCCGCCAGATAATCGCGCAAGGCGGCGACCGGGCCGAGCAGCCCGACCGCCGCGAGCGGCATGATGGTGGAAAACACCCGCAGATGCAGCGCGCCGGCCACGAGTCCCAGGGCGATCTGAACGGACAGGAGCGCCCAGCGCCCGCGCGCAACTCCGCTTGTCCGCCAGACGCCAAAGAGCGCGCCGCAAAAGCCTATCAACAGGGGGACGGCCATGACGATAGCGCCGTCGGGATCGATGCGGAACTCCTCAGCAATCGACATCACCTCGGGATTGCGGTCCAGCCACAACCGCCGCACCACCGGGTCGATCCCGGCGAAGGGGTCGAGCAGGCAGGCCGCCGACGCGCCCAATAGCGGCGACGCCGCCAGCGCGCCGACCGCGCCAAGGGCGGCGATGCGCCGCCATGGCCGGCCGAGGATTTTCACGGAGGCGGCGAGCAGGGCGTAGCCGCCGCAGCCCAGGAGCACGGCGAGCATATGCGCGCCCGACAGGGCGTCGCACACCCTGACACCCCAGCGGTCCGGGCTGACGGTGATGAGGAACAGCGGGACAATGGCGCCGGCGAGGCCGAGCGCATAACCGAGCAGCATGTCGCGCGCCGCAGCGCCGAGAAACAGGAACGCCAGCCCCGGCACGAGCGCGACGACAGCCAGGAAGGGCAGGTTCTCGAGGCCGATCGCCAGCGACAGCGCCGTCATCGCCCCCGACAGCGCCGCAACCGTTTTGGCGCGCGACGATCCGAACGCCTCGGCCATGGCCACGACCGCGATCAGCAGCGCCACGATCTGCGGCGCGTGGTGATCGACGCGGCCGGGCGGGAATTGCCAGAACATCACCCCGCAACAGAACATGGCGGCGACGCCCATCAGCCGCATGTTGCGGCCGACATAAACTCGCGCGGCGTAAATTCCCGCCCCGAACAGGCCGAGCAGCATCAGGCTGGGGAAGGCGACGCGCGCCGCCCGTTCGGCCATGTCGGCGTCGAGGAAGAGCCGGAACAACAGAACCAGCGCGGCGAGGGGAATGTCGACGAGCCGCGTCCAGTGCGAGAACATGCCCTGCGGCGGATCGAGCCGATAGGCCGTCATGTCGAACCAGGACTGGCCCGCGAGGAGGTCGCGCGCCTGCACCATCCGCATGGCGTCGTCGGTGTCGAAAAAGGCGCCGCTGGACCAGACCCTCTGCAGGCGCACGCTCTGGAGGATCAGGGCCAGCGCCAGCGCCAGCAGCAGCCAGAGCGCCGTCTTCGCCCAGCCGGGCAGGACCAGCGCCGCCGCGCCTGGATGATGGCGCTGTCTGGAAGCCGCCTCGGGCGAAGACGCGGCGGTCATGCGCGCTTGCGCGGGACCAGCCGCTCGGAGGCAAGCGCGTCGGACGAACCGGACATGCCCGCCTCGCAATAGTCGGCGTCCTCGTTGACCCGCCAGACATCGTGGATCACCTCGCCGGCGACGATGTTCGCCGCGGTGAGGATGCCCGTCATCATGGCGTGGTCCTGGTTGTTGTACTTGTGCATCCCGTTGCGCCCGACCAGGTGCAGGTTGGGATAGCGCAGGCTCAATTCGAGGCGGATGGCGTCGACGTTCATGCCATAGGCCTCGTCATAGACCGGATAGGCCTTGGGCTGGCGAACCACCGAGGCGTCGGAGACGTCCTCGGGATTCATCAGGCCGATCTTCCCGATCTCGCTCTTGGCCAGCGCGACGAGCTCTTCGTCGGAGCTCTCCCACAGGCCGTCGCCCTCGAAGCAGAAATATTCGAGACCCAGGCAGGTCGAGACGGCGTCGGGAATCAGTTCCGGCGACCAGGAGCGGAAATTCTGCACGCGCCCGACCTGCACCGAGGGGTCATGGATATAGACCCAGTTGTCCGGGAGGCTGACCCGCGACTTGCCGATCAGCACGACGGTGAGGAAGTCGCGATAGCGCAGCGCCCGCGCGTGCAGGCGGCTGATCGGCGACGGCGACAGGTTCGACATCAGGTCCCGCAGCGGCGCCGAGGACACCACATGCTGCGCCTGGAATGTTTCGCGGGCGCCGTCGGCCGTCTCGGCCTCGACCGTCCAGATCTCCCGGTTTTCGTCATAGGCCAGCGCCTGGACCGCGCGTCCCAGCAGGACTTCGCCGCCCCTGGCGCGGATCCTGGCGGCGCAGGCGTCCCACATCATGCCCGGGCCCTTGCGGGGATACTGGAAACTCTCGATCAGCGTCTTGGCGCCGGACGAGCCGTCATTGGGCTTTTTGTGCAGGCCGAGCGAACGGGCGACGCCGTCGGCGATGGCCGCGCCGAGGCTCAGGCCCTTGATGCGCTGCGCGGCCCAGTCGGACGAAATGTCGTCGCAGCTCATGCCCCAGACCTTTTCGGTGTAGGTCTTGAAGAAAATGGAGAACAGCCGCTCGCCAAACTGGTTGCGCACCCATTGGTGGAAGGTCGAGGGATCATGCTTGGGAAACAGCCGGGCATAGGCGAAGGAGGCCATGCAGAGCGCGCTTTCCCACAGGCCGAGATTGGCCAGCGCCTCGAAGGCGCGCAGCGGATAGGCATAGAACTTGTTGCGGTAGAAGATGCGCGACAGGCGCGGGCGGTCGATGAAATCGTCGGGCAGGATCTCGCGCCAGAGGTCGACGATCGCGCTGGATTTCGAGAAGAAGCGATGGCCGCCGATGTCGAACAGGAAATTCTTGTAATTCACGGTGCGGCTGATGCCGCCGACATAAACCGGATCCTTTTCCAGGACGACGACCTCGCGGCCGGCCTGGGACAATTTATACGCCGTCGTAAGACCCGCCGGCCCCGCGCCGATGACAAGGGTTTCAACAAAACGAACCATGTGGCGGCTCCAATGCGACTGGGCATTGTTTTGCCACGCGAGGCGTTAACTCCCGCTTACGATAGGGAGGTCGCCAGGCCGGAATTCGGCGGCCGGGTTCGATCCGGGCCGGCAGCCCTTCCACAGCGTTAACCATGGTGGCGGATTGGCCCTGAGCATTACGGATTAACCGTTTACAAAAATATCCTTTGACCTGCCAATAACGTGCGTAAGCGCCAGGGAGCGAGCCCAATGTCACGACTTGCAGCAGAGCTGAAGGAGCTCGCCTTGATCAATCTGCATTTTGCGCAAGCCGACATCGCATTGGACGAAGATCCCGAGGCCATTTCCCGGGCGCTCGACCATATCGTCAAGGCCGCGGCCTGCCTGAAGATCATCGCCCCTGATCACGCAGATCCCAAAGACGCCGACGAAGACGCCGCCTGAACCGCGGCTGTCTTTCGCTTACTCGATGTCGCCCTTGAGGCTGCCCGGCTGAGGCATGGAGATGATGTTGTAGCCGGAGTCGACGAAATGGGTTTCGCCGGTGACGCCGGACGAGAGGTCCGACAGCAGATAGAGCGCGGAGCCGCCGACGTCCTCGATCGTCACCGTGCGGCGCAGGGGCGCATGGTTCTTCTGGAAATTGAACATGAAGCGCGCGTCGGCGATGCCGGCGCCGGCCAGGGTGCGGATCGGTCCGGCCGAAATGGCGTTGACGCGGATGTTCTGCTCGCCGAGATCGGCGGCGAGATAGCGCACGCTGGCCTCCAGCGCCGCCTTGGCCACGCCCATCACATTGTAATTGGGCATGACGCGGGTCGAGCCGCCATAGGTCAGGGTCAGCAGCGAGCCGCCCTTGGGCATCAGCTTCATCGCCCTTTGCGCCACTTCGGTGAAGGAATAGGCCGAGATGACCATGGTGCGCGAAAAATTCTCGCGCGTCGTGGCGTCGACATAGCGGCCCTTGAGCTCGTTCTTGTCGGAAAAGCCGATGGCGTGGACGACGAAATCCAGCCCGCCCCATTCGCGCTCCAGCGTGGCGAAGGCCTCGTCGACGCTTTCGATCTCCTCGACGTCGCAGGGCAGCAGCAGCTTCGAGCCCAGGCTTTCGGCCAGCGGCTTGACGCGCTTGCCGAGCGCCTCGCCCTGATAGGTGAAGGCCAGTTCGCGCGCCTTCGGCGGCGAGCGCCTTGGCTATGCCCCAGGCGATGGAGTGATTGTTGGCGACGCCCATGATCAGGCCGCGCTTGCCCGTCATCAAGCCCTTGGCGGAGATGGTCATGCACGACAACTTTCGGTCAGACGTCGACATGTTTGAAGATCAGCGTGGCGTTGGTGCCGCCAAAACCGAAGGAGTTGGACAGAACCGCGCCGAGCTGCTTGTTGTCCTGCCGCTGGCGCAAGATGTTCATATCCGCGAAGGCCGGGTCGAGAATGTTGATATTGGCGCTTTCGCAGATGAAACTGTTCTGTTGCATCAGCAGCGAATAGATCGCCTCCTGCACGCCGGCCGCGCCGAGGGAATGGCCGGTCAGCGACTTGGTGGCGCGAGATCGGCGGGCATTTGTCGGCGCCGAACACCGCGCGCAGGGCTTCGATTTCCTTGAGATCGCCGACCGGGGTCGCGGTGGCGTGCGGGTTGATGTAGTCGATCGGCGCCTTGCAGGTTGCAAGCGCCATGCGCATGCAGCGCTCCGCGCCCTCGCCCGACGGCGCGACCATGTCATGGCCGTCCGAGGTCAGGCCGTAGCCGGCCAGTTCGGCATAGATCTTGGCGCCGCGCGCCTTGGCGCGCTCATATTCCTCGAGCACCAGCACGCCGGCGCCGCCGGCGATGACGAAACCGTCGCGGTCCTGGTCATAGGCGCGGGAGGCGGTGGCGGGCGTGTCGTTATAGGAGGACGACATCGCGCCCATGGCGTCGAACAGCACGGAAAGGGTCCAGTCCAGCTCTTCGCAGCCGCCGGCGAACATCACGTCCTGCTTGCCGTACTGGATCATTTCGGCGGCGTTGCCGATGCAATGCGACGAGGTCGCGCAGGCCGAGGAGATGGAATAATTGACGCCCTTGATCTTGAACCAGGTCGCGAGCGTCGCCGAGGCGGTTGAGCGACATCGCCTTGGGCACGGCGAAGGGACCGACGCGCTTGGGGCCTTTTGGCGCGCGTCATGTCGGCGGCTTCGACAATCGCGCGGGTGGAAGGGCCGCCGGAACCCATGATGATGCCGGTGCGCGGATTGACGATATCGCTCGGCTTCAAGTCCGGAATCGGCGATGGCCTGATCCATGGCGACGTGGTTCCACGCCGTGCCCGTGGAGTGGAAGCGCATGGCGCGGCGATCGACCTTCTCTTCCGGGTTCAGCGTCGGCGCGCCATGGACCTGGCAGCGGAAGCCGAGCTCGGCATATTTCTCGGCCCGCACGATGCCGGACCTGGCCTCGCGCAAAGAGGCGGTGACCTCGTCGGCGTTGTTGCCGATCGAGGAAACGATGCCTAGCCCGGTGACGACGACGCGCCTCATGACTTCACTCCCTGTTCGCCTTGCGGCGCCCTTGTTCAGCGCGTATTCCTGGCGCGAAAATGCGTCGGCTCAGGCGGGGGCCTTGGAACAGGCCGACGCGCATGTCCTTGACTTCATAGATGCGGACGCCGTCGGCCTCAAGCCAGCCGTCGGCGATGCCAAGCACGAGCTTGCCCTTGAACACGCGTTTCAGATCGACGCCATAGACGACCTTCTTCACGGTGGGCTGCACCATGCCGGTGAATTTCACCTCGCCGACGCCCAGCGCCATGCCCCGGCCTTCGAGGCCGAGCCAGCCGAGGAAGAAGCCGGTCAACTGCCACAGCGCGTCGAGGCCGAGGCAGCCGGGCATGACGGGATTGCCCTGGAAATGGCAGCCGAAGAACCAGAGGTCGGGCTTGATGTCGAACTCCGCGCGGACAAAACCCTTGCCATTGGCGCCGCCGTCCTCCGTGATTTCGACAATGCGATCGAACATCAGCATGGGCGGTAGCGGCAATTGCGCGTTGCCGGGTCCGAAAAGTTCAGCCCTGCCGCAGGCAAGAAGGTCTTCGTAAGCGAAACTGGAGCGCTTCTCGCCCATCTGGGATATTTCCCTTGTTTGGCTCATCAGGAGCCTGAGTTGACCCAAGAGCGCCAGGCGCTCTCATTCCGTTTTGCGCCAGTCGTTTCCCGAAACCAGGGCCCCTTCCGGGAACGGGCGCTGCGGAAAATTCGGACCGAAGCCGGCCGCCGCGATTTGTAACCGCGCCTTCTAACACAGCCGATCCAAGGCCGGAAGCCGCGTCTCAGCAAGAATTCATAGCTGGGGTTCAGGCGTCCCGGCAGGAAAAGCGCGATGTTGCCGCCGTCGGCGCAACGGCCTATATTGCGGCGGTTCTCGATCCGACAGGGTCTGGTTTGCAGGAAGGGCCGCTTGATGGACAAGGGGGAAGGCGCGACGCTCGCCCGTTCCAGGCGGCCGCCGCGAGGGGTGGCGCGCAAAGCGGCGAACAACAAGGGCGTTGAGCTCGACGGCTGTCCGATGCATGATTTGCGGCGCAAGCTCGACGCGGCCGGATTGCGTCCGACCCGGCAGAGGCTGCGCCTGGGCTGGCTGCTGTTTGGCTCCGGCGACCGCCATGTCACGGCGGAAAGGCTCTACGAAGAGGCGCTGGCCGCCCACGCGCCGATTTCGCTGGCGACCGTCTACAACACGCTCAACCAGTTCACTTCGGCCGGCCTGCTGCGGGAAATCGCGGTGGATGGCGCCAAGACCTATTTCGACACCAATCTCGCCAACCACCAGCATTTCCTCACCGAGGAAGCGCATGTGCTGGTCGACCTGCCGCAGCAGCTGATCGACCTCAGCCAGATGCCCGAATTGCCAGAGGGCATGGAGATCGCGCGCATCGACGTGGTTGTGCGGCTGCGCCGCAAGAAGTCGTAAAAGTTCGTAAAAGGATGACAAGGAAACGCCCCGCCGGCGCCCGGCGGGGCGTTACTTTGAATCAGGCGTCGTCGCCGTAGTCGCTGTCGCCGCCGACGTCATCGTCATTGTCCGAGACGTCCTGATAATCGCTGGAATCGTCGGGCGCCGGGCTGTCGTAGAAATTATTGACCACCGTCTCGCCGCCGCCCAGAGCCGAACCCGAGCCAAGTCCGCCACCGCCGAACAGGCCGCCGCCGCCAAGACCGCCATGACCGCCGCCCATCAGGCCGCGGATCGAATCCGCGAGCAACACGCCGCCCGCAACGCCCGCCGCCGCGCCGAGCGCGCCTTTCATGAAACCGCCGCCGCCCTGCGCGGGAGGCGCGCCCCAGGGACCCGGCGCGGCCTGAGGCGGCGGCGGGGCATAGGCTTGCTGGCTCTGCTGCGGCGCGCCGCCCCAGGGGCTGGGCGCCTGCTGCTGTGGCTGAGGAGCCGGACGCTGCGCCGCGGCGCCGCCGCCGAACAATCCGCCGAGGAAACTTCCGCCGCCCGAGCTTTGCGGCGCGGCCTGCGCCTGGGATTGCAGATGGGTGACCTGAGCCTGCAACTCCTGCAATTTCTGGTCGGCGGCGCGCAGGGCCTGTTCCTGCACCAGCACCGCCTGCGCCATCAGGTAAGGGGCGTAGGGCTGGGCGCGCACGGCGTCCGCGATGAAGGCTTCGGCGTCGCGGTCACGCGGAGCGTTGGCCTGCCCGCGCACGCGTTCGAACAATTCGGAGAGCAATTGGCGTTCTTCGGGCGACATGAACTCGTTTCCTTCAGTTTCGAACGGCGCATGGCTGCTGCTACGGCCGCAGCCGGAATATGGGCGGCGTGCGAAGAGACGCCAAGGCGGCGGAAGATGAAATTTCCGTCATGTTGGAACGGCCGGAAAAATAAAAACGTCGCGCGAAGCTTTTTCGCGCGACGTTTCACCAGTTGGATTTGGCGTCCGGATCAGAAATGCCAGATCAGGTCCGAGGACACCACCAGCGCATTATTGCGGTTCGCCGGGGCGCCCGTCTCGTTATTGGCGTTGAAGGCCGGCGCGTCGAAGGAGCGGTAGAAGGTGACTTCCGGCCTGACCTCGATCTGCGGCGAGAACCAATGCTGCCAGCCGAACCCGGTTTCGAAATAGCGCGTCTTCACCCCGGTGCGCTGTCCCTCCATGTCGTCGAAGAATTCGGCGCGATAGGAGAGGTTGTCCAGCTTGCCGATCTGATAGTTGATGTAGGTCAGCACCATTTGCGTGTGCGTCGTGCAGGTCAGCTGCGTCGCCTTGGGGCACTGCGCAAAGTTGGGCTGGTTGGACAGGATGTTGCTCGCCTGGGGGCTGAAGGGATAGCCGCCGGTGTTGATGACATTCTGCTGGACGTAACTGTTGTTTTCGTTCGGCACCTTGTTGAGATGGATGTTCCAGCTCTCGATGCCGATGTGCCACTGGTCGTTGAACTTGTGGAAATAGGTGCCGCCCAGCCATTGCAGATTGTTGTAGCCCCAGATTCCGTTGTTCAGCGCGTCGCCGCAGAGATAGACATTGTCGCCGCCGTCGTCGGAATTCCAGCGCACGCAGCCGGTGTAGGAGGGGATGGCGCCCGGATCCTTGTACAGCGTGGCGTTGGGATAGAGCAGGTTCGGATGCGGATTGGCGTAATGGGCGAAAGCGTCCCAGGGCATGGTGTCGGAGCCGACGGACACGCCGAATTGCACGATCCAGTTCTTGGTCGACCGCCTGTGACAGCTGAATGCCGGTATTGGTGTAATTGTCGAACGTATAGCCCAGCGAATGGGAATACATGTAATTGTTCGGCGCGAGCTGCGCCTCGATGTCCGGCAGTGCGATGAAGCGGCCGAAGCGCACCATGAAGCCTTCGAGAATCTGCGGCACGAAGACTTCGCCATACATCATCGGCGCGTCATAGCCCTGGACATTGTTGCTGTGCAGAAGCTGGTAGCTCCACAGGCCATAGGCCGTGGTGTAGCGGTAGTCGGAGCCATAGATGCCGGACACGCGGAAGCCCCAGTCGATATGGTCCTTCTGCACCGTGTCGGGCGTACGCTCGACATAGAGCACGGCCTGGTCGAGGTCGAAGCGGTTGGGCTCGTAATAATAGGCGCCGGGCGAATTGCCGCCCTTCTGGGTGTTGGTGGAGAGATTGCCGCCGACGGCGAGCCAGCCATAGGCCTGCACGCCGTAATCGGCCATGGTCTTGCCGATTTGGGTGTTGGCGATGGCGACCATCAGCGGGCTGTCAACGGAGGCCACGCGGGTGCCGCCCAAGGTGCTGGCGCCGCCATAGGGCCAGTCGATGAAGGGATAGGGCGGCGAATTGACGGCCTGGTTCCAGCCCTCGCGGCGCGATGGCGGGGCTGACGGGTCGATGGGGGCGCCATCATGGCCCCATTCCAGCTTGTAGTAATTGATGAGGCGGATGAAGACGGAATCGCCGAGGTTATTGGTGTTGTATTCGGGATCGACGGCGGGCGGCGCAGCGTCTGCGGCGAAAGCCGCACCTGAGGCAAGCGCAAGACAACCGGCCAAAATCGTGATTTTTAGGGCGGAACGCCATTCCATTTCCGAAACTCTCCTCGACTATCTGCCCGGAAAATTCGCATAGCGCCCCGGCAAAATCTATAAAGATTTCGGCGCCGCAATATAACATTTACGGTTCAAACGATTTTTATGTGTTTATTTTCAATCGGTTATGAAATCAGGCCAGTGAGCGCGCGGGGAATGTCAGGTTCACGACAGCAAGGTTTTTAACTTGTGTTGCCAAATTATTACAATCGCCTGATGGCGCTGGATGCTGCCCTTTCGGCGCCTCGACAAAGAAAAACCCGCCGAATGACTTCGGCGGGTTTCGTATTGGTCAGGCCGCGGAAACCCGCGGCCTGGAATGCTGGATTAGAAGTGCCAGATCAGATCGGCGGAGCCGATGACGTCGTTGCGCGACGTCGGCGCCTGGCCGTAGCTCGGCACGCCGCCGAAGGCGAGGGCGTCGCACGAGTGATACCACACGACCTCGGGACGAAGCTCGATCTGAGGCGAGAACCAATGCTGGTAACCGAGACCCGTCGACACGTAACGGGTGGCGGTGCCGGTGCGCTGGCCGTTGACGTCGTTCACGAATTCGGCGCGCCAGGAGAGGTTGTCCAGACCGCTGATCCGATAGTTCAGGTAGAACAGGGCGGTCTGTTCGGTCGTCGTGCACCAGACGGCGGCCGCGTTCTTACAATTGGCGCCGAAGGGAGCGTTGTAAGGGTTGTTGACCTCAAAGCCCATGATGCCGACGCCATTGGCCTGCACGAGAGCGTTGCCGCCTTCGCCGGTGCCGTAGTTGCCGGTGTTCAGCACCTTATGCTGGTGCGTCACGTAGGACTCGATGGAGATGTGCCAGTCTTCGTTGAACTTGTGGTAGTAGGTGCCGCCGTACCACTGCAGGTTGTTGTAGCCCCACTGTCCGGCGTTGATGCCGTCCATGCAGAGATAGAGGTTGTCGTAGGCGCTGTCCGATTGATATTTGAGACAGCCGGCGAAGGACGGCACCGCGCCCGGATCGACCCAGATCTGCTTGGGATCGCCGTAATAAGCCTGGGAGAGCGGATTGGTGGAAACGCCGTTCGCGCCATAGAACAGGTTGTTGGTCTTCTGGCCCCAATGCTGGAGGGCCGTATCCGTGCCGATCGACACGCCGGCCTGCACGAACAGGTTACGGGTGACGGCGGTCGAGGTCATGATGCCGGTATTGGTATAGTTGTCGTAGCCGTAGGTCAGCGAGTGCGAGAACATATAGTTGTTCGGCGCGAGCTGGGCTTCGATGTCGGGGATCGAGATATAGCGGCCGACGCGGACCATCATGCCCTCGGCGATCCACGGGATATAGCCTTCCAGCCACATCATCGGATAGTCGAAGCCATTGACGTTGTTATGGCCGTAAAGCGAGTTGGACGTATAGCCGAAGGAGGTGGTGTAGCGATAATCCTGGCCATAAATGCCGGAGACGCGGAAGCCCCAGTCGAAATGGTCTTTCTGGACCGTATCGGGCGTACGCTCGATATAGAGCACGAGCTGGTCGAGAGACAGCGAATTGGGACGGTAGGAATAGGCCGCCGGCCAGTTGCCGCCGAGGGCGTGCTTTTCGTTCGAGACGTTGAAGCCGCCGTTCAACCAGCCATAGGCCTGGATGTTGTTGGCGTTCATCCAGCTGCCGAGCGAGGTGTTGGCCAGCGCCACCATCAGGGGGCTGTCGACCGAAGCCGGGCGGTTGCCGCCGAGCGAGGTCGTGCCGCCGTAGGAATATTCGGTGAAGGGATAGGGCGGCTGGGTCACAGGCTGCGCGGGCCAGGGCGCGTCGCGGCGGCTGGTGGGCGCCTTGGGATCGACCGGGGCGCCATCATGGCCCCACTCGAGCTTGTAATAGTTCACGAGGCGGACGAAGAACGAATTGCCGAGGCCGTCGAGCGCCGCGACAGTATAGGCCGGGTCGACCGGAGAGGCCGGCGCGGTCGGCGCCAATCCCCAATAGGTGAACGGAATGAGGTAGGGGTTCGGCGGGCCGCCGGCCGGGGCGACGGGAGCGCCCTTGTTGGCGGGCAGATCGCCCGCCAGCGCTGCGGCGGAGGCGAATGCCACAAGGGCGCCGGCCACGAGCGTTGGGATGAGTGGGAAACGCCTGTTCATAAGGAAAACTACTCCTCTTGCTTTGATGGCCGAAATTTGCACGACCGGAATGTTATCGCCATAAGCATTCCATAATGACGTCATAACATTTCCGTTACATTTTTGGTATCATCGTTTATTTACAACGACTTATAACGACGATAGCGCCACGCCTCCGGTCGGGCCGCGCCCCGGTTTCGTCATCTTTCCAACAACTGTTGCGAAATTATTACACTTTGGAGCCCCATTTGGCTCGGTATCCAGGCCCTAAACATGCCGCAAGGCAGCAAAAAATTTCGACTCGGGTCACTGAGGAGCCCCCGTCCATCCCGGGAAATACGCGAATCGCGCCGAAAAACGGACAGGGTTGGAGGCGCTGGCGCCATTAGCCCAAATAATCGCCAATATATGTGACATTTTATATTTGCCGCTTATTTCTTTGGCGCATTTCCGCCCCAATACGCATGGCGGCGCCTTTTTATTGAGCAGATCAGGCTTTTTCATTGATCGCGCGCGGCTTTTACCCAGGGGCGGCCGCGTCCGGAAACCGGCTTTCGCTTGAAACGCGACGGCGGCCCGCCTATTGCTTCTTTAGTCGTCAGTGCATGCGCGCTTCCGGGCGCGCAGCCGAATCGCAAGGGTCGATCCGCACAGATGAAACCGGCCATCCTGATTGTTGACAATCAACCCAATCCCCATCGGGTCCTGAAACAGGAATTGAACGACGCCGGTTTCGACGCCATGACCGTGGATTCGGGCCTCCAGGCCATCGAGCTGATCCTCACCCAGAAGCCCGACCTGGTTCTTATCGAACTGGCGCTCGCCGACATCGACGGCAAGGAAGTCATCCGCACCGTGCGAGAGACGTCGCAGGTTCCCATGCTCGTGGTTTCGGCGCGCTCGCGCGAAGCGGAAAAGATCGAGGCGCTGGACGCCGGCGCCAATGACTATATTTGCAAGCCCTTCGGCATGGGCGAACTCCTGGCCCGCATCCGCGCGCATCTGCGCGCCACCGCCAAGCGCAACGGAACCGTCGGCCCGGCGCCGACCAGGGACGTGGTGCTGGACCTCGCCAAGCGCAGCGCCCATGTGCGGGGACAGACGTTCAAGCTCACCCGCAAGGAGCTGGCGCTGCTGCAGGTGCTGATGCGCGACGCCGACCGCATCGTGCCGCATCATTTCATCCTGCAGAAACTCTGGGGCACGTCGCACGACATGAGCGCGCAATATTTGCGGGTGCTGGTGCGCCGCCTGCGCCAGAAGATCGAGATCGACCCGACCACGCCGAAGCTTCTGCTGACCGAGGCCGGCGTCGGCTATCGCCTTGTTTATGCGCCTGACAACGGCGCCTGAGATACGGCGCCATCATTCGAGAAAAACAAAAGAGCGATTTTCCGCCTGGAAAATCGCTCTTTTCATTTGGTCGGGGCGCGAATTACTTCGCCGGCGCCAGCTTGTATTCCTCGGACTGCACGCCCTTCGGACCGGGATACAGGTCCCCGAGCGGGATGATCTTCGCCTGCGCGACCGCGTCGACGCGCTGGAGTTCCTCCGGCCGGTTCCACCAGCCGCCGCCGAGCGCCTGGAACAGCGCCGCCGTATCGGCGTAGCGCATGGCCTCGGCCTGCACGCGGGTGACCGAAGCGTTCAGGTAGGTCTGCTCGGCGAGCAGAACCACCGCGTTGGAGACCTGGCCGAACTGCTTCTGGCCCAGCGCCAGCTTGTAGCTCTTCTCCGCCGCCTTTTCCGCCGCGGCGGCCGCCTTCAGCTCGTCGGCGTCGTGCTGGATGGCGCGCAGCGCGTCCGCGACGTTCTGGAAGGCGTTGATAACCGTGCTCTTGTACTGCTCGGCCGCCTGCACCGCGCTCGCTTCGGCCTGCGCCTGCTTGTGCATCAGCGTGCCGCCGTCGAAGAAGGTCGCGGTGATCTGGCCGCCGAAGGTCCAGAAATAATTGCCCGGGACGAACAATTGCGACAGCACCGAGGCCGTCGTTCCCGCGTTGCCGGTGATGTCGACGGTGGGCAGGCGGTTGGCGACGGCGACGCCGATCAGCGCCTGGTAGGAATGCAGGTTCTCTTCCGCCGCCCGCACGTCCGGCCGCTGCCAGATCAGTTTCGCGGGAATGCTCACGGGCAGGCTCGACGGCAGGTTCAGGCCGGAAAGCTGGAAGGTCTCGGACGGCGGCTGGCTCGGCAGGCCGCCGATCAGCGCGGTCAGCAGGTCGCGCTGCTGCGCCAGCTGCTTTTCCAGCACCGGCAGGGCGGCGATCGCCTGGGCCAGCGCGGCCTCCTGCAGGGCGACGTCGGCTTCCGCGGCCTGGCCGACCGCCTTTTCCTTGCGGATGACGACGAGCAGGCTCTCCATCGCCTTGATGATCTTCTTGGTGGCCTCGATCTGGCCGCGATAGGAGGCTTCCTGCACCGCGCCGACCACGACGTTCGAGGTCAGGGTCAGATAGGTGGCCTCGGTCTGGAAGCGCTGCATGTCGGCCTGCGCCTGGAGCGATTCCACGGTGCGGCGATTGAGGCCCCAGATGTCGGGCGAATAGGAGATATTGGCCTGCGGCGTGTAGAGGTTGTAGACCGACGCGCCGCTGTTCAATGTGGGCGCTATCGTGCCGGTCGCCTGCAAGGACCTGAAGGCGTTGGGCGTTCCTGTCACGGTCGGATAGAAGAAGCCCTTCTGCGCCTCCACGGCTTCCTTCGCCGCCTTGAGGCCGGCTTCCGCCGCCTTGATGTCGTGGTTGTTGGCGAGCGCCAGTTCCAGCAGGTGGTTGAGCGGCCGGGAATGGAACACCTTCCACCACTGGCCGGGAATGTCCATGTCCTTGACGAGCCGCTGGCTTGCGCCGCCCTGTCCCGGGGAGCCCGAGGTTCCCGACAGGTTTTCCTTGGTGTAGCCGCCGACGTCCGGCGCCGCCGAGGCGACGAAATCCGGACCGACCGAGCAGCCCGCGAGCGGCAGGCTCAACAGGGCCGCCGCCGCGCATCCCGCCCGCAGGCGGGCGGCGCGTTTCCGGGTCTGATTTCCACGGATCATTTTCATCACTTCAACTCCGATCCCTCTGGAAATCAATCGTCGTGCCGGGCGGTCGGCGCGGGCAGCCGCTGGATCTCGTCCTTGCGCAGGAAGAGTTTGCGGACGGCCGGGGCGACAACCAGCAGCATGATCGGACCGATGGTCATGCCGCCGACGACCACGGTCGCCAGGGGCTTCTGCACCTGGCTGCCGATGCCGGTCGAAATCGCCGCCGGCAGCAGGCCGACGCCCGCCGACAGCGCGGTCATCAGCATGGGACGCATTCTCTGCTCGGCGCCGTAGAACACCGCCTCGGCGACGCCCATGCCGTTGATGCGGAGCTCGCGGTAGTAGGTGATGTTCAGGATGCCGTCCATCACCGCGACGCCGATCAGCGAGATGAAGCCGATCGCCGCCGAGACCGAGAAGTCCAGGCCGGAGATGTACAGCGCGATGATGCCGCCGGAGATGGCGAAGGGGATGCCCGCCATGGCCAGCAGTGAATTGCGCAAGGTGTTGAACAGGCCGTAGAGCAGCACCAGCACCAGGGCGATGGTGATGGGAACGACGACTTTCAGACGCGCGCTGGCGGCCTGGAGATCCTCGAACTCGCCCGCCCAGGTGATGCGGTAGCCGGTCGGCAGCTTGATCGCCTTGGCGATGCGCTCCTGCGCCTCTTCCACGGTGCCGCCGAGATCGCGCCCGCGCACCGAGAACTTGATCGGAATGAAGCGGGCCGATTTTTCGCGGTAGATGTAGGACGCGCCGGTTTCGACGGCGATGTCGGCAAGCTCCGACAGGGGCACGAAGGACACGCCGCCGGCGGCGTTGGTGTAGCCGACCTTGACCGCCTTGACCGCATCGATGTCGAGGCGGCTTTCGCGCTGCAGGCGAACCGAGAGATTGAAGGTGCGGTCGCCCTCGAGCACGGTGGTCGCCGAAGCGCCGGCGAGCGCCGCCTGGACCACGGTGTTGACGTCGCCCGTGTTGAGGCCGTAGCGGGCGGTCTTGGCGCGGTCGATCTTGATGTTGAGGTTCGGCTGGCCCTGGACGTGGAAGATGCCGAGATCGGCGATGCCGCGCACCTTGGCCATTTCATCCTGGACCTTGGTCGCGATCTCTTCCAGCTTGACCAGGTTCGGACCAATGATCTTGACCGAATTGGCGCCCTTCACGCCGGACAGCGCTTCTTCCACGTTGTCCTGGATATATTGCGAGAAGTTGAAGCCGACGCCGGGCAGTTCGTCCGAGAACTCCTTCTGCAATTGCGCCGTCAGCTTTTCCTTGGTCAATCCCGGGGGCCACTCGTCGAAGGGCTTCAGCGGCGCGAACAGCTCGACATTGGAGAAGGGCGAGGCGTCGGAGCCGTTGTCCGGACGACCGTGCTGCGAGACGACGGTCAGGATTTCCGGATGGCGATTGAGGATTTCGCGCATCTTGTCGGCGGCGGCCGAGCCGGCGTCGAGCGAGATCGTCGGCGGCATGGAGGCGCGGATCCAGTAATTGCCTTCTTCCAGCGCCGGCAGGAATTCCGAGCCGAGCCGCGAGCCGAGCACGCCGCCGAGGCCGAGGAAGACGATGCCGATGGCGATGGTGACGCCGACATTGTCCAGCGCGAATTTCAGCACCGGAGAATAGATCGAGCGGATGGCGTGGACGACGATGGTCTCGTGTTCCTGCACCCGCGCCGGCAGCACCAGCGAGGCCATGACCGGCGCCACGGTGAAGGTGGCGAGCAGCGCGCCGGTGAGGGCATAGGCGTAGGTGCGCGCCATCGGTCCGAAGATCTGGCCTTCGACGCCCGTCATCGTGAAGAGCGGCAGGAAGGCGGTGACGGTGATGGTGGCGGTGAAGAACACCGCCTTGTCGACCTGCAGCGCCGAGATCAGGATCATGCGCAGGCGGTTGGTCCAGCGGGTCGAATCGCCCTTGGTGCCGAGCGCCGTCGGGTTCGGGCCCCAGTAGCCTTCGAACAGGTGCTGCAGCAGCGCCTGCCGCTCCTGTCCGCGCAGCTGGAAGTTGCGGAAGATGTTCTCGACCAGGATGACCGCGGAATCGACGATGATGCCGAAATCCACCGCGCCGACCGACAGCAGGTTGGCGTCCTCGCCCTGCATGACCAGGATCATGATGGCGAAGAACAGCGCGAAGGGGATGTTCGCCGCCACCACGATGGCCGAGCGCAGGTCGCCGAGGAAGATCCACTGGATGAAGAACACCAGCAGGCAGCCGAAGACGAGATTGTGCAGCACGGTGTGAGTGGTGACGCCGACCAGCGCGCCGCGGTCGTAATAGGGCACGACCTTGACGCCGGGCGGCAGGGTGCCGTCGGTGTTGATCGCGTGGATCATCGCCTCGACCTTGGGCAGGATGTCGTTGGTGTGCTGGGTGCGGCCCATCACCACGATGGCGGCGGCGACGTCATCGTCCTTGTCGCGGCCGGCGATGCCGAGGCGCGGGACATAGCCGATATTGACCCTGCCGACGTTCTTGACCTGCACCGGCACGCCGTTCTGCTGGGTCAGGACGATATTCTCGATATCCGTGACCCGGTCGCCCTGGGTCAGGTCATCGGCGCCGCCGCTGTCGATCAGGCCGACGCCGCGGATGTTGATCGATTGCTGGCCGATGGTGACTTCGCGGCCGCCGACATTGATGTTGGCGTTGCCCAGCGCGGTGATGATCTGGGGAATGGTGATGCTGTAGGCTTCGAGCTTGGCCGGATCGACCTCGACGTGGAATTCCTTGGTGGTGCCGCCCCAGGAGTTGAGCTGGACGACGCCGGGAATGGTCAGCAGGCGGCGGGTCACCACCCAGTCCTGGATGGTGCGAAGGTTGGTCAGGCCGAAATGGGGCGGGCCCGTCACCTCATAGCGGTAGATTTCGCCGGTGAGGCTGGATTGCTGGATCTGCGGAATTTGGCGCGCCCGGCAGGTTGACGTTCTGCTGCAGGCTGACCGCGGCCTGGGCGAAGGCGAAATAATAATCGACGCCATATTTGAAGGTCACGCGGACGAAGGTCAGGCCATAGAAGGAGGTCGAACGGATATTGGCGACGCCGGGCGTCGGATAAAGCCCGATTTCCATGGGAATGGTGTAATATTTCTCCATTTCCTCGGCCGAAAGGCCGGCGGCCTGCGCGGTGATTTCGAGAATCGTCGGCGCCGGGTTCGGATAGGCCTCGATATTCAGCTTGGTGAAGGAGAACGCGCCGGCGGCCAGGAACACCACCACGCCAAGGACGATGATGGCGCGGCGCGTCAGGCTGAAGGTAAGCAGGGCTTTAATCAAAATTCACACTCCCGCGGGAGAAACGGAACTAGGGGCGGGGGAGACGTCGTCAGTCGGACGGCGGCGCGTTGAGAATGTTGTCGACGAAGATGGCGCCGTCGACGATGACCGGTTCGCCCTCCTTCACGCCCTCGAGCAGCTGGACAAAGCCGTCCTGGTGCGCGCCGAGCTTGACGACGCGCTGCTCGAAATGGGTCTTGTCCTTCTGGATCCAGACCGTCCTCGTGCCGTCGCCCTCGCGCACGACGCCATTGTCGGGAATGCTCAGCGAACTGACCGGCTTGTCGACGGTGATCTGGTAGGTGGCGATCATGCCGGCGCGAAGCTTGTGCTCGGGATCGTCGATCTGGGCGCGCACCAGCAGGCGATGGGTGTTGGGGTCGACCGAACCGCCGACCCGGGTGACCTTGCCGGTAAAGGGTTCGTCGGAAGCGGTCGGGATGCTCGCCACCACGGCCTCGCCGGGGCGCATCCACAGCGCATCGCTTTCGACGACATAGGAATTCAGCCACATGGAGGAATTGTCGCTGACGGTGATCGGCGTCCCGCCCGGCTGGATCAGCATGCCGGGCGCGGCGACACGCGCCGAAACGACGCCGTCCGAGGGGCTGCGGATGATCAGCACGCCATCGACCTTGCGATCCCTGACCATCTGGTCGATCTCTTCCTCGGTCTTGCCGAAGACGGTGGTGGCGATGCGCGCCGCCTTGTAGTTGGCCTCGGCCGTCATCTGGTCGGAGACCGCCTGGTCGAGGTCCTTCTGCGCGGTGCCGCCGAGCTTGGTGGCCTGGCGCAGGCGGGTGAGGTTGTTGGTCGCGAGCGTGGCGACGCCGGCCGTCTGCAGCAGGGTCCCTTCCGCCGTCATCAGGTCGGGGCTCTCAAGCGTGAACAGCGGCTGGCCGCGCTTCACGCGATCGCCGAGATAGACGAAGACCTGGATGATGCGGCCCTGGTAGGGGCTCGACACCTGGGCCGAGAGGTCCTGGTTGAAGTCGACATTGCCGACGGCCGACTTGACATAGCGGAAATCGCGGCTGGCGATCTTGCCGACCTTGATCACCTCCAGCTGCTTTTCTGTCAGCTCCAGCGTCGGCGGCCCCGATTTGGCCTCGGCGGCGGGCGCCTCGGCGGCCTGTTCCGCCGGCTTGCCGAAGGGCCAATGGTCCTTGCCGCCCAGGAAATAATAGCCAGCGAGCAGAACAACCCCGACGAGCAGGATGTTGCGCAGTTTGGACGAGCGGGGCGGTTGGACTTCAGATGCCATCAGGGACCTACGCTTGATGGGCTGCGGCCAGGCGCCTCGATCGAGGCGGACACGGGTCGCGAGCCGGATTTGAGTCGGTTACAACTGTTCAGGTTCGGGACTCTCACGGCTCCGCATAAAGAAGCAATGAGTATTTTTGTAATGCTTTACGCTTTTTTAATACTGTGACCTTCTTGCATCGCAGCACGAGTTTTTTGCTGGCGCGCGCAAACAATCCCCCGCAATTCATCCCCTTTTTTGGGGAATCGCGGTGGACGGCCTGGCGGCTGGTTTTCGGAGAGCCCGGCGCCCAGGAGAGCGCCCGATCCGGAGGGATTTGCCTGCTTCGGCCTGGGTTTAGCCAGAACCGTGCCATGGCCGGCGAAAAATGCGGCGCAAGGAGTTGGGTCGCGCGCAAACGCCCGAAATTGCAAGATTTTCCCTGAGGAGCCGCTTCGGCGTGACTAAAATGACATCAGCACTGTCGAAACCCGCGTATAGCAAGATTTCAGACAATAATGCCTTTTTCTTATGCAGGGCGCCTCATTTCTGACGTTTCCGCCGAGGGCGCGCCGCAAAAAGGTCACACGAAACGGGAATTCACACGGCGCCCGACATAAACACCTTGGCAAGCGAGGACATTGGAGTCTTATCTCGCGGGCATCTCGAGCAATGGGCGATCAAGGGAAAAACGGCATTATGACGCGCGCGAAAATCTGGATCGGTCTTCTGGCGACAACCTTTTTATGCACGGGGTCCCTGTTCGCCGGGGCGCAGAGCCCGCTCTCTCCCGAGCCTTTGAGCAACCAGCCGTCGGCGCCCGCCGCGGTTCCGGCGCCAGCCGCTCCCGCCGCAGCCGTTCCCGCTCCTGCCGTCCCCGCCCCCGCCGTTCCCGCTCCCGCTCCCGCCATTCCAGCGGCCGCCCCCGCTCCCGCCGCCGAGGCGCCTGCGGCGCAGGCCGCGCCTGTCCAGGCGCAGGCCGCGCCGGTGAGGAAGCCCAAGCCCAAACCCAAGCCCCGCGCCGCCGCGGGCGAAATGGCCCTGTCCGACGACCCGACGCCGGTGCTGCAGCCAGAGACCTTCTTCGCCACGGCCAAGGCGTCCGAGCATTACGCCAATATCGTCGACGCCGGCGGCTGGCCGGTCGTGCCATCCTCGCTGTCGCCCGGCGCCAGGGGGCCGGCTGTCGTGGCCTTGCGCCGCCGCCTCGCGGTGGAGGGCGACCTGGTCGGCGCCGAGGGCGCCGGCTCCAGCTGGAGCCCGGCCCTGACCTCGGCGGTGAAACGCTTCCAGTTCCGCAACGGCCTGCGCCAGAGCGGCGTGGTCGCCGGCGCCACGCTGCGGGCGCTGAACATTCCCGCCAATGTCCGCTTCAAGCAGCTCGCCTCCAGCGCCCAGCGGCTGGCGGGCATGAATTTTTCGTTCGGCGACAAATATGTGGTGGTCAACCTGCCCTCGACCGCGGTGGACGCCATCGAGAACGGCCATGTCGCGCGCCGCTACGTCGCCATCGTCGGCGGCCCCGAGCACCAGTCGCCGCAGATTTCGGCGAAGATCGTCGCCATCAACCTGAACCCGACCTGGACCGTGCCGGAATCGATCATCAAGAACGAGATCATTCCGAAAATGCGCACCCAGCCGAACTATCTGTCGCGGGCGCATATCCGCATCCTCGACGGCAAGGGCAACGAGATCAAGCCCGGCGCCATCAACTGGAATTCGGACAAGGCGGTCAACTACACGCTGCGCCAGGATTCCGGCGCCGGCAATTCGCTCGGCCTGATCCGCATCGCCATGCCCAATCCCGACGCCGTCTACATGCACGACACGCCCTCGCGCAATCTGTTCGCCAATGACTATCGCTTCCTGTCGCATGGCTGCGTGCGCGTCCAGGGCGTCTACGATCTCGCCGCCTGGCTGCTGCAGGGGGTCCCGGTCACCGGAGCGCAGACGGCGTCGGCCGCCCCCGGGGCGGGCGGCGGCTTCGGCTGGACCAGCGCGCTGATCCAGAGCCGCATCGCCTCCGGCGCGCGTGAAGACATCAAGCTGCCCAGGGCCGTCCCGGTGATCTGGGTCTACATGACCGGCTGGGCGTCGGCCGACGGCACCGTGCATTTCCGTGACGACGTCTATAACGTCGATACGGTCGGCGGCTGAGGACCTATCGTCCAAGGAGCATGGCGATACGCGCGCCGAGCAATTTGCCCAGGAGTTTCAACGGAAACCTGCGGTAGCTCGGCGCATCGCGGGGAATTTCCGTATCCGCAAGGCGGTATTGTGTTTGCGTCCTCATCTCGATCGGCGGCAGGTCGCCGTCGAACCTGGCGCGATAGGCCGAGACCCAGTGTCCTGGCGCGAACTTCAGATACATGCCCGAGTTGCAGCAAGACGCCACGAACCGCTGGCTCGGCGCGTCATCCCTGATCTTGTAGCCAACCAGCAGGTCCGCGCCCGACTCGCAGCTGAACCGGTCGTCCCGATAGCTCAGATAGGGCGTCCCGCCATCGGCGTCGAGGACACGCGCCGCGTTGGGCAGCCCCTCGATCTGCCTGCCGCCTGCCTGACAGTCGTCACAGTAGCAGACGGCGCTCAGGATCGGAGCGCCGACGGCCTGGCAGCGAACGCGCCCGCAGGCGCATGACGATGTCCTGACGATCCGGTTCATGGCCAAACCCTCAGCTCCCGATAAAGCCCGCGCCGATGTTGATCGTCATCGCCAGCACCGCATTATTGTAGAAAAACGCGAGAACGCAGTGCAGCAGCGCGAGGCGGCGCAGCGGACGGCCGGTGATGGAGGCGTCGGCGGTGGCGCAGGCGACCCCGATCACATAGGAAAAATACAGGAAATCAGGATAGTCGGGGCAGTCCACGCCCGGAAAATCAATGCCGCCGCACCATTTGCCCTCGGCGTTCTTCCTGGCGACGCGAAAGAATTCATGCGCGTAATGCAGCGCGAAGGTCAGGTGGACGAACAGCCAGGAGCCGAGGATCGTCACCAGCGCCAGCCCGATATGCAGGCTCTTCTGCTCCCAGGCCATGTCCTTCACCGAGGCGAGCTGGGCGAAGATGGCGCCGAAGGAGACGGTCGACGCCACGGCGGCCAGGGCGAGGATGGCGTAGCGTCCCTCGTCCTGCAACGCGGCGCGGCGATGGATGTCGCGGTGTTCGGCGCGAAAGATCATCACGCCGACGGCCAGGAGGTAGAGCCACACCGCGATGTTCCAGCCGACGAGCCCGCGCGTCACCGGCCGCCAGTCATGCGGCGTCGCCAGGCCGACGACGAGGCCGACAAGCGCGCAGATGAAAAGCCGGGGCCGCGCCCTGATGACGCGAAAGGGCTTGGTCAGCGCGCGCATGGTCATCCGATCAGGATTTCCGGCTGACGGTGAAGCGCGCGGCTTCCGCCAGCACCGAGGCCTTGTCGCCGAAGCCGCCGTCCTCCAGCGCCTTGATGGCGTCCTGCGCCAGGGCGTCGCGCTTTTTGCGCGCTTCCTCGAGGCCCAGCGCCGCGACCAGCGTCGCCTTGTTGCGGTCGGCGTCCTTGCCGGCGCGCTTGCCCAGCGCCTGCTCGTCGCCCTCGGCGTCGAGAATGTCGTCGGCGACCTGGAAAGCCGCGCCGAGCGCCGCGCCGTAGCGCGAAAGCGCCGCCTTTTGCGCCGCATCGGCGCCGCCCATGACGGCGCCGGCCTCCACCGCGTAAAGCAGCAGGGCGCCGGTCTTCATCGCCTGCATCAAGGCGACGAAACCCTGGGTATGCGGCGCCTTGCTGGCTTCCGCCTCGAGATCGAGCGCCTGGCCGCCGACCATGCCGCCGAGGCCCGCCGCGCGCGCCAGCATCACCGTCAGCTCGGCGCGCGCCGCGGGATCGGCGTGGGTCGGCGCGTCCGCGACAATGTCGAAGGCGTAGGTGAGCAGGCCGTCGCCGGCGAGAATGGCGGTGGCTTCATCGAAAGCCTTGTGCGCGGTGGGACGGCCGCGGCGCAGGTCGTCGTCGTCCATCGCCGGCAGATCGTCATGAACCAGCGAATAGCAATGGATCATCTCAAGAGCGCAAGCCGCGCGCAAAACCCCCTCGCCTTCGAGGCCGAACAGCCGCGCCGTCTCGACCAGCAGGAAAGGCCGCAGCCGCTTGCCGCCGCCAAGCGAGGCGTAGCGCATGGCCTCCAGCAGGCGCGACGGACGGGTCTTCTCGCCCGGCAGGCCGTGGGGCTGGAGCAACGCGTCCAGCATGGTTTCGGTCGCCTCGGCGACGGCGACCAGGCGGGTCGCGAATTCATCCCGCGCAGCTTCCCCCGTCATGACACTCCCCGTTTTGCCAAAATTCTTGCCCAAAATTCTTGTCCGCTTCGCTTGCCCGATGCGCCCGTCTGGGTCAAGGCTTGTCGGCCCATGTCGCTCCACGCCCGCCCCTCCCCCAGCCCGGCGCAGCCCACGCAAAACCGGATTCTCGTCTGGCTGCGCCGCCTGGCGCTGGGGCTCCTGGCCGCCATCGCCGGCCTCTTCGTCTTCGACACGCTCGCGCCGCCGGTCTCGACGCTGATGCTGGCGCGCCGGCTGACCGGGCAGAAGGTCGAGCGCGTCGCGGTTCCCCTGGAAAAAATCTCGCCCTGGCTCGGCGAGGCCGTCATCGCCTCGGAGGATGCGCGCTTCTGCCTCCATTCCGGCGTGGACTGGGGGGCGCTGCGCGCCGCGACGGTCGACGCCGAAGAAGGCGGCCGCGCGCGCGGCGCCTCGACCATCGACATGCAGGTCGTGAAGAACCTGTTCCTGTTTCCGGGCCGTTTCGTGATCCGCAAGGCGCTGGAGCTGCCGCTGACCCTGACGCTCGACCTGTTGTGGTCGAAGCCGCGCATTCTCGGCGCCTATCTCAATGTCGCCGAATGGGGCGACGGCGTTTTCGGCGCCGAGGCGGCGGCGCGGCTTTATTTCCGCAAGCCGGCGGCGGCCTTGACCGCGCGCGAGGCGGCCCTGCTCGCCGCCGCCCTGCCCAATCCCAGGAAACGCGACCCGCGCCGCCCGAGCCCCGCCTATGCGCGGCTGGCGGGCAAGATCATGGCGCGCATGGCCTCGGGCGCGGCGCCGACGCGATGCGTCAGGCGCTGACAGCGTCGAGCCGCGCCACCAGCTTTTCGTGCAGCGGGTTTTGCGCCGTGAACACATAGTCGTTCTGGCGCACGATCACGTCCTCCGCGCCCTGCCCGATCAGCCAGTCGGCCAGGGCCGGGGCCTGGGCCTTCGGCGCGGAGAGCATCAGCCGGCCCTCGGCGGCGCGGCGGCGCAATTTCGCGCCATGCGCGGCCAGGGCGGCGTCGAGGCCATCAGGCTCTTTCGCTAAAGTGGCGACCAGTTCGCGGGTCGTGCGGGCCTCTTCCTCCGCGGCGATGCGGGCGAGGATTTTGCGCGCGACTTCGAGCAATTCCGGGGTCCAGGAGGCGCCGAGCGAGGCGACCAGATTGGCCTCCGAGCGCAAAATCACGCCGTCGTCCAGGATTTTCAGGCCGTTGGCGGCCAGCGTCGCGCCGGTCGAGGTGATGTCGACGATCAGTTCGGCCTGCCCTGCGGCGGGCGCGCCCTCGGTGGCGCCGAGGCTCTCGACGATGTGGTAGTCGGTGACGCCCTTGTCGCGGAAGAAGCCGCGGGTGGTGTTGACGTATTTGGTGGCGACGCGCATGCGCTCGCCGCGCCGGGCGCGAAAGCTTGCGGCGACGTCTTCGAGATCGGCCATGGTCCGCACGTCGATCCAGGCCTGCGGCGCGGCGACGACGACATTGGCGTGGCCGAAGCCGAGGCCGGTCAGCAGCTCGACCTTGCCTTCAGCCTGAGCCTCGCGCACCAGATCCTCGCCGGTGACGCCGAAATGCGCGGCGCCCGAAGCCAGATTCTTGACGATTTCCGAGGCCGAGAGGAAGGCCACTTCGACATTGTCGACGCCCGAGAGCACACCGCGATAATCGCGGGCGCCGCGCCCCTGCGTCACGGTCAGGCCGGCGCGGGCGAAGAAGGCGTTGGCGTTCTCCTGCAGGCGGCCCTTGGACGGCACCGCCAGCACCAGTTTTGACTCGCTCATCCCTGCGCTCCGGCTTTTAGATTGGCTTGCAGGCGGTCGATCCAGATGGCGGCGCCGACGGCGGGAATGTCGGCCTTGGCGCCGAGGGTGGACAGCAGCCGGTCATAGCGCCCGCCGCCGATCGCCGGCTTCCCGGAAGTCGCGCCGGCCTCGAACACTTCGAAGACAAAGCCGGTGTAATAGTCGAGATTGCGGGCGAAACTGGCGGAAAAGGCGATTTTGTCCATGTCGATGCCGCGCGCCGCCAGAAAGTTGAGGCGGCGGTCGAAGGCGTCGAGTTCGCTCGAGAGGTCGATCCGCGCGGCGGCGAACAGCGCGCGCAACTGCGCCGAGGCCTTGTCGGGATGGCCTTCGATGGCGAAGAATTTCTGCAGCAGGCCGCGCTTGTCCGCGTCGAGCCCGGCGCCCGAACGCAATTCCGCCTGTTCGAGGAAACGCTCGGCGATTTCGCTCGCGGTGCGGCCTCCGAGCGCCGAAATGCCGGCGATCCTGAGCAAATCCTCAACGAGGGCGCGGGCGCCCGGCTTGTCGGCCCCGTCCAGCGCCGCGAGCACCCCGGAATGATCCGCCTGCCTGTCGACGGCGGGCGTCAGGATGTCGGTCAGCGACAGGCCCTTGGCGAGGCCGCTCCAGATGCGGCGCAGCCAGACCGGCGGGAGGGCCAGCTTTTGCAGCAGCGCGGTCAGAAGGCCGGCGTCGCCGATGGTGATGCGCCAGTCGCGGGGCGCCGAGTCGCGTGACGCCGTTTCCAGGGCGAGCGCAAGAATTTCGGCGTCCGCGGCCTCGCGGTCGGCCCGGCCGAAGCTTTCCAGCCCGGCCTGCAGGAATTCCGCTTGGGAGCCGGGATATTGGCCGAACACCGGGCCGTAGCAGCAGAAGGCCGCGGGCGCGCCGGCGCGGGGCGAAGCGAGATAGGCGAGCGAGACGGGAATGGTGAATTCAGGCCGCAGGCAGAATTCGCCTGTGCCGTCGGAAGTCAGCAGCAGGCGGCCGCGCATGTCTTCGCCCGAGAGGTCGAGAAAGACCGACGCCGGCTGCAGAATGGCGGGATCGTGGCGCTGATAGCCCGCCGCCTCAAGCTTTTGCAGAAAAGCTTCGCCCTGATCCTGACCGGCGCTCATCCCTGGCTCCATCAAACGGGAAAGCCCCGTAATTCTGCGTTTGCTTTAACAAAAGGCCGCCGCGAAAGCATCTCCTTTCGCGGGGAAGGGTGAACGGGTCCGCAACCGCCGCCGATCGTGGCCGGCCGCTCAAAGCCCGTGGCGCTCCAGGATTTCCTTCACCGCCGCGACCATGTTCGATTCGAGCGCGGATATCTGGGCCGGGCGCGCCGCCTTCCATTCCTGGTTGGAGCCGATCGCCGCGCCGGCCTTGGCGCCCTCGATCAGGTCCTTGATCTGCACTTCGCCCTGCTCGCGCTCGTTCGAGCCCTGGATGACCACGCAAGGGCTGTTGCGCCGGTCGGCGTATTTCATCTGCGCCTTCATGCCCGCGGCGCCCAGGTAGAGCTCGGCCTTGACGCCGCCGTCGCGCAGGCGCGCGACCAGGCCCTGGTAATGCGGCAGCTGGTCGCGATCCATCACCAGCACCACGACCGGGCCGTTGTTGGGCGCGCCGGCGACGATCGGCGAGTTGATCGCCTTCAGCGCGGCATAGAGCCTGGACACGCCGATGGAAAAACCTGTCGCCGGCGCGTCCTCCGACCGGAAGCGCCCGACCAGCCCGTCATAACGCCCGCCGCCGCCGATCGAGCCGAAACGGATCGGCTGGCCCTTGTCGTCCCTGGCCGTCAAGGTGAGGTCGGCCTCGAACACCGGGCCGGTGTAATATTCCAGCCCGCGCACCACGGAGGGGTCGAGCAGCAGGCGCGATTCATTATAGTCCGCCGCCTTGGCCAGTTCGTCGATGGCGCGCAATTCCGCCACGCCTTGCAGCCCCCGCTCGGAGCCCGCGACGATCTCCGCCAGCGCGGCGAGGGTCTGGGCGTTGGTGGCGCGGCGCGCCACCGTGAAGGCGAGCACCTTGTCGATGGCGCCCGGGTCGAGATTGGCGCCCTTGGTAAAGTCGCCCGATTCGTCCTTGCGGCCGGCGCCAAGCAGCAGCGCGACGCCCTGCGGCCCGAGCCGGTCGAGCTTGTCGATCGCGCGCAGCACGACGAGGCGGCGCCCCGCCTCCTCCGGGCCGCCGAGGCCGATGGCCTCCATCACGCCGTCGAGAATCTTGCGGTTGTTGATCTTGATGCAATAGTCGCCGCGGGCGATGCCCAGGCTTTCCAGTGTGTCCGCCGCCATCATGCAGAGCTCGGCGTCGGCGGCGGGACTCGCCGAACCGATGGTGTCGGCGTCAAATTGCAGGAATTGCCGGAAACGGCCGGGACCCGGCTTCTCGTTGCGGAAAACGGCGCCGCCGCGATAGGAGCGGAACGGTTTCGGCAGCGCCTCGAAATTCTCGGCGAAATAGCGCGCCAGCGGCGCGGTAAGGTCATAGCGCAGCGACAGCCATTGCTCGTCGTCGTCCTGGAAGGAGAACACGCCCTCGTTGGGACGGTCCTGGTCGGGCAGGAATTTGCCCAGCGCCTCGGTATATTCGATGGCCGGCGTCTCCACCGCCTCGAAGCCGAAAAGCTCGTAATTGCGCCGGATCGCCGCCAGCATCCTGTCGACGGCGGCGATCTCGGCGGCGCCGCGATCGACGAAGCCGCGCGGCAGGCGGGCCTTGACGAGCGGCTTGACGGGGGAGGCGCCTTGGCCGGCTTCGGATTTGGTCTGGGTCATGATCTCGTTCCCTCGGGTTGCGCTGTCATAAGCGGCGGCAAGGGCGCGGACAAGTCTCGACGGCGGCCACGTCGAAACCTTTCGAAGACGACAGTTGCGAAGATACCTACCGCAAGGTAAATTACGACGTGCAACGCCTAAAATTGCACAAATAGCGTATAAAACATCCATTTCATGAATATATTGAATAATATCTAATTATTATTTCCTGCATTGGCGAGTTAACACGCGGGATTTCGACGACGGCCACCGCTCGGCCGCCGCAAAGATTCAACGCCCATTAATGAATGCATGGCCACATCGACATGACGCAAGGACATCACCCCCCCCCCCGGAAAGCATAGGCGTTCGAAACGCGCCAGGGAGAACAGCCGTGAACCAGACACCTTCGGAAAGACGCCGCGGCTTTGCCGAGGACACGCGGGGCAATGTGGCGATCATCTTCGGGTTCGCCCTCGTGCCCATCCTGTTCTTTATTGGCGCGACCGTGGATTACGAAAAACTGCAGGCCGACCGCGCCAAGCTGCAAACCGGAACCGACCAGGCCGCCCTCTATGTCGCCGGGGCCGTCTCCAGCTATATGCAGCAGAACGGGGGAAGCTACCCCCCGACGGCGACCATCGCGACCTACAAGACCCAGGCCGAAGCCGTTTTCAGCGCCAACACTTCCGGCTTTGGCGCGCTCTCCAGCGCCAACCTCCATGTCTGCACGCCATCGAGCGGCGATTGCTCGATGACCGTTCACAACACTTCCGTCACTCTCACCAACGGGCAGGTCGCGGCCACGGCCTCGGGCAGCCAGAGCCAGATCTTCTCGAACCTGCTGGGCGGCGCGACCAATGTCTCGGTCACCTCGACGGCGGGAATCAAGACCAACACGACGACGACTTCGACAACGTCGGCCGTCCCCTCGCCGGCGACGATCAAATATGATTTTCAATACGCCAAGGGCTGGTACTACAAGGTTGTGACGCTTTACGCCGTGCCGGCCAACTCGTCCACGCCGACGGCGCTGGCGACATGGACCTACCAGGCCACCAACACCAGCAACGTCGCTATTCCGCCGTCCGCGCTCAATCTGCAGACGACCTCGGGTTTCCCGAGCAATCCGAGCGACACCGGCACCGGCTATGTCACGGCCTGGTATGCGCCCAACACCGTGCTCGATACGGATGGCAGCACGATCCTTCTCAACCAGACCAAGGATTCGACGGGGACGGTCACTTTCGCCACCTATTCCAGCATCTACCTGACCATGCAGGTCAATGACGGGCAGTGCGCGCCCGGAATGAACTACAACCAGGTCAGCCAGTCCATGGGCAATGACGGCTTTAACGGCTGGAACTGGTTCACGCAGCATTATCACGTGGACAACAACAACGACGCGCAGCAGATCAACGTGGGCTGCACGGGAACGGCCAGCAGCAATCCCACCTGGTCGCTGACCGAGAGCACCAACAGCGCGGCGCATTCGGACTATATCTGGATCAATGGCTCCGAACAGCCGGCCAGCACGGTCATGCCGCTGCTCACGGCCTTTCCGTGCCCGGCCGATCCCACGCCCGGCCAGACCGCGACCAACTATTATTCCTGGGAAGATTCGAACACCGCCGCCAGCGGCGACCGCGACTTCTTCTTCAGCCTGACCACGACCTGCTCCCAGGGCAACTGGACCAACGCGCCAACGACGACCACGACAAGCAGCACGACGACCACGACGCCGGTCCTGATGCGCTGATCCGGGCCGGCCCGGCGGCGCAGGCCCGCCGTTGGGAGCCTCAAAATGATAAAAACTGCCGTAGGGGAAAATGTTGAATTTACTGATGCAACGTTTTTGTCACGTGCGCGGAGTTGCGCTCCGCGCGTTGCAGACAGTTTTTATTTAAACCTTTTTAATAAATGAACGCTTATAGCTTGGATTGACGCCGAGCTAACTCACGGGAATCGGGAAATATTTCTTGCTTTCCTCTGCGTCTGGCAGCGCGCAGGAGGAGATTTGCCGTGAACGAGAAGTCCTTGAAGAAATTGGGCGAATTCGCGCGGGACAAACGGGGCAACGTCGCGATCATATTCGGCTTCGCGGTCCTGCCCATCCTCTATTTCGTCGGCGCATCCATCGATTTCCAGCGGCTGGCCCAGGAACGCTCCAAGCTGCAATCGGGCGCCGACCAGGCGGCGCTCTACGTCGCCGGCGCCGTCGGCCAATATCTCGAGCAAAACCACGGGACCTATCCCTCAGCGACGATCATTGCCGGCTACAAGGCCCAGGCCACCGCCACCTTCGCCGCCAACACGTCCAATTTCGGCACGATCGCCGCGTCGAGCTTTCATGTCTGCACGCCGTCGAACAGCGATTGCACGGCGACCGTCAACAACGCCTCGCTCACCCTGCAACCGGGGCAGGTGGCCGTCGCCGCCTCGGGAAACCAGAAGGGCATCCTTCCGCCGATGGGCGGCAACTCGACCTACACCATCAACGTGTCATCGATGGCGCGCACCAATTACACCGCGACGCCGGCGACCCTCAATTACCAGTTCCAATACGCGAAAGGCTGGTATTACAAGGTCGTCACGCTCTGGGCGACGCCGCCGAACTCATCCACGGCGGCCGCCCTGGCGACCTGGACCTACCAGCCAACCAACCTGAACGACGTCGCCTATCCCCCGTCCTCGCTCAATCTGACGACAACTTCGGGCTTCCCGACCAGTCCGTCGGATGGCGGCATTGGCGTCGTCACCACCTGGTATGCGCCCTCGACCGTGGTGGATTCCTCGGGAACGATCACCCTGAGCGCCTATAGCAACATCTACCTGACCATGAACGTCCAGGACGGGGAATGCGCGCCCGGACAGACCGCCAACACCAACGCCAACGTTTCGGCCACGCAGGCGCAGACGACTTACTACAATCAGAATTACGCCGATCTGAGCTCGACCAACACGACGGTCACCTGTTCCGGAACGGCCAATTCGAGCTACAGCATGACCATGAGCACCAACAGCCCGAACAATTCCAACTACATCTACATCAACGGCGTGGAGCAGCCCGCCAACACCGTCATCCCCTTGCTGACCGCCTTTCCCTGCTCCTCCAGCACATCAGGGCAGTCCAGCACGATCTATTACTCGTGGGAGGATTCGAACAACTCGACCTCCGGCGACCGCGATTTCTTCTTCAGCATGACGACGACCTGCGCGTCCGGCAAATGGGCCAGTTCGTCGGCGGCGGCGCCCATATTGATGCACTGAGCCACCTTCGCCTTGACTTCGGGAGCCGCGCCCCTATAGCCGCGTGGGGATGACTGGACCTTCCGAAAATCTCGCCGCCAAGCGTGGCAAGGCCCTGACGGGGCTGGCCGAGGCGCACGAGCGCTACGACGCTGTGCTCTGCGACATCTGGGGCGTGCTGCACAATGGCGAGCGCGCCTTCCCGGATGCGGTCCAGGCGCTGTTCAACATGCGGCGGCTGGGCAAGGCGGTGACGCTCATCACCAATGCGCCGCGCCCCAAGGCGGAAGTCGCGGACCAGTTGACGCAATTCGGCGTTACGCCCGAAGCCTATGATTCCATTGCGACCTCGGGCGACGTCTGCGCCAAGGCCATAGCCGAGCGCGCGCCACAGCGTCCCTATCACCTCGGACCCTCGCGCGACCTGCCGGTCTTTCAGGCCGCGTCGATCCTGGCCTCGCGGAAAATCGTCCCGGCGTCCCTGGACGAGGCCGATTTCGCCGTGTGCACGGGCCTGGTCGACGACACGGTCGAAACGACGGCCGATTATGAAAAAGAGCTCGCGGCGCTCAGGGCGAAGAACCTGCCGATGATCTGCGCCAATCCCGATCTCGTCGTTCACCGCGGCGACCAGCTCGTCTATTGCGCCGGAGCGCTGGCCGAACGTTACGAGGAGATGGGCGGCGAGGTCGAACAGGCGGGCAAGCCCTTCGCGCCCATCTACCGGCTCGCCCTCGGCCTGCTGGAGCGCGCGCGCAACCGTCCGCTGGACCTCGGCCGCGTGCTGGCGATCGGCGACGCGATGCATACCGACATCGCCGGCGCCGGCGCCATGGGCCTTGACAGCCTGCTGATCACCGGCGGCATCCACCGCTCCCAATTGCATGGCGACGGCGACGCGCTGATCGACGCCGAGGCCTACAGGCAATTCACCGAAAGCCATGGCGTATCGCCGCTCTATCGCATGGACCGCCTGGTCTGGTAACTTTTCCGGACCTTGCGCCCGCACGCGTTCGACCTTCAACATGCCCGAGAGAGACCAAAATGTCGGAACCGTTCAAAACCTATTATTTCGAGGACCTCAGCGTCGGCATGCGCGAATCCCTGATGAAGACCGTCATGAACGAGGACGTCGTCGGCTTCGCGGAACTCTCGGGCGACCATAATCCCATTCATCTCTCGGATCATTTCGCCGCCAAGACGCGGTTCGGCGAACGCATCGCGCATGGCCTCTATACCGCCAGCCTGATTTCCGCCGTGCTCGGCATGTACCTGCCCGGCCCCGGCGCCGTCTACCTGCACCAGACCCTGAATTTCAAGGGGCCGGTCAAGATCGGCGACGTCGTCGAGATCAGCGTCGAAGTGATCGAACTGGTCGAGAAGGGCCGCCGCTGCAAGCTGCATTGCGAAGCCAAGGTGGACGGCAAGGTGGTGCTCGACGGCGAGGCCACGGTCATGGTCCCGGCGCGCGTCTCGTCGAGCCGCCCGTCCGAGGCGGCCTCCTCCTGAGCGCCGGCGGAACCGTCCTGCAGTCCTCTGCGATCGCAGAAGACTGCAGCTTCCTTTGTAGTCGCGACATTTTTTGCGAAAAACCGGCGTCCACTTTTTCGCAAGTTGCTCTAGCAGGTCTGGAAGTGGAATGACGCAACCCTCGCGATTCATTCTCAGCATCGATCCGCCGAGCCCGCCGGAAGGTCTGCAAGGCGCGGTGGTCGCGATCGGCAATTTCGACGGCGTGCACCGCGGCCATCGCGCGGTGATCGGGCGAGCGCGCGACCTGGCGCGCAAGATGAACCGGCCCTGCGCCGTCCTGACCTTCGAGCCGCATCCGGCCGATTTCTTCCGCCCGGACAAAAAGGTGTTCCGCCTGAGCAGCCGCGACGCCAAGGCGCATCGGCTGCGGGAACTCGGGCTCGACGGCATGATCGTGCTCGGTTTCGACGCCGCGCTGGCGGGGCTGGACGCCGAGGCCTTCATCCATAAAATCCTGGTCGAGCGGCTGGGCGTCGGCGCCGTGGTCGTCGGCTATGACTTCCATTTCGGAGCGCGGCGCGGCGGCACCCCGGATTTCCTGCGCGAGGAAGGCCCCCGGGCGGGGCTGGTGGTCGAAATTGTCGACAAGGTGACCGCCGACGAGGAGGGCTCGCTCGAAGCGGTGTCCTCGACCGCGATGCGGCAGGCCCTGGAGCGCGGCGACGTCGCGGGCGCGGCCCTGCTGCTCGGCCACCCCTGGTCGGTGACCGGACCGGTGATCCATGGCGCCAAGCTCGGGCGGCAACTCGGCTTTCCCACCGCCAATCTCGCGGTTGATCCCGCCTGCCAGCTGAAGCACGCGATCTATGCCGTGGAAATCGCCCTCGACGACCTGAAATTGAAGGGCGTGGCGAGCTTCGGGCGCCGCCCGACCGTCGATAACGGGCCGCCCCTGCTCGAGGTCTATATTTTCGATTTCTCCGACGATATCTACGGCAAGGAAATCGAGGTCTTCTTCATCGATTACCTGCGCCCGGAACAGAAGTTCAATTCGCTTGACGCGCTGGTCGCGCAAATCCGGCGCGACGAAAGCGCGGCGCGGGAAAAGCTCGGCTCATGACGCCGCAATGCGGCGGCAGTTTCGGCGTTTTTCAGCCGAAAATTGAGCCAATTCTTGGTATTTGTCGGCGGCGCTCCGGTAACGGAAAGTTTTATTGTAAGCTCCCGCTTCGATTCGCCGGGCGTGACGCCCCATGAGGTGACTATGAGAATTCTCGGATTGGCTGTCGCGCTTTTCGCCCTTTTGTCTCTAGGCATTGGCTACCAATCCGGCGACGCCACTCTCGAGCTTCTCGGCGGGGCGGGACTGATCGTGTTCTATTGCTGCGAGCGCAGCGGTCCGGTCTCGGCCTTCCTGAAGATCTTCATCGCCCTGTTTTCGGTCGAGACCATCGTCTTCGGCGGCGCGGATCTCGCCGCGCGCTACGGCTACTGGCCGAAAGCGCTGGAAGAAATGCAGCTTCCGACGACCCTCGTCCTGACGGTGGCGGTGTTCGCCATCCTGGTCTTCGCCATTTCCCATATCCCTGTCGTGCGGGCCATGACCCGCATCGCCGACCGCTTCTTTACCCATGCCGACGAGACGGTCGCCGATTTCGGTCCGCTGCGGCTGAAGATGCTGAAGCGGGTGTTGGCGACCGGCATGGTGGTCTTTCTCGTCCTGCTCAACCAGGCGCAGGTGGCGATCACCGTTCGGCTGAATTTCTTCAACCGCGATTTCTTCAACGCCATTCAGGAAAAGAACGGCCCGGAATTCTGGCGCATGCTGATCTGGGTGTTCACGCCCTGGGCCTTCATCTATGTGGCGAGCGCGGTGATCGAATATGTCGTCAGCTCCTATCTGGTGCTGCGCTGGCGGCGCTGGCTGACGCGTTTCTACATTTCGCACTGGCTGGAAGGCCACGCCCATTACCGCATGTCGCTGACCGGCGGCGTCGCCGACAACCCCGACCAGCGTATTTCGGAAGACGTCGCCCGCTTCATCGACGGCGGCGCGGAAGGCGGCACTTACGGCTATGGCGTCTACAATTATTCCATCCTGCTGATCTCCACCCTGTCGTCGCTGGTCTCCTTCGCGATCCTGCTGTGGAGCCTGTCGGCGAACTTCACCTTTCCAGGCACGCATTTCGCGCTGCCCGGCCTGCTGTTCTGGGTGGCCCTGCTCTATGCCGCGACCGGCACGCTGATCACCCATCTGATCGGGCGTCCGCTGACGCGCATCATGTTCGAGCGGCAGAAAGTGGAGGCGAACTTCCGCTTTTCGCTGGCGCGCCTGCGCGAATACAGCGAACAGGTGGCGCTCCTGAACGGCGAACCGGCGGAACAGGTGAACCTGCGGGCGCGGTTCGGCGAGGTGATCGGCAATTACCTGGACCTGATCAACCGGCGCAAGAAGCTCGTCGCCTTCACCGGCTTCTACGGCCAGATCAGCCCGATCATCCCCTATGTGTTTTCCGCGCCCTTCTATTTTTCCGGCAAGATCGCGCTGGGCGTGATGACCCAGACCGCGCAGGCCTTCGGGCAGGTCGAGGGCGCGCTGACCTTCTTCATCTCCTATTACACTTCTCTGGCCGGCTTCCGCGCGGTGCTGGAACGCCTCACCACCTTCGACGCGGCCATCGAGGCGGCGCAGGCCCAGACCGGTCTGAAGATGGCGCCGGACGCCCCGGCGCCGGCGCTGCATCACGCGACCATCGCCCTGCCTCACGGCGGCGCGGTGCTGCAATCGGTCGACCTGTCGCTCACTCCCGGCCGCAACCTGCTGGTCACCGGCGCGTCCGGCTCGGGCAAGTCGACCCTGTTCCGGGCGCTCGCCGGGGTCTGGCCCTATGGCGAAGGCGAGGTCGAGGCGCCGTGCAAGGGCCGGATGATGCTGCTGCCGCAAAAACCCTATCTGCCGATGGGCACATTGCGGCAGGCCGTGGTCTATCCGGCGGGCGAGGACGTCCATGCCGATTCCGCCATCGTCGCGGCGCTGCGGGACTCCCATCTCGCGCAACTGGCCGACAAGCTCGACGAGGTCGACAATTGGTCGTTGAGGCTGTCCGGCGGCGAGCAGCAGCGATTGGCCATCGCCCGCGCCGTGCTCGCCAAGCCCGACTGGCTGCTGCTCGACGAGGCCACAGCGTCGCTCGACGAGGAAACGGAAGCGGAAATTTACGCCATGCTCGCCGACCGCCTGCCGGGGACGACCCTGGTCTCGATCGGCCACCGCTCGACGCTCGCCGCCTTCCACCCGGAGCATGCGCGGGTGCGCGCGGGGCTCGAAGGCGGCGCCTCGGTCTTCAGCCAGTCGTGAGGAAAACCGGCCTCGTCAATTCACATGACGGGGCGCGATCAGCCGAGGAGCGGAACGCCCGCCAGAGCATGCAGCTTGAACAGCGTCGCGGCCCATAGAACCAGGCCGACGACAACAGCCGCGGCGTCGCCGCCAAAGCCTTGCGCCGGCTTTTTCGGACCCAGGCCTCGGCGGGCGGCGGAAAGCCGGTCATAAAGCGCGAAGATCAGGAAAGACCCGAACAGCAGCAGCGCGAGAAGGTCGCCATTGGCCAGGAGATGCGCGACCGCCCAGAGCATGATCGCGGCCAGCATGGGATGGCCGACCCAATCGCGGATGCGCGAGGGAACATAGGCGGCGACGATCAGGATGAAGGCCGGCAGCATCAGGGCGAAAGCCAGATGCCGGCTCCAGAGCGGCGGCGACCAGAGGCCGCTGTCCGCCGCCGATCCGCGCGCGGCGGAAACGCCGTAGACGATCAGGACCAGTCCGGCCAAGGACAGCAGGGAGAAGGCGCCCTTGTAGCCGTTTTCGCCGAGTTTTCCCAACAGCCCGGCTCGAAACGACGGGAAGGTCGGCGCCAGATGGGCGCCGAGGAAGAGGACGAGACCCCAAACCAGAATTGCCATGGCGTTTCTCCATGCGACGGGCGCGGACCCGCCGACTTCGCTTCAAAACGCGTCGGACCTCGCCTGCGAGCCTATCTGGCCTCGATCGGGGCGGGCTCCAGCGCCGGGGCGCCGGCGCCCGGCGGCCTGACCGCCTTGCCAGGCGCCTTCGCCTTGGCGAGTTCGTGCTTGTCCTTTGGTCTTTTCCTTCGCTGCCGCAGCCTCCTGCAGCCGTGCCTGCAGGCGGTAGTCGTGGGCTTCGGTCAGCCGCAGCGAGCAAAAGCCGTGCGTCTCCTCGCGGTCGTAATCGCGGCAGGCCTGGGAGCGGCTGGCGGCGAAACCCGCCTGCTCGCGCACCGTCGCCTTGGCCAGCGGCCTGTCCTTCCCGGTCCGGTGCAGCAGCGTGCGAAAATGAGAGCGGAGGCTGCTTTCGAGAGAAGCGCGATCGCGCTCCATGGTCTTGATCTGGCTCGGGCTGAAGGCATCGCCGGCCGGGCCCCACAGCCCCGTCGCATCCACCCGGCAATCCGCCGCCGCGAAATTGCAGGCGCCGGAGGGACTGGAGGCCAGCAGCGCGCCGTTGAGAGCGTCGAACTGCAGGGGGCAGGCGGAAGATGCGAGCTCGAACCTTTGCACGCCGTCCGGAGTTCCGAGCGGCTTCAGCCCCAGCGGACCGTCGCCGGCCATGGACACTTCGCAGATTTGGTTGGGATGGGAAATCTTTTCTCCGACCAGGGTCAGTCGCGAAAGTCGCAAGTCCGCGTTTTTGTCGGACCCGGATTTTTCGACCTGCAATCCGCCGCGTGAACCGCCGAGGCTGAAAGGCCTGCCGATGATCGAGTCGACCGAGGGCGGTCGCGCCGCGACGAAATGCTTGTCGAAGATGATGGCGCCGGCCGGATTGGCAGGCGCGGAGCCCGACGCGCGGCGCTTCGGCGCAGCCGTCGCCGGCGGCGCGCCGGCCTGGCCTTCCTGAGTCGGCGCGGACACCGCGCCGGGGAGCGCCATTTGCGCGCGGCTCGGCGTCGGCCCCAGCCCCGGGAGCGACAGGCACGAGCTCAGGATGAAAATCGGGACGACAAGGAAGGGGCGCATGGGCAATGTTATAGTTTGCGAATCGTAAATGTTTGATCACTGTCTGCGCAACGGTCGTAAAAGGAAAGCGGCAAAATCGGCGGCGCAGCTTGCGGCCAAAAATCCTGGCCCCTATATCAGTCCCGCTCTTGTATGCGAGGGCGCCCATCCCAATGTGAACGGCAATCGGGGACCGGGCGAGACAATGCGTCCGCCCTTCACTGGACCGCTTCGGGGTCCGGCGGTTCTGCGAAGAAAGGAACAGAAGTAAAATGGCTAAAGTTATCGGCATCGATCTGGGCACCACCAATTCCTGCGTCGCTGTGATGGAAGGCTCGACGCCCAAGGTCATCGAAAACGCGGAAGGCGCCCGCACCACGCCGTCGATCGTCGCCTTCACCGACGATGGCGAGCGTCTCACCGGACAGCCGGCCAAGCGCCAGGCGGTGACCAACCCGGAAAAGACCTTTTTCGCGATCAAGCGCCTGATCGGACGCACCTTCGCCGATCCCATGACCCAGAAGGACATGGGCCTCGTGCCCTACAAGATCGTCAAGGCCGCCAATGGCGACGCCTGGGTCGGCGCGGACAGCAAGCAATATTCGCCGTCGCAGATTTCCGCCTTCATCCTGCAGAAGATGAAGGAGACGGCCGAATCCTATCTCGGGCAGACGGTCACCCAGGCGGTGATCACCGTTCCCGCCTATTTCAACGACGCCCAGCGCCAGGCCACCAAGGACGCCGGCAAGATCGCCGGCCTCGAAGTGCTGCGCATCATCAACGAGCCGACGGCCGCGGCGCTCGCCTATGGCCTCGACAAGAAGGGCGCCGGCACGATCGCGGTCTATGACCTCGGCGGCGGCACGTTCGACGTCTCGGTGCTCGAAATCGGCGACGGCGTGTTCGAAGTGAAGTCGACCAATGGCGACACCTTCCTCGGCGGCGAGGATTTCGACATGCGCCTGGTCGAATATTTCGCCGACGAGTTCAAGAAGGACGCGGGCATCGACCTCAAGAAGGACAAGCTGGCCCTCCAGCGCCTCAAGGAGGCGGCGGAAAAGGCCAAGATCGAACTGTCCTCGGCCACCCAGACCGACATCAACCTTCCCTATATCACCGCCGACGCCTCGGGTCCGAAGCATCTGACCCTGAAGCTGACCCGCGCGAAATTCGAGGCGCTGGTCGACGACCTGATCCAGCGCACCGTCGAGCCGTGCCGCAAGGCGCTGAAAGACGCGGGCCTCACCGCCGGCGAAATCAGCGAAGTGGTGCTGGTCGGCGGCATGACCCGCATGCCGCGCGTGCAGGAAGTGGTGAAGCAGTTCTTCGGCAAGGAGCCCCACAAGGGCGTGAACCCTGACGAAGTCGTCGCCATCGGCGCGGCGGTGCAGGCCGGCGTGCTGCAGGGCGACGTCAAGGACGTGCTGCTGCTCGACGTGACGCCCTTGTCGCTCGGCATCGAGACGCTCGGCGGCGTGTTCACCCGCCTGATCGACCGCAACACCACCATCCCCACCAAGAAGAGCCAGGTGTTCTCGACGGCGGAAGACAGCCAGACGGCCGTGACCATCCGCGTGTTCCAGGGCGAACGCGAAATGGCGGCGGACAACAAGGCGCTCGGCCAGTTCGACCTGGTCGGCATTCCGCCGGCTCCGCGCGGCATGCCGCAGATCGAGGTGACCTTCGACATCGACGCCAACGGCATCGTGTCGGTGACCGCCAAGGACAAGGCGACCAGCAAGGAGCAGCAGATCCGCATCCAGGCGTCGGGCGGCCTGTCCGAAGCCGACATCGAGAAGATGGTCAAGGACGCCGAGGCCCACGCCACCGAGGACAAGGCGCGTCGCGCCCTGGTCGACGCCCGCAACCAGGGCGAGGCCATGGTCCACTCGGCCGAGAAGTCGCTGAAGGAATTCGGCGACAAGGTCGCCGAATCCGACAAGAGCGCGATAGAGGCGGCCATCGCCGGCCTGAAGACCGCGCTCGAAGGCGAGGACATTGAAGCCATCAACGCCCGCTCGACCGAACTGGCGCAGGCGTCGATGAAGCTCGGCGAGGCCATGTACAAGGCCGAGCAGGCCAACGCCGGCGCGCCCCAGGAGGGCAAGCCGGAAGAGGACGTGATCGACGCGGACTTCAAGGAAGTCAAAGACGACAAGAAGGGCGCCTGAGCCGCCTGCGCCGGCGTGGAGATCATCCACGCCGGCGTTTTTGCGCCGTTCAGGCGAAAAAACCTGTTGCGCCGGCAGGTTGGAGCGTCTAGCTCGTCAAGGCTCCATTCCGTTCCCGCCTGGCGTTTCGAGCGGAGTGGCTGCCGGCTCGCGTGAAGAAACGCGTCAAGACAAAAACGACTGAAATTTCGGACCTACGTTCACGAAACCTGGATTCTCGTGTCGATGGCCAAGCGCTGCTTTTACGAAATCCTTGGCGTCAGCCGGACCTGTTCCGACGTGGAACTGAAGAGCGCCTTCCGCAAACAGGCGGTGCAGTTCCACCCCGACAAGAATCCGGGCGACAAGGCGGCCGAGGCCAAGTTCAAGGAAGTCAACGAGGCCTACCAGATCCTGTCCGATGGCCAGAAGCGCGCGGCCTATGACCAATATGGCCACGCCGCCTTCGAACATGGCCATGGCGGCGGTGGCGGCGGCTTCGGCATGGGCGAGGGTTTCGCCGCCTCCATGGCGGATATTTTCGACGACCTGTTCGGCGACGTGATGGGCGGCGGACGGCGCGGCCGCTCCACCGGCCGCGAGCGCGGCTCGGACCTGCGCTACAATATGGAAGTCACGCTGGAAGAGGCCTTTCGCGGCAAGTCGGCGGCGCTGAAAATCCCCACCTCCGTGTCCTGCGAGGTCTGCGCCGGCTCCGGCGCCAAGGCCGGCTCCAAGCCGAAAGCCTGTTCGACCTGCGGCGGCGCGGGCCGCGTGCGCGCGCAACAGGGCTTCTTCTCGATCGAGCGCACCTGCCCCTCCTGCCAGGGACGCGGCGAGGTCATCGAAAATCCCTGCCCCAACTGCTCCGGCGCCGGCCGCACGACCCGCGACCGCTCGCTGTCGGTGAACATTCCCGCGGGCATCGAGGACGGCACGCGCATTCGCCTGTCCGGCGAGGGCGAGGCCGGCCTGCGCGGCGGTCCGGCCGGCGACCTCTATATTTTCCTGTCCATCAAACCGCATCCCTTCTTCCAGCGCGAAGGCGCCGACCTCTATTGCCGCGTGCCGATCTCGATGGTGCAGGCGGCGCTGGGCGGCGAGATCAAGGTCCGCGCCGTCGACGGCGAGGAAGTCAAGGTCAAGGTCGACGAAGGCACGCAATCCGGCCGCCAGTTCAAGATCAAGGGCCGCGGCATGCCGGTGCTGCGCTCGCGCGAATTCGGCGACCTCTATATCCAGGCCAATGTCGAGACGCCGCAGAACCTCACCAAGAGGCAGAGGGAGCTGCTGGCCGAGTTCGAGAACGAGTTCGACCCACAAGACCCATCCGGAATCGGCGGGCTTCTTCGCCAAGATGAAGGAATTCTTCGACCTGACGTGACGCTTTGGCGAAGGCGCCGAAAAGAACCGCGGAATTGACACGCAAAAACCTGCAAATTCGAGGTTTCGACTTTCAAAACGCCTTAAATGGCCAAGCTTAATATCGGCCCCGCCATTGATGGCTCGATCGTTGAGGCCGAAAATGCATTTGACCGGAAAATCCTGCCTTCTGTCCTCGCTTGCGCTCCTTGGCGCCCTCCCGGCTTTTGCCGGCGACATCAAGGCTTCCTCGCACATTGACGCCGTGACGCTGTTCCCTGACGCCGCGCAGGCGACCCGCGTGGCGGAAGTCGACCTGCCCGCCGGCGCCAGCCGCGTCATCCTCGCCAATCTGCCGCTGGGCGCCGATTCCTCCACTTTCCAGGTTTCCGGCGAAGGCGATTTCGCCATTGGCGCGATCGAGACCGAGATCGAGACGCCCGCCGCCCTCGACCAGACCTTCAACGAGCCGGCCATTCGCAAGCTGCAGGACGAAGCCGCCGCGCTGGACGCCACGCTGGACGTCCTCAACACCAGAGAGTCGATGGCCAAAGCCTATGGCGGCGCGCAACTGGACGTCTGGGCCAAAAACGAGAAGAGCGTCGATCCCGAATTCCAGAAGAGGGTCTGGCAGCTGGTGTCGGAAACCCTGGCCAAGTCGGGCGAACAGAAACGAGGCGTCGAATCGCGCAAGCGCGAAATCGAGGAGCAGATCGAAAAACTGCGCCGTGACGAAGCCGCGGTCTCGCAAGCGCAGCCGACCAAGCGCGTCACCGTCGCGCTGGAGGCCAAGGCGGCGACCCATGCGCGCCTTTCCTTGATCTACCGTCTCGGCGGTTCTTCCTGGACGCCGGCCTATGAGGCGCGGCTCGACACCGGCGGCGGCAAGGCCAGGCCGAAACTGGAGCTGGCGCGCCGGGTCTTCGTCAAGCAATCGACCGGCGAGGACTGGACCGATGTCGCCATGACCATTTCGACCCTGCGCGCCGCCGGCGGAACCACGCCGCCCGTCTTGCTGCCGGCAACTGCGTCCCTCGCGCCGCCGCCCGGGGCGCAGGCTTTCCGCGCCCCGGATGCGCGTCATGACGTGATGTCGCCGGCGTCCAGCATTCTCGGAGGCGCGCCGCGAGCCGGAGCGCCGGAGCGATCTAATGGCGCCGAGTCCGCCGCCCTGCAGATCGAAGCCGAGCAGGAAGCCGACGCCTATCAGGCCATGTTCCACGCGCCGGGCCGGTTCTCGCTCGCCAGTGGCGGGGCGCAAAAGGCGCTCCAGCTCTCGACCCAGACGGGCGAGGCCAGGCTGGTGGAAAAGTCCGCGCCCTCGCTCGATCCGCGCGCCTTTCTCGTCGCCCATTTCACGAATAGCGAAGGCGCGAAAATGGCGCCCGGGCCGGTCCAGCTCTATCGCGACGGCGTCTTCATCGGCCAGGCCGTCCTGCCCGGCGTCGCGCCCGGCGACAGCGCCGACCTCGGCTTTGGCGCCGACGACCGCGTGAGCGTCGCCTATGCGCCTGTTCGCAGGCAGGAAGACAAGGCCGGGCTGTTCGGCGGCGTGAAGACCGACACGCGCGAATTCAAGACCGTGCTGCGCAATCTGCATGATTTCCCGGTCCAGGTGGAAATCAGCGACCGCATGCCCTATTCGGAAACCGCCGACATCTCCGTCGAGCTGCTGCCGCAGAGCGCGCCCCCAACCGAGCAAGACCCGAATGGCAAGCGCGGCCTGCTGGTCTGGCGTTTCGAACTTCCGCCGCAGCAAAACAAGGAAATCGACTTCGGCTACCGGATCAAATGGCCGTCCGAGAGCGAGATCATTCTTCGGCAGCCGGTCGCGCGGCGGCTCGACCCGGGCGACGCGACGCAACAGTTCAGCTTCTCCGGCGGCGCCCGGTTCTGACCGCTTCGCGCGGGTCCTGCGGCCCGCGCGAAAACCCCGTCACCACTATTTGTCCGCCGCCATGAACCGCGATTGTTACAATTCCTTGACGTCCGCCTGAATGTAAGCGATTTATGGCGTGGGTTTGTCCCGGTTCACGAGTAGTCATTTGAGCGCGCAAAAAAATCAGGTCCGCAAGACCCTGCCCAGTCCCAAGGCCCTGATCGACGCCCACGTGGGCGACGAGGCGCGCTTCATCCGCAGCTGGCTGGAAAATCCGAAGCTTGCCGGCGCTATCACGCCGTCCGGCCGCTTTCTCGCCCGCGCCATGGCCCATTGCGTCGATCCCGCGGGCGACGGGCCCATCATAGAACTCGGACCTGGCACCGGCCCGGTCACCCAGGCGCTGCTGGCGCGCGGCGTCGCCGCCGAGAGGCTGGTGCTGGTCGAATACGAGCCCTCCTTTTGCCATCTGCTGGCGAAGAAATTTCCGGGCGTCACCGTGGTGCGCGGCGACGCCTACCGGCTTGACGAGACCCTCGCCGGACATCTCGCGCGCAAGCCCTCGGCGATCGTCTCCAGCCTGCCATTGCTGACTCGGCCCGAGGCGGCGAGGCTGACGCTTCTGCGCGACGCTTTCGCGCTGATGGGGCCGGAAGGGCGCTTCATCCAGTTCACCTATGGCGTGAAATCGCCGGTGCCGTCCCATCTCAGCGAGAGCCTGCACTTCAAGACCCAGGCGCTCGCGCCGATCTGGCTCAATCTGCCTCCGGCGCGCATCTACATCTACCGTCACGTCTCCTGCCCGCACAGGATCGAGCCGCCGCCAGACATGATCGACAAGCTTCTGCGCCAATCGCGCCAGATCGGCCGTGAAATCCGCGACGAACTGGACGAGGCGCGCGCCAGGCTGGCGATGAACAAGCAGAAACCCAAGACCGCAGTCCCCTCGCGGCGCTCCTGACTCCGGCAAAGATGCTATAAGGCGACCCCGCGGCGAGTCGCTCGCCGCCTCATAACCTCATGAGCGGGCGGCCATGCCGACATCATCAGAGAAACGCGTCTCTTCCGAAAAACTCATTGTCGCGCTCGACGTCCCCGATGTCGCGCAGGCGCGAAAAGTCGTCGAGCGCCTCGGCGACAGCGTCTCCTTCTACAAGATCGGCATGGAGCTGGCCTATGGCGGCGGGCTCGCCCTGGTCGAGGAGTTTTCGAAGGCCGGCAAGCAGGTCTTCGTCGACCTGAAGCTGCATGACATCGGCCATACCGTCGAAAAGGCGACCGCCCAGATCGCAAGGCTCGGGGCGCGCTTCCTGACCGTCCACGCCTTCCCGCAGACGCTGGCGGCGGCGCGGCGCGGGTCGGAGGACTCGGACCTTCAGGTGCTCGGCGTGACCGTCATGACCTCCTATGACGACGCCGATCTCGCCGCCGCCGGCTACCGGATGAACGTGCGCGAGCTCGTGGCCTTGCGCGCAAAGCAGGCGCAGGAGGCGGGCGTCGCCGGCCTGATCCTGTCGCCGGAGGAGTTGACCGCCGTGCGCGCCCTGGTCGGCCAGGACCTATTGCTGGTCACGCCGGGAATCAGGCCGGCGGGCGCGGCGCTCGGCGACCAGAAGCGGGTGGCGACGCCGGCCGAAGCCTTCGCCCGGGGCGCCGATCATATCGTCGTGGGACGCCCTGTTCTCGGGGCGGATAATCCGCGCGAGGCGGCGCTGGCCATTCAGCGGGAAATCGCCGCCGCGCTGAACTAACGCGGCTCCGGACGCGGCTTGCTTGACGCGGCTTGCGCAATAAAAAACGCCGGGCGTACATCCGGCCCGGCGCAACGTTCGCAGCCACCGGGGGACAGCGCCTTGAACGGGCGGAACCTAGCGCGGCAACGTGACGTCGCCGTGACGATATTCCCGGGGGAACGAAACATTGCCGAAATCTTGCGCCGTCGCCCGCGTGGACGCGCATGACGCGCAACGCCGCCCGCAGCTTTTGCCTTGGCGGGAAAAAGCCTGTACAGCGGCGGCAAAGCTGGAGAGTTTGCGATGAGTGAGATGCGACTGGTCGTGGCCGGCGCCGCCGGGCGCATGGGGCAGATGCTGGTCAGGACGATCACGGCGACCGAGGGCGTCACCCTGGCCGCCGCGCTGGAGCGGCCGGGCTCCGCCGCGCTCGGACAGGACGCCGGCGTGCTCGCGGGCCTGCCTTCCTTGAGCGTCCCGATCACCGACGATCCACTGGCCGCCTTGCTCAAGGCCGATGGCGTGATCGACTTCACCGCCCCCGCGGCGACGGTCGAAATGGCCGCTCTGGCCGCACAGGCGCGCATTGTCCATGTCGTCGGCACGACGGGGATGAGCCCTGACGATCTGGCGAAGCTTGAGGCCGCGGCGCGTCACGCCGTGATCCTTCGCTCCGGCAACATGAGCCTCGGCGTCAATCTGCTCGCCGCCATGGTCGAGAAGGTCGCCAGAATCCTGGGCGCAGACTGGGACATCGAAATTCTCGAGATGCACCATCGCATGAAGGTCGATGCGCCCTCGGGCACCGCTCTTTTGCTCGGCGAGGCTGCGGCAAAAGGTCGCGCCGTCGCGTTGACGGAGCACAGCGTGCGCTCGCGCGACGGGCACACCGGCGCCCGCAAGCCTGGAGACATCGGTTTTGCAACCTTGCGCGGCGGCACGGTGGTCGGCGACCATAGCGTGATTTTCGCCGGCCCGGGCGAACGCATCGAATTGAGCCACAAGGCCGAAGATCGCGGCATTTTCGCCCGCGGCGCAGTGCAGGCGGCGCTTTGGGGACGCGGGCGCAAGCCCGGCCTCTATTCCATGGCCGATGTGCTGGGATTTTGAGGCTTATTGACCGCGCCTTGCGCGGCCGGATCGAGAAAGGGAGAATGAAGTGTCGGAACGTCTGCTTGTGCTCGTGCGCCATGGCCAGAGCGACTGGAACCTGAAAAACCTCTTCACCGGCTGGAAAGACCCTGACCTCACCGAGCAGGGCGTGGCCGAAGCCAAGGCGGCGGGACAGCGGCTGAAGGCGCTTGGCCTCAGCTTCGACACCGGCTTCACCTCGGACCTGACCCGCGCCCAGCACACGATGAAGCTGATCCTTGCCGAACTGGCCCAGACAAGCCTGCCGCTGTCGAAGGACCAGGCGCTGAACGAGCGCGACTACGGCGACCTCTCAGGCCTGAACAAGGACGAGGCGCGCAAGAAATGGGGCGAGGACCAGGTGCATCTCTGGCGCCGGTCCTGATGACGTTCCCCCGCCCGGCGGCGAAAGCCTGAAGGACACGGTCGCGCGCGTGCTGCCCTATTACAACCAGGAAATCCTGCCGGCCGTGCTGCGCGGCGAGCGCGTGATCGTGGCTGCGCACGGCAATTCGCTGCGCGCCCTGGTCATGGTGCTCGACCGCCTGACGCCCAAGACCATTCCGAGCATGGAGCTCGCGACCGGCGTGCCGCTGGTTTACCGCCTCAAGGCGGATTCGACGGTGGAGTCGAAGCAAGTGCTGGAAGCGTAGCAGCCGCCCTCACAACGCCCCTCGCCCTGAAGCAAGGGCGGGGGCGTCGTTGGCCGCGCGCGCTCACCGCGTCTTGCGCAAGGTCAGGTTGAACCTGCCGGGAGGCGACAGCAGCGTCGAGCTGTTGGCCAGAATCCTGTCCACGCCGTGGAACATCAGCCGCGACGGGCCGCCGAAAACCAGCACGTCGCCGGACTCCAGGTCGAGGGATTGGGTCGGTCCCTTGCGCGTCTCGCCGCCGAAACGGAAGCGGCAGGCGTCGCCGAGCGACAGCGACACGATCGGCGCCGAAAAATCGGTTTCGTCGCGATCCTGGTGCGCGCCCATCTTCGCCTGCGTGTCGTAATAATTGATCAGGCAGGCGTCGGGCGCGCCGTCGAACTCCGCGTAGTCGCGCCACAGGCGCAAGACGCGCTCCGGCATGGCCGGCCAGGGCGTCCCCGTTTCGGGATGGGTGTTCTGGTAGCGATAGCCTGATACGTCCGACACCCAGCCCAAGGCGCCGCAATTGCTCATGCGGACCGAAAAAGCCTTGCCGCTCCGCGGCATGGTGGGGCGAAACAGCGGCGCCTCGCGCAGGACGTCGCGCAGGTCCGCGAGCAGCGCCTCCTGCTCCGCCCGGTCGAGCGCCGTCTTGTAGAGGCGAAGACCGGGTCTGAGCAGAAGGCCTTTCACATCAGTTCGGCTTGGCGCCGCCCTTGGCCACGCCCACCTTGGCCGGGCGCAGGACGCGCTCGCCAATGGCGAAACCTTCCTCGACCACCTGCGCCACCGTGCCGGCCGGAACGCTCTCGTCATGGGCCTCGAACAGCGCCTCGTGGAAATTCGGGTCGAATTTCTGGCCTTTGGGATCAAGCTTGCGCACGCCATGCCGGGTGAGACGCGACAGGAAGTCGCGCTCGGTCAATTCAATGCCTTCGACAAAGGATTTCAGGGCCGTTTCCGCGCCTTCGCGCGCTTCGGCGGGGACGTTTTCCAGCGCCCGCCGGAGATTGTCGGCGAAGGTCAGCATGTCCCGCGCAAATGAGGTCACGCCATAGGTTTTGGCGTCGGCGACTTCTTTTTCGGTGCGGCGGCGAAGATTTTCCATTTCCGCGAGCGTGCGCAGCACCTTGTCCTTGAGGCTGGCGTTCTCGGCGATCAGGGCCTGCACCGCCGCGGCGTCGCGCTCGGCGTCGCTCTGGGCGGGAGCGGGATCAGCCGCGGCTGCGGCCAGATTCTCGTCCGTTTGCGGATTGGCGTCGTTCTGCGGAGTTTTGCCGTCGTTCATCGTTCAACCATTTTCTGTGGGGCCCGCCTGCATATCGGCCTGAACGCGGCAAAAATCAAGATTTTTGCGCACGCCCGAGCTTCAGAACGGCCTGACGATGACGAGGATGGCGATGACGATCACCGCCAGCGCCGGAAGCTCGTTGAGGATGCGCAAGGTCCGTTCGGGGACCGGGCGCAGGCCCTGGCTCATGCGCCGCGCCGTCATGCTTGCCCAGCCTTGATAGCCGGTCAGCAGGACCACGACGGCGATCTTGGCGTGCAGCCAGCCGTTGCCGGCGAAACCGATGTTGAACGCCAGCGCCAATCCCAGGACCCAGGCCAGGATCATCGACGGCGCCAGGATGATCCGCTTGAGCATGCCGATCCTCGTGGTCCACGTGGCCTCCTCCGCCGAACCGGGCGCGGTCATGGCCTGATAGACCATGTGGCGCGGCAGGATGAACAGCCCGGCGATCCAGAAGAAGACGATGGCCACATGCGCGGCCTTCACCCAGAGATAAGCGTTTCCCAACCAACCGATCATTTGCTGTCCTGTGATTTCGCGGCTGTCCGCGCGCTTTTGGCGAAGACTTCGAGAATGTGCCGCCGCACCGCCCCCTGGCGGGCGGGATTGACGATTTTCGCGCCGGTCAGGTCGGTGACGTAGAACGTGTCCACCGCCTTCTCGCCGAAGGTGACGATATGGGCGGAGGCGATGTTGAGGTTCAGCCGCGATACGGCGAAAGTCAGTTCGAACAGCAGGCCGGGCCGGTCGAGGCCGGAGACCTCGATGACGCTGTACATATGCGACAGGCTGTTGTCGATGACCACGTCAGGCGGCACGGAAAAAGTGTCCGCGCGGGAGGCTGCGGCATTGGCCTTGGCGGCGACCAGTTCGCTCAGCCGGATTTCGCCGCGCAGCGCCTGTTCGATCGCGCGGGCGATGCGCTTGCCGCGGCGATCCTCGTCCTCGTCGCGCTCGAAAGCGCGGGAAATGCAGATCGTGTCCAGCGCCAGCCCGTCGGTGGTGGTGAAGATCTGCGCATCGACGATATTGGCGCCTGAGGCCGCGCAGGCGCCGGCGATGATCGACAGCAGGCGCGGATGGTCCGGCGCGACCACGGTGAGTTCGGTGACGCTGCGAAAGGCGTCGGTGTGCACTTCGGTCGCCAGCGAATGCATTTCCACGGCGCTGGCGTGCAGCAGCAGGGCTTGCTGGATCTTGTGCGGCAGGTCGACCTTGAGCCAGTAGGCCGGATAATGGCGGGCGGCATAATCGGCGAATTCGTGATCGGACCAGGCCGGCAGCTTCTCGCGCAATTCGCGCTGGGACTGCTCGACGCGGCGCTTGCGGTCGACCGAGCTATGGCCGCCGGCGAGCACGATTTCGGTTTCCCAGTAGAGGGTGCGGATCAGCTCGCCTTTCCAGCCGTTCCATACCCCCGGGCCAACGGCGCGAATGTCGCAGACGGTCAGGACAGTGAGCATCTTCAGCCGCTCGATGGTCTGCACGATCTTGGCGAACCCCTCGATGGTGCGCCGGTCGGCGAGGTCGCGGCTCTGGGCGATATTGGACATGATCAGATGGTTTTCCACCAGCCACGCCGCCGCTTCCGTCTCCGCCTCGCCGAGGCCGAGGCGATGGCATAATTTCCGCGCCACCGCGGCGCCGGCGATGGAATGGTCCTCCTTGCGGCCCTTGGCGATGTCATGCAGCAGCAAGGCGACGTAAAGGGCGCGGCGGTGCGAGATCGAGGGCATGATCTCGCTGGTCAGCGGCAGTTCGCTGTCGGAAAGGTGGAGCTCCACCGCCGCCAGTTCGCCCAGCGCGCGCAAGAGATGCTCGTCCACCGTGTAGTGGTGGTACATGTTGAACTGCATCATCGCGACGATGCGGCCGAAATCGGGCAGGAATTTCCCGAGCACGCCGGCTTCGTTCATCAGCCGCAGGGTCCGCTCGGACGATTGCGGCGTGGTGAGGATGTCGAGGAACAGGCGGTTGGCTTCCGGATCGGCGCGCAAACGGGCGTCGATGCGCGGCAGGCGATTGCGTGACCAGCCGCAGCGCGTCCGGATGGATCGGCAATTCATTGCGCGCCGCGATGGAAAACAGCCGGAGCAGGTTGATCGGCTCCTTGTCGAACACGTCGTTCGAAGCCACCGTGACGCGGCCGGTCTCCAGCGCGAAGGGCCCGAGATCCCTGGGCTTGCCGCGCCGCCGGAACTTGCCGACGAAACGGTCGAACACGGCGCGCGGCTTGGCCTGACGCTCTTCCAGCGCCGCGCAGACGATATTGGTGAGATCGCCGACGCTCTTGGCGATAGTGAAATAATGCTTCATGAAGCGTTCGACCGCCGACATGCCGTCGCGCGTCGAATAGCCCAGCTTCTCCGCGATGAGGCGCTGCACGTCGAAGCTCAGCCGCTCCTCGGGGCGCTGGGTGATGAAATGCATGGTGCAGCGGACTTTCCAGAGGAAAGTCTCGCAACGGCGAAACAGCCGCAATTCCTGCTCGCTGAACAGGCCGACGCCGACCAGCGCCTCCGCCTCCTGGACGCGATAGACATATTTGGCGATCCAGAACAGCGTATTCAGGTCGCGAAGGCCGCCCTTGCCCTCCTTGACGTTGGGCTCGACGAGATAGCGCGAGGCGCCGGCGCGCTGGACGCGCTGGTCGCGTTCGGCCAGCTTGGCGGCGACGAATTCGGGCGCGGAATGGCGCACGATCTCATGGTCGAACCGCGCGAGCACGGTTTCGAGGAGCGAGCGATCGCCGAGGATGAACCGGGTTTCGAGCAGGGTGGTGCGGATGGTCATGTCCGCCTTGGCCTGCCTCAGGCATTCGTCGACCGTGCGCGTGGCGTGGCCGACCTTCTGCTTCAGGTCCCACAGGAAATAGAGCATGGCTTCGACGATCGCCTCGTCGCCCGCCTTGTCATGGCTGCGCAGCAGGAAGAGCAGGTCGATGTCGGAGCCCGGCGCCAGCGTGCCGCGGCCATAGCCGCCCACCGCGACGACGCAGAGTTTTCCCGTGGCCGCCTTGGGATGGATATATTTGACCACGCAGGAATGGATCGAGCGCAGCAGCTCGTCCTCGACAAAGGCGATATGGGCGGCGCAGGCGAGGCCCGAGCCCTTCGCCTCCAGGGTCTTGCGTGCGAGCTCGCGCCCCTGCGCCATGGCCTCGGCGAAAATATCGACCGCCGCCTTGCGGAATTCGAGCGTGGCGCCGCCATGCGCCTGCGCGGCGGCGGCGATGCGCGCGTCGACCGAAGCGCGGTCGATCAGCGTCTTCATCGGCAGGTCGAGCCGCGGCCCGGTCCATTTCGATCCCGGACCCGGGTCCTTGACGGCGAGCGCGGCGGATGCTGCGGTTGCGTTCAATTTGCGGACTCCAGCGCGTCCTGCCTGAGCCGGATTGCGTCCCAGATGGCGGCGGCGACATCGGGACCGCCGGTGCGCTGGATGGCGCGGATGCCGGTCGGCGAAGTCACGTTGATTTCGGTGAGATAGCCGTCGATCACGTCGATACCGACGAAGATCAGGCCGCGCCGCTTCAATTCGGGTCCGATGGTCGCGCAGATTTCCTTTTCGCGCGGGGACAGCTCGGTGGCCTCCGCCGCGCCGCCGCGCACCATGTTGGAGCGGATGTCATTCTCGGCGGGCACGCGATTGACCCCGCCGCAGGGCTCGCCGTCGACGAGGATGATCCGCTTGTCGCCCCGGCTGACGGCCGGCAGGAATTTCTGCACCACCCATTGCTCACGGAAACTGGTGGAGAACAGGTCGAACAGCGAGCCGTAATTGGCGTCCTTGGCGAGCAGGCGGAAGACAGCCGCGCCGCCGTGCCCATGCAGCGGCTTCATCACCACCTCGCCATGCTCGGCGCGGAACGCGTCGATCGCAGCGCGCTCGCGGGTGATCAGGGTCGGCGGCATCAGCTGCGGATAATCCATCACGAATAGCTTTTCCGGCGCATTGCGCACGCTGGCGGGATCGTTGACCACCAGGGTCCTGCCGCCGATTTTTTCGAGCAGATGGGTCGAGGTGATATAGGCGAGGTCGAAGGGCGGGTCCTGGCGCAGGAGCACCACATCCATGTCGCGCAAGTTGACTTCGCGCGGCTGGCCAAGCTCGTGATGCTCGCCCTTGACGTCGCGGACGATCAATGGCTGGGCCGTGGCGACGACGTCGACGCCGCGCAGCGAGAGCCGGTCGGGCGTGTAGTAGCAGAGTTCGAAGCCGCGCTTCTGCGCTTCCAGCAGCAGGGCGAAGGTCGAGTCCCCCACGATGTTGATGCGTTCGATCGGGTCCATCTGGACGGCGACTTTCATGACCTTCTCCAAACTTCCAAAAACGTCCAGGCGCGCAAATCGCGGCTCAAATCGAATCACGCCAGGCGATTGCCGCGAATTTCCACATTCTTGAACGTGTTTCGCGCATCTGGCAAAGCCAGGTCGCCGCTGACCACCTCAGTCTGCAACATGGCGACAATATTGGCTTTTTTTGAGCCGCGCAGTTCATTTTCGACAATCGCGCAGGGACCGGGCGAACCTTGGCTGGCGAAGCCTATGCCGTATTGATTGTCGATCAGGCGATTGGCCTCGACGGTGACATTGTGCCGCGCCTCGAAAAAACCGGCGAGAATGCCGATCCAGGGCGAGCCGACCACGGTGTTTCCCGCGATGCGCGCATCGCCTTCGCCCTCTATGCCGGACAGCCAGCCCATGCGCGGTCCGAATTCGTCGTCGGGATGGGAAGGGCGGATCCTTGTGACCACATTGCCCGTGATCAGCGCGCCGTCGCCATTGCCCGGCCCGACATAATTGGTCGCGGCGATGCCCGCGCCGCAGTCCTCGATGACATTATTGCTGAAAATCGCATTGCGGAAGCCGAACTCCGCATACATGGCCCGCTCGTTGAAACTCTTGCAGCGGTTGCTGGAAACCGTCACGTCCCAGCCGCCGGTGTTGCGGATGGCGGTATAGGCGCAGCGCTCGACGACATTGCCGTCGATGGTCACCGGCCCGCATTCGGCGACCCGCACGCCATTGCCCCACAATCCGTCGCCGCCGGAGACGTTCCTGATGTCGGTGATGACATTGTTGCTGATGCGCGAGCCGTCGTGGCGGCCCTTGAGGTTGCTCCAGTGGTGGATTCCATTGTCGCCGCAGCCGTGAACATGGTTGGCGTCGATGACCAGGCCGGCGCAATTCTCATTGTAAAGCGCGGTGTCGCCGTGGTTCTCGAAGCGCGAGAGCCGGATGCGGCCGCCGCAGCGGCGCAGCAGCAGCGCGATGGTCGAGTTCACAACCCGGCAATCCTCCATTTCGACCTCGGCGACATCGGCGAAGGTCAAAAGGCCATAGGCGCCGCTGATCGCGCGATGGCCGCCGTCGAAAGTCACGCCCTCGAAAGTCAGGCGCCTGGCCGGCCGGTCATTGCTCAGCATCGGCCCGGCATAGCCGAGCCGCAGGGTCGAGCCGCCGCGGGCGCCGAGAAGATGCGCGCCATCGGGCAGCACGACCTGATAGATGCTGGTGGCGCCGGGCGGCAGGACATGCGGCCGGTTTTTCCGCGCAGCCTCGCCGACCCCCGCCAGCAGGACCGAAGTGGCCTGGGCGACCGGGTCCGACTGGGCGCGGGCGAGGTCGGCGTAGAAAGCGGCCAGGGCGGCGGCGCCGGCAAGGAAGCGGCGGCGATCTTGATGGAGAGGCGGCGCACTCATCGCGGATTAACCCTGTGGCGGACAGGCCAGCATAGGAGACGGGCCTTTAAACATTCTCTAGAAGCCCTGCGCTAAATTGCGGCCATGCTGGAAACGAATCCGAACAACCTTCGCGACCCAAAGGAGCCCAAGCGCTACGGCGTGCTCGACGCCTATCGCTATATCGCCGCGATCGGCGTCACGCTCTATCATTTCGAACGCCATTACCAGCCTTACCTGCCGCATCCCACCGCCTACCTCGAGCGGATGAACCTCTGCGTCGATTTCTTTTTCGTCCTTTCCGGCTTCGTGCTGATGCACACCTATGGCGGGGGGGTCGATACGCTGGCGGGCTTCGGCCGCTTCCTCCGCAAGAGGCTGGCGCGCATTTATCCGCTGCACGCGGTGATGACCCTGGTCTTCGTCGCCGCCAGCCTGACCTTCGTCCGGCTGGGCGTGCCCTTGCGCGATCCAGCCAGCTTCGACATTTCCGTCGCTCCGGCGCAGCTGCTGCTGGTCCACGCCTGGGGCTTCAATGTTCCGATGTCCTTGAATTTTCCGTCCTGGTCGATTTCGGCGGAGTTCTTCCTCTATCTGCTGTTTCCCTTGTTCGCCCTGCTCGTGCTGAGGCTCGGCGCGGCGCGGGCCCTGCTCGCCGCCTATGCGCTGGGCTTGTGCATGACGCTGATATGGAGCCGTCTCGGCCTCGGCGACTGGACCGACGCCACCGCCGATTTCGGCAATCTGCGGGCGACGCCGAGCTTCATCGCCGGCATGGCCGTGCAAAGGCTGATCACCCGGGGTCCGCCGCTCAGGACCAGCTGGCCGGCAGCTCATGGCGGCGCCCTGGTCATCGCGGCGCTCATGCTGGCGGGCGCGCCCAACCTGGCGATCGTCGCCTTGTTTCCGCTCGCCATCGCGCTGATCGCCAGCGCCGAGCGCAGCGGCGCGCCGAGCCGTCTCGGGCGCGGCGTCTGGCTCAAGCTCGGCGACGCCAGCTACGGCGTCTACCTGATCCACACGGTCGTGGTGATGGCCTGCCTGCTGCTGATGCGCAAATTCTCCAGCTTCACGCAGGCGGAGTGCATCGGCGCCGCGCTGGCCGGTTCGGCCGTGACGACCGGTCTCGCCATGCTGTCCTATCGCTGGTTCGAAAACCCGGCGCGGAAATATTTCGGCGGCGGGACGGCGGCGATCCGTTCCGCGCCGAAGCCGGCGGCGCAGGAAGCCTGATCCCATGCTGATCGTCGCGACCTTCGTCCTCAACGCCGGGCTTAACTTCCTGCTCGGCCTCGGCGTCGCCGCGGTGCTCGGCCCCGAATCCTACGGGCGCTTCTCCATCGCCTTCACCGCCGCCATGGCCTTGACCATGCTGCTGTTCGACTGGCTGCGCCTGTCGGCCACGCGCTATTACAACGAGGAGGCGCGACGCGAAAAGCCGGCCTTGCGCGCCTCGCTCGACGCCAGCTATGCCGCCGGCGCGGTTTTGCTGTTGCTCGGCGTGCTGGCGCTGATCGGCTTGCGCGTCGACGTCGGCATGAACGCCGCCCTGATGGCCGCGACCGGCTTCGTCGCCATCGCCAACGGCCTGTTCGATTTCTTCGGGGCCTTGCTGCGGGCGCGGTTCCGCAACAACGCCTATAGCGGCCTGGTGATCCTGAAAAACGTGCTGGCCTTCGCCGCCATGGTCGGCGCCGCCGCCCTGACCCACGATCCGGTCATCGTCATGCTGATGGCGGCGTTGAGCGCCTTTGTCGCCATCCTCGCCCTGGGCGCCACACGGCCGACCCGCACAGCCGCCTGAAGCAGGCCAGCCCCAGGCAAGTCGCGGTCTATCTGCGCTATGGCGCGCCCGTCGTGCTGGCGAATATCTGCTACCAGTTGCTGATCCTCGCCAATCGCTCGGCGGTCGCGGCGCATCTCGATTTCGCCGCCGCCGGCAAATTGTCGCTCGCCACCGATCTGACCCTGCGCCTGATGCTGGCCGTCGGCGCGGCGCTGGACATCCTACTGTTCCAGCTCGCCGTGCACAGGAAGGCCATCGACGGCGTCGCCGGCGCGCAAAGGCAGGTCGCGCGCAACATCATCGGCGTCTTCGCCGTGATGACCCTGCTCTGCGCCGGCTATATGGCTGACATTCCCGCCTTCGCCGCCTTGGTCGCGCCGGAAAAGTTTCGCGCCGATTTCGTGGGCCTGAGCTTTATCATGGCGCCGGGCGTCGCCCTGTTCTGCCTCGGCCAGTTCTGCCTCAACCCCATCGCCCAACTCGAAGGCAGGACGACGCGGGTGCTCGGCGCGGCAATCGTCACGGCCGCGCTCGACCTCGGCCTGCTCTGGCTCGCGCCCGTTGCAAACCTGCGAGATTATGCGGCGATCCATTCCTTCAGCCTGGCGGCGGGTTTCGTCCTCATGCTGGCGCTGACCTGGCCCTGGCGCGCCTATTTTCCGCGCGCGAGGGACCTCGCCGCAATTGCGGGCGCCGGTCTTGCCGCCGCCGCAGCCATGGCGCCGCTGCGCGAGCTCCAGCCCGCGATCCTGGCCTTGCCGCTCACGGCGGGCGCCGGAACCCTCGTCTACGGGCTTTTGCTCTACCTGATGAACCCCGGCGACCTCTTCCGCCCGGCCTGCGCGCGTCTGCTTGCGAGGGCCGGCTTCGCGGGCGCGCCGGAAAAAGTCGAACTGGCCGCCGATTAGACCTGAAGGCGATCCTTCATTATAGGAGTTGTCAAAGGGTCACGCCGGCCCTGCAGATTGCGCCCGCCCTCATCGCTTCCGGGACCGAGCATGGATTATTTTCGCCGTTTCACCTTCCTCCTCTGCGCCCCGGCCTTCGATCCCGACGAGCTGGAAGGCACGCGGCTGCACCAGATCGTCACGGCGGTGGAAAAGTCCGGCTTCGAAGTCGTCCGCGCCCGCCGGGTCGAGGACGCGGAGCTCGCGATCAAGACCGACGCCGCCATCGGCTGCATGATCGTCGACTGGGGCAAGAAGGGCATGGACGGCAAGACCGCCGGCCTGATCTCCTATGTCCGCAAGCGCGGGCTGGAAATGCCGATCATCCTGCTGGTGCGGCGCAAGCGTTTCGAGGACCTGCCGATCGACGTGCTCGACAATGTCGACGGCTATGTCTTCCTCGCCGAGGAAACCCCCGAATTCATCGCCAAGAACCTGGTCAGCCGCCTCAAGCAGTATGCCGAAACGCTGAAGACGCCGTTCTTCGGCGAACTCGTCGACTATGCCGAGGAAGGCAACCAGCTCTGGACCTGCCCGGGCCATAATGGCGGCGTGTTCTACAACCGCAGCCCGATCGGCCGCATCTTCGTCGAACATCTCGGCGAAGCCATCTTTCGCGACGATCTCGACAATTCGGTGCTGGAGCTGGGCGACCTGCTGGTGCACGAAGGCCCCGCCTTGCGCGCGCAAAAGGAGGCGGCGAAGATCTTTGGCGCCGAGCGCACCTATTTCGTGCTCAACGGCACTTCGGCCTCGAACAAGATCGTGCTTTCGGCGCTGGTCGCGCCCGATGACCTCGTGCTGTTCGACCGCAACAACCACAAGGCCGCCCATCATGGCGCGCTGATGCTCGGCGGCGGCGTGCCGATCTATCTCGAAACCGACCGCAACGCTTTCGGGCTGATCGGGCCGATCGACTTCGAAGCGCTGGACGAGAAGGAAATCCGTCAGAAGATCCGCCACAATCCGCTGGTCAAGGACAAGGAGGCCTGGCTGCGCCCGCGCCCCTTCCGCGTCGCGGTGATCGAGCAATGCTCCTATGACGGCACGATCTACAATGCCGAGACCATCATCGCCAAGATCGGCCACCTCTGCGATTATATCCTGTTCGACGAGGCCTGGGCGGGCTTCATGAAGTTCCACCCGCTTTTCGCCCGCCATTTCGCCATGGGGTTGCAAAACCTCGGGCCCGACGCGCCGGGGATCATCGCGACGCAATCAACCCACAAGCAGCTCGCGAGCTTTTCCCAAGCGTCGCAAATTCACGTCAAGGACCGCCACATCAAGGGCCAGTCGCGCCGCATCGAACACAAGCGCTTCAACGAGACGTTCCTGATCCACGCCTCGACTTCGCCCTTCTATCCGCTATTCGCCTCGCTCGACGTCGGCGCGCAGATGATGAAGGGCAAGTCCGGCGAGGTCCTCTGGGACGACACCATCCGGCTGGGCATTGAAATCCGCAAGAAAATCCGGGCGCTCGGCCGCGAATTCGCCGAAAAGGCGAAGGCGCCGGAACAGGCGTGGTTCTTCGATCCCTTCGTCGCCGACGTGGTCGAGACCCCGCGCGGCAGGACGGTCTGGGACCAGGTGCCGACCGACGACCTCGCGGAAAACGCGGCATACTGGACCTTCGAGCCCGGAGCGAACTGGCATGGCTTCCGCCACATCGCCCCTGACTATGCCCTGACAGACCCCTGCAAGCTGACGCTGCTCACGCCGGGCTTCGACCGCGCCACGGGCGCCTATCTCGCCCATGGCGTTCCCGCGCCGGTGGTCGCGCAATATTTGCGCGAGAACCGCATCGTGGCGGAAAAGAACGACCTCAACTCGCTGCTGTTCCTGCTGACGCCGGGGGTGGAGTCGAGCAAGGCCGGGGCGCTGATTTCGGCTCTGGTCGCCTTCAAGACCTATCACGACCAGAACGCGCCGCTGGAAGAGGTCATTCCCGAGTTCGTGGCGCGCCGCAAGAACCGCTACGGCGGATTGCGGCTGCGCGACCTCTGCGCGGAAATGCACAATTACTACGCCCAGGCCAGCACCAGCACCTTGCAGCGCCTGCAATTCCGGCCCGAGCACCTGCCGAAGACGGCCATGCCGCCGCAGGAGGCGGTGCAGAAACTGACCCGCAACCAGGTGCGCTATCTGCCGCTCGACGAAATGGAAGGCAAGATCGCGACCACGCTCTGGGTCGTCTACCCGCCGGGAATCGCCACCATCGCGCCGGGCGAAGTGCTGGACGAGCGCGCCCGCCCGATGCTCGACTATCTCAAGACCTTTGAACGCGGCGCCAACCTGTTTCCTGGTTTTGAAGCGGAAATCCAGGGCATCTATCGCGAGATCGGCGCCGACGGCTCAATCCGATTCCATACCTACGTCGCTGATCCCGACGCTTGAGGCGGCGGCGTAGCCGGCGGGCGGCTCGCGCCCGCCCGGTCCGAGCGCCCTCTGCAGCATGACGCTATCGGTCCATTTTCCGAAGCGGAAGCCGACCGCCTCCAGATAGGCGACGCGGCGGAAGCCGCAGGCTTCGTGCAGGCTGAGCGAGGCGGCGTTTTCCGAATCGACATAGGCGATCATCTGGCGATAGCCGGCCCCGGCGCAGGCCTCGATCAGCCCCGGCAGCAGCTTGCGCCCGACGCCCGCGCGCAGAAAATTCTGGTGCACGTAGATCGAGTTCTTCACGCAATAGCGATAGGCTGGCCGCTTGCGGAAGGGTACGGCATAGGCGTAGCCGATGATCTGGCCGTCGAGTTCGGCGACGAGATGCGGCAACCGGTGCTTCGCCATGTTCTTGCGGCGGCGCTTGATGTCTTCGGCCTGCATCGGCTCGAACTCCACGCCGTGCAGGCCATGGGTGACATAGGCCGCGTAGATGGCGATCATCGCGGGACCGTCGGCGTCGGTCGAGGGACGCACGATGATTTCGCCCGCAGCCGGCGGCTTTTCGGCGTTTTGCTCTGTCGCGCTTGTCTGCATGGAGGGGCCCCGGACGCTGGTCGGCGGCGTTGTCACACGCCGCTTTTCAAGCGTCAATCCGGCGAGGCGCCGTCGGCCGCCAGGACCTCGCCGGCCAGATAGAGCGAGCCGGCGATGAGAATGCGCGGGGCCACGGGCCAGTCGCGTTGCGCCAGATTGCGCAGGCAGGCCTCGACGCCGGCGCTGGCCTGCGCCTTGAACCCGAGTTCGCGGGCGATGGCGACGATTTCGCCGGGCGCGCGGCCGCTCTGCTCGCCGGACACCGGGAGGGCGACGAGTTCGCGGGCCAGATCTTTGAAATGACGTAGAAAGGCGCGGGGGTCCTTGGATTGCAGCGCGCCGTAGAGCAGCACCAGCGGGCGCGGCGCGCGCTCCTCGAAATCGGCCATGGCTTCGGCCAGCACCCGGCCGCCCGCCTCGTTATGGCCGCCGTCGAGCCAGAGCTCGGAGCCCCGCGGCGCCAGGCCGGCGAGCCGGCCGCGGCCGAGGTTTTGCAGCCGCCCCGGCCAGGTGGCCTTTGTCGCGCCGGTCTCGAAAGCGCTGGTCGGGAGCTCGGGGAAGCAGACGCGCAAGGCCGCGATGGCGGTCCCGGCGTTGATCACCTGGTGCCGCCCGGGCAGGCGCGGCAGCGGCAGGTCGAGCAGGCCCTGCGTGTCCTCGTAGACCATGCGCCCGCGCTCGGCGCGGCAGAGGAAATCCTGGCCATAGACGGACAAGGGCGCCCGCTCGCGCGCCGCGACGCGCTCCAGCACGGCCAAGGCCTCGTCGCCTTGCGCCGAGACCACGACGGGAATGTTGGGTTTGATGATCCCGGCCTTCTCGAAGGCGATCTGCTCGATGGTGTCGCCGAGGAAATCGACATGATCCATCGACACCGGCGTCACCACGGCGCAAACGGGCGCGTCGATCACATTGGTGGCGTCGAACCGGCCGCCCAGCCCCACTTCCAGCAGCAGGACGTCGGCGGGATTTTCGGCGAACAGCTTGAAGGCCGCCGCCGTGGTCGCCTCGAAGAAGGTGATTTCCGCGCCGGCATTGGCGATTTCGATGGCGTCGAGCGCGTTGGCGAGGGCCGCGTCGGTGACGAGACGTCCGCCCCCGGGCGCCGCCAGCCTGATGCGCTCGCGGAAGGCCACGAGATGCGGCGAGGTATAGACATGGACGCGCTTGCCCGCCGCCTCCAGCATGGCCCGCGCGAAAGCGATGGTCGAGCCCTTGCCGTTGGTGCCGGCGACATGGATCGTTGGCGGCAGGCGGGTTTGCGGCTCGCCGAGCGCCGTCAGCAGGCGCTGGATCCGTCCCAGCGACAAGTCGATCCGCTTGGGATGCAGGCGGAGCAGACGGGCGAGAATCGCGTCGGGCGCGGTCATGGATTTTCCGTCGGGCCGCGGTTCACGCAGCTTGAGCCGGCGCCTTGGTCAGGAGCCGGCAGATGCGGCCGAGGGTCTCGCGCATTTCGAGGCGCGGGACGACCATGTCGACCATGCCGTGCTGGCGCAGATATTCGGCGCGCTGGAACCCTTCCGGCAGGCGTTCGCGGATGGTTTGCTCGATCACCCGCGCGCCGGCGAAGCCGATCACGGCGCCGGGCTCCGCGATATGGATGTCGCCGAGCATGGCGTAGGAGGCGGTGACGCCGCCGGTGGTCGGGTTGGTCAGCACCACGATATAGGGCAGCCTCGCGGCTTTCAGTCGCTGCACGGCGACCGTCGTGCGCGGCATCTGCATCAGCGAGAACATGCCTTCCTGCATGCGCGCGCCGCCCGAGGCGGTGAAGATGATGAAGGGCGTATGCTTTTCGATGGCGCGGAACATGCCGGAGACGATGGCTTCGCCCGCCGCCATGCCGAGGGAGCCGCCGAGGAAATCGAAATCCTGCACCGCGACCGTGACGGGCGCGCCCTGGAGCGCGCCGGCCGCGAGCCGCACTGCGTCGGCGACGCCGGTCTTGGCCCGGTAATCCTTCAGGCGGTCGACATATTTCTTCACGTCGCGGAATTTCAGGGGATCGGAGGGCACGTCCGGAGTGGGAAGGTTTTCATAGACGCCATCGTCGAACAAGGCGTCGAGCCGCGCCTTTGCCGGTATGCGCATGTGATAGCCGGACCCCGGCACCACGAAGAGATTGGCCTCCAGGTCCTTGTGGAACACCAGCTCGCCGCTCTCCGGGCATTTGACCCAGAGGTTTTCCGGGGTATCGCGCCGGATGATCGAGCGGATTTTCGGCGTGACGACGTTGGAGATCCAGTTCATGAGGCTACACCTTCTCTTCAACGACGCTTTGGATTCCCGCCGCGAGTTCGCCAACCAGGCTCATCACCGCCTCGACCGCCGCGGGACCGCCGCGCCCTTGCGCGTCGAGCGTCTTCGCCAGGGCGTCGATCAGGGCAGAACCGACCACCACGGCGTCGGCATGCCGCGCAATCGTTGCCGCCGCCTGGGCGTCCTTGACGCCGAAACCAACCGCCACGGGCAGGGGCGTATGGCCCTTGATCCGCGCCACGGCGCTGGCGACCTTGGAATAATCCGGCCGTCCCGCCCCGGTGATGCCGGTGATCGAGACATAATAGACAAAGCCGGAGGTATTGGCGAGCACCGCCGGCAGGCGCGCGTCGTCGGTGGTCGGCGTCGCCAGGCGGATGAAGCTCAAGCCGGCCTTGAGCGCCGGCAGGCAAAGCTCGGCGTCCTCTTCCGGCGGCAGGTCGACGACGATCATGCCGTCGGCGCCGGCGGCCTTGGCGTCGACGAGGAACTTGTCCACGCCATAGACATAGATCGGGTTGTAATAGCCCATCATCACGATGGGCGTATCGGCGTCGTCCTTGCGGAACTCGGCGATCAGCTTCAGCACGCCCTTCAGCGTCATGCCCGCGTGCAGCGCGCGCAGGCCCGCGGCCTGGATCGCCGGGCCGTCGGCCATGGGATCGGAGAAGGGCATGCCGATTTCGATGATGTCGGCCCCGGCCTTGGGCAAGGCCTTGAGCACGGCGAGCGAGGTCGCCGCATCAGGGTCGCCGGCCATGACGAAGGTGACGAGTCCCGCTCGTTTCTCGGCGCGGAGCTTCGCGAAACGTTGATCGATCCGGCTCACGTCACATGCCTCCCAGATGATCGGCGACGGTGAAGATATCCTTGTCGCCGCGCCCGGAGAGGCCGAGCACCATCAGGTGATCCCTCGGCTTTTGCGGCGCGATGTCGATGATTTTCGCCAGCGCGTGGGCCGGCTCCAGCGCGGGGATGATGCCTTCGAGCTGGGCGCAGAGCTGGAAGGCGGCGAGCGCCTCCTTGTCGGTGGCCGAGAGATAGGTGACGCGGCCGTTTTCCTTGAGCCAGGCGTGTTCCGGGCCGATGCCGGGATAATCCAGGCCGGCGGAGATCGAATGGCCCTCGAGGATCTGGCCGTCCGGGTCCATCAGCAGGTAAGTGCGGTTGCCGTGCAGGACGCCGGGGCGCCCTCCCGCCAGCGAGGCGGCGTGGCCGTTCTCGACGTCAAGGCCGTGCCCGGCGGCCTCGACGCCGTAGAGTTCGACCGAGGGGTCGTCGAGGAAGGGATGGAACAGGCCGATGGCGTTGGAGCCGCCGCCGATGCAGGCGAACAGCGAATCCGGCAGGCGGCCTTCCATCGCCATCATCTGCGTGCGGGTTTCCTCGCCGATCACGCATTGGAAATCGCGCACCATCGCCGGATAGGGATGCGGTCCCGCCGCCGTGCCGATGCAATAGAAGGTGTCGTCGACATTGGTGACCCAGTCGCGCAGCGCCTCGTTCATCGCGTCCTTGAGCGTGCGCGCGCCGGATTGCACCGGCACGACCTTGGCCCCCAGCATGTTCATGCGGAAGACATTGGGCTTCTGCCGCTCGACGTCGACCGCGCCCATGTAAACCACGCATTCCAGGCCGAAGCGCGCGCAGGCCGTGGCCGTGGCGACGCCATGCTGGCCCGCGCCCGTCTCGGCGATGATGCGCTTCTTGCCCATGCGCCGCGCCAGCAGGATCTGGCCGAGCACATTGTTGATCTTGTGCGCGCCGGTATGGTTCAGCTCTTCGCGCTTGAAATAGATTTTCGCGCCGCCGAGATGCTCGGTCATGCGCTCGGCGAAATAGAGCGGGCTGGGGCGGCCGACATAATGGGTCAGCAGGCCCTGCAATTCCGCGTGATAGGCGGGGTCGCGGCGCGCCTCCTCATAGGCCTGTTCCAGCGACAGGATCAGCGGCATCAGGGTCTCGGCGACGAAACGCCCGCCGAAAATGCCGAAATGGCCCTGGGGGTCGGGCCCGTTGCGCAGGGAGTTCGGCTGGAAATGGGAAGGTTCGACCGTCATAAGCTCGCGAATTTCCTTGCTGGCGCATTCTCGTCCGGAAAGTCTGCGACTTCTTGGGAATATGCCTTGGAGCCTGCTCTCTTAAACGCTTCCGGCAGCGAGTCCAAGTCGATCTTGGGCCCGCCGCGCCGCGCTTATGAAAGCGGCGATCTTTTCGACGTTTTTCACGCCCGGCGCGTCCTCGACGCCCGATGACACGTCGACGCCCGGGGCGCCGGTCAGGCGCAAGGCCTCGCCAATATTTTGCGGGGTCAGCCCTCCCGACAGCAGCCAGTCCTTTTTCCCGGACCGCCCGGCGTCATCGTGCAGCAGCAGCCAGTCGAAGATCAAGCCATTGCCGCCCGGCGCCGCCGCGTCTTTCGGCGGCTTGGCGTCGAACAGCAGCCGGTCCGCGACGCCCTCATAGGCGGCGGCGCGGTCCAGATCGGACTTCGCTGCGACGCCGACGGCCTTCAGAATGGGAAGGCCGAAGCTTGCCCGCAGCGCAAGGACGCGTTCGGGGGTCTCGGAGCCGTGCAGTTGCAGCCAGTCGGGTTTCAAAGCCTCGATGACGCCCGCGATCGTCGCGTCATCCGCATCGACTACCAGCGCGACCTTTTCGCGCTCGGCCGCCGACCTGCGCGGAAAGCTCTCGCGCGGTCGCGAGGTCGAGGTGGCGCGGGCTTTTTTCGAAGAAGACGAAGCCGACCATGTCGGCGCCGGACAAGGCGGCGTCGAGCGCCTCCGGCGTCTTCAGGCCGCAAATCTTGATCAGCACGGACATATGTTACGCGCTGCGCGCCGGAAGCAGCGCCGTCGAGGCAGGAGGAGCGCCAGCCGATTTCAGCTGCGTCAATTGGCCGCGAAGCGCCTCGTTTTCGCTGCGCAGGCGCTCGGTCGCGGCCTTGGCCTCCCGCAGGGCCCGGCGGACGCGCCCGTGCTGCAGCCAGGACGAAACGCCGCCGATGCACGACGCCGAACATGATCGCCACGATCAGAACGACAAACAGCGGCGTCTCGATCGAGGCGAATTCGCCAGTGTCGAACGGGTCGAAAAACACCGTGACCATTTGCCGGTTGGCCATGGCGAAAGCCAGGAACAGCAGGGCCAAAGGCGCGATAACCAAATACTTCAATATCTTGCGCATCAGGTACCCATTCGTTCCGATTGAAGTCAGCCTTGCGGCTCTTCGTTCAGACGCTCGCGCAATTCCTTGCCGGTCTTGAAGAAGGGCACGAATTTCTCTGCGACTTCGACATGGTCGCCGGTGCGCGGATTGCGGCCGAGACGCGCGTCGCGCTTCTTGACCGAAAAGGCGCCGAAGCCGCGCAACTCCACGCGATCGCCGCGCGACAGGGCGTCGGTGACTTCATCGAGAATAGCATTCACGATGTTTTCGACATCGCGAAGATAGAGATGCGGATTGCGTTCGGCAATACGTTGAACGAGCTCGGATTTAATCACTGAAGTCTTCCTAGTATCGCAGCGCGGATTACGACCCCCCGCCCTGTCGTTTATTGCTGGGCGCCAACCTGCCAAATCGCCAAAAGCCCGTCAAGTGCCGCCGCGTCATGCGCTTTTTCCGCGCCCGAGAGCAGCGCGGCCGCCTGCGGGAAACCCAGCGCCGAAAAAGCCTGTCCGGCGAGGCTGAACAGACCCAGGTTCTTGACCCCGTCCGGCTTTTTCCAATCCTTGACCGGCAGGCCCTTGGCCACGCCGCGTTCGGCCTCGAGCCAGGCCACCGCCTCGCGTTCGCCGCCGAAGGCGTCGACCAGTTTCAGCGGCAGGCCCTGGCGGGCGGTGAAGACGCGGCCATCTGATACGGTCGCCAGTTCGTTGTCGCTCATCTGGCGGCGGTCTTTCACCAGGCCCTTGAACCAGCCGTAGCTGTCGACCACCAGCGAATTGATCGCGGCATGGGCCGCGTCGGAGGTCGGCTCGAAGCCATTGGGCGCGGCCTTCAGCGGCGAGGACTTGATCGTCTCGACCTTGACGCCGACGGTGTCGAGCAGCTTCGCCACATTGGGGAATTCGAACAGCACGCCGATCGAGCCGACCAGCGAATTGCTGTCGGCGAAGATGCGGTCGCAGCCCAGGGCGACGATATAGCCGCCCGAGGCGGCCATGGTGTCGACCACGGCGACGACGGGCTTTTTCTCCTTCTCGGCGACGCGGCGCAATTCGTCGTAAATATGCTCGGAGCCGGTCACCGTGCCGCCGGGACTGGCGATTTCGACGATGATCGCGCTGGCCTTGGACGCGCCCGCATCCTTGATGAGCTTCAGCGTTTCCTTGTCGCCGGTGATGACGCCCTTGATCTCGATGCGCGCGATATGAGGGGCCAGATGCGCGGGATCGCCGTCGATGCGCCCGGCCAGGGCGACAAGGGCGACGACGGCGACGGCCAGGGCGGCCAGGCGCCAGAAGGTGACTTTGCGGCGCAATTGCCTCCGGTCGAGAATGGTTTCAACGGGCGTCGTCTGCGTCATGTCCAACTCCTCGAATCGCTGGGAGAATGTAGGTTTTCCTTGCGCAAAGCTCAATGCGGCGCCGCGATCTTTTGAATTTCCCTCAGCCAGCCCGGCGGCGGCGGTCCGCCGCCAGCAGCGCCAGTCCGGCCGCCACCGACTGGAAGGGATTGTCGAAATGCAGCTTTCGCGCGCCGAAGCGACGCTCGAAAATGGCGCGCAGCGCGGGGATGTAGGAGGTGCCCCCGGTCATGAACACCGCGTCGATCTGCGGCGCGCCGCATTTGGCGCTGGCGAGCGTCGCCTCCAGCGCCGCCTCGATCCGCGCCAGGTCGGGCGCGATCCAGCTTTCGAAATCGCGCCTTGTCACGGTCGCGTCGATGGAGACGCCCCCGCGCGCAAAACACAGGCGAGCAGCCTCCGCCGAGGACAGCGCCGCCTTGACCGCGCCCACCTGCTGGTAAAGCTCGAAGCCCAGATCCATTTCGATCAGTTCGGCCAGCGTCTCCAACTCGCCGCCACGGTCGCTGCTCTCGGCGAAAAAGCGCAGCTCCCCGAAAGTCTTGGTCGATTTCAGCCAGGAAATCTGGTGCCATTGCGCGAAGGCGGCGTGGAAATAGGCCGGCAGCGGCAGGATCTTGTCCAGCGAGCGATAGGTCGCGCCCTTGCCCAGCCGTGGGGATATCACATGGTCGATCAGGCGGAAGTCGAAGGCGTCGCCCGCCACGCCGCAGCCGCCGTGGCCAAGGGCCTCGGCTTGCAGCCCGTCCTTGCCGTGCTGGAAATGCAGCAGCGCGAAATCGCTGGTGCCGCCGCCGAAATCCGCCACCAGCACCGTCTCGTCGCGCTTGAGGTCGCGGGCGTGCCAATAGGCGGCGCCCAGGGGCTCGAAGGCGAATTCCGCCTGCGCCAGGCCCGCGGATGCGTAAGCGTCGGAGAGGCGGCGCAGCGCCAGCGCCTCGTCCGGCCGCTCGCCGGCGAAGACCACGGGACGGCCGGCGCAAACCCAGGAGCCGCGCGCGATCTCGGTCCCGCCCTGCGCCTCGAACAGGTGGCGCAGAAAGATCGCGGTCATGTCCTCGATGGTGACCTTCACGCCGAACAGCCGCGGCTTCGGAAAACACCCGGCTCGCCAGATGAGTCTTGAAGGACTGGATGAAGCGCTCGCCGGCTTCGGCCTCGATCGCCCGCTCCAGCGCCTGCGGCCCGGCGATATGGCCGAGACCGCGCCCCTGTCTCCAGAACATCAGCGCGGTGCGGAAGGTCTGGGTCGGCCCCTGCGCCGTGGGCCAGGACACCGCGCGCACTTCGCCCTTTCTCATTGGCGAAGGCGACGACGCTGTTGGTGGTCCCGAAATCGACGCCGACGGCGTAAGTCATGAAGCGCGCCCTGAAAAAAAAGCCCCGTGCGAATTTTTTCGCACGGGGTCCAATTTGCAAAGAAACGAAGAGATTACTTCGTTTCGCGGGCCTTGAGCGCGGCGCCGAGAATGTCGCCGAGCGAGGCGCCGGAATCGGCGGAGCCGTACTGGGCGATGGCTTCCTTCTCTTCGGCCACTTCCAGCGCCTTGATCGACACCGCCACCTTGCGCGCCTTGCGGTCGAACAGGGTGATGCGGGCGTCGACCTTTTCGCCGACGGCGAAGCGCTCGGGGCGCTGGTCGTTGCGGTCGCGGGCCAGTTCGTTGCGCTTGATGAAGGCCTGGAGATCGGTGCCGACGATCTTCACTTCGAGACCGCCGTCCTTCACTTCGAGGATTTCGCAGGTGACGATGGCGCCCTTCTTCATTTCGCCTTCTTCACCGGTCGGCGCGCCGGCGGTGACGAAGGGGTCGCCGCCAAGCTGCTTGACGCCGAGCGAGATGCGCTCCTTCTCGACGTCGACGTCGAGAACGCGGGCCTTGACCATATCGCCCTTCTTGTAGTCCTCGATCGCCTGTTCGCCGGGACGGTTCCAGTCGAGGTCGGACAGATGGACCATGCCGTCCACGTCGCCGTCGAGGCCGATGAACAGGCCGAATTCGGTCTTGTTCTTGACTTCGCCTTCGACGTCGGAGCCCACGGGATGCTTCTCGGCGAAGGCTTCCCACGGATTCTGCAGGGTCTGCTTGAGGCCGAGCGAAATGCGGCGCTTGACGGAATCGACTTCCAGCACCTGCACGTCGACTTCCTGCGAGGTCGAGACGATCTTGCCGGGGTGGACGTTCTTCTTGGTCCAGGACATTTCGGAGACGTGGATCAGGCCTTCGATGCCCGGCTCCAGTTCGACGAACGCGCCGTAGTCGGTGATGTTGGTCACGCGGCCATGGAAGCGGGCTTCGATCGGATACTTGGCCTCGATGTTCTGCCACGGATCTTCGAGCAGCTGCTTCATGCCGAGCGAGATGCGGTGCGTCTCGTGGTTGATCTTGATGATCCGCACCTTCACGGTCTGGCCGATGTTCAGCACTTCCGAGGGGTGGTTGACGCGGCGCCAGGCGATGTCGGTGACATGCAGCAGGCCGTCGATGCCGCCGAGGTCGACGAACGCGCCGTAATCGGTGATGTTCTTCACCACGCCCTCGATGGTCACGCCTTCCTCGAGGTTGGCGACGATCTCGTGGCGCTGTTCGGCGCGGCTCTCTTCGAGCACGGTGCGGCGCGACACGACGATATTGCCGCGGCGGCGATCCATCTTCAGGATCTGGAAGGGCTGGGGCACGCCGAGCAGCGGAGTGACGTCGCGGATCGGACGGATGTCGACCTGCGAGCGCGGCAGGAAGGCCACGGCGCCGTCGAGATCGACGGTGAAGCCGCCCTTGACCTGGTTGAAGATGACGCCGTCGACCTTTTCGTTGGCCTCGAAAGCCTTTTCGAGCTTGACCCAGCTCTCCTCGCGGCGCGCCTTGTCGCGCGAGATGACGGCTTCGCCGAGCGCGTTTTCGACGCGTTCGAGATAGACTTCGACTTCATCGCCGACGACCGGGGCCGCATCGCGGCCATGGCCGGTGAATTCCTTGAGCGCCACGCGGCCCTCGGTCTTCAGGCCGATGTCGATGACGGCGACATCCTTTTCGATGGCGACGACACGGCCCTTGACGACCGAACCTTCGAAAGCCTCGTTCTCGCCATAGCTTTCGTCGAGCAGAGCGGCAAAATCATCACGCGACGGGTTCATTCCCGCGTTGGCAGCAGACGTCATAAGTTCTCCTAAAGCGCCCTGTTGGGCTGCGCCGGTCTTGGGTTGGCGTTATCAGGCGCTCCGTTCCGCCAGCGCGCATCGATTTTCGACGCGCCTCCGTTTGTTGCGGGCCGGCGCGGGCCGGCGGGCGGGAGCAGTTTTTCCCGCGCGACCGTAAAGCGGCCGCGCGCGAAGTGGGGCTAATAGCAACTTCGCGGGGGAATCACAAGGAAAAAGGCCGTGAAGACAGGCCCGCGCGCGGCCTCGACAAGCTTGAGGGCCGCCGCGAAGGCGGCCTCGACGTTCAGATCCGTGGTGTCGAGCAGATGCGCGTCCGCCGCCGGCTTCAAAGGGGCTTCCGCCCGCTCGGAATCGCGCTTGTCGCGTTTCCTGATGTCCTCGAGGATGGCGGCGTAATCGACCTTTTCGCCGCGTCCGCGCAGTTCCAGCGAACGACGCTGGGCGCGGGCCTCAGGGCTGGCGGTCACGAAGATTTTAACCGTCGCCTTGGGGCGCGATCACCGTGCCGATGTCGCGGCCGTCGAGCACCGCGCCCTTTTCGCGTCCGGCGAAGGCGCGTTGCATGTCGATCAGCGCGGCGCGCACGGCGGGTATGGCGGCGACCACCGAGGCCGCCTCGCCCATTTCGCGCCCGCGAAGGCGCTCCTCGTCGAAATCGAGCAGGGCCAGCCCGCGCGCCGCGCTCACCGCCTTTTCCACGTCGTCGAGCCGCGAACCCTGGTCGAGCAGCGCGCGCGCCGTGGCGCGATAGAGCAGGCCGGTGTCGAGATGCGGCAGGCCGTAATGGGCGGCGAGGCGGCGGGCCAGAGTGCCCTTGCCGGAGGCGGCGGGACCGTCGATGGCGATGATCATCAACCGAATTCCGCGCCCAGTTGCGCCATCAGCGGCCGGAAAGTCGGGAAGGAGGTGGCGATCATGGTCTCGTCGTCAACCGTGACGGGCTTTTGCGACGCCAGGCCCATCACGAGAAAGCTCATGGCGAGACGATGGTCGAGATGGGTCTCCACCACCCCGCCGCCCGCGACCACGCCGTCGCCGCCTTCCACGATCAGGTCGTCGCCCTCGATCGTCGCCTTGACGCCATTGGCGACGAGCCCCGCGGCGGTGGCCGCGAGACGGTCGGATTCCTTGACCCGCAACTCCTGCAGGCCGTTCATGCGCGTGACGCCGCGGGCGAAAGCCGCGACCACGCGCGAGGACGAGATATTCGTCGATCATCGCCGGCGCGCGGGCGGCGGGAACGTCGACGCCGGTCAGTTCGACGCGCGGACGCGCAGGTCGGCGACCTCCTCGCCGCCCTCCGCGCGCCTTTCAAGAATGTCGATCCGCGCGCCCATTTCGATCAGCGTGGTGAGGAAGCCGATGCGCAGCGGGTTCATCATCATCCCCTCGATGACGATGTCCGAGCCCTTGCACCAGCAGCGCCGCGGCGATCAGGAAGGCGGCGGAGGAGGGATCGGCGGGCACGACGATCGGTCGCGGCTGCAAGTTCGGGCCGGCCCTCGAGCGTGATCTTGCGGCCATGTTCGCCGAATGGCTCGGCGCGCAACGTCGGCGCCGAAATAGGCCAGCATTTTCTCGGTGTGGTCGCGGCTGGCCTCGGTCTCGATGACCGTGGTGCGGCCGAGCGCATTGAGGCCGGCGAGCAGCACCGCCGACTTGATCTGCGCCGAGGCGACGGGCGTGCGATATTCGATCGGGGCGGGCTCCGGCGTCCCCTTGAGCAGGATCGGGCAGCGCCCGCCCTCGCCCTGCTCCAGCACCTGCGCGCCCATCAGCACCAGCGGATCGAGGATGCGGCGCATCGGACGCTTGCGCAGCGAAGCGTCGCCGTCGAAGCGCGCAGTGATCCCGTGGCCGCCTGTCACCCCCATCATCAGCCGCGACCCCGTGCCGGCATTGCCGAAATCAAGCGTCTCGCGCGGCTCCAGCAGCGACCCCAGGCCCGCGCCGAGAATGCTCCAGCTTCCCTCGCCCATGGCGCTCGATCTTCGCGCCCAGCTGCGCGCAGGCGCGGCCGGTGTTGAGCACGTCCTCGCCTTCGAGCAGGCCTTCGATCCGGGTTTCGCCCGATCGTCAGCAGCCCCAGCAGGAAGGCGCGGTGCGAGATGCTCTTGTCGCCCGGCGGCCGGACTTTGCCGCGCAGGGGGCCGCAGGCTTTGGCGGTCAGGGGTTTTGGAAGCGGCATGAGACATCGGTCAGCGTTGGGTCCAGAATTTCAGCGCAGGGTTTTTTCGATTTCCGGCAGGACGATGTCGCGCAGCGCCTGCTCGGTGATCGGCCCGGTGTATTTGAAGGCGATGGTTCCGTCGCCGCGGATGATGAAGGTCTCGGGAACGCCGGTCGAGCCCCAGTCTATGCCGACCCGGCCGCTGAGATCGTCGCCGATGGCGGCATAGGGATCGCCGTCGTCGGCGAGGAATTTGCGCGCATTGGCCGGATCGTCCTTGTAGTCTATGCCGACGATGCGCACGCCCAGCGCCTTCAGCGCCTCATCCTCCGCCATCTTTTTGAGAACGGGATGTTCGAGCCGGCAGGGGCCGCACCAGGTGGCGAAAAAATTCACGACCGTCGTCTTGCCCTGGGCGAGATCGGCGCTGGACAGGCCGGGCCTGTCGGCTCTCGGGCACGGCGGCGAGATCGAAGGCCGGCGCCTTCTGCCCGATCAGCGGCGAAGGCAGCACCGAGGGGTCGCCGCCCGATTGCAGCCGCAGCACGAACAGGCCGGCCAAAGCGAGAAAGCCCAGCCAGCGGCAGCGCGGTCTTCCAGTTCCGCAGGCGCACGGGGGCCTCGTCGGTCGCGCTCATCGGCTCTTTGTCCTGGTGTCGAAGCGCGCCAGCTTCGCTTTCAGCTCGCGGTAATCGAGCGTGATCTTGGCGACGATGAAGCCGATGACCACGGCGCGCGAAGCCATAGGCGGCGAAGATATAGCCGGAATAATCCTTCATTGCGCCGCCTCCGGCCCGCTTCCGGCTCTTCGGCGCTGGCGGCGAGAATGCTCAGGCGGCGCAGGCGACGGCGCAGGATTTCATTGCGCACCGCCATGAGATGGAGGGTGAAGAACAGCAGCGTAAAGCCCAGGCCATGATCAGCAGCGTCCACAGCATGGAGCCGCCGATCGCGGGTCCGCCGAGGCGGAACACCGACGACGGCTGGTGCAGTGTGTTCCACCAGTCGACCGAAAACTTGATGATGGGAATATTGACCACGCCGACCAGGGTCAGGATGGCGGCGGCGCGCGCCGCCTGGGCCGGCTCCTCGATGCGTCTGCCACAGGCCGATCAGGCCGAGATAGATCAGGAACAGCACCAGCTCCGAGGTCAGGCGCGCGTCCCACACCCACCATGTCCCCCACATCGGCTTGCCCCAGAGCGAGCCGGTGATGAGGCAGAGCAAAGTGAAGGCGGCGCCGAGCGGCGCCGCGGCCTTTTGCGCGGCGTCGGCGAGCGGATGGCGCCAGACCAGCGTGCCAAGCGCGGCCGAGGTCATCACCATGTAGCACATCATGCCGAGCCAGGCCGAGGGCACATGCAGATACATGATCTTGACCGAATCGCCCTGCTGGTAATCGTCGGGCGCGACGAAGAAGGTCAGATAGAGGCCGACGCCGAGCGCAAGCGCCGAAGCGCCGGCGAGCCAGGGGATCAGCCGGGCGGCGAGCGCCAGAAAAAGCGTGGGATTGGCGTATTTGAGCATGAACCATCTGCCAGGTTGAGCCGCCTGATTAGGCGCGCGCGCGAGCAAATGCAATTCGTTCCCGGCCAAATGAAGGCGAAATCACGCCTCCCGCGACCGCAAGGCCGCCGCCGCGGCGAAGGGCGCCCCGGCCATGGCGCCAAGCGACAAGGCGCAGAGAATCAGGAACGGCGTCGCGAACGGCACGGTGCCGCCGCTCGCGGCCGGCGGCGCGGCGACGCCGAAAATCAGCACCGGCACGGTCAAGCGGCAGCACCAGCACCGCCATCAGCAGCCCGCCGCGCCGCAGCGCCGCCGTCAGCGCCGCGCCGATCGCGCCGAGCATCGTCAGCGCCGGCGTGCCCGCCAGCAGCGTCAGCGCGCGACGCCCGCCAGCGCCGGGGCTCCATCGCCAGCATCAGCCCGAACAGCGGCGCGGCGACGACCAGCGGCAGGGCGTGACGCCCCAATGCGCCGCGCATTTGACCAGCACGACCAGTTCCAGCGGCATCGCGGCGCATGACGAATGAGGTCGAGCGAGCCGTCCTCGGCGTCGGCCTGAAACAGCCGGTCGAGGCCGAGCAGCGTCGACAGCAGCGCCGCGATCCACAGGATCGCCGGGCCGATCCGCGACAGCAGCTGCATGTCCGGGCCGAGCGCGAACGGCATGATCGATGACGAGGATGAGGAAGAACACGGCGCCCATGCGCGCCGCCGCCGCCGATGCGTCGGGCGACCCGCAATTCGCGCAGGAACAGCGCCGCAACAGCGCGAGTCACAGCCGCGCTCTCGCATGCCGGCTTGGCCGTCGAGGCGCAGATTCCTGGCGTCCGCGAGGCCGAGCGGCGCGTGGGTCGCGGCGACGATGATTCCGCCGCCCGCGCAGATGCGTCGCGCATGACGCCGGCGAACGGCTCCTGCGCGGCGGCGTCGAGCGCCGTCGTCGGCTCGTCGAGCAGCCACAACGGGCGCGGCGCGACGAAGAGCCGCGCCAGCGCGACCCGCCGCTTCTGCCCGGCCGACAGATAGCCGACCGGGAAATCGGCGACATGCGGCAGGCCCAGCCGCGCCAGCGCCGGCGCGACGCTCGCGCGCGGCGCCTGCCGCCCAGCATTCCCGCCCAGAAGTCGAGATTCTCCGCCGCCGTCAGCGCGGGCTTTGAGCGCGTCGGCGTGGCCGAGTAATGCGCCTGCTCCTGCAGGCGCGCCTCCGTCGTCGCCGCCTTCGAGCCGCACGTCCCGCCGTCGCGAAGGCAGGAAGCCGGCGAGCCCGCGCAGCAGGCTCGATTTGCCGGCGCCGTTCGGCCCGGTGACGACGAGCGCCTCGCCGGCGCCGGCCGTCGAAACGACAGTCGCGCGAAGATGACGCGGCCGCCGCGCTCCAGCGTCAGGTTTTGCGCGTTGCGATGAATGGCGCATGGCTCCCTGATCGGGCCGCAGCGAACCGGCGCCTTTGACCTTTGTTCGTGTAGCCGCCGGCGCAGGAATTATCTATAAGCCGCCCGACCCTTCCTCCCCACATCCGGAGACGCCGCCATGGCCAGCCTCGACAGCTTCAAATGCCGCAAGAAACTCACCGTCGGCGCCAAGACCTATCGATTATTTCTCGCTCAAGGCGGCGGAGAAGAACGGGCTCGCGGGCGTCTCGCGACTGCCGTTCTCGATGAAGATCGCTGCTCGAGAATCTGCTGCGCAACGAGGACGGCCGCAGCGTCACCAAGGAAGACATCGAGGCCGTCGCCGGCTGGCTGAAACAAGGGCAAGGTCGAGCACGAGATCGCGTTCCGCCCGGCGCGCGTGCTGATGCAGGACTTCACCGGCGTGCCCGCCGTGGTCGATCTCGCCGCGATGCGCGACGCGATGATCGCGCTCGGCGGCGATCCCGACAAGATCAACCCGCTGGTGCCGGTCGATCTCGTCATCGACCATTCGGTGATCGTCGACTATTTCGGCACCGGCCAAGGCGCTGGAGACAGAACGTCGAGCTCGAATACGAGCGCAATCGGCGAGCGCTACCGCTTCCTGAAATGGGGCCAGCAGCGCGTTCGACAATTTCCGCGTCGTGCCGCCGGGCACCGGCATCTGCCACCAGGTCAATCTCGAATATCTCGCCCAGACCGTGTGGACCGCAAGGAAAAATGCAGCGGCCGCGGCAAGACGTGACCGTCGAGGTCGCCTATCCCGACACGCTGGTCGGCACCGATTCGCACACCACCATGGTCAACGGCCTCGCCGTGCTCGGCTGGGGCGTCGGCGGCATCGAGGCCGAAGCCGTGCATGCTCGGCCAGCCGCTGTCGATGCTGCTGCCGGAAGTGATCGGCTTCAAGCTGACCGGCGAGCTGCAAGCGAAGGCGTCACCGCGACCGATCTGGTGCTGACCGTCACGCAGATGCTGCGCAAGAAGGGCGTGGTCGGCAAGTTCGTCGAGTTCTTCGGCCCCGGCCTCAACGAGCTGACGCTCGCCGACCGCGCCACGATCGCCAATATGGCGCCGGAATATGGCGCGACCTGCGGCTTCTTCCCGATCGACGGCGAGACGCTCGCTACCTGAAGACCTCGGCGCGCAAGAAGGCGCGCATCGCGCTGGTCGAGGCCTATGCCAAGGCGCAGGGCCTGTTGCCGCACCGCGCGCGACGCCCGACCCCGTCTTCACCGACACGCTGGAGCTCGATCTCGGCGACGGTCGCGCCCTCGCTGGCCGGGCCGAAGCGGCCGCAGGACCGCGTGCCGCTGGCGACGTCGAAGGCCGGCTTCATCGGCGCGATGGACGAGCGAGTTCAAGCAAGGCCGACGACATCGGAGACGCGCTATCCCGGTCGAGGGCGAGAAGTTCGACCTCGGCCACGGCGACGTGGTGATCGCCGCGATCACCTCCTGCACCAACACCTCCAACCCCAGCGTGATGATCGCGGCCGGGCTGCTGGCGCGCAACGCGGTCGCCAAGGGCCTGACGTCAAGCCGTGGGTGAAGACCTCGCTCGCGCCGGGCAGCCAGGTGGTGACGACTATCTCGACGAGGCCGGAGCTGCAGAAGCCGCTCGACAAGCTCGGCTTCAAGCTCGTCGGCTACGGCTGCACGACCTGCATCGGCAATTCCGGGCCGCTGCCGCCGGCGATCTCGACGACGATCAACAAGCACAATGCTCGTCGCCGCGGCGGTGCTGTCGGGCAACCGCAACTTCGAGGGCCGGGTCAACCCCGACGTGCGCGCCAACTATCTGGCCTCGCCGCCGCTGGTGGTCGCCTATGCGCTGGCCGGCTCGCTGCAGATCGATCTCGACCAAGGAGCCGCTCGGCAACGACAAGAAGGGCAAGCCGGTCTATCCTGCGCGACATCTGGCCGACGACGGAGGAAATCGCAGGAGATCGTCGACAAGCGTCATCAAGGCGAAGATGTTCAAGGAGCAATACGGCGAGGTGTTCGACGGCGACGCGCAACTGGCGCAAGGTCGAAGGTCGCCGGCGGCCAGACCTATGCCTGGGACATGCGGCTCGACCTATGTGCAGAACCCGCCCTATTTCGAGGGCATGAAGATGACGCCGAAGCCGGTCGAGGACATCGTCGGCGCCCGCATCCTCGGCGCTGTTCGGCGATTCGATCACCACCGACCACATCTCGCCGGCCGGCTCGATCAAGGCGGCGCAGCCCGGCCGGCAATATCTCATCGAGCATCAGGTGCGGCCGGCCGACTTCAACCATACGGCACGCGGCGCGGCAATCACGAGGTGATGATGCGCGGCACCTTCGCCAACATCCGCATCAAGAACCAGATGGTCGAAGGACGAGGCGGCGACGTGCGTCGAAGGCGGCTTCACCATCCACTACCCCGTCGGGCGAGCGGCATGGCGATCTACGACGCGGCGATGCGCTACGCAGGCGGAGAAGGTTCCGCTGGTGGTCTTCGCGGGCAAGGAATACGGCACCGGCTCCTCGCGCGACTGGGCGGCCAAGGGCACCAAGCTGCTCGGCGTGCGCGCGGTGATCGCGCAGAGCTTCGAGCGCATCCACCGCTCCAACCTCGTCGGCATGGGCGTGCTGCCGCTGGTGTTCGAGGAGGGGACGTCGTGGCAGACGCTGGGGCTGAAGGGCGACGAGACGGTGTCGATCGCCGGCCTCGCCGACGACCTGAAGCCGCGCCAGACGCTGCATGCGGAGATCACTACGCCGACGGCGAGGTGACGCGCGTGCCGCTGATCTGCCGCATCGATACGCTGGACGAGCTGGAGTATTTCCGCAACGGCGGCATTCTCGCCTACGTGCTGCGGCAGCTGGCGGCGGCCTAAAGTCGATTGTTCTGGCCTCGCGCGGCGTTTTGGTTGGAGGGCGGCGGCGTGGCGTCGCCGGGGGTTAGGGGGGACAAGATTGCGTGATCGTCCGCTTGCATCTATGCCCAGGGCGCCATTGTTAACCAAATCCCCCTAGATTTTCTATCCTGGGTTGCGCGCACTCGGTTCGACGCGACGCAAAAAAAAAATCATGCGCCGCCGCCGCCGATGCAAACTTGCCGATGCGCCGGCAAGGGGGGATGAAAATTGATGAACGCGGATTTTTACGCAAAGCAAATTCTGGCTGGATTGTCGGGGCCTTTCTGCCGCCCGCCATGTGGCTGCTCGCCATCTGGTATTTCGACCTGTGCACGCTGGAGCAGGATCGTCTCGATCGCGCTGACGCCCGGCCCTTGCGCTCTACGTCATCGGCTACACGGGCGGGATGGCATGGCTTGTCAGCAGCCATTTGCGCCGCATCAAGACTTGTCTGGCGCAGCCTTCCGCCGAGAATGACCGTCGAGCCCGGCAGAGCATCTCATCCCTGCCGCTGATCTTTCTCGTCGCCATGGCCCTGTATTGCGTCATCGGCCCGAATACAGCCCTTTATAACAAGGACTTCCTGGACTCGAAGACCAAATACGCATTGTGCTGGAGCATTGGCGTCGCCATCATATTCGTGTTTTCGGCGCCCTTCTTCATTTCCATGGTCGCAAATCTCGAACGGATATCCAGGGGGATAGCGGTCTCCGGCAAGGGCCAGTCGCTGAACCTTTCCAGGAAGATGCTGGTGATCTTCCTCTTGCACCCTGCTGTCGGAGCCGGACTGACGCTCGCCATCGGCAGCATGTGCGTCGTCTTCACGCGAGCGGGCGGCGATGTCTTTCCTGTCATCCTCGGCAAGCTCGCCGGCTGTGGGGCCGTTCTCGTGCCCATGGCCGCGCTCAATCTGCTTATGATGGTGGGACAGATATTGATGCCGATCCGGCGCATCGCCGACCAGATGGAGCAGGTCGCCGAGGGTAACGACGCGGTGGCGATCGAAGGGCTGGAGCTTGACGACGAAGTCGGAGAAATCGCTCGCGCATTCGAGCGCAATGCCCGGCGCATGAGCAGGCTTCTGGAGGACGGCCGGGCGCGCGACGCGTCGATGGCGGGTCAGCGCAAGGCCGAACTGGCCCGCGTCGCCTCCGAGTTCGAGGCGTCGGTCGCCAGCGTCGCCCAAAGCGTCGCCGCCGCCGCCGAGGAGCTTCTGGCGGCATCCGGCCGCTCGGCGGCGCCGCGGAAAACACCACGAGGCAGGCGGCCGGCGTGTCTGAGGCGACGCGTCAGACTTCCGCCAATGTCCAGACGGTCGCCGCCGCGACCGAACAGCTCTCGGCGTCGATTGCGCAAATCGGACAGCAAATGGATATTTCCTCGAGCATTGCGCTTCAGGCCGTCGCCCAGGCCGACGAGACCCGCCGGACGGTCTCCGATCTCAGGGACGTGGCGGCGAAGATCAGCGACGTCATCCAGCTGATCCAGGACATTGCCTCGCAAACCAATCTTCTGGCCCTCAACGCCACCATCGAGGCGGCGCGGGCGGGCGAGGCGGGACGCGGTTTCGCCGTCGTGGCCTCGGAAGTCAAGACGCTCGCCTCGCAGACCGGCCGCGCCACCGAGGAGATCGCGGCGCAAATCGCGGCCATGCAGCACGCGACCGGCAAAACCGTGCTGGCCATTGACGGCATTGGGGCTACAATCGGGCAGATCAACGAGATATCCTCCAGCATTGCCTTTGCGGTGCAGCAGCAATCCTCGGCGACGATCGAAATCAGCAGCAGCATCGGCCAGGCCTGGTCGGGCGCCCAGGGAATCAGCGTCAGCATCGTCAGCGTTTCCGAAGCCTCTCGCCAGACCGCCGGCGCCTCGTCGAAGGTGGCGGGAGCTTTCTCCCGCTTACTCACGAGAGAGCGATGAACTCAAGGTCAAGGTCGCGGCGTTTCTCTCGGCGCTGCGCGCGGCGTGAATGCCAAAATATTCGGCAGGATCGCAAAAATCCCTTGTCTACGCGGAACGCTAATTGACTTGACACGCCCGCCTGTCGTCTAAGCGTCTTGAATTTTTCCGAGGCGGCCCAACCACCTCGCCCTGCTCACTCGAATGGAAAGAGCCTTTCATGTCGATGCTTGAAGCCTACCGCGCCCATGTCGCCGAGCGCGCCGCCCTCGGAATTCCGCCGCTGCCGCTTTCGGCCAAGCAGACCGAAGGGCTAATCGAACTGCTGCGCGATCCGCCGAAAGGCGAAGAGGCCTCTCTCGTCGAACTTCTGACCCATCGCGTTCCCGCCGGCGTCGACGACGCCGCGCGGCTCAAGGCCGGCTTTCTCGACGGCGTCGCCAGCGGGCATGAGAAGAACGCCCTGGTCTCGCGCAAGCTCGCCACCGAATTGCTCGCCACCATGCTTGGCGGCTTCAACATCAAGCCGCTGATCGACCTGCTTCCCGACGCCGAAGTCGGCGCCGTGGCCGCCGAAGGCCTGAAAAAGACCCTGCTGGTGTTCGACTATTTCCATGACGTGAAGGCGCTGGCCGACAAGGGAGACGCCAACGCCAAGGGTGTGCTCCAGTCCTGGGCCGACGCAGAATGGTTCACCTCGCGCCCGGAAGTCCCCGCCTCGCTCACGCTTACCGTGTTCAAGGTGTCCGGCGAGACCAATACCGACGACCTCTCTCCCGCGCCCGACGCCTCGACCCGCCCCGATATTCCGCTCCATGCGCTGGCCATGCTGAAGAACGCCCGTCCCGGCATCGAGCCGGACGAAGCGGGCGCGCGCGGCCCGACCAAGCAGCTCGCCGCATTGATCGCCAAGGGCCATCCGGTCGCCTATGTCGGCGACGTCGTCGGCACCGGCTCCTCGCGCAAGTCCGCGACCAATTCCGTGCTGTGGTTCACCGGCGCGGACATTCCCTACGTTCCCAACAAGCGCTTCGGCGGCGTCTGCCTCGGCACGAAGATCGCGCCGATCTTCTACAACACCATGGAAGACGCCGGCGCGCTGCCGATCGAACTCGACGTCAACCAGATGGAAATGGGCGACGTCATCGAGCTGCGCCCCTATGAAGGCAAGGCGCTGAAGAACGGCGCGGTGATCTCGCGAATTCAAGGTCAAGTCCGACGTGATCTTCGACGAAGTGCGCGCCGGCGGCCGCATTCCCCTGATCATCGGCCGCGGCCTCACCACCAAGGCCCGCGAGGCCCTGGGCCTGCCGGTTTCCACCCTGTTCCGCCTGCCCGCCGTGCCCGCCGATTCCGGCAAGGGCTTCACGCTCGCCGCAGAAGATGGTCGGCCGCGCCTGTCGGCCTGCCCGAAGGCAAGGGCGTGCGTCCCGGCACCTATTGCGAACCGAAGATGACCACGGTCGGCTCGCAGGACACCACGGGCCCGATGACCCGCGACGAGCTCAAGGATCTCGCCTGCCTCGGCTTCTCCGCCGATCTGGTGATGCAGTCCTTCTGCCATACCGCCGCCTATCCGAAGCTGGTCGACGTCAAGACCCACCGCGAATTGCCGGGCTTCATTTCCAATCGCGGCGGCGTGTCGCTCTGCGCCCCGGCGACGGCGTCATCCATTCCTGGCTGAACCGCCTGCTGATGCCCGACACGGTCGGCACCGGCGGCGACTCTCACACCCGCTTCCCGATCGGCATTTCCTTCCCGGCCGGCTCCGGCCTCGTCGCCTTCGCAGCGGCGACCGGCGTCATGCCGCTGGACATGCCGGAATCGCGTGCTGGTCCGCTTCAAGGGCGAGATGCAGCCGGGCATCACCCTGCGCGATCTCGTCAACGCCATCCCCTATGCGGCGATCAAGAACGGCTCGCTCACGGTCGAGAAGAAGGGCAAGAAGAACGTCTTCAACGGCCGCATCCTCGAAATCGAGGGTCTGCCGAACTTGAAGGTCGAGCAGGCTTTCGAGCTTTCCGACGCCTCGGCCGAACGTTCCGCCGCCGCCTGCACGGTGCGGCTGAACAAGGAGCCGATCATCGAATACATGACCTCGAACATCACGCTGATGAAGTGGATGATCGCCAAGGGCTATCAGGATCGCGCGCACGCTTGAACGCCGCATCGCCGCCATGCAGGCCTGGATCGCCAAGCCGGAACTGCTGCAGCCAGACGCCGACGCCGAATATGCCGCCGTGTTCGAGATCGATCTGGCCGACATCAAGGAGCCGTCTGCTCGCCTGCCCGAACGATCCTGACGACGTCAAGCCGCTGTCGGAAGTGCCGGGCGTCAAGATCGACGAGGTCTTCATCGGCTCCTGCATGACCAACATCGGCCATTTCCGCGCCGCCGGAAAGATGCTCGCGGGCAAGTCGGACATTCCGACCCGCCTGTGGATCGCGCCGCCGACCAAGATGGACGCCCATATGCTCTCCGAGGAAGGCTATTACGCCATGCTCGGCAAGTCGGGCGCCCGCATGGAAATGCCGGGCTGTTCGCTGTGCATGGGCAACCAGGCGCAGGTGCGCAAGGGATCGACGGCGCTGTCGACCTCGACCCGTAACTTCCCGAACCGCCTCGGCCTCGACACCCGCGTCTACCTGTCCTCGGCGGAACTGGCCGCGGTCGCGGCTCTGCTCGGCAAGATCCCCACATTCGAGGAATACATGGCTGCGGTTGGCAGCCTCAAGGGCAAGACCGAAGAGGTCTATCGCTACATGAATTTCGACAAGATCCCGGAATTCGTGGAAATCGCGGAGACGGTGACCGCCTGATCGCGTTTTCGCAGCATCATGATTGAAACGGCCCGCCGGGTGACCCGGCGGGCCGTTTTGCGTCGCTCGCTGGATTGAGGTGCGAAAAATCGGGATTGCTGGCATAGTTCGCGAGGAACGGAGAACAGCATGCGCAAACTCAGCTTTTGTTTCGCCGTGATGATGTCTGCGACCGGCGCCTTTGCGGGCGGGCTCGCCGATCTGCCTGAAGCGATCGCCATCAAAGACGGCGCGGCCGTGGCGACATTCCAGGCCGCCGGCGCGCAAATCTACGTTTGCGCCAAAAACGTCAAGGGCGAGCTGGCGTGGGCGTTTCGCGAGCCGATCGCGACGCTGATCCAGGACGGCAAGACGGTCGGGCGCCATTTCGCCGGCCCAACCTGGGAATTCGCCGAGGGGTCGCATGTCCTGGGCAAGCTCACGGGGAAGGCGCCAGGCAAGACCGCCGCGGATATCCCCTGGCTGAAGCTCGCCAGCGTGGAGCCGGCCAGCTCCGGACCCGCGGCGGGAGCGACTGCGATCCTGCGCATCGACACCAAGGGCGGCGCTTTCGCGGGTCCCTGCGCCAGCGAAGGCGAGTTCCATGCCGAGCCCTATGCCGCAACCTATGTGTTCGTGAAATAAAGCGCTGGTTTCTTCGACACGGGGGCGCGCGGTCTGGGAGATGGCTAATGATATATGTGCCGATATTCTTTGGAGTTCTATTTGTTTACACTGCATGCCGTTCTTGCTTTAGGCGATCAAAATGGAATAAAACGGAAGCATATATTATTTCATTAACAGAAAAATCTTCTGGAGACACGTCAGCGTGGTTCGCAAAAGTAGAATACACCGTTGACGGTGTAAGTATTATATCTGAACTTCCGGGCTATCGGCAAAATAAACCATCTATTGGTGATCGCATCAATATTGTTGTAGACCCATCAACGCCGCACTCATGCGAAGATAGCAATTTGATTAGACAAGTAATTATTCCTATTATTTTTGCCGTTATAGCATTTTGTTCTGCCTATAGGACATATGTGACCGGTAGGTAGCCAAAGCCCCTTCGAGGAGAAGCGACGCCTCAAAAATGCTCGCCCTCCGCCTCCGGCTTGATTTCGTGCTTCAGAATCAGCGGCGTCTGCGCCAGGGCGAAGATCACCGTCAGCGGCATGATGCCAAAACTCTTGAAGCCGGCCCAGAAATCCCAGCTTTGCGTCAGGCGCACGAATTCGTTCAGTCCGGCGAGAACGAAAAAGAAAAAGCCCCAGCGGACCGTCAGCTTGCGCCAGCCCGCCTCATCCAGATGCATCACGCTGTCGAGCGCCACCGGCAGCAGCAATTTGCCGAAGGCCAGGCCGCCCAGCAGCGCCGCGCCGAACAGGCAGTTCACGATGGTCGGCTTGAGCTGGATGAAGGTCTTGTCCTGGAAGACGAAGGTCAGTCCGCCGAAGAACAGCACGGCGACAGCCGTGACCACCGGCATGACAGGCAAATGCCTGGTCAGCACCCAGGAGGCCACCAGCGCCGCCACCACCGCGACCATCAGCACCGCCGTCGCGGTCAGCATGGTGACTTTTTCCGGCGGCAGGTTTTCCGGCAGGAAGCCGCCGACCAGTCCGTGGAACAGCGCCGGCTTTGAGTTGGCGAGGAAGAACAGGACCAGCGGCCCCATCTCCAGCACCAGTTTCAGCAGCGGATTGACCTTTTTGCGCGCAGCGGCGGGGGGCGACGTCATGCTGGATCCTGTTCCTGGTCGAAGCCGGCGATCGCCCTCGCGAAATCCCTCGCGGCGAAAGGCTCGAGGTCGTCAGCCTGTTCGCCGACGCCGATGAAATGCACGGGCAGGCCGAATTTCTCGGCGATGGCGACGAGGATGCCGCCGCGCGCCGTGCCGTCGAGCTTGGTCATGACCAGACCGGTGACGCCCGCGACCCTGCCGAAGATCTCGACCTGGCTCAGGGCGTTCTGCCCTACCGTGGCGTCGAGCACAAGCAGCACCGCATGGGGCGCCTCGGGATCGACCTTCTTCATCACCCGGACGATCTTTTCAAGCTCCGCCATGAGCTCGGCGCGGTTCTGCAGCCGGCCCGCCGTATCCATCAGGAGGATATCGGCGTTCTGCTCCTGCGCCGCCTTGATCGCGTCGAAGGCGAGGCCGGCGGCGTCGGCGCCCGGCTCGCGCGAGATCACCGGGACGTTCAATCGCCCGCCCCAGATGCGGAGCTGTTCAATCGCCGCCGCGCGAAAAGTGTCGCCGGCGGCAAGGAGCAGGTTTTTCCCCTCGGCATGGAATTTCGCCGTCAGCTTGCCGATGGTCGTGGTCTTGCCGGAGCCGTTGACCCCGACCACCAGGATGACGAAGGGTTTCTTCGCCGCGTCGATCTCCAGCGGCTTCGCCACCGGCGCCAGCACGCGCTCGACCTCTTCGGCCAGGATGGCGCGGACCTCCTCGGGCGCGATCTGCTTGTCGTAGCGGCCCTTGCCGACCAGGGCCGCGATGCGCGAAGCCGCGGCTATGCCGAGATCGGCGCGCACCAGCACGTCCTCCAAATCCTCCAGCATGTCCCCGGAGAGCTTGCGCTTGGTAAAGATGTCGGCGACGCCCTGGCCGATGGAGGAGGAAGAGCGGGCCAGCCCGTGCCGCAGCCGCGACCACCAGCTGAGCTTTTCGCCAGGCGTTTCCGCCATGACCTGATCGGGCGCAGGTTGCGGCGCGACCGCCGGCTCGGCGACCGGAGCCTCGACGACCGCGGCCAGCGACTCGGCTCGGCCGAACGCACGGGCGCTGGCTCAGCGGCCACGGGCGCCGGCTCAACGGCCACGGGCGCGGCTCAACGCACGGCGCCTCGACCGGCGACGGCGCTAAAACTTCCGGCGCGGCCTCGGGCAAAGGTTCGGGCTTTTCCTCCCAGAACGCCTCGTCAGCATGCCGAAGCTTGAACAGACGGCCCAGGAATCCGGCCTTTTCCGCCTTGTCTTTCGATTCTGCGCTCATGCGCTCACAACTCGCTTCCCTCGCGCCGGGCGATCCGCCCTTCTCATCAGATAGAGATTTTGCGATAAGCGCCCATGACGCAATTCGCAAAAAACTCGCTCGCCCTCTCGATAGCCTGTCCCGCATGACGCCGGAAGACATTTGTGCGCGATTGATCCATCGCGACGGCCTGATGCTGGTGATGGACAAGCCGGCCGGCCTTGCCGTGCATCGCGGCCCCAAGGGCGGCGAGAATTTCGAGGACGCCTTCGTCCATCTGCGCTTCGGCCTGCCGCGCTCCCCGGCGCTGGCGCATCGGCTGGACAAGGACACTTCGGGCTGCCTGGTGCTGGGCCGGCACCGCAAGGCGCTGGAAAAGCTCATGCTGCTGTTCAAGCAGGGGCGCATCTCCAAGACCTACTGGGCCGTCGTCCAGGGGGCGCCCGACGAAGAAGAAGGGCTGATCGACCTGCCGCTCGGCCGGCTCGACGCCACGCGCGGCTGGTGGATGAAGGTCGACCCCGAGGGCCAGCCCGCGCAAACGCGCTGGACGGTGATGGGTCGTGGTCATGACCTTTCCGGCGCGCCGATTTGCTGGCTGGCGCTGTCGCCCCTGACCGGCCGTACGCATCAGTTGCGCGTCCATTGCGCCGCGCTGGATTTCCCGATCGTCGGCGATCCCATCTATGGATCGGGCGGCGCCGGCGCGGATCATCCGCTGCAATTGCATGCGCGGGCGATCACAATTCCGATCTCGAAGAACAAGCCGCCGGTCGAGGCCGAGGCCTGTGTTCCCGCGCATATGATGGCGCTGCTTTCGGCCTGTGGCTGGACCCCTGCGCTGGACGAGGCCGTGCTCCGGGCGCGACAGCAGCGCGAGGAAGCGCGGCTCAAGTCCGCGGCGGGCGTCGAGACCGACGAGGGATAAAGTCGGATTGCCACGAAGGCCCGCTTGCTGTAGGCATTCGCGCCTGTCGCCCCCGATCCGGCGCATCGGATCGGGGGCGGCAGGGTTTTTGTTTTGACGCGTTTTCTTCACGCGAACCGGCGTCCACTTCGCTTGAAAACGCTTTAGGATTCTGGAGACGAGCATGGGTTACAAGGTCGCTGTCGTCGGCGCCACGGGCAATGTGGGCCGCGAAATGCTGGATATTCTCGCCGAGCGCCGGTTTCCGGCAGACGAGGTCGTGGCGCTCGCCTCCTCGCGCTCCATCGGCACCGAAGTCTCCTATGGCGACAAGACCCTGAAATGCAAGCATCTCGACACCTATGACTTCTCCGATTGCGATATCGCCCTGATGTCGGCGGGCGGCGAGATCTCCAAGCAATGGTCGCCGCGCATCGCCGCGCAGAATTGCGTCGTGATCGATAATTCCTCCGCTTGGCGCTATGATTCCGAAGTGCCGCTGATCGTGCCGGAAGTGAACGCCGACGCGCTCTCCGGTTTTCGCAAGAAGAACATCATCGCCAACCCGAACTGCTCGACGGCCCAGCTCGTGGTGGCGCTGAAGCCGCTGCACGACGCTTTCGGCATCAAGCGCGTCGTCGTCTCGACCTATCAATCGGTGTCGGGCGCCGGCAAGGAAGGCATGGACGAACTGTTCGCCCAGACCCGCGCGGTGTTCGTCTCCGATCAGGTCGAGAGCAAGAAATTCCCCAAGCGCATCGCCTTCAACCTCATCCCGCATATCGACGTCTTCATGGAAGACGGCTTTACCAAGGAAGAGTGGAAGATGATGGCCGAGACCAAGAAGATTCTCGACCCCAAGATCAAGCTGACCGCGACCTGCGTGCGCGTGCCGGTGTTCATCTCGCATTCCGAGAGCGTGAACATCGAATGCGAGAAGCCGGTGACGGCGGACGAGGCGCGCGAGATCCTGCGCGAGGCGCCCGGCGTGCTGGTGATCGACAAGCACGAGCCCGGCGGCTACATCACCCCGCATGAGGCCGCCGGCGAAGACGCCACCTATATTTCGCGCATCCGCGAGGACGCGACGGTGGAAAACGGCCTGGCCTTCTGGTGCGTGGCGGACAATCTGCGCAAGGGCGCGGCGCTGAACGCGGTGCAGATCGCCGAAGCGCTGATCAATCGCAAGCTGCTGGCGCCGAAGAAAGTGGCGGCGTGAAAACAGAGAAAGCCGCCCGGGGGCGGCTTTCTTGTATTTTGATCGCCGGGATCATCTGTTCCGCGACGTTAACGCCGCTTGGCGGCGCTAAAACCGGGGTATCGCGCCCAGCGCGTTCTTGTGGGCTTCGGCCGCGACCTGGCGGAATTCGCCGGCCTCTTCGTTTAGCGCGAGCAATTCGCCGCCCGCCACGCCGAAATAAGCGCCGTGCAGGCTGAGCCAGCCGCGTTGCTCCAGCGTGGCGATATAGGGGAAGCTGCGCAGGTTGCGGATGCTTTGCTTGACCGATTCCTGTCCCAGCCGCTCCGACCAGGCGCCGATCGGCTCGCTCGGCGGTCCCAGATGTTCCGCCGCCGGGGCGATCAGCTTGATCCAGCGGCCGATGAAGTCGCCCGGCGCGAGCGGCCGCATGTAGGGATCGCTCTGCAGGTCCGCATAGGCTTTCATGCCGCCGCACTGCGCGTGACCCATCACCACGATGTGCTTGACCTTGAGCGCCATGACCGCGAATTCGATCGCCGCCGAAGTGCCGTGGTAATCGTCATTGGGCTTGTAGGGCGGCACGAGATTGGCGACGTTGCGCAGCACGAAGATTTCGCCCGGCCCGGCGTCGAAGATCACTTCCGGCGAAACGCGCGAATCGCAACAGCCGATCAGCAGCACCTGCGGGTTCTGGCCGCGCTCGGCCAATTGCTCGAATCTCTCGCGCTCGCGGCCGAAACGGCCGCCGAGAAAGTTCTCGTAGCCTTCGGTCAGGCTCTTGGGGAAATCCGGTTCGCTCATTTCGCAGGCGTTCCTATTGTGTTTCAGGGCCAAATTCAATGCGAAAGATCAAGCGCCGGGAACGGCGATCTTCGGCCACGGCCAGGCGGTCGCGCCCCGATTCGAGCCCTTGTGCCGCATTGCGGCGCAAGGGGCAACCCATCCGGGCTGCGACAAAAAGCGGTTCGCCAGGACTGAAAATGACAATGGCGTGAAAGCGGCGAAGACATTATGGTGCCGCGCAACAAAAGCAATATCCGGAGACCATATGACCAGCCTTCGCCCCCGCCGCAGCGTGCTCTACATGCCCGGCTCCAATGCCCGCGCGCTTGAAAAGGCCAAGACCCTGGCCGCCGATGCGCTGATCCTCGACCTCGAGGACGCCGTCGCCCCTGACGCCAAGGAAATGGCGCGCGAACAGGTCGCGGCGGCGGTCAAGGCCGGCGGTTTCGGCCGCCGCGAAGTGATCATCCGCGTCAATGGCGCGACGACGCCCTGGGGCGAGGCCGATCTCGTCGCCGCCGCTCAGGCCGGCCCCGACGCGATTCTCATTCCCAAGGCGTCCACGCCCGGCGACATCATGATGGCCGCCAAGGCCATCCGCGACGCCGGCGCCCCAGACCGCACCCGCCTCTGGGCGATGATGGAGACGCCCGTCGCCCTGCTCAACGCCGATTCCATCGTGCGCACCGCCATGGACCCCAATTCGCGCCTCGCCGCGCTGGTCATGGGCACCAATGATATCGCCAAGGAGACGCGGGCGCGCCTGACCCCGGGCCGGATGTCCATGCTGGCCTATCTGTCGATCTGCGTCGCCGCCGCCCGCGCCTATGGCGCGGATATCATCGACGGCGTCTACAACAACTTTTCCGACGAAGCCGGCTTTCGCGCCGAATGCGAGCAGGGCCGCGACCTCGGCATGGACGGCAAGACCCTGATCCATCCGAATCAGGTGGCGATCTGCAACGAGGTCTTCGCGCCGGCCGAGGCCGAAATCGCCTTCGCCCGGAAAATCATCGACGTGTTCGATCTGCCCGAGAATTCCGTCAAGGGCGCGTTGCAGATCGACGGCAAGATGGTGGAGCGGCTGCACGCCGACATGGCGCGGCGCACCGTCGCCATCGCCGAAGCCATCGCCGCCAGCGCCTGACAAAAAGTCTTCAGGCGACGTCGGCGACCCTCCGCATCCGCGACCGAGTCCATCGGACGGGGGCCGAGCGGAAACTAAACGGGTGATTGCGGGTTTTCTCGACGAGCGCGGCGGTTATAATGGCGCCGTGCGGAAGCGGTTTGGCGGGAGTTGGGCATGATCGACCAGAACGACGGGCGCAGCGACGACGGCGAAGCCGCCTCCTTGCCCGTTCCTAATGCGCCCGCCGGGAATGCGCCCGCCGACGCGCCTGCGCCCGGCGCCCCGGCCCACGCCGCCCCGGAAGCCGCCCACGACGGGCCGGCGATAGAAGGCGAGGCCGCCCTTGCTGAAGCCACGGCGGCCGAGCCTCCTGCCCCAGAGCCTCACGCGGCCGAATCTTTTGCCGCCGAAGCCGAGGCGTCCATCGCGCACAAGACCGATACCCATGAAGCCAATGAGGTCGAAGCGCCTGAACCCACGCGATCCGCGCCCGACGACGAAGCGGCTTCCGACGCGACGGCCCACGAGGAGGCCGCGCCGAAGCGGAGATCGGCCTTGCTGCCCGTCGCCGGCGGGATCTGCGTCGCGCTGCTGTGCGTCGCCGGCTATTATTCCTGGAGTGAATACTCGGCCCCCGACGAGGCGCCGGTGAAAGTCGTCACCGCCTCAAAACCGGCGCCGGCCGGCTCCGTCGAGCCCAAACCTGAACAACAAAGGTCTGGGCAGCAAAGGTCCGAACAGCCGGGATCGCCGGCGCCGAATGCGAGCGCCGACGCCTCGACCGAAAAGAGCGCGCCTGCGCCGGCCCCGGCGAAAAGCGAGGCCGCCCAGCCTGCTCTCGGTGTGGCCAAGGCGCCGGAAGCAACCCAGGAAGCGGCGCCGCCGAGGCCCATGGCAGAGGCCGGAGCGGGCCAGGCCCAGGCAAAAAGCGACGACAAGCCGGCGCAACTCGGAGCCCAGCTCGCCGCGACCCAGGCCGCGCTCGAGCGGGTGTCGCAGCGATTGCAGACGCTCGAGGGGCAGCTGGCCGCGCCCAAGCTCGATACACGGGCGGACCAGCTCGCGTCGCGCGAGATGGGCCCAGGGTCCAAGGAAGAGGCTTCGGCCCGCATCGTCGTCGCGCAAAGCCTGCTGACCGCCTTGCGGCAGGGCGATGATTACCGGGCGCAGCTGGACGCGCTGCAAGATCTCGGCGGCGATCCCGCACGTCTGGACCGCCTGCGCGCCAGCCTTGGAACGCCCGACGCCGCCAAGCTGGCCGCGAATTTCGTCGCCCTGGCGCCAAAGATCGCCGCCTCCGTCGCGCCGCCGCCGCAACCTGCGCAGCCCGCGCAGGCGGCCCAGCCCACGCACGGCTTCGGAGAGGCCGTCTGGTCCTTTGTCGAATCGCGGGCGAGAAAAATCGTCCGCGTGCGCAGCGCGGGCGCGCCAGACGGCGACGCGACCGCTGCCCTCGTTGATGACATCGAGCAGAAGCTCCTGCGCGGCGATCTGGCCGGCGCCCTTGGGGAACGGGCGCAATTGCCAGCGCCCGCGCTCGCCCTGACCGCCGACTGGGCCAAGGGCGCGCAGGCGCGCCTCGACGCCGAAGACGCGGCCAAGGCCGAATTGAACGACTCCCTGCAAGCTCTGACCAAGCACAAGTCCTGATCTTTTTTCCGGCGGCGGAATTGTCGCCGGGCCCATGGATATGAATTCTCGCCGCCCCCCAACTTCGAGCGCCGCCGATGTTTCGCATTCTGCTCTTCCTTTTCCTGCTCGGCCTCGCCACGCTCGGTCTGGGGGCGCTGCTCGAACAGCCGGGATCGCTCTCGCTGACCTGGTTCGGCTACCATATCGACACGTCGCCGGTCGTCGGGCTGAGCCTTGTCGCGCTGGCCGCGATCGTGCTCTGGAGCTTGATCCGCTTCATCTTCAGCATACCCAGCATCGTTTCGATCACGGCCCGGGCGCGCAAGCGCGCGCGTGGGCAGGACGCTTTGGCGCGCGGCATTATCGCGGCGAGCGTCGGCGACCTGCGCAAGGCGAAGAGAGCCAGCCTCGACGCCAGGAAATTCCTGCCGCACGAGCCCTTGACCCTGCTGCTCGAGGCTCAGGCGGCCCAGCTTTCCGGCGACCGCGCCGGCGCCGAGCGCGCCTTCCGCTCCATGGCGGAACGTCCGGAAACCAAATTGCTCGGCCTGCGCGGCCTGCACGTCGAAAGCCTGCGCCAGGGCGACCACGAGGAGGCCCATCGCATCGCCTTGCAGGCGCAAAGCATCGCCCCGCTCGCCTGGTCGGGACAGGCCGTGCTCGACCGCTATGCGGCGCGCGGCGAATGGGACGCGGCGCGCCTCAGCGTGACCCAGAACATGCGCGCCAGGGTCATTGATGCGGCCACGGGCAAGCGGCAGAAGGCGGTGCTCGACACCGCCCAGGCGATGGATTGCGAGCTGACCGATCCCCAGCGCGCCATCCGGCTGTTGCGCGCCGCGACGAAGAAGGCGCCCGACCTCATTCCCGCCACCGCCCTGCTCGGGCGCCTGCTCTCGCGCAAGGGCGAGATGCGCGCCGGCTCCAGGCTGATCGAAACCGCCTATGCGGCGACGCCCCATCCCGACCTCGCCCAGGCCTATATCGACATGCGGCCTGGCGATTCCGCGGCCGACCGGCTTGCGCGCGCCAGGACTTTGGCCAAATTCGCGCCCAATCATCCCGAGAGCGCGATGCTGGTCGCCGTCGCCGCGCTGGGCGCGCGCGATTTCGCCGCGGCGCGCGACGCCATGGCGCCGCTGATCTACGGCGGCGAACGCCCCACCGCGCGCATGTGCGTGATCATGGCGGAGCTGGAAGACCGCGAACATGACGCGCAGGGCCTCGTTCGCGAATGGCTGGCGCGCGGCTCGCGCGCCCCGCGCGACGCCACATGGGTCGCCGACGGCCATTTCTCCAGGCAATGGGCGCCCGTTTCGCCGGTGACCGGAAAACTCGACGCCTATCGCTGGCTCCAGCCGCGCGAAGAACTCTCCGGCCCGGTCGAGGAGCCGCCGCCGGCCTTCGAGCCCCCGGCCCCGCTCGCCGTGGAGGCGGCGCCGGCTGTTGAAGCCGTTGCCGGGCCGGCGCCCGACGAAGCCGAGCCGCCGACCGCCGCGCCCGCCGCCGAAATCCTGCCGCCGGAGCCGAAGGCCGAGCCGCCGCGCAAGGCCGCGTCGCCGCAGCCGGTGATCTTCCCGATGGCTTCGCCGCCCGACGATCCCGGCACGAAACGCGAGCCCCAGGACAGCCGCCTGTACTAAAATCGTTTTCGCCGCCCTGAAGCCTCGACAGCGCCGCGGAAATTCTGTATAGCGCCGCCTTCCCTCCGAATTCCTCGAATTCGGTCGGAGCCACATGCGTCCGGGAAGATCCTCCTCGGAATTCTTGGACGCCAATTCAAAACAGCGTTCCGAAACGCTCGCCACAAGGCGAAACGGAGACCGACATGAACATCATCGAACAGCTCAACGCCGAGCAGATCGCCCGACTTTCGGCCGAAAAGACCATTCCGGAATTTGGCCCCGGCGACACCGTGATCGTCAACGTCAAGGTGAAGGAAGGCGACCGCACCCGCGTGCAGGCCTATGAGGGCGTCGTGATCGCCCGCAACGGCGGCGGCCTCAATGAGAGCTTCACCGTCCGCAAGATTTCCTATGGCGAAGGCGTCGAGCGCGTCTTCCCGCTTTATGGGCCGCTGATCAACTCGATCAAGGTGATCCGCCGCGGCAAGGTGCGCCGCGCCAAGCTCTATTACCTGCGCGACCGTCGCGGCAAGTCCGCCCGCATCGCCGAGCGCACCGATCTCAAGGCCAAGGCCAAAGCCAACAAGGCCTGATGCAAGGTTCGCCCTTATGGGCCTTCTTTCGCTCCAGAATTTCGCGAAGGCTGGCCGCTGCGCCAGCCTTTTCGTATTTTCGCTCAAATCCGGGCCAGCGGCCTTGCGTCGCCGCCCGCCAACTCTATGTCGTTAATCAACAGCGTCCGCCGCGACAGGGATGAAGAACATGGTTGAGACCGCCGGCAAGCCCCGCACCCTCTACGACAAGATCTGGGACGATCACGTCATCGACATCCAGCCGGACGGCACGGCCCTGCTCTATATCGATCGCCATCTGGTGCATGAGGTCACGAGCCCCCAGGCTTTCGAAGGCCTGCGCCTCGCCGGCCGGAAAGTCCATGCGCCGCAGAAGACCCTGGCCGTGGTCGATCACAATGTGCCGACCACCGACCGCTCGGCGCCGATCGCCGATCCCGAAAGCCGGGCGCAGGTCGAACAACTGGCGATCAACGCCGCCGACTTCGGCGTCGAATATTTCGACGAGCACGACCGCCGGCAGGGCATCGTCCATATCATCGGCCCGGAACAGGGCTTGACCCTGCCCGGCGCGACCATCGTCTGCGGCGACAGCCATACCTCCACCCACGGCGCCTTCGGCGCGCTCGCCCACGGCATCGGCACATCGGAAGTCGAGCATGTGCTCGCGACCCAAACCCTGATCCAGGGCAAGGCCAGGAACATGCTGGTCAAGGTGAGCGGCAAGCTGGGCGAGGGCGTCAGCGCCAAGGACATCACGCTGGCGATCATCGGCAAGATCGGCACCGCCGGCGGCACCGGCTATGTCATCGAATATGCAGGCGAAGCCATCGAGGCGCTCTCCATGGAAGGCCGCATGACCGTCTGCAACATGTCGATCGAAGGCGGCGCCCGCGCCGGCCTGATCGCCCCTGATGAAAAGACCTTCGCCTATCTCAAGGACCGTCCCAAGTCGCCCAAGGGCGAGGCCTGGGAACGCGCGCTGCATTACTGGTCGAAGCTCAAGAGCGATCCGGGCGCGCATTACGACGCCATTGTCGAACTCGACGCCGGCAACCTGCCGCCGGTGCTCACCTGGGGCACCAGCCCGGAAGACGTGATCACCATCGAGGGCGTCGTCCCCACGGTCGATTCCGCCAAGTCCGAGGCGCAGCGCGCAAAAATCCAGCGCGCGCTGGATTACATGGGCCTGAAGGGCGGCGAGAAGCCGACCGACATTTCCATCGACCGCGTCTTCATCGGCTCCTGCACCAATGGCCGCATCGAGGACCTGCGCGCCGCCGCCAAGGTCGCCGAGGGACGCAAGGTGTCGAGCCATGTCAACGCCATGGTCGTGCCGGGCTCCGGCCTGGTCAAGGAACAGGCCGAAGCCGAAGGCCTGGACAAGATCTTCCTCGCCGCCGGCTTCGAATGGCGCGAGCCGGGCTGCTCCATGTGCCTGGCGATGAACCCCGACCGTCTCGCGCCCGGCGAACGCTGCGCCTCGACCTCCAACCGCAACTTCGAGGGCCGCCAGGGCTTCAAGGGCCGCACCCACCTGGTCTCGCCGGCCATGGCGGCGGCGGCGGCCATCGCCGGTCATTTCGTCGACCTGCGCACATTCCATTGACCGGAGGGGCGACCATGGACGGCGATCAACTGCGCGCGCTTCAGGCGCCCCTGAAGGAAAAATACAAGGCCGACGCGAAGGCCGCCCTGGTCACGCTTAAGGCGCAGGGCGACCTCTCCGGCGAAGGGCTCGCCTGCAAGGTCTCCACCTCCCGCGCCCTGATCGAGGCGGGACTGCATCCGGCGACCGGCGGCAGCGGCTTGCAGGCCTGTTCCGGCGACATGCTGCTCGAAGCGCTGGTCGCCTGCGCCGGCGTCACGCTGAAGGCGGTGGCGACCGCCCTGGCCTTCCGCCTCAAGGGCGGAACGGCGCGGGCGGAAGGCGACCTCGACTTTCGCGGCACCCTCGGCGTCGCCAAGGACGCGCCCGTCGGCTTCACCGACATAAGGCTGTTCTTCGATCTCGACACCGACGAGCCGCAGGAGCGGATCGACGCGCTGACGCGGCTGACGGAGCGCTATTGCGTGGTGTTCCAGACCCTGGCGAAACCGCCGAAACTGGCCCTGACCGTCAAGACGACGGCCTGACCGCCATGGGAAGCGTGAGACCGCCAGCTCTCGACTGGAGCGCGCGCAAGGCGCCGAGCCTGGGTGAATTCGAGGCGCTGGCCGACGCCGCCTTCCGCCGCCTGCCGCGCCATTTCCTGCGCGCCTGCGAAGGCGTGGTCATCCAGATCGACGACTTTCCCGGATGAAGAGACGCTGCTTGAATTCGAGGCCGAATCCGAATTCGAACTGCTCGGCCTGTTTCGCGGCGCCGGTCTGGCGCAATCGGGAGCAGCCCAGAGCGGGCAAATGCCCAACATGGTCTTTCTCTTTCGCCGGCCGATTCTTGACGCCTGGGCCGAGGGCGACGACACTCTGGGCGATATGATCCGGCATGTGCTCATCCATGAAATCGGCCATCATTTCGGCCTCTCCGACGAGGACATGGACCGGATCGAGCACGAAGCCGAGTAAACGCTCTAGCCTCGCGGAGTTGCGACCATGGCGGCCAGTCCCACCGATATCGCCTTCGATATTCCGGCCCCCGACTTCAACCTCCCGGCGACCGACGGCCGAGACTTCGGCTTGAGCGACATCGCCGGCGAGAAGGGGACGGTGATCGTCTTCATCTGCAACCATTGCCCCTACGTGATCGCGGTGATCGACCGCCTGGTCGCCGACGCTCGCGTGCTGATGAAGGAAGGCTTCGGCTTCGCCGCCATCTGCTCCAATGACGCCAAGGCCTATCCGGACGACAGCTTCGACAGGATGAAGGCCTTCGCCAGGGCGCATGACCTTCCCTTCCCCTATCTCCATGACGAGACGCAGGCGGCGGCCAGGGCCTATGGCGCCGTCTGCACGCCCGACTTCTTCGGCTATGGGCCGGATCTCAAGTTGAAATATCGCGGCCGGCTCGATGAGGGCCGAACGTCCGCGCCCTCGGCGACCGCGCGGCGGGAGCTGGTCGAGGCCATGCGCGCCATCGCCGCGACCAATCAGGTCCCGGCAGGGCAAATCCCCTCGATGGGCTGCTCGATCAAGTGGAAGGCGTAACGACCGACGTCCTCGCCCCGCTCGCAGGAGCGGGGTCAGTCGTCCGTCCGGGCCTTGTCCTTGTGAAACTCGCCCTCGCCAAGCTTGGGGAATGGGCAGGATCTTGATATGGTCCACTTTCCGCCGGCGCAGTTTTTCGATGGTCGTCTTGGCGCGAAGCAGCATGTTCAGCTGCACCGCCAGCAGCAGCGGGTTCATGTCGAGGTCCAGGATCGACAGGGTTGTGGACGGCAATGTCGCCAGCAGCGCGTTGAGCGTGGAGACGAGACGGCAGCGAAGCCTGGGCCTGCGCCTGGATCGTCCGCGCCAGCGCGGCGGCGGCGGCCATGTCGCCGGATTGCACGAGAGCGATCAGCGCCTGCGCCTGCGCCGGCAGCGACGGCTGGCCAAATTGTGAAGCGGGCGCAAAAGCCTGGGTCAGCGTGGTCTCGTCGAGGCTGGCGAGATGGTTTTGCAAGCTGCCCGCGATCCCCGCGGCCGCGTCTGCGTCACCCGCCTCGCTCGCCTGCAGCAGTCCCTGCATTTCGGTGACCACGGCATTCAGCCTCGCCGCCGTCAGGGCCTCGGTCAGCTGCCGGTCTATGTCGGCGACGGCGCCGACCTGGAGCGTCGGCCTTTTGCGCAGTCGCGCTCGACCTGCGCCAACTGCGCGGCGGTTTCGCCAATGCTCAGCTTCCTTGGCTTCCAGCGCCTGCAGCAAGGTCTGCTCTTGCAGGATGGCGGTCGATTGCAACTGCGTGGCGAGCGCCGCCTCGGCGTTTTCAGCCTGGACAATTGAGGCGCCCGTATCCTGCGAATAAAGGCCGATCGAGGCGTCGTCAGGGGCTTCCCCCTCGATATAGGCGTTCAAGGCGTTTTGCGCGGCGATTTCCTGCGCGGAAACGGCGGGCTGGGCGGCCGTGGCCGACGGCGACGGATGTCGCCGCCTGCGCCTGCGCGGCGCCGGCGAGGCTGGCGAGCCGAACCGGGGTCGTGACGTCCGGCCCGATGGAGTTCACACCCGAGACCGACATTGTCGCGCTCCTGTCCGCATTTTAGTCTGTCGGAGACAGCTTGCCCGAAGCTGGCGCGAACGCCTTCCACAGCGCCGCGATCCCCTCGCGATAGCTCGGATAGAGCGGTTCGATTCCCAGCACGGCCTTCATCCGCGCATTGGAGACGCGCTTGTTCTCGCCGTAGAAACTGCGCGCCATCGGCGTGAGCGCGGCGGTGGCGAAATCCTGTTCCGGCGGCGGAGCGATCCCCATCAGGCTGGCGGCATAGGCGATGACATCCTGCGGCGGCGCCGGTTCGTTGTCGGTGACATTATAGACGCCACCCGGCGCCGCGCCGGAAAAGCAGGCTGCAATCGCCCGGCCGATGTCCTCGACATGAATGCGGTTGAAGACCTGGCCGGGCTTGATCAGCCGCCGCGCCTTGCCGGATTGCAGATTGACGAGGACGTTGCGCCCCGGTCCGTAAATGCCCGACAGCCGCAGGATATAGAGCGTCTTGCCCGTCGCTTCGGCCAGCGCTCCCCAGTCGCGCTCGGCCTCGACCCGGAGGCGGCTGCGGGAGGAAACGGGCTCGAGATCGGCGCTCTCGTCGACCGCCGCGCCGCCGCGATCGCCATAGACGCCGATGGTCGAGAGATAAACGATCTTTCGCAAGCCCGGCGCCGCGGCGATCGCCTCCGCCAACCGCCGCAGCGCGGGATCGCCCTGCGCGTCGGGCCCGGCGCTGACCAGAAGCGCGTCGGCCTCCGCCAGCGCGGCGCGCAGGCGCGCGTCGGCTTGGTCCGCCGCGCCGTCAAAGGGCAGCAGCCGGACCCGACCGAAGTGGTCAGTCGATGGCGCGCGTTTGGTCGCGGTCACCTCGGCGAAGGCGCGGGAATGATGGGCGGCGTAATGCGCGGCGGTAAAGCCCAGGCCGAGGATCACCAGTTTCATTGCGCCCGCCCCGTCGCCCGATCCCATTCCTGCCGCACCTGCGGATCCTCTTCCGCGTCCCGCCGCGCCGCCGCGAGCCTGGCCATGTTTTCGGGCGCGAGCCGCGACAGGGCCCAGACCGCCATGCCCCGCACGAGGCCCGACGTGTGGTCGAGACGAGCCAGAGCCGCCGGCGCCAGCGAGGCCTCGCCTGAATTGCCGATGGCGAGCAGGACATTGCGCAGGAAGCGCGCGTGGCCGATCCGCTTCACCGGCCCTCCGGCGAAAAAGGCGCGAAAACCAGCCTCGTCCATCGCCGCCAGCATGTCCAGCGGCGGCGCGAGGAGATCGGCGCGGGCCTGCAGTTTCGCTTCCTGCGCCGTCCTGGCGAATTTGTTCCAGGGACAGGCGGCGAGGCAATCGTCGCAGCCATAGATGCGATTGCCGATCTTTTCGCGATATTGCGGGGGGACTTGACCCTTGGCTTCGATGGTCAGGTAGGAAATGCAGGCGCGCGCGTCGATCCGGTAGGGCGCGTCGAGCGCGCCAGTCGGGCAGGCGTCGAGACAGGCGCGGCAGGCCCCGCAATGATCGCCCTCGGCCGTATCGGCAGGGAGGTCCAGGGTGGTGAAAATGCTGCCGAGGAACAGCCAGGAGCCGAAATCGCGCGAGACCAGATTGGTGTGCTTGCCCTGCCAGCCGAGCCCGGCGGCGGCGGCCAGCGGCTTTTCCATCACCGGCGCGGTGTCGACGAAGACTTTCACATCGCCCTCCACGCCCGCCCGCTTCGCCCCGGCGACCACAAAGGCGGCCAATTGCTTGAGCTTGCCCTTGACCACGTCATGGTAATCGCGGTGGCGGGCATAGACGGAAACATTGCCCGTCGTCGCGGGCGTCGCAGGCAAGCCTTCGTCCGGGCCGTAGTTCATTCCCAGCAGGATGATGGAGCGCACGGCGGGCCAGAGTTTTCGCGGGTCGGCGCGCCAGTCGCTGCGTTGCTCCAGCCAGTCCATGTCGCCATGGCGGCCCTGGGCAAGAAAGGCGGCGAGCTGCGCGGGCGCTTCGGTGAGAGCGTCGGGCCGGGCGACGCGGCAGGCGTCGAAGCCGAGCCGCTCGGCCTCGGCGCGCAGAAGTGTCAGAAATCCACTTCCGCGTAGATCGGGTTGGCCGCGACGCCAGGCACCCGGTCCGCCAGCAGCGGCCGGAAGCTCGGACGGCTCTTCAGGCGCTGATACCATAGCTTGGCCGGCTCTTCCTCGTCCCAGGGCGCGTCGCCGAGAAAATCGACGCTGGAAAGATGCGCGCTCGCGGCGAGATCGGCGTAGGTCATACGCTCGCCCGCCAGCCAGTTGCGCGTCTGCGCCAGATAGGAAACATAGCGCAGATGATAGCGCAAATTGGCGCGCGCCGCGCGCACCGCGTCCATGTCAGGCGCGCCGCCGCCGATCTCGGTGGCGGTGAAACGCTTGTAGACCTTTTCGGTCACCAGCCAGTTCGAGACTTCGCCGAAGAATTTTTCATTGAACCAGGCGGTCAGGCGCCGCACCTCGACCCGCGCCACCGGCGACGCCGGCAGCAGCCGGTGGTCGCCCAGCCTGTCGCCGCGGGTCTCGTCCAGCCATTCGGCGATCGCCGCCGCGCCCGGAACGACAAAGCCGTTGTCCTCGACCAGCACCGGCGTCTGGCCCGCCGGATCGAGCAGCAGATATTCCCGCCGCCGCTCGTGGACGCGCTCTTCGATCAATTCGACTTCGACGCCATATTCGCCGAGGGCGAGGCGGACAAAACGCGAATGCGGGCAAAGCGGGTGATGATAAAGCTGCGGCATGCCTGATCTGATTCGACCGGCTGGTGAAACGCGCCGGAGCGCCGACGTATAGAAGCGCCGGCGAATGCGAACAAGCCTGCATTTTAACTGTTATGCTTAAAAATTTCTTGCTCTTCCAGCCGTGTTCAAGCTCCCAATAGCTGCGACAGCCGCTGGATTTCATATTCGCCAAGCGTCTCGCCATCGGCAAGACGTCGCGCCAGCCTGAAATCATGGCGGCTCCAGCCGGGCAGCGTGGCAAGCCTGGCGTTGCCGCGCAATTTCTCGATTTGCGGATGTCCTCGCAACAGGTCGAGCATTTCCTCGCCGTCGCGCCAATCGTCCATATCGACCGGACCCAGCATGGGCGTCCCTCGCCTCCAGCTGCCGGAGCGCAGGACGCGGCGGCATTACGCGCGCGACTATGACGACGCGATCACCGGTCGCAAGTGACGGGCGTCACTCTGGTTCCGTCACAGCGTGGTTTTTTCCGGAAACTGGCAGAGGTCGGCGATCGGGCATGCGATGCAGAGGGGCTTGCGCGCCTTGCAGACATAGCGCCCGTGCAGGATCAGCCAGTGATGGGCGTGCTGCAGATATTCATCCGGCACGATGGCGAGCAAGCCGCGCTCGACCGCTTCGGGCGTCGCCCCGCGCGCCAGCGGGATGCGGTTGGAGACGCGGAACAAATGGGTGTCGACCGCAATGGTCTTCTCGCCGAAAGCGATGTTCAGCACGACATTGGCGGTCTTCCGGCCGACGCCCGGCAGGCTTTCAAGCGCCTCGCGGTCGCGCGGCACCTCGGACCCGTACTGCTCGATCAATTTGCGCGACAGGCCCACGACATTCTTCGCCTTGGCGCGGAACAGCCCGATGGTCTTGATCCTCTCGCGCACGCCCTCCTCGCCGAGCGCGAGCATGGCCTGCGGCGTCGAGGCGGCGGCGAACAAGCCTTTGGTGGCTTTGTTGACGCCGACGTCGGTCGCCTGCGCCGACAGCACGACCGCGACCAGCAGGGTGAATGGGTTGATATAGTCCAGCTCGCCTTTCGGGTGCGGGTTCAACGCCGCGAAACGCGAAAAAATGGCGCGAATCCGCTCACGCTCGGCGGCGCCTTTTGCGCCCGTCGGAGGTTTTGCCTTTTTGGGCGCCGGAGGGCCGGACTTGATTTTTCCGGCCGCTATTTTTTTGGGCGCTGATTTGGCTGCTTTGGAACTGGATTCGGTCATGCCAGAGTAGAGCGCGTCCGCGCGCGTGAAACAAGCGGCGAAGGTTCGCCAAGGGAAGATCATAAAGGCAAAGGGGAGAGGGACGCCGATGGAGCGACGCGACGCCGATCTTGCGCCGGATCCCTCCAATGCGCCGCTGTTTTCGGCGCGGCTGCGTCCTCACCGCTCGCTGACCCGGAGCCGCAGGCGCGCCGCGGTCGCGGTTTTCGCCCTGGCGCAGAACGCCCTCGGCCTGGTCTTCCTCATTTGCGGCGCCTGGCCGGTCGCCTTTTTCCTCGCCCTCTCCAGCCTCGGACTGGTTGTCGCCTTCTCCCGCAACGCCGTCGCCGCGCGCGCCTATGAGGACATCGAACTCAGTTTCCTGGAACTGCATTATGCGCGGGTCAGCCCCGCTGGGGCGCGGCGCGACTGGCGTTTCCATCCGCTCTGGGTGCGGCTGGAAGTGGCGCGTCATGAGGAATTCGGAGTCGAGCGGCTCGACCTGCACAGTCGTCAGAGGCGGCTGGAGATCGGGGCCTTTCTCGGCAGGGGAGAAAAAACCGAACTGGCCAGGGATTTGAACGCCGCGCTCACGCGGGCGCGAAGCGGCCCGCGTTTTTCGTGAATTTTTGTGGGCGCGAAGCGGCCCGCGCTTTTCCTGAAGCTCGAAAAGAAAAAGGACCGCCCGATACGGAGCGGTCCAAGTCTAGGGAGGTTCACCCATGAAGGGCGTCGCGACACGTGGTCACGATTTTTTTGATACAAGGATTCGTTTTGAGCGGACTTGATCTAAAGCAAACAGGCAAGAATTCGCCGCAATAATTTTCTTGGCTCGTCACCGCTTCTGTTCGCGCTCGATCAGCAGACGCTTGCGCTCCATGCCCCAGCGATAGCCCGACAGCGAGCCGTTGGCGCGCAGCACGCGATGACAGGGGATGGCCAGCGCCAGGATATTGGCGGCGCAGGCGCCCGCCACCGCGCGCAGAGCCAAGGGCGCCCCGAGGCGGCGCGCGATTTCGGCATAACTGACGGTCGTTCCCGACGGAATTTCGCGCAGGAGGCGCCAAACGCGACGCTGAAACTCGGTTCCCCCGATGTCGAGCGGCAGATCGAGCGTGCGCCAGGGTTCTTCCACGAGGCCGATCGCCTGAGCCAGCGCGCCGGCGAGGGCGGCCTCGCTTTCAACCAGCCTGGCCTCGGGAAAGGCCTTGCGGAGATCGCGGACGAGGCGCGCTGGATCGTCGCCGAGCAGAATGGCGCTGACGCCCAGCGGGCCCTGCGCCACCAGGACCGACCCCAGGGTGCTGCGACCAAGCGCATAGGCCAGTTCGGCGGCGCCGGTTGTTCTGGAATTCGCTTTCGAGCCCTTGCGCGACATGCGTGCAACCTGCTGACAGGTCAAAGGATCTGGTTGCGGGCGCCAAGTGCGCGCTCGGGTCGCCACGTGCGCGCGCGCCGCCAGAGCCGACAGGCGCCAATGTCCTCCGGTTCTCTCATTGATCCACCCGGGGCCGCGTCCGGTCAAGCGATTGTTTGCCGGAGCCAATCCCCAGAGGGCGTCTAACGCCTTATTATCCAACCCGTTTTGCTTCGGAAAGACAGTCTCGCGCAAGGTCGCAAGCTTACTCTGGACAGTCAGTGACGGGGCCCGGGGCCCCGAAAAACATTTTTGAGAGACCGGCCTTATGCAAAGCGGCGATGTTCGTTCGAGGAGAATTGACCAAATAGCCTGAAACAGTCTCGCGCAAGGTCGAATCCCTAGCATGAACAACGAAAAACGGGGCTGAGACCGCCTGCAATCCGCGAGAACCAGCCCTTCCACGAAGTGTCGACAAAAGGGCGGTCGATTGCCAGGGCGGGATCAACGGAAATCCGGGTTGCGGCCGTCAACGGCCAAGGCGCGCCTGCGGCTCGCGGCGCGTCTTCCCTGCTCGCGCTGCTCGCGGCGGCGTCCCTTCCGCTTGCTCGCGGCGCGTCCCTTCCATTTGCTCGCGGCGCGTCCCTTCCATTTGCTCGCGGCGCGTGGCGGCGCGACGGCGGTCGAGTTCGGACTGATCGCCGGCCCGATGCTGATGATGTTCTATGCGATCTTCGACATCGGCCTGTTCTTTTTCATGCAGAGGTCGCTCGACCACGCGACGCTGGTCGGAGCCCGCGCGATCCTGACCGGCGCCGTCACGACGGGCGCTTTGAGCAGCAGCCAGTTCCAGAGCCAATATATCTGCCCCGCTCTGCCCTCGACGATCTTCAACTGTTCGAACCTCTTCGTGCAATTGACCGTCGTGACGCCCAACCTGTCGCCTTCGGGCTATTATGCCTATGTCAACGCCGCTCAGTCCGGCCTCATCCAACCGCCTCTGAACAGCGCGACCGACACATTCGCCGCCGGCGCAAGCTGCCAATATATCGTTTTGCAGGTGCTCTACCCGCAGCCCTATTTCTTTTCCTATTTCAAGGCGGCCAATTCGACGACGTTCAACGGACAAAGCGTCTCCGTGCTGATGTCGAGCACGACGTTCAAGAGCGAGCCCTATTCAGGCCTGGCCTCGTCGGCGGGGTGCTAGGATGCGGCTTTCCTTCATCAGACGTCTCTTGCGCGCGTTCAGGCGCGACATCAGCGCCATCGCGGCGATCGAATTCGCCATGGTCGCGCCGCTGATCGTCGCGCTCATGGCCGGCGGCTATGAAATGTCGCGCGCGGTAAGCCAGGCGCGGCAATTGTCGACGCTGGCCAACTCCATCGGAGTCATGCTGACCACCAGCACCAGCGGCTACGTCAATTATCTCGGGGTGCACTACGCTTTCGATTCGGCGATGCTCAATTTTCCCGCCGTGCTGAGCGATTCCCATTCCAAGGGCGTTTCCTGGAATAATGACATCAGCATTTCCATGGCGGGGGTCAGCTTCACGCCGACCGTCACCGGCTGCACCAGCGCCTGCGTCTACAAGGCCAATATCGTCTGGACCGGCGGTTCGGCGGCCCGCGCCTGCGGAACCAATCCAAGCGCCGCCGCCGACACGGCGGCCCCGACGCCCTTGAGCCTGCCGACCGACCTGTTCGACCCGATTTCGACGCCGAGCGGAACCGCGGCGCCGCTTTTCGTCATCGCCGTGGACCTCGTCTACAGCTGGTCGCCGATCCTCTTTCCCAAATTCTTCGGCTCGTTGACGCTGAAGCGCTCGGCCTTCCTGGCGCCGCGCTACGTCACCCAGATCAAATATTCCGTCATCGCGGGCGACGACGGTTTCGGCAAGGAATGCCCCGGATTTTAGCGAGGTTCATGGCGATGCGGGTAATGCGACGGATCAGGAGTTGGGCCAGGGATCGCCGCGGCAATGTCGCGGTGCTGTTCGGCCTCGCCGCCCTGCCGCTGATCGGCGTCGTCGGCCTGGCCATCGATTACGGCTTCATGCTGAGCGTCAAGGCCCGGCTCGACCTGGCGGCCGACGCCGGGGCGATCGCGGGCGCCGCGGGCGCCAACACCTATTTCACCGCCTATACCGGCGCGGGCGACCCGACATCCGCCGCCGCCGCCGCCGGGCAAGCCCAGGCGACCGCGCAATTCAACTCGAACAAGGGCGCGCTTCCCGCCAATGGGACGCTGACGGCGGTGGCGTCGAGCGTCAGCCGTTCGAATTCGACCATTACCAGCACGATGTCCTACAGCCTGACCATGCCGAGCTTGTTCATGGCTGTGCTCGGGACCAAGACCGTAACCGTCGCCGGCGCCAGCACCGCCACGGTCACGCTCCCGACCTATGTCAACGTCTTCATCATTCTCGACAATTCGGAATCCATGGGCATCGGCGCGACCTCCGCGGACCAGACGATCGTCAACGCCATCAGTCCCGGCTGCGCCATCGCCTGCCACTATCCGGGGTCCGACACCGCGACCAGCGCGCGCGCCGCCGGCGCGACGCTGCGCATCGACGCAGCGAAAAGCGCCGTCTACGCCGCCATCTCGGCCATTCCCAACAACTCCACCTACCAGGTGGCCGTCTACACGATGAGCGACAAGTTCACCAACGTCTACGCGCTGTCGAACAACATCACCGGAGCGAAAGCCTATTTCAATTCGGTGCAGAACAACGCGTCGAGCATCGATCTCGCCGCCGACGCCAACGACGGCGGCACGGACGTGACCAACGCCATGAATTCGCTTTACACCATCCTCAAGAACCTCAAGGCGTCAGGAACCAGCGTCACCCCCGGCGACGGCCTGACCCCGCAGACCGCGCAGGGCATTGTCATGCTCATCACCGACGCCGTCCAGGATTCCGACGAAAAAGTGCTTTCCGGCGGAAATTACGTCGACCAGAACGACCCTGATTTTACCGTGTTTTCGCCCTGCAACCAGTCTTCGTGCTGGTACGATTCAACCTTCGGCGTCTACATGGAGGCGATGGACCCAACGAAATGCACGCAGATCAAGAACCTCGGCTATACAATGGTCACTCTTGACGTGAACTACCTGATTCCGCCTGTCGCCATGCAGAACGACGCCAATTTTGAGACCGTCTTCACCTATATCCAGAGCTATTTGCTGAGTTCGATCACAACCAACATGTCCTCCTGTGCGACGTCTCCCTCCTACGCCTTTTCGGCCACGACCCCGGCCCAATTGACGAGCGCGCTGCAAAGCATGTTTGCCGCGATCCCGCAGCAAGCTTCCGCGCGCCTCACGAAATAACGCGCGGCTTTGCCATAGTGCGTAAATAATTCGCGCCTCGCTAGCGGCGCGAACTTTTGCCGCGGCCGCGCGTTCAAACGATGAAGCAAGCGAAAGCCGCGCCTTTTCGCGGCGGGAATGACGCCGGCCGTCGCCGGCGTCTCAACCGCCTCAAATCGAAAAGCCGCCGCTCCGAGTGTTTCGGACGCAACGCGGTCGCGGCCGAGGCGCGGACCGATGGAAAGGAACCATCCCCTTGACCGAGGACCAGAAACTCAGCCAGCAACTCGAGGAACTGGGCAAGAGGCTGCGCAAGCGGACCGAGGAGTTCCGGACCACCGGAGGTTTTTCCTTCCTCGACAAGCGCTTTCTCGGCCATGTCGAACGGCACAACGAAGCGTTGCGGGCGAGGGTGGAAATGGCCGTTCGTTCCGGCTCCGCCTGGCAAGCCGCCAAGACCGAGATTTGGCGCGACGTCGGAACCTTCTTCAACGATCTCGCCCTGCTCGAGGATCGGCTCGACGCCGAAAGCATGAAAATGTCCTGAGATTCACGCCGGCTGAAACCTGGCTCATCGCCCGCCGTAACCCCTGCATGTCCCTGGCCTGTCCACGCAACAGGCCAATCCGAGCAGGGGTGGCCCATGAAGATTTTTCGCGCGGATATGCTTTTTTCGCTGGCGCTGGCCGCGGCGCTCATGGCGCTGGCGCCCGCCCATGCCGCGCCTGTGGCCTGGACGCAGTGGAACGAGAACGTCTTCGCCCGCGCCAGGGTGGAGCATCGGCTTGTCATCCTCGATCTCGAAGCCGTCTGGTGCCATTGGTGCCACGTGATGGAGGACGTCACCTATGGCGATCCAAAGGTGCAGGCGCTGCTCAGCGACAAGTTCGTCGCCACGCGCGCCGACCAGGACGCCGATCCGCAATTGTCGAGCCGCTATGGCGACTGGGGCTGGCCGGCGACGATCATCTTCGCCCCGGACGGGACCGAACTCGCCAAATTGCGCGGTTTTGTCGAGCCGGCTCGGCTGAGCGCGCTGCTGAAGGCCTTTGTCGACGATCCCACCCCCGGCCCGTCGGTCCTGGCGGAGGAGAGCGTCGCACCGGCGGCCTCCGCCTTCCTGACGCAGGCCCAGCGCAAGGAAATGAGGAGAGATTTTGACGACAGTTATGACGCCGCCCATGGCGGCTGGGGTTCCGGCCATCGCTATATCGACGCCGACAGCTTCGATTACGCCATGGCCCTGGCCGAGGGCGGCGACGCCGAGGCGGCGACGCGCCTGCGCAAGACCCTCGGCGCGGCGACCGCGCTGATCGATCCGGTCTGGGGCGGCGTCTATCAATATTCGGACAAGGACGACTGGTCCTCGCCGCATTTCGAAAAGATCATGCCCTTCCAGGCGCAATATCTGCGCGAGTACAGCCAGGCCTACGCCCGCTGGCGCGATCCGCTTTACCTTGCCTCCGCCAAGGCGATCGAAATCTTACATGACGAGCTTCCTGCGCGACCCCCAGGGCAGCTTCTACGTGAGCCAGGACGCCGATCTCGACCGGCAGACCGACGGCCACGCCTATTACGCCCTGGACGCCGCCGCCCGGCGAAGCTCGGAACGCCCCGCATCGACAAGGCGATCTACCCGAGCGACAACGGGGCCGCCATCAGCGCCCTGGCCGCGTTTTACGACGCGACCGGCGACGCGCAGGCGCTGCAGGCCGCGATCGGCGCGGCGCAATGGATCGGAGCCCACCGCGCGCTGGACGGCGGCGGGTTCAGCCATGCCGGTTCAGAAGACCGGGGCGGTCCGTTCCTGCAGGACACCTTGGCCATGGGGCAGGCGTTCATCGACCTCTACGCGGCGACCGGCGAGCGCGACTGGCTGCGGAACGCAGCAAAGGCCGGCGATTTCATCGGCGCGCATTTCCGCGTCGCCTCTGGCGGCTTTGCCGCCTCCCCGGGCGAGCCCGGCAAGGCCGGCGTCTTCGCCAGGCCGGTGCGGCAATTCGACGACCAGCTTGCCGTCACCCGGTTCATGAACCTGCTCCATCGCTATACCGGCAAGGCGCAATACAAGGATGCGGCGGAGCATGCGATGCGTTACGCGGTCGCCGCGGCGGCGGAGCTCGATCGCCCCTTGCCCGGCCTGCTGCTCGCCGATCGCGAGCTCGGCCATGCGCCTGTTCACGTGACCATCGTCGGCCCGAAGGATGACGCCGTGGCCCGCCAGCTCGGCGAAGCCGCCCGGGCGCTGCCCGCGACCTACAAGCGTCTCGACTGGTGGGACAGGCGCGAGGGCCCGCTGGACAATCCTGACATCGCCTATCCCGAAATGGACCAGCCGGCGGCCTTCGCCTGCGGCGACCGCATCTGCTCGTTGCCCGGTTTCACCGCGCAAGAATTGAACAAGGCGGTCGAACGCATGTCGTCGCTTGCGGGGAAAAAAGTCGCTCCAACACAGTAGCCGGGCGCAAGGCGCGCTCGAGCACAACCTTCGGTTGTTCTTCTTAACGTTTTCATGGTCTGATGAAATCGGATTAACCCGCTAAAGCTCACATCAGTGAGACCAAAGCAATTCGATTCATTCATGAACTTTCGATCCGGCCGCGGCGGGATCGAAGCTCCCCAGAGACCGCGATGACCCGCAAAGAGCCGACCCTTCCATTTGAAGTCGAGATCGAGCTACTTGATTCCTTGCATGGTTCGCTCAAATCGCTCGCCGCCGGCACTCTCGGCGTCGCCGGCGTCGCGGTGGTCTGCGCTTTCACCAGCCAGAATTCCCTGTTGCGCGTGCTTGCCCTGCTGCTGCTTGCAGCGACGATTGGCCGAGTCGTCACGACGTTCGCCTATCTTCGCGCCAAACATGATTTCACCCGGTCCGATCTCAAGCGCTGGACAAGCATCACCCTCCTGTCATCGACGGTTTCCGCGGCCCTGCTCGGGGCATGCGGCGCGATCGGGGTCTTCCAGGTTTCCGAGGCGTCGGTTAGCGTCCCGCTGGTCGTCGTCGTCACCGGCTATGCCGCATCCGCCTCCAGCCGCAACGCTGGCGTGCCGACCTCGGTCTTCCTCCAGTTCGTCCTGACCATCGTTCCCCTCTCGCTGGCTTTTGCGCTCAAGGGCGGCGCCGGCAATTTCGCCATCGCCATGTTCCTGTTCTTCGGCATGATCTCGATGATCGGAATGTCGCGTTCCGTCTATGACACTCTGGTCAAGGCCTTGACCCTGGCAAGGGAAAAGCACGGGCTCGCCGACGCGCTCGCCGACCAGGCCGTCAATTTCAACGCTGCGCTGTCCAACATGTCGCATGGCCTGGCCATGATCAACTCGAGCGACAGGCTGGTGATCTGCAACCGGCGTTTCGCGGAGTTCTTTTCGCTGGACGACGAAAGCGGCGCCAGGGGCGCCTCGCCATCGCAAATCTTCTCCTGCGCCGCGCGGGCCGGACTTGTCTCCTTGGACGCCATCGAGCAGATCAAGGAACAATTCGTCGAGCGGACCCGCAGTCATGCGCGGGACGAGATGACGCTGGCGCTGCGCGACGGCCGCACGATTGAACTCTCGTTCCAGTCCATGGAGCATGGGGGCGCGGTGGTCATCGTGCATGACGTCACCGAGCGCAGGGCGCAGCAGGCGAAGATCGCCCATATGGCCCGGTTCGACAATCTGACGGGCCTGCCGAACCGTTTGCAGTTCGAGGAAAAATTCGCCGAACTGCTTGCGCAGAACGCACGCGCGGAAAAACCCTTCGCCGTCGTGTGCATCGACCTCGATCATTTCAAGGAAGTGAACGATACGCTTGACCCATCTGGTCGGCGACAAATTGCTTGTGACGGTCGCCGCGCGCATGCGGACCGCCATCCGCTCCTGCGACCATCTCGCCCGCTTCGGCGGTGACGAATTCGTGCTCATCCTGCCCTCGCTTCACAAGAAGACTGCCGTTGCCGATGTTTCCAACCTGCTCCAGCGACTGACCGATATCGTCGCGGCGCCCTATGAAATCGACTCGCACACCGTCATCATCGGAATGAGCGCGGGCGTCGCCTTCGCGCCCGATGACGGCGCCGGGCGCGACGAGCTTTTGCGCGCCGCAGATCTTGCTCTCTACAAGGCGAAGTCGCTCGGTCGCGGTGACTTCCACTTCTTCGAGCCCGCGCTGGATTCCGCCGCGCAGGAGCGCCGGCAGATCACGCTCGACATGCGCGCCGCGCTGGCTAAGGAACAATTCTATCTCGAATATCAGCCGATCATCGACGTGACGACGGGCCGGATCGCCAGCTGCGAAGCGCTGCTGCGCTGGCGCCACCCGACCCTGAGCCTGCCGCCGGACAAGTTCATCGCCATCGCCGAGGAGACCGGCATGATCGCCGAGCTCGGCCGCTGGGCGATCCGCCGGGCCTGCCGCGACGCCGCCGCCTGGCCGCATCCGGTCCCGGTCGCCGTCAACCTCTCGCCCATCCAGTTCAAGCGCGACAATCTGCCGGCGACCATCGCGCAGGCGCTCGCGGACTCAGGCCTCGATCCGCGCCGGCTCGAACTCGAGATCACGGAAAACCTGCTGATATCGGGGGACGACAAGACCAAGCAGACGGTCAATGACATGATCGCCCTGGGATGCAGCCTGGCGCTGGACGATTTCGGCCGGGGCTACTCGACCTTCAGCTATCTCGTCAGCTTCCCGTTCAGGAAGGTGAAGCTCGACAAGGCCTTCATCGACGGCATCGAAACGCGCGTCGAGCATCGCGCGATCATCGGCGCCGTCCGGCAGCTCGCCTCCAGCCTGGCCATGTCCATTGTCGCCGAAGGCGTCGAGACGCAGGCGCAGGTCGACATCCTCGTCGCCGAGGGCGTGCGATATGCGCAGGGCTGGCTGTTCTCGAAATCCGTCCCGACGGCCATGATTCCATGGACGAAGTTCGAGAAGACCGTTTCGGAGACCGGCGCGAAGGCCGTCTCGCAGGCGGCGTGAGGTCAGACCAGAGCCGCGTCGAACAGGGCGACCTCGCTCGACCCTTGGGTCGCGCTGGTGAAATAAGCCTCGGCGTGCGGCAGGACATGCGCCGCATAATATTTCGCGAACGCCACCTTGGATCGCAGATAGCTCTCGTCGCCGCCCTCGCCTAACGCCCGGACCGCCTTGGCCGCCTGGGTGACGATGAGCCAGCCGCCGAGCGTCAGGCCGAACAGGTGCAGCAGCGGCACCGCCGCAGCCGCCGTTCGCGCGGGATCGCTCGCATGAGTGTCCAGCACCCAGGCGACCGATTTTTCCAGCCGCGACGCCGGGCCTTCCAGTCCCTGCGCCAGCCGCGCGATGTCGGCGTCATTGGAGCCGGCCAGTTCCGCCGCCGTCGCGCGAAGGGTCGCGATCAGCCGCCCCGCCGCGGCGCCGCCGTCGCGCGCGATTTTCCTGCCGACCAGGTCATTGGCCTGGATCGCCGTCGTGCCCTCGTAGATCGTGGTGATGCGGGCGTCGCGCAGATGCTGCGCCGCGCCCGTCTCCTCGATGAAGCCCATGCCGCCATGCACCTGCACGCCGGTCGAGGCGATCTGAATGCCGCTTTCGGTGAGCCAGCCCTTCACCACCGGCGTGAGCAGGTCGACCAGGCCCTGCGCCGCCCTGGCCTCGGCGGCGTCAGGCGAATGATGCGCGATGTCGGTCTGGGCCGCGGTGAAATAGGCCAGCGCCCGCATCGCCTCGATGCGCGCCTTCATGTCGAGCAGCATGCGCTTGACGTCGGGGTGATAGGCGATGGGCTTGCCCGCGTCGCAGCCGATGGGGCGGCCCTGGACGCGCTGGTGGGCGTAGTCGCGCGCCTGCTGATAGGCGCGCTCCGAAATGGCGAGGCCCTCCAGCCCGACATTGAGACGGGCGTGGTTCATCATGGTGAACATGTATTCGAGGCCGCGATTGGGCTCGCCGACCAGATAGCCGATCGCGCCGCCCTTGTCGCCGAAGGACATCACGCCGTCGGGCTGGCGTGGATGCCGAGCTTGTGCTCGATCGAGGCGCAGATCAGGTCGTTGCGCTCGCCAAGCGTTCCGTCGGGATTGACCAGGAATTTCGGCGCGACGAAGAGCGAGATCCCCTTCACGCCGGGAGGGGCGTCGGGCAGGCGCGCCAGCACCAGATGGACGATGTTTTCGGCGACGTCGTTCTCGCCCCAGGTGATGAAGATCTTCGTGCCGGTGATGCGGTAGGCGTCGCCATCGGGGATGGCGCGGGTGCGCACGGCGGCGAGATCGGAGCCCGCCTGCGGCTCGGTCAGGTTCATCGTGCCGGTCCAGGTTCCGGCGACCATGTTCGGCAGATAGAGCGCCTTCAGCTCCGCCGAACCATGGTGGTCGATGGCGGAAATCGCGCCCGTGGTCAGCATCTGGCACAGGGAAAAGGCCATATTGGCCGATTTCCACATTTCAGCCACCGGCATGGAGACGAGCGCCGGGAGGCCTTGGCCGCCATATTCGACCTTGGCCGGCATGGCGTGCCAGCCGTTCTCGCAAAAGGCGGCGAAAGCCTCCTTGACGCCGGCGGGCGTCGTGACGACTCCGTCCTTGCAGACGCAGCCGGCGACATCGCCGGGCTGGTTCAAGGGCGCGAGGACGTCGCCGGCGAATTTTCCCGCTTCCTCGAGAATGGCCTCGACGAGATCGTCCGAGACCTCCTCATTGCCGGGCAAGGCCGAAACGCGGGCGAGATCGCCGATTTCGCGCATGGCGAAAAGCATGTCGCGGATCGGCGCTTGATAGGCGGTCATGACGGACTCCGGTCTAAAGGCTCAAGGACAGCAAAAAAGCCGCGCCGCAAGGAAAATGCAAGTTAGACGATCCGACATTGCGCTCCGCAGGCCTCAGCTATTGCTGAACTGGGGCGGACGCTTCTCCACGAAGGCGTTCATGCCTTCCTTCTGGTCGTTCAGCGCGAACAGCGAGTGGAACACCCGGCGCTCGAACAGCAGGCCCTGCGCCAGCGGCGTTTCGAAAGCCACGTTGACGGCCTCCTTGTTCAGGCGCGCCACGGGCAGGGACATGCCGGCGATGACCGCCGCGGCCTCGAGCGCCTCGTCCAGATATCGATCCAGCGGCGCGATGCGCGAGACGAGGCCCGAACGCTCCGCTTCATGCACGTCCATCATCCGGCCGGTCAGGCACATGTCCATCGCCTTGGCCTTGCCCACGGCGCGGGTCAGGCGCTGCGAGCCGCCGAGCGCCGGCATGACGCCGAGCTTGATTTCCGGCTGGCCGAATTTCGCGGTTTCCGACGCGACGATGAAATCGCAGATCATCGCCAGTTCGCAGCCGCCGCCCAGCGCATAGCCGGAGACGGCGGCGACGATCGGCTTGCGGATATGCGGCATGCGGTCCCACAGGTGAAACCAGTCGAGCCGATGCGTGTCCTGGTAGGTGAGGGCCTGCATTTCCTTGATGTCGGCGCCGGCGGCGAAGGCCTTGTCCGACCCGGTGATGACGATGCAGCCGATGTCGTCGCTGGCCTCGAACAGCTCCAGCGCGCCGATCACGTCCTTGGCCATCTGCACATTGAGCGCGTTCAGGGCCTTCGGCCGGTTCAGCGTGACGAGGCCGATGCGGCCGCGCTGCTCGACCAGAATGGTTTCAAAGGAAGGCAGGGTCAGGGTCATGATCACGCTTCTTTCGCTGAACGGATGAACTCGATGACGCCGGAAAAATCCGTGTCGGCGCCGCCTGAGGCGACGAAGGCGTCGTAAATTTCCGAGGCGTGGCGCCCAGCGCCGTCAGCGCGCCGGCGCCCTCGGCCGCTTCCTGCGAAAGCTTCAGGTCCTTCAGCATCAGCGCCGCGGCGAAGCCGGGCTTGTAGGCATTATTGGCGGGGCTCGCCGGCACGGGTCCGGGCACGGGGCAATAAGAGGTCAGCGACCAGCATTGCCCCGACGAGGTCGAGGCCACGTCGAACAGGGCCTGATGCGACAGGCCGAGCTTCTCGCCGAGCGCGAAGGCTTCGGACACCGCGATCATGGAGACGCCGAGGATCATGTTGTTGCAGATCTTGGCCGCCTGCCCGGCGCCCGCGCCGCCGCAGTGCACGATCTTCTTGCCCATGGCCGCGAGGATCGGCTGCGCGGCGGAAAAAGCCTTGCCTTCGCCGCCGACCATGAAGGTGAGGGTCCCCGCGGTCGCGCCGCCGACGCCGCCCGAAACCGGGGCGTCGACCGACAGCATGCCCGCAGCCGCCGCCGCCTGATGCGCCGATGTGGCGCTGGCCATGTCGATCGTCGAGCTGTCGATGAACAAGGTTCCCGGCTTCGCCGCCGCCAGGAGCTCCTTGTAGGCGCCGGTCACATGCTTGCCCGCAGGCAGCATGGTGACGACGATATCTGCCTCGGCGGCGGCCGCGGCGCCGCTGGCCACGGTCGCGGCGCCCGCCTCGCTCGCCTTTTTCATCGCCGGCGCGGAAAAGTCGAAGCCGAACACTTCATGCCCGGCGCGGACGAGATTGACGGCCATGGGCAGGCCCATGTTGCCCAAGCCAATGAAAGCGATCTTGCTCATGGAGATTGTTTCCTTGTTAGACCCCTCGCATCAGCGCGGCGTCGCGTTCGCTCCTGTCAGGCTGGCGCCTGAGTTTGTTCTTTGTTTAAGCCCCTCGCATCAGCTCGGCGTCGCTTCGCTCCTTTCAAGCTGGCGCTTGAGTTTGAATTTTGTTTCCTGCAGCCTTATCGCGTGTGGGCGAGCAGGCTCCGCGCCACGATCAGGCGCATGATTTCATTGGTTCCTTCGAGAATCTGGTGCACGCGCAGGTCTCGCACGATCTTCTCGATGCCGTATTCGGCGAGATAGCCGTAACCGCCGTGCAATTGCAGCGCGTCGTTGGCCGCCTTGAAACAGGCGTCGGTGGTGAATTTCTTGGCCATGGCGCAGAGCTTGGTCGCGTCGGGGTCCTTGGCGTCGAGGGCGCTGGCGGCGCGCCAGAGGAAGGAGCGGCGCCGCTTCGATATCGATAGCCATGTCGGCGAGCCGGAATTGCAGGGCCTGGAAATCGCCGAGGCGGCGCCCGAAGGCCTGGCGGTCCGCCATATAGGCGACGGCCTTGTCCAGCGCCGCCTGGGCGCCGCCGAGCGAGCAGGCGGCGATGTTCAGGCGCCCGCCATCGAGCCCGGCCATGGCGATCTTGAAGCCCATGCCCTCGGCGCCGAGCAGGTTGCCTGCGGGAATGCGCGCGTCCTCGCAGACCACCTGCCGCGTCGGCTGGGCGTTCCAGCCCATCTTCCTTTCATTGGCGCCGAAGGAGAGGCCCTGCGTTCCCTTCTCGACGACAAACGCCGAGATGCCGCCGGCGCCCGCGTCGGACGTCCTGGCCATGACCACATAGATGTCGGAGGCGCCGGCGCCGGAGATGAACTGCTTGACGCCGTTCAGAACATAGGAATCGCCATCGCGGACCGCGCGCATCTTCAGCGCCGCGGCGTCGGAGCCGGCGCCCGGCTCGGTCAGGCAATAGGAGGCGAGATGCTCCATGGCGCAGAGCTTTGGAATCCATTTCGCCCGCTGGCGATCGTCGCCGAAGCGGTCGATCATCCAGGTCGCCATGTTGTGGATGGAAATATAGGCCGCGATCGATGGGCAGCCGGTCGCAAGGGCCTCGAAAATCAGCGCCGCGTCGAGCCGGGTCAGGCCCGAGCCGCCGAACTCCTCACGCACGTAGATGCCGCCCATGCCAAGAGACGCCGCCTTGCGCAGGACGTCGACCGGGAAGTGCTTCTCCTGGTCCCATTCGATCGCCTTGGGCGCCAATTCGCCCTCAGCGAAGCTCGTCGCCATCTCCCTGATGGCGCGATGATCCTCGTTCAGCGCGAACATCCGAAGGATATCGGCTGCGTCCTGTTGCTGCATTTCCCGCCTCTGGCCGCCTGGGGCGTCGAACGACGCCCTTCTTTTCGACGGTCTTCGCAGCCGCCTTTGACGGAAGAAACTAGCAGCATTATCGTGCGAGGAAACCCGACAAAAAGCAGGACCGACCTGCAAAATTACGGCGACTCGGCCCTCGAGCCCCGTTCCCCGCCCGAACCGTCACTCGCCTGGATAGGGAAGGGCGCAGATCGCGACCTGGGTGCGATTCTGCACCTTGAGCTTTTTCATGATCCGGTGGACGTGGACCTTGATCGTGCTCTCGCTGATCCCGAGTTCATGCGCGATGACCTTGTTCGGTCGGCCCATGCGCACCGCTTTCAGCACGGCGGTTTCCCGGGGCGTGAGCGTGTCGCAGGACGATGGCCGCGCCGCGCCGGGGCCGGCGAGAGTCTGTCCCGAGCAGACCTGCAGGACGCTGGCCGGGCAGTAGGTGCCTCCCGCGATGACCAGATTGATCGCCTCGATCATCACTTCGACCGTGACGCTGGTCGGAATATAGGCTCTGGCTCCGCATTCGAACGCCGCCATGACCTCTCCCGCCTTTTCGGAATCGGCAAGGACGGCGAAATGGGGATGCTCGCCCATGACATCGAGAGCCCGGGCCACCGCGGCGACGTCGCGACCCTGGCGCTCGCCGGAGGCAAACAGGATGACGAGCGCGTAGGACGCGGCGTCATCCGCCGCCCGCCAGTCCTCGATGGAGGCGAATGCCGAAAACTCGAAGTTCAGCCGGCCAAGCACCGCCCGCGACAGACATTGCTGCAGCAAGGGGCTGGCGCCGATCAACGCCAGTTTCGGAGACTTGGGCTCCGGAAGAGTATCCTCCTCGACGCCGGCGTGGACGTTCACAATATTTTGAAACGCCGTCACTGAATTTGACGTACGACTTCCCAATGCATTGCCAAGACGAGCAAACATGACGCACCCCCACTGACTATTGGCGAAATCGCCAGACTTTTACGCACGAATCCTGCCCCTGTTTTGACCTTCGAGACGCCAGGAACGAGGCGACGCCCTCTGCCGCACCCGCGCTACGCCCACATATCCCCTTTATCTCAGGCTATTTCATCCAATTCCAAACGATGAAAGATGGATATCCTATACAATGGATTTTAAGACGCTAACTGCGCCCTTGTCATCTACGGCGGTTACCTACGGATATTTACGCAGGCTACGAATATTCCGTTAGGGGACCGAATTTTTCTCACGGGGGGACAAACCAGCAGCTCCGAGAAAGGTTGCAACCTCGAAGCGCAATTCTTAACGAAAATTTAAATAATTTAACCTGCCGCGGCGACGTAGCCCACGCTCGCCATGTCACTTGCGCCCTGTCGCCCGCGGCCTTCTCGCCGCGACCTCCTCGCTGAAGCTCAAATCGATCCAATTTGTTAGCGCGCCCCGGCGCTGGAAGCAGTCGGAACGGCCGCCTCCCCGGCGGCGGCGAAATTGGTTGAGCCAACCTTTGGTTGTGCGCTTGCGGGGCCAGGCTCAAAGGTGTCTGCCCGGAACGCCGACGGCTTTCCGGGCAGAATGCGAGATTCAGGACCAGCGCTTACCGGACCCCGAACCGACTTTGGAGCCGACGCCGAAAAACCATCTGGTTTCAAAGGCGGCGCCGCGCTCCAGACCCAATGTCACGAACAAGGATCCAATTTGACGAAACAATGGGTTCGCAATACGAACCCGGCGCGAGGGACTCCCGGGAACATGCTAGCGCGCTGAAATCCCAACAAAGTCTTTGCAGACCGTGCGCCGGGCCGTTTTCCGGCGTGGGGGGCAACCGGAAAAGGCTTTGACTCGTTTGTTCTCCCCCACGTCGAACAAAACGCATGGTTTCGCGACGGTCACTCGTGCTGAATGATCGTCGCCTTGTTTCCTTCCGCTCCGCGTTGCTCGATGATGAGGAAGCCGCCCCGCCGTCTGACTTCCGTCCTCGAGCTTCCTCGAATTCCTCCGCCTTGAATGACGGCAACGGAATTCTCGCCATGGCTGACGGCCGGGGCGCAGCTCTCGGGGCAACAGCCCATTGCCGCGGCCATGGCGAAGATTCCGCTGCTCAAGCCAATGTTGCGGTCCATCGCCGTCCCCTCAAGTCCCCGTTACGAGAGCGCCGCTTCGATTGGGGCGCAGTCGCGCGCGCTAATCGATGCTGCCAAACTGGATGTTCAGCGCGCTGGCGTTGACGGTCGAGGTTTGCGAAACAGTCGCGGCGTTGAGCTTGCCGGACTGGATGACGGTCGAAGAGGGCTTGTTGCCCACCTGGCCGATGACGGCGAGGTTCGCGGCGCTGCTTTGCGACACGCTGGTCGTCGGCGTCCCGCCGACCTGGATGGCGCCGTAGACATTGGCCGAAGGCGTGGAATAGCTGTAGACGACCTGGCCGGCCGGATAGGAAAACGCTCCCCCCGCCGAGGCTGTTCCCGCGGTCGCAACGCCCAAGGCGCCGCAGAGCGCGGCTAAACAAATCATGCTTTTCATGGCTTGGTCCCCTGTTCAAAGCCCGATTTCGCTTGGACGAGCGTCGTCGCGGCGTGAGATTCCGCCGCGACGACGATCATCCGGACGCGCCGCCAAACAAACGCGCGGCGCATCCGGCGCATGACGATCAATCCTGAAGGATCACCGAGCCATTGCCGAAGCCCAGCTGCAGCGACGCGGCGGCGTTCTTGGCGCCGGTTCCGCCCTGGCCGATACCGGAAGCATTGTTGGCGCCCTTTTGCGCGATCAGCGCGGTATTGGTGGCGCCCGTGCCGCCCTGCGACACGACGCCCGTGTTGCCCCAGCCGTACTGTTCGACGGAGGCGCTGTTGACATTGACCGGGGCCGGGGCCGGCGCCTTGTAGCCGCCAGCAAAAGCAGTGGCGCTGGACAGGGCGACGATCGCGGACACGATGAGAATCTTTTTCATGACGAATACTCCACTTGTTACGAAACAAAGCGCAATATTTCGTATTTGCGCTTTACATGACGCGGAGACCCCCGACATCATCAAATAAAAGCTACACAATATTTGATTTTGCGACGAGATGGCTCTTGGTTTACGAAATAGATACGCTTATAAACAGATCATTATCCTGTTTATTAAATTCACCTACGACCTAAACCAAGGTTTAACACCCCATAAATATTTACAACGCAAGCCTGAAGAAAATTAGACGATTCCGAAAGAGTAAGCTTAGCCATAACGCGATGTTGTCTCTGTGCAACACAGGGCTGCAAAAACCCTTCAGGGGGCGATTTTCGGTTCCGAACCTGCTAGCTTGTCGAGGCTGGGCGCGGATTCGGCGCGTTCGCCTATCGGTTTTTGATGTTTCGGTAGCGTAAGACTTTAAGGGACGGCGCAGTGACGAAAACAACTAAAGCGCGGAAAAGAAAAGAAAAAGGCTCCGCCAAGCTGGCGCTGGGCCTGGCGCTTGCCGTCACGCCGGCCGTTTCGGCCCTGGCGCAGCAAACGTCCTACCGTGTCCTGCCCTCCGACCACCCGCCGGCCGCCAGCGCCGGCCAATCGAGTCTTTCCAGCCAGGCGTCCGTATCTCCGGCGCTGCCCGCCGACGCCAAGACGAAGTCGGCGGTAATCCGCCACGTCAGAATCGATGGCGCCTTTCCGGAATTGCGGGGACCGACGGCCGGTCTGATCGCCAGCGTCGAAGGCCGCCGCCTAAATCTTGAAGAAGCCTATCAATTTGCCGCGAGCGTCCAGCAGGCCTATGCCGCCGCCGGTTATCCACTCGCCGCCGCCGCCATCGAGCCCGGGCCGTTCGCCCAGGGCGAAATCCGCATCAGGATCGTCGACGGCTTCATCGAAAACATCGATCTTTCCGCCGTGCCGGAGGATTTGCGCGGTCTCGTGCGGGCGCGCCTCGCCGCCCTCGTCGGTCGCCGTCACATCACCCTCGCCGAAATCCAGCGCCATGTGCTGCTGGTCGGCGAAATCCCCGGCGTGATCGGCGCCACGAGCACGAAGCCGGGCGCGCAGCCCGGCGGCGTCATCCTGGCGGTCAAGGCGACCGAGACCCCCTTCACCACGACCACCACCGTCAGCAACTACCTGCCGAAGAGCTACGGCACCTACCTGTTTTCACAGGGGTTCGTCGTCAATAATACCCTGGGTCTCGGCGAGAGCATCCATGCCGAGGCCTCCTCGACCGACGATTTCGGCCGCTTCTTCAACGGCCGCGCAAAGACGGAGTCCTTCGGCATTGGCGGTCTCCTCCCATTGGGGACGGAAGGTTTCACCCTTGGCGCCGGCTATGGACAGTCGCGCATTTCGCCCTCGCCCCTATCAGGCGAATTTCCTGCCCCCTACCCGGGCAACGAAGGCGTATCCGGCGTCTTGCAGCGCGCTTCGCTGCGCGCCAATTACCCGATCTTCCTGTCGGTCCAGCAGTCGCTCCGCCTGCAGGCGGGGTTCGATTTCGTCGACAATACCGTCGGCGTCGGTCCGTCTCCGCAGCTGAACGTTCTCGGGACGCCCCTGGTCACCGCAGCGGGAACGCCGGTCACCGGGCTGTTCCACGACCAATATGAGTCCCTGCGCCTCGCCGAGGAGTGGAAGGTCAATTTCCCCTGGGCCTGGGGTGGCAATGCCGTCAGCGCCCTGATCTATAATCGCGGACTCGGCGGCCTCCAGGGAACGGCGGCCGATCCGCTGTCGCGGCCCGGCGCGAGCCCAGACTTCGACAAGTTGAAGGCGGAAGTCCGCATCACCCAGCCTTTGCCCGAAAGCTTCGTGTTCTCGGCGCTGGGCCGCGCCCAGACCAGCTTCCACCATTCGCTGATGGAGACCGAGGAACTGAGCCTCGATGGTCCCGACGCGCTGTCGGGCTTCGGCCTGGGAACGCTGTTCGTCGACAGCGGCGCCGTCGGCCGCGCCGAATTGCAGCGTCCTTTCGCCCTTCCGATCCCCGGCGCGAGCGCCATCGCCTCGCCCTATATTTTCGGCGCCGCTGGGCGGCGGCCGCTACGAGCAGGTGTTTGTCGGGCAGGACCCGAACGTCCACGCCTCCTCCTTCGGCGGCGGCGTTCGCACCAGCGGCAATTTCACCGGCTGGGCGTTCAACGAAACGCTCAATTTCGAACTTGCTCGCGTGAACTCCAACGTGCCCTTCGCGCGCGAGGGCTATGCCGCCACATTCATCTACCAGATGAAATATGCGGATGATCCCTTCGCCGGCGCCCGTCCCGGCTTCCTTCGCGCGCCGGAGCGGCGCACCGCCGATTTCTCCTCGTCCGGCTTCTACGCCGGCGTGAACACCGGCTACGCCCTGGGCAATTCACAGATCGCGACGTCGGGCGCCGTCATCGCCAACAATGTCGATCGCTTCCTGACCGGCAACGCCGCTTCGGTTTCCGCCGCGAACATTTCCGGCTCGGCCCCGGCTTCGGCTGGCTCGCCGATCGGCGGCGGTCAGGTCGGCTATAATTACGCTGTCAACCGCTGGGTTCTCGGCGCGGAAACCGATATCCAGGGCGCAGGCCAGGCGTCGCAGGCTCTTTCCTCCCGCACCGCCACGGCAAACGAGGCCGGCGGCGCCGCCGAGGTCGTGACGACGGATTTCGCCAATTCGAAGAGCATCGACTGGCTCGGCACATTGCGCGGCCGCGTCGGCTGGACCGCGACGCCGGACTTGCTCGGCTATGTCACCGGCGGTCTGGCCTATGGCGGCGTCGAGGCGTCATCCCGCGCGTTGCAAAGCTGGTCAGGGCCGGCCCTCGGCCCGCTGTCCGCGACGGCCTCCTCCTCGGTCGCCTATGGCCGCTTGGCGGAAACCTTGACGGGCTGGACGCTGGGCGCCGGCGCTGAATGGATGTTCGCCCCGGGCCTGAGCCTCAAGGGGGAATATCTCTATTATGACCTCGGCAGCCGCAGCTTCCCGACCGGTATGCTCGCCACCAACCTCGCGGGCGTCGGCGCCAACACCGTGTCCTCCAGTTCTTCGACCCGGTTCAACGGCCAGCTCTTCCGAGTCGGCCTCAACTACCAGTTCGGCGTGGCCGACGAAGCGATCGAGACCCGCCGCGTCCTGAAGGGACCCGCTGAAATCGCAAAGGCGGAGCCCGTCTGGAACGGCGTCTATGCCGGTCTGAACACGGGCGCCTCCTGGGGGCTGAATTCCTCGGCGTCCAATCGCGCCGCAGTCGGCCTGACCAGTCTCGACGGACAGCTCACCAACGACGGCTTCGCATCCAACCTGTCGACGCCCGCCGCCCAGGCGATCGCGGGGAAATCGAAGGCGGCGGCGAACGGCTACCTCGGTGGCGGCCAGCTCGGCTACAACCTCCAGCTCAATCGTGGCCTGGTCGGCTTCGAAGCCGATCTCGACGGCTCCGGGGCGAAGGGCCACGGCGATACCGTCAGCAATACCGTCTTCACCAATGGCACCCCGGCCTCGACCTCGAGCCTGATGACGCGGGTTGACAACGGCGCCTCGATCGACTGGCTCGGAACCTTGCGCGGCCGCCTGGGCATGTTCCTGACGCCCTCGCTGCTCGCTTATGGAACCGGCGGTCTGGCCTATGGCGAAACCTCGTCCAGCACCTTCATCAACCAGCAATGGTCGGGCCCGTCCAACACCACGACCCTGCTGAAGACGTCGGGTTCGCTCGGCAATGCCGACAAGACAGCCGCCGGCTGGACGGTCGGCGCCGGCGTCGAATGGATGTTCTCGCGCAATCTCAGCCTCAAGGCGGAATATCTGTTCTACGACCTGGGAACCGTCACCTATGACGGCAGCCCATCCTACACCACCTTTGGCAAGTCCAATTCCGCGCTACCCTCGACCTCCGTGCATTACGACGGGCAGATCGCGCGGGTGGGCCTCAATTATCACTTCGACGGCCTGAGCGCGCCCCTGTTCGGCCGCGACTGACGGAGCCGTCTGACGGACTGAAATCGGAGGACCGGCGCTTGGCGCCGGTCCTTTTTCGTTTCGCCTTTCGTGAACATGGATTTTGCGCCAACGCCGGTTGAATTCCGCCCGCTGCGATGGGATGTAGCTTCACCGGGCTTCAACAATTGCGAACACTCTCATGACCAGCGAATCTGATCTCCTCATCGAACGCGGCGACGGCATCGGCCGGATCACGCTCAATCGGCCCAAGGCGCTGAATGCGCTGACCCTGGAGATGACGCGATCCATCACCCGGCTGCTCGCCGAGTGGAGCGCCGACGACGCCATAGACCTGGTTTTGCTGCGCGGCGCGGGCGACCGCGCTTTTTGCGCCGGCGGCGATATCCGCGAAATTTACAACGCCATGCTCGCTGGCGACCCCTGGCCGATCGAATTCTGGCGCGAGGAATATGCCCTGAACCGCCAGATCGCCGAATATGGCAAACCGATCGTCGCGGTCATGCACGGCATTGTCATGGGCGGCGGCATTGGCCTGTCCGCCCACGCCTCCCATCGAATCGTCACCGAAACCACCTCCATCGCCATGCCGGAGACGAGCATCGGTTTCCTGCCGGATGTCGGCGGGAGCTATCTGCTGTCGCGCGCGCCCGGCGAAACCGGGACCCATCTGGCGCTCACCGCCGGCCGCGTCGCCGCCGCCGACGCCATCACCCTGGGGCTCGCCGACATCCATCTCCCGACCGAGCGCCTTGCGGATTTGCCCCAGGCCTTGCGCGGCTGCCACTCGGCGCAGCATGTGCGCACGAAACTGGAGCAGCTGGCCAGCCCGCCCAAGCCCGGCCGCCTGCCAGAAGCGCGGGCGTGGATCGACGCCGCCTATGCCGCCGATAGCGTCGAGGAGATCTGCGTCCACCTTGCCGAGCGCCCTGAGCCCGAGGCGCAAGAGGCGCTGGCGCTGATAAGGGCCAATTCGCCGACTTCGCTGAAACTGGCGCTGCGCGCCCTGCGCAAGGGACGCGCGCTTCACGACCTCGCCTCCTGCCTCGCCATGGAGCACAATATCGTCAGCCACCTGACCCAAAGCGCCGATTTCCGCGAAGGCATCCGCGCCGCGGTGATCGACAAGGACCGCCAGCCGAAATGGTCGCCGGCCCGGCTTGAAGACGTCAGCGAGGCCGCGGTCGAAGACTATTTCCTTCCCTGGGCGTAATATTTGCCATTGCTAGGGGTCCCTGCCTAATATGGCTGCATCCGCCTATTTGCCGGGCGGACAAGCGGTGCCTTGGCGGCTATCAGGGACAATGGACCTCGACTGGAACGATCTGCAATATTGCCTGGCCGTCGCGCGTGAGGGCACCGTTTCCTCTGCCGCGAAACGCATGGGCGTGGATCACGCCACGATTATCAGGCGGATCGACCGGCTGGAGCGCAGCCTGGGCGCCAAGCTCTTCATAAGGCGCAAGACTGGATACGAGGCCACCGAAGTCGGCCTTCGCGCCATGACCCTGTCGGAGCGTATCGAATCGGCGATCCGCAGCGGCCACGCCGAGATCAACGGCGCCTCGGCGCAACTGACCGGATCGGTGCGGGTCGGCGCGCCCGACGGGTTCGGCAGCTATTTCCTGGCGCCGCGGCTGGGCCCCTTCGCCGACCTGCACCCGCAGCTCGAACTCCAGATCGTGGCCACGGCCCGCCTGTTCAGCCTGTCGAAACGCGAAGCCGACATCGCCATCGGCCTGTCCATGCCGCAGGAGGGCCGGATCGTGGGGCGCAAGCTGCTCGACTACCGGCTGTACCTTTATGCCTCCAAGGCCTATCTCGCGGCGAGGCCGGAAATTCGCGACAAGTCAGATCTGCCTGAGCATCGCATGATCGGCTATATCGACGAACTGCTGTTCACGCCCGAACTCGATTACCTGCCGACCATATTGCCGTCGCTGAAACCTCAGATTCGCAGCGCCAACCTGATCGCGCAACTGCAGGCGGCGCTGGCGGGCGTCGGCGTCGCCGTGCTGCCGCGTTTCCTGGCGCAGGGATTTCCACAACTCGCGCCGATCCTGCCCGACGAGATCAATATCCTGCGTTCGTTCTATCTGCTGATGTATGCCGACGGAAAGCAGTTCCCGCAGGTGCGGGCGTTCGCGGACTATGTCTATGCGCTGGTCGAAAAGGAGCGCTCGCTGTTCCTCGACCCGCCTTGACGAGCTGGAGGGCCGCCGCGTCCCGGCGGCCCCCTCGTCCTGCGCTTTCGCGCAGCGCCTGTTCAGTTCATGGTCGGAATGACAAAACTCGCGCCGTCCTTGACGCCGGAAGGCCAGCGCGAGGTGACCGTCTTGGTCTTGGTGTAGAAGCGCACCGCATCGGGGCCATGCTGGTTGAGGTCGCCGAAGCCCGAACGCTTCCAGCCGCCGAAGGTGTAATAGGCGATCGGCACGGGGATCGGCACGTTGACGCCGACCATGCCGACATTGACGCGCGAGGCGAAGTCGCGCGCCGCGTCGCCGTCGCGGGTGTAGATGGCGACGCCATTGCCATATTCATGGTCGTTGGTCATTTTCAGCGCGGCTTCGTAATTGTCCGCGCGCACCACCGACAGCACCGGCCCGAAGATCTCTTCCTTGTAGATGCGCATGTCCGTCGTGACATTGTCGAACAGGCAGCCGCCCATGTAGAAGCCGTTCTCATAGCCTTGCAGCTTGAAATTGCGGCCGTCCACCAGCAAGTCCGCGCCTTCCTTGACGCCAATCTCGACATAGGACTTGATTTTTTCGAGCGCGGCGGCCGTGACCACCGGACCGTAATCGGCGGTCGAGTCGGTCGAAGGGCCGACTTTCAGCGATTCCACGCGGGGAACAAGCCGCCGGATCAGTTCGTCCGCCGTCGCCTTGCCGACCGGAACAGCCACGGAAATCGCCATGCAGCGTTCGCCGGCCGAGCCATAGCCGGCGCCGATCAACGCGTCCACGGTCTGGTCCATGTCGGCGTCCGGCATGATGATCATGTGGTTCTTGGCGCCGCAGAACGCCTGCACCCGCTTTCCATGCGCCGTGCCGCGCGCGTAAAGATATTCGCCGATCGGGGTGGAGCCGACGAAGCCGACCGCCTTGATGTCGGGATCGTCGAGAATGGCGTCCACCGCCTCCTTGTCGCCATTGACGACATTGAGGATGCCCGCGGGCAGGCCGGCCTCGATCATCAGTTCGGCCAGCCGCAGGGGTACGCCGACGTCGCGTTCCGAGGGCTTCAGGATGAAGGCGTTGCCGCAGGCGATGGCCGGGGCGAATTTCCACATCGGAATCATCGCCGGGAAATTGAACGGCGTGACGCCCGCGCAGACGCCAAGCGGCTGGCGCATGGAGTAGATGTCGATGCCGGGGCCGGCGCCGTCGGTATATTCGCCCTTGAGAAGGTGGGGAATGCCGATGCAGAATTCGACCACTTCCAGGCCGCGCTGGATGTCGCCCTTGGCGTCGGGGATGGTCTTGCCGTGCTCGCGCGCCAGCAGTTCGGCGAGTTCGTTCATGTCGCGGTTGAGAAGCTCGACGAATTTCATCAGCACGCGGGCGCGGCGCTGCGGATTGGTCGCGGCCCAGGCCGGCTGCGCGGCGAGCGCGTTTTCCACGGCGGCGCGCACTTCCGCAGCGGAAGCGAGGGGAACGTGCGAAATCACTTCGCCGGTCATCGGCTGGTAGGCGTCGGCGAAGCGGCCCGACTGTCCCTTCACATGCTTGCCGCCGATGAAATGGGTCAATTCCCTAGCCATGGTTCCCTCACATTATTGTCGTTGAACGCCTGTGTTGTGAACGAGCATACAACACCCATCAACGGACAAATTCTCTGAACGATTGTGTGAAAATACGGGAATTCGAAGAAATCGGGACTTCTGATCGGAATTCTTGGCCATGTCGCTTGAAATCATTTCCATCGAGGGCGCGCCCGATGGCCCGCCGCCTGCCCGGCTCTGGCCGTTCATCTGGCATTTTGTGCGCCAGATCAGAGGGTTGCTGACAGTGCTGCTGATCCTTGAGGCCTGCGTCGCGGCGGGGTCCAGCATGATACCCGTCATGATCGGCTGGCTGGTCAACGACATCGGGGCGTCGGCGCAAACCCGCGACGTCCTCAGCCACCCCTGGCTGTGGCGGACCGCCGCGCCGATCCTGCTCTCCTGGGGCGGCTGCATGGCCGGCATGTGGTATATCTACGACCATTATTATACTGCGCGGTTCAACAATCTGATCCGCTACCAGCTTGGCGCCTACACGCTCGGCCACAGCATGGCCTATTTCAGCAATGACTTCGCCGGGCGCATCGCCAACAAGGTGGTCGACGGCGGCGCCGCCTTGCGCGATCCGCTGCGCAGCGTGATGAGCGCCATCTGGTATTGCGGTTTTTTCACTCTCGCCTCGCTCGGCGCCATGTTGAGTTTCGACGCCTGGCTGGCGGCGCCGACGCTGGTCTGGCTTGCCGGTTTCATCGCCTCGCTGGTCTATTTCGTGCCGAAGGTTCGCGCGCTCCTGCTTGCGCATTCGCGCGTCCACACCGAACTGGTCGGCCACGTCAACGACGTCTATTCCAATATCGGCCTGGTCAAATTGTTCGGTCGGGAGGAAGAGGAAACCGCGGCCAATCTCGCGGAGCTTAACCGCCACAGCGCCAGCTTTCACGCCGCCCTGCACAAGATCTGGCAAATGGGCGCGACCCAGACCGCGATGAATGTCGCGCTTCTGCTGGCTTCGCCTTTGGTGGCCCTGGCGCAATGGCAGGCGGGGCGCATCGCCTCCGGCACGGTGATCATGATCGTTCCCATGGCCTGGCAGATGGTCAACATGTCCGGCTGGATCAGGAACGAAGTCACGCATGTGTTCGAGACCCTGTCCAAGGTCGAGGAATGCATGGAAACGATCACCAAGCCCTATTCAGTGCTCGACGCCAGCGGCGCCGCCGAACTCAAGGTCGCCCCGGGCGGCGGCGCGATCGAGTTTTCCAGCATCGGCTTTCACTACGGCCGCGCGACGGCCGGGCGCGGCCAGAGCGTGATCGAAAACCTGTCGCTGCGCATCCCCGCCGGGCAAAAGGTCGGGCTGATCGGGCGTAGCGGCGCGGGAAAAAGCACGCTCGTCAGCCTGCTGCTGCGCTTCTATGATCTCGAATCCGGCGAGATCCGCATCGACGGCCAGGATATTTCGCGCGTGACCCAGCAAAGCCTGCGCCGCCATATCGCCGTGGTGACGCAGGACAATACGCTCCTTCACCGCTCGATCGCCGACAATATCCGCTATGGCAAGCCCGAGGCGAGCGAGGACGAAGTCATTGACGCGGCGACGCGCGCCCACGCCAGCGACTTCATTCTGTCGCTCAAGGACAAGGCCGGCCGCACTGGCTATCAGTCGCTCGTCGGCGAAAGGGGGGTGAAGCTTTCGGGCGGCCAGCGCCAGCGCATCGCCATCGCCCGGGTCATCCTTGAAGACGCGCCGATCCTGGTGCTGGACGAGGCCACCAGCGCGCTGGACAGCGAGGTGGAGGCCGCCATCCAGGAGGAGATGACCCAATTGATGACCGGGCGCACTACGCTGGCCATCGCCCATCGCCTCTCGACCATCGCCAATATGGACCGGCTGATCGTGCTGGACCGCGGCCGCATCGTCGAGGACGGAACCCATGCGGACCTGCTTGCGAAGGACGGGCTCTATGCGCAATTATGGCGGCGGCAGAGCGGCGGCTTCCTCGGCGAGTGACTGGCCCTGGGATTGAAGAGGGAAAGCTTGCCAATCACGCCGCCGCTTGGCATAACCGGGGCCAACGCGGGTGTAGCTCAATGGTAGAGCAGCAGCCTTCCAAGCTGAATACGAGGGTTCGATTCCCTTCACCCGCTCCATTTTTGCATGAATGCGCATGAACGCGGCGGCCGACGGCGGCCTCTGTGGAAGCCTTCAAAAAACGCGCGGCCTTTCAGCAAAGCTGCAGAGCCAGGAAAAATACTGTTGATCCGTCGCGGCCTGCCCATCGGGCCGTTCGATGCGAACGATGCCCTTGCCCTGCGACTTGAGCGCGCGAACCAGCATGAAGGCTTCGAACTCGGAGGCGCAATCCGTCGACGTCTGGCCCTCTTCGCCCGAGGGAATGTAGGTCACGCGATAACAGTCGGAATTGATTTCCATTGCCCGCTCCACGGTCAAGCGTTTCGGACGGAAGGCGCTGTTATAAGCGGACGCCTTGGGACGCCAAATATGTTTGAGCAATCCGTCGCCTGAGGCGCGAGATGACGCAACTCCATTTCCGCAGTATTTGCTGCTTGCATCGTGTAGGCGAGCTGGAGGACGGTAATTTCGTGCAAGGCGTTGGTCGTCGACATCATAATGGCGCACCCGGCTGAGCTGAAACGGGAATCGCTGCTCATCCGGGACGCAATTAGCTGTTTTCAAACATGCTGATCAATCGGGACAACCACGTAATGCGCCGCATCTTTGCATGGCGAAATGGCTCAGCGAGGCATCAGGGCGCTTGTCCGATCACGGCGAACATGGCGCCTTGCGGGTCCATGCATTGGGCGATCAGTTGCGCGCCGGGCGTATGCAAAGGGCCGTAGATCACCTTGCCGCGATTGCGGACGACGCGTCCAATGGTGGCGACGACGTCTTCGACATTGAAATAATAGAGCCAGTGCGGCGATGGCATGACGGACAGCCGGGTCATCATGCCGCCGAACGCCGGTCCGCCTTTTGAAAAGGTCTGATAGACGACCAGCGGCCCGACATCCATCGCCTCGGCCCTCGCCCAGCCAAAGAGATCGGAATAGAAGGCGAAATCGCTGTCGAGGTCGCCCGCCTGCAATTCATGCCAGCCGATATGGCCGGGCGCCCCCGGAAGATGATGGACAGGCGTTGGATCCTTCGCTCCCTGGAGCAGGATGAAGCGGGCGCCGTGAGGATCCGAAACGACAGCCAGGCGTCCGAAGCCGTCAATATCTTCGGGCGGCCGATGAATCTCGCCGCCGGCCGATTTTACCCGCGCCGAGAAACAATCGACATCATCGACCGCGATATAGCCGGACCAATGCGGGCGCACGCCATTCGCGCGGGCGCCGGCCGAAATTGGCGACACGCCCCCGATCGTTCTGGGGCCGGCCAGAAATGTCGTATAGGCGCCATCCCGCAGCCCGGACGCCCTGGCGTCCCAGCCAACGACATTGGTGTAAAAGGCTCTGGCGGCGTCGATGTCGTCCGCCATGAGGTCGTACCAGACGAATTTCCCTTGGAATTGGCTCATGGCTCCTGCCCCCGGCGACGCTTTCGACGCGATCGGCGCCGCCTATCTTTCAGCGGAAAGCAAAACGGACATATTATGACGAAGAGATTTCATCGTTTTTATGTCAACAATGACCATGAATATGAAATAAACAGCAGCGCCAAGAATAATTGAATAAAACATGCGCGGCACGGTCGCCGATGCGCCGGTTAAAATCCATGCCTGAGCGATCAAGACGCCCATCAACGTTGACGACACCAAGGGCCCCAGCAATATCGCGAAATTCTGACGGATAGGCACGTGCATGCATCGTTGCGATATGACAAACGTCGCCAGCGAACTGATGGTTTCGCTGGCGACGAAAATCATCACGGCGTCAAACACGCTATGCGGCGGCGCCACGAAAAATACCAGGACGATCAGCCCGAGAACGACCACATTGGTCACGAAGAGCGGGCGAAGCAAGCCTTCGGCGCTCATCAGGGAGGTCATGACGAGCTTGGGAAGCTGAGCAAAGATCGAGACGCCAAGGATGACGATCAAGCTGGCCGCAGGCCGCCATTTGGCGCCGAACAACAAGTCGATGATCTCATTCGACATCGACGCCAAGCCCATAAATGCGGGAAACACCACCACGGCGGCGAGTTTCAGCCCCTGCTCATAGGCGCGGATCAATCGATCTCGATCCATGCGCAGGCGGGAGAAAGAGGGAAGCAGCACCTGCGAAATCGCCGTGGCCGAAATGGACCAGAGCGTTTCGGTCACGCGAAAGGCGATGCTTATGAAGCCCGCGGCTTCCGCGCCCAGCGTCTGGCCGGAGAAATACACGAACACACGTTTGCTGATGTAGTTCGTAAACAGCAGCAGCGTCGCCTGGGAGCCATAATGGAGCAGATCCAACGCGGGCCGGCAAAACAGGGTCAGCCTTGGTTTTCTCTCGGCGAAGACAAGCAAGGCGACGAAACTGAAAGCTGAAATCGCGAGATATTGCGCCACCAGCGACCAGACGCCAAAGCCCAGCAACGCCGCGGCGATTCCCAGAACGCCTCCGCTCAGGCGGGCCCAGAAGGTGCGGATCGCCAGAATTCGAAACCCGAAGGCGCGGCTTTGCTGGGCGTTGAGGATGGAAGCCGGGGCGTCGATCAGCAGGGCGATCGCCGTGACGCGCCCGAGGACGGAGATGCTTTCGAGATGCAAGGAGCGGGCGATGAAGGGAAAGGCAAAGAACAACATGGCGTAAATAACCAGCGACAAGCCAAAGGAAAGCGTGAACGCCGCGTCGTAATGATATTTCGAGACCGTCTTTTTCTGGATGAGCGCGTCATGAAAGAGCCGGCAGCCCACCACGTTGGCGATTTCATAAATGGCGAGGGAAATCGAGAAAGCGCCGAGTTCGGACGGCGTGATGATGCGCGCGAGGATCAACAGCGACGTGAATGAAATCGCGACGAGCGCGCCGTTTTCTATGGCGCTCCAGAAGACAGCGTTCAGAGCGATCTTTCTCGACACCATGATCGCTGCTCCCTTTTTCCGTCCTTAGGGTCGCGCCGCCGCCCCGGCAAATTCAGGCCCTGTTGAGCGCAATCCTGATCAGGGACGGCCGGGTCGCCGGCGCGAAACGCCACGATGCAAGCTTCTCCATGAGCGGACGGGGCGTCGCGGATATGGCGATGACCCAGAAAAACAAGGCCCAGTGACGGGCGGCCGTGTATCCCTGGTCGCGCACGACCGACCGCAGGGCGTCCGCAAGGCATCGAAGCATCGTGTCCTCTGGGATGGGATGGTTTTCTGGCGAAAGGCGCAGCGACGCAATCCGCATCAGGAGATTGTTCAGTCCAAATCTCCAGCGCTGCGGCTCCACGCGGACGCCGCACTCGCGCGCCTTGCGGGTTGCGTAATCGCAGCGCGCGAGATGGGCTTTCAGGGCCTTTGAAAGCTTTGGCAGATCGAATTTCAGCATTGCGCCGTCGTTCAGGCCATGGACCCGATAGGACACCAGCGGCTTGGGAATGGAGACCACATCTCCGAGCAAGGGAGCGCAAGAGACGCAATAACTGTCGAGAAATCGATCCATGCTCTTGTCGATCGGAAACAGCCTGGAAAGAAATTCGCGTGTGTACATGTTGCCCGATCCCGGCGGCGATGAAGCGCTGTCGGTCTCGGAAATCCATTTGCGGATCAGGCGCGGCGAAATATCGCGGCGGAAAATCGGGAATACCTCGCCTGTCTGCCGTCCTTCGGCGTCGATCGCCTTCATTTGAAACTGCGCCTTGGAAACGCCCGGCCGCAACAATCCCAGCGCTTCGCGTATGATCTGAGGGTCGAGCAGATCGTCCGCGTCCAGAAAAATCACCAGATCGCCGCTCGATTTGTAAAATCCGGCTTCCGCGGCCGCCGCCTGACCGCGATTTTCTATAAAACAGGCCGTCACGCCACGGTCGACGTACTGCGCAATCACTTCCCTCGAGCGGTCCGTCGACCCATCGTCGACAACAATGATTTCTTTTTTATGCCAATCGACGGCAAGCGCGCTTTCGAGCGCCTGGGCGACATAGCGCTCATAATTATAATTGGCGATAATGATTGAAACCAGGGGATCGATCATGTTTCACCTCTCCTAGGCCGCTCAACCTCTTGAGGCTTTTCGAGATCGGCGCGCGCAGACCGGCCGTAGAGGGAGCACACCCATACGACCTCAACGAACTGAGGGTTCAGGATTTCCCCGCCGGCAAATAGCCATGCAACAAGAAACGCATTGCAAACCGGCAATTGAAGGGTGCTGCAGCCGCAGCGCCTCAAGAAAAGCGCAATCAAAAGGCCCGCTCCGAAAAGGCCGTATTCAAAAAACATTCTTGCCCATGTCGGGTCGTTTATTTCGTATGGCAGGTTCAGCTGATCCACGAACCTTTGATAACTTCCGGCGCCATTGCCCAGCAGCAATTGGCCCAAGGGGCCGGACGCCCAGGTCTTGAAGATTTCAATGGGCGCCACGAATCGCGCGTAGCCACTCGTGCCCTCCTCGGAAAACTCGTCGACCCGGGCCGTCCAGATGTGCATGCCCGAATCTCCAGCGTCGACCGCGATCAGTAGAACCATGCCGACCAGCGCCAGCACGGAGGTTGACGCCCCGCGTCTTGACGTTGGAATGAGCAGCACGGCGAGCAGGATAAACAGGCCCGTGCCGGACATCGAAGCCAGCAGGCCCGCCACGAGGCAGAGAAGAACGGCAGGGCGCGCGCGATCGGTGAATTCCAGCGCTACCGCCATCGCGGCGACGAGCGAAAGGGTCGACGCCTCCTTGAGGAAAAAGCCATTGGCTTTGATGATGCCGCCCTCTTCGCGCGCATTCATGTATTTTCCTGCCGCCTTTATGCCGTCCGGCAAGTTGAATATGATATTTGTCAGCGATGAAAATCCGAATAAATTCACCAATATCGCCTGGATACAGGCAATGATCGACAGCACGACGACAAGCATGACAAATAAATTAATGGCGTATTTCGCCAATGCGCGCCCTCGAGCGGCGTCAGAAAAATATAGGATGAAAGGCCAATATAAAAATAGCAGCAATCCAAGCGACGACGCCGATGATAGTCTCGGTGAATATGATGTCACCACTGCCGCTGTGAAGGCAAACACCAGCAAGATAACAAGAGTTGGCAGCTCCACAAACACTTCTCTTTTGAAAATAAGATATATCGCAAAAATACCGTAGACGCAGACGTCTATGGATCCAGGAAACTCGCCGATATTGACGACGGCGATTTGCTGGGCGAACAGGGAGGACACCACAAGCAGCCAGGCGAACGCCTTGTCCGTCGGGACGAGTTGATTGGCGTCGGCGCCCCTGGTCGCCTCGACGGCGCTTCGTTGCATCGAGCCGAAAAACGGCCCTCGGCCCAAGCCGATCATGGTTGGTGAAGAATGATCCGCCAAATTCAAGACCTTCGTTGCGTCAATGAAGGGATCAAATCCTAGAGAAGTCCTGGAAAGCGGCTTAGCCATTCCTACAATCCGGGAAAGCGGCCGTGGTTCCGCTATCGCGCGGCGCCCAGTCACAAACCCTGCCGCTCAGACCTTTCCGACGGTCCCGACAAGCAAGGCTTCCGTCCGGCCCGGCTCCTCAGGGATTGAAGGCGCCGCCGCAGCGCTTTTTAGCTTCGCTTTCAGGTGGTCGGCCAGTCGGATGGCGAGCGCAAGGATCATGAGGGTCGGATTTGCATGCCCTCCGGTCGGAAAAACCGAAGCTCCCGCGACATAGACGCCATCGGCGCCGTGAACACGGCATTGAAGGTCGACGACGCCCTCCTCCGGGGTGTCGGACATTCTGGTCGCGCCCATCATGTGAGCCATGTCCTTGATGGGCGCCTGGTCGAGCCTGTCAGCCTCCACCCAAGACGACAGCGTCAGATCGGCGATTCCGGTCCGCGCGAATTCGTCTTTGGCGGCTCGCGCGAGAAAAGCCATGCTTCGCAGCGCCAGGTCGTCCACCCGCCACACTATTCTGGGAATGGGAACGCCGAACATGTCGAGGGCCCCGCCCAGGCAAACCCTGTTGGAAGGATCAGGCGTCTGCTCGCCGATCGCCTCGATCCGCACGCTCTTCACCTTGTATTGGACGCCCCTGTTCAAATGTTCGCGCGTCGCAAAATTCGGATTGATCCTGATCACGAGATCGATCAGCTTCTGCGCATAGGAATGTGGAATTTTCCCACTCTGAATCAATTTCATCACCGCGGATTTCGACAGGGTTCCCGGGCTCGACGATATGATCAGCAGATCCCCCAGGATGTCGCGGGATCGCCGGCTGGCCAGTCTTTTGAACGCGAGCACCGGATCGTTTTGCGCGTGCTCCTCCAGCATGAAGATGGCGCAGTTGGCGAGGTTTTTTTCTCGCTGGACGGATTCGGTCAGAGCCAGCCCGTGCATATACATCTGCATCCTGTTCCTGTGGGGAAACCCGCGGAAACCGAAGCGCTGGACCGCGCGGCGCGCATCCTTCTCTTCAATATGACCGACGGTGACCGAGGGGTGGTCCAGCAAAAACCGTCCCACTGCGTCATGGGAGTTTCCCAGGCCATTGCCGGCGCGCCCGTTAGAGACAAGCAGGAGCCTTGGATTTTCGATTCCGCCGGCGGCGAGCACGACGATTTTACCGCGCGCCCGGACGCGCTTGCCCGAGATTGAAGCGAGCTCCACCGCTTCAAAGGCGCCGTCGATCGTCGTGATGATCTCGACCGCCGTCGCATTGATCAGCAACCGTACATTATCGGCAGATTCCTCCAGAAAATCCGCGCCAAACCTCATCGCCTCGAGCACGTTCGAACGGGACCGGGAGAATTGCCAGAAAAAGGATCGCAGCATTGCCGGGTCCAGGCTCGGGCCGGGCTGGCTCTTGCCGAAAAAATCCCATATCCGGTCGTCGCTGATGGTCGGGCCAAGATTGAGGTGTTCCGCCGCGCGCTGGATGAAAGGCGAGAGCTCCGTCCCGGAAACAGGCCAGCCCGAATGAGGAATCCAGGGACGGCATTCGAAGTCGATGTCGTCGAAAGGCGCGGATTTCCCGGCCCAGAGGTGCGACGCGCCGCCCAGGGTTCTGCAGCGAACGCCGTAGGGCTGCTGCTCCGGCTCCCAGCTCGGAACCATGCTCTTATGGGCCGACGCCCGGATATCCTGCGATAGTCGCTCGTCCGAGGCGGGATCCAATTCGACCTTGTTCAAGGCAATGAAGGGCTCTTTCTCCTTCAGCACCCCGCTTTCGGCGATGATGACGCGAATGTTGGTCCCATACATCTCCCTTGCGATGGTCACGGCCGCGGGGCCGCTGCCTACCACGACGAGATCGGCAATTATTTCTCGATCCGCAATCGCGTCGAGGTTCTCGGCTTTCACTGGCTTCATCCTCCCGGCCGGGCAATATGTCGGGGAAGCGCCCGCAGTTCGGCGGCCCGCGCAAAGGGGCGACGCTCAATCTTCAAGCAACTTGATTTTCAGGTCCTTGAACCGGACGTCCATCGTGAACCCTTGATGCAGCTGCAAGGCCAGGCAACCCGCATGCAGGGACGCCGGGCCGTCGTCGGTCAGATCCGTCATCAGATGGCCGTTGATGCTGTAGGTGATGTGGTCCCCTCTGGCCACGAGGATCGCGTCGTTCCAGTCGCCGGCCTTGATGAAGGCCGAGAGGTCGGCAGCCGCCTGTCCGAGGGGCTCGACATGCCGCTGATTCCGGCCGTCCCATGTGGTTCGCTCGCCACGATTGCTCATCGTGCCGCGGTTCCCCGCCACGCCGGCTTCATCGTAAATCGTGCCGTCGTACTTTCTTTCCGCGTCCAGGTCGGCCTGATAGCCCCCGACGCGAAATGCGTCGCGATCCAGCACCGTCGAACGGAACTGGACTCCGGAGTTTCCGTCCTGGGATGCGAACCGATAGGTGAAATGCAGTTCGAAATTCCGGACGGTCAGCGCCGAGCGGACCAGGAAAGTCTGCTTTGACGAGTCTTCGCTTTCATGGCCGCTGATGGCTCCGTCCCTGACAGACCAGTAGCCCGGAAGCCCCTCCCAGCCAGCCAGATCATGTCCATTGAACAAGGTAATGAATCCGTTGGCGTCGGGGGGCGGCAGCGCAGCAGCCCGCCGCCCCAGCCCGGCGCGAACCGCCTGACTGGCTGCGCATGCCGTCACGAGCAGCGCGAAAACGAACCGGAGGAGCAAGGGCTCTCCTTCTCTGGCAAGCCGATCATCATCGTGCGGGGCTTCGCGACGGTCTCAGGGCACATCGAAGTCGCCAGGAGAATCGCCTGCGGCAAGTGGTTTCAGGACGCCCTGTACGCAAATCGCGAGACGACGCGCGTAAGATTCGCTGATCCTGATGTGGGTTGGCAGAGATATGATCGAGCGCACGAGATTGCTGACGTTTTCGGTGCGCCCCGCTATCTCCGTGAACGTTTCCAATTCATGGACGTTTGGATAAAGCGAAAGTCCGACGTCGTATCCCGCCGACAATATCTCGTGATAAATCTCGTTTCTCCGCTCTTGTCCAACGACAATTGGATAGTTGAAGAAAGGCGATTCCTTCCATTGCGCGTCACTTGTTTCCGCCGATACGGCTATCTTTCTGAAATACTTGTCGTAAATAGCGGCAATACGCCGGTGGTGGTCGATGATATCGGCAATAGTCGAGAATTTTCTGTTCCACTCGGCAAAGGCGCTGAGCGAAGGACGACTGGTAATCGTTTCATCAAGCGTCACGGTTTCGATAGACGATCGGGAAAAAATTTCGACAATTTTTCCACTGGTTATTTTTTTGCGGCGGAATTTGAAATAAGGCCCGAACAGCGCAGAACTGGTAGCGACCGCGTATCTTCCTGTTTTCTTTATTTGCGGTTTGTAATGAGCGATTTGAAGTCGCGCCCAACGGGAAACCTGGTCGTTGATGGTCTTGAAAAGCGCGTTTGAGCCAACGGTGATGACTCCGCCCCAATAGAAATTGATGATCTTGAAGCCGGACAACGAGAACATGCTGCCATCAGTAACCACGCCTATGGGAACGCCGTTCACCCTGGCGCCCAAGGCGATCGCGCAATCGTCGAATATGCCGATATTGCGGGCCCGGCAAAGCTCTACGATGTCGATAATATCCTTCTGCGGGACGTGATAGTGAATCAATAATACGCAGGCGGTGCGCTCATCCAGCAATGACTTGAGATGTTCAATATCGACATTGGTCGAGTTCGGCAGAAAGTCCACGAATACGGGCTCGCCACCCGCAAATTTGACCATGTTTATGACGTCCGGAATAGTGTAGGGCGACATGATCACCCGTTTCTTGTCGCCGGCAATCGTGGACTTCACAAGCAGATAAATGCCCGCCCGCGCACGGCCGAGCGGGATGAAACGGGTGGAATCGCCAAAAAAAGACTTTAAATTAAGCTCGAAGCGAGCCTCGTCACTGGGGTCGTTATTGAGCCACGCGCCAAAAAAGCGCATCGGATAGATGATTTGTCGTGGCAACGTCACAACAAGCCGCCCTTTTGTTGAGCCGAGATTCCTCATATCCGCAGCTACAACGCTGCCCTATCGCATCTGTTCCGCTGCCGCAGGCAACCGAAGCTTGACGTCAGGCGCGCGGGTTTCTGCAAAGGCCGCGACAAGATGATCGGCCAGCCGAATGCCGAGCGCGATCAGCGTGTGCGTCGGATTGGCGAAACCGGACGAAGGGAAAACGGAAGTGCTGCAAACGTAGCCATTCTCGACGCCAAATAACTTCAAGTCGCTGTCGACGACGCCATCCGTTTCAACCTCCGCCATCCTTGTCCCGCCGCAATGATGAAACGTGTCGATAAAGCGCCTTTGAAACGAATCTTCGTCGAGGTTGGCGACGGGAAGGATGCGGGCAATTTTGCGCTCTTCGAAAGCCCCTTTGACAAGTTTCACGAATGTCCGGATCGACTTCATCTCCATATCCGATATTCGCCAGCATATTTCTGCCCGCCGCAGGCCAACGCCGTCGACTTCGCTGGAAAGCGTCACGGAGCTTTTCGAATCCGGCGGTTGTTCGCAATAAACCGACAAATATGGTCGCGCATAAGGCAGTATGTAATTCGGGTCTTGCTTGGTCTTGAAGTGATGCCAGGCGACCATAGGCGTTCTGATCGATGTCGCCAGAACGTCGCTCAGGCGAACCGCGGACGATGGGCCGGTGACGATCTGGATGCCCGTTCGAAGCGAGGCCCAAACGCCATCGGAGTGCTCGATGAGTCCGCCCACGTTCAGAGTTCCATGCGCCCTTTGCGCCGCATGGGTCAGCTTGATCTTGGGCAGATAAACGCCGCCGAGACGCCAGGGACCGAAAGGCCAGTGCCTGGCGCGCAGGTCGCCGTCCTCAATTTTTGCGGCAAAGCATTGGATGTGATCCTGAAAATGTCGTCCCACGAGCTTGCTCTTGTTCCAGGGCGCGTAGTTCTGGTTCAGCAGGAATCTCGAACTCTCGATACCGCCCAGGCATAATGCGAAGGCTTTCGCCCGGCACCGCGCCTCACGACCCGATAGCGCTTTCACCTTCACGGAAACGATGCGCCGTCTGCTTTCGTCAAAATCAAGTTCCACCGCGTTGGCGTGGCAGACGATTGCGAGGCGCGGATCCGAAATTGTCCTGGAGAATAACCTGACGAACTTTTTTTCGGGGCAGTAGCGGGAAAAAGCGATTTGCAGATCGAGTCCGATTTGCGGCCTGGGAACGCCGACCGCCGACCAGACCGCGTCATCGTCTTGCACGAGGTCATCCGTTCGCTCCAGCGAAGAAGCTCTGCGATAGTAGCTGGCCAGCGCCGACTTCGATATCGGCCATGCCGCGCCATTCACCCAATCGCGCCGCTCGAAATCAGCTGCGTCGAGTTCCATGACCTGGCCTGCCCACGCAGAAGTTGTGCCTCCCAAAGTGCGAAAACGCCCTGCGTGCGCGCCGTCGAAACGGTGACCGACCGAATGAGCCTTGTTCAGCGCCTGCGACCTGCGTTCCCAGCGACTGGCGCCGCCGCCCTCCAGCAGGATGACCCTCATCCCCGCGCCAACCAGTTCATGGGCAAGACTTAACCCAGCGGCGCCCGCGCCCACGACGCAGACATCAAACCCGTTGTCGGGAGGAAATTCGTCCTTCTCGAAATCCACGATCATCGATGCGCCCTCCCGAGGGGAAAGAGGCCATTCAATTCAGATCGTTGATCGCGGCGTCCATATCGCGAACCGCTCGCCGCCAGCTCGCCCATGGGGCCCGTTCCGCCGCCTGGCTCTTCAAGGCGCCGTATCGCGCGGTATCGTCCATGATGGCGGAGATTTCTTCCGCCAGTTCTTCCGGGGTGATTTCCGCCTTGACTACTGCTCCTCCGCCGGGCTGTAGAACATCGGGAACGCCACCGACATTGGTCGCCAGCACGGGGATGCCCAGGCGAAGAAATTCGAGCACTGCAATCGGGCACAAATCGGCGCGAGAAAGCTGACAGCCGAGATCCACCTCGCCAATCGCTTTCAGAAAGGTTCGCCCTCCGTCCGCTGCCTTTGGGATCATTCCCATGAAGTCAACGCCGTCCAGCGCGGCAATTTCGGGCGGACATTTCCCGACAACGCGCAATCTGACGGGCGCGCCGCGGCTCCGCAGGATCTTCAGCGCGCCGGCGAGTTTGTCGAGACCCTTTCGAACCGGATACAAGCCAACAAAACCCAGGGTGAATTCACCCGACCGCCATCCCATGCCCGGCGAAGGAGCGGGAACCATGGCGTCGTTGATATTGGCGCCGGGAATGACAAGGGCGATCTTCTCCCGCGGCACGCCATAAGTCTCGACGAGCGTCCGCATGCAGGAGCGGCTCATCGTCATGATCCGCGCCGCGTGAGAATAGCTTTCGCGCTCCAGTTCGATCGCGCGTTGGATCGTATCGTCGCCGATATTCTGCTTTTCGGCCGCCGCATAGGCGTAAAAATAATCGGTGAGGGTTCCATCAATATAGAAACATGGCGTAACGCCATGTTTGCGGTAATTTCTTACGAACGAATGCCCATAAATTTGCGTCGTATTGATCAGCACCGTATCGTTGCAGGCTTTCAGATATTGCCTCCACACAGTATCATTATAATTTTTTGTGAATTTATATCCGCCATGACATTGGCTATACAGAATTCTCTTGATTTTCCACGCCGCCGCCGCGGCCTGCAACTTTACATTCGCTTTGCTTTCCAGCGTAAATGTTCCCTCGATCATCTCCATCGCCATTCCGGCTTGCGCGAGATGCCAAAGCGTTCCGCTGAAGGCGGTTCGAACATCGCCATAGACCGAGGTCACGAACCGCGGCCTGCGATGAGAAGGCATCACGCTGGAGAGGCAAAGCTCGGGAATCGCTCTCAGGGATGATGGCGCCATTTTGCGGTCGCCAGAGGCGCCGGACGCTCTTTCGATCACGGTCATCTTTTCATCCTTCGCGAATGTGATTGGGAACCAGAATCGGGCGAGGAGTTGCTTGTCTTCGCCAATGGCGCTGCGGCGGCCTCACGGCCCGAGGCGGACCGACGCGACCTTGCAGCTCAAGCCCTTCACGGGCTGGACCACGCCCGTCTGACAGGCGACGGGAGTTCGACGCGGCAAATGTCCGGTCGTGTTCACGGAGGCCAGCAGCTCGTAATGGCCGCGCAGCCCGAAGGGAACGTCGAGGCTCGCGCTCCAGTTCGCGTCGCGGTCATTGGCCCGATGAAGATCGACGAAGCTGATCGACTTGTTGCTCACGACATGCCGGTCCTCATCCACGAGACTCAGGCACAGGTTGCGATCCATCGACGACTGGGCGGGAACGAGCATGTGGACGACGAACTCTTCGCCGCGATCGCCCTTGCGGGCGAAACGATCGCGCACGCGCGTTTCCGTCGGCAGAAACGTCGGCTTGGCCAGGTCATTGACGTCGCTCGAGTAACCAAACTGGTCGGAATCGGGCGTCACGTCGCTTCCACCGCACTTCTTCTCGCCCTCCGAAAGACTCGTGAACTGACAGACGAGAACGTGATCGACCTTGAAAGCCTGGGGAAACGCCGACCGGTCGACCCCATGCCGGCCGGCCCAGCTTCCGCCGACCGCAAGGTTCAAGAGCACATGGGCTGGAGGCCCAAGACGCCCGTCCTTCTGCAACCATTGGTATTTTCGCGAATAGACGAGCTCCCCGTCCCAGAAAAAGGAAACCTTGTCCGGCGCCCAAACCATGCCGGCGGTGTGCCAACTACCGGGAAGCGCGGAGTTCGCCTTCAGGTAGGAATAATCCGAATGATAGGCCGGCGACTGGAGAATCAGGGGCGCGACGTCCAGCGTCGCGACAGGCGCCGAATGCAGCATGTCCGCGGTGTCTTCGACGCCATTGTTCGCGAACTCGAAAATATCGATTTCAGGAGGGTATTGGGGTTCTCCGTCGCTGTCATAGTCGCCGACGAGCCAGAAGGCCGGCCAGACCCCGAGCGCCGGAGGCAGCATGACCCGCGCTTCGAAATAGCCATAATAGAACGTCTGATAAGACCTGATCATGCCCGATGAAAACAGGCCCTGGTCCGCCGGGCGCGCGACCAGCTCCAGATGGCCGTCTTGCAGGACATGATTTTTGTCGTCGCGATAACGCTCGAGTTCATCATGGAAATGGTCGACCGTCTCATTGTTGTAGATATAGCGGGTCGCCCATTTCGAGCGATCGAGCGTTCCGCTCTTGAAGTCGTCGGAAAACACCAGGCGCCAGCCGCCGGCAAGCGCCGCGTTCGCGCAGAGGACGGCTGTGAACTCCAATGCAAGGACGAAAGCCACGCGCAAGCGCTTCGCTATCGGCGTCAAATCCAGATCCTCTCGTTGCGCTCCGGGTAAAATTGGCGACTTCAGTCTGTTCATTCGGCGGGTTCGGTGACCGCTCCGCCGCGATCAACTTCCGCCCTGCGCGCACGATGCGCCTCTGATTTCGCGATCATCTTCATTTCGCTCGCCACGGCCACGGCGGAGCCAATGAAAAAGCCCAGGAAACCGGCAATCAGGAAGAATACCCCGAGCTTTGGAAAAGCCACCTCGTCAGGAATGCTCGCCGCCTCGACGATCTGAAGCTGAGAGAGCCTGCCTTTTTCCAGATCGGCCGCGGCCAACTCCTCCATCATGCGCTTGCTGTAGTTTTCGACGCCGGCCGACGTCACCTCGACCGCCCGCTGCAATTGGCTATACTGGGCTTGTCGGGCGTAAAGCGCGTCCAACTGCTTGGTGAGACTCGACAATTCAAGATTTTGCCGATCTTCGAGCTTCGTCAGACCCGTCAGTTGTGAATTGGTCCTCAGGAGTTCGAACATGCCATCCTGATAAACCTTGACCATCAGCAAAGGGGGATCGGTGACGCGGTCCCTCAGGCGATTTTGAGTTTCGCCGCTGGCGCTCGACGCCGGACTCAGGCTGTCGACCATGCCGGATACGATCGAGGAGTTGGCGACCGCGCGCAACTTGCGCAAATGGTCGGACAAGGCCTGTTTTTGCCCTCCGAATTTGGCGATGGCGCCGTGCGTTTCGGTCAGGTTGGCGGCCAGATCGCTGGAGCGTTGCAGGAGCATGTCGCGTTGTTGATTGAACGAATAAATCGAAACCGATGAGACGAACTTTGACAGAGCGAGCGATGCAGCTTCGGCTTCCTTTTCGAGTTGTTTTTTCTCTTGCTCCATGAAACGCAGGGATTCGGGCCGGCGCAGCAGCATGAACTGGCGCTCGATCAAGCTGTCGGCGACCGCATTGACAATCTTGCTGCCGAGAACAGGGTCTTTGCCCTGCAACGAAAGCTGGAGCAGGCTTGTTTTCGCATCCGCCGTTATGGTCAGCTTGCGGCGCAGCCATGTGATCACATGACGCTGTTTCGCTTCGGGATCATCGGCAAATGTCGCTGGCGCAGGAAAGAAATTCGCCAGGATCGTGGCGCCGAGCCCCCGCGCCGTTTCGATGGTCCTGGCCGCCCACAAGGGTTCGGTCAGGCCTGCGTCCGGCGCAGAATGAGGCTTCGCCAGTTCGCTCACCTTTTCAAGCCCGACCTTCTTGATCGCCGCGCCGAGGACGGCGTCAGTTCCGGCGACGCGAGCGAGAGAACGGATATCCTGAGCTGCGTCATGGGTGGGCTCCGCGAGATCGGCGGCGGAACCCTTGCCTGCAATCAGCAGAGACGAAACTTCGTATACAGGAGGAACTTTCGTGAAAATCACGATCGATGTCACGACTGCGAGAGCCATCGTCAGTATTACGATCAATTTACGATCGTAAATGATCCGAAATATCTCGTAAATGGACAAGGGACGCTCCATCGTTGACCTGGATGAATAGACGCTTGCAGCCTTGTTATTCGAATAGGCGCGTGGTCTCGCAAATTGAGTTTTCGTGCGCAGCAGCAATTTCTGCGATGATCGCAGCATCGGCAGCAACCGCTCACGAGCCGCGTTCAGATAGGCAGGAAACCGGACGAGCAGGTTGCTCCGTTTTTCCGCCGAAGCGCTCGAATCCTCGGCAAGATCGGACCCGAGTGGAACCGGCGCATCAGCGCAACCACCTGATATCGCGCCCTTGCCTGAATGGAATTGTTTATTGAGTTTGCAGGCGGTCCGGAATGCGTTGCGAATAATTTCGCTCCCGTTCGCCTCGGTTGCAATATTCGCTTCCATGGAAGGGGCCGCGGGAACTGGCTTGCGCGCTATCGGCGCGTTGGCGGTGATCAGCAAACGTAGCCCGGAGGCCGCATATTCGCGGGCGTAGGCTGCGATATCGCGCCTTTTCGGCCGCCACTCATAACCGTCGGGCAAAATGATCCGGGCCGCGCGACGACCGTCGAACTCAAGCGGCGCGATGTTTGGCATTCCCGAAGGCATTATTTTCGGCGGGGGATCGCGGCCATCCAGCAGAATGATCTCGGCCGCGAGGCGCCGGCCGAGATCAAGCGGCGCGCATTTCGGCATTCTCGGAAGCGCAAACCCAGTTGCCGCGTCTGCGGGGACGCTATCGACGAAATTCGCATTCGCCGAATGGGACAACAGCGCAATCGCCGGCGGACGACCTGAGTTGGCGCGCTTTTCCCACAGCGCGCGAAGACGCTGCCAATCCCCGACAAATTGGCCGGGATAAACCGAGGCGAGAGCGGGCATGAACTTTCCGGGAAGATGGCCGGCCAGCCACTCCAGACGCTCCCGCGATCTGACGGCGAAATCATCGACATCAGGTTTGGCCGCGAAGGCGCTCAGGGAGGCGATGTCGGCGCATCCCGCATACAGGCTCCGATGGCCGGAGGGGAGTTTCCAGATTTCCCTGAAGCGCGAGGCCTGGGCAGGATCGAAGGCGACGGCCGTTTCCCTGGTCCCGCGCAAGATCGCCGGGGACGGCACGAGGACTGGCTGGGCTGCATCGACACGCTTTTCCAGCAGTGCGGCTTCGGCGCCTCGCACCAAGTCCCGGGCGGATCGATCCCATGAAAACCGCCGCTCGCAAGCCGCCTTGAAACGCTGGAAGCGACGAACGAGTTCGTCGGCCGGCATTTTCGCGAATTCTTCCACGTGCTCCGGAATATCCGAGACGTGAGCGATGGTGCGGATGAAGAACGAATGATCTTCGATGCCGGCGAAATCGCGGGATACGTCTGCGTAAGTAAAAATAATGGCGTTATTGGCTATATAATAGGTTGTCTTGAGCTTGTGACCGGCCTGAAACCGGTCGGGGATGAGTCCTATCCTGATCGCATGCGTCGGAGCCTCTTTCAGGGGGGCGACCGCAAGCGTCGACTGCAGCGATGTCGGCCAGTTGTCGGCAAAAACGGGGTAGCGGAGCCCGGAGATCGCATATTCGCGGGCGAAGGCTTCGGCGTCGCGCCTTTTCGGCCGCCAGTCATAGGTGCCGGACAGGATGATCTCGGCGGCGAAACGCGCGTCGGGCTCGAGCGGCGCGCCGGCCGGCATGCCCGGCGGGGCCAGCACGACCTCCGCATTCGGAGCGATGCTCTTCACGAAGTCGGCATCGCCCTGGGACAGCACCGCAATGGCCGGAAAGCGGCCGGAGCCATAGGCGCGCTTTTCCCAATTGAGCACACGAAGACGCGCCAGGTCCGCGAAAAACGCGCCGGGATAAAGCGATGCGAGCGCGAGGCTGCTGACATTGTGCAAGATGGGCACGACCTTGCCAGGCAGATGATAAGCGAGCCAGTCCAGATGCTCCCAGGAGCAGACGGCGAAATCGAAATCGGATTCGGCGAAAGCGGCGCTCAAGGAGGCGAGGTTGGCGCTGCCCGCGTATCGGCTCCGATAGATCGGATAGCCGATCAGCAACTTGCAGATTTCCATGAGACGGGACGCCGCAACGGGAGCGACGGTGACGATTTCATCTCCGCCCCGGCGCAAGGCGGCGACGAGTTCGCTGTCGTAGATTTCATTGCCCGAGGCGCGGGCGCCGGAAGATTTGCCGATCCAGAGAATTTTCGTCATCGCAACGTCTCTTCATTGTCTGGCGCTTGAACCCGCCGGCGGAAAATTCCGCCTTCGGCTTGATCGCGCTGACCCGCGCCGATCGAGAGACCGGCGCGGTCCTGGATATCGAGAAGCTGTCGTCACCCGGAGGCGCGGGATTTCATTCGGCCGCCTGCATCTTCGCCGCCGCATTGCGCTCGATTCGATTGCCGCGCGCCTGTCTTTCGATCCACCGATAGGTCGGGTTCAGGCCCTCAACCAGGCTCCGGCTTGGCCGCCACCCCAGCTTGGCGCCGATCATGCGGTTGTCGGAATTGCGTCCCCGGACGCCCAGGGGGCCGGGAATGTAACGCTTTGCGATCCGCTTTCCTGCGATGTCGGCGACAATATCGACCAGCTGGCCGATCGACACCATTTCCTCCGACCCAATATTGACAGGCCCCTCGAAAGAGGACCGCATGAGACGCAGCGTGCCTTCAATGCATTCGTCGACATAGAGAAACGAGCGCGTCTGCGCGCCGTCGCCCCAGATCTCGATTTCGTCGCTTTGCGCCGCCCTGGCGATCTTGCGGCAAACCGCGGCGGGCGCTTTCTCGCGTCCGCCATCCCACGTGCCTTCGGGACCGAAGATGTTGTGGTAGCGCGCGACCCGGTTGCGCATGCCGTAATTCCTGTTGTAGGCGAAATACAACCGTTCGGAAAACAGCTTTTCCCAGCCATATTCGCTGTCGGGAGCTGCGGGATAGGCTGAATCCTCCGAACAAATGGGATTGTTCGGGTCCTGCTGGTTATAGGCAGGATAAATGCATGCGGACGACGAGTAGAAGATCTGTTTTACGTTCCGCTTATGGCAGGCTTCGAGCATGTTCAAATTGATTGTTGCGGAATTATGCATAACATCTGCATCATGTTCGCCAGTAAAAATATAACCGGCGCCGCCCATGTCGGCGGCGAGCTGGTAGACTTCATCAAACGCCCGATCCACCAGAGAGCGGCAAAAATCCATGTCTCTGAGATCGCCGACAATGAAATCGTCGGCGTCTGTATCCGAAAAGACAGGAAATTTGAGGTCGACGCCACGAACCCAGAAGCCCTCGGTCTTGAGGCGTTTGACCAGGTGGTGGCCAATAAAGCCTCCGGCGCCACATACAAGTGCCGATCGTTGTTTTTTCACGATAGCTACTCCTGTAAGGTTTACTTCGACATGCCTTTTTCAGGCTTTTTTGCCCCACTCGAGGCCTTGATCGAGTGAGGGAGAGACGGCTCGGCTGCGAAGGCGCGCAGGGCGCCCGCCGACCGCGCCTCCGTCCCGCCTTCTGAAGGCCTTGTCGAAGACGCGCTCGAACCTGTCGGCGACGCGCTTCACGTCGTAGGCGTCCTCCGCGTATCGCCGCCCGTTTTCGGCCAGTTCGCTCCGGAGGTCGGAGTCGCCGAGCATTTTCTCCGCGGCTTCGATGAGCGCCTGATCGTCATCCGGCCCGACCACGAGACCGGCCTCCTCCCGCAGCAGGATTTCGGCGGCAAAGTTTTCGGCGGAGGCTGCAAGGAGGATTGGCCGGCGCGCGCAAAGATAGGCCTGAACCTTCGAAGGCACGGAAAATACGCCCGCTTCCCGTTCAATGACGCCGACCAGCACATCCGCGGCGCCCAGGACTTGCGGAAGCGACGCATAGGGTTGCAAAGGGAGCAGGACAAGATTTTCGATATGGCGCCCGGTCTTCAGTTCGAGCAGCGCGTCGGCGCCGACGCCATCGCAAATGGCGACGACTTTGGCGCGCCCCCGCATCGCGCTGGCGAGCGTCGCCAATGTCGCGGGATTATGCTTCAGGGCCAGGGTTCCCGAGTAAATGAAATTGAAGGTCTCTGCGAGGCCATGTTCGCGGGCCCATTCGTTGTTCTTGGGAACCGGCCCGATATTTTCCAGATCGCCCCAATTCTCGATCACGTTCAGCCTCGACGCGTCGGCGCCGAACATGCTGGCGACCGTTCGGAATCGCTCCGCGATCAGCACGGTTTCATCGGCGAGACGGAAGTGGCGCCGGTCCAGCGCCGAATAATAGCCGCCGATCAACGTGGCGGGCAGCCGGCCGAGACGCTTCCGCACCAAGGTCCTGACAGCGATGCTGTAGACGTCCTGGACCCAGTAGATAAAACGCGCGTCCGCCGCGCGGCACGCGCGCAGGACGTGGTCCTGAGCTTCGGTCGGCGTATTGCCCGACAGCACCAGATCCGGCTGCATGGCCCGGATGAGCCCGCCGACCCGGCGGCCATAGGCGACGTCGCCTTGTCGGCGCCTGATCCACGATTTCTTGCTGTAGGAGATATCGGCGCCGATCGGCGCGAATTGAACGTCGTCGACGCCGGGGTCGTTGCGGAAATCGCCCTTGGGACCGCTGTCCATGGCGAAATAGGCGTGGACGACCTCGTGACCCCGCCGCGCCAGTTCGCGGCTCAGCCCGACCTGAAAGGGATGTCCGGCATAGTCATGAACCAGGATTGTGCGGCTGCGGTCGCGAAAGCTCTCATGCGGTGGAGCGGTCTTGCGATCATTGGCGGCCGCCTCCATTTCGCCCTCCTTCAAATCGTTTTCGACAGGCAATCGACGTCAGTAACTGCCTCTGGATTGAAGCACGGCTGGAATAGTGCGGAACAAGATCACGATATCGCCAACAACGCTTTGCGCGCGAATGTATTCACAGTCGAGTTGCACACGCGTTTCGTACGACAAGTCGCTTCGTCCGCTGATTTGCCATGGCCCGGTCAGGCCAGGCTTGACTTCTTCAAGCTGCCTTATGTAATCGCCGTAATGATCAACTTCTTCCTGAACGATCGGGCGCGGTCCGACGAGGCTCATTTCGCCGCGCAACACGTTGAGGAATTGTGGAAGTTCATCGATGCTCGATTTGCGGAGGACGTTCCCGAACGCGGTGACGCGCGGATCGTTGCGGAGCTTGCGAGTGGCCGTCCATTCGGCCAGCGCCCCGGGAGAGCGCTCGAGATAGCTCGAAAGCACCTCCTCGCCGTTCTTGACCATGCTTCGAAACTTCAGGCATTTGAAGGGTTTTCCGCCCTGACCGCGCCTGACATGCCCATAAAGCACCGGGCGTCCCTGAGTGACCAGGATGACAAGCGACACAAGCGCAAGCAGAGGCATGAGCATAACAAGAGCGACAGCCGAAAGAATTATATCTAAAAGCCGCTTGGTAGTCATGGCCGAGTCTCCCACGCCAAACAGACAAACGCGAAGCGAACAATTCCTGTGCGTTTTCAAGCCAGAACGGGCGCCAAGAAATCAATAACGGCTAGCAACAAAGGCGTATATGAGATACCAAAAAAGGGGTACATCAAGGACAAATGCGAACTAAACCAGCAAATCTAGCTCCGCCTCGATGGTGTTATCAAAACACTACTGCGATCATAAAGCAATGCATGTGCGCCGCACAAAAATGTGATGCGCCAAGCTTACTGGATGAAAAAGCTGAAGCTTAGGTTGATTTCGTGTCGGGTGGTGTCATTATTAAGCTCCATTCGCGGCCAATTTTGAAAATCCTTGAGCAGGAGCGCAATAGCAATGCTTTCGCATTACATCTCTGATTATAAGGGATGTTCTCGGCAAACACTCAACAGCGACGCATATTGCTCAGTTCATGGCTTCTTTAGCTTGGCTTTGGCAATTGGACATTTCGCCGGGGCCGTGTCGGCCAAGCATGGCGTGGCCGCGCTCATTCTCGCCGCGAGCGTCCGGCGCTGGCCTGGAGCCGATGATTGACGACGGATTGCAATGGTTTAGTAGCCTGAGCGCAGCGTCACGCCAAAAACTCTGTCAAACCTCGCTCAAGACTGGAATCAATACCTTAGAGCCGACGCACAAAAAGTTGACGCGAGAGATTATGCTACGGAAATAGCTCAAGCTTATGTTGACTTCACATCGGACCATCCGCCATGATCCCTTCGGATCTGGCCGGGATCCGAGCTTTTCTGAGGCATGTGTGACATGGCCGCGCTTGTGATTTCATGCATCATTGTCGGACTTATTCTCGGCGCCTATTCGACGGCCGCACTCATTGCCCCACTCATGGCCTGTTTTGCCATTGCCTGCGTCATCGCCCATTTTGCCTTTGGCGCGCCAACCAGAGACAGCGTCGTCGCGCTCATTCTGGGCGGATGCTTGCTTCAGTTTGCATTTCTCGTATCGGCGACCTTTCGCCACTACAAGAACAGGAACGGCGCTGAGCATTGATGCCGACGTTAGAAGACTACGGAGGTCTTGATGGACATCAAGCGCAGCGGCTCCCAGCCCTCCGGCAAGGGGCCCGCCGATTGGTTCACCGGCGCGGTTCGCGTTGACCCGCTGTTCAGCGCGCCCGCACCGGCCCGCGTGACCGGCGCCAGCGTCACCTTCGAGCCCGGCGCGCGCACGGCGTGGCACACTCATCCCCTGGGGCAGACGCTCGTCGTCACCGCCGGCTGCGGCCGGGTCCAGCGCGAGGGCGGCGCGATCGAGGAAATCCGGCCCGGCGACGTCGTCTGGATTCCGCCGGGGGAAAAACATTGGCACGGCGCCGCGCCGACCACCGCCATGACCCATATCGCCATCCAGGAAGCCGTCGACGGCAAGGCCGTCGAGTGGATGGAGCAGGTCAGCGACGCGCAATATCTCGCCTAGCTAGCTCTTTCGAGACGTCGAAACGTCAAAGCCAGGTCCCGCCCTGGCGGTCCGTCGGCGCCTGCGCCGGATCGAAGTCGTGGATCCATTCGAGGTGGCCGCGGACGTTCTCCTCCCTCGACAGGCGCGCATTGCGCGCATCCGCCGCCGGACCGTCCGGCAAATGCAGGATGTCCGGAACAGAGATCGACGCCATTTGCACCTTGCGGGTGCGGCCGCGGCGCAGCCGTTCGTAGGCTTCCTGCGCCTGGGCGTAGTCCGAGGCCTTCGTCTCCGCGATGCAGCGCGCCAGAACCACCACGTCCTCGATGGTCTGGTTGGCGCCTTGCCCGTGATGGGGCACGACGGCGTGGGCCGCGTCGCCGATCAGCGTCACCCGGCCCTTGCTCCAGCGGCTCAGCGGCGGCCGATGGAACAGCGCCCAGCGCTGGCTGGTCGGCACGGCCGTGATCATCTGCAGCGCGGCGGGATGCCAAGCCGTGAACTGCTCCAACTGCTCTCCCTGCGCCGCCGGCATCATCCATTCGCGGACGGGCCAGGGCGAGGGATTCCGCTCGACCAGCAGGAAATTATGGTCCCCGTCGCCAATCGGATAGTGCAGCAGGTGGCCGCCCGGTCGCATCCAGAACTGGAGCGCCTGGGGATCGGGCAACTTGTCCAGCAATTCGGGCGGGACGATGCCGCGAAAGCCGGAGCAGCCCGAATAAAGCGCGTCGTCATATCCGAGCATCCAATGACGCACGCGAGAGCGGGCGCCGTCGGCGCCGATGACGAGATTGGCGCTGGCGCTGCTTCCATCCGCAAAGCGAAGCGTCACCTCGTCGCCGCGGTCCTCCGCGTCCGCCAGCCGCTTGTTCAGATGAATTCGCTCCATTCCGAGCGATTGCCAGAGGATTTTCTGCAGGTCGGCCCGGTGCACGCCCCACCACGGCGCGCCGAACTGCGCGCGGTAACTGGGTTTACCCCCGTGCTTTCCGATTACTTCGCCGCTGCGGCCGTCGCGAAAGATGAGGGTGTCGATTTCAAAGCCAACCTTCGCAAATTTATCGCCGAGGCCGAGATGCTCGTAAAAGCGCGTCGCATTGGCCGACAACCCCACCGCCGCGCCGATTTCGCGCAGTTCGGACGTCTGCTCGTAAATATCCGCCTCGACGCCCCGCTCGCGCAGGGCCAGGCCGAGCGTCAAGCCGCCGATGCCGCCGCCGACGATTGCGATCTTCCAGCCCTGCTGCGCCATGTGATGCCCCCCGTTTTTGCGTCAATTTTCTTTATTGGGAGCATCTCGAACGAGGGAGATCAAGGCTCAATTGCGCGTCACCCTCTGCTGGAGGCCGGTCAAAGCCCGAAATGGTGAGGCCGAGCAGGCGAACGCCGCGCTGAGCCGGAAAAACCGGCGCCAGCAGGTTTTTCGCGCGAGACTCGAAATCTTCACGCGTCGCGATAGGCGCGTCCCCCGTATGGCTGCGCGTGATCTGGTGGAAATCGGCGTATTTCACCTTCAGGGTCAGCGTTCTCCCCCGCAGGTTCATGCTCTCGCAATGGCGCCAGACCTTTTCGATGATTTCCGGCAAAAGGTTTTCGGCCTGCTCGGCCGTGCGAAGGTCGGTCAGAAAAGTCCGCTCGGCGCCGATGGACTTGCGCTCGCGATCCGGCCGCACGGGGCGTTCGTCGATCCCGCGGGCGATGGCGTAATAATAGGCGCCCGCCTTGCCGAAATGATCCTGCAGGAATTCCAGCGCGCAGGTTTTCAGGTCGCGCCCGGTCTCTATGCCGAGGGCCTTCATTTTCTCGGTTGTCGCCGGGCCGACGCCATGGAATTTCTTCACCGGCAAGGTCTCGACAAAAACCGGTCCCTGCTTCGGCGTGATGACGAACTGGCCGTTGGGCTTGTTCTGGTCGGAGGCGATCTTCGCCAGGAACTTGTTGTAGGACACGCCGGCGGAAGCGGTCAGGCCTGTCTCGGCAAGAATCAGGGCGCGGATGGTTTCGGCGGCCTGCGTCGCGGTCGCCTGCGCCAGATGGTCGGTGACGTCGAGATAGGCTTCGTCCAGCGACAGCGGCTCGATCAGCGGCGTGAATCGCGCAAAAATGGCGCGGATCTGCGCGGACACCGCCTTGTAGACCTCGAAGCGCGGCGGGGTGAAAATCAGCTCCGGGCATTGCCGCATCGCCGTCACCGAAGGCATGGCCGAGCGCACGCCGAACGTCCGCGCCTCGTAGCTCGCGGCGGCCACCACGCCGCGTTCGCGGCCATGGCCGACCGCCACCGGCCTGCCGCGCAACGAGGGATTGTCGCGCTGTTCGACCGAAGCGAAAAACGCGTCCATGTCGATATGGATGATTTTGCGTATCCGCTCCATGGCGGCGCCCTGTCAGCGCCACATGCCGCGCATGCGGGCGCTCAGGTCGATTTTCGGTCGCTGCGCGCTCGCGGCGCCCGCCCCGACGGGCGCGACCGGCCATGCAGCCATTTCGAACAGCGGCGTCAGGGCGGCGGGGATGAAGCGGCTGCGCGCGGCATAGACATGCCGGTCGCCGTAGGCGTGCTGCCCATGGGTGAAGAAGCGCTGCGGCGTCACCAGGTGCAGTTGGTCCTTGGCCCGGGTCATGGCGACATAGAGCAGGCGGCGCTCCTCCTCGATTTCCGCCGTGGCGCCGGTGGCGAGGTCCGAGGGGATGCAGCCGTCGACCACATTGAGCAGGAACACCGATTTCCATTCCTGCCCCTTGGCGGAATGGATGGTGGAAAGGATCAGATAATCCTCGTCGCGCAGGGGAACGCCCGCCTCGGCGCTGGTGGCGTCGGGCGGATCGAGCGTCAGTTCGGTCAAAAATTTCTCGCGCGAGGGATAGGTGGCGGCGATCTGCTCCAACTGCACGAGATCGAGCTTGCGGGTCAGCGCGTCCTCGTGCAGCCGCTCCAGAAGCGGCTCATACCAGGTCCGCGCCGCGATAAACTCCGCCGGCCAGGCCCCTGTCTTCCCACGCAGATTCTGCATGACGCCAAGGAAATCCGGCCAATGCTTTTCGATGCGCGGCGGCGCCGGGAAGGCGATCAGCGCCGCCAGCGGATCGGCCGCTTCGAGTCATGGCGTCGAGGGTTTTGCGCGCCAGCGCCGGGCCGGCGCCGGGCAGCAATTGCAACACGCGGAAACCGGCGACGCGGTCGCGCGGATTTTGCGCGAAGCGCAGAAGCGCCAGCAGATCCTTGACATGGGCGCTGTCGAGAAATTTCAGGCCGCCGAATTTGACGAAGGGAATATTGCGCCGGGTCAGCTCGATTTCGAGCGGCCCGCTGTGATGCGAGGCGCGAAACAGCACGGCCTGCTGCTTGAGTCGCTCGCCGGCCTCGCGCGCCTCCAGAATGTTTTCGACGATGTAATTGGCCTGGTCCGTCTCGTCGCGCACCGTTACGAGGCGCGGCCGCTGGCTCGATGGCTTTTCCGTCCACAGATTCTTGGTGAACCGCTCGGCGGCCAGGGATATCACGCCATTGGCTGCGGCGAGGATCGGCTGGGTCGAGCGATAATTGCGCTCCAGCGTGACGACCCGCGCCGGCGGCGAGAACTTTTGCGGGAAGTCGAGGATGTTGCGCACCTCCGCCGCGCGAAAGGCGTAGATCGACTGGGCGTCGTCGCCGACCACGGTCAGTCCGCGCCCGTCCGGCTTCAGCCCCATCAGGATCGACGCCTGGAGACGGTTGGTGTCCTGATATTCGTCGACCAGCACATGGTCGAAACGTGCGCCGATCTGGCCGGCGAGGTGGGGATCCCCCACCATCTGCGCCCAGTAAAGCAGCAGATCGTCGTAATCGAGCACGTTCTGAGCCTGCTTGGCCTCGACGTAAGACGCGAAAAGTGTTCGCAGTTGCGCGCTCCAGTTGGCGCACCACGGGAAGTTCTTCGCCAGGACGTCGTCGAGCGGCTCTTCCGAATTGACCGCCCGCGAATAGATGGAGAGGCAGGTTCCCTTGGTCGGAAACCGGCTTTCGGTCTTGGAGAAACCGAGATCGTGCCGCGCCAGGTTCATCAGGTCGGCGCTGTCCTCGCGGTCGTGGATGGTGAAATTCACGTCCAGCCCGATCTGTTCGGCATGTTCGCGCAACAGGCGCGCGCCAATGCCGTGGAAGGTTCCGGCCCAGGCCAGCGCATCGGTCAGCACGCCCGCCTTCGCTCCCAGCGCCTCGCCGCAGATACGTTTCACGCGCGAACAAAGTTCGGAGGCGGCGCGGCGGGAAAAGGTCATCAGCAGGATGCGGCGCGGATCTGCGCCATGGACGATCAGATGGGCGACGCGATGGGCGAGGGTGCTGGTCTTGCCGGAACCCGCGCCGGCGATGATCAGCAGCGGCGCGGCGGGTCCAGCGCCCGCGCCATGTTCGACGGCCCGGCGTTGTTCGGCGTTGAGCTTTTCGAGATGCGCGGCGCTCAAGGGACCACCGACTCAAGCTGAGGGAACATAGGCCGAACATAGCCGGATAAGCAAAATTTGGAAAGCTGGAGCGGCGCCTGGCCACGGAAACCCTTGTGCCGGAGCGAAGCCGTCCCCAATTTCGTCGCGGGGAGACACGGCGATGAGCGAGATGGAAGACCTGCTGTCACGGCAGAAAGCCGCGTTCCTGGGGGACATGGCGCCGTCGCATGACGTCCGCCGCGACCGCCTCGACCGCATCGAGGCCATGGTCCTGCGCCATGAGGGCGAGTTCGCCACGGCCATATCCGCCGATTTCGGCAATCGCAGCGCCAATGAAACCAGTATGCTCGAGGTCACGCCGCTGCTGGGCGCGATCCGCCATGCGCGGCGCCATCTGCGCAAATGGATGAGGCCGCGCCGCGCGCCGACCTCGATCCTCTACGCGCCCGGCCATAACCGGCTGCTGCGCCAGCCGGTCGGCGTGATCGGGGTGATTTCGCCGTGGAACTATCCGTTGGATCTGGCGCTGGCGCCGGCGGTCGCGGCGCTCGCCGCCGGCAACAGGGTGATGATCAAGCCGTCGGAGCTGACGCCGCGCTTTTCCGATCTGCTGGCCCGCATCGTCGCGGAAAATTTTGCGCCTGGGGAAATGGCCGTGGTCATTGGCGGCGCCGATGTCGGCCGCGACTTCGCCGCGCTTGCGTTCGACCATCTGCTCTTTACCGGATCGACGGCGGTCGGGCGGCTGGTGGCGCAGGCCGCGGCGAAAAACCTCACGCCGGTGACGCTGGAGCTCGGCGGCAAGTCGCCGGCGATCCTGCATGAAAATTTCGACCTGGACCGCGCCGCTCGGGCGCTCGCTTTCGGCAAATGGGTCAATGCGGGGCAAACCTGCATCGCCCCGGATTACGTCCTGGCGCCGCGGGAAAAAATCGACGGTCTGATTGCGGCCCTGAAACGCGCCGTCGGCAGGAACTATCCTGTCATCGCCGACAATCCCGACTATACGAGCGTGATTTCGGAACGCCATTACCAGCGCCTGCGGGCGCTGCTCGACGACGCCGTCGCCTCGGGCGCCAAGGCCGTCGTGCTCGCCGGAGAGGGCGAAGTCATAACGCCGGAAACGCGAAAGATCGCGCCGACCGCGCTTTTGGGCGCGCAGCCGGGAATGGCGATCATGAAGGAGGAAATCTTCGGGCCCCTGCTGCCGATCCTGCCCTATGACTCGCTTGACGGGGCGCTGGCTTATGTCAATGCCCATGACCGCCCGCTGGCGCTCTATGGTTTCGGCGACGAAGCGGATTTTCGCGCGCGCCTGCTGAACGAAACCATTTCCGGCGGCGTCACATGGAATGATTGCCTGCTGCATTTCGCGCAGGAGGATCAGCCCTTTGGCGGGGTCGGCCCGAGCGGCATGGGCGCCTATCACGGCGAATGGGGTTTTCGCGCCTTTTCCAAGGAAAAGCCGGTGTTCGTCCAATCGCGCTTCAGCGGCGTACCCTACCTGTATCCGCCCTTCGGCAAGGTCTTCGCCTTCATGAGCCGCATGACGCGGCGCATGAGCTAGACCGCCTTCGCCGAACGCGATCAGGCCACCCGGCGCCCGGCGCCGGGGCGGCGGCCACTGCCTATGGTGAAGGCGCCGACGAGGGCGAGAAGTTCGTCGCCCTTGGCGCTGAGGGTCTGCGTGGCGACCGAGGTCTCTTCGACCAGGCCTGCGTTCTTCTGCGTGGTCTGGTCCAGGCTCGCGACCGCCTTGCCGACCTCTGTCAGCGTGATCGCCTGTTCGCGCGACGCCGTGGCCATGTCGGCGATCAGCGTGTTGATCTCCTGCACCTGGCCGATCATCCGCTCCAGCGCGCCGCCCGTGCGCCCGACCAGCTCCACGCCCTGCTCGACCTGCGCCGAAGACGAGGAAATCAGGCCATTGATCTCCTTCGCCGCTTCCGCCGAGCGCCCCGAAAGCGCCCGCACTTCCGCCGCGACCACGGCGAAGCCGCGGCCGGCCTCGCCGGCGCGCGCCGCCTCGACGCTGGCGTTGAGCGCCAGCAGATTGGTCTGGAAGGCGATTTCCTCGATCAGATCGACCACCTTGCCGATGTCGTGCGACGATCTGGCGATGCCGCCCATCGCCGCCACCGCCTCGCCCATCACCACGCCGCTCTGCTCGGCGTCGCCCATGGTGCGGCGCACGATTTCGGCGGCGCGGCTGGCGCCTTCGGCGCTGTTGCGCACGGTGGCGGTCAGCTCCTCCATCGCCGCGGCGGTCTCCTCGATCGTCGCCGCCTGGTGTTCGGTGCGCTGGGCGAGGTCGTCCGCCCCGCCGGCGATCTCGCCGCTCATCGCGCCGATGGCGTGAGCGCCCTCGACCACCCTGGCCATCGCCTGTTCGAGCTCGCTCGCGGCGAGGTTGAAATCCGCCTGCAGCTTGGCGTAGGCCTCGGGCAGGCGGGCGGTCAGGCGGAAGGTCAGGTCATGCGCGGCAAGGCGGGCGAGGCCGGCGCCGATCGAGGACATGACGATGTCGCGCTCGTTCTCGATCGCGCGCTGCTCGGCCACCCGCCGCGCCTCCGCCTGCGCCAGGGTCTCGGCTTCGTGCGTCTCCGCAGCCGCGCGGTCGGACGCCTCGCGCTCCCGTTGCTCAGCCTCCCGCGCGCGCGTCATCCGCTGCTTCTCGATCGCCGTCGTCTTGAAAATCTCAAGCGCGCGGGCGAGTTCGCCCAACTCGTCTCCCGCGAGCGATTCAGGGATATCCAGGGCGAGATCCCCTCCCGCCAACGCCTTGGTCGCCTCGGTAATCCTGGAGAGCCGCAGCAAGGCCCGCCGAACGACGAAGGCGACGAGCGGGGTCAGGACAAGCAGGGCAAGGGCGAGCTTCCACGCCAGGCCGACAAGGTAATCCATCGCTTGCCGCCGGATCGGCGCACGATCCTTGAAAACGATGATCGACAGGGGCTGCCCGTTATCGGACGCGAAAGACAGCGCCCTCGACGAAAAGGAGCGGCCGAAGAAATCGAGGACAACCGGTTGTCCGGTTGCGGCCTGCGCCATCGCCTCATCGGGAATGGGGGCCTCGCTGGCGCTATGGCCCTCGAATGTCGCCGCGGTCACCTTGCCTTTGGTGACGATCATCACGTCCGCGTCGGTCTCGGCCTTGATTTCCGAAACCAGCTTGTCGTTCAGACGCGCGCCGACGCTGATCTCGCCGAAAATGCGGCCATCGGCGTTGCGGAGGGAATGCGCCGAAAGCCACGCCGCCTCGCCGGACGTCGGCGAAATGGTCGGCGCGGAATGGAGCAGGCCCTGCAAGGCGGCGCGAACCGATGGCTCCCTTGACTTGTCGTCGCCGTATTTGCCGGGATTGTGTCCCCGCATCACGATATGACCATCGGAGCCGGCCGCCTCGAGCACCGAGACCGACGGATCATTCCCGGTCAGGTTGGCGAAATCGTCGGGGAAAATCTTTCCGAGCGCCGCGCGGTCGCCCTGGGCGACGGCCTCCACGATGCGCGGGTCCGCCGCCAGCAGCGCCGCATAGGCGTCCAGACGCTGGCCGAGGGCCTTGACGACGGCGTCGGCATGTCGCGCCGCGCGCGCCAGGCTCTCGGCCTGCGCCGCCTCGGCGGACTGCCACATGGTTTCGAAGCCGATCGCGCCGACCCCCAGGGCTGTGATCAGGCACAAGGCAATGGCGAATAGAAGCGCTTTCGCGTGCAGGCTTGTGGTCTTCTTCATCGCGCTTCGCCTCTGTGCGCCAACAATCGCAGCTCTTGCCAGATCGCCTGCTGAATTTGGCAGCTTATGATCGTTGTTATAGTTCTTCTGAACTTAACGACGCGCTAACAATTCGATTGCGCCACGCCAACATTACGAACGTCATAATAATGACGTACGTAAATATTGGAAATTATGCTCGACGATGCGACGACGGCGATTTCCAGATATCCCTGCGAAGCCGGCGTCCTCTTTCGCCTTCCGCCTAGGGCCTGTTGTCGGCGAAGATCATCGCGGAGGCCTTTTCGCCGATCATGATGCAGGGCGCGTTGGTGTTGCCCCCGACGAGAGTCGGCATGATCGAGGCGTCGACGACGCGCAGGCCCTCGACGCCGCGCACGCGCAGGCGCGAATCCACGACGGCCTCGGGATCGGCTCCCATCCTGCAGGTTCCCACCGGATGATAGACGGTGTCGACGCGCGCCCGCAGGATCGCGCGAATATCCTCGTCCGTGCGAACGTCGGCGGTATAGAGATCCCGGTCGCGGCGCGCGGCCAGGGCCGGCGCGTCGAGCAGGCTGCGCGTGAGCTTGAAGCCCGCGACCATATCCTCGACATCCTGCGGGTCGCCGAGGAAATTCGGGTCGATCGCCGGGGCCGTCAAGGGATCGGCGTCGACCAGACTCACCGAACCGCGGCTGCGGGGACGCAACAGGCAGACATGGCAGGAGTAGCCATGGTCGAAGCGGAGTTTCCGCGCGTGATCCTCGACCAGGGCAACGACGAAATGCAGCTGGATATCGGGTTCGGCCAGATCAGGCGCGGTTTTCAGGAAGCCGCCGGCCTCGGCGAAATTGCTGGCGACCATGCCGCGCCTTTCGCGCCGGTAGCGCAGGATCTCCTTCAGCAGCCGCCATGAGCCCGCAGGCGTGATGCCTGCAAGGTCCAGGCTCTTCACGGCGTAGCCGAAAACGAAGTCCGGGTGGTCCTGCAGGTTCTGTCCGACGCCCGGCGCGTCGCAGAGCACGTCCACGCCGAAGCGCCGCAATTGTTCCTGCGGCCCGACGCCCGAGAGCATCAGCAGTTGCGGCGTCTGCAGAGCGCCGGCGCTGACGATCACTTCGCGGCGCGCGCGCATGACCCGCCTTTCGCCGTTCCGCTCGACTTCGACGCCGACCGCGCGGCGGCCCTCGAACAGGATTTTTCGCACACGGGCGTTGCAGCTCACCTGCAGATTCGGCCGCCGCCCCATATGCGGATGAAGATAGGCGCGGCCGGCGCTCCAGCGTTCGCCATTCTTCTGCGTCACCTGATAGACCCCGAGTCCCTCCTGTTCGTCGCCGTTGAAATCGTCGCGCAGCGGCAGTCGCGCCTCGCGCGCAGCGTCGAGGAAATGCTCCTGCCAGGGATTGCCGGTGCGCGACCGCGCGACATTGAGCGGACCTCCCTTGCCGTGGAGCGGCTCTGCGAAATCCTCGTTGTTTTCGGCCTTCTTGAACCAGGGCAGGACATCGGCCCATTTCCAGCCTTCCGCGCCCAGCGCGGCCCAGCGGTCGTAGTCGCCCGGCGTTCCCCGTGTATAGACCATGGCGTTGATCGCGGAGGAGCCGCCGAGCGTTTTTCCGCGCGGCTGATAGCCGCGCCGGCCATTGAGCCCCGCCTGCGGCGTGGTCACAAAAGCCCAGTTGTTGAGGCGGGTCGGGACCATCAGCGCGCCGGCGAAAGGCGTCTGGACAACCCAGGACCTGCCCTCGCCGCCCGCTTCCAGCAGGGCGACCGTCGATGCCGGATCCTCGCTGAGGCGGCTCGCGACGACGCTGCCGGAAGAGCCGCCGCCGATCACGAGATAATCGAACGTATCCATCTCAGCCTCCCAGGACCAAATCATCGCCCGCGAACAAGGCGCGCGAGACCGCCCTTTCGCGCGACACGATCGCCTCGATGAAGGGCGCCGCGGTTTTCATCTTGCTGAAGGCGGCGTAGCCGCGCTCGACGAATTCCTGGGCGCCGCCGAAGCCGGCGAGGCGCGCCGGCTTGCGCATGGCCGCCAGCGTCGCGCCGATGAAGGGCAGATGCGCCAGCCGTTCGATCGAGCCGCCCAGATGCGCGATCAGGTCGATCTGGCGGGCGCGGTCGGCCTCGCGCCCCGCGGCGCGATAGGCCCGGCCATAGGCGGCGGCGTCGAGATGGAAAATTTCGCCGTCCAGAGCCGCGACCATGTCGGCGTCGAGGCTTTCGGAGAGACCGTCGAGCTCGATGGCGTCGGCGATGGTCTCGAGCGCCGAGACCGGCAGCATTTTGGCCATGATCGGAACGACGCGCCTGGCCACCGCGTCGCGGCGCGAAAGATCGGCGGGGGCGTAGAGGTCAGTGAGAAAAAATTTCGCCGCATCGTGGGTCTCGGCGCTCTCCAGCAACCCGGCGTGGGTTCGCGCCAGCCGCGCGGCTTGCCACACGCGCAAGGCCTCCCACGCGGATTTCGCGCGCGGCGAAGAAACCGCGCCCGCCCGCAAACGGGCTGCCGTCTCGAGATCCGCCTCAAGGCGGCGGAGGACATTTTCCTTCTCGCTCATGATACTAAAATTAGCACCAGGAATTAGAGCCGTCCGCCTAAAGGCCCGCAAGATTGATCCCGCTCCTTTCGCCCCGGAAATTCCCGGCATAGACTGAAGAAAAATCAGGAAGCGCGGGGGCGGAAATGATCCACAACGAACGCATGTCGCCGGTCGACACCACGTGGCTGCGCATGGATCGCGCCGTCAATCGCATGACCATCGTCGGGGTCATGGCGCTGGCCCCGCCGGTCGACATCGAGCGGCTGGAGCAGACCCTCGCAGCGCGCATGCTCTCCTATCCGCGTTTCCGCCAGCGCGTCGAAATGCGGGCGGCGACGGCCTGGTGGGTCGAGGACCCGCATTTCGACATCAGCAGGCACATCAGGCGGGTGCGCCTGCCCGGCCGCGGCGGCAAGGCCGAACTTCAGCGTTTTGTCGGGGAGCTCTGCGCGCAGCCGCTCGACATGGAGCATCCCCTCTGGCAATTCCATATCGTCGAGGACTACGAGGGCGGCGCGGCCGTCGTTCCCCGCTTCCACCACGCCGTCGCGGACGGCATGGCGCTGGTGGCGGTGCTGATGGCGCTGACGGACGAAGAACCCGACGCGCCGCTGCGCCGCCTGCGCCCTCATCACCTTGTTCACGCGGACGGCTATTCACACAGCGTCTTCGCGCCAGTGGCGCAGGCCGTCGATCGCGGCCTGCAATTCTCGGGCGTCGCCTGGCGCCAGGCGCTGAAACTGCTGACCCATCCCAGCCAGGCCGCGACCATCGCCCGGGCGGGCGCCGGCGTGGTTTCCGAACTGGCCTGGCTGCTGCTGATGCCCAAGGACACGCCGACCCGCTACAAGGGCGCGCCAAACGGCAGCAAGCGCGTGGCCTGGAGCGAACCGCTGCCGCTCTCGGAGGTGAAGATCGTCAGCCATGCGCTGGCGTGCTCGGTCAACGACATCCTGCTGACCTCGGTGGCGGGGGCGTTGCGCCTTTATCTCGAAGAAAAAGGCGACGATACCGAGGGGGTCGAAATCCGCGCCCTCGTCCCGCTCAATCTGAGGCCGTCCGGATCGGAAGAACAGCTCGGCAATTATTTCGGGATCGTCGCGGTGGAGCTGCCGGTGGGAGTCGCCGATCCCATCGAGCGCCTCCATGAAGTGCGGCGTCGCATGGCCGAATTGAAGAAATCCTACGAGGCGCCGGTGACCTTCGGCCTGTTCGCGGCGCTCGGCTATGCGCCAAAGATCGTGCAGGACCAGCTGTTCGACCTGCTGCTCAGCCGCGCCACAGCTGTCATGACCAATGTGCCCGGACCCCAGCACGCGCTTTATCTGGCCGGTTCGAAACTCGATCAGGTGATGTTCTGGGTGCCACAAACCGGCGACATCGGCATGGGCGTGTCCATCCTGTCTTTCGGCGGCAATGTCCAGTTCGGCCTCGTCACGGATTCGGCTTTCGTGCCTGATCCCGACGCCATCATCTCGCGGTTCAACGCGGAATTCGAACAATTGCTCTACTACGTGCTGTTGGGGCCATGGGGCGAAGAGCCGCAAAAAGTCCAGGACGGGCCGGCCCCCTCGCCGGCTCGCACGCCAGCGCAAAAGCCGCGCCGCGCGCGCGCCGCCAAGCCAAAGACAGTCGCCTCTGCGGCCGCGAGGCCAACGACGCGGGCGCCGCGCAAGACGCCTATTTGACCGGCGCTTCGGCGCGGTCGCGCAGCGCCCGGCGCAAGATCTTGCCGACATTGGTCTTCGGCAATTCGGTGCGGAATTCGATGATGCGCGGGACCTTGTAGGCCGTCAGATGCTGGCGGCAATGCGCGCGAACGTCCTCGGCGGTGAGCGTCGGGTCCTTGCGCACCACCGCGATCTTGACGACTTCGCCGGACGCGCCATTGGGCACGCCGACCGCGCCGGCCTCCAGCACGCCGGGATGCAGGCAAAGCACGTCCTCGATCTCGTTGGGATAGACGTTGAAGCCGGAAACGAGGATCATGTCCTTCTTGCGGTCGACGATGCGGACGAACCCCGCTTCGTCGATGCTGGCGATGTCGCCCGTGCGCAGGAAGCCGTCCTGCGTCATGATCTGCGCCGTCTCCTCGGGCTTTTGCCAATAGCCCTGCATCACCTGCGGGCCGCGCACGCAGAGTTCCCCGGCCTTGCCGATGGGCATGTCGCAGCCGTCGTCGTCGCGGATGGCGATGTCGGTGCCGGGCAGGGGCAGGCCGATCGAGCCGCTGAATTCCTTGAGGTCGAGCGGGTTGGCGGTCGCCGCGGGCGAGGTTTCGGTCAGGCCGTAGGCCTCGATGAGAGTATTGCCGGTGACAGCCTTCCATCGCTGCGCGACGGCGTGCTGCACCGCCATGCCGCCCCCGAGCGCGAGTTTCAGGGACGAGAAATCGAGCCGGGCGAAGTCCGGATTGTGAAGGAGCGCATTGAACAGGGTGTTGACTCCGGTGAGCGCCGAAAACCTCTGCCTGGACGCCTCCTTCACGAGGCCGGGAATGTCGCGCGGATTGGCGATCAAAATGCTCGCCCCGCCCATCTTGAGGAAGACCAGCGCCGCCATCAGGGCGAAGACGTGATAGAGCGGCAGCGCCGCGAGGATCCGTTCCTTGCCCTCGTCAAGGAACGGATGCAGCCAGGCGTGGCATTGCTGCATGTTGGCGACGATATTGCCATGGGTCAGGACGGCGCCTTTGGGAACGCCGGTCGTTCCCCCGGTATATTGCAGGAAGGCGATATCGGAAGGACCGGCGTCCACGGCCCGCAATTTCTGTCCTGCGCCGACGCGCAGCGCGCGAGGAAGGGAGACGGCGCCCGGAATGGACCATGAAGGCACCATGCGCTTGATGAATTTCGCCGCGAAATTGACCAGGGCGCCCTTGGGGCCGCCCAGCAAATCGCCGACCTGCGTCGTCACCACATGCCTGACGCCGGTTTGCGCCACGCGCTTCTGAAGGACGTGGGCGAAATTTTCCAGGACGACGATGGCCTCCGCGCCGGAATCCGCGAGTTGCGCCTGCAATTCGCGCGACGTGTAGAGCGGATTGCAATTGACCACGACGCAGCCCGCGCGCAGCACGCCGAACAGGGCCACCGGATATTGCAGGAGGTTGGGCATCATCAGCGCCACGCGCGCGCCGCGCGCGAGACCCAGGCCGGATTGCAGATAGGCCGCAAAATCGCGACTTCGCCGATCGAGTTCGGCGAAGGTCATGACCGCGCCCATGCTGATGAAGGCGGGCAGGTTCGAGAATTCATCGACCGATTGGACGAAGACGTCGTTGACCGAGCGATAGGCGTTGACATCGACTTCCGCCGGAACGCCAGCCGGATAGCGGGCGAGCCAGATCTTTTCCATGGCCTTTGCCTCCCGCCCCTTCCCTTCTTGCGTGGAGCCGGGACGCCTCACGCCGGAGAATTTGGAGCTGTTTATTTAATGGCACGTCATCGAAAGGCGCGCCATGACCTGAGACAAGCTCCGCCACGCGCATGACCCTAAAAATGCAATCCCTTGAGCAGCTGCGCGAAGGCGATCTGGTCGGCGGTGGGCGTCTCATGGGCCGGACGGGCGCCCTGGGCGGCGGCCGAATCCGGGAACATGCGGAAGCTGGTGTTCATGATGATCTGGCCGATCCGCGGCGCGACCGCGTTGACCACCTGGCCGAATATGCCGAGCCGCGTCGCCAGCCGCGCCGGCTTGCGGACGATGGCGTCGACGATCAGCCCGGCGGCCTCTTCGGGAGCGAGCATCGGAACGCTGTCGTAGAGCCGGGTCGGCGCGACCATTTCCGTTCGCACCAGGGGCATGTTGATCGTGGTGAAATGCACGCCCCGGTCGAGGAATTCAGACGCCGCGCAGCGGGTCCAGGCCTCCATCGCCGCCTTCGAGGCGACATAGGCGGAAAAGCGCGGCGCATTTGTGAGCACGCCGATCGAGGATATGTTGATGACATGGCCGCTGCGCCGCTTGGCCATGATCGGCAGGAACCCCAGCGTCAGCCGCAGGCAGCCGAAATAATTGAGCTGCATCGCCCGCTCATAGTCGTGGAAACGATCATAGGCGCTTTCGATGCCGCGCCGGATCGAGCGGCCGGCGTTGTTGACCAGGATGTCGACCCCGCCGTGATCCCCGATGATCTTTTCGATCAGCGCGGCGCATTGCTCGGCGTCGGCGATGTCGGCGGAATAGGGGATCAGCTGCAGCCCCTTGTCTTCAGCCTCCTTGCGCGCCGCTTCGAGTTTTTCCGGATCGCGGGCGGCGATCAGGACCTTCGCGCCGGCCTCGGCGATCTTTAGCGCCGCCGCCTTGCCGATCCCGGTCGAGCCGCCGCTGACCAGCACCACTTTTCCCGCGACGCTGCCGCGCAGGGAGCGGTCGATGAACAGATCGGGGTCGAGATGGCGCTCCCAGTAGTCCCAGAGACGCCAGGCGTAGGTTTCGAGATCGGGAACCGCGATCCCCGCCGGGGCGAGCAGGCGTTCGGCGTCGCGGCAGTCGAAACGGGTGGGGTAATTGACGAATTGCAGCACGTCCGGGGGCAGGCCGAGGTCCTGCATGATCGCCTTGCGGATGCGGCGAACCGGGGTCAGGGCCCCGAGCCCGTGGGTCAGTCCCTTGGGCAGGAAGGCCAGCATGGCGGCGTTGATGCGAAAGCTCATCGGCGGCGCGTGGGCGGCGCGGGCGAACATGTTCATGATGTCGCCGATGCGATGGGGATGGGGATCGACCAGGTGGAAGCAGCGCCCGTCCTGCCCGTCGAGATGGGCGAGGTGGACCAGCGCGTCGACGACGAAATCCACCGGCACCAGATTGATGCGTCCGCCCTCGAAACCGATCGCCGGGAACCAGGGCGGCAGCAATCTGCGCATCTTCTGGATAAGCTTGAAGAAATAATAGGGGCCGTCGATCTTGTCCATTTCGCCGGTCGTCGAATCGCCGACGACCATTCCGGGACGATAGATGCGCCAGGGCGTCGCGCATTCCGCGCGGATGATCCTTTCCGCTTCGTGCTTGCTGGCGAAATAGGGATGGCTGAGGTTTTCCGCCTCCTCGAACATGTCTTCGCGAAAAACCCCGTGATAGAGGCCGGCGGCGGCGATGGAGCTCATGTGATGGAAATCGGCCGGCCTTGAGCGCCTTCGCCAGATGGACGGCGTTGCGCGCGCCTTCCACATTGGTCGCCGTCTCGAGTTTCGGATCAGCGGCGAGATCGTAAATCGCGGCAAGATGGAAGAAGTGGTCGACATGGCCCTTGAGCGTCTTCACATCGCTTGCGGCGAGGCCGAGATTGGGACGCAGCAGGTCGCCCTTGACCGGAAAGGCGCGATCCGCTCCGGCGCCCCAGAAGGCGTTCAGCGGCGCCAGCCGTTCCGGCGACACGTCGCGCATCAGGTAGAAAACTCGCGTGTCGGGACGCGCCAGCAAGGAGCGCGCCAGCCTCTTGCCGATGAAGCCGCTGGCGCCGGTGATGAAATAAGTGATGGCCATTGCCGCTCTCCGCTTTTTGCCGAAGCTTGATTCCAGCTTACCCGCCTGATTAGGGCGCGTCGCCTATTCGATTAGGCGGCGGCGTCTAAATATTCGGCGTAAAAATAACAAATTGAAAAGGGCGGGACAGCAAAATCCCGCCGCACAGCGCGGGAGAAGACCATGGCCAAGAAATTGAAAGCTCTCGTCGGCCAAAGCGATGAGAAACTCGTCGCGACGATCAAGGAATCCGCCAACCAGATCTGGCTCGCGGGACTCGGCGCCTTCGCCAAGGCGCAAGCCGAAGGCGGCAAGGTTTTCGAGGCTTTGGTCGAAGAAGGCGAGGCCATCCAGGAATCGCGCCAAGCAGGCCGCCGATGAAAAGATCACCGAGGTGAAATCCAAGGCGACCGGAACTTGGGACAAGCTCGAACAAGTTTTCGAGGACCGGGTTGCGCGCGCGCTGCACAGCCTCAGCGTGCCGACCAAGCACGATATCGACGAGCTCTCGAAGCGCGTCCATGAATTGACGGCGGCCACCAAGAAACTCGCCGGCGCGATCGAGCATCCGGCCAAGGGCGAAGCGAAGGTAAACCAAATCCGAAGCTCCCGCCAAGTCGGTCAAAGCCTGATTGACGTCTTGTCTCGCCCCGCCGCCTCGGCGGGGCGTCTTGCTTTTGGGAGCCTGAGCGATGGTCCGGCGCAAGAGGGGTCTCGCGCTCGCGGGCGGTGGGCCGCTCGGCGGGATCTATGAAATCGGCGCGCTCGTCGCGCTGGACGAGGCGCTGATCAGGTTTCGATCTTTCCGCCTGCGATGTCTATGTCGGCGTCAGTTCCGGCTCCTTCATCGCGGCCGGGCTCGCGAATGGCCTGACGCCGCGCGACATGTACGAACTCTTCATCGAGAGCGAGACGGCGGACGATCCGCTGGAGCCGGACGTGCTGATGCATCCGGCGTTCAGTGAATATTTGCGTCGCGTCGCCGCCATGCCCGGCCTGTTCGGCGATGCCGCCCGGCATTATCTGGACGGTCCGGCGCCAAGCCGTTTCTCCGAATCCTTCCAGCAGATGGCGCGAGCGATCCCCACCGGCCTGTTCGACAACAGCCGCCTTGGCAGATATCTGACAGGGCTTTACGACGCGCCGGGCCGGACCAACGACTTCCGCGAGCTGCACAGGAAACTGTTCATTGTCGCGACCGACCTCGACGCCTGCGAGGCCGTGGCCTTCGGCTCGCCCGGCTGGGAAGACGTGCCGATCTCCAAGGCGATCCAGGCCAGTTCCGCTCTGCCGGGACTGTTCCCGCCGGTCGAAATCCGGGGCCGGCACTATGTTGACGGCGCCTTGATGAAGACGCTCCACGCCTCGGTGGCATTGAACGAGGGCGTCGAACTGCTCCTTTGCATCAATCCGCTGGCGCCCTTCAACGCCCGGCTGGCGAAGCGCCGGCTGCGCAACCAGCCCACGTCGCTGGTCGAAGGCGGCCTGCCGCTGGTCCTGTCGCAGACCTTCCGCGCCATCATCCATTCGCGCATGCGCCTGGGCATGGAGCGCTACGCGAGGGAATACCCCAAGGCCGATGTCGTGCTGTTCGAACCGAGCGGCGGCGACCCGGACATGTTCTTCACCAATGTATTCAGCTATTCCGGCCGCAAGCGTCTTTCGGAGCACGCCTATCAATACACGCGCGAACAGTTGCGGCTCCGCGCCGGGGAGCTGGCGCCGATCCTGGCGCGGCACGGCCTCGCGCTGGACAAGGCCGCGCTTGAGGACGAACATAGGCGTCTCGCCCGTCCGGGACCGAAAGAAGGCGAAAACCAACGCGCGCAGCTTCGGGCGCGCCGCGCGGCAGCTCGACCGCGCCTTGCACGACCTGGAGCGGGTGATGAAGAAAACGCGCAACGATCCGCATGAAGCGGGCGCGCGAAGAAGGGGAGGGAAACGGCATGGACGCCAAGCCGAAACGGCGCACGCGCGAGCGCATCCTGGAGACAGCGCTGGCGCAGTTCAACGAGTTTGGCGAACCGGGCGTGACCACGGCGGCCATCGCCTTCGCGATGAACATCAGCCCCGGTAATCTCTATTACCACTTTCACGCCAAGGAGAAGATTGTCGAGGCCCTGTTCGCGGAGTTCAAGCAGGAGATCGATGCGATCCTGATGCCGCCGGAACGGCGTCCCCTCCATGCCGAGGACATCTGGCTGTTCCTGCACCTGCTGTTCGAGACGATTCTGGAAATATCGCTTCCTCTATCGCGATCTCAACGAACTCCTGTCGCGCCATCGCTTCCTCGAGACCCAGTTTCGCCGCGTGCTTTCGCAAAAGCTGCGCACCGCCTCGGCGATCATGAAAGGCCTGGTCGAGGCCGGCTCGATGAAAGCGTCGCCGCTGGAAATCGAGACGCTGGCGACGACCGTGACCATGGTCGCCACCTATTGGCTGTCCTACGCCTATGCCCGCGACCCGCGCACGCCCGTCGACGGGCGGACGCTCGCCAGCGGCGCCTTTTACGTGATCTCGCTCGCGGCGCCCTATCTCGCGCCTCGGGAGCGGGCCTTGTTCGACGATCTCGCCAAACGCTATCTCAGTTAGGAGGAAACCCGCCATGGGGCGCACAAGCTGGAAGGCCTTTCCACACGCCGACGCCGCCTATGACTACGCGGGGGCGAAACTGAAGCAGAATTGGGCGCGGCTGCATCGCGGCGATTGCGAGCCATTTCCCGACAAGACATTTCTGACGGAACTGATCGCGCGCCATGCGGAGCTCGCGCCGGAGGAGGGAATCGACAAGGCGGCGGCGGCGCTCCAGGACGGCTTGGCGCGCCTATCATCGCGGCGATTTCGCGAGGGCGGTCGAAATCGGCGCGGCGCTCGGTCCGCTCGGCGCCACTGTCGCCGCCAAGGCGGCGAATATCTACGCCAGCTATCTCGAGCCCGACGAGAAAAAGCAGCTCGCGATCTTCCAGGACAGCGCCGCCCGCGCCGAGGAGATGGAAAAAATCGCGCCGGAACTGGCCAATGCCCATTATTTCAAGGCGCAGGCTCTGGGGCGCTACAGCCAGGGCATTTCCGTGGTGACAGCGCTCGCGCAAGGGATCGGCGGCCGCGTGCAGGCGGCGTTGAAAAAGGCCGTGGCGCTGGAGCCCAAACATGCCGACGCCCATATCGGGCTCGGCGTCTATCATGCCGAAGTCATCAACAAGGTGGGCGGCGTGGTCGGCAAGCTGACCTATGGCGCCAGCAAGGACGCGGCGGTCGAGCATTTCGAAAAGGCGCTGAAGCTCAATCCCGGCAGCGCCATCGCGCGCATGGAATACGCCAATGGCCTCGTCATGCTGTTCGGCAAGGGAAAGCTGAAGGCGGCGACCGACCTCTATCGCGAGGCGGCCGAATGCGAGGCCGCCGACGCCATGGAGCGGCTCGACGCCGAAGCGGCCAAGGCGGAGCTGGAGGATGAATAGACTGGACATTCCGAGGCTGGAAGGTCTGGGCGAGGTTGCGGCAGGAGCCGCGGTCGGGGTGACCGATCTGGTCGAGCAGATCCATCAAACCGTGCTGAACATCCCCGGTCCCTTTGGCGTCGTCGCCGATGGCCTGACCGGCCCGATCACCCGGCTGGTCTATCGCATCCTGCGCGGCGCCTTTCATTTGAGCGGAGCCGGCCTCGACGCGGCGCTGGCGCAGTTTGACGCGCCTCCGGCCACCCCTGCGCGCGCCCATGAAATCGCGCTGGCCGTGCTCAACGGGGTGATTGGCGACCGCCTGGCCTTGTCCGGCAACAAGCTGGCGCTGCCGATGCGCCTGCGCCACGAAGGCGTCACGCTGACCCTGGAAAAACGCGCGCTGGCCGAACAATTGCCCCGGGCGAGCGGCCGGATCGTCGTGCTCGTCCATGGCCTGTGCATGAGCGACCTGCAATGGCGTCGGCAGAACCACGATCACGGCGCGGCGCTGGCGCGGGACTTCGGCTACACGCCTGTTTATCTATCCTATAATTCCGGCCTGCATATTTCCGCCAATGGCCGGAACTTTGCCGGCTTGCTGGAGGACTTGCTCGCCGCCTGGCCCGTCCCTGTCGAGGATCTGGCGCTCATCGGCCACAGCATGGGGGGGCTGGTGATCCGCAGCGCCTGCGCCTATGCCGACGCGGAAAATCTCGGCTGGCGGCGGCAATTGCGCAAGGCGGTCTTCCTGGGGACGCCGCACCATGGCGCGCCGCTGGAGCGGATCGGCAACTGGATCGAAACTGTCCTGGGCAAAATCCCCTTCGCGCAAGCCTTCGTGAAGCCGGGCCGCGCGCGCAGCGCCGGAATCACCGACCTTCGCCATGGCGCGATTTTGGACGAGGACTGGCGGGGACGCGACCGTTTTGCAAAAGACGACGATCCGCGAACGCCCGTTCCCTTGCCCGAAGGCGTGGACTGTTACGCGGTCGCCGCGACCCTGGCGCTTGCGCCGGGCGGCGCGCCGGATCGCTGGCTCGGCGACGGGCTGGTCCCGGTGGACAGCGCGCTCGGCCGCCATCAGGATGTTGCGCGCAGGCTGGACTTTCCGGCCGACCACCAGTTCATCGCGCTGCGGCGTCCGGCATCTCGACCTGCTGCGGCGGAAGATCGTCTATGATCAGGTCGCGCTTTGGCTGGCGCCGGCCTGACCGCTTTCCGCCTGTTCGCGCTTTTCATGGCCCAGGCCGCCCGAAAAAACCCGGCTCTCCCTGATGTCGCGTTCCCCGATCGTCGACAGCTCAACCGCGTCAAACGGGCCCTCCGCCTGTTCGAACAGCCGGTTGGCGTGGCGCAGCCGCGCCCGGTCGAGCGCGTTGCGGATCGAGCGGGCGTTGGCGAAATGCGGCAAGGTCTTGCGTAACGCAATATAGTCGCGCATGGCGCCGCGCCCCGCCTGGTCGAAAACATAGTCCTGTTGCGCCAGCATGGCCTCCGCGATGCGCAGCAGTTCCTCGTCGGTGTAATCGGGGAATTCGATGTGATGGGCGATGCGCGAGCGAAAGCCCGGATTGCTGGCGAAGAATTTTTCCATGCGGTCGGCGTAGCCGGCGAGGATCACCACCAGGTCGTCGCGATGGTTCTCCATCACCTGCAACAGGATCTCGATCGCCTCCTGGCCGTAGTCGCGTTCGTTGTCCGGCTTGTAGAGGTAATAGGCCTCGTCGATGAACAGCACGCCGCCCATGGCCTTTTTCAGGACTTCGCGGGTTTTTGGCGCGGTGTGGCCGATATATTGGCCAACGAGGTCGTCGCGCGTCACGGCGACGAGATGGCCCTTGCGGACATAGCCGAGTTTCTGCAGCAGGCCCGCCATCTTCAGCGCTACCGTGGTCTTGCCCACGCCGGGATTGCCGGTAAAGCTCATGTGCAGGGTCGGCGTCTCATGGGCCAGGCCCAGCTTCTGCCGGGCGCGATCGACCAGCAGCAGCGCCGCCGTCTCGCGGATGCGCCTTTTGACCGGCGCGAGGCCGATCAATTCGCGATCCAGCTCCTCCAGAATATCCGCGACGCCGGAAGCGCGGTAATCCGCGGCCAGATCGACGAGGCCGGCCTTATCCGCTTCCAGCGTCGCGTTCGCTTGGTCGTTCATGGCAAAACCTTCAAAAAAACCGGAGCGGCGCGGGAGGACCGCCGCCCCGGCGCGAGACTCTATCGCTGCGTCGTCAGGGTCACATTGACGGTGCGGCCCGCCACCTCCGCGCGCGTCATCAGGAAGGTCGGCTCGACCTTGGGCCGCTGCGCGATGAAGGACATGCGCACCGTCTCGAAGCCGCGCGTCGAATCGAAGGCGATCAGCTTGATGTAGCTGTCGGGAAAAGCCTTGCGGCAGGCGGTGAGCTCCATCATCACGCCGGCCGGGTCGCGCAAGTCGAACATGGGCTGGCTCCACATCTCCCAATAGGTGTTTCGGGGGTGGGGGTCGTCGGTATATTCGACGCCGATCGCCCAGTCATTGCGCAGGCAGTAATCGACCTGCGCCTTGATCCGCTCGTCGTCGAGATCGGGCAGGAAGGAAAAACATCCCTGTGTGATGCGCATTTTGCGTCTCCAGAAAATCATTCCGCCGCGAGCGGCGTCGGGGTGAAGTCCGAGGTGTCGGTCGAGGCATAGTTGAAGGAAATATTGCCCCAGACATCGAGCGCCGCCTCCAGCGGCTTGCACCATTTCGCCGCCGCCCGCAGGATTTCCGGCCCTTCCGCCAGCAGGTTGCGGCCCTCGTTGCGCGCCAGAACCATGGCCTCCAGCGCGACGCGATTGGCGGTCGCGCCCGCCTGGATGCCCATGGGATGGCCGATGGTGCCGCCGCCGAATTGCAGCACCACGTCGTCGCCGAACAGGTCGAGCAACTGGTGCATCTGGCCCGCGTGGATGCCGCCCGAGGCCACAGGCATGACTTTGCGGATGTCGCACCAGTCCTGCCGGAAGAAATTTCCGCGCGGCAGATCGACCTCCGTGACCGCGTCGCGGCAGACATTGTAATAGCCTTGCACCGTCGCCGGATCGCCTTCGAGCTTGCCGACCGCGGTGCCCGCATGGATGTGATCGACGCCGGCCAGCCGCATCCATTTGGCGATGACGCGGAAAGACACGCCATGCGTCTTCTGGCGCGTATAGGTCCCGTGCCCGGCGCGGTGCAGGTGCAGGATCATGTCGTTCCGCCGGCACCACTCGGACATCGACTGGATGGCCGTATAGCCGATGACGAGGTCGATCATGACGATGACCGAGCCGGTTTCCCTGGCGAATTCGGCGCGCCTGACCATTTCCTCCATCGTGCCGGCGGTGACATTGAGATAATGGCCCTTGACCTCGCCGGTCGCCGCGATGGCCTTGTTCACCGCCTCCATGCAGTAGAGGAAGCGATCGCGCCAGTGCATGAAGGGCTGCGAGTTGATGTTCTCGTCGTCCTTCATGAAGTCGAGGCCGCCCTTCAAGCCCTCGTAGACGACGCGGCCGTAGTTCTTGGCGGATAACCCGAGCTTGGGTTTTGTCGTCGCGCCGAGCAGCGGCCGGCCGAACTTGTCGAGCCTTTCGCGCTCGACCACGATGCCCGTCGGCGGCCCCTTGAATGTCTTCACATAGGCGGGCGGCAGATACATGTCTTCCAGGCGAATCGCCTTGAGCGGCTTGAAGCCGAAGACATTGCCGATGATTGACGCCGTGAGGTTGGCGATCGAGCCTTCCTCGAAGAGGATGTAGTCATAGGCGACATGGACGAAGAACTGGTTGTCCTGCCCCGGCACCGGATCGACGCGGTACGCCTTGGCGCGATAGCTGTCGCAGGCGGTGAGACGGTCGGTCCAGACCACGGTCCAGGTGGCGGTGGAGGATTCCCCGGCCACCGCCGCGCCGGCCTCGATCGGATCCACGCCGTCCTGCGGGGTGATGCGAAACAGCGCGATGACGTCGGTGGGCCTCGGCTCATAGTCGCCGTTCCAATAGCCCATCTGGGCATATTTCAGCACGCCGGCCCTGTAGCGCTCCTTGCCCTTCACTTCCTTGGTCCTGCTGTCCATGGACGCGCGCTCCCTCTTGTTTGCATTGACTTTTTCTACGCTCCGGAAGACTTTTGGTTAAGTTCAATGTTTTGATCGTTACCATTTACTGGAGTAAATGATGCTGCGCGGGGTCACGCTCCATCAATTGCGGCTGATCGAGGCGCTCGCCCGCCACATGAACATGACGCGATCGGCGGAGGAGCTGCACATGACGCCCTCGGCCTTCTCCGTGCAGATCAAGCAATTGTCGGAAAATTGCGGCATGCCGCTGCACGAGCAGGCGGGCAAGAGGCTCTATCTGACCGAGGCCGGACGCGCCGCCGCCGCCGCCAGCCGCGACATGCTCCAGCGCCTGGATTTCCTGGGCATGGAGCTGGCGGAAATGCAGGGGCTGGAGCGGGGCTGTCTGCGGCTGGCGATGATCTCCACAGCGCGCTATTCGGTCACGAGGCTGATCGGGGATTTCTGTCGCGAGCACCCGAAAATCGAGCTGGTGCTGGAAGTGCTCAATCGCGAGCAGATCCTCGAGCGGATGCGCAGCAATGCCGACGACCTGACCATCATGGGACGCCCGCCGGAAGATCTCGATGTCGTCGCGGTCCCGTTCCTGGAAAATCCGCTGGTCGTGCTGGCCCCGGCCAGCCATCCGCTGTGCGGAGAAAAGCGGATCGATCCGAAGCGGCTGGAAGCCGAGCCCTTCATCCTCCGCGAGCCCGGCTCAGGCACGCGGCAGGCCACCGAAAGGTATTTCGCCGAACATGGCCTGCGCCCGGCGACGCGGATGATCCTGGGAAGCGACGAGACCATCAAGCAGACGGTGGCCGCCGGGCTCGGCCTCGCCGTGCTGTCGCGCCACGTGCTGGCGCTCGACGCAGCCTCACCCGCCTTGCGCGAACTCGATGTGCGCGGCTTTCCGTTGTTGCGGCAATGGTACGCGGTGCGCCTCACGCAAAAGAAGCTGTCGCCGCTGGCCGCGGCTTTTCTGGCTCTGCTGAGGCGATCGCGGGACGATCAGGCCGCATTAAGCGGGCATTAACCAGCCCTGCGCACCATTACAACCTGAGATTGTTTCGACTTTAAATACATTGGTCGAGCAGTGAGCAAAAAAACCAAGCAAAAAGAGTGTCTTGTCCGGAAAATACCAGGAAGCCATCCCATGAATGCTGATTTCCATGCAAGACGAATCATTGGCTGGGTCTTGGGGGCCTATCTTGTTCCGCCGGCGATGTGGCTGGCGGGCATCTGGTATTTCGAGCTCTGCACGCTGCAGCAGATGATCTCCATCGCATTGACGCCTGCCCTCGCAATCTATGTTGTCGGCTATACAGGCGCCATGGTCGCGGTGGTCAACCACCACCTGAAGTCCGTCAAGGCGTGCCTCGCGGCGCCGTCGGACGAGCGCATTTTCCAGGCCCGCCGGAGCCTCTCGCTCCTGCCCGTCCTCTTCCTGGGCTCCATGGCGCTCTATTGCATCATCGGCCCCAATACCGCGCTCTACAACAAGCCTTTCCTCGATACCGCCACACGATACCTGTTGTGCTGGCTCATCGGCATCGCAATCATCTTCGTATTCTCGGTTCCGTTCTTCATTTCCATGGTTTCGCATATCGAGCAGATTTCCCGGGGCATTCCGATCTCCGACCGCAACAGGTCGCTTTCGGTTTCGACAAAAATGCTGGTGATCTTCCTCTTCACGATCATTGGCGCCGGGCTGACGATCTCGATTGGAAGCATGAGCGTCGTCTACACCCAATCCGGCGATGTATTCCCCCTTCTCCTGGGCAAGCTGATCGGCAGCGGCGCCGTCCTCGTCGCCGTGGCCACGCTCAATCTTTTCATGATGGTGAGACAGATCCTCATGCCGATCCGGCGCATCGCCGCGCAAATGGAACAGGTTGCCGCCGGCAACGACAAGATCGAGATCGAGGGGCTCGAGCTCGATGACGAATTGGGAGAGATCGCACGCGCTTTCCAGGGCAATGCGCAGCGCATGAGCTCAATCCTCAGGGACGGAAGGGCGCGCGACGCGGCCGCCGAAACGCAGCGCCAGGCAGAACTGGCCCGCGTCGCGTCGGAGTTCCGGGACTCTCGTCTCCGGCGTGGTGGAGAGCGTCGCCGTGGCCGCGCAGGAAATGCTGGCCGCCTCGACCCAGCTCGGCCACGCCGCCGAAAGCACGACCCGGCAGGCCGGCAATGTTTCCTGCGCGACGCAGCAGACCTCCGCCAATGTGCAGACGGTGGCTTCGGCGACCGAACAGCTCTCGGCCTCCATTTCCCAGATCGGAAAACAGGCGGAAGATTCCGCGCTTATCGCCCGTCGCGCCGTCACTCAGGCCGAACAGACCCGACGGACGGTCACCGACCTGAGGGACGTGGCCGCCAGGATCAGCGACGTGATCGGCCTTATCCGGGACATCGCCGCGCAAACCAACCTGCTGGCGCTGAACGCCACCATCGAGGCGGCGCGGGCGGGCGAGGCCGGACGCGGCTTTGCCGTCGTGGCGTCCGAGGTCAAGTCGCTCGCCAGCCAGACCGGACGCGCCACCGAGGACATCGCCGCGCAGATCGCCGCCATGCAGGAGGCGACCGGAAACACGGTGCTCGCCATCGACAGCATCGACGCCACCATTCGCGAAATCGACGAAATATCTTCCGGCATCGCCTCGGCGGTGCAGCAACAGTCGGCGGCGACGATTGAAATCAGCAGCAATATCTCGAATGTCGCCACGGGCGCCGAAGGCATCAACGCGAGCATCGCCAGCGTTTCAGACGCAGCCGGGCAGACCGCCGCGGCGTCCGACAAGGTGGCCGAAAATTCATCGCGGCTCTCGCGCCAGAGCGATGAGCTCAAACAAAAGGTCGCGGGGTTTCTTGCCGCCTTGCGCGCGGCCTAGATCAGCCGCCGCGAAGCGCCGCCAGCAGGGGGGCGATATGCGGCGAAAGCGCGGCTTCCCGCCGTTGCGAACCATCGAACAGGGGTTGCCGGACCTGCATCTTGCTGGCGGTGCGCACCTGCCTTTCGGTCTTGTGGAACTCCAGGCAGCGCGCGTCCCACGCGACGCCGCAGAAGTCGGCGATGCGCCGGCTCTGGCCTTCGAGGTCGGACACGATCGCCTCGTAGTCCACGCTTAGCAGATATTCCTCAGGCAGGATCGTCCGCCAGTGCTCCATCAGTTTGTCATGAGCCCGGTAATAGCGGCCGAGCTCGCCGAGATCGTAGGAATAGGCGACGCCGGCGTTGAAAAGCTTCGAATAGCAGGACAGGCAAGTCTCGACCGGATTTCGTCGGATGTGGATGATTTTCGCGCGCGGCAGTGAGAGCACGATCAGGCCGAGGTGGCGGAAATTGTCGAGCATCTTGTCGACGACGCGGCTACCAGCCGGGGCCGCCCGCAGCACATGCTTGGCGTAAGCCGCTCCGATCCGCCGCAAATCCTCGCGCGACCGGCGCCCAACCAGTTCCGGGCGTCCCTCCTCGACCTCGCGCACCGCTCTGTCGAAGGCGTGACTTTCGCCAATTCCGCATATCCCCTCGTGACTGGCGAGGATCTGCTCCACCAGGGTGCTGCCGCTGCGCGGCATGCCGACGATGAAGATCGGCGCGATCGAATCGTCGCCGCCCCCGCCCAGGCGCGAAAGGAAATGCTCGTCGTACAATTGCCGCGTTCGCGCCAATTCCCCGAGCGTCGCCGCCTCGTCATAGGAAACAAGGCCGCGCTTCAGCGCCGCTCCGGCCTGTTCATGAGAGAATGCCGCGTCCCAGTGTCCATTGTCCTCGAACACCTTGGCCAAGGCGTAATGCCGCAGAATCTGGTCGGCCGTCCCCCACGGTTCGCTTGCGCTCGACTGCGCGACGACCGCGGCGTCGTCCAGGGGCAGTTTCTCGGTCTGGGTCAGGTTGTAGAACAGCCGAACGCGCTTCGGATCGAGCGCGATGGCCGCCCGCAGCAGGGAGGCGGCCTCGTCCCTGCGCCCGATTTCGGAAAGCAGAAGGCCCTTGTCCGCCAGGCCGAGAGCGTCATGCGGGGCGAGCGCAAGCCCCTTGTCATAGCTCGCCAGCGCCTCGTCTACGCGGCCGAGTTCGGCGAGCACGCCGCCCTGGGTCAGCCAGACCGCCGCCTGGTCGCGATCCACGGACAGCGCCAGTTCGCAGGCCGACAGGGCTTCCTCGGTCCAGCCGAGCAGTTTCAGCGCCAGGGCGCGATTGTTGAGCGCGAGGACATGCCTGGGCGCGAGAACCAGCGCCGTGTTCAGCGAGGGCAGCGCCTCGCCGGGCCGCTCGAGATCGAGCAGCACGGCGCCGCGGTTGCAAAGCAGTTCCGGGTCGCGGGGGCTGAGGCTGAGCGCCCGGTCCAGCGCCGCCAGCGCCTCGGGAAAGCGCCGCAACTCCCGCAGCGTCGGCGCCATAATTGCCCAAGCGCTTCCACGAAGCGGGGATCGAGCGCCAGCGCCCGTTCGTAACTCGCCAAGGCCTCGTCGAAGCGGCGCAGCGCCAGCAGCGCGTTGCCGCGGACGGTCCAGACCTTGGCCGAGGGCGCCAGCGCCAGCGCTTCGTCACACCAGACGATGGCCTCGTCGTAGCGTTGCAGCGCCACCGCGACCGCGCCGAGGTTGGCGCGAACGACGGGCTCGCGGGGAAGCGCCCGCGCCACCCGGGTGAAATGTCGCATGGCCTCGTCGTAGCGGGCTTGCAATACGCGCAGCGCGCCGAGCTGAAATGCGGACTGGAAATCTCCGGCGTCCGCTGCGGCGAGGCTTTCAAGCGCTGCGGCGGCGCGTTCGATTTCGACCGGGTCCCTGTTCGCGACTGCCTGCCCGAAGGCTTTTGAAGCCCGCTGCCGATCCGCGGCAAGGCCGGCGTTTTCCATGGTCATTCCCGCCTCGTCCGCCAAAATTCCGGCGCACAATAGAAATGACGGAGGAAAATGGCCAGCCTTTTACGCGGCTTCCCGCCGCCGGGCGCCTTCCGCGGCGGCGCGAATGGCGGCGATGTTGCGGCCGTAGACCTCCGGCGTCTCGACGGAGCCGCCCTTGAACACCGCCGAGCCCGCCACCAGCGCGTCGGCGCCGGCCGCCGCCACCAGCGGCGCCGTCTCTGGCGTGATCCCGCCGTCGATCTCGATATGAATGGGGCGGTCGCCGATCATGGCGCGCAGCTGTCTCACCTTTTCGACCTGGCCGTGGATGAAACTCTGGCCGCCGAAGCCGGGATTGACGGTCATGACCAGTATCGAGGTCGATGCGGTCGAGCACGAATTCGACGCGCGCTCGCGGGGGTCGAGGGATTGAGCGAAACGCCGGCCTTGGCGCCGAAATGAGCGCACCAGTTGCAGGGAGCGGTCGAGATGCGGCCCGGCCTCGGCGTGGACGGTGACGATATCCGCGCCCGCCTTGAGAAGGCTTCGATATAGGGATCGACCGGCGCGATCATCAGATGCACGTCCATCACGCCGCGGATGTGCTTGCGGATCGCCGCGCACATGGCCGGGCCGAAAGTGATGTTGGGCACGAAATGGCCGTCCATCACGTCGACATGCACCCAGTCGGCGCCCTGCGCCTCGATGGCGCGGCATTCGGCGCCGAAATTGGCGAAATCGGCGGAGAGGATCGACGGCGCGATTTTGATGCTGCGGTCGAAAGGCTTCATGGCGTTGTCCTTTGAATTGATTGAGAGACCCGCGCGCGGCCTGCGGATCGCTTCGCTCCGCCACGCGTGTTTCACGCTGCGACCTTGCCGAGCCTTTCGCGCCAGTTCGGGAACAGCTTGTCCGCGTCATGCGGGAAGCTTTCGAAGGCGCGGGCGAATTCGTGATGGTCTTTGGCGAATTCCATCGGATCGGCGCCCTGTTTCCAGCATTGCTCGGCCTGTCGCAGCGATATGCGCGCCGGCCGCGCCGCCGTCGATATGGCCGAAGGCGCCGCCGCCCGCTGTCATGATCAGGTTGGAATGGCCGAGATTTTCGAAGAAGCCGGGCATGCGCAGCGCGTTCATGCCGCCGGAAATGATCGGCGTGGTCGGGTTCATGCCCAGCCATTCCTGATGGTAGAACGGCCCGTCGGCGCTGTCGTCGGTGATCATGTAGGCCATGGCCTTGTCGGCGGCCTCGCCCTCCATCTTGCCGAAGCCCATCGTGCCCGTGTGGATGCCCGAGGCGCCCTGCAGCCGCGCCATTTTCGACAGCACGAAGGCGGTGTAGCCGCGCTTCGAGTTCGGCGAGGTCACGGCGCCGTGGCCGGCGCGGTGATAGTGCAGATACTGCTTCGGGAAAAGCGCGGCGCGCCGTGGTGATCGCGGCGGGCCCGGCGACATAGCCATCGACCAGGAAGGCGACATGGTCGGCGTTCTCGCCGAAGGTTTCCAGGATATATTCGCCGCGCGCCAGCATTTCGTAATGGTCGTCGGCGGTGATGTTGAACGAGAACAGCTTGGCTTCGCCGGTCTTGTCCTGGGCGCGCGATCATGGCGTCGTTGACCAGCGCGCACGGTCTCCTTGAACGGCGCGAAGACCTGGTTGCCCTGCGGTTCGTCATTCTTGATGAAGTCGCCGCCGAGCCAGAAATCGTAACAGGCGTCGGCGAAGGGTTTGGGCCGCAGGCCGAGCTTCGGCTTGATGATCGTGCCGACGATGAAGCCGCCATTCACCACCGGACGGCCGAGCACGCGCCACAGATCCTTGATGGTGGTCGAGGGTCCGTCGAACAGGTGCAGATAGGCCGGCGGCACGTAGAAATCGTGCATCTTGCCATATTCGACGTCGCCCATGCCCTGGTTGTTGCCGATGGTCAGGGTCAGGAAGGAGGCGATCATCGCGCGTCCGTCGATGATGTTGCGGTCGAACAATTCGACGGGATAGGCGATCTTCATGATCTGCTTCGCCTCGTCGATCTCATAGACCAGCGCATCGACGCCGCGGGTGAAATCGTCGGTCGTGGAGACCTCGACATTGGTTCCGGTGGAGGATTCCGCCGCGAAATGCGCCGCCGTCTGCGAGATAATTGCCGAAGCCCTCCTTGGGCTTCATGATGTAGGCGCACAGCACATGCCGGCCGCCCTCGATCAACTGCTTTTCAGTAAGGTTGAGATTGGCGTAGCGATCTGACTGGTCCATCTGACACTTCCATCCTTGCGGCCGGCGCGGTGCGACGGCGGTTGAAACTGAGGCAAACAGGAAAACATGCGTTGGAAGCGTCGGCGGTTCAGGCCGCCGACTTTGCGCGGACGACGGGATCGAGCGCGCCGCTGGCGTAAGCCTTGGCCATTTCGCTCATCGGCTTGACCTTGATGTGCTGCGCCTGGCCCGCGCAGCCGAAGGCCTCGAAGCGGTCGCGACAGACCTTGCTCATCGCGTCCATCGCCGGTTTCAGGAACTTGCGCGGATCGAATTCGGACTCGTTCTTGGTGGCGACGCGGCGGAATTCGGCGGCGGCGGCCAGGCGCAGGTCGGTGTCGATATTGACCTTGCGCACGCCGAAGCGGATGCCGCGCACGATTTCCTCGACCGGCACGCCATAGGTCTCGCGCATTTCGCCGCCATTCTCGTTGAACAGGGCGCGGTATTCCTCCGGCACCGAGGAGGAGCCGTGCATGACGATATGGGTGTTCGGGCATCTTGGCGTGGATTTTCGCGATCAGGTCGATCGCCAGCACGTCGCTGGTCGGCTTGCGGGTGAACTTGTAGGCGCCATGCGAGGTGCCGATGGCCACCGCCAGGGCGTCCACCTTGGTCGCCGCGACAAAGCGCAGGGCTTCCTCGGGATCGGTCAGCAGGCTGGCGCGGTCGAGCTTGCCCTCGAAGCCGTGGCCGTCCTCGGCCTCGCCATGGCCGGTTTCCAGCGAGCCGAGGCAGCCCAGTTCGCCCTCGACCGAAGCGCCGACCATATGGGCGAGGCGCGCGACTTCGGAGGTGATGGCGACATTATAGTCGTAATCGGCCGGGGGTCTTGCCGTCCTCCTTGAGCGAGCCGTCCATCATCACCGAGGTAAAACCGTTCTGGATGGCCGAGAGGCAGGTGGCGACGCGCTCGCCATGGTCCTGATGGATGCAGAGCGGAATTTCCGGATACATCAGTTCCAGCGCCTCCATCATCTTCGGCGAGCATGATGTCGCCGGCATAGGCGCGGGCGCCGCGGCTGGCCTGGATGATGACCGGCGCGTTGCAGGCGCGCGCGGCCTCCATGATGGCGAGCGCCTGTTCCATGTTGTTGATGTTGAAGGCGGGCACGCCATAGCTGCGTTCGGCGGCGCAGTCCAGCAATTGCCTGAGGGTGATGCGGGCCATGTTCTTCTCCTTAAGCCAACAAGGACTTGTTCGCGCGGCCTGGCCGACGACGCAGCGTCCGCCGTGATGCCGAAATGCTTGTACAGTTCGGCCGCCGGCGCCGAGGCGCCGAAGGACTGTCATGCCGATAAAGGCGCCGTTTTCGCCGATCCAGCGGTCCCAGCCGAAGCGCAGGGCCGCCTCGACGCCGACGCGCGGCGCCGTTCCCAGCACGGCGCGGCGATAGTCGGCGCTCTGCCGCTCGAACAATTCCCAGCAGGGCATCGAGACCACGGCGGCCTTGACGCCCTTCCGCGCCAGCATCTCGGCGGCGGCCACCGCCAGTTCGACTTCCGAACCGGTGGCGAGCAGGGTCACGTCGCGCGACGCCCTCGGCTTCGCGCAGCACATAGGCGCCGCGCGGCGGTGAGATTTTCGCTGGCGCCTCAACGCGCAGGGCCGGCAGGGCCTGACGCGACAGGGCCAGAGACCGAAGGCGCCGACGTCTGCGCCAAGCGCCGCCTGCCAGCATTCCGCCGTCTCGACCGCATCGGCGGGACGGAACACCAGCAGGTTCGGCATGGCGCGCAGCGCCGCCAGATGCTCGACCGGCTGATGCGTCGGGCCGTCCTCGCCGAGGCCGATGGAATCATGGGTCAGCACATAGATCACCCGCAGGCCCATCAGCGCCGACAGGCGGATGGCGCCGCGCGCATAATCGGAAAACACCAGGAAGGTGCCGCCATAGGGGATGAAGCCGCCATGCAGCGCCATGCCGTTCATCGCCGCGCCCATGACGTGCTCGCGGATGCCGTAGTGAATGTAGCGGCCGCCGAAAGTCGCCGGGTCTGATCGGCTCCATGCCCTTGGTGATGGTGAGATTGGAATGGGTCAGGTCGGCCGAGCCGCCGACGGTCACGTCGCCTGCGCCATTGATCGCGGCCAGCGCGATTTCCGAGGCCTTGCGCGTGGCGATCTTCGGCTTCTCGGCGTAATTGCCTGGCCTTGAGAGCGTCGAGCGCGACGTCGATTTCAGACGGGCGGTCCGCCGAAAATCTGGGCGCTTGAACGGCGCGGCCTTGCCGGAGGCCGGCGAGACGCGCTTTCCATGCCTCGTGCGCCTCGGCGCCGCGCCTGGCGACCTTGCGCCATTCGGCCAGGATCGGCTCGGGAACGACGAAGGGCGCGTAAGGCCAGCCCAGCTTCTCGCGCGCGCCGGCAATTTCTTCCGGCGCCGAGCGGCTCGCCATGCGCCTTGGACGTGCCGGCGCGGGTCGGGGCGCCAAAGCCGATGATGGTGCGGCAGGCGATCAGCCAGGGCTTGTCGTCCTGCGCCCGCGCCTCGGCGAGCGCGGCGGCGATCTGCTTCTCGTCATGGCCGTCGATGCGCGCCACGTTCCAGCCCGCCGCTTCGAAGCGCGCGAGCTGGTCGGTCGAGGTCGAAAGATCGGTCGCGCCGTCGATGGAGATATGGTTGTCGTCCCACAGCACGATCAGCTTGCCGAGTTTCAGATGGCCGGCCATGTCGATGGCCTCGTGGCTGATGCCCTCCATCAGGCAGCCGTCGCCGGCGATGACATAGGTATGGTGGTCGACGAGCTCGTCGCCGTAGCGGGCGTTCATCATGCGCTCGGCGATCGCCATGCCCGACCGCCGTGGCCAGCCCCTGGCCCAGCGGGCCGGTGGTGGTTTCGATGCCCAGCGCGTGGCCATATTCCGGATGGCCGGCGGTCCTGCTCCCGAGCTGGCGGAAACGCTTCAGCTGCTCGATGGGCATGTCGGCATAGCCGATCAGATAATGCAGGGCGTATTGCAGCATCGAGCCGTGGCCGGCCGAGAGCACGAAACGGTCGCGGTCGGGCCAGGCCGGATCGGCCGGGTCGATTTTGATGAATCGGGTGAACAGCACGGCGGCGACATCGGCCATGCCCATGGGCATGCCGGGATGGCCGGACTTGGCCTTTTCCACCGCATCCATCGCCAGGGCGCGAATGGCGTTGGCCATGATCCTTGAAGGCAGGTTTCGCCATTGGCGGCGCGCTCGGCGAGCAAAATATCGTTCATGGCGGCTTCCCCTTATTTCGCTCTTTTGCTGCGGTCCCGGAGGCGAAGGATCATCGGCGTCAGGATCAGCTGCATGGCGATGTCCAGCTTGTCGCCGGGGATGACGATGGAATTGGCGCGGCTCATCCAGCTGTTGTGGATCATCGACACCAGATAGGGAAAATCGATGCCCTGCGGATTGCGGAAGCGGATCACGACCAGGGATTCGCCGGCCGTCGGAATCCAGCGCGCGATGAAGGGATTGGAGGTGTCGACCACCGGCACGCGCTGGAAATTGATGTCGGTCTGGGTGAATTGCGGGCAGATCACATGCACATAGGCGTGCATGCGGCGCAGGATGGTGTCGGTGACCGCCTCGGTGGTGTAGCCGCGCGAAGCGCGGTCGCGATGGATTTTCTGGATCCATTCGAGATTGATCACCGGCACGACGCCGATCTTGAGATCGGCATAGCCGGCGATGTCGATGTCCGGCGTTTTCACCGCGCCATGCAGGCCCTCGTAGAACAGCATGTCGGAGTCGTCGCCGATGTCGCGCCAGTCGGTGAAATTGCCCGGCGGAACGCCGTGCAGCTCCGCCTCGTTGGCGTCGTGCACATAGGTGCGCGAGCGGCATCGGCCGTTTTCGCCATAGTCGCGCATCGCGGCTTGCAATTCGTCGAGCAGGTTGGCGTCCATCGGAAAAATGGCTGAAGGTCATGTCGCCGGCCTCGCGCCGGCGCGCCATTTCCGCCTTCATCGCGGCGCGGTCGAAGCGATGGAAGGCGTCGCCCTCGATCGAGGCGGCGACAATGCCCTCGCGGCGGAAAATCTGGTCGAAGGTGAACTTGACCGTGCTGGTGCCGGCGCCCGAGGAGCCGACGACGGAAATGACGGGATGCTTGATCGGACATGGTTAAGACCTCAGACGTGGAACAGGCCGCGCTCGGCGAACAAGGGCGCGCGCGCCCGCTCGAATGGCGGAGTCGGTGATAATAGGAGGCGATGCGCGCGACCTTGTCGGCCGAGCCGAATACCAGCGGCGTGCGCTGGTGCAGGGAGGCGACGCTCTTGTCGAGGATGCGCTCGGCGCCGTCGGTCGCCGCGCCGCCCGCCTGTTCGACCAGCATGGCGATCGGAAAGCCTTCATAGAGCAGGCGCAGGCGGCCTTTCTCGTAGCCGGGCCGCTGGTCGGCCGGATAGAGATAGACCCCGCCGCGGATGAAAATGCGATGGGCGTCGCCGGCCAGGCAGGCGATCCAGCGCATGTTGAAATCCTTGCCGCGCGGCCCGCCTGCGCCTTCGACGCAATCGTCGATGAAGGCGCGGATCGGCGCCAGCCAATGGCGATAATTGGAGGCGTTGATGGCGTATTCGCGCGTCGCCGGCGAGATGCTGCACCTTTTCCGAAATCAGCCGGAATCTTTGCGAGATCGGATCGAGCACGAAATGGGCGACGCCTTCGCCAAGCGTCACCAGCAGCGCGGTATGCGGGCCGTAGATGATGTAGCCGGCGGCGATCTGCTCCGCGCCCTTGCGGAAGAAGGAGGCCGTCGCGCCTTCGGGCGAGGCCGGAAAGATCGAGAAGATCGTGGCGATGGCGAGATTGGCGTCGATATTCGACGAGCCGTCGAGCGGATCGACCGCCACCGCCAGATCGCCGGCCGGGTCGAAGGTCAGGATCGCGTCCTCCTCTTCCGAGGCGTAATAGGCGGTCGAAGTCTTTCGCAGGGCGTCCATGATGACCCGGTCGGCGATCACGTCGAGTTTGCGCTGCTTGTCGCCGTCGGCGTTGATTTCGCCGATTTCGGCCTCCATCGAGCCGCTCAGCGGTCCCTGGGCGATGAGACCGGCGAGGGCGATCCCGGCCTGGGCGAGGGCCGCGACCACAGACGCGAGCTTCGTGCGCCCAACGGCGCCCGAGGCCCAATTCCTCAGATAAACGTCAAGGCTCTCGCCTGCGTGCCGCGTGGGCGCGTCGCTGCTTGTCATGGGGCTTCCTCCCGCCCGCTCTTCCGGCCGGCAAGCGAGCACACTGACGCCACACCCGACAAAAATAAATTTAAAAATCTGGAATAGTGTTTTAGATTTCTAAATGATCGATCTTCGCGGACTGACCCTGAAACAATTGCGCGCGCTGGCCGCGACGGTAGAGCGCGGCTCGGTGACCGGCGCCGCCCAGACACTGAACGTCACGCCGCCAGCGATCAGCATCCAGCTGAAAATCCTGGAGGAAATGGTCGGCGCTCCCTTGTTCCAGCGCGACGCGGGCGCGCCTTTCGCGCCGACCGAAATCGGGGCGGAACTGCACGCCATGGCCAAGGACATGGAAAGGCTTTCCGCCGCGGACCACGGAGCGCGATCGCGGCGCTGCAGGCGGGCGCCACGGGAACGCTGGTTTTCGGCGTGGTCTCGCACCGGCAAATATCTCGCGCCCTATTTCGTCGCCGCCTTCGGCCGCGCCCATCCGGGCATCAGGGTGACGCTGTCGATCGGCAATCGCGAGGAAATCATCCGCGGGCTGGAGCGCGACGAATACGACCTGACCATGATGGGCCGCCCTCCCGCCCATATTCGCGCCGAAAGCGCGACGCTTGGGCGACCATCCCCATGTCCTGATCGCGCCGCCCGGCCACCGGCTCGCCGACGATCCCGACATTCTCGCCGAAGACCTGCTCTCCGAGCGCTTTTTGGCGCGCGAGCAGGGCTCGGGCACAAGGACGCTGATGGAGCGTTTCCTGGAGCGCGTCGGCGGCGGACGCAGCTTCGACATCGTTGACATGGGCACCAACGAGACGATCAAGCAATCGGTCATGGCCGGCCTCGGCGTCGCTATCATTTCCGCCCATACCTGCATGAGCGAGATCGCGGACGGCCATCTGATCACTTTGCAGGTCGCGGGGTTGCCGCTGGTCCGGCAATGGTTCCTGCTCAATCGCGCCGACCGTCCGCCGAGCATGGCGACCCGCCAGTTCAAGGCCTTCGTGCTCGAGCGCCGGGCGAGTTTGCTGCCGAAATTGTAAGGAAAGGCCGAGGTTTCGCCATCCCCAACGGAACCATCAAGCGCCCGCTGCATTGTCCATCCTGTTCAGTTTCCTGGGGCGGCTATCGACCCGGAAACCTTGGCAATGCAGCGGTTTCGTCAGTGTTTTCGCTGACTGCGAGGTGGGCATGGACGGTCCCGACAAGGGGTTCGCGGGCGGTAATCGGGACGGGATCAAGGAAGCCGATCTGCGGTCTTCCAACATTGCTCTCGGGATCGAGCGTTTCGGGCTGCTCGCCTTGCGGGCGCCGCTGCTGACCCTGGTCATAGTCGCCTTCATGGTCGTTGCCGCGATCTTTGGCATCCAGCGAATCCGCATTGACAACTCGCTCAGCCAGCTGTTTCGCTCGGATACGCCCGAGTTCAAGCAGTTCGAACAGGTCTCGCGCGACTTCCCGTCGAGCGAATATGACGTCCTCGTCGTGATCGAGGGCAAGTCCCTGCTGAAACGGGACCAGATCGAGAAGTTGCGCGCCCTGGTGACCGACCTGCAACTGGTCGACGGCGCGCGCGGGGTGATTTCGATGTTTTCGGCGCGCCAGCCCGCCGAAAACGGGGGACTTCCCGCGCCGCTCTTTCCCGACCCTCTGCCGGAAGGCGACGCTTACAAGGCGCTGATCGGCCGGGTGACGAGCAATGAGCTGATCCGCGGCAAGCTGTTGTCCGATCAGGGCGACCTGGCGCTGGTCGTGCTGTCGCTGGAGCCGGCCACGGCCAACGGCCCGCAGCTCGCCACGACCGTCGCGGACATCCGTCGGACCATGGAAGACGATCTGCAAGGCTCCGGATTGACCGCCCAATTGTCGGGCGTGCCCGTCATGCAGCTCGAAATCCGCCACGCGCTGGAGCGCGACCGCATCCTCTACAACGCCCTCGGCCTGCTCGCGGGCTGCGCCATCGCCATCCTGTTCTTCCGCCGCGTTTCCTTCATGATCGTGGCCGCGGCGCCGCCTTTGCTCGCCATCGTGCTGTCGCTCGGCGCGCTCGGCTGGTTCGGCTTCAAGCTCAACATGTTCCTGAATGTGATGACGCCGCTGATCATGGTGATCAGCTTTTCCGACAGCATGCAGCTCACCTTCGCCGCGCGCGACCGGATGATGGCCGGGGCCGACCGGGAAACCGCATTCCGCGACGCCCTGCGCGTGGTGGGGCCGGCCTGCGTGCTGACCCATGCGGCGGCGGGGCTGTCGCTGCTCGGCCTTTTGTTTTCGACCTCGGACCTGATCCGCGCCTTCGGCGAGGCGGGTTTTCTCTCGATCCTGATCGCGCTCGCGACGGTGCTGGCGCTCGCGCCCGCGCTCGGCGTCCTGCTCGCGCCGCGCCAGGCGATGCTCGGGGCCGCGCTCGGCGGCGGCGACGCCGGAGTGAGGGCCCTGCGCGCATTTTGCGCTTTCGTGGCCGAGCGCATGTTGCGCCGACCAGGTTTCTTCGCCGGACTCGGGCTTCTGGTCGTGCTTTCCCTTGGCGCGATCTACGCCGGTTTGCAACCGCGTTACCGCCTGGCCGACCAGACGCCGGACCAGGACCACGCGGTCGAGGCCAGCCAGCGGCTCGACGCCAGACTGAACGGCGCCAATCCGATCGACCTGTTCATAGGGTTCCCCGCCGGCGCCGGCCTGTTCTCGCCTGAGACGCTCGACGTCCTGGCGCAGGCGCATCGCGACATGGAGGAACAGCCGGGGATCGCCAATGTCTGGTCGGTGGAGACCTTGCGCCGCTGGCTCGCCGAGAGGCTCCACAAGCCGGACGTGGCGACGCTGAAGCAATATGTCGACCTGCTGCCGCCTTTCCTGGTGCGCCGGTTCGTATCCCGGGATCGCGACGCCGCGCTGATTTCGGGCCGAGTCCCCGACAGGGACGCCGGCCGCATCCTGCCGATCGTCACGCAGCTGAACGCACGGCTCGGGCCCTTGCGCGCCGAGCATCCCGGCTACACCATCGAGACCACGGGGCTTTCGGTGATCGCCGCGCGCAACAGCGCGAGCATGATCGAGAAGCTCAACAGCGGCCTGACGCTGGAATTCGCCTTTATCGCCGCCTTCATTGGCCTGGCCTTCCGTTCCCTGCCGGTCGCCCTGTCCTGCCTGCCGCCGGGCGTTTTTCCTGTTTTCGCGGCGGGGTCGCTGCTGCGCCTGCTCGGCGACGGGCTGCAATTCGCCAGCGTCATCGCGCTGATCGTGTCCTTCGGGCTGGGCTTGAGCGCAACGATTCATTTCCTCAACCGCATGCAACGGGAAGACCGGCCGGGCGCCGATCCGGCCGTCGCAGTGGCGCGCTCGACCGTCCTGATCGGCCCGGCCTTGATCCTGACCGCCTTCGTCCTGGCCTGCGGGCTGGAGGCGCTGGCCTTTTCCAACCTGCCGCTGCTGCGGCTGTTTGGCTGGCTCAGCGCCTTCGCCATGCTGGCGGCCCTGGTCGCCGACCTGCTGATCCTGCGCCCCACCGTCACCTTCCTGATGCGTGTGGGGCGGAAATTTTCGGACCAACCCGACCTGATTCAGGGAGAGCCTCATGCCCGAGCCTAGCCTATCCGGAAGCCGTTTTCCGCTGCGTTCAACCGCCTGCGCGCTCGTCGTCGCCGCGCTCGCCGCGCCGTCGCCGCTTTGGGCGCAGGCCGGCGGGTCCTTCGCGCCTTTCGCCGGCAGTTTCCATGGCGGCGGCCAGGTCGTCGGTTCGGACGGCCATCGCGAGCGGATTTCCTGTCGCGCCAATGGCGCGATCGGCGGCGGCGGCCGCTCGCTGACCCAGAATATTGTCTGCGCCAGCGATTCCTATCGCATGGATATCCGCGGCCAGGCCATCGACGAGGGCGGGAGCGTGCGCGGCCGGTGGCAGGAGACGACGCGAGGCGTGTCGGGCGAATTGTCAGGCCGGTTGTCGGAAGGCCGTTTCAGCGGCGGGGTGTCCGGCGGCGGCTTCACCGCCAGCTTTTCGCTGCGCTCGACCGGACGCCGAATGAGCTTCGATCTCAGGCCAGAAGGCGGCGATGTCGCGCGAGTGGAAGTGAGCCTGTCGAAGTGAGCACGTCGAGCAGAAAAGTTTTGCCGAAGGGCGCGGAAATTTCAAAGCCGGTATTCGGGGGACGGGAGGCACTTATGCGTCATGAATTGGAAGCGTCGGTCAATGAAACGCCTCCGTCCGGCGAAACCTCCGTCGGACGCGCGCCAGCGAAACGCAGGGAACTCGACGCCGTTCGCCGTCCCGAGGACCTCCGACGCCTCGACGCGGCGGCGCTGCGGAAAATCGCCGACGAATTGCGCGAGGAGACAATCCGGACGGTCTCCGTCACCGGCGGCCATCTCGGCTCGGGCCTCGGCGTCGTCGAACTCACGGTCGCCCTGCATTACGTCTTCGACACGCCGGACGACCGTCTCATCTGGGACGTCGGCCATCAGGTCTATCCGCACAAGATCATCACCGGGCGGCGCGGCCGCATCCGCACGCTGCGCGCGCCGGGCGGGCTTTCCGGCTTCACCAAGAGAGCCGAGAGCGTCTACGATCCCTTCGGCGCCGCCCACGCCGCGACCTCGATTTCCGCCGCGTTCGGCATGGCCAAGGCGCGCGATCTCGCGGGCGGCTCGAACCATGTCGTCGCAGTGATCGGCGACGGATCGATCTCCGCCGGCATGGCCTATGAGGCGCTCAACAACGCCGGGGCCGACGGCAGCCGGCTGATCGTCATCCTCAACCACAATGGCATGTCCATCGCGCCCGCCGTCGGCGCCATGACCGATTATTTCTCCCGCCTGACCTCCAGGCCGCTGCTGAAGCTGGCGGAGGTCGAGACCCAGCTGGCCCCGCAGTTTCCCGCCAACGGGCGCGGGCGCCAGGGCGGCTTCGAAGGCGGCCTGTTCGAAGACATGGGCTTTCGCTATGTCGGGCCGATCGACGGCCATGACGTGGGCCTGCTGGTCGATGTGCTGGGCCGCCTGCGCGACGGCGAAGACGGTCCGGTCCTGCTGCATGTCGTCACGGAGAAGGGCAAGGGCTACGCCCCGGCCGAGTCGGCCCCGGACAAGTATCATGGCGTCGTCAAGTTCGACGTCCCCTCCGGCAAGCAGGACAAGCCGCCGGCCAAGGCGCCCGCCTATACCAAGGTGTTCGGCGACAGCCTGGTGAAGGAGGCGGCCCGGGATCCGCAGATCGTCGCCATCACCGCCGCCATGCCCTCGGGCACCGGCCTCGACACCTTCGCCAAGGCCTTCCCGAAACGCTTTTTCGACGTCGGCATCGCCGAACAGCACGCCGTGACCTTCGCGGCGGGCCTCGCCGCCGAGGGCTTCAAACCCTTCTGCGCGATCTACTCGACCTTCCTGCAGCGCGGCTATGACCAGGTCGTGCATGACGTGGCGCTGCAATCGCTGCCGGTGCGCTTCATGATCGACCGCGCGGGCCTGGTCGGCGCCGACGGCCCCACCCATGCCGGCGCCTTCGACATCGCCTATCTCGCCTGCCTACCGGGCTTGGTGGTCATGGCCGCGGCGGACGAGGCCGAACTCGTCCACATGGTCGCCACGGCGGCCAAGATCGACGACCGGCCCTGCGCCCTGCGCTATCCGCGCGGCGACGGCGTCGGCGCGACCCTGCCCGAGGCAGGCGTTCCGCTCGAAATCGGCAAGGGCCGGGTGCTGCGCCGGGGCGACAAGGTGGCGCTGCTCTCCTTCGGCGCGCGTCTCGGCGAATGCCTGAAGGCGGCGGCGCTGCTGGAGGAATTCGGCGTCTCGACCACCGTCGCCGACGCGCGCTTCGCCAAGCCGCTCGATCTCGACCTGATCCTCGACCTCGCCGACCGTCACGAGGCGCTGATCACCATCGAGGAAGGATCGATCGGCGGCTTCGGCGCGCCGTCATGCAGGATCTGGCCGAACAGGGCCGGCTCGATGGCGACCTGAAGATCCGCTCCATGGTCCTCCCTGATGCGTTCCAGGAGCAGAACGACCTCACGGCCATGTATGCCGAGGCCAAGCTCGACGCCGCCGGCATCGTCGCCAAGGCGCGCGAGATTCTTTCGCGCGAAAAACCCAAGCCGAGGGCTCCGGCGGCGACGAACGCCAAGGCCCGCGGCGCCAATCGCGAGGACCGGCGCGAAGCCTTGCGCGTGGTGCTGGCGCAACCGCGCGGCTTCTGCGCCGGCGTGGTGCGCGCGATCGAAATCGTCGAGCGGGCGCTGGAAAAATATGACGCGCCGGTCTACGTCCGCCACGAGATCGTCCACAACAAGCGCGTCGTCGACGCGCTGAAGGCCAAGGGCGCGCGTTTTGTCGAGGAAATTTCACGATATTCCCGACGGCGCCGTCGCCATCTTCAGCGCCCATGGCGTCGCCCGGAGCGTCGAGGACGAGGCGGCGCTGCGCCCCCTGACCGTCCATAACGCCACCTGCCCGCTGGTCACCAAGGTCCACAACCAGGGCAAGCGCTATGTGGCGCAGGGCCGCCAGCTGATCCTGATCGGCCATGCCGGACATCCCGAGGTCGAAGGCACGCTCGGCCAGATTCCCGCGAGGGTTCATCTGGTCCAGACCGAGCAGGATGTCGCGATGCTCGACATTCCCGCCGGGGACCCCGTCGCCTACATCACCCAGACCACGCTCAGCGTCGACGACACCATGGGGATCATCGCGGCGCTGCATCGGCGCTTCAGCGACCTCATCGGACCCGACACGCGCGACATTTGCTACGCCACGCAAAACCGGCAGTCGGCGGTGCGCGATCTGTGCAGGACGGTCGACGTGCTGCTGGTGGTCGGGGCCAAGAACAGCTCGAATTCCAACCGGCTTTGCGAGATCGGCATGGAAATGGGCGTCCCCAGCTATCTGATCGCCGACGCCGAGGAGCTTCGGCCCGAATGGATCGAAGAGGCCGCGTCGGTGGGCGTCACCGCCGGCGCCTCGGCGCCGGAGGAGCTGGTGTTGGGCGTGGTCGATTGGCTCGCCCAGCTCGGTCCGGTGGCCATTTCCAGCGTCGAGGGACGCGACGAAATCATCGAATTCCGCCTCCCGCAAGAACTTCGGGACGAATGAAACTTCGGGACGAATGAATTGCGGACCGGTCTTGCGGGCGCGTCGCCTTGGAGGGGCAAATCATGGCCAGGAATTTTTTCCGTGAGCGGAAAATCGCGTTTTATTTGCTGAAACAGGTGCTTTCGGGCCGACGGCGCTATCCGCTGGTCCTCATGCTCGAACCGCTGTTCCGCTGCAATCTCGCCTGCGTCGGATGCGGCAAGATCGACTATCCCGACGAGGTCCTCAACCGCCGCCTGTCGGTCGGGGACTGCCTTGAGGCGGTGGACGAATGCGGCGCGCCCATGGTGGCGATCCCCGGCGGCGAGCCGCTCATCCACCGCGATATCGGCGAGATCGTCGCGGGATCGTCGCGCGGAAGAAATTCGTCTACCTCTGCACCAACGCCTTGCTGCTGGAGAAGAAGCTCCACCTGTTCAAGCCGTCGCCCTATTTCTATTTCTCGATCCATCTGGACGGGCTGAAGGGAGATCACGACCATTCGGTGTCGCAGCCCGGCGTGTTCGACGTCGCCGTCGAGGCGATCAGGAAAGGCCAAGGCGCGCGGCTTCAACGTCAATGTCAACGCGACGATCTTCGACGGCATGGCCCCCGAAGATGTCGCCGCCTTCCTCGATTTCGCCAAATCGATCGACGTCGGCGTCTCGATCTCGCCCGGCTACGCCTACGAAAGGGCGCCCGACCAGGAGCATTTCCTCAGCCGGCGCCGGACCAGGGAAATGTTCCGCCGCATTTTCGCGCTGGGCAAGGGGCGGGGCTGGAATCTCATCCATTCCCCGATGTATCTCGATTTCCTCGCCGGCAACCGGTCGTTCCAGTGCACGCCCTGGGGCATGCCGACGCGCAATGTGTTCGGCTGGCAGAAGCCTTGCTACCTGCTCGGAGAAGGCTACGCGCCGAGCTATCGCGCGCTGATGGAGACGACCGACTGGGACCGCTACGGGACCGGACGCCACGAGAAGTGCGCCAATTGCATGGCCCATTGCGGCTATGAGGCGACCGCCGCCGACGCCGCGATCCGTCATCCCCTGGCGGCGCTGGGACTGGCGATCCGCGGCCTGCGGACCAAAGGCCCGATGGCGCCGGACCCGCAGCGCCCACGCGCCGCCGCGCCCGTCCCGGCCGCCGAACTCGTCCGCCCTCGAAACCCCGCAAGCAAAAACTTGATTATGCGCACGGCCTGGACGAAGCTGGCGGCCGCATGCTGACATCCGCCATTGTCCGAATCATCGATTTCTGTGTCCGTCACGCCCGCGCGGTGACAGCGGTCATTCTGTTGTTCGCCCTCGTCGCTGGCGTCTATTCCGCGCAGCATTTCAAGGTCAACTCGGACGTCAACGCCCTCCTGTCGAACGACCTCCCTTGGCGCCAGCGGGAACAGGCTTTCGAAAAAGCCTTCCACCATTTCGACCAGATCTACGCCGTGGTGCAGGCGCCGACGCCGGAACTGGCCGCCGCCGCAACCGCGGATCTGACCAAGAGGCTCGCCGAGGACAAGGCGCATTTCCTCGACGCGGTCAACATCGCCGGCCTGTCCTATTTTGCCCGGGAAGGCATGATGTTCATGCCGACGGACAAGCTGAAGAGCAGCCTGGAAGGCGTCGCCTCGGGCGCCCCGCTGATCGAGGACCTGAACTCCGACCTCAGCCTTCGCGGCCTTGTCGCCGGGCTCGAAGACGGCCTGATCGGCGTCAATGCGGGCAAGACCAAGCTCGACGGCATGGCGCGCGTGCTCAATGCGGCCTCTCAAACGGTCGAGGCCGCGCTCGCGGGCCAGGACCCGATTTTTTCCTGGCGCGCGCTGATCGACGGCCATCCCCCGACGCCAGGCGAATTGCGCGGCGTCATCGCCGTGCGCCCGGTGCTCGACTACAAGTCCGTGCAGCCGGGCGAAGTCGCCAGCGAAGCCCTGCGGGCCATCGCCGCCGCGGTCCTGCCCCGCTACCAGGCCAATGTGCGCCTCACCGGCCCGGTCGCCATTTCCGACGAGGAATTCGGCACCATCAAGGAAAATGCGCTGCGCAACGGGCTCATCACCGGCGCGATCGTGCTGTTCATCCTCTGGCGCGCCTTGCGCTCGTGGCGGCTGATCGCCGCCGTCACGATCAATATCGTCGCCGGCCTTGCCTTCACGGCGGCGCTCGGACTGGCGCTGGTCGGGTCCTTCAATCTGATTTCCGTCTATTTCTTCGTGCTTTTCGTCGGCATCGGCATCGATTTCGGCATCCAGCTCTCCGTGCGCTATCGCGCCGAGCGGCATGACTGCGACGACATCGAGAAGGCGATTTCGCTGGCCGGCTTTCATTTCGGGGCGCCGCTGACGCTCGCCGGCTTCGCCACCGCCGCGGGCTTCCTCTCCTTCCTGCCGACCGATTACAAGGGCGTCTCCGAGCTTGGTCTGATCGCCGGTTTCGGCATGCTGATCGCCTTCGCCGCCAGCGTCACCCTGCTCCCTGCGCTGATCCGCCTGGTCAATCCGCCGGGCGAGCCCGAGCCGATGGGCTATGCCGCCCTGGCCCCGGTGGACGAATTCATGTCGCGGCGGCGCAAGGAAATCCTCATCGGCACGGCCGTCGTCGTCATCGCCGGCTTGCCGTTGTTCCATTGGCTGAAATTCGACTTCAACCCACTGGACCTGAACAATCCCTCGTCCGAGGCGATGGCCACCTATCTCGATCTCGAACATGATCCGGACGCCGGCGTCAACTCGATCCAGGCGCTCGCGCCGTCGCTCGCCAAGGCCAATAGCCAGGCGGAGCGGCTGGAGAGCATGCCGGAGGTCGCCGAAGTCCGGACGCTCACGAATTTCATCCCCACCGACCAGGACGAAAAGCTGCCGCTGATCGCCGACGCGGCCAAGGCGCTGGATGCGGGGCTCAACCCAAAGGAGACGCAGGCCCCGCCCACGGACGCCGAGAATGTCGACGCGCTCAAGGAGGCCGCGGAGCGCCTGAACGAGGCGGCCGACGACGCCCATAACGCCGACCAGACGACCGGGGTCGCCGCGGCCAGGCGGTTGGCGGCGGCGCTCGGCAAGCTCGCCGCGGGCTCGGCCGACCAGCGCCGGAAGGTTCAGGAGGCGATGATCCAGCCGCTGGCCATCGATCTCGCGGGGCTGCGCGCCGCGTTGCTGGCCGAAAAAGTGACGCAGGCGCAATTGCCCCCCGAAATAACGCGGGACTGGATCACCCCCGACGGACGGGCGCGCCTGTCGATCGCTCCAAAGGATACGTCGGGCTCCAACGAGGCGCTGAGGCATTTCGCCGCTTCCGTGCTGGCGGTCGAGCCAGACGCGACTGAGGGGCCGATCTCGATCCTCGAAGCCGGAATTACCGTGGTGAACGCCTTCCTCGAGGCGGGCGCGCTCGCCCTCGTGTCGATTGCGGTCCTGCTCTGGCTGGTGCTGCGCAAGCCGGGCGACGTGGCGCTGACGCTGATTCCGCTGATCACCGCCGCGGTCGTGACGCTGGAGATCACGGTTCTGATCGGCATGCCGCTTAATTTCGCCAATATTATCGCCTTACCTTTGCTGCTCGGCGTCGGCGTCGCGTTCAAGATCTACTATATCATGGCGTGGCGTCAGGGGCAGACCGATCTGTTGCAGACCAGCCTGACCCGCGCGGTGATCTTTTCCGCCGCGACTACGGCGACCGCCTTTGGCAGCCTGTGGTTCTCGAGCCATCCGGGCACGTCGAGCATGGGCAAGCTGCTTGCCCTGTCCCTGGTGTGCACGCTGGCGGCGGCGGTGCTGTTCCAGCCGATCCTGATGGGGAAGCCGCGCAACGCGGCGCCCGATCAGAAGAACTGAAGGAGCAAACGATGAAATTGAAGGTTCTGGCGACGGTCCTGCTGGTCGGCGCGCCGGTTGCGGCCTGGGCGGGAGGCACGCCCGAGCAGGACGCGGCTTGCCGGCCGGACGTGCGCCGCTTCTGCCATCATGTCGATCCCGGCTCGACCGACTCGGCCTTCCTGGCCTGCCTCCAGAACCATCGCGACCGCCTGTCGGCGAAATGCCGTCACGTGCTTGAAAGCAACGGCGTCTAAGCTGTTTTCATTATTTTGATCGACGCCTGTTCGCGGAACGCCTTAACTTTGCCTGCAGCCGAATTTCGTCATGGAGGAGGCTGGAACCTGCGTTCCCGCCCCGAAATGCCCGAGGAGAATGCTGATGCGCCTTTCATCCGGTCTCGCAAACCATCGCCTCTCGCCCGCTGCTCTTTCCCGGTCCGCGCGCGTGTGCGCCCTTGGCGCCGGCTTTGCCGCGCTGATGACGGCTTTCCCTGGCTCGGCGCAAACTCCGCCGTCCGCGGGCCCGACCGCAGCCGGATTTTGGCAATCCACATATGACGATGGGAGGCCCAGCGGCTGGTTCCATTTCACTGACCATGACGGAGTTTACGAGGGCCGCCTCGTCAAGATGTTTCCCAAGGAGGGCGAGACGACCCTCGTCAAGACTTGCTCGAAGTGCGAGGGAGACAGGAAGGACGCTCCCATGCTCGGCCTGCTGATCGTCTGGGCCATGAAACACCACGGCCTCAAATATGAGGATGGCAAGATCCTCGATCCGCGCGACGGCACGGTCTATAACGCGCAGATGGAAGTCACGCCCGACGGCCAGAAATTGCTGGTGCGCGGTTATCTCGGGATTTCGCTGCTGGGACAGACCAAGACCTGGACCCGGCTTCCCGACGATTCTATTCCGGCAGGGGCCATTCCCGGCGAAACCCTCGGAACGCCGCCGGCCAAGAAGAAGGCGGCCACGCCGGCCAAATCAGGCTCGCTCCCCGAAAAAACCCCGGCCGCCGCCACCCAGTGACCGCTGATTTCAATCTTGCGAAATACCCGCATAGGTTGAGCTCTTGTTTACCTCCCGGCGTTACAGTTCGCTAACGTCAGGATCAAAGATTTTTAAGGTTGTCGTCCACGGCGCCGCCCTGACCCGCCCTGTTGGTTGCGTTGGTGAGGAAGGCCGGATTTGTCGCGAACCGCAACCCAGATGCCGAGCGCGCCGGGCGCAGGAGCGGAGCGGGACTTCGGCCTCGGCGGCTTTCTGGCGGACGCCTTTCCCGCGCTGACGCTCGGCGGCGCCTTGCTCGCCGGCGATTTCGGCCAGTGGACCAATATCGCCGCCGGCGCGCTGGTGGCCGCCGCCGCGATCAAGATCGGCGTCGCCCAGGGTCTCGACAGCAAGCCGGCGGAGAGAACCCCTTCGAAAACCCCGGGATTGGCGAACGCTTTATATCCCTTCGCCTGCGCCCTGATGGCCGCGGCGATGGGTTGCGTGGTCCTTGCGGCCTTTTTCGCCAACGCGCCTGCGAGCATCAAGATCGCCTCGGTCATTTTCACCATCGCCTTGGTCGCGCTCGGCCAGGACCGGGAGACGGCGCGCCCGAAAATCGCGCTGCTTCAGGCCGTTTTCGCCCTCGTTCCTGTCACGCTGGGCCTTGCCGTTCACTGGGACCGGTTCGCGCCCATCGCCGTGGCCTCCGTCCTTGGCGTGGCCATGGCGCTGCTGCAATCGGCGCGCGCGCGGCTGCGCAAGGCCGCCGCCGCCAAGGCGTCGGAGCGCCAGATGGCTTCGGCGCTCGACAGCATGCACCAGAGCTTCGCCCTGTTCGATGCGTCCGCGCGACTGATCACCGGCAACCACCAGTTCCACCGCATGTTTCGCACGACCGAGGCCCTTGCCCGTGAGATCGGTCTCGACGATCTCATGTCAAAAAAACTCGCGCTGCGGCTCAAGGATCGCGAGATCATCAAGGTCCTGACCGCGACCGGGGAAAAAATCCCGCGCAGCAGGCAACGCGAAAGCGTCATGGTCGATCTCGCTGATGATCGCTACATGGAATTCGTGTTCCAGCCGACGGCGCAGGGCTTCTCCATGCTGGTCGAAGACGTGACGTCCCGCCGAGCCACCGAAATCCGCATCGCCAGCATGGCCCACCAGGACGACGTCACTGGCTTGTCGAACCGGTCGTTCTGCCGGGAGAAGCTGGAAGACGCCGTCGAGCGCTGTCAGGGATCAGATACAAAATTCGCGGTGATGGCGATCGACCTCGACCGGTTCAAGCAAGTCAACGATTTCCTCGGCCATCCGGTCGGCGACAAGCTGCTCAAGCGGGTCGCGCAAAGATTGAAGGACCTGTCCGGCCCCGAGGATGTCGTCGCCCGCATCGGCGGCGACGAATTCACCGTCCTGCATTTCGGCGAGATCGGCGGCGCCGCTGCTTTTGCCGCCAAAATCGTCGAGACGCTCAGCGAGCCCTATCACGTCGACGGCGCCAAGCTGATGATCGGCGCCTCTGTTGGCGTGACGATCGCGCCGGACGACGGGGCCAGCGCCGCCGAGTTGATGAAGACGGCCGACATGGCGCTTTACGCCGCCAAGGACGCTGGGCGCGGCGCCTATCGTTTCTTCGCCAGCGCCATGGCCGAAAACGCCCGGCGCAAACAGCAGATCGAACAGGATCTGCGCGTCGGCATCGGCCGCAACGAGCTGGAAGTCTGGTACCAGCCGATCGTCAGCTTTTCGAAACGGCGGATTTGCTGCTGTGAGGCGCTGGTGCGCTGGCGCCATCCCACCCAGGGCATGATATCCCCGGGCGAATTCATCCCCGTCGCCGAGGAGTCCGGCCTGATCGTTCAGCTCGGCGAATGGGTGCTGCGGCGGGCCTGCATGGACGCAAAATCCTGGCCGAAGGACGTGAGGCTGGCGGTCAATTTTTCCGCCCTGCAATTCACGCGCTCCAATGTCGTCGACATGGTGCGCCGCGCGCTGCAAGACACCAAGTTCCCGGCCACGCGGCTGGAAATGGAAATCACGGAATCAGTGCTGATGAACGACGCCGACAGCGTCCTCGCCTCTATCGACGAATTGCGTGAAATGGGGATGCGCGTGGCGCTGGACGATTTCGGCACCGGCTATTCCTCGCTCGGCTATCTGAGCCGTTTCCGCCCGGACAAGGTCAAGATCGACCAGTCCTTCGTGCGTGACATGGAGAAGAACGCGGCGGCGCTGGCGATCATCAAGGCGGTCAAGGCTCTGGTGGTGGAACTGGGCATAGACATGCTGGTCGAAGGCGTGGAAACCCTGGAGCAACTGAAAATCTTGCGCGACAACGGCGCCGACGAGGCGCAAGGCTATCTTTTCAGCAAGCCGCGGCCGGCGAATGAAATCGCCCGCTTTGTCGCCGACCCCGCGCAACTGGTGCGGGGCCGCAAGCTCCTGACCGAAAATACCGCTCCCTGGGCCAAGGGCTACGAGAGGGTGAATCCAACCGCCGTGCAAAAATTGAATTGACGACGGTAAAAATTGACACGCGGCGGCGCTGGCGCTAAAAGCTCCGTCTCTTCGTCAGAGACGTTTTTCTGCGAAAGCCGACCCGCGCCGGATGCGGGAGGCCAACGCCCGGCAGCGCGATGCGCCCCCGGGCGCGTTTTGCATTGAACCGTCCCTTTTAGGAGCGAACGCTCCCGTCTGGAGACCGGCTATTGGCCGCCGCGAGGGGCGCGCGCCCGAACGGGGCGGAACTAAAAAAAGGATATTTTCATGTTCGAGGGCCTTTCCGAAAAGCTCTCCGGCATATTCGACAGCCTGACGCGACGCGGCTCCCTCAGCGAGGAAGACGTCGGCGTCGCCATGCGCGAGGTGCGCCGCGCCCTGCTTGAAGCCGACGTTGCGCTCGATGTCGTGCGCTCCTTCGTCGACAAGGCGCGCGCCCGCGCGGTCGGCGCGGAAGTGCTGAAATCGGTGACGCCCGGCCAGATGGTCGTCAAGATCGTCAACGACGTGCTGATCGAGACGCTCGGCTCCAACGCCGAGCCGATCGACCTCAACGCCGCCCCGCCCGTGGCGATCATGATGGTCGGCCTGCAGGGCGCGGGCAAGACCACGACCTCGGCCAAGATCGCCAAGCGCCTGACCGAACGCTTCAAGAAGCGGGTGCTGATGGCCTCGCTCGACGTCAAGCGTCCGGCGGCGCAGGAACAATTGGCGGTGCTCGGCCGTCAGGTCGGCGTCGACACTTTGCCGATCGTTCCGGGGCAGACCCCGGTGCAGATCGCCCGGCGCGCGGAAGAGGCGGCGCGCCTGCAGGGCTATGACGTCGTGCTGTTCGATACGGCGGGACGCACGCATATCGATGAGCCGCTGATGGTGGAGATGGCCGAGATCAAGGCCGCCGCCAAGCCGCATGAAATCCTGCTGGTCGCCGACGCGCTGACCGGCCAGGACGCGGTCAATCTGGCGAAAAACTTCGACGATCGCGTCGGCATCACCGGCATTGTGCTGACCCGCGTCGATGGCGATGGACGCGGCGGCGCCGCGCTGTCGATGCGCGCGGTCACCGGCAAGCCGATCAAGCTGATCGGCACGGGCGAAAAGATGGACGCGCTGGATGATTTCCATCCGCAGCGCATCGCCAACCGCATTCTCGGCATGGGCGACATTGTCGCGCTGGTCGAAAAGGCGGCGGAGACCATCGACGCCGACAAGGCCATGCGCATCGCCGACAAGATGCGCAAGGGCAAGTTCGACCTGCAGGACATGGCCGACCAGCTCGCGCAGGTCGAGACCATGGGCGGCCTCGGCGGCATCATGGGCCTGCTGCCCGGCATGGGCAAGATCAAGGACGCGCATGGCCAACGCCAATATCGACGACAACATGATCAAGCGCCAGCGCGCGATCATCCTGTCGATGACGACCGAGGAGCGCCGCAACCCCGACATTCTCAAGGCCTCGCGCAAGCGGCGCATCGCCGCCGGCTCGGGCACCAAGGTCGAAGAGCTCAACCGCCTGCTCAAGCAGCATCGCACCACCGCCGACATGATGAAGTCGATGCAGGGCGCCAAGCGCGGGCCGATGGCGCAAATGGCGCAGATGTTCGGCCTCGGCGGCGGCATGCCCCAGCCTTCGCCGGAGGAAATCGCCGAGTTGCAGAAGAAATTCGGCGGCGGCGCGGGGATGGGCGCGGGGATTCCGCAAAGCCCGCCCGCCGCCCTCGCGCCCAAGCCGGGGCTGCCGGGACTTCCGGGTCTCGGCGGCGGCAAGCCGGGCGGCCTGCCTGGTCTCGGCGGCCTTCCGGGGCTGCCGTTCGGGAAGAAGAAATGAGTTTGGCTGCGCCGTCACCGCGGCGAGCTTTTGCGACTGCCGGAAAAGGGGCCGGCGGTTTGAACTGACAAGACCGTGCCCGCCCCTCGGCGTACAACCTCCCGCAAGGGACAACTCAAGGAAGAAAACATGTCATTGAAAATTCGCCTGTCCCGCGGCGGCGCCAAGAAGCGCCCGTTCTACCGCATTGTCGTCGCCGACGCCCGTTCGCCGCGCGACGGCCGCTTCATCGAGAAGCTCGGCACCTTCGACCCGCTGGCGCCGAAGGAGTCGGAAACCCGTCTGGTGCTCGACGTCGAAAAGGCCAAGGACTGGCTGACCAAGGGCGCGCAGCCGACGGATCGCGTCGCCCGCCTGCTCGACGGCGTCGGCGCGATCAAGCGCGAAGCCCGCAATAACCCTGAGAAGGCGCAGCCGAAGAAGAAGGCGCAGGAACGCGCCGCCGCGGCCGCAGCCGCCGCCGAGAAGGCCGCCGCCGCCGAGTAATTTTTTGGCGCAGAAAACGGGCGTCGCCGCTGTTTCCGGCGGCGGCGCCTTTTGCCTGGGGGCGCAGGAATGGACGACGAGGTTCTGGTCGGGGTGTTTGGCGCGCCGCATGGCGTGCGCGGCGAAATCCGCGTGAAATCCTATATGCAGGACCCGATGAGCATCGGCGATCACGGCGCCCTGCACGACGAATCCGGAAGAACCTTCGAACTGGCCTCGGCGCGTCCGCTCAAGGACGATCTGCTGGTCGTGCGGGTCAAGGGCGTGGCCGATCGCGACGCTGCGCAAAAGCTGACCAACGTCAAAATCTACCTGTCGCGCGGAAAATTGCCGCCGCCGGACGAAGACGAGTTTTATTGCCGCGACCTGATCGGCCTGAGGGCTGAAACGCGCGACGGCCAGGTGATCGGGACCATTGTCGCCGTGCCCAATTACGGCGCCGGCGATATTCTGGAAGTCGCGCCGCCCGCCGGCGAAACCCTGCTGTTTCCCTTTACGCGCGCCGTCGTGCCCGAAATCGACATCGCCGCCGGCAAGGTGATCATCGACCCGCCCGCCGAAGTCGAGGATGAAGAACGGTCCGCGCCGGACCCTTCGGGCGCCTGAGCGATGTGGGCCGCCAGCATTTTCACCCTTTATCCCGACATGTTCCCAGGGCCGCTCGGCGCCTCGATGTCGGGAACCGCGCTCGCCAAGGGCGTCTGGTCGCTGGAGACAAGGGACATCCGCGACCACGGCCTCGGCCGCCATCGCGCCGTGGACGACACGCCCGCGGGCGGCGGCCCGGGCATGGTGTTGCGCGCCGACGTGCTGGCGGCGAGCCTCGACGCCGGCCTGAGCCCGGACGACCCGCGCCCGCGCCTGCTGCTGAGCCCGCGCGGCGCGCCGCTGACGCAAGCTCTGGCGCGCGAATTCGCCGCCGGCCCGGGTCTCGTGCTGGTGTGCGGCCGGTTCGAGGGCGTGGACGAGCGCGTGATCGCGGGCCGCGACCTGCGCGAGATTTCCATCGGCGATTACATCCTGTCGGGCGGCGAAATCGCCGCCTTGACCCTGCTCGACGCCTGCGTGCGGCTGCTGCCCGGCGTGATGGGCAAGAATGAATCCGGCGACGACGAGAGTTTCGAGGGCGGCCTGCTCGAATATCCGCACTACACCCGCCCGCGCGACTGGGAGGGACGGGCGATTCCCGAAACCCTCCTCTCCGGCGACCACGCCAGGATCGCCCGCTGGCGGCGCGAGCAATCGGAACGGCTGACGCGCGAACGGCGGCCGGATTTGATGACGAAACCGGCAAGTGAGTAGACGGCGCGCCTTGCCAAAAGCCTCCGATCTGGCTAAGAGACCGCAAAGCGCGCGGCGGATTACGCGTCCTGGCGTTTTCGCCGCTTTAGCTCAGCTGGTAGAGCACCTCATTCGTAATGAGGGGGTCGTTGGTTCGAATCCGACAAGCGGCACCACTTTTACGTCCAAGACATGCACATCATCCGCAACGGTCGGGATAAAAGCCGCCCTAGGCCTGCTCGCCGGCGATGGCGCGGTCGATGGCGTCGATCAGGACCTGGGTCTCGATGAATTTCAGCCTCGCCCGCTCCGCCTTGTCACGGTCGAAAGGCGCAGCCAGGGTTTTGGCGAAGGCGTCGCGGTCGTCGGTCATGCGCACGCGCGCCTTTTTAAGTGTCTCAAGTCGCTCGCTCATGGGCTTCGCTTTCGGGATTTGTTGACGGGAATTGCCGCGCGTCAGCTGACCGCGCGGATATGTCAGGACCGCGCCGGAAAAAAGGCCTCGCGAGCCGAACAGTGGCGATCATGCAGGCATCGCTATTTCAATGACGTGTATGTTCGCATCTTTGTTCGGCTGGGCGCCACTTTCCCGACAGCGCCAGCCTTGGCCCGGACGCCCTTTTGCCGCCGCCACGTCCGGAACCAAAGCAAAAATTGCGGGTTGCGTGACTGAGCCACATTGTTAACCTCAAGGATGAAGATGTCGCCTGAAGCGCGGCGTTCCCAAATTCGTCGGATGGATGAGGGCATGCACGCGGAATTGAACGACAACGGCGAAGTTGCGGAGCCGATCCCGAACGACGAGAGGCGGGGCGCCCGGCTTGCGATCCGGCCGCTGACGGAAGCGGACACGGAAGAGGTCGCGGCGCTCCTGCATCGCGGATTTCCCGAACGGATGGACGACTATTGGCGACGGGCCATGCATCGGCTTGGGGAGCGCTTCTCGCCCGAAGGCTACCCGCGTTTCGGCTACACCCTCGTTGACGGCGACAGCCTGGTTGGCGTGTTGCTGACGATTTTTTCGCAGGGAGACGACGGCGCGATCCGCGGCAACCTGTCGAGTTGGTATGTCGAACCCTACTATCGAATGTATTCCAGCCTGTTGATCGCGCCGCTGCGAAAATTCAAGGCAGCCACCCTGATCAATATTTCGCCGGCGCCCAACACTCGGGCGACGATCGAGGCCCAAGGCTTCCAACGCTATGTCTCAGGCGCCTTTTTCGCCTTTGCCGCGCTCGGCCGGCGCGCCCCAGGAGTGACCGTCAGGGAAGTGGCGCCGAACGCCAGCGCGCAAAGTTCGATGCTGGCGAACAAGGCCGCCTTTGGCTGCTTGAGCCTTGAGGTCTCTGATGGCGCGGAGGTCCACCCATTCGTCTTCGCAAGGACCAGGGTCCTGGGCTACAAGGCCCCGATCGCACAGCTCGTCTATTGCCACAGCGTCGATGACTTCGTCCAATACGCGGGCCCGCTTGGACGGCGACTTCTGCGCAAGGGATTTCCGCTCGTCAGAATTGACGCCCTTGGCCCTTTGCCGGGCCTGATCGGCGTCTTTGATCCGCAGCGGAATCCGAAATATTTTCGCGGCCCGTCGCCGCCGCGCCTTGGCGACCTGAGCGAAACCGAGATTGCGATTTTCGGATCATGAGGATGGGCCGGTTTTCCAGCGCCAGCACGATGACGACGGCGGGACGGGCTGCATCTGACGAAGCTTTGCGCCTGGCGGCGATGTTTGCGCTCGCCTTCGCCATTACCGCGCTGCCGATTTTCCTGAACGTCATCGCACAGCCGCTTGCGCTGGTGGTCTGCGTGGCGGTCGCGTTCGGCGTGGCGCTTTCGCTGGAAGAGCAGGCGCCGGTCATCATCCTGACTTCCAATATCTTTCAAAATATATTTGTCGCGATGGTGTCGCCCTATTTCAACGATATCGGCGATCTCGATCCGTTGAAAAGTTACAGCTTTGTCACAACCGTCGTCATCTGGTTCACGGTCGTCGTGAAATTCCTGGGCGACCGCCAGAACTTTTCTCCTTTTGTGCGGCGGATGTTTTACGCGTCAAGCGCATTGCTGATGATCTACGGCGTCTATTTCGCCGCGGGGCTGCTGGTCAATCCGCGCAACGCGACTGTCTATTTGCGCAATATCGGCTTGCCCGTGTTGCTGTTTCAATTGTTCCTGATCGTTGCGGCGAAACACGACATACCCCTGCCGAAGCTGATCACAGTCATATTGGGGTTGCTTGTCGTCTGCGGGTTCACCGAACTGTTTGCCGTCCATTTCTGGCTTAACGTCACCAATGGCTGGAAATATATGGAACTGCTCTATGCAGACCGCCTCAGCAGCGTTAATGAAGTTAAGTCTTTTTCGCAATTTGGCAACGTTATCACAGACCTTCTTGACTATACATCGACCGATTTTTTCAACACCAGCGTTTTTGCGGATTTGAATATTCATGTCCAACGCCTCTCCGGCCCGAATTTTCATCCCATCAGCTTCGGTTACGCCATGGCGACTTTGCTGGTCTTTGCCGCAATTCACAGGCGGATAGGTCTCGCATTGCTGTCCCTGCCCTTGCTGGTCATGACGAATACCAAGGGCCCCGTGGCGCTGGTGATATTTTGCCTCGCCTTTTTCCTTCTCGCGCGACGGCGCAATGACAGCCTCGCTCTCAAGGGGCTGCTCATCACCTTGGCGGCTTATGCCATCTTCGCTTTTGAAACCGGCCTGAGAGACGGCGACTACCACGTATTGGGCCTCATGGGCGGCGTCCATGGCTTCCTGCAAAACCCGCTCGGACATACGCTCGGCCAGGGGGGCAATCTTTCGGTCACCGATTTCTCGGCGCTCGACTGGTCGAAATTCCAGCACGAAGGCGCAACCGACACCGCCTACGAAAGCGCCTTCGGCGTCATGCTCTACCAGCTCGGCATCGCGGCGTTTGCAGCCTTCGCTTTCTATGCTTGGCTGATCCGGACAGCATGGCGTCTTTATGCCGCGACCCATCTGCCGACCCTGGCTTTCGTCGTCGGCGCGCTGTCCACCATACTGGTGAATGGCCTGTTCCAGGAAGAAGCCTATTTCGCCCAGCTGTCCTTCGGACTGGTTCTCGGCTTGACCGGCCTCGCCTTCGGCGCGGCCGATCGGCGGTTGGCGCCGATCCTCGCCCGGCGGGCAGCCGCTCCAGCGCCAGCGCCGCTCCCCTTAGCGATGGGGCAGCAAGGCGTCCACGACGCCGCGATCTAGGTTCCCGCTTTCGTCCGCCACGCCGAAGCCGCCGGAATAGTCCCAATGCGCCCAGCCGAAGCCCTGCGCCTCGACCGCGGTCCGCACCGCGCCGATCCAGGCGATACGGTCACGGGGACGCGCCTTGAAGCGCAGGACGCCGAATTCATTGACGACAATCGGGGCGCCCTGCGCGGCGCTCCATTCCCTGAGGGCTGCGAACTGCGTCGCTATCGTCGAAGGCGTCCAATCCATTCGCCCCGCCTCCGCCAGCGCTGACGCCGCCCCTTCTCCGCGCCCTTGCGCTTCCTCCGCCAGCCGCGCCATTGCGGGGTCGTTCCGAAGCAGCGGAAACGGCACGCCAGCCAAGGGCGCATAGGGACTCGTCGCATCCCAGGTCAGTCCCTGATGGGTGAAAACCAGCGGATCGTAATAATGGACGGCATAGACCACATTGCGGTCGGCTAAGGGACGCCATCGCGTCAGCGCCTCGATGCGTTGGTAAGGCGCCGGGCCCACGATCAACGTCGTCGCTGGAAGACGCTCGCGAACGGATCGGGCGAGATCCTCGACAAAGGGCCGCCAGATGTCGTCCGATGTCGCGGGTTCGTTGAGCAGCTCCGCGAAGACGCCTTGCGCGGGCCAGCGGGCGAGACGCCCCGCGAGACCGGCCCAGCCCACGCGCAGGATCCGGTGGGCCTTTTCGGGCTCCTCACGCTGCATTTTCTGGAATTGCGCGCCGGGATGCAGGTCAACGCTGACGACGAAGCCGAGAGCCATCAGCCGCTCCAGCGCCCGGTCGAGATCGTCGAAGGTCACGCCTATGGTCGCCGGGCCGGAAAAGGCGGGAAGCGCCGCCTCGGCCAATACGGGCAGCCGGATGTGGGTCAGGCCGCGCGCCCGCAAGACGGCGAGCGCCTGGTCGCTCGCGCGCTCGCCGGGCCGTCTTGGCGCCTGATCGGGAAGGTTGATCCCCCGGCGCAGACCCTCCGGCAACGAAAATGCGTCAGCCGCCAATGATTTGCGCGAGAGGGAGCCCGCGGCGGCGCACGCCGCCAAGCCACCCAGAAGATCGCGTCGATCAAAAAAAATCGACCTCATTGGCAAGCCACGCCTCAACTCCTCTTGCCCTTTACGATGGGCCCGAAGCCTCGCCACCGCAATGGCGGAGAGGGATGCAGCGCCGAAAGCCGAAATGCATCAAACATCTCTAAACAATTTTACATACTACCCGGGCGGCGCCGGGAATGCTATGTTGGTTTACCATGAGGAATGGTCGTTCGTTTCCTGAGAGTGCGGTCGATACATGAAAGCGTGGAGCCCAGATCTTGAGCTTAACCGTGAAAAGGTCGTCCAGGACGATAAGGACGTGCTCGATCTCTGGGGCGAGACGGCGACACGAGCGCCGAGCTTTGATTTTTCTTTCATCGGCTTGTTTTTGCGCCGGAACTGGCTGCGGATAGGCCTCGCGTCGCTTCTGCTGGGCGGCTGCATTTTTGGCGGTTTGCTGCTCGCGTTCAGAAAATACACGGCGACGGCGACCATTATCATCGATCCCCGCACCGCCAACGTCACACAGGGCGCGAGCGTTCTTCCCAATATCGGCGCCGACGTCATCGCCATTGAAAGCGTCGTGCAAAGCGCCAAGTCTGAGAGCTTTCTGGGCGCCCTGGTGGACCAGCTCAAATTGGCCGACGATGGCGAATTTCCGGATCGCGAGGCGGCTATTGAAAAGCTTGCCGGCCAACTCGCCATCAATCGCCGGGGAACAACTTACGTCATCGATACGAACGCGATGAGCCGTTCAGCGGAAAAATCCGCCGTCATCGCCAATGCGGCGGCGCAGGCCATCATCGACAACCAGCGCGAATTGCGCGCCGGGGTCGATGAAACCACAGTGCGCGACATTTCAAGCCGACTGGAGGACGCGCGCGCCCGGCTGCAACGCGCCGAGCAGGCGACGGCCGAGCTCAAGTCGCGTCTTGAGGTCACCGATGTCGGACAGGGAACGACGCTGCTGGAGCGCCGCATCTACGAACTCAACCAGCAACTCGTGCTCGCCAACGCCAAGACTGCGGATTTGCGCGCCCGCTATGACCAGTTGCGCCAGAAAAGCGCAACCGACGACATCGGGCCCTTTCCCGAATCCACCGTCATCAATAATTTGCGCGTGGTCTATGCGCGGCTCGTAAGCCAGGGCGCCGACCAGGCGACGGTTCTCGGCCCGCGTCACCCCGACGTCATCCGCATGAAAGCGCAAATCAACGATCTCCGTACCAGGATCGATGCCGAAAGGACCAGGCTGACCGGTCTGGCGCGCGCTGACCTGGCCGAGGCGGAGCAGAGGGATGCGGCGATCGCGCGTCAACTCAGGGAAGCCCGGGAAAAAAGCGAAGGCCTCAATCTGGACCTGGTCAAGCTCGGAGAACTCGAACGGGAGGCCAAGGCGGACCGGACCATCTACGAGCAATTGCTGACGCGCCAGAATGAGCTCGTCAGCAGCAAGAATCTCGAACCAAGCGACGTGCACTTTGTTTCGCGCGCCACGCCTCCCACCAAGATCAAGCCGGGAATCGCGCTTCGCGCCGCGGCCGCGTCCTTGCTTGGATTGCTCGGGGGACTTGCTTACGCCTTCGCGCGGGAAAAGGCCGATGACGCGCTGAAAACGCCGCGCCAGGCGGAAAGCGCGGTCGGTAGAAAAGTCGCGGGTCTGGCGCCCGACGGGAGGCGCGCGCCGGCGTCCCGATCTGGCCCCCTGGATGGGCGATCTCTGCGCCGCCGCGGTCGCCGCCGCGGTCGGCAACCGCAAAGGCTCCATGGCGATCCTGGTCGCTTCCGCCTGCAAGGGCGCCGGGCGTTCGAGCGTCGCGCGCAACATGGCCGCCTTTCTTGCTCAAGGCGGCGCGCTCGTCTTGCTGATCGAGGCGGACGCCGCCGCGCCGGGCGCGTCGAAACAAGATGTCGGCCTGCTCGATGTGCTGGCGGAGCGCGCCAATCCGAACGAGGCCTTCGTCGAAAGCGGCGGCTACACGCTTCTCCCCTATGGCGGGCGCGAAATGCAACAATCTGCGTCTGCAGCCGCGCTGATGAGCGGCGTGACCTTCGGCGCCATGCTGAAATCTTGCCGCGAACGGTTTGAATACGTCGTCATCGATGGTCCGGCGGCGCTCGTGTCAGGCCATGCGCGTCAGCTCGCCCGGCAAACCGACATGACGGTTCTTGTTCTCGAATGGAACAAGACGACGCCGCGCGAGGCGAATGACGCTCTGGACCGCCTCAGCGCCAAAGAGGCCGTACTGTTCTTCAACAAGGTTGATCTCGCGCGTTTCGGCCAGTTCGATCCTGCGCGGTCGCGCGTCCTGGCCGCCCAGGCGAAAGAAATCGGCGGCCAGCCATAATGCCCCGCTTCAGCCAGGCGTCAGTTATTCAATAACAACCTCACGAGATGAAACAAACATGAGCCTGGCGCGTTAACCGCGCCGGGCTCTTTCTTTATATGCCACGTATTAGCTGTCGATCGCCGGACAATATACATCTTTCGGTTTACGTATACGTACAACTTCCGTGACGACTACAGCGCATTCGCTGGCGGCGACCCGCCATCACCGCCGAAGCGACGGCTTCCTGCGCTAATAACAACGCAAAATCAAATCGATAGAGCCGCGACCAAGTTCCCGAAGATCGAACAGTCTCTGACGCCAAAAAGACGGAAGGACGCACAGATGCGAGGACGCACGGACGAAATTGCATTTCCCGAGATCGAAAGCGCGATGGTCGGCGGCGTGCGGATTGCGCGGCTCGACCTGGAACGAACCGCGGAATTGATGATGGATCTGGCCAGCCGCCCGCGTCGCGCCGCCGGTCCATGGTTCATGACCTCCGTCAATGGCGAAGTCCTGGCTCGCCGCCGCTTTGACGCCGCCTTCGCCAGGCTGCTCGACGGCGCGGACCTGATCAGCGCCGACGGTCAGCCTCTCGTCATGGCCTCGCGCCTGCTGCCGTGCGATCCGCTGCCCGAGCGCATCGCCACCACCGATCTGTTTCCTGTCGCCGCGCGCAAGGCGGCGGAAGCAGGCGTCAGCTTTTACCTGTTAGGCGCGCGGGAGGAGGTCAATCTGGCGGCCTTCGCCGCCATCAGGCGCCAATATCCGCGACTGGACATTCGCGGCCGCTGCCACGGCTATCTCGCGGGAAGCGCGCTCGAGCGCAAGCTCGACGAGATCAACGCGCTTTCCCCCGACATTCTCTGGCTCGGCCTGGGTGTGCCGAGAGAGCAGGAATTCGTCCGCAGCTATGCGCCCCGGCTGACCGGCGTCAAGATCATCAAAACCTCAGGCGGGCTGTTCGATTTTCTCAGCGGCGCCAGGAAGCGGGCGCCGCTCTGGATGCAACAGGCCGGTCTCGAATGGTCCTGGCGCCTTTACCTGGAACCACGCCGCCTTTTTTACCGTTATCTGATCACCAACCCTGTAGCCATGTTTACGATGTTGACACAGACGAGGCGAAGCGAGTTGCGCGAATACGCCCGTCGGCGCGGCGCCGGCTGACGATGACGGAAGGCTGTCCCGGCGTCCTGCCTGCATCGTCTTAAATATGCTCTTGCAATGAATCGGATCCCTGGCGCCCATGATGGAAATTCCGGTCAAAGAAGCGGCGCTGGCGTCGCCAGGGCTGAAACCGTCGGGGGCGCCGTCGGCGGTTTCGCGCAAGGTCGGGCGAAAGATCGTTTTCGTGCAGACCCAGGCGGAGAACGCGGGCGCCCAGGAGGTCGCGCGGCAGCTCGCGCGTGGCGCCGAACGCAACGCCTGGCGGGCGCGGCAGGTTTTCTTCTTTCGGCGCACCGATGCTTTCGACCACGAGGCGAACGTCTTTTTTTGCGCGCGCGAGCGGCCTTCGACCTTTTTCGGGGTCCTGCGGCTGCTTTTTCGGTTCTACCGCGAATTGCGCCGGGAAAAGCCCGACGCCGTGGTCGCCTTCCAGCACTATGGCAATATCATCGCGGCGCCGATCGCGCGACTGGCCGGCGCGCCCCTGGTCGTCGCCAACCATGTCTCGACAGCGGACCCTGTTCCCGCTCTGGCGCGCGCCGCCGACTATTGCCTTGGCCTCCTTGGGGCCTATGACCGCATCGTGGTCAATTCCGCCGTCACCGAGGCGGCGTATCGCTCCTATCCGGCCCGCTACATGAGACGGATCGTGAGGATCGATCACGGTTTTCTCGACAAGGCGGTCAAGATGGGCAAGGCCGAAGCGCGCGCCCGACTTGGCCTGCCCGCCGACGCGGAGCTGCTGGGCTGCGCGGCGCGCCTGCACCCGATGAAACAGATCGACCTCGCCATCAGGATCCTGACCGTCAATGCGGGCCAGCATCTTGTCCTCGCCGGCCAGGGCCCCGACCAGTCGCGGCTGGAGGCGCTGGCCCGCGACCTCGGAGTCGGCGAACGCGTGCATCTGGTCGGGGAGCTGGATGCTCCGGCGATGGGCGCTTTCCTCGCCGCGATCGATTGTTTTGTCTTCCCGAGCGCCAGCGAGAGTTTCGGCCTTGCGCCGGTCGAGGCGGCGCAGGCGGGGGTTCCGGTCGTCGTCAATGACCTCCCGGTTTTCCACGACGTGCTGGCGACGCATGGCGGCGCCTGCGCGCTCTTCGTCGACGCGCGCGACACGCGGGCTTTCGCCGCAGCCGTGCGCAGCCTGTTCGACGACAAGGCGCTCGCAGAGCGCCTGTCGGCCGCGGCGCGGCTGCTCGGCGAAAAATATCCACTGGACAAAATGGTCGAGGATTACCTGAAACTCTTTGACGCGCATGTCTCTGACTGAACCGCCCAGATGCGTCAGCATCCTCGTGGACCGGCGCGCCGTGCGGCGCTGGCACGGAAAGCTGCGCGACCGGATTGCGCGGATCATGCCGGCGTCCCGCGTTCGGCTGCGGCTCGTGGACGCTGAGGCCGCCTATCCCGCGGCCGTCGAACTGCTGTTGACGCTCGAGCGGCTCCTGCTGCGGCGGACGCGGCCGACATTGTGCGAAGCCTGGCCGGAAAATGAGGAGACGGGCGCGCAAGACGACCCATCGACGGACGACCTCGTCATCGATCTCGCCGGCGGAGAAAATAGCCGGGCCCAGGGTGCGATGCTGCTTCGGCCGCTCTACGACGGGTCGCCCGACGAACGCAGCGCCATCGCCGCGCTGCTGTCGGGCGCCTGTCCTTCCATCTCTTTGGAACGGATCGACGGCGACGCGGAAAAAGGCGTCATCGTCGCCACAGGCGCGCCGTCGCTCGACGCCGCCCGCGGTCTCTCGGACGGCCTGGAGGCGCTGTTTTCGCGCCTGATCGCCTTGATCGAACAGGCGCTATTGGCGCCAAAGCGTGGCGGCGAGCGCCCCGCCGTCGCTCCGGCGCCGCCGATCACGCGCGCCGCCGCCGCCTTCTTCATGCGCAACCTGGCTTTTGTGGCGACGCGCCGGATGTATCACCTGTGCTGCCATTCGCCGCACTGGCGCATTGGCTGGCGTCAGATCGACGGACCCGGCGTGCTCGAAACCGGCAGTCTGAACGGCGGACGCTGGAACATTTTGCCGGATGGCGCCAATAGCTGCGCCGCCGACCCGTTTCCAATCGAATATCGCGGCGAAAGCTATATTTTTTTCGAACGGCTCGATTACCGAACCCACAAGGGCGTCATTTGCGCGCAGAGGATCGACGCCGGAGGGCCCGCCGGCGCGCCGGTCCTCGCGCTGGAGGAGCCATGGCACCTCTCCTATCCCTTCCTGTTCACGCATGGCGGCGCGCTCTACATGCTGCCGGAAGCCTCGGCCTCGGGCGCCGTCTCGCTCTATCTCTGCGAGGAATTTCCAGCCAAATGGCGCTGCGTGAAACAGCTGCTGACGGGAATCGAGGCCGCCGACGCGACGATTTTCCCCTATGCCGGGCGGTTCTGGATGACCTCGGTAATACGAGACGGCGTCGGCGGCTATTCCGACACGCTGGCGATCCATCACGCCGCCGACCTGTTCGGCCCCTGGGAAGAACATGCGCAACGGCCCGTCCTGATCGACGGCAGATTGGCGAGGCCAGCCGGCGCAGTGGTCCAGCGCGACGGCGTGCTTTGGCGTCCGGCGCAGGATTGCTCCACCGGCTACGGCCGAAAGCTCGCGCTGATGCGCATCGACCGGCTCGATCCGGAAAATTTCGAACAGACCCGCGTAAACCTGCTGGCGCCGGGACGCTGCTGGCCCGGCGATCGCCTGCACACGCTCAATCGCTGGGGGCGGCTCGAATGTATCGACGGCGCCATCCTGACGCCGAAAAACAGCCTGCTGCGCCGCATGGCCTGGGATTTCATCGACGCGCGCGCCAGAAACGGCGTCGCGCAACAGGTTTAGAGCAATCTTCGGAAAGTCGACGACGCTTTTCGCCGCATCATCGTGAAAACAAGGAAATCTAGAGCCGATTGCGATTCGATGGAATCGCAATCGACTCTACCGATGTCGCCGTCGCGGCTTTTGCCGGTCGGCGCGAAAAAATCGCGGCGATGGAAGGATCGACCCCACACGCCACGCGGCAGATGATTGTCAGGACGATCGCAAGAGGCACATTGCCAATCGCCCAGCCGCAGGCGGCGCCAAAGGCGCCGTACTTCATGGCAAGCGCCGCGGTCAACGCCATCCGCGCAGCGGTCGCGCTCACGACAATCCACGAATAGACGCGCTCGTGCCCGGTCGTCAGCAAAAGCCCGGGTCCCGGGCCGCACAGCGAGCGGATGAAACTGGCGAGGGTCAAAACCAGCAAGGTCGGATAGACCGCGGCGTAGCGTTCGCCGAAAATGCTCAGGATCGGCGCGCCGGCGAAAACGATGACCACGACGGCAGGGACAAGGAAAACCAGGCTGACGACGGCCAGCGAGCGCAAAATGTCCTGCAATTTCTCCACCTGTTCGGAAAAAAACAGGTGGGCGCTGTGCGACATGGAATAAATGTGCAGGCCGGCGATGACCATCAGGAAAATATTGGCCAGTCGCGCCGCCACGAAATATTCGCCGGCGGCGGCCGGAGAGGCGACGACGCCGATCAGCATGACATCGGCGTATTGGCTCACAGCTTCGACGATGGCCGCGAGCCACATGGCGCCGGCGCGGGAAAACCACGCCAGGGAAGGGTCCGCGCGACCGTCGGCCTCGTCTCCGCCGACCTGGGGCTCGCGCGCGAATTTGCGCCTCACCGCTTCTGACTGGAGCGCCACCGACAAGATCATTCCGGCCACTCCGGCCCAGAAGAATTGCGCCAGCGAAAGCCCGTGATGCATCACCGCCCACAGGACGGCGAAGATTAGCACCACCCGCCAGGTCAATTCGCGATTGATTTCGGAAACCACGAAACCGACCAGGACTCGGCTCGAATGCGATGAATAATGCAGCAGGGTTTGCGCCAGCAGGTAGGCCGCCGCGGCTTCGCGCGCGCCGAGCGCGATCCTGTCGTCGGCCAGGGGCGCGCCAGCCAGCAGGCCGAGCGCGAAAACGGCGCCCGACAGAAGGGTGACGCGCCAGCCAAAACGATAGGCGGCCCGCGCCACGTCATGTTCGCCGCGTCCGCTATATTCGCCCCAGGAGCGGGCGATCAGCGTATCCTGGCCGAATACCGCCGCCACCGCGAGCAGGGACACGGCGTTGAACCAGACCGCCAATTGCCCGAATTCGTCCGCGGACATGGCGCGCGCGGCAAGCGTGAAGACGCCGATGGTTGCAAGCGCGCCCGCCGCCTTGATGCCCATGGCGAAGACCGAGGCGACCGCCGCACGCTGTCCGCGCAGCTGTTCGATGAGGGGGGTGGACATCAGCGACATTTTATTCGGGAAATATAGATGAGAGCAACGACACGCCCTTTGCGGCCGGCGGCTGTCGGCGCAACGCAACAGCCGACCTCGGCTGCGCCAGGGCGAATGGCTGAAGGATCGGTTTCCTGCTGCAAGCTTGCACTCCTATAGGCGACAAGGCCGTCGCGGGGCGGGACCACGTGAGGTGGAAAGCGTCACTCAGGGTCCTCCTTCATCGAAAGCCTGGAGCTGGCTTGCCGCCTGTTCCAGGGCCGCCTGAGATTGCGGTTTTGTTTGATTTTCGCTCCCAGAGCCAGCGTCGCCGCGATCGGCGCCGCCGCCAGCGACAGCGCCTCCAGGCCGAAATAAAGCGGCGAAGGCTCCGCGCCGAAATCGCGTTTGTAGCTTTCGTCGCCGATGGTGAAATCGAAAAAGCCGACACCTTCGTCGATGCAACGTTCGACAAAAGCCCGGATCAGCAGGTTGCCGAGCGAAAGGCTCTTCCATTCGCCTCCTGCGAATGTCGACATGATGACGTAGGCGGCGTTCCGATGACGAAGAGCAAACAGGGTCGCGACGATTTCGCCTCCGACCTTCATGAGAGCAAAACTCGCCAACTTCTCGTCCGTGTTTACGGCGACGGCCCGATAGAATTGCCGGTAGGCCGGCCGCGCCAGGATATTGGATCGACCCATGTCGTCGCAGCGCGCCTGTCTTTGCCGCGCCAGGATGTCGAAGGCCAGCTCCCTTTCTTCCCGTGATTGCGCGACGACGCTTTCAACGGGTCCCAGCCGGGCGACGCGACGGCTTTTTTTGGCCAGCTCCCTGACAAAACCCCCTCGCAGAATGGCGTTGTTGTAGTCGGGGATCGAAGGCGGAAGATTCAAGCCCCAGGTCGAGACCGTCATGGGCGCCATGCGCTCATTGTCCCAGGTCATTGGATTACGGCGGCCGCCGATCAGGCGCGGCGCCTTTCTCGCAAGCAGCAGCGACAGGCCGCCGAAGGCCGCGGTGATGGCGCGCCACAGGACGCGCCACTGATCGCGCGAGGGATCGAAAAAAGGGGCGAGGATCGGCGCATTGAAGTCGCTGACGCCAAGATCGGCGAATTCGAAGACCGTGACGCCGAAATGCCGGCGCGCGCACAAGGGGAGCAGCATCGCCGGCCGCCCAGTCGCCTTCTCGCGAACCAGCACGAAAACCGGCTTCGCTTTCAGTTGCGGCGCCAGGATCTGATAGAATGGCGCGAGCCAGGCGCGCGTCTGAAACGGCGTCAACTGGCCATCCGCCTCAAGCCTCCGCCATTCATCCGAAATGGCGTCGAAATCGGCGGATATCTCGATGACAAAACTGCCCGCTTCGACCTTCTGAAGCGCAGGGGTCATTGGCAAGCCCATCCTGAACGGTCGTTCTTGAGTCTTGCGGCGACCTCGCTCGCCGGGCTGCCGGCGCGGAGGCCAATCTGTCGTCGCGTATCCAGCCATAACGTGGCCATGGCTGGATTTGTTTCAAAACATTTTGGCTGATTCCGGCGGTCCTGCGCGTCCGGCCAGACCGGTCCTTGACGAGTTTGGAGAAAAAACAGTGAAACCCGAGGCATGAGCGCGCTCGGCGATTTTCGCGACCGGAGAAAAGTTGCAGCTTGCGCGGCGCGTCAGAGGCGGAGTCCGGCGCGGATTTCCAGTCGACGTCATCCATTTGAATGATGCCTCGTCTGTTGCGAGCCATTATGGGTTGGAAAGAGAATGTTGAATAACATTGGCATCCTGAGCCACTGGCGCGCCGCCGTCTTGCCATCACCATCAACGAGTGGAGGATAGCGTGAGCTGGAGAATAAAGTTCGGGAATGGAGCAGGCGAAAGCCAGGGCCGGTTTCCAATAATCGCTCCCAAAGCCGAGCTCCTCGGCCGCATCCAGAATCAGCCGAACGGGAAAGCGAGCGCATCGTGATTCCGCTCAGGGCGCGCGCCTGCAATGAGAACTTCGTACCGGCCATCTCGCGGGCCAGCGGATTTTCGTAGCCAGTCACTCACAACCAACCTGCAAGCTTGCCAATGACCGCGACGCTCGGAAAAGCGCGCGCCGCCAGCAGGCAGGATGCGGCTGCGCTCAAGGCGCAAGGCTGTTTCGCGTCATCGCGCATCAAATCATCGGAGGAAGCTCAGGTCCGGATTGGCTGATTTTTGCTGACGAAGGTGGGGGTGTCTTCAAAGCGCGCGCTCTTTGAACCGAACGGAGACGCCTATGATCTCTCATAGCAAGCAGATTCATCCGACGCTCGACAGTTCCGCGAATGCCCGGGTGTTTCGCAGGGTCGGAGCCCGGCCCGCGCCGCACCGGCGCGACGTTCTTCCGACCCGCGACAGCGAAGCGATGCGCGCCGTTTTCATCTGCTTTGCCGCATTTCTCGACATCATGGCGATCATGGCCGCCGCGCTCGTCGTCGCCGAAGGCTATCACCGGATCGTTCTCGGAAAAGCCGCCCCGATTCACCTGTTCGTCCATCTCGCAGCGCTGGTCGAAGTCATGTTCGTGGCCCCGAACCTGATGCGCGGCGCCTATGCCTTTCACTATTTCATAACCCCCGACAACAAGATCCCGGCCACGCTCGAGCGCTGGACGCTCGGGTTTCTCGGCGCGCTGGCCTTCGTCTTCGTCACCAAGACCGCCGTGGACATTTCGCGCGCCTCGGCCATCCTGTTTTATGTCTTCGGCGGACTGGCGATCCTCGGGACGCAGGCGCTCATGACCGCAGCCGCCCACAAGGCGCTCGCGTCCGGCGGCCTGTTCGCGCGGCGAATTTTCCTGGTTGGCCGCGAAGAGGATGTTTCCCAGTTTTTGGACCGTTATCCTCTCTCCGGTCACGGCGCCGAAGTCGTTCGCGCCGCCGTGCTGCGCGACGCCGAGACGATTCACCTGGATTTGAAGCTGGCGGCGGCGACAGCGCGCATTTTCCGGCCTGATGACGTGTTCATTCTCGTGCCCTGGCACGATATCGTCGCCATCGAAGCCTGCATCGCCTCCTTCGCCTGCGTTCCCGCCTCGATCCACATGGGTCCCGAGCGCGTGCTCGAACGGTTCTCCGACGCCCAGATCTCCAAGATCGGCCCGATCTCGAGCCTGCGGGTCGTGCGTCGCCCGCTTGGCCTCGTCGAAGTCAGCCTGAAACGGCTGTTCGACCTTTGCGCCGCCAGCCTGGCGCTGGTCGCTCTTTCGCCCCTGTTGCTGATGGTCGCCATCGCCATAAAGATCGACAGCCCCGGTCCGGTGTTTTTCCTGCAAAGGCGCTACGGCTTCAATCAGCAGCCGTTCCGTATCGTCAAATTCCGTTCGCTGACGACAAACGAGGACGGCGCCGAAGTGCGCCAGGTCACGGCGTCGGACACCAGGGTCACGCGTGTCGGCCGCATCATCCGCCGCACCAATATCGATGAATTGCCGCAACTTTTGAACGTGATCATGGGCCAGATGTCGCTCGTCGGCCCCCGGCCCCACGCCATGGTCCACGATCTGATGTTCGGGCACAGGATCGCGCTTGCGGCGCGCCGGCACAATGTCAAGCCAGGGATTACCGGCTGGGCGCAAGTCAACGGCTACCGTGGCGAAATCGATAGCGAAGAAAAACTGCGCGGGCGCATCGAACACGACCTCTATTACATTGATAACTGGTCGCCTTCGCTGGATCTGCAAATTCTCCTGCTCACCATTTTTTCGCGCGCGGCCTATCGCAACGCCTATTGAACCACGCCGCGCTCGGGCGCCGGAAACGACGGGATTGCGCACAATGAAATCAAGCGAGGGGGCGCCGCCATCCGGTCAGCGGCTGCTGCTGAACCGGCGTCAATTACTGATCGCGTCATCGTTCGCAGCGGCGGGAACTGGCGTTGCAGCCGCCGACGCGGACGGCGCCGCGGCCGCACCGACGGCGTTTGCGCGGATCACCCGCTATGAGCCGAAGCTTTCGGCCTGGCCGGCCGACTTGCGCCTGTCCATCGCGGCGATCGCGGATGTTCATGCTTGCGATCCCTGGATGACGGTCGCCCGGATCGAAGGGATCGTCGATGCGACCAATGCGCTGGGCGCCGACGCCATCGTGCTGCTCGGCGATTATGTCGCCAGTCACAACATGATCACCTCCGTCGTGCCCGACGCCGATTGGGCCCGAGCGCTCGCTTCGTTGCGCGCGCCGCTGGGAGTCTACGCGATCCTCGGCAATCATGACTGGTGGAACGACGAAAGGGCGCAATTGCTTGGGCGGGGACCCATCGGAGCCCGCCGCGCCCTGGAAAGGGCCGGAATTCAGGTGCTGGAGAACGACAGCGTCAAGCTCGCCAAGGCGGGGTGGCCATTCTGGATCGCAGGGTTGCGCGAACAATGGGCCTTCCAGGGAAGGCCGGGCGGCGGCGAACAGGCAAGCGTCGATCTCCGCAAGACGCTGGACGGCATAGCGGGTGATGCGCCGGTGGTCCTGCTGGCTCATGAGCCCGACATATTCCCCATGTTCCCCCGCGCGTCGCCGTGACGCTCGCGGGCCATACGCATGGCGGGCAGGTCCGCCTTTTCGGGCGCGTCCTCGTTGCGCCCTCCCCGCTCAGCCGACTTTACAACTATGGCCATTTTATCGAAGGCGGACGACACATGATCGTTTCCGCCGGTCTCGGCTGTTCGAGGCTGCCATTGCGGCTCGGGGTCCCGCCGGAGATCCTCCATATCGTCGTTAAGGCGTAACGCGGCGCGGCTCTTCGGCTCGGGCCAGGCTGAAACTTGGCCTGGGCGCCAAAGCCACAGGCGCGCGGAAAATCGCTTCGGCAAGGAAGAGCCCGTTGCCAAGGCTTTCGGAAGCCCGCATCCTCGCGCGTGGAATTCGCCTCAACTCACTGATTCCCGGAGAAAAAAATGAAAGTCACAGCCGCCGCGGCTCTGGCGTCGCTGACGCTTGCGCTCACGACGCCCGCCTTCGCCGAATACAGGGGAACCGCCGACGCCCAGCAGGCCTGCACGCCGGACGTGTTCCGCCTCTGCGGGGAGTTCATTCCGGAACTCGGGCCGGATCACCGCCTGTCTCGTCCGGCAGAAGGCGCATTTGAGCCCCCAATGCCATCAGGTGTTTTCAGGCGGATTGCGCCGTCACGGCGCGAAAATCGCTCACGGGTGAAAAATCGCCAGCGCCTTCTCCAGACGGGGAGAAGGCGCTGCGCCATTTTTTTTGCGCATATTCTCGTCCGAAAACCGGACCGACTTTCCGGGAATAGGCGCTAACGCCGCCGCCGCGAGAAGAACAGCCGCATCCGGTCGAGATAGAGATAGACGATCGGCGTCGTGTAAAGCGTCAGGACCTGGCTCATGATCAGGCCGCCGACGATGGAAATGCCCAGGGGCTGGCGCAGTTCCGCCCCTTCGCCGAAGCTGAAGCATAGCGGCAGGGCGCCGAGCAGCGCCGCCGTGGTGGTCATGACGATCGGGCGGAAGCGCACGATCGCCGCGTGAAAGATCGCGTCGCGGCTGTCCATGCCGCCCTCGCGCTCGGCCTGCAAGCGCGAAGTCGATCATCAGGATGGCGTTTTTCTTGACGATGCCGATCAGCAGGATCACGCCGATCAGGGCGATGATGGTGAAGGGCATTTCGAACGCCATCAGCGCCAGCGCCGCGCCGACGCCCGCCGAGGGCAAGGTCGAGAGAATGGTGATCGGGTGAATGAAGCTCTCGTAGAGCACGCCGAGCACGATATAGATCGCCGCCAGCGCCGCCATGACCAGCAACTTCTCGTCGCTGAGCGACTGCGTGATAGAGCAGCGCCTCGCCGGCAAAGCCGCGAATGAGATCGCCGGGCATGTGGATGCTTGTCCTCGGCGCGATGGATCGCCGTCCTGCGCGTCGCTCAGCGACTTTGCCCTTGGCGAGGTTGAAGGAAATCGTCGCCGCGACGAACTGGCTCTGGTGATTGACCGCCAGCGGCGTGGATGCCCGGCGCGTAATGCGCGAAGGCCGAGAGCGGGATCATGGCCTCGTTGGACGTCGCCACTGCCGAGCCGGCCGAGGCGACGCTCGCGCCCGCCGAAGCGATGGTCGCCTGCGCCGCCGTGCGCACTGAATTATTCGACGCCGTGCTCGTCGCGCCTGTCGCGCTGCCGGCGCTGGTCGCGGTCTGGGCCAGCGACACCACGAAATTGGTCGGCGCGACCGCGACATTGCCGATGGCGACGCCGATGTTGGCCGCCGAAGCCACGGCGGAGGAGAGCGTCGGCGTCACCGGCGGCGTTCGTCAGCGCGGTCGGCAGGGCGAGGCCCACGACCGGCCCCGCCACCACCGAGCCCGCGCTGAGCGCGGTGGTCTGCGAGCCGCTCGGCTGCGCCGCCCGACCTGCTGACCCAGATCTGGTCGAGAATGCCGGGACGCTGCCAGAATTGCGGCGCCGCCTCCATCACCACACGATACTGGTTGAGCGGATTGTAGATCACCGAAACCGAGCGCTGGCCGAAGGCGTCGTAAAGCGTATTGTCGATCTGGTACATGGTCAGCCCCAGCCGCGAGGCGGTGTCGCGATCGACGGTCACGTCGAGGCCGAGGCCATTCTGCTGCTGGTCGGAGCTGACGTCGGAAAAGGTCGGATCCTTTTCGAGCGCCGCCAGCAGTTTCGGCGCCCATTCGATTGACCTCCGCCGTGGTGTCGCCGAGGATCGAGTATTGATAGAGCGAATTGCTCTGGCGTCCGCCGACGTGGATGTCCTGCACCGGCGTGAGATAGAGCCGCGCGCCCGGAACTTGCGCGAGATTGCGCCGCAGCCGCGCGATCACCGCCTCGACGCCGTCGCGCTCGCCGAGCGGCTTCAATTGCAGGAACATGGCGGCGGTATTGGTCTGCGCCGAGACGCCGCCGCCGCCGGTGCCGGTATAGCCGACGACGCTGGCCATGTCCTTGTCGGCGTCGACGAGGGCCATCATCCGCGAGAGCTTCTTGCTGAGGAGCTGGAACGACATGCTCTGGTCGGCGACCAGCACCGCGACGATGCGGCCGGTGTCCTGCTCGGGAAAAAAGCCCTTGGGAATCACCGCGAGCAGCCAGACGTTCAGCGCAATGGCGCCGAACAGGGTCATCAGCACGATGAAACTGTGGCGCAGCGCGACGGCGAGCGTGCGCTCGTAAAAACCCTCCACGCGCTGAAACAGGGTTTTGCGCGCGCGGACCGGAAGGCGCCGGTTTGTGGCGCAGGATCAGCGCGCACATCATTGGCGTCGTCGTCAGCGCAATGAACATCGAGATGACGATGGCCATCGACAGCGTCATGGCGAATTCGCGGAACAGCCTGCCGACCAGGCCGCCCATCAGCAGGATCGGCGTGAACACGGCGATCAGCGACAGGGTGATGGTGACGATGGTGAAGCCGATGTCGCGCGCGCCGACCAGCGCCGCCTGGCGTCGCGGCATCCCGTCTTCCATGTGGCGCGAAATATTCTCCAGCACCACGATGGCGTCGTCGACCACGAAGCCGGTGGAAATGGTCAGCGCCATCAGGGAGAGATTGTCGAGCGAATAATTCATCAGATACATGGCGCCGAAGGTGCCGACGACCGAGACGGGAACGGCGACGGCGGGCACCATGGCGGCGCGGACGTTCTGCAGGAACAGGAACACCACGCCCACGACCAGGAGCATGGCGATGATCAGGGTGCGCTGCGTCTCCGCCAGCGAATTGCGGATGGTGGTGGAGCGGTCGGACGCGAAGGCGATATCCATGTCCGCCGGCATCGCCGCCTTGAGCTTCGGCACTTCCGCGCGCACCGCGTCGACGGTCTTGATGATATTGGCGCCGGGCTGGCGGAACACGACGATGATCACCGCCGGCTTTCCGTCGGCCAGGCCGAGGTTGCGCAAGTCCTGCGCGGAATCCACGACCTCGGCGACGTCGCGCAGCCGCAGCGCGTCGCCATTGCGATAGGCGATCACCTGGTCGCGGTAGTCGACGGCGCGCGACGCCTGATCGGTGGTGTAGATCTGCCAGCGATGCGCGCCGACGTCGATGGCGCCCTTTGGCGCATTGGCGTCGGCGCTGGAAAGCGCCGAACGGACGTCCTCGAGCCCGATGCCGAAGTGGAACAGCTTTAGCGGATCGAGCTCCACCCGCACCGCCGGCAGCGCCGAGCCGGAGACGAAGACCTGGCCGACGCCCGAGACCTGCGACAATTGCTGCGCCAGCAGCGTGCTGGCGGCGTCGTACATCTGCACGCGGGTCAGGGTCTTCGACGTCAGGGTCAGGATCAGCACCGGCGCGTCGGCTGGGTTGACCTTGCGATAGGTCGGCTGCGACAGGAGGTTGGTCGGGAGATCAGCCTGCGCCGCATTGATCGCCGCCTGCACGTCCTTGGCGGCGCCGTCGATATTGCGGTCCAGGCCAAATTGCAGGATGACGCGCGACTGGCCGGTCTGGCTCTGCGAGGTCATTTCGGTGACGTCGGCGATCTGGCCGAGATGGCGCTCCAGCGGCTCGGCGAGGCTGGTCGCCGACACCTCGGGACTTGCGCCGGGCAATTGCGCCTGCACCATGATCGTCGGAAAGTCGACCTGCGGCAGCGGCGACACCGGCAGGCTCAGGTAACCCAGCGCGCCGCCCAGGGCGATGGCGATCGTGACCAGCACGGTGGCGACCGGGCGCTGGATGAAGGGCGCCGAAATATTCATGCCGGCGGCGGCTCCTCCGTCGGCGCTCACATAGCCGCCCGGAAGAATCCGGCGGCCGAGCCGATCGATCGCCAGATAGATCACCGGCGTCGAAAACAGGGTGAGCAACTGGCTGACCAGCAGGCCGCCGACGATGCACAGGCCGAGCGGCCGGCGCAGCTCCGATCCGGTTCCCGTCCCCAGCATCAGCGGCAGCGCGCCGAGCAGCGCGGCGAAGGTCGTCATCAGGATCGGGCGGAAGCGCAGCAGGCACGCCTGATGGATGGCTTCGCGCGGCGGCTTGCCCTCGACGCGCTCGGCCTCGAGCGCGAAGTCGATCATCATGATCGCGTTCTTCTTGACGATGCCGATCAGCAGGATGATGCCGATGATGCCGATGACGTCGAGATCGTCGCCGGCCACGCGCAGGGCCAGCAGCGCCCCGATGCCGGCGGAGGGCAGGGTCGAGAGGATGGTGATCGGATGGACGAAGCTCTCGTAGAGCACGCCGAGCACGATATAGACCGCGACCACCGCCGCGAGGATCAGCATCAACTCGTTGGAGAGCGACTTCTGGAAGGCCGACAGGGCGCCCTGGAAGGAAGTGGAAAAGCTCTCGGGCAGGTGGATGTCGGCCTCGGCCTTCTTGACCCCGTCCACCGCCTTCTCGATCGACACCCCGGGCGCCAGATTGAAGGAAATGGATTGCGACGGCAGCTGCCCCAGATGGTTGAGCTGCAGCGGCGCATTCTTTTGCGACACATGCACCATCGCCGCCAGCGGCGCCTGGCCCGTGGTCGCCGTCGCGGAGGGCAGGTAAATCCCGGCCAGCGCCTCGACGGGATTGTCCAGCCTGAACGACGCCGATTTCAGGATCACCCGGTACTGGTTGGACTGGGTGTAAAAGGTCGAGGCGATACGCTGGCCGAAGGCGTCGTAAAGCGCGTTGTCGATGGTCGCCGGGGTGATGCCGAAGCGCGCCGCCGTCGGACGGTCGATGGTCAGCAGAAGTTGCCGTCCCTGGTTGGCGAGATCGCTGGAGACGTCCTCGAATTCAGGCGATTCCCGCATCCGCGCCACCAGCTTCGGGGTCCAGCTGGACAGCTCGGACTGGCTGGGGCTCTCCAGGAAAAACTGGTATTGCGCGCGGCCGACCGTGCTGTCGATGGTCAGGTCCTGCACCGGCTGCATGGCCAGGGCGATGCCCGGGACATCGGCGAGTCTCGCGTTGGAGGCGGCGAATGATTCGCTGGCGCGTCCGCATTGCGCTCGTCATGCGGCTTCAGCGAGATCAGCAGGCGGCCGACATTGAGCGCGGTATTGGTCCCGTCGACGCCGATATAGGACGACAGATTGGCGACGTCCTCGTCGCGCAGGATCGCCTCGGCCAGCGCCTGCTGGCGCCCGGCCATGGCCTTGAAGGAAATGTCCTGCGCGGCGGTGGTGACGCCCTGGATCGCGCCGGTGTCCTGCACCGGAAAAAAGCCCTTGGGAATTTCGATATATTGCAGGACGGTGATGGCGACCGTCGCGGCGAAGACCAGCAGGGTCAGGCCCTGGTGGTCCAGCACCCAGTGCAGGCCGCGATCGTATCGGCCGATGATCCATTCAAAGCCGCGCTCGGCGGCGAGATCGGCGCGGTTGCGTTCGCTGTCCGGCCGGTGCCTGACCATCAGCGCGCACATCATCGGCACCAGGGTCAGGGAAATGAAGGCCGAAAGCACGATGGCCATGGCCAGCGTCACCGCGAATTCATGGAACAGGCGCCCGACCACGTCGCCCATGAACAGCAAGGGGATCAGCACCGCGATCAGCGACACGGTCAGCGAGATGATGGTGAAGCCGATTTCGCCCGAGCCCTTGCAGCGCGGCCTCCATCGGGCTGTCGCCGCGCTCGACGTAGCGCGCGATGTTCTCGATCATGACGATGGCGTCGTCGACGACGAAGCCGGTGGCGATGGTCAGCGACATCAGCGACAGATTGTCGAGCGAATAGCCGCAGAGATACATGCCCGCCAGCGCGCCGATCAGCGACAGCGGCGCGGAAAGGCTGGGGATCAGCGTCGCCGGCAGATTGCGCAGGAAGATGAAGATCACCATGCACCACCAGCGCCACCGCAAGGCCGAGTTCGAATTCGACATCGGCGACGGAGGCGCGGATGGTCACGGTCTGGTCGGTGAGGATCGCTACGTCGAGGCCGGGCGGCAAGGTCTGCGTGCAGCTTGGGCAATTGCGCCTTCACCGCGTCGACCACGGCGATGACGTTCGAGCCCGGCTGGCGCTTGACGTTGAGGATGATCGCCGGGGTCTTGTTCGCCCAGGCCGCCAGTTCGGCGTTTTCCGGCCCCTCGACCACCGTCGCGACATCGGACAGCCTGCACCGCCGCGCCGTTCCTGTAGGCGATGATCAGCCGCCGGTAGTCCTCGGCGGTCTGCATCTGGTCATTGTCGTTGATCGTCGAGTTCTGCGAGGGCCCGTCGAAATTGCCCTTGGGCAGATCGGTGTTCTGGTTGGTGATGTCGGTGCGGATGTCGTCGATCGCCAGCCCATAGGCGGCGAGCGCGCGGGGATTGACCTCGACCCGCAAGGCCGGGCGCTGGCCGCCGGCGACCGACACCAGGCCGACGCCCGAAACCTGCGACAGCTTCTGCGCCAGACGGATGTCGGTGATGTCCTCGACCTGGGTCAGCGGCAGGGTTTTCGAGGTGATGGCGAAGACCAGCACCGGCGTGTCGGCGGGATTGACCTTGGCGTAGACCGGCGGCGCCGGCAGGCCGGCTCGGCAGCAGGCTCGTCGCCGCGTTGATCGCCGCCTGCACCTCCTGCTCCGCGACGTCGATCTGGATGTCGAGGCCGAACTGCAGCGTCGTCACCGAGGCGCCGGCAGAACTGATCGAACTCATCTGGCTGAGGCCCGGCATCTGGCCGAATTGCCGCTCCAGCGGCGCCGTCACCGAAGTCGTCATCACCTCCGGGCTGGCGCCGGGATAGAATGTCGAGACCTGGATGGTGGGATAATCGACCTGCGGCAAGGCCGAGACCGGCAGGAAGCGATAGGCGACGATCCCCACCAGCAGAATCGCCGCCATCAGCAGGGTCGTGGCGACCGGGCGCAGGATGAAGAGGCGCGACGGGCTCATTTCTGCGTCGCTTTTCGGCTGGGCCTGCGGCAGGATTGCCGGCGATCGGGCACGACGCGGATTTTCGCGCCGTCGCGCAGGCGGTCGGCGCCGTCGACGACCACGTCGTCGCCGGGATCGACGCCGGAGAGTATCTGCACCTGGTCGCCTTCGGTCACTCCGGTCTTCACCACGCGGACTTCGACCGTGTTGTCGGGCTTGATGCGATAGACATAGGCGCCCGGCGCGCCATGCTGCACGGCGGCGACCGGCGCGATGGTCACGCCCTCCAGCGTGCGCAATTGCAGCCGCGCATTGACGAACTGGTTGGGAAACAGTTTCAGGTCCGCATTGGGAAAACTGGCGCGGATCTTCACCGTGCCGGTGGTGGTGTCGACCAGATTGTCGATGGACTCGACCACGCCGGTCGCGATGTCCTTGTCATCGGAGCGGTTAGTCGCGACCACCGCCAGAGCCTTGCCCGCGCGCTGCTCCGCCCAGACCTCCTGGATGAAATCCTCCGGAAGCACGAAGACCACGGAGATCGGCTGCAGTTGCGTCAGCACCACGATGCCGTTGGTGTTGGGCAGATTGATGTAATTGCCGGGATCGAGCAGCCGCAATCCGACGCGGCCGGTGACCGGCGCGACGATATGGCAATAGTAGATATTGAGCGCCTCCTGGGCGATCAGCGCCTTGTCGGTGGCGACCTGCCCCTCGCTCTGCTTGACGACATAGGCCTGATCCTCCGCGGTCTGGCGGGCGATGGAGTTCTGCTTGAGCAGAGTGGCGTAGCGCTTGGCGTCGAGCTTGGCCTCGTCCAGCACACCCTGGTCATGCGCGAGCTGGCCTTCATATTGCTGTTTCAACGCCTGATAGGGCCGCGTCGTCGATCTGGGCCAGGAAATCGCCCTTCTTGACGAGTCTGGCCTTCCTTGAAAGCCGACCGACATCAACTGACCCGCGATCTGCGCCTGCACGGTGATGGTCGCGATCGGCGTCACCGTGCCGAGGCCGGAGAGGACCTGCTTGAGGTCGCCCTTGTCGACTCTTGGCCGCGCCGACCTGGGTGACCGGCGCCTCCATCTTTTTTTCGCCCGTGGGTCGCGACGCCAGGAAGCGCCAGAGGCCGAAGGCCGCGAGGATGGCCAGCAGCAGGAAGAGAATCATGCGCAACGAATGCTTGCGCGTCGCAGCCGGCGCCTCCGTCGCCACATCAGCTTCGTCTGGGTTAACCGGCCTATCCATTCCAACTCCCAGAAATCGCCGGGAAAAATCCGAAGTTGAATATAGTCGGTCGCGGCCAAGCTCGGTGTTAAGGCTTGTTAAGAAAGATTTGCGGGTTCTTCCCTACGTAACTCAGTCAACCCAATCGAACGAACGGCGCACGGCCTTGTTCCACGCCGCGAATAATCTTTCGCTCTCGCTCGCGTCCATGGCCGGCGTCCAGCGCCGGTCGGCCGCCCAGTTTTCCTCGATATCGGCCGTCGAGGACCAGAATCCGACCGCGAGGCCCGCGGCATAGGCGGCGCCGAGCGCCGTCGTCTCGATCACCCTCGGGCGCACCACGGGAACGCCGAGAATGTCGCTCTGGAATTGCATCAGCATGTTCGTTGACGACCATGCCGCCGTCCACGCGCAATTCCTGCAAGGGCGTTTGCGAATCCCGCGCCATGGCGTCGAGCACCTCGCGCGTCTGGTAGGCCGTGGCCTCGAGCGCCGCGCGCGCGATGTGGCGCCGGTCGGCGAAGCCGGTCAGGCCGGCGATGACCCCTCGCGCGTCGGACCGCCAATGCGGCGCGTAGAGGCCGGAAAAGGCGGGCACGAAATAGACGTCGCCATTGTCTGGCGCGCTTGCCGCCAAGGCCTCGATCTCGGCGGAGGAGCCGATCAGCCCGAGATTGTCGCGCAGCCATTGCACCAGCGCGCCGGCTATGGCGATCGAGCCTTCCAGCGCATAGACCGCCTTGGCTTCGCCCAGCTTGAAGCCCAGCGTCGTCAGCAGCCCGGATCGCGAGGCGAAGGGTTTCTCGCCCGTGTTCATCAGCAGGAAGCAGCCGGTGCCATAGGTGTTTTTCGCCTGGCCCGGCTGCAGGCAGGCCTGCCCGAACAGCGCGGCCTGCTGGTCGCCGAGGATTCCGGCCAGAGGCGTCCCGCGCAGCGGTTCACGCGCCACGCCATAGACCTCGCTGGAGGATTTGATGGCGGGCAGGCCGGCGCGGGGTATGCCGAACTGGGCCAGGATGTCGTCGTCCCAGTCGAGCGTCTCCAGATTCATCAGCTGGGTGCGCGAGGCGTTGGTGACGTCGGTGACATGCAGGCCGGTCAGGTTCCAGGCGAGCCATGAGTCGATGGTGCCGAACATCAGCTCGCCCGCCGTCGGCGCGGCGCCGCGCGTCCGGAATCGCGTCGAGCAGCCAGCGCCACTTCAGGCCGGAGAAATAGGTCGCCAGCGGCAATCCGGTTCTTGGCGCGAAAACGGTCCTGGCCGCCGCGCCGCGAAAATTCGGCGACCAGCGCGTCGGTGCGCGTGTCCATCCAGACGATGGCGTTGTGCAGAGGCTTGCCGGATCGATCCCAGACCAGCGCGGTTTCGCGCTGGTTGGTGACGCCGACGGCGGCGAGATCGGCGGGCGTCGAGAGCCGCCTTGGCCAAGGCTTCGACGATGACGTCACGCGTATTGCGCCAGATTTCCATGGGGTCGTGCTCGACCCAGCCGGGACGGGGAAAAATCTGGCGATGCTCCCTCTGCGCGATGGAGACGATCCCGCCCTGGCGGTCGAAGACGATGAACCGCGTGCTGGTCGTGCCCTGGTCGATGGCGCCGACATATCCCGTCATTCTCACCTCCCGGCTAGCGGCGCCTCGACGGCTTTTTCGAGATAGGCGGCGAGAGCGTCGGCGGACTGCCGCGGCGCGCGCAGGCCGAGCTTCGACCGCCGCCAAAAAATATCCTCCGGCGTCCGCGCCCATTCGCGCGCGACGAGGTAATCGACTTCCGCCCTGGTCAGGCCGCCGCCGAAATCTTCTCCCAGGTCCTCCATTGTCTGCGCGTCGCCGAGAAAGCGCAGGCAAAGGGTCCCGTAAGCCCTCGCGAGACGCCGCGCCAAGGCCGGCGCCGAGAAAGGGCTTTTCGCTCGCGAAAGCTGCGCGCGAAGGCGTCGAGATCGCCGCCAGGAAAATCGCCGCCGGGCAAAGCCGTTTGAGCCGTCCAGGGCTTTCCGCGCGCGCCGATGGCCGCGCCGGCTCGTTGAAGAACTTGTTCCGAAAGGCGGCGATAGGAGGTGATCTTGCCGCCGAACAGGGTGATGAGCGGCGCGCCCGCGACGCGCGTCTCCTCGATGAAATGTTCGCGCGTGGCCTGGCGCGCTGTAGCGGCGTGGTCGTCGAACAGTGGGCCGCAGGCCGGACCAGGACCAGACGACGTCCCGCGGCCCGATTTGCTCCCGGAAATAGACGTTGGCCGCGCGGCAGAGATAGTCCGTTTCCCCCGGGTGATGGCGACTGCGTCCGGCGACCCGGCGAAATCGACGTCGGTGGCGCCGATCAAGGTGAAATCCTCGCTCATAGGAAATGGCGAAGACGACGCGGCGGTCGGGCGTCTGGAAAATATAGGCGCGGTCGTGGTCGAACAGCTTGCGCACGACGATATGGCTGCCGCGCACCAGGCGCAGGCGCGGCTTTTCCGGGCGCCCGGCCAGAGTGGCGACGACCGCGTCCGCCCAGGGACCGGCGGCGTTGACCAGCAGGCGCGAACGCAACTCGCGTTCGACGCCGGAAGCCCTGTCGCGGAGGGTAATCGCGCCAGACGCCCTCGGCGACGCGAGCGGCGAGGACTTCGGTGCGCGTCCAGATCGCGGCGCCGCGGTCGGCGGCGTCGCGCGCGTTGAGGATGACCAGGCGCGCGTCGTCCACCCGGCAGTCGGAATATTCGAAGGCTCTGACAAACCGCGGCTTGCAGCGGCGCGCCGGCGTCCGAAGCGCGCAGGTCGAGCGACGCCGTCGCCGGCAATTTCTTACGCCCGCCGATATGATCATAGAGGAAGAGGCCGAGGCGCAGCAGCCACGCCGGCCGCATTCCCTGCTGCACCGGCAGGACGAAACGCAGCGGCTGCACCAGATGCGGGGCGATGGCCCAGCAGGATCTCGCGCTCGGCCAGCGCCTCGCGCACCAGCCGGAAATCGAAATTCTCCAGATAGCGCAGGCCGCCATGGATCAGCTTGGTGGATTTGGACGAGGTTCCCTCGGCGAGATCGTTCATCTCGGCGAGGCCGACGCTGTAGCCGCGTCCGGCGGCGTCGCGCGCCACGCCGCAGCCGTTGACGCCGCCGCCGATGATGAAAATGTCGAACGGTTCGCCCGAAGTCACTCTTGAGCCCCCTCCGCCCCTCCACTATCGGGCGGGCCGCCGCGGGCGTCAAATGGCTCGGCTCATGTCAGTTCCGTTTCGCCAGACCCGCCGCGCCCAGAGCCGCCGCGGCATCGCCAGCGAGCTTGCGCCGCCAGTTGGGCCGCTCTCGATCCGTGCCCGGCAGGTTGACCGCCGTCCTTTCGCCGAGCAGGTCGTCGATCTGCAGCATCGCCAGAACCGAAGGCGTTCTCTTGAGGAAAGCGTGAAGCGCGGCCACGAGTTCCGCCCCGAGCGGGGCGTCGGGATCGGCGTCGCCGAGGAGGCGCTCCCTTTGCAGCGCCTTCAGCAACCTGAGCTTGTCCTCGCGACGGTTCAGGCGATCCTGTTCGGCCACAGCCAACGTGATCAGGCCCAGATCGGCTTTCTCCGCGATATCGACGCCGTCCCACCAGCCGCTCAAGGTCGGCAGGTCATGGGTCGAGGCGCAGGCCACGGCCTTGCGCGGGTAGAAGGCCGGCGGCGCGAAATCCTGCCCCTCGCGCTCGAACCAGAGCACGCGATAGCTCAGCACATTGGCCGCATCCAGCTTTTCGCGCAGGCCGTAGGGAACGGTCCCGAGATCTTCGCCGACGACGAGGCATTTCGCGCGCTGGCTCTCCAAAGCCAGTTGCCCGAGCAGGTCGTCGAGCGGATAGGCGAGATAGGCGCCTTGCAGGGCCGGAGCGCCGTCCGGCACGACGAAAAGCCGGACCAGCCCCATGACGTGATCGATGCGCAGCGCCCCGGCATGGCGCATGTTGGCGCGCAGCAGCGCGGCGAAAGCGGCGTAGCCGGTCTGCGCCATGGCCAGCGGATTTGGCGGCGGCAGAGACCACACCTGCCCGCCCTCGGCGAAGGGATCGGGCGGCGCTCCAACGGAAGAGCCCTGCAGGTAAAGCTCGGCCTCGGCCCAGGTCTCGCCGCCGTCCGGCGCGGCGCCGACCGCGAGATCGCGATAGAGCCCAAGCCATAGCCCCGCGTCTTTTCCGCACGCCACGGCCGCCGCCAATTGCCGCTCGCACAGCCATTGCATGAAGCTGTGCAGCCCGATCGCGGCCGGGTCCTGGTCCGCGCGCGATTCGAAATAGGCGAATTGGCGCAGCCGTTCGCCGCCCTCGGCGAAAAAGCCCGCGAAATCGCGCGCCGGCGCCGCGTCAGGGTTTTCGCGCATCACTTTCTCGAAGGCGTCGAAATGCCGGGCGAGCGCCTGGCGCTTCAGCGCCCAGACCCCGGCGTAATCAACCGCGTCCTTCTCCGCCAACCGCCGCGCCTCCGCGGCCTCCTCGGCGTCGAGCGCGCAAGGCAGGCCGGTGATGTCGCCGAGGGCGTTGAGATCGAGATAGATCGGATCGAGGTAATTGCGGTCGCTCGGATGATAGGGGCTGGCGCGGTCGCGGTCGCGCGCGAAAAGCATGTGCAGCGGGTTGAGCCCGACGGCTGCGAAGCCGGCTTTCCCCGCCGCCTCCATCGATCAGGGCCAAGCGTCGTGAAATCGCCGACGCCCTGGTCTCCCTCGCGGCGCAGGCTGTAAAGCTGGGCGGCGACGCCGCTGGCGCCGGCGTCGAGACGCTCCGGCCACCAGCAGGCGCGCGGCGCGACGGTCAGATGGCATAGCGTCGCCTCATCGCCATCGAGCGTCAGGCGGTAACGCCCGACCGGCAACACCGGCAGGGTCGCGCGAAGATAGCGGACGGCGCCGCCGTCGCAGGCGCGCTTTTCCGAGGCGGCGAGATCATCGGGGCCGAAATCGAATTGTCGCTCCGCGCCCTCCTCGTCGCACCAGCAATAAACGCGCATGAGACCCGGCGGACGCCAGCGGCGCCTCGATGGGCTCGCCCTCCCGGAAGACCAGGGAGAAGGGCAAAGCGCGGCGGTCCGTATGCGCGGCGAAAAGGCGAAGGCTGTCGCGCGCCTCGCCTTGCGTTTGCGCCGGCAGCCCCATGCTGGCGAGAATCGCCCGTTTGGTGGCGTCAGGCACGATATGGCGCGCGCCCGAAATATCGTGCCAATCCGGCGCGATACCCGCAGCGCGCGCGAGCAGGTCCAGGGTTTCCGGCGCGGCGTCGCGGTCCAGCCCCTCCGCGTCGGGCGTCTCGACCAGCGCCAGCGCCGAGCGCGGCGCGATGACAAGCGTCTCGCCGCTATCGAAGCAGGCGTGATCGCCGGCGCCGTCCTCGGCCCGCGTATCGATGATCCGCCGCCAGAAAAAGCCTTCGCGCGGCTGCGGCAAGCGGAAATGCGCCGACTCATGCGAAGCGTTGAACAGCAAGGCGGCGCGCGACGAGCCGGCGCAGAAAAACGCGGCCAGGAAGCGACGCTCGCCCTCGCGCCATTGCGAACCGCTCAAGACCTCGCCATCGGCGCCGCGCCATTCGACGTCCGGCAGGCCGCTCTCGCCCTGCGCCGCGCCCTCGAGAAAGCAATCCCTCGTGAAGGCCGGGGTCGCGCGGCGCAGGTCGATCAGGGCGCGGACAAAAGCCGCCATGGCGAGGTCCGCCTTCGCCCAGTCGAGCCAGGCGGAGGCGTTGTCCTGCGCATAGGCGTTGTTGTTGCCGTGCTGGGTCTGGCCGAGTTCGGCGCCCATGGACAGCATGGGCGTTCCCCGCGCCAGCAGCAGGGAGGTCAGCAGGTTGCGCTGGTCGCGCCGCCGCGCCGCGAGGATGGCCGCATCCTGCGTTTGCGCCTTCGACGCCATTGTTCCAGGAATGATTGGCGTCGGTTCCGTCACGATTATGCTCGCCATTGGCCTCGTTGTGCTTGCGCTCGTAGGAGACGAGATCGGCCAGGGTGAAGCCGTCATGGGCGGTGATGAAATTGATCGCCGCGCGACGGCGGTTTTTGCCCCTGGAAAAGATCGGCCGAGCCGGCCAGACGCGTCGCCGCTTCACCGATCATGCCGCCGTCGCCGCGCCAGAACTTGCGCATCCCATCGCGGAACTGGTCGTTCCACTCGCCCCATTGCGCCGGGAAACGACCGACCTGATAGCCGCCCGGCCCAATATCCCAGGGCTCGGCGATCAGCTTCAGCTCACGCAGCAGCGGGATCCTGCGCAATGGCCGCAAGCAGCGGCGCATGCGGGTCGAAACCCTCGGCGCGGCGCGCCAGCGTCGTCGCCAGATCGAAGCGGAACCCGTCGACGCCGCCGAATTGCGCCCAGGCGCGAAGCGTGTCCATGGCGTAGCGCAGGGTGGCGGGATGGTCGAGCCGCAGGATATTGCCACAGCCGGCGTCGTTGACATAGCGGGCGCGATCCTTCGGATCGAGGCGATAATAGGCCGCATTGTCCAGGCCGCGCAGCGACAGGTTGGGGCCGAAGGCGTCGCTTTCGCCGGTATGGTTCAGCACCACGTCGATCAGCACCTCGAAACCCGCGGCCTGCAAGGCGGCGACGCTTTCGCGGACTTCGTCCCAGCCGCCCGGCGCGAGGCGCGGCTCGGGCGTCATCATGGCGACGGGGTTGTAGCCCCAATAGTTGGAAAGCGCCGCCGATTGCAGATGCCGCTCGTCGATCCAGGCGGCGCAAGGCATGATTTCGAGCGTCGTCACGCCGAGACCTTGCAGATGGGCGACGCTCGCCGGATGCGCCAGGCCGCAGAAGCGGCCGCGCATCTCTTCCGGCACGGTTTGCAAGGCGCGGGTGAAGCCGCGCACATGCAATTCATAGATGACGGTGTCGGGCCAGGGTATCTTGCGGCGCGCGGGCCGGCGCGATCTGCGGCGCGCAGGCCACGGCCTTCGGCACGAAAGGCGCGCTGTCCTGCGGCGAGCCGCCGAACATCGACGGGTGCAATTTAATTGGCCGGTCGAGCGCCAGCGCGTAGGGATCGATCAGCAGCTTGTCAGGGTTGAAACGCAGCCCTTTTGAGGGGCTCCATGGGCCATGGGCGCGAAAACCATAGCGCGCGCCAGCCTCGAGGCCGGGAACGAAGCCGTGGAAGACCGCGCCTGTGCGGCCCGGCAACGCCAGGCGCGCGGTCTCGCCGCCTTCGGCGTCGTACAGGCAGAGTTCGATTTTTTCCGCGGTTTCGGAAGTACACAGCGACATTGGCGCCGCCCTCGACGAGCGCCAGCCCCAAGGGCTCGGGCGAGCCGTCAAGAATTTCGTCAGGAGTTCAAATTCAGGGCCTCACGCGACTGCGGCCGGGGCGATCTCGCGGTAGATATGGGCGTAGCGGCGGGCCGGGTGGGTCCAGCTGACATCCGTCTTCATACCATTGGTCTGGAGCTTCCGCCAAACCGTTTTCTGGGCGTAAAGAGCCGCCGTCCTGCGCATGGCGCCCGCCAGTTCCGCCGCTGCGACCGGCGCGAATTGCAGGCCGGTGGCGCAGCCCGATTGCAGCGCCATTTCATTGGCGTCGATAATGGTGTCGGCGAGGCCGCCGACGCGCGCGACGACCGGCACGGCGCCATAGCGCATGGCGCAAAGCTGCGTCAGGCCGCAAGGCTCGAAGCGCGAGGGAATGACAATGGCGTCGGCCCCCGCCTGGATCAGATGGGCGAGCTTTTCCTCATAGCCGAAATAGACCCCGATGCGGCCGCGATGCTGTTGCGCCATGTTCTGGTAGGCCGCCTCCAGCGCCGGATCGCCGGCGCCGAGCAAGGCCAGTTGCGCATGGCATTCGTCGAGCAGCGGCAGGCATTCGAGCAGGAGATCGAGGCCCTTTTGCCAGGACAGGCGGCTGACGACGCCGAACAGCAGCCGGTCCGGCTCATGCGCCAGCCCGAGCCGCGCCTGCAGCGCCCGTTTGTTGCCCGAGCGCGCCGCGAGTTTCTTCGCCGAAAACGGCGCGGCGATCAGCGGATCGGTTTCCGGATTCCACACGGCTACGTCGATGCCGTTGAGGATGCCGGCAAGGTCGCCGGCCCTGCTGCGCATGAGTCCGTCCAGACCCATGCCGGCGTGGCCCTGCTGGATTTCCTGGGCGTAGGTCGGAGAAACCGTGGTGATGCGGTCCGACAATTGCAGCCCGGCCTTGAGGAAGCCGACGCCGCCGTAATATTCGACGCCCTCGACGGAAAAGGCCTGCGGCGGCAGATCGAGCGCGGCGAAAATCTCGGCGGGGAACTGGCCCTGGAAGGCGAGGTTATGCACGGTCATGACGGCGCCCGGGCGCGGCTTTCCGCTATAATGCATATAGGCTGCGGTCAATCCGGCCTGCCAGTCATGCGCATGCACGACCTGCGGCTGGAAGCCGGCGACGAGGCCCTGCCCGATCGCGGCGCCGACTTTGGCCAGAGCGGCGAAACGCAAGGGATTATCGATGAAATCGCGTCCGCCGGGGCCGGCGTAGGGGCCGCCGTCCCGGTCGAACAGGTGCGGCGCATCGAGCACGAAAAGCTCGAGCGCCCCCGCCTTGCCGGCGAGCAGGCGCGCCGGCCCGCCGAACAGCTCGTCGAATTTCGCGACCGGCTCGGCCTTTTTCAGCGCCGCCATGACGGGGCGATAGCCCGGACACAGGGTCCGCATGGCGACATGTTCGGCCGACAGGGCCAGAGGCAGGGCGCCGGCGACATCCGCAAGCCCGCCGGTCTTCACCAGCGGAAAGATTTCGGACGCGACCGAGAGCGCGTTGATGGATTTCATGGAGTGGATTTCACTAGGATTTCACGGGGTCAGCCGATCGATCATCGGCTGGGTTACGAGGCATATGCCGCTGGGCGGTGCGGCGGAAACGCTTGGCGTCAAGCTCCGGATCTTCGCCGATCACCATCCCCTCGGGTATGCGCACGCCGCGATCGACCACGACATTGCTGAGCCGCGCTCCGCGGCCGACATCGACCTCGGGCAGGATCACGGCCATCTCGACATGCGCATAGGAATTGACCCGCACATGACTGAACAGCAGCGAGCGGCGCAGGAAGGCGCCGGAGACGATGCAGCCGCCCGACACCAGCGACGAAATCGCCTGGCCGCGCCGCCCATCGACGTCATGGACGAATTTGGCCGGCGGCGTCAGTTCGGCATAGGTCCAGATCGGCCAGTCGCGGTCGAACAGGTCGAGTTCCGGTTCGATATCGGTGAGATCGATATTGGCGGCCCAATAGGCGTCGACCGTTCCGACATCGCGCCAATAGGATGTGACCTCCTTGGCGGAGCGCACGCAAGAGTTGGAGAAGGGATGGGCGCAGGCCTTGCCGTGCTTGACGATATAGGGAATGAGATCCGTGCCGAAATCATGGCTCGAATTCGGATCCGCGGCGTCGCGTCGCAGCAGGTCGAACAGGAATTTGGTCTCGAACACATAAATGCCCATGCTGGCGAGACAGCTGCCGGGCTTGCCGGGCATAGTCGGGGGATCTTTCGGCTTTTCGAGGAAGGACAGGATGCGATTGTCCTTGTCGACGCCCATGACGCCGAAGCCGGTCGCCTCCTCCGGCGTGACTTCCAGGCAGCCGACCGTGACGTCGGCGTTCTGGTCGACATGCTGCTGGAGCATGAGCTCGTAGTCCATTTTGTAGATATGGTCGCCGGCGAGGACGACGATATATTTCGGGTCGTAGTCCTCGACGATATCGGCGTTCTGATAGACCGCGTCGGCGGTGCCCACATACCACATGGTCTCGGATATGCGCTGCGACGCGGGCAGGATGTCGAAGCTCTCGTTACGTTCCGGACGCAGGAAGGTCCAGCCGCGCTGCAGATGGCGGATCAGGCTATGCGCCTTGTACTGGGTGGCGACGGCGATGCGCCTGATCCCCGAGTTCAGGGCGTTGGAAAGAGCGAAATCGACGATGCGCGTCTTGCCGCCGAAATAGACCGCCGGCTTGGCGCGGCGGTCGGTCAACTCCATCAGGCGCGAGCCGCGTCCGCCCGCCAGCACATAGGCCATGGCTTGGCGCGCCAGAGGAGCGTGGGACGAAACCATTTTTTGATCTCCGGCCATTTTTCCATCCGAGAATCACAGTTTACGTGAAACGTAACTCCCCCGCGTCAATCTGGATCAAGCTTCCGGATCAAATTGCAGATAAACAGCTGCCAAGGGCGGCGCCAGAAGCGCCGCCGAAGCGGGAAGGCCTCCCCAGGGCTCGGACACGGCCTGGACCGCGCCCAGGTTGCCGAGGCCGCCGCCGCCATAGATGCCCGCGTCGCTGTTGAAGATTTCGCGCCAGCGGCCCGCCGAGGGCAGGCCGATGCGGTAGTTTTCCCGCGGCACGGGAGTGAAATTGACGATCACGGCGACGGGCGCATCATCGGGACCGCCGCGCCGCAGCCAGGCGAAGACCGACTGGTCCTTGTCGTCGACCACGAGCCATTGGAAGCCTTCGGCCTCGCAGTCGCGGACATGCAGGGAGGGGGTCGCCCGATAGAGGCGGTTGAGGTCGCCGCACCAGTCGGCTCAGGCCCTCATGAACCTTGAACTGCGTCAGCCACCAGTCGAGCGGGCCGTCTTCGCTCCATTCGCGCGTCTGGCCGAATTCCTGGCCCATGAACAGGAGCTTCTTGCCCGGATGCCCCCACATGAAGGCGAAATAGGCCCGGGCGTTGGCGAATTTCTGCCATTCGTCGCCGGGCATCTTGCCGATCACCGAACCCTTGCCGTGCACGACCTCGTCATGGGAGATGGGCAGGATGAAATTCTCGGCAAAGGCGTAAAGCAGGCCGAAGGTCAGCCGGTCATGGTGATAGCGGCGATGGACCGGATCCTGCGCCATGTAGCGCAGGGTGTCGTTCATCCAGCCCATATTCCATTTGAAGCCGAAGCCGAGGCCGCCGGCATGGACGGGTTGCGAAACGCCGGGCCAGGAGGTCGATTCCTCGGCGATCATCATCGCGCCGGGATAGCGCTGGTAAACCAGCGTATTGACCATTTGCAGGAAAGCCACGGCTTCGAGGTTCTCGTTGCCGCCCTTCTCGTTGGGCGCCCATTCCCCGGCCTTGCGCGAATAGTCGAGGTAGAGCATGGAGGCGACGGCGTCGACGCGCAGCCCGTCGACATGGAAGCGCTCGAACCAGTAGAGCGCGTTCACGGCGAGGAAATTCGCCACCTCCCGGCGGCCGAAGTCATAGATCGCGGTCTGCCAGTCGGGATGGAATCCCCGGCGCGGATCGGCATGTTCATAGAGCGGCTCGCCGTCGAACCAGGCCAGGCCGTGCTCGTCGGTGGGGAAATGCGCCGGCACCCAGTCGAGGATGACGCCAAGGCCATTGGCGTGGGCGCGATCGACAAAGCGCTTGAACCCCTGGGCGTCGCCGAAACGCGAGGTCGGCGCGAACAGGCCGATCGGCTGGTAACCCCAGGAGGCGTCGAGCGGATGTTCGGAAATCGGCAGCAGTTCGAGATGGGTGAAGCCCTGCTCCCGCGCATAGGGGATCAGGCTGTCCGCCAGCTCGTCATAGCTGAGGAAGCTGTTGTCCTCGCCCCTGCGCCAGGAGCCGAGATGGACCTCATAGATCGAAATGGCGCTGCGTCTCATGTCGCGGCGGCCGCGCTCTGCCAGATATTCGGCGTCGGTCCACTGGAAATCGTCGTCGCGCGAGACGACGGAGGCGGTCGAGGGCCGCATCTGCGCTTCAATGCCGAACGGGTCGGCCTTCAAGGGCATGATGTCGCCGGCGGCCGAGTGAATTTCAAACTTGTACAGCTCGCCCTCGGCGATTCCGGGAATGAAGATTTCCCACAAGCCGCTGTCGATGCGCTTGCGGAGGGGATGCTGGCGGCCATTCCAGAAGTTGAAGCCGCCAACCACCGAAACCCGGAGGGCGTGCGGGCGCCCAGACGGAGAAATGCACGCCTTCGGCGCCCTCGTGGGCGATCGCGTGCGCGCCGAGCCGCGCGTAAAGCTCGAGATGCGCGCCTTCCACCAGAAGATAGTCGTCCATCGGGCCGAGGATCGGACCAAAACGATAGGGATCGTCCCATTCCCAGACGCCGCCTGAGTTTTCGGCGCGCAGGCGGTAGGAAGGCGGCCGCGAGGCGGTAAAACCCTCAAAAAAGCCGGAGTCGCCGCGCGGTTCCAGTTCGATGGCGCCGCCGTCCGGCAACAGCGCCGTCAGCCTTTGCGCCCCCGGCGCAAAAGCGCGCAAGGCGCAGCCGTCCGCCTGCTCATGTGGACCGAGCACGGCAAAGGGGTCGGGATGCCGTCCGGCGACGATCCCTTCGACATCCGGGTCCGAGACCCGGCTCTGGCATGACGTCATGACTGGCGAACCGGAACCTTCCAAATATCGGCCGCATATTCCGCAATGGTGCGGTCCGACGAGAACCAGCCGGTGCGGGCCGTGTTGAGAATGGCCGAACGCCACCAGGACTTGCGGTCGCGCCAGCGGCGCGATACCGACTGCTGGGCGGCGACATAGGCGTCGAAATCGGCCGTGACCAGGAAGTGGTCGTGATAGGTCAACACGTCGACGAGCGAAGCATAGCGATTGCGGTCATCCGGCGAAAAGGCGCCATCGGCGATGGAGGCCAGCACCTCACGCAAAACGGGCGATGCCGCGATGGTTTCGCGGGCGTCGATGCCGCGCGACCGGCGCGCCGCGACCTTTCCGCCGTCATGCCGAAAATGAAGATGTTGATCGTCGCCGACGCGCTGCCTTGATCTCGACATTGGCGCCGTCCAGCGTGCCGATGGTCAGCGCGCCATTGAGCGCCATCTTCATGTTGCCGGTGCCCGAGGCTTCCATGCCAGCCGTCGATATCTGCTCCGACAGGTCGGCCGCCGGAATGATCGATTCCGCGAGGCTGACGTTGTAATTGGGCAGGAACACCACTTTCAGCAAGTCCCGCACCGTCGGATCGTTGTTGACCACGCGCGCCACGTCATTGGCGAGCTTGATGATCAGCTTGGCCGTATGATAGCTCGCCGCCGCCTTGCCGGCGAATATTTTCACCCGCGGCACAAAGTCGCGCATGGGTTGGGCGCGGATTTCGTTGTAGAGGGCGATGGTCTCAAGGATATTGAGCAACTGCCGCTTGTATTCGTGGATTCGCTTGATCTGCACGTCGAACAGGGCGGTCGGGTCGACCTTGATCAGCAGCCGGTCGGCGATGACCTTCGCGAGCGCCTCCTTGTTGACCTGACGGGCGGCGGCGTAGCGCGACTGGAAATCGAGGTCGAGCGCGAAGGGCTCAAGCTTCTGCAGCGCCATCGGGTCGTCCAGCACCGATTTTCCGATGGTCTCGACCAGCAGGCGCGTCAGGCTCGGATTGGCCTCGAACAGCCATCGGCGGAAGGTGACGCCATTGGTCTTGTTGACGATGCGGTCAGGGAATATCTCGTTGAGGTCGCGAAACACCGTCTCCTTGACGAGATCGGTATGCAGTTGCCGACACGCCATTGACCTTGTGCGAGCCGAGGAAGGCCAGATGGCCCATGCGCACATGGCGCCCGTTATGCTCGTCGATCAGCGACAGGGACGACAGCTTTCCGGCGTCCTCCATGCCCTGGGCGCGCAGTTTGTCGAGATGCTTGGCGTTGATCAGATAGATGATTTGCATGTGGCGCGGCAGCAGGCGCTCCATCAGCGGCGCCGGCCAGGTCTCCAGCGCCTCCGGCAACAGCGTATGGTTGGTATAGGAGAAGGTCGCCTGGGTGATTTCCCAGGCGCGGTCCCAATCCAGCCCGTGTACGTCGACCAGCAGGCGCATCAGTTCGGCGACGCCGATGGCCGGATGGGTGTCATTGAGCTGGATCGCCGCCTTTTCCGCCAGGGTCTCGATGTCGCCGAACTGCTTCAGATGGCGGCGCGTGAGGTCCTGCAACGAGGCCGAGGCGAAGAAATATTCCTGCCGCAGCCGCAATTCCTGGCCGGCCGGGGTGGAGTTGCTCGGATAGAGGATCTTGGAAATGGATTCGGCGCGCACGCGATCAGCCAGGGCGCCGACATAATCGCCCTGGTTGAACACGTCGAGGCGCAGCGGATCGGCGGCGCGCGCGGACCATAGACGCAGGGTGTTGACGTGGGCGCCGCGCCAGCCGACGACCGGCGTGTCATAGGCCACCGCCTGCACGGTTTCCGAGGGCCGCCAGATCTGCGCCGACAGGCCGTGGGGGCGCGGCGCGCTGTCCACCACGCCGCCGAAGCCGATGGCGTAATTGACCTCGGGTCGCGGGAATTCCCAGGGATTGCCGAAATCCAGCCAATCCTCGGGATATTCGTGCTGCCAACCGTCATTGATGGTCTGGCGGAACAGGCCGTTGTCGTAACGGATGCCATAGCCGTGGGCCGCGATCGACAGCGTCGCCATGCTTTCCATGAAACAGGCGGCCAGACGGCCGAGGCCGCCATTGCCCAGGGCCGCGTCGGGCTCTACGTTGCGCAGCTTGTCGAGGTCGATGTCGAGCGTGGCCAGGGCCGCGCGCATGGGCTCGACCAGATCGAGATTGGTCAGGGCGTCGATCAGCAGCCGGCCGATCAGGAATTCCAGCGAGAGATAATAGACCCGGCGCCTGTTATCGCGGTAATTGCCGCGCACGGAAACCATCCAGTCATTGACGATCCGGTCGCGCGCGGCGAGCGCCACGGCGACGAACCAGTCGCGCTCGCTGGCGGCGTTGCGGTCCTTGCCGACCGAATAGGTCAGCTTTTCCAGCACTGCGTCGCGCAGGCGGACGATCTGCGCCTCGCGCTCCTCGCCGGCGTTTTCCGACTCGGCGGCTTGGATGGTCAGGGCGTGACGCGTCAGTTCGTTCATGCGGTCAATTCCATTTTTCGCGGGCGGGTCCCACGATGAAAGCGCGGCTGGACCCATGGGTTCATGGCCCCAATGTTAGTTCATTGACGCTGGAGGCGCCAGCACGGCTGGCGATCTCTTGATAAGCGAAACAGCCGGCGACATATTCACGCTGGCGCCAAAACAAGAGAGTTCTAAAAAATGAGCAGCGAATGGGATTTTCAGATCCGAATCACCTTGGCGGACGGCTTTGCCGCGTTGGCGCACGACAACCCTTCCGACCCCGCTCTCGGTGCGTTGATGGACGTTCTGGCGCGGCACAAGACCGCGATCGGCAGCCAGTATGAAGCCTTCGCCAATTATTGCGCCGAGGCCGAAAAAGAAGGGGTGGAGAAGTTCCCGCTCTACAAGTGGACCAAGGTGACCATCGAAGACCCGGCGAAGAAGGCCAAGCACCAGAAAATCTTCACCTGCTACATCGAAGGCGCGGAAGTGTACCCCAGGGCCAAGGCCGAGGCGCTGGAGGCGGACCTGTCGCCGCTGGTCGGCGGCGGGATCGTGGAAAAGCTGCAGAAATACGACACCAACCCCGAGAACAACCCGCAGCCGCCGGCGCATATGCGGGGCTAGAGCCGCCTGCGACGCCAGGCGGCGAGTTTTGCGACCGCCGCCTCCAGCGTCGGCTGGGTTTTGGCGAAACAGAAGCGCAGGTGACCGGCCGGCCCATGTTGTGAATAAAAGGCGGAGAGCGGCACGGCCGTCACGCCCGCCTCGATGGTCATCCGGCGGCAAAATGCCTCGTCGCCGCCGCCGTCGAGTTTTTCGAAGGACGAGGTGACGAAATAGGTCGCCGGTGCCGGCTGGGGGTCGAAACCAACCTGGCGCAGGCCTGCGACCAGAAGATCCCGGCGGGTTTGCAAGGCGTTTTTCAAGCCGATGAAATAGGCGTCCGGCAGGCGCAACCCCACGGCGACCGCGGCCTGCAGGGCCGGCGATGTGGTGAAAGTCACGAATTGATGGGCGCGGGCGATGGGCGTCAGCAGGCGGGCGTCGGCCATCACATAGCCGACCTTCCAGCCAGTGACGGAAAAGGTCTTGCCGGCCGAACCGATCCGGACGACGCGGTCGCGGACGTCGGGAAAGGCAAAGAGACTGACGTGCTTGCGGCCGTCGAAGACGAGATGCTCATAGACTTCGTCGGCGATGGCGACGAGGTCGTGGCGCAGCATGCAGTCGGCGAGAAAGCGCAATTCCTCCGCATCGAACATCTTGCCGATTGGATTCATCGGCGTGTTCACGACAATGGCGCGCGTGCGCGGCGTGATCGCCGCCAGGATCCTTTCGCGCGGCAGGGTCCAGTCCGGCGGCTCCAACCGAACCGGCACGGGGTTGCAGCCGGCACGGCGGATGATCGGGCCGTAGCTGTCATAGACCGGCTCGAAAACGATGACTTCGTCGCCGCGTTCGAGCAGGCCGAGGAAAGCGTCGCAGAGGGCTTCGGTCGCTCCCGAGGTGACGAGGATCTCCTTTTCCCAATCCGCTTCCAGGCCAAGGAAACGACGGGCGTTTTCCGCGACCGCCTGGCGCAGCGCCGGCAGGCCCATCATCGGCGGATATTGATGCGGCCCGGCCCGCATGGCCTCGACGGCGGCCTCGATCAATTCTTCCGGCTCAAGCCCCTCGGGAAACCCCTGCCCCAGGTTGATCGCGCCATGCTGATCGGACAGGCGCGACATGATTTCGAAAATCGAGGTTCCGCAGGAGCTGAAAATGGAATTAGGCATTCACCCGACCTTTTTGCGCACGTGAGTTGTCGTGTCGCCGTTTGCTAAAGTTCAATCCATGCCTAGAATGCTTCGTCTCTCATACAATCCGGAAACCGGAAGCAAAAGACCAAACAGGGAAGGCGCGCCATGATCCTGATGCCCGCGCCCGATCGGGCGGTTCTTGACCGGCGCGGCGAGATCGTCGCTGCGCTGCGGAAAATCGCGCCCGGCGAAGGCGTCATCGAGTCGGAACGCGAGCGCCGCGCCTTCGAATGCGACGCCCTGACCGCCTATCGGCAAATTCCCATGGTCGTCGTCCTGCCCGAGACCACCGCCCAGGTCGTCGAAGTCATGCGCTATTGCTCGGCCAACAACATCAAGGTCGTCCCGCGCGGCGCGGGAACCTCGCTCTCCGGCGGCGCCCTGCCGCTGGAGGACGCGGTGCTTTTGGGCATGGGCAAGTTCAAGCGCATCCTCGACATAGACGTCGCCAATCGCTGCGCGGTGGTTCAGCCGGGCGTCACCAATCTCGGCGTCACCCATGCCGTGCAGGCGCATGGGCTCTATTACGCGCCCGACCCTTCAAGCCAGATCGCCTGCACCATCGGCGGCAATGTCGCGGAAAATTCAGGCGGCGTGCATTGCCTGAAATATGGCCTGACCACCAATAATGTCATCGGCGTCGAGCTGGTGACCATAGACGGCGAGGTCGTGAGGCTCGGCGGCAAGCATTTCGACGCCTCGGGCTATGACCTGCTCGGCGTCGTGGTCGGCTCGGAAGGCATGCTCGGCGTCGTCACAGAGGTCACGGTCCGACTGCTGCCGACGCCGCCGGGGGCGCGGGCGCTGATGATCGGCTTTCCCACGGTCGAGGGCGCCGGCCATTGCGTCGCCGCCGTCATCGCCGCGGGAATCATTCCCGGCGGCATGGAAATGATGGACCGGCTGGCCGTCGAAGCGGCGGAAGCCTTTGTCCACGCCGGCTATCCGCTCGATGTCGAAGCGCTGCTGATCGTGGAGCTCGACGGCTGCCAGGCGGAGGTCAACCATCTCATCGCCAGCGTGGAGGCGATCGCCGGAGAGCATGGCGCGACCTCCTGCCGGGTCAGCCAGTCAGAGGCGGAACGCCTGCTGTTCTGGGCTGGGCGCAAGGCGGCCTTTCCCGCGGTCGGGCGTATTTCGCCCGACTACCTCTGCATGGACGGCACCATACCCAGGAAAAAGATCGGCGATGTGCTGCTGCGGATGAAACAGATGGAGGCGCAATATGGACTGCGCGTCGCCAACGTCTTCCATGCCGGCGACGGCAACCTGCACCCCCTCATCCTTTACGACGCCAACCAGCCCGGAGAACTCGATCGCGCGGAACAATTCGGCCAGGACATCCTGCGACTCTGCGTGGAGGTCGGGGGCGTCCTCACCGGCGAGCATGGCGTCGGCGTCGAAAAGCGCGACCTGATGGACACAATGTTCAACGAATGCGACCTGAACCAGCAGCAAAGGCTGAAATGCGCCTTTGACGACAAGAGCCTGCTCAATCCGGGAAAAGTCTTTCCTCAGCTCTGCCGCTGCGCGGAACTGGGCGCCATGCATGTCCATGCGGGAAAGCTGCGTTTCCCCGATCTGCCCCGCTTCTGACCGGATGGCCGCATGAACCGCCTCAAACCCATGGATGCCGGCCAGGCCGCGGAAATGATCCAATGGGCCGCCGCCGAGAAGAAATCGCTGGAAATCCTTGCCGGCGCCAGCAAGCGGACTCTCGGGCGTTTTACGCGCGCCGATCTTGACCTCGACGTATCCGGCCTGAACGGCATCATCGATTACGAGCCGGCCGAATTGATCCTGACTGCGCGCGCCGCCACGCCCATGGCCGAAATCGAGGCGCAACTGGCGAAAAAGGGCCAGATGCTGGCTTTCGAGCCGCCGGACTGGCGCGGCTTGCTGAACGCGGAACAATCAAGACTGGGCGCGCCAACGCTTGGCGGGGTGCTGGCCTGCAATCTCGCTGGGCCTCGCCGCCTGCGCGCCGGCGCCGCGCGCGACTATTTTTTGGGCTTTTCCGCAATCAACGGCCGTGGGGAGATTTTCAAAGCCGGCGGCAAGGTGGTGAAGAACGTTACCGGCTATGACATGTGCAAACTGATGGCGGGCTCCTACGGAACGCTGGCGCTGCTGACGGAAGTGACGCTCAAGGTCATGCCCCGGCCGGAAACCGCCTGCACCTTGCTGCTTCCCGGCCTGACCGACGAGGCCGCGATCCAGCTGCTGGCGCGGGCCTTGAACACGCCGTATGAAGTTTCCGCGGCGGCTCATCTGCCCGCGGCTGTCGCCCGGCGCTCGCGCTTCGGCGATGCGGCCGGCGGCAATGGTCTGACCGCCTTGCGCGTCGAGGGGCCGGCGCCCTCCATCGCCTTTCGCGCGGAGGAGCTGGAAAAGCTTTTTGGTTCCGGCGCGCGGCTCGGCGCCGACGCGACCACCCTGTTCTGGCGCGAGATCTCCCAGGTGCGCAACCTGCTCCCCGCGAGAGACCGTCTGGTGTGGCGCCTGTGTCCCACCCCCAGCGCGTCGCCGGCCGTCCTGCAAAAAATCCGCGAAAAATGTGCCTCGGCCGAAGCGTTTTTCGATTGGGGCGGCGGCCTCGTCTGGCTCAGCCTCGACCCGGCCGAGGCGGGAGAGGACGGCGGCGCCGATGCGCTCCGCGCCATTTTGAGGCAGGTCGGCGGTCACGCCACTCTGGTTGTCGCCAGCGAGGAGCTTCGCTCTCAAACCGAAGTGTTCCAACCCGAGGAAGCGGCGCTGGCGAGCCTCAGCCGACGCGTCAAATCCAATTTCGATCCCGAGGGCGTGCTGAACCCGGGCCGCATGCGGGAGGGCTGGTAGCCTCATGCAGACGCATTTCTCCCTGGTCCAGCTCGCTGACTCCGACACGCGGGAGAGCGAAAAAATCCTGCGCGCCTGTGTGCATTGCGGCTTCTGCACCGCGACATGCCCGACCTATACGCTGCTCGGCGACGAACTCGACAGCCCGCGCGGCCGCATCTACCTCATCAAGGACATGCTTGAGAACGACCGGGCGGCCTCGGCCGAGGAGGTCAAGCACATCGACCGCTGCCTCACCTGCCTGTCCTGCATGACCACCTGCCCTTCAGGCGTCAATTACCTGCATCTGGTCGATCACGCCCGCCATCACATCGAGCGGACTTTTACGCGGCCCTGGCCGTATCGGCTGTTGCGGCGCGTGCTGGGTTTTGTCCTGCCCCGGCCGGACCTGTTCCGCGCGCTCTTGGCTGCTGGACGCTTCGCCAGGATTTTCGCGCCTTATCTCCCCGCGCCATTGCAAGCGGGGCTTGTCCTGGCGCCCGAAAAGCTCCCGGCGCCATCGCCCATGGACCGGCCCCAGGTTTTTGCGCCTTTGGGACCGCGTCGCCGCCGGGTCGCCCTGCTCGCCGGCTGCGCGCAAAAAGTGCTGGCGCCGCAGATCAATGAGGCCACGATCAGGCTGCTGACACGACATGGGTGCGAGGTGGTGGTCCAGCCTGACTCCGGCTGCTGTGGAGCGCTCACCCATCATCTCGGTCAGGACGCCACGGATTTCGCGCGAAAAAACATCGAGGCCTGGACGCGGGAAATCGCGTCCGGCGGCCTCGACGCCATCGTCATCAACGCCTCGGGCTGCGGCACGACGGTCAAGGACTATGGCTTCATGTTCCGCGACGACCCCGCTCATGGCCGAGCCTGCGCGAAAAATTTCGGAGCTGACGCGCGACATCAGCGAAGTGATGAGCGAAATCGGGCTGATGGCGCCGCAAGCGCCGACCGGCCTGCGCGTCGCCTATCACAGCGCCTGTTCGCTGCAGCACGGCCAGCGCATCAGGCTGGAGCCGAAGACTTTGCTGGAGAAGGCAGGTTTCGTCGTGCTCGATCCGCCGGAAGGCCATCTGTGCTGCGGCTCGGCCGGGACCTACAACCTGTTGCAGCCGGAAATCGCTACGCAATTGCGCGACCGCAAGGTCGCCCATATCGAAAGCGTTGCGCCACAAATGATCGCGGCCGGCAATATCGGCTGCCTCACCCAGATCGCAGCTGGAACAAAACTGCCCGTCGTGCATACGGTCGAACTGCTCGACTGGGCGACCGGCGGGCCGCGACCGGCGAGCATTCCAGATTAGCCGCGCGCCTTGGCCTCGCGGCGGCGGCCATGGAGCACAGGCTCGGTGTAGCCGTTCGGCTGCTCGACGCCCTTGAACACGAGATCACACGCCGCCTGGAACGCGACGCTGGAGTCGAAGTCCGGCGCCATGGCCCGGTAATTCGGGTCGCCGGCGTTCTGCTGGTCGACCACCGCGGCCATGCGCTGCAGCGTCTCGAGGACTTGCGCCTTTTCGCAGAATTCCGTGGCGCAGCCAGTTGGCGATGTGCTGGCTCGATATGCGCAAGGTGGCGCGGTCTTCCATCAGGCCGACGCCGTGAATATCCGGCACTTTGGAGCAGCCGACGCCCTGGTCGATCCAGCGCACGACATAACCGAGAATCCCCTGGGCGTTATTGTCGAGCTCTTCCCGGATTTCCTCGGGCGACCAGTTGGGACGGTCGGCCAAGGGAATGGTCAGGATATTCTCCAGCCTGGCCGGCGAGCGGGTGGAGATTTCCGCTTGCCTCCGGGCGACATCGACATCGTGATAATGGGTGGCGTGGAGCGTCGCGGCGGTGGGCGAGGGCACCCAGGCGGTATTGGCCCCGGCGCGCGGATGGCCGATCTTGGCGGCGAGCATTTGCGCCATCAAGTCCGGCATGGCCCACATGCCCTTGCCGATCTGGGCGTGGCCCGGCAGGCCCGCGCGCAGGCCCACATCGACGTTATTGTCCTCATAGGCCGCGATCCAGACCGAGTTCTTCATCTCGTTCTTGCGGATCATCGGGCCGGCTTCCATCGACGTGTGCATCTCGTCGCCGGTGCGGTCCAGGAAGCCCGTGTTGATGAAGAACACGCGATCTCTGGCCGCGCGGATGCATTCGGCCAGATTGACGGTGGTGCGCCGCTCCTCGTCCATGATTCCCATCTTGATGGTATTGGCCGGCAGCCCCAGTGACGCCTCCACCCTGGAAAAAATCTCGCTCGCGAAGGCGACTTCCTCGGGACCGTGCATCTTTGGCTTGACGATGTAGATCGACCCCGCGCGGCTGTTGCGCAAGCTTCCCAACCCTCGGATGTCATAAAGCGCGATCAGGCTGGTGAACATGGCGTCGAGCAGCCCTTCGGGCGCGTCTTCGCCGTCGATTTTCACCGCGTCGATGGTCATGAGATGCCCGACATTGCGCACCAGCAGCAGCGCGCGGCCGTGCAGGGTGAGGTCGCCATAGTCAGGGCTGGTGTAATGGCGATCCGGCGCCATGTGACGGTCGAGCGATTCCGCGCCCTTGTCGAAGCGCGCGTGGAGATCGCCCTTCATCAGGCCGAGCCAGTTGCGGTAAACCAGCACCTTGTCCTCTGCGTCGACGGCCGCGACCGAATCCTCGCAATCCTGGATCGCGGTCAGCGCCGCCTCCAGCACGATGTCGCTGACGCCCGCTTCGTCGGTCCTGCCGATGGGATGGGCGGGATCGATATGGATTTCAACGTGCAGCCCATGATGAACAAGCAAAATCGCCCGCGGCGCCGCTAGGTTACCGGCAAAACCGGCGAATACAGTCGGGTCGGCCAGTCCGAACACGCCGCCCTTGATCATCTGCGCCCGCAAGGCGCCGTGTTCGACGTAATAATGCTTCACAAACTTGTGCGAGCCCTCTTCGAGCGGCGCTATCCTGTCGAGGAACTCGCGACCCCAGGCGATGACTTTTTCGCCGCGCTCGGGATCATATCCCCTCGCGGATGGGTTCGGCGGCGCCAGGGCGTCCGTACCGTATAGCGCGTCATAAAGCGAGCCCCAGCGGGCGTTGGCCGCGTTCAGCGCATAGCGGGCGTTGGTGATCGGCACGACCAGTTGCGGCCCGGCCTGGGTCGAAATCTCGGGATCGACATTGGCCGTGCCGACTTTGAAATCGTCGCCCTTCGCGACGAGATAGCCGATCTCGGTCAGGAAGGCCTTGTAGGCCCCGGCGTCGAAATTCTGGCCGCGCCGCTCGCGATGCCAGCCGTCGATTTGCGCCTGCAGGGCGTCCCGCCTCGCCAGCAGCGCGCGATTGCGCGGCGCCAGCTCGACCAGGAACCGCTCGAGGCTGGCCCAGAAGGCTTCGGGCTTCAGGTCCAGGCCGGGAAGCACGTCGTGATCGATGAATTGCTGGAGAACGGGGGCGACTTCGATTCGCCCGTGACGGAAAAACTCAGTCATGGAGGGCCCTCTGCAAGGCTGGCTTGATGTTGGTCGGTGTCAGCGGCGCGGCTTGAGCTTGCCGTCACAATCGGGGAACCGTCCCTCAGGGACCGGCATGAATGGCGTTAAGGGCGACCCTTTGGCTCATCGTCACTCTCCCTTGATTCTTGTTGTTGGCCGATAATATGGCAGAGCTTTCCGCGGTGGGGAAATAGTTCCTCGCCGCCTCCGCGCCTTGTCCTTTGGTCGCGACCCCCTGGATTTTCGTCCCTCTCGGCTCCCCGGCCGCTGCCGAGACTGGCGCAAGCGGAGCAAGCCCTCTATCTCCCGCCAATTAGCGCCAGATCAACGCCACGTTCCGGGGCTTCCATTATAAAGCGATTTAGGGTCTCATTCATTCGCTTGGGCGCTGAATTTTCTCTCAGGAAAGGGAACAGATGTTCCAAATTCGCATCCATGGCCGCGGCGGCCAGGGCGTGGTGACCGGGGCGGAAATGCTGTCCGTGGCCGCGTTTTTCGAAGGCCGGCATGCCCAGGCCTTTCCCAGTTTCGGCTCGGAGCGCACGGGAGCGCCGGTGGTCGCCTTTTGCCGAATCGCCGAAAAGGAGATCCGGCTGCGCGAGCCGATCCAGGAACCGGACGTGCTGATCCTGCAGGACCCCACCCTGCTCAAGGTCGTGGACGTCTTCGCGGGATTGCGCCCGGATGGCTATCTGCTGGTCAACACCACCAGGAGTTTCGCCGAGCTGCATCTGCAGCAGGTTGTCGATCGGCTGCCGGAAGGCCACGCGGTCATCGTCCCCGCGACGGAGCTGGCGCTGAAACATGTCGGCCGGCCCGCGCCCAACGCCGCCCTGCTCGGCGCTTTCGCGGCGCTCAGCGGCGCCCTTCATCTCGACAGCGTGAAGCACGCCATCGAACGGGCCTTTCCGGGCAAGGTCGGCGCGGCCAATATCGCCGCCGCGACAGAAGCCTATGATTTCGTGCGCGCGCAGCAAGTCGCCAAACAACCCGTCTGAACAGGAGCCGCGAATGCTGAAGCAAATCGAAGGCTCGCACGCCATGGCCGAAGCCATCGCCCTGTGCCGGCCCGAAGTGATCTGCGCCTATCCGATCACGCCCCAGACCCACATCGTCGAAGGTCTCGGCGATCTGGTGAAGGACGGCCATCTCGTCAATTGCGAATTCATCAATGTCGAAAGCGAATTCGCTGCGCTTTCCGTCGCCATTGGCGCTTCGGCCGCCGGGGCGCGCGCCTATACGGCCACGGCCTCGCAGGGACTGCTGTTCATGGCCGAGGCGGTCTACAATGCCTCCGGCCTCGGCCTGCCGATCGTGATGACCTTGGGCAACCGCGCCATCGGCGCGCCCATCAACATCTGGAACGACCATTCCGACGCCATGTCGATGCGCGACGCCGGCTGGCTGCAACTCTTCGCAGAAACCAACCAGGAAGCGGTCGACCTGCACATACTCGCGTTCAAGCTGGCCGAGGAATTGTCGCTGCCGATCATGGTCTGCGTCGATGGCTTCATCCTCACCCACGCCATGGAGCGCATCGACATTCCCGAGCAGGCGCAGGTCGACGCCTTCCTGCCGCCCTATGATCCCGTGCAAGTGCTGGACCCGGCCGAACCCGCGTCAATCGGCGCGATGGTCGGGCCGGAAGCCTTTACCGAGGTCAAGTTCCTGGCGCATTTCAAGCAGACCCAAGCCTTGCGGCTGATCCCCAAGTTCGCCGCCGAATTCACCGAAATCTTCGGCCGCGATTCCGGCGGCCTGCTGCGCAAGTATCGCACCGAAGACGCTGAAATGCTGGTGGTCGCCATGGGCTCGGTCTGCGGCACCATCAAGGACACGATCGACGAAATGCGCGACGACGGTTTCAAGATCGGCCTCGTGGTCATCGTCTCCTACCGTCCATTCCCGGTGGACGAATTGCGCAATGCGCTCGCCGGCTGCAGTGATGTCGTGGTGGTTGAAAAAAGCATTTCCGTTGGCGTCGGCGGCCCTCTCGCCAATAATGTCGACGTCGCCTTGCGCAACCTGCCGCAGGCTCCGCGCCTGCATTCAGCCGTGGCTGGGCTTGGCGGACGCCCGATCACCCGGGCCTCGCTGGAGCGCCTGTTCCGGCAGGCCGCCGTGCAGCCTTGGGAAGGCACGCATTTCCTCGACCTCAACGACCGCATCGTCGGCCGGGAAATCCACCGCACCCGCAAGACCCGCCGTTCCGGGCCGACCGCCGAAAACCTGTTGCGGCAACTTGCCGCCGAATCCGGCTTTCCCGCCGGCGAGTGAGGACCAAGCATGACCGAACCCGTCCAGAACTCTCGCGGCGACCCTGGCTCCCGGTGAAGCCGCGCAAAAGCTGAAATACTACCAGAAGGGAACGTTCACCGTCGGCAACCGGCTGGCGGCGGAAGAACAGCGCTCGGTGCAGGCCTCGGCGGAGCGCTCCAACGCCCTGACCTGCGGCCATCGCGCCTGCCAGGGTTGCGGCGAAGCGCTCGGCGCGCGCTACGCCATCGACGCCGCCATGCGCGCGACCGGCAACAATCTCATCGCCGTCAACGCCACGGGATGCCTGGAAGTCTTCACCACCCCCTATCCCGAAACCTCCTGGCAATTGCCCTGGCTGCATTCGCTGTTCGGCAACGCCGCGGCGGTCGCCACCGGCGTCGCCGCCGCCATGCGCGCCAAGAAAAGGCCGGAGGTGCGGGTCGTCGCCCAGGGCGGCGACGGCGGCACCACCGATATCGGTTTCCAATGCCTGTCGGGCATGTTCGAGCGCAACGACGACGTGCTCTATATTTGCTACGATAACGAAGGTTACATGAATACCGGCGTGCAGCGCTCCTCGGCGACGCCGCCCGCCGCGCGCACGGCGACGACCCCCGCGCTGGGTCCGGAACCCGGCAATGTGTTCGGCACCGGCAAATCCGTGCCGAAGATCGCCGTGGCGCATAACATTCCCTATGTCGCCACGGCCACCGTCGCCGACCTGCACGACCTCGAGCGCAAGGTGACCAAGGCCATGTCGATCCATGGCGCGCGCTATATCCAGATCAGCGTGCCCTGCCCGCTCGGCTGGGGCTCGGCCTCGCACGATACGATCCGGCTGGCGCGGCTGGCGGTGGAATGCGGTCTCTACCCCATTTTCGAAGCCGAACACGGGAAGATCACCCACGTCCGCAAAATCCGCCGCCCGGTTCCGGTGCAGGATTACCTGCGGCCGCAAAAGCGTTTCGCCCATCTTTTCCGCGGCGGCGCGGAAGACCCGCGCGTGCAGAGGCTGCAGGCTATGTGCGACGCCAATATCAGCGATTATGGCCTGACCGGCGACATTGAAGATGAGGCGTGAGGACTGAACATGGATCATGCTTTCGCCATCACCCTGGACGTCGGCACGTCCCTGGCCAACCATACCGGCTCCTGGCGCACGATGCGTCCCGAATATCTCCACCGTCTCCCGCCGTGCAATCATGCCTGTCCGGCGGGCGAGGACATCCAGGGCTGGCTCGCCAAGGCCGAAAGCGGTGATTACGAAGGCGCCTGGCGGGCGCTGACCCAAAACAACCCGCTGCCCGCCTGCATGGGGCGCGTCTGCTATCATCCCTGCGAAGGCGCCTGCAACCGTGCGGGGTTGGATTCGGCGGTCGGCATCAACTCGGTCGAACGTTTCCTGGGCGACCTCGCCATCGAAAAGGGCTGGGTCTTCGAGCGCCCGGCGCCGAGCGGGAAAAAGGTTCTGGTCGTCGGCGCGGGGCCGGCGGGGCTTTCCGCCGCCTATCATCTGGCGCGCTTCGGCCATGCGGTGACCATCAAGGAGGCCGGCCCGCTTCCCGGCGGCATGATGCGTTTCGGCATTCCGAAATATCGCCTGCCGCGCGACGTGCTGGACGCCGAAGTCAAGCGCATCACCGATCTCGGCGTCGTCATCGAGTATAACGCCAAGGTCGCTAATATCCGCGAGAGCGTGGCGGCCGGCGGCTTCGACGCGGCCTTTCTCGCGGTAGGCGCCCATATCGCCCGACGCGCCTATATCCCGGCCGGCGAAGCCGCCAAGGTGCTGGACGCGGTGCAGGTCTTGCGTTCGATGGAAGGCGAGGACAAGCCTCTACTCGGGCGCCGCGTCATCATCTATGGCGGCGGCAATACGGCGCTGGACGTGGCGCGGACGGCCAAGCGCCTCGGCGCCGAGGAAGCGGTGATCGTCTATCGCCGCACCCGCGAAAAAATGCCCGCCCATGATTTCGAACTTGAAGAGGCGCTGGAAGAAGGCGTCATGATGAAATGGCTTTCGACCATCAAGAATGTCGAGGCCGGATCGATCACCGTCGAGAAAATGGCGCTGGACGAAAAAGGCTTTCCGCAGCCGACCGGC
>CAVPZS010000005.1:0-602500 GCA_963710275.1 uncultured Alphaproteobacteria bacterium | reverse complement strand
CGCGTCCGATCATCGACCAGATGGTGCGAACCTTCGGCAATGACGTCGATTTTCAGCGCGGCGTGACCGCGGGCGACTCCATCGACGCCTTTTACGACGACGGCGATGATGCCGACGGCAGTCATGCCGAACTTCTTTACGCCTCCATCACCACCCGCGGCGAGACGTTCAAATATTACCGCTTCCAGACGCCGGATGATCAGATCGTCGACTTTTACGATCCGGCAGGCCGCTCAACCCGCAAGTTCCTGCTGCGCAAGCCGATCGCGTCAGGCGAATTGCGCTCGACCTTTGGCATGCGCTATCATCCCATCCTTCATTATACCCGTCCGCATAATGGCGTGGACTGGGCGGCGCCGATCGGTACGCCGATCTTTGCCGCCGGCAGTGGCGTCGTCCTCAAGGCCGGCTGGAGTTCGGGATATGGCCGTCGGGTCGAGATCGAGCATAACAACGGCTATGTGACCACCTATAATCATATGTCGCGTTTCGGGCGGGGAATGACGGAAGGCGTGAAAGTCACCCAGGGCCAGATCGTCGGCTACCTCGGCGCCAGCGGCCTCGCCACCGGTCCGCACCTGCATTACGAAGTCATCGTCAACGGCCACTATGTCGATCCTCTGCGCGTCAAGCTTGCGCGCACGAGGCAGTTCGACGGCAAATCGCTCAGCGAATTCAAGCGGGAGCGCGACCGGATCGATGGGCTGATGGCCAAGGCGCCCAACGCCACCCGCGTGGCCGGACCTTGAGCTCAGCGGCGGTCGGCAGTCCGGCTCGTTCCCAAGGGGCGCGGCGCCAGCGCCGGCAGGGCCGGCGCCAGTTCCGGCAGAGAGCGGCGCACGCGCCTCGCCCCGACCAGCCGATAAAGCTGCTTGGTGGCCTCCACGACGATCACCCCCGCGCCAGGCAACGAGAGTCTGGCGCTGACGCTTTCGATCGCCGGGGCCAACCGCAGCAGCATGGCCCGTTCGAGGGGTGGAGAATAAAGCGCCTCGCTCCAATAAATCGGCGAAAACAGCGTTTCGCGCATCAGATCGAGCAACTGCCCGCGCGAATAGGGCCGGCCGTGGCCAAATGGCGTCGTGTCGAGCCGCGCCCACAGGCCCGAACGATTTGGCGCGACCACGATCAATCGGCCGCCTGGCGTCAGCACGCGCCAGATTTCGGCCAGTAATTCGCGCGGATGCTCCGCGGTCTCCAGCGCATGGGCGAGCAGCACGCGATCCACGCAGGAATCGGGCAGGGGAAGCATGGAATCGTCGATCAGGGCCGAGGCGGAGGCCCCGTCGGCCGGCCAATTCACCACGCCCTGTTCGGCGGGCATCATCGCCAGCAACCGCATGGGCTGACCCTGAAAAAAATCGAGATAAGGCGTGGCGTAGCCAAGACCGACAATGGAAAGGCCCGCGACCGCGTCCCAGCGCCGGCTTAAAATCGCGCCGACAAGCTTGCGCGCTGTCTCGCCAAGCGGCGAGGCGTAAAAACTCCTGAGATCGGTGACATCCAGCGCCATGATGGAGGTTCGCCATAATTTGCCGCCGAGGGCAAGGGGCCCGCGCCGGAAGGGTAAAAAACCGGAGCCCCCGCTGTTCCCAAGGCGCTCTGCCTCAACTAGATATCATGTTCGAATGCGCCTGACGCTAGGAGCGGGATATGACGGCAGAGTTTCATTTGTTCAGGTGCCTCGACGACAATTTCGGCTTGCTGGCGCATGACGCCGCCACCGGCGCCACCGCGTCCTTCGATGCGCCCGAGGCCGCGCCCATTCTCGCCGCCCTGGCCGAAAAGGGCTGGACGCTCACCGATATCTGGCTGACCCACCATCATCACGACCACATCGGAGCCGTCGGCCCGCTGAAAACGAAATTTCCGCAGGCGCGCGTTGTCGGCTCGCGGAAGGACGCCTCCCGGCTGCCGCCTCTCGATCTCGCTGTTGCGGAGGGCGATGATTTGCGGCTTGGCGAAACTGGCGCCATGGTAATGGAGACGCCCGGCCACACGCTCGGCCATCTCGCCTATTATTTCGAGGACGACGATGCGCTTGTCGTCGGCGACACGCTCTTTTCCCTGGGCTGCGGCCGCGTGATGGAAGGCACCATGCCGATGATGCACGAAACCCTGATGCGGCTCGCCGACCTGCCCAACGAAACCAGGATTTATTGTGGCCACGAATATACCCAGGCCAACGCCCGCTTCGCCCTGACGGTCGATCCCGAGAACCCGCTGCTCGCCGAACGCGCCAGCGACGTCGACGCCTTGCGCGCGAAGGGAGCCTTTACCTTGCCAAGTTCGATCGGCCTCGAAAACGAAACCAATCCGTTCCTTCGCGCCGCCAATCCGCAGCTGCAAAAAAGCCTTGGCCTGGAGTTGGCCGATCCGGTCGATGTCTTCACGATCCTGCGCGAACGCAAGAACCGTTTCTGAATAACTGTTTCTAAATCCCGGGAGGGAAATTGAAACAATAACGCCCGGTTTACACGTCGTATTAACCCAGGCCTCCCATTGTCTGGAAACTGACTCGATCCTTTGGGACTGCGCTCGTGCAACTTCGCTATCTGGCTTCTCGTTCGCTGAAAACCGGCGTTGCCGCGCCGGCCGGCGGATCGCCGCCGGCCGAGGACACTCGTTCTGACGAGAGGCGCATCGAACCGCAAAGCAGTCTGACGACACAACCGCCGCTCGAGGCGCCGCCCGCTCCGGTCCCTCCTCCCGCTAGCCTGGCCGGTCTCGAATTGAAGTCCGCCGCGCCGCCGATCGTCGAGAAGGCCATCCCGCCGGTTGGGACGCAAGCCACGCCCGACCCCCGCAAAATTCTCGATTCCATTGGCGAGACAGTCTACGACTGGGACCTCCATTCGGATGCCGTTTCCTGGGGACCGAACGCCGCAGCCGTGCTCGGCTTCGCCAATATCGACGCGATTTCCACAGGGCGCGCTTTCGCCGAATGCCTGTCGCACGACAGCGAAAGCTCTCGCTACGAAGCGATCGCCCGCGCCACGGCGACCGATTCCGGCAGAGGCGTGCCGTTCCAGATCTGTTACGGGCTCGTTCCGCCCGACAGCCAGCGCGAATCGACCATCTGGATCGAAGACACGGGCCGTTGGTTCGCCGGCCACGACGGCCGTCCCGCCCGCGCGCATGGCCTCGTGCGCGTGATTACCGACCGCTACAAGCAGGAGCGGCAACTCGCGTTCAAATCGCGATTCGACACGCTGACCGGCGCGCTGAACCGCACCAGCTTGCTCGAGCAGACAGCGCATTTCTACGCCCAGGCGGCCAAGCGGAAGCAATCCTTCGCCGCGCTCCTGGTTGGCGTCGACAGCCTGTTCATGCTGAACCGGACCTATGGCTATGACGTCGCCGACCAAGTGATCGCCGGCCTCGCAAAGCGGTTGCGGGAGAATTGCCGCGAGCGCGATCTCGTCGCTCGTTACGCCGGCAACAAGTTCGCCATGGTGCTGGAAAATTGCGACACCGCCGAAATGACTGCGGCGGCCGAGCGCTTCATCGACGTCGTGGCCGCCACGCCCTTCGACACCAGCGCCGGTCCGGTGCCGGTCTCGCTGCGCATTGGCGGCGTCGTCGCGCCGCGCAATGGCCGCGCGGTGCATCTTCTGTTCCAGCACGCCGAAGAAGCGCTCGATCTCGCGCGCCAGCCGAGCGCGCCGCGATTCATCGCCTACGAACCCTCGCTGGCGCGCGAGGACACGCGCATGCGCGCGTTGAAAGTCTCGGACGAGATCGTTTCGGCGCTCAATGACGATCGCATCATGATCGCCTTGCAGCCGCTGGTCCATGCGGCGACCGGCGCGCCCGCCTTTTACGAAGCCTTGATGCGGCTGCGCCGCACTGATGGCGTGCTGGTCCCGCCCGCAGCCATTCTGCCGACCGCTGAAAAATCCGGCCTGATCCAGATGATCGACCAGCGCGTGCTTGAACTTGGCCTGAAGAAACTTCTCGAAAACCCGACCATGCATATCGCGGTCAACATGTCCGGCCAGACCTTGCACGATCCGGATTTCTTCGCGCGCCTGCGCGCCTCGCTCGGACCTTGTCCGGAAATCGCCCGCCGCCTGACGATCGAATTCACCGAGACCTGCGCGATCGAGGATGTAGAGGCGACCACGCGCGCCGTCGCGCTGATCAAGAAATTCGGCGCCAAGGTGGCGATGGACGATTTCGGCGCCGGCCACACCTCATTCAAGAATCTCCGCCGCTTCGATTTCGATCTGGTCAAGATCGATGGCGCCTTCGTGCAAAACCTCGCACGTTCGGTCGACGACCGCTTCTTTGTGCGGACGCTGATCGATCTCGCCCGCCACGTCGGTATTCCCGTGGTCGCGGAATGGGTCGAAGACGAGGAAACGGCGAAGATCTTGCGCGACTGGAACGTCGAATATCTCCAGGGCGATTATTTTGGCGCGGCCGCCGTTCCGGCCAATGACCTGCGCGCAGCCGGACAGGCCGCCGTCGCCTGACCTCCCCGATCAAGCGCCGACGCATATAGATATAAAGACATTTGCGCCTGAGCCTCAGTCTTTCTTGATCAGGCTGTCGATGCGTTTTTGCATTTCTGCGAGCTGAGTGCGCATTTCGTTCAGCTCGTCACCCGACTGGGTCTTGGCGGGCTCCGCCAACGCCCCGGGAACGGCCGTGAACGGGGAGAACATGTCGAGCGCTTCGCGGAACATCTGCATGTTCTTTCGCGCCTGCTCCTCCATGGACTGGAACATCTGCCGCGTGGGATTGGCCAATGGGCCCGCCAAGGGATTGGCGCTCACCGCGGCTTCGAACTGATCGCGAAATTTCTGGCTGTCGCTGGTCAGCCGCTCGATGGAAAACTCGAGGTAGCTCGGAACCAGCATTTGCATGCTGTCGCCATAGAAGCGGATCAACTGCCGCAGGAAGCGGATCGGCAGCAGGTTCTGCCCCGTCTTGCTTTCCTGTTCGAAAATGATCTGCGCAAGGACGGAGCGCGTGATGTCATCGCCGCTCTTGGCGTCAAACACGACGAAATCATCGCCGATCTTTACCATTTCAGCCAGGTCTTCCAAAGTCACATAGGCGCTTGCGCCTGTGTTGTAGAGACGGCGGTTCGCATATTTCTTGATTGTGACGGGTTGTTTTTCGTTGGTCATCGCCATTTCCATGCCCGGCGCCGGCGCCAGGGCGTCGAGGCCGTCCCTCCAACGGATCGCGGAGTGGAGCCCGCATCCAATGTTGCAACGGACGATAGCCTCCGCTCGGACAAAGGCAAAGCCGCTTTTTCATCAATACTTCATATCAGGCAAAGGCTCTACAACCAAAAGAGCATAATATGAGGCCCCATCCGTCTTGACCGCCCCGGAGTCAAAATGGTCAAACTAGCCCCCAAGTCGCCCAGCCGATTTACGACCGCCGTTCGGCGGCCGAATATGTGGAGGATTGAGTTATGTCGACCGATGTCGTGATCGTTTCCGCCGCGCGCACCGCGGTCGGATCCTTCAGCGGAGCTTTCGCCAATGTCGCCGCCCATGACCTTGGGGCGCACGCCATCAAGGGCGCGCTGGCGCGGGCCAATGTCGCGCCTGGCGACGTGGACGAGGTGATCCTCGGCCAGATCCTCGCGGCGGGACAGGGCCAGAACCCGGCCCGTCAGGCGGCGATCAAGGCGGGCGTACCGCAGGAAAAGACCGCCTGGGGCCTCAACCAGCTCTGCGGCTCGGGCCTGCGCGCGACCGCGCTCGGCCTGCAGCAGATCGTTAACGGCGACGCCAGCATCATCGTCGCCGGCGGCATGGAAAGCATGTCGCAGTCGCAACACGTCGCCTATCTTCGCAGCGGCGTGAAAATGGGCGAAATGAAGCTGCTCGACTCCATGCTGCGCGACGGCCTGTTCGACGCCTTCCACGGCTACCACATGGGCACGACGGCCGAGAACGTCGCCACCAAATACCAGATCACCCGCGAGGAACAGGACCAGTTCGCCACAGCTTCGCAGAACAAGGCCGAAGCCGCGCAGAAGGCCGGCAAGTTCAAGGACGAGATCCTGCCCTATACGATCTCGACCAAGAAGGGGGACATCGTCGTCGATCAGGACGAGTTTATCCGCCACGGCGTCACCTACGAGGCGCTGGCCAAGTTGCGGCCGGCTTTCTCCAAGGACGGCACCGTCACGGCTGGCAACGCCTCCGGCATCAATGACGGCGCCGCCGTCGTCGTGCTGATGACCGCCGCCGAGGCCGCCAAACGCGGCCTGACTCCGCTGGCCCGCATCGCTTCCTGGGCGACCGCCGGCGTTGACCCGGCCATCATGGGCACCGGCCCGATCCCGGCGTCGCGCAAGGCTCTGGAAAAAGCCGGGTGGAAGGTGCAGGACCTCGACCTGATCGAAGCCAACGAGGCCTTTGCCGCCCAGGCGATTTCAGTCAACAAGGATCTCGGATGGGATACGTCCAAGGTCAACGTCAATGGCGGCGCCATCGCCATCGGCCACCCGATCGGCGCGTCCGGCGCGCGCGTTCTGGTCACGCTGCTTCATGAAATGGCGCGGCGCGATGCGAAAAAGGGTCTCGCGACGCTTTGCATCGGCGGCGGCATGGGCATCGCCCTGACAGTCGAACGCTGAACCTCACGCTTCATAATGCGCCGGCCGCGGCTGCGGCCGGCGCATTTTTTCCAGTTCAATGCCAAGCAAGAATGCTCGGCCCAACAAAATTGGGGGAAACATGTCTCGAGTTGCAATCGTCACCGGCGGAACGCGCGGTATCGGCGCCGCCATTTCCAAGGCCTTGAAGGGCGCCGGCTATAAAGTCGCCGCCAGCTATGCCGGCAATGACGAAGCCGCCAAGGCCTTCAACGCCGAGACCGGCATCCATGTCTACAAGTGGGACGTCTCCGACTATGACGCCTGCGTCGCCGGCATCGCCAAGGTCGAGGCCGATCTCGGCCCGGTTGAAATTCTGGTCAACAACGCCGGCATCACCAAGGACGGCATGTTCCACAAGATGACCAAGGAACAGTGGTACGCGGTCATCAACACCAACCTGAACTCGCTGTTCAACATGACCCGCCCGGTCTGGGAAGGCATGCGCGCCCGCAAGTTCGGCCGCGTCGTCTGCATTTCCTCGGTCAATGGTCAAAAGGGCCAGATGGGCCAGGTGAACTATTCCTCGGCCAAGGCTGGCGACATCGGCTTCGTCAAGGCGCTGGCACAGGAAGGCGCCAAGGCCGGCATTACTGTCAACGCCATCTGCCCAGGCTATATCGCCACGGAAATGGTCAAGGCGATCGACCCGGCCGTCATCGAAAAGGCGATCCTGCCGCACATCCCCGTCGGCCGCCTCGGCGAACCCGAGGAAATCGCCCGCGCGGTGCTCTTCCTCATCGCCGACGACGCCGCTTTCATCACGGGATCGACTTTGTCGGCCAATGGCGGCCAGTACATGATCTGACGCTTCGTCAACGCCGATTCATTTCTTGGCGCCGCGGGTTCCCCTGCGGCGCTTTTATATTGACGTCCTGATAAGTGTTTTGCGTTAGGACGTGACTCCCTGTGCCGGGCTGACGCCCCAGCGTTTCCGGCCTCGTACCGGGGGCTTCGGCGGATCCGCGATCATGTCGCAAGAAGCGCCTTCATGATCATGGCGGCCGGGTCGCGCCGCATTTTTCGCAGGCTTCGCATGACTCATCGAATCTGGGCGGTCCGCGCCGGCGGCGAAGGCGAGGCCGATCCGCTGTTCGTCGAAAACGAACAGATCGCCTTGGGCTTCCGGAATGTGGATCAGGACGTCAGCGCCTTGCCGGCCCAGCGCACCGCTTTCAAGGACGCTTTCGCCTGCGGCGGAGCGGCCCTCAAGCCCGGCGCCATTCCGATCCAGGCGGGCCAATTGTTCCGCTTCGTGCATGAAATGAAAACCGGCGACCGCGTCATCTATCCGCGCAAGATCGACCGCACTCTGCTCTGGGGCGAGATCGCCACGCCTTACATTTACGACCGCGCACACAATCCCGATTTTCCGCACCGGCGGGGGGTGCGGTGGCTGAATTCGCTGAGCCGCGACGTCTTTTCGCAAGGCGCCCTCTACGAACTGGGCTCGACGCTGACCCTGTTCGAAGTGCGCAATTTCGCCGCGGAGTTCGCGCGTCGTTTCGAGCCGCCGCCGTCCGAGTCAGCCGGCGAGAAACTGGCCTCGCCGAGCGAGGACGACACCCAGGCGCGAGTCGCCCGCGACATCGCCGAAACCACCAGGGACTTCATTTCCAAGAAGATCAAGACTGACCTGAAAGGCTTCCCTTTGGAGCATTTCGTCGCCGATCTGTTCCGCGCCATGGGCTATAACGCCCATGCGTCTCGGGCCGTGCGCGACGATGGGATCGATGTGATCGCCCATCGGGACGAACTCGGCATCGAACCGCCCATCCTGAAAATTCAGGTGAAAGCCCATCGAGGCCAATGTCGGTTCGGATTTGGTCAAGGCGTTCTACGCCATGGTCCACGAGCGCGATGTCGGGATTTTCATCGCTACCGGCGGCTACACCGCCGCAGCCCAGGATTTCGCCCGGATCAAGGGCAATCTGAAGCTGGTGGACGGCGTCGAATTCGTCGGGCTGATCGAAAAATATTACGACGGCCTGGATCTCAAATTCCGCAAGCAGATCCCGCTGCGCCGCATGCTTGTGCCCCGACGTCATGACGGACGCCTGAACAGCAAAAAGGCCGGGAAAAACCCGGCCTTGGAGAACGTCCGGAAAAAACCGGAGCTCAGTCTTCCTTCGACTTGATCGTCAGGACCTGGCGGCCATTATACATGCCGGTCTTCAGGTCGACGTGGTGCGGACGGCGCAGTTCGCCGGAATCCTTGTCTTCGACATAGGTCGGGGCGGCGAGGGCGTCCGCCGAGCGACGAAAGCCGCGCTTCATCGGCGAAGTTTTTCTTTTCGGAACAGCCATTTTCTTACTCCGGTCCAGCCGCCGCGCCGATGGGACTGCGCCTCAAGGACGCGCGGGGAAAATCAAGAGGGGGTCTCTTACAGGCAAAAGCTGCAAATGGCTAGAGCCAAGGCCGAAAAAAGGACTCCGGAAAAGAATCAGATGAACAGTTTCAGGGCGAAAGCCGCTTCGACATGGCGCGGCAGGCGCCCTGGCGCCACGAATACGGCGTCGCCGCGAAAGGCTTTGCCGGCCGCCCAGCGATTGGCCGAAAGCCAAAAGCCGGCGGCGCGGGAAATGCGCTTGGCCTTGCGCGCGTCTATGGCGAAAAAGGCCTGGTCGAGCGTCGGCCTCGCCTTGACCTCGACAATGACGATCAGGGCGCCGCGCCTGGCGATCAAATCGATTTCGCCGCCAGGCGCCGAAAAATTCCGCTCGAGGATTTCATAGAACTTCAGTCGCAGCCAGAGCGCCGCGAGAGTTTCGGCGCGCAGGCCAAACGTGCGGGCCTTGGCGCGGTCGCGCTTCACTCTGGCCTCGTCCCGGCGGTTATTTCCAGCGCCCGGGCGTAAATCTTCCGGCGCGGCTGGCCGGTCTCGGCGGCGACAACGCTGGCGGCGTCCTTGAGCGAGAACTTTTCCATGGCGGCGAGGATTTTTTCGTCCAAGGCCGCACCGTCGAGGGCTGCCGCATCGTCGCCCGGGGGCGCCACCAACAGAACGATTTCGCCCTTTGGCGGTCCGTCGCGCTCATAATCAGCAGCGAGCGTAGCCAGATCGCCGCGCCGCACGGATTCGAAATGCTTGGTCAATTCCCGCGCCACCGCCGCCTGTCGCGGCCCCAGCACGGCGGCGAGATCGGCCAGGGTTTCCGCAAGCCGTCGCGCCGATTCAAACAGCACCAATGTGCCTGGAATAGCGGCAAGCTCTGCGATACGCGCGCGCCGCGCGCCGCTTTTTGCCGGTAAAAACCCTTCGAAAAAGAAGCGGTCGGTCGGCAGGCCCGCGACGACCAGCGCTGCAAGCACGGCCGAGGGACCCGGAGCGGAGGTGACCGGAATTTTTTCCGCCAGCGCCTCGGCGACGAGCTTGAAGCCAGGATCGGAGACCAGCGGCGTTCCGGCGTCCGAAATCAGGGCCAGCTTTGCCCCATTCCTCAATCGTTCCAGCAGAATAGGGCGCATGGCGGCGGCGTTATGCTCGTGATAGGCGACGAGCGGGGTCGCGATCCCGTAATGCGCGAGCAAGCCGCGGCTGACCCGCGTATCCTCGGCGATCACCGCGTCGGCTGCGGCCAGGGTGGCCAGGGCGCGAAGGGTGATGTCGCGCAGGTTTCCGATCGGCGTGGCGACCACATGCAGGCCGGCCGCGATCGGCTCTGCCTCCGCGCGCAAGCCAAAAGCGACAAAGGAAGCTGGCGCGGCGGACCCGGATGCAGGCGGCGAATGCGGCTCGGAATGCGCCATGTCGCGCGCCTCGTGTTCGTCAAGAAATATGCTCGTTCAATAGAACGGCGGCGGCAGCCCGGCAAGCGGGAAGGGAAAATGCGGCAGCGTCGAGCTTCCGCTGGCCTTGCCGCTCCATGTTGCCAGAGGCAAGGCCAATGCCGTAAGACATTATGGAGCTGATCTGTCAAGCCGCTGCCCGACAGCGAATGAACAAGAGCGCGGAGGGAACATTGCGCATTCCATCGAGGATTTCCGGCGCCGCGCGCCGGGTGGTCGGCGCCGCAGTTGTTTTTGCCGCGCTGTCCGCCTGCTCCATGCCCGCCCTTAATCCGGGCGCGCATGAAGAAAGGCTGTCGGCTCCGACGACGCCCGTGCAATCCTCGCCGCTGCCCGGTCCACAGGGAAGCAATACCATCGGGACCGGCCCGGTGAAGGTCGCGTTGGTGCTGCCCCTGACCCAGGGAACAGGGCAAAGCGCCGTTGGCCAATCGCTTCGCAATGCGGCGGAACTCGCCATCTCGGAAGCCGGGTCTTCCGACATCACCCTGCTGGTCAAGGATGACCGGTCGACGCCGGACGGCGCCAGGGCCGCCACGCAGGAGGCGCTGACCGAGGGCGCCGACCTCGTGCTCGGACCGCTTTTCGCGGGCGACGTGCGCGCCGCCGCGGAAGTCGCGCGCGCGGCCGGCAAGCCGGTCATCGCCTATTCCACCGACCTGTCCTCGGCGGCGCGCGGCGTCTATCTCCTGTCCTTCTTGGTGGAAAGCTACGCCGACCGCATTGTCGATTACGCGGCGAGCAAAGGCAAGAAATCCGTCGCCGTGCTCGCGCCGGAAAACGACTACGCCTCGGTGGCGACGGGCGCGTTGCAGCAGGCGGCGGCGCGGCGCGACATGCGCGTGGCCCTGATTGAACGCTACAAGCCCGGCGCCGTCGCCGCTTCCGCAGCCAAGGTCGCGGCGCTCGGCGGCCAGATCGATTGCATCTTCATCCCCGAGCAGGCCTCTGCCATGCCCGAGGTCGCCAAGGCTCTCGCGGCCAACGGCCTGGATTCCCACCACATGCAGATCCTGGGCACCGGACTGTGGAACGACTCGCGGGTATTGAGCCTGCCGGCCCTGCAAGGCGCGTGGTTCGCGGCGCCGGAAAATGCCGGCTTCACCGCCTTCGCCCAACGCTATCGCGCCAAGTTCGGCTCCGATCCGACCCGCGTCGCCACCCTGGCCTATGATTCCGTTTCGCTGGCCGCGGCTCTGGCGCGCACTCAGGGAGCCCGTCGCTATAGCGAGGAGATCCTGACCAACGCCACCGGATTCAACGGGGCCGACGGCGTATTCCGCTTCAGGCCCGACGGCGGCAATGAGCGCAGCCTTTCCGTCTTGCAAGTCAACAACGGTTCGACCATTGTCGTGAGCCCGGCGCCCAGATCGCTTTCGGGCGCCTAAGACTGGCGCCTGCGGGCGCCCAGAACTTGCGAAACCTTCGATCGCGAATGATCCGACCGTGGAAAAGCGGCGTTTCTCTCCGTCGTTTCGCCTGATTTTCCGTTAATATGCCGGCTCCGAATCATGTGGAGACGGCGGCATCCGTCTGTCTGAAGGATTTTTGCATTGACGACCATGAACAATTCCGTCCCCGCCCCGCAGAACACAGAATATGGCGCGGAATCGATCAAGGTTCTGCGTGGTCTCGACGCCGTGCGCAAACGGCCGGGCATGTATATCGGCGACACCGACGACGGCTCCGGCCTCCACCATATGGTCTACGAGGTGGTGGACAACGCCATCGACGAGGCCCTCGGCGGCCACGCAACGCTGGTCACGGTGACGCTCAACGCCGACGGCTCCTGCACGGTCACCGACAACGGGCGCGGCATCCCCACAGGCCTGCACCCCGAGGAAGGCGTCTCCGCGGCAGAGGTCATCATGACCCAGCTCCATGCCGGCGGTAAATTCGACCAGAACTCCTACAAGGTTTCGGGCGGCCTGCATGGCGTCGGCGTTTCCGTCGTCAACGCGCTCTCTTCCGACCTGACCTTGCGCATCTGGCGCGACTCCCTCGAGCATGAAATCCGTTTCCGTCATGGCGACGCGGTGGCGCCGCTCATCGTGGTCGGGCCGGCCCCGGTGGTCGACGGCAAGGCCAAGCGCGGCACGTCCGTGACCTTTCTCCCCAGCACCGAAACCTTCACCCATGTGGAGTTCGACTACGGAACGATCGAACACCGCCTGCGGGAGCTGGCCTTTCTCAATTCCGGCGTCCATATCGTCCTGACCGATGCCCGCCATGCCGAAATCAAGAGCGAAGACCTGTTCTACGAGGGCGGCCTGGAAGCCTTCGTGCGCTATCTCGATCGCGCCAAGACGCCGCTGCTCGCCAAGCCGGTGATGGTGCGCGGCGAGCGCGACGGCATCACGGTCGAGGTCGCGCTGTGGTGGAACGACAGCTATCATGAGAACGTGCTGGTCTTCACCAACAACATTCCGCAGCGCGATGGCGGCACCCATCTCGCCGGCTTCCGCGGCGCGCTCACCCGCCAGGTCAACGGCTATGCCGAAAGCTCGGGCCTGGCCAAGAAGGAAAAGGTCGACCTGACCGGCGACGATTGCCGCGAGGGCCTGACCTGCGTCGTCTCGGTCAAGGTTCCCGACCCGAAATTCTCCTCGCAGACCAAGGACAAGCTGGTTTCCTCGGAAGTGCGGCCGGTCGTCGAAGGCGTGGTCAACGAGGCGCTCGGCCAATGGCTGGAGGAACATCCCGGCGAGGCCAAGACCGTGGTCGGCAAGGTGGTCGAGGCGGCTTCGGCCCGCGAGGCGGCGCGCAAGGCGCGCGAACTGACGCGGCGCAAGGGCGCGCTGGACATCGCCAACCTGCCCGGCAAACTGGCCGACTGCCAGGAACGCGACCCGGCCAAGGCCGAATTGTTCATCGTCGAGGGTGATTCCGCGGGCGGCTCCGCCAAGCAGGGCCGCGCCCGCGAATATCAGGCCGTGCTGCCCCTGCGCGGAAAAATCCTCAATGTCGAACGCGCGCGCTTCGACAAGATGCTGTCGAGCGAGCAGATCGGCACGCTGATCACCGCGCTCGGCACCGGTATCGGCCATGACGAGTTCAAGCTGGAAAAGCTGCGTTATCACAAGATCATCGTGATGACCGACGCCGACGTGGACGGCTCGCACATCCGCACCCTGCTGCTGACCTTCTTCTATCGCCAGATGCGCCCGCTGATCGACATGGGCTGCCTCTATATCGCGCAGCCGCCGCTCTACAAGGTCAAGCGCGGCTCGTCCGAGCAATATCTCAAGGACGAGAAGGCGATGGAGGATTATCTGGCGAGCAATGGCGTCGATGGCGCCATCCTGCGCCTCGCCTCCGGCGAGGAGCGCGCCGGCGCGGATCTCCGCGCCCTGATCGACGAAGCGCGGCTGGTGCGTAACGTCCTGGCGCAGCTGCATAATCGCTATAACCGCACCCTGGTCGAACAGGCAGCGATCGCCGACGCGCTCAAGCCGATCACGGCCTTGAGCGCGGAAGACGCTGAGGCGCGGGTGAACGAAATCGCATCGCGACTCGACGCCCTGGCCGATGAAACCGAGCGCGGCTGGGAAGGCCGGGTCGAAAATGGCGGCTATGTGCTGGTTCGCGAATTGCGCGGCGTCAAACAGGCGCTGACGCTCGACGCGGGATTGCTGGCTTCCGCCGAGGCGCGCCGACTGGACGAGCGGGCCGCGAGCCTCCGCCAGACCTTCGCGACTCCGGCGCTGTTGCTGCGCCGGGGCGACGAGACCCGGATCAGCGGCCCGACGGCGCTGCTTGAAGCCATCCTCGCGGCCGGCGGCAAGGGCGTGTCGCAGCAGCGTTACAAAGGTCTCGGCGAGATGAACCCGGAACAGCTCTGGGAAACCACGCTCGACCGCAATGTGCGCTCGCTGTTGCAGGTGAAGATCAAGGAAGGCGACGAGGCCGAAGACCTGTTCGTCAAGCTGATGGGCGACGTGGTGGAGCCTCGGCGCGAATTCATCCAGGACAACGCGCTGAACGTGGCCAATCTCGACGTGTGAACCGAGAGATGACCCTCAGCGGCGTTTCTTAAGGCTTTCGGGCTTGTGCGCCGCTTTGGCGCCGGATTTCTCCGACTGCACGATATATTCCTGATTTTGCTTCGAGGCCGCCACCGTGTGGCTCTTGATCTTCGTTGGCGAGGTCGTCGCGGCGACCACCTCGCCGACGCTGTGGCCCCCGCTCGAATTCCACTCGACCTTGTCGCCCGGTTTGAAGTCGCCCGCCATGAAAATTCCCTCCTGATCCCGTCGGAACGCAACGTCCCAAATGAAGGAGGGTTGCGAACAATTCGCGCCTTGCGCGGTTGGGAGGATCGGGTGAAATCGACGGGACGACAGGCAGATGAGCGAAGCGGACGTCGGCGCCATTCGCGTCGGAATTGGCGGATGGACCTATGAGCCATGGCGTGGCTCATTCTATCCAGAAAACCTGGTCCAGAAACATGAACTCGAATACGCCAGCCGCAAGCTGACGTCGATCGAGATCAACGGAACCTACTACCGTTCGCAGACGCCCGAGAGCTTCGCCAAATGGCGTGACGAGACGCCGGACGGTTTCGTCTTCTCGCTCAAGGCGCCGCGTTTCGCGACCAACCGAAGGACGCTCGCCGACGCTGGCCCTTCGATCGAACGATTCTTCGCCAGCGGCGTCACGGAATTGCGGGACAAGCTCGGCCCGATCAACTGGCAATTCATGCCCCACAAGAAATTCGACCCCGACGATTTCGGCGCCTTCCTGAAGCTCTTGCCGAAATCCGTCGAGGGTCGCTCTCTGCGTCATGTCGTCGAGGTCCGGCACGACAGTTTTCGCACGGCCGAGTTCGTCTCCATGACGCGGGAGGCTGGCGTCGCGGTTGTTCTTGCCGCCGACAGCCCCTACCCAGAGATCGCCGACATCACCGCGTCTTTTGTCTATGCGCGCGTCATGGGCGCCAAGGCGACGGAGAAGCTCGGCTATTCCGACGCCGAACTCGATCTTTGGGCCGAGCGGGCAAAAACATGGGCGTCAGGCGGCGCGCCGATGGGACTGGCGCCGCTGCAGCCGGCGTCCACGGACGGCCAACCGCGCGATGTCTTTATTTATTTGATCGGGGGCGAAAAAGTCCTCAATCCCGCTGCGGCCATGGCGCTGATCGAGCGCATGAGCGCTACCGCCGATCGTCGAACACATGTTCGTCGAGCAAATATTTGAGGCCGCGGCTCCAGGATTTGTTCGTATTGCCGCGAATGTCGACGCTGCCGGCCTTGAGCGTTCGCCCGGTTCCGACATCTTCGATCCTGATGCTGATATTGAGGATCAGGTCGCTGACCTTCTGCACCCAGGCGACGACAGCGCGCTGGGCGCCCACGTCCTTGGCGAGGGCGATCTCGCAGCCATTGCATCCATGGATATCCCGAACGGAGTCGATCCGCGCCTTGATCGGCTGGAGGTCGATGACGTGATACTGGCCAGAGCGCTCCAGCGCCTGCCGCAACACATCGCCCATGTGATGGAGCCGCTGCGCCTCCGCAGGGCTCTCAGGCTCCATCGACGAGTTGACGAACACCACATCGAACACCGCCGTATCCGGGGCGGAGAGCGCCATGGCTTTCGCGGCGCCAAGGACCAGCCCGGCCAAAACAATCGGCGTCAGGATGGCCTTGGCGCGCATTCGCCTATTTCACCTCGATCGCGATCTTTTCGGATTCGAGCGGCGGATCGTGAGGAATGTGATTGGCGTCGCCGACAATGAGCTGCAACGTGTGACGACCAGGCGGAAGCTCCAGCGTGGTCTCCGTCTGGCCGCCGCCGAAATGCTTCACATGCGCATCGGCCGGCAATGGCTCAGCCAGGGTCGTGCCCGTCGGCGCATCCACGTCGATCAGCAAATGGTGGTGCCCGGTATTGGGCTTTTCGACGCCGGCCGGAGCGACGCCCAGACCGGAGAGCCCGAACTTGACCGTGACCTTGCCATGCACGATCGCTCCATTGGCTGGCTCAATGAAATAGACGCGGGCGCCGGCTGGCCAGGACGAGTTCGGCTATTGCGGCGCCGTTCAGGCCAAAAAAAACAGCAAGGCACAGGCTTGGCAATGATTTTCGCATCGGTCGACCCCTCGTTCAGAGAGCTCAGGCGGCCCGGGAGGGACCGCCTGCAAAGCCGCGTACGCGTTCGAGTAAATTCTTGTCGTCAAAGGGTTTGTTGACGATGAAGGCGTCGCGGAAATTCGGCGGCAGATGGTCGCGGCCGTAGCCCGTGACGAAAACGAAGGGAACGCCGCGACTTGCGAGAATAGCGGCGACATCGTCCACCCGCCCGCCGACGATGTTCACGTCGAGCAGGGCGCCGTGCAATTCCTCGTCATTCGCCAGCTTGACCGCCTCGGCAAGCGTCCCAACGGGGCCGATCACATCGTATCCGTCATCTTCCAGAAGGCCGCCGATATGGGCCGCGAGCAGGAATTCGTCTTCGATGACCAGAATTCGCGACATCCAGACCCCCGGTTCAGTCCTGTCACTCAAGCAAGGCTCGGACGCAAAGGCAAGTTGATTTTGCACCGCAAACCTCCCGGCGCGAAATCAAGCTCGACCGTTCCATGGAGGGAATGGGTTAAACTGGATTCGATCAAACGGGTTCCAAAATGTCGCTCCTTGGGCGGTTCAGCCGGCGGTCCGCCGGTTTCGACCCAATTGAAAGTCAGCGAAGTCGCATGGTCGATGGTCTCGACCGACCAGTTCAGGTCGAGGCGCCCCTCGCTCCGCGACAGGGCGCCATATTTGCGCGCATTGGCGCCCAGCTCATGCAAGACCATGCCGAAATGCATGGCGACTTGCGGTCCGAGAAAGACATCTGCGCCCTGGCGCATGATGCGCGGGTCAGCCCCCAGCGCCAGCTGTTCGTGGATCAGGTCCGCGAGATCGGCGCCCTTCCAGCCGGCCTGCGTCAGCAGGCTGTGGGCGCTAGCCATGGCGCGTACGCGACCGTTGAAATTTTCGGCGAAGAGCTTGGGGTCCGCATAGGCTTTCGCCGTCTGGTTGGCGATGGCCTGAACCATGGCGAGCGTATTCTTGACGCGGTGGTCGAGCTCGCCGACCAGCAGGCGTTGCGTCTCCATCGCGGCTTGGCGCTCGGACATGTCGCGCAAGATCACGGTGAACAGCAATTCGCCATCGACCCGCGCCTGGGATATCGAGGCCTCGATGGGAAATTCGCGCCCATCGGCGCGAAGGGCCGTCAGATCGCCGAGATGGCCCATGGTTCGTCCGCTCACGCCGGTCTTGCCGAAAGCCTCGACTTGCCGCGCATGGGCGCCGCGAAAACGGTGCGGAATGAAGTCGTCGAGCGGCCGGCCCAGGGCCGCGCGGACGTCGCAGCCAAACATCCTTTCGGCGGCGGCGTTGAACAGCGTGATCTCCTGCTTCTCGTTGACCGATATGACCGCATCCATCGCCGTTTCGACGACGCTCGCCAGACGCGCCAGAACTGCGACGCGGCGGCGACGCCCGGCGATATTTTCGCGCGCCCCGGCGATGCGGATGACGGCCATGACCCGCGCTTTAAGCTCCGCGTCGGCAAAAGGCTTTTCCAGATATTCGTCGGCGCCGGCGTCATAGCCCTCGATCCGCGCGCGTTCTCCGCAATGCGCCGAAATAATCATGATCGGCAGGGCCGCCGTCCTCTCGTCCGCGCGCAAACGGCGGGTCAGCCCGACGCCATCCATGCCCGGCGAGGCCGCGTCGCACAACAAGAGCGCCGGCGGTCGGACGAGACAGGCAGCTAACGCCGCTTCCGTTTGGTCTACCGAAATGGGGTCGAACCCCCAGTCTTTGAGGAGAACTTCAAGATGGCCGCGCAGGACAGCATCGCTCTCGGCGACAATGATCCGCGGACGCTCCGATCCGATGGCGACGTCCGGCGTGTTTCCGGCGGGGACTTCGCCGACGCGCGTCAGCGGTGTGACATCCTCGATATGGCACAGAATGAAGGCCGGCTTCCCTCTCTCGTCCGGCGCCGGCGTATTGATCCATTTCCATTCTCTTTGGCCGTTGGAGCCGCATCGGAGGCGGATCTCGTCGCCCGGCGCGTCTTGCCGCATCGCCCGACGCAGCGAAGCGCGAAGTTTTTCGGCGCCATCAGGGGCCAGAGCGGTTCGCATGTCGGATAACGCGTCGAACAGGCGCCGACCTACGATTTCTTCGCGCCGAACTCCGATCATCGCCAGGTATCTGGCGTTGGCGAAGACAATCTCGAAATCCGGCGCCGCCCGCAGCACGAGATAGGCGTGCGGCGCGGACTCGAATAGCAACCGATAGGCTGGGTCTGCGCCGATCAACGGGATTTCCCCTTCGCGAAGAGGTATTTAACCACGCCGGCGGCGAATTGGTAAGCTCCGTTTCCGCCTTCAGGCCGAAACCTTGTTCCGGCCTGCGGCCTTGGACGCGTATAATTTCGCGTCCGCCCGCAGCACAAGATCATCGGCGCTTTCCTCGAAGTCGAATTCCGCGACGCCGAAGGACGCCGTGACCGTTCCGATCGAGGAGCCGCCCTTGACCACCCATTTCTTGGCTTCAAGCTTCTTCCTGATCTGATCGGCGAGGGACGCCGCCGCGACGCCGGGCGTCTCGGGCAGGATGATGACGAATTCCTCGCCGCCATAACGCGCGACGCTGTCGCTTCCCTTGGTATTGGCGATCAGGAGATCGGCGAATTTTCGTAGCACTTCATCGCCTATGGGATGGCCGAACTTGTCGTTCACCTCCTTGAAATGATCGATGTCAGCCATGATCAGGCTGATGGACTTGTTGCTGTTGGCGGATTTGCGGAGCTGCTGGGGAAGCGTTTCGTCGAAATGGCGACGCGAGAAGACATTTGTGAGGGAGTCGCGGGAAACAAGCTCCCGCAATTCATCGAGGGCGACCCGCAAAGCTTCGACTTGCCGCTCGGCGTCGCGCAGTTTTTTTTCATAGTCTTCGTTGGCGCGCAGCATTTGCTGGCTCGCCGAGACCAGGAACTGAATCGCGGCGTGGATCTGCTCGTCGCCGCGAGAGGCCGCGAGGTTGTCCCGGCCGGAATTGAGCGCGGCCGAAAAGGCCCGGTTCTCCTTCGCGTGCGATTGGAAAAGCTTGAGGATGGTCTGCAATTCATCGGCGAACTGACGTCGGAAAGGCTCGATTTCTTCCGCGCTGGTCATGGAGCGGGCGACGCCGGGACGTCCCCCCATGTATTGCCTCAAGGACAAGGCCAGACCCGCCATGGCGAACAGGATCAATGCGATATTGCGAAACAACGCCAGGGGTTCGTGGACGGTCCGCAGTAGCGTGCCGTCAGACCGGGTCTCGAGGGTCTCCCATGAGACCAGCGACCACGATGCGACGACGGTTGAACTGGCGACGACCCAAAACGCCAATGCCGCCAGCAGTATCCCGGCGAGTACAAGGATTATTCGTCCAGATAGGGTTTTCGTCTGCACGTCAATTCGTTCGGCCATGGCGCTTTCGGGAACGGTCCAGCCGTGAGCGCAGAAGAAGGGCTCTTTCGCGCGTCGTAGCCGTCTTGGGCGTTGATATTGAACAGGGAAAATTAATTTTATGCTGTTTACGTAGCGTCATTTACTCAAGAAAAATCGCAAGAAAGACTTTTTATGTTTCAAGATTCGCCAATTCGTGTTTCACATTATTTTGATTACATGTTTTGCGGCAGCTGAGAGCCAGCGGCGCGGCGATGACGCAATCCATGGCTGCGCCGGTCGTCTTCAAAAGGGCGCCTTTTGCGTTCAGGCCAAAACTTGCGCCGTTCCCTGACATGAGCGACAAAGCCGGATGATCCCTGCGCAACCACATAAACAGCTGTTCGCCCATCGCAAATATTGGGCGCATCGCTTTGGCGTCGCGCCCTTCCTCCCGATGTCGCGGGCGGAGATGGAAACGTCTCGGCTGGGATTCCTGCGACATCATCCTGGTCACCGGCGACGCCTATATCGACCATCCGAGCTTCGGCATGGCGATCATCGGCCGCCTGCTTGAATCCCAGGGTTTCCGGGTCGGCCTGATCGCCCAGCCCGACTGGAAGGACGCGCAGGATTTCCAGCGGTTGGGCAAAGCCGAACCTGTTTTATGGCGTGACCTCGGGCAACATGGATTCGATGGTCAACCGCTACACGTCGGACCGCCGGTTGCGTCATAATGATTCCTACACGGCCGGCGGCGAAGGCGGCAAAAGACCCGATCGCGCCGTCATCGTCTATTCCCAGCGCTGCCGCGAAGCCTTTCCCGACGTTCCCATCATCATCGGCGGCATAGAAGCGTCGCTGCGCCGCATCGCCCATTACGACTACTGGTCCGACAAGATCCGCCGTTCGATCCTGCTCGACGCCAAGGCCGACCTCCTGCTCTACGGCAACGCCGAGCGCGCCCTGGTCGAAGTCGCGCATCGCATCGCCAAGAAAGGCGTGAAGCAGGATTTCTCGGATATTCGAGGCCTCGCATTCCTGCGCGACGCCACGCCGGAGGATTTCGTCGAAGCGCCAGCCGACGATCTCGAAGGCGACGAAGGCGCGCGGATCAGGGAAGAAAAGATTGTCGTGCGCCTGCCGGCCTATGAACAGGTCTGCGGCGATCCCGAGGCCTATGCCCGCGCCTCTCGCGTGCTGCATCGGGAAAGCAACCCCGGCAACGCCCGTCCGCTGGTGCAAAGGCACGGCGACAAGAACGTCTGGCTGACGGCCGCCGCCCATTCCGCTGACCACGCCGGAGATGGATGCGGTTTACGGCCTGCCCTATGCCCGCGGTCCGCATCCTTCCTATGGAGACGCGAAAGATCCCGGCCTGGGAAATGATCCGCCATTCGGTCACGATCATGCGCGGCTGCTTTGGCGGCTGCTCCTTCTGTTCGATCACCGAGCACGAAGGCCGCATCATCCAGAGCCGCTCGCAGGAACTCGATCCTCAAGGAAATCGAGACCATCCGCGACAAGACCGAAGGCTTCACCGGGATCATTTCCGACATCGGCGGCCCCACCGCCAACATGTACCGCATGGCCTGCAAGGACCGGAAGACCGAGTCCCTGTGCCGGCGTCTTTCCTGCGTCTATCCGGACATCTGCAAGAACCTCGACACCAGCCATGACGCCCTGATCGAGCTCTACCGCAAGGCGCGCGAGATCAAGGGCGTCAAGAAGGTCATGGTCGCTTCGGGCGTGCGTTATGATTTGGCGGTGAAAAGTCCGGCCTATATCCGCGAACTGGTCGCGCATCATGTCGGCGGCTATCTGAAGATCGCGCCGGAGCATACCGAATCCGGCCCGCTGTCGAAAATGATGAAGCCGGGCATCGGCGCCTATGACCGTTTCAAGCAATTGTTCGATCAGGCCGCGCGCGAGGCGAAGAAGGATTACTTCCTCATCCCCTATTTCATCGCCGCCCATCCGGGCACGACGGACGAGGACATGATGAACCTGGCGCTCTGGCTCAAGCGCAACAAATATCGCGCCGACCAGGTCCAGACCTTCCTGCCTTCGCCGATGGCGCTGGCGACCGCCATGTATCATTCCGGCTTCAATCCGCTGAAGCCGGTGCGCCGCGGCGTTTCGGAAAAGGTCGACGCGATCAAGGGGCTGCGCCAGCGCCGGCTTGCACAAGGCGTTTCTTGCGCTATCACGACGCGGAAAACTGGCCGCTGCTGCGCGAGGCGCTGAAAACCATGGGCCGCGCCGACCTGATCGGCCCGGGAAAGCATCAGCTCGTGCCGAACTGGCAGCCGGCCGGAACCGGCCTGAAGAGCGAGGGCCAGCGCCAGCGAAACGACAAGGCGCGCAAATTTTTGACCAAGGGCGTCTTCGGGCAGTAAACGCCTGGCCGCACTTTACTGCGTCATCTCAACTGTTTGGCTGGAGCAAAGCGGGCTCCTTGCCGGCGCGCAAGCGAAGCCCGGCGCAGGCGCGCTTGACGACGCAGCCTCCGCCTACCTACCTTCGCCACAATCAGGTTCAACTCCTACGGGACTTCGCCTTCCGTCGCCGAGCGAGGTTTTCATGTCCACGGTCAAAGTCACCGACGCCAGCTTCGAGATCTGACGTTCTGCAATCGTCCGAACCGGTCGTCGTCGATTTCTGGGCCGAATGGTGCGGGCCCTGCAAGATGATCGGGCCGTCGCTGGAAGAACTCGCCAAGGATTTTGGCGGCAAGGTCAAGATCGTCAAGGTCAACGTCGACGAAAATCCCGGCGTCGCCGGCAAGCTCGGCATCCGCTCCATCCCGACCCTGATGCTGTTCAAGGATGGCAAGCTGGCTTCGCAGAAGGTCGGAGCCGCGCCGAAGGGCGAATTGGCCAAATGGATCAATGGCGCGATCTGATTTTTTGCGTCGGACTAGAAAAGCGAAAAAGCGCTCCAGTCCGGAGCGCTTTTTCTTTGCGGACGCTCTTTCCTCTTGACGACGAACCCGCCGCCGGCCTGGCAGGTCGGCATGAGTTCGATGCGGTTGATGTTCATGTGCGGAGGGAGTGAAACCAGCCAGGCCGCGGTCTCCGCGATGTCTTCCGGCGTCAGCGATTGCGTGCCGGCATAGACAGCCGCCGCCTTGGCCTTCGTCGCCGCCGAATCGCACCTGGCAGAATTCCGAGCCCGTCACCATGCCCGGTTCGATATTGGTCACGCGCACGTTCAGGCCGGCGAGGTCCGAGCGCAAGTTCAACGAAAATTGCAGGACGAAGGCTTTGGTGCCGCCATAGACATGGCCGCCGGGATAGGCGTAGTCGCCGGCGACCGAGCCGAGATTGATGATCAGGCCGTCGTCGCGCTCGACCATTTGCGGCAGCATCGGCGCGCGTCAGGTGGACAAGTCCGGTGACGTTGGTGGCGATCATCTGGTCCCAATGATCGAGCGAGGCTTCCCAGGCGGGTGAGAGGCCGAGCGCCAGCCCGGCGTTGTTCACCAGCACGTCGATACGCCGCCACGCCTCCGGCAGCGAGGGGACGAAATCGGCGACTGCCTGGACGTCCGTCATATCCAAAGGCGTCGCAAAAAGGTTCGGGCCGAGTTCGGCGGCCAGAGCTTGGAGCCGCTCGACACGGCGGCCGGTGGCGATGACCCGATGCCCGTCCTTGATGAAGCGGCGGGCGAAGGCGGCGCCGAAGCCCGCAGTGGCGCCTGTGACTAGGATGGTCTTCATGGCGTCCTCTCCGAAACTCCGCGCTCTCCGCACTGTTATCCGAACGCCGCCGCACCGGGGCAGGACGCACAAGCCGGGCCTGCGCCAAAGCTGGAACAGGTCGGCGCATCGCTTTCGCCGCCTTTCGCAGGGGCCGCGATCAGCGATAATTGCTGTTCCAGTTCGATCGCGCCGCAGGACGGGCAGGAAGGCTCTTCGCCCGAGCGCACCAAGGTCTGGAAGCTCTCACCGCATTTTTTGCACTGATAGCCGTAGATCGGCATTCGCGAACCTCGATGACGTTGATCTCGATGGGAATGGGAGCGGGCGATGAGAAACCGCCCGGACGCCCCCAGTTAGCACAAAAAGCGGCTATTTCAAGCCTCATCCAATGTTGGTCATTGCCGACATTATAGCCGGTTTCATTCCCGCCGTACAATTCAGCAACCACACAATGAGAGAGGGGATACGATAACGCAATGCCTGCGGACGCCAATTCAATCCGTGCCCGCCAATGCAAAGTTCCTCCACGAACCAATCGCATGTTGCTCCCGACGCGCCTGACGGCGTAAAATCCGCCGAGGCTCTAATCGCCGCTGGATGGAAGTTCAGTGGCAGGTCAGAAGCGATCAGAGGCGAGTTTTTACTCAGGTAGATCGACTTGTTTCGCGAAAGCGCCGACACAGACGTGGTATGAATGCAACAACAAATCCGGACTATGAATTGGCGTTCAAGTTTTCGCAGCGAACGGACGCAAATGAGACGCTTGGACCGACGAGATTAAGATGTTGCGACGAACGCCTAATCCAAATAAGAAAATGGCGATGATCCTTAACCTTGATTTTAGAGTTTGATCATGCCGGCTTCCTGGATTGAGCAATGGCGCGGTTCCTGCGTCTTCGTTCTCGGCGATGTCATGGTCGACAAGTTCGTTTATGGGCGGGTCGAACGCGTATCTCCGGAAGCGCCAATTCCGGTATTGCGTTTTGAAAAAGAGAGCACGATGCTTGGTGGCGCGGGCAATGTTGCGCGCAATATCGTGGCGTTAGGCGGGAAGGCTATTCTCGCTGGCGTGCTCGGCGCAGACAAGTCCGCCGACCATGCCGTGGCGGCCGCGACCCGCGACGGGGTTGAGCAACGCTTCGTTCGCGTGGCCAACCACCCGACGACCGTCGAGACTCGCTACGTGTCCAATTCGCAGCAGATCATGCGGCTTGACGTCGAAGAAAAACTTCGTCTCGACGTCGCAACGGCCGACGAGATCTTCGATCAATATCTCCAGTCGGCGGCGACGCTTTCCGCGGTCGTGTTGTCGGACTATGATAAGGGCGTGCTCGAGCCCTCGTTGATCGCACGCGTGATCGAGGACGCGCGCGCGAAAGGCTTGGCGGTCGTAGTTGATCCCAAATCGCGGGACGTGAGCCGCTATTCCGGTGCAACGGTTCTGACGCCAAACGCGTCCGAAGGGGCGTTCATAACGGGGGTGGACTGCCATGACGACGCAGGCGCCAGCGACGCGGCCAAAAAAGTCCGAGACCTAGCAGGCGTCTATTCTGTTATTCTAACGCGTGGCGCGCAGGGCATGACCATTTGCAGCGCACCGAACAAATCGCCAGAAGTGACGCATATACACACCGTCGCGACTGAAGTATTCGACGTTTCGGGCGCCGGCGACACAGTGGTCGCCTCGCTGGCGCTGGCGCTCGGCGCAGGTGCGGATATCGTTACCGCGGCCCAAATCGCCAATGCGGCGGCCGGCGTCGCTGTAGGCAAGCGCGGCACGGCGACCGTCGCGGCGCGTGAACTTGCCGCCACGCTGGGCGGCGTCAAGGATCTCGGCAATCCGAAAATAGTAGATGCGAAAACCGCGCATGAAATCGTGTCGGACTGGAAAGCCCACGGCCTTCGCGTTGGCTTCACCAATGGATGTTTCGATCTTCTTCACCCCGGCCACGTCGAGCTTTTGCGATTAGCCCGCGGCGCCTGCGACCGGCTTGTCGTCGCCTTGAACACGGATGCCTCCGTCAAGAGGCTCAAAGGCCAGTCGAGGCCGGTCCAGAACGAACATGCGCGCTCCGTCGTCGTGGCGGCGATTCAGAGCGTTGACCTCGTGATTCTTTTCAATGACGATACGCCTATGGCGTTGATTGAAACGCTTCGGCCCGACCGGCTCATCAAAGGCGCGGATTATACCGAAGCCACGGTCGTCGGCGCCGAATTTGTGAAGGCATACGGCGGCAAAATCGTCCTTGCGCCTATTCAGGCCGGGCACAGTACGACTTCGATGATCAAAAAGGCGAAAATCGAGGTCTTGAAATAATGCCAGGACCCAAGTCGCAAAAATATGCGCTGCTTGATCGTGATGGCACAATCATCGTCGACAAGGTATATCTCAGCGATCCCGATCTCGCCGAATTCGCGCCAGGCGCCATTGAAGGCATGCACCGCCTGCGCGACGCAGGTTTCAAACTCGTTCTCGTCACCAATCAATCCGGCATAGCGCGAGGTTTTTTCGATGACGCGGCGGTCCAACGCGTTCATGCGCGTCTGGTGGAACTGCTCGCGGCGCAAGGGCTCGAGCTGGCTGCGATCTACTATTGTCCCCATGGCCCCGATGACGGCTGCGACTGCCGCAAACCGGCGCCCGGCATGGTCACCAGCGCCATGCGGGATTTTGCGCTTCGGCCAGGGCCAGGCCGTAATGATCGGCGACAGCGACGCGGATATGGGCGTCGCGCAGGCCGCCGGTCTCCCAGGCGTAAGAATCGGGCTGGACGAAGGCTGCGCCCGGGATTTCGCGGAAGCGGCGCGGCGCGCTTGCGCCATATTCATTTAGAGTCTAGGGGTTAGGCGTGTATCTGGTGACTGGCGGCGCGGGCTTTATCGGGTCGAATATTGTCGCGGCCCTCGATGCCGCAGGCTGCGATGTCGTCATCATGGATCGGATCGGTCGCGACGATTACAAATGGCGGAATATCGCCAAGCGCCGCCTCTTCGACATTGTCGCCCCAGAGGACGGGCCCTCGTTTCTAGAAGCTTTTCGCGGCAAGCTAGCCGGCTCGTCGCATATGGGAGCAATTTCCACGACAACGGAAACCGACGTCGACAAAATCATACAAAGCAATTTTCGTCTCTCGGTAGATCTCTGGAATTATTGCGCCAGAGAGCGCGTTCCCTTTGTCTACGCGTCATCGGCTGCGACTTATGGCGACGGCGGCCATGGTTTCGTCGATCAATTCGACAATGCATACCTCTCGGCTTTGCGGCCGCTGAACGCCTATGGATGGAGCAAGAGATCTCTTCGACCGCTGGGTCCTGCGCGTCGTCGAAACCGGATCTGCTCGGCCGCCGCGCTGGGCGGGACTGAAATTCTTCAATGTCTATGGGCCCAACGAGTATCACAAGGGAGCTCAACGCTCGGTGGCGGTCCAACTGCATGCCCAGATTCGCGAGCGTGGAGCCGTCCGTTTGTTCAAATCTGGACAATCCGGCCTATGCCGACGGAGGGCAGATGCGCGATTTCGTCTGGGTTGGCGACTGCGTGAATGTTGCGCTCTGGGCGCTCAATGATGCCCTGGCCCCCTCCGGCCTCTACAACGTCGGCTCGGGCGTGGCGCGACCGTTCCTGGACAAGGCGAAGATCCTGTTTGCCGAAATGGGTATCGAACCCAATGTCGAATTCATTGATTTACCGGAAAATCTGAGGGGAAAATACCAATATTTCACCTGCGGCGAGATGACCAAGCTGCGTGAGGCGGGTTTCGCCAAGCCGCTGACAAGTCTCGAAGCCGGATTGCGGATGTATGTCCGTGATTATCTCGACGCCAGCGATCATTTTTGCTGAGAATGCGGATCATGCAAACCGAAAATGAAATGGAAAGCGCTGACGCGCTTGATCTGCACGGCCGCGCGGAACGCTGGCTCACAGAAAGCGCGTTGCCGCTGTGGTCGTCGGCCGGTTTTGATACGCGCACAGGCATGTTCGAGGAGCGTCTCGATTTTGACGGGTCGTCGGCGTCGTCGGCGCCGCGGCGCCTGATGGTGCAAGCTCGTCAGATCGCGGTTTATGCCGCCGCTTCGTTATCCGGGCGCTTTCCGGAGGGTGCGGAACTTGCGTTGCGCGCCGCAAGGTCGATGATCACCGCCTACCTTGAGGGAGACGGCGCGCCTGGCTGGCTGTTTTCCGTTGGTAGGGACGGGCGCGCTGTTAACGCCCGACGCGACCTCTATGCGCACGCTTTTGCGTTGTTTGCTCTGGCCTGGGCGCTGCGCTTGGATGACGACGCCGTTTTTGGCGCCGCAATCGACAAAACGCTTGATTTTTTGGATAGCTCTTTCGCCGATCCGGTCCACGGCGGTTTCTGGGATAGCCTGCCGAGGCCCGACGCCTTGCGTCGGCAGAACCCGCATATGCACCTCTTCGAGGCCTTTATCGCCCTTTATGAAACGACTGCGCGTCAGGATATCCTGGACCGGTGCCGAGTACTTCAGGAACTTGCTCTGACACGCTTCTACGACCCGGCAAGCGGCGCATTGCGGGAATATTTCGACAATGAATGGGTGGCCCATCCGGCTCCGGGACGAGGAAGCGTCGAACCAGGCCATTTGTTCGAGTGGGCGTGGCTTCTGCGTCAGTTCGAGAAGGCGGGAGGCAAGCCCCAGCCTTCCGCCGTGAGGGCAATGGTCGCAATGGCCAGGAAGTTCGGACTTTCGCCCGCGTGCGGCAGAATTGTCGATGAGATCGGCGAAGACGGTTCTGTCCGCGTCACTGCGAGCAGATGCTGGCCTCACACGGAGGCGCTCAAGGCGCTTTCGGAGGAGACATGGCGCGGAGAGCGGGCATATATTGGTGATATATGCCGGATAACTCGACGCCTGCTCGATTGTTATTGCGTGACGGACATCGAGGGAGGGTGGATGGATCGTCGCGACGAGAAAGACAAGCCTGCGAGCAGTTTCATGCCAGCGAGTACATTCTATCACATCGATTTTGGACTCGATGCGTTAGGCGGCGCCGCAATGACGTTGCAGCGGTTGGCTCCGAAACCACGGAATTCTGTTACCGGCCTTTGAACCCTACTCGAGCGCCCGCAAAGCATAATTTCGGAAATTCGAGACCCCATCGGCGGCTGCAGTCACATGCCGCTACGGTGCCGGTCGCGGTCGGCTCGCGCCTGCGTTCCATCCGCCGGACCTCCCCATACTCCTCAATCGATCGTAGCAGTCGCAATCGTCGACAAAATTGTTTCGACAAGATTGGCAAATTGGAGCGGGCGATGAGAATTGAACTCACGACATACAGCTTGGGAAGCTGTCGTTCTGCCACTGAACTACGCCCGCGTGTTCACCATTCTTAGCCGGACAGAGAGCGATCTTCAACGGGGCGAACAAAAATGTTTCGGCGGCGGCGCGTTCGCGGCTGTTGGCCAGTGGGTCCTTGTCTCAGTCAAAGAAGATGCTATCATGCAATCTTTATAACGTGATTTCGTGTTATCACGACGACTCCGAGATCATGATGAAAACACAAAAACAGAGGCCCAGAGAATCCGGAACCCTCGTCGGCGTGCGATTGCAAGCCGATGAGTTGAAGGCAATTGATGACTGGCGCAGGCGGCAGCCGGACATGCCGACCCGACCGGAAGCCATTCGCCGGCTGGTCCTCGAGGCGAGGTCGCATGGCCCCGAGGGCAGAAGCCTTGAAGATTTATATCGGGCGTTTTTGCTGGCCGACCTGAGCAGGGCGAAACTCCACGGCTGCCATGACGCGAGCGATGTCGCCAGTCTTCTCTGGTACCAATTCCACGCGAGGAAGGGCGAAACCGACTCGCTCGGCGCAATCCAGAAATATGCCCAGAACTGGATAGATCGTCTCGATCGGGAGAGCGACCAAGCGGCAGAACAGCTTCGCAATCGGCTCCAACTCATCACGTATTAGAGCTTCTGGCGCAACATTTGGCCTTTGCACACATTGCTCCGACGAGAGCGCGCCTCGCTCAGCGTCGTAACTTGCCATGAGGCGATAAACCATAAGCTTGGCATAAGCCGTCGCAAGCTTCGCTCCAGTCCAAAGTGGTCTCATTCTCCTCACTTTTGAGAGTGGAAGAAGACCTATGCCGCCGAGACAATTGCTTAACGCCGTCAGGGAATTCCGGGCCGGCGGCGTCGGCGCGGAAACGGGCGGGCTCCGCCGGGTCGCGCAAGTCCTTGGGCCGCATATCCAACAGGTATTGGATGCTTTTTACGAAAAGCTGAAGTCAGACCCGAAGCTGAACGACATTCTCTTCGACGGTCCTGATATCGAAAATCTCAAAAAGGCGCAGGCCACGCATTGGCGCGTTCTTTTGCAAGGCGAAATGACCGACGAGTCTGCTGAACGCGTTCGGCTCATCGGCGCGGCTCAGGTCCGCGCCGGCCTCAAGCCTGCCTATTACATCAAGAGCTATCTCTTTTTTTTCGAGGAATTCACGCGCATCCTGCGCGGCCGGCGCGGTCACGACGTGGACGATGTCACGGCGCTTGGCCGCGCGATTTTTCTGGATATGGAGCTCGCTCTTTCCACCTACACCGAATTTGCCCAGACAGACTGGCTCAAGCGCAACGTCAAGGCGATGGTGCAATCCGTCGAGGAAGAAGTCGATGTCGCCCACAAATCCGCCCAGGCGCGGGCCGACGATTTGCGGGAAATCCTTGCGGAATTGTCGCGCTCGATGGAAGATTTGCGAAAGGGCGTCGATATGGTCGGCCTTGGGTCGATCGACACGCGCGCCAACATCCAGTCGGTCTCGGCGGCCGTCGAGGCCATGCAGGCAAGCAGTCGCGAAGTCGGCGAGCAGGCCAACAAGACCTCGCAATTGGCGACAACGGCCGTCCAGATAGCGGAAGAGGCCGGGCGGCGCATGGAGCGCCTGACGCAGTCGGCCGCGCAAGTGGCCGCGACCGTCAAGATGATCGCCGATATTTCCACTCAGACCAACATGTTGGCGCTCAACGCCACGATCGAGGCCGCCCGCGCCGGTGAAGCCGGCCGGGGGTTCGCCGTCGTCGCAAGCGAAGTCAAGCAATTGTCGCAAAAGACGGCGGTTGCGACGAAAGACATCTCGGTACAGATCCAGGAAATCGTGGAGGCGACAAGCTCGGCGTCCGGCTCGATGAACGAGGTCGGCAAGATCATCCGTGAAATGCAGGAAATGGCCCATGGAGTTGCCGAGCATGCGACCAGCCAGATCGGCTCCCTGAACGATATCGGCGATTCCGCCCTGTCCGCCTCGGGCGGGGCGGAAGACCTGAGCCGGACCGCGCGGATGTTCTCCGCGGGGGTCAAGGAAGTCGAAACGGTTTCGATGAACGTTCAGGACTTCGGCGAAAAAGTCGCGAGCATGCTGAGCAATTTGACCAACCGGCTGGTCATCACGGTGCGCGGCTTTCTTGGCGTCGATGGTCGGCGCGCCGTGCGCATGCCCATCCGCCTGGCGGTCCGCATCCACATTGGAGAGTATCAGGAAGCGACGGAAACGATGGAGATTTCGGAGGGCGGATGCTCCCTGAGAATGCCGGATTTGCGACCCGACGAGAACTCCACGATTGAACTGGAAATTACCGGGCTGGGAACCACGCGCTGCACCGTCGTTGGCTTTACCGAAAGCGCAATGCGGGTCGCGTTCGTCGACCTGCCGGTGGCCACGAGCAAGGCGCTGGTGGCCTTGATCAAAGAGGAGCATGACAAGGACGTCAGCCTGAAGGAAATCGTGACCCAGCGCCGCGACCTTGTCCAGGCCGCGCTAGGCGACGCGGTGAAGAGGGGGGAAATTTCCTTCGACGATCTGTTCGACACGCATTACGAGCCGATCCCTCGGTCGAACCCCGAGCAATTCACGACACTGTCGCTGCCGCTTCTTGAGAGACTGCTCCCTTCGATCCTCGAGCCGGCCATGTCGGCGGATGCGCGCATTGCCTACAGCGCCGCTGTCGACCGGAACGGCTATGTTCCCGTTCACAACAAGATTTATTCCGAGCCTCAGGGCGGCGATCCCGATTGGAATTTCCGCCATTCGCGAAACCGCCGCATTTTCGACGATCGCGCCGGGCTTGCCGCGGCGCGCAACCTGCACGGCGTTCTCGTCCAGACCTATCCCCGGCATATTGGATCCGCCGAAGTTGAAATGATGAAAGACCTTTCGGCTCCGATCATGATCCAGGGGCGTCATTGGGGCGCGGTCAGGATCGGCGTACCCTTGGGGTAACGTAACGGAAAGATGAACGCGGCGAAATCTGTGATGCTAAAACATGGTAAAAAGTATTCGACATTAATCACCAATCAATCTTTCGTGTGCAAGAGTATAGCTGACCGACATTTTATGCCTGTGAGGCAAGATTTTGAGGCATGACGCCGTTCGGTCCCGTCGCGCTCCAGGCCGGCATGTTCCCTCCATTTATCAATGACCCGATCTGCGCCCTTGTACCGGGCGCATCTTCTTCTCTTGCCCGCCACGCGCTGAACTTCCGGGACGTCCGACCATGACCCAGCAAAAAACGTCAACTGATGCGGCCTTGAAGGAACGGCTGGACTTCATGCGGCTCGACGCAGCCGCATGTGCGCGGCTCGCGAAAGCCAAGTCGATCGTCGATCGGGAACTGCCCCTGGCGCTCGACAAGTTTTACGAGCAGGTCCGCGCGACCCCCGAGACGCGAAAATTCTTTTCCGATGACGGCCACATCACCGGAGCAAAAAAAGCGCAGCTGGGCCATTGGGCGGCGATCAGCTCTGGGAATTTCGATGAGCGCTACTACGCCAACGTGCGGCGGATCGGCCAGACCCATGCGAGGATTGGACTGGAGCCGCGCTGGTACATCGGCGGCTATTCCTTGCTCACCGAATCGCTGATCGGCGCCATCATCAAGGAATATTGGCCCAAAGGCATGTTCGGGCTTGGCTCGAAAATCGATGCCGAAGGACTGGCCGGGACGATCTCGGCTTTGCTCAAAGCCATCTATCTGGATATGGACTTGTCCATATCCGTTTATATCGAGGCCGCGGAAGAGGCGCGTCTCCGGCAGGAAGCCGAGGCCGCCACGCGGGAGCGCGCAATGCTGGCCTCCGCCGAAGAAGCGCGCCTCAAGGGCCAGGCCGAAGCTTTGGCGGCGGAACGTCATGTGGTCGCCAGCACCATCGGCGCCGGCCTCGAGAAACTCGCCGAGAAAGATCTGACCTACCAGGTGACAGAGCAGTTGCCGGAGGACTATGCCCAGCTGCAATCGGACTTCAATTCGGCAATCCAACAATTGGCGGAAGCTTTCAGCGGCGTCCGCGAATTGACCGTCTCCGTCCATTCGGGCGCCGAAGAAATAGCGATCGCGTCGAACGACCTGTCCCGCCGCACCGAACAGCAAGCGGCGAGCCTCGAACAGACAGCCGCGGCGCTGGACCAGATTACCGTCACCGTGAAAAAGACGGCGGAGGGCGCGAAGCTTGCGCGCGAATCCGTCGCCACGGCGCGCACCGACGCCGAGCGCGGCGGCGCGATCGTCCGCAAGGCGGTCGATGCGATGGGCAAGATCGAAAAGTCCTCGCACCAGATCAGCCAGATTATCGGAGTGATCGACGAAATCGCGTTCCAGACGAATTTGCTCGCGCTCAACGCCGGCGTGGAAGCAGCCCGCGCCGGCGACGCCGGCCGCGGTTTCGCGGTGGTCGCTTCCGAAGTGCGCGCCCTCGCCCAACGTTCCGCGGAAGCGGCGAAAGAGATCAAGGGCCTTATTTCAACTTCGACGACCCAGGTTGGCGAAGGCGTCGCCCTGGTCGCCGAGACGGGAAAAGCGCTTGCGCAGATCGAGGGCAAGGTCTCCGAGATCAGCCAGGTAGTCGCCGACATTTCGTCCAGCGCCGACGAGCAGGCGACCAGCCTCCAGCAGGTCAACACGGCCGTCAATCAGATGGATCATGCCACGCAGCAAAACGCGGCCATGTCCGAGCAGGCGACCGCGGCGAGCCAGAATCTCGCCCAGGAAACCGAACGGCTGTCACTGCTGATCTCCGAATTCAAGATCGCGCACGCGCCGGAAAAACTGCTCCGCCGCGAACTCGAGAAGGCCGCGCCGCATGCCTTCCGCAACCGGTCGCCTGCCTTGATCGCGCCGCCGGGGCAACAAGCTCCACGTCCAAAACGCGCACAGGCCAGAGCCGTCAAGCCTTCTCTTGTCGGAAGGCTGGCGGCGGCCGCCGAAAGCGATGACCAAGACTGGCAGGAATTCTGAGCGCGCCATGACCAGCAAAAAAACTCACGGGCTGAAATCGACTCCGGCGCAGGATGCGCCGACGACGACCTTGCGCCTGCCGGAAACTCTCGATTTCGCGGCTGCGGCCACGCTTGCGGAGACATTGCTCGAGCACAGGTCTGCGCCAGCGGTGATCGATGCCGGCGCGGTGCGGCAACTGGGCGCGCAATGCCTGCAAGTCCTGCTTTCAGCGGCGCAAACATGGAAAGCGGACCTGGTTGCGCTCACGATGGTCGATTTGTCGCCTGAGCTGATCGACCAGCTGCGTATTTTCGGGGTCGATCCGGCGATTCTGGTTGGTGGAGAACTGTCGCAATGACGATGACAATTTTGACGGTCGATGATTTCGCGGACCATGCGCGAGATGTTGAAACTGGCCCTGACCGAAGCCGGATATCGGGTCGTGCAGGCGGTTGACGGCCTGGACGCAATGGAAGTCCTGCGCGAAGAAACGCCCAAGGTCATCATCACCGACATCAACATGCCGAACCTCGACGGATTCGGCTTTATCAAGAATGTCCGCAGCGACCAGCGATTCCTCGGCGTGCCGATCCTGGTGCTGACGACTGAAAGCTCGCCCGAGAAGAAAAGCTTGGCGCGCAGCGCCGGCGCCACGGGCTGGATCATCAAACCTTTCGACGCCGAAAAACTCGTCGAAGTCGTTCGCCGCGTGGCCGCCTGATCGCCGGAGGACTTGCATGGACACGATGGCGACGATCAGGGAGACATTCTTCCAGGAATGCGGTGAGCAACTCGACGAACTCGAGAGCGGCCTTCTCGCTATGGAGGAGGGCGACGCCGGAGCGGACACCGTCAATGCGGTGTTCCGGGCCGTTCATTCCATCAAGGGCGGCGCCGGCGCATTCAAGCTCGAACGGCTCGTGCGGTTTGCGCATGCGTTCGAGACAACACTCGATCTGATCCGAAGCGACAGGCTCGCACCCTCGGGCCCGGTGCTGAAGACAATGTTGCGGTCTTCCGACCTGTTGGCGGACCTTGTCCGGGCGGCGCGCACGGACGGGGAGGTCGACGAGGCGCGAACCCAGGTCCTGATCGAGGAACTGCAGGGTCTCTGCAACGACGAATCCGTTCCCGACGCGCAGCGGCCTTCTGCGGCTCAGGACCCCTCGGACGAGGAAACGGATCCTTTTGGTTTCCAGCCCTTGACGATTTCTTTCGACGATTTCGACGACGATGGCAGTCCGGAACCGTCGCCGACGAAAACATTCGCGATCTTTTTCAAACCGACCGAGGAGCTCTACAGCAGGGGCAACGAGACGGCCCGGCTGCTGCGGGAGCTCGGCCGCCTTGGCGATATCACGACCCGATGTGACGCCTCGGAATTGCCGCCCCTGGATGAAATCGATCCGCAAGGCGCCTATTTCGCCTGGAATATCGAGCTCGTCACGACGCAGGACCTAGCCTCGGTAGAAGAGGTTTTCGAGTTCGTCGTCGACGATTGCGAACTCAGGATTGCCCCGGTTCCCATAAGTGCGGCTGAAGCGCGCGAAGCCGCGCCGGCCCATGACGCCGAGCCTGCGCTCCTTGAGGAGGCCGGCCCTGTTCGCGTCGCCGATGTCGTCACGCCCCATGTTGCAAACGCCGAGCGCACTCTGGGAAAGGACGGCGAAACCGCGACCGCCCCGCCGCCCGAGGCCGCGAATCCGAAGCCGGAAGGAGCCAAGGTCGAAACAGCCGCCCAGACGATTCGGGTCGACCTCGAACGCGTGGACCGGCTGGCCAATTTGATCGGTGAGCTGGTGATAAACCAGGCCATGCTGTCACAGCGTGTCGCCGAGGCGGGATTATCGCGATCTTCGAGCGTGACGGCCGGACTCGGAGCTCTTGAACAGCTGACGCGCGAAATCCAGGAAGGAATCATGGCCATTCGCGCGCAGCCGGTCAAACCGCTGTTTCAGCGAATGACGAGAATTGTCCGTGAACTGGCGGATGCGACCGGAAAGAAGGTTCGATTGCGGACCGAGGGCGAAGCGACCGAGGTCGACCGCACCGTTTTCGAGAAACTGGCCGATCCCCTGACCCATATGATCCGCAACGCCATCGACCATGGTCTCGAATCGCCGGAAGATCGGCTCGCGGCAGGCAAAACGGACCACGGAGAGGTGCGCTTGTCCGCCGGACACCGGTCGGGACGGATTTTGATCGATGTCAGCGACGACGGCAAAGGGATCGATCGCGCGCGCGTCAAGGCGAAAGCCATTGAAAAGCAATTGATCGCGCCCGACGCGCAACTGTCGAACGCCGAAATCGACAATCTTCTCTTCCTGCCCGGTTTTTCGACGGCCGCGGAGATTTCCGACATATCGGGCCGCGGCGTCGGCATGGATGTCGTCAAAAGTTCGATCCAGGCGCTGGGAGGCCGTATTTCGATCTCGTCGCGCCCGGGCCTGGGCACGACATTTTCCCTGAGCCTTCCGCTGACGCTGGCTGTCCTGGACGGCATGGTGGTAAGAGTGGCCGATCAAACCCTGGTCGTCCCGCTCACGACCATCGTCGAGACCCGGCGACCGAAACAAAGCGACGTGCACAGCCTGGGTTTCGATGCGCGGGTCATGGCGGATCGCGAAGGTTTTGTGCCGTTGATCGACGTTGGACGCGAACTCGGATATCGCGCCTGCGCCGTCGACCCGCTCGAAAAAGTCGTCCTTGTCGTGGAAACCGAGGTGAGCACGCGTTGCGCGCTGATCGTCGACGCCATCCTCGACCAGCGGCAGGTCGTCATCAAGAGCCTGGCGACCAATTACCGTCAGGTGCCGGGCGTCGCGGCGGCCACAATTCTCGGCGACGGCCGCGTCGCGCTGATTCTCGACATCGACACATTCGTAGAGGGCGCCACCGACCGAGGCGCCCTTTCCCCGCAATCCGTTCTGGCCGTAGCGAGTTAAGCCCATGTCCGCGTCAATATCCGAACTCAAGGGCGAAGAAAGTGAATATATCGTCTTCCGGCTGGGCGCCCAGGAATTCGCGATCGACATCATGTCGGTCCGCGAAATAAGGGGCTGGACACCCGCGACCGCCCTGCCTCACGCGCCAAGTTTTGTGCGGGGCGTCATCAACCTGCGCGGCGCCGTCCTGCCGATCATCGATCTCGCGGAGCGGCTGGGTTTTCCGCCGATCAACGTGACCGCGCGCCAGGTCATTATCGTCGTACAGGTGGGGGGAAGGCTCGTCGGCCTGCTGGTCGATGCGGTTTCCGACATTCTCACCCAGTCAAACGACCGGATCCAGCCGACGCCCGACGTCGCCTCCGACGCCGTGAAGGCGTTCGTCCAGGGCATGCTGGCGCTTGACGCGAGAATGATCGGCCTCGTCAGACTCGACAGCGTCATGCCGGCGCAAATGGGGGAAGCCGCGTGACGCCGACCCAGGCAAGATCATCGTTCGATCGCGGCCGCGACGCTTCGGTGGGGCGGGACTACGCCTTCACCGACCGTGACTTCCGAGAGATCGCGTCGATGATTTACGACGACGCGCGAATCCATCTGGCCGAATCGAAATCCACTCTCGTCTATTCACGGCTGGTGAAGCGATTGCGCGCGCTCAATCTGGAGAGTTTCAAAGACTATTGCGAATTGCTCCGCGCAGACGAGTTCGGCGAGGAACGGCAGGAAATGCTGTCCGCCCTGACGACCAACGTCACCAAATTCTTCCGCGAAATGCACCATTTCGATCAACTGGAGAAGCAGGTTCTGCCGGCGCTGATGACGCGCGCGCGCCAGGGAGAAAAAGTCAGGATCTGGTCGGCCGGCTGCTCGACCGGCGAGGAGCCTTATTCGATCGCAATGACGATTCTTGCCGTCGAACCTCGCGCCGCGAATTTGGACATAAGGATATTGGCGACCGACATCGACCCGCGGGTCATCGCCTTCGGCCGAAACGGCGTCTATCCCGACGCCGCGATGTCGGACGTCCCGACGAGCCTGAAGACTCGCTGTTTCGAACCCTTCACTTCGGATGGCGCGCGGCAATGCCGCGCAGCGGAAGACTTGCGCGCCCTCGTCGCGTTTCGCCAGCTCAACCTGAATTCGGAATGGCCGATGCGTGGCCAATTCCATGTGATTTTTTGTCGCAACGTGGTGATTTATTTCGACGAAAAGACCCAGAACGTGCTGTGGGCCAAATTCGCGAAGAAACTGGTCCCGGGAGGGCGGCTTTATGTCGGCCATTCGGAACGCGTCAACGGACCGGCAAGCGCCTGTTTCGACGGCGCCGGCGTGACCGCTTATCTCCGAAACGCCATGAGCGCCGCATGAAACCCGTTCGCGTCCTCGTCGTCGACGATTCAGCCACGATGCGCGCGGTCATCGCGTCCACATTGTCGCGCGATCCGGCCATCGAAGTGGTCGGCTTGGCGGCCGATCCGCTGGAGGCCCGCGAAGCGGTCAAGGCGCTCAACCCCGACGTGATGACGCTGGATGTCGAGATGCCCAAGATGGATGGGCTCGCCTTTCTCGAAAAGGTCATGCGTTTGCGGCCGCTTCCGGTCGTCATGGTGTCGACCTTGACCGCAAGGGGCGCTTCGGCCGCGATCAAGGCAATGGAGCTTGGCGCAGTCTGTTGCGTGGGCAAGCCCTCCATCGACCATCCAAACGCATTTGACGCCCTGCCAGCCACCATCATGGCGGCGGCGGGAGCGCGTGTTGCAAACCGGACCTCGTTCACGGCATTGCGCCGCGAAAGAGCGGCGCCTGCCTATCATTGGGACGGCAAGATCGTCGCGATCGGCGCCTCCACGGGTTGCGTCGAATCCCTGATCGCCATCATCGCCCAATATCCGGCCAACTGTCCGCCGACGCTGGTCACGGTCCACATGCCAGCGGCCTTCACACGATCATTCGCGCATCGCCTCGACGGACTCACCGAAGCACGCGTGCAGGAGGCCGTTGACGGGGCCATCCTCGTCCAGGGAAACGTCTATGTCGCTCCCGGCGGCGTCGCCCATCTCGAGGCCGCCTTTTCAGGGCGTCCTAAATGCCGGCTGCGCAGCGGCGATCCGGTCAATGGCCACCGCCCCTCCGTCGATGTGCTGTTTGATTCGGTCGCAAGATCGTTCGGCGCCGAGGCGGTCGGCATCATTCTCACCGGCATGGGCCGGGACGGCGCGTCGGGGCTGCTGGCGATGAGACAGGCTGGCGCAAGGACGATTGGACAGAATGAAGCGACTTGCGTGGTTTATGGGATGCCCAAAGCGGCATTCCAATGTGGGGCCGTGGAAGAAGAGGCGTCGGTACACGACATTGGCAAGCGAATTCTTGCGCTGACAACAAAGGAAGGCCGATAACATGGCTTCACTGGCCGAAAAACTTGAAATCATGGTGGTCGACGATACGGCTGTCAGTCGCGCTCTCATTATCGACGCGCTCGAACAGATGGGCATCAAGAATGTCGCGATCGCCAAGGACGGCGCGCAGGCATTGAAGGAACTGATCATCCGCCCCGCGCATCTGGTCATATCGGACATGCATATGCCCGGCCTCGACGGCCTTGCCCTGCTGAAGCGTCTGAGAGAAAACAAGCCGACCAGCAGGATCGGCTTCATTCTCGTCACCGGCAGCGCCGACAAGACCTTGATCGAGCGCGGCCGCGCTTTCCAGCTCAACAACTACGTCGCGAAGCCTTTCACGGTCGAATCGATGAAGCGCGCCATTGAATCGGTGGTCGGACGGCTTCAATGAGCTTTAGCTCCGCGCATGAGCCGGCGACGCACATCATTCAGGGCGAACACGCGGTCAGCGGCGCGCCCGGAAAGGTCTATGCGACGATTCTCGGCTCCTGCGTGGCGGCATGCCTCCATGATCCCCACGCGGAAGTGGGTGGAATGAACCATTTCCTCCTTCCGGGCGAGATCGCGGGAAGCCGCTCGCTCGAAAGAGATCAATACGGCGTCCACTTGATGGAGCTGCTCGTCAACGACTTGATGCGGCTGGGCGCTCGTCGGGACCGCTTGCAGGCGAAGCTGTTCGGCGGCGCCCGAATGGTGCGCGGCCTTTCCGATATCGGTAGGCAAAACGCGGAATTCGCGGAAAATTTCCTGCAGCGCGACGGGATCAGGCTGGTCGGCAAGGATGTCGGAGGCGATCGGGCGCGACGCCTGCAGTTTTGGCCCTTCTCGGGCCGTGCGCGGCAAATGTATGTGACGACCGACCTCAGGTTCGTCAAAGGGGAAGTCGAAAAAGCCTCCGCCGGGCGCGTCGCGGGCGCGTTCGAGCTGTTCTGAAGTCACCGAAAGCGAGGCTGGTCCCATGGCGCGGAAACCAAAGACGACGGCCAGGCCCGCGATTCCGATCGCAGCAGCGCTCGGGCGCGTGACGGAATCCCTGGTATGCGTTGGGGCGCGGCTGCTCCGGGTCGAAGCCGCCATCGGCGAGATGGCCGGAAATCCCAATGTGCCCGTCGCGTCGATCATCAGCGATGTCCAGGAACTCGATCGGAGCGTGCAGGAAATTTCAGCCTTGACCGAATTTTTGGACATTATCGCGCGTCAGGCGACCAGCGCGTGGGCTGTCGACGCCGAAAAGGCGGCCGCGTCGATCGGGCTTCACGAACTCGCCGTATGGCTGGGCAGCGGCGAAATCGTCGCGCCACATCAACATTCCCAGGCCGAAACCCATTTCGACAGCTTTTGCGATCTGTAGTAATCAGCGAATCAAGCGGTCCGCCAAGCGGGGCTTTTGTCGTCGCTGGCGCGCACTCAGGCTGCGCGATGGCTTCGCCCGGCGCCGGGGCGGCGGCCACTGCCTATGGTGAAGGCGCCGACGAGGGCGAGAAGTTCGTCGCCCTTGGCGCTGAGGGTCTGCGTGGCGACCGAGGTCTCTTCGACCAAGCCTGCGTTCTTCTGCGTGGTCTGGTCCAGGCTCGCGACCGCCTTGCCGACCTCCGTCAGCGTGATCGCCTGTTCGCGCGACGCCGTGGCCATGTCGGCGATCAGCGTGTTGATCTCCTGCACCTGGCCGATCATCCGCTCCAGCGCGCCGCCCGTGCGCCCGACCAGCGCCACGCCCTGCTCGACCTGCGCCGAAGACGAGGAAATCAGGCCATTGATCTCCTTAGCCGCTTCCGCCGAGCGTCCCGAAAGCGCCCGCACTTCCGCCGCGACCACGGCGAAGCCGCGGCCGGCCTCGCCGGCGCGCGCCGCCTCGACGCTGGCGTTGAGCGCCAGCAGATTGGTCTGGAAGGCGATTTCCTCGATCAGATCGACCACCTTGCCGATGTCGTGCGACGATCTGGCGATGCCGCCCATCGCCGCCACCGCCTCGCCCATCACCACGCCGCTCTGCTCGGCGTCGCCCATGGTGCGGCGCACGATTTCGGCGGCGCGGCTGGCGCCTTCGGCGCTGTTGCGCACGGTGGCGGTCAGCTCCTCCATCGCCGCGGCGGTCTCCTCGATCGTCGCCGCCTGGTGTTCCGTGCGCTGGGCGAGGTCGTCCGCCCCGCCGGCGATCTCGCCGCTCATCGCGCCGATGGCGTGAGCGCCCTCGACCACCCTGGCCATCGCCTGTTCGAGCTCGCTCGCGGCGAGGTTGAAATCCGCCTGCAGCTTGGCGTAGGCCTCGGGCAGGCGGGCGGTCAGGCGGAAGGTCAGGTCATGGGCGGCAAGGCGGGCGAGGCCGGCGCCGATCGAGGACATGACGATGTCGCGCTCGTTCTCGATCGCGCGCTGCTCGGCCATCCGCCGCGCCTCCGCCTGCACCTGGGTCTCGGCTTCGTGCGTCTCCGCAGCCGCGCGGTCGGACGCCTCGCGCTCCCGTTGCTCAGCCTCCCGCGCGCGCGTCATCCGCTGCTTCTCGATCGCCGTCGTCTTGAAAATCTCAAGCGCGCGGGCCATCGCGCCGATCTCATCCGAACGCTCGCCGCCCTCGATATCGACAGCGAGATCACCCCCGGCGATCGCCATCATCCGCGCCGCGAGGCTGTTCAAAAGCCCGTTGATGTTGCGCGTCATCACCAGCACCAGAGCCAACAGGACGACCGCCATCGGAACCAGGCCGACGGCAAGGTGTTCGCCAACGCCGAGCAGGGTTTTATCGACGTCGTCGACCCAAAGCCCCGCCCCGATCGCCCAGCCCCATTCCGGGACGTCATAAATATAGGAGAACTTGCGCGTCGGGGCGCTCTCGCCCGGCTTGGCGAAATTGTAGAAGGCGAAACCGCCTCCCTCCTTCGCGGCGCGGCTGATTTCCCTCGCAAAAGCGCTGATGGCCGGATCGGCGTCGTTCAGAAGGCTCCGGCCCTGCAACTTCTTGTTGGGGTGATAGATCATCTCGGAGTCATAGGTGAACACGAAGGCGTAATTGGAGCGGTCAAACTTGATGTCGGCGATCGCCCGCAAAGCCCCAGCCTTGGCCTCTTCGGCCGTGATCTGGCCCGAAGCGGCGCGATCGACGTAGCCGCGCACAATCGTTCCGGCTGTCTGGACGACGCTCTCGATCTCGGCGCGCTTCTGGGCGAGCATCTCCTCGCGGGTGACATAAGTCCCGTATCCCAGCGCGAAAAAAAGCATCGTAAAGGAGGCTGCGACGATGATTTTGACGCCCGTCAAAATGGACCAATCGCGCCACGACGTGGAAGGCTGGGCAGCGCGGGACGTCGCGATCTTTGCCGTCATGAACATGAACTCCAAACGATAATGGAAAAATCGTCCAGCCAGCAATGAGCCTTCGGGCGGCTGATGAGAGGCTGCCTAAATTCCATCGCCATCGCCAAATCGTCGCCATTTTTTTGTAACCAGCTGATTTTTTGTAATATTAATCGAGTTAATAGGGCGTTATCGAACGATAATTTTGGTGAAATCGTTTACTTGTTACGATACGTCACCAATATAAATTGGCACACGCTTGGCAACTGTACTTGACGCACGGAATGCGTTACGCGTTTTTCATACGCCGAGGCGTTGGCGCGGGAGAGCGTCGCTCGCAGGTCAGCGCGACACCGCAAAATTATTTTCACTTTCGGCGCGGACTAAATGAAATGCTTGGACAGCTTAAGTCCCTGTCCCTGATAGTTCGATTGAATCAATTCCCCATAAAGTATATCTGGCCGCTCAGTCATTTGTTCGAAAAGCAGCGTCCCCACTCGCTGTCCGTGCTCGAGGATGAAGGGAACATCATGGCATCTCACTTCAAGCACGACCTTGCTCCCCGATTTGCTCAAGCTGGGCAGGCCGAATCCGGGATCGAGAAAACCGGCGTAATGGACACGCACTTCACCCACCGATGTATCATAAGCAATCATTTCCGACGCTTCCCCGGCATTCACGGTGATGTCTTCCAGTGAGGCCATGATGTAAAATTCGTCGGGATCGAGGACCATTTCCCGCTGGCCCGCTTCAAGTGTGATCGGCTCCCAGAACTCCGAACGACGATAGGCGCCGACCCGGCTGAGATCGATCAGGCCCGAGGTTCGCCGCGCCCGAAACGCCACGATATTGTCCGGCCCCGCAGGCTCCAGATTGATCGAGACGGCCATGGTCCTTTGCGGAGGGGCGTCCGCGTCCACGCGTTCACGAAAACGGATCTGGCTCAGGGTCGCGCCAACGCCGCAGATGACGGGAAACGATCTTGGCACGACTTCAGCGAACAGAGGACCTTCGTATCCGTCCCGAATGTCATCGAAAGCCGCGCCGCCATCCGTGATCAGGCGAACGAAAATATCGAGCCGGCCCGATGAGCTTTTCGGATTGGCGCGGGCGCTAATTCCAGGGGCGAGTTTCACGCGTTCGAGCAGCGGGATGATGTGGACGCAATTGCGTTCGAGCACCTGCGGCCTGGAAAGGTCGACCTTGTGGGTAGCGAGTTTCTGCAGGCGTTCGCTGACCGTCCTGTCGCAGCCGGGCAAAAAACTCGCGGGTACACGGTACGCGCAATCGCCCAAGCGTAAATCCAGGCTTGCCGGCTGGATTTGTGAAGCCTCGATCGGCCTGGATGCGGAAATCACCCCGTCGGCTACGCCTTGCCGGATCCTCTGTGACGGCCATATGCGGAAGGCCATGTTCTGATTCCATTCAGTTGAACGCGGGGGTCCGAGGCGGAATCGGCTCGAACGGGGCGCTCATGTTACCTTCGGTGATTTCCAATTTGAAGCATTCTCCGGTCCACTTGCAAGAAAAGCTGCCGGAAATCGACGCAAATTGCGCCAGCGCAAGCAGCGAAAGGAGAGGCGCGTTGACCGCGCGGCAGAGCGGCGCTAGAAGAAATCGTGGTCATTTGAGCCGGCCGGCTTGCCGCCACATGAAATCAACGCGCTAAACAGGCCGGGCTTGCCCAGAATTTTGAGCGGCCGGGCGCTTTTGCTCCTTCGGGGAGCAAAGGATCTTCGGCGCCCGAGGATCGCCTATGTCCGCATATGACCGCCCCGCCATCGACGCCAAGACCCTGCGCCCGCGCACGCGGATGGTGCATGGCGGCGTGATGCGTTCCGGCTATGGCGAAACCTCGGAAGCGCTGTTTCTCACCCAAGGCTTTGTCTACAACAGCGCCGAAGTCGCGGAAGGGCGATTTACCGGCGAGGACGAAGGTTTTCAGTACAGCCGCTTCGGCAATCCGACCGTCGCCATGTTCGAACAGCGCATGGCCTTGCTGGAAGGCGCCGAAGCGGCGCGGGCGACCGCAACCGGCATGGCCGCGGTAACCTCCGCGCTCATGGGCCAGGTCAGGTCGGGCGATCATGTCGTCGCCTCGCGCGCCCTGTTCGGCTCCTGCCTTTATATTGTCGAGGACCTGTTGCCGCGCTTCGGCGTCGAATCGACGCTGGTCGACGGCTTCGACCTTGCGCAATGGAAGGCGGCTCTGAGGCCCAACACCAAGACGGCCTTTCTCGAAAGCCCGACCAATCCCGGCCTGGGCGTGCTGGATATCGCCGCGATCGCGGAGATACTCCATTCGGGCGGAGCGACGCTGGTGGTCGACAACGTGTTCGCGACGCCGCTGATGCAGAGCCCGCTGGAGTTGGGCGCAGATTGCGTGGTTTATTCGGCGACCAAACATATCGACGGACAGGGCCGCTGCCTTGGCGGCGTCATTCTCGGTTCGAAGAGCTTCATCGAAACCCACATTCACAATTACCTCCGCCAGACCGGACCTTCGATGTCCCCCTTCAATGCCTGGGTGCTGTTGAAAGGACTGGAAACTTTGCCGCTGCGCGTCGGCCAGCAGCAGGCCAGCGCCGAAAGGATCGCAGATTTCCTGGCCGAGGAAAAAAAGATCGCCCGGGTCTATTATCCCGGTCGCAAGGACCATCCGCAACATGAGCTGGCGCGCCGGCAGATGAAGGGCGGCTCGACCATGGTCGCCTTCGATGTCGTCGGCGGCAAGCGCGAAGCCTTCGCCATGGCCAATGCGTTCGAGATCATCAAGATCTCCAACAATCTCGGCGACGCCAAGAGCCTTGTCACTCACCCGTCCACGACCACCCATCAGCGCCTGAGCGAAGCCGCGCGCCTCGAGGCGGGGATCGGTCCCGGCATGTTGCGCCTCTCGGTCGGACTGGAGGATGTCGAGGATCTGCTGGACGATTTGCGCCGAGGCCTTTCGGCGATCTGACGCCGCATTCGGTCCGTTAATAGCGACAAAAACTTCAGTTGAAACGTTGCCAGGCGACGGTCTTGCAGATCAAGCCGCCGAGCACGCAGCCGCTGGTCTTCAGTCTCCTGCCGTTCAAGACCATCTTGCCGCTATAGGTTCGACCGTCTTCGGGATTGAAGGCCCGCCCTGTCCAGCTGTTTTGATCGGCCCGGACCATGTCGAAAAACACCTGCTGGCCGACATGCGCCTTGGGGCCGGACCTTTCAGCCAGACCACGACGCCGCAAAGCGCGCCGCCGCAGGGCGAAAACTCCACTCGCGCGGCGCCGTCGTCCCTCATCCAGACGCCTGAGGCATCCTGCGCGAGAGCCTTGCCGCCGGTCGTCGCAAGCGTCAGGATAAAAAATCCGAGGCGCAATCCGCGTGGAAACTGATCCATCGCAAAGCTCTTCGATATGTTTGCGAGAATCATGTTGCGTTCCCCCCTGCTTCATCGAGGCAGGAAACGTCGTGCCTGCCTTGCGTCGTTGCGCAGTTCAGTTTTGCCCCGCCCTCGCGCCATCCGTCAAGATTCCATGATGAAACGCCATTGCTTTGAGCTTATGGTCGCGCGCGAAATCAGCTTTGCCGGAGAAATTCGATGAGCACGCGTCATCTCGACCGCGCCTTGCAGCCAAAATCCCTCGCTCTGGTGGGGGCAAGCGACCGCCCTGGATCGACGGGAGCTGGCGGTCCTCAACAATATCGTCGCAGGCGAATTTGGCGGCCAATTATATGTGGTCCATCCGCGCTATCAGGAAATCGCCGGCAGGAAATGCCTACGCGGAGCTGAGCGATTTGCCGTCGCCGCCAGATCTGTCGTCGTCGTCGCCCCGAAAGATAAATATCGCCGGCATCGTCAACGAGGCCGCCGATATCGGGGTTCCCGCGGCCATTGTCATGACCGACGATCCCGATCCCGGCGCCGAATTCGCTGTTCGAGCAGATGCGCGAGATCACGCGCGAGCGCGATATCCGCGTTTTCGGACCGAATTGCCACGGCCTGATCGCGCCGCGCGCAAACTTAACGCCAGCCTTGCCGCGCAGCCCGTGCTGCCCGGCGACCTTGCGGTGATTTCACAATCGGCGGCGGTGCTCGGCGCGATCATCGCCTGGGGCACACACGCATCAAGTCGGGTTTTCCGGCATGGCCTCGCTCGGCCATCATGGCCGATGTCAATTTCGCGGACCTGCTGGATTTCTATGCGCTCGATCCTATGACGCGCGCCATTTTGCTCTATGTCGAGCATCTGGAAGACGCCAAGGGCTTCATGTCCGCCGCGCGCGCGGCTTCGCGCGTCAAGCCGGTGATCGTCGTTCGCTCCGGCGGCACGAAGCCTCGCGCCGCGCCGGCACCCATGCGGGCAATCTCGCCACGACCGACGCGGTTTACGCCGCCGCCTTCCGTCGCGCGGGTCATTTTGCGCGTGGCGGACATCGATTCGCTCTTTCGACGCGGCCGAGGCTTTGGGACGCATGAAGCCATTCCCTGGCGACCGGCTGGCCATCGTCACCAACGGACGCGGCGTCGGTTACCTCGCGATCGATCACCTTGCTCGATCTCGGCGGCAAGCTGGCGGATATTGCGCCGGCGACGCTCGACGCCTCGCGCGCCTTGACGCCAGAAACTGGAGCGGCGCGCCGCCGGTGGAGTTGGCCGGCGACGCCAGCCCCGACGATTTCGGCCAGGCGCTGTCGCTTGTCCTGCAGGACCAGTCCAATGACGCCGTCATGGCGATGCATTCGCCAATATTCTGGTCAACGGCGAGGAGGTCGCCCGTCGCGACGGTCGAGGCGGTCAAGAGTCATCGTAGCGCGCCCGATCATCGCCAAGCCGGTATTCGCCGTCTGGTATGGGGCGGACGAGGCGACCAACCAAACTCTTCGAGAGGCGCACCATTCCGCGCTACCAACGCGAGCGCCGTCGCGGGCTTCATGCACATGGTCAAATGGCGGCAGGCGCGCGAAGCGCTGATGGTCGGCGCCACCCTCATTGCCTGTCGATTTCGCGCCAAACACCACCAAAGCCCGCGCCATTGTCCAGCAGGCGATCTCGCGCGGGCATACCTGGCTTGCGCCGGTTGAAATCAGCACCCTGTTAGAGGCCTACGATATTCCCATTGCTCCGGCTCGGCTGGCGCGGACGCCGGAAGAGGCGGCGGAAGTCGCCCGCCTGGTGCTTGGCCGCTATGGCGGTTGCGTCGTGAAAATCATGTCGCGCGATATCGTTCACAAGTCCGATCTCGGCGGCGTGGCGCTCGATCTGCGCTCGGTCGAACAAGTGGTTGACGCCACGCGCAAGATGCTGGATCGCGTGGCGATCGAGGCGCCCGAGGCGCGAGTCGACGGCGTCACCATCCATCCCATGGTGCGCCGTCCCGATGCGCGCGAACTGGTGCTGGGCGTCACCGAAGATCCGACCTTTCGGTCCCGGTGATCGTTTTCGGACGCGGCGGCAAGGCGGTGGAGGTCATCAACGACAAGGCGCTTGGCCCTGCCGCCGCTCGATTTGTCCTTGGCGCGCAGCCTGATCGAACAGACGCAGGTCGTCCGCGCCTTGCGCGACTATCGCGACGTTCCGGCCGCCGACATCGACGCCATCGCGCTGCTTCTGGTCAAGATATCGCAGCTTTCCGCCGACATCCCCGAAATTGCGCGAACTCGAGCTCAATCCGGTGCTGGCCGACGCCAACGGCGTGGTCGTGGTGGACGCCCGCGTCGCCGTCGCGCCTTTCTCAGGGCCGCGCCATTTCCGGCGGCAATCCGCGCTTCGCCATCGCGCCCTACCCCAAGGCGCAGGAGCGTCGCACCGTGCTCAAGAACGGCACGGCCGTGCAATTGCGGCCGGTTCGTCCCGAAGACGAGGAAATGTATAAGGTCTTCTTCAGCCATGTGACGCCGGAAGACATCCGGCTGCGCTTTTTTGCGCCGGTGAAGGAATTCTCGCACGCCTTCATCGCAAGGCTGATCCAGATCGACTATGCGCGCTCCTTCGTCTCCGTCGCCGTCGAGGAACAGACCGGCCTGATGCTCGGCGTGGTGCGGCTCATGCTCGACGCCAATCACGAGCATGGCGAATATGCGATCCTGCTGCGCTCCGACCTGAAGGGGCAGGGGCTCGGCTGGAAATTGATGAAATATATGATCGAATTCGCCCGCGACCGAGGAAATCAAGATCGTGGAGGGCCAGGTGATCAGCGACAATGGCCCAATGCTCTCCATGTGCCAGGCGCTGGGCTTCCGAATCGACGGACGACCCGCAGGAACATGGCGTGAAGAAAGTTGTCCTCGACCTGTCGCAACCGCCGACCGAGGCCGAGGCCAAACCCAACCCCGAAGGAAAATAATCGCCGTGATCGTTCAGGGACGGCCGCCCGCCTCTGAATTGGGCGCTTCGATCAACTCGGCAGGCTTCGGCGTCGGCCTTGCCGCCGAAACGTCTGGCGACATAGTCTTCGACGATTTTCTCGAATTCCTGCGCAATGCCTTCGCCGCGAAGGGTCATCGCCTTCTTGCCGTCGATGAAAACCGGAGCGGCGGGCGTTTCGCCCGTGCCCGGCAGGGAGATCCCGATATCGGCGTGTTTCGATTCGCCGGGCCCGTTGACGATGCAGCCCATGACGGCGACGTTCAAAGTCTCGGCGCCCGGATAGACTTTTTTCCATGCCGGCATTTTGTCGCGGATCAGCGATTGGATGTCGCGCGCCAGCTCCTGGAAAACGGTTGACGTCGTGCGTCCGCAGCCCGGGCAGGCCGCAACCAGCGGCACAAAGGTCCTGAAGCCCATGGTTTGCAGGATTTCCTGCGCCACCTGCACTTCAATTGTGCGGTCGCCGCCGGGCTCCGGCGTCAGGGAAACGCGGATTGTGTCGCCAATCCCCTCCTGCAGCAAAATTCCAAGCGCCGCCGAAGAAGCGACAATGCCTTTCGATCCCATGCCCGCTTCGGTCAAACCGAGATGCAAGGCGTAGTCGGACCGCTGAGCCACCATGCGATAGACGGAAATCAGGTCCTGGACGCCGGAAACCTTGGCTGAGAGGATGATACGGTCACGGCTTCAAGCCCGATCTCCTCCGCGCGTTCGGCGGAAAGCAGCGCCGAACGGACCAGACGCTTCGCGCGTTACGGCGCGGGCGTCGATGGGTCGCGCCGCCACCGCGTTTTCGTCCATCAAATGCGGTCAGCATTTCCTGATCGAGCGAGCCCCAATTGGCGCCGATACGCACGGCCTTGTCGTGTTTGATCGCCAGTTCGACGATGGCGCCGAATTGCTTGTCCTTCTTTTCCTTGAAGCCGACATTTCCCGGATTGATGCGATATTTCGCCAGGGCTTCGGCGCAAGCGGGATGATCGGCGAGCAATTTGTGGCCGATGTAATGAAAATCGCCGACCAGCGGCGTCGAAATCCCCATGGCGTCGAGCTTTTCACGAATTTTCGGCACGGCCGCCGCCGCCTCGTCGCGGTCCACCGTGATCCGCACCAGTTCCGAGCCGGCCTGCGCCAAAGCCGCAACCTGCCGCACAGTGGACTCGACATCCGCCGTATCCGTATTGGTCATGCTTTGCACGACCACCGGCGCGCCGCCGCCGACCACGACCGCTCCTGGCCCGGATCCGACACGCACGCCGACGCTTTCGCGTCGTTGCCTGCGGATCGGCCGCGATTTCGGTTTCGCACATGGACGGGAACTTGGGCGGGAAATAATGTTCAGTCATCGGAGGGAACCTGTCTTCCAGCAGAATGAGCTTCTATACCAGAGAAACGCGCCGACGCGAATTTGGCTGCCACGCGCCAAATGCGTTGCGTGCGGGTTTATAACCGGAGAACATCGCATTTCAGCCAAAAGTCATTCTGCAAAATTCCGGTCGCGCGCTATAGTCGCAGCGCAGCTTCAAAGCGATCCTTTCCAGCGGTTGGCAATATATTCGCTTGATTAAAGCGCGCAAAAACAAAAATCTATAGCCTTTCCCGATTCTGACCGAAGGCTCTGGCGTCCCTTGCCCGTAATAGGAGATGATCATGTCGCTTGCCGCCAAAACCGCCGTCGTCACCGGATCGACTTCAGGCATTGGCCTCGCCTATGCCCGCGCATTCGCCAAGGAAGGCTGCAATGTCCTGATTAACGGCTTCGGCGACGCCGCCGCCATCGAAGCCGAGCGCCTCGCGATCGAAAAGGATTTTGGCGTCAAGGCGATTTATGACGCCGCCGACATGTCCAAGCCCGCCGAGATCGCCGCGATGGTGGCGCATGCCGAAAAGACCTTCGGCTCGGTCGACGTGCTGGTCAACAACGCCGGCATCCAGTTCGTCTCGCCGATCGAGGATTTCCCGATCGAAAAGTGGGACCAGATCATCGCGATCAACCTTTCCTCCGCCTTTCCACGCCATGCGCGCCGCCATTCCCGGCATGAAGGCGCGGAAATGGGGCCGCATCATCAATACCGCTTCGGCCCATTCGCTGGTCGCCTCGCCCTTCAAGTCGGCCTATGTCTCGGCCAAGCACGGCATCGCCGGCCTTACCAAGACCGCGGCGCTGGAGCTCGCGACCTTCGGCGTCACGGTCAATTGCATTTCGCCCGGCTATGTCTGGACGCCTCTGGTCGAAAAGCAGATTCCCGACACCATGAAGGCGCGCAACATGACCAAGGAGCAGGTCATGAACGACGTGCTGCTCGCCGCCCAGCCGACCAAGCAATTCGTGACCGTCGAACAGGTCGCGGCGCTGGCGGTCTTCCTCGCCTCCGACTCCGCGTCGCAGATCACCGGCGCCAACGTTTCGATGGACGGCGGCTGGACCGCCGCCTGAGCGAAAGGATCTCGATGCCCGCCGACAAGAAAGCGTCTCCGCCGCTCGAAAATGGTCAATCTGGCCTTGCAAGGCGGAGGCGCGCATGGCGCCTTCACCTGGGGCGTCCTTGACCGCCTGCTGGAAGATGGGCGCTTGCCGTTCGACGGACTTGAGCGGAACCAGCGCCGGCGCGATGAATGCGGTCAATCTCGCCGAGGGCATGCGCAAGGGCGGCGCCAAGGGCGCGCGGGACCAACTCGCCCATTTCTGGCGCTCGGCCAGTCTTGATGGCGGGTTCCCTCTGTTGGACGCGAATGCTGTCGAAGGCATGCTGAGCTATCTGGAGCGGCACGCCCGCCGCCGCTCTTTTTCAGCAGACCGCGAGCATGTTATCGCCTTCTGAACTCAATCCGCTCGACATCAATCCCCTTGCGCGATGTGGTCGCGCGCGCAGGTGGATTTCGCCAAGCTGCGCGCGACCGATCATCTGAAACTTTTCATTGCCGCGACCAATGTCGAAACCGGGCAAGGTTCGCGTTTTCCAGCGCCCGGAACTGACCCTCGACATGGTCATGGCTTCCGCCTGCCTGCCGACCGTGTTTCGTGCCGTCGAAATCGACGGCGTTCCCTATTGGGATGGCGGTTACATGGGCAATCCCGTGCTATTTCCGTTTTTTACCGAAACAGAGACCGCCGATATCATCCTCATCCAGATCAATCCGATCGAACGCAAGGGCGCGCCCGACACGACCGCCGAAATCATGGCGCGAATCGACGAAATCACCTTCAATGCCCCGCTTGTTGCAGGAGTTTCGCGCCATCGATTTCGTCGCGCGGCTGATCGCCGACGGCCGCCTTGGCGGCACGCATTACAAGATGCATCCGCCTTCATGTGATCGAAGCGCAGGACGAGCTCAACAAATTCGGCGCCGCCAGCAAGATGCGTTCGGACTATGATTTCTTCCTGCAATTGCACGAAATCGGCCGTGCGCGCGGCGCAAAAATTCCTCGATGCGCATTATCACGATATTGGCGTCAAGGCGACGCTCGATCTGAAAGAAGCGCTGGTTTAACTGTCGGCGCGAAACCGCCAGACCTGGCTGCGCTTGATCTCGCAATCCTCCAGGGCGCGGGTGACGGGCACGCGATATTCCGCCACGGACTTCCAGCCTTTCCCGGGCAAGATAGGCGCTGTCCCGGATCGCCGATCAGGACAAGGGCGCCGCGCTTCGAAAGAGTCCGTGCAGCCAATCGGTCACAGCTTGCGCCATGTCGCGCTCATAGGAGACGTCGCCCGCCAGCACGACCTCCCAGCCTTCATCGCGGCCGATCATGTCGTCGCCCTGATTTTCAAAACGACGCCATTTGCCTGCGCATTCAACTGCATCGCCGACAAGGCGAAATCGTCGATGTCGCAGGCTTCGACTTGTGCTCGCGCCCGATCTTGGCGGCGGCGATGGCGACCAGGCCGGATCCCGAGGCGAAGTCCAGCACGCTCTTGCCCGCAACCAGTGCCGGGATTGTCGAGAAGATAGCGCGCGAGCGCCTGGCCTCCCGCCCAGGCGAAAGCCCAGAACGGAGGCGGAAGCCCAATTTCGCCCAGTTCATCCTCGGTCTTCTGCCAGAGCTCGGTAGCTTCGTCGGCCAGATGCAAAGAAATCTCGGGCGCGTGCGGCGTCGGCAGGAAACGAGTTTGCGCGCGTATGAACGCCGCCCGGTCCAAAATCTGGTTCAAGATTGAAGGCTGTCCTTGAGATTGCGGCGCAACACCTTGCCGACATTGGTTTTCGGCAATTCTTCACGAAAAATGAATGCGCGCGGCATTTTGTAGCCGGTCAGCCGTTCCCTGCAAAATGCGCGCAAATCGGCCTCGGTCAGGTCGGGTTCGCGCGGCACGACAAAGGCCACGACTTCCTCGCCGGTCGCCATGTCCGGGCGCCCGACCACCGCCGCTTCCCGCACTTTCGGATGCTCGACGATGATTTCCTCGATTTCGTTGGGATAGACGTTGAAGCCAGAAACGATGATCATGTCCTTCAGCCGGTCGACGATCTTGATCTGGCCGTCCGCAAGCAGCATCCCGACGTCGCCGGTCCGGAAATAACCGTCCTTGGTCATGACCGCTTCGGTCGCCATGGGACGATCCCAATAGCCGGCCATGAGCTGAGGCCCCCGCGCGCAAATTTCGCCGGGCTCGCCGTTGGGAACCGGAACGCCTAGAGCATCGCGGATCGAAATCTCGGTCGAAGACACGGGATAGCCGATGGTGCCGCTGAATTCGGATAGGTCGGCGCGATTGCCGCAAAGCACCGGCGACGTTTCCGAAAGGCCGTAGCCTTCGAGGATCGCCTTTCCGGTCAATTGCCGCCACTTGCGCGCCACGGCCGCCTGCATGGCCATGCCGCCCGCGACGCAGAAATGGACTTCGCTGAAATCCACTTTTTTGATGCCGGGATGGTCGGCCAACATATTATAGAGCGTGTTGACGCCGGCGATCGCCGTGAATTTGGTTTTTTGCAGGACCTTGACGAAAGCGTTGAGGTCTCGCGGGTTGGCTATGAGCAGGCAGCCCCCTCCCATGCGCATCTGAAACCAGAAGCAGGCGGTCGAGGCGAAGATGTGATAGAGCGGCAAGGCCGTCACCATCAGCGACCATTGGTTCGATGGATAAAGCGGACCAAACCAGACGATGCATTGTTCGATATTGGCCGCAATGTTTCGGTGCAGCAAAATGGCGCCCTTCGCCGATCCTGTGGTGCCCCCGGTATATTGCAGCACGGCAATGTCGTCGCCGGCCAGCGGCATGGGGCTTGGCTTGGCGCCCTTGGTCTGACGCAACAAGCGCGCAAATGTCGTGGCGGCCGGAAGATCGATTTTCGGCGCGGCTTTCTTGATGCGGCGCGAGACGAAATTGACGAGATGACCTTTCGCGCCGAGCAGATCGCCCGGCGAAATGAGGATGATGCCTTCAAGATGCAACCGGTCGACGACAGCGGCGACGGTCGATGCGAAATTTTCCAGGACGAACAAAAACCGCGGCGTCGAATCGAGAATTTGCAGTTCAAGCTCACGCGGGGTGTAGAGCGGATTGATATTCACGACCACGCCGCCCGCCTGAAGGACGCCGAGCAGGATCGCGGGATAGGCCATGACATTGGGCGCCATGATGGCGACCCGGTCGCCCTTGGCCAGCCCGTTCACCATGAGCCAGGCCGTAACTTGATCCGCCGCGGCCCCGAGCTGTTCATATGTCAGCTTCGCGCCAAAGCTCTCCAGCGCGACACGCGACGCGAATTTCTCGCGGCTTCGCCGCCAGATATCGACCAGCGTCGTGTTGGCCTGCGATTCGATCTCGGCGGGCACTCCCGGCAAATAATGCGCCAGCCATGGCCGCGCCGCCAAAAGCTCCTCGGAAACTTCCATCTCGTCCTCCCCGCGGATTTGCCCGCCGGTTTCGATTTTGTTTACATATGAACTTTTTTTATCGGCTTTTGCAAGCTGACTCCCTTGACCGTTTCGCCGTCATGAGTGGAGGCTAAGCTACCACGAAAAAATTCGTGCGCGCTTCAGTTCGGTTTCTCGTCGCGAAAGGACTTCGCCATGCTCTATTTCACCTCGCTCGCCACATTGGCCTCGGTGCTCTTTTACGCCTGGCTTGGCTTCTGCGTCGGTCAGGCGCGTGTTCAATATAAAATCGCGGCGCCCGCGACGATTGGCGACCCCGTTTTCGAGCGGCTGTATCGGGTCCAGATGAACACGCTGGAATGGATGGTCATTTACCTGCCCTGTCTCGGGCTGTTCGGTTTCTATGTGTCCGACGCCGGCGCGGGCTTGCTAGGCCTGCTGTGGATTTTCGGTCGATATCTCTACAAGCGCGGCTATGAACAGGCGCCGGAAAAACGCAGCCAGGGCTTCGTCATCCAGGGTCTCGCCGTCTCTGTGCTGTTCTTCGGCGCCATGATCGACATCATCATGCGAATGGCGATCGGAGACTGACGCCCCTGGCGCGTTGCCCTCCACGGCGCCATTTGCTAAAGCCACAAGGAATTCGCCGATCCGGCGAGCAAAATCCTTGGGTCCGAAAATGGAAAAATTCACGAAATTGACCGGTGTCGCGGCGCCCCTGCCGATCACGAACATCGACACCGACATGATCATCCCCAAGCAATATCTGAAGACGATACAGCGCACCGGCCTCGGCAAGGGGCTGTTTTCAGAAATGCGCTACAAGGATGACGGTTCGGAGAACCCCGATTTCGTGCTGAACAAGCCTGCCTATCGCAAGGCGCAGATTCTCGTCGCCGAAGATAATTTCGGTTGCGGATCGTCGCGTGAACACGCGCCTTGGGCGCTGCTCGACTTCGGCGTCCGCGCGATCATTTCGACCAGCTTTGCCGATATTTTCTACAATAACTGTTTCAAGAACGGCGTTCTGCCGATCAAGGTTTCGAAGGAGAACCTCGCCAAGCTGATGGACGACGCCAACCGCGGCGCCAACGCGACCTTGACCATCGATCTCGAGGCCCAGGAGATCCGTGGCCCGGACGGCGGCGTGGTGAAATTCGACATCGATCCGCACCGCAAGCATTGTCTGCTCGAAGGCCTCGACGATATTGGCCTGACAATGGTCAAGGCGCCTAAAATCAAAGAGTTCGAGTCGAAGATCGCTGACGAGCGTCCCTGGATCTAAGGCGCCGCGCTTTTTCCATTCTTTCGACGCGAGAATCACGCTAGACTTTGCGTCATGAAGCCTTGGATTCTCGCCCTCTCCATTAGTCTCGCCTTTTCATCGGTCGCTCGCGCCGACTTCAGCTCCTGCAAGGAGCGGATCAAGCAGCAGGCTGCGGCGGGCGGCGTGTCGCAAGCGACGCTATCGCGTGCGCTGGATCATCTGGAGCCCAATGACGCCGCCAGTTTTCTCGGCGTCCAGCCCGAATTCTCGACACCAATCTGGGACTATATCGCTGGATTGGTCGACGACGAGCGGGTCCGTGACGGAAAACAGCGGTTCGCCGAATACAGGCAAGCGGCCTTGGCCGCCCAGAGCCGTTTCGGCGTGGATGCGGCGGCGGTCGTCGCCGTCTGGGGCGTCGAGTTGGATTTCGGCAAGAGCTATGGCTCGCGGTCGGTCATCCAATCGCTGGCGACCTTGACCTGCATCCCCAATCGCCGTTCCGACTATTTTCATGGCGAACTGATCGCCGCCCTGAAAATCGTCGACAAGGGCGACGTCGCGCTGGAGGATTTCAAAGGCTCCTGGGCGGGCGCCTTCGGCAACACGCAGTTCATGCCGTCCACATTTTTGCGCCTCGCCGTCGACATGGACGGCGACGGACGTCGCGACGTCGTCGGCTCCGTACCCGACGCGCTCGGCTCGACCGCAAATTTCCTGCATCATGCGGGCTGGGTGTCCGGCCTGCCCTGGGGCTTCGAAGTGAAGCTTCCCGCGAATTATCATGGTCCTTCCGGCCGCGGCGCCAAGCAGGGCCTGGCGGTCTGGACCGGGCGCGGTCTTGCTCATGTCGATGGCAGACCTTTATCCGGGCCGGGCGCCTTCGGTCTCTTGCTGCCGGCGGGGCCGCATGGGCCGGCCTTCCTCGTCTCCCGCAACTTCGACGCCTTTTATTCCTATAACGCCGCCGAATCCTATGCGCTCGCCATCGGCGTGCTGTCGGATCGGCTGAAGGGCGGAGAAGGCATCGTCACCCCTTGGCCGACCGAAGACCCGGGTTTGGCGAGGACTGAACGTCGCGAAGTGCAGATGCTGCTCGAAAAGCGTGGTTACGATGTCGGCGGCAAGCATGATGGCGTGATGGGAACAAAGACCCGCGAAGCCATCGCCGACTACGAGCAGCGCAAGGGCATGAAGCGCGACGGCCGCGCCGGCAAGAAATTGTTGACCTCGCTTCGCGCTGGCGAATGATCAGTTCAGTCTGACCAGCCCATCGGGAAGATCGTTGCCGCCGCCATCGGGCGGCGCGGCGCGAGCCAGGAACTCGCCGCTGCGGTTGATCGCGCCGACAAATCCCTCGGTAATGCGTCCCGCGCGCAACTCCGCGATCAAGCGCTCGACCGTCTCTCGCCATTCGGCTTCGGTGATTTTACCCGCCAGGCCGTCGTCGGCGATGATGTGGGCATAGCGTTCCGCCAGCGACACGAAGATGAGCACGCCGGCGCGACTGCGGGTCCGGGTCATGCCCCGGATGAAAAACTGTTCGACGGCGGCTCGAAAAGCCTGCCGCCTTTGCTGGCTGCGCGGCGTGAGCGCCACACCGAGCCGGGTCCATTCGAAAAGCAGCAAAGCCACGATGAAAACCACGACCTGCAAGGCGAAGATGTGTTGCGCCGGCATCTGGGTGAAAGCCAGCAAGGGCCAGGGCGCCAGCAAGGCCAAGGCCGCCGCAACGAGCGCAGCTTGAGCGCCAGTATCACATGACTGCCGCGCCAGCACGCAAACGATCTGGCCGCTGGTCCCCGCTTCCGCAGCCTTTACCGCCGCGACGATCGCCGCCTGATCCGCCTGTTCACGCATCACCAACCTCCCGATGCGCCGCCGCCGCCGGATGAACCGCCGCCGCCGATAAACCCGCCATCGCCACCGCCGAACGAACCGCCGCCGCCGCCGGTCCAGCCGGGGCCGGGCAGAAAGATGAAGGGACCGCCGCCGCCGCGGCCGCCGCGACCGTTGCGCCACATGATGAAGATGATCAAAGCGACGATGAGGAAGGGCAGGATGGCGTCAAAGGCAGAGTCCTGATCATCGGCGCGGACTTGCGGCTTTTTGGTCCATTCGCTGGAATCAGTGGTCAGGATGGTGATGACGTCGTCGACCCCACGCGTAATGCCGCCGGGAAAATCGCCGGCCTTGAACCGCGGCGCTATGGCGTTGACGATGACCACTTTCGACAAGGCGTCGGTAAGCGTGCCTTCCAGGCCATAGCCCACTTCGATCCGCACTTTTTTTTCGTTCGGCGCGACCAGAAGCAGGACACCATTGTTCTTGGTTTTTTCGCCAAGAGACCAATGGCGATACAATTCATTGGCGTAAGGCTCGATTTCCTGTCCTTGCAAAGACGACACGGTTGCGACGACGAACTGGATGCCGGATTTTTGTTCGAGCGCCGCGAACTTTTGCTCCAGCCCCTGTCGCGTGTCCGCGGGCAGAAGGTTCGCCTGATCGACGACGCGGCCGGTCAGGGCCGGGAAGGTCAGGGCCTGGCCCATGGCGACATGCGGCGCCTCCGCCAGGAGCAGCGCCAACCACATGCCAAGAAACGCCAAGGCTCGATATGGAGCGCTGGAGAAATTCTCGCGAGAAGTTCGGGCTCCAGCCATGAGCGGCGCCGACTTTAAAATTTCACTGTCGGCGGCGTCTGCGAATTATCCGTGGCCGTAAACGTGGCCATCGGCTTCTTGCTGCGAAAAACCGTCATCGCCCAGATCATCGACGGGAAGGTTTCCAGCGTCAGGTTATAGTCGCGCACGGCGGCGATATAATCGCGACGCGCCACGGCAATGCGATTTTCCGTGCCTTCGAGTTGCGACTGCAGGGCGAGGAAATTCTGGTTCGACTTCAGGTCGGGATAATTTTCGCTGACCGCCAGCAGCCGCCCCAGCGCGCCGGAAAGCTGGTTTTGGGCGTCCTGGAACTGCTTCACCTTGTCAGGATCGGTCAGCTGCGATGCGTCGATATGAATCTGAGTCGCCTTGGCCCGGGCTTCGACGACGCCGATCAGCACGTCTTTTTCCTGCTTGGCGTAGCCCTGCACGGTGGCGACGAGATTGGGGATCAGGTCGGCGCGGCGCTGATAGTCGTTTTGCACGTCGGCCCAACGCGCCTTCGCGGTCTCTTCCGCCGTGGGAATGGTGTTATAGCCACAGGCCGAGAGGCTCAGGCCAAGCAGGGCGACAGCGACGAAATTTCGCAGGCGGTTCGAAAAAGCCATTGCTGCATATCCTCGAATGAGGGGAGCGGATGCGACGCCCATTGCTGGCGGCGCAGAGAAGACCCGCCTAATCTAGGGAGGCCTGGGCCGCTAAGCCAGAGCAAATTTCCCTCATGAAATGGAAAGGAGGACCTTGCCCTGAGCCTGACGGCTCTTCAGCACATGCAACGCCTTGGCTATTTCCGCCATGGGATAGACGGCCTGCACATGCGCCGACAGTAGGCCCCTCGAAAGCCAATCGAAAATCTGCGCCATATTTTCGAGATGGACTTGCGGTTCGCGTTTGACGAATTCGCCCCAATAGACGCCGAGAATGGCGCAGCCCTTGAGCAAGGCGAGATTGAGCGGAATTTTCGGTATTTCTCCGGAAGCAAATCCAATGACCAGAAAGCGCCCTTTCCAAGCCATGGCCCGCAGCGCCGATTCGCTATAGGCCCCGCCAATCGCATCATAGACGCAGTCGACGCCCTTGCCGTTCGTGCGCTGCTTCAGCGCCTCCTTGAGGTCGTCCTGCGAATAGACGATCCCTTCGCTGGCGCCGTAAGCCTGCGCAAAAGCTACTTTTTCTGGCGAAGATGCGCAAGCGATGACATGCGCGCCCATGGCGGCGCCGATTTCTACCGCCGCCAGTCCAACCCCGCCCGAGGCGCCAAGGACGGCAAGGGTCTCGCCCGGCTGCAGATCCGCCCTTTGGCGCAAGGCATGGAGCGACGTGCCATAGGTGACGAAAAGCCCCGCGGCCTGATCGTCGCTCACAGATTCCGGAACAACTGACAGTTTCGTCGCGGGGAAGACAAGACGTGTGCGCGCGGCGCCAAAACCGCAACTCCCCGCGACCCGCTGGCCAAGCTCCAAACCGGAGACCCCTTCGCCCAGCGCGACGATCCGGCCGCAAAATTCGCCGCCCGGCGAAAAGGGAAGCGCCGGCTTGATTTGATATTTGTTTTCAATGATCAGCGTATCAAAGAAATTCAAGGCGACCCGCGACGGCGCGACGACGACCTCTCCCGGGCCGGGCGACGGATCTGGCAATTCGCGCAGCACAAGGGCTTCTGGCGGGCCGTAATTTTCACAAAGTGCCGCAATCATTGAGCTTTTCCAATTCTGAACGAAAGGCCTTATGTCGTCGCAAATATAGGCCGGCCGGCAATCTCTTGCCAGCCGTCCGATTTTCGCCCGCTTCGCAGCCTAAGGGCAGGCATCCCAGGATTCCTGACGGCCAGGGATTGGCTTATGATGCGATTGTGTGATTCGATTCCCGCTCATCCAGACAACGGTTGCTTCATGATCCTTCCCGTTCCGCATCGCGCGCGCCTTCTCCTGACCGGCGCCGCCATTGCCCTTGTGTTCACACTCGGACCGGCACGCAGCGCCCAGGCTCAGGATGACGGCAAGCCGACTCACGCGAAGTCCGACAAGAAGGCGAAGGACTCGAAGTCAAAAGGCTCGAAGGCCGACAAGGATTCCGACAAGAAGCGTTCGGACCAAAGCAAATCGACCCAAATCGGAACCTTTGGCGAATGGGGCGCCTATCAAACCCAGGGCAAAACGAAAACATGCTACGCGCTTTCCCAGCCAAAGACGCGCGACCCCGCCACCACAAAGCGCGACTCGGCGTTTGTCTTCATTTCCTATCGACCGGCGGAAAACGTCAAAAACGAAATCTCGATCATCATGGGATTTCCGATGAAAGACGGCAGCGAAGCGACTGCGGAAATAGGGGATTCGGAATTCGGACTGATCGCCAAAGGCTCGAACGCGTGGGTCAAGAATGCGGCTGAAGAAGGCCGGCTTATCGACGCCATGAAAAAGGGATCAAAACTGGTTGTGAAAGCCGCTTCCGCAAAGGGCAAAGTCACGACCGACACCTATTCGCTCGGCGGGTTGGGCCAGGCGCTGGAAAAAGTCCGTAAGGAATGTCCCTGAGCCCATTGGGCGTGGTCAAACCGTCGTTCGTTGGTCGTCGCGCCATGGCAAAGCAATTGATCCCAAGGCAACTCCGGGCGCAAATTTTTGCGCGGCTTCCCCCAAGGTCGCAGGACCAAAGTTCGACGTTCCACCGCTTGTGGGAATTTGAGCCAATAAGCCATAATGCGGCTCGATTGAACGGCGCGCGCTGACGAAACAAGCCAGCGGCGTCGCTTTTTGTCCGGGAGGAAGTAATGTCGGAGAAAATTTACGCCGTTCCGACGGAGTGGGAAAGCCGCGCTTTTATCAACGACGCGAAATACAAGGAAATGTATGCGCGCTCGGTTTCCGATCCGGACGCCTTTTGGGCGGAGCACGGCAAGCGCATTGATTGGATCAAGCCCTTCACCAAGGTGAAGCATACCTCCTTCGATCCGCATAATGTGGCGATCAAATGGTTCGAGGACGGCACGACAAATGTCGCGATGAACTGCATTGACCGTCACCTCGCCAAACGCGGAGATCAGGTCGCGATCATCTGGGAAGGCGACAGCCCCGACGATTCCAAGAAGATCACTTACAAGCAGCTCCACGAGGAAGTCAGCCGCTTCGCCAACGTGCTGAAGTCAAAAGGCGTCGCCAAAGGCGACACCGTCACCATCTACCTGCCGATGATCCCCGAAGCCGCCTACGCCATGCTGGCCTGCGCCCGCATCGGCGCCGTCCATTCCATCGTCTTTGGCGGTTTTTCGCCGGATTCCCTGGCCGGACGCATCGAGGGCTGCAAGTCAAAGGTCGTCATTACCGCCGACGAAGGCCTGCGCGGCGGCCGCAAGGTGCCGCTCAAGGCCAATTCCGACGTCGCCATTGACAAAACGGGCGACATCGTCAAGACGCAGATCGTCGTCAAGCGCACCGGCGGCAATGTCGCCTGGAAAGAAGGCCGCGATTGCTGGTGGCATGAAGAGACCGCCAAGGCTTCGACCGATTGCCCCCCTACCGAGATGAACGCAGAAGATCCGCTGTTCATTCTCTATACCTCGGGCTCGACCGGCGCGCCCAAAGGCGTGCAGCATTGCACCGGCGGCTACCTCGTCTATGCGTCGATGACCCATCAATATGTCTTCGACTATCACGACGGCGACGTCTATTGGTGCACCGCCGACGTGGGCTGGGTGACCGGCCACAGCTATATCGTCTACGGTCCGCTGGCCAATGGCGCGACCACATTGATGTTCGAGGGCATTCCCAATTATCCCTCCATTTCCCGCTTCTGGGACGTTGTGGACAAGCATCAGGTCAATATTTTCTATACCGCGCCGACCGCCATCCGCTCGCTGATGGGCGCCGGCGAGGAGCCGGTGAAGAAGACCTCGCGGAAAAGCTTGCGACTGCTCGGCTCGGTCGGCGAGCCGATCAACCCGGAAGCCTGGGAATGGTACCATCGCGTCGTCGGCGAAGATCGTTGCCCGATTGTCGATACCTGGTGGCAGACCGAAACAGGCGGCATTCTGATTACGCCGCTGCCTGGCGCGACTGCGTTGAAGCCGGGCTCGGCGACCCGTCCGTTCTTCGGCGTGCAGCCGCAGGTGGTGGACGCCGCGGGTACGGAAATCGTCGGCCCCTGCGAGGGAAACCTGGTCATCGCCGATTCCTGGCCAGGCATGATGCGCACGCTCTATCACGATCATGAGCGCTTCCAGCAGACCTATTTCTCGACCTATCCGGGGAAATATTTCACTGGCGACGGCTGCCGCCGGGACGCCGATGGATATTACTGGATCACTGGCCGCGTCGATGACGTCATCAATGTCTCCGGCCACCGGATGGGCACGGCGGAAGTCGAAAGCGCGCTGGTCGCCCACGCGGCCGTTTCTGAAGCCGCGGTCGTGGGCTATCCGCACGACCTCAAGGGCCAGGGCATCTACGCCTATGTCACGGTGATGGAAGGCGTGGAGCCGACCGAAGAGCTGCGCAAGGAGCTCGTCGCCTGGGTGCGCAAGGAAATCGGCCCCATTGCGTCGCCGGACGTGATCCAGTTCTCGCCCGGATTGCCGAAGACCCGTTCGGGCAAGATCATGCGCCGCATCCTGCGCAAGATCGCCGAGAACGATTTCAGCTCGCTGGGCGACACCTCGACCCTCGCCGACCCGACTGTGGTCGACGACCTGATCGAAAATCGGGGCGGCTAACTCGCTCTCGGGACGTTGGAACAAAAGCCGGGCGAAAAATGCCCGGCTTTTTTATTGTCGACGTCGAACTCGCCCCAAACACAAAGAAAGAATAATTTTACCAATCCGGCAAATATTGGGCGAAGTGCGGCGCCATTGCGCTAGATGACGAAGGTTTTTGGCGGCACGCTGCAAGAACAGGCCGTCAATCGCGACGTCCGCCGGGGTCCACCGCCAATGCATCAACAAAAATATTCCACAGCCGCCGCGCTCCTCGTCGGGGCCATCGTCGCAATTGCGGCGCCGATCGGCTCCGCGCAAGCCCATAACAATGTCGTGACTTACCGCTCCAGCTTCAACGCAGGCACGATCATCATCAGCATGAGCCAGCGGAAGCTCTTTTATGTCCTCGATGACGGCAAGGCGATCCAGTATCCTGTGGCTGTCGCCAAGCCTGGGAAGGAATGGCTCGGCGCGGCGCGAATCGAAGGTAAATATTCCCATCCGGACTGGACGCCACCCGCCGTCGTCAAGCACGACCATCCGAATTTGCCGAATTTGATAAGGGGCGGCTCGCCCAGCAATCCCATGGGTATCGCGGCGATGGTGCTCGACCGCCATCAGATCGCTATTCACGGCACGACGCAGAGGATGCGCGCCTCGATTGGCTCTCGCGCGTCTTATGGTTGCATCCGCATGCTGAACGAGGACGTCTCCGACCTCTACGACCGCGTCAGCGTCGGCACGCCGGTCATCATGCAGCCCTGAGACCGCCTGGATTTATCCGGCCATCAGCTGCGCGAGACGATCGCGCAGACTGGCCGCCGTTTCGCCATGGGCGCGCAATTCACGCAAACTGATCGCGGACTGGCTTTTCGACAATTTGCGTCCCTGTTCGTCCAGCACCAACCGGTGATGGTGATAATCGGGCGTCCGCAGTCCAAGGAGCGCCTGAAGGACCCGGTGCAAACTGCTGGCCGCTTCGAGGTCGGCGCCGCGAACGACATCGGTGACGCCTTGCCAATGGTCATCGAGCGTGCAGGCTAGATGATAGGAAGCCGGCACGTCACGACGTCCGATCAGGACATCGCCCCAGCAAGACGGATCGGCGGCGATCTCGACGCTATTGCTATCCTCATGGAACTCCCGATAGCTCAGCGGCGCCCCGATCTCGGCCAGCGCCTTGGCCATGTCGAGACGCAGCGAGAACTGCGCCCCCGCAGCGATGCGAGTCGCGCGCTCGGCAGGCGGAAGATTGCGGCAGGTCCCAGGATAAAGAAGCGAGCCATCGGGATCTCGCCGCGGGGCTGGCTGCAATGAGGACGCTTGGGCGATTTCCGCTCGCGAGCAGAAACAGGGATAAGCAAGTCCGCGCCGGGTCAAATCGTCAAGGACGGCGCGATAATTCGTAAAGTGCTCAGATTGTCGACGCGGCGGCTTCTCCCAATCAAGACCGAGCCAGGCTAGATCGCCAAGCATCGCCGCTTCGAAATGGCCACGCGAACGTTCGCGATCAATATCTTCGATCCGGATCAGAAGTCGGCCGCCGCTTTCCCGCGCAAGGCGTTGGTTGAGCAAAGCGGAATAGGCATGGCCGAGGTGAAGATAGCCGTTGGGCGAAGGCGCGAAACGAAAGACCGGTCGCTTGCCAGATGACCGCGTGGCGTTATTTTCCTGCGCCAAGAGTTCAAAAGCCATATGTTTAAAAATCGCTTGCTATGCCCTTGCGCTCCCAGTCGCCATAGCGAATTGGCTCCGGTCCTGACGGACCGTTGAATTCCGGCGGCAACGCCGGCAGATGCGCCGATCCGCGCCTGCGCTCCTCGGCCTCCGCCAAGGCGCGTTGCGCCTGAGGACTCAAGACCTTGCCCACCGTCTGGCAAGGGTCCTCGCGTTCAAGGCGCTTTGTTTCCGACATGCTAAGCCCTTCGATCAATCCGCCATTGCAAGTCTGCTGAGGCGCCCGACGCCTTGGAACTCCGGCCTTGACCGCAAGCGCCCAGGACGCGCATGGCCATGCGCCCGTCGTTATGGTAAAAAATTCCAGGCAGATTCACTAACCGAAACCCGCCTGCGTGCAACTCCGACGAGACTTACGGGGCGAATGAATCACAATTTCGGCAAACCCTTTGGCCGCTCCGGCAAGAACAAGCCCAGCACGAAGCCGAGCCAGCAGGAGCATGCGGCAAACGAGATCATGGCCCATCCTGGCCTTGCCGCCCGGGTCGCCGCGGCGGCCGATAATCTCCGACGTCGTTCAAGGCGGCCATATCTCGACGAGCGTTTCGCACCGGACGCGACGCCATCGCGCTGTCAACAGCCTTGACGAACGTGATCGCGGATTGGCGCGCTCCATCGCCACGGTCGCCTTGCGGCGATTAGGGCACCATTCGCCTCGCCCTGAGCCAATTGGTCGAAAAAGGACTGCCGCGCAATTGCGGCCCGCTCGAATGGACCCTCATATCGCGGCAAGCGCGCAGATCCTCTTCCTTGACATTCCCGATCATGCCGCGGTTGATCTTGCCGTCCGAGCCGCCCGGCTGGATCCCAAAAGCGCGCCCTTCGCCAATCTGGTCAATGGCGTGTTACGCAACTTGATTCGCCGCCGAGAAGAATTTCTGGAGCCAATCGGATCCCCTTGGAGGACGATACGCCGCATTGGCTCTCGGCCCGCTGGCGTCGCATCTATGGCGAGGATCGCGCTCACGCCATAGCGGGCGCCAATCGCGACGAACCCACGCTCGACCTTACCGTCAAGTCCGATCCGGCCGGCTGGGCGGAAAGGCTCGGCGGACGCGTTCTGCCTACCGGTTCGGTGCGCCTGCAAACGCACGCCCCGATTCGCGAACTTGAAGGCTACGCCAATGGTTTCTGGTGGGTGCAGGACGCCGCGGCGGCCTTGCCTGCGCGGCTGCTGGAGGCGCGGCCCGGACAACGCGTGCTTGATCTTTGCGCCGCGCCTGGCGGCAAGACGGCTCAGCTTGCCATGACAGGCGCTCACGTCACCGCGCTCGACAGGTCCGCGGAAAGATTGAAGGTGCTTACGGTCAACCTGTCACGGCTACAACTCGAGGCTACGATCGCCGTCGGAGACGCGGCGAGCTTCAAGGCCGAGCCATTCGACGCCATTCTGGTCGACGCTCCCTGTTCCGCGACCGGAACGGCGCGCCGCATGCCCGGATGTCCTCTGGACAAAAAAGCCGGGCGACATCATCTCACTCGCCGCAATCCAGACTCAAATCCTGGATCGCGCGCTTGAGTCTGCTGAAGACGGGCGGGCGCCTCGTTTATTGCACCTGTTCCTGGAGCCCGAAGAAGGCGAGGCGCAGATCGCCGCCTTGCTACGACGAAATCCGGATATCGCTCGAGAGAAGATCGACCCGGACGTACTTGGCCTTCCCGAAGAGGCGGCGACGCCCGATGGCGACCTGCGCCTCCTGCCCTTTTTTCTGCCGGATGAAGATCCAAGGCAACGAGGCATGGACGGTTTCTTCATTGCGCGTCTAAAACGGGTTAATTAGCCGTTAATTAACGATGTTCGGCGATTTTCCGTGGTTGGAGCCGCTGTAAGTCAATCGTTTTGACATCAACGGCCCGGCGCATCGGAGAATGAACATCCTATTGACGATTTCGAGCGCCTCGCCCCTGGCCGAACGTCTGCGTCTTATCCGCCTGCTGACAGCGCGCGGCGCGCTCAAATTGCGCGCTGGTCTGATCCGGCCTTTGCTGACGCTTGGCCAATGGCGTTCGCGTCAGCCGGAAAGGCTTTTGATCGCGCCGCAAGACATACGCACCGGCGACCCGACCATAGCGGCCGATATCTACGCCGGTTACTATGCGTTCGGGGGAAAAATCGTCAATGCGCACGGCCGATCGCCTTTCGAGCTTCCGTCGCCGTCGCGGGAATGGACGCAAACTCTCAATGGATTTAGCTGGCTGCGTCATTTGCGAGCGGCCGATACGGCGCTTGGCGCGCGCCAATGCGCGATCGCTGGTCAAAGAATTCATCGCTCTTTCAGGCCGCCAAAACTCGGTCCCGCTTGGCAGCCGGTTGTGGTCGCCCGCCGGACCCTCTCCTGGCTGAGCCAATCGCCCATGCTACTGGAAGGCGTCGAATATGACGATTATCGGCGCTTCATCCGGGTCCTCTCGCGTGGCTATTGGTTGCTCCGGCGCCTGGCGAGCGACGATCTCGCCGGCGAAATGCAGCTGACCGCCGCGATCGCCATGACAGCCTTCGCCCTGTGCGTGCAGGGGGGGACGTCCTTGCTGAAAAACGCCATCTCGGCGTTGAATGCGCAATTGAACAAGCAAATCCTGCCCGATGGCGGACCAATCGGCCGCAACCCACAGACGCTTGTCGATCTCTTGTTCGATCTTCTGCCTTTGCGTCAGGCCTTCGCCGCCCGCGGCCTGTCGCCGCCGCCCGAACTGCTCAACGCCATCGACCGCATTACGCCGGCCTTGCGAATGTTTCGGCATGGCGACGGGTCGCTGGCCTTGTTCAATGGCATGGGCGTGACCGCGCCGGATCGCATCGCCATCGCGCTCTCTTACCAGGATTCCCGCGGACAACCGATTTTCAATGCGCGATATTCCGGTTATCAACGCATGGAAGCCGGCGACGCGCTGGTGCTGGTCGACGCGGGGCCGCCGCCGCCCCCCTTGTTCTCATGCGCCGCCCATGCCGGCTGTCTTTCCTTTGAATTTTCGCTGGGAGCCGAAAGAATTGTCGTTAATTGCGGCAGTCCTGGACCTCAACGCGCGGAGCTGCGAGCTAGCGCGCGCACCACAGCGGCGCATTCAACCTTGACGCTCAACGACATGTCCTCATGTGTGTTCGGCTCTCACGTCGGAATGCAAAGCTGGTTCGATGACGAAATTATCTCGGGTCCCGTGCTCGTGCCGGTCAAAAGGTCTGAAGCCGGCGGAGAGACATCGATCAAGGCTTCGCACGACGGTTACGCAAGACGATTTGGTTTAATCCACCAGCGCGAGATGACGCTGCAGGCCGACGGCCTGGCATTGAGAGGGCGAGATTCGCTCACTCCAGCGCGAGGATCGGATCTGACCGACGCACATTACGCCATCCGATTCCATCTTCACCCCGCTGTTGCCGTCAGCTGTATCTGGGAAGGTTCGGGGGTGATGTTGCGCACCGCCGACGGCGCCATTCTCACTTTCGAAGCCGGTGGTCTCCCGGTCGACATTGAAGAGAGCATCTTTTTTGCAGCGCCCGAGGGACCGCGGCCATGCGAGCAAATTGTCGTCTATGGCGTGGCCGCAGACATCGCTGAAGTCAGCTGGTCATTCGCTGTTGTCACGCCTGACGCCAGTGAACAGAAAGTCGACGAAGCCGGCCGCGCATAGATTGCCAAGGAGATACATTTCCGTTCCCGCCGAAACATGCTAAGCGCCCCAAGCAATCCCCCGTGTCGAATTCCTGACAGATCGAATTCGCATCCTCCGCCGGCAATGCCGCCAAACCCAGATGCGCGCTGGAACATCGACTTTCAGGGCGAAGCTTGGCACCTTTGAAGAGTTAGCCCATGTCCGACATTACCGCCATCAAACGCGCGCTCATTTCTGTTTCCGACAAGACGGGACTGATCGATTTCGCCCGCGCCTTATCGCAACGCGGCGTCGTGCTGATTTCGACCGGCGGAACGCGCAAGGCCCTCGCTGACGCAGGTCTGTCGGTTCAGGACGTCTCGGACTTGACCGGCTTCCCGGAAATGATGGATGGTCGGGTCAAGACCTTGCACCCGAAGGTGCATGGCGGTCTCCTGGCGATCCGGGAAAATCCAGAGCACGAAGCGGCGATGCTGGCTCATGGGATTGATCCCATCGACCTTCTGGTAGTCAATCTTTACCCCTTTGAAGCGACGGTCGCGAAGGGCGCAGATTGGGACGACGCCATCGAAAATATCGATATAGGCGGCCCCGCCATGATCCGCGCCGCCGCCAAGAACCACCAGGATGTCGCCGTGGTCGTCGACGTCGCCGATTACGCGACGATCCTGAACGCCATGGACGCCCATTCCGGCGGGATCGACCTCGCTAGACGGAAATCTCTCGCCCAAAAAGCCTATGCTCGGACCGCTGCCTATGATGCGACGATCTCGAACTGGCTGGCCAAGGCCATCGGCGCAGAAACGCCCGAATTTCGGGCGGTTGGCGGCCGTCTCTCCGAGCCCATGCGCTATGGCGAAAATCCGCACCAAACTGCCGGATTCTACAAGACCGGCGACCAGAGGCCCGGCGTCGCTACCGCGCGGCAAGTCCAGGGCAAACAGCTCTCCTACAATAATGTCAACGACACCGACGCCGCGTTCGAGCTGGTTGGCGAGTTCGACGCCGCGCGCACGGCGGCCGTGGCGATCATCAAACACGCCAATCCCTGCGGCGTGGCCGAAGGCGCGACCTTGAAGGACGCCTATCTCCGCGCGCAGGCCTGCGATCCGGTTTCGGCCTTTGGCGGCATCGTTGCGCTCAATCGAAAACTCGACGCGGAAGCGGCAGCCGAAATCGTCAAGATTTTCACCGAAGTGATTATCGCTCCTGACGCCGAAGAGGAGGCGATCGCACTCATTGCAGGCAAGAAGAACCTCCGGCTTTTACTCACCGGAGGCCTCCCCGATCCGCGTGCGCAGGGCCTTTCCGTGCGTTCGGTCGCCGGCGGCTTGCTTTTCCAATCTCGCGACAATGCCGTCGTGGACGATATGCCGCTGAAAATCGTCACCAAGCGCGCGCCCAGCGAGCAAGAACTGGCCGATCTGAAATTCGCTTTCCGCGTCGCCAAACATGTCAAATCCAACGCTATTGTCTATGTCAAGGATGGCGCGACAGTCGGAATAGGCGCGGGACAGATGAGCCGCGTCGATTCGTCACGGATCGCCGCCTGGAAATCCGCCGAGGCCGCCAAGGCGGCGGGCGCCGCGTCAAGTTGGGCGAAAGGCTCCGTTGTGGCGTCCGATGCGTTTTTTCCTTTTGCGGATGGACTTCTCGCAGCGGCGGAAGCCGGCGCGACAGCCGTCATTCAGCCAGGCGGCTCCATGCGCGACGACGAGGTGATCAAGGCGGCCGACGAAGCGGGCCTGGCCATGGTCATGACGGGAATTCGCCATTTCCGCCATTGAGCTCCCTGGCGCAACCGACGGTGGATCGCCCTTTGAGTTGGCCGCTCCTCGGTTGCGCCGCGAACTGCGGCCTTAAATGATCGACGCGGCCAAAGCCAGACGTCACGGACGCCAGCGACGACTATCGTCATTGCCGAAATCGCTGACCTGATCCTGCAAAGGTTCGTCGCGCCAAAACCTACGCCTGATTGCGGAGTGTGACGCGAATCAGGCAATCGCCACAACTGATCCGCGTGCCCTCCCTGCATCGACCTCACGTCACGTGAAGATAATCGCTTTGTTCGGCCAAACGAGCGAGGTCCACCTCCGGGCGAGCGCCGAAATGCTGGATAATTTCGCTCGCGGCCAAAGCGCCGAGGCGAGCGCAGCGATCAAGTGATTGTCCTTGCGTGAAGGCGCTCAGGAAGCCTGCAGCAAAAAGATCGCCGGCGCCCGTCGTATCGATCAGATTTTCGATTGGCGCGGCGGGAACCTGTACGGTTAGCGGCCCTTCGATGACGACCGCTCCCTTTTCCGATCGCGTGATAGCCGCCAAAACCTTGTCATTGCGCAATTCCGCCATCGCCGTATCGAAATCCGCGGTTTGGTAAAGCGCGTGTAGTTCCGATTCGTTGGCGAAAAGAATATCGACAACGCCATCGCGGATCAGGCGCAAGAATTCGTGCTGATGCCGGTCGACGCAGAAAACGTCCGAGAGCGTCAAAGCGACCTTTCGCCCTGCGGAGTGAGCGATGCCAGCCGCCTCGACAAATGCCTTTTTCGCGGCCGGCGGGTCCCACAAATAGCCTTCAAGATAAAGGATTTGCGATGCGGCGACCATCTTGGCGTTCAATGTCTTCCATTGTCAGGTTCTGGCAGGCTCCCAGAAAGGTATTCATTGTCCTTTGCCCGTCGGGCGTAACCAGGACGAGGCATCGTGCAGTCGCCGGTCCTTCCGACGCCGGAGCCGTTGAAAAATGCACGCCGGCCGCCTTGATGTCATGCGCGAAGGCATGACCGGCTTCGTCGGCCCGAACCTTGCCGACAAATGCGCCCTTCCCGCCGAAGCTCGCCAGGCCAGCGATTGTGTTGGCGGCCGAGCCGCCGGAAACGATCGTCGTCGCGCCCATTGCGTCGTAGAGCGCCTGCGCCTGCGCTTCATCTACCAGCTGCATGGCGCCCTTTCGAAGCTCCGGCCTGAAAGATGAAATCGTCGTCAACCGGCGCAATGACATCGACAATGGCGTTGCCGAGGCCGAGAACGTCAAATTTATGCGCTTGGCATTTGCATTTGTCCTTGTACGTTCCTCGGCTCTTGCCCGCTCATATCTGGCTGGTCAAGGCTTTCCTCGTTCCGGCAAGCGCCGACGCAATCCGCACATAAAGCGCGCCCGCCCCGCCATGCGGTCCTCCCCGCCTCCTCGACGGAAAGCACGATCGACCGGAGCGCTGCAGACCGAGCCATTGCGGCGCGGCGCGTCGAAGCACGCCTCGCTCGGCCCAGTGATGTTCCGCGACGTTTTGCAGGCTGCCTTTACCAGTGATGACCAGCACGACCTTGGCCCCCGCATTCGATGCGCGCCAAAGAAAAGCAATCAGCGCGCGGTGGGCGTCGGCCTGTGTCATGACCATGGAGGTCGATCATGTCATCGACATTCGCCCTGCCCGAAGACAATTTACGCTTTAATCTCCGTTCAAGCGGAGCGAGAGGCGCGAGCGCCGACGTCGGCGCCTGCGGCTTGGGGGCGGGACGCGCCTCCGAAGCGCCGCTCTTGTTCGCGGCTGTCGTTTTAGACTGCGCCGGCGGAGCCTCCCTGACAAGCGCCGAAACCTCGACCCTCTTTTCGACGAGGCCTGTTTTCGCGCGCGGCTTCACGTCAGCGGTAACGTGGCGCCAAAGCGCGAGCTCCTCGCGCGAAAGGAGACGGATGCGGGACGCTCGTTTGATGTCGCCGCCGCTTTTCATCGCTCGTCACCCCAAAACGGCGTCACCTTCGCTCTCAATCTTTTGGCACAAGCACAAACAATTGGCCGTGATGGCGGATTTCACCCGCGCGGGCGCCGGCGCTCGTCGCCAAGGCCAAAGTAAACATCCGAACGCGCCGCGCCAACGATGGCCGAACCTGTATCCTGCGCAATCATCAAACGCTGGAATTGCTCCGGTTCCGGGCCGCGCCAAGGCATGCGCGCATTGATGAAAAACGGCAGCCCATAAGGCCAGATATGCGAGTCAATGGCGATGGATCGCAACGGCGAAAGACGCAGCGCCGCAACCGCCTACCGGTTGCTCGTTTGGCTTCTTGTCGAAACTCGCGTCGAAGAAGACATAGGAGCGATTGAGCCGCAAGCAACTCGTCTCCCGCCTCGCCGCGACCAAGGCCATTCTGGCGCAACCAGTCCGTCAACCGACGCATCGTCATCTCCGCAGCCGGAGCTACGCCGCGCTGGACAAGAATACGCGCCAGCGCGGTATATGGCTGGCCATTCCGGCCAGCGAAAGCCAAATGAAGAAACCGACCGTCTTGCAGCCGAACGCGCGCGGAACCTTGCACTTGCGCCAGGAACAGATCGACCTTGTCCCTGAGAAAGACCAATTTCCTGACGCCCGTCGTTGTCTCCAGCGCGCCGTCATCAATCGCTGCGCGGTCGGGATAAGGCGCCAAGTCTCCGTTCGGCGCGCGACGCGCCGCGGTCAAATCGGCGAATGAACCGACGCGATCCCTGATGGGCAGCGCCACCAGATCAGGCGGCAACCCGTAAACCGGCGTCGGGAAGGCGGCGCTTCGCACGAGCGAGCCGGCAATTTCCGGCTGATAGTAGCCCGTGAAAAACGCATCCGGCGACGCGTCGGCGACGATTTTGTAAGGCCGGAAATGCTGTTCGAAGAAAAGGCGCGGGTTTCTCCTGGCCTCGGGCAGCGACGCCAGCGCGCAGGCCTTTTTGAGCGCGCCGAGCCGAAGCAATGAGAGCGCGGGCGCGGAATGCGGCGCCGCTGCACAGGAAGATGTAAACGCCCGCAGCGCCTCGTCGTGCCTGTCGGCCGAAAATCCCGGCAAATCGGCGAAAGTCATCGCCTTCAGCTCGTAGTGGCTTTCCACAGCCCGAGCCGTCTCGACACATTCGCTGGCGGCGAAGCCCACAAGCGCCCAAATTGAGAGGATCTGGCGGAAGCCCTTGGCGCGCGCCCGCCCTTGGCGCGCCGTCATTGGACCGGCGATGTGGCTTCAAGGGTCCAGTTGGGACCAGCCGCATCGTTGCGGCGACCGAAGGTCCAGACATCGACGATGTTGGATGGCTTGTTCGGATCGCCCTCGACGACCGCGCCGCTCCTGTCATGCGTGGCCGTGATGAATTGTGCGTCGAAACGTACTGCGATCCGGGACTTTTCCGGCTCAGCTCGCGCATCGACGATCTTGACTGAATTGAAGCCGACAAAAGTCGTCTCCAATGTTTCGCCACGCTCGTTTCGATCCGCCAAGGCGCTTTTGAAACTGGCGAAAACATCATCGGTTGTCAGGGAACGCAAAGTCGCTTCATCACCGCGGGAAAAAGCCTGCACCACCATTTCATAGGCGCCGGACGCACCGTCGAGGAAAGCGCGCGGAGCAAAACCGGCCTGCGCGTTAGCGATGGCGTCCAAGCCGCTCCATACCGCACCCCCCTTTTCCGCGAATTCCGCCCACCGCGTATCGAGAGTGGCGCGAGGCGGCGGGGGAGGAGCCGCGGTCGGGAATGGGGTGACGTTGTCGTCGCGTCGCAATTCGGGGTTGGAGCGCTCACCTAGAACCGAGCGAAGCTTCCACACGACGAAAAGCGCGAGGAACGCAAAGATGATTGTGACTGGATCAAGCTGCATAGCGTCGCCTCGCAATGTCGTTCGGGCCGCTATTGCACCGCCGGTCCCGCCCAACCATATTCATCGCGCCGATGGGTAACACTCACGAGCGGCGCCATCAAGGACGCCGCGCCCAGCGAAAGGCTTCGCAAAAGGACCGCCTGATGAATCGTCCGCCTGTTTTCGCTCTCGGACTTTTCGCGTGGCTAGGCTTGGAGCTCGCGGCCTTTTTCGCCGTTGCGCAAATCATAGGCGTCGGCGGCGCCTTGCTTCTTGGTCTGGCGACCTCCTTTGCCGGCGCCGCGTTGCTCCGGCAGACCGGGACCAGCGCGCTGAAGCATGTGCGATCTTCGTTTGAAGGCGCGCCGCAAAGACCGGGCACAATGATCGACGGTTTGCTGCGCGCTCTGGCGGCCATATTGCTTATTATTCCCGGGTTTATTTCGGATTTGGTCGGCTTGGCCTTGGCTGCGCCATCCCTGAGGCAAATACTGGCGCGCCGGTTTGGCGGAAATGGCTCCGCCGGCTTCCAGACTTGCGAAAGTCATGGCGTCGTCGATCTCGCGCCCGAGGAATGGGCGTCGATCGACCAACCTCCCAGCCCGTCCCGACGTTGATGCTTACGCGGCGTAAAAACGGGTTGAGGCTCGGCGAAGCTTGTGTTTCGCGGGCGTTTCGTGCTACGCGGCGGTCAAGTTGCGTTCTTATGGGCCTTGGCGACGATTTGCGCTTCTCTGATAGCCAAACTTCGGGCGCCGCCAAGCCAAAATCTTCAGGAGATCTTCATGACCGATAACAACGGCGGACAGACGAACGCCGCGCCGGCGCTGAACTGTCTGGTGCAATATTGCAAGGATCTTTCGTTCGAGAACCCCAACGCGCCGCGTTCGCTTGGTCCACAGGAAAACGGCCCGAACATTTCAATCCAGGTCAACGTCAACGCCAAGCAGCTTGCGGAAAAGGATTTCGAGGTCGAAGTTCTGCTCGAAGGGTCGGCTGGTGAAGGCGCCAATCTTCTCTTCAAATTTGAATTGACCTATTCCGGCGTTTTCAGGCTGTTGAATATCCCCGCCGAGCAAACTCATCCGGTCGTCATGATTGAATGCCCGCGCCTGCTTTTTCCATTCGCTCGCCAGATCGTCGCCGACTGTGTCCGCAACGGCGGCTTTCCCCCGCTCTACCTCGATCCGATTGATTTCGCAGCGCTCTATGCGCAACGGATGCAACAGGCCCAGCCTGCGGCGCCCCAGCATCTTTCCTGATTTCGGTCGCCACGAAATTGAAAAACCCGCGTCGCCGCGGGTTTTTTTATAACTCGTATCGACGGCGCCTTCACGCGGCCTTGCGCGTCAAATCTTCGGGACTGCCGAAATACTCGATATAGCGCCCTTCAATTTCATTGATCGGCATGACGACGAACACGTCGGTCACGCCGAATTGCCGATCGATCACGGCTCCCTCCCCGAATTTTGCGCCGACACGCATATACCCTTTGACCAAAGGAGGCAAGGAGGCGAGAGCGCGCTTGGCGTCGACCTGATCCATGGAGAGCTTGTCCATGGCCGTGAATTTATGCGGCAAGGGCCGCACCAGCCATTGTGGATCGGCTTTGGCATGATGGAAAAGGAAGCCGAGTTGCGGCGCGAATTTTGACGGATCCGTCCCTTCAAGGCTTGCGCAACCAATCATGGCGTCGATCTGATAATGTTTGACATAAGCCCATATGCCGCGCCAAAGCATTTCGATTGTTTTCTTGCCACGGTAATCGGCCAGGACGCAGGAACGTCCCAGTTCAAGAAAGCGCGAATTCGGATGGCGGGCCAGCATCGGCCCGATGTCGAATTCCCGCGCGCTGTAAAAACCAAAATTAGCTTGGGCGACTTCCTGGCGAAGTAGCCGGTATGAACCGACGACCCGCGGCTTGGTTTTGCCGAATCGGTTTCTGACGGCATGGTCAATGACCAGGAGATGATCGCAAACTCTGTCGAAGGGGCAAATATCGCGCCGCACGAGAGCGGCCGCTCCCTCCGCAACTGCTCCACCTTCTTCGAAAAATACCTTGAAGCGCAATTTTTGCGCCTTGCGGATTTCCGACTTTTTGGTGGCGAGGCGGAGTTCCAGCGTTCCTGACCGCCCTAACGATGGACCGAGGCCGGAATGAGAAATGGGAGACGCCCACCCCCCGAATGGTCGCCTCCTTTGGGAGGCGACATCTTTCGATTTTTTGGGAAGCCACTGAATTTTCGACGAGAGACCAGCAATGACGGCAAATCCGTTCATGCAAACACTTCCTCGAAGACGAAAGCCTTGGAGACGTCCACGACAGGATTCGCGGCAGGCTCGCTCAGCCCAAACAGGCGTCGTCGCTTTGCCATGACCCAACTTTCGCAGTTGTGCGAAAGACGTCAGACATGAGCGGCGAGGCGCCCCTCAAAACGGTTTGGCAGAAATAACGCAGGCTGGATACGGAAATATGACAAGGTCATCCCGTTGTCGACGCGGGCTGGCTCGCCGGCAGGATCGCGTTGGCCAGAGCCGCGAGATCGACCGGCTTGGTCAAGAAATGGTTCAGCCCGGCAGCGAGAGCCGCTTGTTTGTCCTCGTCAAACGCATTTGCCGTCAAAGCAATCATGCGCATTGGCGGAGCATTGGCCTTCTCTTCGGCCGCCCGGACAAGTCGGGCGGCGGCGTGGCCGTCCAGCCGTGGCATACGAATATCCATCAAGACCGCGTCAAATCGCTCGGCATTTCCATCGATCGCCGCGCAGGCCATGGCGACGGCCTCCGCGCCGTCGTGAGCTCGCGACACTTTCGCGCCCAAACGAAGAAGATGCCTCTCGACCAGAAGCGCATTCACCTCGTTGTCCTCAGCGAGCAACACCCTGCAACCTGCAAGCGGGCTCTCGGTCTCGATACCCCCGCGCAATCCCCCGCCATTGGAAGCTGCCGCCTTGGCGCCAAGTCGCGGATAAAGCGCTTCCAGGCGAACAGGTTTGACTAGCCAGCCATCGAAATCCTGAACGATTGCTTCGCCAAAGGCGCGCCGCTCAAAGGGGGAAAAAAGCACCAGTGTTTTAGGTTTCCCAACGTCGCGTGCGGCTGCGGCCAGGCGTTGTGTCGCTGCCTCTCCCAAGGCGCAATCAACAATGACGAAATCGGGCGCCGGCTTGAGCCGTCCCAGCGCTTCGCGGGCCGCCAATTCACTCTCAACGCGAACAGCCTCGACGCCAAATTCGGCCAGACGCTCGCAAAGATATGGGCCGCCGAAAGGCGATGCGGCGGCGACCAGCGCGCGCTTGCCGCTCAAGCCGGCGAGAATATCGCGTTTCTGATCGCCTGGCGCAGAAGGCAGCGCCACCGTAAAGGCGAAGACAGAGCCACTGGATCCCGCCTGTTCGAGCCGCAATTCGCCATCCATAAGATTGACCAGGCGTCGCGAGATCGCCAGGCCCAAACCTGTGCCTTCATGCTGTCGGGAAGAAGACCCGTCGGCTTGCTCAAATTCCTGGAAAATGGACTGGCGTTGGTTCAGCGGGACGCCAGGACCCGTGTCGGCAACTGAAAATCGCAGTTTTTCGTCCGGAAGGCGTTTTACCCGGAGGCCAACGCCCCCGGTCTGAGTGAATTTCACCGCGTTGCCAGCCAGATTGATGAGAACCTGTCGCAAACGTCCAGAATCTCCCACGACCATCCGCGGCGCCTCAGGATCAACCCAACTTGCGACTTCGATTCCCTTCCCTTGAGCGCGGGGCGCGAGCAGCTCGGCGACGCCTTCGACGAGGGCCGGCAAATCGAAGGCGCCCAATTTCAATTCCAGTTTTCCAGCTTCGATCTTGGAAAAGTCCAGAATTTCGTTGATCAGCGACGACAGGGATGCGCTGGAAGCCCTGATCGCTTCGAGATAGGAGGATTGTTCGGCGGTCAAAGTCGTTGACGCCAAGAGGTCGGCCATCCCTTGAATGCCGTTCAAGGGGGTGCGGACTTCGTGACTGACGGTCGCAAGAAAACGTGATTTGGCCTCATTGGCCGCTTCCGCCCTGTCCAGCGCGCTTGCGGCGGACTTGAGTTCCCAAACTTCGTCCTGAAGGCGCTCCCGCTCCGTTTCAGCGCGTTTTCGTGCTTTCTGGGCCTTGTGGGCCAGGATCAAACTCAGAAAAATGGCTGGGATCGCGACGATTGCAAAAGCAAATGTGTATATCGTCATCGATGGACCAAAGCCTGGACAGCGGTCGTGTCTGGCCGCAATTACATTGCCGCGGGGCAACTTTGTCCGATCCTACCGACGACAGCTGAACGTTTCGTTGCCTCACGCAGCCAGGTGATTGCGGTCGGAAGCTGCGCGATAGGACAGCGCTTCCGCGAGATGTGGTCGAAGGACATCGGGCGACGCTTGAAGATCGGCGATCGTTCTGGCCAACTTTAGAATGCGATGGAAACCGCGCGCCGAGAGCCGAAGCCGTTCGGAAGCATCCCGGATCAGATTGAGCCCTGCTTCGTCCAGCCTGACCATTACTTCGACAAGCGACGCCGGAGCCGCAGCATTGGATGCAATATCCTTTCGATCCAGCCGCAGAAAGCGCGCCCTCTGGATTTCGCGCGCGGCCGCGACACGCTGCGCCACTTCAGCTGATCCTTCCGACGGAGGCGGCAGGATCAGATCTGAGGCCCGGATGGCGGCGACTTCCAGATGCAGGTCGATTCTATCGAGCAAGGGGCCGGACAAACGCGTCTGGTAGGCCTGAGCGCAATGTTTTGGGTCCCCTCGACGACAGGAAAACCCTGGTTCCTGAGCGTGGCCGCAGCGACAAGGATTCATGGCCGCAATCAGCTGGAAGCGCGCGGGATAGACACAGCGATGGCTGGCGCGCGCGATCGCGACTTCACCTGTTTCCATGGGTTGGCGCAAGGCATCCAGCACGGGCGCCTGGAATTCCGGCAATTCGTCAAGAAAAAGAACGCCATTGTGCGCAAGCGAGATTTCGCCGGGCCGCGCGTGTGGACCTCCCCCGACCAAAGCCGGCATCGACGCGGAATGGTGAGGCGCACGAAAAGGGCGCCGATCGATAAGTTCGCCACCCGCCAAAGCGCCGGCAACCGAATGAATCATGGATATTTCGAGCAATTCCCGCGGAGTCAAAGGCGGCAGTATCGACGGCAAACGTGCGGCCAACATGCTCTTTCCGGCTCCGGGCGGCCCATTGAACAACACGATAAGGACTAGATGACAAACAGATTGAAGCCTAAGGTAGCTGAAGCTCAGGGGGTTGCACGGTGCCTAAAGCCTACTCTTATATACGCTTCTCTACCCCTGAGCAGGCCAAGGGGGACAGCAAGCGCAGGCAGACAGACGCAGCTGAAGCCTATGCGCGCACACACGGCCTTGAGCTAGACACAGAGCTGACGTTCTGGGACTGCGGGGTCTCAGCCTTCAAGGGACGCAACGCGCGTGATGGACAGCTAGGGGCTTTCCTGCGTGGTGTACAAGATGAAATAATTCCGCAGGGCTCTTTCCTCCTTGTGGAGTCACTGGACCGAATCAGCAGAGACGCCATCATTGAGGCACAGGCGTGCTTCATGCAGATCGTGAGTGCGGGAATCATTCTGGTCACGCTCAAGGACCAGCGCACCTATTCAAGGGAAACGATCAACGCGAACCCTACCGATCTCATCATGTCGCTGCTGATCTTGATGAGGGCGCACGAAGAGTCATCAATGAAGTCGGCGCGGCTGAAGGCGGTCTATGACACCAAGCGTAAGGCGGCGCGGGCGGGGGACAAGACGAAGCCATTCACAAGGCGCACACCAGCCTGGATTGAGTGGAGTGACGAAGGAAAGGAGTTCCGTCTGATCGATGAGAGGGCCAAGATTGTTCGTAAGGTCTACGAATGGTCAGACGATGGCCTTGGTAAGCAGTCAATCGCATCAAGGCTCAATGCTGAAGGCGTCCCTGTCTTTGAGGACGGCCAGATGTGGCACAAGTCATACATTCAGAAGCTTCTGACGAATGGGGCTTGCGGCGGCACCTTCATACCTAAGCGCAAGGAAGACCAGAGAGATGGCTCCACCATCATGGTCTATGACGCTCCTATCAGAGGCTACTTTCCCGCTGCTGTGCCTCAGGGCCTTTACGAGCGCGTAAGGGCGCGTGAGGCGACCTCAGCACCCCGAGGGAAATACGCAGCAGCCGCGGTGCGCTCAGTTGTCGCGGGGGTGGCTAGATGCGGGCTGTGTGGCTCGACCATGACCAGAGTCGCGAAAGGCAAATATGTCTATATCGTCTGCACCAAGGCTCACGCCAAGGCCGGGTGCGAATATCTCGCGGTTCCCTATGGAACCGTGGAAGAGTCGCTGCGGGCTCACATCGGCACGTTGATTGATTGTGCGCCGAAGGGAGGCGAAACGGCAGAGCTTGAAGTGCTCATCACCGGGCTTGAGGACCAAATTGACGACCTGAGGACGGACGGCCGGCTACTCCTTGATGAGTTCAGGCGCTCTCGCAGTCCGTTAATCGGAAGCGAAATCGCTGCCGTAGACGACAAGATCAAACTCAAAGGGGCGGAGTTAGACGAGGCGAGGCGGCAGCGCGATGCGCAGGCAAGCCGGTTCGTCATTCAACGGCTGAATGAGATGCGCGAGGCCTTCAACGCTCAGCCTTTCAGCGTCCCTGAAGTGAACAAGGCGCTGAGGGCGTGTATCAAAACAATTGAGATTAACCCCCGAGGGACGCGGATGGAAATCCAATGGGCCACGGGGTCATGGGCTGCGGAAGGCCCTCCACTGGGGACAAGACACACGGAACCCTCGGGCTTCTCTATCGAACTCTAAGCGCCACTGGCGGCATGCGGACCTAACGATGATCTCTACCGGACAGAAGGCGGTTGTTAAGCTGAGCAGCCCCATCACAAAGGCTATGCTCCTCAAGGCCGAACGTGAGCAGACGCGACGAAGCGATAGACCCAAGGTGTTACCGCTCGATCAGATCAACGTAGCAGACAAGGTTTTCCAGTGGAGAACAGCGGGAGACAACCTACTTGAAGATCAGAACCATACGCTTGGGCTTGCGCGAGTACTGAGAGAACTCAAGACGCCTTTCGACCCTATCCTACTCACCCCCGTAGGAGACCGCTTCTACGTTGTGGATGGTCATCACAGGCTAGATGCCTACACTATGGCGGAATGGTCAGACCATATCCCTGTTGAATACTTTGATGGCCCCTTATCTGACGCTTGGTTCCTTGCCTTTGATCTGAACAAAAAGAACAGGCTGCCGATGACCAACGGAGACAAGCTTGAGGCGGCTTGGACCATGCTCAAGGAAGGCGGCATGAATCAGACAGCTATCTCTGAAAAGACGATTGTTTCGCGCAGGACGGTCACGACCATGGCGAAGACACTAAAAGAGCACGGCAAGGAAGCTGAAAAGCTGTCGTGGCTCTCGGCAAAAAGGCTTAGAATGCCGGGGGAGTCTTTCTGAATTTGATTATGATAGTTGGGCAGGGGTGGAAGCGGAGAGACTATCGAAGACACTGCTGCACAACATGGGACCAGATACGTATAAGAGACCGGATGTTATCGCTAAAGCCTTCATGCTTATCAGTGAAAATCTTGCTGAAGGCCTCTGCGCTGCACTTACGGAAGCGCTTGAGGAGGGAAGCGGGTCGGCTATACCATTTTAGGTGCGCAAGCATATGGTGCAACTCATTGCGCAAGTTGCGCACTGCCGACACACCATGCCGCCCCGAACGTTGCCATTTCAGCGGGTGAGGATACGTTTTTCTCGACCATCGAAGGTCTGTCTTCGGTCGGGGGGCGGACGAAGTTAGGACGCGGCGGCAGAAGCCGGGGGGCAACTACCGATCACTGGCAGCGACACTGCACGGTTCCGTTGCTATACTGCTGGCAAACTTGCTGCTGACAGCCTTGTGGCGCTGGCTGGCTATAGGAGGGTGGGCTAATGCCCTGTAGCGCAGCCCCCGCGCCACGAAGGCGCTCACCGAAGCTCGGACCACTCTGAGACTCACCCATGGAAGAGGCCGACTTCATCTGCCTGATGTAGGCAGAGATCAAATTATCGCCTTCAGCCTTAGAGATTTGCCGCATCGCAATCCTATCGCGAACAGCCTCCACATAAGCTATAAGCTGCCACTCTCCCGTGGTATACGTGCCAGCAGCAGGAAAATGCTTGAGGCAACGCACCTCGTCCCTGCTGCCATTGCACGAGTTCATGGCGGCTTGGAACCCGGGCGACTGCGCAGCCGCTTGAGGAGCATTGAATACTGACCACAGTAAAATGGACACCAAAACCAACGACTTTGTGAAGCTCATTTCGATCCCCAATGGAGCGAGCGGTGTCCTAGCCGTCACAGCTACGCGGTAATGACCTTAAGCACAACCACTACGTGCGACGGCCCCCTAACCATTCCAAATCGGTGATTCAGCCCAGCGTGAAATCCACGAGGCCCTGAGCGCCCATGCTGTGGTAATACTGCAAATTAACTCACATCTGAGCTTGTCATCTATCGTTAAGCGCCCCGGCCCCAAAGGGACGCCCGCCGCTCCCCTCTGGAGTCCCGTGGGACACCTTGCTGAACCCCCTAGAGGCCACGGCCCCCGGCCCCGGAGCCGGTGTAAAGCGACTCTGTGAGACTCCTAAGGGACTGGTAGGGGCACCCGGGCCGCTTGCCTAAGTGCCTCCCTAAGAACAGGCGCGCCGCAATCGAAGGACACTGCTCGCCAGAACCCCGCAGCAGGATCGGGGCTTTACCGTCATTCTTGAAGGTGGGTGCGGGCCTTCTTTTCGGATTTCTCGTAGCTGCAGATTCCCTAGGCCCCCTCACGTCTCCTGAGACACAACGATGAAGCTTGGAGCGTTGACGGTAATGAATTTTGTCATTGAATCCACAACGGAAAAAGATTGTGTCCGCCAGCCGCCGCAATTTCAAGAGCGCGTTTAGCGCTTTCCTGCCCTTTGATGTCGCGCAGATCGGCCAAATCTCCCGCGGCTGCGCGTATGGCGGGGGCTGGTCGAGTGAGAACTTGTGTCCCCTGGAAATGATTGGCCAATTGAACCAGGTTTCGCGGCGCCAGGATGGAAATGTCGGCTGACGCCTAGGCCGCTTCCGGTCCGCTGGCGGCCGGACAGATCAGCCCGAACCCTCGGGCATTGGCCGCGACAGCCGCCGGAAGAACACCCGCCACGGCAGTGATTGAGCCGTCGAGCGCCAGTTCACCAAGGACCGTATAACCCTCGAGCGCGTCAAACGGCATGGCGCCAATCGCAGCCATCACCCCGAGCGCTATCGGCAGGTCGTAATGGCTGCCTTCCTTTGGCATGTCGGCCGGCGCAAGATTGACAGTGATTTGTTTGGCCGGAAGCGAAAGCCCGGAGGCGACCAAGGCGGAACGAACCCTTTCCCTCGATTTCGGCTACGGCTTTGTCGCCGAGGCCGACAACATTGAAAACAACATTGCCATTGGTAATTTGAACCTGGACGTCGACAGGCCGCGCCTCTACGCCTTCGAATGCTACCGTCGATACGCGTACGACCATCGCTCCTGCTCCCACCCACAGCTCGACATTACCCAACGGCGCCTGGACCTGCAAGAACATTCAAAGAACATTTTTGAGTTCGCCGGCGGGAATTGCTTCCTCGACGCGCGAGGCGCTGCGAACATTTCGCGGCGTTTTTGGCTTGAAAACCGACGCTGAGACAGGGCAAGAAACGCAAGTCTTGGACTATGCCAAAAACGGCCCTTGTCATAGTCATGTCATCTGCGATGAGGTAACGAAATCCTGCGAAGTCGCCTGAAATTCGTCAACATGCCTCAGCGCCCCTTTCGATCTTGGAATAAGGAAACGCGCCTGTGCTCAACCGCGCGCCGCCAACCGCCATAGGCAGGGGCCTTGCTCCTAATCTTTTTGATCTCGCGGCATTGGCGCTCGTCATTGGCGCCCTCGTGACAATCGTCTATGGCGCCCACCAGACCGATGCGCCTCTCACGGTTTTGGATTCGACGCCCATTTCGCTCGATCCTTGGTATTTGCCAGGGTATGCATTGCGCACCACCCTGCGCATGCTCGCCGCGATTGTCGCCTCGCTGGTCTTTACTTTTGTTTACGCGACCGTCGCCGCGAAGAGCCGGCGCGCGGAACTGGTTCTCATTCCCATCCTGGACATTTTGCAGTCGGTGCCGATTCTCGGCTTTCTGACCTTTACGGTCATTTTCTTCATGAATCTGTTCCCCGGCCGCGTAATCGGCGCGGAACTGGCCTCGGTCTTCGCCATATTTACCAGCCAGGCCTGGAACATGACCTTCAGCATGTACCAGTCCCTGCGCAGCGTTCCCAATGATCTGGAAGAAGCGACGCGAAGCTTCCACCTTTCCTGGTGGCGTCGCTTCTGGCGGCTTGACGTGCCCTTCGCCATGCCCGGTCTCGTCTGGAACACCATGATGTCCATGTCTGGCGGCTGGTTTTTCGTCGTCGCTTCAGAAGCCATCACGGTTGGCGACACGACGGTGACATTGCCCGGCGTTGGCGCATATGTGGCGACGGCCATCAAGGAGCAGAACCTTCCGGCCGTCGGCTATGCCGTTTTGACCATGCTGGCAGTGATCATGATTTATGATCAGCTCTTGTTCAGGCCGATCGTCGCCTGGGCCGACAAATTTCGGTTTGAGCAAACAGCCTCGGCCGAAGCGCCGACCTCATGGCTGCTCAATCTCTTTCGGAAGACACAATTCCTGAGGGCCTTGGCCGCCAGCGCTGCTGGCGTTGTCGAATCCACGACGCGCATCCGCTTGCCCATGCCCGATTTTTCACGGATTAAGTTGCAGCTGAACCTGCCGAGCCGATTGATCGACGCCTTATGGATCCTGCTCATTTTTGGCGGCGCGACATGGATTGGCTGGCGGGTTGTCGAATTTATTTCCGCTACGCTGCACTGGTCAGATGTGCAGACCGCGCTCATCGATGGCGTCTACACCTTGATCCGCGTGATCGTCCTGATCGCCGTCGCCTCTTTGATCTGGGTGCCGATCGGCGTGTGGATCGGCTTGCGGCCCTCGATTGCGGAAAAGGCTCAGCCAGTCGCGCAATTCATGGCGGCTTTTCCGGCCAACATCGCCTTCCCCGCCTTCGTCGCCGCCATCATCCATTTCGGCTTGAACGCCAATATTTGGCTTAGCCCTTTGATGGTGCTGGGGACTCAATGGTACATCCTGTTCAATGTGATCGCCGGGGCGACCGCCTTCCCAGGGGATCTCAAGGAAGCGGCCAACAGTTTCCATCTCAAGGGATGGAAGTGGTGGCGCTATGTCATCCTGCCGGGAATATTTCCTTATTATATTACCGGCGCCATCACCGCTTCGGGCGGCTCCTGGAACGCCGCGATCGTCGCGGAAGTCGCCAATTGGGGCGACCAGAAGCTCAATGCCGTCGGCCTGGGGTCCTATATAGCCAAGGCCACGGAAGCCGGCGATTTCCAGAGAGTCGTACTCGGCATCGCCGTCATGTCCATCTTCGTCACGCTGTTCAATCGGATGTTGTGGCGACCCTTGTACGCATTCGCCGAAAACCGCCTGCGCCTGGGCTAAGATCAGGCTTTGGAGAACACTATGCTCGATGTCGCCGACGCCGGTTCCGAATCGGCGCTGATTGACCTGAAAGAAGTCAATCGCAGCTTCGCCAAGGCCAACGGCGACGAACTCGTTGTGCTGGAAAATGTCGATTTGACCATCAAGTCAGGCGAGATCGTTGGATTGCTCGGCCGATCCGGATCCGGCAAATCAACGCTGCTGCGCATTATCGCCGGTCTCGTTAAACCTTCATCCGGTTCCGTCGCCTGCCGAGGACAAGCCATCGCTGGACCACCGCGCGGAATTGCAATGGTGTTCCAATCCTTCGCGCTTTTTCCTTGGCTGACCGTGCTGGAAAATGTGGAACTTGGTCTTGATGCTCTGGGCGTCGCAAAGCCGGAACAGAGAAAGCGCGCGCTGGCCGCGATCGACCTGATTGGTCTCGACGGTTTCGAATCGGCCTATCCGAAGGAATTGTCCGGCGGCATGCGTCAACGCGTCGGTTTCGCCCGCGCGCTCGTCGTCCATCCCGATTTATTGCTGATGGATGAGCCTTTTTCGGCTTTGGACGTGCTGACGGCCGAAACTCTGCGCACCGATATCATCGATCTCTGGATCGAAGGCCGGTTGCCGATGAAGTCAGTGTTGATGGTGACGCACAATATCGAAGAGGCGGTGCTGATGTGCGACCGGATCCTCGTCTTTTCATCAAATCCCGGCCGAATTGCTGCAGAGCTCAAGGTAGACCTTCCCCATCCGCGCAATCGCCTCGACCCCCCTTTCCGTCAGTTGGTCGACAGCATCTACGCGCGCATGACGCAAAGGGCGGAGCCGCGGCCGGCCGCCATCGACGGCATTCCGGGGACCGGCGTCGGCATGGTTTTACATCCTGTTTCAACCAACGTGCTCTCGGGCTTGATCGAAGCGGTGGCCGCCGCGCCCTTTAACGGACGCGCCGACTTGCCGGTGTTGGCCGACCGGCTGCAGATGGAAGCAGACGAATTGTTCCACCTGTCCGAGGCTTTGCAGCTTTTGCGTTTCGGAATGTTGAGCGAGGGCGACTTTCTTCTGTCCGATGCCGGTCGGGCTTTCGCCGACCTTGACACCGACGCCCGCAAAAAGCTTTTTTCGCAGCACATCGTCAATTATGTGCCGATCATCAGCCTGATCCGTCGCGTCCTCGACGAACGTCCCTAGCCACTCGGCGCCAGCCGGCTGCGATTCCGCAACGAACTCGAGGACTATATGTCGGAAGATTATGCGGAACAGACGCTGGAAACCGTGATTTCATGGGCCCGTTACGCCGAACTGTTCGCCTACGACGAAAAGTCGGAAATGTTCAGTCTGGAAAACCCTAATTAATCAGATTTAGCAGCCGCTTTTCAGAAGAGAGCGGCTTTTTTCAGCGCGTATAAAGCTTCCAGCGCCTCGCGTGGCGTCATTTCATCGGGATTTAATGATTCGAGGGCCGAAAGCAACGTATTAGACCGATTTGGCGCGGCCGGCGGAGGTTCCGGTATGGCGAAAGAGCGGAAGGTCCGCCACCAGCCGCTCGACGGGCGCGCTGCCGGTCAGTTTGCTCCAATTCCGCCAAAATATGGCGCGCGCGCTCGACCACCTTCGGCGGCAAACCCGCGAGCTTCGCGACCTGGACGCCATAGGATCGGTCGGCTGCGCCGCGCGCCACTTCATGCAAAAAGACGACTTCGCCGTTCCAGTCGGTCACGCGCATGCAAAGGTTGGTGAGGCGAGGCAGGCGCTGACCCGAAATGGGTCAACTCATGAAAATGGGTCGCGAACAGCGCCCGCGAACGATTGGTTTCATGCAGATGCTCCATGACCGCCCAGGCGATGGACAAACCGTCATAGGTCGCGGTGCCGCGGCCGATTTCGTCAAGGATGACCAGGGATCTGTCGCTGGCCTGGTTGAGGATGGCCGCGGTTTCGACCATCTCGACCATGAAGGTTGACCGGCCGCGCGCCAGATCGTCGGATGCGCCGACACGCGAAAAAAGCCGGTCGACGACGCCCATATGGGCCGATTTAGCGGGAACGAAGGAGCCGATCTGCGCCAGCACCGCGATCAAGGCGTTCTGGCGCAGGAATGTCGATTTGCCCGCCATGTTCGGTCCGGTGACGACCGCCACCCGGCCGCCGGCGTCCTTTGGGCGTTTGCCTGTTGTCCCCGACAGATCGCAATCGTTAGGCACGAAAGGCTCGCCGCGCGACTTGAGCGCCTCTTCCACCACGGGATGGCGACCGCCGACGATCTCGAAAGCCAGACTGTCATCGACCTTGGGCCGGACCCAATCGGCGTCGATGGCGATTTCGGCCAGCGCGGAGAGAACATCCACGGCTGCGAGCGCCCGGGCCGCCGCTTCGATTTCGGCCGCGCGCGCTTGCGCCTGGGCCGCCAGTCTGTCGAACAGACTTTGCTCCAGAGCGAGCGCCTCATCGGCGGCATTGGTGATTCTTCCTTCCAGTTCGGCCAGTTCGGTCGTCGAGAAACGCATGGCGTCAGCCATGGTTTGCCGATGGATGAATGTCGCGTTGAAAGGCGGCCGGAGCAAACGTTCGCCTTGAGCCTGTGACACTTCAATGAAATAGCCCAAAAAATTGTTGTGCTTGATCTTGAGCTGCCGCGTCTCCGCCAGTTCAAAATATCGCCCCTGCAGAGCGGCGACGACGCGGCGGCTTTCGTCACGCAATTCGCGGACCTCGTCCAGCCGCCCCTCATAGCGCGATCGGATAAAATGGCCGTCTCGCCGATCAAGCGGCAAGTCATCCGCCAAAGCCACGCTTAGCTCCTGCGGCAAAGTCAAATCGACGCCAGCCAGAAAAGCTGCGGCCTTGGCCAGCAAGTAGGGTGGCGCCTTCGCCTCCAGCTTGAGGCCACAATCCCTCGCGACGAACAGGCCGTCCCTCACCGCCGCAAGGTCGCGCGGACCGCCGCGGCCCAAAGCCAGCCGTCCCAGGGCCCGCATCATGTCCGGGACGCCCTTCAAGCCATGTCTCAGATCCGAGCGGATCAACGGATCCTCGGCAAAAAATCCAACCGCCTCCTGCCGCGCGCAGATTTTCTCGCGATCACGCAAGGGAGCCGCCAACCATTCGGCCAGGGTGCGCGCGCCCGCAGGCGTAGTCGTGCGGTCAAGGACGGAAATCAGCGAGCCGCCGCGTTGGCCAGTCAGCGTACGCATCAACTCGAGATTGGCGCGAGTCGCGGCGTCGATCTCCATCGCCGCGCTATCTTGCGAACGACTGGGACGAGACAAACGAGGACGAGAGGCAAACTGCGTTCTCTCGACATAGGCGATCGCGGCGCTCGCAGCGTTGATCTCCGCGCGCGTTAACGGCCCGAAGCCTTCAAGCGTCGCCACGCCGTAGAATTCCAGCAACCGGCGTTCCGCCGTCGCTCCCTCGGTCGTGGCCCGCCCCAAAGGCGCCAAGCGCTGCGCCGGTCTCCCGCAGAATGCGAACGAGGCCTTCGTCAGCCATGATCGCTTCATTAGCGATAATTTCGCGTGGCTCCAATCGCGCTAACAAAGCTGCCAAACCGGAAAAATCGGTCTCGTAGACGTCGAACACGCCGGTTGAAATGTCGACCGCGGCAATGCCGAACAGCCAATTCGTCTCGCTCAGTCGCTGACGGGCAATGGCGACGAAGAGATTTGCGCGGCCCGGCTCCAGCAACCGTTCTTCGGTCAAGGTGCCGGGCGTGACGAGCCGAACGACGTCACGGCGAACAACGGATTTTGGTCCGCGCTTGCGCGCTTCGGCCGGATCTTCGATCTGTTCGCAGACGGCGACTCGATGCCCCTGCGAGATCAGGCGCTGCAAATAATCGTCGGACCTTTCGATGGGCACCCCGCACATGGGTATGTCCTGGCCGAGATGCTTGCCTCGTTTTGTCAGGACGATGCCAAGCGTCCGGGACGCGATTTCGGCGTCTTCAAAAAACAGCTCGTAAAAATCGCCCATCCTGTAAAAAAGGAGACAGTGCGGATTGGCGGCCTTGATTTCGAGAAATTGCGCCATCATCGGCGTTACGCGATCAGCCGTCTCCGGCTTGGCCTTGTCCCGCTCTTTCGGCTTCGTCCGGCGCGGCGTGGACTTTACAGATTCGCTGGCGCTACCCTGATCGGACGAAACAAGGGCCGCTTTAACGTCGAAAACGTCGTCCGCGCCGGTGGGGTCGTTGTCGCTCATCAAGTCCTCGAAATGCCAAGGCGCGAAACTAGCAAAGCAATCTCGGTCCCGCACCCCGGATCATAGGCGAAAAAGGGGTTTTCCAACGACTTTCGGCCCCGGACCAGGCATCCCCTGGGCTCAGGGCGCAAAAAACGCTCTATTCGAAAGGACTGCTTGTGATTTCTTGCGCCCAGGCGTCTAAGTTCGCCGCTCAGTCAGAGCCAAACAGAGAAAGCATGATGTCCGACACGAAGCCGAGCCGCGCCAAACGACAGACTTTCACGGATCAGGAAGCGCTGCAGTTCCATTCGCGGGGACGGCCAGGAAAATTCCAGATCACGCCGACCAAACCGATGGCGACCCAACGCGATCTGTCGCTCGCCTATTCGCCGGGCGTCGCCGTGCCTGTCCTCGCCATCGCCGAGGATCCGTCCAAGGCCTATGATTACACGATCAAGGGCAACCTGGTCGCGGTGATCACCAACGGCACGGCCATTCTCGGTTTGGGCAATCTTGGCGCCTTGTCGTCGAAGCCGGTCATGGAAGGCAAATGCGTCCTTTTCAAGCGCTTCGCGGATGTCGATTCGATCGATCTCGAAGTGGGAACCGAAGATCCGGAAGAATTTATCAACGCGGTGCGTTACCTCGGACCGACCTTTGGCGGAATCAACCTCGAAGATATCAAGGCTCCCGAATGTTTCATCATCGAAGAGCGCTTGCGCGAACTGATGGATATTCCCGTCTTCCATGATGACCAGCATGGCACTGCGATCATCGCGACCGCCGGCATGATCAACGCCATTCACCTCACGGGGCGCGACATCAAGAAGACGAAACTGGTGTGCAACGGCGCCGGCGCGGCCGGCATCGCTTGCCTGGATCTGATCAAGGCCGTCGGCTTTGCGCCGGAAAACGTGACGCTGTGCGACACCAAGGGCGTCGTCTATCGAGGTCGGGCCGAGGGCATGAACCAATGGAAGTCCGCGCATGCCATCGCCACCGACAAGCGCACCTTGGCCGAGGCCATGGTCGACGCCGATATCTTCTTCGGCCTCTCCGCGAAGGGCGCTCTGACCCCCGAAATGGTGAAATCCATGTCCGCGCATCCGATCATTTTCGCCATGGCCAATCCCGACCCCGAAATCACGCCGGAGGACGCCCATGCCGTGCGTCCGGACGCCATCGTGGCGACCGGACGATCCGATTACCCCAACCAGGTCAATAATGTTCTGGGATTTCCTTACATTTTCCGCGGCGCTCTCGACGTGCGCGCCAAGACGATCAACATGGAAATGAAAATCGCCGCCGTCCACGCGCTAGCCCAACTGGCTCGCGAAGACGTGCCTGACGACGTCGCCCGCGCCTACCAAGGCGAGCGGCCGCGATTTGGCCGCGATTATCTGATTCCCGTGCCGTTCGATCCGCGCCTCATTTCCATCGTTCCGCCGGCCGTAGCGCAGGCCGCGATGGACACCGGCGTTGCGCGCAAGCCGATCATCGACATGGAAGCCTATCGCGCCCAATTGTCGGCGCGCCGCGATCCGGTCGCCGGCATGATGCAAACGATCATGGACCGCGTGAAGCGCAATCCCAAGCGCGTGGTTTTTGCAGAAGGCGAAGAAGAACAGGTCATTCGCGCCGCAATGGCGTTTGTGAACCAGGGCCTGGGTTCGGCCATTCTGGTCGGGCGCGAGGAGCGCGTCGCCGAGGTCGCCCGAAATTCCGGACTTGAACTCGACGAAAAGCTCATCGAAGTTCAGAATGCCCGAATTTCCCAACGCACCAGCTCTTACGCGCAAATGCTCTATGAGCGGCTGCAGCGCAAAGGTTTCCTCGCGCGCGATTGCCAGCGCATCATTAATAATGATCGCAACCATTACGCAGCGGCCATGGTCGCCGCAGGCGACGCCGACGCCATGGTGACAGGCGTCACGCGTAATTTTTCCATCACCCTCGAGGAAATCCAGCGCGTCATCGATACCAAGCCGGGTCACCGCCTGATTGGCGTTTCGCTCATATTGGCGCGAGGTCGTCCCATCCTCGTGGCAGACACCGCGATCACCGAAATGCCTGAAGCGGAAGATCTTGCCGATATCGCCATTGAGGCGGCCGGCTTTGCGCGACGCCTTGGCTACGAGCCTCGGGTCGCGATGCTGGCTTTTTCGAATTTCGGCCATCCGCCGGGCGAACGTTCGATTCGGGTGAAGGAAGCGGTGCGCCTTCTCGACGAACGCCACGTCGATTTCGAATATGACGGCGAAATGGCCGCCGATGTCGCCCTCAACAAGGAGGCGATGGCGCTCTATCCGTTCTGCCGCCTGACCGATACCGCCAATGTGCTGATCATGCCAGCATTCCACGCCGCATCCATCTCTACCAAGATGCTGCTTGAGCTTGGGGGAGCCACCGTCATCGGCCCGCTGCTCGTCGGCTTCGACAAGTCGGTGCAGATCGTGCAGCTTGGCGGCAAGGACTCGGATATCGTCAACATGGCCGCCCTGGCCGCGTTCAACGCCGGCAGCTGAACAGGCAAACGACCCCGCCGTTTTCAGACGGCGGGGTTGCGTCCTGTGATCGCGCGCCTATAGTCGCGCCGTTTTTTCCAGCGGATCATGGTTCAATGTCGAAGCCCAGCAAAGAAATCAAACGCGTCGTTCTTGCCTATTCCGGCGGTCTGGATACGTCCATCATCCTTAAATGGCTGCAGACGACCTATGGCTGTGAGGTCATCACTTTCACCGCCGATCTCGGACAGGGCGAGGAACTTGAGCCGGCGCGCAAGAAAGCCGAGTTGCTGGGCATCAAGCCGGAAAACATTTTCATCGAGGATCTGCGCGAAGAATTCGTGCGCGACTATGTCTTCCCCATGTTCCGCGCCAACGCGCAATATGAAGGCCTCTATCTCCTTGGCACGTCGATCGCACGTCCCTTGATCTCCAAGCGCCAGATCGAAATCGCTCGGAAAGTCGGCGCCGACGCCGTTTGTCATGGGGCTACCGGCAAGGGTAACGATCAGGTCCGCTTCGAACTTGCCTATTACGCCCTCGAGCCCGATATCAAGGTGATCGCGCCCTGGCGCGAATGGGATTTAGCCTCGCGGACGGCCCTGATCGAATTCGCCGAAAAGCACCAGATCCCGATCGCCAAGGACAAACGCGGCGAATCGCCCTTCTCGACCGACGCCAACCTTCTGCATACATCCTCGGAAGGCAAGGTTCTGGAAGACCCCGCGGAGGAAACACCGGATTATGTCTATTCCAGGACCGTCGATCCCGAACAGGCGCCGGATAAGCCAACCTACATCACCATTGATTTTGAAAAGGGCGACGCTGTCGCCATCGATGGAGAAAAGCTCTCGCCCGCCAATCTTCTGACCCGACTCAACGAGCTTGGCCGCGTGAATGGCATTGGCCGGCTCGACCTGGTCGAAAATCGTTTTGTCGGCATGAAGTCGCGCGGCATGTACGAGACGCCCGGCGGCACAATCCTTTATTTCGCCCATCGTGGCATCGAATCGATCACGCTCGACCGCGGCGCGGCGCATCTCAAGGATGAGCTCATGCCGAAATACGCCGAGTTGATTTATAATGGCTTCTGGTTCTCGCCTGAACGCGAGTTGCTGCAGGGCCTGATCGACAAGAGTCAGGAAAAGGTTGCCGGTCGGGTGCGCCTGAAGCTTTACAAGGGCAATGTCGCCGTTGTCGGCCGGGAAAGCCGCTTTTCGCTTTACGATCAGGAGCTGGTGACCTTCGAGGAGGGCGCCGTCGCCTATGATCACCGCGACGCCGCCGGCTTCATCAAGCTGAACGCGCTGCGTCTCCGCACTTTGGCGAAGCGCGAACAGAAGCTTTCAAAGGTCTGACGGAAACTTTTGGATAGCCGGAGCGTAGAACCTTCGGCGACGCCGTAAAATAGGCGCGACTCGCTGATCCCTTGCAAACTCGAAGCATTTTTCGAGCAAGAGGCGCCATGCAACGCATTCTTCCCTTGATGATAGCGCTTGCGACGGGATTGGTGGCCTTGGCCATCATCGGTATCTATTTCTATGAGCGCCCCACTTTCTTGCACGTCGCGGTCCAGCGCGGAAGCGACTCGCAAAAATTGCTCGCGGCTCTCAATCAGGAATTCATCCGAAGCCATGCGGCGCTCCGATTTCGCTTTGTCTTGACCAATGATGCGCGCGCCGCCGCCAAAGCCATGGAAGACAGCGGCGTCGATCTCGCGGTCGTCCGTTCCGACATCGCCATGCCGACCGACGCCGCGACCGTGCTGATCCTGGCTCACCAATACGCGGTGATCGCCGCGCCGCCGGGAGCAAGCTATGCAAATGTCTCCGATCTCAAGGGCAAGCGGGTCGCCATCGTCGCCTCCGATGAGTCTCAGGAAGCCAATCAGACGCTGCTGGACACCATCGAGGCGCAATATTCCCTGCCTCGCGAGGCCATAAGCAGACGGCCAACGGATTTGGCCGGTCTCGAAAAACTGGTTCACGCGGGAGAAGTCGATGCTGTTCTGGCTTTCGGCCGGTTTGATTCGCCCCAACTCTCGGACGTCGTGCAAATTTTGTCGCACAGCGTTGCGCCGGCCGAAGCGCCCGATTTTGTTCCCATTCTCGAATCCAACGCCATCGCCAAGAAATTTCCGGGATTGGAGGCCACCGAAATATTGCGAGGAGCGTTCGGCGGATCGCCATCGCGCCCTTCCGAGAATATCGAGACGATTGGCGCGACGCTCCGCCTGGTTGCGCGGAACGATCTTGCGAACTCAACCGTCAGCGACGTCACCCGTCTGATTCTCGCGGCAAGGTCAGCCGCCGCGACAGTTGCTCCTGTCGCAAACCACATCGAGGCGCCGGAAACCGACAAGGGCGGCGTGCTTCCGACCCACCCTGGCGCCGCAGCCTATCTCGACGGCGAAGAGGAGACATTCTTCGATAAATACAGCGACATGATTTACATCGGCGCCATGATCGGGAGCGTGCTCGTATCCGGCGCCGCAACGCTGGCTAGCCGGCTGGCCGTTCGCGGTTATGCGCGATTCGACCAGCTGATGGAACAGGCGCTGACGATCTTGAAAGCCGGGCGCGAAGCGGTCGATGCGCCGACCCTGGCCAGGCTCGAACTGGAAATCGACGGCATTCTCACGCAGTCGCTTGCCGCCGCCCATATGCCCAAACTGGACGGCCATCAACTCGCGGCCCTGACCTTGGCGGTGCAACAGGCCCGCCTCGCGATCGCCGACCGGCGAACCGAAATTGCGTTGAAATTGCCCGAATCCGTGTGGGAACGACGGACAAAAAATTGATCGCTCAGATCGTTCGACCCGCTCCTTGTCGGAGCGCGGGTTTTCAAGCGTGCTGTTTTCATATAGAGCAGGCCGCAAATCGTCTTTCGTCTCGACGTTAGCGGTCATCCTAATGTCATAGATCCGTTATTTCTGACGGAAATGATTTTTCGCGTGACTGCAACCGGCGCGTCGCGTTTCGCCAGAGCTTGGCCCTGACCGATCTGATCGGGAAAGGAAAGCTCCCCTCTCTGTTTCAACGCATGCATATCCAGTCCGGAAAGTCGGTGGCTTTTCGCGGGTAAGCTCCAAAGCCCAGGCCCCCATGAAGCTTCGTAATATCGCCATCATCGCCCACGTCGACCATGGCAAGACCACATTGGTTGACCAATTGCTGCGCCAGTCGGGCGCCTTTCGAGACAATCAGCGCGTCGCGGAACGCGTGATGGATTCCAACGATCTCGAAAAAGAGCGTGGCATCACCATTCTCGCCAAGGCGACCTCCATCGTCTGGAAGGATACGCGCATCAACATCGTCGACACGCCCGGCCACGCCGATTTCGGAGGCGAGGTCGAGCGTATCCTTTCCATGGTCGACGGCGTCATCGTTCTGGTCGATGCTGCGGAAGGACCCATGCCGCAGACGAAATTCGTCGTCGGCAAGGCTCTGAAGATTGGCCTCAGGCCGATCGTCGCGATCAACAAGGTCGACAAACCCGACGCGCGACCCAGCGAAGTCATCAATGAAGTTTTCGACCTTTTCGCCGCGCTCGACGCCGACGATGAACAGCTCGATTTTCCGATCCTCTATGGCTCCTCGAAGCAAGGCTGGATGGCTGAAAGCCCGGACACGCCAACCGAAGACATGTCGGCCCTGTACGATCTCGTCCTCAAGCATGTGCCTGAGCCGAAAATTGAGGACGGCGGCTTTCGCATGCTCGGCACTCTGCTCGAAGCCAATCCCTATCTCGGCCGCATCGTCACGGGCCGGGTTTTCGCCGGTTCGGTCAAGCCGAATCAGGCGGTCAAGGTTCTCGATCGCAAGGGCAATGTCGTCGAACAGGGACGCGTTTCCAAGATACTTGCTTTTCGCGGTATCGAAAGGCAGCCGATCGATGAAGCTGAAGCTGGCGATATTGTCGCCATCGCGGGCCTCGTCAAATTCAACGTCGCCGACACGCTCTGCGCCACTGACGTGTCCGAGCCTTTGCAAGCGCAGCCGATCGATCCCCCAACGCTGTCGATGACCTTCCTGGTCAATGATTCGCCTCTGGCCGGAACCGAGGGCGACAAGGTGACCAGCCGCGTCATTCGTGACCGCCTTTACAAGGAGGCCGAGGGCAATGTGGCGCTGAAGATCGAGGATTCGCCCGGCGCGGATTCCTACATTGTTTCTGGCCGCGGCGAATTGCAGCTCGCGATTCTGATCGAAACCATGCGTCGCGAAGGTTTCGAACTGGGAATTTCCCGCCCTCGCGTCGTTTTCCAAAAGGCGGAAGACGGAACACGGCTCGAGCCGATCGAGGAAGTCGTCATCGACGTCGACGAAGAATTTTCCGGCGTGGTCGTGCAAAAAATGTCGGAGCGCAAGGCGGATATGATCGAAATGCGGCCCTCCGGCGGTAATCGGCTGCGCTTGGTCTTCCACGCTCCGACCCGAGGTTTGATCGGCTATCAGGGCGAGTTGCTGACGGATACGCGCGGTACCGCAATCATGAACCGACTGTTCCATGAATATGCGCCTTACAAGGGCGACATCCAGGGGCGGCGCAATGGCGTGCTGATTTCCAATGATCAAGGCGAGGCTGTCGCCTATGCCATGTGGAATCTGGAAGATCGCGGCCCGATGATGATTGACCCGGGAATCAAGGTTTATGCCGGCATGATCATCGGTCAGCACACACGCGACAATGACCTGGAAGTGAACGTGCTGAAGGGCAAGAAGCTCACCAACGTTCGCGCAGCCGGCAAGGACGAAGCCGTAAAACTCACGACGCCGATCCGCATGACGCTCGAAAAGTCGCTCGCCTATATTGAAAACGACGAGCTTGTTGAAGTAACGCCAAAATCGATCCGCCTTCGCAAGGCCATCCTCGATCCCAATGATCGTAAACGCGCGGAACGGTCGAAGGAACAGGCCGATTGAAACGTGCGCGCACGGAAATTGAAGATTATGATGCGGGGCTACGGCCCCGTTTTCGTCGGGCCCGGTGACAAGGGAAATACGGAAAGCGGATGGAATCGACGCCTGAAGCATCGCAATTTGGTCAAAGAGCCCGTCGACTAAGGATCGACACTTTGTCGAGATTGCGATGGCTGGCCTTGTGCGGCCAGTTCGTGGCCATTTTCGTAACGGCTTTGGCGCTGCAATTTCCATTGCCGCTCGGGCTTTGCTCCGGCGTCATCGGTGTTTCGGCGCTGCTGAACCTCGTTTTCCAGTTCCGCGCTCCAAAAAATTTGCGCCTGGCGGATGGACCCGCAACCGGCTTATTGGTCTTCGATGTTTTCCAGCTTGCCGCTCTGCTTTATCTGACGGGAGGTCTCGAAAATCCCTTTGCCGTTCTCTTTCTTGCCCCCGTAACGATCGCCGCTGTTTCTCTTCCTCCGCGGCGGATCGTTCTGGTCGCCGTTATCATGGCGGCCGCCGCCAGTTTTCTCGTTCTGCATCATCTGCCTCTGCCCTGGTATGCAGGGCAGGCTATCACCCTTCCCTGGCTTTATCAGATTGGGTTTTGGATAGCCCTTCTGGTCGCTTGCGCTTTCATTTGCGCCTATGCCTCCCGGGTTGCTGGAGAAGCCAGATCCTTAAGCCAGGCTTTGACAGCGGCTGAGCTCGTGTTGGCGAGAGAAAACCATCTTTCGCAACTGGACGGCCTTGCCGCGGCGGCGGCGCATGAACTCGGCACGCCCTTGGCGACGATTGCGCTTGTCGTGCGGGAATTGCGCAATGCGACGTTACCAGCCGAGTTTTCGGATGATTTGGCCTTGCTCACTGAGGAGGTCCAGCGGTGCCGTTCCATTTTAGGTCGGCTGACATCGCTTGCGACCGACGATCAGACGCCATTCGGCAGAACGAGCCTCGCCATATTGCTTGAACAGGTCGTCGCGCCCAGTCGCCAGACAAAGGTTCAGATAAGAATCGAAGCCAAGGGAGAGGGAAAGGAGCCCATCGCTGCGCATGGGCCAGCGATAACCTACGGACTTGGCAACTTCATAGAAAATGCGGTCGATTTCGCGAGAGGCGAGGTCACGGTTGAGGCGCGTTGGTCTGCCAGCACCGTCGAAATTCGGATCCTTGACGATGGGCCAGGCTTTGCTGGCGCAATCGTCGATCGCATCGGCGACCCCTATGTCACAAGCCGAGCTGATCGGAAAATGAAAGGAGAGGAAGGCTGGGGACTTGGTCTTGGCGTCTTCATTGCCAAAACTTTGCTGGAGAGAACGGGGGCGGTGATAAAGTTCGCCAATCGGGAAACCGGCGGGGCAAGCGTCGGCATGAGATGGAATCGCCCTCGATTCGAATCCGAAAACGATTGAGTAGCGATCGTACCTCTTCTAAAAATTGCGAAATTCGGATGAAAAGTCTCAATTTGGTATGTTAGTGAGTGCGACAGGCTAACCGGGTGGAAAAATTATGGACGAAGCGTCGAATTTGCAAAGCGTGGAGGCAACCAGCGAAGCGGCGCTTTTGTTCGAAAAAGACAAGACTTTGCTGATTGTCGACGATGACCGGCCTTTTTTGAATTGCCTGAGCAAAGCCATGAGTTTGCGAGGGTTCGTCGTAACGGCGGCTGAAACTGTGATGGACGGCCTGGCGGCAGTGCAAAAGGCTCCACCTGCATTCGCCATCATCGACATGCGACTTGGAGACGGCAACGGTCTTGACGTCATCAGCGAGCTGAAATCGCGGCGACCAGAAGCGCGCGGTGTAATCCTTACAGGATACGGAAATATTTCATCTGCGGTGATTGCGGTAAAACTTGGCGCTTTTGACTATCTTGCCAAACCTGCTGACGCCGATGAAATTTTTCATGCATTGTTAAACTCGACAACGCTCGCCTCAGGCGACGTTCCAGAAAATCCAATGTCGGCTGAGCGAGTTCGCTGGGAACATATACAAAGAATATATGAACTTTGCCAAAGAAATGTTTCTGAGACCGCCAGACGTCTGAATATGCATAGACGAACACTGCAGCGTATCCTGGCAAAACGCGCGCCTCGTTGATAGATAATTGATTTTTTTAAAGTCAAGTTTGCCGAATTTGGTGCAGCAGTGCTTCAACGTGTTCAATCGGCGTCGTTGGCAAGATGCCGTGACCAAGATTGAAAATGTGGGGCCGATTTTGATAGGCGTCCAAAATCTCGGTGACCGCGGACCTCTGGGCTTCGCCACCTGCCATCAAGACCAACGGATCCAAATGGCCCTGAAGCACTGTCTGCGCTGGAAGTGATCGCGCGGCCCAACGAGCGTCGACCGCTGTATCGAGACCGATGGCGTCGGCGCCGGTTCGAGTTGCAAAGGACGACAAATGAGTTGTAGCGCCCCGGGGAAAGGCGATGATTTTCGCGTTGGCTATCCTGGAACGAACGCCGGCAATAATCCTGGCCGCAGGTTGGAGACACCAGCGTTCAAATTCGGCCGCGGGCAATACTCCAGCCCAGGAATCAAAAATCTGGACGACTTCGACGCCAGCCTCCAGTTGCCTGGACAGGTAATCGATTGAGGCCTCCACCAACCGGTCGATCAAGCGTCCGAAAGCGTCGGGATGCTCATAGGCGAAAAGGCGGGCGGGAGCCTGATCAGGAGTCCCGCGTCCGGCGATCATATAGCTCGCCACGGTCCACGGAGCGCCACAGAAGCCGATGAACGCGGTCTCATGGGGAAGAGCGGCTTTGACACGATCAATCGTCTCAAAGACAGGCGCAAGGCGCTCGAGTGAAAATTCACCGAGCCGGTCGATTGCTTCGGGAGTGCTCAGGGCCTCGAGGCGAGGGCCTTCACCCGCCTCGAACGCCACTTTTTGTCCGAAGGCGTCTGGTACGACGAGAATGTCGCTGAACAGGATCGCTGCGTCAAAACCGAAACGGCGAATTGGCTGCAGGGTCGCCTCCGCCGCCATCGCCGGGGTGTAGCAAAATTCGAGGAAATTTTTAGCTTTGGCGCGGATAGCTCGGTACTCGGGAAGGTAGCGGCCTGCCTGGCGCATGAGCCAGACGGGAGGGATTGCAGCTGAATGCCCATCCAATGTTGCGAGAAATGGCTTGTGGGATTTTGTTTGGCTCGGGGACACGGTCGGAGATCCTATAAATTAAAGGAATCTGAGATTCCTTTTTTTTCTTATTGGGGTCGAGATAGCGTCATTCTGAATCATTCACAACGCATCCCCAGATTTGTTAATTCTTTATAAAAATGAACGTCGTTCTAAAAAAGGAGCCGTTAACGAAATTTTAACAATTGAACAAGCGACTTGAGAGGTTATGCCGTCAATCCCGTTGGATGTTATCCACGCAATTCCCGCAGTCCAGATGAAATGCGCCATTTTTGTCGACGCGATTTCTCCTGTTGAGAAAAATCCGAAAAAATCCGAAATTAATGCGGACGGCTGCTGTTTTTCCCGTTGTGCCAGTTTATCCACAGGGTCGGGACCAGTTGAGAAGTTGAAGTCGGCCTAAGGCTCGGCAGAAAGGCAGGGTCGTGAACCGAAATTATTTTCATCTACACCTCGTTTCAGATTCAACGGGTGAGACACTTATCGCTGTCAGCCGGGCGGCTGCGGCTCAATATCAGGGCGTGGCCTCAATTGAGCATGTTTACCCGCTGATCAGAAATGGCGACCAACTGGAAAGGGTTATTGCAGAGATACAGTCGGCTCCGGGTATCGTGCTTTTCACCTTGATCGATCCGGAACTGGCCGGACGACTCGAGAAAGCTTGCGCCGAAACGGGCTCCCCGGCGCTGTCGGTTCTCGCTCCCATTTTGGGACTTTTTCAATCCTATCTTGGGCCGGCGTCGGCGCCGCGGCCCGGCGCGCAACACACGTTAAACTCAGAATATTTTAAAAGAATTGATGCGTTAAATTACACGATGATGCACGACGATGGGCAGTTACCTGATGATCTTGAGACCGCCGATGTTGTTCTTCTTGGGGTTAGCCGAACGTCAAAAACGCCTACGAGCATTTATCTGGCGAATAGGGGAATAAAAACAGCAAATATACCATTGGTTCCGGGCGTACCCCTTCCTTTGGCTGTTGAAAACATAAAAAAACCGCTGATTGTTGGATTATTTGCATCACCCGATCGGATCGTCCAAATTCGACAAAATCGACTTCTCGCGCTCAACGCAGCGCAAGACTTGCCTTATGTAGACAGGCAGTCGGTAGCGGACGAAATCACGCGATCCCGCCGGCTGTTTGCCGATAGGGGGTGGTCCGTTATCGACGTATCAAGACGTTCGATTGAGGAAACTGCCGCGGCCATTCTCGATCTTTACCGAATCCATGCGATGAAGTTCATCGCACAGGCATGATGGGTGAAAGGACGGGCGTCTGCGTGTAACGGACGCGCAGCTGCCCGGGTTGCGTCTCATGCGTATTAAGGCTTAGGTTTGCCTTTAGGGCAAAAGGGCCATCGGCCTTAGCCCATGGATTTGCGCCGTGCGGGGGTTCATGGTCGTACTGGGCTTGACCGGATCGATTGGGATGGGAAAAACCACGGTCGCAGGGTTATTTCGTCGATATGGAATTCCAGTGTTTGATGCCGACCGTTGCGTGCATGAGCTTTATGAAGGTCCGGTCGCGAAACGTTTGGCGGAGATTTTTCCAGGGTCGATTAGAGAAGGCCGGATTGACCGGACAGCGCTGGGCGCGCTGGTGCTGTCTGACCGAAAATCTATGGCGCGGCTTGAGGCCGTGATTCATCCTCTGGTCATAGCGGAACGAATTGATTTTCTTCGGCGGATGCGTGCGTACGGGACCCGGTTGGTCGTCCTGGATATACCGCTTCTATTCGAGACGGCGGGCGAGCGAGGGATCGATGCGATCATCGTCGTGACGGCGAACGCGACCGAGCAACGCCGAAGGGTGCTTGCGAGGCCAGGGATGAATGAAGATAAATTAGGCTCGATCCTCGATCGGCAATTGCCGGATCGGGAGAAACGAAAGCGGGCTCAATTTATCGTGCAGACGCGCACCACTCTCGAATCGACCGAACGACAAATAAGAAGGATCATATCCTCTGTCGCGGCTTTCGAAAGGATAAATATCGATAAAATAAAGAGCGGCAATTCGGCATGAGAGAAATTGTATTTGATACCGAAACAACGGGTCTTGATCCGCTAGGTGGGGATAGGATTATCGAAATAGCGGCCGTTGAAATTGTAAACAACGTTCTGACTGATAACTCATATCACGCCTATATAGATCCTCAGCGCGATATTCCTGATTCCGCGTTTCGCGTTCATGGTATTTCACGGGAATTTCTATTAGGTAAACCTGCATTTTCTAATATAGTTGATGATTTTTTGCAATTCATTGGTGATGATACATTAATTGCTCACAATGCGGAATTTGATATCAATTTTATAAATGCCGAACTTAAGCGTATTGGACGATCTCCAATTGAAAAAAATACGGTCATAGACACTTTGATTCTGGCTAGACGCAAACACCCAGGCGCCTCGAATTCGCTGGACGCGCTCTGCGCTAGATACGGAATCGATAAAAGTCGCCGTGTGAAACATGGCGCCTTGATCGATTCTGAAATTCTTGCGGAAGTGTACCTCGAATTAAAGGTAGGACGGCAAAAATCTCTTTCTTTTACTATTCAGCGTGAAGTCAGAAAAACTGAACGGGTTGGGCTGCTGGAAGACCGGTTGGTAGGTTTAGCGCCACTTCTGGTCGGAGATGAAATTGCAGAGCACGATGCATTGGTCGAAAAAATGCCAGGCTTGCCGCTTTGGACCAGATACGCCGCGGCGAAGCCGGAACTGTGATTTCGTAGCGGGTGAGAATTCTCGCAATCGCAAAAGGGGCTGATTCATAAATAGGCGATCAAGAAAAAAATATGACACAGATCCGGGGCGGTCATGGAAGCCTCTTTAAAAACATAAGGTTATTTGTAAAGGCTACGTCAGCTCCCGGCCTGAGGATCTTGACTCGATAGTTGCTGCGCGCCGAATCGGGTCGCTTTTAAAAAAACTCTCCCGAATGGCATAGCCGCGGCTTTTAACTTTTTGCTCGGATTCAGGCCATTCCCAAGAGACTGGCGTCCATGTCGGCCAGATCGAGCGGGAGCGCTCACTGGGAGGTGGGAAGGAATCTCCTGTTGAGGATATTGCGCGGCTTTAACGGGCTGTGTATGGTTCAAATGTCTTCATGGATAGGGATGTCGTCTTAAAGTTGATGGATTATATCTTGGGGTATAAAAAATGATTCAGGATCGAATGGATCAAAATACCTTCAAGATGAATCGAGTAATGCGTTCCGTAACACATGGGGAATTCTCTAGTACGTTCGCATTTATGGTCAGTTAAGACGTAAAAAACCTATCGGAGTGCAACGAACAAAATCATATCATGTACGTCGAGGGGGACGTTATGAGCTTTATCAATAGCAGGTGCTCTGCAGATATTTTTACTCGCCTCTCCGTTCCTTTTAGGCGGTCGAGGCTGGGTCTGTTTGTAAGGCGATTTTGACGCAACGGGGTCTGGTTCAACGGTCATCTAGCCGAATAGATACCGAGTAGTGAACTGAAACAGCCTTGATATTACAATTTTAGACCATCGCGTCCGGTGTCTTGTTGGCATTGGCGTGTTGTGTTTGGTCGTAAGAAGAAAAAACATGTCAAAAGCACAAGCGAAAATCCAAATTATTAAAGATGTAGAACCTAAGGCCGCACCCGTATTCTGGAATCGCTTGTGCAAGCGACTGCAAGCAGAATTAGGAGAGGCAGTTTATTCCTCCTGGTTCACCCGATTGGAGCTTGATCGTATTGATCAAGGGTGCGCGTATTTGTCCGTTCCCACGAAATTTTTGAAAAGTTGGATTTACGCGCATTATTTTGAAAAACTTCGCGCGGCGTTACTGGAAGAAGTTCCGGAAGTCAGAGAGATTATTCTCGATCTGCGCGGCGCAGGACGGGTCTCTGGGCGCTCGGCGGATCGGTCAGAGAATACGGCTCCGGCGGCGGCGGCATGTGAACGTGGCCAGCAAGATGCGCCTTCGGATCGGTTAATCGGAACCAAAAATTCTATCGAAGGGTTTGAAGGCTCCAGTCTGGATCGGAGATTGACCTTTTCCACTTTTCTTGTTGGTCAGTCCAACCAACTGGCCTTCGCCGCGGCGCAACAGATTTGCCGGACCAAGCCTGGAACGCCTTCGATATTCAATCCGCTGTACGTTCATTCGAACGTTGGTTTGGGCAAGACGCATTTAATTCAAGCGATAGCGCATTCTGTCGCGGAGACCGGGCAACGTGTTATCTATCTTACGGCTGAAAGGTTCATGTACGGGTTTGTCAATGCTTTGAAGGCGCAGAACTCGATAGCCTTTAAGGAAAAACTCCGCACTATTGATGTTTTAGTTATTGACGACGTTCAGTTTTTACAAGGAAAAACGATCCAGCACGAATTTTGTCACACCTTGAACGCTTTGATCGAATCCGGTCGTCAGGTTGTGATCGCCGGAGATCGCATTCCCGGCGACCTGGAAAACCTTGATGAGCGCGTTCGCTCTCGTTTCGGAGGGGGGCTGTGCGTGGAGATGCAGGCGCTCGACGAGACTTTACGGACGAAAATATTGGAAGCGAGGATTTCGGTAGCTAAGGTTGCGCAGCCTGGTTTCGAAGTTTCCAATTCTGTGGTCGCCATGGTAGCGCGGTCAATTCAAACAAACGGCCGTGATCTTGACGGCGCAGTCAACCGTCTCTTGGCGCACACGACATTAGCCGGATCACCTTTGACGGTTGAGGCAGCGGAAGCGGCTATTCGAGACTTGGTTCGGGCGCGCGATCCGAAACGGGTTAAGATCGAAGACATCCAGAAAATGGTCGCCACACATTTTAACGTCAGTCGCTCCGACATCCTGTCGTCTCGACGTACGGCGAATGTCGTGCGACCTCGCCAGATTGCCATGTATCTGGCTAAAACGATGACATTACGGTCTCTTCCTGAGATCGGCCGACGTTTTGGCGGCAGGGATCATACGACGGTCTTGCATGCCGTGCGCAAGATCGAGACTTCTCGTCTCTCAGGATTCGAGCTTGAACGAAGAACTCGCGCTTCTGAAGCGGCTTTTGAGCGAGTAAGGGCCGTCTCCGGAGGAGGCCGGACAACAGACTTCGCAAAACGCTGGTCTGGGTGGTGATTGGCTACTGGAGAAGTTTGGTGTCAAATTGCAACGGCCATCCGGTATCTCATTTGATTTTAGGCGGCGCGCGTTCTGGCAAGACCGCCTATGCCTTGTCAGTCGCCAATGACTTACATCTCGAGAAATGGATGGTTGCGACAGCACACGCGGGCGATCCAGAAATGCGCGAACGAATTGCTCGCCATCAGGCGGAGAGGGGCGCTGATTGGGGCGTGATTGAAGAACGAATTTCCCTCGTGGAAGTTTTGAGAGCTCGTTCCCGCCCGGAATGCGTCTTGGTTATCGACTGTTTGACTTTGTGGTTGTCCAATTTGTTTGTCGAGAAAAGCGATTTGTCGGTTGAAATAGGACAGTTGACGCACGCGATAACGGACATTGGCGGTCCCGTCCTCCTTGTTTCCAATGAAATTGGCTTGGGACTCGTTCCAGAGTCGGAACTAGGCCGGGCATTCCGCGACGCGCAAGGCGCTTTGAACCAAAAAATTGCCGCCGTTTGTGATGCAGTGACCTTCGTCGTTGCGGGCCTCCCAATTGCCCTAAAAACAAACGCAGGCTTTTAGTGTCGGCTTCAGCGTTGTTTTTGGGTTTGAATGGAAGGGCACTGGAGCACATATGCCTGGCGGGACGGACCCGTGACCGTGCGAAGCAATTCTGCGCACGGCTCGCAGATGGCGAGAAACGCTCGGCGCTGTTTTTTTACTCTTGATCTTGCCGGCAGGATCGAAAAGCGCTAGATTGAAATTCTCTCCCCGACAACAATCGCTTGCCACTCACCGCCTCGAAAGGCGCCTTGGGCAAGGGGCGTATCCTGCCGCCGATTGATCCTCCCCATATATCAGAAGGGCGTCTTGGCCCATGTCAGACATCGAAAAAATTGAGACTGAAATTCGCATTCGCGAAATCAAGCTTCAGGATTTGAAAGCAAAATCGCCTACGGAATTACTCGCCTTTGCCGAGGAGCATGAGGTTGAGAATGCATCAATTATGCGGAAGCAAGAATTGATGTTTGCAATTCTCAAACAGCTTGCATCTCGGGATATCGAGATAATTGGCGAAGGGGTTGTCGAGGTTCTGCAGGACGGGTTCGGCTTTCTGAGAGCGCCCGATGCGAATTATCTCGCGGGCCCCGATGACATTTACGTTTCGCCATCCCAAATCAGGCGGTTCGGCCTCAGGACTGGCGACACGGTCGAGGGCTTGATTCGGAGTCCGAAAGAAGGTGAGCGATATTTTGCGCTTCTCAAGGTCAACACCATCAATTTCGAGGATCCTGAAAAGGTTCGTCACAAGGTTCACTTCGATAATTTGACGCCGCTTTATCCGAATGAGCGGTTAAAGCTGGAAATTGACGACCCAACACGCAAGGATTTTTCTGCGCGCGTCATCGATATCGTCTCACCGATCGGCAAGGGGCAGCGTGCGCTGATCGTCGCGCCACCTCGGACGGGCAAGACGGTTATTTTGCAGAATATCGCGCAATCGATCACGACCAACCATCCCGAGTGCTATTTGATCGTATTGTTGATCGACGAACGCCCGGAAGAAGTTACGGATATGCAGCGATCCGTCAAAGGCGAGGTCGTCTCGTCCACCTTTGACGAGCCGGCGGTTCGACATGTCCAGGTCGCGGAGATGGTCATCGAAAAAGCGAAGCGACTCGTCGAACACGGGCGGGATGTTGTAATTCTGCTCGACTCGATTACTCGCTTGGGCAGGGCCTACAACACGGTTGTGCCTTCCTCGGGCAAGGTGTTGACGGGCGGCGTCGACGCAAACGCTCTGCAAAGACCGAAGCGATTTTTTGGCGCCGCCCGAAACATTGAGGAGGGCGGGTCACTCACGATCATCGCTACGGCGCTGATCGAAACCGGATCGCGTATGGATGAAGTGATTTTCGAAGAGTTTAAGGGAACGGGTAACTCCGAACTCATTCTCGACCGCAAGGTTGCAGACAAGAGGGTCTTTCCTGCCATCGACATCACGCGTTCCGGAACCCGCAAGGAAGAATTGCTTGTACCCAGCGATATCTTGAAAAAGATGTACGTGCTTAGGCGAATTCTGAATCCGATGGGGACGGTTGATGCCATCGAGTTCCTCCTCGGCAAACTCCGTGAAACTCCGAAGGGAAACGCGACTTTCTTCGATTCGATGAACACCTGATCGAATGCGTTAGAATGGTAGAGATGGCGGCCATGTTTCACGTGAAACATGGCCGCTCCTGTTAGAGGGCAATACATGTCTTATGGCCATGAGGAGCGTCGGACAATTTTTGCTCTTGCGTCAGGCGGTGGCAAGGCCGCCGTTGCCGTTGTGCGAATTTCTGGGCCGAGCACCGCTGCCGCAATCGAGTCGCTGATAGGTCGTTTGCCTGAACCCCGCAAAGCGACCCTTGCCAAGATTATCAATCCGTGGGGCGGGGGCGGGGTTATAGACACTGGACTGGCGTTATGGTTTCCAGGCTCCTCCAGCTTCACGGGAGAAGACTGCGGAGAGCTCCAGTTCCACGGGGCGCGGGCGGTCGTTGCGTTGATGTTGAAAGTGTTAGGCGGTTTCCCCGATCTCCGCCTTGCGCGGCCTGGAGAATTTGCGCGCCGCGCTTTTGAAAATGGAAAGATGGATTTGGTCGCGGTAGAGGCCTTAGGCGATTTAATTGAATCTGAGACGGAACAGCAAAGACGTTTAGCCATTTTCCAAACTTCCGGTCATTTGCAAAAACAAGTTGGTAGTTGGCGCGCGGACCTTATTGATGCGCTAGTCGCGATCGAGAGCGATTTGGACTTTTCGGACGAGGCAGGTATGCCGTCGGATGCCGGCGCTCAAGCGCGGGCGATATGCGGTAAATTATTACGGACGCTTGCTCCGTTAGCGGCCGAAAATATGCCCGCCGAGCGGTTGCGGGAGGGAATGAGCGTTCTTATCGCAGGCCCGCCTAACGTGGGAAAGTCAACTTTGATGAACGCAGTGGCGCAAAGGGACGTCGCCATCGTCTCGGAGCGGGCCGGGACCACGAGGGATCTGATCGAAGTCAAGCTCGACCTCGGCGGGTTTCCAGTCAACTTGATCGATACGGCAGGTATTCGCGACAGCGTTGATCCTATTGAGCAGGAGGGAATTAGACGCGCGATAACCAGAGGCGAGGCCGCCGATCTTGTCTTGTGGCTAACTCCCGCCGGCCAAGCGGCCAGCCAGCCACCGAAAGAATTTACAGAGAAAAGCCTGTGGCGAATTTGGACAAAGGCCGATGCTGTCGAACAAGATCTGGAATCATCAGAGCGGGCTGAAACGGCGACGGCGGCTGGCCAATTGCAAATTTCCGCGAAATCGGGGCGTAATATTGACAAACTGATGGACCGACTGCGCGAGCGTGCCAGCGCCGAAATGACTGTGGAAGGCTCCTTTATCGTCGCCAATCAACGTCAGCGCGACGCGCTCGTCGCCGCACAGCGGGCGCTCGCTGCAGCTCTGGACGAGCGAATCCCGCTGGAGGTTCTCGCGGAAGAATTGCGTCAGGCTTGCTTTGCGCTGGAAACCCTGATTGGTAAAATCGGAGTCGAGGACATCCTTGAACAATTATTCGCTCGATTCTGCATCGGAAAATAACGGGAATAAGAATGGCTGGGCGCGAGGTGGAATACGACGTGATCGTGGTAGGCGCGGGTCACGCGGGTTGCGAAGCGGCCGCTGCGGCGGCCCGTTGCGGCGCTACGACCGCGCTGGTAACCCACAAGCGCACGACGATTGGCGAAATGTCATGCAACCCAGCAATCGGAGGATTGGGGAAGGGACATCTCGTTCGTGAAATCGACGCGTTGGATGGTCTAATGGGAAGGGCCGCAGACTTCGCAGGAATTCAGTTCCGACTGCTGAACCGATCCAAGGGACCCGCCGTGCGGGGCCCGCGCGCCCAAGCGGACCGCAAGTTATATAAAAAGGCGATGCAGGAATTCTTGCGTACAACCGAGAATTTATCGGTTCTCGAAGGCGCCGTCGAAGGGGTTGCGTTCCCGAAGGAGGGAAAGGGACTCCAGCTCATTCTATCCGACAAGGAAATTTTGTCCGCCAAGGCGGTGGTTCTTGCCAGCGGAACCTTTTTAAACGGTGTCATACACATTGGCGAGAGAACCCAGCAAGCGGGTCGATTTGGCGATCCGCCTGCAAGAGATCTAAGCGAGAAACTGGCGCGCCTTGGGATCCGCCTTGGCAGAATGAAAACGGGTACGCCTCCGCGTCTGTCGAGGCAATCGATCGACTGGGATTCGCTGGAACAGCAAAGCGGTGACGCCGATCCCGAATTCTTCTCGGCTTTCACAAGAAAGGTGGCTAACCGGCAAATATCGTGTGCAGTCACCCACACTACGGCCGTCGGTCATGACATCATTCGACGCAATCTGGATCGCGCGCCAATCTACTCGGGGCAAATATCTGGCCGCGGGCCTCGTTATTGCCCTTCGATTGAAGACAAAATTGTGCGCTTCGCTGATCGGGATAGCCACCAAATTTTCCTTGAGCCGGAGGGGCTCGATGACGATACGATCTATCCAAATGGCATATCGACATCTTTGCCGCTCGATGTACAAAATGCCTTTTTGCGGACTATTCCGGGATTGAGTAGGGTTGAGGTCTTGCGGCCTGGCTACGCTGTTGAATATGACTTTATCGACCCGCGCGAACTGAAATCGACGTTGGAGGTCAAGAAGGTTTCTGGATTATTTTTAGCCGGACAGATCAACGGTACGACGGGTTACGAGGAAGCAGCGGCGCAAGGTCTTGTCGCTGGCCTTAACGCTGCAGCTTATGCAAGCGGAAAACCGGAAATCACTTTTGATCGGACCGAAGCTTATATCGGCGTCATGATCGACGACCTCGTGACAAATGGTGCGACCGAGCCTTATCGAATGTTTACGTCTCGAGCCGAATTCCGATTGTCATTGCGGTGCGATAATGCCGACTTGAGGCTTACCGGGCGTGGGGAGGCTATCGGCTGTATAAGCCCAGAACGTAAAGCGCTGCATGCAATCAGGGTCCGGAAGCTCGAGCAGTTTGACTCAAAGACTTCGGGACCTGACGTTGACGCCCGAAGAGGCGAGGAAGCATGGTCTCCAAATTAACCGCGATGGTGTCAGGCGGTCTGCCTACGCAATTTTGTCTTATCCGCAAGTTCAGTTCGCTGAACTTGCGGAAATTTGGCCGGAACTACGGGCGGTAGAGCCTCGGATAGCGGATCAGGTTGAAATCGACTCCAAGTACGCGGTTTATATGGAGCGCCAACAGTTGGCTGTTTCGACGCTAAAAAGGGATGAGGCAATCCGGTTGGGGCAGGCTGTTGATTATGATCTAATCCCTGGACTATCGAATGAAGTGCGGTCGAAATTGAAGAGCGCAGTTCCGGATAGCCTGGGCCAGGCAAGTCGCATCGAGGGCGTTACGCCGGCGGCGTTAACGCTGATTCTGGCTTGGCTGCGCAAGAGGGGTCATGCGAGGAGCGACGCCGGAATTTCGCCATGACGCTCCCGGGACCTCTATCGTCGGCGCTATCGGAAGATTGCGTGAAGCGTTTGACGATCTACGCCGAGCTTTTGAGGAAATGGCAAAAGCGGATCAATCTCGTTGGCGCGTCCACTGTGGCAGACCTGTGGACGCGGCATTTCGAAGATTCTTTGCAGTTACTGCCACTCGCGGGGCCGTGGCGCAATTGGGTCGATTTAGGATCAGGAGCTGGATTTCCTGGGATGGTCGTGGCGTTAGCTACCGCCGACCCGAATCGAACCGTGCACTTGATCGAATCCGATAAAAGGAAGGCGTCATTCTTGCGTGAAGTTTCACGTGAAACAAAAATCAAGGTGGAAATTCATGCAGACCGGATAGAGCGGGTCCTTCCCGAACTGATTTCGCAAGATCATATCGACATCATTTCTGCTCGTGCTCTCGCGCCACTCTCGGCCCTGATTAGTTACTCCCGCCCCGCCTTTCAAAAAGGCGCCGTCGGATTGTTTTTGAAGGGGAAAGGTCTTGCCGGTGAATTGACCCAGATTGGCGGCGAGGCTAACTTGCGAATGACTTTAATCGACAGCCAAACCGACGCCGCCGCAAAAATTGTCGTCGTTCGCGACTATGACTTCCAAACGAATTCCACTTAAGGGTTCTCAAATGGAAAACCAGGACCAGATGCGAGTCCTCGTTCTTGCAAATCAAAAAGGTGGCGTTGGAAAGACGACAACGGCGATCAACCTGGGCACGGCATTGGCTGCGATCGGCGAAACTGTTTTGATCATCGACCTCGATCCTCAGGGCAATGCCTCGACAGGACTCGGCATTGACCGGAAACAAAGGAAAGTTTCAACGTTCGAGGTTATGACAGGGGAAAGGACGCTCGATTCCGCGATCCTGCCCACTGCAGTGCCGCGTTTATACGTCGCGCCATCGACTCTTGATCTTCTCGGCGTGGAGCTCGCCATCGCCGATCAAAAAGACAGAAATTACCGGTTGAGGAACGCGCTGCGTTCAATGAGTGGACGGAACCTTGCCTTACAAGGGGGCGAGCGCATTACCTACGTTCTCGTTGACTGTCCTCCGTCCCTTAATTTGCTTACAATCAATGCGCTTGCGGCGAGCGATAGCGTCATCGTGCCTTTGCAATGCGAATTTTTTGCTTTGGAAGGTTTGTCGCAACTGTTGTCGACCGTCGAGCAAGTCAAGCGCAGCCTTAATCCTGGCTTGACGATTCATGGCGTCATTTTGACTATGTTCGATGCGCGCAACAATTTGGCCGGCCAAGTAGTAGCTGATGTCCGCGCGTTTTTGGGGGACAAGGTCTACGAGACGGTCATCCCTAGAAATGTTCGCGTTTCCGAGGCCCCGTCTTATGGAAAGCCGGTGTTGCTTTATGATCTCAAGTGCACAGGATCCCAGGCCTATTTGAAGTTGGCCTCAGAAGTCATCCAGCGCGAAAGAAATCTTAGGGCGGCTTGATCGCGGCCTGTTTTGAGCTGCTGACGTTGTCCGCTTGGTTGGCGTTCCCGGCCGGGCGTCTCGGCGGCATAGCGAGGCGTCCGCGCGAATCTTGATCGGTCGTGACTTGAAGGGAGTGGAAATGGCAGAGGAATCCCGGACGCGACTTGGCCGTGGGTTGGCGATGTTGATTGGTGACGCAACGTCTGTCGACGAAGAGGTTGCCGCTCAAACCCAGAAAAAGGCGCCAATTGAGTTTCTCCGTCCTAATCCGCGTAATCCTAGGCAGACCTTCGATGAGGTTGGCTTGCAGGAGCTTGCCGATTCCATACGTGAGCGTGGGATTGTCCAGCCAATTTTGGTCAGGCATCTGGCGGGAGTCAGCAATGCCTATGAAATCATAGCCGGCGAGCGTCGTTGGCGCGCGGCCCAGCGGGTCGGGTTGCACGAAGTTCCGATCGTCGTTATCGATGCCGATGACCGTCAATCTCTTGAATTCGCGATCATTGAGAATGTGCAACGTTCAGATCTGAACGCCTTGGAAGAGGCCGCAGGTTACGAAAAGCTCACGCAAGAGTTTTCCTATAACCAGTCGGACTTGGCCAAAATCATTGGCAAGAGCCGAAGCCATGTTGCGAACACGTTGCGATTGTTGAAGTTGCCAGAAGGCGCAAGAAAATACGTCGTCGACGGCAGCATTTCGGCTGGGCACGCCCGAGCCCTTCTTTCGGTCTCGGACCCCGAGAAAATTGCGCAGCAAATTGTCCAGGAAGGTTTGACGGTCCGTGATGTCGAACGTCTTGCACAAGACAACGCGGAGACAGGGAAAACCCCTAAAGAAAGAAATCTGATTGAAGTCGATCCGAACACGAAGGCGCTTGAAAAGTTGCTCACAGATTTGCTTGGGCTAACCGTCAAGATCGTGAACCGCGGTGAAGCCGGGGATGTAAGAATTCAATATAAGGATCTTGAACAGCTCGATTTGCTGTGTAAACGTTTGCAGGGTTGATAAAAGGACCGGAGGGAGGCTTCGCCTCGCAATCCTTCGCTCCTAATCTCGCTTAATGAGAGTCGTCAGTGAAAGGAAAAGGCGCGTTGTACGCTCTTCCGCGAGTTTGCTTTGTGTTCTCGTTGCTTTGATTATCTCGCTTAAGGCCACGACTGCTTTCTCGGCCTTAGCGAGCGAAATCGATTTCAAAAGAAATGCGGTTTCGGCTTTTCGGTTATAGCCATATACTTGGCGCAGGAAATTTTGAAGGCTGACGTCAAAGGACACGCCGTTTTCAATGTCTGCTCGGCTCTTGTGCAGAGCTAGTGCGTAGCGCAAAGACGCCGCCGCCAGCACGTTGATATCTACGCCAAGCTGAAGAGCTTTGTTTACGGCCTCGACGGCTTGGACTGTTTTGCCCGAAAAAATTGCAGCTATAGCAGCATCGACACTGAGCGTGGACGCGTCATGCAGGATTTCGTTTATGTCCGCGATGGTTATCGCCTTGTGACCTTGGGCGTAAAGAGTCAATTTATCCAGTTCCGACCGCGTCGAAAGCCGATCTTCGCCCAGCATGGATCCAAGAACTTCGCGCGCGTCTGGTTCGATTGAAATGCCGGCGGCGTGAAGCGACGCGTCGATCAATCGCTGGATATCCTTTCCGTCGTCCGCGCGACATTCGACCGAGGCGGCATAAGGTTGGCTTTCGATCCACTTCCTCAGTGGAGCTTCGCGCTTTAGTTCGCCGTCTTCGACGATGACTAAGCAATGGGCCGGAGGGGATTGAGCCAAGAGTTCAAGCGCAGGCAATATCGAGCGATTTCCTGCCGTAATAAGAGCAATCCGCACGGCGCCGCCAAACATATTGATGGCGTTTGCTTCATCGACCAACTTCAAGGGGTCCGCAGCAATGGCGTCGCCGAACAATTCAACGATCTGTGTCGGGTCGCCGTCAGGGCCAATTGCAGATCGGATCAATTTTTGGCGCCGCTCAGTAACAAGTCCCTGATCCGCTCCAAAAATCAAAAATATAGAATAGTCCCTGATTGACCCGGCGAGATAGCGGTCCGCATCTTGATGCGAAATGACCGCCATGATCAGCTACGCGTGGCCAGGGCGATGGCAATGCGTGTGCGGATTTGATCAGCGAGAACCTTTGCGTTGCGGATTTCTGCATCTCGCGCCGCCCGGACGTTTGACAAGCGTTGCGTCGTGCGGTCATAGACGACAAATTCAGTCACATTGCCTCTCGCGATTGGTTCATTGCTGCCCGCGATCGGGAAAAGCTTATATTCGGCGTCGACATTGACGTCGCCGGCCTCTGCCTGGCCCGTGACGGTATTGATGACCGGCGTGGCCATTCGCTCCCGCAAAGTGACGACGAGTCGATACTTGGGAGTCGGAGACGACCCGGTTCCGTTGAGAGCGAAAATCAACTCGTTCTCGACGTAGTGACCGAGACGATCTGGGATGGGATTGACTTTGATTGCTTGCATTTCGGATGCGACAGAGCCGCCTCCGACGCTCGGGCCGTAAAGTGGTTGAATGCAACCGGAAAGGTTCAAGGCCAAGCCGAAAATGATGCCGCTTGCCGAGACCAGACGAAGGCCTTTCCGGCTTTTTTTCTCATTAGACGACAACATTGACGATCCTTTGCGGCACTATAATAATCTTTTTGGGCTTTTGACCGGCCAGCACACGCTGGATCGCATCGAGATCGAGCGCCGCCTTTTCGATTTCACTCGGCGCCGCATCCCGGGCAATGGACAGTTCAGCGCGCTTCTTTCCATTCACCTGCACCGGGAGCAATAGCATGTTATCGATGACAAGAGAACGATCTGCGATGGGCCATGCCGACTCTGCAATCGGAACAGTTCCTCCGAGTTCCGCCCAGCATTCTTCGCCGAGGTGAGGCATCATTGGAGCGAAAAGGTGCGTTAGAATTCTGCCTGCTTCAAGAAATGCGACGCGAACGTCATCAGTTGTTTCTGCGTTCTCGATGTTTGCCAGCAATGTGGTCAACTGGTTTGCCAGATCATAGATTTGAGCAACGCAACGGTTGAAGCGGAGCCGCGCAAGATCTTCTTCGGTTTTGACCAGGGCGGAATGGGCGGCCTTCCTGACCTGCCGGGCGAGCTCGCCATACGCGCCGATTGGCGCGGCGGAGCCGCTGAAATCGGCGATGTCGGTGATCAGGCGCCAGAGACGTTGGACAAATTTGGCTGCCCCCTGAACGCCTTCTTCCGTCCAGATCACGTCGCGATCCGGAGGAGAATCAGACAGCATGAACCATCGCGCGGTATCCGCGCCATAGGTTGCGATGATATCGTCAGGATCGATTGTGTTGCGCTTCGATTTCGACATTTTCTCAATGCCGCCGATCTCCACTTGGCGTCCGTCGTCAATTGCGAAAGCGCGGCGTTTGCCGCTGTCTTCCTCAAATCGAACTTCTACGGGAGACAGCCACGCGCCCCCCGCGGCACGATAGGTTTCGTGGACGACCATTCCTTGCGTGAACAGTCCTGCAAACGGTTCGCTCAGGCCAACATGGCCAGTGGCTTGCATCGCGCGTGTGAAAAAACGCGAATAGAGCAGGTGCAGAATCGCGTGTTCGATGCCTCCAATATATTGGTCCACGGGGAGCCAATGGTCGACAGCGGAGCGTGTTGTCGGAGCGCGATCGTTGGCCGGGTCCGTGAAGCGGGCGAAATACCATGAGGAATCAACAAATGTATCCATGGTATCGGTTTCGCGGCGAGCCGGCCGGCCGCATTTTGGGCAATCCACGTTTTTCCAGGTCGGATGCCGATCAAGTGGATTTCCCGGAAGCTCGAAGGAGACGTCAGCCGGCAATTCAATCGGCAAGCTTTCTGCTGGCGCGGCGACAACGCCGCAGCACTCGCAGTGGATGACCGGGATGGGGCAACCCCAGTAGCGCTGCCGGGAAACGCCCCAGTCACGCAGTTTGAAATTGATCTGTTTTTGACCACGAGGTTGCCCGTGGAGCCGTTCGGATTCGAGTCTCCGCATGACTTCCTCGCGGGCTCCTTGCGGGGTCAAGCCGTCAAGAAAGGCGGAATTGATCATGTGTCCGTCGCCGTCATAGGCGGTCTTGGTGAGTGAAAACTTCAGCGGATCGACATTGTCAGGGCAAACGACGATCGTATGACCCAGGCCGTAGGCTTGAGAAAAATCAAAGTCGCGCTGATCGTGGGCCGGGCAGCCGAAGATCGCGCCGGTTCCGTAATCCATAAGAACAAAATTCGCCACGTAGACCGGCAAGGTCCAGCTGGCGTCAAACGGGTGGGCGACGCGCAGTCCGGTGTCGAATCCTTTTTTTTCTGCTGTTTCGAGCGCGGCGACTGACGTGCCAACCCGCCGGCATTCTTCGAGGAAGGCAGAAAGCTTTGCGTCGCCGACGGCAAGTTCTGCGGCTAGGGGGTGATCCGGCGACAACGCGATGAATTTTGCGCCAAAAAGGGTGTCTGGTCGTGTCGTGTAGACCTTGATTTCGGTTGAAGGCGCGGGCTGAATTAAGGCAAATCGAACGACTGCGCCCTCGGAACGGCCAATCCAGTTCTTCTGCATCAATCGGACTTTTTCGGGCCATCTGTCGAGCGTATCAAGTGATTGCAGCAAGTCTTCCGAAAATTCGGTGATCTTGAAGAACCATTGCGTCAGTTCACGTTGTTCGACAAGCGCATTGGAGCGCCAGCCTCGACCGTCAATGACTTGTTCGTTCGCCAAAACTGTTTGATCTACGGGATCCCAATTGACCTTTGCATTCTTGCGATAGACCAGTCCCCTGTTGAGCATATCAAGAAACAGCGATTGTTGATGCTTGTAATAGCTCGGATCACAGGTCGCCACCTCGCGCGACCAATCAATGGATAGGCCCATGCTTTGCAGTTGTTTGCGCATGGATGCGATGTTCGCGTAGGTCCAGGTCGCGGGATGTGACTGATTGAGTCTCGCCGCGTTCTCAGCAGGCATGCCAAAGGCGTCCCAACCCATCGGGTGTAAAACACTATATCCTCGAGCGCGCATGGAGCGCGCCACGACATCGCCCATCGCATAATTGCGGACGTGACCCATATGGATCCGGCCTGAAGGGTAGGGAAACATTTCCAGGACATAATATTTTGGCCTGGTGTCGTCGTTGCGCGTGAGGAACGTGTCCCGATCCTGCCATATCTTCTGCCACTTCGGCTCGGCTTCATGGGCGTTATAGCGCTCAGATCGCATGGGATTCCGTCTCTGCACGATGTGTGAAATTTTGCGCAATGAGCATCATTTCCTCGATATGGTCAATTGTCTTCGCAAACGAATCGTCCGCGCTTGATTCGCTAAATGGGCCGATCTAATTTTCCTCGCGACGAAACCTTTGGATCGGCTTAAGCTTTGCATCCGGTTATGTATTGGTGACAGAGTAAATGGGTTCCTCAACGACCACTGCGCCCGGAAATTTTATAACTCAAAATCTGGCGGACGTGAGGGCCAGCATTGCACGTGCCTGTCGAGACGCGGGTCGCCGTTGCGATGAGGTTGAGCTTGTTTGCGTTTCGAAGAATTTTCCCGCGGAAGTAGTTGAGGTTGCGCTAGCCGCCGGACAACGCACGTTTGGTGAAAACCGTGTCCAGGAGGCGCGAGAAAAGTGGCCCGAGCTTCGCAAACACTACGGCGACGTTCAGCTGCACCTGATCGGCCCCTTGCAATCGAACAAAGCGGATGAAGCGGTCAATGTCTTTGACGTCATCGAGACAATAGACCGCCCGAAAATCGCCGCGGCGATTGCTCAGGCGATGCAACAAAATGGCAGGAACCCTCACCTCTTTGTGCAGGTCAACACAGGCGCAGAACCTCAAAAAGCCGGGGTAGCGGTTCAAGACCTTGGCGCTTTGCTTTCCTACTGTCGAGATGAGCTGACTTTGAAAATCGACGGCCTGATGTGCATTCCGCCGGTCGACCAGTTAGCTTCGCCGCACTTTGCCCTACTCAGGCGGCTGGCGGCGGAATTTGGATTAGAGAAGCTCTCAATGGGCATGAGCGACGATTTCCAGTTGGCGATTCAATTGGGCGCTACTCAAGTGCGTGTCGGCTCCGCTATTTTTGGCGCTCGCCGTCGAGCCGGCCACTCGCCAATCATCACTTGAAGGTTGGTGCGCCACAACATCTGCGCTTTTCGTAGCGTTGTCCGCGACAAAGCGACGCATCCCGCTGTCGACTTGAATTCAGGATGGGCGAGATGAAAAAAAATGGCGCTGCCACGCCCGAGAACGCGCGGCCGAAAATTAAAGTCGAGTACGCCTAACGCATCGTAGACGCTATCGTCACGCCATAAGGTTTCGGCGCTTCCTTTGAAGGGGAGGGAGACCCGCTTGTTGTATGCCCACAAAGCCGGATCGTCGCACCAGCCGTCGTTAGGCTTGATTAACAGGGATTCCGGTCGAAAGATCCGCCAACTCTCTTTTCTCCGCCGCCATTCGACGATTTTGAACCGTCCGATGGGGGTTCGGCCATCCCCTTCCCTCCTTTTCACGCCGATGCCGCATCTTCCGATCGCACACGGGATCGAATGAGCTCCCATGACGATAATGCCACGGGGAGGCCGCTGGGGTAGGCGGGGTAGCAAGCGGATAGATATTTGTGAAAAGGAACTGGATCCCCGGGAGCCCATAACGCCCGCCTTTTGACGAAAATTGGCTGAAAGCGTAAGTTCCGTTATCGTCGAGGCTGCATAGATTCTTTTCACTTCAACCCCTCCTTCTGGATGCCGTTCGTCTCGCTCATAGGGCAATACATGACGCAGGTCCGCAAACTTTTGATTGTCGATGACGACGCCCTCTTGCGCCATTCGCTTGTCGAACAGTTGGCTATTCATCATGAATTTGTTGCACACGAGGCGGCGGATATCGCCTCCGCGTTAGCCGTTACGCGAAAACAAGCCATTGATCTGATTATCATGGACGTTGGCCTTCCAGACGGGGACGGTCGCGAAGCCGTCAAAAAATTGCGTCAGGATGGATTTCAAAAGCCGATAATCCTACTGACGGGGCACGATTCAGAAACCGATATCGTCTCAGGCCTCGAATCGGGCGCAAACGATTACGTCAACAAGCCTTTCCGCTTTGCCGTCCTTCTGGCTCGTATTCGCCTTCAATTAAGACAACATGAGCTGAGTGAAGACGCAACGTTCCAGATCGGCTCTTACACGTTTTTTCCGAGTGGGAAACTTTTGACGTCGGCTAGCGGAGAGAAGTTGCGGCTGACGGAAAAGGAAACCGCCATCTTGCTTTATTTAAACCGCGCTAAAGGCGTAGTCGTATCGCGCGATGAGTTATTGCGAGAGGTATGGGGCTATAACGCTAACGTTACGACGCATACGCTCGAGACACATATCTATCGTCTCAGGCAAAAAATAGAAACGAACCCCGCTAATGCGCAATTGCTGATCACCGACGCCGGCGGTTATAGATTGGCATTTTAGGCCTTCCGGCAGGCAGGTCGGTTTCGGTCGGTAAACACTATGTCCCTGGATGATGACGTCAAAACGCTAGCGCGGCTGTCGGTTTTTTCGTGCCTCGAGCCAGAGGCGTTGAAGTTGATCGCATTTGCCGCGGAGACGCGAACATATCGTGCGGGTGATCTCATCTTTCGCCAAGGGGATTCGTCAGACGGCGGATATGTGGTGATATCAGGCGCCGTCGCTCTCGATTCATCAGAAAACGCCACGACGGCGCGTAAGATCGTGGGGCCGGGCGCTTTAATGGGCGAACTGGCGCTGTTGGTGACAACAAAAAACGCCGCGACCGCCATCGCGCGACAAAATACGACTGTGTCGAAAGTTTCCCGCGCCATGTTTTTGCGGACGCTGGAAGAATTTCCCGTTAGCGCTGGAAGATTAAAACGCATGCTCAGCCGCGAACTCGAGACCTTTTCCAGAGATCTTGAAAAAACGCGGCAAAAATTTCTGGATTGACGCGAAGCCGCCAAAGCGCGGCGAAGCCTTCAGGTTGTCCGATTACAGTTGGAAAATTGCGCTGACTGGGACGTGATCGGAAGGCCTCATCCATCCGCGAGCATCGCGAAGAATTTCAATCCCTTCCAGCGTGGGCGCCAACGATTGCGACGTCCATATGTGGTCCAAGCGACGGCCCCTGTCCGCCTTTGCCCAGTCAGCAGCCCGATAGCTCCACCATGTATAAAGCTTGCGATCCATCGGTGTAAAATGCCGCAAAGCGTCAAGCCACAAGCCATCTCTCAAAATGGCGTTCAGTTTTTCCGTTTCAATCGGGGTGTGGCTGACGACTCGTAATAAGGCTTTGTGGCTCCAGACGTCATGCTCGCAGGGCGCGACGTTGAAATCACCGACAAGGACGGTGTCCGTATCAACGAATGTTTCACCCTGTGTCCATTGGTGCATTTCATCGAGAAAGCCGAGCTTGTGCGCGAATTTCTCGTTGATGTTTGGGTCGGGTTCGTCGCCGCCGGCAGGTATATAAAAATTGTGTACGCGAATTCTACGGCCGTTAAGCGATAGGGATGCGGCGATATGCCTGGCGTCGCCCATGCCGCAAAATTCTTTTTTCTCAATTTCTGCTATAGGCCATCTCGAGATGATGGCGACGCCGTGATAACCTTTTTGCCCGTTTATCGCGAGATGCTCATAACCGTTCTTTCGAATGTCGGTGAGCGGAAACTCGCCGTCTCGGCATTTCGTTTCCTGAAGGCAAAGAACGTCGGGTCGATGGTCTCTCAAAAAATCGAGGACGAGCGGAAGGCGAAGGCGGACGGAGTTGATGTTCCAAGTTGTGATCTTTAACTTCACCGTACCGCTCGCTCCGCAGCAGAGTTTAAATCAAGGCTTATTGAGCACGGGGAGGGTGATGCGGCAAGCGACAATTGTTCCGTCGAGCCCGCGGTCCGGGCGCTGGACCAAAGGCTGCCAGCAGAGCTTAAGCAAAATTTCAGCCTCAGTTTTGGGATGGGAAGCTGTTGTTGTTTGGAATTTGAAATAACGCCGGGTCGGGGATCGATTTCAGGTCGATATTGTGGAGCGTTATGAGTGTCTGGTAACCCTGCGGGTCGGTGACCTCCCATTGCTTCAGGCTAAAAGTCTTGCTGTCAAAATTTAGTTTTATCTTTGACGTTCCGCCAAAGGTCGCGCTGTCTTCGAGCATTATGGTTGTTGATTTAAGGTCAGAGGTGACATCGATTAGTTTCGTATCTTTTTTTAGATCGACTTCTTTTTTTACAAAAAATTTAAGCGGAGTCTCGCTAATAAAATAAATCTCTTGAGTTTGTAACTTTCTATCCCGAATTGCGACGGAAAGGCCATCAGCAATAATTTCTATCGTGGCTGGCTGAGAGTATTCAAAGCGCAGGTGGCCTGGCTTCGCGACAAAAAGCTTTCCTTCCGAGCGTCGCCCGTCGGCGCCAATTTGAACAAAATCAGCGGTCATGACTTGAGCCGAATTGAAATAATCATTCGCCATCTGAATGGCGATTTGAGGGTCCAATGATTCGCGGCCTTCCTTCGACGCGTCGACACTTTTCGAGTTGGCCTTTTTCTCAGAGGAAATGGCTTTTTGGGCTAGAGAAACATTCGGCGTAACGGCGAGGAGCAGAAGTCCGCAAAAAAGAGCCATGCCGCGATTCATTTTTTGTCCTTATCGTCCAATCGGGTCAGTACGCAGGCAAAGCGCCAAGTGGGAAAGTCCTTAGATCACGGTTGTGGCGGCATTGGGGTTTTAGTCTTCTTCGACATCGAATGCGGCGCAATCCACGCCGCCGCCCACAAGAATGGCGCGTTTTCCCGCGTGGTTTGCGGGCCCGACAACGCCCTCCTTCTCCATGCGTTCGACCAGAGAAGCTGCCTTGTTGTAGCCCACTGACAGCCGGCGCTGGACATAGGAGGTCGAGCACTTCTTGTCGCGCAGCACGATTGATACGGCGCGGTCGTAGAGGTCGCCTCCCTCTTCGCCTGTTCCCTCGCTTGCCGTCATGTCATCGTGCTGCGCGTCCGGCACGTCCTCTGCCGTTACTGCGTCGAGGTACTGTGGCCGGCCCTGCATCTTCAGATGGGCCACGACCCGTTCCACCTCGGCGTCGGAGACGAAAGGTCCGTGCACGCGCGAAATCCGCCCGCCGCCGGCCATGTAAAGCATGTCGCCCTGGCCGAGCAGCTGTTCCGCGCCCATCTCGCCCAGGATGGTGCGGCTGTCGATCTTCGATGTCACCTGGAAGGAGATGCGGGTTGGGAAATTTGCTTTGATCGTGCCGGTGATGACATCGACCGACGGGCGCTGCGTCGCCATGATGATATGGATGCCGGCCGCTCGAGCCATTTGCGCCAGCCGTTGGATCGCGCCCTCGATCTCCTTGCCGGCGACCATCATAAGGTCAGCCATTTCATCGACGATGACCACGATATAGGGAAGAGCCGTCAGGTCCATCAGCTCCTGCTCGTAGATTGCCTCGCCGGTTTCGCGATCGAACCCGGTCTGCACTGTGCGAGAGATCACCTCGCCCTTTGTGGATGCCCCAGTGACGCGTGCATTGAACCCATCGATGTTGCGAACGCCGAGCTTGGACATTTTCTTGTAGCGGTCCTCCATCTCGCGCACCGCCCATTTCAGCGCCACGACCGCCTTCTTCGGGTCGGTGACGACGGGGGTCAGCAAATGGGGGATACCGTCATAAACGGACAATTCCAGCATTTTGGGATCGACCATGATCAGGCGGCACTCTTCCGGCTTGAGCCGGTACAGCAGTGAGAGGATCATGGTGTTGATGGCGACCGACTTGCCCGAGCCGGTGGTGCCGGCGACAAGCAGATGCGGCATTTTGGCGAGATCGACGATGACCGGCTCGCCGCCAATGGTCTTGCCGAGGGCGATGGCGAGCTTGTGTTTGCTGTCGGCGAAATCATGCGAGGCCACGAGTTCGCGCAGGTAGACGGTCTCGCGGCGCGGATTGGGCAGCTCGATGCCGATGGCGTTGCGGCCCGGCACCACGGCCACGCGGGCGGAGACCGCCGACATGGAGCGGGCAATGTCGTCGGCGAGGCCGATTACCCGCGAGGATTTGATCCCCGGCGCAGGCTCGAATTCGTAAAGGGTCACTACAGGCCCAGGATGAACGCTTATGACGTCGCCTTTGACGCTAAAGTCTTCCAATACCCCTTCGAGAAGGCGCGCGTTTTGTTCAAGCGAGTCTTCTGAATATCCATGACCACCCTTGGTGCTTTGAATAAGGAAATTGACAACTGGCGCAGCATATTCAGTTAGATGTTGCTCTTTTCTTTCAAGGCCATGCGACGCGGACGCGCCATTGGAGAGCCCTCTTGCATTTACGTCAGGCAACGATTTTTGCGGTTCCCAGGTGCGTCCGCCAGAGTTTGCAGAAGACTTTTTCGCGCCGGTCACGTCTTGGTTGGTTGAGACGCTTTCATTTTCTGGGGAAGGCGTTCTTGGAGGCAAACGCCGTGATACCGCACCTGAAAAAATTGAGAAAATGAGATCTTGTGCTTTGGCGCCAAGCGCCGCGAAATAGCCTTTTTTGGCCCCGCTCGGAGAGCGTCTTTTGTCGTATCCCGCAGGCAAGGCGGAAGCGCGCATGAGTAAGTCTGTTTTTTCGTCGGATGACTCATCGACGAAATCACCGAACGGCGAGCCGAGGCCAACGGCCGCAGTGAGGGACAAAATAGCTACAGCCAAAAATATAAAGGCGCTCAGCACCAAACCAAATGAAGAAAAATAGTGCTTTGGCAATGCCACGATGGCGTCGCCAAGCACACCGCCCAGGCCGGTCGGCAACGGCCACCTATCGGTCGTTGGCAAAAAGGAAGAAACGGCGGCGGCGCTCACCATGCCGAGCACCCAGTACCAAACTGGATTTGCCCTTCCGAAGTTTGGCTTGTTCGTCAGCATACGCCATCCGAGAAGCGCCAAAGGGGCGAGAAGGGCGATAGAGCTGACGCCGATCGATTGCATAATGAGATCCGCAACGATAGCGCCTTTGGCGCCGAACACATTGCGGACTTGCGCATCCGTCGCGTGATTCAAACTGGGGTCAGAGATCGACCATGTCGCCAGCGCGAAGCCGAGGCCGGCGGTCAGAAGAATGAGCGACAGACCTGATGCCTCGCGAAACCGACGCGTGACGAAGACACGCGCGGATTTGGGTAGCATCTCACCAAAGGGAAATGTCGTCGTTCGCATTCAAACTTTTATCCTCGCTGGGCGCAGGCTTACCAAGCAAAGCCTATGCGCAGCCGGTTAACTTTGACTTAACCTTATTGCGGCGAGGTTTGAGCTAAGCTGATGTTATGACAGGAAAAGGGCGGCTCCACGGAGCCGCCCTTTTTAAAAATGGTCATTATGACGAGCGCGAACGGGGAGGACTTAAGCAGCTTCCTCGACATCGCCATCCTCGACCACGGCCGTATCTTCGGTCTTGGCGGGCCGGCGGGGGCTTTTTTGCAATTGCGCTTCGATCACCTTGAATGCATCCGAATCGCCTAGCTTCTGCACAGCCGCGATCTCCCGAGCCATTCTGTCGAGCGCCGCCTCGTAAAGCTGGCGCTCCGAATAGGACTGTTCAGGCTGAATGTCTGAGCGATAAAGATCGCGAACCACTTCGGCTATTGAGATCAGATCACCGGAATTGATCTTTGCTTCATATTCCTGGGCGCGACGAGACCACATCGTCCGCTTGATGCGAGCGCGACCGGTCAGAGTGTCGAGCGCTTTTTTGACGACATCGGCATCGGCCAGCTTGCGCATGCCGACGGACGCAACTTTTGGCGTGGGAACCTTGAGCGTCATCTTGTCCTTGACAAAAGAGATCACGTAAAGCTCAAGCTTGAAGCCCGCAACTTCCTGCTCCTCGATCGCCATGATCTGCCCGACGCCATGAGCCGGATAGACGATGAACTCGCTTGTCTTGAATCCGATTTTTGCGCTAACGCTTACGGCTTTACCCGCTGCTTTCACGGGCGAAACCGCAATTTTGTTCGGATCGGAGGAGCGGAGGGTGGACGATGCGGCGTTTGCCGACAGAGAAGGTTTTTTCTGCGTCACCTTGGTCCAATCGCTAATGGTTCGAGGTTCGTCATCACAGCGGGATTGATTGAATTTGAATATCTCGCTGCATTCAAGCCGGAGTTGGATCAGCGATCCAAGCCGGAATTCGCCTTCAACGCGGCGCAATCGTTCGTGCTTATTTGCAGCATGCAGTCCGCACCACCTGATGTGAGATCGTCGCGACGATCTCGAGGTTTCAAGCAACCGAACGGGCCTGCCACGCACGCCTCATAAAATCCAAACTTGGCGCTTCGAAGGCAGACGCCAAATTAAGGACCCCAGGGCAAAAACAGGCTCCTCGCCGAAGCGGGAGCCACGAAAGAAGGCGTGTTGCTAACGTCAATCACTGTCGGAAATATGGATATCACAAATTAACGCGCAAATCAAAGAATTATTGAATTTGCAAAAATTTCAAACGGTCAATGGTTAATGGCGACCCCACCAATTCTTGATTTGCGCCCCGCTTGCGGTGGACGATAATGGGACAAATGCAACGAAATAGCCACGCCTTTAGTCACCCTTCCCTGGGTTTTTGCTGAAGTAGGCTTCCAGCTTACCGGCGCGACCGTCAAACTCCTTTGCTTCCGGCAAAGCGTCACGCTTGATTGTGACGTTGGGCCAAAGCTGCGCATATTCGGCATTCAGGCTGAGCCATGTTTCCAGTTCCGGTTCGGTGTCCGGCTTGATGGCCTCTGCGGGGCATTCGGGCTCGCAAACGCCGCAATCAATGCATTCGTCCGGATGGATCACGAGCATGTTTTCACCCTCGTAGAAACAATCTACGGGGCAAACCTCAACACAATCCATGTACTTGCATTTAATGCAGTTTTCGATGACGACGTAAGTCATTACCCTCTCCGCGCGCCGGCCGAAACAGCGCGATAAACCCGGTTTGTGGAAGGTTTGCTAGCGCTTTTATCGCCGCCATGCAAGCCGGCATTCACCGTCGGCTTTTCGCAGGCGTCGCAGCGCGCCGCCGGGTAGAGCGTCACAAGGCGCTTCTGGGTTTACCAGCCAAGTTTTCAGAGATTAATGGGTCAATTCGCTGAAAAGTTCGGCGAGCTTTTCGGTCATCGCGCCGCCGAGTTCTTCGGCGTCGACGATCGTCAACGCGCGTCGATAATAGCGGGTGACATCGTGACCAATGCCGATCGCGATCAGTTCGACGGGCGATCCAAGTTCAATTTCATCGATTTTCTGACGCAGGTGACGCTCAAGGTAGTGACCCGGGTTTACCGACAGCGTCGAGTCATCGACGGGCGCGCCATCCGATATCATCATCAGAATTTTGCGTTGTTCCGGCCTTCCCAACAGACGCCGATGGGCCCAATCGAGCGCTTCGCCGTCGATGTTTTCCTTCAGCAACCCTTCACGCATCATCAGCCCGAGATTTTTCCGGGCCCGTCTCCACGGCGCATCGGCGGATTTGTAGATAATATGGCGCAAATCATTAAGGCGCCCGGATTGATCGGCTTTCCTGCCTGCAGCCAGGCCTCCCGCGATTGGCCGCCTTTCCATGCGCGGGTGGTGAAGCCAAGAATCTCGACCTTTACTCCACAGCGTTCCAACGTGCGGGCCAATATATCGGCGCAAGTGGCTGCCACGGTGATAGGCCGCCCGCGCATCGAGCCTGAATTATCGATCAAGAGGGTGACGACCGTGTCGCGAAAATTCGCGTCTTTCTCCTGTTTGAACGAAAGCGGGACTTGCGGGTCGACGATGACCCGAGAAAGCCGGGCCGGATCAAGCATACCTTCTTCCAAGTCGAAATCCCAGGCTCGGTTTTGCTGGGCCATCAAACGCCTTTGCAGCCGATTCGCCAACCTGGCGACGACCGAGGAGAGATTTTGCAACTGTTTGTCGAGATAGGAGCGCAGTCTCTCGAGCTCCTCGGGCTCGCACAAGTCCTCCGCGCGGATAACTTCATCGAACTGCGGCGCAAAGGCGTGGTAATCATCGATGGACGATTGGGAACCGGAAGATGGCGGACGAGCTGATGTGGCCGCTTCGTCGGCGTCGCCGGAGTCGATGTCCTCCGCAGCCTCGCCGGGAGGGCCATCCTCCTTCTCCATATCGCCATCGGGAATTTCCTCGTCGGCGTCCTCAAGGCGCTCGCTGCTCGACGAATCAGCGGATTCGTCCTCTTGGCCGTCACCCTGGTTATCAGTCTGTTCCGAGGACGGCTGATCTTCGCCGGCTTCATCCTCATCATCGTCATCGTTAGCGTCGCCTCGCTCGGCCATGTCGAGGTCGGCGAGAATTTTTCGCGCCAGGTTGCCGAATTGACGCTGGTTTTCGATTGCTTCCGTCAGACGCGCAAGATCGCCGCCAACCCTTGACTTCAAGATTTTCTCGCCACAGATCTGCAATATGCACCGCTGCGGGCGGCGGGGGCATGCCAGTGAGCCGTTCGCGGACAAGCAAAGCCAAAGCGTCTTCGAGCGGGGCGTCGGAGCGCTGGCGAATTTGGGAATAATTGCCTCGCTCATACTTGTCTTCAAGAGCCGCAGTAAGATTCTGCGCAACTCCTTGCATCCGCCGAGCGCCAATCGCTTCAACGCGCGCCCATTCCATGCCGTCAAATATAGCGCGCGCCGACGGACCCTGGGGCGCGCGGCGAAGATGAGCCCGGGGATCGTGGCAGGCTGCGCGAAGGGCGGCAGAATCGGCTTGACCCCTTAGAACCGCAGCGTCACGGGCGCTCAAATGTCGCGGCGGTTCGGTCAGGCGGACCTTGCCGTCGACGGGGATGCCGATCACGCCAGACTTTTCAGGAGCGAACGTGATTTCAAGCTCGGGCGCACGGGCCATGGCGCGGAGACAACCGGCGATCGCGCGTTTGAAAGGCTCCTGCGGAGCTTCCCTTGGAGCTGCAGCTTTTTGATTTGACGAGCTCACTTGAGATTTCCCGTTCCCGCGAAGCTATGCCTGGCCGTCAAGCATCGAGCCTTCAACTCAGGGCGACATTCAACGAGCTTTCCGGCAGGTCTTTGCCAAAGGAGCGCTGGTAGAATTCGGCCACCAACGGACGCTCGAGATCATCGCATTTGTTGAGGAACGTCAGTCGGAAGGCGAACCCCACGTCCCCAAAAATTTCTGTATTTTCCGCCCAGGTGATCACGGTTCGCGGACTCATGACGGTCGAGAGATCGCCGGCCATGAATGCGTTACGCGTCAAATCCGCGACGCGAACCATTTTGCCGATCGTATCGACACCATCCTTGGATTTTTGCTTCACCTTTGCTGCGACGATGTCGACTTCCTTGTCATGCGGAAGGTAGTTCAGGGTCGTCACGATCGACCAGCGGTCCATCTGCCCTTGATTGATCTGCTGAGTGCCGTGGTAAAGACCCGAAGTGTCGCCAAGACCGATGGTGTTGGCGGTAGAGAACAAACGGAAGGAAGGATGAGGACGCAGCACCCGATTCTGATCGAGCAGGGTCAGACCTCCCCGAGACTTCGAAGACGCGTTGAATGACAAACATGACGTCTGGACGACCAGCGTCATACTCGTCGAAACAGAGCGCGACATTGTTCTGCAACGCCCAGGGAAGAATCCCATCTCTAAACTCGGTGACTTGTTTGCCTTCGCGGAGAACGATTGCGTCTTTCCCGACGAGGTCGATTCGCGACACATGACTGTCCAGATTGACGCGAACACAGGGCCAATTTAGACGAGCCGCCACTTGCTCGACGTGGGTCGATTTTCCGGTGCCGTGATAACCGGTGATCATCACACGGCGGTTGAACGCAAAACCGGCCAAAATTGCAAGCGTTGTCGTTCGATCGAACAAATAATCCGGATCGAGATCCGGGACGTGTTCGTCCTTTTCCGAAAAAGCGGGCGCCTGCATGTCCGAATCGATGCCAAATGTATCTCGGACTGAAATCCTGGTATCAGGCAATCCGACTACCGGGCGCCTTGGTTGAAGAAACGTGCATCTAACCTCCGTCTCCGCGTCATCAATTCAGGTCGATGGTCATCGAAGAGCCTGACTTTGGCGATTAAACATTTTCCCGAGCGCTTGGCGCGCACGCCAAGGCAATTTTCTATCGCAACGATAGCCTTTTGCAGGGATTGCTCACAAGGGGCGTGATCGCTGATATTTTTGACTGGTCGATTCAGTTTGCCCGGTCAGCCCTTCAGACGGCGCGGAAGGTTCTCAAAGTATTGTAAGCGTTGATTATTTCCCGAAGCCTGTCCTCGTTGGAGCGGTCGCCGCTGTTCGCGTCGGGATGCAGCCGTTTGACCAGATTCCTTATAGCGGGCCTTGATTTCCGGCGCTCCGGCCTCGTCATCAAGACCAAGGACATAGCAGAGCCTTTCTGGCGACGACGCCATGTCTGGGCGTCCGAGTCGAATTGCGGGAAGTCCGCTGCGCGGCTCGCGACGAAGGAAGGATCGTGCATGCCGAACCGGAGATTCATCCTGGCGACTGGAGCCCATCTTCCACGTCGGGCGGTGGCCGGTCAGCGCGTCCTTTTGATAGCTCAGAACGGCTTCGTCGCTCATGCCATTAAAATAATTGTATGTGGCATTATATTCCCGGACATGGTCCAAGCAGAAGCTGAAATACTGGCCTTCACGAAGGCGGCCCATAGGCGCGCGAAATTCCCCCGACGCGTGGCACCCGGGATGCTGACACCGCGGACCGGAGGCGTTTGTCGGCGTCGGCTTGGCGTCGCGTCGGGTTCTGATCCGATCGAAAAGAGGTGAATTCAGATCCATGATCGGCACAATATGGCTCAGACGATCTGCGGGAGCAAGGACGCATAGGCGATTAATTTTCTTGACTTTCACAGAGATGGCAAACGCCTTGGATGCAAGAGGAAATGGTATGCCGCAAGCTGGTAAACGCTCCCTTCGCGAAAGAATGGAAGAGAAGCTTTCTGCAGCGTTTGCGCCGCAAGTTTTGCATGTGATCGACGAATCACACCTGCACTCAGGCCATTTGGCGGAAGCTGTTCCAGGTGGCGAAACGCACTTTCGCGTTCGGATTGTTTCGGATGGCTTTTCCGGCAAGAGCCGTATCGAACGCCATCGATCCGTCAATCAGGCGCTGGCCGGAGAATTTGCCGATGGCGTTCATGCTCTCTCTCTTGACCTTCGCGTGCCCGGGGAGCCATGAAAGCGTGCCGCCGTAATCGGCGGCGCCATGCAGCGTCCTTTTTCGACCACACCCAAAAGACCGAGTCTCGCTGGAATGGCGCAATGATGATTTTCCCCTTGCATCGGCTTCCTCACGCGTTCGCGTCGACGTTGATCTGTTTTCAACTCTGCATTTTTGGATCGGTCGATCCGGCCTCGGCTGCAAAAAAACGCGCTATCGCCAATGCCGTCGTCGCGCCGCCCCCTCATACGGTGACGCCTTATGTCGTGATGGATGTTGCGAGCGGGCGCGTTATCGAACAGCGAAATGCGACCCGCGCCTGGTATCCTGCTTCAGTCACAAAGCTGATGACGGTTTATGTGGCTTTGCAAGCCGTACGACAGGGGCGGCTCGCGATGGATACGCCATTGGTCGTCACAGCTCGCGCCGCACGGATGAAGCCTTCCAAAATGGGCTTTGCTCCCGGCGCGCAGGTCACGCTCGACAATGCGCTCAAGATGCTGATGGTTAAATCGGCGAATGACATCGCGGTTACCGTTGCGGAGGGTGTCTCAGGATCGGTGGAAGCCTTCGCAGCGGAGATGAACCAGGCGGCGGGCTCGCTCGGGATGCGGGAATCCCACTTCGTCAATCCCAACGGATTGCCAGATCCCTTGCACGTGAGTTCCGCCAGAGACATGGCCATTCTCGGCCGCGCGCTACTTTTGACTTTCCCCGAACATGCCAATCTCTATAGTATCGGCGCCTTCAGATTGGGCGATAAAATTGTCCCGACTCATAATGGAATGATCGGCCGTTACCCGGGCGCCGATGGCATGAAGACCGGATTTACCTGCCCAGCCGGTTTCAATCTCGTCGCCAGCGCGACCCGTGAAAATCGTAAGATCATCGTCGTCGTCATGGGAGACGCCTCGGCGAGACAGCGTACCGCTCACGCAGCGGATCTGTTCGACCGCGCCTTTGCATCCTCTCGTCTTGGCGATTTGGCTTCCGATTTGGCCCCGGTTGAAGGCGGGCCGCCGGACATGAAGGAAGAGGTTTGCCGCCGGCGCAGCAAAACGGCGCAGCTCGAAGCTGAGACCGAAGATTTGAACGCGCCGATTCAGACGCCCGACGGGCCAGCGCCAGCCCCGCAACCTGGTAATGGAGCGCTCATCGCCGCCTTGCCGCAGGCCATCCTTCGAGCCGGTTCCGGTTTTTGTCGGCCCTGCGCCTGGTTATCAAGGTCCTGTCGCCGGGCCTCGGCCTGCGAATACGCCGATCGGCGCCATCGCCTACACAACGCCGGAAAAAGCGGCGACGCCTTCTCCGTTGCGGCCGGATCCCGCCGCGCAGTCTTTGCGGCGCGGCGCGCCAGCAAAACATCATGCCGTGGTCAAACCAAAAGGTTTGAAATCCGCCGCCGCGTCATCCAAGCCGCAGAAGTCGCAAATTGAATCCGTACGAAACCCGTGGGCAAGGCGGGCGACAAATGACATCGGCCGGCGAAGGGTTTCGCGCGCCGGCGCCGGTTCCCCTGACCGTCGTTACCGGTTTTCTGGGCGCGGGAAAAACGACGCTGCTGAATCGCTTGCTTCGCGATCCGGCCTTGGCCAGCGCCGTCGTCCTGATCAATGAATTCGGCGAGATAGGACTCGATCATCTCTTTGTCGAAAAAATCGACGGCGACATGATCATGATGGCGTCGGGCTGCCTTTGCTGCACGATTCGTGGCGACCTGATCAATGCGCTGGAGGACCTTTTGCGCCGCCGGGACAATGGCCGAATGCGGGATTATGATCGGGTGATCATAGAAACCACCGGTCTCGCTGATCCGGCCCCGGTGCTTCATACAATCATGAGCCATCCATATTTGATATTGCGTTTTCGTCTGGAAGGCGTCGTCACCGTCGTCGACGCTATCAATGGGGTCGTCACGCTTGATCGGTTCCCGGAAGCAGCAAAACAAATAGCCGTCGCCGATCGTTTGGCTCTAACCAAAACGGATTTGTTCAAGACGGAAGAGCAGCGCCAAGACTTGGTAAAGCTTCGTGCGCAGTTGTCGAGCCTCAATCCGACCGCGCTTTTGGTAGACAACACCGATAATTTTGACAGCCGAAACTTGCTTGACGCCGGTCTTTACAACCCGGCAACGAAATCTCCGGATGTGGCGCGCTGGTTGAATGCGGAACGATTGATCGAGGACAGTGCTGCTTCCGCAGATGACGGCGGCCATGTCCATGGGCACAAATCCGACGAGGCGCATGGTCACGGCCACCCCGCAAAGAGAAACATAAACCGCCATGGGGCCATTGAGAGCTTTTGTCTCGTGAGTGCAGATCCTCTACCCCTCTCTGCTTGTGAACTGTTCCTGGAAATGTTGCGCGTCGCGCATGGGCCAAGTCTATTGCGGGTCAAAGGGGTTATCGCTCTGGCTGACGATTTGTCACGGCCCCTCGTCATTCATGGCGTGCAGCATATTTTTCACCCTCCGATCCGCCTTGATTCCTGGCCCGATGCCGATCGTCGGACCCGGATCGTTTTCATTGTCAAAGATCTGGACCCTCTTTTCCTCAAAGGACTTTATGCGGCGTTTGCTGGACAAGTCGCCATCGACCGTCCGGATGCGCAGGCGCTGGCCGCTAATCCGCTGAAACCGGCGTCCGGTGGGCTTTTGTCCTGATTTTACGAGAAGCGGGAGCTTCGCGCATTCTTGGCCCGAACATTGAAGGTAAGCTCGAGCAATCGGGATCATGACGCTTTTTCGCGTCAAAATGATCCAAGAGTCCCGTTTTGGCCCTCGCGAGCGACCGGAGTTATGGCAGTTGGCTGGAATGTTCTGGATTCCCCGTCCTTTGATGAACGGGACACTTCTCGGCGCTCCAACCAGCTTCAGCGGGACTGCCCGGATTTTGCGCGCGTCGCGCACAGCGGATCAACAGGGCGCAGTCCATTTTGTTGAATGCGTTCAGGTTGCGGAGGTCCAGAACTATACGGCCGAGTGGACAGACCTTGTGTCGAGGGCGCTCGAGCCGAATGTCTTCCTGGAGCCTTCATTTGCGCTGTCAGCGGCGCGACATCTTCCTGACGCCAGGCGGCCAGAGTTTCTTCTCATATGGGAAAGCGGAACCATTGAAGCGCGTGGACGTCTCCTCGGGATTTGGCCCATGCTATTGCCGCGAACCGTATTTGGCTCAAATGCAAAGGCTTGGGTTCACGATTTCTGTTGCTCGGGAGCTCCCTTGCTGGACAGGCTCCAGGCGTTTCTCGTTCTTGAACTCATCTTCAAATGGTTGAGGGAGCGTTATACGCATGTCCACGCTCTTTCGGCGTCCCAGTTGCTTAAAGTTGGCCCGACATGCGCATTGTTGAATGAGTACACCTATAATCGGAGCCTTTCCTTCGACGTGTTAAGCCAATATGAAAGAGCGGCTCTCGACGCGACCGCCATAGGCGTCGGCGCCCGTGATTTCATTTCACCCAAGAAGAAGAAGGAATTGCAGCGGCAATTCCGTCGCCTGCGGGAAATGGGTCCCGTCGCTTTCAGCATGGCCCAGGATGGCCCAGCCTTGCGGGACCGGGTTGAAGACTTCATGGTTCTTGAGGCGAAGGGGTGGAAGGGAAAACGGGGGTCGGCCTTCCTGAACGATCCCGGCTTGGCGACTTTTTTGCGCGCCATGACACGCACTATGGGACGGGAAGGAAAATGTCGGCTCTATTCGCTCTCCGTCGACGGTCGCATGATCGCGGCCAATATCGTGCTGCTCGCAGGCGAAAGAGCCTATTTTTGGAAAACCGCCTACGACGAGGATTTTGCGTTCGCTTCGCCAGGTGTTCTCCTGACCATGGATATGACGGATCGTCTCCTGCGTGAGCCCCTGGTATTGGGCGCAGATTCCTGCGCCATTCCCAATCACCCGATGATCGATCATATTTGGCGGGGCCGTCTGCGCATTGCCGACGTCATGACGTCCTTGAGATCGGATCGTCCAAGCGCCTTCAACAGCGCCGTCCAAGGCGAGAAATTACGGCGCAACCTTCGTGCAAAGGCCAAGTCGGCTTTGGCGCATTTTCGGCCCAATTGAGCAATCCGGGATCGGACATGAAATCAGGAGTTGGGCAGCAGCGTCTCGACAAATGGCTTTGCTTTTCGCGCCTGGTAAAGACGCGCACGCTTGCCGCACATCTCGTCGAACAAGGCTACGTGCGCGTAGACGGTAAGCGAGTCGAGCAACCGGCAAAGCTGGTAGGCGAGGGAAATATTCTCACCATCGCACTGGAGCGTAAGGTCCTCGTGGTGGAAATCATCGGCTGCGCTGAACGCCGAGGCCCTTATCTGGAAGCGTCACAGCTCTACCGCTCTCTTGCTGAACCGCAGCCGGGCTCATAAAGCGTCGGCATCCGAAGCGCCACTTTCAGGAGCGCGTCTGTGCTGGAAACGCGCTCCCAAAAATAACGCTGCTTCACGAAATCAGTTGCCGCCTTCGAGCAGTCGACGCGCGATCACCTGCGCCTGAATTTCTGCGGCGCCTTCGAAAATATTGAGGATGCGGGCGTCGCAGAGCACGCGCGATACTGGATATTCCAAGGCAAAGCCATTGCCGCCATGGATCTGGAGGGCATTATCGGCCGCCGCCCAGGCGACTCGCGCGCCGAGCAGCTTTGCTTGACCGGCCTCGAGGTCGCAGCGCTTGCCTTCGTCCTTGGCGCGGGCGGCAAAATAGGTGATCTGGCGGGCGATGTGCACCTCGACCGCCATCATGGCGATCTTGTCGGCGACGCGCGGAAAATGGACGAGAGCCTTGCCGAACTGAACGCGCTCTTTAGCATAGCGCAAGGCAAGCTCCATGGCCGACTGCGCCACGCCGACCGCACGAGCCGCCGTCTGGATCCGGGCGCCTTCGAACGTCTGCATCAACTGTTTGAAGCCCTGGCCCTCGACTCCGCCGAGCAAATTTGCGGCAGGAACTTCGAAACCGTCGAAGGCGATTTCATATTCCTTCATGCCGCGGTAGCCAAGAACTTCGATCTCACCGCCCGACATACCCTTGGCCGGAAAGGGATTTTGATCGTCTCCGCGCGGTTTCTCCGCCAGTAGCATCGACAAGCCCTTGTAGCCAGGTTCGCTGGCATTCGTGCGGGTCAACAGCGTCATGAGATCGGCGCGAACCGGATGGGTGATCCAGGTCTTGTTGCCATTGACGACATACGTGTCGCCCTCTCGAACCGCGCGCGTGCGAAGGGACGCGAGGTCGGAACCCGTATTCGGCTCGGTAAAGACCGCGGTTGGCAAAATCTGGCCTGAGGCGATCTTAGGCAGGTATTTTTCTTTTTGTTCCTGTGTGCCGCCACAGAGAATCAGCTCGCCCGCGATTTCAGATCGCGTGCCAAGCGAGCCGACCCCGATATAGGCGCGCGACAATTCTTCGGTGACGACGCACATCGCCACCTTTCCGAGCCCCATGCCGCCGAATTCCTCCGGAATCGTCAGGCCGAACACGCCGAGATCGGCGAGGCCCTGAATGATTTCCAAGGGGATGTAGGTGTTTTTGAGATGCCACTCATGGGCGTGCGGCACGACCTCCGCTTCCGCGAATTTGCGGATTTCTTCGCGGATCGCCTCCAGAGTCTCATCAAGGCCAGGGGCGCCGACGGTCGCGGAAGCCTCGGCGTGATCGACAAGGTCTACGAGACGCGCGCGATTGGCGACGGTGTTGCCGGTCGCTATCAAGCTTTCAATCGCCGCGATGCGGCGCGCGTTAATGGTTTCATTGACCAAGCCAAAATCGCCCAGCCTGACGAATTCGCCCTGGCTCATGGGAATGCCGCCAAAAATCTGCGCCAGATATTCGCCAACGCCAATCCGGGTCAGAAGCTCTTCCGTTTCGCCATAGATGCCGTCGGCCTGAACGCGTTCGGCATAGGCAAGCATTTCGCGAACGGATTCCACATAAGTGGCGAACCAGGCGAGTCCGTGCGCCGCGTGCTGTTCGCGTTCGATGAGCGCGTTCGACAGTTTGCCGTTTTCGGTGACACGTTCGCGAAGGCTCGCCGCGGCTTCCTGATACAGGGCCTCGATAGCGTGGGTCGCCTTGTGGCCCAGTTCAAAAAAATCTGCGGTGGCGATCGCCTTGGCGGCCTGCGTCATTCACGGCTCCTGCTGGGTATTGACGTGCGAAATCGTTTCATCTGGCGTTCTTATTGCCAGCCCTGATCCCGCGGCGCAATATGCCCTCACATCACGCGAAACCCTTCTTTCGCAGTAGCGCGTCGAAACGGGGCGCTCGCCCCCGGAAAAGGGCGTAGGCCTCATTGGGGTCGCGTTGATTACCCGCAGAATAGATATGGTCGCGCAGCCGTTTGGCCAGAAGTGGATCGAAGAGATCGCCCGACTCCTCGAAGGCCGCAAAACCGTCGGCGTCCAAAGCTTCAGACCAGAGATAGCTGTAATATCCAGCGGCGTAGCTCTCTCCGGAAAAGATATGAGAAAAATGGGGCGCCGCGTGCCGCTGAACGATTTCTGCCGGCAAGGCAATGCCATGCAGGATTTCGGCTTCGGCTGTCGTAATGTCTTCCGGAGCCTCGGAACGCGAATGGAGGAGGAAGTCGACATAGGCCGATGCGCAAAATTCGACTGTCCCAAATCCTTGATTGAAATGACGGGCGGCTGTGATGCGTTCGATCATGTCTTGAGGGATGGCCTCGCCTGTTTCCCAATGGAGGGCGAAACGCTGCAATATTTCTGGTTGTAACGCCCAATGCTCATAGAGTTGCGAAGGAAACTCGACGAAGTCTGCCGGCGTGGCGGTTCCGCTCATTGAGGGATAGACGACGTCCGACAACATGCCGTGGAGGGCGTGGCCGAATTCATGGAATAGAGTTCTGACTTCGTCGAGGGTCAACAAGGTCGGTCGGCCTGGCGAAGGCTTCGAGAGGTTCATAACGTTAACGACAATTGGGCGCACCGCCCCGTCGAGTTTCTTCTGGCCACGGAAGTTGGACATCCACGCGCCCGATTTCTTTGAGCTGCGCGCGTGATAATCGCCGAGAAAAAGAGCGACATGCCCATTTTTTCCGTCGATAACCTCGAAAGCGCGAACATCGGGATGATATAGGGATAGGTCCCGACGCGGGATGAAGCGCAAGCCAAACAGCCGTTCGGCGCAAAAAAATGCGGCGTCGATCATCCTGTCGAGCTGGAAATAGGCGGATAGGGCGCCTTGATCCAAGTCGTAACGTTCACGTCTGAGTTTTTCGGCATAAAATCGCCAGTCATGGGGAGCGATCAGAAAGTTTGCGCCCTCCCCATCGGCAGTTTTCTGCAATTCAGCGCATTCCGCTTGAGCTTTGACCCGCGCAGGGCGCCATACGCTGTCGAGCAGGCCGATAGCCGCGCTCGGGGCGCCGGCCATTGTCGGCTCCAGCTTGAAATCCGTGAAAGTCGCGTAGCCAAGCAGTTGCGATCTTTCTTGCCGCAGGCGCAAAATTTCGCCGATGAGCGGACGATTATCCGTCGGTCCCGCGTGCGCGCCGCGCGCGATCCAGGCCTTGGAAAGTTCCTCGCGCAAATCGCGCCTTTCGGCCTGGCTGAGGAAAGGCTCGACATCAGATCGCGACAAGGTCAATGCAAAGGGCTTGGCGGTCTTTCGTTCGATGGCGGTCTGCGCGGCGGTGGCCTTGACGTCGGAGGAAACGCCGGCAAGGTCATTTTCATCCAGTTCCAGGACGAAGCTCGATTCGTCGGCTAAAACATTTTGGGCGAACTGCGCTTCGAGGCTGGCGAGCTTCTCTGCGATCACCGCATAGCGGCCACGATCACCGCCTTGCAGCTGGGCTCCGGTGCGGACAAAGCTTTTGTAGGTCAGATCGAGAAGGCGGGCCTGCTCATCGCTCATCGTCAGGTTGCCGCGATTGGCGTTTAAAGCGGCGACACGGGCGAAAAGCTCAGCGTTCAGCGAAATAGCGGCGTGATGGCGCGCAAGCCGCGGTGAAATGTCGCGTTCGATGGCGCGCAAATCTTCGTTCGAATCGGTTGATGCCAGATTCCAGAAAACGCCACCGATCTTGTTCAGCGTCTGACCCGCTCGCTCGAGCGCATCAATCGTGTTGGCGTAATCCGGCGTCGCCAGATTATCGACAATGGCCGCTATTTCAGCGTCGTGCTCGCGCATCGCGGCTTCAAAAGCGGGGCGATAATGAGCGGCGCCAATGGCTTCAAAGGGAGGAAGCCCAAAAGGCGTGGACCAATCCGCAAGGAGCGGGTTTTGCGCGTTCATGCTGTTCTCCGATCGTCCGAGTCATAAAGTGTAGCCGCTTGCGGCGCCAGTTTCTTCGCCCAAGCTTACGAAGCGGCCGCAATTTGCTAAGGGAACCGGGACAAATAAATCCGGCTCTCGCCGCTCGAGGATTTCCATGCGAAAAATTTTCCGCGTCGCGGTCGACAGCGCGAAGAGTTTTGAAAAAGACGATGGCTATGCGATGGCCAGCCATATCGCACTGTCGGGGCTGACAGCAATTTTTCCCTTCCTGATCTTTGTCACCAGTTTGGCCGGCTTTCTGGGGGCCCAGCCCTTGGCCGACAAGGCTGCTTCGGCTTTTTTCGAGATTTGGCCGCCGCGCGTATCCGGCCCGATCGTGCAGCAAATCCATAATGTGTTGAGCAACCGCCACGGCGGACTGTTGACTATCAGCGCGGCTTTGGCAGCCTATTTTTCGTCGAGCGGCGTCGAAGCGCTTCGTACCGGGCTCAACCGCGCCTATGGCGCGCGGGAAACGCGGCCTTGGTGGCGTCTGCGTCTGCAATCCGTCGCCTATGTCTTCATCGGAGCCTTGGCGCTCTTGTCGCTCACATTCCTCTTGGTGCTCGGACCGATCGTCTGGGGGGTCATCGTCGCTCAAGCGCCAGGAATGAGCGCATTAAGCAATACGGTTGCGGTCGGTCGCTATGGCGTCGTGACCATCATTCTGCTGGCGGCCTTGATTCTCGCCCACCGTGTTCTGCCCAACATAAAATTGACGCTACGACAAACCGCGCCCGGCATCGCCTTGACCTTTGCAGCCTGGATGATCTTTGCCTTGGCCTTCAGTTCCTATCTTGGACAGTTCGCCCTTAATTATGTGGCGACCTATGCCGGCCTTGCATCGGTGATGATCGCCATTGTTTTTTTATATGCGTTGTCCGCAATTTTTATCTTCGGAGGGGAGTTCAATGCGGCGCTCATGAGCGACCGCGAAGAAAGCACGAAAAACGAAAAGGGCGGGAATTTCGTCCCGCCCTTAGACAATTGATCTTACTAGCTCAGCGAGCCTTGCCGACCTCGATCACATCTTCGATTGTGCGTAGGCCGGTTTCGGTGGCGTTTACGAGCACGGCCATATTTCCGGGCGCATGCTGGTTCTTCCACATTTTGGTATGGGCCAGCGGAATCTTCGCCCAGGGAAAGACCTCCGACATGCACGGATCGACCCGTCGGTCGACGACGAAATTATTGGCCGCCGCCGCTTGCTTCAGATGCGCGAAATGCGAGCCTTGGATGCGCTTTTGGCGCATCCAGACATAGCGGGCGTCGAAGGTCAGATTAAAGCCCGAAGTGCCGGCGCAGAAGACGACCATGCCGCCGCGTTTGCAGACGAGAGTGGAAACCGGGAAAGTAGCTTCGCCGGGATGCTCGAAGACGATATCGACATCCTTCTTGCCGGTGATGTCCCAGATTGCCTTGCCAAATTTGCGGGCTTCCTTGGTCCATTCGGTATATTCGGGCGAATTGACTTTCGGGAGCTGGCCCCAGCACTTGAAGTCCTTGCGGTTGATAACGCCTTTCGCGCCGAGCGAAAGCACGTAATCGCGCTTGGATTCGTCAGAAATAATGCCAATCGCATTGGCGCCCGCTGCGGCGATGAGCTGCACGCCGAAGACGCCCAGACCGCCTGAGGCGCCCCAGACCAGCACATTGTCACCCGGCTTCAGCCGATGCGGCTCATGGCCGAACAACATGCGGTAGGCGGTCGCGAGCGTCAGAGTGTAACAGGCGCTTTCCTCCCAGGTCAGATGCTTCGGACGCACCATCAACTGGCGATCCTGCACACGACAGAACTGCGCGAAAGAGCCATCTGGCGTTTCATAACCCCAGATGCGCTGCGATGACGAGAACATCGGGTCGCCGCCGTTGCATTCCTCGTCGTCGCCGTCGTCCTGGTTGCAATGGACGACGACTTCGTCGCCGACCTTCCAGCGCTTGACCTTCGAGCCAACCGCCCAAACCACGCCCGCTGCGTCCGACCCGGCGATATGGAAAGGCTGCTTGTGGGCGTCGAGCACCGAAATCGGCTCGCCCAAGGCGGCCCAAACGCCATTGTAGTTAACGCCAGCCGCCATCACGAGAACCAGCACGTCATGGCTGTCCAGTTCCCAGGTGGGCACGACTTCCAGCTGCATGGCCGATTCCGGCGGACCGTGCCTGTCCTTCCGAATCACCCACGCATGCATGTTCTTGGGAACATGGCCCAAGGGCGGAATGTCGCCAATATCGTACAGGTCCTTCACGACCGGTTCCTTTTCGGCATTCGCGCCGCCCGCCGCAGGGGATTGACTGTTCAACGCTGACTCCTGTCGCTGCTGGCCAACTTCGTCGTTATCAGCCCAATAATCGGACGCCCGAGTTCCATGCAAAAATCACGGAGTCGAGAACAGCCCGCTTCGCCTGAAACGACGCGTTCGCTTCACTCTTGACGCGCCAATATACATATAATTGCGATTTGGCGAGCATTCGCACAAAAATTTTGCTTCGTGCTTAAGTTGGCGCCTGTTTTGTTCTCCTTGCGCCGATTTTTGCCAAGAGCGCATCAAACGCCAACAATAACAAGTCAATACAGATCTTTTGGCGGCAGGGCTCCGACATGACTGGGCGGACCAATGGCACGATTGTGCTCTGCGGCAAAGTAAGGCAAAGCAGTGTGGGAGCGCGGATCGAGAGGTTTGGGTTCCCGCGCGGTCGTCAAAGCGAGGTTCCAATGACGAAATCAGCCCCTGGACGCGACAAGCCGTGGATTTTCCGCACTTATGCGGGTCATTCCAACGCCGCTGACTCCAACAAGCTCTACCGAGGCAATCTTGCCAAGGGCCAGACCGGGCTTTCCATCGCTTTCGATTTGCCCACTCAGACTGGTTACGATTCAGATCACGTATTGGCGCGCGGCGAGGTGGGCAAGGTTGGCGTGCCGATCTCCCACCTTGGCGATATGAACACCTTGTTCGACGGCATTCCGATCGTTCAGATGAACACGTCGATGACGATCAACGCCACGGCGCCCTGGCTACTCTCTCTCTATATAGCGGCAGCCGATACTCAGGGCGCGCCTCGAGCGGCATTGCAGGGCACGACGCAAAACGACATCATCAAGGAATATCTTTCGCGCGGCACATATGTGTTTCCGCCCGGCCCTTCGCTGCGGCTAACCAAGGACGTGATCCTGTTCACGACACGCGAAGTTCCCAAGTGGAATCCAATGAACGTCTGCTCCTATCATTTGCAGGAAGCGGGCGCGACGCCAGTCCAGGAGCTGTCGTACGCCCTCGCGACGGCGGTCGCCATTCTGGACACGGTGAAAAAATCCGGTGAGGTCTCGGAGGCTGATTTCGGGGAAGTTGTCGGCCGTATCTCCTTCTTCCTCAACGCGGGAATGCGTTTTGTAACCGAACTGGCCAAAGTACGCGCCTTCACCGAGCTCTGGGACGAATTGACGCGGGATCGCTACGGCGTCAAGGATGAGAAGTTCCGCCGTTTCCGCTATGGGGTGCAAGTCAACTCGCTCGGGCTCACCGAGCAGCAGCCCGAAAACAACGTCTATCGCATTTTGATCGAAACCCTGGCTGTCGTCCTTTCGAAAAAGGCGCGCGCCCGCGCGGTGCAATTGCCAGCCTGGAACGAGGCTCTGGGCTTGCCGCGTCCCTTCGATCAACAGTGGTCGCTGCGTTTGCAGCAGATTCTCGCCTATGAGACGGACCTTCTTGAATATGGCGATCTCTTCGACGGCAGCGTGGAGCTGACCAAAAAAGTCGATGACCTCAAGAGAGAAGCGCTTGCCGAGCTTGCCGCGATCGACGCAATGGGCGGCGCGGTCGCCGCGGTCGAGACCGGCTATCTCAAGTCAAAACTGGTCGAATCAAACACGCGACGGCTTGAAGGCATCGAGGCGGGCGATCAGGTCGTTGTCGGCGTCAACAGGTTCGTCGAGACCGAAGCTTCGCCGCTGACGACGGGCGATGGTTCAATTCTGGTTGTGCCGCATTACGTCGAGGAAGAGCAGATTGCGCGGCTGAAGGCCTGGCGCGAGCAACGCGATTCCAAGGCGGTCGACAAGGCATTGTCTGATCTTCGCGCCGCCGCGCAGGAAGACCGGAATATCATGGAGCCCTCGATTGCCGCCGCCAAGGCGGGCGTTACGACGGGCGAATGGGGCCAGACCCTGCGCGAGGTCTTCGGCGAATTCCGAGCGCCGACCGGCGTGGGACGCAGCGCTCGGCAAGTCGCGGGTTCGCTTGATCCCGTCCGGGCGGAAGTTGAGCGAGTTTCCAAAAAGCTCGGCCGACGGATCAAATTCCTGGTCGGTAAACCCGGACTGGACGGTCATTCCAACGGCGCCGAACAGATCGCGGTGCGCGCGCGCGACGCGGGCATGGAAGTCGTTTACGAAGGTATTCGTCTGACGCCCGCCGAAATCGTCAACGCGGCGCTCGAAGAGGGCGTTCACGTCGTCGGCTTGTCGATCCTGTCCGGTTCGCATGTGCCGCTGGTGCGCGATGTGCTGGAGCGGATGAAAAAGCAGGGGATCGCCGATATCCCGGTGATTGTGGGCGGCATTATTCCGCCCGAGGACGAAAAACTCTTGCTTTCCGAGGGGGTTGCCGCGGTCTATACGCCCAAGAATTACGAGCTCAACGCCATCATGGCGGACATTGTCCGCGTCGTTGAGGACCACGCCGCAAAGGCTTGAGATAGCGCACTGATTGATCCCCTCCGGCATGTTTGCCTAAAACAGTCGGAGGTTTTTTTCTGATTCGGCGGGAGTTATTCATGTCGGCAGACGCCTGCACCCAAGGGCTGGATACCGGATTTATTGAACTGGGGACCGCCAAAGTGGCGGCGCTGGGCGTCGTGCAGGGCATATCTGAGCTGTTGCCCATTTCTTCGACAGCTCACATGCGCATTGTTCCGGCCTTGCTGGGATGGCGCGATCCGGGTTCGGCCTTTTCCGCCGCCATGCAGCTTGCGGCGCTGGCCGCCGTCGTCTCTTATTTTTGGAGCGACATACGCGGCCTGCTCGCCGGGTCGGTATCAGCAATCATGCGCCGCGATTTCAGGGATTGGCAATTCCGATTTACAACGTGGATCTTGCTGGCGACGATCCCGATTGCGGTCGCGGGAAAACTGTTGAAGCCAATTTTGAACGGTTGCGGTTCACCGATGCGTGGACTCGGCGTGATCGGGGTTTCCTGCATCGTCATGGCGATCCTGCTAGCGCTCGCGGAAAAATTCTGCCGGCATAAGCGCACGATCGACAATCTTTCTCTCAAAGACGCGCTGCTGGTCGGTTTAGCTCAGGTCGGCGCCTTGATTCCCGGCGTTTCGCGTTCGGGTTCAACTTTGACCGCAGCCATGTTCCTTGATTTGAAACGCGAGGAAGCCGCAAGATTCTCCTTTCTGCTCGGGCTTCCCGCCATTTTCCTGGCTGGCGTCGTGGAATTGGTCGAGCTCTTGAAGGCGCATCTCTCGGCCGATGGCTGGTTCATTCTCGGCGTCGGCATTGTCGTCGCCTCGATTTCCGCGTTTGTCGCGATCTGGGGCCTTATGCGAATTCTTGAAAAGTCGTCCAGCTGGTGGTTCGTCCTTTATCGCTTTGCGATGGGCGTCTATCTGCTTGTCGCCGTCTCATTGGGCTGGCTGCAATAGAAAAGGGCGGCCCAGAGCCGCCCTTCCTTCGCTCTCATCAATTGTTCAATTCAGGAGAGCCGGCGTTTTCTCGTCGGATTCCTGCTTTCCGACCGGCTTGCCGTTGACGGTCAAGCTTCCGTTTTCCGCAGCGACTTCCACCGTGGAACCATCGCCTACGTCCCCTGCAAGGATCATTTCGGCAAGCGGATCCTGCACTTGCTTCTGGATCACCCGTTTCAGGGGACGCGCGCCGTAAGCCGAGTCATAACCCTTGTCGGCCAGCCACTCTCGACCACTTTCCGCAAGCGTGACTGTAATCTTGCGATCTTCCAGCAACCGGCTCAGCCGTTTGAACTGAATGTCGACAATTGCGCCCATATCCTGGCGACGCAAGCGGTGGAAGAGAATGATTTCGTCGACGCGGTTGAGAAATTCGGGCCGGAAATGCGCGCGGACCACCTGCATGACCTCGCCATGGACGGCAGAGGAGTCCTCGCCTTCCTTCTGCATGACCAGAAACTCGGAGCCGAGATTCGATGTCATGATGATAACCACATTGCGGAAGTCAACGGTCCGGCCCTGTCCATCCGTCAGCCGTCCATCGTCGAGCACCTGCAGCAAAACGTTGAACACGTCCGGATGCGCCTTTTCGATTTCGTCGAACAGCACGACCTGATAAGGCCGGCGTCGCACGGCTTCAGTAAGCGCGCCGCCCTCTTCATAGCCAACATAGCCGGGAGGCGCGCCGATCAGACGCGCGACCGAGTGCTTTTCCATATATTCGGACATGTCGAGCCGGACCATGGCCGTCTCGTCGTCGAACAGGAACGCGGCCAAGGCTTTCGTGAGCTCGGTCTTGCCGACGCCGGTCGGGCCGAGAAACATGAACGAGCCGATCGGCCGGCCGGGATCCTGCAAGCCCGCCCGTGCGCGGCGGACGGCCGTAGCGACCGCGTTGACCGCCTCCCGCTGCCCAACCACCCGACGCGCCAGCTCCTCCTCCATTTTCAATAGCTTGGCGCGCTCCCCTTCGAGCATCTTGTCGACCGGCACACCGGTCCAGCGTGAAACCACCTGCGCGATGTGATCAGGTGTAACGGCTTCGTCCACCAACACTTCGCCAGATTTCGCTTCGGTCTCGGCAAGCTTGCGCTCCAACTCGGGAATGGCGCCATAGGTCAGGCGTCCTGCTTCGGCATAGTCGCCTTTGCGCTGCGCGATGAGCAGATCGTTGCGCGCCGCCTCCAGCTTTTCCTTCATCTTTTGCGCCGCGCCAAGTTTGTCCTTTTCCGCCCGCCACCGCGCGGTCAGTTCGGACGACTTTTCGCTCAGGTCCGCGAGTTCGCCTTCCAGCCGTTTCAGCCGATCCTTGGACGCCGGGTCAGTCTCCTTTTTCAGGGCCTCCTGTTCAATCTTCAGCTGCATGATGCGACGATCATATTCATCGAGCTCTTCAGGCTTCGAATCGACCTGCATCCGCAGACGGGAGCCCGCTTCGTCGACAAGGTCTATGGCTTTGTCGGGCAAAAACCGGTCCGCGATGTAGCGGTTGGACAATGTCGCGGCGGCGACGAGAGCCGAGTCGCTCACTCGCACGCCGTGGTGAAGCTCATACTTCTCCTTCAGGCCGCGAAGGATCGAAATCGTGTCCTCGACGGTTGGCTCGCTCACGAAAATCGGCTGAAAGCGACGCGCCAAGGCTGCGTCCTTTTCGACGTGTTTGCGATATTCGTCGAGTGTCGTGGCTCCCACGCAATGCAATTCGCCACGCGCCAAGGCGGGTTTGAGCAGGTTGGACGCGTCCATCGCCCCGTCCGCCTTGCCGGCGCCGACCAGAGTGTGCATTTCGTCGATGAAGAGGATGATGCCGCCTTCCGCAGCGGTGACCTCGTTGAGTACGGCCTTCAGACGTTCTTCGAACTCGCCACGATATTTGGCGCCGGCGATCAGCGCGCCCATGTCCAACGCCAACAGGCTCTTGTCCTTCAGGCTTTCGGGCACGTCCCCGTTGACGATGCGCAAAGCCAAGCCTTCGACAATGGCGGTCTTGCCCACGCCTGGCTCGCCAATCAGAACAGGATTGTTTTTGGTTCGACGGGAAAGAACCTGGATCGTGCGGCGGATTTCCTCGTCACGACCGATAACAGGATCGAGTTTTCCCTCGCGCGCGGCCTCGGTCAGGTCGCGCGCATATTTTTTCAGCGCGTCATAAGCGTTTTCGGCAGAGGCTGAATCGGCGGTGCGTCCTTTGCGAAGATCTTCGATGGCCTTGTTCAGGCCTTGGGCGTTTACGCCGGCGTTAGTGAGAATTTTGCCAGCGTCGCTGCTGGCGTCCATTGCCAGGGCCAACAACAACCTCTCGACAGTTACGAAGGAATCACCTGCTTTCTGGGCTATTTTCTCCGCGCTGTCGAATAACCGCGCCGTGGCTGGCGCGAGATAAAGCTGCCCCGCCCCAGCTCCTTCCACACGTGGCAATTTGGCCAAGGCCAGTTCACATTGCTGAAGCGCGTCGCGCGAACGTCCACCGGCCTTGTCGATGAGCCCGGCCGAAAGTCCCTGTTCGTCGTCGAGAAGGACTTTCAGGAGGTGAAGGGGGGTAAATTGTTGGTGGCCTTCGCGGATCGCCAAAGACTGCGCCGACTGCACAAAGCCTCGGGCGCGTTCAGTAAGTTTCTCGATATTCATATCAATCCTCCAAGCCCGCGGCGGCCTCCCTACTGGCGAGTTCCGCAACGTCTAACAGGCCCCAGATGGCGGCCTCAGCGTTGATATGGGAATGTCTCGGCAGGTTGAAAGGGCGCCGAATGAGAAAGCTTGGCGCTCAAGTCTGCAATGACTGGAAACAAAAACGGCGCCGCGAGGCGCCGTTTTTCGGATGATGCTGGCAGTTCAGTCTGCTGAACTCGTCTCCGGCAAAGGAGCTGCATCGCCGCCTTCTTCACCGGCCTCAGAGCGAACCCTGCGGCGGCGGCGCGGCCGCAAGTGAAAGCGATTTTCGCCTTCCTCACCGCCGGGTGCAACATGCTCCTGTGGTTGCGCAGACAGGCCTGCCGGAACGGAGGGCGCCTCCACGCCGCTTTCTGGAGAAACGCTTGCGCCAGAAGGGGCCGGAGCCGGAACGCGCGACGGCGCGGTAATGAACGCCGGCAAGGCCGAGGTCATCGCGTCGAAATCAACCCGTGGCTGCTCTTGATTGGCCGCATCAAAACGTGGCTGCTGGTCACGAAAACGGTTTCGACCCTGCCCGTGCGGGCGATCACCACCCGTCCGCTCGCCCTGTTGCCCTTGCTGGCCAAAGCGGCGATCATTGCGCGGTTGCCTTTCCTGGCGTTCGCCATTCGGATTGGCGTTCCGCTCAAAATTTCGCTCCTGTCGCTCGGGCCGTTCTTGCCGCTCGGGCCTTTCCGGCTGACGCTCGTCCGCATTGAAAGCGGGACGCTCGAAATAGGGCTGTGGCTGCCCGCTGTAGCCTATCTGTCCGCCATTCGGTTGAGGCTGTTGCGCCGGCTGAATTTGCGGAGCGCGTTCGAAGGGCGACGCGAAACGATCAGGCAAGGCGACGAAATCATCGTCTTCGTCGCCGTCATCCATATCCTCGCCATTTCGGCCATAGCCCGCCTGGGCTTGCAATTGTGCGGCTTGAGCAGCGGATATGATCCGAAAATAGTGCTCGGAATGTTGCAAATAATTTTCTGCCATGACCGGGTCGCCGGACGACTGGGCGTCCCGAGCCAATTGCAAATATTTTTCGGCAACGTGTTGGGCCGTACCGCGTATTTTTACGTCAGGGCCAGCGGATTCATAAGTCCGCGTCAGAGGACTCGGACCTTTTCGATTATTGTTGCGACCACGCATGCGTTTGTTCTGACCAGGTCTCATTGAAAATCCCTGATTGATGAAGATATAACCGTGACAATCGTCGCGGGCGCATAACGGCGATCATGCCTTCTGCAACTCATCATGGCCCGGCGCTTTCGCCCTACTGGCCATGTTTGCGGACTTCCGCAAACTCGTTTGCCGTACAACTGATCCATTGAGGGAAACGGCAATCACACCCCGTTGCTCAAATCGCGCTACATCATGCTCCTGCTCGCGATACCCAAATTCGGTCTAAGCGAAACCGACGGACGTGCGAGCCATGCTGCGATGAAATGATGTGCAACCGGGTATTAGCTGTATCGAGATTAGACGTTTTTTTATTTCAAGCCAAGCCCAAACTTAAGGAGGATAAAAGATAGAAGCGCTTTCCCGTCTATGGCGCATGGACCGCCGCGACCCTGTCGCGCCGGCCTCCGTCCTGTACGATCTTAACGCCGTGAAAGCCGGCCGTTGTCAGAATGGCGGTAACGCCCAAGGCTTGCCGCCAGCCGATTTCGAAGCAGGCGATGCCGCCGGATCGCAATAATCTTCCCAAATCCATGGCGATCTGGCGATAGGGATCCAAACCATCCAAGCCCCCGTCAAGCGCCAGGATTGGATCGAAGGCTATGACCTCCGTTTCCAAATTCGGGATTTCCGAACTTGCAATATAGGGCGGGTTCGAGACGATCAAATCGAAACTGCCCTGGAGCGCGTGAGCCCAGTCGCCGCGCATGACGCCAGCGCGTTTCGCGAGCCCACAACGCACGAGATTTCGCTGCGCCAGAGCGCAGGCAGAAGGGGAGATATCCACCCCAATGCCAAATGCATCGCTGCGCGCGTCGAGAAGCGCGCATAAAATAGCGCCGGATCCCACCCCTAGGTCAAGAATGCGCGGCCTGGCCAATCCCTTTGCTTCCATAAGCGCAAGCGCAGTATTGACGAGCGTCTCGGTGTCGGCGCGTGGATCCAGCACCTCCGCCGCGATATCAAGGCTCAATCCGTAAAAGCCGCTTCGTCCCAAGAATTCGGCTGACCGGCTCTCCAGCAAGGCGCCGGGAGGCATAATCTTGCAGCGCCGTCGCGGCGGCTTGATCCAGCCGCCGCTCGGCAAGCGTCACGAGTCCCAGCGACGACAAGCCGGTCGCTTTCTCCACCAACAGGCGGGATTCGAGCGCTGCTGGCTCCTTGCCAGCGGCGGCCAGGGCCGACGCCAACTTTATCCTCGCCTGCTCCAGCGTGTCTGACGCGGCGAACGTGGTCAAGGCGTCATTCAGCTTCAGGCTCCCAGAGCCTTGCCGAGGATTCGCGTGAGGCGGCCCGCGAAGGCGGCAGAGTCATGTGGCGCTTCGCCGTCCATGAGCTTGGCCTCGTCGAACAGTAGCCAAACAGCGTCTTCGAACAGGCTTCTATCGCCCGCACTCGCTTGGGCGTCCAGCGCGATGACAAGGGGATGCGACGGATTGACTTCCAGAACCGGCTTCATTGCGTTAGCGGACTGGCCGTGCGAAGCCAGAATTTGCTGCAGGCGAAGGTCCGGTCCGAAATCCGGCGCCACAAGGCAAGCGGGACTTTCCGAAAGACGGTCCGAAACCCGGACGTCTTCGACGACCGTTTCCAACATTTGTTTGGCCAGCGCGACAAAGCCTGCGGCGGCGCCCGCATTTTCCGCTTCCTGCTTTTTGCCGTCGATCAGTTCGATTGACTTGATGTCGGAGGCGCCCTGAGTAACCGACTTGAACGGCTTTCCTTCAAATCCGACGGCGGTCTGCACCCAGAATGCGTCCACGGGATCGGAAAGCAGCAGGACTTCGACGCCGCGCGCCCGGAATCCTTCGAGCTGAGGGCTCGCGGCCAAGCGTTCAGCGCCTTCGCCGACGATATAATAAATTGCGGCCTGATTGGGTCGCATTGCCGCGACGTAGTCGACAAGCGAACGTTTAGCTTCCTTTTCGGTCGTCGTGGAGAAACGAGCCATTTTTAACAGAACATCGCGTCGCTCGGGGTCCTCGTAAAGCCCTTCTTTCAACACGGCGCCGAAATTCTTCCAGATGTCCTGGAATTTTTCGGCGTCGCTCTCCGCTGTCTTGGCGATCTCTTGCAGCAGGCGATTGGCGACGCCCTTCTTGATCGCTGCGAAAAGGTTGCTCTCCTGAACCATTTCGCGCGAGACGTTCAGCGGCAAGTCGGCTGAATCGACGACCAATCTCACGAAGCGCAAATAGCCGGGCAAGAGATCGGCGTCGCGCGAAATCAACACGCGGCGCGAATAAAGCTTTGCGCGGCCCTTGCGCGCTGGATCGAACAAATCGAATGGCCGCGAGCCGGGCACGAAAGCCAGGACCGAATATTCCGCTCGCCCTTCCGCGCGCCAGTGTACGGTGAGGGCGGGTTCGTCAAACTGGCCGGCGAGGTTTTGATAAAATTCCTTATACTGCTCGGGCGTAACCTCGGCTTTGTTTTTCGCCCAAAGGGCCGCGCCTTCGCTGACGCGACGTGGTTCGGCGTCGGGTTTTTCGATCAAATCGATAGGCGTGGCGACGGCGCTCGAATGTTCATTGATGATCGTTTCGACCTTATGCGGCTCCAGATATGTCTTGGACTCAGCGTTCAGGTGCAGGATGACCCGCGCGCCATGCAAAGGCGCCTCGTTGAGGCCGATTGCCGCGATTTCGTAATCGCCCTTCCCATCCGACTTCCATCGCCACGCCTGATCTTCGCCCGCGCGCCGGGTTTCCACCACGACCTGATCCGCCACCATGAACGCCGAATAAAAGCCAATGCCGAACTGGCCGATCAACTCGGCGGCGCCCGCTTCGGCGCCCTTGATTTTTTCCACAAAAGCGCGGGTGCCCGAGTTCGCGATCGTGCCCAAAGCCACAGCAAGATCCTGCCGGGACATGCCGACGCCATTATCCTCGACACTGAGCGTGGACGCATCTTTGTCCAGCGTGATTTTGATCGCAAACGGCGCGCCGTCGCTGATCAGCGCGGGATTGCTGTTCGCTTCGTAACGCAACTTTTCGCATGCGTCAGCGGCGTTCGAAATGAGTTCGCGCAAGAAAATGTCGCGTTCCGAATAGATCGAATGCACCATGAGATGTAGCAAACGCGCTACATCCGCCTGAAAAACATGACGTTCGCTCGCCGTCGTCGCAGCTTCCTGGTCCATGTCGCTCGCTCTGTGTGTGTTCGCTGGGTCTTGTCGTCGGAGTATCTCTCCGCGCCCGCAATATTGCGGCGAGGCGATCTCGTTTCAAGATCAAACCATGTGGCGGATCGCGCGGTTTCAGGCAAGAGACGAATGAGCCGACCGGATAATTCCGATCGGCCCAAAGTCATGAGGATCGAGCAACTCTTCCGAAAAACCGCGCCGGCTGGGGGGCTGCGTCAACGCGACCATTCCGGGGCTAAAGCCTCCGACCATCCTTTTTTGAAACCGCATGTAAGCAGCCAAAGGGCGGCAAGAGGGCGGAAATGTGACTTATCGACCTGAACCCGCCAGAAAAATGCCTTGACCGCAGCGAAGCGCCTTTTTCACCGCTTGCAGGAAGAAAAGAACCGCGTCATCATCGATCCGGTCTTTTGCAAAAATCACGAAATTCGCTTGAGCGACGAGCAGTCTGAACCGGATTTTCATATTTTGCGCATGCCCGGCGCGTCCGCGGCAGGCGCAAATACGAACCTTTTGGTCGGTTTCGACCGCCAGGAATTGCAAGCAATATTGAATCTTTATGGACGCATGGTCGCCCAGGGCGTCTGGCGCGATTACGCGATGGATTTTTCACCCACGCGCGCCATCTTCTCGATTTTCCGCAGGTGTGGCGAGGCGCCCTATTACCGGATCGTCAAAGAGCCGAAATCCGCCCGCAAACAAGGCGCCTACTCCATCGTCATGCAGACAGGCCTGATTTTGAAGCGTGGTCCCGAATTGCCGCGGCTTCTTTCCGCTTTAGAGAAAAAGCCGAAACTTGTCTCTTTTTGAGGCGATCACAGTTTCCGTAGGGCGACTTCTTCGATGCGATGGCTGGACCCTTTGGTCAGGATCAAACTCGCGCGCGCACGCGTCGGCAAGATGTTTTCATGCAGATTGCGCAAATTAATGCGCTTCCAGATGCTCCGGGCGACTGATTCCGCCTCTTCGTCGGCGATTTCAGCGTATTTCTTGAAGTAGGAGCGCGGGTCGCGAAAAGCAGTCGAACGCAGGCGCATGAAGCGCGCGACATACCATTTTTCGAATTGGTCTTCGTCCGCATGAAGATAGACGGAAAAATCGAAGAAATCGGAGACGAAAGGCGTTTCCTTGCCGTCGCGGGGCAAACGATTCGGCAACAGGACGTTGACGCCCTCGACGATCAGGATGTCCGGCCGATCGACGCTCACGCTCTCGCCCGGCACATAATCGTAAGTCAAATGTGAATAGACCGGCGCCTCGACATGGCCGCGTCCCGCCTTAACGTCGGACAAGAAGCGTATGAGGCTTTCGGTATCGTAGCTTTCCGGAAAACCCTTGCGGTCCATAAGGTCGTCCCGCTCCAGCTGGGCGTTGGGCAGCAAAAATCCGTCGGTTGTGATCAGCTCGACCTTAGGCGTATTAGGCCATCGTGAAAGCAACGCCTGCATGACGCGGGCCGTCGTCGATTTTCCGACGGCCACCGATCCCGCGACGCCGATGATATAAGGCACCTTTCCGTCGTCCGCGCCGAGAAATCTTTGTGTCGCCTTGAACAAACCCTGCGTGGCGGCGACGTAGAGCGCAAGAAGGCGCGATAGCGGAAGGTAAATGGCGATCACTTCTTCGAGTGAAATGGGATCGTTGATCGACTGCAGTCGCTTCAAATCATCGATAGTCAGAGTCAGAGGGGTGTCTGCGCGCAATTGCGCCCATTCCTCCCGCGTAAAATGACGGTACGGCGAAAGATTGGGGCCTGACGATCCGATCACGTGATCGCCATGCAATGGTCCGACGGGTTCATTCAAGACCGCCTCCAGAGTGACCAGGCTTTTTATTTCGCACGGGAAGCTTTTTCCTGGTGGCCAGATTGTTGCGTACGTCGGGCGAGTTCGTCGATCACATCCTGCAACGGAACGCCGCCGTCTTGAAGCAAGACCAATAGGTGATAGAGCACATCGGCGGATTCCATTTTCAGGCCCGCGGGATCGCGCTCGACGGCGGCGATGGCGGCTTCGAACGCCTCTTCGCCAAATTTCTTGGCGATTCGAGCCGTTCCGGACTGGAGCAGGCTGCGTGTGTAGGATTGATCCGCGTCGGCTCCGGCGCGGGCGGCGATGAGTCGGGCAAGGTCGTCGAGGGAGAAACTTTCGGTCTTGGTCATGGTTTTCCGATCAGGCCGCCAACGGGTCGAGACGCATGGGCAGTCCAGCCTTGGCCATATAGGCTTTGGCCTCGCCGATGCTATATTCGCCGAAATGGAAGATTGAGGCGGCAAGCACGGCGCTGGCGTGGCCGTCGCGTACGCCTTCGACCAAATGATCTAGCGTTCCTACACCGCCTGACGCTATGACCGGGATCGAGACGGCGTCGGATATGGTTCGAGTCAATTCGAATATCAAAGCCCGTCTTCGCGCCATCACGGTCCATTGATGTCAGAAGGATTTCCCCTGCGCCGAGCGCCGCAACCTCCCGGGCGTAGGCGAGGGCGTCGATTCCGGTGGGGCGGCGGCCTCCGTGGGTAAAAATCTCCCAGCGATCTGGAGCGACGTTTTTCGCGTCGATCGCCACGACAATGCACTGGCTTCCGAATTTTTCCGCGCCGCGCCGAACGAAATCACGATCATGGACGGCAGCCGTCATGATTGACGCCTTGTCGGCGCCAGCCAATAAAAGGCTTCTGATATCGTCGAGCGTGCGGACGCCGCCGCCGACGGTCAACGGCATGAAACAGGCTTCCGCGGTGCGCCGCACGACATCGAGCAACAGGCCGCGCTCCTCATGGCTGGCGGTAATGTCGAGAAAGCACAACTCATCGGCGCCCGCTGCGTCATATGCGATGGCGCATTCCACGGGGTCGCCGGCGTCACGTAAATCAACGAAATTCACGCCCTTCACGACGCGACCGTCCTTGACGTCGAGGCAGGGAATGACGCGTGTCTTGAGCAAGCAGTCTCTCCGTCGTCTTGCAGCAGGCCTTTTTCAGGCCGCGCGGTTGGCCTTGATAAGATCCAGCGCTTGCCGTGGGTCCAGTCGTCCATCATAGAGCGCGCGCCCGGTAATGGCTCCGGCGAGGCGTGCGCAATCGGGTCGCAGCAATCGCTCGACGTCGGCGATGGACGCCAGGCCGCCGGACGCAATGACCGGAATTGTCAAGGCTGCAGCCAGAGCCAGCGTCGCCTCTATATTCAAGCCTTTGAGCACGCCGTCGCGGGCGATATCGGTGTAGATGATCGCCGCAACGCCGGCGTCTTCAAAACGTTTGCCAAGTTCGATCGCCGTGAGCTGCGACGATTTGGCCCAACCGTCGACAGCCACCAGCCCGTCGCGGGCATCGATGCCAACCGCAATGCGGTTCGGGTGGCTCCGGGCCGCCTCTCGAACGAGGTCCGGATCGCGCACGGCCGCGGTGCCAATGATGACGCGGGCGACTCCCTTGCTGAGCCAACCATCCACGGTGCGCATGTCACGTATGCCGCCACCAAGCTGTACGGGCATGCTGGTCAAGGCGGCGAGAACGGCGTCGACCGCTGCCGCGTTCATCGGCTTCCCGGCAAAAGCGCCGTCGAGATCAACGACGTGCAGATATTCAAAGCCTTGCCGTTCAAAAACCAGCGCTTGCGCAGCGGGATCGTCGTTGAACACAGTCGCCTGCGCCATGTCGCCATGGATAAGGCGAACGCATTCGCCCTCCTTCAGGTCAATTGCCGGAAACAGGATCACGGGCGCCACCTCAAGAAATTTGAAATCAGCCGAAGGCCCATCGTCTGGCTCTTTTCTGGATGGAACTGGACGCCGACGACAGAGTCGCGCCCGACTATGGCGGTCAAGGCGCCGCCATGATCGGTCGTTGCGACGATATCGCCGGGATGGGCCGTTCGCAGGTGGTAGGAATGAACGAAATAGGCATGGAGTCCTTGCCCACCCGTCGGGATCTCCTTCAACAGGGGGTGCGGCCGGTTTTGTATGAGGTTATTCCAGCCCATATGGGGGATTTTCAGCGCTGGGTCGACAGGCTCAATCGGGACAACTTCGCCGGAAATCCATCCCAGGCCCGGCGTCTCCCCGTGCTCCAAACCTCGATCCGCCAATAATTGCATGCCAACGCAAATCCCCAGGAATGGCGCGCCTCGTTTTTGAACGGCTTCGGTCATGGCTTCGACCATGCCTTCGATCGCGAGCAGACCCTTGCGACAATCTGCGAACGCTCCCACTCCCGGCAAGACGATACGGCTGGAGCGCAGAACCACGTGCGGGTCGCTGGTGACGACAACCGGCGCTTTTTCTTCAACATCCGCAGCGGCGCGCTCGAAAGCCTTGGCGGCCGAATGCAGGTTCCCAGAGCCATAATCGATGATGGCGACGCTCACTTTTTGGTCTCCTGTGACGGAAACAGCCCCAACAGGTCGGATCCAGCTGCCGAATTCGACCAGGCTGCGTTTTCTTCCGCCAGAACCGGGCTGATCTCGGAGCTTTGTCGGGAAGGTTGGATCGAGTCTTGATGCCGCTGAAAATAAAGGCTTTCCGCCTCTTCCAAGGACTCGCCGACCGTCAGGCCATGCAATAGATAGCCGGACCTCGACAAACGCGCTTGACGAAAACGGTCCGCCTCAAGGCCGAAAGCCAAGGCGCCAAGCGCATAGAGCGCGGTAGCCGCGCCCGCCTCCAAATGGGCAAAAGAGGCGATGACGGCAACCATCACAGTCCATGCAAGCCAAAGCGCGAAAGCGAGCCAATAGCCTCGCCGCAATGCCCAAAGCGGCGTTGCGAGGAATGCGCGCCAGTTAAAACCCTGTCGAACCAGCTCGGCTTTCTCCGCGGCCTGGGCCGGGGAAAGTCCACCGGGAAGGAAGACCGCGTAAAGGTGCATGTCAACTCCTTCGCCCGTTCAAAGGGTCCCTTTGGTTGAAGGGATGTGGTCCCGCTGTCGCGAATCAATCGTCATTGCGGCTCCGAGCGCCCGGGCGACGCCCTTGAAGCAGGTCTCGGCGATATGATGGTTGTTCGTTCCATAAAGTGTTTCGATGTGAAGCGCGATGGCTGCGTGCTGAGAAAATGCCTGGAAAAATTCCCGCACCAGTTCGGCGTCGAATTCACCGATTTTTGCTTGCGAAAATTGGGTGCGGAACACCAGGAATGGACGTCCGCAGACATCGACGGCCACACGCGTCAGGGTTTCGTCCATAGGCAAATGGACGTCTGCATAGCGAACAATCCCGCGCAGATCTCCCGATGCCTTGCGCAAAGCCTGACCGACGGCGATTCCGACGTCCTCGACCGTATGGTGCTGGTCAATATGGAGATCGCCTTTGGCGTAGACTTCAAGATCAATCAGGGAATGCCGAGCCAACTGTTCCAGCATATGGTCAAAAAAACCAATTCCCGTCGCGATTTTGCTCGCCCCGGTTCCCTCGATCACGAGTTTCACCGAAATGTCGGTTTCTTTGGTCTTGCGGGTGATTTCGGCTTGGCGCGTCATTTTTTTTCCCTTGCCCTGCGGCTTTGCGGCTAATAGCAAAAGTCGCGCCTTTTAGCCACTCTCGCTTCGCTGGGCTTGTAACCATCGAGCAAGCACAATAGATGCGCAGGCAGAACCGCGAGCCGGTTCACCCGCCGCGGGAAAGTTTCGCATGTCTGATCACCCGAATTCGTCCATGCACGCCACGACCATCGTATTGGTGCGCAAGGGCGGCAAAACCGTCGTCGCCGGCGACGGACAGGTCAGCCTCGGCCAGACAATAATAAAAGGCAATGCGCGCAAGGTGCGCCGACTCGGCAAGGGGCAGGTGATCGTCGGCTTTGCGGGAGCCACCGCGGACGCTTTTACCTTATGTGAACGACTGGAATCCAAGCTTGAACAATATCCTGGTCATTTACTGCGCGCCTGCGTGGAATTGGCCAAGGATTGGCGGACCGATCGCTATTTGCGGCGCCTGGAGGCGATGATGCTGGTCGCAGACAAGAACGTCGCCCTCGTTCTCACAGGAAATGGCGACGTGTTGGAGCCCGAGCAAGGGCCGGACGGCGCCGTCATGGGAATTGGTTCGGGCGGAAATTATGCGCTGGCGGCCGGGCGAGCCTTGCTGGATACCGCGATGGACGCGGAATCCATCGCTCGGCGCGCCCTTCAGATCGCCGCTGAAATCTGCGTTTACACGAATACCAATATTGTCGTCGAAAGCGTTGAATCCCTCTGAACGCCAAAGACCTAGTCCGCAAGGCTCCAACGGTATGACCGAACTTTCTCCTCGCGAAATTGTCTCCGAACTCGATCGTTTCATCATCGGACAAAAGGAGGCCAAGAGGGCGGTCGCCATCGCCCTGCGCAATCGCTGGCGGCGTTTGCGTCTGGAAGGCGTGATGCGCGAAGAGGTACTACCAAAGAATATCCTGATGATTGGCCCTACCGGCTGCGGCAAGACCGAGATTGCCCGCCGTCTTGCGCGTCTCGCCAATGCGCCCTTTTTAAAGGTCGAGGCGACAAAGTTCACCGAAGTCGGTTATGTCGGTCGAGACGTTGAGCAGATTGTGCGGGATCTGGTCGAAATCGGGATCGCCTTGGTAAAGGAAGGCAAGCGCAAAGACGTGGCGGCGCGGGCTCATCTGGCGGCGGAAGAACGAATCGTCACAGCCTTGGTCGGAGCCAACGCCAGCGCCGCGACGCGTGATTTGTTCCGAAAAAAGCTCCGCGCCGGGGAGATGGAGGAAAAGGAAATCGACGTCGAGATTACCTCTCCTTCCAGCCCGTCAATGCCCATGTTCGACTTGCCCAACATGCCCGGCGCTTCGATCGGAGCCATTTCGCTCGGCGACATTTTCGGCAAATCAGCACGTCCAAAGCAGCAAAGGCTGCAGGTAAAGGACGCTTACGCGCCATTGCAGGCCGAAGAGAGCGAAAAATTGCTCGATCAGGAGCTGATCGTCCGGCTGGCGATACGCGAAGTCGAAAACAATGGCATCGTTTTCCTTGACGAAATCGACAAGATTTGCGCCCGCGATGGGCGCAGCGGCGACGTGTCACGGGAAGGCGTCCAGCGGGATCTTTTGCCGCTGATCGAAGGCACGACGGTCGCCACCAAGCATGGCGCTGTTAAGACCGATCATATTCTTTTCATCGCTTCGGGGGCTTTCCATGTCGCCAAGCCATCTGATCTCCTGCCGGAGTTGCAGGGTCGATTGCCGATTCGCGTTGAACTTTCATCGCTCGACGAAGAGGACTTCAGGCGCATCCTGACGCAGCCGGAGGCCAGTCTCGTGAAACAATACAGGGCTTTGCTCTTGACCGAGGGCGTCAATCTGTCCTTCACCGACGACGCCATCGACGCCTTGGCGCGCGTGGCGGTGCACGTGAACGCGAGTGTCGAAAACATAGGCGCCAGACGATTGCAGACAGTGATGGAAAGGGTGCTCGACGATGTCAGCTTTGCTGCCGGTGAGCAATCTGGTCAGGAAGTGACAATCGATGGCGCCTATGTCGAAAGTCGCGTCGGCGATCTCTCGCGCAACGTCGATCTGAGCCGCTTTATATTGTAAGCGCATGGCGCCAATGAGCCGGCATTTGATGCCGAACTAACCATTAAGCGAAGGAAAACCTGCTTTCTGTGCGAATTTGATTGGCGGCTTATCCCCTTGCCTAAGGTCGCCCTATAGGTAGTCAAACAGGCTTGACGGCGAACGCAAATGTTCTATGTTTGTTCTCATGCCGAGCCGCTGGAAAAACGACCGCCCCATGTCTCGAGCCGCCTTCAATGAGCGGTTTCCGAACGACGCGGCCTGCGCCCTTCACCTCTATGAAAAGCGCTGGCCAAACGGCTTCGTCTGCCCAAAATGCCAAGGTACGAAAGCCTGGACGCTCAACTCCAAGACCTTCACTTTCGAATGCGCCGCCTGCGGACGCCAGACGTCGGTCACCGCTGGGACGATCTTTCATCGCAGCCATCTCAACCTATTGACCTGGTTCCTCGCGATCTACGCCGTCGCCAGCCATTCCAACGGCATCTCAGCGCTGCAACTCCAAGCGCAGCTCGGCCTTGGGTCCTACAAGACCGCCTGGCTCATGCTGCAAAAGCTGCGGTGCGCCATGGTCGATCCTGATCGTTCGCTGCTCGAAGACCTCGTCGAGGTAGACGAGAGCGATATTCCCTATCGCACCAAGGACGACCCGATCGCCGGCGGCCAAGGCCGAAGCGCCGTCGGCAAGCTGCATTTCATCGGCGCGATCGAACTCTCGCCCGACGGCCATCCGCGCCGCATCCGCCTTGCGCCTCTACAGGACTTCTCGGCGCCCGGCATCAGAGCCTTCATTGCCGACGCGGTCACGCCCGGCGCCACTGTCCTGAGCGACGGCTTCTCAGCCTATCGCAGCCTCAAGGGCTACAACCACCAGCCAAAGGTCGTCGGCAAAATGGCGGCGCACGTCGTCTTACCATGGATCCATCGCGTTTTCGCTAATTTCAAGCGATGGGCGCTCGGCACCTATCACGGCGTCCGCGCGCCGCACCTTCGCCGCTACCTCGAAGAGTTTGTCTTTCGCTGGAATCGACGACGCCACATGAAATCGTCTTTCGACATGCTGCTCGGCATCGCCGCCAGACTGCCTCACACCGGATATCGCCAGTTCGCCGATCAGATGGCCTGACGACACATGATCTACTCGGCTGCAACAGGTGAAAAACGGCACGCGAGATAATCGCGAACGGCCTGTCGAACATCACAATCTTCTCTATTATCAATCTCAAACAATTGAACCCCAGCACTGCGACAGACAAGCCGCTTGATCTCGTCCTTGATGCACGCCTCAAAAACATCTTCAATCGTTGAGCCAAAGTGGCCTGGCCCGTGAATTTCGATCACCACCGCAGGATGACCGAAACGGTCAACAACGACCACTTCAGAACGCATCCAATTAATCGCCAAATAGGCTGGCCTATCCGCTGACTGAAAAATCTCGCCCAAGCTGACCTGCGCCAGCGCGTAATATTGAACGCCGCTAACGTCGCCAAAGAAGTCGCGAGCAGCATAAAACGCCTCGATTTCAGCCTTATTAAGTATCCGTTTCGTCTCGAAGGTCGCGAAACGAACACTAATCAATCGTTCAATCCAAGAGGTCATGGTCATCGCTGGTCAATCCAAAAAACGTCAACCAGCCTAAGCCGCCGCAATTACCAATACGTTTGCTTCCATAGTTACCAGACTGCGAATAATGCCGGAGTATCGGCTTCAGACCCCAGAAAGGAATAAGGCTATGAGCAAAAAGCACAAATCCGAGATCGACTCAGATCCCTACGCCCTCTTCGAAGAGGTCGATCAAGCGACATCCGCTCCTGACGCCATTGCGCGTCTCATCACCGCGCTTGAACACGAATACGAGCAACACGAAGAGTTCCGCCGCAATCTCGACCGCATGCTCGCCAAACGCCTCGAAAACAACAACACTGAGGCCGATGTCGCTGACTTGCAAAAGAAAATCTATTACGAACGCCTCGACAGCAAACAGATGAAAATGAAAATCGAGAAGCTCATTTTCATTCAATCCCTCCTCACGACGACAACCTTCGCCACGCTCCAAGCATCACCCGAGGCAATGGCATAGCCCAACAACTATCAAGTCGGACCGTCAGCCTGGCCAAAACAGCAGAGAATCCTGTTCTGCGCCCTTTACCCGCAAACAACTCGGCTGTAATGTACATCATTCGTACACACATAAGGAGAGACCTGTGCCCACCACCCGCGTCTTCCGAAATGGCAATTCGCAAGCTGTCCGCATTCCAGCCGAACTCGCCTACGAGCATAGCGACATCGACGTCGAAATCGAACGCGTCGGCGACGAACTGCACATTCGGCCCGTACGCCGTTCGCTCTCCGGCGTGCTGGCCAAATTTGCGAATTTCTCCCCCGGCTTCATGGCCGGCGGACGTGGCGACCACGATCAGGCCGAGCGGGACGCCTTGTGATGGCGCGCTACATGCTCGACACCAACATGTGCATCTACCTGATGAAGAGACAGCCGGAAGAAGTCGCCCGACGCTTTGCGCAATGCTGCGTCGGCGACGTCGTCATGTCGGCGATCACTTATGCTGAACTCGAATATGGTGTCGCCACATCAGCAGACCCCATGCTTGAACGCGCAAACCTCAAAAACCTCATCGAGGACATTCCAGTCGCGCCCTTTGACGCCGCCGCCGGAACAGCCTACGGACCGATCCGCCTTGCCACCCGCGAAAGCCGCGCCGACCATCTCGACAAGCTGATCGCTGCTCACGCCGCTGCGCTCGGAGTAACCATCGTGACCAATAATATTCGCGATTTCGCCAAATACCCCGGCGTCACCCTAGAAAATTGGCTAACGCCGACATCATGACGTCGCTATGCCGTCACAACAACATTTAGATCAGACCATAGCCAACGGGATAAGATCCTATGGGGGTTGTGGACAGCGACCGGCGCTCTGGCAGAGTGAGGTTGTCGAACCACCCGCTCGGGAGGGAATAATGCCGAAAGCGTTAGCCCAGCCGGAGACCCCGGCCGCCATCCGCACCAACTTTACCGCGATTTTCGTCTCGATTGAACTCAGCCACTCGATCTGGCTGATTACATCGTTATCGCCAGACTGGGCGAGAAAATGTCCAAGCACTCCGTGCCAGCAGGTGACGTTTCGGCCCTGCTGTTGCGTTTCGCGGAACTGAAGCGCAAGGCCAAGGCCAGGGCGAGAAGAACCTTCCCGATCATCACCATCCAGGAGGCGGAACTCGACGGCTTCTGGCTCCACCGCCTGCTGGAAAGCGAAGGCGTCGAGAGCCACGTGGTCGACCCGGCCTCGATCGCCACCTCGCGCCGCAGACGCAAGGCCAAGACCGACCGGCTCGACGGTGAGGCGCTGCTGCGCGCCCTGCTTGCATTCAAGCGCGGCGAGCCGCGCGTCTGCGCCATGACCGTGCCGCCGACCCCGGATGAAGAGGACCGGCGGCGCCTCAGCCGCGAGCGCAAGACGCTGGTCGCGGAGCGCGTCGAGCACGTCAACCGCATCAAGGGACTGCTGTTCTCGCAGGGGATCGTCGACTACGAGCCGCTCGGGCGTGATCGCCGCAAACGGCTCGAAGAATTGCACACGGGCGATGGGCGACCGCTACCGGTCAACCTCAAGTCCGCGATAACACGCGAGTTCGACCGGCTCGAACTGCTGCTCGACCAGATCAAAACGATAGAAGCCACGCGCGACGCCCTTCTCGCCGAGCAGCAGGTCGTTGCATTTCCGCCTGCTGGCAACATGCTTCTTGAATTCAAGGGCGTAGGGCCGGAGTTTGCCACCGTGCTCTGGACGGAAGGGCTGTTCCGCCACTTCGACAACCGGCGCCAGGTCGCGTCCTACGCCGGGCTGGCGCCGACGCCGTGGCAGAGCGGATCGGTCAGCCACGAGCAAGGAGTTTCCAAGGCCGGCAATCCGCGCCTTCGGACGACGCTGATCGAACTGGCATGGCTGTGGCTGAGGAACCAGCCGACTTCGGCCCTGTCGCTGTGGTTCAAACAGCGGATTGAAGGCGGTCGTGGAAAAAAGACGACCATCGTCGCCATGGCGCGCAAGCTGCTCGTGGCGCTGTGGAAATACATCAAGTCCGGCGTCGTTGTTGAAGGCGCGGTAATGAAGAACACGTGAAACGATCCAGTGTGAGAAGAATCGAGTGGGCGAACCGATTTGTGGCATGGCGAAACGCCGAGGATAAGAATGGTTTCGTCCATCTGAACCACCCCCGCCGCAAGCGGGATTTTGGTGCAGCCGCTGCGCGCGGCGACCGTATGTGAGCTTGATCGTGTCTGGAAAGACCGCGTCACGTGAATGGTTCGGAACTCGGATGCCAAAAAGCCGATGAGATGGAGCAACAGGCGCGTCGCATCTACTTTCCCAGCGTCTTCCCCTGCCTAACTGCGGTAAAGATCGAGCCTGGGACAGGCCGTCATACGAATAGGTTCGGGTCGAAAAGCATCATCTGGCGCAAACCAGCATCGGTCGTCTCGCGTCCGCAGTAAAGCCGGCCTTCCAGGCACCGCCTCCGGCGGCGGGCTTGACAGCGGCCGACGAGGACGACCGAACGCGCCGCCATCAGATGAAAAGAATACGTCGATGAAACACTAAACTGACGCTTGACCGGAAATGCCCCATGTGAGCCGCTTTGATTGTTCTCCACAATGTTTTATGGAATCACTGCATCGTTTGCTGCCATTGGCCCTTGCGGAATGGCCGCTCAAATGTGTGTTTGTGGAGTTTCGCCATGAGAAAATCTGGCGCTTGCCTATCGATTTTGATTTTCTTGAGCTCGATATGTTTCAGCACCGCCAGCCGGGCGGAGGGTTTCCTGGAAATGTTGTTCGGCGGTAGTCACCGCGCTGAGTCTCAACAATCTTTTGTCCGTGTGACGGAGGCGTTGCCTAGAAAGCAACATTCCCTGCGTAATCGCCATTTCGGCTCGCGCCACCGGCATGGGGTCCATGTTGCGCACCGCGTCCATGGAAAGAAAAACATCGTTGTTCGGGCGTCCGTCAAAGGCGAGATCGCCTCGAACCTGGCGCTGACGTCGAAATTGAACTATGCGGCGACGCCATCCGCGCCGGTCGACGCGCAGGCGGCAATTGCCACGATCTTGCGCGACGACCCGACGCTTCGCCCCGGTGACGCCTATATGACCAACGATGGTCTGCGAGTGTACGTCGGGGAGGGGCGAAGCGACCTGCAGTTCGTGCCGGTTAATCAGGCGCGGCAGATCGACAAGAAATTGAAGGCGCGCCTTGCAGAGGTGGAAAGAACGCCCTTTGCCAGGAACGTTCGCGTCGCGGCGTTGAAGAACGGCGATGTCGTTGGCTCCTACCGCAAGAACGCAGAGTCGAAACCTGCGAAATGGGACAAGGAGCGGTTGATCAGGGCGTCAAACGGCAAGACAATTCGACTTGTCGGCGGCTACGCGAGTTAGAACGCTCGGTATCGGCCCCGCGTCTCGCAGACAGCGTCATCGTCATCGAGTCCGAGACAGCGTCAGCTGCAGCGCCTCTTGCAAGAGACATGGGCGGAAGCCATAAGACGGTGTTCCTCCATAACGCTGGACTGCAATGACCACCTTTCCTGAACGCGTTTTTTCCGGAATTCAGCCAACCGGTAATCTGCATCTTGGCAACTATCTTGGCGCCATTGTAAAATTTGTTGCGCTGCAAAACACGCATGAATGCCTGTTTTGCGTCGTCGATTTGCATGCGATCACGGTGGCGCAGGATCCGGGAGAATTGAAGCACGCGATCCGCCGGATCGCGGCAGCCTATATTGCGTCCGGGGTCGATCCGGTCAAAAACATTATCTTCAATCAGAGCCAGGTCGCCGAACACGCCGAACTCGCATGGGTGTTCAATTGCATAGCGCGGATTGGCTGGCTCAACCGCATGACCCAATTCAAGGAAAAAGCGGGAAAGGATCGCGAAAACGCGTCTGTCGGACTTTTCGCCTATCCGGCCCTGATGGCTGCGGATATTCTCCTCTATCGCGCCACACACGTGCCGGTTGGCGAAGATCAGAAACAGCACATCGAACTCGCGCGCGATATCGCACAAAAGTTCAATAATGATTTTGCGGATTCAATCGCAGCGAATGGTCATGTTGGCGGCTTCTTCCCATTGCCGGAGCCCTTGATCCAGGGGCCGGCCGCGCGAGTGATGAGCTTGCGTGACGGCCTCAAAAAAATGTCGAAGTCGGACCCGTCGGAGTTTTCGCGTATCAGTTTGTCTGACGACGCGGACGCTATCGCGCAAAAGGTGCGCAAGGCCAAGACCGATCCCGAACCCTTGCCTTTGGAGATCGCAGGTCTCGCAGGAAGGCCGGAGGCGGAAAATCTCGTCGGCATTTTCTCGGCCCTTAGCGGTTCTCCGCGCGAGGACGTGCTGCGGGAGTTCGGCGGCGCGCAATTTTCCTCGTTCAAGAACGCCCTCGTAGAACTCGCGGTTGACAAACTAGGGCCGATCGGCGTCGAAATGCGGCGGCTGGAAAGCGATCCAGCCTATATCGACGCCATTTTGCGTGACGGCTCCCAACGAGCGCGAGAGATCGCGCGACCAATCATGGACCAAGTGAAAGATATCGTGGGATTGATCCGCTGAACGGCGTTTTCATGCTCCACCTCTTTTTGCTGGAGCAAAAACGTCCTATCTGAAGTCTATCCATCTCCGGCCTTGAACCGGACGATTGCGGAGGCATAATATGTTCATCCAGACTGAATCCACGCCAAACCCGGCCACGCTGAAATTTCTCCCGGGCGGACCGGTGTTGGGAGATGGATCGCGGGAAATACAAAATGAGGAAGAAGCGCGTGTTTCGCCTCTTGCCGGCGCCTTGTTCGCCATCGACGGCGTCAGCGGCGTTTTCCTGGGTCCCGATTTCATATCCGTAACGAAATCTTTTGGGGAATGGCAGCATCTCAAGCCCGCCATCCTCGGCGCGATCATGGAACATTTCATGTCCGGGGGACCGATTTTGTCGCCTGGCGAGGGTAACACGGACCAAGTTCAATCCGAATTTTTCGCCCAGGAAGATGCGGAGACTGTCGCGACCATCAAGGATCTGCTCGAGACCCGGGTGCGCCCCGCGGTTGCCGGCGACGGGGGCGACATTGTCTTTCGCGGATTCAAGGATGGCGTCGTTTACTTGCAAATGAAAGGCGCCTGTTCGGGGTGTCCGTCGTCTACGGCGACGCTCAAGCGGGGCATCCAGAATCTGCTTTGCCATTTTCTGCCTGACGTCAAAGCGGTGGAGCAGGCTTGATCGCGCCCTGTTTGCGCGCATTGCCGTCGAGGCTATAGGGGCCGATGCGTATTCTCGCTCTCGACACTGCTTTGCCGGCTGCTTCCGTCTGCGTGCTCGACGCCGGGGCGCACGCACCGCTTGTCAGCGAAACAGTTCCGATGGAGCGCGGCCACGCTGAAGCGCTAATGCCGATGATCGCGCGCGTGATGGCCCGAGTGGATGGCGGCTTTGCTTCTGTTGACCGGATTTCAGTGACCGTAGGTCCTGGATCGTTTACCGGGATCCGCATTGGCGTCGCGGCGGCGCAGGGCATATGCTCTCGCCCGCGGGATCGAAGCAGTCGGTGTGTCCACACTCGCCGCTTTCGCCGCGCCCTTACTGTTCGACGAAGTCGATGGTATCGTCGCGTCGGCGATCGACGCCAGACACGGCAACATCTTTTTTGCGGCTTATGGGCTTGGGGGGCGAGTGCTGACGTCACCGCGCATCCTGCCGCTTCAGGAGGCCTGCCGGCTCCTCGGCGCCGGACGCATTCGCGTCGTCGGTTCCGGCGCGCGCCTTTTGTGGACGGAATCGGCCAGGCTTGGCGGTGAAATGACCGTCGTGAACGAGGCGGTGAGTCCCGATATTCTTGCTGTTGCGCGGCTCGGTCTCGTTGCTGATCCCGCTAACGCGCCGACGCGTCCAATTTATCTCAGGGCGCCCGACGTCGAAGCCCACGTCTAACCAATCATTGCCGCACGCGTTCGCATGAAGCCGCCGTCATTCTTGCGTAGTCGCTCTAATTTCGGCACTTCTCGCGTGTTGCGACCCTCGGATGGCGCAGCCTGCGCTATCCTTCACGCCACCAGTTTCGCGCATCCTTGGTCGGCTCAGGAGTTCGAGGTCTTGGCGCTCGATCCCGCCTGCACGGGCGACGCCGTGGAAGCGAATTCAAATCTCGCCGGTTTTATTTTGTCACGACGAGCGCTCGAAGAGGCCGAGATCCTGACGATTGTGGTCGATCCGCGCAAGCGTGGACAGGGCTGCGGGCAGCGACTCCTTTGTTCTCATTTGGCGCGTCTTGCGAGCTGTGGCGTTGAGGTGCTGTTTTTAGAGGTCGACCAGTCCAATTCGGCCGCCTTGGCGCTTTACCGGCGTCATGGCTTTGTCGAAAAAGGAATGCGTAGGGGTTATTACGCAAAGCCGGATGGGACTCGCGCCAACGCTCTTGTCATGAGCCGCAGCCTCGTCTGAGCGGGTTGCTAGTGGATAAGGCACCGTCATAAATGTGACTTCTCTCGCGCATATCGGGCGCTCATGGCTTACATTCGAATGCTTTTTCTTATCCTCGCCTTGCTGGGTTTCTATGTCCTGGGCGTCCCGATCCAAAACGTGGCGCGGCGGCGCGGTTGGCCGTTATCCCGGTTCATTCCGCCGTTTTTTGCCCGGACGACATGCGCCTTGCTAGGGCTGCGAGTACGTTTCGAAGGCGAGCAACTGGGGCCAAAGCCGAGAATGATCGTTTCCAACCATGTCTCCTGGAGCGATATCCTGGCTCTCGCCAGTCGTGAGACTCCATGCTTTGTCGCCAAGAGCGAGGTATCGGGGTGGCCCTTGCTGGGCGCTTTTGCTCGTGTGCAGGATACGATCTTCGTGAGGCGAGACAGTCGCGCCGACGTGCCAAAGGTCAACGAAGCCATGGCGCGGAAAATGATGGCCGGAGAGGACGTTCTTTTATTCGGCGAAGGCACTTCGAGCGACGGCGGGGACGTCCTTTCGTTCAAACCCTCCCATTTCGCCGCCGCGCGAGATTTGCTGCGGCTTTATCCCGACGTTTCCTCTGTCACCATACAGCCCGCCGCCATCACCTATACGCACGCCAAGGGAAAGGCTCTGGATGCCGCCGGTCGCCGAAAACTGGCCTGGTTTGGCGACGCTGATCTTGCGCCGCATATCTGGCTCCTGCTGAAAAGCGCGCCAGTTGACTGCGTTGTCCGCTTTGGCGCGCCCCTGCCGTTCGCTTCGGAAAGCGACCGCAAGGCGATGGCGCTGGAAACCGAACGGCGCGTGCGCCAACTCGCTGGTGCGTTTGCCGAAGCTTGGCGCGTCTGAGCAAAAATTGCGTTACGTCGCTTATCGGACGCCCAAAAATCAGCTATCTCTTAGTGACATCTGATCGTCCCGGAGGGACCTTTTCAATTTTGAAACCTGATCTGAATTCCATCGAGCCTGAATCTGCGACGAGGGACAGCGCCCCTGTAATGCCGCGCATGAGCGGCAAAAAGCTTTTCGTCAAGTCGTACGGCTGTCAGATGAATGCCTATGACGCCGCAAGGATGGCGGACGTTTTGGCCCCGGAGGGATATGCCGAGACAGATGTCATTGAGGAGGCCGATCTTATTGTCCTCAATACCTGCCACATCCGCGAAAAGGCCGCCGACAAGGTGTTTTCGGAACTCGGCAAGGTGCGCATGCTGAAAGAAGAGCGCGCAAGCTTCGGACTTTCGACGAAAATCGCGGTCGCTGGCTGTGTCGCACAGGCCGAAGGCGCGGAAATCTTGCGAAAGCAGCGCGCCGTCGATCTCGTCGTCGGTCCGCAGAGTTATCACCGCTTGCCAGAGCTGCTAAGACAATCAGATCAGAAGCCGGCAATAGACACGGATTTTCCGGTTGAGGACAAGTTTGACCATCTGACCCAGCCGACGGCTGACAGGATTCGCCAGCGTGGCGTGAGCGCTTTTTTGACCGTTCAGGAGGGTTGCGACAAGTTTTGCGCATTTTGCGTCGTGCCCTATACGCGCGGCGCGGAAACGTCTCGGCAGGCGGCCAAGATTATCGCCGAGGCCGAGATTTTCGCCCAAGCCGGCGTCCGCGAAATCACGTTGCTCGGCCAGAATGTCAATGGCTATCATGGCGAGGGAACAAATGGTTCCGACTGGTCACTCTCTGAACTTCTTTACCGTCTCGCCGAAGTCGATGGATTGGCTCGGCTGCGATATATGACCAGTCATCCCAACGATATGCGGGATGATTTGATTCGAGCTCATGCTGAACTGCCGGCGCTGATGCCTTTTTTGCACCTTCCGGTGCAGTCAGGTTCCGACCGTATTCTGGACGCGATGAATTGGCGGCACAGCGCCAAGGATTATCTCCATATGGTCGAGCGCATCCGCCGTGCGCGTCCCGATATTGCTCTCTCTTCGGATTTCATTGTTGGCTTTCCCGGGGAGACCGAGGCCGATTTTGCTGCGACGCTCGAGCTGGCGAAGGAAGTGAATTTTGCTTCGACATTTTTCTTTAAATATTCGCCGCGCCCGGGGACGCCTGGAGCCGACCTATCAGATCAAATCGCCGAAAATGTAAAAACGGAGCGGCTTGTTCGCCTTCAGGAGGTCGTCGAGGCGCAGCGACATGCCTTCAATGCTGCCCTCGTTGGCCGGACTGTCGACGTGCTTTTCGAGAAGGCGGGTCGCCACGCCGGGCAGATCGGCGGAAAAACGCCATATCTGCAGGCTGTTGCCGTGGATGGGCCGGAAACTTTGATCGGACAGGTCGCATCCGTCGAAATTACCGAATGCCGCGCAAATTCGCTGGTCGGCCGGCTTGCCGGAAGCGTGACACAGGCTGAGCCGAAGCTGGAGACAATCTGAACATGGCTCTAGTGGAGGGAACGCCCGGAAAGGCAAACCAAGGCGCCGATGCTGCGACGACGTCTGACACGACACTGGCATTGGATGACAATCGTACCGCATCCATGGTCTTTGGCCATTACGATCAGAATTTGGCGCGCATCGAACGGCGGCTGAATGTCGTCCTGAACGCCAACGGCAATCATGTGGTGATCAAGGGCCCGGCCGAAGCGGCAGGACATGCGCGGCGTGTTCTGCAAATTCTCTGCGACCGGGCAAGGGCAGGTCAGCCCGCGACGCTTGGTGACGTCGATGGGGCGATCCAGGAATGCGCGCTGCAGGGCAATTTGTTTCCCAAGGAGGCTTTGACGGCGCGTTCGACGTTCGAGCAGGTTGCGACCCGGAAGAAAGGCGCGGTGCGCGCCCGCACAGCCGCGCAGGATCTGTATATCCGTGAATTGAAGCGGTTCGAGCTGGTCTTCGCCGCGGGGCCCGCGGGCACGGGCAAGACATGGCTGGCCGTTGGCCATGCCGTTTCGCTGCTGGAACAGGGCGCAGTCGAACGGCTGATCCTGTCTCGTCCGGCGGTCGAAGCGGGCGAAAGGCTTGGCTTCCTTCCCGGCGACATGCGGGAAAAGGTCGATCCCTATTTGCGGCCTATCTACGACGCGCTACAGGATTTTATGGATCCGCGCATGGTCGAGCGGGGCATGCAGACCGGCATGATCGAAGTCGCACCGCTGGCGTTCATGCGGGGACGCACCCTGTCCAATGCTTGCGTCTTGCTCGATGAAGCGCAAAACGCCACGTCTATGCAGATGAAAATGTTTCTGACCCGATTGGGTGAAGGCTCGCGTATGATCGTCACGGGTGACCCGAGTCAGACTGACTTGCCGCCGGGCCAAAAATCAGGCTTGAGCGAAGCCATTTCCCTTCTTGCCGGATTGGAGGGGGTCGGTCATGTGACATTCCGTGAGGAAGACGTCGTCCGGCATGATCTGGTGCGACGCATAGTGGGAGCCTACGAAGCCGCCGCGCGCGAGCTGCGCGAATTGCCGGCCTCGAGATCGAATCGCGACAAGGATTGGTCCCCATGAGCCTGGCGATCGCCATTTCAATTGAGTGCGCGGGCTGGAGCCAGTTGGCGCAGCTCGAAGCCTTGGTCGACGACGCTTTGCAGGCGACAGTTGAGGAAACCGGCGACGTATTGCCTGAGAACGCTGAAGTCAGCCTGCTTTTTTGCGACAATGCGCGCATTCGGGAGCTGAACCGGCAGTTTCGTGGTCAGGACAAGCCGACGAATGTCCTGTCCTTCCCGGGTCCTGAACCGATCGAAACCGCGCAGTTTCTTGGCGACATAGCCGTGGCCTACGAGACGGTGGCGCGCGAAGCCGGGGAACAGCATAAAACGACTGAACAGCATTGCCGTCACATGATCGTCCACGGATTTCTGCATCTTCTAGGCTATGACCACGAGATCGATGACGAAGCCGAAGCGATGGAAGCGATGGAAATTCGTGTCCTGAAGCGACAGGGCGTACAAAATCCGTATCGAGACGACGAACACAAAGAGACCATTGGCCATGAGCGCGCCTGACCGGGATACTGACGGGACGGAGACCGGCGATCGAAGTCCTGGAAGGCAAGGCGGCTCGGTGATGGAGCGGCTACGCGCCCTCTTGGGTTTAAGCGGCGCGTCGATTCGCGATGATATCGAAGATGCTCTTGATGATGCTTCAATTGCCGATGATTTCAGCCCGCAGGAGCGGGCCATGCTCAAAAACGTTCTGGGCCTGCATGAAGTCAGGGTCAGTGACGTCATGGTGCCGCGGGCCGATATTATTTCGGTTGGGATCGACATAAGCTTGTCAGAGGTTTTGGTGACTTTTCGGACCGCAGGGCATTCGCGCCTGCCAGTCCATGGCGAAACTCTCGACGACCCGCGCGGCATGGTTCACATTCGCGACTTTGTGGATTTCGTGGCCGCCTCGGCGGAAAAAAACCTGGCGCAACGGCGCGCGAAGACAGTCGGCGCCGCTTCCGTCACAGATGCGGCGGCAATCGCCGCGGAGTCCCTCAATACGCGTTATATGCCGATCGATCTGTCGATACGGCTTGAGGCGGCGGGAATATTGCGACCCGTGCTTTATGCGCCGCCCTCGATGCCCGCGCTGGACCTGCTTGTCAAAATGCAGGCGACCCGGACTCATATGGCCCTGGTGATCGACGAATATGGCGGCACCGACGGCCTCGTCTCGATTGAGGATATAGTCGAGATGATTGTTGGCGACATCGAAGATGAGCATGATCTCGACGAAAATCCAAAAATCGAATGTCTATCGCCTGGCGTATATGTCGCGGACGCGCGCGTCGGATTGGAGGACGCCTCGGAAAAGACGGGGCTCGACCTGACGGCCTTTGGCGAGAGGGAAGATGTCGACACGCTTGGCGGTTTGGCTGCAGCTTTCGCCGGGCGCGTGCCGATCCGAGGCGAAGTCGTCGCCAGCCCTGACGGCGAATTCGAATTCGATATTCTCGACGCAGATCCTCGACGCCTGAAGCGACTTAAGCTGCGCCTGATCGATGCGGGCAGCGGGACGCCCGTCCCGAACCCTGGTTGAGCGGCTCGTCCGGCGTGTAGTTCGGCGCGGGACTTTTTCGAGTGAATATGCCGTTAATCTTTTCAAAGCCGTCGCCTCCAACCGGTCGCGGTCATCGGCTAGAATCGGGCCGATTCGAAGCCTCGGAGTCGGGACCGCCTTATGTTCGCTATCGCCCAGCGCGTGATACTTGCCGATGCATGGCCGCGGCGTCTCATCGCTTTTTGCGGCGGCGCCTTCGGCGCTCTCGCACTGGCGCCGATAGGCTTTTTTCCGGCTTTTTGTGTGCCCGATGGTTTTGGCGGTCTGGCTACTCGACGGCTCAGGCGGCGATTCGCGCTGGACAACCTTGCGTCGCGCCGGCAGGCGCAGGATGGTGGATGGGCTTCGGCTATTTTGTCGCCGGATTATGGTGGCTGGGATCGGCGTTTCTGGCGGAAGCAGATCGCTTTGCCTGGGCCTTGCCGCTCGGCGTGCTCGGTTTGCCGGCGGGTCTGGCGATATTCACTGCATTTGGATTTCTCGTTGCCCGCCTCATGTGGTCGCCGGGCGCGGCTCGCATTTTCGCTTTGGCGGCGGGGCTGAGCGTGTCGGAATGGCTGCGCGGCCATGTTCTCACGGGGTTCCCCTGGAATGATTTCGGCATGGTTCTTGGCGGAAACCTGATTTTCGCCCAAGCGGCTTCAATTTTCGGACTTTATGGCCTGACGGTGCTTTCCGTGCTGATATTTGCTTCGCCCGCGCTTGCTGGGCGCCGTCAAGCCAAACCGGCGCGTTTCCAGTGTTGCCGCCGCACTGCTCCTGGCTGCGTTGGCGGTTTTCGGCCTGTTTCGACTTGCAAGCGGCGCCTGGCGAAATCAAGGACCGCTAAATTACGCGTCGTGCAGCCCAATATTCCGCTCGACGATTTTCGACGCCGACCGCGAGGAATCCTTGCTTGAGCATTATCTTGCTTTGTCCGATCGCTCGACGTCGCCACAGACGACCGGGATCGCGGACATTCACTCAATTGTTCTGGCCGGAGTCGGTCGTTTCCTTTCATCCTTTCGCGCGACGGCGCAGCCTTGGCATTCATCGGTTCCCGGCTGCAAAACGCCGTACTTTTCACCGGAGCCGCGCGCGCGAACAGGCGAAGGACGAAATATCGCCTATTTCAACTCAGTCGAAGTCATTGCCGGAGGCGAGGTCAAGGAAAGCTACGACAAGATGCATCTCGCGCCATTTGGCGAATACATGCCCTTTGCCCGACTGCTTGCAATCGCAGGGATTACGCAATTCGTTTCGATTCCCGGCGGTTTCGAATCGGGCGCCGTATCCAGGGTGCTGACAGCGCCGAATTTGCCGCCCGTATTTCCGATGGTCTGCTACGAATCGATTTTTCCGGATGAAATCGCCCAGCGAATCAACGCTCAACCGTTGCGGCCAGGATTGCTTCTGAACGTCACCAACGACGGATGGTTCGGCAAGACGCCCGGTCCGCATCAGCATTTCGCGCAAGCGCGGCTGCGTGCGATCGAACAGGGATTGCCGCTGATCCGATCGGCGAATACCGGCATATCGGCGATCGTCGATCCCTACGGCCGCGTCCTCGGCTCGCTTCCGCTTGGCGTCGAAGGCGTCGTCGATGGATTTCTGCCGAAATCCCTGGCGCCGACCTTTTTTTCGCGTCATCCACGTGCCGCGCCGATGATCTTGTGGATTTTTGTCTTGATCGGCGGCTATATTCGCCCACGTAGCATTTGACTTTAGGTCAGGTAGTGTCTCAAATAGGGCCATGAGCATACAGGCTGGAACTACCGTGACCAAAGTCCCTAATCCAATTGACCGACATGTTGGCGCTCGAGTGCGAATGCGTCGGATGCTGATAGGCATGAGCCAGGAAAAACTTGGCGACGCCTTGGGGCTGACATTTCAGCAAGTGCAGAAATACGAAAAAGGGACGAACCGGATCAGCGCCAGTCGCCTTCAGCAGATTTCGGAAACGCTGAATATTCCGCTGTCCTTCTTCTTCAAGGGCGCTCCGGTTTCTGAAGGGGCCGCAAACGGCGCGCTTGCCGAAGGCGGTTCCGAAGACAGCTACGCGAGCGATTTCGTGATGACGGCGGAAGGATTGAGTCTCAATCGTGCTTTCGCGCGCATTGCCGATCCGAAAGTCCGCAAAAAAATCGTCGATCTCGTGACGACGCTTGCCGATGGCGAAAGTAGTTGACCAGCTTGTTCGTTTTATCGAACGATCAGCCTCGAAAAGCTTGACGAAACGAACGTCATTCCCTTAAACATTTTGGCGATTGGCGCGCTGCATCGGCGGCGCGCTGTCGCGTAAATGCGGCTCATCTCTCGACGACCGGCGGTCTCGAGTCGTGGCCGCGGAGACTGTGAGAGCGGCCTGTCCGAGCTTCGGCGCAGCGACGCTTTGGACCTTGGAGGCAAGTCGTGGCCCGCAGCAATTTTCTTTTTACGAGCGAATCGGTATCCGAGGGACATCCCGATAAGGTCGCGGACCGGATTTCCGATGAAATTGTCGATCTTTTTTATCGTGAGGGCGCGAAGGCCGGAATCGACCCTTATCAAATCCGCGTTGCCGCCGAAACCTTGGTGACCACCAATCGCGTTGTCATCGCCGGCGAAGTTCGCGGCCCGGAAATCTCGCATAAAAAAATCGAGGAAGCGACGCGTAGGGCGATCAGGGACATCGGCTACGAACAGGCGGGCTTTCACTGGGATACGGCGCAAATCGAGATTTTGTTGCACGAACAGTCTGCCGACATCGCCCAGGGTGTGGACGCTTCGGGAAACAAGGATGAAGGCGCCGGCGACCAGGGCATCATGTTCGGCTACGCCGCCAATGAGACGGTCGATCTCATGCCCGCGCCCTTGCATTACGCGCATAAAATTCTCGAGAACCTCGCCAAGGCGCGCAAAACGGGCGAGGGCGATGCGATCAAGCTCGGTCCGGACGCCAAGAGCCAGGTCACCGTCAAATATGTCGGCGGCAAACCGGTTGGCGTGACCCAGATCGTCCTTTCCACGCAGCATGTCGATGAGGACCTCACCTCCGAAGACGTGAGGCGAATTGTCGAACCCTATATCGTCAAAACCTTGCCGCAGGGCTGGATTTCGGAAGAGACCATCTGGCACATCAATCCGACCGGCAAATTCGTGATTGGCGGCCCGGATGGCGACACCGGCCTTACTGGCCGCAAAATCATCGTCGATACATATGGCGGAGCTGCTCCGCATGGCGGCGGCGCATTTTCCGGCAAGGACCCGACCAAGGTCGACCGTTCGGCCGCCTATGCCGCGCGCTATCTTGCCAAGAACGTTGTCGCGGCTGGCCTGGCCGATCGGGTGACCATCCAGCTTTCTTACGCGATCGGAGTCGCCGAACCGCTTTCGATCTATGTCGATGCGCACGGAACGTCCAAGGTCGACGAAGCGGCGCTGGAGGAGGTTCTTTTCAAGATTGTCCGCCTCTCGCCGCGCGGCATTCGTGAACAATTGCAGCTAAACCGCCCGATCTACGCGCGCACCTCGGCTTATGGTCATTTTGGCCGCCAGCCCGATCAGGATGGCGGTTTTTCCTGGGAAAAGACCGATCTAGTCGCGAAACTCAAGGCGCATTTCGCCTAAAAGCGGAAACGGCATGAAATCGGCACGATCCGAAGAACCGCGTCACGCTCGTCGCGACGCGGGGCTTTTTGGCAGACGCAAGGGAAAGGCATTGCGTCCCTATCAGGCGGGCCTGATGGAGACGCTGCTCCCGAAAATCCGCGTCGATTTTTCCGGATTGGCCGATCCCGGCGGGCTTTTCCTTCGGCGCCCGGATGACTTGCGGCTCGAAATCGGCTTTGGCGGCGGCGAGCATCTCGCCGCCGACGCCCAGGCGCACCCCGAACGAGGCTATTTCGGCTGCGAGCCTTTCATCAACGGCGTCGCGAAGCTTCTGGCCGAAATCGAAATGCGAGACCTGGATAATATTCGCGTCCATCCGGGCGACGCCGGCGAGGTCATCGACGCCCTGCCCCCCGGCAGTCTGTCCGGCGTCAGCCTGCTTTATCCCGATCCTTGGCCCAAGAGACGGCATAAGGAGCGGCGCTTCGTCTCCGATGCGATGTTGGTGCGCCTGGCGCGCGTCATGCGTCCTGGCGCGGAGTTGCGATTTGCCACCGATATCGATGATTACGCCGGCTGGACGCTCGCGCGTATTTTTCGCTCTCCCGATTTTCTCTGGCCGGCGAAAAAAGCCAGCGAATGGCTGATTCCGTGGGCAGACTGGCCAAGCACGCGTTACGAGGCCAAGGCGTTGCGCGAAGGGCGTCCGCCGTCTTATCTGACTTTCATTCGGCGTTAATCATCAGCGCCGCGTCCATAGCGGTGAAGTTGCGCGCCGTGCGCCTTCAGCCAGGCCTCGGCCCGATCCGTCTGCGGGCAAAGGCCCTTCGTCAGAGTCCAAAATCTTTCCGAATGGTCGTGGTGCTTCAAATGAGCCGTTTCGTGTGCCGCCAGGTAATCAAGGACGAAGGGCGGCGCGAGAATTAGACGCCAAGAAAAATTCAACGCGCCCTTTGACGAGCACGATCCCCAGCGACTCGACGTGTCGCGCAGGGAGAGCGCGCTGGGCGCGCGCCCCACGACCGAAGAATGACGGCGGACGGCTGATTTCGAGGTCGCGCCGGGCCTCGCGACGAAGAAAATCAGCTATGCGCCGTTCAAAATGGGCAGGATCGCCGCCAGCGCAGATGGAGAGGAACCCGTCCTGCTCTTCGAGCCAGACCGGGCCTCGCCTCGCCTGGGAGTCCTGGCGGTGGCAAAGAATATGCTCGACACCGCGCAGCGAAATTTTCGTTCCGGGTCGAAAAGGCAACTGCTGCGGCAGCCGCGCCATACGTTGCGCAATCCAGGCGGCGTGGTTTTGCGCGAACTCTTGCGCCTGGCGAAGACCTGTCCGCGTAGGCATTGTCAGGACGGCGTCCCGTGTCGCGGCGCGAACGCGCAGGGTTAAGCGCCGCGCCGAGCCGACCCTTTTGAGGGTAATGCGAAATCTGACGCCTTCATGGGAAACTTCAATTTCCGAGACGGTTTTTTTGGGGATGCCGCCAAAAAGTTTTAGCATCGAATCAAAACCGATCGCCCTGTTCGCCAATCTCGTGCTCCCCGGATCAGTTCTGGCATTTCGGGCAAAAAAAGGTCGAACGGCCATTTTGAGTCTGCCGCATGATTATCCCTGCACAGGCAGGTGTCGCGCAAGTCTGCCCCGTTCGTCCGTAAACACGAAAATTATGCTGGAAGTAACCGAGCGAGCCGTCTGCCTGGCGATGATCGCGGAGCGAGGAGCCTCCCGCGGCGACGGCTTCCGTGAGCACGTCGCGAATGGCTCGCGCCAGCCTTTCGGCAGTTTTCGTCGGTGCGCCGCCGGCTTTTACAAGATCGGCCGCCGGGCGATTGGGCGACAGGCCCGAGCGGTGAAGCGCCTCGCATACGTAGATATTCCCCAACCCCGCGATCAGCTTCTGGTCCAGAAGGGCGGATTTGACTGCCGTTCTTCGGTTGCTGAAAAGGCGGGCCAAAACCTTGGCGTCGAAGGAGTTCGACAGGGGTTCGACCCCAAGTTCGCGAAAAAAAGGGTGGAAGTTCAGCTCCGCTTCGCGAGCAAGGGTCATGAAGCCGAAGCGGCGAGGATCATTATAGATGACCTGCCTGTTTTCAAAGTGCAGCACAACGTGGTCGTGAGCCGGATTCTTCGACCGCGCCAAAACGAAACCGCCCGGCGTCTCGACATCGCTTTCTCCCCCTTCGACGCGAAACGAGCCGCTCATTCCAAGATGAGCGATCAGGGCGCCGCCATCATCCAGAACGGCAACCAGATATTTGGCGCGACGGTTGAGGCTTTCGATACGTCGGCCGGTCAGATTTTCGGCGAAATTCTGCGGAAAGGGAAAGCGGAGGTCCCCGCGCCTGAGCTCGACCCGCAGAATTCGTGCGCCGACGAGAGTTGGCTCCAAGCCGCGCCGCACTGTCTCGACCTCAGGCAATTCTGGCATTTCGTTCCCTTCTCATCCTTGTCTTACCGCGCTAGATAGCCTTGCGCGAGCGGTCGCGCTATGGTCCGCCCGATGCGGGGAGGAAATGCAATGCAGGACGCGCAGTCGTCAGACGCCATTCGAGACGCAAGTGAAAGTCAAATCCGCGGAGACCGCACCCATTTCGGCTATTCCGAGGTCCCGCTCGGCGATAAGCAAGGTCTGGTCGATGAAGTATTTCAGAAGGTTGCGCATCGCTACGATGTGATGAACGACCTCATGTCAGGTGGCCTGCACCGCATCTGGAAGGATGTATTTGTCGCAAAAATCCATCCTTCGAAACATGGTCCCTTCAAGCACCTTGATGTCGCGGGCGGCACGGGCGACGTCGCCTTTCGCGTGGCGCGCGCCGGCGGCCCGCAAACCAAGGTTACCGTACTCGACATCAATGGCGACATGCTGGAAGTTGGACGCAGCCGGGCGAACAAAAAAGGCCTCGCCGACCATTTGACCTTTATCGAAGCCAATGCCGAGGACCTCCCTTTCCCGGACGGCGAATTTGATGCCTATACGATTGCGTTCGGCATCCGCAACGTGCCCCGGATCGAAAAGGCCCTGAGCGAGGCCTATCGTACGCTGAAGCGTGGCGGACATTTCCTTTGCCTCGAATTTTCGCAAGTCGAGGCGCCCCTGCTGGCGAAAATCTATGAATCCTATTCCTTTTCAATGATCCCATTGATGGGCCGAATAGTGACGGGCGAGGCAGAGCCCTATCGCTATCTGGTCGAATTGATCCGCCAATTCCCGGCCGCTGAGGAATTTGCAGCCATGATCGAGAAAGCGGGCTTCAAAAGAGTTGGCTTCACCCGGCTGACGGGCGGCGTCGTCGCCATCCATTCCGGCTGGAAACTGTGAAAGATCGGGCGTCCTGAGTGTTTGCATCCCTTGGCCATGTTTTGCGGCTTGGCCGCGCCGGCGCCATTCTGGCGCGCGAGGGCGTATTTTCGGGTATCGATGGCGTCGGCCTCCCGACCGAGGCGCGTCTAGCGCTTTTTCTCACCAAGCTCGTTGCGCGGCGCGACGGCGGCATGACGCGCTTGGCGCCGGCCATCGCCAGGCTCGGCCCCTCTTACGTCAAACTGGGCCAGACCCTGGCGACACGGCCTGATGTGGTCGGCGTCGCCGTAGCGCGCGAACTCGAAGCCTTGCAAGATCGGATGGAGCCGTTCGCGCTTGACGTGGCGGTCAGCGTCATCGAAAGAGCCTTTGCGCGTCCGTTGGCGAGCGTTTTCTCCGAACTGAGCGAACCCGTGGCGGCCGCTTCGGTCGCGCAAGTGCACAAAGGCAAAATCGTCGAAGAGGGCATCGCTCGTCCCGTCGCAGTCAAGGTCCTGCGACCTGGCATCGAGCGCCGTTTCAGGCGCGACCTGGGCGACATGTTTTTTGCCGCTCGAATGGCGGAAAGGTTTTCGCCCGAAGCGCAAAGGCTGAATGCAATCGGCGTTGTCGAAACGCTGGCGCGTTCGGTCAAGATCGAAATGGATTTTCGGCTGGAGGCCGCGGCCGCATCCGAATTCGCGGAAAACACCGTAGGCGATGATGATTTTCTGGTCCCGCGCGTCGATTGGAACCGGTGCGCCCGCGAGGTCATGACTCTCGAATGGATCGAAGGCATTCCGCTTTCCGACGTCGAATCCTTGCGGCGCTCTGGAGCGGATCTGCCGCGGCTCGGTAGAACGTTGATCCAGTCTTTCCTGCGGCATGCCGTCCGGGACGGTTTTTTCCACGCCGACATGCATCCGGGTAATTTGTTCCTGACCGCCCAGGGCCGTTTAGCCGCAGTGGATTTTGGCATCATGGGGCGACTCGGCGTCAAGGAGCGCCGTTTTCTCGCGGAAATTCTCTTCGGGTTCATCACCCGCGACTATCAGCGGGTGGCTGAAGTGCATTTCGAGGCGGGATATGTGCCGGCGCATTATCGCGTGGCCGACTTTGCCCAGGCGATTCGCGCCGTTGGCGAACCGATCCATTCGCGGCGGGCCGACGAAATTTCCATGGCCAAGCTTCTGACTCTGTTGTTTGAGATCACCGCGCTCTTCGACATGCGCACGCGAATCGAGCTGGTCATGTTGCAAAAGACCATGGTCGTGGTCGAAGGCGTTGCGCGATCGCTCGACCCGCGGCTGGACATGTGGTCCACGGCGGAGCCTGTCGTGCGCAGCTGGATGGAGGACAATCTTGGTCCACGCGGGAAAATTGCCGACGTTGGCCACAGTTTGGGCGCTCTGGCCCATGTGGCGGCCCAGACGCCGGATTTGCTGACGCGCGCAGGGCGCATTATCGAAAAATTGGAGACAATGACCGAGCATGGCTTGGCCCTGGCGCCTCAGACCGTGTCGGCCCTGGGCAAAGCAAATGCAGCCGGCCAGCGAATTTGGCGTTTCGGTTTTGGTCTTGCCCTTGTTGGCATAGTCTTGCTGCTTTGGCGTTGAGGAGGCTGGCATGGCGGCGCCCATCAAGAATCCCTCGATCCTGCTGATTGTAGGCGGCGGCATCGCCGCCTACAAAAGCCTCGAACTCATTCGCCTCCTCCGGACGGCGGAAATGCAGGTTCGCGTTGTCTTGACGAAGGCCGGCGCGCAATTCGTCACGCCGCTTTCGCTCGCCAGCCTGAGCGGGAACAAGGTCTACGAGGATTTGTTCTCGCTGACCGATGAGACGGAAATGGGCCATATCGAATTGAGCCGCCAGGCCGATCTTGTCGTCGTCGCTCCGGCCACCGCAGACCTCTTGGCAAAGGCGGCGCAAGGCGTGGCCAATGATCTTGCCTCGACGCTACTGCTTGCTTCCGACAAGACGGCTCTCGCCGCGCCGGCGATGAACTGGAGGATGTTCGTTCACCCGGCGACGCAAAGAAATCTGGCGCAATTGCGCGCCGACGGAATGAGCTTTATCGGTCCGAACGATGGGGCGATGGCGTGTGGCGAATTTGGTCCCGGCCGGATGGCGGAGCCCGAGGAAATTTTTGACGCGATTCAGAAGGCGTTGGGCGCGAAGGGCGGCTTGGCCAAAAAAGCGGACCCGTCGATCAGTGGCCTCAGCGGTCGCAAAATCATTATTACCGCCGGGCCGACCCATGAGCCGATTGATCCGGTCCGCTACATCGCCAACCGTTCGTCGGGCAAGCAAGGCTATGCCATAGCTGCAGCTGCGTCCGGGGCCGGCGCGGAGGTGGTCCTGATTTCCGGACCCGTCGCTTTGGCCGCTCCCCAAGGCGTGCGCCTTGTTAAGGTGGAAACAGCGCAGGAAATGGCGGAAGCGGTCGAATCCGCTCTTCCGTGCGACGTCTTCGTTGCTACCGCCGCAGTCGCCGACTGGCGCATCGCCGCCAGTGGAGCCCAGAAAATCAAGAAGGGCGATGACGGGCCGCCGGTCCTGCGGCTGATCGAAAACCCGGACATTTTGGCGAGCGTGGCGCGCCGGTCGAAAAACCGTCCCCTTTTGGTCGTCGGTTTCGCTGCCGAAACCGAGAATTTGATCGACCATGCCCGGGCGAAGCTCATGCGCAAAGGTTGCGATCTGATCGTCGCAAACGACGTCAGCCCGCTGACAGGGGTCATGGGTGGAGAAGAAAACACGTTGGTGATCGTCGACGCTAAAGGCGCGTCAGCCTGGCCGAAACTTGGCAAGGACGAGGCTGCGCGGCGGCTGATTGCGCATATCGGAGACATTTTTTCCAAGCGCGAGGACCGTTAATTTGGAAATCAAGATCAAGCGCCTGCCCCATGCCGAGGGTCTGCCATTGCCGGCCTATCAAAGCGCTGGAGCTGCGGGGCTCGACCTCGTCGCCGCCCTTCCCGCCGGCGCGCCCCTGTCTTTGCCGCCAGGCGGACGCGCTTTGATACCGACGGGCCTCATCATGGAAGTTACCGCCGGTTATGAGGCGCAAGTACGCCCGCGTTCTGGTCTCGCGCTCAACCATGGCGTCACCGTCCTGAATGCGCCGGGCACGATTGACAGCGATTATCGCGGCGAGGTGGGCGTCATTCTTGTCAACCATGGCGCGGATCCCTTTGAAATCATTCGCGGCGCCCGGATTGCACAGCTCGTCGTCGCTCCGGCGCCTCAGGCGCGACTTGTGCTCGCTGAGGATGTGTCAAAGACGATCCGAGGAGAGGGAGGATTCGGCTCGACCGGTCGGAACGCAAGTTCTGTCTAGAGAAAAATTCGACCATTGATTGGATAGTCATTAGTCGACAATTTTTGTCATCTTTGCTAGTCTGGACCGATAGAGCCTCAGTTTGCAAGGGGATTACCGAGATGAATGAAGTCGTTAAAACCGCAGGCGCGACGAAAAAACCGGGGCGCGGGAAAATTTATGATTCGATCACGGAAACCATCGGCGATACGCCCTTGGTGCGGTTCGACCGGATCGCCGCGGCGCGAGGGGTCAAGGCGAAGCTTGTCGCCAAGCTCGAGTTTTTCAACCCTATCGCCTCGGTCAAGGATCGCATTGGCGTTTCGATGATCGATGCGCTGGAGGCGCAAGGCAAGATCAAGCCGGGCAAGACCGTGTTGATTGAACCGACCTCCGGCAATACCGGCATCGCCTTGGCGTTCGTAGCCGCCGCCCGCGGCTATAAATTGCAGCTCGTCATGCCCGAATCCATGTCGATCGAGCGGCGCAAGATGCTGGCCCTGCTCGGCGCCGAACTGGTTTTGACGCCGGCGGCCCAGGGCATGAAAGGCGCGATCGCCAAGGCAGCTGAACTGGTCGAGTCGACACCTGACGCCATTACGCCGGCGCAGTTCGAAAATCCCGCCAACCCCGACATTCACCGGCGCACCACGGCTGAAGAAATCTGGAATGATACGGACGGCGGCGTGGACATCGTTATTTCCGGCGTCGGCACCGGCGGCACCATCACCGGCGTGGGCGAAGTGCTCAAGGCGCGCAAGCCGGGCGTCAAGATAATCGCTGTCGAGCCCGTCGAATCCCCGGTGCTGTCCGGCGGCCAGCCCGGGCCACACAAGATCCAGGGCATTGGCGCGGGCTTCGTGCCGGCTGTGCTGGACCGCGGCGTTATCGACGAGGTGGTGACGGTCGACAGCGCCACCGCGATTGAAACGGCCCGACAGGTCGCGCGCATCGAAGGCGTCCCGGTTGGCATCTCCTCCGGCGCCGCCGTTGCGGCGGCTCTGCAGGTCGCTGCGAGGCCGAGTTCGGAAGGCAAGACGATCGTCATCATCATCCCCTCCTTCGCGGAGCGCTATCTCTCGACAGCGCTGTTTGAAGGACTCTGACGACGTAACTCTTCCCAATCCTTTCCGGCTCCGTTAACCAGTGGGCGAACGAGCCGGAAGGGGCGCTCCATGGACTACGAAAATATCCTTGTCGAAACGCACGGCTCAGTGGGCCTTATTCGGCTCAATCGTCCGAAAGCCTTGAACGCCCTGAATTCAGCTTTGATCCTCGAACTGAATGTCGCGTTGGACGTTTTCGAAAAAGACCGCGAAATCGGCGCCTTGGTTCTTACCGGTTCGGAGAAGGCTTTCGCCGCTGGCGCCGACATCAAGGAACTCTCGAATCTGACCTATATGGACGCCTATCTCAGCGACACGATCGCGAGCTGGGAAAGGCTTTCCCATTTTCGCAAGCCCGCGGTCGCCGCCGTGGCCGGATTCGCTTTGGGCGGCGGTTGCGAACTGGCCATGATGTGCGACATCATTCTGGCTGCAGAAAACGCCAAATTTGGCCAGCCTGAAATCAAGCTCGGCATTCTCCCCGGCGCCGGCGGGACGCAAAGACTGACAAGGCTGGTCGGAAAATCCAAGGCGATGGAAATGTGCCTTACGGGCCGGATGATGAATGCGGAAGAGGCGGAGCGCGCGGGCCTCGTCTCTCGCGTCGTGCCTGCAGAATCTTTGTTGGATGAGGCCATGAAGGTGGCTGGGTTCATCGCATCCATGTCCTTGCCGATCGCGATGCAGATCAAGGATTGCGTGAACACTGCTCACGCGTCGACCTTGGCGGAAGGCGTGAAATTCGAACGACGGAATTTCCATGCCGCTTTCGCCACGCTGGACCAGAAAGAAGGCATGGCCGCCTTCATCGAAAAGCGGACGCCACATTTCAAGAACCGTTGATCTGGAATCGCGCGATCGGTGAAATCGCGCGTTGACGGATCGCCCGTTTCGCGCTTATAACCCAGCACTCGCGGCGCCTGCAAAAGGCGCCGTCATCGTTTTCGACTGCGCAGTCGATTAAATTTGGCTGCGGCATTCGCCCGAGGATAAACATGGCCAATACCAAATCGGCTAAGAAGGCCGTCCGTCAAATCGCCCGCCGCACGTCGGTGAACCGTCAGCGTCGTAGCAAGATGCGCACATTCGTCCGCAAGGTCGAGGAAGCGATCCTTTCCGGTGACCAGGCGGCCGCCAAGTCAGCGCTTGCTGTCGCCGAACCGATCCTCATGCGCGCCGCGCAAAAGGGCATCGTCCACAGGAACACGGCTTCGCGCAAAGTTTCGCGGTTGACCGCCAGCGTCGCTTCGCTGGGCAAGCAAGCCTGATCCACTGAACTTGACGAATTCTTAAACCCCGCTGGTCCGCCCGGCGGGGTTTTAACTTATGGGTGGACATCTCGCCGCTTGCGCGTTCGCCCGCAACGCGCAAAGATCGGTTATGGCTTCCATTCCCGAATTTCCGACGGCGGGCGCCGGGACCTTGTCCCGTCTTAACGAACGGTCGCGCGAAATATTCAAAAACATCGTCGAAACCTATCTGGCGAGTGGAGAGCCAGTCGGTTCACGACATCTGTCGCGCATTCTTCCGATGTCTCTGTCCGCGGCGTCGGTCCGCAACGTCATGCAGGATCTCGAGGAACTGGGGCTCGTTTTTTCGCCCCACACAAGCGCGGGGCGCTTGCCGACCGAACTTGGATTGCGTTTCTTCGTCAATTCCCTGCTGCAAATCGGTGATCTGACCGACCAGGAGCGGAGCCGGATCGAGGTCCAGATGCGGGCCGCGTCCCGCGACAGGACGATGGACGAGGCGCTGGCGGAGGCCGGACTGCTGCTTTCCGGTCTTTCGCGAGGCGCCGGCGTGGTTTTGACGTCCAAGGAGAATAACCGGCTCAAACAGGTCGATTTTGTCAGGCTCGAGCCGGAAAAGGCCTTGGCGATCCTGGTTTCCGAAGATGGCGCCGTGGAAAATCGCATCTTGCCGGTTCCCGCCGATCTGCCGCCTTCCTCGCTGATCGAAGCGAGCAATTATCTCAATGCGCGGCTGAGGGGTCGCACCTTGGCGCAAGTTCGCGACGACATCGAAGCTTCGCGCGTCGCGGCCCAGTCCGAACTGAATGTATTGACGGCGCGCCTGGTTTCGGCCGGCCTGGCGAGTTGGGCGGGGCCCGCGGGCGCCGCGCAAAATCTCATCGTACGTGGGCAAGCCAATCTACTTGAGGATTTGACCGCCATGGCGGATGTCGAGCGCATCCGCTTGCTCTTTGACGATCTGGAGACCAAGCGCGACGTCATCGATCTGCTAGCGCGCGCAGAAAACGGCGAAGGAGTTCGCATATTCATCGGGTCGGAAAACAAGCTGTTCTCGCTATCCGGTTCATCAATGGTGGCGGCGCCCTTCCATGATTCCCAGCGCCGCATCGTCGGCGTTCTCGGCGTGATCGGCCCGACGCGCCTCAATTATGCGCGCGTAGTGCCGATGGTCGATTATACGGCGAAAGTCATGGCGCGCCTGTTCGGCGGCGCTTAAGATCGGTGGGTTCGTCCAGCGAGGGAATTGACGCATGGACCTCGGTTCAGAAATCGTCGGCTTTGCCGCAGGAACCTTGACGACCCTTTGCTGGACGCCGCAAGCCATCAAAATTATTCGCAGCCGCGACGCCAAGTCCATTTCCCTGATCACGCAGATCACATTTGTGCTCGGGTGCAGCCTTTGGCTGCTTTATGGCCTGATGATCGGCTCGGCCTCGATTATTTTGTTCAATGCCGTTACTGTGGCGCTTAATCTGCTGATCATAGCTCTCAAGCTGCGTTACGACATCGGCGCCGGGATCAGATAAATCCCGTTACCTCAACACTTCTCCGAAAATGCGATCCACATATCCGTGGTGATGACTGGGCGCATAGGAAAGGTAAGAAACTCTGTGGTGATGGTGGTGGAGTGCAGCATAATGGTGGTGGTTATGGTGATGGTGGCGCTCACTGGCGAAGGGCCGGCTCGGCGGCGGCGAACCGGAGATCGAAATGGTTGCGCCCTCGGCGCGCACCAGGGAAAAAAGCGTTGCCGCGTTCGCCGGCGAAATGCGGACGCAGCCGTGCGAAGCGGGGCGGCCCAGTGCGCCGACTGCGTAGGTGCCGTGAATGGCGTAGCCGCCGGCAAAGAAAATCGAATGCGGCATCGGCGAATTATGGTATTTTTTCGAATGGTGCATCGTTTGCAAGCTGGTTGGCGAATATGTGCCGCGTGGCGTGCTAATAACCGGATCGCGCCGAGGAAATCGGCCAGGAATAGGATGTTCCATTGGAGGCTGCGACGTCCATCCGCTGTGACGACAGATCGATCGAGATCTGCACTTTTGCTTGTGCGAGCAGCGGCACAGAGCAAAAGGCAATACAAACAATGATAAATTGAACTAACTTACGCATGTCTGGCTCCAGACGAACTGACCATAAACTCGACAATCAGCATCCCAATTCCCTGTATCGCAGTAAAGTGCAAATTGTCATAAAGGTTGACGGAATGCAGTTCGGAAAACGTTTTGACATGGTTAAACTCAGTTTTTTAGCCCTCATCGGCCTGACTTTTCTCCATTGCAATGGCGTCTTGGCGCAAGAACGAGGCTCCGTCGATCCAAAACCTTTGCCGGCATTGGCCCACCCCAATGATCCCGCGACGCCGGCCAAGGAACTGTTCGGACGAGTCAATGAACCGGCAAGCCTGGCGGCGCGGGCTATAGGTTTCTATTCACGCGGTTGCCTGGCCGGAGCCCAGGCCTTGCCCGTGAATGGCGAGACCTGGCAGGTGATGCGCATTTCGCGCGATCGCAACTGGGGGCACCCGAATCTCGTGAAATTCCTTGAACGCCTCTCGAGCCGGGCGCCGCAAGAAGCCAATTGGCCGGGAATCCTGGTCGGCGATATGTCGCAACCGCGTGGAGGCCCGATGATTACGGGCCACGCGTCGCACCAGATTGGTCTCGACGCCGACATTTGGCTGACGCCGATGCCGGACCGGTCATTGTCGCGGCGAGAGCGCGAGGAGATGTCGGCGACGAACATGGTGAGACCGGATGGCCTCGACATAGATCGCTCGGTCTGGTCGCCTGGGCACTTGGCCATCATACGAGCAGCGGCCCGCGATCCCGGCGTCGAGCGCATTTTCGTCAATGCGGCGATCAAGAAGGCGCTCTGCCGCGATGCGACAGGCGATCGCTCGTGGCTGAACAAGGTGCGCCCCTATTACGGGCACAATTACCATTTCCACGTTCGCATCGCCTGTCCGGATGGCAGCGACGCCTGCAAGGAGCAGGATCCGGTTCCGCCGGGCGAGGGCTGTGACGCGGCTTCCCTGGCGTGGTGGTTCAAGCCGGGCGTCCTTCATCCGCGTGTCAACCCTCACGCCAAGCCAAGGCCGCCCGTTGACCATGGCGGCCCTGCCGCCCGAATGCCAGAAAATACTGCTTAGCCGGTAAGATTGTGGCGAGGGCTCGGCGCCGCGCCTTAATTTAACTGGTTTTACGCTCGAACCTCTTGGTTTTGACGAAGGGAGCGAGCGCGCAATGAGCAATGCTTTCTTTTCCGACCTCATGACCAGCATCGCCGAACGTGGACGCAATTTGCTCGATCGCAAGAACTGGACGTCGAGCGATTTACCGGTTGCTGCGTCGGACGTGACGGCTTCATGCGAGGCCTTGCTATCGGTGCGAGGCGAAGCTTCGGGCGCTGTCATCGCCCGCGAAGCCCTGGACGCCTATGCGCGCTTGCCCGAGGCAGGGAAGGCGGCATTTTTTCGAAAGCTTGGCGCGCGATTTCGGCCCGGATCGCGCCCTACTCGCCCAGGCGGTTTCCGCCTATAGCCGCAATCCCGACATGTCCGCCGCCTCCAATCTGCATTATCTCACCGAACCGCGCCGCCAGGAATTGTTTCGGCGCATGAACCGCGCGCCGGGCGGCGCGAGAGATCTCGTCGCCATGCGCGCCGACTTGCTGGACCTTTTCCGTGGCAATCCCGATTTCGCGCTTGTCGATGCGGACTTCACGCACTTGTTTGTTTCCTGGTTCAATCCCGGCTTTCTTGTGTTGCGCCATATCGACTGGGGAACGCCCGCCAATATTCTTGAAAAAATCATCCGTTATGAAGCTGTCCATCAAATACGCGACTGGGACGATTTGCGCCGCCGCATCGATCCGCAGGATCGTCGGTGCTACGCCTTTTTCCATCCGGCGCTCATCGACGAGCCCCTGATCTTCGTGGAAGTAGCGCTCACCGGCGCCATCCCGGACAATGTTCAAACGCTTGCTGGCGCCGGATCGTGCGCCGGAGAGCGACCGGAAAAATCCCGCACCGCGGTTTTTTATTCGATATCCAATTGCCAGGAGGGCCTTGGCTGGCGTGTCCTTCGGCAATTTCCTGATCAAGTGCGTGGTCGAGGAATTGCGACGCGAATTGCCGCGACTCGACCAATTCGTCACGCTTTCACCCGTACCCGGTTTTATGAAGTGGCTACCTAACGCCAAGGAGTTAGCGGTCGAAGTTGGATCCCAGCAGCTAGTCTTGAATTGTTGCAGACGGCAGATTGGATCGATGCAGCCGGAAAAGGCGGAGAGCCTGCGTCGTGCGCTGGAGCCGATGGCGGCCCATTATTTTCTGAAGGCCAAGAATGCCGCTGGTCGGCCGCTTGATCCCGTCGCCCGCTTTCACCTCGGCAATGGCGCGCGGCTGGAGCGAATCAATTGGCTGGGAGACAAATCGGCAAAGGGCTTGCGGGAATCAGCGACTATCATGGTCAATTATCTTTACGATCTCGACGAAATCGAGCGAAACCACGAGCTTTTCGTCAACAAGGGCGAGATCGTCGCTTCAGGCGCTGTGCGTAAAATGCTCCGCGGCGAACCGCGTTCGCTCTTTTCTCGTCAAGCCGCGCGCATCAGGAGTGGTTTGGTGGAGCCAGACGGAATCGAACCGACGACCTCTTCAATGCCATTGAAGCGCTCTCCCAACTGAGCTATGGCCCCACATTTTATCAACCTCCGGCCTTTGGGCAGGCCGACCGCGTTACGGCGAGGCAGTGGGCGGGTGTATAGCGGCAAGGCGGCGATGCGACAAGCCCCTTGATGCTCGACGCGGGAAAAATTTGCGCTTTGCAAAATTTATTTCATCCGCCGCAGCTAACTTACACGCCCTCAATTTTCTTTTTTCTGTGCTGAATAATCCAGAAAAAAGCGCCCGCTCCGGATGCGACGGAGCGGGCGCAAACTTTTCGCAAGGATGTTCAGGCTTCCTCGTCGGTCTCGATATCGCCGTCGATCAATGTCGATACGTCGTCGTTATCTTCTTCCTCTTCTTCGAGGAAAGTGTCGTCGGCGGCGTCATCGCCCAGGTCAACATCATCGTCCGCGACGGCTGCGACCTTTTCATCGGTCGCTTCGGCGTCTTCAAGCGACACCAGTTCGGCGCCGGCTTCCGGCAATTCGGTTTCTTCATCATCCGCCGCGGCCGCACGCGCGGCCGCGCGCGACAAAGCGGGTGGTTGAAAGGTCGCCCCGCACTTGGGACACAGGATCGGATCCTTATTCAGATCGAAAAATTTCGCGCCGCAATTCTGGCACTGGCGCTTGCTGCCGAGTTCCGGTTTGGCCAATTTCGCTCATCCCCTGTCGTCGTCCGCCGGCAAGGGCCAGGACGGTCATAATGCTTACAGGACGGTGGGGTTATTCGTGCGGCGCGCCGCTGTCAATCCGCATTGAACGCTATTCTGACCTGGACCGCTAATTTAGCGCAAGGCCAGGCGCCCGATCGGCAATTTCCAACGTCGCTTCAGCGCTCCAGTTCCGAATCCCAGTAGAGGAAATCGTTCCAGGTCTTATGCAACTCGCTATTGGCCTGAGGAAGCCGGCGGGCGATCATGTCGAGCTGATAGGGTGAGGGCTCAAAAGGCTGGCGACGCAATTTCAATCCCGCTTGTTTCGGCGTCATGTCGGCTTTGAGAAGGTTGTCGCGCTGGCAGCAGGCGACGATATTCGACCATACAGTTTGCCCGCCTTTCGAACGCGGCGTCACGTGATCGAATGTCAAATCCTTGGCCAAGGCCTTTTGACCGCAATATTGGCAAGTGAACTCATCGCGGAGAAAAACGTGATAGCGAGTGAACGCGATCGTCTTGCGACGGTGGTATGCCTTGAGCGCGACAACCGACGGGACCTCGAAGGACCGGTTGGCCGAACGGACAACCACATCGTCATATGTCGCCACCGGATAGACGCGGCCCTTGAGCAAGGCCACCAGGGCGTCCTGCCAGCTCCAGATCGACAACGGGGCCCAGCTGACGGGTTGCATATCTGCATTCAATACAAGCGTGCGCAGATTGGCGACGTGAGCGTTCATGACGCCCTCCGCCGAGAAGAATTGCTAGAACGACCATCTGATTTGGAAAGCAAAAACTTTTTGGACACAGTTTTCGTGTCCGTCGTTTCCACATAGCACGCCTGGTTGCGCCGATGCAGAGACGACGCGGCCCTCATGCCGCGCCTCCGGACCTGGATCTTTGCGCGCCGGGGTCCAGCTTCAAAGGCAAAAAAAGGATAGCCGGGCGAAGCTCCAGCTTAAATTTCGGCGTGACATGATCAGTCATGGGCCGCTCCGTCCAAATCGCTCCCTCTACGGGACGAATCTCGGATACCCATACTGTATAGGGGCAATGACGTCTTTGTGAAGGCGTCGCGGTCGAATTCTTGACGGTGCGGCGAATTATCGCGTCGGGACGGGCGCGCCGCTACGATAATCGTAAAAGCCGCGCTGGGTCTTCCGGCCGAGCCAACCGGCTTCGACGTATTTCACCAACAGCGGACAGGGGCGATATTTCGAATCAGCCAAACCCTCATGGAGAACCTGCATGACAGAAAGACACGTATCCAGGCCGATAAAGTCAGCAAGTTGCAGCGGCCCCATCGGATGATTGGCGCCAAGCCGCATGGCGGTGTCGATCGCATCAACTGAACCGACGCCTTCGTAAAGGGTATAAATTGCCTCATTGATCATCGGCAGCAGGATGCGGTTGACTATGAAGGCGGGAAAATCTTCGGAAACCGTAACTGTTTTATGCAGGTTTTCGATATAGGAGCGCGCAGCCCGAAAAGTTTCGTCATCAGTGGCTATGCCGCGTATCAATTCGACCAGCTGCATGCGCGGTACGGGATTCATGAAATGTATGCCGATGAAGCGGCCGGGACGGTCGGTGATCGACGCCAGCCGTGTAATCGAAATGGACGACGTATTCGTGGCGACGATCGCGTCGCTCTTCAGATATGGGCAGAGACTGCTGAAAATCTTGCGCTTGACGTCCTCGTTTTCGGCTGCGGCCTCCATGACGAGATCGGCGTCGGCCAAGGCTTGAAAATCAGGCCCGGCCTTGATCCGCGCCATCGCGGCATTTTTGTCCGCGGAGGTCATCGCGTCCCGCTCGACCAGCCGAGCAAGATTGGCGTCGATTTTGGCGATTGCCGCACTGATTCGTTCTTGGGCCAGATCGTTCAGGACGACGTCGAAACCGGCGACCGCGCTCACTTGCGCAATGCCACTGCCCATCTGGCCTGCGCCGATGACGCCGATCTTACGAATCTCAAAGGTCATGACCAATTCCCAAACGGTTCTTGGAAACGGCGGCGATCATAAGTCACAATCGCCACCGACGCATTAAGTCTAACGACCGATTTTGCCGAGTTCGAGATTGAGCTCAGGCAGCGCGGCATAGAGATCAGCGACGAGACCGTAATCCGCGACCTGGAAGATCGGGGCCTCCTCATCCTTGTTGATGGCGACGATGACCTTGGAATCCTTCATGCCGGCCAGATGCTGGATCGCGCCGGATATGCCTACGGCGATGTAGAGCTCCGGCGCCACGACCTTGCCTGTCTGGCCGACCTGCCAGTCATTCGGCGCATAGCCGGCGTCTACCGCCGCGCGCGACGCCCCCATGGCCGCGCCAAGCTTGTCAGCCACCGGCTCGATGTAGGTCTTGAAGTTTTCCGCGTTCTGCATCGCCCGGCCGCCGGAGATGATGATCTTCGCCGAGGTCAGCTCGGGGCGGTCGGATTTCGCCAGCGATTCGCTCTTGAAGTTCGAAAGGCTTGAGTCTGCGGGCGCCGCGATCGCCTCGATCGAGGCCGAGCCGCCTTCGCCGGTCGCAGCGAAAGTGGAGGTGCGCACGGTGATCACCTTCTTGGCGTCCGTCGCTTGCACCGTCTGGATGGCGTTGCCGGCATAGATCGGACGCTCGAAGGTGTCGGGCGAGACGACCTTGGAGATTTCCGAAATCTGCGCAACATCGAGCAATGCCGCGACGCGCGGCAACACGTTCTTGCCGGTCGAGGTGGCCGGCGCCAGGATCGCGTCATAACCCGGCGCCAGAGAGACGATCAGCTCCGCCAGGGGTTCGGCGACGCCATGGACCAGGGCGTCATTCGAGACCGTCAGCACTTTTTCCACGCCCGCCAGCTTGGCTGCGGCCTGCGCAGCCTCGTCGCCGGCGCCGGCGACGAGAATGTGGACCGGCGCGCCAAGGGCGGATGCGGCGGTCAGCGCCTTGGCGGTGGCGTCGTTGAGGTGGCCGTTGTGGACTTCGGCGAGAAGAAGAGTCGTCATCAGAGCACCCCGGCTTCATTCTTGAGCTTGCCGACGAGTTCGGCCACGGACCCTACCTTCACTCCGGCCTTGCGGCTCGACGGCTCGGTCGTCTTCAGCACCTTCAGGCGCGGCGCGACGTCGACGCCGTAATCAGCCGGCGTCTTCTCGGCGATCGGCTTCTTCTTAGCCTTCATGATATTGGGCAGCGAAGCGTAGCGCGGCTCGTTGAGGCGCAGATCAGTCGTCACGACAGCCGGCAATTTCAGCGTCACTGTCTGTAATCCGCCGTCGACCTCCCGGGTCACGTCGACAGCGCCGTCGGCGATCTCGACTTTCGAGGCGAACGTGCCCTGTCCCCAGCCGAGCAGGGCGGCGAGCATCTGGCCGGTCTGGTTGGAATCGTCGTCGATCGCCTGCTTGCCGAGAATGATCAGGCCCGGCTGCTCTTCCAGCGCCACGGCCTTGAGGATTTTGGCCACGGCCAGCGGTTCGACAGCGGCGTCGACCTTCACTAGCACGCCGCGGTCGGCGCCCATGGCGAGGCCGGTGCGCAGGGTCTCGGTCGCTTGCTGGGGACCGATCGAAACGACGATCACCTCCGTCGCCTTGCCCGCTTCCCTAAGCCGAAGCGCCTCTTCGACGGCAATTTCGTCGAACGGATTCATCGACATCTTGACATTGGCCAGCTCGACGCCCGACCCGTCCGTCTTCACCCTGATCTTGACGTTGTAATCAACGACCCGTTTCACGGGCACGAGAATCTTCATCTGCTTCGACCTCCAATGGGAGCTGAAATGCCGGGAATTATCTGGTAATCGCGGCGCTCTGGCGAGTCAACGCCGCCTTGAGGCGAGATAAAGCCGCGACGCGGCGCGTCAAATAGCCGAAGACGAAGCGGAGCCTTCACCGATTGTGCCCGGGGCGCCACAAAATATCGGCCGAGCCGTCGTCATTGGCGATTCGGGCGGCGACGAAAAGGAAATCCGACAGGCGGTTGACGAATTGAAGCGCCGGCGCGGAAACCGTTTCGCCGTCGGCAACCAGCGCGACCATGCGCCTCTCCGCGCGGCGAGAAATCGCGCGGGCGAGATGCAATGCGGCGGCGGCCGGGGAGCCGCCGGGAAGAACAAAGGATTTTAAGGGAGTCAGTCGCGCATTGAGCGCGTCGATTTCGTCTTCGAGCCGCGCGACCTGGGTTGCGACGATGCGCAAAGGCTCATAGCCCAAAGGCTTGTCCGACGGCGGCGTGGCAAGATCGGCGCCCAAGTCGAACAGGTCATTCTGTATGCGCGCCAGCATGGCGTCGAGATCGGGACTGGCGGCGGTGGAAAGCCGCGCAAGACCGATCGCAGAATTCGTCTCGTCAATGTCGCCATAGGCTTCGACCCGCGGGTCGCATTTCGAGCGCCTTTCTCCATTGGCAAGTCCTGTCGAGCCGTCGTCTCCGGTCCGTGTGTAAATTTTGTTCAGCTTGACCATGGTTGAAACGTCGCCCGAATTTCAATTCATTTGCGCAGAAAAAGCATGCCGATGATGATCAAAATGGCCCCAAATTGTAGGCCCACACGCCAGCGCATGAGTTTTTGGGACAGGTTCGGGCTACCGCCTCGCAGCATGTTAGCCAAGCCCAAGAACAGCGCAAGCGTAACCGCTAACAGCATCGCAAGGAGAAGATAATTGCCCATATTACCCATTGTTCAGTCCTGTTTCCGCAACGTCAATCTGGTTTGATCAACCGTTCGAGATAATCGAGCTCATCACGGGCGCGATTTGGGTCGGAAAGGCGCCGGCGAAGTTCCTCGAGCACCTTCCGCGCTTTGTGCGCGGCGGTAGCCCCGGCATTGTTTTGTCCGTTGGGGCGACCAAAAATCGACCCCTCACCATTCTGCCCGCCCATCTTCCCTTCCTTTTGTTCAGACTGCCCCTCATCCTCGCCAGGCGCCCCTTCGCCCTGCCTCGCTTGCGCGGACATCTCGCCCGCGCCCTTGCGCAGACCCTCCAGGGCGCGCCCCTGCGCGTCGAGAGCTGCGGACGCATCCCCTTTTTTCAAGGCGTTCTCGGCCTGTCCCATGGCTTCGTCCGCGTCATTCAAGCCTTTTGGCGCGGGCGCTCCCGAACGTTCGGTTCTCTTTTGCAAAGCCTCGAGTTGATCGCGCAATTGCTGCTGCCGTTCGTCGAGCGCTTCCTGCGACGGCGTGTCGGGCGACCCTTGCTCCTGTCCCCTGGCGCCTGGTTTTTCCGAGCCGGTCTTCGGCTGTTCTTTACCCCCTCCGCGCTTTTTGTCGCCAGGAAGCGCTTCGGGCGCAGTCTCGGACTCCGTCGGTTCGCCGCGCTGGCGCGCGTAAGTGTCGTCGCGTAGCTTTTGCTGTTCGCGCATCATTTTATCGATGTCGCGCAAATTCCGTCGATCTTGCGCCGCCTGTCCGGCTCCTGCTTTTTTTGCCGAGCGAAGATTTTCGAGCATATTTTGCATCTGGTCGAGCAAATCCAGCGCCGCGTTCTTGTCGCCCTCCTTGGCCGCCTCGGTCAATTGATCGAGCATGGACTTCAGGTCCTTGGGCGTGATCGTGCGGCCCTCGCCGGTTTCGCTTTCATTAGACAAGGCCTTTTTGGCCGCATTTTTCCTCATTTCGGCGAGAAATGCGTCCATGGCCTTTTGTAATTGTTTGGTCAGACGGGCTATTTCTTCCGGCGAGGCGTTCCGGTTCAGCGCTTCCCGCAGGGCCTTTTGCGCGGCGCGCAGGTCGCGTTCCGCTTGCGGCGCGTCGCCTTCCTCAATACGCAAGGCCATATTCCAAAGGAAATCCGTTGCGGCGACAAGGTCTGAGTCGTTGCGAGCGCGGCGTAACGACGTATGGGCGAATCGCAGGCCGAGGTAGACGCCAAGATTGGGCGTGAAAAGCTCTGGCGCGACCATCAAGGCGTCGACCGCTGACAAAACCTTGTCTTTTTGCCCGGAGTCGAGCGCAAGCAGCCGTCTTTGCTCTGCGAGGGCGCGGGCGAGGGGATTGTTGAACTGTTTCTTAGGCAGCGCAAAGTCTTGCAGTACGGATTGCCCCTCGTTCCCTCCCTCGTCGCGCACGCGCAACTCAAGATCGACCCGGGCGCCGGCGTAGGGACTGTCGGTCCAATCGATCGTGCTGTGACCTTCCCCGAGTCCGCCTGGCGCGGCCGGAAGTTCAAGCGGCGCGTTCGGGGGCGGGACCAGGGCGTGGCCTTCCGGAGGGGGGCCGCCAAGGGCAGGCCTCGCACTGACATGCGCGTCTCGCGCGCCGTAATCATCGTCAATGCGATAACCGATGACGAAGGAGCCGTGCAAGTTGGTCTCGGGCGTGCCGAGCGGCGTGATTGTCGGCGGAGCGTCGGGCACGCCGTGCAAGGAAAAAAGAGCAAGCTGGGAAGCGCCACGCATAAGCTTGAGCGTTCCGTCGCCGCGGAGCACGAAACGGCGCTCGCCGGCCGGCGGCGCGACTCCGGCGGCCGGCGACGGTTCAACGCCGCCTTGGTCGACGATGCGCAAGTCGGCGTCCGAAGCCCTCACGACAATGGTCGAGCCAACAGGCGCGGTCATTGTCGGCAATTTTTCGCCGGAATTGTTCAATGGCAAGACGATAGGCGGTTTGCCCGTATAGGCTGGCGGATCAATCCAGGCGTCGATACGGGAAGACCCGCCTTCACTGACGCTCCTGCGCCAGTCGAAGGCGGCGGCGATCCGTGCGTATTTTTCCGGCCCGGCAAGCAAGGCGCCGGCGCAGAGCGCGAGGACAGCCAAGGCTCCCACGGCATGTCGATCCGCCCGCCAGAGACGCGGCGCCGGGCGGACGTGGCGCAGATCAGCCGCGGTTTTTTCGGCGCGGCGCAAGTGGAGTCCCCAGAGCTGCCGCGTTTGCGGATCGCCTCCATTTGCCAAGGCGTCAGCGAGTGTTGCTGCCGGCGCATCGGCGCTATGCGCGTCGAGGGCCACTCGCGCTTCTTCTGCGCTTGGGAAGGAAAATCGGCGCAATCGCGTGAGGGCGGCGACGAGCAGGCAAAGAAAAAACGCTGCCCCCGCCAGGCGGCTGAATGCAGAAGCGCCGAGCCAAATGCCTGTCCAGCTCAGAGCAATGAACAGGCCAGTGACGACGACGGCCGGCGCCAGGGCGCGGGCCAGTCGCTCGACCAGCAAGGCAATGCGGGCAAACAAGACCAGACGGCGCAAGCGGGGTTTCGCCGCTGCGGAGAAAAACTTGCAAAGCCCGCCCGACCAGTCTTGCTTCACCTTCGGCGCCTCCGTTTCCAAACAATAATTTGGCGCCACGACATTGGTTCATGTCAACCAAGTCGGAATTTTGTCGAGTCCGATCAGGGCGTCATAATCGCCACGTGGCCGGATGATCGCGTGCTTGTCATCTTCGACGAGAACCTCGGGTACGAGAAGGCGCGAATTATATGTCCCCGCCTGGACGGCGCCGTAAGCTCCTGATGACATGACCGCAAGCAGGTCGCCGGGGCGCGGTTCGGCCATTTCGCGGCTCAGGGCGAGGTAATCGCCGGTTTCGCAGACGGGACCGACGATGTCGGCCCTGACGACCGGCGTTCCCTCGTCGGGCGCGACGACCGGAAAAATATCGTGATGCGCTTCATAAAGCGTCGGACGGACGAGATCGTTCATCGCCGCATCGACAATGATAAAATTCTTGTTGGCCCCCTTTTTGACATAGATGACGCGCGTGACCAGGACGCCGGCGTTGCCGACGATCAACCGTCCCGGTTCAAACAACAGCCGCGCGTCCAAGGGCTTGACGTGGCGGCGGACGATTTCGGCATAGAGTTCGGGCCGATAGCTTTCGGGGCTCTCGCGCTCGGAATAGGGGATGCCGAGGCCGCCGCCAAGATCGAGATGGGAGATGGCGTGGCCGTCGGCGCGCAACTGGCGCACAAAATCCGCCAGGATGGCGAAGGCGTTGTCGAAAGGCGCGAGATTGGTGATTTGCGACCCGATGTGCATGTCGACGCCGCTGATCCTTAGGCCCGGCAGTTTTGCCGCCCAGGCATAGACGTTCCGCGCTATGGAAATCGGGACGCCGAACTTGTTCTCTGATTTGCCCGTCGAAATTTTGGCATGCGTTTTTGCGTCCACGTCAGGGTTGACGCGCACGGAAACGGTCGCCGTCTGCCCGCGCGAGACGGCGATCTGAGATATCCGCTCGAGCTCGGGCTCGGATTCCGCATTGAAGCAGAAGATGTCGTGATCAAGGGCCAATGCGATCTCGCGGTCGGTCTTGCCGACGCCCGAGAACGTGATGCGCGCGCCTGGAACGCCGGCGGCCTTGGCGCGGCGCAATTCGCCCTCAGAAACCACATCCATGCCGGCGCCCAACCCGGCGAGAAGGGTCAGCACCGCTTGATTGGAATTGGCCTTCATCGCGTAGCATATCGTGGCGTTCAGATCGCTCAAGGCTTGCGCGAACACCGTGTAGTGGCGGCGAATGGTAGCGGCGCTGTAACAATAAAACGGCGTATCGACGCTCTGCGCCAATTCTGGCAAAGCGACTTTTTCGGCATGCAGCACGCCGTTGTCATAGTGAAAATGATGCATGCCGCGCCTTAAAGCAGGAAATCGAAGGGAGTCTGGCCCTTTGGCGCTCCGGCCTTGAGCGAATTATCGTCGCGTCCCTTTGGAAGGGTTTTTTGCGAATTGGCCGTCGGGTCGATTTGCGTCGCCGGCAATTCTTTAGCAGCGTCGGCCTTCGCAGCGACTTCGGAGTCGAGCGGCACAGGCAAACCTTTCCGGCCGCAACCCGGCAAAAGCACGAAGCTCGTGAGAGCCGCCGCGATCAAGGCCTTTTTGAGGATAGGATTACGGATCAAAAGCCTCGACTCCCCGGCTAGCATGTTCGGCGTGACTATAGCGGATCGCGGGATGGAACGCGTCGAGCCAGGCAAAATTTTCTCGCCTCTCATTCCCGATTCTCCGCCGCAAGGCGGTGCGCCCAGGACTTTGCCTGCCTGCGGACATTTTCCGGAGCGGCGCCGCCAAAGCTGACGCGGCTGCGAACTGAATTCTCAACTCCGAGCACCTGGAAGACTTCGGCCGTGATCGCGGGCTCGACCGATCGAAACTGTTCGAGAGTCATTTGTTCGAGTTCGAGACCAGCTTCGGCGGCCAGGGCGACGATCCTGCCGGTGACGTGATGCGCGTTGCGGAAGGGCATCCCAAGCGTGCGGACCAGCCAGTCCGCAAGATCCGTGGCGGTCGCAAAGCCCGAGCCCGCCGCGGCCTTCATTTTCTCCACCTGGGGCGTCATGTCGCGCGCCATGCCGGCGATGGCGGCGATGCAAAGGGAAAGGGAATGCAGCGAATCGAAGCAGCCTTCCTTGTCTTCCTGCATGTCCTTGGAATAGGCGAGCGGCAAGCCCTTCATCACGATCAGGAGGCCGGCGAGATCGCCGATGATGCGGCCTGATTTGCCGCGCACCAGTTCCGCCGCGTCGGGATTGCGCTTTTGCGGCATGATCGACGAGCCGGTGGTGAATTTGTCCGACAAGGCGATAAAGCCGAATTGAGGGGTCGTCCAAAGAACAATTTCTTCGGCGAAGCGCGAAAGATGGGTCGCGGCGATCGCAGCGGCCGACAGGGTTTCCAGAACGAAATCGCGGTCCGAGACGCTGTCGAGCGAATTGGCGGTCGGCCTGATGAAGCCCAGCGCCTTGGCCGTGGCGTTTCGGTCGATCGGAAAGGAGGTGCCGGCCAGCGCGGCGGCGCCAAGCGGACATTCGTTCAACCGCGCGCGCGCGTCGCGAAAACGGCCGCGATCGCGAAATAGCATCTCGACATAGGCAAGAAGATGGTGGCCAAACGTCACGGGTTGGGCGGATTGCAGATGAGTGAAGCCGGGCATGACGGCGTCGGCATAAGCCGAGGCCTTTTCGACCAGCGCCTTTTGCAGGTCGGCCATCTGGGCGTCGATTTCGTCGATGGCGTCGCGCACCCAGAGCTTGAAGTCGAGCGCGACCTGATCATTGCGCGAGCGGGCGGTATGCAGGCGACCCGCTGTCGGCCCGATCAATTCGGCCAGACGTGATTCCACATTCATGTGAATGTCTTCAAGCGCGCGCGAAAACTGGAACTTTCCGTTCTCGATTTCGCTTGCGACCTCGTCTAGACCCTTGGAAATGGCGTCGGCGTCGGCTTGACTGACGATCCCAGCTTGCGCCAGCATGGCGACATGGGCCTTGGAGCCGGCAATGTCCTGTTTCGCCAGGCGATAATCGAAGCCGATGGAGGCGTTGATTTCCTCCATGATCGCGTCGGGGCCGCTGGCGAAGCGGCCGCCCCACATTTGATTGCTCATTCCTGCTCCGCGAGCCGAGGTCCAAACAAGATGAATGACGAGCAAGAAACGCTGCCGCCCGTCGATCCCGCGAAGATGCGCGCCATCGCTCGCCGGCTCATCCTGCCGCCCGTCATTTTCGCCGCCATCATTATCGCGGCGGCGTTGTGGTTTGTCCTATACGGGATGAAAGGGGGCGGGAGCAAGGAAGCTGCATTGGCTTCAGCCGGCGATTGCGCGGCTTCGACCTCGCTGGCTCGGAAAATTGCGCCGCTGGCCAAGGGCGACATCGCCGCCTTCGCTATCGACGCTGCGCCAAAAGCCATGCCCTCCCTGAATTTTGCGGGCGTCAGCGGACCGGTCGATCTTTCGTCCTTCAAGGGGCGAACGGTGCTTCTCAACCTGTGGGCGACTTGGTGCGTCCCTTGCCGTGAAGAAATGCCGGCGCTTGATCACTTGCAGGGCTTGGCCGGCAATGACGCGTTCTCTGTCGTCGCTGTTAACATAGATACAACGCGGCTGGAGCGGCCCAAGGCGTTCCTGCACGAAATAGGCGTCAAAAACCTGCCGTTCTACGCGGATTCGTCTGCGAAGACCTTCCAGACCCTGCAACAGGGCGGCAAGGTCGTCGGTTTGCCGACCAGTTTCCTGATCGGCCCCGATGGCTGCGAAATCGGCGTGATTGCCGGGCCCGCGAAGTGGGACGGCGCCGACGCCCTGGCCATGGTCAAGGCGGCGGCCCAGAACTAGATCAGGCTTGTCGCGGGTCTTTGACCGGAACGCCAGCGGCCTTGAGGTGGTCGATCAACTCGCCCGATTGGAACATTTCGCGCACGATGTCGCAACCGCCGACGAATTCCCCTTTGACATAAAGCTGCGGAATGGTCGGCCAATTGGCGAATTGTTTCACGCCTTCGCGAATTTCCGTGTCTTCGAGAACGTTCACGCCTTTATAGGGCGTCTCCAGATGGGCGAGAATCTTCGCCACCTGGCCGGAAAAGCCGCATTGCGGGAAATTCGGCGTGCCCTTCATGAACAGCACGACATCGTTGGAGGCCAGGTCCTGCTTGATGCGATCTATTGCGCTGGAAGTCTGCGTCTCTGACATGGAATGTTCCTTTCAAACGGAGGTCAAGGCTCCGCGATGGACTACAGGTAAGTCGCGTTGCGTTCCGGTTCAAGCCGTTTCCGGCGGCGCAGTCTCGAGCGCCAGCGCATGCAGCGCGCCGCCGACGTTTCCGCCGAGCGCCGCATAGACGAGCTGGTGCTGCCGCACCCGGCTCATTCCCCGGAACTTTTCGGAAATGACCTGGGCGCGGTAGTGGTCGCCATCGCCGGCCAGATCGGTAATGAAAACCTCGGCGTCCGGCAGGGCGGCCTTGATCATGCTCTCGATTTCGCTGGCTTGCATCGGCATCAGGAATACCTCAAAAATTCGGAGGGTCGGCCCTCCAGACAACTTATGCGGACTTTGCGCCGCCTGCCATATAGGTCGGCATCCAGTTTTCATGGGCGTCAAGCAATTCGCGCACCAATATTGGCTGAGCGGCGCTCAGGCGCAGGGTGTTGCCCCCCGTCTCGCCGAGAATGCGGACATTGACGTCCGCGCGACTTGCAAGCGCGCAAACTTCATCGGCTTTTTCCGCAGAGGCGACGAGCAGATATCGGCCTTGATCCTCGCCAAACCATGTCGCCGCAGTGTCAGCCCCGGGCGCGGCGATGGTTGCGCCGATTCCCCTCGCCATAGCCATTTCCGCCAGCGAGACGGCGAGGCCGCCGTCGGAAAGATCATGCGCGGCGCTGACCAATTGCCGGGCGATCAGGTCGCGCACGAAATCGCCATTGGCTTTTTCCTTGGCCAGATCGACGGGCGGGGGAGCGCCTTCCTCCCGGCCGAGTATTTCACGCAAGTAGATCGACTGGCCGAGCCAGCCTTCGGTTTCTCCGACGAGCAGAATTTTTTCGCCGGCCGATCGAAAGGCCAGCCCGACGCTTTTCGTCACATCCTGTACAAGCCCGACTCCGCCAATCGCGGGCGTGGGCAGGATGCCCTTGCCCTGGGTCTCGTTGTAAAGCGAGACATTCCCCGAAACGATCGGAAAATCGAGCGCGCGGCAGGCTTGGCCAATGCCTTCGAGGCAGCCGACCAACTGTCCCATGATTTCCGGCTTTTCCGGATTGCCGAAATTGAGATTGTCGGTGAGCGCGAGAGGCTGGGCGCCGACAGCAGTGAGATTGCGCCAGGCTTCCGCCACTGCTTGCTTGCCGCCTTCGACGGGATCCGCGAAACAATAGCGAGGCGTCACGTCCGTGGTTAAGGCTAGCCCTTTCTGACCGTCCCCGATTCGCACGACTGCCGCGTCGCCGCCCGGCGTCTGCACACTATTGCCGAGGATGAGATGGTCATATTGCTCCCAGACCCAGCGTTTTGATGCGAGGTCGGGACAGGCCACGAGCTTTTTCAGCGCCGCGTCGACGGTAAGCGGGGTTTCAAGCGTCGCAGCATCGAGCTTTTCCGGCTTTGGCGTCGGGACGTGCGGCCGGTCATAAAGAGGCGCCTCGTCGCCCAACTCCTTGATCGGCAGGTCGACCTTCACTTCACCACCGTGTTTCACCACGAAGCGGAGCGTGTCGGTGGTCTTGCCGATCACCGCGAAATCCAGGCCCCATTTCCGGAAAATAGCTTCCGCTTCCCCTTCCTTTTCGGGGTGAAGCACCATGAGCATGCGCTCCTGGCTTTCCGAGAGCATCATTTCGTAGGCGCTCATGCCCGTTTCGCGGCAGGGAACCTTGTCGAGGTCGAGCTCGACGCCCAGATTGCCCTTGGCGCCCATTTCAACGGCCGAGGACGTCAGGCCTGCGGCGCCCATGTCCTGGATGGCGACCACGCAGCCCCTGGCCATGATTTCCAGGCAGGCTTCGAGCAGCAATTTTTCCGAAAAGGGGTCGCCGACCTGAACCGTGGGGCGCTTTTCGTCGCTGTCGGCATCGAATTCGGCCGAGGCCATGGTGGCGCCGTGAATGCCGTCGCGGCCGGTCTTCGAGCCGAGATAGACGATGGGTCGCCCGATTCCGGTCGCGGCGGCGTAAAAGATCTCGTTGGTTCTGGCCAGGCCCACCGCCATGGCGTTGACCAGGATATTGCCGTCATAGCTGGAGTGGAAGGCCGTCGAGCCGCCGACGGTCGGCACCCCGAAGCTGTTGCCATAGCCTCCAATGCCGGCGACGACGCCGGATACGAGATGGCGCGTACGGGGATGATCCACCGAACCGAAGCGCAGGAGATTGAGGCAGGCGATCGGCCGGGCGCCCATGGTGAATACGTCGCGGAGGATGCCGCCGACGCCGGTCGTCGCGCCTTGATAGGGCTCAATATAAGACGGGTGGTTGTGACTCTCCATCTTGAAGACGCAGGCCTGGCCGTCGCCGATATCGATGACGCCCGCGTTTTCGCCCGGACCCTGGATCACCCAGGGCGCCTTGGTCGGGAGCTTCTTCAGATGCAGTCGCGAGGATTTATAGGAACAATGCTCGTTCCACATCGCCGAGAATATGCCGAGTTCGGTGAAACTCGGCTCGCGTCCGATCAAATCCAGGATGCGGCGATATTCATCCGGCTTCAGGCCGTGCTGGGCGACGAGGTCCGGCGTAACAGCCGGTTCGGAATGAAGCGTCTGAGCGGTCAAGGAGTTCGGCCTTGTTGATGGGGGCGGCGACGCGCGCCGGGAGCAAGCCTGCAGAATTCGATTAGAACGTCGCGCGCGAATTGGCAAGAATTCGCCTTCTCGGCGCACATCAGCGGTTTACAAACCGCTTTTTAAACCTGTGGTAAATTTACAACGCGGGGCTCAAACCCTCTGTCAAGCCGTATTTGCTTGATCGAGATCAATTCGATTTGAGCTATAACGCCGCACATTGGTCGCCGAGCCAAAGACGCCGGTTTTTTGGCGATCCGAGGCAAATGGCTTCTTGAAATTTGGAAGGCTAACATGAAAAAGCTCGTCTGTGGCGCTTTCGCCGCCGCTCTTCTCAGCACGGTCGCCGCTCCGGCGTTCGCTGCCGATCTCCCCTCGACCAAGAGCGCGCCCGTCTTCGCGCCCGTGGATGATTCGTTCGATCCCTTCATGATCCGCGTCAGCGCTCTCGGCGTTCTGCCGAACGCGTCCGGCTCGACCCTCCTTGGCGGCAATCTCTATGGCGCCAGGCTCCAGGATAACGTCGTCCCGGAAGTCGATTTCACCTATTTTCTGACCAAGCATTGGGCCGTCAACGTGATCGCCGGCATTGCCCATACCCGACTGACGAATACCAACGCAGCCGGCGTCTATAACGACTGGGCCAACACCACCCTGCTGCCGCCGACTGCGACGCTACAGTATCACTTCGCGCTTGGCCAGTTCGACCCCTACCTCGGCGTCGGCGCCAACTACACCTGGTTCCTCGAGACGAAGTCGCCTTTCGGCGCTACGTTGGGTAATAGCAATCTCGTCAACCTTCATCCGGCCGCCGGTCTGGCTCTGAACGCTGGCGCGGATTATTATCTGACCAAGCACTGGGTGTTGAACCTCGACGCCAAGTATCTGATCCTGAACACCGACGGCAACTTGGCCATTCCTGGCGGCCTGAATCAAGTGCATGTCAACGCCAATACCTGGCTGATCGGCGGCGGCATCGGCTATCGCTTCGGCGGCTCGAGCGCGGCTCCGGTCGTCGCCAAGTACTGATCGATTTGCCCAGATCAATGGGCAATTGAAGAAGCCCGGTCGCAAGGCCGGGCTTCTTTCGTTTGAGTTTTTCCAAATCCGCCGCTTCATCGCTCGTTATCACGCGAAACTATTTTCGCGGGCGATCGTAAACCCTTGCACAAGTCGTCGCATCCGCAACGGCGGTCTGGCAAAAAGCTGGACGAGACGAGGGTTTCATTATGACCAGCAAGCAAGTTATCGCCGCCGCCGCCGCTCTTGCTTTGTCGATAGGCGCGAGCGTATTTGCATCCGGTTCTGCTGCTGCTGATCCCATGCAATTCAGCCAGGCCGCCTGGCGCGGCGGGGAAACCGTCTATGGATATACCGGCGTCAACGACGGATCGGCCAGTCGCGCGTCCGGCGCGTGTGAAAGCCGATTAGGCGGCGCGATTCTTGGCGGTTTTGCCGATGCCTCCGACGCCCCGCAACTGGGCTCGAAGTGTCGTTACTGAGTCTTTTTCAAACCATTTTCACCCGGCGCGCAATGGCGCGTCGGGTGATCGCCTCTGCTGATCAGGCGGCGTGAATCAGGCTTTCGAACAATCCGCGCCCATCTATGCCGCCCACCAAGGGATCGATCAGGTTTTCCGGATGGGGCATCATGCCGAGCACATTGAATGTCTCTGAATAAATTCCGGCGATGTGATGGGTTGATCCGTTCGGGTTGACGTCGTCACCGACGCGACCAGATGCATCGCAATAGCGAAACGCGACCCGTCCTTCATCTTCGAGCCGCTGGATCGTTTCCTCATGGGCTTCGTAATTGCCTTCGCCGTGAGCGATGGCGACGTCGATCGCCTGATGGAGTGCGTAAGCGCGGGTAAAGGCGGTGTCGTTGCGCTCGACCCGCAAATGCTGGCGCTTGCAAATGAAGCGCAAATCTCGATTACGCATTAGAACGCCTGGCAGCAGGCCGCTTTCGCAGAGAATCTGAAAGCCATTGCAAATGCCGAGCACCAGACCGCCGCGCGCGGCGTGGCGGCGCACCGCTTCCATCACATGAGCGCGCCCCGCGATCGCACCGCAACGCAGGTAATCGCCATAGCTGAAGCCTCCGGGCAGCACCACCAGATCGGTTCCCTCGGGCAATTCGTGGTCGGCGTGCCAGACGATGGATGTGTCGGCGCCGGCTTGCTTCAAGGCCCGCGCGACGTCACCTTCGCGATTTGAGCCCGGGAAAAGCACAATGGCCGCTTTCATGGCCGTCTCCTCAGAAGAATCGGCGCGGCCGGATCACGAAAAAAGTTCGACGCGATAGTTTTCGACGACCGTATTGGCCAGGAGTTTTTCGCTGGCCGCGGCCAAGGCCGCCTTGGCGGCCTCGGCGTCGGTTCCCTCGATTTCAATATCGAACACTTTACCCTGGCGCACTGAAGCGATTCCGTCCACGCCAAGCGAATGCAGGGCGCCTTCTATCGCCTTACCTTGCGGATCGAGCACGCCAGCTTTCAAGGTGACGGTAACGCGGGCTTTCATTCGGACCTGTTTCCTCTTTGCGTCGGGTTCTCTCGCAAAAAAAATGCGAGCGAGATCACTGCACCAGCTTGGGTCCACCGGTATGCGGCTTTTCGTTTTCCTGCATGATGCCGAGCCGGCGGGCGACTTCGGCATAGGCCTCGACCAAGCCGCCCAGATCGCGACGAAAGCGATCCTTGTCCAGCTTGTCGTTGGACTTGATGTCCCAGAGGCGGCAGGAATCCGGAGAAATCTCGTCGGCGACGACGATCCGCATCATGTCGCCTTCCCACAGCCGGCCGCATTCCATCTTGAAGTCGACCAGGCGGATGCCAACGCCAAGGAAAAGGCCGGTGAGGAAATCGTTGACGCGAATCGCCAGCGCCATGATGTCATCGATTTCCTGGGGGGTCGCCCATCCGAAAGCGGTGATGTGCTCCTCGGAAACCATGGGATCGTTGAGCGCGTCATTTTTGTAATAGAACTCGATGATCGACCGAGGCAGCTGCGAGCCTTCCTCGATGCCGAGGCGCTGCGATAGCGAACCAGCCGCCACGTTGCGCACGACCACCTCGAGCGGGACGATCTCGACTTCGCGAATCAGTTGTTCGCGCATGTTGAGGCGGCGGATGAAATGGGTGGGAACGCCGATATCGTTCAGATTCTGGAAAATATATTCCGAAATCCGATTGTTCAAAACGCCCTTGCCGTCAATCACCTCGTGTTTCTTGGCGTTGAACGCGGTGGCGTCGTCCTTGAAATGCTGAATCAAGGTGCCAGGCTCCGGGCCCTCATAGAGGACCTTGGCCTTGCCTTCGTATATGCGACGGCGGCGGTTCATGGGAATCAACCGATCTTTGAGATAATCCATGGATGCCTCGGCTCCTCCGGGCTTCCTGCGACTTTAACGCCCAAAACGATCACAAACGGCGACGACTGCTCTCGTGCGGCATCCGTCGCGCGGAAAGAAACCTATGGGCCGCGTTTCCCAAGGTTCCTATCCCGTTCCGGGCCTTTGCACAACCTGTTTCAATGGATAGCCTAAACAGGCGCCCTAGATCGAAAGACCGATCCCCGTGGGCCTTTGTGAGACGACGGCAAAGCTAGGCAGACGGGCGGCAAGATTATATATAACGGGTGACGAATAGCCCAAGGCAGGAAGGGAACGAAAATGTCCACATTCGACAAGCGCGAAGAAGTGTTCGAAGGAAAATTCGCGCATGACGAGGAGCTCCTGTTCAAGATCCTCGCCCGCGCCAACAAGTTGATCGGGCTTTGGGCCGCTGAAAAGCTCGGAAAATCCGGCGTGGCCGCAGAGGATTACGCCAATTCGCTGGTTGCGAAGGACGTCGCCGCCCATGTCCAGTCGGGCGTAGTGGCGCAGATTTTCAAGGATTTTTCTGCCGGCGGCGTGGCTCAGTCCGAGCACCAGATTGCCCGTCATTTTGAAGAATTGCGTGTCCAGGCCGCGAAGGAAGTGACTGAAGCGTGAGACTATGCCGCGCCCTCTCCCCGGTCGGCAGGGGATTATTGACAACCGGCGGCTAGACTGCCGGGATGAACCAGAAAAGTGACAAGCCGACGCAGGGTGGCTCGCTGGCCTTTCCAGGCGCCGATGACCAAATAGCGCAAGCGGCGCAGCAATGGCTGCGCCGACTCGCGGGCGAGCGGCGAGTTTCGCCATTGACGATTGACGCCTATGCGCGTGACCTCAGGCAATTTCTCGGCTTTTTTTCGCGGCGAATCGGCGCTCCGGTCACCCTTGTTGTCTTGAGCGGCCTCAAGCCAGCCGATTTGCGCGCTTTCATGGCGTGGCGACGCGAAGAAGGCGTCACGTCGCGCACGCTATTGCGGCAATTGGCGGGCTTGCGGTCTTTTGCCCGCTATCTTGGTCGCGAGGAACTTGCGCAAATCGGCGTTTTCGACAAGGTCCGCACGCCGAAGACGGCGCGCGTGCTTCCCAGGGCTCTTCCCGCCGCCAAGGCGCGCGAACTCGCGTCCGGCGAATCGGCGGATGGCGAGACACGTCAGCCCTGGATCGCCGCGCGCGACGCCGCGGTGCTATCCCTGCTTTACGGCGCGGGACTGCGAATATCCGAAGCCCTGTCAATCCGCCGCGCCCAGGCGCCCGTTGGTCCAATCGATTCGCTGAGCATTGTCGGCAAGGGGGGCAAGACGCGCGGAGTTCCTGTCATCCTGCCGGCCCGCAAGGCCGTGGAGTGCTACCTGGAACTCTGCCCATATCCGCTGGCTGGCGATGGACCCTTGTTCGTCGGGGCGCGGGGAGGCGCACTTTCGCCGCGAATCATCCAAATGACTGTCGAGCGGCTGCGTGGCGCGCTGGGACTTCCCGATTCGGCGACACCGCACGCTTTGCGCCATTCCTTCGCCACCCACTTGCTGGGACGTGGCGGCGATCTCCGTTCAATCCAGGAATTACTCGGTCACGCCAGCCTGTCGACCACACAGATCTATACGGCCATCGACAAGGCGCGCCTGTTCGACGCTTATCGAGCCGCCCATCCCCGCGCGTGAGCATCACATCCCCAAGGCGCTGCGCGCCGCCGCGTCGGCTTTTTCAGCATAGCGACGCGCAAGATAAGGCTCGGTCAGGAGGCCGATTGGCGCGCTGTTCGACGGATCGACCACGGCGAGCTGATCTGATTCGGTCCTGTCGAATATCGCCATGGCGGTTTTGGCGTTCATGGCCGGCGTCAGGGTAACCTTCTCCAGCCCCAAGAGGTCGCGCACCATTCCGTCGCCATTCTGGGCGTGAACATGGGCCTCCGCGAGATTGACGAGACCGGCGTAGCGACCGTCGGTTTCGATGACGACTATGGCGCGCGCCGACCCGAGTGGATAGAGCGTGCAAAGCTCGCTCAAACTGGCGTTGGCGTCGATTTTAGCAGGATCGGGTCGCATCAGGCGACCCACCGTCAGGTCGTCGATCCAGCCTATGTCGTTGGCGCTGCGTATGTTTTCTCCGCGCAGGTGCAGGCGCCAGGTCGAGAAGGAATAGCCGAAAAACGCCCGGGCGATCAGACTGGCGGCCACAGAGGCGGTAAGAACGCCGGCCGCGACCGAAAAATCGGAGGTGTTCTCGAGGACGAGGAAAGACATGGTCAACGGACCGCCGACGATCACGACGCCCATCGTGGCCATGCCCGCGAGAATGCAGATCGTTGGATCGGGAACAGCGCCGGGAATGACGAGGACAAGGAACAGGGCGTAAATCTTGCCGAGCAGCGCGCCCATGAAGAGCGAAGCGAAAAACAGGCCGCCGCGGAAGCCGGTGGCCAGGGAGACGAGGCAAGCGATCGTTTTGAGCACGAGAAATGCGATCAGCGTGACGAGCGAAAAATCCGTCGCAATGTCCAGGGCCAACGCGCCGTGGCCAGCGCCCATGATCTGTGGCGTGGCGATGGCGAGGGCGGCGACGGCCAGGCCCCCGATGACGGGTCTCGCCCAGACTGGAATTTTTGTCGCCTGAAGCGCCCTCTCGGAAAGGCCAGCCACGCGCATGGCGGTAATGCCCAGGACCGCGGCGCATGCCGCGAGACCGAACAGAGCCGGATAGCTCGAGAGGCCGAGAGGCTCGATGGGCGGGGTAGTGATCTGATAGGGCGCGCCCGCTAGGAAATGGGTGGTAAGGACCCCGACGATGGCGGCGGCGAAGACCGGACCGCCAGCAGCTATGGAATAGGCGCCCAGGATGATTTCGAACGCATAGAAGGCCCCGGTCAGCGGCGCGCCAAACGAGCCTCCAATCGCCGCGGCGGCGCCGGCGCCGACGAGAAGACGCAAATCGTTGCGGCGGAGATGCAGTTTCTGGCCGAAGAACGAGCCGAGGCTGGCGCCGATTTGCGCATAGCCGGCCTCCAGTCCAACCGAGGCGCCGCAAGAGTTGGAAATCAGCGTCTGCATGGCGACGACAATACTGTCCCGCAGGGACATGCGGCCGCCGCGCAGGGCGTTCGCCTCGATGGGATCGACCGGGCCGGGAATAGCGCGCCGAAGTCGCCAAGTTTCCATCAGACCCAGGCTCAAGCCGCCGAGCGACAGGGCTGCTAGCGCGGCCAAAGGGGGAACCCGATCGGCGGCGCTCAAGCGCACGTCGAAGGGCAGATTGAAGATCAGCTTGTGCATGAGGGTTGCGGTTTGCGTCATGGCGGTGACGCACAAGGCGGCGACCAACCCGACCAGAGCGGCCGTAAGCACAAGCGCCGGTTCATTCGAGCGCAGGAGCGCTCGCACGCTTCGGCTCAGGCGCGCGGAAGCCGAAGTTTTCGATGAATCTTTCGTGGCGGAGGCCCACAGGGGCATGAGCTTTCCCGGGAATCGATTTTCGGGGGAAGAATAGGCTTTGGCGAGGCCGTCCGGCAATCCAAAGTGGGCCTGCGCGCCGAAAGCGCGCAATTCCCATTATCAAAAAAGAAGACCCGGAAAATCCGGGTCTTCAAAAAAGGAGTTTCAAACGTTCGTCCGGAAGCCGTTATGACGGATAAACGCTCAGGTATGAATGGCGCGCTTTTCGACCGCCATGGCCGCTTCCTTGATGGCTTCCGACATGGTCGGATGCGCATGGCAGGTGCGGGCGAGGTCTTCGGACGAGCCGCCGAACTCCATCAGCACGGCCGCTTCGGCGATCATCTCGCCGGCGCCGAAGCCGAGGATATGGACGCCGAGAACGCGATCGGTCGTGGCGTCGGCCAGTACCTTCACGAAACCATCGGTATGTCGCATGGCCCGAGCGCGGCCGTTCGCGGTGAAGGGGAATTTGCCGCTCTTGTACGCGATCCCCTTGGCCTTCAGGTCATCTTCGGTCGCTCCGACCGAAGCGATTTCCGGATAGGTGTAAACCACGCCCGGAATGACGTCGTAATTGACGTGGCCATGCTGGCCCGAGAGAATTTCCGCGAGGGCGACGCCTTCGTCTTCGGCCTTGTGGGCCAGCATCGGGCCGCGCACGACGTCGCCGATGGCATAGACGCCAGGAACGTTGGTCGAAAACTTGTTGTCGATGACGATCTGGCCACGGTCCGTCGCAACGCCCAGCGCCTCGAGGCCGAGACCTTCCGTGTAGGGGCGGCGGCCAATGGCGACGAGCACGACGTCGGCGTCGAGAATCTGGGCGTCGCCGCCGGCTGCGGGTTCGACGGTGACCTTGGCGCCCGCCTTGGCGGTATCAACCTTGGTGACCTTGGAGGCGAGCTGGAATTTCACGCCCTGTTTTTCCATGAGGCGCTGAAACTGCTTGCAGGTCTCGGAGTCCATGCCGGGCAGGATGCGGTCGAGATATTCGACCACGGTCACTTCAGCGCCGAGGCGGCGCCACACCGAGCCGAGTTCGAGCCCGATCACGCCGGCGCCGACGACGATCAGCTTGCCCGGAACTTTTCCAAGCGTCAGGGCGCCGGTCGAGGAAACGACGATTTTTTCGTCGATGGTCACGCCGGGCAGCGGCGTCACATCGGAGCCTGTGGCGATGACGATGCTCTTGGTTTCGAGCACGTGTTTCGAGCCGTCTTCGGCGGTCACTTCGACCTTGCCTGCGGCGGGGATGGAGCCCGCGCCGAAATAGGCGTCGACCTTGTTCTTCTTCAACAGGAAGGCCACGCCCTGCACATTGGCGCCGACCGTCTCGTCCTTGTGCTTCATCATTCCGGGAAGGTCGAGCTTGGGCTTGCCGACCTGGATGCCCAGACCACCGAGACCGTGCGCGACTTCTTCATAGACTTCCGAGGCGTGCAGCAGCGCCTTGGAGGGGATGCAGCCGATATTCAGGCAGGTGCCCCCATGGGTCTTGCGCTTTTCCACGACGGCGGTTTTCAGGCCAAGCTGGGCCGCGCGTATGGCGCAGACATAGCCGCCGGGGCCGGTGCCGATGACAACGAGATCGTAGGACATGAAACTCTCCGCGATAAAAGAATCATGCCCGGACTGGCCGGGCATGCAGCGCGTTCAGATCAAAGGTCGAGGACGAGGCGCGCCGGGTCTTCCAGCGCTTCCTTGACGCGAACCAGGAAGGTCACCGCTTCCTTGCCGTCGACGATGCGATGATCATAGGACAGCGCCAGATACATCATCGGGCGGATTTCGATCTTGCCGCCGACGACCACCGGCCGCTCCTGGATCTTGTGCATGCCGAGAATACCCGACTGCGGCGCATTCAGGATCGGAGTCGACATCAGCGAGCCGTAGACGCCGCCGTTAGAGATGGTGAAGGTGCCGCCCTGCATCTCGTCGATCTTGAGCTGGCCGTCGCGGGCGCGCTTGCCGAAATCCGCGATGGTCTTCTCGACGCCGGCGATGGACAATTTGTCCGCGTCGCGCACGACCGGAACGACCAGTCCCTTTTCCGTGCCGACGGCGACGCCGACGTGGCAAAAGTTCTTGTAAATGATGTCCGTGCCGTCGATCTCGGCGTTAACGGCCGGGATTTCCTTCAGCGCATGGGTGCAGGCCTTCACGAAGAAGCCCATGAAGCCGAGCTTCACGCCGTGCTTCTTCTCGAACAGGTCCTTGTACTGGCTGCGCAGGCCCATCAGCGGCGCCATGTCGACCTCGTTGAAGGTCGTCAGCATGGCGGCAGTGCTTTGCGCTTCCTTCAAGCGCCGCGCGATGGTCTGGCGCAGCTTGGTCATCTTGACGCGTTCTTCGCGCGCCACGTCGCTGGAGCTCGAGGGGACGCGAAGGGCGACCGGAGCCGGCGCGGCTGGGGCGGGAGCTGCGGCAAAGGCCAGCACGTCGCCCTTCAGCACCTGGCCGCGCTTGCCGGAGCCGGCGACGTCGGCGACGTTGACGCCGCGGTCGGCGGCGTTTTTGGCGGCGGCGGGCGAAGGCGGCGCCCCAGCGCCGGCTGACGGCGCAGGCGCTGTCGCGGCGACCGGAGCAGGAGCAGGAGCGCGGCGACGCAGCGACGGGCGCAGCGGAAGCGCCAGCGCCGCCTTCGGCGATCTGGCCGAGCAGGGCGCCGGGTTCGACGGTGTCGCCGTCCTTGGCGATGATTTCCGCCAGGACGCCGGCGGCCGGAGCGTTGACCTCGAGCGTCACCTTGTCGGTTTCGAGCTCGAGCAAGGGCTCATCGGCTTTCACGGCGTCGCCGGGCTTCTTGAACCAGCGGCCGATGGTGGCTTCGGAAACGGATTCACCCAAAGTGGGTACGCGGATTTCGGTGGCCATGGAGATCACATCCGCCGCTGATGCGGCTCAAGAGGGAAGGAAAGAAGGAACTCCAGCCGCCGGAAGGCGGCGGGAATCCTGAGGCGGGAATTCAGATCGAGAAGGCGTCGTCGAGGAAAGCCTGAAGCTGCGCGAGGTGGCGGGACATCGTGCCCGCCGCCGTCGCCGCCGAAGCGGGACGGCCGACGTAACGGGCGCGTTTGCTCTTGCCGCCGGCCTGGGCCAGAACCCATTCGAGATAGGGTTCGACAAAGCTCCAGGCGCCCATGTTCTTCGGCTCTTCCTGGCACCAGACCACGTCGGCCTTCTTCCAGCGCGACAGGCGGGCGACAAGCGCCTTGAGGGGCAGCGGATAGAGCTGCTCGACGCGCAGCAGATAGACGTCGTCGATGCCGCGCTTTTCACGCTCCTCGTAGAGGTCATAATAGACCTTGCCGGTGCACAGGATGACGCGACGGATCTTGTCGTCCTTGACAAGCTTGGTCTTGTCGTTGGCGTCGATCTCGGCGTGGTCCGACAGCAGACGGCGGAAATGCCCGTCGCCGGCCAGCTCCTCCAGTTTCGACACCACGCGCTTGTGGCGGAGCAGCGATTTCGGCGTCATCAGGATCAAAGGCTTGCGTATGTCGCGTTTGAGCTGGCGGCGCAGGATATGGAAGTAATTGGCCGGGCTGCTGCAATTGGCGACCTGCATGTTGTCTTCGGCGCACATTTGCAGGAAGCGTTCCAGGCGCGCGGAAGAATGCTCCGGCCCCTGGCCCTCATAGCCGTGAGGCAGCAGGCACACGAGGCCGGACATGCGCAGCCACTTGCGCTCGCCCGAGGAGATGAACTGGTCGAACAGCACCTGAGCGCCATTGGCGAAATCGCCGAACTGGCCTTCCCACAGCGTGAGAGCGTTAGGTTCCGACAGGGAATAGCCATATTCGAAGCCCAGGACGGCTTCTTCCGAGAGCATCGAATTGATGACTTCGTAACGGCCCTGGCCGTCGCGGATATGGTTCAAGGGCACATAGCGGCTTTCGTCTTCCTGGTCGGTCAGCACCGAATGGCGCTGGGAAAACGTGCCGCGTTCGCAATCCTGGCCGGAAAGCCTGACCCGGTGGCCGTCGTCGACGAGCGAGGCGAAAGCCAGAGCCTCGGCGGTCGCCCAGTCGATGCCTTCGCCGGTTTCAATCGCCTTGCGCCGGTTGTCGAGGAAACGCTGGATCGTCTTGTGGAGGTGAAAGCCTTCCGGAACATTGCACAGCTTTTCGCCGTAGGCCCGCAGCTTGCCTATGTCGGCCCCCGTCTTGCCGCGGCGGGCTTCTTCCGCTTCGGCGCTCGGAGCGGACTTGAGGCCCGACCACTTGCCGTCGAGCCAATCCGCCTTGTTGGGCTTGTAGGCCTGGCTGCCTTCAAATTCGGCGTCGAGACGAGCGCGCCAATCAGCACGCATTTTCTCGACTTCGCCTTGGGTGAGGACGCCCTGGCCGATCAGCTTTTCCGCATAGATGTCGAGCGTCGATCTGTGCGCGCGAATCTTCTTGTACATCAGCGGTTGGGTGAAGGACGGCTCGTCGCCTTCGTTATGGCCGAAGCGGCGATAGCACCACATGTCGATGACAACAGGCTTCTGGAACTTCTGGCGGAATTCCGTCGCCACCTTGGCGCAGAAGGTCACCGCTTCCGGATCGTCGCCGTTGCAATGGAGGATCGGCGCTTCGACCGTCTTCGCCACATCGGACGGATAGGGCGAAGAGCGCGAATAGCGCGGATAAGTTGTGAAGCCGATCTGGTTATTGATGATGAAATGGATCGAGCCGCCGGTGCGATGGCCCTTGAGGCCCGAGAGGCCGAAGCACTCCGCCACCACGCCTTGGCCGGCGAAGGCCGCGTCGCCGTGGATCAGCAACGGCATGATTGAGCGTCGGTCATCGGGCGCGCGGGTCGTGTCCTGGTCCTGCTTGGCGCGGACCTTTCCCAAAACGACAGGATCGACGATTTCGAGATGCGAGGGGTTCGCCGTCAGCGACAGATGGACCTTGTTCTGGTCGAATTCGCGATCTGACGAGGCGCCCAGATGATATTTCACGTCGCCGGAGCCTTCGACCGTCTCCGGAAGGAAGGAGCCGCCCTTGAACTCATTGAACAGGGCGCGATGGGGCTTTCCCATCACCTGGCAAAGGACGTTGAGGCGGCCGCGATGGGCCATGCCCAGCACGATCTCCTTGGCGCCGAGCGCGCCGCCGCGCTTGATGATCTGTTCCAGCGCCGGGATCATGCTTTCGCCGCCGTCGAGACCGAAGCGCTTGGTGCCGGTGTAGCGCACGTCCAGGAACTTTTCGAAGCCTTCCGCCTCGACCAGCTTCTGGAGGATGGCGCGCTTGCCTTCCTTGGTGAACTGGATTTCCTTGTGCGGCCCTTCAATGCGCTCCTGAATCCAGGCCTTTTCAGCCGGATCGGATATATGCATGAATTCCCAACCGATGGTGTCGCAATAGGTGCGGCGGAGAACGGCAAGCATCTCGCGGATGGTGGCGTAATCCATGCCCAGTACGTGATCGATGAAGATCTTGCGGTCGTAATCGGCATCAGTGAAGCCGTAGCTCGCCGGATGCAGCTCTTCGTGATCCTTCTGCGGATCGATGCCGAGCGGATCGAGATTTGCGTGCAAATGGCCGCGCATGCGAAAGGCGCGGATCATCATGATGGCCCGCACGGAATCCTGGGTGGCGCGGTGCAATTCGGCGGCGGAAATCTCCCCCTTGCCTTCCTTCCCGGCCGACTTGCCCTTGATCTTCTCAGCCAGGGCCTTTTCGTTGATCGGCCATTGACCGTCCAGCGCCGAGACAAGGTCGCCCTGCTGGGGCGCCGGCCAATTAGGTCGTTTCCAAGAGGCGCCCTTGGCGTTGGCGAAAATCGCCTCGTCGTCGTCATTCAGGCTGGAAAAGAATTCCTGCCATTCTGGATCGACTCCGGACGGATTGGCTTTGAAGGCCGCATAAAGCTGCTCGATATAGGCGGCGTTGCCGCCGAACAGGAACGATGAATCCGCAAAAGCGGCATTAACAGGCGAACGTCCCGCTCCGCCGCCGTTGCTTCCATTGCTGTCTTGACGCGCCATCGCTTTTTCCTCTCGCCCGGCCGCCTCTTGTCCTGGCGTCTTCGGGTTCCGGCGGATATTCCGCCTGCCGCCGACGCCCCGGTGGGCGCCGCTCCAACGGCGTCGATAATACGCCGGGCCTGCCCCACGCTTGCGGGGGACTTTCATTACGCGCCCATGTGGACGAATTGCGGCGCGGACGGCGAAAACACCGTCCGCGCCGAAGTTTTTAGCCCTTCAACACATCGACCAAGGTCGAGCCGAGACGCGCCGGCGAAGGCGAGACGCGGATGCCCGCCGCCTCCATCGCCGCGATCTTGTCTTCTGCGCCGCCCTTGCCGCCGGAGATGATCGCGCCGGCATGGCCCATGCGGCGGCCGGGAGGGGCGGTGCGGCCGGCGATGAAGCCAACCATCGGCTTCTTGCGGCCGCGCTTGGCCTCGTCGGCGATGAACTGGGCGGCGTCTTCTTCCGCCGAGCCGCCGATTTCGCCGATCATGATGATCGACTGGGTCTTGTCGTCAGCCAGGAACAATTCGAGCATGTCGATGAACTCGGTGCCCTTGACCGGGTCGCCGCCGATGCCGACCGCCGTGGTCTGGCCGAGGCCGACCTGAGTGGTCTGGAACACGGCTTCATAGGTCAGCGTGCCGGAGCGCGAGACGATGCCGACATTGCCCTGCTTGAAGATATTGCCCGGCATGATGCCGATCTTGCACTCATTGGCGGTCATGACGCCCGGGCAGTTCGGGCCGATCAGCCGCGACTTGGAGCCCGTCAGCGCCCGCTTGACCTTGATCATGTCTTCCACCGGGATGCCCTCGGTGATGCAGACGATCAGCGGGATTTCCGCATCGATGGCCTCGCAGATCGCGTCGGCCGCGCCCGGCGGCGGCACGTAGATGACCGAGGCGTTGGCGCCGGTCGCGTCCCTGGCTTCGGCGACCGTGTCGAACACCGGCAGGCCGATGTGGGTCGAGCCGCCCTTGCCGGGCGAGGTGCCGCCGACGACCTTGGTGCCGTAATAGGCCAGCGCCTGTTCCGAATGGAAGGTGCCGTTCTTGCCGGTGAAGCCTTGCGTGATGATCTTGGTGTTGCTGTCGATCAGGATGGACATTATGCGGCCTCCTTAACGGCCTTGACGATTTTCTGCGCGGCATCGTCGAGATCATCGGCCGGAATGACGTTGAGACCGGATTCGCGAATGATTTTCTTGCCGAGGTCGACATTGGTGCCTTCGAGGCGGACGACCAGCGGAACCTTGAGGCCGACATCCTTGACAGCCGCGATCACGCCTTCGGCGATGACGTCGCAGCGCATGATGCCGCCGAAGATGTTGACCAGAATGCCTTTGACGTTCGGGTCGGCGGTGATGATCTTGAAGGCCGCCGTGACCTTCTCCTTGGTGGCGCCGCCGCCGACGTCGAGGAAGTTGGCGGGCTCCATGCCATAGAGCTTGATGATGTCCATGGTCGCCATGGCGAGGCCGGCGCCATTGACCATGCAGCCGATCGTCCCGTCGAGGGTGATGTAGGACAGGTCGTATTTCGACGCTTCGATTTCCTTGGCGTCTTCTTCCGTCTCGTCGCGCAACGCGAGCATGGCGGGCTGACGATAGAGCGAGTTGGAGTCAAACGACACTTTCGCGTCGAGGCACTTCAGCTGGCCCTGTTTGGAAATGATCAGCGGATTGATCTCCAGCATGGCCATGTCCCTGGCGACAAAGGCCGTATAGAGCTGGCCCACCAGCACGCCCGCCTGCTTGGCGAGATCGCCGGTCAGTCCCAGCGCCTTGGCGACGGTGCGGCCATGATGCGGCATGACGCCCGTGGCCGGATCGACCGAGAAGGTGACGATCTTTTCGGGAGTTGAATGCGCGACTTCCTCGATGTCCATGCCGCCTTCGGTCGAGACGACGAAAGAGACGCGCGAGGTGACGCGATCCACCAGGGCCGAAAGGTAGAATTCCTTTTCGATGTCGGAGCCGTCCTCGATATAGAGGCGGTTGACCTGCTTTCCGGCCGGCCCGGTCTGGATGGTGACCAGCGTGTTGCCAAGCATTTCCTTGACGTACTGCTTGACTTCCTCGACCGACTTGGCGAGACGCACGCCGCCCTTTTCGCCGGCGGCGGCTTCCTTGAACTTGCCTTTGCCGCGGCCGCCGGCGTGAATCTGCGACTTGACGACCCAGAGCGGACCGCCGAGCTCCTTGGCGGCGGCTTCGGCGTCCTCGACCTTCAGAACCGGAACGCCGCGCGAAACCGGCACTCCGAATTCCTTGAGAACGGCTTTCGCCTGATACTCATGAATGTTCATTTGCTATCCTCGTGAATGAGACAGAGGCCCGGATCAGGCCAGAGCCGGGTTGATCTTCTTGCAGGCCTCGATCAGGCCCTGGACGGAAGCGTTGGACTTGTCGAACATCGCCTTTTCCGCCGCGTCGAATGCGACTTCGATGATCTTTTCGACGCCGTTGGCGCCGATCAGGGCGGGAACGCCGACATAGGTGTCCTTCACGCCATATTCGCCGTTGAGATAAGCGGCGACGGGCAGCACGCGCTTCTGGTCCTTGAGGTAGGATTCGGCCATGGCGATGGCGGAAGCGGCCGGGGCGTAGAAGGCCGAGCCGGTCTTGAGCAGGGCGACGATCTCGCCGCCGCCCTTGCGGGTGCGGTCCACGATCGAATCAAGCTTGTCCTGCGACAGCCAACCCATCTTGACCAGTTCCGGCAGCGGCACGCCGCCGACGGTCGAATAGCGGACGAGGGGCACCATGTCGTCGCCGTGACCGCCAAGGGTCATGGCGTGGACGTCCTTGACCGACACGCCGGTGGCTTCGGAAAGGAAATAGCGGAAACGGGCGGAGTCGAGGACGCCGGCCATGCCGACGACCTTGTTGGCCGGGAGGCCCGAAGACTTCTGCAGCGCCCAGACCATGGCGTCGAGCGGATTGGTGATGCAGATGACGAAAGCATTGGGAGCGTGCTCCTTGATGCCCTTGCCGACCGAATCCATCACCTTGAGGTTGATGCCGAGAAGGTCGTCGCGGCTCATGCCAGGCTTGCGCGGCACGCCGGCGGTGACGATGATCACGTCGGCTCCCGCGATCTGCTCGTAGCTGTTGGCGCCCGAAAGCGCGGCGTCAAAGCCGTCGACCGGGGAGGATTCGGCGAGATCGAGCGCCTTGCCCTGCGGCGTGCCTTCGGCAATGTCGAACAAAACGATGTCGCCGAGTTCCTTGAGCCCGGCGAGATGGGCCAGCGTGCCGCCGATCTGGCCGGCTCCGATCAGTGCAATCTTGTTACGCGCCATGGGTTTCGTCCTCGTTTGGCTATGCCGTTTGTCAATTCGTCTTCGCCTCGCCAATTTCCGCGCGGCGGCGGGTTTTCCGCGGGCAGCGGAACGTGGAAGGCCTTTTGCCCCGAAGTTTCAGAGCTTTCAAGTCGTGAGAAAGACTAAGCCGCGGGCAGCTTAACCTGGCCGATTTTCCGGGCTTGCGGCCAGTTGAGGGGAATAGCACGTAAAAACAACAAGATGACGGCGGGCCGAGGGGGCGTGTGGGATAAATAACGAAGGCGTCCATCTGGCGTTACAATTTACAAAAAATGTTATATGTCAAAATCAGGGTCACCGTATGTCAGGCTGCGCTGGATGACGTTGATCACGCGGCCGGCCCGAAATTCCATTTCTGCGGCGGCGACTCCCTTGTCCAGCCCGATGGAGACCGGCTGGATGAAGCGGTGGGCCAGATCGAAAACCAGTGACATGGCGCGGCGGCGGTCGTTCATCCTGAAGGATCCGGCCCCGATGCCTTCCTCGACAATGGCCTGAATTTCGCTCTGGACCCTGTTGCGATGCCTTCGGGCGACGACATGGCCCTTCTCGATAGATTCGCACAGCAGCCGGAACAGGATCGGATCGGCGTCGCGCTTCTCGCGATAAGCGCGCTGGAGGGCGGTCAATGCGCGCTCGAGCTTGTCATAGGCCGGGTCCTGGCCTTCGACGACCAGCCGCAGCTCCCGCTCCAGCGGCTTGAGCCATTGGGCGGTGACCGCCTCGAACAAGGCCTGCTTCGACGGGAAATAACGGTAAACATTGGCGTGGGACATGCCCGCCGCCTCGGCAATCCCGACAATCGTTGCGCCTTTGGGGCCAAGACGGCGCAGATGGTCGCAGGCAAGTTCAAGGATCCTCTGATCGGCGGCGAGTTCGCCGGCGCGCGGAGGGGGCGGAAGGGTCACGTTTCGACCAGTCCGCTGATGTCGCCTGAGACCGCATCGCCAAGGCCATGGGGGAGCGCCAGGTATTCGGTCGAGCGCATTTCGATCAGACGGGACGAGGTGCGGTCGAATTCGAACGCCTCGCGTCCCTTCTCGGCGTGATAAAGCAGGTTGGGCTCGGCAGCCGCGGAAGCGAGAAGCTTGACATGCCGATCGTATAGCGCGTCGATCAGGGTGATAAAGCGCTTCGCCTCGTTGCGCTCCTCGGAACTGATGATCGGTATGTTGTCGACGACCAGCGTGTGGAAGTTTTCGGCTATGGCCAGAAAATCGGCGGCGCCCAGCGGCTGCCTGCACAGGTCGGCGTAATCGAAGCGCGCGACATGTCCGACCGCCTGCGGAATGACGATCTCGCGTCCGAGCAGGGGCAGCCTGACCTCATTTCCCTTGTAGACGCCCGTCAAGGCGTGGAACAATTTTGTCAGCGCCTTATGGGCGTCCGCGTCGGCCGGCGTGAGATAGACGGGCGCCCCGGAGAGTTTTTCGAGACGAAAGTCGGTGCGCGAGTCGAGCCTGACCACGTTCATATTGGCCTTGATCATCCCGATGAAGGGCAGGAACAGGGCGCGATTCAATCCATCCTTGTAGAGATCGGCCGGGTCGACATTCGAAGTCGCGACAACAACGACCATTCGCGCCCATAGCGCCTGGAACAGGCGCCCCAGGATCATGGCGTCGGCAATGTCTGTGACGGCGAATTCGTCGAAACAGAGAAGGGCCGCATCATCCGCCAGATCGTCAGCGATGGGCGCGATGGGATCGTCTCCCTTGGCTTGGCCAGCCTTTTTCTTCTGGCGCCATGCGAAAATCCGCCGATGGACGTCCGCCATGAAGGCGTGGAAGTGCACGCGCCGCTTGGATTCGATCTGCACCGTCTCGAAGAACAGGTCCATCAGCATGGTTTTGCCACGCCCGACAGAACCCCAGATATAAAGGCCTTTTGTCGGCGGCGTCGCGGTCCGGCGGGCTCCGAACATCCAGCCCAAAGCGCTCGATTTCTTCGCAAGCCGGGAATCTTCGAGTGACACGCACAAGGCGTCGAGCTTCAGGACGATCTCGACCTGCCGCGCATCGCGTTCGATGCGGCCTTGCGCCGCCAGGCTGCCATAGCGGTCGATAATCGAGTGGCGGGAATGATCCATCGCGTCCTTCCGAAGTGCCCTGGAGCGTGTAACGGCACGAGGCGCTGGCTGGCAACTAAACATTTCGCGGAGGTTTCAGGCTCGCGAGCAATTTATGTCTGCTTTCCACAGCTTTTCCAGGTCGGGTCATTGAAGACGCGCCCGGTCGAACTTACAATCAGGCCCCTGACAGGATCCGGACTTAAAGCGCTTCATCAAAATGACGCGACGGAGGGACAAGATGGTCAAAAGACGTGGGCAGGAAGAAATTGCGACTCCTGAGGCCGGCGCTCGCCGACTTCATGTCCTGGCGCTGCCGGGCGAGAACGGCGAAATCGCCGTCCTGTTGCGTCAAGCCGCCAGCGCCCACCGGCTGGTGGAAGAACGCCTTGTCGCGGACCTCGGCGTCACGCCGCCGCAATTGGCGGCGCTGACGCTCATTGGCGCCAATCCCGGTCTGCTCGCCGCCGACCTGGCCCGCAACGCCAAGCTGACTCCGCAAACCGTCAGTCTGATCGTGGCCAACCTGCGTCGCGCCGGATTGGTGCGGGAAGAGGATGGCGCTCCGACCCTCGCCTCGCGGGCGAGGCCGCTCGCGCTCACCACCAAGGGCGAAAGCGTTTTGCGCATGGGCCGCGAAAGGGTCGAAGCGGCGAGCGCGCGTCTTGTCGAAGGCATGCGATCGAAGCGTGAGCGCGCCTTGCGTCGCTGGCTGGCCGCGGTCGCCGCAGGTCTGCCGCTTCCCGGCGCCGCGCTCGATGACGAATGATCAGAGTCCGCCGAGCTTTCGGATGGCGCGCCAATGCTCTGCCGACACCGGCTGGACCGACAGACGTGACATCTTGACCAGGGCCAGATCGGAAAACCGTGGATCGGCCTTGATCTCCTCGAGCGTGACCGGTCGCTTCAAGGGCTCCGCCGCCCGCACGTCCACCATGCCGAACTTACCCGACGCGTCTGTCGGGTCGGGATGGAAGGTCTTGATGACCTCGACAATGCCGACGATCTCCTTGCCGACGTTCGAATGATAGAAAAAAGCGAGGTCGCCAGTTTTCATCGCCATCATCTGCTGCTTGGCGAGATGATTGCGCACGCCGGTCCAGCCCGTTCCTTCCGCTCCGGCGGCGACCATCTGGTCCCAGGACCAGGCATCGGGTTCGCTTTTCACCAGCCAGTAGTTTTTTCCGCTGCTCATGCCAGAGAAACTCCAACGACAGCGCGATAGGGGCGTAGTTCGACAGAAGCGAAAAGATCAGCCTTGGCGTAGGGATCGTCCGCAAGGAAGGCGCGCGCCGTCGCTTCGTCGGAACAGTCGAGAATCAGCATCGAACCGCAGGGCTGGCCGGCGCCGTCGAGAAAGGGACCGCCCAGCTTCACCGTCGCCGCCTGTTCCGCAAGAAAGGCGAGATGTGCGGCGCGATTTTCAAGCCGCTTCGGCAAGGAATTCGGCTTGTCGAGGCAAAGTGCGACAAAAAGCATCGGGGTCCTCAAAAACGTGTGATGGCGGAACGACTTTGACGCCAAATGCTTGCACGGGACGGCCGCGGAATTCAACAGCCCGCCTGGGCCATGCCCGGCTTTTTCGTGTTGTAACTGTCGTAACTTGGTCTTAGCTTCGCTTGCGCTTTCGCGCCCTCGCGGCGCCAAAGCAGGTTCCATTTCAAAAAGGGCAGGATTCCCATGAGCATGTTCGGAAATATTCTCGGAAAAATTTTCGGCACGACGCCGGCTGAAGCCGCGCCTGCCGCCGCCGCTGACGTCGCCGCGGCTCCTGCCGCCGCTGCCCCGGCGCCCGACGCGCCGGCCAGCGTCCCCCCCGAAGTCGCCGCCAACGTCGACATTGTTGCGGTCCTCGACGATCTCAATGAAAAAAATCCGGAAGAGCTCGACTGGCGTGTCTCCATCGTCGACCTTCTCAAGGTCCTCGGCTTGGACTCCAGCCTCACGGCCCGCAAGACGCTGGCCGGCGAACTGAAATATGACGGCGACACTAATGATTCCGCGACGATGAACGTCTGGCTGCACAAGAAGGTCATTGACCTCGTCGCCGCCAATGGCGGCAAGGTTCCCGGCGATCTGCTCGCGAAGAAATAATTGGCTTGCGGCGCGCCCTTTCGGCGCGCCGCTCATCCTTCGGCCCTGAACGGCCGGCTCATCAAAGCTTCGATGGCCGCGCCAACGTCGATCCGGCCTTCGAGAATCGCGTTGACAGCCTCGGCTATCGGCATTTCCACCCCCAGCGCTCGCGCCTTGCGTGTCAAAATCCCCGCGGTCCAGGCGCCTTCCGTCAACTTTCCATGCCCCGCCGCTTGCGGCTTTTCGCCGCGCCCGATGGCGAAACCCAGCGAATAGTTGCGCGACTGCGGCGAGGAACAGGTCAAGGCCAGATCACCCAATCCCGACAAGCCCATGATCGTCTCGGGACGCGCGCCTTGGGCGATGGCGAAGCGCATCAGTTCGGCGAAACCGCGCGCCAGCAGCGCGGCATGGGCGCTGGCCCCCAACCCGCGTCCGATCGTGACGCCGCAGGCGATGGCGAGAACATTTTTCGCCGCCCCGCCGATTTCCACGCCCATCAGGTCGCTCGAACGGTAAAGCCTGAAATGCGGCGCCGCAAGTCTTTCGCAGAGCTGCTCGGCAAGCGCGATGTCTTCGGCGGCCAGGGTCACGGCCGTGGGCAGTCCACGCGCCAGATCGGCGGCGAAACTCGGACCGGAGAGAGCTGCGACCGGATGGCCGGGCAGGATTTCGGCCAAAACCTCGCGCATATAAAGGCCGGTATCCTTTTCTATGCCCTTGGCGCAACTGACCACGGTGGTGTGGCCACGCAGATGGCCGCGCATGGCCGAGGCCGTCGCCCGAAAGGTCTGCGCCGGCGTAACGGCCAGAACGTGATCCGCCTCGCCGACGCAGGCCATGTCGGCGGTTGGCTCGATATTTTCCGCGAGGATGACGCCGGGCAGGCGACGATCATTGCGACGCGTCTCGCGCATGAGCGCGACATGATCAGGATCATGCGCCCAGAGCCAGACTTTTGCGCGCGAGCCTGCGGCCATATTGGCGAGCGCCGTGCCCCAGGCCCCGGCGCCGAGCACGACAAGGGTCTCTTGCCCGCTCATTGGGCTGCGTCCCGATTGTCGCTTCGCGCCCATAGTTTTTCAAACTGGCGGCCAAAATCCGCGGCGGCTTCGGGACTGTCGACGACAATGAGGTCATTGTCCTGCCGGGTCTCGCCCGACCAGGAGAAATTGGTCGATCCGGTGCGCAGCCAGCGGCCGTCAACGGCATAGGCTTTCAAATGCATCATGTCGTTGCGCTCGGCCTTGATTCGGCCGCGCACATTGGGCTGATGCGCCAGGGCCTGGATATTGTCGTTGACGCCGCCGATGCGGCGAAATTGTTCCGGGTCGAAATAGATGCGAATTTGCACGCCACGGCTGGCGGCCTCCGAAAGCGCTTCGATCACGCGCTGATCGCTTAATACATAGGCGGCCATGTCGATGGTTTTATGGGCGCGGCCGATCAATTCCGGATCGATGAACTCAAAACCTGCCCCAGGGCCGTAGGCGATCCTTACCGGGGCCGAAAAAGGCTCTTTCGGCTGCAGGAAGGGTTTCGGCGCCTCGATCGCGAAAATCAGCGCGCCGGCCAAAAGGATGAACTTGAGCGCGCGCACGAAAACCTCACGCCTTGCCGTGCCAACGGGGATCTTGCTGCGAATCGAGCGGCCAGCGCGGCCGCGCCGCGAAATCCATGCCATCAATCAGCCCGAGGCGGAAGCGCTCCAAGCCGGCCCAGGCGATCATCGCGCCATTATCCGAGCAAAGGCCGGTTGGCGGCAAAGCCAGTTTCAATCCGGTCTCCGAACAGAAGCGAGCCAGGGCGCGGCGGATTGCGCCGTTAGCGGCGACGCCGCCCGCCGCCACCAAGGCCGTGGGCAGTTGCGCCGAATCGGCCAGCAGGCGCAGGGCGGCGCGGCAGCGATCGATGATCACGTCCACTGCCGCCGCCTGGAAGGAAGCGCAGAGGTCGGCGATATCGGTCCTGGTCAGGGGCGCGATGCGTTCCGCTTCCAGCCGCACCGCCGTCTTGAGGCCGGAAAAGGAAAAATCGGGATTTTTCCGTCCCGCCATCGGGCGAGGAAAATCAAACCGCGTGGGGTCGCCATTGGCGGCCATCTGTTCGACGCGGGGGCCGCCGGGATAGGGGAGCCCGAGCAACTTGGCGGCCTTGTCGAAGGCTTCCCCCAGCGCGTCGTCCACAGTCGAACCCAGCCGGCGATAGTCGCCGATCCCGTTCACCGCCACCAACTGGCTGTGGCCGCCGGAGACGAGCAATAAGAGATAAGGAAAGTCGACGCCGTCGGTCAGCCGGGGGGTTAGCGCATGGGCCTCGAGATGATTGACGGCGACAAAGGGCTTGTTCGCCGCCAAAGCGATGGCCTTGCCTGAGGTCAAGCCGACCATGACGCCGCCAATCAGTCCCGGGCCGGCTGCGGCGGCGATGGCGTCAAGGTCATCCACCGTGCAGTCGGCCTCGGCCAGGGCCCGGCGGATAAGCTTGTCCAGCGATTCGATATGGGCGCGGGCGGCGATTTCGGGCACGACCCCGCCATAGGCCGCGTGCTCCGCGATCTGGCTCAGCACGGCATTGGACAAAATCTTGCCGCGTCCCATGAAATCGGCCTCGACCACCGCCGCGGCTGTTTCATCGCAGGTGCTTTCAATTCCGAGGACGCGCAGGCTCGCCCGCATGAATGACTCCGTTGAGAACTTCGCCCGCTTCTCCAGCCACAGGCGCAAAATTGCGTCGGCCGCTTTCGCCGCCGGCTCCTTTTCCCTATAGTCCCCCGCCCGGACAAATCAAAATGCGTTCGAACCGAAATTGGAGTCCGAATTGGCGCCCTGGTTGAAAATTGGCACCCGAGGAAGTCCGCTGGCGCTGGCGCAGGCTCACGAGACGCGCCGCCGCCTGGCTTTGGTCCATGGCGCGCCGGAAGAACATTTCGAAATCGTCGTCATCAAGACCAGCGGCGACATGATCCAGGACCGTCCGCTCAGCGATGTCGGCGGCAAGGGGCTTTTCACCAAGGAGCTGGATCAGGCCCAGCTCGAAGGCGCGATCGACATTGCCGTTCATTCCGCCAAGGACTTGCCGACCCAGCTTCCCGAAGGCTTGGTCGTCGCCGGCTACCTTCCGCGCGAAGACGTGCGCGACGCTTTTATTGGCGGCGCGGCGAAAACCTTGCTCGATCTGCCGCGAGGAGCGCGCGTCGGGTCCGCCTCCCTGCGCCGTCAGGCGATGATCCGGCGGCTGCGTCCCGACCTTCAGGTCGAACTCTTGCGCGGCAATGTGCAAACGCGCCTGCGCAAGGTCGAAAGCGGCGAGTTCGCCGCGACGCTTTTGGCTCTGGCCGGGCTGAAGCGCCTTGGGCTCGCCGACAAGGCCACTTCGATCCTGCCCCTCGATAAGTTTCCTCCGGCTTGCGGCCAAGGCGCTATCGCCATTACAGCACGTAGCGAGGATTCTCGCGTCCAAGCGGATCTTGCGGAGATCTGCCACGCCGAAACCGGCTTCGCCCTTGTGACTGAACGCGCCTTTCTCAATATTCTCGACGGTTCCTGCCGCACGCCTATCGCCGGCCATGCGGTCGTCGCTGGCGATCGCCTGAGTTTTTACGGTCTGGTCCTGCGCAAGGATGGCTCCGAAGCCTTCGACGCCCGGTCCGAGGGGCCGGTCAAGGATGCGGCGGAGCTGGGCGAGGCGGCGGCGCGTCAAATCCTCCGTCACGCGCCGGCCGATCTGCTGAGCTTCTGATCGCATGCGCCTGCTCGTGACTCGGCCGGCGGACCAGGCGGCGCTTACCGCGCAGAAACTCGAGACGCTCGGCCACCAGCCGGTGATCGCGCCTGTCATGGAAATCGTCCCGACGGGCGCGGTTGCGCCTCCGGGCGCGTATGGAGTCGTCCTGGCGACCAGCGCCCAGGCATTGGCAGCCATCGAACCCTCCAGTCCGCTTGTCGCCCTGCCGCTTGCCTGCGTCGGCGAAAAAACCGCGGCCGCTGCACAAGCCCTGGGCTTTTCCGTCATCCATGTCGCGCCCCGCGCTGAGTGTCTCGCGGAAATCCTGCTGGCGGAAAGTACGCCGAAGCCCGCGCTTTATCTCGCTGGCCGCGAGCGTAAAACCTATCTGGAAGAGGTTTTGCGCGCGGCAGGCTGGCAGGTCGAAATCGTCGAAATCTACGAAACTCGTCCCGTCGCGCGCTGGCCGGACGACGTCCGATCCGCCTTGGAAGACGGAGGCATCGATGGGGTCCTGCATTACTCTCCCCGCAGCGCGACCCTGGCGCTGGCTATGATGGGAGGCGCCACGGCTCGCCGTTTACGCCATTTCTGTCTTTCGCCGGAGATCGCGTCCGTCTGTCGCGGCTGGACGCCTGAGGAGCAAATCTTCCCGGCTTCCCAACCCGACGAAGAGGCGTTAATGACGCTGCTTCGGGACCAGGATGGTTCGTCCGGGAGATGAAAAAGGGATGAAATCATCCGCGATTGCTATGATTTCACTTGGATTTGTGTTCCTGTGCGGCGGCGCGGGCGCCAATGCGGGAGCAGAACGCGCAATTGGCCTGTGGCGCGTGGCGGACGGCTCGGCGACGATCGAGATCAAGGCTTGCGGCCCAGCGATCTGCGGTTTCGTCGCTTCTGCGCCTGCGCCCTGGCCGGGCGAAGCTTCGGCCGTCGGGCAAAAAATCCTGATCGACCTGAAGCGCGACGGCGAGGTCTGGCGCGGTCCTATCAATGACATTGACAATGGCGCGACCTATGACGGCGAAGTCTCGCTGATTGATGACGGGCGCCTGCAGGTGAAGGGCTGCCTTCCTCATGGCGGCGTTTGCGGCGGCGAGACCTGGAAGCGAGAACGGTAGCCGAGGCGCCGAAACGCTCCGCGTTGACAAGGCGGCGCCTCGCTTCTATTCCTCGCCCGCCGAATTCCGCCCTTTTTGTGGGGTTGCGCCGCTTCTTGTCAAACAAACGTCGCGGAGCACGCCAACAAGGCGCGGCGTCTTGTCGTTTGCGCCTCGGCTCCCGACATTGGGGCGGCGTGGTTCGCCGGCTCCGTTTGCGCCGGGCCGGAAATTCATCGGATCGCGGCGCATGTGGCGCCGCGCTGAAAGGTCGTTGGAATGTTGGGAAGCCTTGCAAAAAAAATCTTCGGCACCGCCAACGATCGCCGGTTGAAGACGTACACGTCGCGCATCGAAGCGATCAATGCGCTGGAGCCGCAGATCGTCGCGCTCTCGGACGAGGCCCTGCGCGGGCGCACCGACGAGTTCAGGGCGCAGCTCGCCGCCGGCGCCAAGCTGGACGACCTCTTGGTTCCGGCTTTCGCCACAGTGCGCGAAGCGGCCAAGCGCGCGATCGGTCAGCGCCATTTCGACGTGCAGCTGGTCGGCGGCATGGTGCTGAACGAAGGCTCCATCGCCGAAATGCGCACCGGTGAAGGCAAGACCCTGGTGGCGACCCTCGCCTGCTATCTCAATGCGCTGGCTGGAAACGGCGTCCATGTCGTCACGGTCAACGACTACCTTGCCCGCCGCAACTCCGAAAACATGGGCCGCATCTATAATTTCCTGGGCCTCAGCGTAGGCGTCATCGTCCACGACCTCAGCGACGCCGAGCGCGCGCAGGCCTACGCCGCCGACATCACTTATGGCACCAATAACGAATTCGGTTTCGACTATCTGCGCGACAACATGAAATACGAGCTGAACCAGATGGTCCAGCGCGGCCATGCCTTCGCCATCGTCGACGAGGTGGACTCGATCCTGATCGACGAGGCGCGCACGCCCGCTGATCATTTCCGGTCCGTCGGACGACCGTTCCGATCTTTATAACGCCATCGACAAGCTGATCCCCAAGCTCTCGGCACGGAGATTTCGACCTCGACGAAAAGCAGCGCACGCGCCAGCCTGACGGACGCCGGCAATGAGCACATGGAGCAATGGCTGACCGAGGCGGGACTGCTCACCGAAGGCTCGCTCTATGAAGCTGCGAATGTGACGCTGGTCCATCACGTCAATCAGGCGCTTGCGCGCCCATAAATTGTTCCAGAGCGACAAGGATTACATCGTCCGCAACGGCGAAGTCGTGATCATCGACGAATTCACCGGCCGCATGATGCCGGGCCGCCGCTATTCGGAAGGCCAGCATCAGGCGCTGGAAGCGAAGGAAGGCGTGCAGGTCCAGCCTGAAAACGTCACCCTGGCCTCGATCACCTTCCAGAATTATTTCCGCCTCTACAAGAAGCTCGCTGGCATGACCGGCACCGCCTCGACCGAGTCGGAAGAATTCGCGGAAATCTACAAGCTCGACGTGGTGGAAATTCCAACCAACATGCCGATCGTGCGCATCGATTCCGACGACGAGGTCTATCGGACCGGGGCAGGAGAAGCTCGACGCCATCGTCACGGAAATCGAGGCGGCCAACGCCATCGCGCAGCCCATGCTGGTCGGCACGACCTCGATCGAGAAATCGGAGCAGCTGGCCGATTTTCTCAAGAGCAAGGGCTACAAGATGATCGACTTCGGCGCGCCCGGCGCGCTGGACAAGCTCTACGCCTCCGCCCGCTCCGGCAAGCCGTCGAAGAATTTCGCGGTGCTCAACGCCCGTTTCCACGAGCAGGAAGCCTATATCGTCGCCGAGGCCGGCGTTCCCGGCGCGATCACCATCGCCACCAACATGGCGGGACGCGGCACCGACATTCAGCTCGGCGGCAATCTCGACATGCGCCTTCGTCAGGAATGCGAGGGACTTGAAGGAGAGGCCAGGGCGGCCAGGGAACAGGCGATCCGCGCGGAAATCGCGGATTTCAAGCAGAAGGCGCTGGCCGCCGGCGGCCTTTACATCATCGGCACCGAGCGCCACGAAAGCCGCCGCATCGACAATCAGTTGCGCGGCCGCGCTGGCCGCCAGGGCGATCCCGGCAAGTCGAAATTCTTCCTGTCGCTGCAGGACGACCTGATGCGCATTTTCGGCTCCGAGCGCATGGACGCCATGTTGCGCAAGCTCGGCCTGGAGGAAGGCGAGGCGATCATCCACCCCTGGATCAACAAGGCGTTGGAAAAGGCGCAGCAGAAGGTGGAAGCGCGCAATTTCGACATGCGCAAGAACGTCTTGAAATTCGACAACGTCATGAACGACCAGCGCAAGGTCGTGTTCGAGCAGCGCCGCGAGATGATGGCGCAGGAGTCGCTCGAAGAGACCATTGGCGAAATGCGCCATGGCGTGGTCGAGGACCTGGTGTCGCGCCACGTGCCGCATGACGCCTATCCCGAAGCCTGGGACATCGCGGGCCTGGGCGAAGAGGTCAAGACCCAACTGAACCTCGAACTGCCGCTGGCGGATTGGGCCAAGGAAGAGGGCATCGCCGACGAGGAGTTGCGCGAAAGGCTCGAAAAGGCGGCGGATGAAGCCTATGCAGAGCGCGAACAGAAAAACTCCCCGGAAATCACCCGCTATATCGAAAAGCAGGTGCTACTGCAGACTCTTGACCATTTGTGGCGGGAGCATCTCGTGGTGCTCGACCATTTGCGCCAGGTGATCGGCTGGCGCGGCATGGCGCAGCGCGATCCGCTCAACGAGTACAAGTCCGAGGCCTTCGACCTGTTCGACGCCTTGATCACGCGCCTGCGCGAAATGGTCACGGCGCAGCTGATGCGCGTCGAAGTGGCGCAGGAGCGGCCGGCCGAACTGACCTTGCCGCCGATGCAGGCCTCGCATGTCGATCCGCTCACCGGCGAAGACGAATTGGCTCTCGCCCAGATCAACGCCCGCATCGCCGCCGGCGAATTCACGCCGCGCGCGCTCGGCGGGGATGACGAGCCGGTCGCGGCGCGCAACCCGAACGACCCTGAAAGCTGGGGCCGGGTCGGCCGCAACGAGCCCTGTCCCTGCGGCTCGGGCAAGAAATTCAAACATTGCCACGGCGTGGTCGCCTGACCGCGAAGCGCCGTGAGGGCTCGGAGCGCGAACCATGAGCGAGGCGAGCCGGCCCGACGCTGCCTGATGTGGCGGACGTGCTGGTTCCGGTCGCCGTCGATCATCCCTATTCCTACCGCATTCCGCCGGACATGACGCTCGCGGAAGGCGATTCCGTCGCTGTTTCATTGGGTTCGCGCGAGGTTTTTGGCGTCGTCTGGTCTTTGCGGGCGGGGCGTGGCGACAATCTCAAGCCTGTGGCCTCCCGGCTCGATCTGCCGCCTTTGTCACAAAAATTGCGGGCCTTCATCGACTGGGTCGCCGACTGGACGCTCGCGCCGCGCGGTATGGTGTTGCGGATGGCGACACGGGCGGCGCATGAGGCAGGCGCGGAACCGGTGCGGATCGGCCTGCGGATCACCGGCGTCACGCCGAAACGCCAGACGCCGGCGCGCCAGAGGGTTCTGGAGGCGGCTGGAAACGGCTTGGCGACTGGCAAGACCGAACTGGCTCGCCTTGCCGGGGCATCGGTCAGCGTCGTCGACGGCCTGGTCGACGAAGGCGCGCTGGAGCCGCTCGCGCTGCCGCCGGAAAAGGCGGCGGAAAGACCCGATCCCGATTTTTCCGCGCCGTCTCTTTCGCCGGACCAGGGTTTGGCGGCGCAGGGCCTTTGCGAAGCGGTTTCGCGCGAAACAGTTCAAGCCCATCCTGCTTGAAGGCGTGACGGGCTCGGGCAAGACGGAGGTCTATTTCGAGGCGGTCGCGCAGGCGCTGCGCGAGGGTGGGCAGGCCTTGATCCTGATGCCCGAAATCGCGCTCACCGCCCAGTTTCTCGATCGTTTCGCCGCGCGTTTCGGCCATCGCCCGGCCGAATGGCATTCCGGCCTCTCGCCACGCCGGCGCGCGCGGGTCTGGCGCGGCGCTGCCGATGGCGATGTGCGCGTGGCGGCGGGGGCGCGCTCGGCGCTGTTCCTTCCCTTTGAAAATTTGCGCCTGATCGTCGTCGACGAGGAGCATGAGGCCGCCTACAAACAGGATGAGGGCGTCGCCTATCATGCCCGCGACATGGCGGTGGTGCGGGCGCGCATCGAATCCTGCGCCATCGTCCTGGCTTCGGCCACGCCTTCGATCGAAACGCGCGAAAACGCCCGCCAGGGCCGCTACGGCCATTTGCGCCTGGACAGCCGGTTCAAGGGCCGCGACCTGCCGACGATCGAGGCGATCGACCTGCGCAAGGAGGGCGCAGCGCGCGGCAAATGGATTTCGCCAAGGCTCGTCGAGTCCATACGCGAAAATCTGGCGCGCAAGGAACAGGTCCTGCTGTTCCTCAACCGGCGCGGCTATGCGCCGCTGACCCTGTGCCAGGCCTGCGGCCACAAGTTCCAGTGCCCGAATTGCTCGGCATGGCTGGTCGAGCATCGTTTCCGCCGCGCCCTGGTTTGCCATCATTGCGGGCATGTCGAGCGCCGGCCGGATAAATGTCCCGCCTGCGACGGAACGGACACGCTCAACGCTTGCGGGCCCGGGGTCGAGCGTCTCGCGGAAGAGGCGGCGGAGCTTTTCCCCGACGCGCGGCTTCTGGTCCTGTCCTCCGACATGCCCGGTGGCGCGGAGCGCATGCGCAGGGAACTGCAGGCGATGGCCGATCATGAATTCGATCTGGTCATTGGCACGCAACTGGTCGCCAAGGGCCATAACTTTCCGCACCTGACCTTGGTCGGCGTGGTCGACGCCGATGTCGGGCTGGCCAATGGCGACCCGCGCGCCGCCGAGCGCACGTTTCAACTTCTCAACCAGGTTGCCGGCCGCGCGGGGCGCGGAGAAAAACCGGGCCGGGCCTATCTGCAGACCTGGCAGAAGGAGCACCCGGTCCTGCGCGCGCTGCTTTCCGGCGATTTCGAGCGTTTTTATCGCGAGGAAACGCAGGCAAGGCGCGACGCCCGCCTGCCGCCTTTCGGCAGGCTGGCCGCCGTGATCGTCGCCGGACCCGACCGCGCGGCCGCCGAGACCCATGCGCGCGCCTTGGCCCGCGCCGCCGGCATGCCGCCGGAAAAACCCGGCTGGAGCGTCGCAGCGGCAGGGCAGTGGCCCGGCGAAGAGGATTTGGTGGTCCTGGGTCCGGCGGAGGCCCCGATCGCCATGGTGCGCGGCCGCCACCGCTTCCGGCTGCTGGTCAAGGCGCCGCGCCGCGCCGACCTCCAGGGCTTTTTGAGACAGATGCTCGACAAGGCGCCAAAGCCGCGCGGCGGTATAAAAGTATCAATCGACGTCGATCCGCAAAACTTTTTATGAGCCCCGGTGGCGTTTTTGTTTGTAAATTATCCCAAAGCCTTATTTCTGCCGTGTCGCTCAGGGTTGCGCGCCTTGGCGCCCTATGTTACGTGACGCCCGCCTTCGGAGAACGGCGCTTGTCCGCTCTCCGTTTCCAGAAAGTTCAATCCTTGCAATGAGGACGGCGCATGACGCCGGATCTGCGCGGATTGAATGGCCGATCGTTTGCTTGAGAGGGCTCTTCCGCGTGGCTGAAGTCGATGACTCCAACATTACGACATCCGGTGTCGCGGAACGCTATGCCCAGGCCCTTTTCTTCCTAGCGCAGGAACAGAATGTGACGGACGCCGTCGCGGACGCGCTGGGCAATTTCGGCGGCCTGATTTCGCAGAACCCCGACCTGCAGCGCTTCATCGCCAGCCCGGTGTTTTCGGCGGAAGATCAGATCAAGGCGATTTCGGCCATTCTGAGCCACACCGGCTTCGACGGCATCACCGCCAATTTCATCAAGCTCGTGGCGACCAAGCGCCGCCTGTTCGTCCTGCCCCAGATGATCCGCGCCTTCCTGGCGCTGAACGACAAGGCCAAGGGCGTGACCAAGGCGCAAGTCACAGTCGCCGAGCCGCTTTCGCCCGATCATTCCGCCGCGCTCGAAGAAGCCCTGCGCCAGGTCTCGGGCGGCCAGACCGTCAAGGTCAACGTCAATGTCGACCCGTCGATCATTGGCGGCATTGTCGTCAAGCTTGGCTCGCGCATGGTCGACGCCTCGCTGAAAACCAAACTCAATTCGCTCCGCACACGCATGAAAGAGGTCGGCTGATGGATATCCGCGCCGCAGAAATTTCCGCGATTCTGAAAAACGAAATCGCGAATTTCGGTAATGAAGCTCAAGTCACGGAAGTCGGCCAGGTTCTGTCCGTCGGCGACGGCATCGCCCGCGTCTACGGCCTCGACAACGTCCAGGCCGGCGAGCTGGTCTCGTTCGAAAATGGCATTCAGGGCATGGCCCTGAACCTTGAAGCCGACAATGTCGGCGTCGTCATTTTCGGTTCCGACCGCGACATCAAGGAGGGCCAGACGGTCAAGCGCACCGGCTCCATCGTCGACGTTCCCGTCGGCAAGGAGCTGCTCGGCCGCGTCGTCGACGCCCTCGGCAACCCGATCGATGGCAAGGGTCCGATCGCCGCCGGCAAGCGCTCGCGGGTGGACGTCAAGGCGCCCGGCATCATTCCGCGCAAGTCGGTGCATGAACCGATGGCGACCGGACTCAAGGCCATCGACGCCCTGATCCCGATCGGCCGCGGCCAGCGCGAGCTGATCATCGGCGATCGCCAGACCGGCAAGACCGCCGTGGCGCTCGACGCCATTCTGAACCAGAAGTCGCTCAACCAGGGCACGGACGAAAGCGCCAAGCTTTACTGCGTCTATGTCGCTGTCGGCCAGAAGCGCTCCACCGTCGCTCAGTTCGTGAAGGTGCTGGAAGAGCAGGGCGCGCTCGAATATTCGATCGTCGTCGCCGCCACCGCTTCCGATCCGGCCCCGATGCAGTTCCTCGCGCCTTTCGCTGGCGCGGCCATGGGCGAGTTCTTCCGCGACAACGGCATGCATGCGCTGATCGTTTATGACGATCTGACGAAGCAGGCCGTCGCCTATCGCCAGATGTCGCTGCTGCTGCGCCGCCCGCCGGGTCGCGAAGCCTATCCCGGCGACGTGTTCTATCTCCACAGCCGCCTGCTCGAGCGCGCCGCCAAGCTGAACGACGCCAATGGCGCGGGTTCGATGACCGCGCTGCCGGTGATCGAAACCCAGGCCAATGACGTGTCGGCCTATATCCCGACCAACGTGATCTCGATCACCGACGGCCAGATCTTTCTCGAAACGGACCTGTTTTACCAGGGCATCCGCCCGGCGGTGAACGTCGGCCTCTCGGTGTCGCGCGTGGGCTCGTCCGCGCAGACCAAGGCGATGAAGAAGGTCGCGGGCAAGATCAAGGGCGAACTCGCCCAGTATCGCGAAATGGCCGCCTTCGCCCAGTTCGGCTCCGATCTCGACGCCACCACGCAGCGCCTGCTGAACCGTGGCTCGCGCCTGACCGAACTGCTGAAGCAGGCCCAGTTCTCGCCGCTGAAGATGGAAGAGCAGGTTTCGGTGATCTACGCCGGCGTCAACGGCTATCTCGACGCCCTGCCGGTGAACCGCATCAAGGCTTATGAAGACGGTCTTCTGGCCCTGCTGCGCACCAGCCATGCCGATCTGCTGGAGGCGATCCGCTCGTCGAAGGATCTCTCCGACGCTTCGGCCGCCCAGCTGAAGTCGATCGTCGAAAGCTATACCAAGTCTTTCGCCTGAATTCGCATCGAGCCCGGCGTCGTTCCGACGACGGGCTTGCCTCCTAGATCGCCTCTGGGACCGGGAAAGCCGGTCGGGGGCGGCAATCGAGCGGACAAAACATGCCCTCGTTGAAGGACCTACGCAATCGCATCGCTTCCGTGAAGGCGACGCAAAAAATCACCAAGGCCATGCAGATGGTCGCCGCGGCGAAGCTTCGCCGCGCGCAGCAGGCCGCGGAAGCCGCGCGGCCCTACGCCGAACGCATGGACAAGGTTCTGGCCAATCTCGCTTCCGGCATTGCCGGCGCCGGCCCGGCCCTGCTTTCGGGCAATGGCAGGTCGGAGATCCATCTGCTGGTCGTCGCCACCGCCGAGCGCGGCCTGTGCGGCGGCTTCAATTCCTCCATCGTCCGGCTGGCGCGCGAGAAGATTCTCGCCCTGCAGGCGGAAGGCAAGACGGTCAAGATCCTCTGCATCGGCAAGAAGGGCTATGACCAGCTTCGCCGCCAGTTCGAGAAGCAGATCATCGACCTGGTCGATCTTGCGCTCGGTGCGCCAGCTTGGCTTCGAGCAACGCCGATCCGATCGGCAAGAAGATCATCGCCCTGTTCGAGGCCGGCGAATTCGACGTCGCGACCCTGTTCTATTCGAAATTCCGCTCGGTGATCCTGCAGATCCCCACCGCGCAGCCGCTGATCCCGGCGCAGTTCGACGAGAGCGAAGCGAGCCGCGGCCGCCTATGAATACGAGCCCGGGCAGGACGAAATCCTGGCGACGCTCGCGCCGCGCAATATTTCGGTGCAGATTTTCCGCGCCTTGCTGGAAAACGCCGCTTCGGAACAGGGCGCGCGCATGAGCGCCATGGACAGCGCCACGCGCAACGCCGGCGAAATGATCAAGAAGCAGACGACGATCTACAACCGTTCGCGTCAGGCCATGATCACCAAGGAACTGATCGAAATCATCTCGGGCGCGGAAGCGCTCTGACCGTCAAGTAGAATGTGAGGACGAACCCCCATGGCTGAAGCCAATCTGCCCACCGGCCGCGTCACGCAGGTCATCGGCGCCGTCGTCGACGTCAAGTTCGACGGTCATCTGCCGGAAATCCTGAACGCGCTGGAAACCGAGAACAACGGCAATCGCCTCGATTCTCGAAGTCGCCCAGCATCTCGGCGAAAGCTCGGTGCGCTGCATCGCCATGGACGTGTCCGAAGGCCTCGTCCGCGGCCAGCCGGTGCGCGACACGGGCGCTCCGATCATGGTTCCGGTCGGCGAAGAATGCCTCGGCCGCATCATCAACGTCATCGGCGAGCCGGTCGACGAAGCCGGTCCGGTCGGCACGACCGCCCGCCGCGCCATCCACCAGCCGGCGCCGTCCTATGCCGAGCAGGCCACGGAAGCGCAGATTCTCGAAACCGGCATCAAGGTCGTCGACCTTCTCGCGCCTTACGCCAAGGGCGGCAAGATCGGCCTGTTCGGCGGCGCGGGCGTCGGCAAGACCGTTCTGATCATGGAACTGATCAACAACATCGCCAAGGCCCACGGCGGCTATTCAGTGTTCGCCGGCGTCGGCGAGCGCACCCGCGAAGGCAACGACCTTTATCATGAAATGATCGAAGGCGGCGTCAACAAGGATCCCGAAGGAAAACAACGGCTCGACCGTCGGCTCCAAGTGCGCCCTTGTGTACGGCCAGATGAACGAGCCCCCGGGCGCCCGCGCCCGCGTCGCGCTCACCGGCCTCACCGTCGCGGAAGACTTCCGCGACAAGGGCCAGGACGTCTTGTTCTTCGTCGACAACATTTTCCGCTTCACCCAGGCGGGTTCGGAAGTGTCGGCGCTGCTCGGCCGCATCCCTTCGGCGGTGGGCTATCAGCCGACGCTCGCCACCGACATGGGCATGCTGCAAGAACGCATCACCACGACACACAAGGGTTCGATCACCTCGGTGCAGGCCATTTACGTCCCCGCCGACGATTTGACCGATCCGGCCCCCGCCACCTCCTTCGCCCACTTGGACGCGACCACCGTTCTCTCGCGCTCCATCGCGGAAAAGGGCATTTATCCCGCGGTCGATCCGCTTGACTCGACGTCGCGCATGCTGTCGCCGATCGTCGTCGGCGAAGAGCACTACGACATCGCCCGCAAGGTGCAGTCGACCCTCCAGCGCTACAAGTCGCTGCAGGACATCATCGCCATCCTCGGCATGGACGAACTGTCTGAAGAGGACAAGCTCGTCGTCGCCCGCGCCCGCAAGATCGAGCGCTTCCTGTCGCAGCCCTTCCACGTCGCCGAAGTCTTCACCGGTTCGCCCGGCAAGCTCGTGTCGCTGGCCGACACCATCAAGGGCTTCAAGGGTCTGGTCGAAGGCCAGTATGACCATCTGCCGGAAGCGGCGTTCTACATGGTCGGCACGATCGAGGAAGCCGTCGAAAAGGCGCAGAAGCTGGCGGCCCAGGCGGCCTGATCCGTTTGAAATTTGCGGCTCCGGCGGGCTAACGCCTGGGCCGTACCGATGTAACCCGGCCCTCGCGCGAGCGTATCGGGCTGGGCCGAAAACTCCCAGGTCTGGAGAGACTTATGGCGACATTTCACTTCGAGCTCGTCTCACCGGAGAAACTGATGTTTTCCGGCGAAGTCGAAGCTGTCGTCGTGCCGGGCGTCGAAGGTCAGTTTACGGTCATGAAGGACCATGCGCCGGTCATGACGGTTCTGAAGGCGGGCATTGTCGAAATCATCGAAACGGCGGGAAAGAAGCCCAGGCTTTTCGTGCGCGGCGGCTTTGCCGACGTCGCCAATGGCGGCCTGACCATCCTTGCCGAACAGGCGACGCCGATCGAACAGTTCGATGCAGCGCAGCTGGCGTCCGAAATCAAGAATGCCGAGGAAGACCTTTCCGACGCCAAGACGGAACAGGCGAAGAAACTCGCCGCCGAAAAGCTCGATCAGCTCAACGAGTTGAAGATCGCGCCATCAGCCGCCTGATCGGACGACGAAGAGTTTTGCAAACGGCCCCCGCCCGGGGCCGTTTTTTGTCGTCAGATCCGGTTTTCCGTCAGATCTGACGCTCCATCGCAATCATGTAGTTGACGTCCATGTCGCCCGAGAGCCGCCATTCGTCGCGCACGGGATGATAGACGACCCCTGCGCGGTCGATTTCGGAAAGTCCCGCCGCCCTGAGCGGTCTCAGTATTTCCTCGGGCCGGAGGAATTTCGTCCAGTCATGGGTGCCAGGTTCGACCCAGCGCAACAGATATTCGGCCCCGACGATGGCGAGGGCATAGCTTTTCAAGGTGCGGTTCAATGTTGCGCCGACGAAAAGGCCGCCGGGCCTGACCAGCGCGGCCGCCGCGCGCAGAAATCCTTGCACGTCGGCGACATGTTCCAGGACTTCCATCGCGAGGACGACATCGAAGTTTTCGCCGGATTCGGCCAGAGCCTCGACGGTGAGCGGCCGATAGTCGATGGCGAGGCCGCCGGATTCGGCGTGGCGACGCGCCGCCGCAATATTTTCCTCCGCCGGGTCGATTGCGGTCACCTTACCGCCGAGCCGGGCGAGAGGTTCGGACAAGAGTCCGCCGCCGCAGCCGAGATCGACGATTCGCAGCCCGTTCAGGGGCTTTTCGGCTTTTCGGTCGCGCGGCCCTTCGCCGTCGGCAAAATGCGAAGAAAACAGATTGCGCAGATAGGCGACGCGCACCGGATTGAGCTTGTGCAAGGCGCGCTGCGGACCCGCAAGGTCCCACCAGCTGTCGCCGAGCTTGGCGAAGCGAGCGAGTTCCTGGGCGTCGACGCTGCCGCCGCCTTGGCTTGAGAGATTCCGACATGGACCAACCCGAAAACTGTTACGAGGCGAGCGTTGACACAATTGGCTCGCCCCGTCATGTATAGCCGCCTCGCGCGCGCGGGGCGAGAGTTTCTGGATCATTCTAGGGCATTATGGCGCGTCTTGTGATGAAATTCGGCGGCACTTCGGTCGCCAATATCGAACGAATCCGCAATGTGGCGCGTCACGTCAAACGTGAAGTCGACGCCGGTTTCGAGGTGGCGGTCGTCGTGTCGGCCATGTCCGGCAAGACCAATGAACTGGTCGGCTGGGTCAAGGAAGCCAATTCGCTCTATGACGAGCGCGAATATGACGCGGTCGTGGCCTCGGGCGAGCAGGTGACCTCCGGTCTCCTTGCCATCGTGCTTCAGGAAATGGGTATTCCCGCGCGGTCGTGGCAGGGCTGGCAAATTCCGATCGAAACCGACGACGCCCATGGATCGGCGCGCATTGTCAACATCGACGGCGCCCGGCTGATCGAAGGGTTCGGGCGCCAGGAAGTGGCGGTGATCGCGGGCTTCCAGGGAGTCGATCCGGCGACGGGCCGGCTTGCGACACTTGGCCGCGGCGGCTCTGACACCAGCGCCGTGGCCATCGCCGCCGCGATTCACGCCGACCGCTGCGACATCTATACCGACGTCGACGGCGTCTACACGACCGATCCGCGCATCGTCGCCAAGGCGCGCCGGCTGGACAAGGTCGCCTTCGAGGAAATGCTGGAAATGGCCTCGCTGGGGGCCAAGGTGCTGCAAGTGCGTTCGGTCGAAATGGCCATGGTGCACCGGGTGAAGACTTTCGTGCGTTCGTCCTTCGACGATCCGGCCAACCCGCAGCCGGGCACGCTGATATGCGACGAGGAGGATATTGTGGAACAGCAGGTCGTGACCGGGATCGCCTTTTCCAAGGATGAAGCGCAGATCACCCTCCGCAAGGTCGCGGACAAACCCGGCGTCGCCGCAGCGATTTTCCAGCCCCTCGCCGAAGCCAACGTCAATGTCGACATGATCATTCAGGTCGTGTCCGACGACAAGGCGACCACGGACATCACTTTCACCGTGCCTGCGGCCGAATTCGAGCGCGCTCGCACCATTCTGGAAAAGGCCCGCGACGACATCGGCTTTTTCAGCCTGCAAGCGTCCACGGATGTGGTGAAAGTTTCGGCGATTGGCGTGGGTATGCGCAGCCATGCCGGCGTGGCGGCGGCGGCATTTCGCGCCCTGGCGGAAAAAGGCGTCAACATCCGCGCCATCACCACCTCCGAAATCAAATTTTCGGTACTGATCGACGCCGCCTACACCGAACTTGCGGTGCGCACCCTGCATTCGCTTTACGGCCTCGACAAGGCCTGAAGGCCGGACTGACCCACGGCCCTTGACGGGAAATTGCGCGCGACGACACAATAGGCCGGGGACTAGCCAGGTTCCGACGATCCCTAGGTCGTGCTTGCGGTCTGGAGCTTGCATGCCTATACGGGCGGCAGGCTGGCTCGACGAGCGAATCGTCAAATTTGAACAGGGGGCGCGCCCGTCGCGTCTCCGGACAGGACAGGAACATGCGCGGCGCTCTGGGCGGACCCCGTCTGCTTCTGCGCCGGCTTCGCGAGGTCATGGCGGAGCCGGTGAGCGCACAGGCGCGACTGGACCGGATCGTCATTCACATCGCCGCCAACATGGTGGCGGAAGTCTGCTCGGTCTACGTACTGCGCTCGGACGGCAAGCTCGAGCTCTACGCGACCGAGGGCCTTAATCGCGAAGCCGTCCATCTCACGACCTTGACCACCAGCGAAGGTCTGGTCGGCCTGATCGCGGAAAAAGCGGAGCCGTTGGCGCTGGCCGACGCCCAGGCGCACCCGGCCTTTTCCTACCGTCCTGAAACCGGTGAGGAAATCTACCAATCTTTCCTCGGCGTGCCGATCCTGCGCGGCGGCAACACGCTCGGCGTCCTCGTCGTGCAGAACCGGGCTCGCCGCACCTATTCGGAAGAGGAAGTCGAGGCGCTGCAGACCACGGCCATGCTGCTGGCCGAAATGATCGCTTCGGGCGAATTGCAGAGCCTTGCTCAGCCCGGCCAGAGCCTCAGCCTGCAAAAGTCCATGGCCTTGTCCGGTTCGCCGCTCAGCGAAGGCGTCGGCCTCGGGCATGTCGTTCTGCACGAGCCGCGCATCGTCGTGAAGCAGCTGGTGGCGGAGGATCCGCAGGCCGAGCAGAAGCGGCTCGATCTCGCGATCCAGGCCATGCGCGAGCAGATTGATCTGCTGGTGGCGCGCGGCGACCGCTATGGCGTCGGGGAGCATCGCGACGTGCTCGAAACGGTGCGCATGTTCGCCAATGATCGCGGCTGGCTGCGAAGGCTCCGCGAGGCGCTCGAACTCAGGGCTTACGGCCGAAGCCGCGGTCGAACGGGTGCAGAATGACGCCCGCGCCAAGTTGCAGCGCCAGACCGATCCCTATTTGCGCGAAAGGCTGCACGATCTCGACGATCTCGCCAATCGCCTGCTGCAGCAACTGACCGGCCAGGGACCGGCGCATGGCGGCGCCCTGCCGGCCAATGCCGTGCTCGTCGCCCGCAACATGGGGCCGGCGGCCCTGCTCGAATATGACCGGTCCAACCTGCGCGGCCTGGTGCTGGAGGATGGCGGCCCGACCAGCCATGTCGCGATCATCGCGCGGGCGCTGGGAATTCCGGCGATCGGCGAAGTGCCCAACATCACCGACCTCGTGGAGACAGGCGATCCGATCATCGTCGACGGCGGCTCGGGCGAAGTGCAACTGCGCCCGCCGCCGGATGTCGAGGCGGCCTATGGCGAAAAGGCGCGGCTGCGCGCGCGGCGCCAGGAGCAATATCACAAGCTGCGCGACGTGCCGGCGATCACGCGCGACGGGGTGGAGATCGCCCTGCACATGAACGCCGGCCTGCTGATCGATTGCCAGCATGTCGCCGAAGTCGGCGCTCAGTCGATCGGGCTGTTTCGCACCGAATTGCAATTCATGGTGGCGTCGAGCTTTCCGCGCCTGTCAGAGCAATATGCGCTTTACCGCAAGGTGATCGAGGCGGCCGATGGACGTCCGGTGACCTTCCGCACGCTGGATATCGGGTCGGACAAGGTGCTGCCCTATATGGCCAAGATGGAGGAGGAAAACCCGGCTCTCGGCTGGCGGGCGATCCGCATTGGCCTCGACCGGCCCGGCTTGTTGCGGATGCAATTGCGCGCGATGTTGCGCGCGGGCGCCGGACGGGCCATGCGCATCATGTTCCCGATGGTGGCGAATACGGCGGAGTTTTCCCAGGCCAAGGAAATTTGCGAAAGGGAACTGGAGTTCCTGCGCCGCCACGATTACGAATTGCCCAACGAACTGAAGCTGGGCGTCATGGTCGAGGTGCCGTCCCTGCTCTGGCAGCTCGACGAAATCTCCGAGTTGGCCGATTTCCTTTCGGTAGGCTCCAACGACCTGACGCAATATCTGTTCGCCGCCGACCGGGACAACAAGCGCGTTTCCGCGCGGTTCGACAATCTTGCGCCGGCCAATCTGCGCGCCCTTAAATCCATTGTCGATGTCGCGGCGCGCCACGACGCCCCCGTCACGCTCTGCGGCGAGATGGGCGGGCGGCCGCTTGAGGCGATTGCGCTGGCGGCCATAGGCTATCGCGGGCTGTCGATGACGCCCTCGGCGATCGGTCCGGTCAAGGCGGCGCTTCTCGCGATCGACCTCAAGGCGGCCCGCGATTTCCTGATGCCGATGATCGACAAGCCCGATGATCGGATTTCGGTGCGGCGTGAACTGCATCATTTCGCCGAAAAATGCGGCGTGCCCTTGTAGCCGGCCTTCCCGCGCCTTCCTTTTTCAAGCTTTTGCGACGCCGCCCAAATCGTCGCCGGACCCCTGCAAATGTTGCCGTCGGAAAAACTCGACCTCATCCTGCGCCGCCACGAAGAGATCGGCCATCGCTTGACCGAGGGCGTCGATCCCTCGTCCTTTTCGGCGCTTTCGCGCGAATTGGCGGAACTGGATCCGGTGGCCGCCGCTATCAGGTCCTGTCGCGCCCTCGCGAAGGAGAGCGCCGATCTCGAACTCATGCTGGCGGATCCCGGCATCGACTCGGACATGCGGGCGCTCGCCGAGGATGAATTGCCGCGCCTTAGGGAGCAGCTGACCGAAGCCGAAGGCCAGCTTCGCGTCGCGCTGCTGCCGCGCGACGCGGCGGATGAGAAAGGCGCCATACTTGAAATCCGCGCGGGCACGGGCGGGGACGAGGCCGCGCTCTTCGCCGGCGACCTGTTCCGCATGTACCAAAAATATGCCGAACGGCGCGGATGGAGCCTGGAGCTTATCTCCGCCAGCGAAGGCACGATGGGCGGCTTCAAGGAAATCATCGCCCTCGTCAGCGGCAAGGGCGTTTTCGCGCGGCTGAAATTCGAACGTGGGACCCATCGCGTCCAGCGCGTCCCGACGACGGAAACGCAGGGGCGCATCCATACCTCCGCCGCGACGGTCGCGGTGCTGCCGGAAGCGGCGGAAGTCGACATGAGGATCGACGAGGCCGACCTGCGCATCGACACGATGCGCGCCGGCGGCGCCGGCGGTCAGCATGTCAACAAGACGGAATCGGCAATTCGCATCACCCATATCCCCAGCGGTATCGTGGTGATGATGCAGGAAGAGCGTTCGCAGCACCGCAACAAGGCCAAGGCCATGGACGTCTTGCGTTCCCGTCTCTACGACCTCGAACGGCAGAAGCTGGACGACGCCCGCGCCGCCGATCGTCGGGCGCAAGTGGGGTCCGGCGACCGTTCGGAACGTATTCGCACCTATAATTTTCCCCAGGGGCGCGTCAGCGACCATCGGATCAACCTCACCCTGTACAAGATCGACAAGGTGATGGAGGGAGAAGCGCTGGATGAAATCATCGATCCCCTGATTGCGGACCATCAGGCGCGGCTACTGGCCGAGAGTGAAGGCGAAACGGGATGAACGGCGGCGACGGATATGACGTGCGTCGGTTCGCCAATTTGGTTATACCGTCACGCTGGAACGCCATTAGGCCGTCTGGCCAGCCTGACGAAAGCAAGGCTTTTCACGGACAGCAGGGATAGTAGCGCATGAAGAAGATTATTCCGGTAATCATGTGTGGCGGCGCCGGCACGCGGATGTGGCCGTCGTCGCGCGAGACAATGCCGAAGCAGTTCATTCCCTTGCTCGGCAAACTCTCCACTTTCCAGGATACGCTGCTGCGCCTTGACCCGGAAATCTTCGACGAGCCGGCGATCGTCACCAATCACGACTATCGCTTCCTCGTGCAGGAGCAGATGGCGGAAATCGGCGTCAAGGGCGACATCGTGCTGGAGCCGGAGCGGCGCGACTCCGCCGCGGCCGTGGCTGTCGCCTGCGAACTGGCCAGCGCGCGCGCGGCCGACGCCGTGGTCGCTGTTTTCGCCGCCGACCATGACGTGCGCAAGGTCGACGTTTTCAAGGATCTCTGCCGCAAGGCGGCAGACGCCGCCGCGCAGGGTTTCATCGTCACCCTGGGCATCAAGCCGACCGGGCCCGGCCACCGGCTATGGCTATATCCGTCCCGGGCAGGTCGTCGTCGCCGAGGCGGGCGTGGCCAAGGTCGAAGCCTTTGTCGAAAAGCCGGACCTCGCCACCGCCGAGCGCTATATCGAGCAAGGCTATTTGTGGAACTCCGGCAATTTCTTCTTCCGCGCCGATGTGATGCGCGCCGAATTGCAGGCCTTCGAACCGGAAATCGCCAAGGCCGCGGCCGACGCCTTCGCCAAGGCCAAGCGGGACCTCGGCTTTCTGGCGCTCGACGCCGAGGCGTTCGCCAAGGCGCCGAAAACCTCGATCGATTACGCGGTCATGGAGCGGACCTCCCATGCGGCGGTGATCCCGGCCGATATCGGCTGGTCGGACGTCGGCAACTGGCAGGCGGTCTGGGAGCTTTCGGATCGCGACGCCAAGGGCAATTCCGTGCGCGGCCACGGCGTGGTGATGGAGCGGCAGGAACGTCCATGTGCGCTCCGACGACACCTTGACGACGGTTCTCGGCGTCAGCGACGTGATCGTCGTGACCACCGACGACGCCGTGCTGGTGCTCGGGGCGCAGCATGGCGACAAGGTCAAGCAACTGGTCGACGAGCTGAAGCGTCGCAAGCGCAAGGAGGCGCAGGAGCATCGCCGCGTCTACCGCCCCTGGGGCTATTACCAGTCGATCGACTCCGGCGAGCGCCATCAGGTCAAGCGCATCGTCGTCAAGCCGGGTCACAAGCTTTCGCTGCAAAAGCACTATCATCGCGCCGAACATTGGATCGTGGTGCGCGGATCGGCGGAGGTGACGCGCAATCAGGACGTCATGATGGTCCATGAAAACGAGTCCATCTATCTGCCGATCGGCTCGGTGCATCGCCTGGTCAATCCGGGCAAGATCGATCTGGAGCTGATCGAGGTGCAGACCGGCTCCTATCTCGGCGAGGACGACATCGTCCGCATCGAGGACGTCTATCACCGCTCCTGATCCGTTCGCCTTCTCCCGTAACCACGCACCGACGCCTTTTCGCGAGACGCACCCATGTTTCCCAAGCCCGTCGCCGCCCTTACGCCCAACACCTTCGAATATGAGCGCCTGCCCCTGGTGAAGGCCGACCGGCTTTCGCGAATATGACGCGCGCTGGCATGTTCGGCTCGGAACTCAATCTGATGGGCGTGCAGGCGCTGGGCCTCGGCCTTGCCACGCTGCTGCATCGAGATGGGCGTCAAGCCGAGGCTGGCGACCGGCCATGATTTCCGCTCCTATTCGTCCTCGATCAAGCAGGCGCTGATCTGCGGCCTGATGGCCGGCGGCGTCGAAGTGGTCGACATCGGCCTGGCGCTGTCGCCCATGGCCTATTTCGCGCAATTCGCGCTGGATTGCCCGGCCGTGGCCATGGTCACCGCCACGCATAACGACAATGGCTGGACCGGGGTGAAGATGGGGGCGCAGCGCCCGGTCACCTTCGGCCCGGACGAAATGGGCCGGCTGCGCGACATCGTGCTGGAAGGCCGGTTCCAAAGCCGCTCCGGCGGCTCCTATGTCTATGTCGAGGATTTCGCCCAGACCTATCTCGACGATCTCGCCAGCCATACCAAACTGACGCGCAAGATGAAGGTCGTCGCGGCCTGCGGCAATGGCACGGCGGGCGCCTTCGCGCCGGAACTGCTGGAGCGGCTCGGCTGCGAGGTGATCCCGCTGGACGTGACGCCGGACTACACTTTCCCGCGCTACAATCCCAATCCCGAAGACATGGAAATGCTGCACGCCATGGCCGACAAGGTCCGCGAGACCGGCGCCGATGTCGGTCTCGGCTTCGATGGCGACGGCGACCGCTGCGGCGTGGTGGACAATCACGGCGAGGAAATCTTCGCCGACAAGATCGGCGTCATGCTGGCGCGCGACCTCTCGAAGCTCTATCCGGGCGCGACCTTTGTCGTGGATGTGAAATCGACCGGCCTGTTCGCCAGCGATCCCGTGCTCAAGGCGCAGGGCGTGAAGGCCGATTACTGGAAGACCGGCCATTCCTACATCAAGCGCCGCGTCAACGATCTCGGCGCCCTGGCGGGCTTCGAAAAATCCGGCCATTTCTTCTTCAATGCGCCGGTGGGGCGCGGCTATGACGACGGCCTTCTGACGGCTGTGCATGTGCTGGAAATGCTCGACCGCAATCCGGACAAGAGCATGGCCGAGCTTTATGACGACCTGCCCAAGACCTGGGGCTCGCCGACCATGTCGCCCCATTGCGGCGACGAGGTGAAATACGGCGTCGTGGACAAGGTCGTGGCGCGGTTCAAGGCGATGGAGGCGGCGGGCGAAAAAATCATCGGCCAGAAGATCGCGAGCCTTGTCACCGTCAACGGCGTGCGCGTCACGGTCGAGGACGGCACCTGGGGCCTTGTGCGGGCGTCCTCCAACAAGCCCGAACTGGTGGTGGTGGTCGAGAGCCCGGCGAGCAAGGAGAACCTGCACGCCATGTTCAAGGCCGTCGATACGGTGTTGCGCGAAAATCCTGAAGTCGGCGCCTATAACCAGACCATCTGAACCTTTTGGGAGCCAATTGCCATGCAGTACAGGCTGTCGGGCACGGTCATGCAGACGCTCGAAATCGACCTCGCTCCTGGCGAGACGGTCTACAGCCAGACAAATTGCATGTGCTGGATGAATGATTTCATCTCGATGGACACTCATACCGGCGGCGGCCTCCTGGCCGGGCTGAAGCGTTCGCTGGGCGGCGGCAGCTTTTTCATCACGGAATTTTCCGCCCGCGGCGCGGGCCATGTCGCTTTCGCGCCGCGCTTTCCCGGCACGATCATGCCGATTCCGCTCCGCGACGGACAGTCGGTGGTCTGCCGGAAAGAGACATTCCTCTGCGCCGAGAAATCGGTAAAGCTCGAGCTCGCCTGGCAGCAGAGGTTCGGCGCCGGCCTCTTCGGCGGCGAGGGTTTTATTCTCCAAAAGGTCACCGGTCCGGGAACCGTCTGGCTCGACCTGTCCGGCGAAGTCGTTGAGCGCGATCTCGCGGCCGGCGAGCGGCTGCTGGTCAACGCCGGCCATGTCGGCGTGATCGATCCGACCGTCAATTTCGACATCCAGATGGTCAAGGGATTCAGGAACATCCTGTTCGGCGGCGAAGGCCTGTTCCTCGCGACCTTGACCGGACCGGGGCACATCGCCCTGCAATCCATGCCGATCATGAATCTCGCCGAGGAAATCGGCCGCTACTTGCCTCAGACAGCCGCCTCCGCCGGGGAAAGCAGCGGCGGCTCCCTGGCTTCGGGCGTGGTCGGCGGCATCCTGGGCATGCTCGGCGGCTCGACCATGTCCAACGATTGAATTTATTAATTCGGCGTCTCGCCGCCCGGATCAGAACATGACCATTGTCCAAACCTATGCGCGAATCCTGCGGCAATTGGCGCCGGAGAAAAATCTCGCCATCATCCTGGTCATCGCCAATCTGTGCCTGGCGGCCCTGCAATTTGTCGAGCCGGTGCTGTTCGGCCGCATCATCGACACCTTGACCCATGCCGAAACGCAGCATCATCGCCCGAGCTGGACGGTGATCACGCCGATGGTGGCGCTCTGGGTCGCCTTCGGCCTGTTCTCGATTGCCGCCGCAGTGACCGTGGCCCTGCATTCCGACCGCCTTTCGCATCGCCGCCGGCTTGGGGTGATGGCCGATTTCTTCGACCATATCCTCGAACTGCCGATGAGCTTCCACACCGAGACCCATTCCGGCCGGCTACTGAAGGTCATGCTCGAAGGCGCGAGCGGCATGTCGTGGATATGGCTGTCATTCTTTCGCGAGAACTGCGCCTCGATGGTCGCGCTGTTCGTGCTGCTGCCGGCCACCCTCTTCATCAACTGGCGGCTCAGCATCGTGCTGGTGATGCTGGTGATATTGTTCGGCGCGCTGACCACTTATGTCATGCGTCGGACCCAGGGGCTCCAGGCCGATGTCGAAGTCCATAACGCCCATCTGGCGGAGCGGGCGTCGGACGTCCTGGGCAATCTGGCGGTCATCCAGTCCTTCACCCGCATCGAAAACGAATCGCGCGGCCTGCATGAAATCATCCACAAGGTGCTGACGGCGCAAATGCCCGTGCTGTCCTGGTGGGCGCTGGCGGCGGTGGCGACGCGAACCGCCTCGACGCTTTCGCTGCTTTCGATCTTCATCGTCGGCGTCACGCTGCACATGCATCACCAGGCGTCGATCGGCCAGATCGTCACCTACATGAATTTCGCCACCATGCTGATCGCCCGGCTGGAACAATTGGTCGCCTTCGTCAACACCCTGTTCATGCAGGCGCCGAAAATCGACGAATTCTTCGAGATCATGGATACGTCGCCGAGCATCGCCGACCGGCCCAACGCCATCGATCCCGGACGATTGCGCGGCGAAGTCGAGTTCGACCATGTCGTCTTCGCCTATGACCCTCGCCGCACCGCCGTCGACGATGTCAGCTTTTCGGTCAAGCCGGGAGAGACGGTGGCGCTGGTCGGTTCGACCGGTTCGGGGAAATCGACCACGCTCAGCCTGCTGCATCGCGCCATGGATCCCAATTCCGGCGCCATTCGCATCGACGGCATCGACATAAGAGACATGAAGCTCTCCGCCATGCGCCGCAATATCGGCGTGGTGTTCCAGGAGCCGATGCTGTTTGCCCGCTCGATCGAGGAAAATCTACGCGTCGGCAAAAGTGACGCCACCGAAGAGGAAGTGAAGCTTGCGCTGGAGCGGGCGCAGGCGACCGAGTTCATTTCCCGCCAGACCGATGGCGTCAAGACCATCGTCGGCGAACGCGGTCGATCCCTGTCAGGGGGCGAACGCCAGCGCGTCTCCATCGCCCGCGCCCTGTTGAAAGACCCGCCGATCATGGTCTTCGACGAAGCCACCAGCGCTCTCGACGCGACGACCGAGAAGCAATTGCAGGCGGCGCTGGAGGCCGCCACCAAGGGGCGGACCACTTTCGTCATCGCCCACCGGCTGGCGACAATTCGCAGCGCCGACAGGATCCTGGTGTTCGATCAGGGCAGGATCGTCGAAAGCGGCTCTTTCGACGAACTGGTGGCTCTGAACGGCAAGTTCGCCGCCTTGGCGCGGGCGCAGTTCATGGCCGGGGAAGCCCAGCCGGCTGAGGCCCCCGCGCACTGAGCCTTCTCGTCAAGCCGCCAGGCGCTTGACGAATTCGTCGATGGTTCGGGCGAGGCGATCGGCCGAACTCTGGACGCTGGCAGCAGAATCGGCGACCGTCTTCGTCGAAGCCTCGGTGGAACAGGCCGTTTCCCGGGAGCGGCCTGCGACGAGGGCGACCTGTTGCGTGGTCTCCGCCGCCTGGGACGCGCTGCTGGCGATTTCGCCTGTCGCCACCCGCTGCTGGTCGATCGAGGACACGATGGAAATGGCGTAGTGCGTCGCCTCCTCGATGCTCTTGGCTATGCCATCCATGGCTCCGACCGTCGAGCGGGTCGAGGCGCTGATCGCGGCGATGCGGGCGGAAATATCGTCGGTGGCCTTGGCGGTCTGCTGGGCCAGCGTCTTGACCTCGCCGGCCACGACGGCGAACCCCTTGCCCATTTCGCCGGCCCGCGCCGCCTCGATCGTCGCGTTCAGAGCCAGTAGATTGGTCTGGCCGGCAATATCCTGGATGATGTTCACGACATCTGAGATACGTCCGGCCTCCACCATGAGCTGCGAGACGTCGGACTGCGCGGCTCGGGTCGTCAGCTGGACCTTGTCGATGATTGCCTTGACGCCGTTGATCTGGCTGTAGATCTCGGTGATCGAATGCGACATTTGCTCCGTCGCCGCGGCGACCGCCCCCAGGGCCGACGAGGAATGACTGGACGTTTCGGCGGCGTCGTTCGCGTCATGGGTCGCCGCCGCCGACAGCGATGTCAGCGCCTCGCTGGTCTGAGACATTTGCTGGGACTGCTGGCGCAGGCCGTCGAGCAGGCTGGCCACTTCTTTCTGGAAGCCGGAGACCATTGTGACCAGTTGCCCGCGACTGCCCGCTTCGTCATCGGCGCGGCGGCGTTGGCCGTCGGCAAGGCTGGAGGCCGAACGGCTGGCCTCCTCGGCGTTCTGCTTGGCGCTTTCGGCGACGACGAAAGCCTGCCGCAATCGAACGGCCACCCAGCAAAGGACGACGGTCTGCACGACCAGGACGCCGGCGTGAACAAGGACGCGCGGCAGGTCGGAGGAGACTTCGGGAAAAACTGCATAGGGCAGGATGAAATTGAGCAGGAGATGGTGCACAGCCACGGTCGCGGCGTTGGCGAGCAGGGCCCGCTCGTCAACCCAGCCGACGTTGAACGCCAGCAGGGCGAAGAAATACATGTGTATGTCGATCTGGAAGGGATGCCCGGAAAAGGCATAAACCAGCACTGCGACCTGTGTCGCCGAAGCGGCCGACGTTACGATCCGGGTCGAGGGGCCGATCGGATCGGAAACCCACATCGCCGTGGCGCCCCGGCCAGGGCTGCGCCCGCGAGCGCGGCCATCCAGCCGCCGCCGCCCATGAGCCAGAAGCCGGCGAACGCCACCAGGGCGGCGTTGAACCACAGCAATCCGATCATCGCGAAGGCGAAGGTTTTTCGTAGCGCGTCGAGGTTGTTCACCGTCTCATCTCCCAGTATTTCCAAAACCCTTCACGCGCCGCAACCTTTGAGCAACCCGCCGTCGAGCACCAAGAGCGCTCCAGCGGCATAAAGGCGGACGATGAAATCTGGATCGACGTTGCGCGCGAGAATCGCGCCCGCCCGACCGCCTTTGATCAAGGTGCCGTCAGCTTGCGCGACGATTGCGGCGGCGTCGGATCGCGCGCCGAAGGGATTCGCGATGACAATGAGGGACGTCGAATTGCGGGAAGGATAGATCGAGAGACCCGCGATCACCACAGCGATCAGAGCGAGATTCAATCGAAACACCAATGCTGTTCGCGCCGTCCGTGGTTGAACGAAACGCTGACGCTCGCAAAAGAATGACATGCAAGCAATTACAACCAATAGGCGTAAACGGGGGCTTAAGGTTTTGACGAGGAGCCGCGTTCACGAGTTTCCGTCAGGATTTGGCTTCCGGCGAGGGCGTCAGCCGCAACAGCGTGATGCGGTTGCGCTGCTTGCGAAGGACCTCGAACCTGAAGCCGTGGAAAGCGAATTTCTGGCCCTGCTCGGGAATGGCCCTGGCTTCGTGGATCACCAGGCCGGCGATGGTCGTGGCCTCTTCATCGGGCAGATCCCAAGCCATGACGCGGTTGAGATCGCGGATCGGCGCGGCGCCGTCGACGATGACCGAGCCGTCCGGCTGGCGGCGTATGCCGATCGCCGCAACATCGTGCTCGTCGCGGATGTCGCCGACGATTTCCTCCAGAATATCTTCCAGCGTCACCAGGCCCTGGACGTCGCCATATTCGTCCACGACCAGGGCGACATGGGTCTTGCGCTTGCGGAACGCCTGCAACTGTTCCTCGAGCGTCGTCGTATCCGGCACAAACCACGCGTCAAGCGTGATCGAATTCGAGATTGATCCTGTTTGGGTCGCCGCCGGCTTCGCTGAGCGCGCGCAAAAGATCCTTGGCGTGGAGCACGCCGACGATATTGTCGGCCTTTTCGCGCCACAAAGGCAGCCGGGTATAGGGTGAGGCGACGACTTCCCGCAGTATTTCGGCCGTCGGCAAGTCGGCGTCAAGCGCCAGCATCTTGGTGCGGTGGACCATGACGTCCGAGACGGTCAGTTCCTTGAGGTCGAGCAGGCCGCCGAACATGTCGCGGTCGGACCGGGCGACGCCGCCTTCCTTGTGCATCAGGTCGACGGCGCTTTTCAGCTCTTCCTCCGGCGTCAGCAAGGCTTGCGCCTGGCCGAGCCGCAGGCCCATGAGATAAAGCGCGCCACGCACGATTTTTTCCACGCCGAAGAGGATCGGACCGAACAAGGCGACGAAGACGGAGATGGTCCGCGCGACCAGCAGCGACATGCGATCGGGATAGTTGATCGCCACGGTCTTGGGCAGGACTTCGGCAAAGATCAGAAGCACGACGGTCATTACGGCCGTGGCGTAGATTGCGCCCTTGTCGCCGACGAGAGTCACCAGCACCGTCGTCAGGTAGGCGGAGGCGCCGATATTGAACAGCGTATTGCCGAGCAGCATGGCTCCGAGCAGCCGATCGCGTCCGCCAAGCATGCGAATGACGATGGCCGCCCGCGGGTCGCCCTGTTTTTCCAAGGCGTGCATGCGCGCCCTGGACGCCGCAGTCATCGCTGTTTCGGAGCCTGAAAACAGGGCCGACATCAGGACGCAAAAAACCAGGATCGCCGCCGCGACCCAGATGCTGACCGGCAGGTCGCCGCCCTCCCCGTGCATTCCGTCTCAGGCCCCCGCCCGCAATTCGGTTTCAAGGAAGGCGAGCACCGCCGCCGGCTCGATATTCCTGGCGATGAAGCTTTGGCCGATGTCGCGCGCCAGGATGAATGTCAGCGCCCCTCGCCGCACCTTCTTGTCCTGAGCCATCGCCGCGACGATTTGTCCGGCGCTGGCGCTCCAGCCGGGAATCTGGCCCATCCGCGTCGGCAGGCCGACGGCGCGGAGGTGATCCTCGACCCGCGTCGCCGAAGCGGCAGGGCAATATCCCAAGTTCGCCGAAAAGCGGAAGGCGCAGGCCATGCCGATCGCCACGCCCTCGCCATGCACCAGCCGGGCGCTATCGTAGCCGACAAGTTTTTCAAGCGCGTGACCGAAGGTATGGCCGAGATTGAGCAAGGCGCGGTCGCCTTGTTCGGTCTCGTCGCGCGCCACGACGGCGGCCTTGGATTCGCAGCTCACGGCGATGGCGTGGTCCAGTTCCGGGCCGCGTGCGAACACCGAGGGCCAATGGGTTTCAAGCCAGGCGAAAAAATCGGGACGGTCGATCATGCCATATTTGGCGACCTCGGCGTAGCCCGCGGCGAATTCGCGCGGCGGCAGCGTCGCGAGGCTCGCGGTGTCCGCCAGGACCAGCGAGGGCTGATGGAAAGCGCCGATCAGGTTCTTGCCATGAGGCGAATTGAAGCCGGTCTTGCCGCCGACCGAAGAATCAACCTGCGAAAGCAGGGTGGTGGGAATTTGGACAAAGCCCATGCCGCGACGCAGGCTCGCGGCGACAAAGCCGGTGAGGTCGCCAATCACCCCGCCGCCGAGGGCGACGAGGTAGTCGCCGCGCTCCATGCGCGCTTCCAGCGCCGCCTCGCATAGTTCTTCGAAATGCGCGTAATTCTTGGTCGCTTCTCCAGCCGGCAAGACGATATGGCTGTGACGCACGTCGGCGGCGTCGAAGCTCGCCTGCAGGCGCGCGAGCCAGCGCGGGCCGACATTGGCGTCGGTGACGATGAAGGCTGAGGCGCCGGGCGCGAGCTTCGCCAGTTTGTCGCCGGCATGGCCGATGAGATCGGGGCCGATCAATATGTCATAGGCGCGATCGCCGAGTTTGACATGGACGCGGGTCGTGGCCGGGGGAAGCGCGAGAGAGGTCATGTCCGCCGTAAATTCTCCTTGTCGGGCCAGATGGCGTTCCAGTGATTCGAGGATTTCCTCGATGATGACCTCGTGCGGCGCGTCACGGGATTGCGTGGTCAGGTTCGCCTCCCCGTAGATGGGGTAGCGTTCCGCCATCAGGCGGGCCATCACGCCTTCGGGGTCGGCGTTTTGCAGCAGCGGCCGCGTGGGCCGCTTGCGCACCCGTCTCATCAGCACGTCGAATTCGGCCTTCAGCCAGATCGACACGGCATGGCTGCGAATGAACTCGCGCGTCTGCGGATTGATGAAAGCGCCGCCGCCGGTGGCGATGACGCGCTGGCCTTCGCCAATCAACCGCGCGAGGACACGCCTTTCGCCGTCGCGAAAATAGGCTTCGCCGTGCGAGGCGAAGATTTCGCTGACCGAGAGGCGATGGGCGGTCTCGATTTCATGGTCCGAATCGACGAAAGGGAGGTTGAGCCGCTGCGCGAGCCGCCGCCCGATCGCCGTCTTGCCGGATCCCATCATGCCGACCAGCACCAGCGGGCGTCCGGCCAATGCGTCAACGATCGCCTGCGCGCGCGAATCTCGAGGCGGCGATGGGGCGTGCGCCTCCAGCTTGGGAACGATGGCTTGATCGGACATAATCGCAATGTAGTATCACGGAGAGAGGGCCGAATGTAACTGGCTTTCGCCGAACCTGACCAGAGGCCACCATGCCAAGCCTGTTCCGCTTTCTTTTTGTCGTCGGCCTGCTGGCTGGCGCCGCCTTTGTCGGCATGGCGGCGCTGGTCGCCTTCGTGGAGCCGCAGCCGCGCGAAATGAGCCAGCCCATACCGGCCGCCGTGCTCAATAAATGAAGCGCCCGGCCGCCCCGGCGCCCTGCGCCGCCGTCGCGGACTTCCTCGAGATGATCGCGGCGGAAAGGGGCGCGGCGAAAAACACCCTCGACGCCTATCGCCGTGATCTCGACGATTATGTCGCAGCGCTGGCCGAACAGGGGCGCGACCCTTTTTCGGCGACGACTCAGGATATTCGGGACCACCTCTCCACGCTCGCGCAGGCCCGGCTCAAGCCTTCGTCAGCCGCGCGCAAACTGTCGGCTATCAGGCAGCTTCATCGGTTCCTCTCAGCCGAGGAGCGGCGCGCGGACGATCCGGCGGCTTTGCTCGAAGGCCCGCGCCAGGGCCGAAGGCTGCCGAAAGTCCTGTCGGTCGCCGAAGTGGACGCCCTGTTGCGCGTTTCCCGCGAGGGTCTCGACGATCCGGCCCGGCCCCCGGGCGAGCGCTTGAGGGCGCAGCGCGCCGCCTGTCTGATGGAAGTGCTCTATGCGGCGGGGCTGCGCGTTTCGGAACTGGTGGCGCTGCCCTTGTCGGCGGCGAGGCTGGCGGAAAAATCCCTGGAGAATGGGGGCGGCTTCCTGACCATCAAGGGCAAGGGCGGGCGTGAGCGCCTGGCGCCCCTGACCAGGCCTGCGCGGGAGGCTTTAACCGCCTATCGTCGATTGCTGCTGGAGCTCCATCCGGGTCTGGGCGCGCAAAAATGGCTGTTTCCCTCGGATGGGGAGAGCGGGCATCTCACCCGGCAGGCTTTTGCCCGCGACCTCAAGCTTCTCGCGGCGGCGGCGGGAATAGCGCCTGCGCGCGTCAGTCCCCATGTGTTGCGGCACGCCTTCGCCAGCCACTTGCTGCAGAACGGCGCGGACCTCCGCATCGTCCAGGAGCTGTTGGGGCATGCCGACATAGCCACGACGCAAATCTATACCCATGTTCTCGACGAGCGCCTGAAGGCGATGGTGCGCGACCTGCATCCGCTGAACGACGAGAATGACGGCTGAAATAGCCCGTTTTTATTCGCAGCGCCCAGAACTCCTCAATCTTTTTTAAACATTCTCGTTCAAGTTGCGCTCACCTGGCGCAGCAACGCAGGATCGCGCCATTGCTGAAGCCTTTCGGAGAGAAGCCGCATGAACCTGTTTTCCAGCGGCGACAGCGCCTTTTATCGTGCGGTTTTCGCCGCGCTCGACCGTTCGCAGGCGTCCATCCAGTTCGATCTCGACGGGACGATCCTGACCGCCAATCCCCTTTTCCTGGACGCGCTGGGCTACCGCCTCGATGAGGTCGTGGGCAAGAAACATGCGATTTTCATCGACCCGCGCGAGAAAGACAGCGCGGACTATCGCGCCTTCTGGGACGACATGCGCGCCGGCAAATTCCGCCAGGCCGAGTTCAAGCGCCTCGGCAAATCAGGCAAGCCGGTCTGGATCCAGGCGAGCTACAATCCTCTTCTGGACAAGAGCGGCAAGCCTTATCGCGTGATCAAATTCGCCGTTGACGTCACCGAGCGAAAACTCGCCGCCGCCTTTGCCCAGGCGCAGATCGAAGCGATCAACCGTTCGCAGGCGGTGATCGAATTCGAACTCGACGGGAGCATCGTCGGCGCGAACGAAAACTTCCTGCACGCGCTCGACTATCGCCTTGATGAAATCAAGGGCCGGCACCACTCGATGTTTGTCGACCCAAAAGAACGCGACTCCGCCGAATACAAGGCGTTCTGGGCCAAGCTCGCGCGGGGCGAATTCGTCAGCGGCGATTTTCGCCGCATCGGCAAGGGCGGCAAGGAGGTCTGGATACAGGGCTCCTACAACCCCATCCTCGACCTCGATGGAAAGCTCTTCAAAGTCGTCAAGATCGCCACGGACATGACGGACCGCGTCGTCCGCGCCCAGAAACGACAGGAGATTTACGAGCAGGTCGACCGTCACCTGGGAGGCATCACCGAGTCCGTTTCCTCGGTCTCGCACGAAGCGGTCGAAGCCGCCGCCGCTTCCAACCAAGCGACGGGCAATGTGCAGGCCGTCGCCGCCGGAGCGGAGGAGCTTTCGGCGTCCTTCCATGAAATCGCCCGCCAGGTCGCCCATGCGCGCGATATCGCGCGAAAAGCGGTGGCGGAAGCCTCGAAGGCGGGCGACATCGTCGCCGCCTTGTCGCTGGACGCCCAGAAGATCGGCGAAGTGATCGGTCTCATCAGCGATATCGCCTCGCAAACCAACCTTCTGGCGCTCAACGCCACGATCGAGGCCGCTCGCGCCGGAGAGACGGGGCGCGGCTTCGCCGTCGTCGCCGCCGAGGTCAAGTCGCTGGCGACCCGCACGGCGAAGGCGACGGACGAAATCGGCGAGCAGGTCTCGTCCGTGCGCGCCTCGACCTCCGGCGTCACGGGGGCGATCACCAGCATCGGCGAGATCATCAAGACCATCGATGCGATCACTTCGGCGATCGCCGGCTCGGTCGAGGCGCAGAACGCGGTGACCATCGACATGTCGGAAAACATGCAGGTCGCGGCGAAGGGCGTCGAAGCCATCACGACTTCGATGAACGCCATCGCCCAGAACACGGTCAAGATCGATACGGCCGCCAAGACCGTACGCGAAATCTCGCGCTCGGCCGCTTAAGCGCCCTTGCGCTCCAGCAGGAACACCGCCTGCTCGCCAAACAGGTTCCAGAGCCACCAGGGGGCGTTGACGCGCATCGGCGCGCCGGCGCTGTCCATGGCGACGGCCTTGACGATCTGCGCGTCGATCGCGTCGACCAGCGCGACGAAATCGCGGATGGAGCAGAGGTGGATGTTTGGCGTCTCGTACCAGGCGTAGGACAGGTTTTCGGTCAGTGGCATGCGTCCGCGAATCCCCAGCTGCCAGCGGATGCGCCAATGGCCGAAGTTGGGAAAGGAGACGATGGCGCGCTTGCCGATGCGCAGCATCTGCTCCAGCACATGGCGCGGATTGCGCGTCGCCTGGAGCGTCTGGGAGAGAATGACATAGTCGAAACCGTCGTCGGGATAATCGGCGAGATCGACATCGGCGTCGCCCTGGACGACCGACAGCCCCTTCGTCACGCAGTCGTTGACGCCCTGTTGCGAGATTTCGACGCCGCGCGCGTCGACGCCCTTGGTCTCGGCAAGCAGGCCCAATAATTCGCCGTCGCCGCAGCCGACATCGAGCACGCGGGCGCCGGATCCGACCATTCCGGCGACCAGCAGCAGATCAATGCGCGTGACCGCGGTTTGCGGTTGGCCGGCAGGGATGGTCAAGATTTCGCGCTCTCGTCGATGGGCAGGCCGCGCGCCCGTGCGGCGCCGCGCAAGAAGCCGCGGGTGGTGGCGATGAAGTCGCGTTCGTCGAGCAGGAAGGCGTCATGGCCCTTGTCGGTGCTGATTTCGACAAAGGAAACCGAGGCGCCGCCCGCATTGAGCGCATGGACGATGGCCCGCGATTCCGCCGTAGTGTAGAGCCAGTCGGACGTAAAGGCGACCACGCAGAAACGGGTCTTCGAATTCTTGAAGGCTCTGGCCAGCGATCCGCCATAATCCTGCGCCAGGTCGAAATAGTCGCAGGCGCGGGTCACGTAGAGGTAGGAATTGGCGTCGAAACGGTCGACAAAGGTCGATCCCTGATAGCGCAGGTAGTTCTCGACCTGGAAATCGGCGTCGAAGGAAAAGGTGGGGCCGGCGCGGTCCTGCAGTTTGCGGCCGAATTTGCGTTGCAGCGCCTCTTCCGAAAGATAGGTGATATGGGCGGCCATGCGCGCGACCGCGAGGCCTTTGACGGGCCGCACGCCCTGTTCGATGTAGCGGCCGCCGCGCCAGTCGGGATCGGCCATGATCGCCTGCCGCCCGACCTCATGAAAGGCGATGTTCTGCGAGCTGTGCCGCGCCGCCGTGGCGATCGGCATGGCGGAAAACACCCGGTCTGGATAGGTCGCCGCCCATTGCAGGACCTGCATGCCACCCATCGAGCCGCCGGCGACGCAAAACAGCGTCTCGATGCCGAGCCGATCGACCAGCATGGCCTGCGCGCGCACCATGTCGGCGATGGTGACCATTGGCAGGTTGAGGCCGAAGGGTTTTCCGGTCGCGGGATCGATCGAGGCCGGCCCGGTCGTGCCCATGCAGCCGCCGAGCACGTTCGAACAGATGATGAAATATTTTTCGGTGTCGAAGGGGCGTCCGGGCCCAACCAGGGCGGACCACCAGCCCGGCTTGCCGGTCAGGGGATGCGTGTTGGCCACATGCTGGTCGCCGGTCAGGGCGTGGCAAAGCAGGACGGCGTTGGACTTGTCGGCGTTGAGTTCGCCATAGGTCTGGTAGGCGACGGTGAATGGGCCGAGCGCTGTCCCGGCGGACATGGCGAGCGGCTGCGCGGCGTCGAAAACGGCGACCTGGCTGTGCGGTTGCGCCGCCTCGGTGAGACTGGGATGGGATTCGGCAGACGTGTCGGTCAAGAGCGCAACTTGTTCGATTTTCCGAACGGATCGTTTGTTATGTAGGAGCACGGTTCCGCACAAGTCAAGCAAAGGGGCCAGATTTGGCGTTTTCCTGGGCTTGCGGGGCGGGTATAGAGGGAGACTTGGTAAAAGTTTTCCGCCGTCCCGGCGCAACCCTAGGCGATTCCGACATGAGCCAGATCCCCGCCCTCGAATTTCTGGCCCAATTGCGCGATGAGATCGACCGGATCGACGGCGACATGCACAATCTGTTGATGGAGCGGGGGGAAATCATCGATCGGCTGATTTCCGTCAAGGCGCGGCAGGGCGGCGGCTCGGCTTTCCGCCCCGGGCGCGAAGCCGACATGATGCGGGTGATCGCGTCGCGCCACCACGGCCGCCTGCCGCTCGACACGGTCGAAAGCATCTGGCGCGTGATCATTTCGACCTTCACCTATGTCCAGTCGAATTATTCGGTCCATGCGGACATGTCGGGCGGCGACGCCGCGATGCGCGATTCCGCGCGTTTCCATTTCGGCTTCACGGTCCCCTTGCTCCCCCATTCGGGATGGGCGGAAACGATCGCCGCGGTCGCCTCTTCCTCCCGGGCGGACGGCGGCGGAGATCTCGGCATGTTGCGGGCGTCCGGACGACCAGACGACGGCCAATGGTGGGAAAAGCTGGCGGTGGAAGGCGCTCCGAAGGTCATCGCCCGTCTGCCCTTCGTCGAACGGCCGGATCATCCGGCGGGCATGCCGGTCTTCATCATTTCCAATCCGCTGGCCGAGGCCGCGGCGCGCGATGTCGCGCTATTTTGGGTGGCGTGGCGCGGCGCTGCGGCCCCCGACGACGCCCATTTCCGCAATTTGTCCTGCGAATGCCAGGCGCGGGCGACAATTGACGGCGGCGTCTCGCTGCTCTTGTCGGCGCCGGGGGACTGGAGCGCCGAAAAACTCGCTGCCGGCATCGGCTTGCCGCCCGGCGGCGCCGCCGCCTGGATCGGAAGCCACGCAGAACGTTTCGCCCTGGCTTGAGTTCATTCCTCAGTAAAGCGGCTGCAGCGTCGCGGGCAGGCGCAAGGGACCAAGGAAAACCCGGCCTTTCGTAATTATCAGCGGCATGGCGAGCGTGTCCCCGCCATCGGCCTTCGTCGCCGTCTTGCCGAACAGCGCTCCCACGAGGTTTTGGGCTTGCGCGGCGCCGGCCGGAATTCCGAATTGCGCCAACACGGTCCCGGCGCCCTTGGCGGCCATGTCCAGCCGGCCGGCGGGGCGATGCGTCTCGTCCAGCACCAGCGCGCCTGTAAATCTCAGGTCTAGGTCGCCGGCCTGCCACTCGAATTTTTCGATGCCCAGCGCGCCCGATTTCTGTCGCCAGTTTTCGGCGGTGGCTTTCCAGTCCTCGACGACGGTGGGCGCGGGAACGATCTGGCCGCTGAGCTTCACGTGGCCGAGGTCGCTTTTTTGCAAAAGCGCCTGAAGAGCGGGCGCGGTCACGCCGTCTCCGGCGATGTCGAAATGCAGGACGGCGCCATTGACGCCGGAAACGGTGTCGGCCTGCGCTGTCAGCTTTTGCAGGTTGAAGGCGATCCCGGCATCGGGAACGTCCGGTCGCCAATCCAGCGCGGTCGCGTCGAGGCTGGCCTTTTCCAGTCCGGCCGTGGTCCAGGCGAGATCAAGCGACAGGCCGTCATGGCGCAATTTGGCCAGCGAGGCGCCGTCAGCGTTTTTCACGGTCAGAGGGCTGGAAAGCGTGAGCACGATGTGGTTCGGGGCGAAAACGCTGGCGACCCCATGCGCCTCGTCGGCCTTTACGGTCACGACGCCGTCGCCGATCTTCACCGGCGCGGAAAAATTCGTGCAATTCAGGCGCAGGCGGAAGGGAAAGCCGGCGACGTCGCTCGAGTTGCAGAAATCGGCCAAAGAGGAGCCGCCAAAGGCCTTTTCATGCACGAAACCGCCGAGACGGTTCGCCGCATAGAGCCAGAATTCGCCGGCCGCGAGGCTGAGCGCGAGAAACAGACCGAAGAGCACGCGATGTCGGGAAAGGAAGGAAAGCATGGCGCCCGCTGGAGACGAGGGACCCTGAGGCCCGGGAAAGCTGTCTCGCGGAGATCCGCGATTCGGGCGTCATCCTAGATCATAACAAGGCGCAAAAACGATGTACTGCCGACAAAATTCAGGCGGCGAGCCGCAAACCGCCGGGCGCTCGATGAATTGGCGCGAGATCGCTGGCGGCGAAGTCGCGGGCTGCCGCCGTCTCGGCCAGCAAATGGACATGCCATTCGTTGGCGCCGCATTGTCGCGCCTTTCGCTCCCAGACGCCAAGATCGTCATCCGCGGCAGGCTGGAAGACGAAGGCGATTTCGGCGCTGGGTTCCAAGGCCTTGGCGTGTTTGCGGACTGCCGCGACGACAGCGCGCCCGCAATCGAAGGCCGGCGGCGCGCCGACCGGATAGACGGAACAGATGTAGCGGCGCCCCGAGGCCCCGAACCAGACGCGGAACAAATCTTCCAGTCCCGTGCGGTCCAGCGCCGCAAGCGGGCGATGGGCGGCGGTAAAGGCGGCGGCGGAAGGCAGGGCCATGGTCGTTCCTCGTCAGGCGAAACGTGACAGGAACAAAAAAGAACAAAAAGAGCACAAAGTCAAGCGGTCGCGGCGCGCGGCGGATCGCCTTTTTCCAGATTTGCGGCGAGGCTGGGGTCTTTCGCCAAGGCTTCGGCGATCAGACGGTTGCTGGCCGTTTCGATCCGATCCTGCAATGTCCGCGCGAATTCCGCATTGGGAAGACCTGCGGGTATCGCGGGCAGGAATTCGACCACCACGGTTCCGGGGCGGCGCAGAAAAGTTCGGCGTGGCCAGAAAAGACCGGAATTCAAGGCGACCGGCACGCAAGGCGCCCTCGTGGCCGCGTAGAGATGGGTGACGCCGCTCTTGTAAAGCGGGGGCGCGCCGGCCGGGCGGCGCGTTCCCTCGGGAAAGATGAAGATCGCCCGTCCCTCGCCAATGGCCGCGCCGGCTTGCTGAACGAGATCCTTCAAGGCGGCGCCGCGGCTGGCGCGGTTGATGGCGATCTGGTTGCTGCGCGTCAGATATTGCCCGAACAGCGGCAGGAGGGTGAGTTCGCGCTTGAGGATATAGGTGAAATCGCGCACCTGGAGCGTCAGCACGAAGGTTTCCCACATCGACTGGTGCTTGGCGGCGATGATGCTGCCGTTTTGCGCAAGATGCTCGAGGCCGCGGAACTCGATCTTCATGCCGCAGATCTTGTCGAGCAGCCAGAGCGAGGAACGGGCCCAGACCCGCGCCAGTTCGAGAATGGCGGCGCGGCCGGACAACATGGCCGGGAGCCCGCCGATCATGATGGCGATCAGGTTGACGTAGAAGGCGATGTTGAAGACCAGGGAGCGCAGGATCAGCATGGCGTCCTTGTGCCGCAGGCCGCGGCAAATGAAAAGCCAAAACCTCAGCGAAGGCGACCGAGGCTGCGATAAACGATGGCGCGGGAAATGAAGCCGGTCAGCAGGGCGACGCCGACCGAGATGACGGCGATCGCCGCCACGCCGCCCCATCCGAGCGCAAAGGAGCCGAACAGGGCTTCCGCCTGCTCGCCCCCGGCGCTGGTCGTCCATTGGCGGGAGAAAAAGCCGAGCGCCAGGAACAACAGGATCGCCAGGCCCCCGCCGACGACGCCGCCGCGCAGCCCCAGACGCAGGAAGTGGAACTGGAACTGCCGGGCGATGAACCCGTCCGCCGCGCCGACGAAGTGCAGGGCCTCGATGATGTCGCGATTGCCGGCCATGGCGCCGCGGGTGGCGAAGCCGACGGCCAGGGCCATGGCGGTCAGCACAAGCAGGAAAATGCCCGCGGCGGCGCCGACGACCACTTGCGCCATGGTGTCGAGCCTTTGCATCCAGGAGCCGTGGTTGTCGAGGACGGCGTTGGGCAAGGCCGCGTCAAGCGCCGTGCGCAAGCCGATTTCGTCCAGTCGGGCGCCCGGATCGCGCCGAACCACGACCATGCGCGGCGTCGGCAACTGGCTGAGGTCGAGCCCGGCGCCAAGCCAGGGCGATAGCAATTCTTCGGATTCTTGGCGCGAAAAGGCCCGCGCCTCGGCGACGCCGGCAAAGCCTCCGGCGATCTGCGCGGCCTTTGCGGCGTCGGCTTCGATGTCGCGGCTGGCGCGCGGCATGATCTGGATCGTCATTTCCAGCCCGACGGCGCCGCGCCATTCGTTCGAAGCGTCCGCTAGGACGATGGCGAAGCCTGCGGTCAGCGACGCGAGAAAGGTCATGATGGCGATGACGATGGCCAGCGCCCGGCCGGACACGGAGGCGGCCGGCACGAGCGGCTTGTGCCGCCAGGCGTCCTCGAGATCGGGGGAATCCGGCGAGGGCGTTTGCGAGGGTGGCGAAAAGGACGCCATGGGCGGTCTCATTCGTAAATGTGCAGGCGGCCGTCGCCGAGCACCAGCCGGCGCGCGCCGTCGAACTGGTCCATCAGCGCGAGATCGTGGGTGGCGATGACGACCGACGTGCCGGATTTATGCAATTCAAGGAACAGGCGCATCAGCCGGCGCGCCAGCGAGGGATCGACATTGCCGGTCGGCTCGTCGGCGAGCAGCAGTTCGGGGCGCATGATCAGGGCGCGGGCGATGGCGGCGCGCTGCTTTTCGCCGCCCGACAGCACCGGCGGATAGACGTGCATGCGTTCGCCCAGCCCAACCCAGCTCAAGAGCTCCATGACCTCCGCGCGGTAGCTGACTTCCTCGCGCTCCTGCACGCGCAGCGGCAAGGCGACGTTCTGATAGGTGGTGAGATGGTCGAGCAGACGAAAATCCTGGAACACCACGCCGACCTTGCGGCGGACGGCGGTGATGGCGGGCTTGTCAAGCTGGGCGGAATCCTTGCCGAACAGGGTGATGAGGCCGCGCGTCGGCGCCAGCGACAGCAGAATCAAACGCAAAAGCGTAGTCTTGCCGGCGCCGGAAGGGCCGGTCAGGAACTGAAATGTCTGCGGCGCAATATCAAAGCTGATGTCGCGCAGGATTTCCGCGCCCATCTGATATCGCAGGCCGACATTTTCGAACCGGACCAACGCGGCTCTCCTCCGGATTTCGCCCGATCTCCTGGTGGAAATGCAAGCGTCAGGCAAAGTTTAAGGCGCGCGAATCACCCACCTTAACTCGCCTTTAACCATAGCAGCACTCCAATGAGCCGCGTCAAATCGCATGCTTCGTATTCCTGTCGTCCGGGCGCCCTTTATGCACAATTCACAAGCGCTCCAGCCTCGCGCCGATTCCCTCCTCGACACGCCCTGCCGTCCAAGGTCGGGCGCGCTCGGCCGTGTCGCCGCCGCCTCGTGCCGTCGCGGCGACGCGGGGACAAAGGCGCTTGCCGGAGCCCCGCCGAAGGCTCCGAAAGACAAGTCCAGCGGCTTCGGGCCGGTGGCGTGGATGCTTTGCGGCGTCGCCGGCTGGGGCCTGCTGGTCGGCGGGCGCACGCAGATCGTGCGGCTGGCGCCGGCTGTCGCTCCCGCCTATGCGGCGCTCGGACTGACTGTCAATCTCCGCCAGATGGACCTGCAAGGCGTCACCTCCAGGCTTGCCGACGAGGATGGACGAACCATTCTGGTCGTCGAAGGCGAAATCCGCAATCTCGCCGAGGCGTCACGCGCCGCGCCGCGCATGCTCATGGCCGTGCTCGACGCCGATGGCCGGGAAATCTATCATTGGACCGCGGCGCCGCCGAAATCGCGGCTCGCCAGCGGCGAAAAGGCGGTTTTCCGCGCCCGGCTCGCTGCGCCGCCGCAGGGCGGCCGCGAAGTGCGCGTGCGTTTCGCCGGAGCGGCGGAGGCGGGACAGGGATCGTGATCGGCAGACAGGCGCAGGTTCTCTTCGACGAGGCGGCCATCGCCGCCCGGGTCGAGGCGATGGCGACCGACATTGCGCGCGTCGCGCCCAAAGACCTGCTCGCTGTGCCGGTCATGACCGGAGCCTTCGTTTTCGCCGCCGACCTGCTGCGCGCGCTCCATCGCGCGGGGCTCGCGCCCGAAGTCGATTTCCTGCAGATCGGCAGCTACGGCGCAGGTATCAAGTCTTCCGGGCGGGTGGAGTTGCTGCGCGACGTCAAGGCCGAGGCCGGAGATCGCGATATCCTGCTGATCGACGATATTCTCGAATCCGGCCGCACCCTGGCTTTTGCGAAGCATCTGCTTCAGTCGCGCGGCGCTCGGCGCGTGCTGATCGCGGTCGCGCTGGAAAAGCCTCACAAGCGGGAAATCGAGGTTTCGGCCGATTTCGTCGGCTTCGCCTGCCCGGATCGCTTCGTCGTCGGCTATGGCATGGATTACGCTGGACATTATCGGGATCTGCCCTACATCGGCGCGCTCGACGGGATGTGAAGGCCTCCGCCGAAGGGATAGACGGCTTCGACCCGGTAAGGGCCGCCGCCGACGGACGCGCGCGAGGAAAACAGGGCGAACTGCGGGGCCTCGAAAGACAAGCCCAGCGGATAGGCCCGCTCCGAAAGCCAGGCCCCGACAGCTTGCGGCTCGACGCCGCGCAGCCGGGCCAGAGTGACATGCGGGGTGAATTTGCGGGTTTCCGGAGCCAGGCCATTGCGCCGGGCGATGGCCTCATGCGCCGCCCGCAGTCGGCTCAGGTTCGCATCCGGCTTGACCCGCGCGATCAGGGCGCGTGGCTGCTGGCCGCCGAAAACGCCGATTTCGACGAAATCGAGCCGCAGGCGGTCGCCGGGGACGGAGAACTCCGCTGCAAGGAGATCGTCGTCAAGCGCGCGCGCCGTATGCCCGTCAATATCGCCGAAAAAACGCAGGGTGACGTGATAATCCTCCGGTTCGATCCAGCGTGCGCCGAGCAGGCCGCCGCGAAAAAAGGCGAGCCGCGTCGCGACGCCGGGCGGGATTTCGAAGGCGGAGAAGAGGCGAGGCACGGTCGTGGTCCTGTAGTTTTTTAACGCCAGCCGCGGCTAACGGATCGGCGGTTTTTGCATCCGGTCGAGCCAGGCGGTCGCGACGGGAAGGATGCCGGCGACGATAGCCTCTACGCCTTCACGGGTCGGATGCAGGCCATCCGGCAATTGCATACCCTTCTGGCCGGCGACTCCTTCGAGGAAGAAGGGATAGAGCGGCGCGCCGTATTTTTTTGCCAGTTCCGGATAGATCGGGTTGAACTTCGCGGCGTATTCCACGCCCATGTTGGGCGCGGTGACCATGCCCGCCAGCAGCGCGACAATCTTGCGCTCTTTCAACCGCGCCAGAATAGCGTCGATGTTTCCGCGTATCAGCGCCGGGTCGAGCCCCCGCAGCATGTCATTCGCGCCGATTTCGACGATCACGCCATCGGCGCCATCGCCGAGCGTCCAGTCCAGCCGCGCCAAGGCGCCGGCCGAGGTGTCGCCAGAAACGCCGGCATTGTCGATGTCGACGTCATAGCCTTTATCGCGCAGGGCTTTTTGCAGCACGGCGGGAAAGGCGGCGTCGGCCGGGAGGAGATAGCCTGCGCTCAGGCTGTCGCCCAGGACCACGAGATGCAGGCCGCGCGCTGCCGCCGGCAGCGAAAGCGTCGCCAGCAGCGCCAGCGCGGAGAAAAAAATTTGGCGAATGCGGCGCACGCGCCCATATGCAGTCCGGGCGGTTCGAAGCCCATGTCTAAAACTCGTCATAGCCGCCTTCCGAAAGTTTCTCATGCCCGATCCGGCCATAAGCCTTGAAAATGTCAATCTGACTTTGGGAAGCGGCGAAGCCCGGGCTCACATTCTGAAAGACGTCAGCCTCGATATAGCCAGGGGCGAGACCGTGGCGCTGCTCGGACCGTCCGGCTCGGGCAAATCGACCCTGCTGATGACCATGGCCGGGCTGGAGGCGCCCGATTCGGGCGCGGTCCGCATCGACGGGCGGCGCATCGACCTGATGGGCGAGGACGCCCTGGCGCGCTTTCGCGGCGCCCATATCGGCGTTGTGTTCCAGGCGTTTCATCTCATCCAGACCCTGACCGCATTGGAAAACGTCGCCATTCCGCTCGAGCTGGCGGGCGTATCAGAGGCTTTCGCTCGCGCAAAGGAAGCTCTTGTTCAAGTGGGTCTCACAGGGCGAATGCGCCACTATCCCGCGCAAATGTCTGGCGGCGAGCAGCAGCGCGTCGCCCTGGCGCGGGCCCTGGTCGCCAATCCGTCCATTCTCGTCGCAGATGAGCCGACCGGCAATCTCGACCAGGCGGTCGGCAGCGAAGTCATCGATCTGATTTTCGCGCTCAATCGCGCCAAGGGCGCGACCCTCGTTCTCGTCACCCATGACGAGGCGCTGGCGCGCCAGTGCCGGCGGATCGTGCGCCTGCGCAATGGCAGGATCGAGTCCGATACGGCGGCGGCGGAGCGCGAAAATGTCGTCGCCTGACGTCCCGGCCCGTCGTGGGGCGCAAGGCGCCATCTTTCGTTTTGCCTTGCGCGATCTGCGCGGAGGCCTGCGCTTTTATGGCGTGTTCATCGCCTGCATCGTGCTTGGCGTCACGGCTTTGGTCGGCGTCGCCGCAACGTCGCGCGCCTTTCGCGACGGTCTGGCGCAGCAGGGCGCGACCCTGCTCGGCGGCGATCTGTCGCTCAGCCGGGCGCAAGGCGCGCCGGGGGCCGCCGTAACAGCCTTTCTCGCCGCGCGCGGAAAATTGAGCGAGACCACGGTTTTGCGCGCGATGGCGCGGCGGCCGGATGCGGCTCAAGCAATCCTGGTCGAGCTCAAGGCCGTCGATCCCGCCTATCCGCTGATCGGCGCCGCCAAGACCGATCCCGTCCTGCCCGCCGGACGAAGGCTTTCGGAGTTCTTCGCGCAAAAAGATGGCGCCTTCGGCCTGCTTGCCGACCCGACCGTCGCGGGACGACTGAACGTCAAGCTGGGCGATCAGCTGGTTCTGGGCGCCGCGCGTTTCACCATCGCCGGCTGGCTTACGGCCGAGCCGGATTCGCTGGGCGGCGTGGGTTTCGGCCCGCGCGTCATGACCAGCCCGGAAGGCCTGGCGGCGACGGGGCTGATCGTTCCCGGCTCGCTGGCCCGCCCGTCGCTGCGTCTGCTGCTGCCGCCGGAAAAATCCGGCGACGCCGATGTCGCCGCCGTGCGACGCGATTTTTCCGCCGCCTTCCCGGATGCCGGCTTTGAAATCCGCAGCCGCGACAATCCTTCGCCCCAGCTTGCCCGCAATATCGAGCGTTTCGCCCAATTCCTGACGTTGATCGGCCTGACGGCGCTGGTTTGCGGCGGCGTCGGCGTCGGCAACTCCATTCGCGGCCTGGTCGACCGCAAGCGAAAGACCCTGGCCATCCTCAAGGCGCTGGGGGCAAGCGGCTTCGATGCGGCGCAATTCGTGCTGATCCAGGCGATGATCGTCGCCGCCGTCAGCGCCTTGCTCGGCGCCGGCTTCGGGCTGGCCTTGCCTTCGCTTCTCGTCGCGGCGCTCGGCGCCTCCTTGCCTTTCCCGATCGAGCCGCATGTCGCGTGGCTCGACGGCGGCTCCGGCCTCGTCTTCGGCCTGTTGACGGCTTTCGCCTTCGCCGCCTCGCCGCTTGACCGGGCTCGGAGCCTGCCCGCGACGACCTTGTTGCGCGAGACCGCGATGCAGGAGTTCGGCCCGTCGCGCTGGCGCGGCCGGTTCGTCGGCGTCCTCGCGGCCTCGGTCCTGTTCGTCTTCGCGCTGCTGGTGGTTGGCGACCGGAAGCTGACGGCGCAATTCGGCGTGGCGGTCATCCTGAGTTTCGGCCTGCTCTATGCCGTGGCGCTGGGGATCATGGCTCTGGCGCGCCGGGCGCCCCATGCAAGGTTTCTTCCCTTGCGGCTGGCGGTCGCCAATCTGCACCGACCCGGCGCGCTGACGCCATCCTTCCTGATCTCGCTCGGGCTCGGCATCACGCTTTTGACGGCGCTGGTCGGCATAGAGCGCAACCTGCGCGCGGAAATCGGCCAATCCCTGCCGAAGGATTCGCCGAGCTACTTTTTCCTCGACGTGCAAAGCGCGCAGGCTCAGGATTTTCGCGCCTTCCTGCGCAAGGAGGCGCCGGACGGCGCGGTCGCGGTCGCGCCCATGCTGCGCGGCCGCATCGTCCGGGTGAAGGACGTGCCCGCGGAACAAGTCAAGCCAACGGAAAAGGCGCGCTGGGCGCTGGAAGGCGACCGCGGCGTGACCTTCGCCGAAAAGCCGCCGGCGGGGTCGACCATCGTCGCCGGCGACTGGTGGCCGGAAAATTACGCCGGGCCGCCGCTGGTTTCGATGGAGGCCGACGTCGCCCAGGGGCTTGGCCTCAAGGTCGGCGATTCCCTCTCGGTCAATGTGCTGGGTCGCGTGCTGACGGCGAAAATCGCCAATCTGCGCAAGGTGAACTGGCGCAATTTCGGCATTAATTTCGTGCTCGTCTTCTCGCCCAACGCATTCGCCGGCGCCCCTTTCACCCAGTTGATGACCTTGACGATGCCGCAAAGGCCGGCGCCCGCGGCCGAGGCGGCGCTGCTGTCCGCCGCGGCGAAGGCCTTTCCATCGGTCATCAGCGTCTCCATGCGCGAAACGCTGGCGACGCTGGACGCGCTGCTCAGCAAATTGTCGGTCGCCATCCAGAGCGCCGCGTCGCTGGCCTTCCTCATTTCGGCGCTGGTCCTGGCCGGCGCGCTGTCCGCGGGGCAGAGGGCGCGGGTCTATGAGGCGGTGGTCCTGAAGGTTCTCGGCGCCACGCGCGGAAAACTGCTTTCGGCGCTGGCGCTGGAGTTTGCGCTGCTGGGCGCCGCGACCGCCGCTTTCGGCCTGCTGGCGGGGAGCGTCGCCGCCTGGCTGGTGGCGACGCAGGTGCTGGACCTGTCGTTCGCCTTCTTCCCGGCCCAGGCGGCGGGGCTTGCGCTCGCGGCGGTGTCCCTGGCCATTGTCATAGGGCTGAGCGGAACCTGGCGCATTCTCGGCGAAAAGCCGGCGCAGCGGCTGCGGGAAGAATGACAAAAATGTAATCTCGCGGCGCGCCGTCCGGAGTTGGAAAACCTTGTGTTTTACCTGCGCCCCCGCCATATTCGGAAGCGTCGGCGCGCAACGGATCATCCGGGGCGGTTGTTCGGCCGAATTTTTCGCGAGGAAGCCATGTCCAACTTTGACCGCAACGCCGCGCCCTGGAGCCGGGGCTACGCCCGGACCGGCGTCGATGTAGATCAAGGTCTGCGCGCCTTCATGCTCGGCGTCTACAATCACATGACCATTGGCCTGGCCCTGACCGGCCTGGTGGCGCTGGGCGCCAACATGATGGCGGTTTCCGCCTTGCCGACCGCGCATCAGCTCGGCTCGCATATCTATCTGACGGATTTCGGCGCCGCGCTCTATCTCAGCCCGCTACGCTGGGTGGTGATCTTCGCACCTCTCGCCTTCGTGCTGTTTTTCTCCTTCAAGATCAACACCATGGCAGCGTCATCGGCGCGAACCCTGTTCTATGTCTATGCGGCTGTGATGGGCCTGTCGCTGTCGTCGATCCTGCTGATCTATACCGGCTCCTCGGTGGCCCGCGCGTTCTTCATCACGGCGGCGTCATTTGGCGCGCTGAGCCTCTACGGCTACACGACAAAGCGCAGTCTGGCGGCCTTCGGCTCCTTCCTGATGATGGGCTTGTTCGGCCTGATCATCGCCAGTGTGGTCAACCTGTTCTTGCAGAGCTCGGCGTTCCAGTTCGGCCTGTCGATCCTGTGCGTGCTGATCTTCGCCGGCCTGACCGCGTGGGATACCCAGGCGATCAAGCAAATGTATATGGAATCGGACGGCTACGAGGTGATGACCAAGAAATCCGTCAATGGAGCGTTGATGCTCTATCTCGATTTCATCAACATCTTCATGTCTCTGGTGCAACTGACCGGTCAGCGCAACGACTGATCTTTTTTGCTTGATGAAAAACCCCGCCGCGGCGGGGTTTTTTGTTGCGCTGGCGCAGGAGGCCGAGATCATGAATCACCCGAAAACGAAATGGCGCGCCGATCCCCTGTCGTGGGGACACGGAGACAGACACTTCGAGATTTTCCTGGAGCCAACCTGCCCGTTTTCCGCGCGCGCCCTGGGCAAGCTCGACGAAACGCTGGCGCAGGCGGGGGAGGACAGGATCACGCTCAAAATCCGTTTGCAGTCCCAGCCGTGGCATATGTTTTCGGGCGTGGTCACGCGCTGCGTCATCGCGGCGTCAACGCTGGCGGGCGGCAAGGAAGACGCCAAAAAGGTGCTTGCGGCGGTTGCGGCGCATCGCGAGGAATTCGAATTCGCCCACCATTGCGGCGGCCCCAATCTGGACGCCAACCCCAGAAACGTCATCGCGCGCCTGGAGGATTGCAGCGGCGTGAAACTGGCTGAGGCCTTCGCCATTCCCGATCTCGATCAGGAGATCAAATGGCATTGCAAATATGCGCGCCAGAACGGCATACACGCCTCTCCGACCTTCATGATCGACGGGTTGGTTCGGCCTGAGATGAGCAGCGGCGACAGCGTTTCCGACTGGGTCTCACGGCTGCTGCCGGGCTGATCTTCAGGTCAATGCGCCTCGTCCCAATTATCCGCCGCGCGCGCCTCGACCAGCAGCGGCACGCTCAGCTCCACGGCCGGCAGCGCGGCCTGCTCCATCACCTTGCGCGCCACCTCGATCGTCGCCGCGACTTCCGCCTCGGGCGCCTCGAACACCAGTTCGTCATGCACCTGCAGCAGCATTTGCGCCTTCAGTCCGGCCCGGTCGAGCGCCTCGTCCATGCCGATCATGGCGCGGCGGATGATGTCGGCGGCGGCGCCCTGGATCGGCGCATTGATCGCCGCGCGCTCGTTGAAGGCGCGCTCCGAGGCGTTGCTGGCGTTGATGCGCGGATAGTGGCATTTGCGGCCGAACAGGGTCGTCACATAGCCCTGGTCCCGGCAGATTTTCTTGGTGGCGTCCATATAGGCGCGGATGCCAGGGAAACGCTCGAAATATTTCCTGATATAGGCGCCAGCCTCCTCGCGGGGAATGCTGAGCTGGTTGGCGAGACCGAAGGCGGAAATGCCATAGACGATGCCGAAATTGATCGCCTTGGCGCGGCGGCGCACGTCGCTCGGCATGCCCTCGACCGGAACGCCGAAAATCTCCGAGGCGGTGATGGCGTGAATGTCCTTTCCCTCGGCAAAGGCCTGTTTCAGTTGCGGAATATCCGCAATATGGGCCAGCAGCCGCAATTCGATCTGGGAATAATCGGCCGAAATCAGCTTGTGTCCTGGGCTGGCGACGAAAGCGCGGCGGAGCTTTCGTCCCGCCTCGTTGCGCACCGGAATGTTTTGCAGGTTGGGCTCGGAGGAGGACAGCCGTCCGGTGGAGGTCGCCGCCATGGCGTAGGAGGTATGGACGCGACCCGTGGTCGAATTGATGAAACGCGGCAGGGCCTCGGCATAGGTCGAGCGCAATTTCTGCACCTGCCGCCAGTCGAGCAGCTTGCGCGGGAGTTCATGGCCTTCCGCGGCAAGGTCCTCGAGCACGCTGGCCGAGGTGGACCAGGCGCCGGTCGTGGTCTTCTTGCCGCCGGGCAGGCCGAATTTGCCAAACAGGATGTCGCCTAGCTGCTTGGGCGATCCGAGGTTGAAGGCTTCTCCGGCCAGTTGATGAACCTCGGCCTCCAGTCGCGCCATATCCTGCGCGAATTCCCCCGATAGCCGCGCCAGCATGGGCCGGTCGACGCAGATGCCGCGCCGCTCCATTCGCGCCAGCACCGTCGCCAACGGACGCTCCAGCGTTTCATAGACGGTGGTCATGCCCTCGGCGACGAGGCGGGGCTGCAGGCAATTCCACAGCCGCAAGGTGACGTCGGCGTCCTCGGCGGCATATTCCGTCGCTTTGTCGATGGCCACCCTGGCGAAGCCGATGAAGCCCTTGCCCTGGCCGGCGACTTCGCTGAATGGGATCGGCTTGTGGCCCAAAAACTTGACTGACAGCTCGTCCATGCCATGGCCATTGACGCCAGCGTCGAGCGTATAGGACGCCAGCATCGTGTCCTGGACCGGCGCCACCTCGACGCCGTGCTGGGCGAGCACCAGCCAGTCATATTTGACGTTCTGGGCGACCTTCATCACCGAGGGCGCCGTCAGCAACGGGCGCAACAATTCCAGCGCCGGGCGCAGGGGAAGCTGCCCGGGCGCCGCTTCGCCGCCGCCGAACAGGTCTTCCGCGCCCGCCGATTTGTGGCCGAAGGGGATGTAGCAGGCGCGATTGGGCGCGAGAGCCAGCGACATGCCCACCAGATTGGCCTGCATCGGATCGAGCGAATCGGTTTCGGTGTCAAAGCAGACAAGGCCAGCGTCAAAAGCGGCGGCGATCCAGGCTCTGCAATTCATCGAGCGAACGGATGCAGGCATAATGACTATGGTCGAACGGCGTCTTGGGCGCGCCCTCGAGGCGCTGCCGGGCCAAGGCGGCGGGCGTCAGGGCGTCGGTCGAAGGCGCTGAAGTCGCCGGGGCGCCGACGGCCTCGGTCTCAGCCTTGGCCGCGACGACATCTCCGTTGCGGCCCCGCCAGCCCTGCGGCCCGACAAAAGCCGGATCGGGGTCGATGGCGGCGAGATTGACTTCGTAGATTTCGGCGACGCGGCGGGTCAGGGTAGTGAATTCCATCGCCTTGAGGAAAGCGACCAGGGATTTTCCCTCGGGCTGATGCAGGCGCAGATCGTCGAGCGGCGTCTTGACCTTCACGTCATCGACCAATTGCACCAGCCGTCTGGAGAGACGGACCTTTTCCGCCACCGCGGGATCGCACAGCGTCTCCCGGCGCTTGTTCTGCTTGATCTCGCCGGCGCGGGCGAGCAGGGTTTCGAGATCGCCATATTCGGCGATCAGTTGAGCGGCGGTCTTCACGCCGATTCCCGGCGCGCCCGGAACATTATCGGTGGAATCGCCGGCCAGGGCCTGGATATCGACGACTTTTTCGGGCGGCGCGCCAAAATAGGCGATGACCTCCTCGCGGCCGATCTTGCGCTCCTCGCGCTCGCCGGAGGCGGGGTCATACATGGCGACGCCGGGCTGGATCAGTTGCATCAGATCCTTGTCGGCGGAAATGATGGTGACGTCGGCGCCTGCCGCCACCGCCTGCTTGGCGTAGGTGGCGATGAGATCGTCGGCCTCGTAGACGTCCTGTTCGAGCGGCTCCAGCCCGAAGGCGCGCACCGCCGCGCGAAACAACGGAAATTGCGGCACGAGGTCTTCGGGCGGCTCGGAACGGTTGGCCTTGTAGGCGGGATAGATCTCCTTGCGGAAGGAGTTTTCGCTCTTGTCGAAGATGATGGCGAGATGGGTGGGCTTGATGCCCGCCGCGCCGTCGCGGACGAATTGCAGCAGCTTGGTGCAAAACAGGCGAATGGCGCCGGTCGGCAGCCGGTCCGATCGGAAATTATATTTCTGATCCTGGCGAATCGACTGGAAAAAGGCGCGAAAGATGAAGTTCGAGCCATCGACGAGAAAGACGTGGTCGCCCGGGGCGAGAGTGCGGAATTCGTCGGTCATTGCGCATTCATTTTGGAGGGGCGGAGTCGCGGTCATCTTTATACGCAAACGCGGGGGCCGTCCAAAGCGCGTAAATTTTGCTTTGCCGATCCGTCGCGCATCGGCTAAACATGGCGCGAAGCACCCGTAGCTCAGCTGGATAGAGCGCTGCCCTCCGAAGGCAGAGGCCAGGGGTTCGAATCCCTTCGGGTGCGCCAAATCCGACACCACATAAGATAAAACTGCGAACCCCCGAGGGAGATCCTGCGTTCGCGGGAGTTTCGTAACCTATTGAAACAATGGGGTGCAACGGCTCATTGTTGCGGCTCCGCTCGCATTTTTAATCGCAGCATGACACCGTCAACGGTAATATCGATTCGCTTAAATCCCTCAAGGCGGAGCGCCAACAACAATGACCTCGCAAACGCGTGTCGACGAGAGCCAGAAGGTGATTTTCGACGTTGACGCCTTGCGGCGCACTGCGGGCGCAAAAGTCTTCGCGCGCGGCTCCGGTTATTTTGACGACGGCCTCGTGGAAATCTTCAGCTTGGGAAAAGAGCGGGTTCGCGCCAGGGTGATCGGCAGCGAGCCCTATACGGTCGATCTCTCATATGATGGCGACAAATTCCACGGCCATTGCACCTGTCCGGCCTGGCGCGACTTCGGCTTCTGCAAGCATATGGTTGCTTCGGCGCTCGCCGCTAACCATCTTGTCGTCGAAGACGGCGCGCCTGAAGGCGACGGATTGGAGGACATCCGAAATTTCCTCGACTTGCTTGACCGGCGACAGATCACCAAGCTCCTGCTGGACGCCGCCGGGGCCGACGCGACATTGCTGCGCAAGCTGTCCCTGATCACGGCTGCGGCAGGGCTCGTCGACAAAGACGACGAAACACTTCGACGGAAATTCAAGCGCGAGATCATGGCTGCGACGCGGGTCGTGGGCTTCATCGACTATGACGAAGCAGACGATTGGGCTGCCGAAATCGAGCCGGTCGTGGAAGGCTTGCAAGCATTGGTCGATCGCGGGCGTGGCGCTGTGGTCATCGAGCTTGCCGATCTCTTGCGGACACGACTCATCGCCGCGTTGAACGAAATGGACGACGACGGCTGTGTCGACGCCCTGGTTGATCGCGTCGTGGCGATTTTTCATGCGGCCTGCCGGAATGCCAAACCCGATCCGATCGAGCTCGCGGCGCTGCTGTTCAAGCGGGAAGTCGACGGCGACGCTGGGTTCGACGACGTGATCGCCATCTATGCCGACGTTCTCGGCGCCGATGGACAGGCGGAAATCGGGCGACTGGCGGCGGAGGCCTGGGCCAAGTTGAAGCCCGTCAAAGGGAAGAGAGACGACCGGAACGACGGCGATCGCCTTATACGGGGGCGGCTGTTCGACATGCTCGATCGCCAGGCCGAATTGGCGGGCGATATTGCAGCGCGGATAAGGCTTCGTCAGGAGATTTTAGGATCGCAGCCAAGTTATCTTGAGCTTGCGGAGTTTTGTGAAAAGCATGGGCGCGTCAAGGAGTCGCTCGATTGGGTCGAGGAAGCGCTGTTCCTTTTCGAAAGCGATGGCGACGAAAGACTGTTTCGCGGCGTTGCCGGAATTCTGGAGAGAAATGGCGCGACAGCTCGGGCAAGGGCGATTCTGTGGCGGCAATTCGGCAAGAAGCCTTCGCGCGGCTTTTACCGAGAGATTGTCGCGCCGCTATCTGGAGAGGAAAGAGCACAAGCCGTCGATCGGGCGCTGGAAATCCTCAGGAAAACAATGGCGGCCCCCGGCGTTTTCGATGTTCCGGGCTTTATCCTTTCCATCCTGATCGAGGAGAAGCGGTTCGACGAGGCCTGGGCTTTGATCGCGACGTTTGCTCATGAGCCACGCGCAATCGAGGCGTTGGCTAAAGAATGCGAGGGGAGCCATCCCGACAAAGTCTTGGCGGTCTATCGCCGCAGCGTTGAGCGAATGATCCAGGCTGGCGGCAATGGCAATTATGAGGAAGCCAAAAAGCGGCTTTCCCGCATGCGGACCATCGCCAAAAAATGCGGCGACGAAAAGCAGCACGCCGAATTCGAAAGCCGGCTTCTCACGGTCTATCGCGCCAAGCGAAACTTCGTCAAACTCATGGCGTCGCCGACAAATGCGGACTCGCGACGGCGATGAGTAGCGAAAGAGCGAGACTGGAAGAGTTAAGGGTGAAGCTCGCCGAGCTTGACCGGCAGCGCAAACAGCTTGTCTCAGAAATCGCGGCCTTGATGGAGAGCGACAGCGCTCAAATCTCGCCAATTAATGAAAGCCCTTCCGAACGTTCTCATGTCGGCGACGAAACGTTATCAAACGCACAAAAAATTGCGCTTTTCCGTCGATTGTTTCGAGGGCGCGACGACGTGTTTCCCGCGCGTTGGGAAAACGCCAAGTCGGGACGTTCTGGCTATTCCCCGGTCTGCGCCAATGAATGGCGCGAAGGCCTTTGCGGCAAGCCCCGCATCAAATGTTCTGACTGTCCGCATCAGGCTTTTGTGCCGGTCAGCGATGAAATGATCGTCCGTCACCTGCGCGGCATGAAACCGGATGGCGCCGGCTACGTGATGGGCGTTTATCCGTTGCTGCCCGACGACAGTTGTTGGTTTTTGGCGGCGGATTTTGATGATGAGGGTTGGCGAGACGACGTGGCGGCTTTCGCGAGGACATGTCGGCGGCACGACATTCCTGTCGCCGCGGAGCGCTCACGTTCCGGTGAAGGCGCGCATGCCTGGATTTTTTTCGATCAGCCAACACCTGCGGCCTTGGCGCGCCGCCTCGGTTCCTTTCTGATCACGGAGACGATGGAAGACACGCCCGACATCGGGTTCAAATCCTATGACCGCCTCTTTCCCAGCCAGGATGTCCTGCCTGCTGGCGGCTTCGGGAATCTCATCGCCCTGCCGCTGCAAGGTTTGGCGCGTCAGAGGGGGAACAGCGTGTTCGTCGATGATGCGTTCTTACCCTATTCTGACCAGTGGACATTCCTTGCTCAGGTCGCTCCCATCTCCCGACTGGCGGTCGAACGCCTGGTCGAGCAGGCGAGCGCCGCCGGAAAGATCCTCGGCGTGAGAATTCCGCTTGTTGACGGCGAGGAAGAGCCTTGGCTCGCGCCGCCCTCACGCCGCATCCCAACGACGAATGTCGTTGGGACACTGCCCGCAGCCGTCAAGCTAAAGTTTGGCGACCAAATCTATATCGCTCGCGATGGTTTGCCTTCAGGCTTCGTCGCGCGTCTCATCCGCATCGCAGCTTTTCAAAACCCCGAATTTTATGCGGCTCAGGCGGCGCGGCGCTCGACCCATGACAAGCCGCGGATTATTTCATGCGCCGAATTGTCCAAGAAGTTTGTGGCTTTGCCGCGAGGCTGCTTTGAAGCGGCGGAAGAACTGTTCCGGTCGCATGGATCGACATTGGAGATCGAAGATGTGCGCGTCAAAGGCTCTCCGATCAATATGGCCTTCATGGGAACGTTGCGGCCCGATCAGCAGGAAGCCGCCAATGCCTTGCTCGCGCATGACACGGGAGTGCTGGCCGCGACAACGGCGTTCGGAAAAACCATCGTCGCGATTTCGATGATGGCGGCGCGAGGCGTGAACACATTGATTCTTGTTCACCGTCAGCAACTGATGGACCAATGGGTCGAACGGCTCTCCGCTTTTTCAAACCTTCCGCGGAACGATATCGGGTTGATCGGCGGCGGGCGCCGGAAGCCGACAGGCCGCATCGACGTAGCGCTGATGCAAAGCCTTGTCCGCAAGGGCGAAGTCGATGACATCGTGGGTTCGTACGGCCATCTCGTGATCGACGAGTGCCATCACATTTCGGCGGTAAGCTTCGAACTCCTGGCGCGTCGCGCCAAAGCCAAATATGTTCTTGGCCTTTCCGCGACCGTGACCCGAAAGGATGGCCACCATCCGATCATCGCCATGCAGTGCGGGCCGATCCGCTTTCGCGTCGACGCCCGCTCCGAGGCTGCAAAACGGCCCTTCGATCATTTGGTTCGCATTCGCGAAACGAAGTTCCGGTTGGAAGCCGAAATGAGTTCGACGTCGGCGCCGATCCAGGAAATATTTCGCGCGCTGAGCGGAAACGCGGAACGGAATGACCTTATTTTCAATGACATCCTTTGTGCGCTTGAAGATGGTAGGGTTCCCGTCGTGATCACGGAACGAACAGACCATTTGGCAGATTTATTTGGTCGGCTCGAACGTTTCGCCAAAAATGTCATTGTTCTACGGGGCGGCCAGACCGCAAGGCAGAGGCGCGCCGCGATGGATCGACTTCGGCAAATAGCGCCAGACGAAGAACGCGTGGTGCTGGCGACCGGCCGTTATTTGGGTGAAGGTTTTGACGACGCGCGCCTGGACACGTTGTTTTTGACCATGCCCGTCGCATGGAAGGGCATTCTCGCCCAATACGCCGGTCGGTTGCATCGTTCGCATGAGTCAAAGCGCGATGTCGTGATCTACGATTATGTCGACAAATCCGTTCCCGTATTGGCGCGAATGGCGACGAAGCGGCGGCAAGGCTATCAAGCGTTGGGGTACAGAATCGAGCCTTCGCGCGAAGATCTATTTTCTATTTGACCACTTCAATCAACCGCGATTGCCTCGCGTCGGATGTCGAAGATCGGAGCAAGCGATCTAGCCATTCTCGCTATTATATGATATCTATCATGGATAGATATCATGGTGGGGATTTTCAGAAATGTCAGCCGCCGCAAAACACCAGACCGCTAAATTGTTCATGCATGGACGGAGCCAAGCCGTGCGGTTGCCGAAAGAATTTCGCTTTGAGGGCAATGAAGTGCGGGTCAGCCGGATTGGGGGCAAAGTCATCCTTGAACCGCTCGAAAAGCCGGTTTTCGACGTAAAGGCGTGGCGCGCGCGTCTCGACTCCTATCTCGACACGCCTTTTCCCGAACTTGGCGAGGAAGCGCCTGTTACGGCCGATGATACGATTTCGTTCGATTAATGCCGCCGATGTTTTTTCTCGACACCAACGTCATTATCGCGGTCATGAACCGGCGCGACGATGCAATAGACGTTCGACTTCAGAATGAAATAGCGGTGGGCAGCACTTTGATAGTGCCGGTCCCGGTCTTATTCGAGTTGCGATATGGCGCTGCAAAAAGCCTGAGTCCGGCGCGAAATCATGAGCGGATTGACGCGTTTTTGACCGCAATCACCGATATCGTGGAATTCGACGATGCGGACGCCTGTGAGTCGGGCGAGATACGGGCATTCATCGAAAGCAAAGGAACCCCCATCGGTCCCTACGACCTTTTGATCGCTGCACAAGCGCGCCGGCGTGAGGCCGTCTTGGTCACGCTGAACCGGCGGGAGTTCGAACGCGTTCCAGGTCTGATGGTGACAGACTGGCGAACGTGACAGGAAATCGATCGACAGCGGTTGCAGCTTTCGAGGCGGCTTCCTTCCGAACTGTCGCCAAACTTTCATATTGTAATTTCAATCAGATAGGTGTTCGCAGTTTTATCCTGAGTGGCGCGCCAGCTTCTCAAACCGTTTCGTCGTCGATCAACGGATCGGGATTGGCCAGCTTCTCCAACGCGGACCAATCCCTGACGACGACATTCGCTCCCTCCACGCGAACGTCGAATTTCGCCAGTGTGGCGAAGGCGCGCGAAAGCGCTTCCGGCGCCATCCCCAAGCGCGCGGCGAGGATCTTCTTCTCGAAGGGAATGCTGAAACGGTGGGCGCCGCCGGTTTCCTTGTCGCGATGCACAAGCCAGTTGGCGAGACGCTCCAGGCTTGTGCGCAGCTTCTGGTTTTTCAGTTCCTGCGCGACCGTGCGATAGGCGATGGCCATTTCCGCCGCGATGGCGGTGGCGAAACCGGCGTCGGTCCGCATGGCCTGTCGGACCGATTCCGAAGGCAGCATCAGGATGCGGGACGGCTCCAGCGTCTGCGCCGATTGCAAATAGAGCCGGTCGAGCACCACGGCGGCGACGATGAAGGTGTGCGGCGGACCGATGACCGAAATGGTCGTCTCGCCGGTCCAGCCAGGAGGCCGAAAGCTCGACGGCGCCGGACAGGATCGCATAAAGGAAATCCGCCTTTTCGCCCTCCAGCGCCAGCCGCGTATGGGCCGGGAAGCGCTGCACGAAGGCGCCCTTTCAGCAGAAAATCCGCGGTCTCTGGCCGGCAGGCGGCGAGAATTGGCGTTCTCGCGATCTCTTCGCGTTCTTCCGCGCGCATTTTCCCGTCCTCCGCGCCCTCGACCATCCCGATACTTGACGATTATCAAGTCTTACGCCTGCATTCATTGCCCTGCCATCAAACATTATCGCGGCGCGGCGCTTGACGAAAAATCATATAACTATTTGTTTTTGCATCAGAAATCACGAATTTATTGATCGACATCAAGGAGGCCGGTGTGGCCTCTACCGTCATCTCGACCCGAGGGAAACTTCCCTTCCCTGACGGGCGGCGGATTTTGGACATGACCGACGCGATTCAGGATCGAAGCGCGCAGGGACGCGCGCTCTGGCTATCGACCATCGCTTTCACGGTGTGCTTCGCCGTCTGGACGATCTTCGCCATCATCGGCATCCAGATCAAGAAAGATCTCGGCCTGAGCGAGACCGCAGTTCGGCCTGCTGGTCGGCACGCCGATCCTGACCGGCTCGCTGATCCGGCTCGTCGCTCGGCGTCTGGACCGACCAATATGGCGGCCGGCGCGTCTTCACCGTGGTCATGCTGGCGGCGGCGGTCGCCACCTGGCTGCTGACCTTCGCCCACACCTATCCGCAGTTCCTGCTCGCCGCGCTTGGCGTCGGCATCGCCGGCGGCTCCTTCGCGGTCGGCATCGCCTATGTCTCGCGCTGGTACGAAGCGGGCAAGCAAGGCACGGCGCTCGGCATTTTCGGCGCCGGCAATGTCGGCGCCGCCGTCACCAAATTCTGCGCGCCCTTCGTGCATGGTCGCGCTGGGCTGGAAGGGCGTCGCCGACATCTGGGCGGCGGGGCTCGGCGCTCATGGCCGTCGATTTTCTGGTTCACCACCAAGGAAGACCCGGTCGTGGCGGAGCGTCGCCGCACCGGCGCGAAGCCGCCGAGCGCCTGGCTCGAAATGGCGCCGCTGAAGAACATCCAGGTCTGGCGCTTCTCGCTCTACTATTTCTTCGTCTTCGGCGGCTTCGTCGCGCTGTCGCTGTGGCTGCCGCAATATCTGATGCAGGGTCTACAACGTCGACCTCGAGACCGCCGGCATGACGGCGGCGATGTTCTCGCTTCCCGCCAGCCTGTTCCGCGCCTATGGCGGCCATCTGTCCGACCGCTACGGCGCGCGCACGCGTGATGTACTGGACGCTGCTGGTCGCGATCCTCTGCACCTTCATCCTGTCCTATCCGCCGACCGATTATGTCGTGCGCACGGCGCATGGCGCGATCGCCTTCCATCTCGAAATGGGTTTTGGCGGCTTCGTCGTCACGATCTTCGTGCTCGGCTTCTTCATGGCGCTCGGCAAGGCCGCGGTCTACAAGCACATCCCCGTCTATTACCCGAAGAATGTCGGCGCGGTCGGCGGCCTCGTCGGCATGATCGGCGGCCTCGGCGGCTTCGTGCTGCCCATCGCCTTCGGCGCGCTGTTCGACCTGACGGGCACTGTGGACCAGCTGCTTCATGCTGCTGTTCCTGGTCGTCGCCGGCGCGCTCGCCTGGATGCATTTCTCGATCCGCCACATGGAGCAGGGCGCTGTCGCCGGCGCGCTGAAGCGCTGCCGCAATTGCCGGAAATGCAGGCCATTCACAGGCCAGAGCATATCGGCGCGCTGTCAGGCGCGGTGCTGCAGGACTGGCGACCGGACGACAAGGCTTTCTGGGAGACGACAGGCCGCGCGATCGCGCGGAAAAACCTGTGGATGTCGATCCCCTCGCTGTTCCTGTCCTTCGCCATCTGGCAGGTCTGGTCGGTGGTGGTCGCGAAGCTGCCGCTGGTCGGCTTCAAATATTCCACCGACCAGTTGTTCTGGCTCGCCGCCCTGCCCGGCCTGACCGGCGCGACCCTGCGCATCTTCTATTCCTTCATGGTGCCGATCTTCGGCGGCCGTCTGTGGACGACGCTGGCGACCTGGTCGCTGATGATCCCGGCCATCGGCATCGGCTACGCGGTGCAGAACCCCGACACGCCCTATATCGTGCTCCTGATCCTGGCGCTGCTCTGCGGTTTCGGCGGCGGCAATTTCGCCTCCTCGATGGCCAATATCTCCTTCTTCTTCCCGAAGGCGGAAAAGGGCAATGCGCTGGCGCTCAATGCCGGGCCTCGGCAATCTCGGCGTCAGCGCCGTGCAGTTCCTTGTTCCGCTCGTGATCACCGTCGGGCGTGTTCGGCGGGCTCGGCGGCGCGCCCGGACGACCGCGGGCGGCGCCAGCGCACGCTCTGGCTGCAGAACGCCGGCTTCGTCTGGGTTCCCTTCATCGCCGTCTCGGCTTTCGCCGCCTGGTTCGGCATGAACGACATCGCCTCGGCCAAGGCCTCCTTCGCCGAGCAGGCGGTGATCTTCTCGCGCCGGCACAACTGGATCATGTGCTGTGCTCTATACCGGCACCTTCGGCTCCTTCATCGGCTATTCGGCGGGCTTCCCGCTGCTGACCAAGATCCTGTTCCCGCAGGTCGATGCGCTGCAATTCGCCTTCCTCGGCCCGCTGGTCGGCGCGCTGGCGCGCTCGGGAACCGGCTGGATCGCCGACCGCTGGGGCGGCGGGCGCGTCACGCTCGGGGTCTTCGCGCGGCATGATGGCCGGCGTCCTCGGCGTGATCTTCTTCATCGGCGTCAAGGATCAGCCGGGCGCCTTCTGGGGCTTCTTCGGCAGCTTCCTGTTCCTGTTCCTGATGACCGGCGTCGGCAACGCCTCGACCTTCCAGATGATCCCCAACATCATGCGCAAGGAAATCGCCCGGCTTGAGCCGCAGCTCGACGCCGACGCGCGCGCACACGCCAGGCGGAAAAGGAATCGGCGGCGATCACCGGCTTCACCTCGGCCATCGCCGCCTACGGCGCCTTCTTCATCCCGAAATCCTACGGCACCTCGATCGCGCTGACCGGCGGCGTCGGCGGCGCGCTGTGGGGATTCTTCGCCTTCTACGTGATCTGCGTCGTCGTCACCTGGGCCGTCTACACCCGCAAGGGCGGCCTGCTGCACGACGTCGAAAATTTCCGCGCAATCGCTGCGTCGCAAAGCCTGACCGGAGTCCAAGATGAGCCATTTCCTCGACCGCCTGACCTTCTTCACAGCGGCGCCAAGCAGCCATTCTCCGACGGCCACGGCGTCACCACCAACGAAGACCGCGCGCTGGGAAGACGGCTACCGGAAGCGCTGGCAGCACGACAAGATCGTGCGCTCGACCCATGGCGTGAACTGCACCGGCTCCTGCTCGTGGAAGATCTACGTCAAGGGCGGCATCGTCACCTGGGAGACGCAGCAGACCGATTATCCGCGCACGCGGCCGGACCTGCCCAATCACGAGCCGCGCGGCTGTCCGCGCGGCGCCAGCTACAGCTGGTATCTCTATTCCGCCAATCGCGTGAAATATCCGCTGGTGCGCTCGGTCCTGGTCAAGCTTTTGCGCGAGGCGCGCAAGACGCTGCCGCCGGTCGCGGCCTGGGCCTCGATCGTCGAAGATCCGCAAAAACGCGACGTCCTACATGACGAAGCGCGGCCATCGGCGGCTTCGTCCGCGCGCATTGGGACGAGGTCAACGAGATCATCGCCGCCGCCAACGCCTATACGGTGAAGAAGCACGGCCCCGACCGCGTCGTCGGCTTCTCGCCGATCCCGGCGATGTCGATGGTCTCCTACGCGGCCGGCGCGCGCTATCTGTCGCTGCTCGGCGGCGTCTGCCTGTCCTTCTACGACTGGTATTGCGACCTGCCGCCGTCGTCGCCGCAGACCTGGGGCGAGCAGACCGACGTGCCGGAATCGGCCGACTGGTACAATGCGGGCTTCCTGATCCTGTGGGGCTCCAACGTGCCGCAGACGCGCACGCCGGACGCGCATTTCTACACCGAAGCGCGCTATCGCGGCGCCAAGAGCGCGGTGATCTGCCCGGATTATTCCGAAGCCGCGAAATTCGGCGACATCTGGCTTTCGGTGAAACAGGGAACCGACGCCGCGCTGGCCATGGCGATGGGCCATGTCATCCTGCAAGCAATTCCATGTCGACCGGCAGGTCGATTATTTCGTCGATTACGTCAAGCGCTACACCGACATGCCGATGCTGGTGAGTCTGGTCGAGCAGGACGGCCGGCTCGTCCCGGACCGGTTCCTGCGCGCGTCGGATCTGGATGGCGCGCTCGACGAGGCCAACAACGCCGAATGGAAGACGCTGGCCTTCGACGCGCAACAGCGGCGAACTCGTCGCGCCGAACGGCTCGATCGGCTTCCGCTGGGGCGAGAAGGGCAAGTGGAATCTCGAAGAGAAAAGCTCCGACGGCTCGCCGCGTCGACCTGCTGCTGTCGCTGGAGAGCCGCGCGGACGAACTGGTCGATGTCGCCTTTCCCTATTTCGGCAATATCGAGCACGAGCATTTCGCCGAGTTCCGACCACGCCAGCATCCTGCCGCGCGCGCATTCCGGCGGCTCGCCTGAGCGCTCAAGGACGGCGAGGCGCTGGTCGCTTCGGTCTATCGATCTTTTCCTCGCCAATTACGGCGTCGACCGCGGCTTCGGCGGCGAGAATGTCGCCAGGGATTTCGACGACGACGTCCCTTACTCGCCGGCCTGGGCGGAAGCGATCACCGGCGTCGCCGCGCGAAAAAATCATCAGGTGGCGCATGAGTTCGCGCTGAACGCCGAAAAGACCAAGGGCCGCTCGATGGTGATCATCGGCGCGGCGATGAACCACTGGTTCCACTGCGACATGAACTATCGCGGCGTCATCAACATGCTGGTGATGTGCGGCTGCGTCGGCCAGTCGGGCGGCGGCTGGGCGCATTATGTCGGCCAGGAAAAGCTGCGGCCGCAGACCGGCTGGGCGCCGCTCGCCTTCGCGCTCGACTGGAGCCGCCCGCCGCGCCAGATGAACGGCACCTCGTTCTTCTACGCGCACACCGATCAATGGCGCTACGAGACGCTCGACCCGAAGGAAATCCTGTCGCCGACGGCGCCCGCCGGGCCGTGGGACGGCGCGGTGATCGATTACAACGTGCGCGCCGAGCGCATGGGCTGGCTGCCCTCGGCGCCGCAGCTCGAACAAAACCCGCTGACCATCTGGAGCAAGGCCGCCGAGAAGGGCCTCGATCCGCGCGATTACGTCGCGCAGGGACTGATGTCGGGCGAGTTGAAGCTTTCCTGCGACGACCCGGACGACCCGCAAAACTGGCCGCGCAACATGTTCGTCTGGCGCTCCAACCTGCTGGGCTCCTCCGGCAAGGGCCACGAATATTTCCTGAAGCATCTGCTCGGCACGTCGCATGGCGTGCTGGGCAAGAACCTCGGCGAGGAAGGCCGCGCCAAGCCGCAGGAAGTCGGCGTGGCACGAGGCAGGCGCCGGAAGGAAAGCTCGATCTGCTGGTGACGCTCGATTTCCGCATGTCCACCACCTGCGTCTATTCCGACATCGTGCTGCCGACCGCGACCTGGTACGAGAAGAACGACCTCAATACCTCCGACATGCATCCCTTCATCCACCCGCTCGGCGCGGCGGTGGACCCGGCCTGGGAGTCGCGGTCCGACTGGGAAATCTACAAGGGCATCGCCAAGGCGTTTTCGGAGGTCGCGCCGGAAGTGCTCGGCGTCGAAAAGGATGTCGTGCTGACGCCGATCATGCACGACACCGCCGGCGAAATCGCCCAGCCGTTCGACGTGCAAGGACTGGAAGAAGGGCGAATGCGCCGCCATTCCCGGCAAGACCATGCCGGCGGTGACGGTGGTCGAGCGCGACTATCCCAACATCTACAAGCGCTTCACCTCGCTCGGCCCGCTGATGGACAAGCTCGGCAATGGCGGCAAGGGCATCGCCTGGGAGACCGGCGACGAGGTCGAGCATCTCAAGCATCTCAACGGCGTCGTGAGCGAGGAAGGCGCCGACCAAGGGGCTGGCGAAAATCGACACCGCCATCGACGCCGGCGAAGTCATCCTGATGCTGGCGCCGGAAACCAATGGCGAAGTCGCGGTGCAAGGCATGGGAGGCGCTGTCGAAGAGCCACCGGCCGCGAACACGCCCATCTGGCCTTGCCGAAGGAAGACGAGAAAATCCGCTTCCGCGACATTGTCGCGCAGCCGCGCAAGATCATCTCGTCGCCGACCTGGTCGGGGCTGGAAAGCGAGAATGTCTGCTACAACGCCGGCTACACCAATGTGCATGAACTGATCCCCTGGCGCACGCTGACCGGGCGCCAGCAGCTCTACCAGGATCATCTGTGGATGCGCGCCTTCGGCGAGGCGCTCTGCGTCTATCGGCCGCCGATCGATACGCAAGCCGATCAAGCCGGTGATCGACAAGCATCCCAATGGCGAAAAGCAGATCGTGCTCAACTTCATCACGCCGCATCAGAAATGGGGCATTCACTCGACCTATACCGACAATCTGCTGATGCTGACGCTGTCGCGCGGCGGCCCGATCGTGTGGATCAGCGAAGTCGACGCCAAGGAGGCGGGCATCGTCGATAACGACTGGATCGAGGCCTACAACTCCAACGGCGCGCTGGTCGCCCGCGCGGTGGTTTCGCAGCGCGTGAAGCAGGGCATGTGCATGATGTATCACGCGCAGGAAAAGATCGTGAACGTGCCGGGCTCCGAGACGACCGGCCAGCGCGGCGGCATCCACAATTCGGTGACGCGCACGGTGCTGAAGCCGACCCACATGATCGGCGGCTACGCCCAGCTGTCCTATGGCTTCAACTATTACGGCACCATCGGCACCAATCGCGACGAATTCGTCATCATCCGCAAGATGTCGAAAGTCGACTGGCTGGAAAAGCCGCTGACGAATGCAGACCGACGTCGCGCGGCCCGCTTACCACCGCAGCGGAATAGGAGTCCGTCGATGAAAATCCGCGCACAAATCGCGATGGTGCTGAACCTCGACAAGTGCATCGGCTGCCACACCTGCTCGGTCACCTGCAAGAACGTCTGGACCAGCCGCGAAGGCGTGGAATACGCCTGGTTCAACAATGTCGAGACCAAGCCCGGCATCGGCTATCCCAAGGACTGGGAAAACCAGAAGAAATGGAACGGCGGCTGGACGCGCAAAGCCAACGGCAAGATCGAGCCGCGCATCGGCGCCAAATGGCGGGTGCTGGCGAAGATCTTCGCCAATCCCGACCTGCCGGAGATCGACGATTACTACGAGCCCTTCACCTTCGATTACGAGCATCTGCAAAAGGCGCCGGAGCTGGAGGCGTTCCCGACCGCGCGGCCGCGTTCGCTGATCACCGGCGAGCGGATGGAGAAGATCGAGTGGCGGCCCGAACTGGGAGGAGATCCTCGGCGGCGAATTCTCCAAGCGCTCGCACGACGCCAATTTCGAAGGCGTGCAGAAGGAAATGTACGGCCAGTTCGAAAACACCTTCATGATGTATCTGCCGCGGCTGTGCGAGCATTGCCTCAATCCGGCCTGCGTCGCCTCCTGCCCGTCCGGCGCGATCTACAAGCGCGAGGAAGACGGCATCGTGCTGATCGACCAGGACAAGTGCCGCGGCTGGCGCATGTGCGTCTCCGGCTGTCCCTACAAGAAGATCTATTACAACTGGTCGTCGGGCAAATCGGAGAAATGCATCTTCTGCTATCCGCGCATCGAAGCCGGCCAGCCGACGGTCTGCTCGGAGACCTGCGTCGGCCGCATCCGCTATCTCGGCGTCGATGCTCTATGACGCCGACCGCATCGAGGCGGCGGCGAGCGAGAAGGACGAGACAGAAGCTCTACCAGGCGCAGCTGGACGTCTTCCTCGACCCCAACGACCCGGAGGTGATCGCGCAGGCGCGCGCCGACGGCATGCCGGACTCCTGGCTCGAAGCGGCGCGCACGTCGCCGGTGTGGAAGATGGCGATGGAATGGAAGGTCGCCTTCCCGCTGCATCCCGAATACCGCACCCTGCCGATGGTCTGGTACGTGCCGCCGCTGTCGCCGATCCAGTCGGCCGCCGAGGCCGGCAAGATGGGCATGGACGGCGACATGCCCGACGTCAAGTCGCTGCGCATTCCGCTGCGCTATCTCGCCAACCTGCTGACGGCCGGCGACGAGGCGCCGGTGGCGCTCGGCCTCGAACGCATGCTGGCCATGCGCGCCTATATGCGCGCCAAGACCATCGACGGCGTGATCGACGAGAAGATCGCCGGTCGGGTTGGGCTGAAGGCCGGCGCAGATCGAGGAAATGTACAGGTTCATGGCCATCGCCAATTACGAGGACCGCTTCGTCATCCCGACCGCGCATCGCGAATGGAGCGAGGACGCCTATGACCTGCGCGGCTCCTGCGGCTTCTCCTTCGGCAACGGCTGTTCCGGCGGCGAAACGTCCGAACCTGTTCGGCGGGCCGAAGAAATCGCCGGCGAAAACGCCGATGGAGGTCGAGTGATGAAGATTTTCAAGATCCTTTCGGCGCTCCTGACCTATCCCACCGCCGAACTGCTGGACGCTGTCGACGAGATCGCGGCGGCGATCGGGAAGCGAACGCCTGCTGCCCGCCGGCGAGCGCGCGGCCCTGCTGCGCCTGCTGGACGATTTCGCGCGCCCGCGACCTCTACGACCTGCAGGAGAGCTACGTGCTGCTGTTCGACCGCACCCGGTCGCTGTCGCTGCATCTGTTCGAGCATGTGCATGGCGAAAGCCGCGACCGCGGCCAGGCCATGGTCGACCTGCTGGCGCTTTACGAGGCCAAGGGCCTGACGGCCCCCGCGGCGGAATTGCCGGACTTCATCCCGCTGTTCCTTGAGTTCCTTTCGACGCTGGAGCCGGCGGAGGCCCTGGCTTTGCTCGCCGAGCCGGCGCACGTCTTCGTCGCCCTGGCCGAGCGCCTGCGCAAACGCGGCTCGCCCTACGAAGCCGCATTCCGCGCCCTGGTCGCGATGGCGCAGGCGCAACCCGACGCCGCCTTGCTCGCCGTCCTGCGCCAGGAGCCAGATCCCGCGCCCGACGATCTTGACGCGCTCGACGCGGCCTAGGAGGAGGAAGCGGTCGATTTTGGCGCGCCGGCCGAGGACGCATGCGGCAAGGACACGCTCGCCGCGAAACTGCGGCAGGCGCGCCGCCCCGCGCCCGGCATGGAAGCGCCTGCGCATCGCACGGAATTTACCCACACGACAAAATTCGAGGAGACCGGTCGCCATGGCTGATTACTTCAATCACCTGCTGTTCGGCTGGTATCCCTATCTCTGCCTGACGGTGTTCCTGCTTGGCAGCTGGCTGCGCTTCGACCGCGAGCAATACACCTGGCGCACCGGCTCGTCGCAGCTGCTGCGCCGCAAGCAGTTGATGTGGGGCTCGAACCTGTTCCACGTCGGCATGCTGGTCATCTTCATCGGCCATTGCGCCGGCCTGCTGACGCCCATCGCCGTCTTCGACGCGCTGGGCATCCCGCACAGCTTCAAGCAGGAGCTGGCGATCGTCGTTGGCGGCGGCGCCGGCCTGATGTGCCTCGTCGGCATCGCCCTTCTGACCCATCGGCGCTTGACCGACCCTCGCATCCGCGCGACCTCTTCGTTCAGCGACACGGCGATCCTGCTCATCCTGTTCGCGCAACTCCTGCTCGGCCTCTCCACCATCGTCGTTTCGCTCGGTCATCTCGACGGACATGAGATGGTCAAGTTCATGAACTGGGCGCAGGGCATGCTGACGCTGCAGACCGACGCCTGGATGAATGTCGCCGACGTGCATCCGATCTTCAAATTGCATCTCGTCCTGGGCATGACCATCTTCCTGCTCTTCCCCTTCACGCGGCTGGTGCATGTCTGGTCGGCGCCCGTGTGGTATCTCGGCCGGCAGGGCTATCAGATCGTGCGCAGCCGCAAGGCGATTGCGGAGCAGGACGCATGACCCCCTGCTCCGCCCACGCCCCTGAACTGCCCGCGCGCAAAAAGGTCAGCGTCAATGGCGTAACCATTCCGCATACCCAGATCGCGCGCGAGGCGCAGAATTTTCGCGCGGAAAGTCCCGCCAGGGCTTTTGCGTCAGCCGCCCAGGCGCTGGCGGTCCGCGAGTTGCTGCTGCAGGAGGCGCGCCGCCTTGGCCTTGCGCTGGAACCTGCCAGCGATTCCGAGGGGCGCCGCGAAACCGACGAGGAGGCGCTGATCCGCGCCCTGGTCGAGAGACTGACGCCGCAAGATTTGCCAGACGAGGAAAGCTGCCGGCGCTTTTACGACAATAATCTAAGGAAATTCCGCTCGGCCGATCTGTTTGAGGCCGCCCATATCCTGGTCGCCGTCGAGCCGGAAAGCGCGCCGGAGGACGCCGCGCGCGAAGCGGCGAAAAGGCTGGCCGACCTGGTGCGGCGCGACCCCTCGCGTTTCGCCGACACGGCGCGCTTCGCTTCCGCCTGCCCGTCGCGCGAGAACGGCGGCGCCTTGGGCCAGTTCGCACGTGGTCAATGCGCGCCGGAATTCGAGGCGGCGTTGGACAAGCTGGCGCCGGGCGAAATTTCCGCCGAGCCGGCGCAGACGACTCACGGTTTCCACGTGCTGCGGCTCGACCGGAAAATCGACGGCGCGACCTTGCCATTTTCGATGGTCAGGGAGCGCATCGCCGACTACCTGGCCGAGACGCGCGCCCGCCACGCCATCGCCGGCGCCATCGCCCAACTGGCGCAGCAGGCGAAAATCGAGGGGGTCGTACTGGCGACGGAGGAAACAACCAGGACACGGAGCGCGCCATGACGCTCGGCGAAATTTTCGGGCAGTTGGGAGACGAGGATCGCGTCGCGCGGCTCGCTGCCGGACCTCGGCGACGCCCCATGGCGCGCGCGCGCCATTCGGGCCGCGACGGCTCAAGGCGCGGGGCTGGGCGACTACGCCGTCGCCGCCGTCGAAGGCTTCTCCGCCGGCGCAAGGGATGAAGACTGGGTTTCGCTGCTGTCGGCGCTCAATCGCGCCGCGGATCCCGGCGCGGCCTGCCTGCGGCGGATGATCGACTGGCTCATGGAGCGTGACGGAGAGAGAACAGATCCATGAATGCGATCGACAAGATTCACGACAGGTTTTTCGACGCCACGGCCCACCCGCTCACCGCGCTGGTCTATGACGAGGACTTCGTTATCGGCGACGTCTTCCGAACGATCGCAGCGAACGCGGCGAAGGCGGGGCTTCGCCTCGGCGGCGTTCTGGAAATACCGTCGGCGCCGGCGGCGCCGAGCCATCGCTGCGACATGAGCTTGCAAGACCTCGCCAGCGGCGAGACGATCAAGATCTATGAAGAGCGCGGCGCGCTGGCGCGAGGATGCCGGCTGGACCTCGACAGCCTGGCGCGGGTCTGCGCCCTCGTCCTCGCCGGCCTGTCGCGCTGCGACCTCGTCCTGGTGAACAAGTTCGGCAAGACGGAAACCGAGGGCGGCGGCTTTCGCTGCGTCATTTCCGACGCCCTGGCGCTCGAAATCCCGGTGGTCGTCGGCGTGCCCCGCCGCAATCTCGCGGCATGGCGCGACTATGCCGGGGAATTCGCGGTCGAACACGATTTCTGCGGCGCCTGAAGGCGCTTTCCTTGCGCTTCCGCAAAGCAAAGCCGGCGCCGCGGCCTAATTTCAACTTTCCAAGACGTCAGGGGCGAAATCATGAAAATCCAAAGAAAGACCGTCCTCCTCCTGCTGGCCTCGACCTTCCTTGCCTCCCCGCTCTGGGCTGCGAGCCGCGAAGAGAACGCCGCCGAAAAAATCGTCGGCGAGGAACTGGCCGTGCTTGCCGACGCGCCGGCCGTTCCGCCCGTCATCACGCGCAAGAACGCGACCAAGGTGATCGTCCATCTCGAAGTCAAGGAAGTCGAAGGGCGGCTGGCTGACGGCGTCAGCTATACTTTCTGGACTTTCGGCGGCAAGGTCCCCGGCAAGTTCATACGGGTTCGCGAGGGCGACCTGGTCGAGATGCATCTCGACAACCACCCCGCCAACAAGATGCCGCACAACATCGATTTGCACGCCGTCAACGGCCCGGGCGGCGGCGCGGCGGCCTCGCTGACCGCCCCGGGCCACAGCTCGGTGTTTTCCTTCAAGGCCACCAACCCAGGGCTTTTCGTCTATCATTGCGCAACGGCGCCGGTCGCCATGCATGTCGCCAACGGCATGTACGGCATGATCTTGGTCGAGCCGAGGGAGGGCCTGCCCAAGGTCGATCACGAATATTATGTGATGCAGAGCGACTTCTACACCAAGGGCGCCAATGGCGAGCAGGGCCTGCAACCCTTCAGCATGACCAAGGCCATTGATGAAAAGCCTGACTATGTCGTGTTCAACGGCTCCGTCGGCTCCACGACAGGAGACAAGGCCGTGACCGGCAAGGTCGGCGAGATGGTGCGGCTCTTCGTCGGCGACGGCGGCCCGAACATGACGTCGTCCTTCCACGTCATCGGACAGATCTTCGATACGGTCTATCCGGAAGGCAACATGAGCACGCCAACGCATAACGTGCAGACGACCATGATCCCCGCCGGCGGCTCCGCCATCGCCGAAATGAAGCTGACCGTGCCTGGAACCTTTATCATCGTCGATCATTCGCTGACCCGCGCCTTCAATCGGGGGGCCCTCGCGATGATGAAGGTGACCGGTCCCGACCAGAAGGACATCTACTCCGGCAAGATCGGCGATTTCGTCTATATGCCGGAAGGCTCGGGCGCGCGGGTCGCCGACCAGGGAACAGCGATCGCGCCGGTCGCCAGGAACAAGCAAGAGCGGATCAAGGCCGGCGAAGCGGTGTTCGTCAATAATTGCCAGGCCTGTCACCAGCCCAACGGCGAAGGCGTGGCGGACGCCTTTCCGCCGCTCGCCGGCTCCGATTATCTCAACGCCGACAAGATCCGCGCCATCGCCACCGTCACCGGCGGGCGAAGCGGCAAGCTGACCGTGAACGGCAAGGTCATTGACGGCGTCATGCCGGCCTGGGACTTGCCGGACGAGGATATCGCCAATGTCCTGACCTACGCCTATAATTCCTGGGGTAATTCCGGGCAGGAGGTCACGCCGCAGGAGGTGAAGGAAAATCGGGTGAAGGCGCCCTGACATGCGCTGCGGTCTGAACGCGATCATGGCGGGCGCGGCGCTCCTGGCGGCGGCGCTTCCGCTCAGGGCGCAAGGCGGCTTGGGGCAGGACCGCGCCGACATGGCGCTCGTCCCGGCCGGAAGATATCTTCCCTTCTACACCTTCAGCGTCGCCCCTGGTCAGCCCGCGCTGGTCCGCAAGCCCGTGCAATTGCGCGCCTTCAGGCTCGACAAGACCCCGGTCGCCAACGCCCAATTTCTCGAATTCGTGCGGCAGAATCCGCAATGGCGCCGGTCGCAGGCGAAAAGCCTGTTTGTCGACGGGCGCTATCTCAGCCATTGGCGAAGCGATCTTTTGCCCCCGGAGCAGGAGATGCAATCGGCCGTGACTGACGTCTCATGGTTCGCGGCGCAAGCCTATTGCGAGGCGCGCGGGCTGCGGCTGCCGACCACCGACGAATGGGAATATGCGCTTAACGACGAAGGGCGCGACCGCGAGGCTGTGGCGCAGGCGTCACTCGAATGGTTCGGCGCGCCCAATCCGCCGCATCTTGCATCGGTCGGGCGCGGCAAGCCCAACGGCTACGGAATTCGGGATCTGGTCGGCCTGGTCTGGGAATGGACGCAGGATTTCTCCGCCTATGGCTCGGCGACGGAACAGCGCAACACGTCGAGCCAGGACACGGGCCGTTTCTGTTCCGGCGCGGCGCTCGGCGTGCGCGACGCGACCGACTATCCCGCCTTCCAGCGCTACGCTCTGCGCACCAGCCTTCAGGCCGCCTTTTCCCAGGACAATCTCGGCTTTCGCTGCGCAGCCGATGAATGAATGAAAGTGACTGACCATGCGCCTTGAAATCCTTTCTGTCGCCGCCGCCCTGCTCGGGGCCGCCGTCGCGCCCGCCTGGTCGCACGACCATGCGCATATGATGGAGATGCAGGCGGCGCCGCCTCTGACCGGCGCCTCCGTCTATAATCTCGCTTCGACCTGGACCGATCAGGACGGCAAGGCCGTTGCGCTGGAGTCGCTGCGCGGCCGGAAGGTCGTGGCGGCCATGGCCTATACGAGCTGCAAGAATATCTGCCCGCTGATCGTCGCCGATATGGTCGCCATCGAGAACGCGGCGAAGGCCAGGAACCTGCATGATATCCACTACGTCTTCTTCTCGTTCGATTCCGCGGTCGACACCCCGGCGCGCCTGAAAGCCTATGCGCAGGAGCGCGGCCTCGATCCGGCGGACTGGACGCTGCTTCATGGCGGCGACAAGGAGGTTCGCGATCTCGCGGCGGCGCTTGGCGTGCGCTATCGCCCCGACGGACAGGGCGGCTTCGACCACGCGGCGATGATCTCGCTGCTCGATGAGCAAGGCGAGGTCGCCTTCCAGAAGCTTGACGTCAAGCTCGAAACGGAGGAGTTCATCGGCAAGATCGAAGCGCTCGACCAGGCGAAGAAATAGCGGTCAGTCCTGCTTTCTTGCCAGCGCCTGAAGCCCCTGCTGGTCGCGCACCACGACGCGCTGGCGGCCGACTTCGACCAGGCCGCGCTCTTCCCATGCGCTCAGCGTGCGGCTGACCGTATGCAGGGTCGCGCCGGTCATTTCGGCGAGGTCCTGCCGCGACAGCGGAAAGTCGATCAGCACGCCCTCTTCGGTCTGTTCGTCCCGCCTGCTGCGCCAATTGCATCACGGCGACCGCGATGCGCTGCTCCACCTGTTGGGTCGAGAGGTCGAGAATGCGTTTTTGCGAATCCTGCAAGCGCGCGCCGAGCTCCTGCATCGTATTGACCGCCAGGCTGGGGAAACGCGCGAGCAATTCCGCCCAGACGGAATTGGGCCAGGCGAGCGCCAGCGAATTCGACCGCCGCCGTCGCCGTGCCCGGATATTTTTGCGCGCCGATCGCCATGGCGACGCCGAACATGTCGCCCGGCGAGATGTAGCGCACCACCATTTGCTGGCCCTGCGGATTGAGCCGCGTCACCCGCAGGCGCCCGTGCAGCAGCAGGAAGAACCGGTCCGCCTCCTCGCCCTGCCGGAACACGGCTTCGGCCTTCGGCGCCCGCAAGGGCGTGGCCTGGGCAACGATCTCGTCCAGCGCTTCCGGAGGCAGGCCCGCGAAGGTCGGCGAACCCGCGATCAGCGAACGGTCAAGCTGCGCCATTCATACCTCCCTGCCGTTCCTTGATTTGCGCAACGTCGCAATCTTCCGCAGTCGGTTTAGCAAAATTCCAGAACATTCCCAAGGAGCTATCAGCCCAAGGAGTTATCATGTCAGAGCCGAAAAGCCGTCGCCTTTACGCCGGCCCCGCGATCCTGAGCTACGGCTTCCGCCCGTTTTTCCTGGCCGGGGCGCTGTGGGCCGTCGTCGCGGTCATGCTCTGGCTGCCGCAATATTTCGGCGAATTCTCCTTCACGACCGCGTTCCAGCCGCTCGACTGGCACGCGCATGAGGCGCTGTTCGGCTATGTCGCGGCCGTCGTCACCGGCTTCCTGCTGACGGCCGTGCCCAACTGGACCGGCCGTCTGCCCTTGCAGGGCCGACCGTTGCTGCTGCTGCTGGCGGTCTGGCTGGCCGGACGCGTCGCCGTGGCTTTTTCCGGCCAGATATCGGCTGGGTCGGCGGCGGCGCTGGTCGATTGCGCCTTTCTCGCCCTGGTCTGCGCGGCGATCGCACGCGAAATCATCGCCGGGAAAAACTACCGCAACCTGAAGGTCCTGATCTTCGTCGGGCTGCTGTTCGCCGCCAATGTCGTCTTCCACATCGAGGCGCATGTTTCCGGCTCCGCGACCTATGGCCGGCGTTTCGGCGTCGCCGCCGACCATCGCGCTGGTCATGCTGATTGGCGGACGCGTCATTCCGAGCTTCACCCACACCTTTCTCGCGCGGCGCGGTCCCGGCCGGCTGCCGAACACTTTCGACCGCTTCGACGGGGTCTGCGTCGTCGGCTCCAGTGCTGGCGCTGGCAGGGTGGGTGGTCTGGCCCGAGGCGCGGATCGTCGGCCTGCTGCTGATCGCCGCCGGCCTGCTCAATCTCGCGCGGCTGTCGCGCTGGGCCGGACGAACGCGTCGCTTGGCGACGCCGCTGGTCGCGATCCTGCATCTTGCCTATCTCTTTCGTGCCGCTCGGCTTCATCCTGAGCGGACTGGCCGCCCTGACGCCGGCCGTGGCCTTCAGCGCAGGCTTGCACGCCTGGGCCGTCGGCGCCATAGGGGGAATGACGCTGGCGGTGATGACCCGCGCTAGCCTTGGCCATACCGGACAAGCGCTGCACGCCGGCAAAGGCACGCTGGCGATCTACGCCGCAATTGTTGCTCGCCGGCGCTGCGCGGATTTTCGCGGCCGCTGGCGCCGCAATGGAGTTTTGTCCTGCTGCATGTCGCGGCCTTCGCCTGGCTGCGCCGCCTTTCTCGGTTTCGCATCTCTCCTATGGCCGCGCCCTGTGGCGTCCGCGCCGGGCTGATTTTCCAACTCGACGAGGATCACATGAACCTGCCCCAATTGCCGCTTGGCGTCGCCGTGATGGACGAGGACCATTACGCGCTCGAACAAATGTTCGCCCATACCCCGCAGATCGAGGACGCCGATCTCGCCGCCCATCTTGACGCGATCGTCGAGGCTATCCGCGCCCATTTCGTGCGCGAGGAAGCGGAAATGGAGCGCGTGCGCGTGCCCGATCCTGCATTGCCACAAGGGCCAGCACGAGGCCTTGCTCAGGGAAGCGGAAACGCTCTGCGAAGCTTTCCCGCGAACGGAGCCGCGAATGCAGCGCCATCTGATCGGCTTCGTTCTGGCGCAGTTCGTGGCCAACCACATCGCCAGCGTCGACCAGATTTCCTCGGCCTTCTTCGACCAGAAGATCGACTACGCGCAGGAAGGCTCCTGCGGCGCCGAGCCCACGAAATGTTGCGGCTGAGCCGTTCTCGGGACGTCATTGCGAGCTAGGCGCAGCAATCCGTCCGCAAATCGCGGACTGGATTGCGACGTCAACTCTCGCAATGACGGCAACCGGCGTAGTCACCCCACCAGATGCCGGTAGATCGCCAGCAGGGCCGCGCTCAATTTTTCCGGCTTCGACACGATGGAGAAGCCGGCGGGACCGAACAGGTGCGGCAGGTAGGTCCGCGCCTGCGCGTCGATGGCGACGCAGAACACCGACTGTCCCTGCCGCCGCGCCTCCTGCGTCGCCCGCCGCGTGTCCTCGACGCCGAAGCGGCCTTCGTAATGGTCGAGATCATTGGGCTTGCCGTCGGTGATCACCAGCAGCAGCTTTCGCGCGTTGGGACGCTCGCCGAGGCGGAACGACGCGTGCCGCATGGCGGCGCCGAGCCGCGTATAAAACCCCGGCTTGAGCGCGGCTATGCGCGCGTCGACCCTGGCCCCGAAGGGCTCGTCAAAACTCTTGCAGACATCGATGAAGACGCGCTCCTTGCGCAGCGAGGAAAAGGCGTAGAGCGCGACGCTGTCGCCGCAGACCTCCAATCCACGCGAAAGCGCCACCAGCGCCTCGCGCGCCACGGCGATCACCGGTCGGCCTTCGACGGCGCTTTCGGTCGAGCGCGAACTGTCGAACAGCACGGCCACGGCGAGGTCGCGCTCCTCGTTGCGCGAGTCGCGATACAGCCTTTCGCTGCCCTGTCCGCAGGCAAGCCGGTCGGCGCGCGCGCGGACCAGTTCGTCGAGATCGATCTCGTTGCCCTCGCTCTGCCGCGACAGCATCTTGCGCTTGGGGCGCAGGGCCTCGAACTGGCGCCGGACGGCCTGCACGCGGCGACGCGCGGCGGCGTCGAGTTGCAGCCCGTGCGGCGCTTCCGCGGCGATATTTTCCAGCACCCGCGCCTGGCCGCCGATCAGCGCGCCCTTCTTCCAGTCCCATTCGGGATAGACGAAGCGGCCCGCCAGCTTTTCGCGGTCGCCGTCTTCCGGCGCGAGGTCGAGGTCGAATTTCAGCCGGGTCCTGGGCTTCTTATGATGCTGGGCGACGCCGATCTTTTCGGCATCCGCCGCCGCCTTGCGCGCGGAACTCCTCGTCGTCGTCATCGACGTCCCTGTTGATGTTGAGGAAATCGGCGAAGGACAGGATCGACTCGAAACGATGCAGGATCAGGCTGTCGCGGCGCTCCGCCTGGTCGCTCTTACGCCGTTCGGCCTTCAGGGTTTTTTCCGCGCCGTCGGCAGAGTCTCCGCCCGGCTCCTGCGCGTCGTCGTCGTGACGTTTCCCGCCGGAGGCCGGCGGGGCCACGCGCTCGCCCCACATCAGCGCCGGCCGATAGGTCTTGTAGGAGGGAGACGCCTCCAGTTCTTGCATGGCGGGCGCGTCGCCGGCCAGGGCGCGCTCCATCGGCGTCGTCTTTTTCAGGGGCTCGCCGGCCAGCCGGGCGCAAATCCAGGCTTCGAGCTCGCGATTCGACAGCCGGACCCTGGAGCGGCGGGCGTGAGGCCAGCGTTTGCGCGCCGAGCGCCGCGCGGATCGGCGCGAGGCCGGGAAACAGCGCGACCGCTTTCTCGCAGTCGAGGAAAATCTGGCGCAGCCGCGCGATGTCGCGGCGCAGCGGATCGGCATGAAAATCATCGCAAGGCTGTGCAGCCACGGCGAGCGCGGCGAGCCAGAGATAGAGCTGGCGGTTCAACTCGGGGGAGGGAAAGGCGTCGATCCGCTCCGGCAGGACCAGGGTCGCGCCATCGAAGCGCGCCGTTTCGATCCGCTCCTGCGCCTGGAAGACGCGACGCCGCCAGGATCGGCGGTGATGCGAGAGGGCTTCGCCCCCCGGCTTGATCTCGACGCCGCGATCGCCGCCGAGGCCCCGGAACATCACGCCCAGCGCGCCCTTGACCGCGGTCAGTTCAACCGTCGCCTGCGGAAAGGATGGCCTTTCCAGCGTCCTTTCGCCAAGCTTGTCCCATAAATGCCCGAACGCCTCTTCCGGCTCCCAGAATTTCGTTCGCAGGATTTTTCCGACCAGCGACATGCGCCTCAGCCCAGAGTCACTTCGACCAGGTCGAGCAAGCCGTTCCTGACGTCGGGATCGTCGGTGAGCGGCTCGATCAGGGCGGCTTCGATCGCGCGGTCGCGCTTCACGCCATCGACCAGAAGATTGGCGCAGGCGACCAGCAGGCGCGTCGAGGCGCCCTCCTCAAGATCCTGACCCTTCAGCGCGCGCAGCCTGCCCGCCAGCCGGACGAGGGTCCGGCAGGCCTCGAGATCGAGGCCGGTCTCGCGGGACACGATGGAGGCTTCGACCTCGGGCTTGGGATAATCAGAAGGAAATGGCGACAAAGCGCTGGCGCGTCGAAGGTTTGAGCGTCTTCAGCACCGATTGGTAGCCGGGATTGTAGGAGACCACGAGCATGAAATCGTCCGGCGCGCGCAGCAGTTCGCCGGTCCGGTCGAGCGGCAGGATGCGACGGTCGTCGGTCAGCGGATGCAGCACCACCGTCACGTCCTTGCGCGCCTCGACCACTTCGTCGAGATAGCAAATGCCGCCGCGCCGCACCGCGCGGGTCAGAGGGCCGTCGGTCCAGACCGTCTCGTTGTTCTTGATCAGATAGCGGCCGGTGAGATCGGCGGCGGTGAGATCGTCATGGCAGGCGATGGTGTCGAGGTTGAGGCCGAGCTTCGCGGCCATGTGGGCGACGAAGCGGGTCTTGCCGCAGCCGGTCGGCCCTTTCAGCAGGATGGGGAGGCGGCGTCGGAACGCCGCCTCGAAAAGCAGGCATTCGTCGCCTTGCGGCTGGTAGAAAGGAAGCGATTTGGTGGTGTCGCGTCCGGGGGAAACAACCGCAAGGCTCATGGCGAACGTCCTTATTCGGCGGCGGCGCGGAGAGCGCCGGCGTTGGGTTCGATCACTTCCGCAGCGCGCGGAACGAGCAGCGAGTAGATAAACAGCAGGGCGCCGCACACCGTCACCACGCCCGCGCCGAGGCGCATGATGTAGAACAGGCCGAGTTGGTCCTGCGCGTCCATGTAGCTCATGCCCATCACCCGTTCGAGATGGGTCTGCAGCACGCCGGCGAAGGTCAGCGATACGGTCATGAACACCACGCCGCCCGAGAGAACCCAGAAGCTCAGCATGTTGAGGAACTGGTTATAGGGCGCGCGATTGAACAATTGCGGAAAGGCGTAGGTCATGATCGCCAGGTTGAGGCAGACATAGGCCCCGTAGAAGGCGAGATGGCCGTGCGCCGCCGTGACCTGCGTGCCGTGGGTGTAGAAGTTCACGCCATGCAGGGTATGCAGGAAGCCCCACACGCCCGCGCCGAAAAAGGCCAGCACCGAGCAGCCAAGCGACCAAAGCAGCGCCGCCTTGTTCGGATGATCGCGGCGACCCTTCCACACCATGTTGAAGGTGAAGAGCACCATGCCGAAGAAGGGCACGACTTCGAGCGACGAGAACACCGAGCCGATCCACTGCCAGTAGCCCGGCGCGCCGATCCAGTAATAATGGTGGCCGGTGCCGAGGATGCCGGAAAAGAACGCCGTTGCGACGATGACATAGAGCCATTTCTCGATCACTTCGCGGTCGACGCCGGTCAGTTTCAGCATCAGGAAGGCGAGGACGGAAGCCATCACCAATTCCCACACGCCTTCCACCCAGAGATGGACGACATACCACCAGAACATCTTGTCTTCCGACAGGTTGGCGGGATTGTAGAGCGAGAACAGGAAGAAGATGGCGATGCCCCACAGGCCGAACAGCAGCACGTTGGTGATCGCGGTTTTCCGCCCCTGCAGCACCGTCATCGTGATGTTGAACAGGAAGATCAGCGCCGCGACGATGATGCCGAGCTTCACCCAGACCGGCTGCTCCAGATAGGAACGCGCCTGGTCGGCGTAGATGTGGAAGAAGAGATAGCCCGCCACCGCCGAAAGCGCGCCGCCGAAGAAGATGGCGAACTGGATATAGGCGAGTTTGACGGAATAGATTTCCCGCTCCGCCTCTTCGGGGATCAGGTAATAGGCGGCGCCGAAAAATCCGAGCAACAGCCAGACGATCAACGCATTGGTGTGGATCATGCGAATGGTGTTGAAGGGCAGCAGCTCCACCGGAATGAGATTCGGCAGCACGTAGACGAGACCGCCGATCAGTCCGAACAGGACCTGGACGGCGAAGATGAGCATGGCGCCAAGCCAATAGGTCTTGGCTATGCTTTGGGTTTGGTATTGCATCAAATCCTCCGCGGATTGAGTGTGATCTTGTTTGTTTCAGTTGGCCTCGTTCAGTTGGCCTTGGGGCGCGGCGGCCAACCCTGCGTGTTGGTCCGGCCCGCCCATTCGAGGAAGTCGGCGAGATCGTCGAGCTGAACCTCGGTCAAGTTGAACTGCGGCATCTGGCGGCGGCCTTGCGCTCCGGACGGCTGCGCCTTCATCCAGTCCTTGATCTGCTGGTGCGCGCCGGCCGGATCTTTATCGCCGCCCCAGCGCTTGAAAACGTCGCCGACCTCGGGCGCGAAGCGCGCGCCTTCCCCGTAGATCGTATGGCAGTCGAAACAGGCGTTACGCTCCCAGACGCGCTTGCCACGTTCGACAGACGCGGTCAGGTGGGCCTGATCCGTGCCCTTGGTCAGGATGTAATGACGGCTTTGCGCCGTCAGCCCGACAAAGATGACGAAAAAGAAAAGAGACCCGCCATAGAAGATATTTCGGGCCGTGGATTTGGTCAGGACTTCGCTCATTCAATTGCTCCGGCGGTGGATGAGGGAATTTTTGGGTTATGGGGCGTCGGGAAGAGCGCGAAGGAGGCGGCGACCAGCGCCAGGACGATCAGGGCGGCGCTGAAAAATCCGGCGAGGGCGCCAGGCGCCCGGGCGAGGCCGAGGTAAGAGCGCAGCACGATCCGCGACTTGAGCGCGGCGGCTGCGGCGATGACGACAAACCAGATGACGCCGGGCCGAGCCGCGCCGCCGACGTCGGCGGCGAAGGCCAGGACCAGCGACAGAGCCATGAGCGCCGCCCAGTTCATGAGCAGCGACAGGGTTTCGGCAATGGCGAGGGCGCGGGAAAAGCTCGAATCGTCCATGGCTCACCGCAACAGGTAGAAGCAGGGAAAGACGAGCACCCAGACGAGATCGACCATGTGCCAGAAGGCGGTTCCGGTCTCGATCGCCTCGGGCGTCGCGAGCTTCGCGACGATGGCGAGGATGACCAGACCCAGCAGGACATGCAGGGCGTGAAAACCGGTGACGAGGTAATAGAGGGTGAAGAACGGATGCGAATCGATGTCGTTGCCGGCGGCGATTTCGCGCGCATATTCGAAGGCCTTGACCACCAGGAAGGCGACGCCAAGCGCCCCGGCGACGGCAAGCATCTTTCGCGCGCGTGGGCGCAAGCCGGCGTGGATGGCGACATTGGCCAGCGCAGCGAAGAGGCCGCTTGTCAGCAGCGCCGCCGTATTGATCGTTCCCGCCAGCCGGTCGAGCTGGTCCTGAGCTGCGGCGAAACCGGCGGGATCACGCGCCCGAGCCCCAGCGTAGCCGAGCAGGGCCAATCCGAACACCGCCAGTTCGGAGGCGATCAGAACCCACATCAGCGGATGGCCGGGGAGAGCGGACAGGGGGCCCCATCCCGTCTCCATTGCTGGAGCCGCGCCGTTCAAACGGCCTGCCTCGATAACGTCGCTCATTCTGTCCGCGCCCCTTCGGAAAAAGCAATGCGGCGTCGGAGGCGGGAAAACTTTGTCGGGGAGCAAGGAGCAAGACAGATTGGGCAAGCTCCGGACTTGCTTGTGGTTTCGCGGCGGCGTCTTCTTGCTGTCGCGCGTCTGCGGTCAAAGGAGAAAGTGGATGATGAATGTCGAGCATCTCGCGCAATCCCTGCTTGCGAGTGAGGCCGACGCCATTGTCGCCGTCGACCGCGCGGGAACGATCAGCTTCTGGAACCCCGGCGCCCGGCGAATTTTTGGCTTTTCGTCAGAGGAAGCGATCGGCCAGCCGCTCGATCTGATCATACCCGAGGGCCTGCGCGCCCGGCACAACGCCGGGTTTGCAAAGGTCATGGCCGGCGCCGCGACGCGTTACGGCGCCGGCGACCTTCTGGCCGTCCCTGCCCTCGCCAGGGACCGACGACGCATCTCTGTCGAATTCACCATCGTCCTTCTCCGCGACGCCGCTGGCGGACCCGTGGGCGTCGCGGCCGTCATGCGTGAGGTGACGTCGAGGTTCGAGGAAACGCGCGCTCTGCGGCGACAAGTCGCGGCTCTGAGCGAGTTGGCGAAGCGAGGCTGAAAGAGCTTGTCATCCCACGCGACGTCGGCCCCGGCGGGAAAAGCCCAGGCGCTGCCGCATGTCTTCGTCCAGGCTCTGACATCCGAGCGAAAGCCGCACGTTCAGGCCGTGCGGGACATGGTCCTGCAATTCTATGTCGCCGCCGTGCAGGCGGACAATATTGCGGGCGATCGACAGGCCCAGTCCGAAACCGCCGCGGCCGGACAGCGGACGCGCGCTGTCGCCCTTGAAAAACGGCTCGAAGACCTTTTCACGCCAGGCTGCGGGAATGCCCGGCCCGTCGTCCGACACATCGATCCTGGCTTCGCGGGCGTTCGGAGCGTCCAGGGCCACGCTGACATGGACGCCATGCCTGGTGGCGTTGTCGATGACATTGGCGACCGCGCGGGACAGCGCATGGGCGCGACAGGAGAAGGCGAGCCGCGCCGGTCCGGCATAGGCCACCTCATGGCCGACATCGGCGAATTGCGCGCAAATGGTCTGCAACAGGCTCGGCAGGTCGACCAAGGCGACGGTCTCCGCGCGGCCGTCGTTGCGCAGAAAGGCGAGGGTGTCGCCGATCATGTCGTTGATGACAGCAATATCTTCCAGCATGCAGGAGACAGTTCGCGCATCACTCAGGCGTTCGGCGCGTAGCCGCAGGCGGGTCAGCGGCGTGCGCAGGTCGTGGCTGATCGCTTCGAGCATGTGCGTGCGCTCGTCGACCAGCCTGTTCATCCGTTCGCGCATGCCTTGCAATTCCTCGGCGACCTGCTTGATCTCGCGCGGTCCCGTGCCTTTGATCGGCGCGCTTTCTTCGGCGCTATGGCCGAAGGAGCGGGCGGCGAGCGCGATGGAGGACAGCGGCGCGGTGATCCGTTTCAAGGCGTAAAGCGACAGCAGCAGGATCACCACCGTGATGATGGCGAGCGCGAAGGTCAACTGGACCAGCATGACGTTGTGCACGGGAAACAGGCTCGTCGCGGATTCGAATTTCAGCGCCGTGGCATCGTCGATCCGGACCAGGATGGCGTCGGAAAATTTGTTGGGCAATGGCGACACGCCCCAGGTATTCGCCAGCTTCTCCTCGATCGCCGCCACAAAGGCCGACGGCGGCCGGCCGGACGCGGACTGCTCGGCCACCGTCGCCATCGGGACCGCCTCCACGGCGACTGCGGGCGAGCGCGCCGTCTCCAGCATTTTCGTCCGTTCTTGCGAAGAATGGATTTCCTGCGCCATCTTGACGATGGCGGCGATGCGCGCCGCCCGGACAGAGGGCAGGATTTCGCCATTGGCGCCGGCGGCGCTGGCGTAGAACACTTGGAACAGGGCCACCGAAGCCAGGCCGATGCCCAGCATAACCGCGACAATCACCAGACAGGCGATTTGCGATGCGATGGACTGGGGCGTCAACCTTCGCAGAAGGCTCACGGCAGCGCCTCGACGCTGGCGGTGAAGACATAGCCGCCGAGCCTGACGGTCTTGATCAGGCTCGGGTCACGGGGGTCGGCCTCGATCTTCTGGCGGATGCGGCTGACATGGACGTCGATGCTGCGCTCGATGGGACCCGCAAGGCCGGCATGGGTCAGGTCGAGCAATTGCTCGCGCGTGAGGATGCGTCCGGGGTTCTGGCAAAATGCCAGCAGCAAGTCGAATTCGGCGCCGGTCGTCGTCACCCGCGCGCCGTCCGGACTGATCAACCGGCGCTCGCGGGGATAGAGCCTCCAGCCATCGAAGCCGATCGGACCGGGACGATGGCTCGTCGCGGACGGGCGAGACCGCCGCAGCAAGGCCCGGATGCGCGCGAGCAGTTCGCGCGAGTTGAAAGGCTTGGTGACATAGTCGTCGGCGCCGATTTCAAGCCCTACGATGCGGTCGACCGAATCGTCGAGCGCTGTCAGCATCATGATCGGAATATCCGACGCCGCGCGCAGGCGCCGGCAGATGGACAGGCCGTTTTCGCCGGGCAGCATGACGTCGAGCACAATGAGATCGACATCGCCCTGCGCCAGATAAAGGTCCATTTCGCCGGCGGATGTGACGGCGCGGGCGACGAAGCCGCTTTCCTCGAAGATTTCCGTCAGCAATTGGGAAATCGTCGCATCATCTTCCACGAAAAGGATGCGCGCCGGATTCTCTGCGAAGGCGGGCGGCGCGTGGGGCAGGGGCGCCTGGAGCATGGCGAGCGCTCTATCCATTTTGTTCATGTGGATCAACGCGGGACAGGCCGATTCGTTCAAGCTCGGCTCCAGCCCGGAACCGGGAAGAGCTTCGGCCATTATCCAGGCGTGGAATTTCTTAGAAATGGCTGTCGTTGGCTTCTCCCCCGTTGTTACAGGTGAAATGCCGCCGCAACCGGTATAGGTTTCATGCAGGGATTACCCCGGCGATAGACCGCGCAACCGGCGCCCAGGGTTCACAAGGAAACAAGATGGAAGATTTTTCGCTTTCTCCCGTCAGCCTGTTCATCCAGGCGGGCCTGGTCGGCAAGTCTGTGATGGCGATCCTGCTGGTCGCCTCGGTCTGGTGCTGGCTACTGATCATCGAGGCTCTGTTCGGGGTGCTGCGCCTGTCGCGCGCCCTGCGCGACGCCCAGGCCGGCGTCGAGGCCCCGCTGCTCGCGGCGGTGGACGCGGCCGGCGCGCAGGAGGCGCGCATACGCGTCTCCGGCGAGACAGTCACAGAGCGCCGGCAGCGCGTGGCGGAAAAAATCACCCGCGCCAGCGTCGAATCTGCTGATGAAGGCGGAGGGCGGGCTCGCCAATCTCGCGGTCGATTTCCTCTGTCTCGCCTTTCATCGGCCTGTTCGGCACGGTCTGGGGGATCATGGCGAGTTTCGTCGGCATAGCCGCGGCCAAGGACACCAGCCTCGCCGTGGTGGCGCCGGGCATCGCCGAAGCGCTCGCGGCCACGGCCTATGGCCTCGCCGCCGCCATTCCCGCCTCGATCGGCTATAATCGCCTCGGCGCCGCCTTTTCCCGGCTCGGCCAAAGGCTGGTCAATCGCGCCGCCGACCGCGCGGTTGACTTCACCCGAGACCCCGTCGCTCCGGCGCAGTCGGAGGCGGCGTAATGGCTTTTTCCTCCGGTGATCCCGCAGGTCGTCCCGGCTTTTTCCGCCCGCAGGCGGAAATCAACGTGACGCCCATGGTGGACGTCATGCTGGTGCTGCTGATCATCTTCATGGTCACCGCGCCTTTGCTCGCCGCCGGCATGAAGGTCGAATTGCCTCAGGCCAAGGCAGCGCGCCCGCTCGATCCAAAAGAGCCGGTGGTGGTCGTCGTCGGCAAGGACGGCAAGCTGGCGATCGGAGCCGATATCATCGACCCCGCCGACCTCGTGCAACTGGTCAAGCTGAAATTAGGGGATGACGCGTCCCGCTACGTTCATCTGCGCGGCGACAAGGACGCGTCCTATGGTCAGGTTCTCTCGGTGCTCGATCAGCTGGAGACCAACGGGATCACCCATATCGGCATTGTCACGGACTCAGGCAGGAAGGGCGCGGCGCCGGCCAGTCCGGCGGCCGCGCCGGAGCATGGCAAATGAGTTTTTCGGGCGCGATCTCGCCAGGCGTGAACGGACGCATCGCGTCGCGCGTGCTGGCGGTGCGTCCTGCCTGGCTGCGGCCGGTCGCGCTTGGGCTCATCCTGCTGATGCATGCCGTGTTGTTTTTCGCGTTCAAGGGCACCCCCGGCGACGTTTTGCCGCTTGACTCCGTCGACGTAACGCTCGCGCCGCTCGGCGACAGCGCGATGGACCAGCCCAAGGTCGAGGAAAGCAAGCCGGAAGAGCCGGCGCCTCCGCCGCAGGCCGCGCCGGCGGAACTTGCCGCGCCGCCGCCACAGGTCGTCGCTCCCGAGGCCATTCCCTTGCCGGTCGCGCCGCCCAAGCCGGTGGTCAAGGCCAGACCAAGAGTGGAAAAGCCGGACCGGCCGACGCCCGCCGAACTGCGCGAACAGAAGCGCAAGGCCGAGGAAGCCGCAGAGCGCCAGCGCGAGCGACAGGAAGCCCGGGAGAAAGCGCGCCGCGGCGCGGCGGGCGGCGTCGCGACGGCGACCGGCGGCATGTCGCGTAACGCCTATGCGGGGCTGCTGGCGGCGGAACTCAGGCGTCACACTTTTTATCCCGCCGCCGCCAGGGCGGCGGGCGTCACCGGCTCCGTCGGCGTCACCTTTACCGTCGGGCCCTCTGGGCGCGTCATCAGCCAGGCGGTCACGCGGTCCTCCGGCAACGCCGCGCTCGATAGCGCCGCGCATGCGATTCTGGGCGCTGTGCACACCCCGCCGCCGCCAGGCGGCCGGTTCAGCGCCAGCCAAAATCTTCACTTCGGCCTTCACTGACGGCAAGAATGCGAGGCTTTTGCGGTTCAGGCGGATCGCCGAAGGCTCTAGGCGCCCATAATTAAATATCGTAGTCTTGATTGTTGTATTTACGCTTCGCCATAGCGTAGCGTCTCGCGGTCGTCGTCTATTCTGCGCGAGTATATTGGAGCTGGAAGCATGTCCGATGCGGTCGCCGCCCTCGATGTTTTTCCTGTTGTTCAAGGAGATATCGAGAATGCGGCTCACATGGGGCATTTCCGGTCAAGCGTCAGTTTAGTGTTTCATCGACGTATTCTTTTCATCTGATGGCGGCGCGTTCGGTCGTCCTCGTCGGCCGCTGTCAAGCCCGCCGCCGGAGGCGGTGCCTGGAAGGCCGGCTTTACTGCGGACGCGAGACGACCGATGCTGGTTTGCGCCAGATGATGCTTTTCGACCCGAACCTATTCGTATGACGGCCTGTCCCAGGCTCGATCTTTACCGCAGTTAGGCAGGGGAAGACGCTGGGAAAGTAGATGCGACGCGCCTGTTCTCCATCTCATCGGCTTTTTGGCATCCGAGTTCCGAACCATTCGCGTGACGCGGTCTTTCCAGACACGATCAAGCTCACATACGGTCGCCGCGCGCAGCGGCTGCACCAAAATCCCGCTTGCGGCGGGGTGGTTCGGATGGACGAAACCATTCTTATCCTCGGCGTTTCAGCCATGCCACAAATCGGTTCGCCCACTCGAATTCTTCGGTCGGAACGATTTCTTCGGATCGTCTCACGCGTTCTTCATTACCGCGCCTTCGACGACGACGCCGGACGTGACGTATTTCCACAGCGCCACGAGCAGCTTGCGCGCCATGGCGACGATGGTCGTCTTCTTTCCGCGTCCGCCTTCGACCCGCTGCTTGAACCACAGCGACAGGGCCGAAGTCGGCTGGTTCCGCAGCCACAGCCATGCCAGTTCGATCAGCGTCGTCCGAAGGCGCGGATTGCCGGCCTTGGAGACGCCCTGCTCGTGGCCGACCGATCCGCTCTGCCACGGCGTCGGCGCCAGCCCGGCGTAGGACGCGACCTGGCGCCGGTTGTCGAAGTGGCGGAACAGCCCTTCCGTCCAGAGCACGGTGGCGAACTCCGGCCCTACGCCCTTGAAGTCGAGCAGCATGTTGCCAGCAGGCGGAATCGCGTCTGACCTGCTGCTCGGCGAGAAGCGCGTCGCGCTGGCTTCGACCGTCTTGATCTGGTCGAGCAGCAGTTCGAGCCGGTCGAGTTCGCGCGTGATCGCGGACTTGAGGTTGACCGGCAGCGGTCGCCCGTCGCCGGTGTGCAATTCTTCGAGCCGCTTGCGGCGGTCGCGCCCGAGCGGCTCGTAGTCGGCGATCCCCTGCGAGAACAGCAGTCCCTTGATGCGGTTGACGTGCTCGACGCGCTCCGCGACCAGCGTCTTGCGCTCGCGGCTGAGCCGTCGCCGGTCCTCCTCCTCCGGGGTCGGCGGCACGGCCATGGCGCAGACGCGCGGCTCGCCGCGCTTGAACGCAAGCAGGGCGCGCAGCAGCGCCTCGCCGTCGAGCCTGTCGGTCTTGGCCTTGCGCCTGCGGCGCGAGGTGGCGATCGAGGCCGGATCGACCACGTGGCTTTCGACGCCCTCGCTTTCCAGCAGGCGGTGCAGCCAGAAGCCGTCGAGTCCGGCCTCCTGGATGGTGATGATCGGGAAGGTTCTTCTCGTCCTGGCCTTGGCCTTGCGCTTCAGTTCCGCGAAACGCAACAGCAGGGCCGAAACGTCGCCGGCTGGCACGGAGTGCTTGGACATTTTCTCGCCCAGTCCTGGCGATAACGATGTGATCAGCCAGATCGAGTGGCTGAGTTCAATCGAGACGAAAATCGCGGTAAGGTTGGTGTGGATGGCGGCCGGAGTCTCCGGCTGGGCTAATGCTTTCGGCATTATTCCCTCCCGAGTGGGTGGTTCGACAACCTCACTCTGCCAGAGCGCCGGTCGCTGTCCACAACCCCCATAGGATCTTATCCCTTTGAATCAGGTCGAGCCGCATTTGGTGCAATGGGCGCAATGGATGATTACAGCCCTGGAGAGTCTCTGCCGCCGATCTTTCGAAGAGAGGTGAGTGATGCCCGAGGATCTTTTTCGGGGAGGAAGCCGTTATGCGCAATTGGCATTACATTAATGTCAGGAGCTGTTGCAGTAGCGTCTTTTAATTTTGTTAATTGGGCGTCACTGAGCTTTAAGGCACCGTGAATAAGTCTTTGACGCCATTTCGGTCCTCGTGCCCAAGCTTCTTTCCAGGCAAGGCCGAGATCGGTCGCCCTAAAACCATCGATTAAGCCGTCGATTAGACTGATTGCTTGTGCAAGATCTTTTCTCGCCTTTCCGGCGTCTTGTCTTCGCGTGGAAATAATGAGTTTGTGGACTGCATAGCGCGACGGGTCTGGAATGATGACTCCGACGCCGGCTTCGTGCAGGAGCACGGAGCGGACTGGGTTTCGAATGAGGAAATCAAGGTAAGCTAATGGTTGCGCTCCGATGCCGCCGAGCGCGGGCATTTTGGTTAGATGGAACTCGTTTTCACGCCTTCCGCGATTGGGAGTTAAGAATTCGACTTTGAAGCCGTTTTTGTTTCGGTATCCGCAGACGAGATTTGGTGAATTTGGATCAAATAGCGGGCTGAAGGTTGGGTCAATTTTTTGAATAGTGTTGCCAACGTCGCCAATGCTCTCGTCGATTGAGATTGCGATGCCATGGTATTGGGCGAAGTCGATATCTTGTGTTCTGTAATTGGCGTCATTGAAGCGAACGCCAAGAAGGCCTGCATAGGTTTGATAGGCTAGGGAACCAATTAGGGTCGCGCGAAGACGAAAAAGTCCAGATTGAGCTAAGGTCTGAATGACCGCGCCTTCAAGGGCGGACGGAGCAGGTAAACCAGTACGACGCAGTTTGGCGGCTAAATCGCGCCGAACGCTATAGTCGGCTTTCGCGATGCCGAATTGGTCGATGCGCTTGGTAAGTTCCGTGTCGGAGGTTGGCCCGGCATATTTTAGGTAAGAAGCGCCGTTTGATCCGTCGGGAGGACGGGTGTAGCCGCGATAATACCAATATTCACGGCCATCTCGCATTTGTCTATGGAAGCTACCGTTTAAGGGAAAGTCGGCGTCGAAGGCGGCATCGTGGCATTTATCGACCAAATCGGAGAATGCGATTTGGTCTACATGTGATAAGGGCTTGAGCATAGATCGCGCCTTTTTGTATCTGTTTTGGCGAAACAGTAACATGGATTGCGTACGGATCCTAGTTGTTACTGTTTCGCCAAAACAGGTACACGGATATCTCAAGCGGTCTGAAGGACAAGCTCTCGGTATCCGGCAGGGGGCAGTCCAGCGGCGATGCCGAGCAGCATTTCGAAGGACGATTTCATGTGGCGTCGACGGTTCCAGAGGAAGACAAACTCTTCGAGGTAGCGACCTAGGTGCGGCTTTCGCACGCCGTGGTAGGTGCCGAGCGCCCACCGTTTGAAGTTGGCGAAGACGCGATGAATCCACGGCAGGACCATATGCGCCGCCATTTTGCCGACGACCTTGGGCTGGTGGTTGTAGCCTTTGAGGCTGCGATATGCGGAGAAGCCGTCGCTGAGGATCGTTGCGCCTGGCTCGATCGCGTCGGTGACGAAGGCCCGAATGCTTGGCGCTGAGAAGTCTTGCAAAGGCGCGAGGCGGATGCGGCGCGGATGGCCGTCGGGCGAGAGTTCGATCGCGCCGATAAAATGCAGCTTGCCGACGGCGCTACGGCCTTGTCCGCCGGCGATCGGATCGGCTTTGGCGCGATAGGGAATGTCGCTCTCGTCGACTTCGACGAGGTCTTCGAGCAGCGAGCGGTCGGGATCGACCATGGCTCGCCGCAGCTTCTGGAGCATCAGCCAGGCGGTCTTGTAGGAGCCGAGGCCAAGCTGCGCTTGGAGTTGCAGTGCAGATATGCCGTTGGAATGGCTGGCGACGGCATAGATGGCCTGAAACCAGGTCAGCAGGTCGAGATGGCTGCGATGGAAGACGGTGCCGGCCGTAACGGACGTCTGGCGGCCACAAGTGGCGCATTCGTAGGTAAAGGGCTTGGTGTTCAGTTCCCAAGCCTTTTGGCCTTTGCATTCTGGGCAGATGAAACCTGTCGGCCAGCGTTTTTCGAATAGAAATTGAGCGCAGGCCGCGTCGTCGGGAAACCGCTTATTGAAGGCGGTTCGAGACATTGGGCGGTCGTGCTTCCAGCGGCTCGTCATGAGAACGAATTTAGAACATCCGTCATGGGCGTCAAGCCGTGGTGACGCTACCTATTGAGCGACCGGACTCAAAGGGATAAGCCGTTCGAGAATTTCGACGGACGTCTGCTGCGCGGTTGGGCGTCCAGCGGAAACTTGAACCCGATCCGTCTGCGTATCGTCGCCAATGGCGTCACCTTCAACGAAGTCCTGCCCGACGAGCCACGCGAGGATATCGTTGCCGCCGGTTTCGCGCTGACAGCTTGCGGCTTCTCCATCGAAATCCCCAAGCCGCTTTTCGCCGACGGGCCATGTCTCATAGAGATCTTCAATTGCGATGGCGGCGCCGAGATCCCCGGCTCGCCCGTCCAGATCGAGGCCCAGCCGCCTGAGACCGCCGCGCCGGAAAGCCTCGCCAAGGTCCCTGACGCAGTCGCTCAACCGCTCGCGAGCCGTCCCGCCCCGGCGCTGCGCGGCCATATCGACGGCTTCGACGGCAGCGCGCTCAGCGGCTGGGCCTCTGACGGGACCAGGCAGCCGCCGCGGCTGCGCGTCCTCACCAACGGCGCCTGGCATTGTGAAGTCCTGGCCGACGGGCCGCGCGGGTAATTGCTTGTATGGGACTTAATTTCTGTCAAGTGCATTCGAGACCTTCCCTTTCGCGCATGGCGGCGGAACTGGCGAGCGCGAGACGAACGTCAAGGATGCGAAGCATCGGCGGAGCCGACGCGCGCGGAGCGCACGTGCTTGACGCTCGTCTCGTCGTCTCGGCCAGAATCGTCGGGGAGCAAATGGCGAAACCCGTGAGCATCGTCCGATAGAAACTGCTGGTGTTGTCCTCCGTGATGGCGGAATGCGTAGACAATTGTCCAATCTTTCCGCTGCATGGCAGCAGACAACGAACCGAGGGGAGCTCGCCTTGCGCGCGATGTCTCGCGCCGCGACCTTGTATTCGGTTATCCCCGAAGGGACAGACCATGAAGCAGTCATTCGCTTCGGCGGCGAGGCTCCGAGGCGGCGGGCCCATTCTCAGGACGGCATGAAAGCCATGCAATTACGCGGGTTGCCGCCACCTCGGTCCGTCATTGGCGCGCGTCACACGACGGGTGTCAAACCTTCGAGTTGATTTCCTCCGCTTTGATTGTCAGACCGCTTGGCGCAAAACGACGCCCTTGGGAATTTCCCCGAAGGTGACCATCCGCCAGAACGCAATGAGCAGCTTGCGAGCGAGCGCAACGATCATCTTGGTTTTGCGCGTCCCGTTGGGAGCGGCGGTTCGGTTGAGGAACCATTGCGCCAACGCACTTTCCTTCTGGAACATCATGAACCGCCATGCGAGTTGAATGAGGCCGCGTCGGACCCTGGCGTTGCCCGATTTGGCAAGGCCTTTCTCTCGCCGCTTGGAGCCGCTCTCGTCGGGCGATCCGGTTAACCCCGCGTAGCGAGCGACGGCGCGGCGATCCCGCAAGTTTCGCGAGAGCACTTCGTGAACCAGCATGTCGGCTGTTTCGGCGCCAACGCCGATGACCCTTGCCAGCAAACGCACCATCGCATGCGGGCGGTCGTCTGGCGTCTGTTTCAATCGTTCTTCGCGCGCCCGTTCGATTTCTGTGATCTGGTCACGGATCACCGCCAAACGCGAGAGATCGCGCCGCATCTCTTCGAGCATGTTTGGTGGAATTGGCAATTCTTCGGGAGTCCGGAGCGTATCCAAACGCTGCGCCGCTCGTCGCAACTCCGGTTTGAAGCCTCGGATTCCAAGCCGCGCCAAGGTCGCCTTCAGCCGATTAACGATTCGGGTGCGGTCTCCGACCAGGTTTTCTCGCTCGCGGCTGGGCCGCCTGGCATCCTCTTCCTCGACGGTCGGCACGGCGACCATGCCGCAATGTCCTCGTTCACCGCGCAACCATCCGGTGAACACGCGCATCAGCATCTGGGTGTCGAGCCGATCTGTTTTGGCGCGCTTATGCTCTCGCGACACCGCGACGCTCGTCGGGTGAATCACGTGAACCTCGATGCCCTGCCCAATCAACCATCGCGCCAGCCAAAACCCGTCTCGGCCCGCTTCGTAGGAGACGGTGATCCGCGTAATTTCGTGCGCCACTCTGGATCGCTTCGTCACGCCACCGAAGCAGAAGTCGCAACAAAGCTGTCTCGTCCGGCGCAATTTTCTTGCGCGGTTGGCGGTCGATCCCAGGCACGGTTGCGGCGACGAGCCAACTCGACTGGCTTAATTCGACGACACAGACAAGAGTTGTGACCTGATGAAACGGAGCGAGAGATCGGCTGAAGTCGTCGGCTTGGGGCATGTTGACCTCCATCGGCGATAATGTCCGCGGCGATGATGAACCATTCGCCGCCAGCCCCATAGATTTCTCAGGTCCCGGGCGGCGGCGCGCCTGAGCGCCTGCGACGAAGTGACTCGGACGATAGGGCTGGCCTCGCGGCGACGAATATGAGTCAACCTATGGATGACCCCGCCGCCTGATTTATCCTCGCTCGATCCGTCCGACAAAGACGCGCTGATCGTCGCGTTGCTGGCGCGTGTCGATGAAGTTTGCGCACGGACAGCGCGATTGGAGGCCGAGAACGCCGCGCTGCGCGCTCGGGTCGCCGAACTGGAAGCCAAACTCGGGCTGCCGCCGAAAACGCCCGACAATTCTTCGACGCCGCCGAGCCTGGGGCGCAAGGCCTCGGGCGAGATGGCGAACAAGCCGAAGGGCAAGCCGCATGCGGGCGCGCATCGGCCCTTGCATCCCAACCCGAACTCGAAGCGCGACCTTTTCGCTTCGTCCTGCCAGCATTGCGGCGCCGACGTTTCGCAACGGCCGCAGGTCGCGTGCGAAGCCTATGACCACGTCGAAATTCCCGACATCAGGCCAGACATCACGCGCGTGACGCGGCACGGCGGGGTCTGCCCCTGCTGCGGCAAGCGCTTCAAGGCGCCGGCGCCGGCCGACATGGCGCCGGGATCGCCGTTCGGCCCGAACCTGCGCGCGTTTGTCATTTATCTGCGCTTCACGCAGGGGATCGCCTTCGAACGGCTGGCGCGGCTTCTGTCCGACCTGCTCGGGCTCGACATCAGCGAAGGCGCGCTCATCAACATGCTCGCCGCCGCGCGCGACGCCTTCTCTGCGCAGGCGACCGCGATCCGCTCCCGCCTCCTGTGCGGGACCGCGCTGGATGCCGACATGAGAAAAGGCTTCGGCTCGCTGGCTTTGCTCGTGCAGGAGACGCTGAAGCGCAATCCTCACGACGGCAACCTGTTCGTCTTTCGCGGTCGCCGCGGCGATCTTTTGAAAATTATCTGGCACGATGGCCAGGGAGCGTGCCTGTTCACAAACGATCTGAGTTCATACTACACCTCTTCCAGCTTCAGTTGATCGTTTATGCGGCGCTGGCAATTTGTGCGCGGGTCGCCGCCCGGTCGATGAGACGGTTCCATCGGCTGCATTGCTTTTGCGGCAAATCTTTTTCGGGAATTTCGTAGAGGCAATAGTGCCCGTTGTAGGAATGCCCGGTGACGAGGCCATGTTTGACCCAGCTCGTGAGGGTGGTCTCGTGGATGTTCAGACGCGCCGCAGCTTCCTTTTTGGTCGTTACCGGTGCGGCTCCACCGGTCGTCGAGTTTTCGATTTTGTCAGCGTTTGCGAGCAGTGTTAATCGGCATGGAATAAGGACCCCGTTTTCGGGGTAATCGGCATCCAATCGGGACCCCAGGAACACGGGTCCATACTGGCCTCCTGATTTGCAGGAAGGCCGAGGTTGGGATGCTGGTTGTGGAGACAATTGCGAAAATTCGGCTGGCGCGTTTTGGCCATAAAAAGTCGATCAAGGAGATTTGCCGGGACCTGCATGTTTCGCGAAAGGTCGTGCGGAAGGTCATCCGATCGGAAGCGACGGAATTCCATTACGAGCGAGCGACCCAGCCTTTGCCCAAGATTGGGCTATGGCGGGAACGCCTGGATTCCCTGCTGCTGGAGAATGCGGAGAAATCGGCGCGCGAACGGCTGACGTTTGTGCGGCTGTTCGAAGAACTGCGCGGCCTTGGTTATGACGGGGGCTACGACGCCGTTCGCCGCTACGCGAAAAGCTGGCGCAAGGAGCGCGGCGCGGCGCTGGCGCAGGCCTATGTGCCTTTGTCGTTTGAGCCCGGAGAAGCCTACCAATTTGATTGGAGCCACGAAATTGTCGTGCTGGGCGGCGTGACGGTGACGGTGAAGGCCGCGCACATGCGGCTGTGCTACAGCCGAATGCTGTTTGTCCGCGCCTATCCGCGCGAGACGCAGGAGATGGTCTTCGACGCGCATGACCGCGCCTTCGCATTTTTCAAAGGCGCCTGCACGCGCGGCATATACGACAATATGAAAACCGCGGTGGAGACGATCTTCATCGGCAAGGAGCGACAATACAACCGCCGCTTTCTTCAAATGTGCGGGCATTATCTTGTCGATCCCGTCGCCTGCACGCCTGCGTCCGGCTGGGAGAAAGGCCAGGTCGAGAATCAGGTCGGCCTGGTTCGGGAGCGCTTCTTCACGCCGCGCCTGAGGTTCAAGACCTACGAGGAATTGAACGCCTGGCTCCTCGACAAATGCGTGGCTTACGCCAAGACGCATCGCCATCCCGAGATCGCCGACAAGACGATTTGGGAGGCGTTCGAGGAAGAGCGGCCCAAGCTCGTGCCTTTGCGCAGCCGTTTCGACGGCTTCCATGCGGTGAGCGCCGCCGTCTCGAAAACCTGCTTGGTGCGCTTCGACAACAACAAATACTCGGTCAAGGCCTGCGCCGTCGGCCATCCGGTGGAAATCCATGCCTACGCCGATCGGATCGTCATCCGCCAGGACGGGGCAATCGTCGCCGAGCATCGGCGCGTCTTCGGCCGCGAGGCAACCATCTACGATCCGTGGCATTACGTGCCGGTTCTCGCGCGAAAGCCGGGGGCGCTGCGCAATGGCGCGCCGTTTAAGGACTGGCTCTTGCCCGCGGCTATGGAGAAAATCCGCCGCAAACTCACCGGCTCCGCCGATGGCGATCGGCAGATGGTGAAAATCCTCGCCGCGGTTCTCGATGACGGACTGGCGACGGTCGAAGCGGCCTGCGCCGAGGCTTTGGATCAGGGCGTCTATTCGGCCGACGTCGTCCTCAACATTCTGGCCCGGCGCCGCGATCCTGGTCCGCCGCTCACGATCCTTGCCCCCGACGCACTGAAGCTCAAGCAAGCTCCGCTTGCCGATTGCGCCCGCTACGACAGCATCAGGAGGACAGGCTGATGGAAAGGACCCAGATCTTCGACCTCATGGGCGAACTCAAGCTCTTCGGCATGAGGAGCGCCTACGACGAGGTCATGACGACCGGCATTAAGCGGCAGCATGAGCCGCCGCAAATCGTCGGTGACCTTCTCAAGGCCGAAATCGCCGAAAAGCAGGCGCGTTCAATCAAATACCAGATGACCATCGCCAAGCTGCCCCTGGCGAAAGACCTTGGCGACTTCCAGTTTGAAGGGGCGAACGTCAACGAAACCCTGGTGCGCGATCTGGCGGGCGGCGGCTTTGCTGCGCAGCAGCGCAACATTGTTCTGGTCGGCGGAACGGGAACGGGCAAAACGCATCTCGCCATCGCCATTGCGCGAAGCTGCATCCGCAAAGGGCTGCGCGGCCGGTTCTTCACGACCGTCGATCTCGTCAATCGGCTGGAGGCGGAAACGCGCGGCGGGCGTCAGGGAAGGATCGCCGATTATTTGACCCGGATGGACTTCATCGTCCTCGACGAACTCGGCTATTTGCCCTTCGCTCAGGCCGGCGGCCAGCTGCTTTTCCATCTGATCAGCCGGCTTTACGAGCGCACCTCGGTGATCGTCACGACCAATCTCGATTTTGGCGAATGGCCGAGCGTTTTCGGTGACGCCAAGATGACCACGGCCTTACTCGATCGCCTCACGCATCATTGCGATATTGTCGAAACCGGCAATGAAAGCTGGCGCTTCAAGAACCGAGCCTGACCCTCAAAACTCCGCCTCACGCCGCCGCACTCGCCCCGGCTGCGCAACCCCAACCAGCTTCGCCGGGGCGAGCGCTGTCCGTCCAGCCTCTCCAAAAAGGGGTCCTTTTTCGACGCCGATCCGGGGTCCTTTTTCGGCGCCTGTTGACCCTCTGGGCAGATGAAGCCGGTTGGCCAGCGCTTTTCGAAGAGGAATTGAGCGCAGGCCTCGTCGTCGGGGAACAGCTTGTTGAAGGCGGTTCGAGACATCGGGCGGTCGTGTTTCCATCGGCTCGTCATGAGAACGAATTTAGAACATTCGCGGCGGGCGTCAAGCCGCAGCGACGCTACCTATGGTGTCGCCGGACCCAAGATCCTATGGCGAGGAGTGGACAGCGACCGACGCTTTGGCAGAGTGAGGTTTGCAAGACCCACCACTCAGGAGGCGACCATGCAAATTGCATCCGCCTTGGCCGGCGCGCCGGCCGCCATCCAGACCAATCTTGCCGCAATTTTCGTCTCGTTAGAACTCAGCCGCTCGATCTGGCTGATCACGTCTCTGTCGCCCGGTTCCGGCGAGAAAATGTCCAAGCACTCCGTGCCCGCCGGGGACGTGACCGCTTTACTGACGCAATTCGCGGAACTGAAACGCAAAGCGCTGGCGCGGACCGGAAAAACCTTCCCGATCATCACCATCCTGGAGGCTGGGTTGGACGGCTTCTGGATACATCGCTTGCTGGCCGACGAGGGCATCGAAAGCCACGTCGTCGACCCGGCGTCGATCGCCACCTCGCGGCGCCGTCGGCGCGCCAAGACCGACAGGATCGACGGCGAGGCGTTGCTTCGCGCGCTGATGGCGTTCAAGCGCGGCGAGCCGCGGGTGTGCGCCATGGTCAAGCCGCCGTCCCCCGAGGAGGAGGACCGCCGCCGCCTCATGTCGCGAGCGCAAGGTGCTGATCGCCGAAAGGGTGAAACACACCAACCGCATCAAGGGCCTGTTGTTCTCGCAGGGCGTCTCCGGCTACGAGCCGCTGCGCCGCGACCGTCGCCAAGGGCTCGCCGAGTTGACGACCGGCGACGGCCGTCCCCTGCCGAACCACCTCAAGACCCAGATCAGACGCGAACTCGACCGCCTCGAACTTCTACTCGACCAGATCAAGGCGGTCGAGGCCGAGCGCGATGCGCTGCTCGCCGCACAACCGGCCGACGCGCCGCCGGCCGCCGGCAAGATGCTGCTCGACTTCAAGGGCGTTGGCCCGGAGTTGGCCTCCGTCCTTTGGTTGGAAGGGCTGTTCCGCCACTTCGACAATCGCCGACAACTCGCGTCCTACGCCGGGCTGGCGCCCACGCCATGGCAGAGCGGATCGGTCAGTCGCGAGCAAGGCGTGTCGAAGGCCGGGAACCCGCGCTTGCGGACCACACTCGTCGAACTCGCCTGGCTCTGGCTCCGCTATCAGCCGCGGTCGGCGCTGGCCATGTGGTTCAAAAATCGGGTCGACGCCAATGGCGGCCGCCGCAAGAAGACGACCATCGTCGCTCTGGCGCGCAAGCTTCTCGTGGCCCTGTGGAAATACGTCACGGCCGGAGTCGTCGTCGAAGGGGCGGTGATGAAGACAGTCTGAAAACCGCCAGAAAGACAATTTCGAATCTTCCAGGATTTGATCAATCCTGGCGGATCCGGGTGGACGGACCGAGCTTATCCCTGGCCTGAACCTCCGAAGCTAAGAATGGTCCCGTCCGCCCGAGCCCCCGCCCGCCGCGAGCGGGATTTTGGTGCAGCCGCGTCCGCGGCGACCGGATGTGAGTGCGCCGGGAGACCGGCAAGGAGTATGTGGTGAAAGTCCACTGCGATGAAGGATTAGCGACCCACATCGGCCCCGAGCCGTGCGCAGGCGTCCGCGAGGATGTCGGCGAAGCGTCGGCAGGGGATCATATAGGCCAGCCATTGAGCCGCGAAACCGGTCTGATCCCGGGTGCCGACGCCGTTTACATGTCGGAAGGCGAAATGGATGGGCGCGTAATCGCGAGCGCCCGCCCAACCCGGCGTGGTCCAAGACCCTGGCATGTATGGAAGCTCCTTGCGCGGGAACCGGGAGATCTCTGGATCGACCATAGGCCTCATCGGGTCGCATGGTCCGTGGCGGGAAGGTGAGGAGCCGTAGCCGCCGATGCACGATCAAGAGAAGTCTGACTCCGGCATAGTAGCCGCGAAGCCGACGAACAAAGCCGGGCGACCGGCGGCGGAGTTGGTGGAGCCAAGGCCGGGGACCAAGGGGAACGCGGAACAGCAAAGCACGCACCGGACACAGAGCCGGGTGCGCGTGACCCAGGCGCTGGACCGCGTACGACAAGCCGCAAGGCAAAGGAAGAAGGGGCAGTTCACCGCGCTCCTCCACCACATCAATGCCGACACGCTCCGGACGGCGTTCTATGCGCTCAAGCGCAAAGCCGCTGCCGGCGTGGACGGCGTGACGTGGCAGGCCTACGAGGCGGACCTCGAGCCCAGGCTCAAGGATTTGCATCGACGGGTCCATCGGGGAGCCTATCGACCGCAACCATCCCGCCGGACATACATACCGAAGGCGGATGGGAAGCAGCGGCCGCTAGCGATCGCAGCTCTGGAAGACAAGATCGTCCAGGGCGCAACCGTCATGGTGCTCAACGCAATCTACGAAGGCGACTTCTGCGGCTTTTCGTACGGGTTTCGACCTGGCCGAGGGCCGCACGATGCGTTGGACGCTCTGTCAACGGCGATCAAAATAAGAAAGGTGAACTGGATTCTTGACGCCGACATCCAGAACTTCTTCGGGGCTGTCAGCCAAGATTGGCTGGTCCGCTTCGTGGAGCATAGGATCGGCGACAAACGCATCATCCGCCTGATCCAGAAATGGCTCAAGGCGGGCATCCTCGAAGACGGGGTCGTGACGGTCAGTGACAGGGGAACGGGCCAAGGTTCGGTGATTTCGCCGCTCCTTGCCAATATATATCTGCACTACTGTTTCGATCTTTGGGCCGAACGCTGGAGACGGCGGGAAGCTCAGGGCGACATGATCGTCGTGCGGTACGCCGACGATCTGGCCGTCGGCTTTGAGAATGAGGACGACGCGCGTCGTTTCCTTGATGCAATGCGCGAAAGGCTCGGGGAATTTGCGCTGTCGCTCCACCCGGACAAAACCCGCGTGATTAAGTTCGGCCGCTATGCGGCGGCCGACCGCAAACGACGCGGGCTCGGCAAACCGGAAACCTTCTCGTTCTTGGGCTTCACCTTCATCTGCGGCAAATCACGCCAGGGGTTCTTCCAGCTTCAACGGAAGACCCGGCGCGACCGCATGCGGGCAAAGCTGAAGAACCTCAAGGTGGAGTTGCGGCGCCGAATGCATCTGCCCATCCCGATTCAGGGATTGTGGCTGAAGCAGGTCGTGACGGGACACTTCGCCTATTACGCGGTCCCAACCAACGGCCGGGCGCTCTCGGCGTTCCGGCACTATGTCATCGACCTTTGGCGACGAACGCTTCGGCGGCGCAGTCAGAAGGACGGGTTCACATGGGACCGCATGGCGAAGCTTGCTGATGATTGGCTTCCCCAGCCGCGCATTCTTCATCCTTGGCCTGACGCGCGCTTCGCCGTCAGACACACCCGAGGTGGGAGCCGGATGCCTTAGTTGGGCCTGTCCGGATCTGTGCGGGGGGCGCGGGGTAACCCGCGTCCCTACCGCGAAGCTTGATCGCGTCTGAGAAGGCCGCGTCACGCGAATGGCTCGGAACTCGGATGCCGAAACAAGTAACAGCCAGATGCGGGAACAAGCGTTGCTTGCATCTGCTTCCGCAGCGTCGTTCGATCCCCCGGCCACGGTAAAGCCTGGCCTTTCAGGCCACCGCCTTCGGCGGCTGCGGGCTTGACAATCGCCAGGGGATCGAACGGAAGCTCCGCCATGAGATGCATGGATAATCGTCGCTGGAATAAGGGCTCACCCTTGACCGGGAGATTATGTTTATCCGCATCCGCAGAGAGAAATGTGTGTGTGGTCGCGAGAGCAAATCAAGAGTGTTATAAAGGAAATGGCATTCGACATCCTGAGCGGCTACTCGCCTACCAAAAAGGGGCCTTGAAGGCCGCCGGTGTTTGCGAAGTTGCGTCAGAGAACGCGGGCGATGGCTCGACTGCCTCATTGTCAGCGGCGGTCCGGTTTGGCCCTGCTCGCGGCGGAGCTTTTGATGCGCGCTTGGAAACAGAAATTAAGATATCGCTCCTTGCCAACGCGCCACTCTCGGACTTAACATCACCAAATGTCCCAGGCGCTGATCACCATTCGTCGCGCGATTCCGGGGGATGCGGCCGAAATCGCCGCTGTCCATGACGCGGCTTGGCGCGAAGCCTATCGCGGCGTCATTCCCGGCGGGGAGCTTGAGCGTCTGATCGCCCGTCGCGGTCCCGACTGGTGGCGTCGCGCGGTGGCGCAGGGCAGCCGCCTGCTGGTGCTATCGCTGCATGGAGCGATCGGCGGCTACGTTTCCTATGGCCGCAACCGCGCGCTCTCCATGGACTATGACGGCGAAATCTTCGAGCTCTACCTCGCGCCCGAATATCAGGGCCTGGGCTTCGGGTCGCGGCTGTTTCGCGCCGGCCGTCATGATCTCGCGGCCAACGGTCTCGGCTCTGTGGTTGTCTGGTGCCTTAGCGACAACGCCAGGGCGATCGATTTCTACTCTCGGCTGGGCGGCGTCGAGGTGCGGCGCGCCAGCGAACATTTCGGCGCCGAAAAGCTCGGTCGAGTCGCTTTCGGCTTCGCCGCGCAGGTCTGAACCGGCAAAACAAATCAAATATGGTCGGAAAGTTCGGGTTGCGTTTTGCCTGTCGCGCCGCCTATTGAGAGGCGAAACGTCAACCATCGGAGAAAGCAATGCGTCTGGACGCCATCAAGATCGGCAGAAACCCGCCTGACGACGTGAACGTCGTGATCGAGGTTCCGATTGGCGGGGAGCCGATCAAGTATGAAATGGACAAGGAGGCGGGAACCCTGTTCGTCGATCGCTTCCTCTATACGCCGATGCGCTATCCGGGCAATTACGGCTTCATTCCGCACACGCTTTCCGAGGACGGCGATCCCTGCGACGTTCTGGTCGCCAATACGCGGCCGCTGATCGCGGGCTCCTATATCAATGCGCGGCCCATCGGCGTGCTGAAGATGACCGACGAAAGCGGCGGCGACGAGAAGATCATCGCGGTGCCATCAAGCAAGCTCACCAAGCGCTATGACGGCGTGCAGTGCTATACTGACCTGCCCGAGATCACCTGGAAGCAGATCGAACACTTCTTCACGCATTACAAGGATCTCGAACCGGGCAAATGGGTCAAGTTCACCGGCTGGGGCGACGCCGCCGAGGCCAAGAGACTGATTCTCGAGTCGATCGAGCGCGCCAAGATCGAGAAGAAATAAGCCGGTCCGGCAGGCCCCGAACAAGGCGCGGCGAGGGGACGTCCCTTCAGCCGCGCTATTTGTATCGGGTGGCGAAGGCCGCCGCCGCGCCGAACAGGCCCGGCTGCGGATGGCCGATCAGCCAGACCGGCAAATCAGCCAGCATTTCGGCATAGCGGCCCTTGGCGGTCAGCCTCTGGGCGAAACCCGAGCGCGGCAGGAAATCGACCATACGCGGCGGCAGGCCGCCGGCGAGCACGATGGCGTTGGCCCCCTGGACCAACGCGACGTCGCCGGCGAAGCCGCCAAAGGCTTGGCAGAACCGGTCGAGGGCCGCGCGGGCGAAGGCGTCCTCGCCGGATATCGCCGCCGTCCACAGGGCGTTGTCGTCGGCGAAGGCGGGAGCGGCTTCGACGCCGGGCAGGGCGGCGTGGATATGGGCGAGGCCCGGTCCCGAGACGATCCGCTCGATCGACACGCGAAGGAATTGTCGGCGCATCCGCTGCAGCAGCGCGTCCTCGAATGCGTCACGGGGCGCGAAATCGATATGGCCGCCTTCGGTCTCCACCACGTGGTAGGCCTCCTGCTCCAGCAGCGCTTGCGCGACGCCAAGCCCGGTGCCGGGACCGACGATGCTGACGATTCCCGGTCGCGGCAGGGGACGGCGCGGCCCGGCGATATGGATCATGTCGCCCGGATCGAGCTGGGCGACGGCATGGCCGACGGCGCCGAAATCATTGATCAGCAGCAGGTCGTCGACGCCGATTTCGCCGCCGAGGCTGGCGGGACGAAAGATCCACGGACTGTTGGTGAATTTCAGCACCTCGCCGCGCACCGGCAAGGCGACGGCGAAGGCGGCCGCCCGCGGCGGCTCGCGGCCGATCCGCTCGACGAAGGCGCGCCAGGCCAGGGGCAGGCTGGCGTAGTCGGCGACTTTGAACGTGCTGGCCTCGCCGAGTTCCCGCACCCTGCCGCCGCCGACTTTGGCCAGCGCGAAACGCGCATTTGTGCCTCCGATGTCGGCGACGACGATTTCCCTTTCCTGCGTCCCGGTCACGATGGCGCCCTCACGATCCCTGTCGCGAGATCGTAATGCCTGACGGTAGCCGGCGGAAGCGCGACGAAGCGTTCGGCGGCTATTTTCGACCGGGCCAATGCCTGCGCCAGCCTTTGCGGCGGCTCATCGCGATGCTCGTCCGTCAGCCGGAACACGCCCCAATGGTGGGCGAAGGCCTCTGCCGCGCCTAATTCCTCGAAAATCCCCACCGCTTCTTCCGGCGCGACATGGTGGCGGCGCATGAACCAGTCGGGATCGTAGGCGCCGATCGGAAGCAGCGCGAGGCGAATGTCGGGGGTGGAGGCGCGGATCTCGCGAAAGATCGCGCCGTCGCGCCAGGCGGTGTCGCCGATGTAATAGACGGTTCCGCCGGGAGTGCGGATGGCGAAGGAGGCCCAGAGCGCCATGCGCCGGTCGAACATGCCGCGCGCCGACCAGTGATAGGAGGGGTCGAGGCGAACGGAGATTTCGGGCGACAGGGCGACGACGTCGCCCCAGTCATGGGCCTCGGCGTTCAGGCGCTTGTCGGCGGCGCGCAGGATTGCGTCATTGCCGAGCGGGACGATGACGCGCGGCGCGCATTTGCGGGCGAGGCGCGAAAGAAAGGCCACATCCATATGGTCGTAATGGTTGTGGCTGACCAGAACCGCGTCAATGCGGGGAAGGTCGTCAAAGGCGACGCCCGGCTCGAGCAGACGCCTCGGCCCGGCGAAGTCGAAGGGGCTGGCCCGAGCCGACCAGACGGGATCGAGCAGGATGTTCAGCCCGAACCCCTGCAGCAGGAAAGAGGCGTGGCCGATGTAGGACAGGCGCAGCTTCGCGCCTTCGACACGCTCGGGCGGCCGGTCTTGCGGCAGGCCCTTGACGCGATTTGGCCAAGGCGCGCGCCGGCGCTCCTCGAACCGCCAGCGCATCATGTCGGCGAAGCCGTGCTCTTCGGCGGGCGGCGTGTTGAAGAAGCGCAGCCCGTCGAAATGGTCGCTGCGGGGCCCGGAATAATAGGGATTCTTGCGCATATTGCTCCGGGAGCCCGTTTCAGACATGTGCAATATGGGAGCGTCCCGCGCCCTGTCCAAGGCGCCGGGCGCTCACGCGCGCGCTGGCGCGCGTGTGGGCAGAACGCGCGCAGCCTGTGGCCATTCAGGGGATCGAGACCAACAAAGGTTCAGGCCGAAATCCGAAGTCGCGGTAAAGCGTGCGGAGGGAAACGCCAAGCTTTTCAGCAAGCAGCCCGCCGGTTGCGGCGCGCTTGTGCTGGCGCGGCAATTCAATGAGTTCGAAAAGGCGGCGGGCGCGGGGCGTCAGCGGGACATTGGGGATCGATTCGGCGGCGGCTTGCCGTCATACTGCCGCAAGAATCAAGACGCGTGAAGGCGGCTGGGGGGAATGCAAACGATGGCGCAACAGGCAGAAACACGCAAATGGCCGGTCTTCCGTTCGCTGCAGGGGGCGGCGTCGAGCTGGCGCCTCGATCTTCTTGCCGGCCTGACGCTGGCGGCCATCGCCCTGCCGGAGCAGATGGCGACGGCGCGACTCGGCGGCTTCGCGCCCTATCTCGGTTTTTACGTCTTCGCCGCCGGTTGCCTCGGCTTTGCTTTGCTCGGCGCCAATCGCTTCCTTTCGGCCGGCGCCAATTCCACGATCACCCCGATCTTCGCGTCCTCACTCGCGCTGATCGCTGCGGCGGGCACGCCGCATTACGCAACGCTCTCGGCGCTGCTGGCCCTGATGGTCGGCGTCTTCCTGCTGGGCGCCGGATTTTTTCGCGCCGGCTGGGTCGCCAACCTCCTCTCCATACCCGTGCTGACAGGGTTTCTCGCGGGCATTGCCGTGCATATCGCGGTATCGCAGGCGCCGTCCTTCCTCGGCCTGCCCGGCGGCTCGGGCACGACCTACGACCGGCTGCGGCAGATCGGGGAACATATCCGGGACGTCAATCCGGCGGCGCTGGCCCTCGGCGTGTCGGCTCTGGCGATCATCGTGCTGATCGAGCGTTTCGCGCCGCGCCTGCCGGGCGCGCTGATCGCGCTCGCCGGGGCTATCATCGCTTCGCTGGCGTTGGGGCTGGAGTCCAAGGGGCTGCCGGTGGTCGGCGCCTTCGAGATCGCCTTGCCGCATCCCTCGGCCCCGATCGTCGACGCCGATGATTTCTTCAAGGTCCTGGGTCTGGCCGCGATCATCGCCCTGGTGGTGATGGTGCAGAGCGCGGCGACGTCGCGCTCCTTCCCCGGCCTGCCGGGCGAGGCGCCGGACATCGATCGCGACTTCCTCGGCCTGGGCGTCGGCAGCCTGCTCGCCGGCCTGTTCGGCGCCTTTCCGGTCAACGCCAGCCCGCCGCGCACCTCCATCGTGGCGGAGAGCGGCGGCAAGTCGCAGATCGCGGGCCTTGCCGCGGCGAGCGCGGTGATCCTCGCGGCGGTCTTCGGCGAGGGTTTCCTGCGCCATACGCCGGAGGCGGCGCTGGCGGCGATCCTGTTCTTCGTCGCCGGCCGGATCTTCCGCGTCGCCTCCATGCGCGACATCGCCTCTCAGTCCAGGCCGGAATTCGTCCTGGTCCTTGTCACCATGCTCGCCGTGGTGGTGCTGCCGGTGCAGACAGGCGTCGCCCTGGCGATCATGCTGTCGATGATCCATGGCGTGTGGACGACGACCCAGACCGACCTCACCCTGTTCGAGCGCCTGCCCGGCGAGACCGTGTGGTGGCCGCAGCACCCGGCCAAAGCAGGTGAAATGCTGACGGGGGTGAAGGTTGTCGCCTTCCAGGCGCCTCTCTCCTTCCTCAACGCCGATCGTTTCCAGCGCGAATTGCTGCAGGTCGCGGAAACGCCGGATTTGAAGCTGATCGTGCTTGAGGCGAGTTGCGTGGACGCGATAGATTATACGGCGGCCAAGGCGCTGGCCGCCGCCATCGGCAAATGCCACGACAAGGGCGTCGACTTCGCCATCGCGCGGCTGGAATCGGTGCGCGCCCGGGCGGCGCTCACCGCCTATGGCCTGCTGGAGGCCTTGGCCCGGCCGGGGGTAACGGGTGAAGAGCGACTGTTCCATAGCGTCAATGACGCGACCCGCAAGCTCGCGCCGGACGCGAAAACCGTCGCGACGCCGGTCGACCGCCTCGTCGCCGCGCACTGATATCGCCAGCTGAAACGGGCAAGAAAAAAGCCAATGAGCGGTCAAGTCCACCATATCAGGGACAAGCAAATTTTCGTCTGCGAGGACGAACCGGAGTTGGCCCAGGCGATCGAAAGGGAACTGTCCGGCCGCTACCCGGTCGTGGTGTCCGAGACGGGGGCCGAGGCCATGGCCGCGGCGCGCGCCGGCCAGGCCCTTCTGCTGGTGATGGATCGCATGCTCAAGGGGGCGGACGGGCTGGCTCTGGTGGAGGAGTTGCGCGCCTGCGGCGACAGGACGCCCGTGCTGATGATCAGCTCGATGGGCGGCGTCGACGACCGGGTCGCAGGCCTTCGCGCCGGCGGCGACGACTATCTGGTCAAGCCCTTCGCCATGGTCGAGTTTTCCGCACGCGTGGACGCCCTGGCCCGCCGGATGTCCGACACCCAGTCGACGGTGCTGAACGCCGGCCCTCTCACCATGAACCTGATCACCCGGACAGTCCGCCGCAATGGCCGCGACATCGACCTCCTGCCGCGCGAATTCAAGCTGCTGGAATATTTCATGCGCCGCCCCGGGCAACTGGTGACCCGGCAAATGCTGCTGGAAGACGTTTGGAACTATCGCTTCCATGCCCAGAGCAATGTGGTCGACGTCCATATCCGCAATCTGCGCATGAAACTCGACGCCCCCGACGAGAAGAAGCTGATCGTCAATCTGCGTGGCGAAGGGTTCCAGCTCGATGTCGACGCGTGACCTCATCCGCTCGACGCCCCTGCGTCTGGCTGGGACTTTCGCGCTGGCCATTCTCCTCCTCACCGGCGGCGTCTTCGGATTTGTCTATGTGGCGACGACCAAGGCCTGGATCGCCGAATTGAAGCTGGTCTTCGCCGACGAGGCGGAAAAAGCCGCTGCAGCCGACGACGACCGTCTGCGCCGCTCCCTGTCGCTGCGCCTGACGCGCGATTTCCGCCGGCTGAATTTCGTCGCCCTCTATGATCCCGAGGGAGCGCTGGTGTTCGGAAACCTGGACCGGCGGCCCGACATCCCGGTCGACGGGAAGACGCACCTTGTCGATGATTTCCGCGCCACGCCCGAGACCGAGGCGGGCCCGACCCTGCTGGTCGCCCGGGCCCGTCCCAGCGGCGGCGTCATCGTGCTGGGGCGCAGTCTCGACGAAGTGGTTGTCTTGAGGCGCATCCTCGCGCGCGCCCTTTCCTTCGCCATCTTGCCTCTCGCCGCGAGCGCGCTGGCCGCCGGATTGTTCCTCGCCCGGCGCACCGGGGGGCGAATCCGCGAAATCGACCGCGCCATCGCCGCCATCATGCAAGGCAACCTGCGCGCGCGCCTGCCCGTTCGTTCTGGCATCGACGAACTCGACGGCGTCATCGCTTCGGTCAACCTCATGCTTGACGAAATCGAGCGCCTGCTCGGGCAACTGGCCAGCGTCGGCGACAATATCGCCCACGACCTGCGCACGCCGGTCGCCAATGTCCGCGCCAGCCTGGAGCAGGCGCTCGCCCGCGCCCCCAAGGACAATCCCCTGCGCCCGCCGGTCCAGTCGGCGCTGCGCCAGCTCGACCGGGCCATGAACACCATCGCCGCGCTGCTGCGCATATCCTCCATCGAAAACGAGCGCCGCCATTCCGCCTTCCGCGACATGGACCTTTCCGAGCTTTGCGCCGAACTGCACGAGTTCTTCCTGCCCCTGGCCCAGGCCAAGGGAATCCGCATGACGCTCGCCGCCCAGAACCCGATTGTGCGCGCCGGCGACCCGGACCTGATGCGCGAGGCCATCGCCAATCTGATCGACAATGCGGTGAAATTCACGCCGCGCGGCGGCGCCGTCGCGGTTTCAGCGCTTGAGAAGGACGGACTGGCCTGCATCGAGGTCACCGACAATGGCCGCGGCGTGCCGGCCGCGGAGGCGCATGACATCTTCCGGCGCTACGCCCGCGCCAGGAACGGCGCCGACGCGCCCGGCGCCGGCCTTGGCTTGAGCATTGCAGAGACCATCGCCAGGCTGCACCACATGGACCTCGCCGTCGCCGACAACGCGCCGGGCGCGCGGTTCACCCTCGCCGAGCGCCATCCCGAAAAATTGAACGACCTCTTCCTAAAAAAGAACAGTTAAATCGAAGATGTGTTCCAAGGCGTCATCAACGCGCGCGAACATGCATAGGAAGATATATTTTAGTTTTCGCATGCGTCCGCGGTCGCTATGGTTGCGTTGCATGTTGTGGGAGTCGCCTCTCGCAACGATTTTTCGTGCGTGAAGGCTTGAATGCTCGCTCTTGTCCGCATAGCGCTGAACCGTCCTTATACGTTCGTCGTCATGGCGATGCTGATCGTCATCTTCGGCGTGCTGTCGTGGATCCGGACGCCGACGGACATCTTTCCCGGCGATCAGGATTCCGGTCGTCGCGGTCGTCTGGACCTATAACGGCCTGCCGCCTGACGACATGTCGGGCCGGGTCGTCTATTTTTACGAGCGCACGCGTCAGCGCCCAAGTGAACGATATCGAGCACATCGAATCGCAATCGCTCGCCGGCTACGGCGTGGTGAAATTCTTCTTCCAGCCGGGCGTGAACATCAGCTCGGCCCTGGCGCAGATCACCGCGGCGTCGCAGACGGTGCTCAAGCTGCTGCCGCCCGGCATCACTCCGCCCTATGTGCTGACCTTCAACGCCGCCAGCGTGCCGGTCATCCAGATCGCCCTGTCGAGCGACAAGATTTCGCAAGCGAAGATCGCCGACTTCGCGCAGAACACGATCCGTCCCCAGCTCGCCACCGTGGCGGGCGCCGCCGTGCCTTCGCCTTATGGCGGCAAGGTGCGGCAGGTCCAGATCGACGTCGACCAGGCGAAACTGCGCTCCTACGGCCTTTCCGCCGAAAACGTCGTCGCCGCCGTCGGCCAGCAGGACCTGATCATTCCCGTCGGCACGCAGAAGATCGCCGACAAGGAATATGTCGTCCATCTCAACGATTCGCCTGAAACCGTCGAGGCGTTGAACTTCCTGCCGATCCGCACGGTCAACGGCGCGACGGTGCGAATCGGCGACGTCGCCTATGTCCACGATTCCTCCCCGCCGCAGATCAACATGGTGCGCGTGGACGGCTCCAACGCCGTGTTGATGACCATCATCAAGGCGGGTTCGGCCTCGACGCTCGACGTGATCAACGGCGTGAAAGATGCTAATTCCACGCCTGCGTGAAATGATTCCGCCGGAGATCAAGCTATCGGTCGTCGGCGACCAGTCTGATTTCGTGAACGACGCAGTCCATTCGGTCATTTTCGAGGGCGCCTGGCCGCGACCCTCACCGGCCTGATGATTTTGATTTTCCTCGGCAGTTGGCGCTCGACCGTCATCATCATCATCTCGATACCGCTGGCGATCCTGGCCTCGATCTCGCTGCTGGCGGCAACGGGCGAGAACATCAATGTCATGACCTTGGGCGGCCTCGCCCTGGCGGTGGGCATCCTGGTCGACGACGCGACCGTGACCATCGAAAACATCAATTTCCAGCTTGAGCAAAAGAAGGAGATCGAGACGGCGATCATGGATGGCGCGCATCAGATCGTCATCCCGGCGACCGTGTCGCTGCTTTGCATCTGCATCGTCTTCGTGCCCATGTTCGGCCTCGGCGGCGTTTCCGGCTTTTTGTTCCGCCCCATGGCCAAGGCCGTGGTTTTCGCGCTGATGGGCTCCTATCTCCTTTCGCGCACGCTGGTCCCCACCATGGCCAACTACCTGCTCGGCGGCCATGCGCATGATCCGGACGCGCCGCCGCGCGGCTTTTCGGACGTTTCCAGCGGCGTTTCGAGCATCGTTTCGAGGCGGCCCGGCAGGCCTACGCCAGCGCGCTCACCGCCGCCATCGGACTGCGCTGGACCTTCGTCCTCGGCTTTCTCGGTTTCGCGCTGGCCTCATTGGCGCTTTTTCCGTTCCTCGGGCAGAATTTCTTCCCGCCGGTGGAAAGCGTCCAGATCAAGCTTCATGTGCGCGGGCCGACCGGTCTTCGCATCGAGGAAATGGGCCGGTTGGTGAACCATGTCGACCGGCGGTCGTCGACATCGCCGGGCCCGAGTCATCGTTTCCGTGGTCGACAATATCGGGATGCCGATCAGCGGCATCAATGTCGCCTACGGCAATTCGGGCACGATCGGCACCTTCGACGCCGACACTCTCATTACGCTGAAACCGGGCCTGGAAGCCAAGGGCGAGGAGCTGGTGAAGAGCTTGCGCGAAAAACTCCCCGAGCTTTTCCCGGGTCTACCTTCTCCTTCCTGCCCGCCGATATCGTCACCCAGATCCTGAATTTCGGCCTTCCGGCGCCGATCGACGTCCAGGTTGTGGGCAATGATCAGGAAGGTAATCGGGCGCTCGCGGCCAAGCTGCTGAAGCGGATATCGATGGTGACGGGCGTGGCGGACGCGCGCATCCAGCAGCCCGCCGACGAGCCGACGATCAAGGTGGACGTCGATCGTCTCCAGGCGGACCGGCTCGGCGTCAGCGAAAAGGATGTCGCCACCTCGTTGCAGATCACCCTCGCCGGATCGATCCAGACCAATCCGACCTTCTGGCTCAATCCAAAGAACGGCGTCTCCTACCCGGTGGTGACGCAGACGCCGCAATACTGGATGAAATCGCTGGACGACCTCGCCCGCGTTCCTGCGTCGCTGCAAGGCAAGTCGTCGCAGATTCTCGGCGCCATCGCCGGAATCACCCGGGCGACCAGCGACGCCGTGGTCTCGCATTATGCCGTCCAGCCGGTGATCGACATTTACGCCACCAACACCGGGCGCGATCTCGGCGCCGTCTCCGCCGACGTCCGCCGCATCATCGCCGAGCTCCAGTCCGAGCGGCCGCGCGGCTCGCAGATCATTCTGCGCGGGCAGACGGAAACCATGACTTCGGCCTATTCGCAGCTTTACGCGGGGCTGGCCTTGGCTGTGGTGCTGATCTATCTCTTGATCGTCGTCAATTTCCAGTCCTGGCTCGATCCCTTCGTGATCGTCACCGCCTTGCCGGCGGCCCTGGCCGGAGTGACCTGGATGCTCTTCGCCACCCACACCACCCTGTCGGTGCCGGCGCTGACCGGAGCGATCATGTGCATGGGCGTGGCGACCGCCAATTCGATTCTGGTGGTGAGTTTCGCGCGCGCGCAGCTGGCCGAGGGCCAGGACGCCATCGCCGCGGCGCTCAGCGCCGGCATTGGCCGCTTCCGTCCGGTGCTGATGACGGCTCTGGCGATGATCATCGGCATGGGCCCGATGGCGCTCAGCGCCGAACAGAATGCGCCGCTCGGCCGCGCCGTGATCGGCGGCTTGATTTTCGCCACCGTCGCCACGTTGATCTTCGTGCCGGTGGTCTTCGCCATGGCTCATGGCCGCAAGCCTCTCGCCGTCGCGAGCCTTCCAGCCCCCACGCGAGACGCCTCATGAACAAAGAATTTGCGCCTTCCGCGGCGGTCGAGTTGAAGAAGGGCCGCCACATCGGCGTCTGGCTGGTCCTGGCTGCGGCGTTGATCCTCGCGGCCTATGTCGCCTTGGCGCTCCTGCATCGCCGGACCAACCAGGCCGATCTCGCGAGCTGGACCAGGGAGCGCGCCGTTCCCTATGTGGCGGTCGTGCAGCCGCACCAGGACGCCAACCCCGAAGTGCTCGCCCTGCCGGGCAATATCGCCGCCTGGTACGAGGCGTCGATCCATTCGCAAGTGGCCGGCTATGTCAAAAGCTGGAGCCGGGACATAGGCGCCCGCGTCAAGAAGGGCGAAGTGCTGGCCGAAATCGACACGCCCGAACTGGACGAGCGCCTCGCCCAGGCGCGCGAAGAGCTGACCCGGGCCAAGGCGGCGCTGTCCCTGGCGCAGGTCACGGCCGAGCGCTGGACCGCGTTGCGCAGCTCCTCCGCCGTCTCCAAGCAATCCGCCGACGAGAAGACGAGCGACCAGAAGGTGAAGGAAGCCGACGTCGGCGCGGCCAGCGCCAATCTGGACCGGCTCAAGGCGCAAAAGCTGTTCGCCCAGATTGTCGCGCCTTTCGACGGCGTGGTGACCGCCCGCAACATCGACATCGGCTCTTATGTCGCGCCGGATCGCGGCTCCGAGACCCTGTTCAAGGTCGCCGACATCCATGCGGTGCGCATTTACGTCAATGTGCCGCAGGTCTATTCGTCCCGCCTCGCCAAAGGCATGAAGGCGACGCTCACGACGCCGCAATGGCCCGACCGTCCCTTCGCCGCCACGATCGCCACGACCTCGAACGCCATCGCCGCGCAGACCGGCAGCCTCCTTGTCGAGCTGGACCGGCCGAACGAAGACGGCGCCTTGTACCCGGGCTCCTATGCCGACGTGCATTTCCAGTTGCCGGTCGACCCGACCCAGCTGCGAGTCCCCGCCAGCGCGCTGTCGATCGGGGAGAAGGGATCGCGCGTGGCGACGGTCGATGCGGATAATCGCATTCATTTCAAGACCGTCGTGATCGCAAAGGATTTCGGCACGGAAGTCGCCATCGCCAGCGGACTTTCGCCGGGGGACCGGGTGGTCGACAATCCCGCCGAGACTCTGGTAGATGGCGATACGGTGCGCATAGGCGGCGCGGCCGCCGCGAAAGCCGGGGACTGACAGTTTGACCTTCTCCAGAGCCAGTTTCAGCGCCCGATTGTTGCTCGGCGCGGCCCTTGCGGGTCTCGCCGGTTGCGACTTCGCGCCGAACTACATGGCGCCGCAAGCCGCCGTTCCCGTCCATTACAAGACGGCGCCGCCGCCCGGCGCCGCGGCGCCTGCGGCGGAAAACTGGTGGAAAGGCTTCGAGAGCGGCGAGCTGGATCGTCTGGAATCACGGGTCGAGGCCGACAACCCCGATTATGCCGCGGCGCTGGCGCGCTACGAGCGCGCCAAGGCGGTGCTGGACCTCGCCCAGTCAGCCTTTTATCCGACCGTGACCGGCCAGCCTGAGCTCAGCTTCAACAAGCAGTCGCAGCACAGGCCGTTGCGCTCCGCCAACCAGCCGACCTATTACGGCGGCAACCAGCTGCTCGGCGCGCTGTCCTGGGAAGTGGACCTCTGGGGGCGCATCCGTGACCAGGTCGCCGCCGCCAAGGCCGGCGCGCAGGCCAATGACGATCTCCTCGCCTCCGTGCGCCTCTCGCTGCACGCGGCTCTCGCGCGCACCTATATCGCGTTGCGCGGCGCAGACGCCCAGGCGGCGTTGCTGGCGCGCACGACCAAGGTCTATCAGGACGCGCTCAAGCTGACCCAGGAGCGCCTGAACCAGAATATCGCGCCGCCGATCGACGTCGAGCGCGCCAAGGTGCAATTGGCCAGCACGCAGGCCGCGTCCGCCGATATCGCGCAGGGCCGCGCCGTCCTGGAAAACGCGCTGGCGGTACTGGCCGGCCAGACCGCGTCCTTCTTCAAGATCGCGACGGCGACGAAGCAGCCGGCAACTCCGCGGCCGCCGCGCGCCGCGCCGGCGAGCCTGTTGCTGCGCCGCCCCGATGTCGCCGCCAATGAGCGGCTGCTGTTTGCGGCCAGCGAGCGAATCGGCGCGGCCAAGGCGGATTTTCTGCCGCGCTTCTATATCTTGATATCCGGCGGCACGCAGTCCACCAACCTGGACCTGCTGAACTTCCACAACAGCCTCTGGAGCTACGGACCTTCGATCAATGCGCCAGTTTTCGACGGAGGACAGCGGCAGGCGCAGCTCGACATCGCCCGCGACGATTTCAAGGTGGCGGCGGCGCAATACAAGTCGTCGGTGCTCTCGGCTTACCAGGAAGTCGAGGACGCGCTGGCGTCGATCAAGCTGCTCAGCCAGGAGCATAAATCCCTGGCGGTGGCGTCGGAGGCCGCGCAGCGCGCGCTCGACATGTCGATGGCTCTTTACAAGGACGGCGCCGTATCTTCACTCGACGTCGTGACCGCCCAGAGCGCCGCGCTCAATGCGCAAAGCGCCGAAATCGCGGTGCAGACGCGGTTGCTGGAGCAGTATGTCGATCTGATGCTGGCTTTGGGCGGCGGCTGGAACGGGCAGGCGCCGCGTCCCGAGCCGAAGCAATTCCCCAATATCGCCGTGCTCGGGCCACAGGGGCAGGACCCGGCGCCGCTCACGCCGGCGGTGGCGATGGCGGGAGCAAGCCGATGACTGCAACGCCGCAAAGGGAACGCTGCGACCGCTGCGTGTTCTGGAAGATGGCGCGTCCAGCTGAGGGCGCTTGCCTGCGCCGGGCGCCGCAAACGGCCGGCGAGGCGGAGCGGATCGCCCATTGGCCAACCACGCACGGCGCGCAAGGATGCGGCGAGTTCGTCGAGGCCGGCTCCGCTTATGAACTGGTGACTTGCGGCGCATGCCGCTATTGGCGACGGCCCCCCAACGGCTATCAGCCCGTGGATCGCGGCGACAAGCTCGCCGCCTGGTGGTCGCAGGCGGGCGTCTGTTCGCGCTGTGCGCCCTTTCCGCAATCGGAGCCTGGTCCACGCGCCTACTGGCGCGCGAGCCATATCAGCGACGCTTGCGCCGAGGGGATGGCCCGGTCGCAAGAGGATCAAGGCTGACAATTACCGCCGGCAGACCCTCACGAAGGGATGCATGTATTCCCAGTTCGAATTGACGACGCGCTTGCGCCAGACGCAACGATCCCTGCCCTCGTGCTCCGCGTACAAGGTCTCATCGAATTGCCGCTGCGCTTCCCGGTTGACCTGGCTGAGGTAATTATGCGGGTCATATTTCTCGGCGTTGCCCGCCCAGTAGGCGTCGGGCGTAACGGGACCGGGGTCCATCTCCCAGTAGCTCTGGCCGTTGACGGTCCTCATGCTTCCCGCCAGCGCGGGCTGCAGGGCCGACAAGGTGAAAACCATGATGGCGAGCGCCCGCGCGAACCTGCATTCCATGAAGTCATTCCCTTATCACGCCGCATTGCGAAACGCGTTCGGCGCATATTGGCGAAGCCCGCGCGGCGACGCAACAATGCGTCGCCGTCGGAAGCGGAAACTTCGCCGGTCGCCCTCGTCGTCAGGGACGACACACCCGCAGGTAGGGATGCCTAAACTCCCAAATGCTGTTGATGACTCGCTTGCGCCAGACACAGCGCGTCGGACCCGCATGTTCGGCGAAGACCACGTCCGTGTAGTCTTGCGGGTCTGCGCCCCAATAGCTCTGGTAGTGGGCGGGATCATAGCGAAACTCGCCGCCGTCCCAATAGGGGCCGGGCGTGACGGGGCCGGGGTCGCCGCGCCAATAGGCCTGGCCGTTGACCATTCTCATGCTCTGCGCATGCGCGGATGGGGTCGCCATCAATGCCCCCGTCGCGAATACCGCGGACAAGGCGGTCATTTTCACAATATCAAACCGCTTCATTGGACTGGCCTCCTGTGCGCAGGCCCAGCAAAAACCCGTTTGCGGCCATTCTCGATCGGACGGCTGCTGGGACGTCAGACGCCAAGTTGCGCCCCTGCATTGATTGAATGTCCGACGTCGGTCGAAGTTGCGATTTTCGCGCCTGAAACGACCTAAAATTATTTTCATAAAATCTGGTCAACCAATCGCCCGCGCGACCAGTCACAACCGCCGGCTGCATTATGAAAAAGAATTTAGCTGCAAGATCTTCGCAGGGAGATCATTATTCTCCGATGGGCGCCTGAGCCTGATCCGATCGTGGAGGACAAACCCGATGAAAGCCTTGTCTCGGCTATTGAAAGCCGCGCTCATGTCTTCGGTCATTCTTGCCGCGGCCGGCTCGGGCGCCGCGCCGGCCGCGCAGTCGATGCAGACCGTCTGGTCGGGGGATTCCGTGAACGCCGCGCCTGGGCCATGCTGGAGCGGGGGCGAATATCGCCGTGATCCCGATCATCATTCGAATTGGCGTGGAGACGATCCGCAGGGCGGGGCGGCCGGAGGCCGCGCCCGCAGGGGCGATGGCGGCTGCGCTTCCCGCTAGCGGCGCGACCGCGAAAAAAACCCGTCCAGCCTGGAAGCTGGACGGGCGCAAGTCGGATCGCGGGAGGCGATCAGAAAGTGTAGCGAACGCCGATCGTGGGATCGAGTTCGGTGCTGTAGAGGAAGCCGGAAGCCAGACCGCCGGTGACCTGGGTGAACATCACGCCGCCATAGAATTCCAGGTTCTTGGCGTAATGATAGTCCAGAGCCAGCGAAAGCGCCGTTTCAGAACCGGCGCAATTGCTTGCGGTCGTCGTGGCGCAGAGTTTGGTCAGGGTCGCCTTTCCGCCGGTCTTGGCCTGGGTCAGCGTGCTGCCGGTGAAAGAATTGCTCTGATAGGCGTTCTGCTTCACGTAGGTCAGGCCGCCGATCACGTCGAGCTGCCTGGTCACGGCGTAGTCGACGCCGGTCCAGACCAGCTGCTCGACCTTCGGCGTCACATAAACTTTGGTGTAGGTGTATCCGCCATAACCAGCATTGGTGTCCATGAACGTCGGCGCAGAGACCGACGGGTTCGATATCTTGAACCATTCATAGCCGCCAAAGAAGGTGAAGGCGCCATAACGATATTTGCCGGCGACCAGGAGCTGGTCGTCGTCGGACAGATAGTTGGCGAGGATGGAGCTGCCGACAAAGGTGTTGCTGGTGTAATAATTGAGCGTTGTGGCGCCGCTGACATGCCCCTCGTCGATATCGAACGAGAAGTCGCCGATGTTGCCGCCGAACTGGAACTGATAGGTCCCCTTGCCGCCGCGCTCGTATTCGGCGAAATCGCCCAGCTGGACTATGGCGCCGGTGTGGAACCAGTCATAGGCGAAGACATATTTGAGCGACTGGTCGAGCCGGGTCGCTTCCGTCGCGCCGCCGTTGAGCGCGCTGGAGTAGCCTAGGAGCGAGAAGGCCAGGGCGCCGCCTTGGGGATCGAAGTTCTTGAAGTCGTCGGTGGCGAAGGTGCGCTGACGCCCGAACGTTACGGTGCCCAGCGTCGACGAGGACAGACCGGCATAGGCGAAATCGTTGAAGATCTGGCCGTTGCGCGCCGAATCGCCATTCGAGGTGGAATCACCCAATTGGGGCTGCGTCTTCACCGTGCCGTTGGCTTGGATGAGCGTCTTGGCGCCGTTCGACCATTGGAGCGAGTAGGGGTCGAAGGACGAGTTCATGTCGAATACGAGCTTGACGTCACCGAAGGTCTCGGTGTGGACCAGCGGTTCCTGGCCTCTCAGGCCGATATTGTTGTAGCCAAGTCCGCCCGGCGAAGCGACGAAGAGCGACTTGTTGGAGTTCTTCGTGATGGCGTACTCAACGCCTTGCGGATAATAGCTGTTGAAGGGCGCGGCATGGCTCTGCCAGCCGCCGCCGAGGTCGATCGCGCCGTAAAGCTGAACGCCGTGGAACACCAGGGGATCGCCGACGATCAGGGCGTGCAGCGGGTCAAGGAAGATGGGCGCCGGCTCCTTGTAGATGGGCTGCGTGCTGGCGACGTAAGTCTTTTCCGCCTTGGCGCGCTTCTTGGCGACATGCTTCTTCTGCGCCTTGGGTCGCCGACGCTTTCACGGTTTCCGCTTGTTGCGCCTGAGCGGGGGCGGCGAGGCCAAGAAGGCAAAGTGTGGCGACGGTCGCCAGGAAACTCGATTTCATTTTTCACCTTTTTCAAACCAGCCGCCGATGCTGTCAGCGCCTGGAGGCAATTGCATATGTTTTGAATAGATAATATCTAGTGAAATAGTCAACTATCGAATCCGGCAATGAGGCGGCGGTGGCGTTCATTGCCGCCGGTTGTTGCAAATCCGCAACATTCGGGCCGGGCGTTTCCGTAAAGTCGGCTCCCAGCCAGTTATCGGGCCTCTACCCCCGATGCTTCCCAGGTCGGCCGGCAATATGAAAAATCAATCTCGCTGCGCGCCGCCGATTTTCACAACGCCGGCGAGAGCCTGCAAGGCCGCCGCGCGTCTCATTTTAGGCGAAACCGTGTCCCTGCAGGCATTGAGAGCCAATTTCCAGTTTTATGACAGTTTTATGAATGACAATTTTATGACAACTCTACGCCATATTCAGCTTCTGAAGCAATACTGTCATAAAACTCCTGCTATCGCACTGCATCTATTGCAAAAAAGGCACACCATCCAGTTTTGATCGCTTCGACCACATGAATCTACGGCCAGGTTTATTGTCAAGAATCGTGGCGCTTCGTTATGCCCTTCACAACGGCGTGAAGCTCTCGGGGCTCCCGTCCGCCAAACAGATTTCGGGGGCGATTCCTGATTGCGGCGATTTCGCGGTGGAATGCTCAAATTTGGAGACTGAGATGAAGAACAAGTTTATGGCCACCGCCGCCGTCGTGGCGATCCTGGCCGCGACGGGCGCCGCCCGCGCGGACACCTCCGACATCAAGGCTCTCAAGGCGCAGTCCGCCGCCCTGAAGAAGCAGAATGCGGCGCTGGAAAAGCGCCTCAACAAGCTTGAGAAGAAGCAGACGCAGGCCCAGGCCGCCCAGCCGGCCGCCGCTCGGCCAGCAGCCCGCCGCCGACACTTTCGTCGGCATGGTCACCAAGGGCCCGCTCGACGTCATCACCGATGAAGGCCCGATCTGCTGGCACGGCGTCTGCGTGTTCGGCACGTTCGATGTCGGCGCCGGCTGGGCGAGCCATGGCGCTCCGGTCAACGGCGACTTGTATTTCGGCAATGTCGCCGTCAACAAGGCGAACAACAACGCCTATTTCGGCGTCGTGCCGAGCGGCCTGTCTCAGACCACCGTCGGCATCAAGGGTTCGGAAGAGCTTCTGCCCGGCCTCGCCGGCATCTTCAAGGCTTCGACCGGCATCAACCCGCAGTCCGGCCAGCTGGCGAATGCGCCGGGATCGCTGTACCAGAATAACGGCGTCGCCACCCTCAACCAGTCGCTCAACGCCGACGGCACCCGCGGCGGCCAGGCCTTCAACGATGAGCTCTATGTCGGTCTCGCCTCCAAGCGACTTTCGGCCAGCTGACCTTCGGTCGCCAGCAGACCCTCAGCCTCGAAGCGCTGAAGGCCTACGATCCGGCCGGCTATTCCTACAACTATTCGCTGATCGGCCTGTCCGGCAAGCCGGTCGCCGGCGGCGGCGTCACCGATGACGGCCGTATCGACGATACGCTGAAGTACAAGATCACCTACGGCCCGGTCCACTTCGGCGCGATGTACAAGTTCGTCGATGGCAGCGCGGGCGAAGGCACCCTTGCTACGAAGCCGAGCGCCACCAATTGCGGCGGCACCGCCACCGTCCAGAATAACTGCCAGACCAACAACTACGCTTATCAGTTCGATGGCGGCTTCACCTACGGCGCCTTCAACATCGACGTCGTCGGCGGCCACTTCAACCAGACCCTGACCTACGGCGTCGGCACCGCCGCCTATGCCGGCACGCAGTCCCTCACCGGCACCGCCGCCGACACCAACGACATCATGGTCGCGGCGAACTACACCTACAACCAGTTCAAGTTCTTCGCCGGCTGGGCGCATGACATCCTGTCCAACCCCAAGGATCCCGTCGGCGTCGGCGCGAACATCGGTCAGGGCGAATACCAGATCTATGCCGCGACCAACAACAAATATCCCAACACCTGGTTGCTCGACACGGTTTGGGGCGGCGCCAAATACGTCTACGATCCCAAGACCGAGTTCACGGTCAGCTATTATCACCAGTTCCAGAACGGCTTCGGTTACGGCCCCGGCGCCGGAACCGCGAACTACACGGGATCGGCCGGCTTGAGCGCCTGCTCCAATTCGCAGCAGAGCAAGCGCGGCGCCGATTGCGCCGGCGCCGAGGACTTCGTGTCCGCTTACGTCGACTACCACTTCACCAAGCGCTTCGATGTCTACGCCGGCATCACCTACTCGGTCGTCACCGGCGGCATGGCCAACGGCTACACCTACGCTCAGGATTGGGCTCCGACCGCCGGCGTCCGCTACTCGTTCTGATCGCTGCTTTATCAAGCGGTCTGAAACAAAACTGCTCCCGCGGGCTTCGGCTCGCGGGATTTTTTATGTCTGTCCTTTCGCGCCAGGGTCGTCAGCTCGAAGGAAAAAATGTGGCAAAAATGTAACATCAGGAAATTTTATTTCATAGATAAATCAAGGCAGTCCAGGAAAATCAGGCGTTTCCGGCGCTCAAGCTCAAGGGCCGCGCTTTGTGGCGCTTATTTGAACTACCCAATATGTAATCCTCTTGCTTATGTCATTGCGAGCGGCGGGGCGATCATTCGCACGCCAGCGCGCCGGATGGCGCGATCAGGCAGGGGTGGGGCATGAAGAACAAGTTGATGGCGGCTGCGGCCGTAATGGCAATCCTGGCGGCGACCGGCGCAGCCCGCGCGGAAACCAGCGACATTGCTTCGCTGAAGGCGCAGTCCGCGGCGCTGAAGAAGCAGAACGCGGCTCTCGAAGCGCGTCTCAACAGGCTTGAAAAGAAGCAGGCCGCGCAGCAGAAGCAGTCTGGCCAGCCGAGGCAGCAGACCGCGCAGGCCGGCGGCCAGCAGCCAGCCGCACCCGAATCCTTCATGGGCATGGTCACCAAGGGCCCGCTCGACGTCATCACCGACGAAGGCCCGCTCTGCTGGCACGGCATCTGCGCCTATGGCGCGTTCGACGTCGGCGTGGGCTGGGTCAGCCACGGCTTGCCGGAAAACGGCTAGAACTATGAAGGCGAATCGCTGGTCAACAAGAACGGCAACCACGCCCTCTTCGGCATCGCGCAGAACAACCTGTCGCAGACGGGCGTGGGCCTCAAGGGCTCGGAAGAGCTTCTGCCCGGCTGGTCCGGCGTGTTCAACGCCTCGACCGGCATCAATCCGCAGTCCGGTCAGCTGGCCAACCATGGCCGCCACCAACGTCATCAACAACGGCCTGCCCCGGAGCAGCTATTCCTTCGTCGGCGACGGCGCGCGCGCCGGCCAGGCCTTCAACGACGAACTCTATGCCGGTGTCTCCTCCGCGCAGTTCGGAACGCTGACCTTCGGTCGCCAGCGCGCGCTCGGCACCGATGCGATGCTCGCATACGATCCCGCCGGCGGCGCCTATTCCTTTTCGTTCATCGGCTACAACGGCCTGATGGCCGGCGGCGGCGACACCGAGGACACCCGTCTGGGACGATGCGCTGAAATATCGCGTCAGCTATGGCCCGGTCCATTTCGGCGCGATGTATAAATTCGCCGACGGCACGGGCGGCTGCTACTCCGCCTCCAGCACCTGGACCGCCGCCACCTGCACGCCGGAGACGCCGCATAACGACGCCTTTGGATTCGACCTCGGCGGGACCTATGGCAACTTCTCGGCCGATGTCGTCGTCCAGCACGTCAACCAGGCGATCAGCGTCGTCAACCCGCTGCTCGGGCCGGCGAGCTCCGACCCAGCCTTATCAGTCGACCATCAACAGCATCAATCAGAACCAGATCAGCAGGGGCCAATCTGATTTCAACCGACCAACACCGAATACGGCATCGTCACCGACAATACCGCCATCATGGTCGCCGCCAAATACACGTTGGATCAGTTCAAGTTCTTCGGCGGCTATGAATACATCCTGCAACATAATCCGGCGAACCCGCTGGGCATCGGCGCCACGGCCAGGGCGGCTACCAGTTGAGCGGCGTCGAAGACAACAATCTCGATTCCCCCAAAATCGTGCAGGTGTTCTGGACCGGCGTGAAATACGCTTATAATCCCAAGACCGACATCACACTGTCCTACTATCACGAGCTGCAGAACGACTTCCGTCAGCCGTCCACCTGTTCGGACGCCGCCGGTTTCCGCAGCTCCTGCGCGGGCACGCTCGACGAGGTCTCGCTCTTTACGGACTATCACTTCACCAAGCGTTTCGATGTCTATGGCGGCATCGCCTATTCCGACGTCACCGGCGGCCTGGCCATCGCCATTCCCCATGGCCCCGGCGTGCCCTATTACTACAACAACAACATCGCGCCGACGGTCGGCGTTCGCTACAGCTTCTGATCGCTGAGATCCAGGACAAATTCCTCCCGCAAACTGGTCCCGCGAGCTTCGGCTCGCGGGATTTTTCCATGTCCGCAACTCCTCTCGAATTCCCCGCCAAATTCCTTGCCAAGTTCCGGCGCCGCGTTTAGCAAGGCGCCAGCAATTGGCGCGACAAGGCGCCCCCGAAAAGAGGCAAATCATGGCCAGCTATAAAATTCTCCTGCTGCCGGGCGACGGCATCGGTCCCGAAGTCACCGCGGAAGTCGAGAAGGTCGCCAAGGCGATCTCCGGCGCCGGCCTCGCCTCGTTCGAATTCGAAAAGGGCCTTGTCGGCGGCTCGGCCTATGACGCCCATGGCCAGGCGATCAGCGAAGCCGACATGGCCCTGGCCCAAAAAGCCGACGCGGTGATGCTCGCCGCCGTCGGCGGCCCCAAGTGGGACCATGTGCCTTACGACGTGCGTCCGGAAGCCGGGCTGTTGCGGCTGCGCAAGGACCTCGGCCTGTTCGCCAACCTGCGTCCCGCCGTCTGCTATCCGGCGCTCGCCGACGCCTCCGCCCTGAAGCGCGAGATCGTCGAAGGCCTCGACATCATGATCGTGCGCGAACTGACCGGCGGCGTCTATTTCGGCGAGCCCAAGGAGATCATCGATCTTGGCAACGGCCAGAAGCGCGGCATCGACACGCAGGTCTATGACACCTACGAGATCGAGCGCATCGGCGCCGTCGCTTTCGAGCTGGCGCGCAAGCGCAGCAACAAGGTGACCTCGTCGGAAAAGCACAATGTGATGAAGTCGGGCGTGTTGTGGCGGGAGGTCATCACCGACCTGCACAAGCGCGCCTATGCCGACGTGAAACTCGAGCACATGCTGGCCGATTCGCTCGGCATGCAGCTGGTGCGCTGGCCCAAGCAGTTCGACGTCATCGTCACTGACAATCTGTTCGGCGACATGCTGTCCGACGTCGCCTCCATGCTGACGGGTTCGCTCGGCATGCTGCCGTCCGCCTCGCTTGGCGAGGCCGACGCCAATGGCAAGCGCAAGGCGATGTACGAGCCGGTGCACGGGTCGGCGCCCGATATCGCGGGACAGGGGATCGCCAATCCGATCGCCATGATCGCCTCTTTCGGCATGGCGCTGCGCTACAGCTTCGGCCTCGGCGAAGCCGCCGACCGCATCGAGGCGGCGATCTCCGACGTGCTGGCCTCGGGCCTGCGCACGGCCGACATCAAGGGCGAAGCGTCCTCGACCATTTCGACCGGGGCGATGGGCGACGCGATCGTCGCGGCGCTGCAAAAAGGTTTTTGACGAATAGGGCCGGCCGTTTTCGAGCGGCCGGCGCCCTCATTTCAGGAACACGAAAATATCGACCTGCAGATTGACGTCGGTCGAATCCTTGGCCTCGTTCAAATATTCCTCGACGAACAGGTTACGCGCCTCGAGGCCTTTTTCGTCGAGATAGGCGGTGATCGCCTCATAGGTCGCGTCAATGTCGTCATAGGCGCCGCGATGCTCGAACTTGATCGCCTTGCCGCTCGGCGACTGGGTGAGCGTGATGTCGGAGCCGAGATCGGGCTTGGCGTCGGCGGGCGATTCGATCGGCAGCATGGCGTCGAACTTGAAGCCGGCGTCGTCGGTTTCGGTAAAGACGGCGAGGGGGCGTCCATTCTCCTTCAGTCCGGCTTTGAGCGCAGCCGCGCGCAATTTGGCGAGGGCCTCGCCGATCTTGCCATAACCCTCTTCCCAGCTGGCCGAGCCCTTGGTCTCGATGACCGCCTTGGCCGCGACGTCCACGGTCTTGACGCTGGCGTCCTCGCCCGTCGTCGCTGGCGGATGGTCCGCCGGGGACACATTGGACGGCGGGGGCGCATCCTTTTGGGCCTGAGGCGCGTCGGGCTTCGGCGCCTCGATCTTGGGCGCTTCGATCTTGGGCGCTTCGGCGGGCGGCTGTTGCGCCAGCGCGGTCAGGGGCGCGCCCATCCCTGCCAACAGCAGCGCCAGCCGCAAATGCCGGCGGGACGCCTGGAAAAATTTGCCGATTTGCATCCAGAACTCCAAACCGCCACGCCGCAGCCAGGGCGTGCGCGAATCAATTCATTTTAACGCAGCTCTATGGCTCCACCGCGCCTTTTCTCCTATATTTCGACTAAACCTGACATGAACGGGCGCCTGTTTCCGAGGACACAAAGCTTTGACCGACCTGAAGCCGCCCCGCGCGCCCGGCGCCGCCCACCCGCTCGCGGGGCGGGAGATCTCCCGGATGAACGGCGCCGGCAACGCCATTCTCGTGCTTGACCTGCGCGGCGCCGATTACGCGGCGACCCCCGCCGACGCGCGCGCGCTCAATCGCGCGCCGGGGCTGGCCTATGATCAGCTCATGGTCCTCTCCGATCCCCATGCGCCCGGCCAGGACGCGTTCATGACCATTTTCAACCAGGATGGCTCGCTCTCGGCCTCCTGCGGCAACGGAACGCGCTGTGTCGCCCATGTGCTGGCGCAAAAGTCCGGGGCGACCGAAATTCGCCTCGCGACCTCCGCCGGCCGGCTCGACGTTTCGCGCGAGGGACCGCTGTCCTACAAGGTGGACATGGGACGGCCACGCCTCGGCTGGGCGGATATTCCGCTCGCCCATGAGGTGGGCGACACCCGCGCCGTACATATAGGGCGCTTCGGCCTGCCGCCGGCCTCCTGCGTCAGCATGGGCAATCCGCATGCGATCTTCTTCGTGTCGGAGACCGATGACTTCGACCTCTCGGTCATAGGTCCGGCGCTGGAACAGGACCCCTTGTTTCCGCAACGCGCCAATATCTCGCTGGCGCAGGTTTTGGCGCCGGAACGGGTGCGCCTGAGGGTCTGGGAGCGCAGCGCCGGCCTGACCCTGGCCTGCGGCACGGCCGCCTGCGCGACCCTGGTCGCGGCGGCGCGCGCCGGCCTGACCGGGCGCTGCGCCCGAATTTCCCTGCCGGGCGGCGACCTCGTCATCAACTGGCGGGAGTCGGACGATCACGTTGAAATGACGGGCCCCGTCGAACTGGAGTTCGTCCGCACCCTGGACGCCGACATTTTCGCCGCCGAGGCCGCCGCGCCATGACCCTGTCCGCGGCCGGAGAGAAAAAGGTCGAGGTCGTGACCTTCGGCTGCCGGCTCAACATGGTCGAATCGCAAACCATCCGCGAACTGGCCTCGCAAGGCGCGGAAAAAAATCTCGTCGTCGTCAATACCTGCGCCGTCACCACGGAGGCGACGCGGCAAGCGCGACAGGCGATCCGCCGGCTCAAGCGCGAGCGCCCGGATGCGCGCATCGTCGTCACCGGCTGCGCCGCGCAGATCGATCCCGACGTTTTCGCCGCCATGCCGGAAGTCGCCCATGTGATGGGCAATGCCGAAAAGACCCGCGCGCTCAGCTGGGACTTCTTTGACGCGCGCAAGAATGTCGCCCCCGCCGGCGACGCCCATCGGCGGGAAAATGCAGGCTCTCCCATTTTGGCGGCGATCGAGGGCCATACTCGCGCGTTCCTGGCGGTGCAGAACGGCTGCGACCATAGCTGCACCTTCTGCGTGATACCCTCGGGGCGCGGCCCGTCGCGCTCGGCCTCGGCCGACGAGGTGGTGGCGCAGGCGCGCAAATTCGTCGAGACCGGCCATAAGGAAGTGGTGCTGACCGGCGTCGATCTGACCTCCTGGGGCGCGGACCTGCCCGGCGCTCCAAAACTTGGCCAGCTCGTGCGTCGGTTGCTGCGCGAATTGCCGGAGTTGCCGCGCCTGCGCCTGTCTTCGGTGGATTGCATCGAGGCCGACCCCGACCTGATCGCGGCCTTTGCGGAAGAGGAGCGGCTCGCGCCCTATCTGCACCTGTCGCTGCAATCGGGCGACGACCTGATCCTGAAGCGCATGAAACGCCGCCACAGCAGGCAGGACAGCGTCGATTTCTGCGCCGCCTTGCGACAGCTGCGTCCGGACATGGCTTTCGGCGCCGATCTCATCGCCGGCTTTCCGACCGAGGACGAGGCCATGGCGGCGAGATCGCTGGCGCTGGTGGAGGATTGCGGCCTGAGCTTCCTCCATGTCTTTCCCTTTTCGCCCCGTCCGGGAACGCCGGCCGCGCGCATGCCGCGCGTTGCCCCTGGTCTGGTGAAGCAACGCGCCGCCCTGCTGCGCGAGGCGGGCGACCGCGCGCTCAACCGGCATTTGCAGGGCCAGACGGGCAAGCGGCTGCGCATCCTCACCGAACGCGGCGGGATGGGCCGCGCCGACGATTTCACTCCCGTGAGGACGCCGGGCCTGCCGCCGGGCCTGATGTTTCATTCCGACGCGACCGGCTTCGAGGCCGGCGCGCTGATCGTAACCTTCGATTCATCGTTAATCGAGAAGGCTGAGGCGCGGTAACCGAAAGCTCGCAAAATAAAGATCAAATTTGCCCGAGTTTCACGCGCACCAGCGCCGAAAGCGGGCCATGACGTCATCCACCATCCACCGCAGAGGAGCGGACTTCCGCGCCCTCGTCCAGGACTCGATCGCCAACCAGCAGCGGCTTCATCCGGCCAAGCGGTCGAATCGCGAAATTCTTCACGACAAGATCGAAGCCGTGCTGGCGCCCGGGCTGGCCGAGCGCCTGACGACCGCGTTGCGGGAGCGACTGGCCGGCGAACTGGCTTTTTGCGCCGATGTTTCCTCTGCGGTGAGCCAGCGTTTGAGCGCGTCCTGGCGTAGAGCGAGGCCGGCGCCTGAAGCACGCGCCCCGGAAGAGGCCCGCGCCCCGGAACCGGACTGGGCCGAAGAGCTGGCGCAAGAATTCGAAACGCAGTTCGAGACCCAGTCAGAGGCCATCGCCGAGCCCGCCGCTCATGCAGCGCCATCGGAAGGCCGGGTCGTCCTTCATGCGGCCGGCAAGGCCGCGCATGGACTTTGGCGGGGACTGGCCTTCCTCGCGTGGCCCGTCGCCCGCGTCATTTACGCCCAGCGCAACTGGGTGTTGAAGCTCGCGGGGCTCGCCCTCGTCGTGCTGGCGGGCGCCGGCGTCCTCCAGCAATGGCAGGATTCCCTGCCGGCAGCGAAGCCTCCGGCGCAAGCAACGGCGCGCGCCGCCTGGCTGGATATCGCCAAACCCTATCAGGCCTATGATCTGGCGGCGCCGCAACTGGCGCATGAAAAACTTGTTTATTCGGCGCGCCGCCACTCCACCGGCGGCGGGCGCGAAGATTCGCTGACCTTCGGCGAATTCGGCGGGAAGAAATTCTTCCTGCGCCTGTCGGTCTATCGCCACGGCGAAGAAAAACAGGCCGATGCGCCCTTCTTCGTCGATATGGCGCGTCGCGCCGCGCCGCTCGGCCTCAGTATCAGCCGCACCAATGTCGACGAGACCCAGGCGACGCGCTTCGGCGACACGCAGATGGCGGCGCTGACCCTTTCGGAGGGCAACACGACCCGGGAAAACTGCCAGGGGTTCCGGCTGGCGCAGGAACAGAAGGACAATCTCCCCGGCCTGACCGTTGGCGGCTTCGCCTGCGCGCCCGCGAACGAGGCGATGACCGCCGCAGACACCGCATGCCTGATCAACCGCCTGGATCTTCTGGTCGCCGGCAACGACAAACCCTTGCGCGACTTCTTCGGCGCCGCCCAGGCCCGCCATATCCACGGCTGCGCCCCCGTTGCGCGCAAATAAGGCATCCGTCGAAGGAAAAGGCGTTTTTCCACGAAAAACCTATCGCCCGCCGCTGCAACGCGGTAAACTCACGCCAAATGAATCAGGAGCCAATCATGCGCCGCATCAGTCTTTTCGCTCTCGTGCTTGCTTCCGGCGCCCTGGCTTGCGCCAGCGCCGAAGCCCGTACGGCGCGTCACCATCGCCATCATGCGCAAGTCGTCGCGCATGTCGCGGCGCCGGAAATCGTCGTCAGGAAGCGCAGCTTTACCAATTCGGGCGTCGTCGTCCCGGTCGGCAGCCGCAATCGCTACATGGACGACAGCACGATCTATAATCGCGCGCCCGAGGGCATCACCAAACGGTCCGAGTTCGGCGACGAAGTCCTGCCGGATTCCTTCAACCTGCCCCAGTTCCAGCGCTGAGCGGGTTTCCCGGGAGGTCGCGGACTTTTCGGACGCGGCATAAAAAAACGGCCGGGAAACCGGCCGTTTTGCTTTGAAGGCAGCAGGACGTCTCAGTCCTTGGCGCGCTCGACATAGCTGTTGTCGTCGGTGAGGACGACGATGCGGGCGCCGACGCCGATATGCGGCGGGACCATCACGCGCAGGCCATTGTTCATCTTGGCCGGCTTGTAGGAGGAAGACGCGGTCTGGCCCTTGGTGACCGGTTCGGTGTCCACCACTTCCAGCGTCACGCGCGCCGGCAGCTGGATCGCCACGGCTATGCCGTTGAAGATCGACAGGATGACCTGCATGCCTTCCTGGAGGTAGGCGGCCTGGTCGCCAAGCACGTCCTTGGAGACGATCACCTGCTCGTAATTATCGCCGTTCATGAAGGTGTAGCCGTCGCCATCTTCGTAGAGATAGCTGTAGTTCATGTCTTCGACATGGGCGCGCTCCACCTGCTCGGTGGTCTTGTAGCGGACGGACGTCTTGTTTCCGTCGGACAGCCGGCGCATGTCGATCTGGGTCGTCGGCGTGCCCTTGCCCGGGAAGAAGCTTTCCGCGCTCAGGACGGAATAGAGCTGGCCGTCTTCGTGTTCGATGATATTGCCCTTGCGGACCGAGCTGGCGATGACTCTCACGTCTGTTTTCCTTGCAGCGACGCTCCCCGTCGCGGTTGATGGGACGGGCCGTCGGGTCTATTGGACCTTTTCCGAAATGTGCGGCGACACTAATACTCATCCGTCGCCGCAATGCCAGTTTTTTCGTCAAAACGCCCGGGCTCACGCCCGTTCCCTTGTCTCGACAGGTCGCGATCAACATGAATGTAGAGCGGGGTTTTGACGGGACAAGGCGAAAGAATCCTTTCTGGGGCAGGGAAATCCATGCCGCCCGCCGTCCGCGCCTGCTGCAGAGGGCGCGGATCGTCACGGCCCTGCGCGCATTGGTTCGAGGAACAGGATTTCGTCGAGATCGAACCCGCGGCGTTGCAGGTCTCGCCGGGCAACGAGACGCATATTTCCGCCTTCGCCACGCAGTTCTGGCCCCTCGACGGCGCGTCCGACCGCCGCTCTACCTGCACAGCTCGCCGGAATTCGACTGCAAGAAGCTGCTGGCGGCGGGCGAAAAGCGGATTTTCGCCCTCGCCCATGTCTTTCGCAACGGCGAACGCTCGAAACTGCATCATCCCGAATTCACCATGCTGGAATGGTATCGGGCGGAGACGCCTTATCGCGCCTTGATCGACGATTGCGCCGCCATGCTCCGCCGGGCCGCCGAGGCCGCCGGCGTCGACGCGGTTCCGCTACGGCGAGGCCAGCCTCGACCCCTTTGCCGAGCCCGAAATCCTGACCGTGGCCGAGGCGTTCGAGCTTCATGCCGGGATCGACCTGTTGGCCACCTTGAACGGGAAGGAACCCGATCGCGAGGCGCTCGCCGAGCAAGCTAGGCGCATTGGCGTCCGCGTCAGCCGCCGACGACCATTGGTCCGACCTGTTCAGCAAGATCCTGTCGGATCGCATCGAGCGGCGGCTCGGCCACGGGCGCGCCACGGTCCTGATCGATTATCCCTCGAGCGAGGCCGCGCTGGCGCGGCGCAAGCCGGAGGACCCGCGCCTCGCCGAACGGTTCGAGCTTTACGGCTGCGGGGTGGAGCTGGCCAACGCCTTCGGCGAGCTGACCGATCCGGTCGAGCAGCGGCGACGTTTCGAGGCGGACATGCGGGAACGCGAGAAGATCTACGGCGACGCCTATCCCATCGACGAGGATCTGCTTGACGCGCTGGCCGTCATGCCCGCCGCGAGCGGCATCGCGCTCGGCCTCGACCGGCTGGTGATGCTGGCGACCGGGGCGCAGCATATCGAGCAGGTGCTCTGGGCGCCGGTCGCGCAGCCATGAGCGCATTCCCCGCGGCGCCAAAACCCTGACCCGGCCGGAGGAGCTGGTCGCCGCCGGTCTTGTCGCGCCGCTCGCACGCGGCGGTTCTGGCCGAAGTCGCCGCGCTGTACAGCGTCGCCGTTCCCTCTGGCGTCGCGGCGCTGATCGAACGGCCCGGACGACGCTATTGGACGGCAATTCCTGCCCGACGCCCGCGAATTGCGGACCCTGCCGCAGGAGCGCGCCGACCCGATCGGCGACGACGTCGCATGAAGCGTCGAAGGGCCTGATCCATCGCTATCCCGACCGGGCGCTGCTGAAGCTGACCAGCGTCTGCCCGGTCTATTGCCGCTTCTGCTTTCGCCGCGCGCGGGTCGGCGCGGGCACGCAGGGTTTCCTCGACGACGCCGCGCTCGACGACGCTTTCGCCTATCTCGCGGCGCATCAGGAAATCTGGGAGCTGATCGTCACCGGCGGCGATCCGCTGGCGGTGTCGCCCCGCAGGCTCGCGGCGCTGTCGGACCGCCTGCGCGAGCTGGATCACGTCAAGGTCCTGCGCTTCCATTCGCGCGTTCCCGCCCTGACGCCGGAACGGGTCACGCCCGAGCTGATCGCGGCGATGAAGGCCTCCGGCAAGGTCGTCTATGTCGCGCTGCACGCCAATCATCCGCGCGAATTGACGCCCGGGGCCCGCGACGCCTGCGCCCGACTGGTCGACGCGGGCATAGCCATGGTCAGCCAGACCGTGCTGTTGCGCGGCGTGAACGACGACGCGGAAACCCTTGCCAGCCTGATGCGCGCCTTCGTCGAGGCGCGAATCAAACCCTATTACCTCCATCACGGCGATCTCGCGCCGGGCACCTCGCATCTGCGGTTGCCGCTGGAGGAGGGTCAGGCGCTGGTCCGCGCCCTGCTGGGTCGCGTTTCCGGCCTGTGCCAACCCACCTATGTCCTCGATATCCCCGGCGGCCATGGCAAGGCGCCTGTCGGGCCGAGCTATGCGACGCGGGAAGCGCAAGACGGCCAAGCGCGCGAAGGCCAAGCGCTCGACCGCCAAGACTGGCGGATCGAGGATTGGCGCGGTAAAAGCCATGGCTATTCCGATCCCGTGGCGAACCCCAAGGAAAAGCCGTGATCGCTTTTGTCCGGCGCAAGTTCGCCCTCGTCCTGCTGACGCAAATCCTTGCCGGCGCGCCTGTGCTCGGCGCCTTTGGCGCGGAGCCGAAAGCCACGGTCGCGCCAACGCCGCCGGCCCGCCCGGCGGCGCTTGCCGCGGCGCAAGGTCCGACCGCGCCGAGCGACAAATCGGCCGCGCCGGCGATTTCCGACGCGGCGGTTCTGGACGCCGCCAAGCTAGGCCTTGACCAGATCGCGACCGCCATCGGCAACCCGTCGCTGGACGATGCGGAACTCGCGCGCGAGGCCGCGGCCATCGCGCCGATCTCGGCGAAGATCCAGGACGTGCTCGCCAAGGCCGCGCCGAGGCAGGCGGCGATCAAGGCGCGGCTGGATCAGCTTGGTCCGGCTCCAGATCCCAAGGCCAACCCGCCCGCGGCTCCGGAAGATCCCGCGGTCGCCCGGGACCGCGCCGACCAGACCAAAATCTTCACCGCCATCGATGACGTCAGCAAGCGCGCCAACCTGCTGGAGTTGCGCGCCGAACAGATCGCCTCGGCGATTGGCGACCGTCGCCGCGCCCTGTTCGCGCAGGAGGTTTTCCAGAGCTCGTCGAGCATACTCTCGCCCTCGCTCTGGCTGGTCGTGGCGCATGAAACGCCGCGGGCGCTGGCCAACGCCCAGTCGGCCTTTTCTGATTTCTTCCTTCGCGCCGCCGACATAGGCGCCGAGGGATCAGCCATGACCTTCGGCGCCCTGGCGCTCCTGCTCGCCCTCGCTCTCGTCGCCGCGAGCATTGTCGCCTGGCGCGTCATACCGAGAGAAAAAGGCCGGCGCGAGCCGAACGAATTGCGGCGCGTCGCCGCGGCGCTGTGGACCGCCATGGCGGTCGCTACGATTCCGGTGGTCGGCGTCGGCGCGCTGTTCCAGTTGTGCGACTGGTTCGGCGTCAGCGACGCGCAATTGCATCCCCTCAGCGTCGCGCTGTTTCGCGGCGTTGTTCGTTGCGCCGTGGCCGCCGGACTTGGCTCCGCCATTCTCGCGCCGGGCCGTCCGTTCTGGCGTCCGGTTGAGCTCACCGACAGGGTTGCTCAGCGGGTCATGGCCCTGGTGCTGGCTATCGCCGTCCTCGTGACCTGCGGCAAGCTCATCGAGGGGATGAACGAGGCCGTCGGCGCCTCGCTGCAGGCCTCTGTGGCGGCGCGCGGCCTGTTCGCCATGCTCGTCGGCGTGACCCTGGGGCGGGCGCTTTACGGCATCATGGGCAGCCATGACGGCGCCGGCGCGGTCCAAATCGAAGACGAAAGCCCGTGGTGGCCGCCGATCCGTTTCGCCGCCTGGGCGGCGACCTTCGTCGCTGATCCTCGCCGATCTGCTGCGGCTATGTCGCGCTTGCCGCGTTCATCGTCGACCAGATCGTCTGGGCGGCGCTGATCGCCGCGCTGCTGTTCCTGCTGGTGAAACTGCTCAGACGAGGGCACGGCGCAGGCCTTCCGGCCCAATTCGCGCTTCAGCCGGGGCCTGGTCGCCACGCTCGGCATGCGGCGCGACGGCATGGCCGCAGATCGGCGTGCTGATCAACGGCGCCGGCTATGTGGCGCTCTGGGCCATCGCCATCCTGCTGGTGCTGGCCCCCTGGGGCGTGCATTCGCAACGATCTGGTCGGGTCGATCAAGTCGGCTTTTTTCGGCATCAAGGTCGGCGACGTCACCATATCGCTCTCCAGCGTGATCGTCGCGCTGCTGCTGTTCGGCGTCGGCTTCGGACTGACCCGGGCGGCGCAGAGCTGGCTGGAAAACCGCTACCTGCCGCTGACCCAGATCGACACGGGCCTGCGCGCCTCGATCGGCGCCAGCATCGGCTATCTCGGCGTCATCGCCTCGGTTTCCTTCGCCCTGGCCTATCTCGGCATCAACACGGAAAAGCTGGCGCTGGTCGCCGGCGCGCTTGTCCGTCGGTATCGGCCTCGGCCTGCAATCCGTGGTCAATAATTTCGTCTCCGGCCTCATCCTGCTGTGGGAGCGGGCGATCCGGGTCGGCGACTGGGTCCATGATCGGCGACGACGAGGGTTATGTCCGCAAGATCAGCGTCCGCGCCACCGAGATCGAAACCTTCGACCGCGCCACCATGATCGTGCCGAACGGCCAGATGGTCACGGGCGTCGTCAAGAATTTCGTCCGCGCCGACCGGGTCGGACGCATCCAGATTCCGGTCCAGGTCATCTGGGGAACGGACCCGGAAAAAGTGCGCGAAGTCCTGATCGACGCGGCCAAGTCCCAGGAGGAGGTGGTCGGCATCCCCGCGCCCAGCGTGCTGTTCAGCAAGTTCGGCGCAGCATCGCTGGACTTCGAACTGGTCTGCTTCGTCGAGGACGTCGAGCATGCGGCGCGGGTGAAAAGCGACCTGCATTACGCCATTTTCGCCCAATTCGCCGAGGCGGGCCTGCGGATCAATCCTCCTCCGGCGCCGCCGCCGACGATCACGCTCGACTTCTCCCAACTCGAGTCCTTCATGCAACGCCGTGACGAGGCCGTCCCGGCGGACACAAAACGTTAACGTTTCAGGCTCAAGCCTGCGTGCGTTCTCAGCGAATGGAAATCCTGAATTGCTTATAAAATTCATGCGGAAAATCGCGCTTGCCGTCGCGCCCTGTCTCCTTCTCGCCGGCTGCGCCGATCTCCTTCCGGCCCGCGCGCGCCCGCGGCCAGTCTCTACCAATCCATGATGGCTCCGGGCGCGCGGCTCGACGAAGCCGCCGCGCGCGACATGATCTCGCTTTATCGCAGCAATCACGGCCTGCCGGTTCTCGCCGTCGACCCCAACCTCATGGCCGAGGCGCAGCGCCAGGCCGACGCCATGGCCTCCGCCGACAAGCTGAGCCATGAAGTGCGCGGCTCGCTGACCGACCGGCTCAATCGCGACGGTTTCGAGAAATCGGCGGCGGTGGAGAATGTTTCCGCCGGCTATGACACGCTGTCGGAGGTTTTTTCCGGCTGGCGGCAGTCGCCGCCGCATAACGCCAACATGCTGGCGCCCGGCGTGAGGCGAATGGGCATCGCCGCCGCCTATAACCCCAAGGCGCGCTACAAGGTGTTCTGGGCGCTGGTGCTGGCGGACTGAAGGCGGCTGCTCGCCAGAACGAACGCCGACTATTCCGCCGGCGCGAGTTCGCCTTCGAGGTCGCTCGGGCCGAGCCAGCCGCGCAGGAAGGCGGAGGTCCAGCGGGCGACGGCGCCGTCGTGCTGGAACCAGCCTTCGAGATGGCTCTGCCTTTTTTGCGCGCCCGGCTGGCTCATGCGTTCGGAGCCCACTACCGTCCATTTGCACATCATGGCGTAGGTGACGTCAGGGTGAAATTGCAGGCCATAGGCGCTGTCGCCGACGCGGATCGCCTGGGCCTCGAAATCCTCGCCTTGCGCCAGCAGCACCGAGCCGTTCGGCTTGTCGAAGCCTTCGCGATGCCATTGGTAAACGCGGTCGGGGAAGGCGCAATCGCACAGCTTGTGGCCTTCGTCGGTCGGGTGGATCGGGTAATAGCCGACCTCGACGCGTCCATCCGGATGGCTCGCCGACGGGATGGCCGAGATGACGGGCGAGCAATTGCGCGCCGAGGCAAATACCCAGGAATGGCTTGTTTTGCTTGAGCGGAACGCCGATCCACTCGATCTCGCGACGCAGCCAGTCCTCCTGGTCGTTGACGCTCATCGGGCCGCCGAACATCACCACACCCGAATGATCGCCCATGCACTTCGGCAGCGGATCGCCCAGGGGCGGACGGCGAATGTCGAGCGGGGCGCCAAAGTCGCGTAGCAGCCGGCCGATGCGCCCGGGCGTCGAATGTTCGCCATGCAGGATGATCAGCACGGGCTTGCGCGGCGGCGGCGAAAAGGGATTGGCGCCGAATTCCATGCTCAACGGCTCTCTTTGGCTATGCGATCCTGGGCTGTGCGACGCAGTTGCAGCGCGGAAACGATTGGCAGCAACAGGCTGTTGGGCGTCAGCGGCGAACGACCAGGCCATCGAGTTTCGAGGCGAGGCCCGGAACGATCACCCGCTTGCGCGCCATCATCCCGTCATAGGCGACGCGCGCGACCTCGGACGAGGATAAGGAGATGAACTTCGATCCAGTCCATGTGCTGGGCGAAACGCGCCCGCTCCTGGAAGCCGGTGGGCACAGGGCCGGGACAGAGCGCGGTGACGCTGACGCCGAGCGGCCCCAGTTCCGCCGAGAGCGCCTCGCTGAAGGACAGGACATAAGACTTGCTGGCGTAATAGACCGCAAGGCCCGGCCCCGGCATGAAGGCGCCGAGGGAGGCGACGTTGAGCAGGCGGCCCTTGGCTGCGATGAGGGGCGCGGCGAAACGCAGGCTCATTTCGGTCAGGGCGCGGACGTTGAGATCGATCATGCCGAGCTGTTCCTCGACGTCGCCGTCCGTAGCCGGGCCGGCCACGCCATAGCCGGCGTTATTGACGACGATGTCGGGGCTCGCGCCCGCCGCCGCCAGGTCCTGCGCCAGCTTCGGCGACGGCGCCGGGCGCCGACAGGTCGCAATCGAAAACCAGCGGGCGCGGATTTTTCTGGCCCGGCAGCGCGGCCAGCGCATCGGCCAGGGCGTCGAGCGCCGAGCGATTGCGGGCGACCAGGGCAAGATCGTGACCCTCCGCCGCGGCGATTCGCGCCAGATCGGCGCCGATGCCGCCCGAAGCCCCCGTGATCAGCATGACCCTGCGCTGCGCCCCCGAATCGTTCATGCGTCTTCTCCTTCTTCGCCGCGCGGCTCCTTGTCCCAGGGCCCAGCGGTCTCGTTGTCGCAGCCGCGCTCGGCGCGAATCTTCCGTCGCAATGCGATCCGGTCGCGCGCCGGCACGCCGAGCAGTTCCGACACGCGCCAGATGACGTTTTCCTCGAACTCCTGCGCGTGGCCGTCGGCATAGGCTATGGTCCACATCATCTCGATCAACCGCCGGCGCTCGGCCAGGTTCATGGAGCGCTGCAGCAACGAGGTGAAACTGTAGAGGTCGACCGCCTCGTGGTCTTTTCTTTGCGCCGCGACGATCAGTCGCCGCGCGGCCTCGGCGTCGAGATTGAAGCGCTGCTGCAACAGCAGGCCCATGGCGCGGCGTTCGTCCTCGCCGAAGACGCCGTCGGCTTCCGCAACGTGGACGAGCAGCGAGGCGGCGGCGAGACGCAGCTCGCCTTCGCCGAAATCCCGCTCTCCGGGATCGGAGCCTGACAAGTCCTCGAGAAACTGCCGCAATCTTTCGAACATGCGCGCCGCCGGCCAATGATGTTGTTCCAAGAATGGACCGTCGCATCTTAATGAAGCATTAACCATGCCACGCGCGCGCGAACAACCGGCGTTTTCACGAGCTTTCCTGCGCAAAAACGCAAGTTTCGCACAGGGAGGTTTTCGCAGGGAACGGGCAAGCGGCGAGGCAGCGCGAGCGCGACCCCTCATCGAGCTTGAACGTTGCGACGTAGCGTCACATAGGTTATTTTAAAATAAATTCGCAATAGTGAGACTATATATCGCTATCACTGGATTTGCCGCTGCGGCGGCTCGTTTCCTGGGCGTTGATTTCGCGCGATATTTCATTCCGTTATGTCAAGAGGATGGTGGCGGGCGATGGCGATTCTGAAGCTGGGCGAATCGATCAAATTTGGATCCAACGGCAATTTTTCCGGTTTTGCGGTCACGGGATGGACCACCTATCTCGACATGCCCAACTCGACCTGGACCGTCGAAAACGTCGCAACCCTCAAGGTGCAGCTCATTGGCGGCGCGTCGCGGGTCAAGATGGCGGTCGACGCCACGCCCTATCTGGCGGAAGGCAAGCTGTCACACCAGGAAATGAATATTTATGTCAACGGGCTGTGGCTCGGATTCGTCCACGCCAGCGAATGGTCGAACACCACCCATATCCTGTTGCCGGGAATGATGGACATGCGCGGCGAAAACCTGATCTCCTTCGTCGTCCCCACGGCGCGCATTCCTGCGAGCCTGGGGGCCGGCGCCGATCAGCGCTGCCTGGGCTTCGCCTTCCAGGGCGTGACCTTCGACCGGGCCTGACGGGAATTCAAAGGAAAGACGCGCCGTCGAGCGAATGCCGCATTTCGAAGGCCCGGAACTGGCTGAAGATTGGCTGCAGCCATGTGCGCAACCCGGCCCGCACCACCAGCGACATGTCCGGCTGCGGGTCGATCAGAAAATAAGAGAGCGACAGGTCGGGCTGTTCGAGCGCGCGGCGCAGCATCGGATCGAGGCCGCGGATCTTCAGGCGCCGATGCGGCGGATAGAGGCCGAGGGTCTCGCGCTCCTCCCCGCCCAGCGGCGCGGCGCCCTCATTATGCACGAGCAGGGTTTCGACGCCGGGAAAGGCCGAGGCCAGCCGATAGGCCGCAGCGGCCGAAGCTTCCGAGGCGTCGGCGTGGTAGAGGAAGACCGGCTCGACGCCCTTGCTGCGCGCCTCCGCGACAAAGCCGATGTCCTGGATCAGGGTGAAGAACCGGTCATAGGCGCGGCTCCAGAGGTCGACGACCTTGGGCGTGCGATCGGCGACCAGCAGCCGGTCGATCATCCTGATCTGGCCCTGGACCTCGGCGAGATCGACGCTCGCGACCCTCTCGCCGAAGCGCGGCGCAAACTCGGGCTCATGGGGGTCGGCGTCGAAGCCGACGAAATCGCGGCGCGTGGCGAGGTAATAATCCGCCAGCAGCCGGGCCGTGGTGCTCGTCCCGGCGCGGCCATGGGGCGAACAGGAGATGAAGACGAAGGTCTCCGCACGGGCCGCCGTGGAGTCGTCGTCTTGATCGTGCTGCGGGCCGTCACCGGCCCTTCGCCAGTTACGCGCCGGCCCTGGGTTCAAATGTCAGTCCCGCCCTGCCAGGAGATCGAGCAGCTTCACCCGGCCGAATTCGTCGGCGATCCGGTTCTGCCAGGTGCGGACATAGCCGCGCAGGACAAAGGACTGGTTGGCGGGATCGCCTCCGGCGGTCTTGTTGGCGACGAAGGTCGAGAAGGGCACGCCGGAGATTTCGACTTGCTCGAACGACATTTCATTGAGCTTCGGAATGATGATCTCGCCGGCCGGATTGACCTTGTCGAAATACTTGCGGTGGGTGACCGGGTCCCATTCGAAGAAATTCGTGTCGTTGATATGGTTCTTGACCAGGAAATAATTGGCGTCCTGCACGAAAGGCGCGACCTCCGCGATTTCGTCCAGCGAGGCGATGGAGGGGCCTAGGACGTGGAACAGGGTGAAGCTGAATTCGCCCTGCTTGACGGCGTCGAGGAAGCCGACGTCGCGCAGCGCCCGCAAGGTCGTGCCAAGCGCGCCGGCGCGGGTATCGATGACGCTGACCTTGACCTGCGCCGCGTTCAGCGTGTCGAGGATGCGCATTTGGTCCGCGGTCTGGCTGATGTCGACGACTTCGGTGATCGGCCCGTGGAAGCGCTTCAACGTGCCGCGAGGAAATTCCGTGTCGAAGGCGCGGGTGAGGACGTTGTTGGCGGCCAGATAGTCGAGCACGGCCCGCGAAATGGTCGTCTTGCCCACGCCGCCCTTGTCGGCGCCCACCAAAATGACGGCTGGCTTCATATTATGTCCCGCTCCTGGAGAGGTTCTGGAAGGGGACGGCGGAGCCGCCGGCCGCTTCCGGGTAGAAAGGTTTTGTCTCGCGACCTGTTGCGTGTCGGTCTTGCGCGCCATAATCCGGCTTATATCATCGAAGCGCGGCCTTTGGTGCAGATTGTGACAGGAATACTCAATATTTTGCGTTAATCGGCTTGACGCGGAGCGTTTTTTTGTTCGTTTCGACCCCAGTTGCGGATTGAGGGACGGCAAATGCGACAAATGGACGACGAATACGAGCGCCGCCGCCGCGCCTTCGCCTGGGCGATCCCGGAAAAATACAATATCGGCGTCGATTGCTGCGACCGATGGGCGCTGGCTGATTCGGGCCGTGCGGCGATTGTCGAAATCGGCGCCGACGACGCGGCGCGCGTCTTCACCTATGGCGAATTGCGGGCCGCAATCCAATCGCATCGCGCGCGCCCTGCGCAAGCGTGGCGTCGGACGGGGCGACCGCGTCGCGCTGCTGCTGCCGCAGTCGCGCCATGTCGCCGCCGCCCATATCGCGATCTACAAGCTGGGGGCCGTCGCCTTGCCGCTGGCCAGCCTGTTCGGCGTCGACGCGCTGCTTTACCGGCTCGACGATTCCGGCGCGCGGGCCCTGATCTGCGACGAACCCGGACTTGCCAAGGTCCGCGAAATCGACGGCGAAGTTGCCGGAGCTGGAGACCATCCTCTGCCTTGACGGCGCTCATGACGGTGCCGAGGATTTCTTCGACGCCCTGTCGACGGAGACCGATGATTTCGCGCCCGTCGACACGCTCGCCGACGATCCCTGCCTGATGATCTACACCTCCGGCACCACCGGCCTCGCCAAGGGCGCGCTGCACGCCCATCGCGTGCTGCTCGCGCATCTTCCCGGCGTCCAGATGCCGCATAATGACTTTCCCCAGCCGGGAGACCTCATGTGGACTCCGGCCGACTGGGCCTGGGCCGGCGGCCTGCTCAACGTTCTCCTGCCGTCGCTGCATTTCGGCGTGCCCGTCGTGGCGAAGCCGGCGCGAAAATTCGATCCGGAGGCGGCCTTCGCGCTGATGGCGCGCCATGGCGTGCGCAACGCCTATATTCCGCCGACGGCGCTGCGCATGCTGCGCGCGGTGAAAAACCCCCGCGAACAATTCGGCGTCGCCTTGCGCAGCCTGAACACCGGCGGCGAATCGCTCGGCGCCGAAACCTTCCACTGGGGCCGCCAGGAGCTTGGCCTGACCATCAACGAATCCTACGGCCAGACCGAATGCAACCTGGTCCTCGCCTCAAGCGGCCTTTTGAGCGTGAGCCGGCCCGGCGCGATCGGCAAGCCCGTGCCTGGCCATGACGTCGGGGTGATCCGCCCGGACGGCTCGATCTGCGATGACGACGAGCCTGGCGAGATCGCCATTCGCCGGCCCAATCCGGTGATGTTCCTGTCCTATTGGCGCCGGCCCGAGGCTACCGAGCAGAAATACATGGGCGACTGGCTGCTGACCGGCGACCGGGCGCGGCGCGACGGTGACGGCTATGTCTTCTTCGAGGGCCGAGACGACGACGTGATTTCCTCGGCCGGCTATCGCATTGGTCCTGCGGAGATCGAGGATGGCTTGTTGCGCCACCCGGCGGTGGCCAATGCGGCCGCCGTCGGCAAGCCCGACCCCTTGCGCGGCGAAATCGTGAAGGCGTTCATCGTGCTCAAACCCGGCTTCGAGCCGTCGCCGGAACTGGCCGAGGACATCAAGGCCCACGCCAGGGCGCGGCTTTCGGCGCATGAATATCCGCGCGAGATCGAATTCGCCGCGGAGCTGCCGCTGACCACCAGCGGCAAGATCATCCGTCGGCTGTTGCGCGAAAAAGCCTGACGGCGCGCAAAATGGCGAAGAGTCGCATGGACGAAAGCCGTCGTTTTGACTAATCAGGCGGGACATGAACGCTGGCCAAACGCCGAATCGAAGGTTTTCATCCATGGTCGACATTCCCAAGGATAGCATCGTCACCGTTTTCGGCGGTTCCGGCTTCGTCGGCCGCCATCTGGTGCGGGCCCTGGCGCGCGACGGCTGGCGCGTCCGCGTGGCGACCCGGCGCCCCGATCTTGCTTTTCATCTCCAGCCGCTCGGCCGCGTCGGACAGATCCACGCGGTGCAGGCCAATGTCCGCTATTCCGACTCGCTCGCCGCCGCGCTGCGCGGGGCCGAAGCGGCCGTCAACCTGGTCGGCATTCTCGCCCCATGGGGCAAGCAGACCTTCGACGCGGTCCAGGCCGAGGGCGCAGCCGCCGTGGCCAAGGCCGTGCAGGGCGCCGGCATCACCAATTTCCTGCATGTTTCGGCTATCGGCGCCGACGCCGGGTCCGCTTCCGCCTATGCCCGCACCAAGGCGGCGGGCGAGGCCGCGGCCCTTGCCGCCGTTCCGCAGGCGACGATCTTGCGCCCCTCCGTGGTGTTCGGGCCGGAAGACCAGTTCTTCAACCGTTTCGCCGAAATGGCGCGGTTCCTGCCGGTCCTGCCGCTGATCGGCGGCGGCGCAACGCTGATGCAGCCGGTCTATGTCGGCGACGTCGCGGAGGCCGGCGCGCGCCTGCTGCGCGGCGAGGGCAAGCAGGGCGCGACCTATGAACTGGGCGGCCCCTCGGTCAAGACGATGCGCGAAATTCTGGAGTTCGTGCTGGCGACCATCCATCGCCAGCGCGCGCTTGTGGACCTGCCCTTCGGCGTCGCGGGAACGCTGGGCGCGATCACCGAGACCGCCAACAAGCTGCTTCTGGGGCTTTTGCCGGCGGAATATGTCTTTACCCGCGACCAGGTCGAACTGCTGCGTCACGACAACGTCGTCTCGAAGGCGGCGGCTGACGAGGGCCGGACGCTCGCGGGCCTCGGCCTGACGCCGGAATCGGTCGAGAACATCGTCCCGACCTATCTCTACCGCTATCGCAAGTACGGCCAGTTCGCCGACGAACGCGTGGTGTAGCCCGCGTCTTCACATCAGGAAACGAGAAGGGCGTCCGTCGCCGTTTTCAGTTGCGGCGGCGCGAGCCTCTTGTGCAGGCGCGCCATCAGGGCGATGCCGAACAGCGGCGTCAGCAGGTTCAAGCACCGGCGTGGCGACGAACAGCGCAACGATAAGCCCGGCGGCGAAAAGCATCAGGGGATGGCGGCGGCGCAGGGCCTGCACCTCGTCCCGCGGCCGAAAGCGCAGCGCGGCCAGCTCGAAATATTCGCGGCCGAACAGATAGGCGTTGGCGACGAAGAACACCAATGCATTCACGCCGGGCAGCAGCCAGAGGCAGAATGCGCAAAAATTAACCGCCAGCGCCACCAGGGAAAACTTGATCGCCAGCCACAGCGAGTCCGCCACCGGCGCCGGCCTGCCGCGCAGGCCCGGCGGATAAATGTCGGCTTCGACATGGTCCGCCAGCTCGTCGAGGAAAAAGCCGGCGACCAGCATGGAGACCGGCGCGATCAGGAAGATCAGGCCGACAAACAGCCCCAGCGCGGCGGTGATCTCGATCAGCGTCTTCAGCCAGCCGGGTCCGCCGGCCGCGGCCCAGACGGCGGCGCGGCCCAGAATCAGACCCAGCCGCCGCCAGGCTCGCCAGCGTGAGGCCGAGCGACTTGAGCAGCACGGAGCGGAAGGGCGGCGAGAAAATCTCCCGCAGGCTGGCGAGCGCGTCCTGGATCATCGCAATTCCCGGCTAAGATCCCGCCTCAGGCCGCGTCGGACGAGGACGTGGACTGGGTCAGCAACGCGTAGAGCGCCGGCGCCTCGCGCGTCGCGCGGATTTTTGCCACGGTGGCGGGATTGCGCAGCAGGCGGGCGATGATCGCCAGGGCCTTCAGATGATCCGCGCCCGCCGATTCCGGCGCGATCAGCCCGAACAACAGGTCGACCGGCTGTCCGTCGAGCGATTCAAAGTCGATCGGCCGCTCCAGCCGCGCGAAAATTCCGAAAATGCGTGGGGCGTTCAACAGTTTCCCATGTGGGATGGCGATGCCGTCGCCAAGCCCGGTCGAATTGAGCTTCTCGCGCTGCATCCAGGCGTCGAAGATCTCGCGGGCGGGCAGCCCGGACACTTCCGCCGCCTTTTCGCTCAATTCCTGCAGGGCCTGCTTTTTGCCGTTGACCCGAAGGGCCGGCAGGATTGCCTCTGGGACAATAAGATTTTCAAGCGGCATGGGGGTCGTTTTCCGTCAAGACGCAGCCTGCCGCGCCCGCAATCGCAAAACGCGCGCCGAACCCTCGCGAGGATTGTCCGGCGCCCATAAAATGATTTAACGCGAGCGCCGCTCCAGAGATCGGAGCGCGCGCTGCGCTCTGCAAAAAATAAGCCGCGCTCACGCGGCGCCTTTTGCGCCGCCCGTCGGGTCGATCCAGCCGATATGGCCGTCGAGCCGGCGGTAGATGACATTGACGCGGTCGGAGGTGGCGTGGCGGAAGGCCAGCACTGGCGCGCCAGTCAAATCGAGCTCCAGCACCGCGGCCGAGACCGACAGGGTCTGCAGGAGCTTGTCGGATTCGGCTATCACCGCCGGCTTGAATTCATGCTCGAGCGGCGCCTCCTCGACCTCGTCGGGCCCGCTCAGCACGGTATAGCGGATAGGCTCGCCGGCCTGCGCGGCGCTTTCGCGCTGGGCGGCGCCGCGGTCCTTGAGCTTGCGCTTGTAGCGGCGCAGGCGGCTCTCGATGCGCGCCGCGGTCTGGTCGAAGCTGGCGTAGACTTCCTGGGCGCGGCCCTCGGCCTGCAGGGTGACGCCGGAAGCGAGATGCAGCGTGCAATCGGTGCGATAGCCGGAGCCTTCCGGCTCGATCGTGACATGTCCCGCGACGGAGCCGTCGAAATATTTGCCTGTCGCGGCGTTGAGCCGCTCGGAAACATGGGTGCGCAGGGCGTCGCCGATATTGATGTTCTTCCCGGAGATACGCAGGGGCATAATCTGGTTCCAATTCGTGTCTTGTCGCGGCCAATTCAAGGTGTCGCGGCCGGTTCTCCCCGTTCCCGCCGCCCCGCTCCGAAAAGAGGCGCGGGTGATCGTTACATGTCGCGCGCGATCGTCCCGTGGCAGGAAACCCGCCGGCGCTTTGAGAACTGCCAACGGTTAGAAGCGTCCGCCGCCGAAGTCAATGGCGAGCGTGCGATGCCAGGTTTTCCGGGGTGAAATGAGGGCCTACGCGCTGCGTGCGGTCAGCGACTGCTTTTCGCGCCGGCGTTCCGACAGAGGACGGAATTTTCAGGCTCTCGCGATATTTGGCGACGGTGCGGCGGGCGATGTCGATGTTCTGCGCCTTGAGCTTTTCGACAATGGAATCGTCCGAAAGAATGGCGTCCGAGCGCCTCGGCGTCGATCATCTGCCGGATCTTGAAGCGCACCGCCTCGGCCGAATGGGCGTCGCCGCCGCCATGCGCGGCGATGGAGGCGGTGAAGAAATATTTCAGCTCGAACAGGCCGCGCGGCGTCGCCATGTATTTGTTGGAGGTGACGCGCGAAACCGTCGATTCGTGCAGGCCGACGGCGTCGGCGATGTTCTTCAGGTTGAGCGGGCGCAGATGCTCGACGCCTTGCGGCGAGGAAGGCGTCCTGCCGGCGCACGATCTCGGACGAGACCTTCAATATGGTGCGCGCGCGCTGCTCCAGGCTCTTGGTCAGCCAATTGGCGGTTTGCAGGCATTGCGACATGAAGGTCTTGTCCTCGTCGGCGGTCCCCTTGCGCGAGACGGTCGCCGCATAGGTCTGGTTGACCAGCACGCGCGGCAGCGCCTCGGAATTGAGTTCGATCAGCCAGGAGCCGTCGCGCGCCGCCCGCACGATCACGTCCGGGCGCGACCGGCTGCACGATCGAGCCGCCGAAGGCCCGGCCGGGCTTGGGGTCGAGCCGACGGATTTCGCCGAGCATGTCGGTCAGGTCTTCATCGTCGACGCCGCAAATCCTGCGCAAGGCGGCGAAGTCGCGTTTGGCCACGAGGGGAAGGTTGGCGATCATCGCCTGCATGGCCGGATCGTAGCGGTCCAGCTCGCGCAATTGCAGCGCCAGGCACTCGGCCAGATCGCGCGCGCCAATGCCGGTCGGCTCGAAGCTGTGCACGATGGCCAGCACCTGTTCGACCCGCTCGGGGGCCGCGCCGAGGCGGTCCGCCAGTTCCTCGACGCTCTCGCGCAAATAGCCGGCCTCGTCGATGGAATCGATGATGGCGAGGCCGATCATGCGGTCGACCGGATCGGCGGTGGCGACCGAGAGCTGCGCGCCGAGATGGTCGGCCAGCGTCGACTGCTGGGCGATATAGGCTTCGATATTGGCCGCTTCGCCCGACGAGCCCTCGGCGCCGCCGGCGCCGGACCAGGCGGTGTCGGACAGCCCCAGGGTTTCGAGCTTGTTCTGTTCCGTCGCGGGGCTGAGGTCGCGTTCGCCGTCGAAGGCGTTCTCGACTTCGGCGCCGAGGCTCTCGGCCAGCCCCTCAGTCGAGACCGCGAGTTGCGACATGTGCGCAGTCGGCTTCGAAGGGGTCGCCCGAGACATCGCCGGAAGGCTCGTTGGCCGGATTGGCGCCGGGCGCGTCGATCCCCGTCGGGGTCGGGTCGGGCCCGTCCTCCGCGCGCTCCAGGAGGGGATTGCGCTCGAGCTCCTCCTCGACGAAAGCGGCCAGTTCGACGCTCGAATATTGCAGCAGCTTGATCGCCTGCAGCAGCTGCGGCGTCATGACCAGGGATTGCCCCTGCCGAAGCAACATTTTGGCGGATAGAGCCATATCTTACTCGCAATACCGAACCCTGCGCGAGCCCCCATTTGGCGGCCCATTTCTTGCATACACGATTTGGTGAGGCGCGACCACGAAAAAACGCCAGATGCGCGCGGACGGACGCAACAAAGTTAACGGGTGGCAAGAACTTGACGCGGCGAGGATTATTGCCGCGACGGTCGCGTCGTCACATCCGGAAATCTTCGCCCAGATAGAAGCGGCGCACGTCGGCGTTGGCGACGATGGCGTCGGGATTGCCTTCGGTCAGCACATGGCCGGAATGGATGATATAGGCGCGGTCGATCAGTCCCAGGGTTTCGCGGACATTGTGATCGGTGATCAGCACGCCGATGCCGCGGCCTTTCAGATGGCGCACGAGATCCTGGATGTCGCCGACGGCGATCGGGTCGATGCCGGCGAAGGGCTCGTCGAGCAGCATGAAGGACGGGCTGCTGGCGAGCGCGCGGGCGATTTCGCAGCGCCGCCGTTCGCCGCCGGACAGCGCGATGGACGGCGACTTGCGCAGCCGCTTGATGTCGAATTCCTCGAGCAGCGCTTCGAGATGCTGGGCGCGACGGTCGCGGTCGGGCTCGGCGATCTCCAGCACGGCGCGGATATTGTCCTCGACGCTCAACCCGCGAAAGATCGAGGCCTCCTGCGGCAGATAGCCGATGCCGAGCCGGGCGCGGCGATACATCGGCAGGCCCGTGACGTCATGGCCGTCGAGTTCGATCATGCCCTTGTCGGGTTTGACCAGGCCGGTGATCATGTAGAAGACCGTGGTCTTGCCCGCGCCATTGGGGCCGAGCAGGCCGACGGCCTCGCCGCGCCGCACGTTGAGGCTCACGTCTTCCACCACCCGGCGGGCCTTGTATGATTTTCCGAGATGGTGAACGTTGAGCATGGTCTCGCTGATTTAATGGAGAGACGCGGTTTAGTGGAGCGACATGGCGGGCGCCGGCGTTTTGGGCGGAGGCTTTTTTGGCGTCGTTTGCGGCTTTGCCGCGGCCGGCGCGCCCGCCGCCGGCTTGATCGTCCTGGGGATGATCAGGCTGTGCACGCGTCCCTTGGACGTGACCACGGCCTGCCCGGTCGCTAGGTCGTAGATCAGCTTGTCGCCGCGGGTGACGTTCTCGCCCTGCGACAGGGCGACATTGCCGATCAGATAGAACTTGTTCTCGCGGCTTGTCATAGACGAGCGCGTCGCCCGTGCCGACCTGGTCCTTGTTGGTGATGGCGATCGGCCCCTTGCCCTCCATGCGCCGCATTTGCGAATTGCCGCCGCCCGGACCGGCGGCCGGCGCTGCGGCGGGTTTCGCGCGCCGCGGCTTGGCGGCGCTTGTTCTCGAACAGGATGGTCAGCACCGTGGCGTTGAGGCGCGTGTCCCCCTGCACGGCGACGACATTGCCGGTATAGACCGCCTTCTTGTCCTTGTCGAAATAGTCGAGCTTGTCAGCGGCGATGTTGATCGGCTCATGGCTGGAGGCGCCCGGCAGCAGCGTCGCGCCCTGCGATGGCGCGGGCGCGGCTTGCGCCCATGCGGCGGGGGCCGGCAGCAGCAAGGCCAGCGCCAGCGCGGCCGATCGGGTCAGGCGTGACAAGGCGCGCTCCATGTCAATTGGCTGTCGCGCCGGCGCTGGCGCCGTCGTCAGACTGGGTGAATTGGGACTGGACGTTGCCGGTGAAGGTGATCTGCGCGCCATTGTCGGTCATGGTCATGGTATCAGCCGTGACCCAGCCGCTTTGCATGTCGAGCCGCACCGGCGCATTGGAAACCATGGCGTTGGTCTTGAAATTCATCGACGCGCGCTCCATGGCCAGATCGAATTGGCGCCGCTCTTGATATGGACGTGGCCGGCCAGATCGAGGGTTTGGGCGTCGGAATCATAGAGGCCGCTTTCGCCGAGGATATGGGTTACGCCGCCGTCGTCGCTCATGTGCAGGCGGGCGTCGAGGTTGGTCAGGGTGGTGCGGCCGGGATCGCGTGGGTTCTGCACGCCGGTGTCGGCGGTGACCTCATAGGGCCGGCCGTCGCGCCTGACGCCGGTCATTTTGGGATGCTCCATGGTCACCTTGTCGCCGCTGACGCCGAAACTTTCCAGCGAGAAATGGGTGTCGCCCTGGTCGAGCGGGCGAAACCAGGAGTAGCCGATGACGCCGACGGTGGTAAGCAGCGCGCCGCCGAGGATCAGCCGGCGCAGCCACTTGACCCGGGCGCTGTGCCGGGCGGCCGACTTGAAGGCCTGGGTGCGGCCCGGCTGCGCGCGCGCATAGGCGTCCCCGATACCCGCCGGGTCTGTCATTCTGCATGATCCCGCCTTGCGCCAACGAGCGGCTCAGTTCCATTCAAGCGTCCCTTTGCCGGATTCGCGGCGCTTTTCATATAAAATCGCCGCAATGAACGGCGTCTGAACGCCCGGAGCCGGCGCCCCGCCAACGTGGGCAATAAACGGACCCGAAGGCGAAATCGCGGCTTTAGTCACATATGAGCGAAAATATCGGTTTCCGGCCATCCCCGCAAATCGAGTTCGGCGCGCGCGGGCAGGAAACCGAAACATTCCTGCGCTATTTTGTCGCGGCCTTCGCGCGCCAGCATCGCATCGAGTTTTTCGCGCAGGGCGTGCAGATGCAGCACGTCGGACGCGGCATAGGCGAGCTGGGCCTCGCTGAGGTTTTCTGCGGCCCAGTCGGAGGATTGCTGCTGCTTGGAAATTTCCACGCCGAGCAGTTCGCGCACCAGATCCTTGAGGCCGTGGCGGTCGGTATAGGTGCGCGTCAGTTTCGAGGCGATCTTGGTGCAATAGACCGGGCGTGGCGCGCACGCCGAAGGTCTTCTGCAGAATGGCGAGGTCGAAACGGGCGAAATGGAAGATCTTGGTCACTTGCGGGTCGGTCAGGAGCACGCACGAGATTGGGCGCCTCGGTCTGGCCGCGGCCGATCTGCACCAGATCGGCGTCGCCGTCGCCGGTGGAGAGCTGCACCAGGCAGAGGCGGTCGCGCTGCGGATTGAGGCCGAGCGTCTCGGTGTCGATGGCGACGCTGTCCCCGGCCCGGTAATCGGCGGGCAGATCGCCCCGATGCAAACGAATGTTCATGATTTTTCCTATGAAGCGCCGCCGCTCTAGCATCGGCGCGCGGCGGCGGCAAGCCGACGCCGGTCAGTCGGCCGCGGGCTTGCCGCGCATCGATTTGATCGAGCCGCGCTGCTTCTTGCCGTCGAGCCGGCGCAATTTCGAGCCGAGCGTCGGGCGGGTGGCGCGGCGCGGCGGCGCCGGCGGGCGCGCCGCCTCGCGGATCATTTCGATCAGCCGCTCCAAGGCGTCGGCGCGGTTGCGCTCCTGCGTGCGAAAGCGGCGCGCGGTGATGATCAGGTCGCCATTGCCGGCGACGCGCTTTCCCGCCAGCGCGATCAGCCGCGCGCGCACGGGTTCCGGCAGGCAGGGCGAATTCAGCACGTTGAAGCGCAACTGCACCGCCGTTTCGACCTTGTTGACATTCTGGCCGCCAGGGCCGGAGGCGCGGATGAAATCCTCCTGCAATTCGGCTTCGTCCAGCGCGATGCTCCGCGTCACCTGAATCATCAAAGCCCTTGACGCCCTCCGTTTTTTGCTGCGGATCTAGCCCATTGCGTCATCATTTGCCCGCCACTGTTGCCGATTGCCCACAGCCGCGCGTGACGCATCATCTAAGATGACAACTGCATGATCCCGAGTTATTTTTCGCTTTTTCAGACTCGCGCCGCAATTTCACGGGCAGATGACAAACCAGAACGCCGCCGACAAAGCCTCCGCCGACGCCGCCAACCTCTTGCTCAGGCTTGGTCTTGGCGTGGCGTTCGTCGCCGCGCCGCTGGCGCTTCTGATGTCGCAGCGCTCGATCTTCATCCTCGCGCCGATCGCGGGCGCGCTGACCTTCGCAGCCGGTCTGGTGCTCGCGCCGCGCATGAGGATGCGCGAGGTTTTCGCGCCTCTCTTCACGCCGTCGGGCTGGCGGCGCTTTTTCTGGCCTTCTGGACGGTGGCTTCGCTGCTGTGGACGCCTTTCCCGGCGAGGCCGCGCCGCGCCTGGTCAAGATCCTGTCCACTTTCCTGTCGCGTGGTGCCCGGTCGCCGCCGCGCTGCCTGCGCGCAGCAAGGCCGCAAATCTCTATCTCTTGCCACTGGGCGTGGTCCTGGCGGCGTTCGCCTCGATTTTCCTTGATGCGCGGCTTTCGCGCGGAGGCTGACGACGCCGACGACATGGACAACCTCATCCGCGGCGTGGAGGTCATGTTGCTGCTGCTCTGGCCGGCCATGGCGGCGACGGCCTTGCGCAACCGGCTGACGCTTTCCGCGAGCCTCGCGATCGTCGTGCTGGCGGCGGCGATTTCGCTTCGCGTTCCCTCGGCGCTGGCTGCGACCGGCATGGCGGCGCTGGCTTTCGCCGCCGCCTTGGCCGATGCCCCCCGCACCGGACGCTGGATCGGCGCCATCGGCGCCGTCAGCTTCATTTTTGCGCCGCTGGTTCCTCTGCTGTTCGGTCCCTTGATCGGCGAGGACGCGCCGTCGCTGTTGCTGGGCCTGAAGACCTGGAGCGGCATGATCGCCAGCGACGGCTTGCGCGTCATCCCCGGCCATGGCTTCAATTTTGTCGGCTCGGGGGCCTGGCGGGGCTATATGCCGGCGCACGCGCCGCATTCCCTCTTGTTCGAGACCTGGACCGACCTCGGCCTGATCGGCGCCCTGGCGGGGGCCGGGCTGACCTGGCTCGCCTACGAGGCGGCGGCGGCGCAATCTCCCCGGCTCGCGCCGTTTTGGCTGGCCGGCCTGACCTATGTCACGGCCATGGGCGTGTTCGGCGGCGCGACCCTGCAGCTCTGGTGGCTCACCGCCCTGGCTCTGGCCCTGGCCGCCTTTGCGCTGGCGGGGCGCGGCGACTTCAAGACCGAACGCCCGACCGCGCCCAAGCGGATCACCCTCTGACCCGCGTTTACAGCCTGACGAAGGCGACGATGCTGCGCCGGCTGAAATGCGAATAGCGCACCGACCTGTGCTGATTGCCGCCAAGGCCGAGGATGCCGCGGCCGCCCCAGCCCGCGAAGATCGTCACATGATGACGCATCACCGCAAGATCGCCTGGTCGAGGCGAAGACACGCGATGTCCGAGGCGCAGCGCGTCTATCGCCCGGCGTGAGTTGTTGGCGAGGTGGTAGCCGGCCTGGCGCGCCACGACATTGATGAAATCGCGGCACCACGGGCCGCCGTGGCGGGTGAAATTGCGCCGCCCGATATAGTGGCTGGCCACGGCGAGCAGCGGATGAAGCGGACGGAGTTCGACAGGGCGCGTCGCCTTGCCTGGCTGAAAGGCTGGAAGCGGTTCATAGGCTGAGCCTGTGACGCCGGTTTCGACCGAGGGATCGTTGTTGGCGAAGTCAAAGCCAGCGAATCCGAGATGGCTTGGGTTGTCACGACGAACGCGTGCGTGGCGGTGGTGGTTGCTTCGGTAAAAGCGAAAACCATGGGCCGAGCGGGCAAAGCTCCGTCCATGCTCATAAACCGAAGCGCGGTGATTGATGTTGGCGCTGGCGGAGCCTGCTCCAAAAAGGCCAAGCGCGAGGATGGTTGCGAGCATGATTGTTTTCAGCATCGGCTGTCCGCCATGGTTGAGCGGGGCGCGGGGACCCTGCGGTCCAGGCGCCGCCTGCTTCGATTGAGGTTTGTCGCCTGGCTGAAAAGGCGGCGCGCGAGGAGGCGCGTGGATGTCGCCTTGCGAATGGCGGATCAGACGACGGCTCTATGCGCCCAGGTTTTGGACTTGAAATATGACCCCAGGCGTATTTTCACTTCGAGGTGCGTCGGCATGGGCGCGCCGGGACAGGGCCGCGCCGGGAGCAAAGCTCAACTTTGTTGAGCGGTTTCGATCAGCTTCCAAATGGTCAAGTTTCACCATTTCCGGCGAGCGAATGTATTTCGCGCCGCAGGCATGAATATTGACGTATTGCCATTTCGCGGTTGCGCAATACAAAGAACGTCAAGCATGTTGTCAATTCGGCTAGGCCAAAAATAAGAAAAAAATAAGACCCAATACGCTATGGCGGCAGCGTATTGGGTCAAAAATTACAACTAATGATTTACGTGTCAAGGCAAAGCTGCTGCTTTCTGCTATGCTTTACGCGGAGGCGACTGGTCGCCCCTTTTCGTCCACCATGCGCTCGCCGTTTTCCTTGAAAAATTCGCCGCGCTGGGGCGGCAGCAAGTCCAGCACGAACTCGGCCGGTCGGCAAAGGCGCACGCCTTTCGGGGTGACGACCAGGGGCCGCTCGATCAACACGGGATGCTTGGCGATGGCCGCGTAGATCGCATCGTCAGTCGCCTTGTCATCGCCGAGGCCGAGCTCAGCAAAAGGCGTTCCCTTCTTGCGCAGGATGTCGCGAATGTTGACGCCGGCGCGAGCGACGAGATTTTCCAGCAGGGCCCGGCTCGGCGGCGTCTTCAGATATTCCACGACATGCGGCTCGATGCCGGCGTTGCGGATCAGGCCCATGACAGTGCGCGACGTGCCGCAGGCGGGGTTGTGATAGACGATGACATCGAATGATCCGGTCATGACAAAACCTTTCAGCCGTTGATTTCTTCGCGCAGGATTTCCAGCTCCAGCCATTGGTCCTCTGACGCGGCCAGCTCCGCTTCGCACTTGGCGAGCAGCGCGCTCGCCTCGTTGAAACGCTTGGGATCGCGGGCGTAAAGCTCGTGGTCGTCCAGGATGGCGTGGAGTTTGCGCGCAGTCCCGCGCAATTTTTCCATCGTCGCCGGCAACGTCTCCAGCGCGTGCTTTTCCTTGAAGCTCAGCTTGCGCCTGGCCTCGGTCCGCGGCGCAGGCTCGAGCTTTTCCGGCTTTTTCTCCGGCAGTTTCGCCTTGACCGTCGGCGACAGGCCGAAGCCGCGCTGGCTGAGCATGTCGGTATAGCCGCCGGCATATTCGATCCAGCGGCCCTGGCCCTCGCTCACCAGCACCGATCCGGCGACGCGGTCGAGAAAGTCGCGGTCATGGCTGACAAGCAGGATGGTGCCGGGATAGTCGCCCAGCATTTCCTGCAACAGGTCGAGCGTCTCCAGGTCGAGGTCGTTGGTCGGCTCGTCGAGCACCAGGAAATTCGAGGGCTGCGACAGCGCGCGAGCGAGCAGGAGGCGGGCCCGCTCGCCGCCGGAGAGTTTTCCCGTCGGCGTGCGCGCCTGTTCCGGCGGGAACAGGAAATCCTTCATATAGCCGATGACGTGCTTGCGCTCGCCATTGATCTCGACCCATTCCGACCCGCCCCCCGTGAGCGTGTCGGCGAGCGTCGCGTTGGGGTCGAGCGCGGCGCGGCCCTGGTCGAGCGTCGCCATTTGCAGGTTGGTCCCGAGCCGCACCGTTCCCGAATCGGGCGCCAGCTCCCCGGTCAGCAGGTTGATGAGCGTGGTCTTGCCGGCGCCGTTCGGCCCGACCAGCGCCGTCCGGTCGCCGCGCAGCAGCCGCAGCGACAGGCTTTTCACGATTGCGCGGTCGCCGAAGCTCTTGGCGACATCCTCGGCCTCGACCACCAGCCGTCCCGATACCTTTCCTTCGGCGACGCTCAGCTTGACCTCGCCGACCGACTTTTTCGCCTCGCGCCGCTCCGCGCGCAGGGTGGCGAGACCCGCCATGCGGCGGACATTGCGCTTGCGCCGGGCGGTGACGCCATAGCGCACCCAATGCTCTTCCGCGACGATCTTTCTGTCGAGCTTTTGCGCGTCGCGTTCCTCCTGCTCCAGTTGCGCGTCGCGCCAGCTCTCGAATTCGCCGAAGCCGCGCTCGAGCCGCCGGGTCATGCCGCGGTCGAGCCAGACCGTGACTTTCGAAAGGTTTTGCAGGAAGCGCCGGTCATGGCTGATGATGACCAGCGCCGAACGCAGGCTCTGCAATTCGCCTTCCAGCCACTCGATCGCCGGCAGGTCGAGATGATTGGTCGGCTCGTCGAGCAGCAAAATGTCCGGCTCGGGCGCCAGCACCCGGGCCAGCGCCGCGCGGCGCGCCTCGCCGCCGGAAAGCGTCGCCGGCGTTTCCGTTCCGGTCAGGCCGAGTTCGTGGAGCAGATAGTGGGCGCGGTAATCGTCGCCATGCGGACCCAGCCCCGCCATGACGTAATCCAAGGTGGTGGCAAAGCCGGCGAGATCCGGCTCCTGCGGCAGATAGCGAACGGTGGCGTCTGGCTGGAAGAAGCGCAGGCCGTGATCGGCCTCGATTTCCCCGGCGGCGATTTTGAGCAGCGTCGATTTGCCCGAGCCGTTGCGCCCGACCAGGCACAGCCGGTCGCCGCGCTCGACCGAGAGGTCGGCGGAATCGATCAGCGGCTTGCCGCCAAGAGTGAGGCCGACGCCTTGCAGGACGAGAATGGGAGGAGCCATGCGCCCTTCAAACTGCATATTTTGATCTACCGCAAGTCCGATCCGCCTCCCACGCCAATAAGCTGTCGTTTTGACGCGACGCGCGGTAACTTGCGCACGCAATTCGCAAAACTCGGGGTCTGCAAATGGATCGCACCGCCGTCGCCGCCGCCTTTGCGGCCCTCGAAGCTCATCGCGTCGAAATCGCTTCGCAGCGCGGCATCGACCTCTTCGCCGCCGATCCCCTGCGTTTCGAGCATTTTTCGGCCAGACTCGACGACCTGATCTATGACTATTCGAAAAATCGCCTGACGCGGGCGACCATGGGGCATTTGTTCGACCTCGCCCGCGCCGCCCGCCTCGAGGAGCGCCGCGCCGCGCTGTTTTCCGGGGAGAAGGTCAACGCTACCGAGAACCGCCCGGCGCTGCACATGGCCTTGCGCAATTTTTCCGGCAAGCCGGTCCTGGTCGACGGCGCCGACGTCATGCCGGCGGTGTTGGCGGAGCGTGGAAAAGTCGCCGCCTTCGCCCGCGCCGTGCGCGAGGGCCGCGTATGCGGCGCCCACGGCGACAGGTTCACCGATGTCGTCAATATCGGCATAGGCGGATCGGATCTCGGCCCGGCCATGGCGGCGCGGGCGCTTTCGCCCTATGGCTCGCCGGAGCTGAGGACGCATTTCGTCTCCAATGTCGACGGCGCCGACATTGCCGACACGCTCGCGGGGCTCGATCCGCGCCAGACCCTGATCATCGTGTCCTCGAAGACCTTCACCACCCAGGAGACCATGACCAATGCCGCCAGCGCCCGGAAATGGGTCGCCGAGGCGCTGGGCGAAGCCGCGGTGGGCGAGCATTTCGCCGCCGTCTCGACAAGGCTCGACAAGGTCGCGGCCTTCGGGATCGCGCCCGATCGCGTCTTCGGCTTCTGGGACTGGGTCGGCGGCCGCTATTCCATGTGGTCGGCCATCGGCCTCAGCCTGACCATCGCCATCGGCCCGGAAAACTTCGAGGATTTTTTGCGCGGCGGCCACGATGTGGACATTCATTTCCAGCAGGCGCCGCTGCATGAAAACATTCCGGTCCTGATGGGCTTGATCGGCGTCTGGCACCGCAATGTCTGGGGTTTTCCGGCTCAGGCGGTGATCCCCTACGACCAGCGCCTCGCCCGCTTTCCCGCCTATCTGCAACAGCTCGACATGGAATCGAACGGCAAGGGCGTGATGCGCGACGGGACGCCTTCGCCCCGCGCCACCGGACCCGATCGTGTTCGGGGAGCCGGGCACCAATGGCCAGCACGCCTTCTTCCAGCTGCTGCATCAGGGCACGGAAATCACGCCGGTGGATTTTCTGGTCGCGGCGCAGCCGACCGAGTCCGACGACCACCACCACGCCCTGCTGTTCGCCAATTGCCTCGCCCAGAGCGAAGCCCTTTTACGCGGCAGGAGTGAAAAGGAGGTGCGCGAAATCCTTCACGCACAGGGGGCGAGCAAGGAGCACATCGACGAACTCGCCCCGCACAAGGTGTTTTCCGGCGACCGGCCGTCCTCCACCATCCTCTACCGCTCCCTGACTCCCCGCGCGCTTGGCCGCATCGTCGCGCTCTACGAGCACAAGGTGTTCGTGCAATCGGTGATCTGGGACATCAACCCGTTCGACCAGTGGGGCGTGGAGCTGGGCAAGGAACTCTGCAACCGCCTCGCGCCGCTGGTGACCGACGCCAGGGCCGACCTGTCGAAGCTGGACGGTTCGACGGCGGGACTGATTTCCGCGCGCAATGCGCTGCTGGGAAGCTAGGGCGCAGGAATTGCCAATGTCATTGAGAGCGCAGCCGAAGCCATCCGGAGCGCCCCGATCCCTATCGCGCCGTCGCCTGCCGCAGCCAGTCGAGATAGGCGGCGTCGCCCGCCAGGATCGGAAGGGCGACAATCTCCGGCAGTTCATAGCTGTGCAGCGCGCGGATCGCCGCGGCGATGGCGGCGAAATCCGCCGCCCGGGCCTTGATCGCCAGCAGAAATTCCTGTTCGCGCGCGACCGCGTCCTTCCAGACGTAATGGCTCCGCACGGTCGCGATCTGGATGCAGGCGGCGAGCTTTTTCGTCAGCAGGGCGCCAGCGATGGCTTCCGCCTGGGCTTCGTTGTCGATGGTCGTCTGCACGACGCAGAATTCGGTCAAATCCATCCGGCCGTCTCCGTCTTCACCACGTCGGCGATGACGTCGATCGCCGCGTCGCTGTCGTTGAGGCAGGGGATCAGGGCGAAATTTTCGCCGCCCGCGGCCTGAAAAGCCTTGCGGTTCTCGACGCCCAGCTCTTCCAGCGTCTCCAGGCAATCGGCGACAAAACCCGGCGCGATCAGGACGATGTTTTTCGCGCCTTCGGCCGGCAGGCTTTTCACCGTCTCCAATGTATAGGGCTTCAGCCATTCCCTGGGCCCGAACCGCGACTGGAAGGTCATGACCAGTTTGTCGGCAAGCCCCGTCGCCTCGCCGAGCAGCCGCGTGGTCTTGGCGCAATGACAATAATAGGGATCGCCCTTGTCGAAGTAATCCTGGGGGATGCCGTGCCAGGACACCAGGATCCTGTCGGGCTTGAAATCCAGCTTTTGCAAACCCTCGCGCAATGACTGCGCCAGCGCCTCGATATAGGCGGGGCGGTCGTAGAAGGGCGCGGCGATGCGCAGGGCCGGCTGCCAGCGCATCCGCTTCAAGGCGTCGAAGGCGCAATCGGCGACCGTGGCGCTGGTGGCGGCGCAATATTGCGGATAGAGCGGAACCACCAGCAGCCGGTCGCAGCCCGCTGCCTGCAGCTGCGCGATGCGCGAGGCGATGGAGGGTTGGCCGTAGCGCATCGCCCAGTCGACCATGATCCTGCCCTCGGCGGCCATGCGCAGGCCAAGCTTTTCGCTCTGCGCGCGGGTGATGGTTTTCAGCGGCCCCTCGTCGCGCTCCTTGTTCCAGATGGCGTCGTAATCGCGGCCCTTGCGTCCCGGGCGGGTCGTCAGGATGACCAGATGCAGCAGAGGCAGCCAGAGCGCGCGCGAAGTCTCGATGACCCGGCGGTCGGACAGGAATTCGGCGAGATAGCGGCGCATCGGCCAGTAGCCGGTCCCCTCGGGCGTGCCGAGATTGACCAGCAGCACGCCGACCTTGCCGGAAGCGACCTTGGGGTGATCGGGCGGGGCAGCGGGCATGGTGCGACTTTCGTTGGTTCCCTCCGCCAGATGTGGCGGAAATCCGCCGGCCTGGCAATCGCCCGGGAGGAAGACCGAGGCGCGGCGGTTGACGTGATTTGCGGTTTTATTTGATCCGAGTCAAAGTTGATGCTTGGTTTCCGTGTCAGGTTTTTGCATGAACGCTCATCAGTCCCATCTCGCGTCAAATCTCATCATGGCGGAAAAATCGGTGCCTCGTTACACGAGCTATCCGACCGCGCCACATTTTTCCGACGCGGTGGGGCCCGAAACCGCCAGCGCCTGGCTGGGCGGCCTGCCGGTCGAGACGCGGCTGTCGCTCTACCTGCATGTCCCCTATTGCCGCGAGCTCTGCAATTATTGCGGCTGCCACACCAGGGCGACGCGCCAGGCCGGCCCGCTCGACGGCTATGCCGAGACGCTGTTGCGCGAGATCGATCTTGTCGCCAAGGCGACCCCGGCCCGCACCGTCATCCACGCCCATTGGGGCGGCGGCACGCCCTCCATGCTCGGCGGCGCGCGGCTGCTCAGCCTGACCGACGCCCTGCGCAGCCGTTTCGCCTTCGCGCCTGACGCCGAAGTCTCGATCGAACTCGATCCGCGCTATGTCGACGCCGAGCTGGTGGAAGCCCTCGCCGCCTGCGGCGTCACTCGCGTCAGCCTGGGCGTGCAGGATTTCAACCCGCATGTGCAGAAAGCTGATCGGCCGCGTGCAGCCGTTCGAGACCGTCGCCCGCGCCGTCGAACTGCTGCGCGAAAAGGGGCTTGCCGCCATCAATCTCGACCTGATGTACGGCCTGCCGGACCAGAGCGAGGCGGATGTGATCCGCACCGCCGAACTCGCGGCCTCGCTGCAGCCGAGCCGCCTCGCCATTTTCGGTTATGCCCACGCGCCCTGGTTCGCCAAGCGCCAGAAGCTGATCGATTCGACGAAACTTCCCGGCGCGGCCGAGCGCCTGCGCCAGGCGGCGACCTCGCGCGAGACCCTGGTTCGCCAGGGCTATGCCGCCATCGGCCTCGACCATTTCGCCAGGGCCGAAGACCCGCTGGCCATCGCCGCGCGCAAGGGAAACCTGCGCCGCAATTTCCAGGGCTATACCACTGACCAGGCCGAGGCGCTGCTGCCTTTCGGCGCCTCGTCGATCGGCCGCCTGCCGCAGGGCTATGTCCAGAACGCGCCCGATGTCGGCTCGTGGCGACGCGCCATCGAGGCCGGGCGGCTCGCCACGGTCAAGGGCGTCGGCTTTTCGGGCGAGGATGAGGCCCGCGCCGCGGTGATCGAGCGGCTGATGTGCGATTTTTCGCGTCGACTTCGGCGCCATCGCCGAAGAGAAACTCGGCGATGTCGCGGCTTTCGACGCCGCGCAGGAAGACTTGTCGCAATTGATCCGGGAGGGCGTTGCGACACAGGAGGGGCGACGGGTCGCGATCACGCAGGCCGGTCGCCCCTTCATGCGCCTTGTCGCCGCCGCCTTCGACGCCTATCTTCCCGCCCGCGCCGCCAAGCACAGCGTGGCCGTGTAAGGCTTTCAGATCGGGCTGCCTTCGATCTCTCGCCGCCACTGCTCCGTCTCGTCGCGCAATTGCGTGTTGGCGGGGTCGAGCGTCAGCGCCCGGCGCATCAGCTCCAGCGCCTCGCTGTCGCGATGGGCCGAGCGGAAGAGTTCGGCCAGTTGCTCCATGGCGAGGAAGTCGCGCGGCTCGGCCGCAAGCGCGCGATTGAGGTCGAGCATGGCGCCTTCGCTATCTCCCTGGTCAAAAGCCGATTGCGCGCGCCGGCGCCAGGCTTGCGACCACTCGGGATAGAGGCTGACGATCTTGTCGAGCAGCGCCACCGCCGCATCCTTTTGCGCGGTCTTGAGCGCGGTCTCGGCCCTCGACATCAGGAGGTCGGCGGTCGGCGATCCCGAACGCGACCAGACCCGCTCGATCAGCGCCCGGGTCTGCGCGGCGCTGGCGGGGTTGGGCGCATCGCGCAATTGCGCGAACAGGTCGTCGAAGAGTTTTTTCCGCGTCTGCGCCGTGTCGGCGGACGCCGCAGCGGGCTTGTCGGGCGCCGGCGTGGCGAAGGCTGCGGCTGGAGGCAGCAGCAGGCAGAAAACCATCGGGAAAATGGCGGGCGATCTGAGCATGTGTCATTTAACCCGATTTTCGCGCGATCCAGCAAAGCGAGCGTCGCGGGATCGCCCTGGCCCCCGCAATATTTGTCGAGGGCGTCGGAAAAAACCGCCTCTCCCGGCGCCACGAAAGAAAACAGCGTCATGCTCGAGCGGAATTTCAGATCGTCCGGAGAGCCGAATATCTCATGTCGCGTGCGTCCGTCGATGGCGTTGACCAGAGAGGCGCATTCGCGCAACCGCGCGCCGAGCCCCGGATGAGCCAGGTAAGCCTCCGCCTCGGCCAGGGAGCCGATGGCGTAGGCCTGAGCCGTCGGCGAAGAGCCAAGGCCGGCAAATTGCGGAAAGACGAACCACATCCAATGGCTGCGTCTTGTGGCCGGCGCGCAACTCCGCGCGCACGTCGTCGATAACCCTGGCTTGGGCGTCGAGGAATCGCCGGAGATTGAACGGGTCGGCTTGCGGCATCGCCTGCTGATATGGGAGCTGGCCGCCAAAACAAAAACCCCGGCGCTGGCCGGGGTTTTGAGCAAAACACAGCCGTTGAGCCTCAGCCCTGGCGGGCCTTGTAGCGCTTCTGCGTCTTGTTGATGATGTAGACGCGGCCCTTGCGGCGCACGAGCTGGTTGTCGCGATGACGCGAACGCAGCGACTTGAGAGAGTTACGGACCTTCATGACAAACCCCGGAAGAATTGGCCGGGGTTCTCCCTCAGCCGAAAATCGAGCCGGTGCTATGCCCGATTTATGCGCCGCAATCAACCCCTGAATGGCTTCTTGCCGCGATTAAGCAATTCAGGGCCCCGCTGGAATTCGTCGTCAGACGGCCGCCCCGTAAAATTCGCGCTCTCAGCCGGCGCCCGGATCGGTCTCGCCGCCCAGCTCCGCTTCGGATGGAAGCGCGCCGGCGCCGGGACAGGCGTCGAAATTGGTCAGCTCGGCCCGCGCATGCGGCCCCGCCGCAGGCATTTTAACGGCTGGCCGTTCGGCTTCGGGCGCGATCGCCGGAACCTGCTCCTGCGAATCGAAAAGGGACATGACCGCCTCCTCTGAAAGGCTCGAAACATCAGGTTTGCCTAATTTTAGGGCATGACCTTTTCTTGAGCCAAAACAAATGAAGCAGATTTTGCACGGCTTGGCGGCGTGGCGAATTGTCGCAATATGGGAATGTGATCACGCTCGCGCGTTAAGGAAAAATTTACCGCCGGGAGAAATCGCCCGCGCCGATTGTCGCGCCTGAGCGCAAAGGCTAGAACGCCCGCATGACCTCATCTCCCGGCCCCACCTTCCGCGCGCCGCTCGTCCGGCGCGTCGTGCTGGCCGATTTCCGCTCCTATCCCGCGCTCGACCTGCGGGCGTCGCAGCGCCTGGTCGCGCTGGCCGGCGACAATGGCGCGGGCAAGACCAATCTGCTCGAGGCGCTGTCGCTCTTCACCCCCGGCCGGGGACTGCGCCGCGCCGATCTCGCCGAAATGCCCCGCGAGGGCGGCTCGGGCGGATTCGCGGTGTCGCTGGAAATCGAGGGCGAAGCGGGCGGTCCGCTGCAGCTTGGGACCGGGCTGGAAATGGCCGAGGGCGCCGCACAGCGCAAATATCGCCTGGACCGCGAGCCAATTTCCTCGCCGCGCGACTTCGCCGACCATTTGCGCATCGTCTGGCTGACGCCGGCCATGGACGGGCTGTTCACCGGCCCGGCGGGTGATCGTCGGCGCTTTCTCGACCGGCTGGTGCTGGCGGTGGACTCAGACCATGGCGCGCGCGTCCTGGCGCTGGAGAAGGCGCTGCGCAACCGCAACCGCCTGCTGGAGGAGCGGCGCGGCGAAAAAATCTGGCTCGACGCCGCCGAGCGCGAAATCGCCGAACTGGCTATCGCCGTCGCCGCGGCGCGACGCGAGACGGTCGAGCGGCTCGCCGCCCTGATCGCCGCCGGCCGGGACGACGAGTCCCCCTTTCCCTGGGCGGAAATCACGCTCGACGGCGAAATCGACGCCCTCATGGTCGAGCGCCCGGCGCTCGAAGCCGAAGACCTCTATCGCGCGCTGCTGCGCGACAATCGCGCCCGCGACGCCGCCGCCGGCCGCACGCTGATCGGGCCGCAGGCCAGCGATCTTGCGGTACGGCACGGCCCCAAGCAATGCGAGGCCCGCCGCGCCTCCACAGGGGAGCAGAAAGCCCTGCTTGTCGGCCTTGTGCTCGCCCACGCGCGTCTGGTCGCGGCGATGAGCGGCATCGCGCCCCTGGTCCTGCTCGACGAAATCGCCGCCCACTTCGATCCGGCGCGCAGAGGCGCCCTGTTTGACGCCTTGGCCGGGCTCGGCGGCCAGGTCTGGATGACCGGCGCGGATCAAAAATTGTTCGAAGAATTGCGCGGCCGCGCCGATATTTTTGCAGTGTCCGGCGGCCGCGTCACGCCCGCCTAGCGCAGTTTCCGGATTTGTTGAATTCGAAAATCAGTACCGACTGCGAATGGCGCTATGCGGCGGGTTGCGGGCTTGCGTGCGAGGACGAAACATCGTCTCCTCGGCCCAGCGCCCATGCCGTCATTGCGAGCGGAGCGAAGCAATCCAGAGCGCCAATGTTAACGGATTCGGCGCCTCGTTTGCCCGGTCACCCAGCGAATGTATCGAACTCGTGGCCCTAGTCTGGATTGCTTCGCTCCGCTCGCAACCCCGGCGGCTACCAGATGTCTCCAACGAGCCGAACGCGGTCTCGCGGGCGATGCTGATTGCTGGCGGTTGACCATAGCCGCCGTAGAGAGCGGCACGGGCAAGAACTGAAAAAGCGCGCGAATAATCCGAACCCGCCGTTAGGATCGCGATGACGGCTGGAACGGAGTCGTCATCTTCCGCGTGCGATCCGCCTCAGCTCTTCTTGTTTTTCGCCTCCAACTCCGCCTTCAAGGCCGCGAGCTTGGCGAAGGGCGAATCCGGATCAGCCTGCTTTTCGCGCGGCGGGCGCTTTTCGGCGTTGAAGGGGCGATCATTGCCGCGCTGGTCGTCGCGGCGCTTGCCGTCGAACTTGCCCTCGAACTTCCGCCCGCCTTCTTGCCGGCCGCCCTCTTGCCGCTTGCCCTCGAAGCGCGGCTTGCCGCCTTCGGCGCGTCCTTCCTGCCTCCGGTCATCGCGGCGGGGACGGTCGAACTGCCGCTGCTCCTGCGGCGCGCCGGCTTCCTGAGCCTGCGGCGCCTGGCCCTCGACGGGCGTTGCGGCTTCGCCAGCGGCCTGCGGCGCGCCCTGCGGTCGACGGTGGCCGTGGCGGCGATGCTGGTGGTCGCGGCCTTCTTGCCCATGGCCCTGGCGGCGGGCGTGTTGGTGGCGCTGGGGCTTCCAGACCTCGATCAGGACCGGCTCGGCGGGCGCAGCCTCGACCTCGGGAGCGGCTTCCGTCTGTTCGGCGACGGCTTCAGCTTCCGCAACGGGCGCCGCCTCGGCTTCCGCGACCGGCGCTACGCCCCCGGCAAGCGACGTGGCTGTTTCCGCATCGGCTTCGGGCGTCGGTTCGACTGCTTCAGTGGCCGGCGCGGCGGTCTCGGCGATCTCCTCGACGGGCGCGGCCGCCTCAACGACCTCGACGGGAGGCGGCGCTTCGGACGCTTGGGCCGGCTCAACGGGCGCTTCCGCCTCAATCGGCGCCTCGGCCGGCGCTTCCGCCTCGGCCGTGGTCTCGACCGGCGCTTCGCTCACGGCTTGCGCCGCCTCGACCGCTTGCGCTTCCTCGGCCGCGGGAGCCGCCTCGGCCGCGACCGGCGGCTTGATCGGCTCCATGGCGGCCTTGGCGATGATCGGACCGGTGATGGCCGGGCCTGGGCGCTGCTCATTGGCGTAGCCAAGCGATTTCAGGATGCTCGCAAAAGCCTCGCCCGAACAGCCGGCCAGCGAGGTCATGGCGACGGTGACGACAAAACCTTCGCCATCGGCGGCGCCGGCAGGCGGATCGCCGACGGTGACGCCGGGCCGATAGGCGATGGCCGGGCGGATCAGGTCGGCGAGCCGTTCGAGAATGTCGACGCGCACGGCGCGCTCGCCGCAGACGCGAAAACCGGCGGCGCGATAGAGGCCGCGATTGACCTGGGGGTCGGCGGCGAAGGAAGTGCGCCCGGACGAGGCGAGATGCGCGACCTCGTCAATGCCCTTCACCGCTTCGAGGCCGCCGTGCTTCAGCGCCCAGAGCTGCGCGGCGAGCGCGCGCGGCGCGGGCTTCAGCAAGGCCGGCAGGTAGAGGTGATAGGCGCCGAATCGCACGCCGATCTTGCGCAGCGATGCCGCGCGCCTCCTGCGGCAGGGTCTTCATTTCCTCGGCGACGCGCGAACGCTCCAGCACGCCGAGCGACTTCGCCGATCTGGAAGGCGATGCCGCGCGCCACGCCTTCGAGCCCGTCGCCGACCTCCAGATCGTCGAGCGCGCCGAGCAGTTTCTTCACATGCTGCGCCAGCCACAGGTCGAGCCGGGTCTGGGCCATTTCGAGCTGCGGGCCCGTCAGGGTCTCGTCGGCGACGATTCGCACCCGCGGCTTCAGGATATGGTCGCCCGCCGAAATCTTGCCGACCGGCTCGCCGAGCCAGCGGATGACGCCGTCATTGGCGAGCACGAAAGCCTCGTCCACCGCCTCATGGACGCGCCGCGCCCGCGCCTCGATCTCGGTCGGCGAGCGCCTTTTGCGCGGCGGCGTTCAGCGTCTTGGCTTCTTCGCCGGCGGCTTGCGGATCGGGCGTGAAACAAAATCCGAGAAGAGAGCCGACGTGATGACCCTCGACCATGACCTGGCCCGTCGATGTGACTTCGGCTTCCAACATTGCGTTCTCTCTCAGGCGGCGCATCAGCACGCTGGCGCGCCGGTCGACGAATCTCTGGGTCAGACGCGCGTGCAAAGCGTCGGACAGACTGTCCTCTACCTGACGCGCGACGCCCTGCCAATGCTCAGGATCGACCAACCAGTCGGTTCGGTTGGCGATGAAGGTGCAAGTGCGCACCTGGTTAATGCGTCCCGACAGGGCGTCGATGTCGCCGTCGGTGCGGTCGAGGCTGGCGATCTGGCGAGCGAACCAGTCGTCCGGGATGCGTCCGGCGCGCACGATGTAGCCATAAACCGTGAGGACGAGATCGGCGTGAGCCGCCGGGGAAGTCTTACGATAATCGGGAATTTGGCAGACGTCCCAAAGTCTTTCGACGTCGGCGCGAGTTTTTGTGTTGCGCCGCACTTTCTCGTCGCGCGACGCGGCTTCGAGCACGAGCTGGTCTTCGGCTATCGGCGCGCGGGTCAGGCCGGAAGTGGCGGGAACGAGTTCGAGAGAAGCCGTCAGATCTTCCATCGCTCGAAAAATCCAGCGCGGCGTTGCGCCATTGCAACAGGGTGACTGGATCGAAGGCGTGGCCTTCGATCATCGCCGCCAGCTCCTCGTCGAACGGCGGGCAACGGCCCGTGCGTGCCAAAAGTTCCATCGCGGATGTGGCGGCCGGCGCGGCCGGCGATCTGGCCGAACTCGGCCGGATTGAGCCGCCGGTGCTGGTAGCCGTCGAATTTGCGGTCGGCGGCGAAGGCGACATGGTCGACGTCGAGGTTGAGGCCCATGCCGATGGCGTCGGTGGCGACGATATAATCGACATCGCCGTTCTGGTAGAGTTCGATCTGGGCGTTGCGGGTGCGCGGGCTGAGCGCGCCGAGCACCACCGCGGCGCCGCCGCGCTGGCGCCTGATCCATTCCGCGATGGCGTAGACATCCTCGACGCGGAAGGTGACGATGGCGCTGCGCCTGCGGCAGGCGGGCGATCTTCCTGTCGCCGGCGAAGCTCAGTTGCGACAGGCGCGGACGCGACAGGACGCGCAGGCCGGGAAGCAGGGTCTGGAGCACGTTCTGCATGGTCGCCGCGCCGATCAGCAGGGTTTCCTGCGCCGCCGCGACGATTGAGGATGCGGTCGGTGAAGACATGGCCGCGATCGAAACTGGCGGCGAGCTGAATTTCGTCGATGGCGACAAAGGGCAGATCGAGGTCGCGCGGCATGGCCTCGACGGTGGAGACCCAGTAGCGGGCGTTTTTCGGCTTGATCTTCTCCTCGCCGGTGATCAGCGCCACCGGCTTCGGAACCGACCTTGGCGACGACGCGATTATAGACTTCGCGCGCCAGCAGGCGCAGCGGCAGGCCGATCATCCCGGCTCTGTGAGAGAGCATCCGCTCAATGGCGAAATGCGTCTTGCCGGTATTGGTCGGACCGAGAATCGCGGCGACGTTCTTGTTCGTTTCCGACGCCGCGCGCGGTGGCGTGGCAAAGCCGGTCATCCATGCCATCGAGGCGAAGCTCCTGACGGGGTCGAGCCGTCCGTTTCATTTCAGAACAATCGGGCCGCGGGACCGTTTTCGCAAGGCCCTGTTATTATCGTTCCAGATCAGATGATTACGAAACTGTCGTGTCCCCGTTGCGGTTCAGGCGAAGCGATTTGCAGGTCGAGATCGAACCTTGCGCGAACGAATCGCGCCCGAATCGCTCACCGGGCGGGAATCACTTTTTGTTCGCGCCACATATGGTTTGCCGAGGCCGCACAGGCGCCAAAGGTTGAATCGCGCCGCCGCTCCGCGCCCCCGCGACAGAACGCCGCACGGACTCCAATCGGTTGAATTGTCAACGCCTGCGCGGCTTCAGTCCGGTTTACGGCTTGAAGGTCAATTCCGAGGCTTCGATCACCGCGGTTCCGGCCATGGTCATCAACGAGACGCGATAGGGAACGACCATCCGCGCGTTCGGGACGGGGGCGAGCCACACGTCCATTTCCTTGTTCTCCGCCATGAATTTGGTCGCCTTGGCGTTGCGCTTGTGGCCGGCGATGGGAATGTAGCGCGCCGAGCAGACTGTGACCGGACCGGCATAGCCCACGGTCTTGACCTGCTTGACGGTCACGTAATCGAGCGTGACGTCAAAACGGGTATAGCCGTCGAACACGGGCACCCGCCGGTTGCAGGCGCCGGGACCGACCGGATTGGCCCCCGCGGGCACCGGCAGGATGAAGGCGGAGAGCGGGTCGAGGATGTCGTGCTTATGGGCTTCGGTCAGCGGCACGCGCTCGGGATTGTTGTCGTCGTTCCACTCGGGATAATACTGCACCTGCCGCACCGTTCCTCCGGTCATCGCCATGCGCAGGGTGCGGGTCTCGCGAGAATTGGAGGCGGTGGTGGCGTAGGCGGTCGGCGCGATGGCGCCTTCCTGCACGCCGCCGGACGAGGCCAGCGCCATCTTGAGATTGGACACCAGGGCGGCCAGGCCGGTCAGGCGCACGTTGAGATCGACCTTGTAGCGGCTGGCCTCGAGCGAGCTGTTGGCCACTGCGACGCCGATCGGCAGGCCGATCAGGGAGACGCGGTAATTGGCGCGCACGGTTTCGGCCTCGGCGCCGCCGCAAGCGAGCACAGCCGCCAGAAGGCCGCCCGCAAGAGAGGGGACCGATTTGCAACAAGTCGACAGGTTCATTCCCGGGCGGCCCTTGACGGCGATCGCGCTGCGCGCTGGGCGCGAAGTGCGAAGATCAAAAGTTATCCAAATGATTCGTAGCCATTCATAGTTAATATAATGGCGCCGGCGTGGCGCGCAAAAACTCTTGCCCGCTCCGGTTTTTTGCTTGCCGCCTTGGATAGTCGTCGCTATAAGGCGGGCCTCCAGGGCGCGGCGGTCGCCTGATCGCCGCAAATGTCGGAGTGTAGCGCAGCCTGGTAGCGCACCTCGTTCGGGACGAGGGGGTCGGAGGTTCGAATCCTCTCACTCCGACCATTTTTGCTGATATGGCATTGATGCTGATATGGCATTGATTCTGCCGTCGCCGCTTTTTCTCGGACGGGTGCGCGGGTTCAGCGCGCTGCAAATCGGCGCAGCCGTCTTCACCATCGGCGTGTTCCAGATTTTGGCTTGATCGATCAGCGCCTCGATCATTTTACGGCAAACCCCAGATTTTTCGCGCCGCAGCGCAACGTGAATCTGCCTTTGGCGGCTAATGAGCAGAAGAGGCCCCTCGTCTGCGCCCCACGATGGACGGCTCGGCGTAGAGCAGGAGTGCGGCGCGGTGGGCGGCGGACAGACCGTGCACGACCCGCCCATCTGGCAGTCGGCCGACATTGGCTGAGACTATTCAAATTCAAGCGCTTTTTTCAGGCAGTCGATCAGCGCCTCCACTTCAAATGGCTTTCTCAACAGGCAAAGAGCGCCGTGGGCGAGAGCTTTGGCTTCGAGTCCTGAGTCTGCGCGCGCGGTGATCATGATCACTGGGGACTTGGCTTCGTTCGTCGCGATCTGCCGTTGAAGGTCGTACCCGCTCATCCCCGGCATTTGGATGTCGGTGATGACGCAGTCGCACGGCTCTTCAGTATTTGCCGTGAGGAATTCTTCGCCAGACGCAAATGCGCGAACGCCATAACCAAATGAACAAAGCGATTCAATCAGCGCTGTCCGGAACGGATCGTCATCGTCAATGACCGCCACTAGGATCTCTTGGCGCCTCATCCTTTCACCCGGGATATGGCCGCAACTCGGAGACAAAGCTTCGCACGAGACAGCGAAGCCGGGAACTATACAGGGGTATGATCGCCCATCATGGACGCCTGGGCTTGACCATTTCGGCCGTTCTGACAAGGTCGGCCAGGGTCCGCACGCCCATCTTGCGCATGGCGGCGCCGCGATGGATTTTCACCGTGATTTCGCTGATGCCCAGATCGCCCGCCACCTGCTTGTTCATCTTGCCGGTCGTCACGAGCATCATCACCTCCCGCTCGCGAAGGGACAGCGTTTCAAAGCGTTGCAGCATCTGAGAAACGTCGCCGTCAACCGACCGGCGCTGTCGGTCGCGTTCGATTGCCGCCATCACGGCGTCAAGCATGTCCTGGTCTTCGAATGGCTTGGTGAAAAAATCGATGGCGCCATGCTTCATGGCGCGGACCGACATGGGAATGCTGCCATATCCGGTCATGACGACAACGGGCAGCCGAATACCCGTTTCGATCAGTTGCGCCTGGAACTCGAGTCCGTTGATGTCGGGCAGGCGGATGTCGATGACAATGCATCCGGGAGCGTCGGCAAGGGGCGCCGCCATGAATTCGCGCGCCGTGGCGTAGGTCTGGGCGCCAAGGCCCACGGAGTCGAAAAGGTTTTCCAGCGCGCGGCGCATGGACTCGTCGTCGTCGACGATGTGGACAATTGCTCGCTCTTTGGAATGAAAATGCATCGTAGCAGCGCCCGAAACGGCAACGCCAAGGTTATTCTAGCACACAAGGCCTCGTTGTGCCGATCAAAACAATTTTTGTGACGCCACAACTTCGCCGAAGACTTGGCCTTGAAGCTTTAGCCGGGCAAGAAACCCATACGTTGATATAATTCTGCGCTACCTAAAGCTGAATGGCCATTGGACGGATCAGGCTGCAAATTGCTCCCCGAGCTTGGGACGGAAGCTATGCAGTATCCGACTTTCTATCGCACGACCCAGATAGATGGGCTGACCATCTTTTACAGAGAGGCCGGCGCGAGCGATGCGCCGGCGCTTCTGCTGCTTCACGGACTTCCCTCGTCATCGCGAATGTTCGAGCCTTTGTTCGCCAGGCTATCCGACCTTTCTCAGTCCACGTTCTCGACGCCGGTCATTTCGCCCTGGATACGGCGGCGGACGAGATTGCAATGCTGGTCCGGCCCTGGAGGGCGACGCCAACGGCGCCCCGCACCCGGACGCCAGCTCCTACGCCAAAAAATTCTCGGGCAAGTATGATCACCGGGTCATCAAGGGCGGCATTGGGCACAACCTGCCCCAGGAGGCGCCGCAAGCCTTCGCCGAAGCCGTCATCGAAGCTGGTCAGGCTTGAGATCGGCGTTCGGCAGTGACGGCAGGCTGAACTGGAACGATGCGCCGCAATGCTCTCCGGCCTCGGCCCAAAGGCGTCCGCCGTGGGCTTCGATGATGGACCGGCAGATGGACAGCCCTAATCCCATGCCGTTGGATTTCGTCGTGAAGAATGCATTGAAAATCTTGTCCGCCGCCGCCGGATCCAGCCCTGTTCCCGTATCCTGCACCGCCACAAAGGCGCCGCCGCCATGGTGCGGCCGGGACCTGACATGGAGGGCGCGCGGCCTGTCGTTGATTTGGTCCATGGCGTCGGCGGCGTTCATCATCAGGTTCACCAGAACCTGCTGCAACTGGACCGGGTCTCCCAACACCTGGGGGAGACCAGTGTGCGACTGGATCGTGACCGACACCCCGCGGCGGCGCATCTCTTCCTGCGTCAGGGCGACAACCTCGGCGATCACCTCGTCGAGGCTCACTCTCGTGCGCTCGGCGCCGGTATTGCTGAAAAACGCACGGATGCGCTCGATGACTTCATTCGCCCGTCTGACGTCTTCGATGAGCCGGGCGACCGCAGCCTCCCCCTTCTCCAAATTCGCTGGCTGGGCCCGAAGCCAGCGCAGGGCCGTGTCTGCGTTGGTGCGGATGGCCGCCAGAGGCTGGGTCATTTCATGAGTGATTGAAGCTGTGATCTCTCCCATGGTGGTCAGCCGACTTACCCGCGCAAGTTCGTCCTGCGTTTCGCGCAGCGTTTGCGCGACCCTCTTGTTCTCGCTGATGTCGCGCACAAATCCGCTGAACAGCCATTTTCCGGCGGCCTTGAACGATGAAATCGACAATTCGACTGGAAATTCGTCGCCGTTGCGCCGCATCGCGGCAAATTCGATGCGCTTTCCGAGCAGCGGGCCACGCCCGGTGGAGAGAAATGTCTGCAAGCCGAGCGCGTGCGCCTGTCTGTATCTCGGCGGCATGATCAATTCGGAGAGCTGCGCCCCAAGCGCCTCCGCCGGGCTCCAGCCGAAGATCCTTTCGGCCTGCGCGTTCCACAAGGTGACGACGCCGCCTTCATTCATGGCGATGACGGCTTCGAGGGCGCTGTCGAGACTGAGGCGCAGCAGTTCCTGACTCTCGCGCAAGGCCTCGTCGACGCGTTTGCGTTCTGTGAGGTCGTGGACGATTTTTGAAAATCCCATGAGCCGGCCGTTGGGGTCGCGGATCGCCGTCAGGACGACGCCGGCCCAGAACAGCGATCCGTCCTTGCGCAAACGCCAGCCTTCATCTTCGATCTGTCCCGACCGGACAGCCACATCCAGATGATATTGCGGCTTCCGTCGAGCGATGTCGTCAGGCGTATAGAAAATCGAAAAATGTCGACCGACGGCCTCGATGGCGCTGTAGCCCTTGATGCGCTCGGCGCCGGAATTCCAGCTTGTGACGATCCCGTTCGTATCAAGCATGTAGATGGCGTAATCGCGCACGCACTCGATGAGCAAACGAAAGCGCTCCTCGGAGTCCATGATGCTCCTCCTCGCCGCCGTCCATGCAATTTGCTGTCAAGTTCCTGTTTTATTGCAATTTATCACGTGCCGACGGGAGGACTCAATACGCGGGCGCCGCCCTGCGACCGAGGGCGCGGCCGAGACCTTGGCCTTGCTTGCTCATATCAACGTATGAGCGATGGGCGCTCAAGATATAATTGAGCTGCGGAGCGCCATTCAGCTACCAATGGCGAAGACTTTCGATGAATCCAGCGGATCAACTGGAAGTGATGAGGTTTCGCCAGGCGCCTCCATCGCGACGCCGGCCGACGCTTCGCTCGACGCTCTCAACCAGGGGAGACAGCCATGAAGGTTTTGATGGTTCTCACGTCCCACGACCAACTGGGCAATACCGGACGAAAGACGGGCTTCTGGCTCGAGGAGCTCGCGGCGCCCTACTATGCCTTCAAGGACGCCGGCGTCGAGGTCACGCTGGCGTCGCCAAAGGGCGGACGACCGCCGCTCGATCCCAAGAGCAACGAACCCGATTTTCAGACCGACCTTACGCGCCGGTTCGAGAATGACGCGGCCGCTGAAGCTCAACTCGACAAGACCGTTCGCCTCGACAGCGTCAGGCAGGACGACTTCGACACCGTCTTCTACCCGGGCGGCCATGGTCCGATGTGGGATCTGGCCGAAGACAGGAACTCCATCCGACTGATCGAATCCTTCATCGCCGCCGGCAAGCCGATCGGCATCGTGTGCCATTCCACGGGGGCGCTGCGTCACGTCAAGGCGCCGGACGGCAAGCTCCTGGTTCAGGGCAAGGAAGTCACCGGCTTCACCGACGGCGAGGAAGACGAGGTCGGCCTCTCCAGGATCGTGCCTTTCCTGGTCGAAGACGAGATGTTGAAGCTGGGCGCCGTCTTTTCAAAGACGGCGAACTGGACGTCGCATGTCGTCAGCGACGGTCTGCTGATCACAGGACAGAACCCGCATTCCTCGGGGCCGGCCGCGCAGACGCTGATGGCGGCAGTGCAGCAAAAGGTACAGCCGCGATCCGCCGCCCGGCTTCGTAGGCCGCGCTCGCCGCGACATCGTGAAGAGGAGGCGCAGGGGCATGGGCAGCGATATTCGAAAGGCGCTCGATCGCCACTGGGCCGCCTCGGACGCGAACGCCTTCGATGTCGAGCACGACATATACCGGGAAGACGCGGTGCTCGAGTATCCGCAATCGGGCGAGCGCATCAGAGGGCGCCGCAATATCCAGGCCTCGCGCGTCGCGCAGCCGAACGCCAAGCGCTTCACGGTGCGCCGCATCGTTGGCTCGGGCGATCTCTGGGTGACGGAGTTCATCCTCGCTTATGACGGCCGGCCTTCCTACACGGTGAGCGTGATGGAGTTCCTTGATGGCGAGGTGGCGCGCGAGACGCAATATTTCGCCGATCCGTTCGAGCCCGGACCCTCACGCGCGCGTTGGGTCGAGCGAGTAGAGGACATCGCCCCGAAGGGGCGGCCGGCTCCGGAAACAGGAGGGTGAACATGGCGACCTCCGATGCGCTTCGCCATACGAGGATTCCTCTCGCCCATGGGTCCGGCGCCATCCCGGCTGTCGGGTTCGGCACGCTGATACCCGATCCTCGCGCCACCCGAGAGGCGACCAGGACCGCGCTGGAAGTGGGATTTCGGCATTTCGATTGCGCGGAGCGCTACCGCAACGAAGAAGCGGTCGGCGATGCGATGCAGGCGGCGATCAGGCAGGGGATGGTCCGGCGGGAGGATCTCTTCGTCACCACGAAGCTGTGGAACACCAACCATCGTCCCGAGCGGGTCAGGCCCGCATTTGACGCCAGCCGGCGGCGACTGCAAATCGACGAGGTCGACTGCTATCTCATCCATACCCCCTTTGCCTTTCGGCCCGGCGACGAGCAGGACCCGAGGGACGAACGCGGTCAGGTCGTCTACGATTCCGGCGTGACGCTGGCCGAGACCTGGGGAGCGCTCGAACGCCTCGTCGACGACGGTCGGTGCAAGGCGATTGGCTTGTCGGATATTACCTTGGAGAAACTGCGCGAAATCATCGCCGTCGCGCGCATAAAACCCGCTGTCGTCCAAGTCGAATCCCACCCCTATCTCCCCGAATGGGAGTTGCTGGATTTCTGTCGCGAACATGGCATTGTCCTGCTGGCGTTTGCCGCGCTGGGGCATGGCCTGGAGCCAAAAGTGCTGGATGACCCCGTGATCGCGAGAATCGCGGATCGTGTCCACAAGACGCCGGCTCAAGTCGCGCTCGCCTGGGCCGTGCAACGCGGGACCGCTTTCCTGACCACCTCGACCAACCCTCGCCGCATCCAGGAGAATTTTCAGATTTCGACGCTGCCGGAAGACGCCATGCGAGAGATGCGGGACGGCATGACGACGCATATCAGGTTCAACGCGGTGGTGCGGACCGGCGTGCCGGGCTTTATTGCGCGGGCGAGCTGACTTCGACGACGCTGGCGCAATTTCACGGAGTTTTGCACGGGGCCTTCACGACATGCAGGCCTGGGTGTGCTAAGACAAGTCATTGGTATGACATATGAAATCGTCTCGGGTTTTCTCATTCGAGGGCCGGAAGAATGATCTCTGAGAGCATGCCGGCCGCAGCGTCGCGTGAAGACGCGCCTGATGCGCCGCAGACGGAACCGCGCTGTTCTTCGCCGCCTTCGGATCGAACGCGCTGACCGGCCAGTCGTTGGTCGTCAGCCACGGCTGGTTCATGCAATGAACTGCGGAGACGGCTATGGACGAGCAGCCAGGCAAACCTGTTCAGCAAGAATCTCTTTCGCCGCCAGCGCCGCGAAGGCCTGCCTGGAAGCGAAGGCTGCTCATCGGGGCGCTGGTCGTTGCAGGCCTCGCGGCGATCCTGGCCTATGGCGTTCCCTGGGTCCGGCTGGCCCTCAATACGGTCTCGACCGACGACGCCTATGTCAACGGCCACGTGACCTTCGTCGCCGCCCGCGTTCGCGGCCAGGTCGCCCGGGTCCTGGTGGACGACAACAATCGCGTGCGCAAGGGCGACCTTCTGGTCGAACTGGACAAGGAGCCCTTTCAGGTCGCGGTCGCCGTGAAGACAGCCGACGTCGATGTCGCCTCGGCGGAGCTGCGGGCGGCGACGGCCAGGGTGCGCGGCATCGAGGCGACGGCCAGGAGCGCGCACTGGAAATTGCAGCACGCCATGGAGGACGTCGACAACCAGGTCGCCCTGCTGCACGCGCGGGTCGCCGATGTCGACAAGAGCCAGGCCAATGTCGTGCTGGCCCAGCTTGATTTCGATCGGGCCGCGAAACTGGTGTCGACGGACGATATCCCCCGGCAGGAATATGACCGGCGGCAAGCGGCGCTGCTGGTCGGCCCGCGCGAGCGTGACCCAGGCGCTGGCCGACGTCCATCAGATCCGCGTCTCCCTGGGATTGCCGCCGCAACGTCGAGGGACAGGCTCTCGGCCAGGTTCCGTCCGATCTCAACCAGATCTTTTCATCCGTGCTGCAGGCGCAGGCGGAGCTGATCCAGAGCGCGGCGCAGCTGGGCGTCAACCTTTCGTACGAGCAGACGCCGAACGAGATGCTCGCGTTGTTCGCCAAGACAAGGCGACGTCGACGCCGCCTTCGCCCGGGTGGCGAGCGAAGCGCCTGACGTCAAGGAGGCCGAGGCCAAGCTCGAGACCGCCAAGCGCGATCTCGCCCAGGCCGAGCTTGACTTGCGCTATTGCGACGTCGTCGCCGAGATCGACGGCGTCGTCGCGCGCCGAAACGTCAACCCCGGCGACAATGTCCAGGTCGGCCAGGGTCTCATGGCGATCCGGTCGCTGAGCGAAATCTGGATCGACGTGAACTTGAAGGAAACGGAGCTGCGCGACGTGCGCATCGGCCAGCCGGTCGATCTCTATCTCGACGTTTACGGCGGCCGTCAGGTCTTCAAGGGACGCGTCTCCGGCTTCACGATGGGGACCGGATCGACGCTGGCGCTGCTGCCGGCGCAGAACGCCACGGGCAATTTCATCAAGGTCGTGCAGCGGCTGCCGGTGCGGGTCGAGGTCGAGAACTACGATCCGGACAAGAAGCCGCTGTTCATCGGCGCCTCGGTCGTTCCCTACATCTACATCAACCGCCCGCCGACCGGACCCGACGCCGGAAAATTCCTGCAAGCCGATCTGCGCGATCTGCCTCGGCCCTCGATCTCCGGCCCGGCTGCGAACCGGCCGAGCGTCCAGAAATGACCGCGGCGGCGCTGGCGCCCGCGGCCTCTGGCTCTCGCGCGAAAAACCCCTGGCATGTCGCCGCCGTCGTCGTGGTGCCGACCTTCATGGAGGTGCTCGACACCACGATCGCGGTGGTCGCGCTTCGCTATATCGCCGGCGGCCTGTCGGCCACGGTCGACGACGGCGAATGGGTCATCACCAGCTACCTCGCCGCCAACGCCATCATCCTGCCGATCACCGGCTGGCTGTCGGCGCATCTCGGCCGCCGCAACTATTTTCTGCTGTCGATCGCCGTTTTCACCCTGGCGTCCGGGCTGTGCGGCATCGCGACCAGCCTTGGCCAGCTGATCCTGTTCCGGGTGATCCAGGGACTGGCGGGCGGCGGCCTGCAGCCTTCCAGCCAGGGCGTGCTGCTCGACGCCTTCCCGCCGGAAAAGCAGGGCGCCGCGATGACGCTGTTCGGGCTGGCCGCGCTGATCGCGCCGGTGGTCGGCCCGACCCTCGGCGGCTGGATCACCGACAGCTATTCGTGGCGCTGGGTGTTCCTGATCAATGTTCCCGTCGGTCTTCTGGCGTTTGTGGGATGTTATTTCCTGCTCCGCGATCCGGACTATCTCACGGCCGAGCGCGAGGAGCTGAAGAAGCGCCCGTTCCAGTTCGACACCATCGGCCTGTCGCTGCTGGTCATCACCATCGTCTGCTGGGAAGTGACGCTCAGCAAGGGGCAGGAATGGGACTGGCTGGGCGATCCGTTCTGGCGGGTGCAGACGCTCGTGATCCTGTTCGTCGCCGGCCTGATCGGCCTGATCTTCTGGGAGCTGCGCCATCCCAACCCGGTGGTCAATTTCCGGCCCCTGCGCGAGCGCAATTTCGCGTCCTGTTGCGTCATCATCTTCTTCGCCTATGCCGTGCTTTATGGCTCCAGCACGTCGCTGCCGGGACTGCTGCAGTCGCTTTTCGGCTATGATGCGCTGAGCGCCGGACTGGTCATGTCGCCGGCCGGCTTTTTCGCCATCATCGCCATGCCGATCGTGGCGCGGTTGATCGGCCGGGGACTGGACGTCCGCTGGCTGATCGCGGCCGGCCTTCTGACCATGGCCGCCGCGAGCTACTGGATGTCGCAGATGAACCTGGACATCAGCTCCGGGCCAAGTCGTCTGGCCCCGGGTGATGCTTATCGTGGGGCTGGCGATCTGCTTCGCTCCCGCGAATGTGGCGGCCTACATCTATACCCCGCCGGCGCTGCGTGGAGCGGCCGTCGGCCTGCTCGCTCTGCTTCGCAACGAAGGCGGCAGCGTCGGAACATCGGTGGCGCAGACGGTGCAGGAGCGCCGCGAACAATTCCACGTCCTGCGGCTCGGCGAATATCTCGATCAGCTCAATCCTGCCGTGCATTCCTTCTTCGCGCAGGCCCAGGCGCTGTTTCCAGAGCAGCGATCCGGTTCTCGCCAAGGAGCAGGCCTTGCAGGCGCTGGAGAATCTGCGCGAGCAGCAGGCCTCCTCCCTCGCCTATTTCGATTGTTTCTGGCTGATGGCCGTCGTGATGCTCGCGCTCACGCCGGTCGTGCTCCTGATGAAACGCTCGGTGGCCGAGAAAGGCGCTCACATCAGCACCGAATGAACGTGCGTCTCCGGCTCGTTGAAGAGGTCGGGATCATGGGACAGGACGATTGGCCTCCTTTATCACCTGCCAGGACGGGCTTGCGCGGGAAATGCCCTCGATGCGGCCAGGGCCGGCTGTTTCAGGGCTTTCTGAACCTCAGGCGTGAATGCGAAGTCTGCGGCCTCGATTATTCCTTTGCCGATCCGGCGGACGGTCCGGCGTTTTTCGTCATGATGTTCGCCTGTCTTCCGAGCGTGTTGATGGCCGTATGGATCGAAGTCGAGTATGACGCGCCTTACTGGGTGCACTTGTTCACCACTCTTCCGGTGCTGCTGCTGACCTGCATCCCCGCCTTGCGTCCCTTGAAGGGTTGGATGGTGGCGACTCAGTACGTCTACAAGGCGGAAGAGGGCCGACCCGCCGACGATCAGGCAAAGCCGCGAGACTCGGCGCCATCAACGCGAATTGAGTGATCTCGGGCCACTGACGAACGGGCTGCCCCGGAGATAAAAACGCAAGGGGCGGTCGGCGTCTCGCGTAATGCCGATCCGAACGCTCTGCCCGATTTCGCCAGGTTCGCGGCCGTCGCATCCCAGCCACAACGGCCCTTTCTCGCAAAGGTCGAGTCCATCGAGCTGACGATCAATCCGCAAGGCGGCGGCGAGCCTTCCTGGGCCGCGCGTCAGGTCGCGCAAGCGCTCGACGCCGCGGTTCAACTGCATGATGCTAATACCCGCCAGCGGCTCAAGCGCCCTGATGAGGACGCCGGCGCCGATCCCAGACGACTCGGCCGAGACATTCAGCATGTACGAACTGCCATAAGCGAGGTAGACATAAGCGCGCCCTCGCTCGAGGAACAGAGAACGATTGCGTCGGGTCGCTCCGCGAAAGGCGTGACCTGCGGCGTCGCCGACGACATAGGCTTCGGTCTCGACAATACGCCCGCTGACGACGCCTTCGGGCAATGCGCGCACCAATAACTTGCCAATGAGATAATGGGCGAGGGAATCTGTATCGATTGGCAGCTCTGCGCGAGCGAGTGTATGCGTTCGATCCATTGCTCATGAATTGCACCGGTTTTTTCCCGAGGCGCTTTCCGTTCATTCAGGCCGCGGCGGCGATCTGATGGTCGCTGACGCTATTTGATTTTGGTATCCTAACAGCATTTATCGCCGAACCAGTCCTCGGTTCCGCCACCGAGAGCGTCGGCCTTGCCGAATTGGAAGAGGCCGAGACCGACGAGTCCCTCCTTCGCCTTGCGGAAATGGCGCTTTATGAAGCCAAGGACGCAATCGCGTCGTCCTGGTTTGAAAGCCGTCGCGCAAGCCGGTCCGTCAAGATGGTGGGAATTAGGGCGCGGTCGCTGCGCCTCTTCAGGCTGCGATTTTTCGCAATGACGTGACCTCTTCGGCGAGGCCCTACAGGCTCATGTAGCGATGCCGCAATTGCCACTCGCGGCGACGCCAGGCGGGGCGCTCGCGAGAATTACTTGTCGCTCACGTCAGTGAGAAGCCGCGCGATCATATTCGCCATCACTCGCGCCTCTGCCTCCGTCAACCGCTTCGTGAGTTGGCGTCCCGATTCGTCGTCGTCGAAATCGAGATGGCAGACGCCGCGACCGTTGGCGTCCTTGATCGTCAGGGATTCGGGGGAGCGGCTAATTTCGAGCGGCAGCGTGATCGGCAACTGTGGGGGATCACGGCTGGAATTGTCCTGGCGCGTCCATTTTCGCCCGAATGTCGTCCGCCCGAACTTGTCACGATGCGCCACTGTCAAATCCTGTGAAATTGAAAATTGCGTGATCACAATATCACGGCTTCGTCAGCCGCGCGCTGAGCAGAGCGGTTTTCATGGCGCAGCATATTGTGCTGAGGGAGCGGAGGTTCGAAGCCTCTCACTTCGATCCTTTTTCGGTTCGGCGCCCTGGCCGCGACGGCGGGTCGTAGCCGTCCACGACACGGATTTTTTTGCCATTGGCGTCGGTGATGTATCGCCCGGAGCTTCGCGGGGCCGGCGCGCTCAACGCGAGGAATTGATTTGGTTGGACCTTGGGCCTCTTGAAATAGGCGCTCAGCCGGGCGCCCAGGCGCTTGTCGATGCGGCGATATTCCGCGACGGAGACGAAACCATCGGCGGAACGGCCGCCGACATAAACCTCGACGCCATCCTTGCCGACCACCGCATCGCCGCGTTGCAAGGTCGGGTCCTTCTTTACCTCGTCGGGCGTCAGCGCCACGGCCTTGCCGGCGTCCATGGTCATGCCGGGCTTCAGCGCCGCATAACGCCTCTTCCGCGGGATATGTTGCGCGACGGAAAATTTTGGTCGGCGGACAACCACAAATTCATGGCGACGCCGCGCTGGGCGCGCCGCTTCGGGTTCAAAGCCGAAGCCATATTGGAAAGAGGGCGGCGCGCCTGGGCCTGGCCTCGGACCGCGCTCGGGGCCCGGGCCGAAAAATCCGCCCCAGAAATCCGCAGATGCAGGAACGGCTAGGCTGAGGGCCGCGGCCAGCGAAACAACAATAACAGCCGCCTTCTTTCCAAGCATATCCGCCTCCATACAACGCGGTTGGCGAAAAATTTTGAGCAAGTTAGGTCGCCATTCAATCAAATTGATAAAATTATTCTACGAATTCGCGGGTGAGAAACGCGTGACAATCAAAAACGGATTGACTATAAATTGCAGATCTCCCACGCGCCATGCGTTAAACTCCTGGTTTAATCACGATGTTTTGAGACTTGCCGGGGGAACCCCTGTTTCGCCCGCAAAACGCTCCAACGGAACAAACGCCCCTCGCGCGCTTGACCTTTCCGGGCCTCTCGCTTATAGACGCCAGCCAATGAACCGTTTTGCGCGGAACATCGGTTCCCGCGTCGCTTTTTCGTTTCCGGACGGCCTTCCAAGGCGAGCGACGGACGGTTTTACGAGTTTCGGCCGCAAGGCCTTTTTTTTCCGGCGCAAGCCGGCGCGGGCCAGTCTTCATGGCGAGGACGCCGCCAGCGTATCGAGTTCGAAAGGAAACCCCATGTCCCGCCGTTGCGAATTGACCGGCAAGGCCGTTCAGTCGGGCAATCTCGTCAGCCATTCCAACATCAAGACCCGCACGCGGTTCCTGCCGAACCTCGTCAACGTCTCGTTGATCTCGGACTCGCTGCAGCGCTCGGTGCGCCTGCGCATCGCCGCTGCCGCCCTGCGGTCGGTCGAGCATCGCGGCGGCCTCGACGCCTTCCTGCTCAAGGCCCGCGACGCCGAGCTGTCGACCGACGCCCTCAGGCTGAAGCGCGAAATCGCCAAGAAGCTGGCCGGCGCGGAAGCCGCCTCGGCCTGATCACGGCGCATTCCGGACTGAAAAGGCGGGCCGCAAGCCCGCCTTTTGTCGTTGGCGCTTTGTGACGCCAAACAATTGTCTCGCGAAAGAAAAAGCGGCGAAGGTTTCCCTCCGCCGCCACGTCGCTTTTCGTCCGAGCAAAAATTCTGGTCTAATCGTTACAGGACCTCGACCGGCGTCCCGACCTTCACGCGTTCAAACAGATCGATCACGTCCTCGTTCATCATCCGGATGCAGCCGGAGGAGACGTTCTGGCCAATGGTCCAGGGCTCCGTCGTGCCGTGGATGCGATATTCGGACGCGCCCAGATAGAGCGCCCGGGCGCCGAGCGGGTTGCCGGGGCCGCCGTCCATATGCTGGGGCAAGTCGGGGCGGCGCAGCAGCATCGCCGCCGGCGGCGTCCAGTCCGGCCATTCCGCCTTGCGGCTGATGGTCTTGTGGCCGGACCAGGTGAAGCCGGGGCGTCCGACGCCGATGCCATAGCGCATGGCGCGGCCGGGCGCGGTGACGAGATAGAGGTAATGGCTGGGCGTGTCGACGACGATCGACCCGACCTTGCGGCCCTGCGGATAGTCCACTTCCCGGCGCAGCAATTCGGCGGGTATGACGCGGTTCGGCTGGGCCGGGGTCAGGGAGGCCTGGAGCGTGCGGCCGTCGGGCGCATTGGTCAGCACATGGGCCGATCCATAAGCGGCCGTCGGCGCAGCGATCGGCTGCGGCTGTGGCGTGGCGCGCGGTCAGCGCCGCCGCCGGTGGCGATAAACTCGATCAATCCGCCGCCGAGATTGCCGGCCTGGGCGAAAGGCGCCAGGGCGCAACAGAGCGCGAGGCCGAGGATCAGGGGGCGAAAAGGGGACATGGCGGCGCCGGCTCTCGTGGACGTTGATGGCGTCAAGTATAATCCGTAAAATGCCAGGAGAAAGCTTTCCTTGTTATTGTGGTTATGAAAGTCATAACGGCAAAAAAGCCTTGACTACGCCGCCCTTTCGCAAGAGCCAGGGTTCGGCCTTGGCCATGAAGGCGCTGCGCAGGCCGGCGACGTCGAAACTCGCGACCACCAGCAGATAGAAGCTGCCGGCCAGCACCATCTGCGTCGCCATCAGCGCCAGGCCCGGCTGCAGCGAGCGCAAGGGGGCGGCCAGCGCGGCCATGCCGAGACAGCCCAGGATCGACAGGGCGATGTCGCGGAAACGCGGCCATTGCGGGGCGTTGGCCTGGGCGAAGCCGATCAGCACGACGAGGCCGAAGGCCATGGCGAGACTTTGCGCCATGGCGAGACTGGAGGCGTCGCCGCCGCGCGGCAGCAGCCAGACCAAAACAGGATCGGCGATGCAGGTCGCCAGCGCCCCCATGACCATGGGCATGGTCTTGCGCGCGATCTGGAAAATCGCGTTGATCGAAAACTGGCCGAGACTGAAGCAGAACAGGCCCGGCAGCATCAGGGTCAGGAAGCGCCCGAACGGGCCGCGATAGGCTTCGGGCACGATGAGCGCCTCGATCGAGGGCAATATGATCCAGACGCCGACGCAGGCGGGCAGCAGGATCGCAAAGACCACGGCGATATTGCGGGCGATCTGCTCGCGCGCGTGGTCCTCGCCGTGCAGGTCATGCGCCCGCACCGCGATCTGGAACAGCAGGACGTCGAGCGCGGAGCCGACCGCCTGCACGGCGCGCAGTCCCAGGTCATAGGCCAGCGCAAATTTGCCGGTTTCGGCGAAGCCGTAGAAACGCGTCGCAAAATCGCGATTGGCCAGCGGAATGAGTTGGTAGAGCACGATGGAAGCGACGATGGGCGCGGCATAGGCGACATATTGCCGGGCGAGGTCGCGCTCGGCTTTTTCAGGGCGGCGTCACGGTCGATCAGCCGCGAGCGCCAGATCAGGACCGAGCCGAGCAGGCTGGACATGCCCGCGATCAGCGCGACCTTGGCCGAACCTGTGGCCCAGGCGCCGCCGGCGGTGACGACGAGGGCCAGCAGGTTCTTCGACACGATCACCGCTGAGATAGAGCCGGTCGTCGAAGCGCGCCCGCACCATCGCGGTCTGGTAGTCGAACAATCCGTTGGCGATGGAGGCGGCGAAGGCCAGCGCCACCATGTCGCGCGGCAGCGAGAAGGCCGGGACCGAGATAGGCCACGGCCAGCGCGAAAGGAACGAAGGAGAGCGCGAAGACCGAAAAGGCGGCGTCGAGCGTGGCGCGGACTTTTGGGGCCTCGGCCCGCGTGCGTTCGGAATAAAAGCGCACGGCGCATTGGCGGATCCATTCGAAGGCGAGCGCCTGGCCGAAGGTCATGACGCCGATGGCCAGCGCGAACTGGCCATATTCGCTCGGGACCCAGGAACTTGGCGACGATCAGCCCGACGATCAGGTTGAAGATCGTATTGACGAGAAACGTCAGCATGACGCTCATCGGAAAACTTCCACGGAAATTGAAGGGGCGGCCAGGCTCGTCATGACGGCAATGTAGCGTTGTGGCGTTAAAAAGTCTTGGCGGCGTGGCGCGTCGGCGCAGGCGCCACGCGCTGGCGAAGCTTCGCGCTCGCGAAGGCGGGCGTCATGAAATCTCCGCAAAAGAGATGAATTGTCTTTTAGGGTTAAGGCGCGTACGGGCGCGCTGCGGCCGTTCTATCCGGCGCTCCCGCTTCGATAATCCGCGCCGCGGCGTCGGCGTGTCGGGGTCCTTCGACCCTGGACCGCATTTTTCGCAATTTGCCCCGTCTTGACAGTTTCCGGCGCGGCTCCTATCTACCCGTCAGCCTGTTAGCACTCTCCAACCATGAGTGCTAACAGGCGTTCCTTTCCAATCTCCGCCGCTTCAGTCGGTCCGGATTTCAACTAACAGGACATTTCCCATGGCCTTTCGTCCCCTGCATGATCGCGTCGTCGTCAAGCGCCTCGAAGGCGAAGAGAAGACCAAGGGCGGCATCATCATCCCCGATACCGCCAAGGAAAAGCCCCAGGAAGGCGAAGTGATCGCCGTCGGCCCCGGCGCCCGCGACGAATCCGGCAAGCTCGCCCCCCTCGACGTCAAGGCCGGCGACCGCGTGCTGTTCGGCAAGTGGTCCGGCACCGAAGTCAAGATCGACGGTCAGGACCTCCTGATCATGAAGGAATCCGACATCCTCGGCATCGTCGGCTGAATTCGGCAAGACCGAATTCGGCCCGGCTGATATCGGCGGCGCCGATTCAGGTCGGCTGAACTTCCTCCCCCTCAACATTTACCTATACCAGGAGCTAAAACATGGCTGCTAAAGACGTCCGTTTCTCCACCGACGCCCGCGACCGTCTGCTGCGCGGCGTGGAAATCCTCGCCAATGCGGTGAAGGTCACGCTCGGCCCCAAGGGCCGTAACGTCGTGATCGAAAAGTCCTTCGGCGCCCCGCGCATCACCAAGGACGGCGTCACCGTCGCCAAGGAAATCGAACTGGCCGACAAGTTCGAAAACCTCGGCGCCCAGCTCGTCCGCGAAGTCGCCTCCAAGCAGAACGACATCGCCGGCGACGGCACCACCACCGCGACGGTTCTCGCCGCCTCCATCGTGCGCGAAGGCGCCAAGGCGGTCGCCGCCGGCCTCAACCCGATGGATCTGAAGCGCGGCATCGACCTGGCCGTCGAAGCCATCGTCACCGACCTCAAGAAGAACTCCAAGAAGGTCACCTCCAACGACGAGATCGCCCAGGTCGGCACGATTTCGGCCAATGGCGACACCTTCATCGGCTCGGAAATCGCCAAGGCGATGCAGAAGGTCGGCAATGAAGGCGTGATCACGGTGGAAGAGGCCAAGAGCCTCGAGACCGAGACCGACATCGTCGAAGGCATGCAGTTCGACCGCGGCTATCTTCAGCCCCTATTTCATCACCAATTCCGAGAAGATGATCGCGGAACTGGAAGACCCCTACATCCTCATCCATGAGAAGAAGCTCTCGACCCTGCAGCCGCTGCTGCCGGTGCTCGAAGCCGTCGTCCAGACCGGCAAGCCGCTTCTGATCATCGCCGAGGACGTCGAAGGCGAAGCTCTCGCCACCCTCGTCGTCAACAAGCTGCGCGGCGGCCTGAAGATCGCCGCCGTCAAGGCGCCGGGCTTCGGCGATCGCCGCAAGGCCATGCTGGAAGACATCGCCATCCTGACCGCCGGCCAGGTCGTGTCGGAAGACATCGGCATCAAGCTCGAGAACGTCACGCTCGCCCTGCTGGGCCGCGCGAAAAAGGTGCGTCTCGACAAGGAGCACACCACCATTGTCGACGGCAGCGGCGACAAGAAGGACATCGAAGCCCGCATCGCCCAGATCAAGGCTCAGGTCGAGGAAACCACCTCGGACTATGACCGCGAGAAGCTGCAGGAGCGCCTGGCCAAGCTCGCCGGCGGCGTCGCGATCATTCGCGTCGGCGGCGCGACCGAAGTCGAAGTGAAGGAAAAGAAGGACCGCGTCGAAGACGCCCTCAACGCCACCCGCGCGGCGGTCGAAGAAGGCGTGCTGCCCGGCGGCGGCGTCGCCCTGCTCCGTTCGATCAAGGCCCTGGACGCTGTCGTGACCTCGAACGCCGACCAGAAGACCGGCGTGGAAATCGTCCGCAAGGCGATCCAGACCCCGGCGCGCCAGATCGTCGACAACGCCGGCGCCGATGGCGCGGTCGTGGTCGGCAAGCTGATCGAATCCGCTGACTATAACTTCGGCTTCGACGCCCAGACCGGCGAATATGTCGACATGGTCAAGAAGGGCATCATCGACCCGACCAAGGTCGTGCGCACCGCCATTCAGGACGCCGCCTCGATCGCCGGCCTGATCGTCACCACCGAGGCGACGATCACCGAAGCGCCGAAGAAGGACGCCCCGATGGCCATGCCCCCGGGCGGCGGCATGGGCGGCATGGATTTCTGATCCAGCCTTCCTGAATTCAACACACGCGAAGGCCGCCGCAAGGCGGCCTTTTGCGTTGAAAATGAACCGAATTTGATTTTTTGGCGTTATGACTTGACCTAAGTCACGCCGGGACGTGACGAACGCCACTTTCGCGCGAACCTGAGCAGGCATAACGCTCTGATAGTTCAGTTTCTATGCATTTCAGGCGAATTAAGCGTCAGCCCGATCGCCTGGGCCGGAGGGGCTCATGGACCAACGACAATTTAAAAAGCCAGGCTTGAATTTTCCGCTTAGCGCGGCTGGCCTGATTCCGGATGGAGCGCCGGGCCGCAAACCAGCCTCGGTCGAGGGCAAGACCACGACGCGGGCGGAATTGCTCGACGCCGTCTATAACGCCTGCCCGTCGCTGTCACGAGCGCAGGCCCGCGACGTGTTCGAGATGACGCTGGAGGAAATCGTCGGAGCCGTGTTGCGCGAGGAGCCGGTGAAGCTGCGCGCCTTCGGCGCCTTCAACGTCCGCTCCAAGCGCGAGCGCATCGGCCGCAATCCCCGCACCGGCGTCGAGGCCAAGATCGTCGCCCGGCGCGTCATGACCTTCAAGGCCTCGCCGACCCTCATCGCCCGGGTCAACGGCGAAATCGGGCCCGACGAAGAAGATTGAGCCGGCCTGCCTGAAGGCTGATCAAACGAAAAAGCCATCCACGGGACGCCGCGGATGGCTTTTCTTCGTTACTGCGGAGAGGCTCCCTTAACGCACGGGCGTCGAATTCGCCGGCGCGAAGCTTGCGACCGTCTGCGTGACGGGCAACGCCGCTTGCGGCTTCTCAACTGCGGGCCTGGCCGCCGGCTTGGCGGCGACAGCGGCCTTGGCCAATGGTTTGGTCGCGACCCCGGCCTTGGCCAATTGCTTCGCCGGGGTGACAGTTTTCGCCGCGGCGACAGAGGCCTTGGCGGCCTGCGTGCTCTGCGCGCCGGTCGCGATGGACGAGACTGCGGCCACGGCTTCCGGCTTCGGCTCTTCACGATTGAACGAACTGATCGCGGCGGCGAGTTTTTCGCCTTGCGACCGCGCGGCGGCCATGGGTTCGCCCGCCGATTGGGCCGCGGCGACGGCCTGGGCCTGTTGTTGCGCCTTCTGCTGGGCTTCCGCTTCCTGGCGCGCCTGCGCCTGCGCGAGAACGAGGGCGGCAGCCGTCGAAGCCTTGCGCGCTTTGGCGGCATAGCGCGCATTGGGATCGTCGAGCGCCAGTTCGACCGGCGGCACGAGCGCGTCGGGACGGCTGACGTCGGCGAAACGATGGGCGAAGGCTGGATGCTGCGCGCCGTCCTGGTAGACCAGGCGCACCGGGCGGGTTCCCTTGGCGACGAGTTCGGCCACGGCGGCGTCGTCGGCGCGAGCGCGCTCGGCGGCCTTGGCCTCGATCTCCGGGTCGAACTTCAGCGGCGGGCAGGCGGCGTCGGCTTCAAGCGCCGCCCCATTGGCCGATTTGGCGTCGAACACATAGTGACTGCCACAAACCGCGACGGACACGTCGTGCTTGCGTCGCCTCGAAATGGTCGTTGCCCTTCTTCAGCTCCTTCCAGAACGGCATGTTCGGATCCAGCCGGTATTTGGCGAGATTCTGCGCGTTCATGTGGAAGGGATAGGACTGCATCTGGATCGCGCGCTGGCCGCCGTTGAAGGATTCGCGCGCCAGGGCGAAGATTTCGGCGATCTGCGCGTCGGTCATCGAGAAGCAGCCGGCCGACGAGCACACGCCATGCACCATCACCAGGCCGCCGGTGGCGCCATGGGCGCGGTCATAGGCGTTGGGATAGCCGATGTTGAACGACAGGTAATAGGCGGAATGCGGGTTCATCATCGCCGGGGTGATGGAATAGAAGCCCTTCGGGCGACTGGCGGTCGCCTTCGTGTGTCTTGGGGCCGAGCTGGCCCGACCAGCGGCAGATCGGAAAGTCTGCGGACGTGGACGTAGGTTCCGTCCGGACGCATTTTCCAGACTTCGAGTTCCGACTTCCTTCTTGTAGGCGCGGATCAGCATCGGCGCCTGGGGCGAGACGCCCTTTTCCTGCAGCGCGGCCATGGTCTCGTCGGATAGCGCCTGCATGGCGCGGCCTTCCTGCACGTCGTTGCAGCCGGCGAGGCTCGCCAACACGCCGAAAGCAAAGGCGGCCGCAGCCGCCTTGCGGGGAAGTCGCGGGGCAGGAAGATCGCCGGTCTGGACAAGGCGGCTCATGAATTTATCCCATCGAGGTCAAGGGCGGCCAAGGCCATGCCGGAACCGGCGTGAAATCAGCCTGCGCTTTTTTCATGGTTTAACGCAATTAATCTTACACCATTCTTTACCACCCGGAGGTCGATCCTCCGCTATGGTGAAGCAATCGTTAACACTTCGCAAGCGCGGCCTGGGGACGCGCCCGCGAAACTCAGATCTTGCGGCCCATGGCCAGGAACTTTTCCTCGCGCGCGATGCGCACCACATGGGCTTCGAGGCCGGCATAGCGCGCCAGCGCGGCGTTCATCGCGTCGCCGCCGGCCTGGATGGCGGCTTGCGGGTCGCGATGGGCGCCGCCGACCGGTTCAGGGACGATGCCGTCGATAATGCCGAATTTGAGCAAATCCTGGGCGGTGATCTTCATGCTCATCGCGGCGTCCTGCGCGCGCGCCGAATCGCGCCACAGGATCGAGGCCGAGGCCTCCGGCGAAGCGACGGTATAAATGGCGTGCTCCAGCATCAGCACCGCGTTGCAGGCGGCGATGCCCAGCGCGCCGCCGGAGCCGCCTTCGCCGATCACCAGGGCGACATTGGGCGTGCCGAGGATCAGCGCCGCCTCGGTGGCGCGGGCGATGGCTTCCGCCTGGCCGCGCTCTTCCGCCTCGATGCCGGGAAAGGCGCCGGCGGTGTCGACGAAGGACAGGACCGGCAGGCCGAAACGCTCGGCCATTTCCATCACGCGCACCGCCTTGCGATAGCCTTCCGGCTTCACCATGCCGAAATTATGCTTGAGCCTCGAGGCTGTGTCGGAGCCTTTTTCCTGGCCGATCACGGCGACCGACTGGCCGCGGAAGCGCCCGAGGCCGCAGAGGATGGCCTCGTCCTCGCCGAACTTTCGGTCGCCGGCCAGCGGCGTGAAGTCCTCGATCAACTCGCGGATGTAATCGACGCAATGCGGCCGCTGCGGATGGCGGGCGACCTGGGTCTTCTGCCAGGGGGTGAGCCCGGCGTAGAGATCGGCCAGAGCCTTGGCGGCCTTGGCCTGCAACTTGGTCAGCTCCTCGCCGATTGGCGGCGAATCCCCGCGCTCCGACAGGGCGCGCAGGTCTTCGACCCTGGCTTCCAGTTCGGCGACGGGCTTTTCGAAATCGAGATAGGAGACCATGGTCCGCATCGTTTGGGCGCAAGGCCGTGGAGCGCCAGCTTCCGAGCGGAAGGACGCCGCGGGAAACTGGCCATTTTGCACTGCGAAGTCAAGCCGCGCGAAAGCCGGGGCGGTTTTTTCCGCCCCGCATTTGATCGGGATCAAGCGGATGGAGCGCCGCGATCAGAACTTCAGGGCCTTGGCCTGTTTCACTCCGGGGAGGGCGAGAATTTGCGCAAAAATCTTTTCCGGCACCTCGCCGTCGATCCCGACCAGCGCGATGGCGGAGCCGCCCTCGGCGTCGCGGCCGAGCGCGAAAGTGGCGATATTGACGCCGGCCTCGCCGAGCAGGCTGGCGAAACGGCCGATGAAGCCGGGCTTGTCGGCGTTCGACGACATAGATCATCGAGGGCGAGAATTCGGCGTCGGCCTTGATGCCCTTGATCTCGACAATGCGCGGCTTGCCGTCGTTGAACACCGCGCCGGCCACCGAACGGGTCTGGCCCTCGGTCTCGACCGTCAGGGTGATCAGCGAATCATAATCGCCCTCCGCCGCGCGCAAGACTTCGTCGATGACGATGCCGCGCTCCTTGGCGACGACCGGCGCCGAGACCATGTTGACGTCCGCCAGCATGGGCCGCAGGAAGCCGGCCAGCGCCGCCGCCGTCAGGGCCTTGGTCTTCAGCGCGCCGACATGGCCCTCATAGGTGATGGTCAGTTTCTTCACGCCCGCCTTCGGTCAGCTGGCCGGCGAAGGAGCCGAGCTTTTCCGCCAGGGCGATGAAGGGCTTCAGCCGCGGCGCCTCCTCGGCGGTGATCGAGGGGAAGTTGAGGGCGTTGGTGATCGCGCCGCGGGTCAGATAGTCGGCCATCTGCTCGGCCACCTGCAGGGCGACATTTTCCTGCGCCTCGTTGGTGGAGGCGCCGAGATGCGGCGTGCAGACGACGTTGGCGTGGCCGAACAGGGGATTGTCCGTTGGCCGGCTCCTCGACGAACACGTCGAAGGCCGCGCCCGCGACATGGCCGCTGTCGAGCGCCGCCCGCAGCGCGGCTTCGTCGACCAGGCCGCCGCGCGCGCAATTGATGATGCGCACGCCCTTCTTGGTCTTGGCGAGGGTTTCCGCCGAGAGGATGTTCTTGGTCTGCGCCGTCATCGGCGTATGCAGGGTGATGAAATCGGCGCGCGGCAGAAGGTCGTCCAGCTCGACCTTTTCCACGCCGAGATCTTGCGCGCGTTCGGGCGACAGGAAGGGATCGATAGGCGATGACCCGCATCTTCAGGCCGTTGGCGCGGTCGGCGACGATCGAGCCGATATTGCCGCAGCCGATGAGGCCCAGCATCTTGCCGGTGATCTCGACGCCCATGAAGCGGTTCTTTTCCCATTTGCCGGCCTGGGTCGAGGCGTCGGCGGCGGGAATTTCGCGCGCCAGGGCGAACATCAGGGCGATGGCGTGTTCGGCGGTGGTGATGGAATTGCCGAAGGGCGTGTTCATCACGATGACGCCGCGCGGCGGTGGCGGCGGGAATATCGACATTGTCGACGCCGATGCCGGCGCGGCCGATGACCTTCAGCTTTTTGGCGCCTTCGAGGATTTTCGCCGTGACCTTGGTGGCCGAGCGGATGGCGAGGCCGTCATAATCGCCGATGATCGCGGCGAGCTTGTCCTTGTCCTTGCCGAGGCCGGGCTGGACATCGACCTCGACGCCGCGCTCCTTGAAAATGGCGACGGCGGCGGGCGAAAGGTCGTCGGAAATGAGAACGCGGGGAGCCATGGCAATCCTCCGGGAATGTGGATCTTTACATCGGAATGCGCATTGCGAGCGAGCGAAGAATCCGTCCATGCGCTTGGGCGGGATGGATGCCGCGTCGCTACGTCCTGCAACGACGGAGTTCGGGATCAGCGCCGACCAGTTCGGCCTTGGCGGTCGCGAAGGCCCAGTCGAGCCAGGGCGTCAGGGCCTCGACATCGGCCGCTTCCACCGTCGCGCCGCACCAGATGCGCAGGCCCGGAGGGGCGTCGCGATAGCCGCCGATGTCGTAGGCCGGCCTTTTCCTTCTCGAGCAGCGAGGCCAGCTTCTTCGCGAAGGCCGCCTGGGCCTCGGCGGGCAGGGCGGCGATCGCGGGATCGATCATCTTGAGGCAGACGGAGGTGTTGGAGCGGATCGCCTCGTCCTTGGCCAGGAAGTCCGCCCAGCCGCATTTGGCGACCCAGTCGGCCAGCACCTTGGTGTTGGCGTCGGCGCGGGCGATCAGCCCGTCGAGGCCGCCGATGCTCTTCGCCCAGTTGAGGGCGTCGAGATAATCCTCGACGCAGAGCATGGACGGCGTGTTGATGGTCTCGCCTTCGAAGATGCCTTCGATCAGCTTGCCGCCCTTGGTCATGCGGAAGATTTTCGGCATGCGGCCAGGCGGGGGAGTAGCTTTCCAGCCGCTCCACGGCGCGGGGGCGAGGATCAGCATGCCATGCGCGGCCTCGCCGCCCAGCACCTTCTGCCAGGAGAAGGTGACGACATCGAGCTTGGCCCAGTCGAGCTTCTGCGCGAAGGCGGCGGAGGTGGCGTCGCAGATGGTCAGGCCCTTGCGGTCGGCGGCAATCCAGTCGCCGTTGGGCACGCGCACGCCCGAGGTGGTGCCGTTCCAGGTGAAGATCGACGTCATTGTCGAAATTGACGGAGGCGAGATCGGCGATCTCGCCATAGCCGGCCTTGAGGACGCGCGCGTCCTTCAGCTTCAACTGCTTGACGATGTCGGTGACCCAGCCCTCGCCAAAGCTTTCCCAGGCGAGCACGTCGACGCCGCGCGGGCCGAGCAGCGACCACATCGCCATTTCCACCGCGCCGGTGTCGGAGGCGGGCACGATGCCGATGCGATAATCGGCGGGGACCTGCAAGAACTTCGCGGGTGAGGTCGATGGCGAGCTTCAGCTTCGCCTTGCCGACCTTGGCGCGATGCGAGCGGCCGAGCGGCGCGTCGTTGAGGGCCTGGAGCGACCAGCCGGGGCGCTTGGCGCAGGGGCCGGAAGAAAAATTCGGATTTTGCGGCAAAGAAACGGGTTTCGACATATCCATCCTCCCAGATGGGCGCCTCGCGTTGGGGCGAGATGACCCGAGAGGGCGATTACGCCTGTGTCACGGAACGGTCAAGCGAGACGAAAGGTCGCGGCTTCCCAGCCTTACCATTGATCGCCGGACAGCGGACTTGCGCGCGAGGACGAAACGTCGTCGCCTTGGCCCAGCGCCTATGCCGTCATTGCTTCGCTCCACATAGCACCATGATGGTGAATTGCCCCCGGCTACCAGATGTCTCCAACGAGCCGTTTGCCGTCACCGCCCTACGTTTGACCCTCATTCGCCCATTCCGCCGCCGCCAGCCCCGCCGCGCGGCCGGTGGCGAAACATGCGGTCAGGAGATAGCCCCCGGTCGGCGCCTCCCAGTCGAGCATTTCGCCGGCGACGAACAGGCCGGGCATGCTGCGGGCCATCAATTGCTCGTCCAGGCGTCCCAGATGATCCCGCCGGCGGTGGAAATGGCGCGCTCGAGCCCGCCCACGCCGACGACCTTCAGCGGGGCGGACTTGATCAGGCGCGCGAGCGCCGCGGCTTCTTCCGGCGAGCGGCCCCTTTCGCGCAGCAGCGCGACGGCGAGCGGGCTCAACCCCAGATTTTCCGCAGGTAATTGGAGAGGCTCGTTTTGCCGCGCGGGCGCGACAGGCGGCGCAGAATATCCTGCTCGGAAAAATCGGGCCGCAGGTCGATTTGGAGCATCGCCTCCGCGCCGGAGGCGATGGCGTCGCGAATCGCGCCGGACAGCGCATAGACGGCGCCGCCCTCCAGCCCGCGCCGGACGATGACGGCTTCGCCCTTGGCCGAATGTTCGCCGAAACGCAGGGCGATGTTCTTCAGCGGCTCGCCATGGAATTTTTCGCGGAAAAAGTCCGACCAGTCGACGAGCACGCCGCAATTGGCCGGGCGCAACGGGCTGGATTCAATCCCCGCAGCCGCGAGCGAAGAAACCCAGTCGCCATTGGCGCCGAGGCGCGGCCACGAGGCGCCGCCGAGCGCCAGCACGAAAACATCGGCCTCGATCTTTGTCGGTCCCTCAGGGGCGTCGAACAGCGCCGCGCCCTGTTCAAAGCCGCGAAACGCATGGCGCGGGCGAAACTGCACGGAGAGCTCGGCGAGAGCGCGCAGCCAGGCGCGCAGCAGCGGCGACGCCTTCATCGCGCGCGGAAACACACGGCCGCTGGAGCCGATAAAGGTGTCCTGGCCAAGGCCGGCGCACCAGTCGCGCAGCTGTTGCGGGCCGAAGGCTTCGAGAAAAGGCTTCAACCTTTCCGCCGATGCGCCATAGCGGGCGAGAAATTTGGTGAAATCCTCGGAATGGGTGAGGTTGAGGCCGCCGCGTCCGGCCAGCAGAAACTTTCGCGCCGGATTCGCCATGCGCTCGTAGACGGTCACGGCGAGGCCGGCTTGCGCCAATTGCTCGGCGGCCATCAGGCCTGCGGGGCCGGCGCCGATGACGACAGCGGACTTCTTTGATTTTTCTTTCATCCACCGGCTTTACCTTTTTTTGCCGCGCCGTGCTATCAGGCCGCATGACATTGCAAATCCATATCGAGGTCGACGAGGCCGGGATCGGCCAGAGGCTCGACCAGTTCCTCGGCGCCCGGCCGGAAACCGTCGCCGAAAATCTTTCGCGCACCCGCATCCAGGCGCTGATCGCATCGGGCCATGTGCGGCTCGACGGCGCCCCAGCGCCGCAGGCCAAGACGAAATTGCGCGCGGGACAGAAGATCGAGATCGACGTGCCCCCGGCGGCGCCGGCCTTGCCGATGGGCGAGGTCATTCCGCTCGACATCGTCTTCGAGGACGAGTTGCTGGTCATTCTCGACAAGCCGGCCGGCCTGGTCGTGCATCCCGGCGCCGGGAACGAGACGGGCACCCTGGTCAACGCGCTGATCGCCCATTGCGGCGACAGTCTCTCGGGTATTGGCGGGGTGAAGCGGCCGGGCATCGTGCATCGGCTGGACAAGGACACCTCGGGCCTGCTGGTCGTCGCCAAGACCGACAAGGCCCATCATGGGCTGTCGCGCCTCTTTGCCGATCACGGCCGCAAGTTGTCGCTGACCCGCGAATATCTCGCCCTGGTCTGGGGCGCGCCCGACCGGCAGGCCGGGGTGATCGACGCGCCGCTGGGCCGCCACGCCATCCAGCGCGACAAAATGGCGGTGGTCTCGGAGGAAAAGGGCCGCGAGGCCATCACCCATTGGCGGCTTCTGGAAAAATTCGGCGCCGACAAGGACGGCAAGCCGGTGGCGAGCCTGATCGCCTGCCAGCTGGAGACCGGACGCACGCATCAGATTCGCGTGCATCTCGCCCATATCGGCCATCCCTTGCTTGGCGACCGCACCTATGGCGGCGGCTTCAAGACCAAGGCGAAGCTATTGCCGGAAGTGGCGCAGGCCGCGCTGACGGCGCTGAACCGCCAGGCCCTGCACGCCCGCGCGCTGGGCTTCCAGCATCCGGTGACGCGCGAGGAGCTGCTGTTCGAAAGCGAGCTCCCGAAGGATTTCGCCAGGCTGGTCGAGGCTTTGCGGGCGGCCTGATCATTGATTTCAAGTTTGCTGGTGACGGCGCCGGTCTTCTCGAAACCCTGGGCGACGAGGCGGCCGCTGGCGGGATTGGCCATCATGACGAGGCGGGTGTCGCCGACGAGTATGGGCGAACGCAGCCAATCGAGCGACCAGTCGGGCTGCTGGCGGCGAAGCTCGTTCATGGCGGCGCGACGGGCGTGGCTGGTCCGGTCGCGAGGACGCCCCTTGGGGCCCGGGTCGGCAGCCCAATGGTTGGCGGCGACGGGTTCGGGCGCCAGGAAGGACTGGCGTTCCGTCCGCTCGATGGTGACGGCCTCGCCGGGATTGACGCCGGCCAGGGTGAAGATCGCGGGGATGCAGATGGGCGTGGCGCGGATCATCTCGACGGCCTCCTTGAACGTCTTGCAAGTCTCGAAAGCCAGCCGCAGCAGATGGGTGGGCGGCAGGCCCTTGGCGCGGCTGACGCGATAGCGCGCCACGGGCCAGCCGATGGCTTTGCCCCAGGGCGCCGGCAAGGGCGGCTGGTTGATCGAGGCGGCGAAGCGCCCCGGCGCCGAAGCCGTGAGCACCCCGGCAAATCCTGGCCAGGTCAGGCTGACATAGTCGCCGGCCGGGCCTGTGCAGCGCGTGGCGACCAGCGCCCGGCCCAATCCGTCGAAAGGCCAGTCGAGGGTTCGCAGAAGAGTCGCGCCGCCGAGCGTGTCGTCGGCGACCGCGCCCGAGGTGCAGCCCCATTCATAGGAATGATTGAGCAGCCAGGCGCCGCGTTGCGCCATCGCGGCGTCGACCGCTTCCACTGCCGCGCCATAGGGGGTGTCGATTTTTTGCGCCCAGGCGCGCGACAGGTCGTCGGCCACCCGCATGCCCAGAGGCGTGTAAGTCTTGCGGGCGGAGGCGAGAATGAGCGCCATGCGCTCGGGTTCGGCGTGCAGCGTAGCGAGGGCCGGTTCGTGTCCGCGAGGAATTTCGATCAGGGGAATTTGCGACTGGCGCATGGGAGGCCTCGGTCTGTAGCGGCGCCACGTCCGCGGCGCATCTCCAGGACTATCGCAGAAACTGAACATTGTTCAATGAACAATGTTCACGTTTTAGGCGAGACCTCTCTTATGGTTTCTGCGTCCCTAAAATCCATGAACAATTACGCCGCCGCGGCGACCGCCTCGCAGATTCGTCGACGACCTGCTCGACCAATTGGCGGTCGTCGCCTTCCGCCATCACGCGGATAACGGGTTCGGTGCCGGAGGGACGGATGACCAGCCGGCCTTCCGCGCCGAGCCTTGCCTTGGCCGCTTCGATCGCCTTGGAAACCTCGATCTTTTCCAGCGGCTTGCCGCCCTTGAAGCGCACGTTCTTGAGGATCTGCGGCAGCGGGTCGAAGGCGTGGCAGACTTCGCTGACCGGCTTTCCGCGCCGCTTGACCACCGCCATCACCTGCATGGCGGCGACGAGGCCGTCGCCGGTGGTGCAATAATCCGAGAGGATCATGTGGCCGGACTGTTCGCCGCCGACATTATAGCCGTGCTGGCGCATGTGTTCGAGCACATAGCGGTCGCCGACCGGGGTGCGGGCGAGCGACAGGCCGATGCTGGACAGATAGCGCTCCAGGCCGAGATTGGACATGACGGTGGCGACGATGCCCGGCTGCGACAGGCGTCCGTCCTGATGCCAGTCCTGCGCCACCACGGCCATCAGTTGGTCGCCATCGACGAGATGGCCATGTTCGTCGACGATCAGCACCCTGTCGGCGTCGCCGTCGAGCGCAATGCCGATGTCGGCGCGCAGCTCGCGCACTCTTGCGCGACAGGGCCGCCGGGCGAGGTCGAGCCGACGTCGCGGTTGATGTTCATGCCGTCAGGCTCGACGCCGAGCGAAATAACTTCCGCGCCCAGTTCCCACAGGGCTTCCGGGGCGACCTTGTAGGCCGCGCCATTGGCGCAATCGACGACCACGCGCATGCCCTCGAAGGACATGTTGCGCGGCAGGGTGTGCTTGGCGAATTCGACATAGCGGGCGCGCACGTCATCGACGCGGCGCGCCCGGCCGAGCGCGTGGGGCTTCGCCAGCCGCGAAGATAGGTCGGACTCGATCAGGGCCTCGATCTGGCGCTCGACCTCGTCGGAGAGCTTGAAACCCTGCGGGCCGAACAGTTTGATGCCATTGTCCTCGAACAGGTTGTGCGAGGCGGAGATCATCACGCCGAGATCGGCGCGCATGGAGCGGGTGAGCATGGCGATGGCCGGCGTCGGCATCGGGCCGAGCATCAGCACGTCCATGCCGACCGAAGTAAAGCCGGCGACCAGCGCGTATTCGATCATGTAGCCGGAAAGCCGCGTATCCTTGCCGATCACCACGCGATGGCGGTAGTCGCCATTCTGGAAAATCGAGGCCGGCGGCCTGGCCGACCTTCATCGCCAGATCCGGCGTGATCACCTTATTGGCGAGGCCACGAATGCCGTCGGTGCCAAAAAATTTGCGACTCATCGGGAATAGATTCTCCGGCGGTGGGCGAGAATTACACGCCCTCTGTTCTGGTTCGAATATAGCGTGTTTCCGCCACGTTCGCGTTCACAATTATTAAACAGGTTTAATGTTCGAACGTGAAAAAGGCGGCTTACCGGAAGCGTTCGCAAGCGAAGTGGAAACCGGTTCGCGTGAAGCCAACGCCTAAGGCGAAAATGCGTATGAGCTCCGATCCGATTTATCGGATCGGAACTCTACGCCGTCTTGAAATCACGCGGAATTCTTTATCAGGCTTGCGGCGCGGGGGTCAGGCCGTCAGCGTCGGGTCCGCTCCAGGTCGGCTTGCCGGCGGCGGGCATCGGCGACCGGCGCGGATTGGCCGGCGTGTCGTCGTCCGTCGCGCGCACCGGCTGGATGCCGTTCAGCAGGCCGCGGATTTCGTCGCCGGTCAGGGTCTCGTATTCCAGCAGCCCCTTGGCGAGCGTCTCCAGATCCTGGCGCTTCTCGGTGATGATGCGCCGCGCCTCAGACTGGCCCATTTCCACCAGGCGCCGCACTTCGCTGTCGATCTTCTGCGAGGTGTTTTCGGAAATATTCTGCTGGCGGCCCATCGAATAGCCGAGGAAGACTTCTTCCTGGTTCTCGCCATACATGACCGTGCCGAGTTCGTCGGAAAAGCCCCAGCGCGTGACCATGGCGCGGGCGAGTTTGGTCGCCTGCTCGATGTCGCTCTGCGCGCCGGAGGTGACCTTGTCCTTGCCGAAGATGATTTCCTCGGAGACGCGGCCGCCCATCAGGATGGCGAGGCGCGAGGTCATCTGCTCATAGCTCATCGACAGCTTGTCGCGTTCCGGCAGCTGCATGACCATGCCGAGCGCGCGGCCGCGCGGGATGATCGTCGCCTTGTGGACGGGATCGGTCGCCGCGAACGTTGAGCGCGACGATGGCGTGGCCGCCCTCGTGATAGGCGGTGAGCATTTTTTCCTGCTCGGTCATGACCATGGTGCGGCGCTCGGCGCCCATCATGATCTTGTCCTTGGCGTCCTCGAATTCGTCCTTGGTGACGACGCGCTTGCCGCGCCGCGCCGCCATCAGCGCCGCCTCGTTGACGAGGTTCATCAGGTCCGCGCCGGAAAAGCCCGGCGTGCCGCGCGCGACGACCTTCAGGTCGACGTCAGGCGACAGCGGCACCTTGCGCGCATGCACCTTGAGGATCTTCTCGCGGCCGATCGACGTCGGGATTGGGCACGACGATCTGGCGGTCGAAACGGCCGGGACGCAGCAGGGCGGGATCGAGCACGTCGGGGCGGTTGGTCGCGGCGATGAGGATGATGCCCTCATTGGCCTCGAAACCGTCCATCTCGACCAGCAGCTGGTTCAGGGTCTGCTCGCGCTCGTCATTGCCGCCGCCGAGGCCGGCGCCGCGATGGCGTCCGACCGCGTCGATTTCGTCGATGAAGATGATGCAGGGCGCGTTCTTCTTGGCCTGCTCGAACATGTCGCGGACGCGGCTGGCGCCGACGCCGACGAACATTTCGACGAAATCCGAGCCGGAAATGGTGAAGAAGGGCACGTTGGCCTCGCCGGCGATGGCGCGGGCGAGCAGCGTCTTGCCGGTGCCGGGCGGTCCGACCAGCAGCACGCCGCGCGGAATGCGTCCGCCGAGCCGCTGGAATTTCTGCGGATCGCGCAGGAATTCGACGATCTCCTGCAGATCTTCCTTGGCCTCGTCGACGCCCGCGACATCCTCGAAGGTGACGCGGCCATGCGCCTCGGTCAGCAGTTTGGCCTTGGACTTGCCGAAACCCATCGCCTTGCCGCCGGCGCCCTGCATCTGCCGGGAGAGGAAGATCCACATGCCGACGAAGGCGATCAGCGGCAGACCGTTGACCAGCAGGGTCACCAGCCAGTTATTGCCGTCGGACGGCGGCCGCGCCGTGATCTGGACGCCCTTCTTGTTGAGCGTGCTCACCAGATTGGGGTCGTTCGGCGCATAGATCGAGAAGGCCTTGCCGTCGGTGTAATGGCCGGTGATCTCCGAGCCCGCGATGGTCACTTCCTTGATGTGGCCCGGTATCGACTTCGGTCAGCAACTGGCTGAAATTGATCTCCTGGGTCGGCGCGCGCTCGCCCGGATTCTGGAACAGCACGACAAGCGCCACGACCAGAAGGACGATGATGACCCAGAGTGCAAAATTGCGAAAGTTCGGATTCATTTTTTCCTGCTGAGCCTTTCCGGTCGGTTGTGCCGCGCGCCGGTCGCATCGTCTTCAGTCAATGTAGGCGTCCGAACATGGCTTGCCAAGTGAAGGCCGGCGTAATGATTTACGCGTAATTTACGCATCGCTTTTCCGGCCGCGATTTCGCGGGTTTTCCTCGCGCTTAAAGTCAGCTTCAACTTGTCCCGGTTCAGGACAACGATGCAACCGCCGAGCGTGGCGCGCAGATTTTCGCCATTTTTCAAGGCCTAGCGATGTTTTCCGCCAGGGTTTCCAGGCGGTCGAGGCGTTGCGGCGGGCCGGCCGGCGGCGCGTTCAAGCGCCAGTTTCAAAAAACGTTCCAGCGCGGCGCAGCGGCGCGTTCTCCAGATACGCCAAGATGGTAAACATCATTTTCAGGCGAAAATGTGCGCTGGAAGATTTCTTGTCCTGCCCACTCGATTGCCGCCTCGGCTTTTTTGGCGCGTTCGGCCAATTTGGCCGCTTTTGCGCGGCGAAACCCAGGTCGGCCAGCGACGGCTGAGGGCGCGCAGCCGCGTCCGCGCGAAGGCTGGATGGGAATTGGACGGATCGTCGAAGAAGTCCTGGCCCCGCGCGTGGCAAAAATCGACCAGGGCCTGTTTCGGCAGGCCGAGCAGCGGCCGGATCACCGCGATCCCTCGCGGGAAGGATCTGGTCGCGCGCCATGCCGGCGAGGCCGCCGACGCCGCTGCCGCGCGCCAGACGGAACAGCAATCGTCTCCCATTGGTCGTCGGCGTGATGGGCCGTCGCCACGGCCTCCGCGCCGACGGCTTTCGCGTGGGCGAAAAGCAGGGCGTATCGCGCCTCGCGGGCTTTTTCCTGAATGGCGCGCTTCGGCTTGTCGCCGCGCCAGAGGAGGATCGCGTGGGGCAGGCCCAGCGTCCGCGGCCCATGCGCCGACCTTGCCGCGCCTCCGCGGCGGAGTTGTCGCGCAGGCCGTGATCGACCGTGGCGACGGAGAGCGGAACTGTTCCAGCCGAAGTTTCGCGCCAGTCGCGCTGCGAGACGCATCAGCGCGAGGGAATCCGGGCCGCCGGACACGGCCAGCAACAGGCCGGAGAGCGTTCTCAAATCCGGCGAACAGCCGGCCGGCGTCAAGCGATTCGTCTGACGCGATTTCTTCAGCAAGAGGCCTTTTTCGCCTCGCGCGCCGCGGCCGTTTTTTCCGCCGCCGAGGCGTTGGGATATTTGCGCGGCAATTCGGAGAAGAAGGCGCAGGCCTGCTCCTTGGCGCCCATGGCGTTGAGCGACACGCCGAGCTTGATCATGGCGTCGGGCGCGACCGAACTCTTCGAGATAATCCGTGGCGATCTTCAGGAACTGCTCGGCCGCCTCGCGATGGCGGTTCTGATAATAGATAGCTCTCGCCGAGATGATAGATCGCGGGCGCGATCAGGCGGCTATGCGGATTTTTCTGCACGAAGGCGGCAAAGCCCTGCTGCGCCGCGTCGTAATGCTGGGATTTCAACTGTTCCGCCGCCGCCTCATATTCGGCCTTGACCGGATCGGCCGGCGGCAGGGCCGCCGGGGGCGCGGCCGATCGGGCTCCAAGCGGCGCGCCGCCGCCGGCGACGGGCGCGCTCGCTGCGGCCGTCTGGCCGCGCAGGCCGGGCGGGGTGAGATCGAGCGGGCCGTTCGGATCGCGGCGCGACTCCGCCGACCGCGCCACGGGCTTGCTCGCCGAGTCGGGCGAGCCGAGGGTCACGCGGCGCGCCTGCGCGCCGCCGGCAGGGCGTCGGGGTCGAACGCGTCGTGGCGGCGGCCATCGACGCCGACCGGGGCCGGGCGACCGCCGGCGGCAGGCTTTGCGCCGCCTGCTGCGGCGCGCCGCCAACCTCGGATTCGGAGTCGGAGTTCTGCTGCGCCGCTGCGGGGTCGGGCCGTCCGCGCCATCCGCGGCGCTGTCCTGGAACGCTGGAATCCACGTCCATCTGGAACTTGCGCAACTGGTCTTCCAGCTTCTTGTCCTGGAACTGCAATTGCTCGACCTGGCCATTCAGCGAGCGGACCTGGTTTTCCAGCCGATCCACCGCAGCATGGCGGAAGTGTCGCCGCCGCGCGGCCATAGCCCTGCTCTTCGACATCGGCCGGCGGGCGGTCGTAATTCTGGGCAAGGTTTTGGGCATAGGTTCTGCGCCTGCGCGAGGGGCGCGCCGGCGAGCGCCGAAAAGGCCGTCGCCACGAAAAAACTTCTCTGCAAGGATTTGCGCAATTTCTGCAACGAAATTCCGTCCTGCCGAACGAATGGCATGCCTTCCCCAGCCTCCGCAAGAATCGCGATAATTCGCGACAGGTTTAGCATATGTGGCGCCGCGATAAGTTCAAAAAGTGGCGGCCAAGGCGTTTTCGGGCCGCGATCATAAGAAAACTCCGGCGCATGCCCGCGCGGCGTTCCCGATCATGCGCCGGCGCGTGGCGTCAGCTCTGGCCGCCCTTGAGGACGGTGACGGCGCGGCGATTCTGCGACCAGCAGGAAATATCGTCGCAGACCGCGACGGGCCGTTCCTTGCCGTAGGAAATCGTCTTGATGCGCGAGGCGGCGACGCCGCGGGAGACGAGGTAGTTCTTGGCGGCTTCGGCGCGGCGGGCGCCCAGAGCGAAATTATATTCGCGCGTGCCGCGCTCGTCGGCATGGCCTTCGACGGTGAAGGCGTAATTGCCGTACTGGTTGAGCCAGCGCGCCTGCTTGTCGAGCGTGGCCTGGGCGGTGGCGTTCAATTCGGTGGAATCGCTGTCGAAAAACACGCGGTCGCCGACATTGACGACGAAATCCTGCTGCGAGCCGGCGCGCGCCTGCGCCGCAGCCCACCGGCGCCGCGCGCCGCGCCTGTCGAGCGCGCCCATGTCGGTCGGATTCTTGGCGCAGGCGCCCAGCGCCAGCGCCGCCGCGAGGACGGCGGCGAATTTCAGTCCATGCATCGAGCCAAAAATTTTCATCCGGGAGCGCTCCTTTGACTGACGGCCGGTTGTGTCTGTCAGTCCTAGTCTGCGATTGTTAAGCGAAGGTTCTCGTAACCTTATCGAAGGGTTGCAAAGCTGCGCGACTCGCCCCGATTGGCGCGATGGTTAACAGATCCTTCATGGCCAGAATGCGGCAAAGATCGCGATTTCGTGATCGTCGTGGCTCTTTTTTGGCAATCGCACGCAAGGCGCGCCGCCCCTTAGCCCAGCAGCGGGCTCCATGAGGGGTCTGAGGCGATAGGAGGGCGTCGGCACCGGAAATTCGCCGCGACCGAAAATATCGACCATGAAGATTTCGCGCCGCCGCCGCCATTGCGGAAAAACATCACGAAAGAGCCCGTTGGGGGCCCAGGTCGGCCCCTCATTGTGGAAGCCCTCGGTCAGGATGCGTTCGCCCGATCCGTCCGGCTTCATCATGCCGATGGCGAAATTGGCCGACGCCCTGCTTGGTGAAGGCGATGTAATCGCCCTTGGGCGACCAGACCGGAGTCGAATAGCGTCCCTCACCGAAGGAGATGCGGTTGGCGCCGCCGCCGCTCGCCGCCCATCACGTAGATCTGCTGGGTGCCGCCGCGATCGGATTCGAACACGATGCGCGAACCGTCCGGCGAATAGGACGGCGAGGTGTCGATGGCCGAGGAGTTGGTCAGCCGCGTCGTGGTGCGCGAGCGCAGGTCCATCGAATAGATATTGGCGGCCCCGCTCTGCTCCAGCGACATGACCACGCGCTGGCCGTCGGGCGAAAAGCGCGGCGAGAACGTCATGCCGGGGAAATTGCCGACCACTTCGCGCTGGCCGGTGTCGATATTGAGCAGCAGCACCTTGGGGTCTTCGGAGCCGAAGGCCATGTAGGTCAGCTCCTGCGAACTGGGCGAAAAGCGCGGCGTCACCACCAGATCGTCGCCATGGGTGAGATAGCGCACATTGGCGCCGTCCTGGTCCATGATCGCCAGGCGCTTGCGGCGATTCTCGCGCGGGCCGGTCTCGTCGACGAAGGCGACGCGGGTGTCGAAGAAGCCCTTTCTCGCCCGTCACCTTGCTGAAGATCGCGTCCGAGACGATATGGGCGACCCGCCGGAATTATTGGGATCGGTGACATATTGCTGGCCCGCCGCCTGCGCGCCGGTGGCGACGTCCCACAGGCGGAATTCCGTCTTCATCCGGCCGTCGCCGCGTCCCGAGCGGCCGGTGACGACATATTGCGCGTTGACGTCCCTGAATGCCGCCATGTCGGGCGCGACGTCGGGATTGATCGCGCCCGCCGCCGCCGTCGACCGGGGCGATGAACACCGAACGCTTGAAATTATTGATGACGATCGAGGTCAGGCCCGGTCCGCCATCGCCGGCGAAAGGGGTCATCGCGACATTGATCGGCTTGAACTCGCCGCCGCCATGCACTTCGAGGGTGCGCTGGCCGAACGAGGCGCGGCCGAGCAGGGGGCTGAGGGCGAGGCCGCCGAGCATGGCGGCGGCGGTGCGGCGGGTGGGGACGAAAGGCATCTTTGATTTCCTGGATTCTTCCGCGAAGCGTGTTGGCGGAGGCGCGTGACAGAACTAGTTCATATCCTCGGGGTCGAAATTGACCAGCCAATCCTTCCACTGCTCGTAATAGGGCTGGAAGCTGGGCCGGGATTTTCAGCGGATTGCAGCGCCGGACCGCGCGCAGGGCGCTATCGGCCAGGGAACGAGAGGTCGGATCGGAGGTCGGATTGGTCAGTGTCGGCTGGCCGTCGAGCGAGCCGTCGGGCCGGTAGAACACCCGGATCCTCGGGACATATTTTGGTCCGTTCGACAGGCCGAGATAGCTCCAGCACGCCTTGTACTGCTCCTGCAAAATCCCGTTGAGGGCATTGGACAGCGACGGCGACATGTGCGCGCCGGTGGCGGTGGGCGCGCCGAGGGAGGCCACCCTGCTCAACTGCCGGCCCGTCGACACCGTCGCCTTCGGCGCTTCATGGCTCAGCAGCTTCGAGATTTCGGCGAGATTGGGCGTAGGCCGCTCATGGCTCTCCTGGCCGGATTTCGGCTTGGACGCCGGCGTGTCCTTGCTTTGGGACAGGAGCTTGGCGACCTCGTCGAGCTTCGGCGCCTTGGGCGCCGGCTTCTCGGGAGGCCTGGGCGGCTCGGGCTTCTCGACCTTCTTCTCCGGCGGTTTCGGCTTGGTCGGAGGCTTGATCGGCTCGGCGTCCTTGTCTTCCGGCTCTTCCTTGGCCTCCTGCGGCGGCGGCTTCACCGGCGGCGTGGGAACCGGGCGCGGCGGCGGAGTTGGCGTCGGCGGGGTCGGCTTGTCTTCGGCCTCGGAGGGATCGGGTAATTTCTTCATCGGCGAGGGCGGCGTCGGGACGTCACGCTTGGCCTCCGGCGTCGGCGGGGTCGGCTTCTGCTCCGTCTTGTCCGCCACCTTATCGACCCTCGGCTTGTCGGCGACCTTCTTCTCGCTCTTCACGCCCTTCATGATCTCGTGGAGCTGGTTTTCGCTGATCGTCTCGACCGGCACGGCTTCCTGCGCGTCCTCGAATTTCGGCTGATGCGAAAAGGCGACGAGCATCGCGGCCAGCAGTCCGAAATGGACTGCCGCCGAGAGCGCATAACCCGGTTCGGATCGCGAAATTCTCACCGCCTCGTCAACCTCGATCTAGCGCCTTATTTCTTTTCCTGCGTGGTCACCAGGGCGACTTTCCTGAAACCCGCGGCCGTAAGGTCGGACATGACTTCCGCGACGCGGCCATAGTTCACGGACTTGTCGGCGCGCACATAGACGCGCTCGTCCACGTCTTGCTTGGCTTGCGCCTTGACGCCGTCGACCAGCGCGGCGGCGTCGATCTTCTGGTCCATCAGGAAGATGTCGCCGTGTTCGTCGATGGCGACGGCGATCGGCTTCTTGTCGATATTCAGCTCGCCCGCCTTGGTGGAGGGCAGGTCGATCGGCACGCCGGACGAGAGCAGGGGCGCGGCGACCATGAAGATGATCAAAAGCACCAGCATCACGTCGATGAAGGGCGTCATGTTGATGTCGGCCATGGCGCCGTAGCGCGGCACGCCGCGCCTGCGACGACCGCCTTTTCCGCCGGCGGAAACGGACATTCCCATGGAAAATCTCCTTGTCGCATATTCCCGAAAAGTGGGTCCGGTTCTCGGATAGGAACATGCGGAAAAGACAAAATCTTGGACCGCGGTTTCGCCTAGGCGGCGTTGCGGTTGGAGCCGGCGTGCTGGTCGATCTGGCGGGAGAGGATGGCGGAGAATTCGTCCGCGAAGCTCTCCATCCGCGCCTGCGACTTGGCGACGTCGCCGGAGAGCTTGTTGTAGGCGATCAGCGCGGGAATGGCGGCGAACAAGCCGATGGCCGTGGCGAACAGGGCTTCCGCGATGCCGGGCGCGACCACCGCGAGCGACGTGTTCTTCGAGGCGGCGATGGAGCGGAACGAGGTCATGATGCCCCAGACCGTGCCGAACAGCCCGATGAACGGAGCGCAGGAGGCGGTGGTGGCGAGCACCAGCAGATTGGCTTCGAGCTTTTCCACCTCGCGGGCGATCGAGACGTCGAGCACTTTCTCGATGCGCGCCTGCAGGCCCATGAACGAGGCGCCGGCGTTCTGGAAGGAGCGTTTCCACTCGCGCATGGCGGCGATGAACAGCGACGCCGTGGCCATGGTCGGCCGGGCGGACAGCGATTGATAAAGGTCTTCCAGCGAATTGCCCGACCAGAACACGCCTTCGAACTCGTCCATGGCGGCGCGCGCCCGGCGGATCAGCATGGTCTTGTTGATGATGATCGCCCAGCACCACACCGAGGCGGACAACAGGCCGATCATCACGAATTTGACGACAATGCTGGCGCTGAGGAACATGGCGAAAACGGAGCCCTCGGTCGCGGCGGCGGCGAGCGGCGTGGCGGCGATTTCATTCATTCATGCAATCCTTGCAAATCTCGAGCGGCGCCTCTTTTACGCGGGCGTGAACAGCATCTGCCCGGCAAATCGGTCAATTGTGCGGCCTAAGGCACAGAAAACCCGGCGCTGTGGCGCCCACGCATCAGTTAAGACCGTTTTATGGTTAACGGAGGGTTACTATTTACCGTCCATCGCGCGCGGCGCGATGGAAAAACCTCGTGTCAGCCCGGCGTCGCGTTCGCTCCTAGCGCCCTGACGGCCCCTTCGCCTCACTGGCGGGAAACAGTTTTTCCCGGATTTCGCGGGGCAGCCGACGGGGCCTGCCATTGACGAGCGCCGCGATGAGCACGCTGGCGGTGAAAAGCGTCTCGTCGCCGCGCCGCACGGTCTGGTCGAGTTCGAGAGTCGCGGCGGTGATTTTCGTTGGCCTTGTCTCCACCGTCAGCAGATCGTCCATTCGCGCGGGGCGCAAAAATTCCAGCGACATGCGCGCGACGACGAAAAACATCTTTTCGCCGGCGTGGATCTCGCCCTGATGCAGGTCCTTTTCGCGCAGCATCTCGGTGCGGGCGCGCTCGATGAAGCGCAGGTAATTGGCGTGATAGACAAGGCCGGAGAAATCGGTGTCCTCGTAATAGACGCGAATTTTGAATATGTGCGCTGTTTTCATTGATATTTGACTCACGATATGCCCAACGCATAATGCTATGCGGCTAACGATATTAGATTGCTCCGATGACCAAGAGCGCCAGTTTTTTCGCCGACCGGGCTGCCGAAATAAGAGATGGTATCGACAAGGTCGCTGCCGACATACATTTTACCATTCGGCCTTATAGACGACCCACCACGGTGGAGGCATGGTGACGGTCTCTCGCGGATTGGGTGCTTTCGGCCTCGCCAGAATATTGATGGCCGATAGGTATGAGCATCACTGAATCCAGAGTGCGAGGTCGGCATCAAAATTCACAAGCCTGACGGCGTTAGCGTGCGCAATCGCAATTCCAACTGGTGTGAGGAAAAGACGACTTAGCGGAGTTTCACTCCAAAGCTTATTAAGTCGATCAAACTCGGGAATGATGGCAGCTATTTTCGAAAATACCTCAGCTTGTGCGGGGGTATTTTGGGCAGTTAAGGCCCATATTTTCGCTATCTCATCTAAGGTCATTCCATGACTGTTACCAAGTTTTTCAAAACCAAGCTTATTTACAGCGTTTGGTTGAATGCGCTCAGGCTTGCTTAGGCATTGAATGAACAAATTTGGAGCCGCGATTAGGTACGCTTTTTGGTCGAGTGCAGCTATTAGCTCCTCTCGCGAAAAGCCGTTGGTAAAAATGCCTCCATAACCGTCTATGATAATATCATAGAGGCCAGTCCAGCTTAACGATATTGATCCGCACGAATTCGCCTCAATATATGAGTATGATGAATTATGAGTCGAAACATCGTCAAGTAGTGGTATTACCCGGCGCTTAATGTAGTCACATAAGCCTTGAAGGGTTGCGGCTTTGTCGTCGCGTGTGTATTTAAGTAAGTAAACCAAAGATAACTCTGCAAATTCATTTTTTGTCAGAAATGCAGATGTCTCAACCGCGCGGTTTAGGCTTAGGGATAAACGACTCGTCGCTGTCTCCTTCGCGCGCCGCGTCACAAGGTCGATAAGCGTATCTCTTATTTGATCGTCGCCACACCGCGCATAAGTATGCTGGGCGCTTGCGATAAGGTATTGGAAGTCAGGATCGCGAAAAGCCCGTGTTGCTTGTTCGTCGGCTGCTATTTTCTTAATAAAATTTTCCTTAAAGTCTTTTAAACGAGACTCAACTAATTATGCGGCAATTGCCGCGTATTTAGGGATTTGATTTGAAATAAGGTCCATAATTGTTGCTAAATCAGCGGGGGATAGTCCTTGGTAATAATTTGTATCTCGTCCGCTCTGAATGGCTGTGGAAGAATCTGCTGTTTTTTGAGTTTGACTATTCATTACGATTAATCCGGGTGTCTCTGCCTGATTGTATCGATATACCACTGCCGATGTTGGTTTGTTTTTGTTTATGCTTATTCGCTACTGTTTTTGCGCCATAATATATAGTCGCTCCGATCCCCACTATCGCGAGGATGATTTCGGTAAGAGTGATTGTGTCCATTGTGTCTCACCCTGCTCTGGGGGCCTTAGCCTGTGCCGGATTGACGATTCGGGCAACCCGCTGCTGCACAGCTATCGTTACGACGCAATCTTAGCATTGGGCTACCCCCCCCGCTCATTAATGCCCGCAGGGCGTTGGATGGGGCCGTTGCTGCGGGAAAAAATGACTCATCATCGCGCGCTCACGCGTCGTCATCGGAAAACAGCCCGCCCTGCGGCGCTGCGCCGGCGCGGCGAGCCCCAGATGCCTGAACGCCTGCGGCGTCAACACGCGCCCGCGCGGGGTGCGGTTCAAAAATCCCTGTTGAAGCAAATAGGGCTCGATAATGTCCTCGATGGCGTCGCGCGGCTCCGACAAGGCGGCGGCGATGGTTTCGATCCCCACGGGTCCGCCGCCGAAATTGAGCGCGAGCATGTCGAGATAGCGCCGGTCCATCTGGTCGAGCCCGATGGAATCGACGTCCAGCAGCTTCAGCGCCTTGTCGGCGACGGCGCGGGTGACAACGGGGTCGCCGTCGACCAGGGCGAAATCTCTGACCCGGCGCAGCAGGCGGCCGGCGATGCGGGGCGTGCCGCGCGCCCGTTTGGCGATTTCATTGGCGCCGTCCTCGCTCATCGGGCAGTTCATCACCCGCGCGCCGCGCGACACGATCGATTGCAATTCTTCGACCGTGTAGAAATTCATCCGGATCGGGATGCCGAACCGGTCGCGCAGCGGCGTCGTCAGCAGACCGGCGCGGGTGGTGGCGCCGACCAGGGTGAACCTGGCCAGATCGATCTTCACCGACCGCGCCGCCGGGCCCTCGCCGATGATCAGGTCGAGCTGGAAATCCTCCATCGCCGGATAGAGGATTTCCTCGACCGAAGGGCTGAGGCGGTGGATTTCGTCGATGAAGAGCACGTCGCGCTCTTCCAGATTGGTGAGTTGCGCCGCGAGATCGCCGGCCTTGGCGATGACCGGGCCGGAGGTGGAGCGGAAATTCACGCCGAGTTCGCGCGCGACGATCTGCGCCAGGGTGGTCTTTCCGAGGCCGGGCGGCCCGACGAACAGCACATGGTCGAGCGCGTCCTTGCGCGCCTTCGCCGCCTCGATGAAGACCTTCAGATTCTTCCGCGCCGCCTCCTGGCCGGTGAAATCGGCCAGGGTGAGCGGACGGATCGAGGCTTCGAGGTCATCCTCGCGTTTTTTCTCGGGCGTGATGACGCGGCTCATTCCCTGGTTTTTCCATCGCTTGTCATCGCGTCCCCGTCATTGCGAGCGGAGCGAAGCAGTCCATCGCGCGCAAGCTAGCAGGAACAGGCCAAGAACGCCAAAATCGCGTGCGCGCGGGGATGACGACTCAAAATTCACGCGGTCGCCAATTCCTTCAGCCCCCGCCGGATCAAGGCGCTGGTTTCCGCGCCCTCGCCCAGCGCCTTGAGGCTCGCGGCGATGGCGGTGGCGGCTTGCGGGCGCTGGTAGCCGAGATTGACCAGGGCGGAAATCGCTTCCTGCGCGGCGCTCGAGCCGCCCGGCGCCGGGTCTTCGCCGGCGAGCTGGATCGCGCCGGGGTCGACCGTCCCGAAAGCTCCCGCCTTGTCCTTCAATTCGGCGACGATGCGCGCCGCGAGTTTTGGACCGACGCCCGGCGCGCGCGAAACGGAAGCCTTGTCCTGCAGCGCGATGGCCGAAGTCAGTTCGGATGGCGGCAGGATGGAAAGAATGGCCAGCGCCACCTTCGAACCGACGCCTTGCACATTCTGCAGCAGGCGGAACCAGTCGCGCTCGGCGTCGGACAAAAAGCCGAACAGCCTTATGGCGTCCTCGCGCACCTGCGTCTCGATGGCGAGCGCCGCCGCCTCGCCGACACGGGGCAATCTTTGCAGCGTGCGCGTGGAGCAGGCGACGACATAGCCGACGCCATGGACGTCGAGGATCAGATGATCCTCATGCAGGCTATCCACCACGCCCTTCAGTTTACCGATCATGATTTTCCGCCCGCGCGACCGATTCGCTTCCGCGCCACTCTAGCGGAATTTGCTGTGAGCGCGAACAAAAGAGGAATAGCTACTTGCCCGCCAGCCGCGCGGCCATGGCGCGCGCGCCGCGATGCTGGGCGTGGCAGATGGCCACCGCCAGGGCGTCGGCGGCGTCGGCGGTGAGCGCCTCGCTGCGCGGCAGCAGCACCTTCACCATCATGGCGACTCTGCGTCTTTTCGGCGTGTCCTGCGCCGACCACGGTCTTCTTCACCAGATTGGCGGCATATTCGGCGACCTCGATCCCCGCCAGAGCCGGGACGACCAGCGCGATCCCCCTGGCATGGCCGAGTTTCAGCGCGGACTGAGGATCGCGGTTGACGAAGGTCTCCTCCACCGCCGCCTCGTCAGGACGGTGGGCCGCGATCACAGCCGCGAGGCCCTCGTGCAAGATGCGCAACCGCTCGGACAGGTTCTGTCCCGTCTGGGAATGGACCGCGCCCGAGGCGACATAGACGAGCCGGGAGCCGTCCGCTTCGATGACGCCCCAGCCTGTATGGCGCAGGCCGGGGTCGATCCCCAGAATTCGGACGGCCATTTCCAGTCTTGTCCCTCGCGTCAGCTCGGCCAAAGCCCGTCGAAGACGGGGTTGCGCCGGGCCATTTATTCCTTGGTCTTGAAGTCCTTGAGCTTGGAGAAGACCGAATCGACGTCGATGTCGTCCTCTTCCTCGACCGGCGCCTTCTTCGGGCTGGACCCGAAAACTTCCTCCTGCGAGGTCGGCTGATGGTAATAGGGCTGCGTCGTCTCTTCGGCCGGAATGAGCGTCGGGCTGTGATCCTCGACGACGGCGGGGCGATCCTTGGCCGAGCGCTGCACTTCGAAATCAAGGTCGATCTGCGAGCAGAGGCCGAGCGTCACCGGATCCATCGGCGTCAGCGCGGCCGAATTCCAGTGGGTGCGGTCGCGGATCGCGGCGATGGTCGTCTTGGTGGTGCCGGCGAGGCGCATGATCTGCGCGTCCTTGAGCTCGGGATGGTTGCGCACCAGCCAGAGGATGGCGTTGGGCCGGTCCTGGCGGCGCGACAGCGGCGTATAGCGCGGGCCGCGATGGCGCTTGACCTCCGGCAGGCGCACCTTGGACACCGCGAGCTTGAGCTGGTAGCGGACCCGTTCTTCTCGCGCTTTCTCGATTTCCTCGCGGGTCAACTGGCCCGAGGTGATCGGGTCATGGCCGCGGATGCCGGCGCCGACTTCGCCGTCGGCGATGCCCTTGACTTCGAGCGGATGCAATTTGCAGAATTCCGCGATCTGATCGAAAGTGAGGGAGGTGTTTTCCACCAGCCAGATGGCGGTGGCCTTGGGCATGAGCGGAGCGTTGCTCATCGATTTCTCCTCGAATCTCTTCTCTTTCGCCGACGGACGCGCGTTCGCGCGCTCCGGCCCGGCCGAGGCTCAGCCTCAAATTTCCATTCATGACGGGAATTGCATAAATATAAGACCAGAGCGGCCAAACGCAAATTTTTCCCCAGAATATATCGGCGCTAAACCCTTTCGGGCGGACTGAAGCCGGAGCGCCGGAACGGAAAAAGCCATGAGCAGGGACGAGGACGAGTTTTTCGCAACTAAAAAGCCGGCGCCGGCCCAGCATGTCCCGGGCGAGCCGCTCGACGCCCTTCGGTCGACGAACTGACGCGCGCGGATTAAATATCCTGCGCCGAGGAGATCGCGCGGCTGGAGGCGGCGCGCGCCGCCAAGAGCGCTTCCCTGCAGGCCGCGGCCTCGTTTTTCAAGACCTAACCTAACGTAATGATTTAGCTAACGTTTTGTGCCTGCAACGGAGCGTTTACCTTAACCGCATTTTAACGTTGTGTCGGGTTAAGGTCGGATCTGTTCGCGCGCATGCCGTGAACTGGGCGCTTTTCGCCTATGTCTGATGCCTCCCTGTCGCAAATCCTTGCAGAGCCGCCCCTCGCGGCTCTCTTTTTGCGTTGCATGCGCCGGTTTGCGCCGCCGACGCCCATTAACGTTAAACAACATTAAACAAGCGCCGCCGAGGAATTGGCGCTATTGTCGGGATTGCAGCGACTTGGCCGTGCGGCCGCGGCCGCATTGCCAAGTCGTGTTGCGTCGAGCGCGCTGTTTGGGGTGGCGCATGAGTCAGTCGATCAATTTCGAAAGCGTCGCGCCGGTTTCTTTCGCGGAGCGCCTTGCGTCGTCGGACGCCTTCAAGTCCATGTTCCGCGAGGGCATGACCCTGGTCGAGGAGGCCGCGGCCTATCTCGACGGTCCCGGACGTGAACAGGCCAAGGCCCTGGCGCGCACTGAATCCCTGGCCTATGCGCGGAAAGCATGCGCCTGACCACACGCCTGATGCAGCTCGCCTCCTGGCTCCTGCTGCAAAGCGCGGTCAACGAGGGCGAACTGACGCCTCGACCAGGCCGCGATGGAAAAGCGCAAGGTCAAGCTGTCGCAGCAGGACAGCGCCGCGCGCGCCGGACATCTTCGCCAGATTGCCGCAGGCCCTGCGCGACCTCGTCTGCGAATCCCTGCGCTTGCAGGCGCGCATCATCCATCTCGACCAATTGCTCTATCTGGACCCCAACGCGCCGCTGGCGGCGCCGGTGGCGAGCCCGGTCGAGGATCAGCTTGCCCGCCTGCGCGCCGCATTTGGCTAAGCATTTCCTGTAACCCGCAATTAAGCGGAACGCCTTAGGCTGCGCCCGAAATACGGTGCAAGCTCAAGGCGAGAAATGACGGACCCCATTGGCGTTGCGGTGGTCGGATGCGGCTATATCGCCGATTCCTATCGCAAATGCCTGCCTCTGCATAAGGACGCGCTTCGCCTCGTCGGCGTCTACGACCGCGACCCGCAGCGCCTGGCGGCCTTCGCCTCCTGCTGGGGCGACCGGGCCTATGCGTCGCTCGACGCGCTTTTGGCAGATCCCGCGACGCAGATCGTCATCAACGCCACCGATCCGCATAATCACGCGCCGGTGACGCGCGCCGCGCTCGACGCCGGCAAGCACGTCTATTCGGAAAAGCCGCTGGCCATGTCGCGCGCCGAAGCGGTGGAGCTGCGCGCCCATGCGGCTTCGCTCGGCCTGCGTCTCGCCGCGGCGCCGTGCAACATTCTCGGCGAAAGCGCCCAGACCCTTTGGGCGGCGGTGCGGGCCGGAAAAATCGGCGCGCCGCGCCTCGTCTACGCCGAACTCGACGACGGCATGATCCACAAGGCCGACTATCGAAACTGGCTCAGCCGCAGCGGCCGTCCCTGGCCGGCGCGCCACGAGTTCGAGATCGGCTGCACCTATGAGCACGCCGGCTATGTGCTGACCGTTCTTTGCGCGATTTTCGGCCCGGCGCGCCGCGTCACCGCCTTTTCCGCAGTGATGGTCGCCGACAAGAAGACCGAGCCGCCGCTGCCCGATCCGGCGCCGGATTTTTCCGTCGGCCTGCTCGAGTTCGACGGCGGCGTCGTCGCGCGGATCACCAATTCCATCGTCGCCCCCTATGACCATCGTCTGCGGGTGATCGGCGAGGAGGGCGCGCTCGAAATCCGCGAACCCTGGGACTACGCCTGCGAGGTCAAGCTTCGTCCGGTCTCGCAAGGACGGATTGCGCGCTTCCTCGAGCGCCGATTCAACGGGATCGGCGGCGCGAAAAGCCTGCCGATGGTCCGCAAGCCCGCCATGCGGGTCAAGCGCGGCGATCCGACCATGGATTTCGCCCGGGGCGCCGGCGGAACTCGCCGCGGCGATCCGGGAAAACCGCGCGTGCCGGCTCGATGCGGACTTTGCCGTCCACATCGCGGAAGTGACGGAAATGCTGCAATATCCTGAACGTTTTTCGCGTCCGGCGCCGGTCGAATCGACCTTTGCGGCCATCACGCCAATGGAGTGGGCGAAATGATCCAGAACGCTTTCGAGCTCGACGCGAGCATCCTCACCCTGTCCTACAGCGGCGATTTCGACTGCTGCAGCCTGCTTTGCGAAAGCTTCGACCGCTTTCGCGCCGACCGGGATCTCGCACCGCCTGTTCACGCCAACCCATGACCTCGCCCTGTTCGCTCCCCTGGCGGGCGGCCGCAGGAGCCTCGGCTCGCAGGACCGCGACCTGCTGCCCCGCTGGCTGGTCAAGCTGCCCATGCCCAGGCCCCGGCTGCGCGACTTGTTGCGCCTGCCGCGGCGCAACATCTATCTCAGCCCGTTCACGCCGCCTGTTCGCGGCTGGATCGCGCAGCAGATCATGAAGATCGCCGCCTGCGCCGACAGCCCGACTGAAATCATCATGCATGTCGACAGCGACACGGCGTTTATCCGGCCGCTGACCCTGGGCGCCTTCGGGCGCGCGGACGGCAAGGCGCGTTTCTACCGGCGACCGCAGAAATCGGAGCTGGCGACGCACCGGCTCTGGCGCAAAGCCGCCTGTGGCCTGCTCGGCCTCGATGAGGCCGCGATCGACGCCGGGGACTATATCAACACCTGCGTCGTCTGGCGCCGTTCGATCGTGCGCCGCATGATCGAGCGCATCGAACAGGTCGGCGGGGCGAACTGGCGCAAGATCCTGGCGCGCACGCCGCATTTCTCCGAGTACACGATGTACGGCATGTTCGTTGAATCGCTCGGCGTCGAGGCGGCGGGCCATTACGTCGACCCCGCCTCGCCCGTGCATTGCCTGTGGGAAGACGAACCGGAAACGCCGGAGGAGGAAGCCGCCTTCATCGCGGCCTTGGGTCCGCATCAATTCGCCTGCCTTGTCCAGTCCACCATGAAAATGGACCTCGCGGCGCGGCGCAGCCTTTTTGCCCGTGTGATGGCCGAAGTGGCGCGACAGGACCAGCAGGATCCGCCCGCCCTGGCCGCGGCTTCCTGAAGCCATGGTTAATTAAGCGTTTTCATTGACCAAGGCCGCAATCTCCCGGGCGCCTATGCCTGCCCGGCCGGACGCGCGCGGCGCGCAATGCTATGGTCGTGGCGTTATTTTCAGCTCAGGGGGGAATGGATGCCGTTGCGACCTGACGTACATCTTGTCCCAATTCCGGCGCAAGGCGCCCCGCGCAATGGCGGAACCTTCGAATCCATCCAGGCCTTGCGCGGCGTCGCGGCGTTGCTGGTCTGCCTGTTCCACGCGGCGTCGCATTTCGACGAGACGCAGATGACCTTTCGCGTCGGCAATGCCGGCGTCGACATCTTCTTCGTCATCAGCGGCTTCGTGATGTGGTCGGTGACGGCGCGCCGTCCGCCTGATCCCGCGACCTTCCTGCGCCATCGGGTCGTCAGGCTGGTTCCGCTCTATTTCCTTTTCACCTTCGCCTTGCTGGCGCTTTACACCGTGATGACCTCGGCCTTCCCGCACATGCATCGGCCGACGATGTCCCATGTCCTGCTGTCGCTCGCCTTCCTGCCGCATGTCGATCCCGACGGGCAGATGCTCCCCGTGCTGGGGCAGGGCTGGACGCTGAATTTCGAGATGTTCTTCTACCTGCTGTTCGCGCTGGCGCTGGCCCTGCCCCGGCGTTGGCGTCTCGCCTCGTTGGGCCTGTTCCTGCTCGCCTTGCCGCTGGCCGGGCTTCCCGTCGGCGCGTCGCTGGTCCAGCGCGCGCCGCCGCTGGTCCTTCTCAGCCCGCTGCTGGTCGAATTCCTCGGGGGCATCCTGATTTCGCAGGCGGTCGTCAGCGGCTGGCGCCCGAATCGCGCGTTGTGCTGGGCGAGCGTGGCGGCCGGCGCCTTGCTGCTCGCCCTGCTTCCCAACCCGGGCGCCGACAACGACTGGGCGCGGCTGCTGCTGTTTGGCGTCCCGGCCTTCCTGATCGTCGCGGGGGCGGTGGGCGTCGAGGTCGGATCGGACTATCCCGGCGCAAAAAACTTCACCGTGGGACAATGGCCGCTGCTGCTCGGCGCGTCCTCTTATTCGCTCTATCTCAGCCACACGTTCACGCTGTCGGCTTTGGGCAAGGTCTGGCCGCATGCGGGCGCGCCCTGGGCCTATGCCGTCGCCGCCACCATCGCTTCGGTCGCGGTCGCCATCGCCGTCTTCCGCCTGGTGGAAAGCCCGTTGCTGAAGGCGATGCGTCGCGAGCGCGCTCCAGCGCTGGCGGCGGAGCCGGCGCGGTCCTAGCCCCGCGGCGTCAAACGTAGCGCGTTACTCGCGGACTTAACCTGCGATTGTTCAGTATCTAATTGGTTTAAAACGTTTTTTAACGGAAATCGGAAAAGGTGCAACCTTGGGTTGCGTCAATGCGGCCTCGCCATCTCTCCGCAAGGTCGGCCCATCCAGTGATATTTTCCTCAGGTCTTCGATGTTCAGCGCGCTGACCTGCCTCGCCGCCGAACATGATTATCGCTTCGTTCTGCTGGCGGCCGCGATCTGTCTTGTCGCTTGCCTGGTGGCGTTCGATCTCTTACGCCTCGCCTCGCGCGCGACGGAGTCAAAACGCCTGTTCTGGCAGATGACCGCGGGCATGGCGGGAGGCTGCGGCGTCTGGGCGACCCACTTCATCGCCATCCTGGCCTATCGACCGGGTTTTCCCGTCAATTTCGACGCGCCCTTGACCGCCGTCTCCTTGCTCGCCTCGCTGGTCGCGATGTCGCTCGGCTTTGGCATGGCGGCGGGCGGCGCGCGCTGGCGGGCGCCCGCTGCCGGCGCAGTCATCGGCGGCGGCGTCGGCCTGATGCACTATATCGGCATGTCCGCGCTTCTTCTCCCCGGCCGCGTCGAATGGTCGGCGATGCCGGTCGTCGCATCCCTGGCCTGGGCCGTGGTTCTGGCGACGGCCTCGGTCCGGGTCGTGCGGCGGCGGGAGACGCGAGGGCGGCTGATCGCAGCGGCGATCTTGCTCGCGCTTGCGATCATCGGGTTGCATTTCACCGGCATGGCGGCCGCAAGCTTCGTCCCCGATCCTGTCAGGGAAATCGGCGGCGCCGCCTATTCTTCCGACGCGGTCGCCATCGCCGTCGCCGGGGCGACGGCCTGCATCCTCGCGCTCGGCCTGACCGGCGGCCTGGCGAGCCGCAATCTGGCGCGATTGCAGGAAACATTCGATTCCGAGATTGGCGCCGAGCGCAGGAAAAGCGAGGAGCGGATCGACTATCTCGCCCATCACGACGCCCTGACCGGGCTGCCCAATCGCGCGGCCTTCGCCGGGCGTCTTGCGGAAGCCCTCGCGGAGGCCGGCCAGAGGGGCGCCACGGTCGCGGTCCTTTGCCTTGACCTCGACCGGTTCAAGCAAGTCAACGACGTCTTCGGCCATGCGATCGGCGATGAACTCCTGCGCAGGGTGTCGCGCCTGTTTATGGCCGCCGTGGACGGCGCGCCGATCGCCCGGATGGGCGGCGACAAGTTCGCGGTGATCGTCGGCGGCGACGCGCCGAAACAACGCGCGCAGGAATTGGCGGCAAGGCTGCGCGAAGCCCTCGCGGCGCCTTGCGACATCGATGGCAGGGAAGCGGCGGTCGGCCTCAGCGCCGGCGCCGCCTGCTGGCCTGACCATGGCGACATGGCCGCGCTGCTCGCCAACGCCGACGCGGCGCTCTATCGCGCCAAGGCCGAGGGAGGCGGCAAGACCTGCTTCTTCGACGCCGAACTTGACAGCCGCCTGCGCGAGCGCCAAGCCCTGTTCCAGGATCTCCGCCATGCGATCGAGCGCGACGAGCTTCATCTCGTCTATCAGCCGCAGGCAGGCGAAGACGGGGACATCTTCGGCTTCGAGGCGCTGCTCCGCTGGCGCCATCCGCGCCGCGGCCCGATCCCGCCGGACGTCTTCATTCCGATCGCGGAAGAAAGCGGCCTCATTGAAGAAATCGGCGCGTGGGCGCTGCGCGAAGCCTGCCGGGTAGCGGCGGCCTGGCCGCGGCCGTTAAGCGTCGCGGTCAATCTCTCTCCCGTGCAATTCCGCCGGGACGACCTGCCGCGGTTCGTCCACGCCCTGCTGCTGGAGACGGGCCTGGCGGCGCAGCGGCTCGAAATCGAAATTACCGAGGCGTGCTGGTCGACGATTTCTCGCGCGTGTCACCGAGATTTTGCGCCAGCTGAAAAACCTGGGCGTGAAAGTGGCGATGGACGATTTCGGAACCGGCTATTCGTCGCTGTCCTATCTGCAGTCCTTCCCGTTCGACAAGATCAAGATCGACCGCTCTTTCGTCTCGAGCCTGCATTGCAATCCCAATTCGAAGCCGATCATCCGGGCGATCATCGGCCTCGGACACGGACTTGGCGTGCCGCTGATCGCCGAGGGCGTCGAGACCGAGGCGCAGCTGGCTTTCCTGAGATCGGCCGGCTGCGGCGAGGCGCAGGGCTATCTGATCGGACGGCCGGCGCCGATCGAGGATTATGCGGAGATTGTCGGCCGCGAAACCTTGGCGTCGGCCAGCCGCGCGTCGGCGTGATCGGCCGCGTCCGCGTCATGGCCGGTTGAGGAAAGCCGCCCCGGCCATGTCGACTGCGACGCCGCTGGCCTGCGAAGCAGCGTTTGGCGCGGGCGTCTTCTTTGAGGCGACCTCAGTTCTTCGCCTGATAGAGCGGGTAGATCTCGCCGAAGGACAGCTTTCCCAGCACGCCCGCCCAGCGGAAGCCATAGTCGGCGCGCCGCGCTTCGTCCTGCAACAGGCAGGCCGGCGCGTGGGCGGCCAGCAGCCCGGCCTGCACGAGCGCCTTGAAGCGGATGATCCAGCGCGCCAGCCCCGGATGGGCGCCGCCGCGCGCGATCGCGGCGGCATAGGCCTGGCCTCCCGCATAGGCGCGGCGGCGCATATAGGCGCGGTCGCAGCGCGACTTCGGCACGAATTCGCCGACGGCGGCCTCGGGCAGCCAGAAGAAGCGCTTGCCGCGCCTTTGCAGCCGGCAGAACAGGTCGTAATCCTCGCCGCCGCCCTTGCCGAAGGACGGGTCGAAAATCTGCTCGTCGGTCAGCGCCGTGGCGCGGCGGAAGATCGCGTTATTGGTGGCGAGGCTCATCGTGCCGAGCTTTTTCGGGCCGAAGGCGAAAAGCTCCAGACCCGATTTCTCTTCGATCTCCCGCGAGAACAGCACGCGGATCGCCGGGGTGGTCAGGTCCGGGGCCTCGAACTGGCCGCGCACGCGGCCGAGCCAGGCGTCGGCTTCGTCCTGCGCCAGGGCGCGGAAAACCGCGGCGAGCCAGCCGGGATCGAGCGTCTGGTCGTCATCGATGAAGGCGACGAAATCTTCCGTCCCCGCGCGCACGCCGGCGTTGCGCGCGACCGAAATATTGGCCGGATGGGCGGCGAGCCATTGGATCGGCAAGGGACCTTGCGCAGCCTCCGCGGCGACAACGCCTTCCGTGTCGCCCTCGTCGCTATTGTCCACGACATAGACCTTGACCCGCCCGCGCGCGTCGCTGGGGATCTCCTGCGCGGCAATGCTGCGCAGGGCCTGGCGCAGCAGGTCCGGCCGCTTGAAGGTGCAGATGACGATGGCGAGGGTGGGGCCGTCAGCGGCGCGCATGTGCTCTTCCAGACCGCGCGGCGGCAAAACTCAGCAGCAGCACGAGGTTGCAGAAAGGCGCGCCGCGCATCATCAGCGTCGCCTCGGTGAAATTATGCAGGAAATAGAGGAACAGCAGCATCGCCATCATGCCATAGGCGGCGCCCACGCCGGGACCGCGCCGCGTCACGATCGCCCGGCGCAACGCCATGAACAGCGCGACGAAAACCGAGGCGATGGCCAGCGCGGTCATCGGCAGGCCGATATGCAGGCAGAGTTCGATGAAGCCGTCATGCGCCTGGTTGATGACGCCGACGTCGACATCTCCAAGCCATTGCCCGGGCTCCAGCTTGGCCAGGGGGTCGTTGACGGCGCCGACGTCCCAGAAAGCGCCGTAGCCGTGACCGAGCCAGGGTCTTTCCAGCGATGCGCGCCAGGCGAAGGCCCAGAGCTTGTCGCGGCCGGTGAAGGTGACGTCGGAGACCAGCGAGCCGAGGATCTGCATGCCGTCGAAATCGCAGGCCATCGCCAGGACGACAAAGGCGGCGAGCGCGACGATAAGGCCGCCAAAGGCCAGCAGCGCGAAGCGCGGGCCCTGTCTTTGCGCCTGCCAGAACAGGAAGCCGACGCCCATCGCGACCACGGTCAGGCCGATCGAGGTCTTGCTTCGGGTGATGATGAGAAAGAAGAAAGTCATCGCCGCGCCGGCCAGGCCCTGCAACCACTCCCCCCTCGTCTGAGAGCCGAAGGCGTAGGTCAGGCAGACCATGATCGTGATCATCGCCACCATGCCGGCGGGGTTCTTTTCCCCGTAGATGCCGGCCACGCCGATGTCGGTGATCGCCAGCGACGGCACGAGCGCGGTCACGGCGAGATTGACGAAAATGACGAAGACCAGCACCTGGAACAGGCGCTTGTGGAACAGGCGCACGTCTTCCATGCTGGCGGCGATGCCCAGCGTGATCAGGGTCATGAACACCAGCAGGACGGAGCGGCGCAGCGTCAGCGTGGGATAGTCCGACCACAGCAGGCTGGCTGCGGCGAAGGCGACGACGCTGATCAGCATCCGGTTTTCACGGATGCAGGCCCAGGCCGCCTCGCGCCGCGCCCAGATGAGCGCAAGCGCCAGGGCGGTCATGCTGGGCGCGGCGAGCCGGTCGAGCATGTTGCCGGCGACGCGTTCCTCCACCGTCGGCGTCGCCAGCGGCCGGGTGCCGATGAAGGTGTAGAGCAGGTACAGGAGCAGCAACAGGCCATGCCCGCGCGCGACCCAGTCGACGCGCGCCGCGGGCGCATAATTTGCCGGCGACCTAGCTGGCGCGGCGAGGGCCTGTTCCGCAAAACTCATTCAGCGTTTCGCTTTCGAGCCGGCAAGCTGCGCCGGACGGCAAAAATTTAACTTTGCCGCCTTAAGAATTCATCCTCATGGAAGTCGCTCCCGGAGCCTGAATTGGACAAGATCAGCGTCGTCACGCCGACCTATCACCGCCCGGCGCCCCTGGCGCGCGCGCTCGCCAGCCTGATGGCGCAGCGCGGTTTTGACGATCTCGCCATCGAACTGATCGTCGTCGACAATTCCTCCGACGCCAGCGCGCGCGCTGGCGTCGAAGCGGCCGCCGCCGCGTCGCCCTTCCCGCTGACCTACCTCAGCGAACCGCGCCCCGGCGTCGCCAATGCGCGCAACGCCGGCGTGGCCGCGGCGAGCGGGCGCTGGGTCGCCTTTCTCGACGATGACGAGGAAGCCGATCCGCTCTGGCTGGCCTCGCTGGCGCGCGTCGCCCGCGCGACCGCCGCCGACGCGGTGTTCGGACCCATCGAGGCCCGGGCCGAGGGAGGGCGGGCGATCGGCCCCTTCGCTCCCTATTTCGAGCGCCGGGTGGACCGGCCCGACCAGGCGGATATCAATGACCTCGCCGCCTATCTCGGCACCAACAACTCGATGTTCGATCGCGCGTCCTGCCTCGCCGCCACGCCCAATTTCGATCCCCGCCTCAACGAAAGCGGCGGCGAGGACAGCCTGCTGCTGCAAAGGCTGGTGATGGGCGGCAAGCGCTTTCGTTTCGCCGCGCAGGCTCGCGTGGTGGAATGGGCGCCTGAGCGCCGCCTGACCTGGGCCTATGTGAAGAAGCGCAAGTTCCTGAGCGGCCAGATCCGGGTTTTCGTCCAGGCCATGGCGCGGCCGGGACATTACGGCTCGGTGGCGCGCTGGATGGCGGTCGGGTTGCTGCAGGCGGCGGTGTTCGGCGCCGCGACGCTGGCGCTTGCGCCGCTTGGCGAAGAACGTCGCGAGAAAATGGCCGCGCGGCTGCATGGCGGCCTTGGCAAGATTTTCTGGGCGCCGCGCTTCCGGCTCGCGCTTTACGGACGCGGTCTGGTTTCGTGAACGGGCGTCCCTTTTCCCGCCGCACGGCCCTGGCGGGGCTCTGCGGCGGCCTCGCCGCAGGCGCCGGTTTCGGCGTTCTGGGTGGAGGCTCGGCTGCGGCCGAAGCCGCATCGGCGCGGATCGACGACCTCGCGCCCGGCGCGCCGATCAGCCCCCTCATTTACGGCTCGAATGAAATCGGGTCGATGGACGGCGGCGGCGCCAGCGCCGGTTTCGATCGCGCTGCGGGCGTGACGGTCAGGCGGCTCGGCGGCAATCTGATGACCGCCTACAACTGGCTGAACAACGCCACCAACGCCGGCAAGGACTGGAAGCACGCCAATGGCGCCTTCCTGCTCCAGACCCTCGATGTCGCGAAAGAGCATTGGGGCGAGCCGGCGGCGGTGATCGAGGCCTTCCTCGCCAACAGCCGGAAGGTCGGGGCGCAAAGCCTCCTCACCTTGCCCCTGGCCGGCTTCGTCGCCGCCGATTTCAGCGGGCCTGTGGAAGAGGCCGACGCCGCGCCGTCAAGACGCTTCCTGCCGGTCGACTGGTCACCGCTCCAGGAAAAAGCGGCGAACAGCGTCAATATTCCCAGCCTGCTGGCGCTTCTCGTCAGGAAACACGGCCCTGCCTCGGCGGGCGGCGTGCGCGGCTATTATCTCGACAATGAACCGGGCCTGTGGGCGGAAAACCATCCGCGCATCGCCAGGGCCCCGACGACGATCAGGAGCCTGATCGAGAGATCGCTGCGCGCGGCCTCGGCGATCAAGTCCGCCGACGCTGATGCTCTCGTGTTCGGCCCGGCGAGCTGGGGCGCGACCGGAATGGTCAATTTCCAGAACGCGCCGGATTGGGCCGACTACCGTTCCCATGGCTCTTTCCTCGCCGCCTATCTCGACGCCTTCCGCCGGGAATCGGAACGGATTGGGCATAGGCTGCTGGATCGGCTCGACGTGCACTGGTATCCGGCCAGCCGTCGCGGCGTCCTGTTCCGCAACGAAAACCCGGCCTTCGCCCCGGCGATGCTCGACGCGCCGCGCTCGCTGGACGAAAAAGACTTTTGCGAGGACAGCTGGGTGGCCGACGCGCTGGGCTGCAGGGGGCGGGGAAACCTGCATCTGCCCCTGCTTTCGAGCCTGCGGGAGGTGGTCGCGGAAAATTTTCCGGGCACGGGCCTGTCGATCGGCGAATATAATTACGGCGGCGTGGGGCTGCTGGCCTCGGGCCTGGCGGTGGCGGACGCGCTGGGGCGTTTCGGGCGCTCCGGCCTCGACGTCGCGACCCATTGGGGCGCTCTTGCCGGTTGGGTCGGCGAAGCTTTCCGGCTTTACCGCCTGCCGGATTCGACGGGCGAGCCCTTCGGCGCCTCCGCGCTGCCGCTCGACGGCGCCGGCGGGCCGCCCTTGTCGTTGTTTGCGGCGCGCTCGGCGAAGGGCAAGCTGCAGCTTGTCGCGATCAACAAGAGCGCGAGTCCCGTCACCTTCGATCTGGCGCTCGCGTCCAGCCGCGCGCCGGCCTTGCGCGAGACCATCGGCTTCGACGCGCTGCGCCCGCAATGTGGCGCGGTCGCCGAGGGCGGCGAGTTTTCCGGCGGAAGGATGCGGCTGTTCGCGCCGCCTCTATCGGCGCGGCGCTATTGTTTCGCTTGACCGAGCCCGCAAAGGGCGAGGCCGTCGGCAACCCTGATGCGCGGTTCATAGCCGAGCACTCGCGCGGCCTTCTCGCCGGAATAACAGGCGTCGAGCGCGAAAAGCGCCAGTTCTCCGCCCGTCGGCGCCAGCGCCGCGCATAGGCCCAGAGGCAGATGAAGCCGCCGCGCGATTTTCGCTGGGACCGCCAGGGCCTGGCGCCATGCCGTCTCGACGGGAGACCATTGGCGCAGCGGCGGCGCCTCCATCGCGTGGGCAAGGGCCTGGAAATAGGCGTTCCAAACTGGCGTTTCCGGTCCGACCGCGTTCAGGGCCACGAACGCCGGCAGGGCGTCGCGGCCCGGGCCGGCCAGCAGGCGGCAGGCGGCGAGATTCTGGCGAGCGAGATCGTCGACATGGATCAGCGCCGCGCGGCCCTCGCCGCGCGAGCCAAACACGCCCCAGCCGCCGCAGGCGATGCGCTCGGCCATTTTCTCGATCCAGAACGGGCTGCCGGCGCCATAGACGATGCCTGGCCGCAGGACGAGGGCCCTGCGGTCCGGCGCCGCTTCGCTCCAGGCGCGGTACAGGTTTTCACATTGCGCCTTTCCGCGCGCATAGGCGCCGAGCGGCGGCGCGGGCGCAGCCTCCTCGTCGATCCAGCCCGCGCGGCCGCCGTAGACGGCGATGGAGGAAAAGGCGACGAGATTGCGGGCGCCGGCCGCGCTCATCGCGGCGAGCAGATTCTCGGCCTGGCGCGGCATGGCGGCCTCGTCGCCATAGGCGGCGTGGATGACGAGATCGACGCCGCGCAGCGCCGCGGCCAGTTGCGCGGAATCGTCGAGATCGCAGGGGATAGGCGTCACCCCCGGCGCCGCGGCGGGGCGGGCGCGGCGCACCCCGGCGATGACGGCGCCGAAGCAGCTCGCCAGCGGCGGCAGCAGGGCGGCGCCGATGAAGCCGCCCGCGCCGGTCACCAGAGGACGCGGCGCTGCAACGGGAGCGACGGCGTCCATAGGGGTCAGCCTTCCGCCGGCTTGGCGCGCGAGGCCAGCATGCTGGTCAGGCCGGAAAATTGCGACCGGGCGAAAACGGCGAGGAACAAGGCGTAGATCGCGACGCCGAGGCCGATCGACACCGCGAGTTTCAACACCTGGCCGAAATTCGGCAAGGCGTGGTGAAGGCCGAAGACGAAGACGCCCATCGCCGCCGCGAGAATCCAGGCTGGCGCCAGCGTCAGGAAACGCCCGCGCCGCGACCAGCCGAGCAGGCTCGGCGAGACGCCGATGGCGATCACGGCTTGCAGCAGGTCGCCGGCGATGCGAGACAGGCCGACGCTGAGCGGGCCCAGTTTGGAAGCGAAAATCAGCACCGCCAATGTGCCTGCGAAGCCGGCGATATTGCCGATCACGCTATATTCCGGCCGCGCCTTGGCCGAGAGCGCGGTGAAGATCAGCCGCGCAGGAATGGCGATGGCGCTGCCGATCGCCAGGCAAACGCCGATTTCGATGGCTTCGTCCCAGCCGGGGCCAGACACCAGCGGCAACAGCACGGGCGTCACGGCGGCGAGGCCGACGAAAACAGGGGCGATCGCCAGCGAGGCGTTGGAGATCACCGACCGGGCGCGGTCGCGCAGGCGATCGGTGTCATGCTGCAGGCGGGCAAAGAAGGAAAAAGCGAGGTTGTGGCCGGTGGAGCCGATGGCGCCGCGGATCGGCTCCACCAGCCGCATCGCCATGTTGACATAGCCCAGCGTGTTGATGCCGTAGAAGCCGCCGACGAGATAGTTGAAGGCGAGAAAGGTCAGGTTGTCCATCATCCGGTCGATGAAGGCGAGGCCGCCGTAGCGGGCGAGGTCGCGCAAATGGCTGACGTCGCGGCTGGGCAGGATGACAATCTCGATCCGCGACTGCAGCGAGAGGGCGCGGAAGATCACCACCAGCAGGCGCTGGGCGATCAGCGCCCAGACCCCGCCGCCCAGCAGGGCGATGGCGACCGACGCGCCGATGCCGACGGCGTTGCCGATCAGCGTGGCCTTGGCGAGATCGGTGAAGCGGCGTTGCCGGCGGACAAGGCCGGTCAGCACGTCGGAATGACCGGAGAAGAAGATCGACAGCATGCAGATCGGCAGCATCGGCGCGATTTGCGGCTCGTGATAGGCCCAGGCGAGAGCAAGGCCCACAGGAATGGCGGCGACGACCCAGGCCAGGCCGAACAGCCAGCAGCCGGTCAGCGAAGCACGCAGATGGACGAGGCGCAGGACCTTGCGCTGCGCCAGCGCCTCCTCGAAAGGCGCCCCGACGGCGACGCTGGCCACGGAGACCACGGTCAGGACCAGGGCGGCGAGGCCGAAGTCATGCGGGCTGAGGCAGCGCGACAGGATGGCCGTGCTCACGGTGAGCATGGCGAGGCGGCCGATGGCGTCCATGCCGGACCATCCAAGCCAGTTCAGCAGGCGATGACGCAAAGCTTCGGTCCCTGTTCGCGGGCGACGCGTGAACACGCGCCTGACATCCGCGGACTATAGGTCGAAATTCCTAAGAAAAAGCGGATGTCCCGGCGTGTGGTCAACCGGCGCGATTACGCCGCCGCGGCGACGCGTCGCGGCGCGTTGTGGAGCAGGCCAGCGAATTGATCCCGGCCGACGCCGAGACGGCGCAGCAGGCGCGGCAGGTCCGCGTCGTCGAAGAATGCCGGCGCGACCAGCAGCACATGGCGCACGGCGGGGACCAGGTCGCGCAACGCCTCGACGGCGCCGGCGTCGGGGCCGTCGAAGACGACGAAATCAAAATTGCCGTTGATGCCGTCAATGCGGCGCCAGCCGCGTTCTTCGGCGATGGCGCGGCAAAGCCGGTCTTCCCTGGCCAGGGCCGGAATGAGGCTGAGCGATTGCGTGAAAGGCGCGAGCCGGTAGAGCGGACGATCGACCCCGGCGAGGTCGATCAGCGTCTTCGGCGCCTCGGCGGGAATGGCCAGGTCCTGGACAGGGTGGGCCTGATGGGCGTCGATCAGCAGCGTGCGCAGGCCGCGCGCCGCCGCGATCCGCGCCAGATTGGCGGCCAGGGTCGAGGCGCCGGCCTGGGGCTCGGTCGCGGCGGCCAGCACGACGACCGGTCCCGCCGCGGCGGGGCCGAGCCGGTCGTAAATTCGCGCCACCGCTTGCGAATAGGCGGAGTCCGGGCGCCTGACGACCTCGTCCATCGCCTCCACCGCGCCGAGCCGCCGCCGCGCGGACGGCGCCGCAATGGCCGGCAGTTGGCCGAGATCCTTGTCGCCGACATTGTTGTCGTCCGGATTCTTTTCGCGCTCGGTCGCCTTGCCCTCCGGCGCAGACGCAGGCGTTTCCGCCGGACGCGCAGCTACCGGCTTGCCCTCGTCGAACATGGCGGCCAGGGCGAGGCCAGCGAGGGCCGCCGCCGCGCCGATCAGGCCGCCGCACAGCGCGAAGAGCGCCACGCCGAGGGTCTGTGCCTGGATATTGGGGATGCGCGCCGGCGAGACGATGCGGAAACTGGCGCCTTGCAGGCGGCTCTGGTCATTGGCGTCGCGCTGGCGGGATTCGAGCGCTGTCAGGGCTTTGCGCTTGGCGTCGACGGCGTCTTCCATCTCATGGAGCGCGCTGTCGGATCCACGCGCCTTGGTGATTTCGGCGGCGAAGTCGGAGAGCTTCTTGTTCAGCGCCGCGGTTTGCGCCTGCGCCTCGGCGAGTTGCGCGCGGGCCGCGCGGCGAAGGCCCTCGAGCGCCTGCCCGACCCGCCGGTCGAAATCGCGCATCCGCATCCGTCCGGCCAGCAGGGCCGGATGCTGCTCGCCGAGCGTGCTCTCCAGTTGCTCCACTTCGGCGCGCGCCGCGGCGCGGCCCTCGAGCAGCACCTGCAGCTGGCGCGATTCCGGGTCCGGGCCGAAGGAGGCGACGCCGCCGACGTCGCTCGGCGCCGCGTCGAGTTGCTTCACCCGGGCGCGCGCCTGGGCCTCCCGGTTTTCGGCCACCGCCAGCGCCTCGGTCGCCTCGGTGGTCCGCCGCTCGGTGATCGCCATGTCGTGGAGGCCGACGAGATTATGCGCGACCTTGTAATCGAGCAGTTTGGCTTCGGTATCGCCAAGCTGCCGGCGCGTCTCGTCGATGCGGCCGCTGAGTTCCGTGGAGAGCCAGCGCGCGGCCGAGTTGCGATCGATGGTATTGACGTCGCCATAGGCCTTGACGACCGCATTGGCCAGTCGCGCCGCCTTTTCCGGATTCTTGTCCGTCACGGTGATATTGACCAGGAAGCTGCGTTCGGCGCGCGCGATCGTGACCGCCCTTTGCAGCAAGACCAGGGCCTTGTTCTCGGCGAGGTCGCGGGCGCGCCGGCTTTCGGCGGTTTCAGACGCCTCTTCGCCGGCCGCGGCGGGCGGCGCGCCGGCCAGCCCCTGGTCGCGGATGACTCGCAGCAGCACGCGTTCCGAGCCGATGACGCCCATCTGGCTTTCGACATAATTGATCGCCGCATTGGCTTCGAGCGTCGAATTGGCGTCGGCCTTTTCATAGGCGCGGGTTTCCTGCGGATCGATCAGAATTTGCGCGCTGGCCTTGTAGGCGGTCGGCAGCGCCGTTTTCGCCAGCCCGGCAAGGACGGCGCAAGCCAGGGCGGCGAGCAGGATAAGCCGAAGGTGGCGGCGCGCCTTCGACCCGAGCAGGATGGCGGCTTCGCGCCAGGGATTTGCGCCTTCGCGGTCGACCAGGCCTTCGGCCGCGTCCCCCATCGCCGGGGTCGTTGCGAACCGGTCCTGGGCCGTGTGTTGGGAGAAGGGCATGCCATTCCTGACGACGAGTTGAGCGGGCGTCCGGGCGCGCAAGCAGCTTTGGGCGCGCCACGGGCCGCGCGCGCCGAGGCGCTCCACGCGACATCGGGAGTTTCACCCAACATGGTTAAGTTTTGCTTGCGATGGCAAAACGTAAGGGAAACGAGCCTCATCGCAGCTCGGCAGCCGTGGCGAAATGCGCCCAAGGTCAAGGCCGGCAAGGGATTGGTATGGATTTGTGTCCATATTGCCTTGGAAGAAAGCCTGGCGAATTGGAGCGGAAGCTTTGTTGTCGATCGAAACCATTGCCGACCTCGCGAAACTTGAGGCATTGGCTGAGGAATGGGCCCGCCTCGACGCCAGCGTGTCGCCGCGGCTGCCCTTCACCGCGCCGCTCTGGGCGTTGAACTGGTGGCGCGCCTTCCGCCGCCACGAGCTGACGGCGCGCGACGAACTCCATGCTTACGCCATGCGCGACGCCTCCGGGGCGCTGGTCGCCGTCGCGCCGATGTTCGTCACCCATCGGCCCGGTTTTGGCCCGTTGCGGATGCGTGAACTGCAGTTCTTCGGCGCCGATCCCTATGTCACCGAATGGCGCGGCGTGGTTTGCCGTCCCGAAATGCGCGAAAAGGCGACAGCGGCGCTCGCCGCTCATATCGAGCGAGAGGGGCCCGCGGATTTCGTGCAATGGCGGGGACTGCCCGCCGGGACAGCGCCGGAAACGCGCGCGGGATTCCGGCCGCAGGAAAAATTGAACACCACGGTCTTCTATCTGGCCTTGCCCGAGACCTGGGAGGCGCTACGCCAGGGTCTCCCGCGCAATGTCAAGGAATCGCTGCGCAAATGCTACAACTCGCTGGCGCGCGAAAACCATGAGTTCAGCCTGCGCGTCGTCTCGGCGCCCGAGGACGCGGCCGGCGCGCTCGACACTTTCTTCGCCCTCCATGCGATGCGGGCCGACGCCAGGGACAGGATCAACCATCCCGATGTCTTCGCCGACGAGACGCGCCGCGAATTCCTGCGCGCGTTTTGCCAGGCCACGGCGGAGCAGGGAAACCTGCGCGTTTTCCAGCTTGTCATCGCCGGGAAAGTCGTCGCCACCCGCGTCGGCTTCGTCATGGACGACGAAATCTACATGTATTTCTCGGGCTATGACCTGGCCTGGGGTCGTTTCAGCGTCATGACCACGCTGGTGGCCGAGGCGATCAAATGGGCGATCGGGCAGAAGCTGCGGATCTTCAACCTTTCCACCGGAAACGACGTGTCCAAGACGCGCTGGCGCCCGGTGGCGGTGGAGTTCTGCGGCGGCCACAGCCTGCTCGGTTCGGGTCTTTCCCGTCTTGCCTACGGCGCCCTGGAGGCCGCGCGCCGCCATCGCAGCGCGCGGGCCGCCGCAGCGCCGACACCCCTTCCGGCCGCGAATGCATGAACTGGATCACTGAACTGGATCACTGAACTGGATCATGGCGGCGGAGGCCCAATCGCGATAACAAGGGGCTTGGAATTCGAGTCGTCGCGCCGGAAGCGCAAGCGCGGCTGAATGTCCCGTTGAGGGAGATCGCGTCAATGAACGAGGCGTCCAAACCATCCATCCTCAAGCCGCCGGCCGAAGGCATCGAAGTCCTCAAGGAGCAGGCGCAAGAAGCGCTTGGAGAAGCGCTTGCCGGCCCCCTGTCGCCGACGGCGCTCGGTCCCGCGGTCGCGGATCTCGCCGCGCATGTCGCCTCCGCTCCCGGCTATGCGGCCGAAATGGCGGCCGAGGCCATGGACCAGGCGGCGCGAAGCCTGACCGAGGGGCCGTCGCCCAAGGACGTCGGCGCGGACCATCGCTTCGCCGATCCGGCCTGGAGCGTGCCGCCCTTCAGCTATTACGCCCGCAATTTCCTCATTGCCGAGCAATGGCTCGACAAGGCCATCATGAACGCGCCGGGCGTCGCGCCGAAGCACGCCAGGCTCGCCGCCTTCGCCGCAAGGCAATGGCTCGACGCCTTTTCGCCTTCCAACCTGCCCTGGACCAATCCCGAGGTGTTGCGCGCGACCGCGCAGCAGGGGGGAATGAACTTCGCCCGCGGCGCCGATCATTTGCTGAGCGACGCGCGCCGCGCGACGGACCCGCAGGGCGTCGCGGCGGAGAGCCCCTTCGTGGTCGGACGCGACGTGGCGGTGACGCCCGGCGCGGTCGTGCTGCGCAACGAACTGATGGAGCTGATCCAGTATGGACCGGCGACGCCTGAGGCGAGGCCCGAGCCGCTGCTGATCGTCCCGGCCTGGATCATGAAATATTATATCCTCGACCTGTCGCCGCATAACAGCTTCATCCGCTATCTGGTCGGGCGCGGCTTCACTGTCTTCTGCATTTCCTGGCGCAATCCCAGGGCGGAAATGGCCGAGACGAGCTTCGACGACTACCGTCGGCTCGGCCCCATGGCGGCGCTGGACGCGATTGGCTCTATCTGCGGCGCCAGACGCATCCACACGCTCGGCTATTGCCTTGGCGGCACGCTGCTGTCGGTGGCGGCCGCGGCGATGGCGCGCGACCATGACGACAGGCTGGCGAGCTTCGGCTTGCTGGCGGCGCAGACCGATTTTTCCGAACCCGGCGAGCTTCAGATTTTCATCGACGAGCCGCAGCTCGACCAGCTCGACCGGATCATGGCGCGGCAAGGCTATCTCGACGCAAGACAGATGGCCGGGGCCTTCAGCATGCTGCGCGCGCGCGATCTCATCTGGTCGCGCATGGTGAAGGCCTATCTCCTCGGCGAGACCGAGCATCCCAGCGACCTGATGTCCTGGAACGCCGACGCCACGCGCATGCCCTATCGCATGCACTCGCAATATTTGCGCTCGCTGTTCCTGCGCAACGACCTGGCCGAAGGACGTTTCGAGGTCGGCGGCGGCAAGATCGACCTCGCGGCGATCACGGCGCCTGTATTTGCGGTGGGAACGCAAGAGGACCACGTCGCGCCATGGCGCTCGGTGTTCAAGATCCATCGCCTCAACCCCGGCGACGTCACATTCCTGTTGGCCGCCGGCGGCCATAATGGCGGCATCGTCAGCGAGCCCGGCCACAAGCATCGCTCCTATCGCATATCGCGGCGACCGCCTGGCGAACCGGCGCCGTCGCCCGACGAGTTCATGGCCAAGGCCGCGCGCCACGAGGGATCCTGGTGGCCAGCCTTCGCCGACTGGCTCGACGCCCATTCCGGGCCGCCCGGGTCGCCGCCGCCGATGGGGCCGGCGCTCTGCGCAGCGCCGGGAACCTATGTTCTGGAACATTGACTGGTATCGACATGAACAAAATTGACGCGACCGCCGCGGTTCTTGCCGCTTCGCCCGACGACGGCATGATCTGCAACCGCACTTTCGAAGAGATTTTTATCGGCGAGACAGCCAGCCTGACCAAGCAGGTGACCATGCGCGACATCGAGCTGCTGGCGATCGTCTCGGGCGACGTGAACCCGATTCACTTGGACGAGGAATTCGCCCGTAACAGCGTATTCCACAAGGTCATCGCCCATGGCGTCTATGGCGCGGCGCTGATTTCGGCGGTGCTGGGGGCCAAGCTTCCCGGTCCCGGCACGGTCTATCTCGGGCAGGACATCCGCTATCTCCAACCGGTCGGGATCGGCGACACGCTGACCGTGGTCGTCACCGTGACGGCGAAGAATGAAACGAAAGGCGACGTGACCTTCGACTGCAACTGCGTCAACCAGAACGGGCTGCTGGTGCTGACCGGCGTCGCTCGGGTTCGGGCGCCGACGGAAAAGCTGCGGGTGACGAGGCCGGAGCTTCCCGACGTGCAGATCAGCGGGCACGAAAGGTTCCACGCCCTGATGGCCCGGGTGCGCGGGCTGCCGCCAGTGGCCACGGCCGTCGCCTATCCTTGCGACCCCACGGTCATTTCCGCGGCCGCGGAGGCGGCGGAAGCCGGTCTGATCTCGCCCATCCTCGTCGGCCCGCGCGAAAAGATCCTGGTGGCGGCCGCCGCCGCGGGCGTCGATTGCTCAGCCTTTCGCCTTGTTGACGCGAAGGACAGCATGGCTGCGGCGATGGCGGCGGTGTCCCTGGTGCGGCGGGGCGAGGCCCAGGCCCTGATGGCCGCGGGGGATGCGGAAGAACTGATGCATTCCACCGACCTGCTTCACGCCGTGCTCGACCGGCAGGCCGGCTTGGTGGGAAAGCGCCGCCTCAGCCACGTCTATCTGATCGACGCGCCGGCCTATCCGCGTCCGCTGCTGCTCACCGACGCGGCGATCAACATCGTCCCCGATCTCGACGCCAAGCGCGACATCATCCAGAACGCGGTGGATCTCGCGCATATTCTGGGGGTGGCGCAGCCGCGCGTCGCCCTGCTCTCGGCCCTCGGCGTGGTCAATCCCAACCTGCCGTCGAGCCTCGACGCCGCCGCCTTGTGCAAGATGGCGGATCGCGGCCAGATCACCGGGGCGCTGCTCGATGGCCCCTTGGGTTTCGACAATGCGCTGAGCCCGGATTCCGCGCGCGAACGGAACCTGCCTTCCGCCGTCGCCGGACAGGCTGACATTCTCGTCGCGCCCAATCTCGAAGCCGGGGACCTGCTGGTCAAGCAGTTGACCTTGCTCGCGGGGGCCCATGCGGCGGCGGTGGTGCTGGGCGCACGTGCGCCGATCATCGTCACCAGCCGTTCCGACAGCGTCCGCACGTTGCTGGCGTCCTGCGCCATCGCTGGCGTGATCGCCCGCGCTTCGGCCTAATTTCGGCTAGGAGCATCAAGCCCTGCTTCGGCGCGCCCCGCCAGACAATCTTTTCGCCAGCCAGCAAAAGCTGTTGCAATTCCATTTTCTGAAACTCCCGCAGAAAAGGACGTGGCGCTCTGCCGCAGGACGCTGCAAATGCCTTTAAAAAGCGAAACGCCGCCCCGGGGGGAGGGCGGCGTTCACTTTCGATCGCTGGCGCTTGAAGTCAGGCCGACTTCAGCTTCACGGCGACCGCAGTCGCGCAAACACGCTTGAGCGGCGCGGCAGCCGGATTCTCGCTCCGGTCCAGACGCTCTTCAACATAGTCGACGTCAATCACGGCGTCGGCGTCGCAATCCTCGGCGACGCGCATGAGTTTGTGCAAAGCCTTCAGCCGGAACAAATTGTCATCGGCGGTCTCGGTGGCGCCGCGCCATTCCGAAGTGGCGCTGATCGTGCCAAGCGCCGTGACAGTCTTGCTGTCCATTTCTTTTGATGTACCGATACGCATTTCAAATCTCACTACCTGCAATCGTCAGTCACGACGATAAAGACAGGCGCTTGTTTCGGATTCGTTAATGGCGTCATTAAGACAGGAATATGCTTTTTAAGACCTTTCTCAGCCCAAACTTTAAACGCTTGTTCATCTTTATTAACGATCCATTAACAACACTTGTGCGGGTATAAGCGGGTCATAAAAAACCCCGCCTGTTTCCAGACGGGGCTCAATTTTCGTTTCCAGCGATTGGGAGCTTACTCGGCGGCGACCTGGATGGCCGGCGCGGCTTCCTTGACCTTGGCGTCGACATGCGGCTCGAAGGTGACGAAATTGTCGCGGAACAGTTTCACCAGCTTCTTGGCGGTCTCGGCGAATTCGGCCTTGGAGGCCCAGGTCTTGACCGGGTTGAGGATGTGGGGCTCGACGCCCGGCACCGAGGTCGGCACGGCGAGGCCGAAATAGGGGTCGGTGCGGAATTCCGCCTTGTTCAGCGAGCCGTCGAGGGCGGCGGCGAGCAGGCGGCGGGTGACGCGGATCGGCATGCGACGGCCGACGCCGTACTTGCCGCCGGTCCAGCCGGTGTTGACCAGCCAGCAGTCGACATGATGCTTGGCGATCAGGTCGCGCAGCAGGTTGCCGTATTCCGAGGGATGACGCGGCATGAACGGCGCGCCGAAGCAGGTCGAGAAGGTCGCGGACGGCTCGGTCACGCCCTTTTCGGTGCCGGCGACCTTGGCGGTGTAGCCGGACAGGAAGTGATACATCGCCTGGGAGGCGTCGAGCTTGGAGATCGGCGGCAGCACGCCGAAGGCGTCGCAGGTCAGGAGCACGATGTTCTTCGGATGTCCCGCGCGGCCGGTCGCCGAAGCGTTGGGGATGAAGTCCAGCGGATAGGCGATGCGGGTGTTTTCGGTCTTGGTGCCGTCATCGAAATCGGGGACGCGGGTTTCCGGGTCGAGCACGACGTTTTCCATCACCGTGCCGAAACGCTCGGTGGTGGCGAAGATTTCCGGCTCGGCTTCCTTGCGACAGCTTGATCGCCTTGGCGTAGCAGCCGCCCTCGAAATTGAACACGCCTTCCTTCGACCAGCCATGCTCGTCGTCGCCGATCAGCGTGCGCGATGCGTCGGCCGAGAGCGTCGTCTTGCCGGTGCCCGACAGGCCGAAGAACACCGCGGTGTCATGGGCGTCGCCGACATTGGCCGAGCAGTGCATCGGCATGGTGCCTTCGGTCGGCAGGATGTAGTTGAGATAGGTGAAGACCGACTTCTTCATCTCGCCGGCATAGGAGGTGCCGCCGATCAGCACGATCTTCTTGGCGAAATTCACCGCGATGATGGTCTCGGAGCGGCCGCCGTGGCGCTTCGGGTCGGCGCGGAACGAGGGCAGGTCGACGATGGTGAGATCCGCGACGTGGCTCAGGATGTCTTCCGCCGACGGCAGGATCAGCAGGTTCTGGATGAACAGCGAGTGCCAGGCATATTCGGTGACGACGCGGGTCCGCACGCGGTGGGCCGGCTCGGCGCCGCCGAACAGGTCCTGCACGAACAGGTCCTTGCCTTCGGCATGGGCGATGAAGTCTTCGTAGAGGGCGTCGAAATTGGCCGGGGTGATGGCGCCGTTGTTTTCCCACCACACGTTGTTCTCGGTGGTTTCGTCGCGGACGACGAACTTGTCCTTGGCGGAGCGGCCGGTGTGGGCGCCCGTCTCGGCGACCAGCGCGCCGCCGGCGGCCAGCACCGACTCGTTGCGGCCGAGGGACTCTTCATAGAGCTTGGGCGCGGTCAGGTTGTAATAGACGTTCTTGAGATTTTTGAACCCGAAGGTCTCGACCGGAAAGGCCGGATTGAAGATGCCCGACTGAGCCATGTCTCTCTCCCGATGGCGCCCGTGTGCCAAAGCGCGCTATAAAATGACAGTTCGGAGACCGTTTACGCGCCGGAACGTTGCCATGCAAGCCTCCAAAAAACTCGATTGCGGCGTTCCCGGAGGGAAAAATGCGCGCTCGCGGCTCCGGGCGTGGTCCCCAAGGCGCGGGCGCCTTGGGCGGCGGGGCGCGACCGGACAGCGGCCCTGATCGCGAGTGCGACATTTTGTCATCTCTGGCCAAAGCTGGATGGGACAGAGAAATCGGCGATTTGCGCCATTTTCCGCCTCGTTCATGGCGCATTCAGCGAAAACGGCGTGAATTCGAGGCCCAGACCATTATATGATTGGTGCGGGGCCGCCTTCGGGCCGGCGCCGCGGAGACAAAAAGAGGTTCGCCATGCCGACCATCGCCCTCGTCGACGACGATCGCAACATCCTGACTTCGGTTTCCATCGCCCTGGAGGGCGAAGGCTACCGGGTCCAGACCTATACGGACGGCATGGCCGCGCTGGACGGGCTGAAGACCAATCCGCCCGATATGGCGATCTTCGACATCAAGATGCCGCGCATGGACGGCATGGAGCTGTTGCGCCGCCTGCGGCAGAAGTCCGACCTGCCGGTGATCTTCCTCACCTCCAAGGACGAGGAGATCGACGAGTTGTTCGGCCTCAAGATGGGCGCCGACGATTTCATCCGCAAACCCTTCTCCCAGCGCCTGCTGGTCGAGCGGGTCAAGGCGATCCTGCGCCGCTCCAATCCCAAGGAGGCGGCGGCGCAGAAGGAATCCGAGGCCAAGATCCTTGAGCGCGGCCTGTTGAAGATGGACCCGGAGCGCCACGCCTGCACCTGGAAGAACGAGCCGGTCATCCTCACCGTCACCGAGTTCCTCATCCTCCAGGCGCTGGCGACGCGACCGGGCGTGGTCAAGAGCCGCAACGCCCTGATGGACGCCGCCTATGACGACCAGGTCTATGTCGACGACCGCACCATCGACAGCCACATCAAGCGCCTGCGCAAGAAATTCAAGCTGGTGGACGACGATTTCGAGATGATCGAAACGCTCTATGGCGTGGGCTATCGGTTCAAGGAAGCGTAAGTCGAGGGGTGGGCGCTTGGATCGGCGCGTGGGCTTTGGAGAGGCGGAAAACGGAGGCGGCTCCCGTCGCTGGGCCGGTCTCTCCCTGCGCGCGCTGGGGTCGGGTCCTCGCGGAAAGCGTCGGGCGGTGGCGTTGCGCGCCTTCTGGCGCGGCGCGGTGTCGCGCATCAGCTCGCCGCTGACGCGGCGGATCATCCTGCTGAATTTCGGCGGCCTGTTCGCCCTGCTGATCGGCTTCCTCTATCTCAACCAGTTCCGCGAAGGCCTGATCGACGCCCGCATCCAGAGCCTCCAGACCCAGGGCGAGATCATGGCCGCGGCCATCGCCGCCTCGGCGACGGTGGACACCGACGCCATCACCGTCGATCCGGAAAAGCTCCTGAAGCTCGCGCCGGGCCAGAGCTATGGCGTGGACGAGGAAACCCGGCCGGGGCTGGAGTTCTCGATCAATCCCGACCGGGTCGGGCCGCTGCTGCGGCGGCTGGTGTCGCCGACCCGAACCCGCGCCCGCATCTATGACCGCGACGGCTACATGCTGCTCGATTCCCGCTCCATCGCGGCGCGCAGCACCATTCTGCGCAACGACCTGCCGTCGCCGGGGCAGGACGACGGAGGGCCGCGCTGGCTCGACTGGCTGCACAATCTTGTCCAGGGCCGGTTCATGACCGAGAAACTGCCGCTCTACGAGGATATTGGCGTCGCCAACGGGCGCGGCTATCCGGAAGTGGCCAGCGCGCTCGAAGGCAAGCCGCAATCCTTCGTCCGGATCAACGTCCATGGCGAGACGGTGATTTCCGTCGCCGCGCCGATCCAGCGCTTCCGCGCCGTGCGCGGCGCCCTGCTGCTCTCGACCCAGGGCCATGACATCGACAGCATCATCGCCTCCGAGCGGCGGGCGATCTTTCGCATCTTCCTCGTCTCCGCGGCCGTCATGTTCCTGCTGTCGGCGGCCCTCGCGGGAACGATCGCGGAGCCCATGCGCAAACTGGCGGAAGCCGCCGACCGCGTGCGGCGAGGCGTCAAGTCGCGGCAGGAAATTCCTGATTTCACCGACCGCAACGACGAAATCGGCCATTTGTCCGGCGCCTTGCGCGACATGACCCGCGCCCTGTTCACCCGCATGGAGGCGACCGAACGCTTCGCCGCCGACGTCGCGCATGAATTGAAGAATCCGCTGACCTCCCTGCGCAGCGCCGTCGAAACCCTGCCCATCGCCAAGACCGACGTGTCGCGCGGGCGGCTGCTCGAGGTGATCCAGCATGACGTCAAGCGGCTGGATCGGCTGATCTCCGATATTTCCGACGCCTCGCGCCTCGACGCCGAACTGGCGCGCGGCGACATGGACGCCGTGGACCTGAAGCGGCTGCTGCCCGCCCTGGTCGACGCCTATCGGCAGGTCGAGCGGGACGACAAGGTCCGGCTGACGCTGACGATCGGAAGGCGCGGCCCCGCGGACGAAAGCTGGCTTGGTTGCTTCGGCCATGATTCGCGGCTTGGCCAGGTGATCAACAATCTGATCGACAATGCGCGCACCTTCTCCGCTCCGGGCGGCGAGGTCCGGGTGAGCCTGCGCCGCGCGCGGCGCCGGCGGGGCCGCGGACCAGCCGGCGCGGGAGGGCTTCGAGATCTGCGTCGACGACGATGGTCCGGGCATTCCCGCCCATGCCTTCGAGCGGATTTTCGAGCGTTTCTACACCGACCGGCCCAACCAGAGCTTCGGCCAGAACTCCGGGCTCGGCCTGTCGATTTCGCGGCAGATCGTCGAGGCGCATGGCGGTCATGTGCGCGCCGACAACCGTCTCGACGCGAAGGGCGGAACGCTCGGCGCCCGCTTCACTGTCTTTCTGCCGGCGGCGGCGTGAATGAACAAAGAAACGCCCTGCGCCCCCTTGTCCGCGCCGGTCCAAGTTCACGGCAGCGCTGTCGCCCTGGGCGAGCGCGGCGTGCTGATTCGCGGGGCGTCGGGGTCAGGGAAATCGGCGCTGACGCTCGCGCTGGTCGAGGCCTGGCGGCGCAGGGGCGATTTCGCGCAGCCTCGTCGGCGACGACCGGATTTGCGTGCGATTGCAAGGCGGCCGGGCGCTGATGAGCCCGCATCGCGCCATTGCCGGCTTGGCGGAATGGCGGGGCATCGGTCTGATCGAGCAGGATTTCGAAGGCTGCGCCGTGCTGGCGCTGATCGTCGACCTCGAGCCGCCCGCGGCGCACGCCGCGCTGCCCGCGCCTGCCCGAACCGGAGGAATTGCACACTGAATTCATGGGGTTGCACGATATCGCGCTGCTGCGCCTGCCGGCGCGGGAGACAGAAAGGTCGGTCGCGGCGATCATGGCGTTCTTGCACAAAGTTTCGACAAAGTGATGCGTTTCGCTCATTTTGCTTGCCAAGTCGGCCGCAACCACCAAAATGGCCCGTCTGAAATCCGGCGGTTTCGTGGCCGCATCGCCATAGATACCGGCGGTCGGCCTCGAAGATTTCCGGCAGGGAAGCATTCGCGCTCGCGGGCGCGGGGTTTGCCAGGGGCTTGGACAGGACGGTAAGTGTCGATGATTGGCATAGTGCTTGTGACGCATGGCCATCTGGCGACCGAATTTCGAGCGGCGCTGGAACATGTCTGCGGGCCACAATCGCAATTGGCGACCATTACCATTGGTCCCGAAGACGATATGGAAATAAGGCGCAAGGACATCATCGAGGCGATCGCGGCGGTCGAATCCGGCTCCGGCGTCGTCGTCCTCACCGACATGTTCGGGGGCACGCCTTCGAACCTGGCGATTTCCGTGATGAATGGCGCGCATGTCGAAGTGGTCGCCGGCGTCAACCTGCCGATGCTGATCAAGTTGGCTTCGGTGCGCGATGAGGCCAGCCTGGAACAGGCGGTAACCCAGGCCGCCGAGGCCGGACGCAAGTATATCTATGTCGCCAGCAAGATCCTGTGTGGGAAATGATCGACTTGAATGACGAAGCGCCCTGCGACTGCCCCCCAACGGACCCGCGCCCGAAGGCGCGGTGACCCGCGAACTGGCGATCGTCAACCGCAAGGGCCTGCACGCGCGCGCCACGGCCAAGTTCGTCCATTGCGTCGAGCAGTTCGACGCGGAGGTGACGGTGTCGCGTTGCGGCGAGACGGTCGGCGGCCAGTCGATCATGGGCATATTGACGCTCGGCGCCGGGATCGGCTCCAGCATTCTGGTCGCCGCTACAGGCGCGCAGGCGCAGCAGGCGGTGGACGCCATCGCGGCGCTGGTCGCCAATCGCTTCGGCGAGGACGAATAAGCTAACTTTTTTTCGCAGGCGGCGCCATGCGCGCCTCTCCCACCAGCGCCGGGCCGCCGCCTTCGGTCTGCGCCATCAGCCTGAGCACCGCGACAAAACCGCTTGTCCCCGTCTCGACCTTGGCGACGCGCGCGCTCAGCACCGCTTTCTGATCTTCCAGCACCGGGGTCAGGAACTGGCCCCTGAGCCCGATCACATGGAGATCGGGTCGCCAGGCGCTGAGCAGCGGCTCAAAAGCCGCGAGCAGGCGCATGCCGTGCACCGGCCGGGCGGGAAAGCCGAAGCCTTGCGCGAAGGCGAGGTCGAGGTGCAGCGGATTGGAATTGCCGGAGGCTTCGGCGTAATCCGCCAGATCCGCCGCGCTGAACGGTCCGACGGTCAAGGGCGTGCAGTTTTTCGCCGGGACGCGGCGCGATGACATCGCTCATGGCTTTTTCTCGCATGCGGCGTGGGAAGGACGTCGGGGTCGATCAGCCGAGGATCGAGACGATGCGGGCGACGAAGGCGCCGTCGAGATCGAAGATTTCCGCCGTGGCGACCAGGCGCATCGGCTCGGTCTCGCGCCGCAACTCCAGCATCAGGTCATAGTCGCGGCCGGCTTCGAGCGGCCGCTCATAATCGAAATGCTGCGCCTCATGGACGGGCAGGCCGACTTCCTGCGCCGCGGCGCGGATCGGTTCGCCGATCTCCGGCATGCGCATCCACACCACGGGAAAACAGGCTGGCGGCGGCCCGTCATGGTCGCTCCAGCCGGTTTCGCGGCGAAAGGCGCTGATCGGCTTCGGGTGAGGTCGTCACTCGCAGCGGTCCGGCGCGTTGCACAGGCGGCGTTTCGGGCTCCATGCTCAAGCCTGGGGCGTCACGATCAGCGAGGCGTTGATGCCTCCGAAGGCGAAGGAGTTGGACAGGACGGCGCGCATCGGCTGCTCGACGGCCTTGGCGCCGACGAGACGCAGCAGGCAGGCAGGGTCCTGGATCTCGACATTGAGATTTGGCGGCGCGACATTCTCGCGCAAGGCCATGATCGAGATCGCCAGTTCGAGCGCGCCGGCCGCGCCGAGGGTGTGGCCGTGCACCGGCTTGGTCGAGGAAACCAGCAAGGTCTCGGCATGGGCGCCGAAGGAGCGGTTGATCGCGTCGGACTCGTTGGCGTCGTTCATCACGGTCGCCGTGCCGTGAGCGTTGACATAGTCGATGTCATCGGGCTTCAGGCCGGCGTCGGCGAGCGCCATGTCCATGCAGGCGGCGGCGCTGGCGGCGTCGGGCCGCACCTGGTCGAGCGCGTCGGCGTTGGTGCCATAGCCGGCCAGCACGCAAAGCGGGCGCGCGCCGCGCGCGAGGGCGACGTCCTCGGCTTCGAGCACGAACATGGCCGAGCCTTCGCCGAGCACCATGCCGTTGCGGTTCTTGGCGAAGGGCCGGCAGAAGTCCGGCGTCAGCACGCGCAGGGATTCCCAGGCGCGCATCGCGCCATTGGTGGCGCAGGCTTCGGCGCCGCCGACGATGGCGCGGTCGATCATGCCGGCGCGGATCATCTGCATGGCGAGCCCGATGGCCTGGGCGCCGGACGAACAGGCGCTGGCGACGGCGAAACAGGGGCCGGTCGCGCCATAGCGAATGGACAGTTGCGCCGGGCCCGAGGACGGGATCAGGCGCGGAACGGTCAGCGGGTCGGGGCGCTTGTTGGCCGACGTAGACATTGTAAATGCCGTCGTCGATCGTCTTCATGCCGCCGATGCCGGTGCCGAGCAGGGCCGCGCAGCGCGAGCCTTGCCGGACCTCGCGGTCCAGCCCCGCCTGGGCCAGGGCCTCGTCGGCGGCGACCAGGGCGAAGGCGGCGAAGGGATCGGCGAAGGGCGCGACCTTGGGGCCGACATGGGCCTCGACGTCGAAATCACGGACCTGGGCGGAGATCTTGATGCGGCCGCCATAGGGCTGGCGCACATCGACCGGACCGATACAGGCTCTGCCGTCGCGCGCCGCTTCCCAGAGGGGAGCGAGGCCGATGCCGGCCGCCGAAACTGCCCCCATGCCGGTGACAACGACGCGTCTGCTCATCATTTAGCGGCTTTTTCCTTGAGGATATGGGCGCTGATCGCCTCGACCAGACCTTTCAGGTCCTTGGCCTCCTGGAAGGAGCCGTCCATGGGTATATAGACGTCGAATTTCTCTTCGATGGCCGTCAGGATCATCACGATATCGATGGATTTCAATCCCAGGCTCTCGATCGTGGCGTCGTCCTGGAGCTTTTCACGGGGGATCATTCCCTCGGTGGCGATCACGTCGACGATTTCATTGACCATCGATGAATGATCGGTCGAAGCCTGCTCGTTCGAAGTCGAATCCACTGGCGCACCCCTCGTTGCGTTTTAATGTCCGATAGCCGTCACGCGGCGCGGGTCGTTGCGCGCGGGCGGACGCCGCCGGGAGCTTCGCCGGGGTCGCAAGATGAAAGCCCGGCCGGCCCCATGTAGCAACCTGTTCCCCGGGGCGCCAAGACAATTTTTGGGTTGTATCGTATAAGCCCCCATTCCGTCGCCAGCTCCGAAGGAGAACCCATGCCCCATCCTCTGCCGCGCTCGCCGCGCGCTCGGCGCACGCAGACGAGCCCCCGCCCGGCCTGACCGAGGCGATGATGGAGCGGCTGGTGCGCGAATTCTACGGCGCCGCGCGGAAAGACCCGCGGCTCGGCCCGATTTTCGAGCAGCGCCTTGCCGGCCACTGGGAAGAGCATATCGTCAAGCTGACGGATTTCTGGTCGCAGATCGGCCTGCGCAGCGGGCGCTACAATGGCCGCCCCTTGCCGGCCCACGCCGCGCTCGGCCTCGATCCCGAGCATTTTTCGACCTGGCTCGTCCTGTTCGAGGCGACGGCCCGCGACGTTTTGCCGCCGGAGGGCGCGGCTTTCTTCATCGCCCGCGCCCATCGCATCGCCGAAAGTTTCCAGGTCGGCCTCAATATCGGCGAGAAGGCGATGGATTTTCGCGCCGCGCAGGCGGCTCGGCCTCGGGAAGATTAGACCGTCGTTGGTTTGATATAAAGAGTTGCTTATATGTTTATTGCCTAGGTATCCCTCGGCTGCTATAGAGACGCCAAGCCAGCCAACGGGCAAGAAACGGGCAAGACAGGAATCGACAGCCATGACCACCCATCACCATGACTATGTGATCGCCGACATCGGCCTCGCCGACTGGGGCCGCAAGGAAATCGCCATCGCCGAAACCGAAATGCCCGGCCTGATGGCGACGCGCGCCGAATATGGCGCCAGCCAGCCGCTCAAGGGCGCCCGGGTCGCCGGTTCGCTGCACATGACCATCCAGACGGCGGTGCTGATCGAAACCCTGCAGGCGCTGGGCGCCGACGTGCGCTGGGCCTCCTGCAACATCTACTCGACCCAGGATCACGCCGCCGCGGCGATCGCCGCGACGGGCACGCCGGTCTTCGCCATCAAGGGCGAGAGCCTGGAGGAATATTGGGAATATACCCATCGCATCTTCGAGTGGGCCGACGGCGGCTGCGCCGAACATGATCCTCGACGACGGCGGCGACGCCACCCTGCTGATCCATCTCGGCCTGCGCGCCGAGCAGGGCGACGTCGCCTTCCTGGAAACCGCCTCGAACGAGGAAGAGGAAGTGCTCTACGCCGCGATCAAGAAGCGTCTCAAGGGCAATCCCGGCTTCTACGGCCGCTGCGCCGCGTCCATCAAGGGCGTGACCGAGGAAACCACCACCGGCGTCCACCGTCTCTATCTGATGGAGAAGGACGGCAAGCTGCTCTGGCCGGCGATCAACGTCAACGACAGCGTCACCAAGTCCAAGTTCGACAATCTCTATGGCTGCCGTGAGTCCCTGGTCGACGGCATCCGTCGCGGCACCGACGTGATGATGGCCGGCAAGGTGGCGATGGTCGCGGGCTTCGGCGACGTGGGCAAGGGCTCGGCCGCCTCGCTTCGCAACGCCGGCTGCCGCGTCATGGTGTCGGAAATCGATCCGATCTGCGCCCTGCAGGCGGCGATGGAAGGCTATGAAGTCACCACCATGGAAGACGCGGCGTCGCGCGCCGACATCTTCGTCACCTCGACCGGCAATGTCGACGTCATCACCATCGACCACATGCGGGCGATGAAGGACCGGGCCATCGTCTGCAACATCGGCCATTTCGACTCGGAGATCCAGGTCGCGGCGCTGAAGAACCTGAAGTGGCACAATGTGAAGCCGCAGGTCGACGAGATCGAGTTCGCCGACGGCAAGCGCATCATCCTGCTGTCGGAAGGCCGCCTGGTCAATCTCGGCAACGCCACGGGACATCCCTCCTTCGTGATGTCGGCCTCCTTCACCAACCAGACGCTGGCGCAGATCGAGCTCTGGACCAAGCAGGGCCAGTACGGCAAGACCGTCACCACCCTGCCCAAACATCTCGATGAAAAGGTCGCCCGCCTCCATCTCGACAAGATCGGCGTGAAACTGACGGTCATGACCCCAGCGCAATCCGATTATCTTTCGGTGCCGGTCGCCGGTCCGTTCAAGCCCGATCACTACCGCTACTGAACGGATTTGACTCCACGTTTCCCGGGGAAGCGTGGTCTCGGCAGGAAACATTTGCGCCTCCGTGACTCTTCACGGAGGCGTTTTCCATTTCGTTCCTCTTTCTTAACCCTGAATCGAGAGGGTAAATTGAGGTGATTCGCGCGGGTTGACCGTGCGAGCGAGGAGAGGCCCGGTCCATGACCAAGCGAAGGAGCCAGACAGGTTTGCGCCATGCCGCGCGCCTGCGACTTTTCGCGTCCACCGGACTTGCTGTCGCCATGCTCGGTCCGGCCCGCGCGCAATCGCTCGCCGCCCTCGCCAACGCCGAGGAGACCCATGGGCTGGTCAACCTGTCGGTCGGCGCGGGCCTCGTGGTTTTCGCCGCCATCACCGCGCTGCTCCATCTGGCGGGCCGCCAGCGCTGGGCGAAGCGCGAAGCGCAATTGCTGGCCGAGATCGAGCAGCTGCGCCAGCAGACCGAGCGCGCCCGCGCCTTTCTCGCCGCCGAAGCGCAATTCGTCGTGGTCTGGAGCGGGGCGCATGGCGAGCCCGACATCGAGGGCGACGTCACCCTGGTGCTGGACGCGCCACTGCCGCGCGCGGGTGCTGGGCTTCGGCGCCTGGCTGCCGGCGGACCAGGCGCAGGCGCTGGAAGGCCATGTCGCGCTGCTGCGCGAGCGTGGCCAGAGTTTTCATCAGGACCTGGTGAGCCAGAACGGCCGCCATCTCGAGGCCGACGGCCGCGCCATCGGCGGGCGGGTGGTGATGCGCGTGCGCGACGTTTCGGGCGACCGGCTCGAACTGGTGCGGCTGCGCGAGGTCCAGGCCAAGCAGACCGGCCAGCTCGACAACCTGCGGGCCCTGCTCGACCAGTCTCCCCATCCGGCGTGGACGCGCGGCCCCGACCACAAGCTCGACTGGGTCAATGCGGCCTATGCCCACGCCGTGGACGCCAAGGCGCCCGAGGACGCGGTCAAGCGTCAGCTCGAACTGCTCGACCGCCAGGCGCGGGAGGCCGTGGCCAAGGCGCGGGAGCTTGGCGAAGTCTGGCGCCAGCGCCAGCATGTCGTGGTGGCGGGCGAACGGCGTCTGATGGACGTGGTCGCCGCCGCGCTGCCGGCCGGGACGGGCGGCATGGCCGACGACCTGTCGGAGCTCGAGACGCTGCGCGCCGATCACGCGCGGCAGATGGAATCGCATATCCGCACGCTCGACCAGCTCGCCACCGGCGTCGCCATTTTCGACCGGTCGAAGAAACTGGTCTTCGCCAACGCCGCCTATCGCCAGCTCTGGTCGCTCGACCAGGCCTTCCTCGACCAGGGTCCGAGCGACAGCGAAATCCTCGACCGGCTGCGCGCCGCGCGCCGCCTCCCTGAGCAGGCCGACTACCGCGACTGGAAAAAGGCGCTGTTCGGGCGTCTATCACGCCCTGGAGCCGGCGCCGCAGGTCTGGCACCTGCCCGACGGGCGGACGCTGCGCGTCGGCTTCGATCCCAATCCGCAAGGCGGGATCACCTATCTGTTCGACGACGTCACCGAGCGCTTCACGCTGGAATCGCAATATAACGCTCTGGCGCGCATCCAGAGCGAGACGCTCGACGCCCTGCAGGAGGGCGTCGCGGTGTTCGGCGCCGACGGGCGGCTGAAGCTCTACAATCCCTCGTTCGGCCGCATCTGGCGGCTGCCCATGGCGCATTTGGCGGAGAAGCCGCATATCGACGCGGTGACCGCGGCGTGCAAGCCGCTGCTGCCGGACGACGCCGCCTGGGCCGACCTGCGCTCGGTGGTGGCTGGACTGCACGACGCGCGCATGGGCTTCCAGCGCCGGATGACGCGCACCGACGGCGCCATTGTCGACTGCGCCGCCGCGCCGCTGCCGGACGGCGGCACGCTGCTGACCTTCATCGACGTCACCGATGGCGTGAACGTCGAGCGGGCGCTGACCGAGCGCAATGAAGCGCTGCTCGCCGCCGAGCAGTTGCGCAATGATTTCGTCCATCACGTCTCCTACGAATTGCGCTCGCCGCTGACCAACATCATCGGCTTCATCCAGCTGCTCGGCGACGAGGGCGTCGGACCGCTCAATGACAAGCAGCGCGAATACGCCGGCTATGTGCAGACCTCCTCGGCGGCGCTGCTGGCGATCATCAACGATATTCTCGACCTCGCCAGCATCGACCGCGACGCCATGGAGCTGCAGCTCGGCGAGGTCGACATCGAGAGCTCGATCCGCGAGGCGGCGCGCGGCGTGCAGGACCGCCTGGCCGAATCGCATGTCGAACTCTCCATCGTCACGGCGCCCGGCATCGGCGCCTTCCGCGCCGACGCCAAGCGCGTGCGGCAGATCCTGTTCGCGCTGCTGTCCAACGCCATCGGCTTTTCCGACCCGGGCCAGACGGTGACGCTGGCGGCCTTGCGCCGCGAGAATGAAATCGTCATCAAAGTCTCCGACCATGGCCGGGGCATTCCGCCGGAACTGCTCGACAAGGTGTTCGACCGGTTCGAATCCCGCACGCTCAACACGCGCCATCGCGGCGTCGGCCTCGGCCTGTCCATCGTCCGCGCCTTTGTCGAGTTGCATGGCGGGTGGGTCCGGATCGATTCGGCGCCGGGCGAAGGCACGGTGGTGACCTGCCAGTTCCCTTTGCACAAGGCCAAGGAAGAGCGGCCCGAGCACAGCGACGACAAGAAGGACGAAGCATGACGGCGAAACCTGCGCCGGTCTGGCGTTCCGAATTGCCCGACGAGGCCGCGACCCAGGCTCTGGCGCGGGAAGTCGCGGCTCTGGTCGGCGCCGACGACCTGGTGACCCTGTCGGGCGAACTTGGCGCCGGCAAGACCACCTTCGCGCGGGCGCTGATCCGCCATCTCTCCGGCGATCAGGACCTGGAGACGCCGAGCCCGACCTTCACCCTGATGCAGGTTTACGACACCCCGGCCTTCCCGATCGTCCACGCCGATCTTTACCGCGTCAAGGACCCCTCGGAACTGGCCGAGCTCGGCTGGGACGAGGCGGCGGACGGCGCCCTGGTGCTGGTGGAGTGGGCCGAGCGCGCCGGCTCGGCGCTGCATGGCGACCGGCTCGACATCGCGCTCTTCACCGACACCGCGCGTGGCGCGGATTTCCGGCGCGCCGAGATCACCGGCCACGGCGCGCTGGCGCAAAGGCTGCTGCAGGCGCTCGGGCCGCAAATGGCGCTGAAACAGGCCGGCTGGCAGGATTCCGAGCGCCAGCACATGCAGGGCGACGCCTCGACCCGCGCCTATGAACTGCTGACCAGGCCGAATGGCGAAAAGGCGGTGCTGATGATTTCGCCGCCGCGTCCCGACGGGCCGCCGGCGCGCAATGGCAAGCCCTATAGCGCCATCGCCCATCTGGCGGAAAACATCCGGCCATTCGTCGCGGTCGACGAAGCCTTGCGCGGGCAAAACCTGTCGGCGCCGGAAATCTATTCCGTCGATCTCGAGGGCGGCTTCGCCGTGCTGGAATATTTCGGCCAGGAAGGCGTGGTGGATGCCGCGGGGCCGATTGCCGAACGCTATGCCCAGGCGGCGGCGCTGCTCGCCTTCCTGCACACGCGCGCGCTTGCGGACGAACTGCCGCTCGACGGCGGCGTCTATAAAATTCCGCCCTATGACCTCGACGCCCTGCTGATCGAGGCGGACCTGCTGGTCGAATGGTACGCGCCGCATCTGGTCGGCGTGCATCTCGCCTCCGGCGCGCGGGCGCAATATGAGAACATCTGGCGCGGGCTGCTCGCGCCGCTGCTGGCCGAGCGCCGGACCTGGACCCTGCGCGACTACCACTCGCCCAACCTGATGTGGCTGCCGGAGCGCGAGGGCGTTCGCAAGATCGGCCTGCTGGATTTCCAGGATTGCGTGCTGGGGCCGCCGGCCTATGACGTGGTCTCCCTGCTGCAGGACGCGCGCGTCAATGTCAGCGACGAGCTGGAGCTGAAGCTGCTCAGCCATTATGCGCGGGCGCGCAAACAGGTCGACGCCGACTTCGACATGGCCGGTTTCGCCGGCGCCTATGCGCTGATGGGCGCGCAGCGCGCCAGCAAGATCCTGGGCATTTTCGCGCGGCTCGACAAGCGTGACGGCAAGCCCGTCTATCTCGCCCATATTCCCCGGGTCAAAGCCTATCTGCGCAAGAATCTCGGCCATTCGGCGCTGGCCGAGTTGAAGGGCTGGTTCGACGTCAACCTGCCGCAGGTTTTCGCCGAGGAAAAAGATGGAGTTCCGGTTTGAGCGCCGGTCCGGACAAGGCGCTGGTCTTCGCTGCGGGGCTGGGCACGCGGATGCGGCCGATCACCTTGACCGTTCCCAAGCCCCTGGTGCGCATCGGCGGCCGCACCATGCTCGATCACATGCTCGACCGGCTGGCCGAGGCAGGGGTGGACGAGGCCATCGTCAATGTGCATTGGCTGGCCGACCAGATCGAGGACCGCGTCCGGGACAGAAAGTCGCCTCGCGTGAAGATTTCCGACGAGCGCAGCCTGCTGCTCGACCAGGGCGGCGGCATCGTCAAGGTTCTAGAGGAATTCGCTGGCAAGCCCTTCTTCATCTGCAACACCGACGCGCTGTGGGTCGACGAGCCTGAATCGCAGGTGGCGCGGCTGGCGCGGGCCTGGGACGGCGCGAAGATGGACGTGCTGCTGATGCTGGCCGACCGGGAGACCAGCCTCGGCGTCGAGGGGCGCGGCGACTTCTTCCGCGACGCCCAGGGGCGGCTGCGCCGCCCGGCGCCGGGCGAGGCCGCGCCATTTGTCTATGCCGGGGTGGGGATCATCAAGTCTTCGCTTTTCGCTGCGGCTCCGCTTGAGCCCTTCCGCCTGGCGCCCTATTTCTTCGCCGCGGCGGAGCAGGGCCGCCTGTTCGGCCTGCCGCTCGAGGGACACTGGCTGCATGTCGGCTCGCCCGAGGTGATCGACGAGGCCGAGCAGGCCTATGCGGCGGCGGTTGGGTAATGACTCTCCCGCCGCGACCCGGGTTTCATTTGGGGATCGCGATATGTCGGGCGCCGCTTTCGTCAAAACCCCGGCGCCGCCCTATTACGCGGTGATCTTCACCTCGCTTCGTCGCAAGGGCGATGATGACGGCTACGCCGAAATGGCGCAGAGCATGGCAGATCTCGCCCTGCGTCAGCCCGAATGCCTCGGCGCGGAAAGCGCGCGCGACGCCGACGGGTTCGGCCTGACCGTTTCCTATTTCACCAGCGAATCGGCTATCCTGGCCTGGAAAGCCCAGGCGGAACATTTGCTGGCGCAAGCCTTGGGGCAAACTCGCTGGTATGAGCATTACGAGGTCCGCGTCGCCAGGGTGGAGCGCGCCTATGGCGGGCCTGATGGCCGCGACATCGTCCGGTCAGAAACGTGATCCCTGAGGTCTGAACATGCCGCCCGACGCGCCGCGCGTTTTCACCATTGCTCCCGGCGCGCCCTTCCTGGCGACTTTCGCCGACGCGCTGCTCGACGGGCGGGTGATCCCCGGCCTCGACCGCGAGTCGGGTCCGCTGGCGCTCGCCAAGGCGAAGATCTATGTGCCGACGCGCCGCGCCGGGCGGGCGCTGGCGACCGAACTGGCGCGGCGCGCCGGGCAGCCCGCCGTGCTGCTGCCGAAAATCCTGCCGCTCGGCGCGCTCGACCATGAGGGCGGCGAGGCGGGTTTCGACAATCCGCTCGACGCCAGCCTGCCGCGCGGCGCCGGCGATATCGAGCGGCGGATGATCCTCGGCGAATTGATCCTCGCCTGGGCGCGCAGCCTGAAAACGGCGATCGTCTCCATCGACGCGGACGGCAACGCGCGCCACGCCGAGGAGACCCTGCTGGTCGCGGCGCATCCCGCGGACGCCTGGCGCCTGTCGGGCGAACTGGCGGCGCTGATCGATGAGATGATCATCGAGAATGTCGAATGGCGCGGGCTTGAAAACCTCGGCGGCGAATTCGACGATTACTGGCGCATCACGCTCAATTTCCTCGACATCGCCATAAGAAACTGGCCGGAGATCCAGGCGGCGCGCGGCTTTGTCGACCCGGCGCGGCGCCAGCAGGCGCTGATCGCCCGCGCCATCGCCGAGGTCGAGCAGGACCCCGGCCCCGTCATCGCGCTGGGCTCCACCGGTTCGAACATCGCCACCGCGCGCCTGCTCGCAGCCATCGCCCGCGCGCCGCAGGGCGCGGTGGTGCTGCCCGGCCTCGACCAGCAGCTCGACGCCGATTCCTTCGCGGCGATCCGCTCCGGCATTGATCCCTGCGCCACCCATCCGCAGGCGTTTCTGGCCCGGCTGATCGAGACCATGGGCCTGGCGCGCGAGCAGGTCGTGGCTCTGGGCGCGGCTCCCGCCGCTCTCGCGGCGCGGGAAAAATTCGCCTCCGAGGCCTTCCGTCCCGCCGACAGCACCGACCGCTGGCTGCTCTGGCGCCAGACCCACGACAAGGAGGAGCTCGCGGCGGCGCTGGCCGACGTCACGCTGATCGAGGCGGCGGACGAGCGCGAGGAGGCCCTGGCCATTGCGGTCAGCCTGCGCGAGGCGCTGGAGACGCCGGGGCGCACGGCGGCGCTGGTGACGCCGGATCGCGGCCTCGCCGAGCGGGTGCGCGCCGAATTGCTGCGCTGGAATGTCGAGATCGACGATTCCGGCGGCTCGGGCCTCGCGTCCTCGCGTGCGGGCGTGTTGGCGAGGCTGATCCTGTCGGCGCTCTCAGGCGATCGCTCGGATTGGGCGGCCTTGCTCGCCCATCCCGATATTTCCCTCGGCTTTCCCGGCGAGGCGGAGCGGCTGCGCCAGCTGTTCGAACTTGGGGTGCTGCGCTCGGGCCTTGCGGGCGAGGAATTCGCCAGCCTTGTCGAACCCGCCCGCCAGGCGGCGCAGGACCAGCACGCCCATCCGCGCCAGCAGGAAATATCTCCTGAGGACTGGGCGGGATTGCAGGATTTCGCCGGAAAACTCGACGCCGCCTTCGCGCCGCTGCGGGCGCTGGCGCGCGCGCCCGGCGAGACGGGCCTGAAACCCTGGCTCGACGCCCATGCGCGGACGCTGGGGCTGATCGTCGCGGACAGCGAGGACGCCTTTCCCGGCGGCGAGGATGGCGAGGCTCTATCTGCTCTGTTCGCCGAGCTGGCGCAGGCGTCGAACGCCGTCTTCACCTTCCATGCAAGCTCTTACGCCGCGTTCTTCGACGCCCTGATCGGCGAACGCATCCTGCGCGGCCCCTCCCGCGCGCATCCGCGCGTGAAAATCCTCGGCCTGCTCGAAGCGCGCCTGATCGGCGCGGATCGTCTGGTGCTGGCGGGGCTGGACGAGACGGTCTGGCCGCCGGCCGGCGTCACCGACGCCTTCCTCAATCGCGCCATGCGCGCCGAACTGAAGCTGTCCTCGCCGGATCGCCGCATCGGCCAGACCGCGCATGATTTCGCGCAAGGTTTCGGCGCGCCCTCGGTGCTCCTCACCCGCGCCAAGAAACGCGGCGGCGCGCCGACCACGCCCTCGCGCTTCCTCCAGCGCATGGAGGCGCTGGCGGGCGCGGAAACCTTCGCGCCGCTGCGCGAACGCGGGCGAGTCTGGCTCGATCTGGCGCGCCGCATCGACGACCTGCCCCCGGCGAAACCGCTGGCGCGACCGGCCCCGCGTCCGCCGCTGGACTTGCGGCCGACCCGGCTTTCGGTGACGCGGATCGAGACCCTGCGCCGCGATCCCTATGCGATCTATGCCGAATTCATTCTGAAACTTCTGCCTTTGCCGCCGCTCGACGCCGATCTGGGACCGCGCGAAATCGGCAACGCCCTGCATGAAGCGCTGGAAGAGTTCGGCGCGCGTTTTCCCGAGGGCGCGCTGCCCGACAATGCGCGCGAAATCCTGGTCGCCTCGGCGCGGGAAAAACTCGCCGCCTTCGTGGATGACTCGGAATTCCAGGTCTTTCGCTGGCCGCGCCTGCTGGAAGGCCTGGACGCCTATCTTGCGTTTGAAAACGAGCGCCGCCCCGACATCGAGCATGTCCATGTCGAAAAGGGCGGGAGGATGCCGATCACGCTCGATGACGGCTCCATCTTCGAGCTCACCGCCAAGGCCGACCGCATCGAGTTCCGGAAGGATGGAACGGCGGTCATCGTCGATTACAAGACCGGCGCGCCGCCCTCGCTCCGGGAAGTGCGCGCGGGCTGGTCGCCGCAGCTGACGCTCGAAGCGGCGATGCAATCGAGCGGCGCCTTCCGCGATCTGCCGATGCGCGAAGTCTCGACTGCGATCTATCTGCCGCTCGGCGGCGGCGGCAAGAAACCCAGGGATCTCGACGATCCCCAAAAGGAGCCGTTCGGCGATCTCGTGGCGGAGCATTTCGACGAACTGGTGGGCCTGCTGAACCATTTCCGCAACCGGGAGCACGGCTATCCCGCGCGGCCCTTCCCGCAATTCGCCGCGCGCTACAATGATTACGATCATCTGGCGCGCACGCGCGAATGGTCGGCCTCGGGGGATGAGCCGTCCGGCGGAGACGAATCATGAGCGGGCGGAAGATCCCCGAGACCACGAAGGCGCGGCAGGCGCGCGCCTCCGATCCCGCGGCTTCCGCCTGGGTGTCGGCCAACGCCGGCTCCGGCAAGACCCATGTCCTGACGCAAAGGGTGGTCCGCCTGCTGCTTGCGGGCAATGCGCCGGGGCGCATCCTCTGCCTGACCTTCACCAAGGCGGCGGCGGCCAACATGGCCGAGCGCGTGTTCAGGAATCTTGCGGTCTGGTCGTCGCTGGACGACGAAGCCCTGGCCGCGGCCATCGAGGCGACCGGCGCGCCGCGCCCGAAGGAAACCCATGAACTCAACTTTGCGCGAAAGCTTTTCGCGCGCGCGGTGGAGACGCCGGGCGGGTTGAAAATCCAGACCCTGCACGCCTTTTGCGAACGGGTCCTGCACGCCGCGCCTTTCGAGGCCAATGTCGCTGCGGGCTTCGCCATCATCGAAGAGGTCCAACAGGCGAAACTGATCGCCGACGCCAAGAAGGACGTGCTGGCGCGGGCGCGCCGTGACGCGCCGCTCGCCGAGGCGCTGGAAAGGATCGCCGAAGGCGCCGGTCTGGTTTTCGCCGACCTGCTCGACGAGGCTCTGCGCCAGCGCGCCTTCTTTCGCGCCGCCGACGCCAGGAAATTGCGCCTCGCCCTGGGACTGGCGGCCGACGACACGCCTGCAAAGATCGCGCAGGACATGCTGAAGGCGGGCATCGACCCCGCACGCTGGCCGGACTGGACCGCCTTCCTCGCTGGAGGCACGGCGACCGACGGCAAGAAGGGGGCGTTGTTTGCGGCCGCCTATGCCAATCTTTGCGCCGGCCGCAGGGACGAGGCGCTCGAGGCCTATCTGTCGATCTTCTTCACCGCCAAGGGCGAGCCGGCGAAAACCCTGGTGAATAAGGGGCTTTCCAACGCCCGCCCCGATTTCCTGCGGGAGTTGCAGGCCGAACAGGCGCGGCTTGCGGGTTTGCGCGACAAGCAGGCCGCCGCGGAGGCCGCCGAGCGGACGTCCGCGCTGGCCCTGCTGGTCAAGGCCATTCTCGACCGCTACGAGGCGTTGAAAGCCGAACGGCAATTGCTGGATTTCGACGATCTCATCTCCCGGACGCGCGAGCTGCTCTCGCGCTCCTCGGCCCGCTGGGTGCTGCAGAAGCTCGACGCCGGCATCGACCATATCCTGGTCGACGAGGCGCAGGACACCAGCGCCGCGCAATGGGAAATCCTCGACCGCATTTCGAGCGATTTCTTCGCTGGCGAGGGCCAGAGCCGCCGCGCCCGCAGCTTCTTCGCCGTCGGCGACGAGAAGCAGTCGATCTTCTCTTTCCAGGGCGCCGCGCCCGAGCTCTTCGCCCAAAAGCAGGAAGAGTTCCGCCGGCGCGTCACCGAGGCGGGCAAGGATTTCGCTCCGGTCACTCTCACCCTGTCCTTCCGCTCGGCTCAGGGCGTGCTGGACGCGGTGGACAAGGTGTTTTCGATCCCCGCGCATTTTCGCGGCCTCTCGGCCCAGGCCGACAATACCAGCACCGTCCATGAGGCCTGGAAACGCGACATGCCCTCGCGGGTCGAAATCTGGGACGTGATCGGCGCGGCCGAGAAATTGGAGACGCGCGACTGGAAACTGCCGCTCGATTTCCAGGATGAGGCGGACCCGCCGGTGGCCTCGGCCCGGCGCATCGCGCAATGCATCGCTTTCTGGCTCAAGCCCGGCTCCGGCGAGACGGTCGAAGCCGAGGGCCGGCGCCGGCCGATCCGGCCGGGCGACATCATGATCCTGGTGCGCCGCCGCGACGCCTTTTTCGAAGCGATGATCCGCGCCTTGAAGGAAAACGGCGTGCCGGTCGCGGGCGCCGACCGGCTGAAGCTCGCCCAGCACATCGCCGTCATGGACCTCGTCGTCATCGGCCGCGCCGCTTTGTTGCCGCAGGACGACCTGACCCTCGCGACGGCGCTGAAGACGCCCTTGTTCGGATTTGACGACGAAGACCTCATCGCGCTCGCGCCGCGGCGGCCCGGTTCGCTCCACGAGGCCATGCTGGCGTCGGACGAGGCCAGGCTGCAGCAGGCCTGCGCCACGCTCGATCTGTTGCGCAACATGGGCCGCGTGCTGCCGCCTTTCGCCTTTTTCGCGCGGCTGCTCGGGCCGCTTGGGGCTCGGCGCGCTTTCCTGGCCCGGCTCGGACCCGAGGCCGGCGACGCGCTCGACGAGTTCCTCAACCTGGCTCTTGCGCATGAGCGCGCCCGAGCGCCGTCGCTGGCCGCCTTCCTGACCGAGGTCGAAGCGCTGGACGTGTCGATCAAGCGCGACATGGACACCTCCGACGCCTATGTGCGGGTGATGACCGCCCATGCCGCCAAGGGGCTCGAAGGCAAGATCGTCTTCCTGCCGGACGTCTGCGGCGCGCCGGGCGGCAATCACGACGGCAGGCTGTTTCCGGTGACGGCGCCCGATGGCGAATCCTTGCTGGCCTGGTCGCCGAACAAGGGCGCGGATTGCGCCGCCATCTCCGAGGCCCGGGCCATCAGGCGCGAAAAGGCGGAAGAGGAGTATCGCCGCCTGCTCTATGTCGCCATGACCCGCGCCGAGGAGCGGCTGGTCATATCAGGCCATCGCGGCAAGAAAGACGTTGCGCCCGAAAGCTGGCGCGGAATGATCGAGGCCGCGCTGCGCCCCGAATGCGTCGAGGCGCCGGCGCCCTGGGGCGATGAGACCGTGTGGCGGTTCCGCCCCTCGGCCGACGCGCCGCCGACTGAGTCCGAGGCGCCGCCGCCGCAAGGGCCTGCGGCGGCCCTGCCGCGCTGGCTCACCGCGCCCGCGCCCGCAGAGCCGTCCGAACCGCCGCCGCTGCGTCCGTCAAACGCGCTGGCCGGGGCGGAAAGCGTCTTGGAGGCCTCGCCCCTGTCGCCGCAACGCGCCCAGGCGCTGGAAGAGGGACGGCAAATCCACCGTCTCCTGCAGTTCCTGCCGGACCTCCCGGCGTCCGCGCGCCGCGAGGCCGCGATGCGCGACCTCGCCGCGCAGGGCGCAGCGCCTTTGCGTGTGGAGGCCTTGACCGACAGCGTCCTGCGCGTGCTCGACGATCCTCGCCTCGCGCCCCTGTTCGGGGCGACCTCCATCGCCGAAGCGCGCGTCGCGGCAAGGCTGGCGAAAGCCGGCGGCGGCTTTGTCGAGATCGCCGGCGCCATCGACCGGCTGGCGGAAACCGGGGACGGGGTCTGGCTGGTCGATTACAAGACCGGCGGCAAGACCGGCGAATTGAACGCGGCCGCCTATCTGATGCAGCTCGCGCTCTATCGCGCGGCCGCGGCGCTGCTCTATCCGGGCAAGCCGATCCGCTGCTTCCTGGTCTTCACCTCAGGCCCCCTCGTCGAGGAGATCCCGAGCGCTGAGCTCGACAGGACGCTCGCCGAGACGCTCGCCAAGACGCTTGCATAGCTTTCGTTGGGAATCTCCCTGACGCAAGTCACGCGCAAGCCTCGTCGCCGACAGTTTCTCTCGCAAGGGCGCCGCCGCCCTGGGGGAAACGATATGCGCGACGGTTTGAAAGACATGATCGAACACGCCAGCATCGATCTCGCCTATGCGCGCGCGGAAATCGCGATGGCCGAGATGGGCGACGAGAAGGCGCGCGTCGAACGCCACCTCGTCGCCGCGGCGAAAATGTTGAACCGGCTCGCGCGCGCGGTCGCGGTCGAAGATGCGGCCAAGGACGTCGGCAGCCGTGGCGGAAGGACCCGCGTCGCCTGAAACAGCCGGCCGTAACTTAGAAAACTTCTAAACAACCCGGATTTGGTTGCCGCCTTGCTCCTCCTGCCAGACCCTAGCGGAAAGGGGGAGTTGATCGCCATGAGCCTGTCGCTGCAAGAATTCCGTTTCGCCGCCCTGAAGCTGGGCGCGGCGGCCGCGCTTTCCCTGGGCGCCGCGTCCGCCCTGGCCAAGGAGACGCCGGTCGGCAAGCCGCAATCGGTCGCGGGCATGGAGGTTGGCGCGGTCTATCTGCAGCCGATCGAAATGGAGCCGCCGGGGATGATGCGCGACGCCAGGGAGTCTGACGTACATCTGGAAGCTGACATCCACGCCGAAAAGGGCAATACCAACGGTTTCGCCCAGGGCGACTGGATTCCCTACCTCGTCGTGACCTATGCGCTGAGCAAGGAGGGGGACAGCCAGACCCGCTCGGGCGATTTCATGCCCATGGTCGCCAGCGACGGGCCGCATTACGGCGACAACGTCAAGCTCATGGGACCCGGCCGCTACAAGCTGACGCTGCATATCTCGCCGCCGGGCTCCGATCCGCACAGCCATTTCGGCCGCCATGTCGACAAGGAGACCGGCGTCGGGCCCTGGTTCAAGCCGTTCGACGCCGAATATGAGTTCACCTACGCCGGCACGGGCAAAAAGGGCGCCTATTGAGATGACCGCCGCGCTGCGCCTTTTCGCCCTCGCCTTTTGCCTCGGCGCCCTTGGCCCCCTCGCGGGCGCGGCAATTGGATCGGCTTATGCCGAGGACGAGGCGACCTTTCGCATCGAGTTCAACGATGGCGTGGTCGCGCCGCGGCGGCTGGAGGTGCCGGCCAACCGCCGGCTGGTGCTGGAGCTGGTCAACAAGGGCAAGAGCCCGGCGGAATTCGAAAGCCGCGAGTTGCGCAAGGAGAAAGTGCTCGCGCCGGACTCCTCGTCGTCGCTGGTGATCCGCACCCTCGATCCCGGCGAATACGACTTTTTCGACGATTTCCATCCGGACGCGCCGCCCTCGGTGCTGGTCGCCAAATAGGAGACCGCGCATGGGTCCATACGGCAATGTCATCTTCATCGTCTGGCGCGAAAGCATCGAGGCGCTGCTGGTCATCGGCATCTTGCAGGCCTGGCTCGGCCAGCAGGGCGGCGGCGCTTTTTCGCGCGGACGCCGCTATCTCTGGGCCGGCGTCGCGGCCGGCCTCGTCGCCGCCGCGCTGCTCGGGACCCTGCTGCTCAGCTTCGGCGACCGGCTCGACGACGACGCGCAGCAGATCTTCCAGACCGTGCTGATGCTGCTCGCCGCCGGCCTGATCGTGCAGATGGTGCTGTGGATGCGCAAGCACGGCCGCACGCTGAAACGCGATCTCGAAACCGCGCTGCAGGGCGCAGCCGATCGCGAAAACTGGTGGGGCGTCTTCACCCTCGCGGCGATCGCGGTGGCGCGCGAAGGCTGCGAAACCGTGGTCTTCCTCGCCGGCACACTGTCCGCCGCGCGCGACGGCGGCTTGCTGGCGATCAGCCTCGCCGCCTGCGCCGGCCTCGTCCTCGCTGTCGCGACCTATGGCCTGTTGCAGGTCGGCGGCAAGGTGCTGTCCTGGCGGCTGTTTTTCCGCGTCACCGAAGTGCTGCTGCTGCTGCTCGCGGGCGCCCTGCTGCTGACCGCCGCCGACAATCTCGTCGCGCTCGGAGTTTTGCCGAAACTGTCGGGACGGCTGTGGGACGCGTCCGGCCTCCTGTCCGACGGCGGCGCCTTCGGCGGCCTGTTCGCCTCGCTGACCGGCTGGCGCGCGCGGCCCGACCTCACCGAAATCTTCGTCTTTTTCGCCTATTGGGGAGCGATGGCATGGCTGTTGTTTCGACCCAAAGCGACGTCCCGCTGAAGGCCGCCGCCGCGGGCGGCGGACCGAAGATCGATAAGGTCCTGGCGCGGATCGGCGTGGGCCTGCGCGACCACCAGCTCGCCATCCGCCGCCTGCAATGGGGCGTGGTCGGCTGCCTATCTGTTCCTCGTCGCGGTTCCCGCCTTCCTGCCGCTGCCGCCTCATGCGGCGCATGTCTGGACCAACCTGACCCTGTTTGCGCAATTCGTGTTCTGGGGCCTGTGGTGGCCTTTCGTGCTGCTGTCCATGGTGCTGGTCGGGCGTCTCTGGTGCGGCCTGCTCTGCCCGGAAGGCGCGCTGAGCGAGCGCGTCGCGGAACATGGGCGCGGCGGCGCCATGCCGCACTGGCTGCAGTGGAAGGGCTGGCCCTTCCTCGCCTTCGTGCTGACCACGGTCTATGGCCAGATGACCAGCGTCTATCAATATCCCGGCCCGGCGCTGCTGGTGCTGGGCGGCTCGACTGTGGCCGCCATGGTCGTCGGCTGGCTGTGGGGTCGCAACAAGCGGGTGTGGTGCCGCTTCCTCTGTCCCGTCACGGGCGTGTTCAACCTGCTCGCCAAACTGGCGCCGCTGCATTTCCGCGTCGACCGCCCGGCCTGGGAGGCGTGGGACAAGCCGCATGGCGCCCATCCGCAAACCATGAATTGCGCGCCTTTGGTGGCGGTGCGAACCATGCGCGGCGCCGGCGCCTGCCACATGTGCGGCCGTTGCGCGGAGTTTCGCGGCGCGGTGACGCTGGCGCGGCGTTCGCCCAATCATGAGATCATCCATGTCGCCGGCGACATGCCCAACAAATGGCAGAGCGCGCTCATCCTGTTCGGCCTGTTCGGCGTGGCCTCGGGCGCGTTTCTCTGGGGCAACTCGTCGCTTTATGTCACAATCCGGCAGTTTCTGGCGGATCGGCTGGTCGAATGGGGCGCGATCTGGCCGCTCGAGCCGGTGGCGCCCTGGTATATCCTCACCAATTACCCTGAAATGAACGACACGATGACCCCGCTGGACGGCTTTGTGCTGCTGGTCTACCTGCTCGGCGTCGCCGTCGCGGTCGGCGGAGCGGCGGGACTCTGCCTCGCGGGGGCGACGCGGGTCTGCGGCGGCTGGTCATGGGCGCGCTTCCACCATTTCGCCCAGGGGCTGATTCCGCTGGCGGGCTGCGGCGTCTTCCTCGGCCTGTCCTCGCTGACGGTGACCATGCTCAAGGCCGAGGGTTTCAACAGCTCGCTCGTCGGTCCGGCGCGAGCGCTGCTGCTCGCGGGCGCGGCGCTCTGGTCGCTGTGGCTCGGCTGGGAGATCGCGGGAACGAAGACGACGTCGGGACCGCGCCGGTTTTTCGCGACCGGCTTTTTCGCCGTCGCCGCCGCGATCGGCGGCGCGGTCTGGGCGAGCCTGTTCTGGCGGATTTTCTAAAGCTCAAAACCATTCGGCGCCGGCGGGGACGGCAAGAATTTGCGGATTGCCGACCGGTGAGCCTTGTTCAGCCCGGTTGACCGAAAAAAGAGCCGTCCCGCTCCCGGCGCGGCGGCTCTGAACTATCGCGACGGCTCTCTATCTCCGGCCGCTGTGATCAGTTGGCCAACGAAGGCGCGGCGCCGTACATCTCGCCGAGGCGCGTGTGCGCGAAGGCGAGCGCAGGCGGCAAGTCCATCCGGCCTCCGATGATCTCGACATAGGCCCCCGACTTCGATGAACGCGCCTGCTTCATTGCGGCGTCGAGTTCGCCAAGGGTTTGGACTTGCGCGGTGAACCAATCGGCACAGCCCAATGTGCGGGGCAGATCCGCGTATTTCCATTTCGCGAGGTCATTGTAAGTCCAGTCAGGGTTTTCTTCCAACGCACGCTCGATCATGTAGCCGTCGTTGTTGAGAACGAAAATCGTCACATTGGCGCCGAAGCGGCCCATGGTGCCGACTTCATTGGCCGTGAGTTGGTGCGACCCTTCTCCCGTGATCAGGACGGTCCGGCGGCCCGGGTCAGCAAGCGCGATCCCGAGAGCGGCTGCCGTCGCCCAGCCGATAGAGCCCCATAACACCTGGGACTCGACCCGCACGCCGTCAGGCAACGGCATAGGCGCAATGCCGGGACTTGAACTGCCCGTCTCCAGGACGACGGTATCGCCGACTTGTAGAAAGGCCGCATAACGCGGATAAAGCGCCTTCATCGCAATCCGCTCTGATGGTTTGCCGTCCAGTTGGGCCGTCTGGGCAGGCTTGCGGCGATAAGGCTCAGCGTTCCTCTTGACGCTCGAAAGCGCGGAAAGCATGTCGGCCAAACGCACCGAACCGAAGACTCGCTGACCGACCTGGACGTCGTTGAGACCGACCGTAATGATACGGTTCGGGTCGATCTGAGCAGAATAAGACGCGGTCGTGATGTCGTTGAAATTGACGCCGCCGAGATCGAGAATGATGTCGGCGCCCTCGACAATCCCGAGCGTTTCCTCATCGGAAACGGCTCCCGCATAGACGCCGGCGAACTGGGGATGGCCTTCGCCAATCAATCCCTTTTCCATGGAGGTCGTAGCGAACGGCCAGCCAAGCGCTTCAATCAGCTTTTGCGCCTGCTCTTGCAGCCCCAAACGCGCCAATGTGAAGGCCGGCATGACGACGACAGACCTGGCCTCCTCCAACCGTTTCTCGATCGCCGCGACCGCGTGACCGAGCGATTCCTCGTTCGACGCCAGCTTCACAGGCCTGACCTCGCTGGAGACGACGGGCGCCATGGCAAAATCCGAGGGTACGGCGATATAGGCGGGCTGGTTGTTGCGCCGCGCCTCGGCGATGAGGCGCTCCATCTCGACCATGCAATTTTCCGGGGTTATCACCGCGTGGCAGCATGCCGCCTGCGCCGAAATATTGACGAAATTCCCGAACAAGCCATCGCCCAAGGTGTGATGTGCGATCTTGTGCAGACGCTGGTTTTGATAAGAAGGCATGCCCACAAGATGAAAGATGAGCGAATGCTCGGCCTTGGCGCCCATCACGCCGTTGAGCGCTGACAATTCGCCCACGCCATAAGTCGTCACCAGCATCGCGGCGCCGCGGATGCGCGCATAACCGTCGGCGGCGTAGGAGGCGTTCAATTCGTTGGCGCAACCGATCCATTTGACGTCCTGGCTGCGATCTACGGCGTCGCAAAGCGGAAACGCATAATCCCCTGCGACCCCAAAACAGTGATCGACACCCTCACTTGCAAGTCGATGAACGATGTAGTCGGCGACGCTGCGCATTTTATGCTGAGCGGCGCCATTGGATTGCTGGACGCTTTCGGCCATGACGATCTCCTCGCGGCTTTGAAGCCGTCTGAATGTGCCGCACTCCGTTCGGGAAGTTAAACGCGGCAGGATTCACGATTTCGCGATGGTCTGCGATTGAAGGCAAATAAACGTCACCGAAACGTGGGAATGACGGCTGAGGGTCCGGGTTGAGACCTTCGCCGCTCGCTTGTATCGCCGAATTTATGCGAAAAGCCGGATTCCGCTTTTTCGATCCCGTTCCAGCGCCTGCCAGCGCGACTCCCACAAATTCAGCTTTTTGTGCTATCTCTCGCCGCGACAATCGAGGACGGAATGCCGGCGCGCGAAAAATCGATCTTCCTGCCCAAGGCGGCGAACCAGTCGACGCGCGACCTGGCGTTCGCCATTTTGCAGTTGCGCGCCGATCCTGCGAAATGCGTCGCCCATTTTCATGAGGACGCCGTTTTCACCATGATCGGCCGTCTCTGCGATTATTCGTTCAGCGGCGTGTTTCGCGGCCGCGAGCAGATCCTTGACCTGTTTCGCCGGGTCGACGCCGAAATCCAGATGAGCGAGCACAAGATCCTCAACTGCGTGGTCGAGGGCGAGCAAATCGGACTGCGACGCAGCGTCGTCGTGCGCCATCATGGCACAGCGGCCATGACGAGGCTGATCGTCGGCAATTTCGTCAGGTTTCGCGACGGCAAGATCGCCGAAGTCCACGAATACGCCGACACCGCGTGGCTGAAGCGATTGTCCGGGGATGAGGACTGACGCGGGGAAACGCAGTCCGGTCAGGCAAGTCCGATCGGCGCGGGGGCGAGGTTGACGATCTGATTGAACATCAGTTCGAAATGTTTCGAGGCGTCGGGGCCGAGCCGGGAATCGCCGTTGGTCATGAATTCCGCCGAGATCTCCTGCCAGTCCTGGTCGGTCAGGTGCTCGACGGCCAGAGGAATCAGCGTCGACTCCTCCATCTGCATGTGTTTCCACGTCAGTTCGGCGAAGCGCTCCACCGCGCTGTTGAACCGTTGCGCCGCGCCCGGCGCGCTGCCTTCCATGTCGCCAAGGGCCGACTTGATTGTGGCGATGAGATCGATGTCGTCGACATGCTGGCTGCGCAATTCGCCGATCACATTGTCGGCGGCGTGCGTCCGCTTGACCAGGGTGTCAAAGATGAATTGTTCTTCCTTCGGGTGATGCAGCCTCTGCGGAAACTCGCTGATGTAGCGCATGATGGTCCACAGCAGCTTGTAATTCGGCTCCTCGCCCCCGGCCGCCCTCCTCGAGAAATAGAGCAGCCCGTGCACCACCGCGCCCAGCGCCCGGTGTTCGTCGTGAATGATCTGGAGGGCCTTGTTCTGCATGGTTGCTTCCTCAGCCGCGCTTTTCAGGCCGGGCGCGACGTCTTGCGCGCCCCTCGCTCCGCCGGCCGATCTGGAGCGCCGCATTTTCGCCGTTCGAGCCCCGTCTGAACAGGGGGCATTTCGGTTTTTTCGCCCCATATTGGTGGGGCACGAAACGACATCGCGGCGGCATGGGCCGCCGCGATGCGGGAGTGTCTGGCCTTCGCCCGGCCTCAGGCCGCTTCCAGCACCATCATTCCGGCCGCCGTATTGCTGATGGGAATGTGATAATTGCTGTGGACGTTCCTGACCTTGCCGGGCACGGCGGCGCGTGCGGCGAGCCAGTTCAGGAGCTCCACGCCTTGCGTGCCGGTCTTCTCGACGATTTCATGGATCGAGAACTGCGCCGCCCATTCGGGATCGTCGACCATGCTCTGCATGAAGGCGAGGTCGAAGGGCTTGTTGATGAAGCCGGCGCGCTGGCCGTCCAGCTGGTGGCTCAAGCCGCCGGTGCCGATCATGACCACTTTCTTGTCGCTCTGCCAGGAGGCCACGGCCTCGCCGACCGCCTTGCCCAGCGCGATGCAGCGCGACGCCTTGGGTAAGCGGGAATTGCACGGTATTGATGCTGATCGGAATGATCTGCACCGGCGGATGGCCCTCCGGCCAGAACAGTTTCAGCGGCAGGGTGGTGGCGTGGTCGACCAGCATTTCCTGGCAGGTCGTGACGTCGAATTCCTTTTCCACCAGATGTTCGATGATATGCCACGACAGGTCGGGCGCGCCGGGGAATGGCGGCAAGGTGGGTATGCCCCATCCCTCGTCGGCGTTGGAGTAGCTTTCGGCCGCGCCGATGGCGAAGGTCGGCAATTTGTCGAGGAAGAAATTCAGCCCGTGGTCATTGCTGAAGACGACGGCGATATCCGGCTTCTCCTTGGCGAGCCAGTCATGCGCGGGTCCGAACCCGTCGAAGAAGGGCTTCCAGTAGGCTTCTTCCTGTTTCCCCCTGGCGATCGCGCCGCCGATGGCGGGCACGTGTGACGTCGTCAGTCCACCGATGATCTTTGCCATGAAACTCTCCCTGCGCTCTTGCGCGCTTGATTTGTCGCCGACGTCAGAGCGTCGCGGGCTGCTCGTTCGCGGCGACCAGGCGCGCCTTGAAGTCTTCCTTGGACAGGCCGGTCTGGGCGGCGCCGAGATCCTGGACGTCGAGGCCGAAAATGCCGGCGAATTTCGCGAGGTAATAGACATTGCCGCCGGCGGCGAGCAGTCCCAGCACATCGCGCTCGCGAATGGCCTTGGCCTGCTGTTCGTTCAGGCCGTAGGCCTTCATGTAGGCGTCTTCGTCCGCCTTGAACTTTTCGCGGTTTTCGGCGTGATTGAAAGAAAAGCACATCTTGTTCAGCGCATAGCCTTTTCGCGCCTGGCGCCCGTCGAACAGCGTGGTGCCGAAAATTTCCTTGGGTTGAGCGGTCAATGGTTCCTCCCGTTGAATTTGCCTTTGAACTTGCCGTCGATCATTTCGCGACGTGACCATCGTCGCGACGTTGAAAAAAATAAAGGACTGAAACATGATATGACTCATGAGCAATTTCGATTGGACGGATCTCGACGCCAACCTCCTGCGGCTGCTCGTCGCGGTGATCGAGGAAGGCTCGATCACGGGCGCCGCGCAAAGGCTTGGCGTGACCCAGTCGGCGGTGAGCCACCTGCTCAACAAGCTGCGCGAGATCGTGCGCGACCCGCTGTTCGTCAAATCGGGCCGCGGCGTCGTCGCGACCTCTCGCGCAAAAACCCTGGCGGAAAAGGCGGATGTCCTGCTGCGCGACCTGGAGCGCTTCGCCCAGCCGGAACGTTTCGATCCCGCCGACTGCGCCAGAGGCTTCGTGATCGCCGCCAATGATTTCCAGCGCGATGCGCTGTTGCCGGCGCTGATCGCGCGATTGCGCGAGCGTGCGCCGGGGATCAGCCTGCGGATCATTCCCTCCAACGTCCCAACGCCGGAAATGCTGCGCGACGAGCATTGCCACCTTGTCTTGAGTCCGCGGCCGCCGATCGCCGCCGACATCATGCAGAAAAAGCTGTTCGAGGATCGCTATGTCGTTTTTTTCGATCCCGCGACGAGGCAAGCGCCGAAGACGAAATCGGCTTATCTTGCGAGCGACCATATTACCGTCGTCTATGAGCCGCGCCGGGAGCTGGACATCGACCGCTGGCTGGCCGCGCGAAAGATCCAGCGCCATTTCTGCGTGACGGTAAGCGGTTTTTCGGGGCTGGCCGCGTTCCTGCGCGGCAGTTCGCTGATCGCCACCGCGCCGAGCCTGTTGCGCTTTGGCTCCTTGAAGGGCCTTGCCTGCGCGCCGGCGCCCGTGTCCTGCCCGAACATGCCGATGTATGCGAGCTGGAACAAAAGCTTCCAGGACGATCCCGCCCATCGTTGGCTGCGCGGCCAGGTGGACGAAATCGCGCGGCCATTGGCGGCCGCCGCGAATTTCGTCATCGACTGAGCGGCTGATCGGCGACGGAGATCATGGGGTTTTCATTGCGCAGATACATGATCCGATCTGGCTCCGGCGTTCCGCCCCTGCGCCGGGGGCGCGCTGACGCGGACTTCGTCGCCGTCGCCTAATGTGTCCATCGGATTGTCGATGATCCGGTCCTGCGGAGACAGGCCCGATTCGACTTCGACCTCCGATCCGAAATCGGAGCCGATGGCGATGGTCCTGAAATGCACGCGGTCATGATCGTCGAGCGTCGCCACCGTCATGCCCTTGCGCCCGAACGCCAGGGCGCTGGAGGGAACCCGCAGGCGCTTGTCCTCGTGCGGAAGCTCGAAGCGCACGTTGGCGTAAGCGCCGGGGAGCAGCGCGCCGCCGGGGTTCGAGGCTAAGAGTTCGACCAGCAGGGTGCGCGACTTCTCGGCTATGGCGTTGGCCGTCGTCGCGATTTTCGCGAGAAACTCCTGGCCCGGATGCTGCGCCAGGGTCATCTTCGCCTCCATGCCCGGCTTCAATCTGCCGGCATAGCTTTGCGGAGCGCTGACATAGACGCGCACGGCGTGAATGTCCGCCACCTTGAACAGTGGCGCGCCGCCGCCGGTCGGCGTGACGAAGGCGCCGATGTCGATGTTGCGCGCGGTGACCACGCCGTCGAAAGGCGCGACGACATTGGCGAAGGCCTTTTGCGCCTTCAGCCGGGCGATCCGGGCCTCGGCGGCGCCGACGTCGGCGCGCTTGACCTTGGTGTCGCTGTCCTTCTCGTCGCTGGCCTGTTGCGAGACGGCGGCGCTCGAGCGCAGCGCGCCCCAGCGTTGCGCGGTGACTTCGGCCATCGCCTGCGTGGCCTTGGCCCGCGTCACTTCCTGCTCGGCCTGGGCGATGCTCTCGTCGAGTTCGGGCGTATCGATGACCGCGAGCACGTCGCCCTTTTTCGCGACCGCGCCAATGTCCTTGTTCCAGACCTTGATGTAGCCCGAGACCTGGGCGTGGATTTCGGCGTCGTAAAAAGCCTGGACGTCGCCGGGCAGGGTGAAGCTCTTCGGCGAGGCGTCATAGTGCGGCGAGAGGACGGCCACGCTGGGAAGCGCCCGCTCGTCGGTCCAGCGGGCGAGCTTCGCCTCGGCGTCACGGCGCTGCAGGACGCCATGGACGACGAGCCCGGCGAGAACCAGGCCCGCGACCGGCAGGACGAACCTGCCGACCCTGTTTCCGGGGCGCGCGCCGGGCTGGATGTCAATCGTCGGATGACCGGTCATGTTTCGATCCTCACTTGGCGTTGAGCGGCTGAAGAACTTCCTCCGCGCGCCGCCGCGCGTGGACGAGGCTGAACACCACGGGCACGAAGATCAGGGTGGCGAGCGTGGAGAAGGCCAGGCCGCCGATCACGGCGCGGCCGAGCGGCGCGTTCTGCTCGGCGCTCAAGGCCATGGGCAGCATGCCGATGATCATGGCCAGCGCCGTCATCAGCACCGGCCGGAAACGGCCGAAACCCGCCTCGAGCGCGGCGCTGACCGGGTCGAGCCCCTCGGCGAGCTTTTCGCGGGCGAAGGTGATCACCAGCAGGGAGTTGGCGGTGGCCACGCCGACGCACATGATCGCTCCTGTCAGCGCCGGCACGGACAAGGTGGTGTGCGACAGGAACAGCATCCAGACGATGCCGGCCTGCGCCGACGGCAGGGCGCTGACGATGACGAAGGGATCGAGCCAGGACTGGAAATTGACGACGATCAGCAGGTAGATCAGCACGATGGCTAGGGCGAGTCCGGCGAAGAGCTGGCTATAGGCGACGTTCATCGTCGCGGTCTGCCCGCGCAGGATCACCTGGACGCCGCGCGGCCGCTCGTTGTCCATGTCCTTGATGATGTTCTGGACGTCGGCGGAGACGCCGCCGAGATCGCGCCCATTGTTGGATGCGAAAATGTCGATCACCGGCTGGACCGAATAATGCGACACCACGGCGCTGCTGGTCGTGCGCGTGATCTTGGCCAGGCCGCCGAGAATCTGCTTGGGGTCTTGCTGCGAGGCCGGAACCCGCGCCAGGGCGTCGAGCGAATCCATCCAGTATTGCGGCATTTGCGCCACCACCGGATAGGATACGCCGGTCTTCGGGTTGAGCCAGAAGGTGGGATTGGTCTGGATCGAGCCGGCCAGCGTGATCTGCAGGGAGGCGGCGACGTCCTGCTCGGTCACGCCCACCTGGCTCGCGGCGATGCGGTCGACGTCCACTTTCAGCGTCGGCACGTTGGTCACTTGCTGGATCCGCGCGTCGGCGATGCCGTTGATGCGCGCGATGCGCTTGAGCATCTTGTCCGCATAGGCCTTGTCGGCCTCCTGGTTCGACCCGACAACCTGAATGTCGATCGGCGCCGGCAGGCCGAAGTTGAGGATCTGGGTGACGATGTCGGCGGGGAGGAAGGAGAAGGTCACGCCGGGAAATGTTTCGGGCAGCTTTTCGCGCAAGGCTTCGATCAGCCCTTCGGTCTTCTCTTCCTCGCCGTCCTTCAGGGTAATAAGAATATCGGCGTCGGCCGCGCTGATCGTGCCGGAGTTTCCGTAAGCCGCGTTGATGCCGCTGATCGGCAGGCCGATGTTGTCGACAATGGAGGAAACCACGTCCGGGCCGGCCTCGGCGCGGATCGCGCCCTCGACGAGATTGGCGAGCCGCGCCGTATCCTCGATGCGCAGGCCCGCCTGCGCGCGCATGTGCAGCTTGATCTGCGTGCTTTCGACCGGGGGAAAGAAATTGCGGCCGAGGAAGGGAAACAGGCCGAAGGACGCCACCACGAAAGCAAGGAAGGCGAAGACGAAACGCAGCTTGAGTTGCAAGGCGCGGCCAAGCAGGCGCGCATAGGCTTGCCGCAGCGCCTCGAACTGACGCTCGAAGCCGTGCTGGAAACGAACCAGCGGATTTTTGGACCGCGCCGCGCCGCCATGGGCATGGTCGCCCTGACCGGCGAGCAGAAAATGCGCCATGGTGGGCACCAGGGTGCAGGAGAGGATGTAGGAGGCGGTCAGCGCGAAGACCACGGCCTTAGCCAGCGGGCGGAACAGGAAGCCCGAGACGCCCGACAACCCGAACATCGAGACGAAGACGATGCTCATGCACATCAGCGACACGGTCACCGGCGCGATGATCTGGCGCGCGCAATCCATGATCGCCGCCTCGATGTCGCTGTCCTGCTCGAGCTTCGAATTGATGTTTTCGATCCACACCGTGGCGTCGTCGACGAGAATGCCGACCGCCAGCGCCAGGCCGCCGAGCGTCATCACGTTGATGGTTTCGCCGGTCGCCGCCAGCGCGGCGACGGCCGCGAGAATCGCCAGGGGAATCGACACGCTGATGATCAGGGTGGAGCGCCAGCTCCCCAGGAAGAGCAGGATCATCAGGCCTGTCAGCGCGGCGGCGGTGGCGCCTTCCTGGATCACCGAATGGACGGCGGCCTTGACGAACACCGACTGGTCGCCGACCGCCTTCAGCTCCAGCGATTGCGGCAGCGTTTCGCGCAGATGCGGCAGCAGCGCCTTGACGCCGTCGATCACGTCGACGGTGGAGGCCGAACCCGCCTTGACGATGGTCATCAGCACGGCGTTGGCGCCATTGACGCGCACCGCATTGGTCTGCGGCGGGTTGCTGTCGTGGACGTAGGCGACGTCGCGGATCAGCGCCGTGGCGTTGTTGACGGTGCGGATGGGCAGGTTGTTGAGCAGTTGCAGCTGTTCGGGCAAATCGTTGAGCGCGACGACATATTCGAACCTGCCGATCTTTTCAGTGCCGACGGGGGTGATCAGGTCCTGCTTTCCGATGGCCGCGACCACGTCCTGCGCCGACAGCCCGTAGGATTGCAGCTTGCCCTGGTCGATGTCGACCTGCACCTGGCGCACCTTGCCGCCATAGGGCGAGGGCACGGCGGCGCCGGCGACAGTGGCCAGGGAAGGACGAATGTAATTTTGCGCTGAGTCGAAAATCTTGGCCTGCGACAGGCCGTCGCTCGAGAGCGCCAGCTGCAGGATCGGCACGCTCGACGCGTTGAAGCTCAGGACGTAGGGCGGCGTGATGCCCGGCGGCAGCAGTTTCAGCACGGTCTGCGACGCCGCGGTGATCTGCGCCAGCGCCGAATTGATGTTGACCGTCGGCTGGAAGAAGATTTTCACCACGCCATAGCCGGACAGGGATTGCGACTCGATGTGCTCGATGTCGTTGACCTGGGAGCTGAGCGTGCGCTCGTAATAATAGATCACCCGCCCTGACATGTCGTCGGGCGGCAGGCCGTTATAGGTCCAGACCACGGCGACCACGGGAATCTTGATGTCGGGGAAGATGTCGACCGGCGTCTTCACCCAGGAAATCACGCCGAAGATGACGATCAGCATCGCCATCACGACAAAGGTGTAGGGCCGCCGTAGCGCAATGCGGACGAGTGGCAGCATTCAGCAATCTCTGCGAGGAAAGACAATGGAGCGCGTTCGGGACAGCCCGGTCCCTCGTGGGGGAACGTCGACCTGAGACGTGGTTATAAAGAGACGGACCTGGAAGCTACACGAAATTATTTTTCAGTTTCAACGCCTTAAAAATACCTGGAAAATCGGCGTGAGCGTCGGCGGAGGGGACGCGGAGCCCGATGGCCGGGGCGTTCGCCCGATGAGCGGGGTTCGCGGTCTTCGCAGAATTTTCGAGTTCGCCGCGTATCGCCTTCCCGCAGAATTTCGCGGCGCGAGGTCATGTCGCGCCATGGCGGCGGCGCGGCGAAGATTTCCACGATTAGTTTGGACCGGCCGCCGTCGGGAAACCAGCCAAGGGTCTTCGGCCATGCCGATAATTCACAAAGTAAGATATTGATTTTAAAAATGGTAGCGGGGGAGGGACTCGAACCCCCGACCCCAGGATTATGATTCCCGTGCTCTAGCCAGCTGAGCTACCCCGCCACGAAGCGCCGTTGCCGACGCCTCAAGTGCGGGGTTAATAGTCTGGCCTCCCCGCCATTGTCAAGGAAGGTCGCGCGTTATCGCAACCTTTCGATCCGCGCCAGGGTGAACAGTCCCAGGGGCGCGATCTTGCGTCGCTCCACCAGCCGCAAATCGTCGCGCGCCGCGATCCAGTCGCCGAGGATCGACCAGGGAAATTCCGGCCGCCAGCCGAGTTCGGCGGACTTGCGCCCCAGCCAGCGCTCGATCCAGGCGATCGGCCCGGAGTCTGCGCCGACATGGTTGACCAGCACGATCTCGCCGCCGACCTTCACCACCCGCGCCAATTCGTCGAGCGTGGCGGAGGGATCGGGCACCACGGTCAGGACAAAGGGCGCCACGACCGAATCGAAATGCGCCGTCGGGAAAGCCAGCCGCGTCGCGTCCATCACGCAGAGACCGGCGACCTGGACCAGTTTCTTTCGCGCGATCCTCGTCTGCGCGCGGCGCAACATCGGTTCCGACAGATCGACGCCGACAAGGTTCACTTGCCGGTCGAACATCGGCAGTTCCAGCCCGGTGCCGACGCCGACGTCGAGAATCGAGCCGCCCCGCCTTTGCGCGGCGGCGACCGCGGCGCGGCGCCCCGGCGCCATCACCGCCGTGAAGGCGAGGTCGTAGACCGGCGCCCAGCGGGCATAGGCCTCCTCGACATGCGCGTTTTCCAGCAGCGCGATTTCGCGGCGGACCTCGGTCATGCGCGGGCTACGCGCTGCTGCGGGGGCGTCACCGCGACATTGGCTGGTTCGGCGCTTTTGATGAAGCCGCCGCCGAGCACGCGGGCGCCGGGGCCTGCGTGCTCGTAGAACACGCAGGCCTGGCCGGGCGCGACGCCCGTTTCGTCATCGACGAATTCGACGCAAACCTCGCCGCTCCTCAGTTCGAGCAGGGCCGGCGCCGGCGGACGGGTCGAGCGCACGCGCACGGCGATCTCCTGGCCGGCCGAGGCCGCGTCTTCGAACGCGCCGGGGCCGATCCAGTTCACGTCACGCAGGAAGACCCGCCTTGTCGCCAGCGCCTCGCGCGGTCCGACGGTGACGCGCGCATGGGCGGCGTCGATCTTCACCACATAGAGCGGCTCGCCGGCGGTGGCGCCCGCGGCGCCGAGGCCGAGGCCGCGCCTCTGCCCGATGGTGTAATGCATCACCCCGTGGTGACGGCCGAGCGTGCGTCCGTCGACATGGACGATGTCGCCCGGCGAGGCCGCCTGGGGCGCCAGTTTTTCCACGATATCGGCGTAATGGCCTGATGGCACGAAGCAGATGTCCTGGCTGTCGGGCTTGTCGGCGATCGCGAGGCCGAAGCGCCGCGCGTGTTCGCGCACTTCCGGCTTGGTCATGTCGCCAAGCGGGAAGCGCAGCAGCTTCAACTGCTCTCGGGTGGTGGAGAACAGGAAATAGCTCTGGTCGCGGTCGGCGTCCCGGGCGCGGAACAACGCGCGCTCGTCGCCATCGGCGCGCGAGACGATGTAGTGGCCGGTGGCGAGCGCATCGGCGCCGAGATCCCTGGCCATGTCGAACAGGTCGACGAACTTGATCTGCTGGTTGCAGGTCACGCAGGGGATCGGCGTTTCGCCCTCGGCATAGGATTGCGCGAAGGCGTCGATCACCTTGGCGCGGAAGCGGGTTTCATAATCCAGCACGTAATGCGGAATGCCGATCAGCGCCGCCGCCTGGCGGGCGTCGAAAATATCCTGGCCGGCGCAGCAGGCGCCGGGGCGGTGCTCGGCCTCGCCCTGGTCGTAAAGCTGCATGGTGACGCCGACGACGTCATAGCCCTGCTCCTTGAGCAAGGCCGCGACAACCGAGGAATCGACGCCGCCCGACATGGCCACGACCACGCGCGTCTGCCCCGGCGGCGCTGGCAGATCCAGGCTGTTGAGCTCCATGCTGTTGAGTTTTCCCGACGCGGCGGTCATGAACGGGTCTCGCGGGCGGCACTGGTTGCCATCGCCCGGAAAACGAAGCCGCTTGGCGTCGCTGAACGGGAGATGAGTGGAAAATCGGCGCCACGTCCCGGGGCGCTCCCCCTTCAATAAGGACTCTTCCGCCATTTTTCAACGCGCTCGCCCGAGAGCAGGCCACGCCAGGCGGAAGCGCCGCGAAAATGGCGCGCTTGCGTTATGGTTAATGGACGCCTGTAAAATGCGCCAAAGAGAAACACAATTGCCCTCTTGCTAAGGAATTGGAAAGAAAGTCACCGGCCAAACAAGCGTTTATCGTTCGCTTCCTCCATTTTTGCTTAGGCGTTTCTTAAGCCAAACGGGCTAGGGTCAAGGCGTAGTAAGGGTTCTCCGCGTAACGTGAGTATTAAGCATGACCGAGCCCCACCGTCCGAGGGTAAAATATGTCATCGGGCCTGATGGCAGCCCCCTGACCATCGCCGATTTGCCGCCGACTTCCACGAAAAGGTGGGTCATTCGCCGCAAGGCCGAAGTTGTCGCCGCCGTGCGCGGCGGGCTTCTTTCGCTGGAGGAGGCGTGTAGTCGCTATACGCTGACCGTCGACGAATTCCTGTCCTGGCAATTGTCGATCGATCAGCACGGCCTGGCCGGTCTGCGCACGACGCGCATCCAGCAATATCGCATGTGATTTCGCGGCGCCGCGAATTCAATTGCGCCTTGAGCAACGCCGGTCCGTTCGGGCCGGCGTTGCTATTTCATTCGGTGAAGGCGCTGGAGCGGGCGCGCTCGACCGCTTCCTCCTCTGCGAGATGGTGGTGATGTTCGATCGCCTCGGCCAGCCGCCGCTTCTCGAAGCCCAGCACGACGAAGATCGCCAGCGCCAGCGGCAGCAGCAGATAAAGCAGGCGGAACAGCAGCAGCGCGGCAAGCACGCCGTCATGCGGCGCGCCGGGCATGGTTTGCAGGAATACCAGTTCGAACACCCCGAGCCCTCCGGGCGCATTCGAGGCCAGGGCCGCCGAAAAGGCAAAGATGAACACCGCGAGCACGACGAGAAAGCCGGGATTTCCGGCTTCGGGCAGCGTGAAATAGATGATGCCCGCGGCGCCGATGATTTCCGCAGGCGCGGCGATCAGTTGCCGCAGCACGATGGGCCATTGCGGGTAGGCGATCTTCACCCCTGACAGCGTCAGCGACGGCAGGCGGAACAGCGAGCCCAGGCAATAGGCGGCCACGCCGGCGAGCATGGCGCCGCCGATGAGCCGCGCCGTGGTCGGCTCGGTGAGGAAAGAGGGCAGGATGCCCCCGAGCTGGGCGAGGCTGTGCGGCTTGACCATCAGGACGAAGCCGCCGACGGAAACCGCGCCGAGCAAAAAGGTCAGCGAGCAGAGCGCAACCAGCACGGCGATCTGGGCCGCCGAAAGCCCCTTCGACGTATAGCCGCGCAAACGCACCATGGCGCCGGACACCACGGAGACGCCGATATTGTGCGACAGGGCGTAGGTGGTGAAGGAACAGGCGGCGACGAAACGCCAGGAAATATGGGTGACGCCCAGATGCTGCAAGGCGATGCGGTCGTAGAAGGCCAGCGCGACATAGGCGAGCAGGGTCGAGGCGAAAGCCAGCAGATAATGAACCGGCGTAATGGCGCGGAAGGCGACGAGCAGATGCGGCCCGATTTCCTGGCCGCGAAATTCGCGAAACAGCAGCCAGAAGGAAACCAGCACCGCTCCGAAACCCAGCGCCGGCCAGACGTAATCGAGATTGCGCTTGATGAAATCCATCCGGCCCTGCAAGCCTACGGAGCCGGGAAGGGCTCCAGTTCATTAGGACGCTTCTTTCCGGCGAACCCGCCTGGACATCGCCTTGGGCCGGACGCATTGACGCGTCAGCTTCAGCCTCATTTGCTACAGGGCGTTGACGAGCGCAAGTCCGGATTGTGGCCAGCCTGTGGCCACGGCGCCAAAAGGCGACGGAAAGGCGGCGCCTGGTTTCGACCTCCCCTGCCGGAAACGCTTGAACTCCCGGGGTCCGCTCGGATCCCGGGAGGCTTGGAAACGGGCTTGAAAGGTCAGGCGCGGGCGCCGCGCAGGGCCGCCATGTCCATGACGTCGCGGGTCAGGTCGCCCAGTACGGGGGCCTTGTCGCGCGTCTCCAGCACCTGAGCCTTGGCCAGTTCGTCATTGGCCTGGTCGAACAGGGAGCGGGCTTCCTCGAGCTGCCCCTTCAGTTCCTCGGCCGAGTGAACCAGATTGTCGCGGCGCGTGCGGGCGGCGCGGGCATAGGTGGAATAGGCGTAATGGGCTGTGTCCTTGACGCCGGACTTCTGTTCCTCGGCGGCAATTTCGCGGTCGAGCTCGCCCGCCATGCGGTTGAACTCGGCGATCATCATTTCGATCTGCGCCAGGCGGCGGCGTTTTTCCTCCACCTGGAAGCGCTTTAGACGGACGAGCGTATCCCGCGACTTCATCACTTTAAACTCCAAAGACGCATAGTTGAAAGGTTGTTTCAACCACCATTGACGATTTCCGCGAGACATCAGGAGATTGCCGCATGGAGGTTGCCGTTTCCTTACTGGCGGAAAGAAAATTGCGGCTTCGCGCGAAAAATAGTTGCCGAAGGCTGCAATTGCCGCAGCGCTGCTAAGCCTTCGTTAACCGGCGTGCTTAACAATCCTTTCCATGTCCCTACCAGAGCGCCGTCACGGCGGACGCCGCGGTCGGGACGGGAAAACCGGGACTTTGCCTGACGCAAGGGAGCAGGCCAGGGTTTTTCCACAGGTCATTTTCATGCGGACGAGGAGGCGACGCGACCACGCAATAATTAACGCCCGGGGCGCTTGCCAGATGGAATCACTCTTTGTTAACCATTTGGCGTTAAGCGTTTTCGGAATTGATTTGCGTGGGCGCTCGTCTTTGGCCGAGGGCAAGCCGCTACCCGGCGGATGCCTCGGCCGGCGTCGCAATTCCTTGGGGCGGGGTGAGGACTTCACATGCGCGTATTATTGATTGAAGACGACAGCGCAACCGCGCAAAGCATCGAGCTCATGCTCAAGTCCGAGACGTTCAACGTCTATACCACCGACCTCGGAGAGGAAGGCATAGATCTCGGCAAGCTTTATGACTATGACATCATCCTGCTCGACCTGAACCTGCCGGACATGTCGGGTTACGAAGTGCTGCGCCACCTGCGCGTGGCCAAGGTCAAGACGCCCATCCTGATCCTCTCGGGCCTCGCCGGCATCGAGGACAAGGTGAAGGGCCTCGGCTTCGGCGCCGACGACTATCTGACGAAACCGTTCCACAAGGACGAACTGGTCGCGCGCATCCACGCCATCGTCCGCCGCTCCAAGGGCCACGCCCAGTCGGTCATCGCCACCGGCGACCTGGTCGTCAACCTCGACCAGAAGACCGTCGAAGTCGGCGGCGCCCGCGTGCACCTGACCGGCAAGGAATACCAGATGCTGGAGCTGCTCTCGCTCCGCAAGGGCACGACGCTGACCAAGGAAATGTTCCTGAACCACCTTTACGGCGGCATGGACGAGCCCGAACTCAAGATCATCGACGTCTTCATCTGCAAGCTGCGGAAAAAGCTCGCCAACGCCAGCGAAGGCCGCAATTACATCGAAACGGTCTGGGGCCGGGGCTACGTGCTGCGTGAGCCGTCCGACGCCGACGAGCGCATCACCGCCGCCTGAGCTCTATTCACGCTCCGGATCGCTGTCCCGCCCCCCGGAACAGGCCGAACGAAAAACCCCGCCGGACGCCGGCGGGGTTTTTTCATGCGTGAAGACTGTTAGCGCGAAGACTTCCAGGAAAGTAGCGCGCCGCCCCGGCGCGCCGGAACGGGTTCAGGCGAGCAGGCCGACGTCCTCGAATTTTTCCTGCAAGGTCCGATGTTCGAAAGGCTTCAGCAGGACCTCGTCGGCGCCGGCGCGCAGCGCCCGGCCGATCGCCACCGGATCGTTTTCCGTCGCGCAATAGATGATCTTCGTTCCGGCCCCGCCGGGCAGCCGCCGCACGGTGCGCAGGAAATCGATCGTGTCGGTCTTCGGCAGGCTCCAGTCGAGCAGGATGACGTCGGGCATGGTCTGGCCGCACAGCTCCAGCGCCTTGGCGCCGTCATCAGCCTCGGTGGTCCCGAATTGCATCAATTCGAGAATGCGGCTCGCGACTTTGCGGATCACCGCCGAATTGTCGACGATCAGCCCCTGTTTCATGCCTGCCCCCTGGCTTCCAATGAAATTGAATCCCGCGCGGGGCGGACGCTCGCGGCGCCCGCGAAACGCGGTTAACGGATTGACCTTAAGGGAGAAGCGTTAAGGAAACCGCAAAAAGTCGAACGATCGCCGCTCAAGCCCGAGAAATTCGCGCGACCATGCTCACGCGATTTCGGCGGGGGCCTTGGCTTCCTGCGTCGCCAGCCAGCGTTCGGCCTCCAGCGCCGCCATGCAGCCGAGGCCGGCGGCGGTGACCGCCTGGCGGTACTTGTCGTCGGCGACGTCGCCCGCGGCGAACACCCCCTCGATATTGGTGGCGGTCGAGTCCGGCGCGGTCTTGATATAGCCATTGGCCTTCAGCGCGATCTGCGCGGCGAAGAGCTCCGTCGCCGGCTTGTGGCCGATGGCGATGAAGACGCCGTCCGCGGCGATCTGCTCGGTCGCGCCGGTCTTGACGTTCTTCAGCCGCACGGCTTCGACCGAAAGCGGATTTTCCGAGCCGAGAATTTCGTCGATGGCGCTGTCCCAACGGAACTCGACATTGGCTCTGGCGATCAGCCTTTCCTGGAGGATGCGCTCGGCGCGCAGCGAATCGCGGCGATGGACGAGGGTGACATGGGAGGCGATATGGGAGAGGTAGAGCGCCTCCTCCACCGCCGAATTGCCGCCGCCGACCACCACGACCTTCTTGTTGCGGAAGAAGAAGCCGTCGCAGGTGGCGCAGGCGGAGACGCCAAAGCCCTTGAACTTCTCCTCGCTCTTGTCGCCGAGCCATTGCGCCTTGGCGCCCGTGGCGATGATCAGCGCGTCGGCGGTGTAGTCCTGGCCGGAATCGCCCTTGAGCTTGAACGGGCGCTGGCCGAGTTCGACGCTGACGATGTGGTCGCTGACCAGTTTCGCGCCGACATGCTCGGCCTGCAGGCGCATCTGCTCCATCAGCCAGGGGCCCTGGATCGGCTCGGCGAAGCCCGGATAATTCTCGACGTCGGTGGTGATCATCAATTGACCGCCCGCCTCGAAGCCGGCGATCAGCATGGGACTGAGCATGGCCCGGGCCGCATAGATCGCGGCGGTATAGCCGGCCGGGCCGGAGCCGATGACGATGACTTTGGCGTGGAGGGCGTCGGACATGGATTCCCCGCGAGCGGAAAGGGTTGGCTTTCTTTCAGCTTCTAAATGGGGATGGGCGAAAAGGAAAGGAAACCCTCAGGCCATCAGGCCCTGAATGCCGCGCATGACGAAAACGCCGATCACCAGGCCGATGAACAGGAAGAAGCCATTGCCGAGCGTGCCGAAGCCGCGGTCTCTCAGGCCGCCGTGGATCACCGCGCCGGCCAGCACCATCAGGACGAAGACGATGACCGCGCCCACCCAGAAACTGACATGGTTCGATTCGACGGTATGCGTGGGCAAGGCTTTCCTCCCTGTGTCCAGGACATGAAACCCGGAATTGTTTTAAGGAGATTTAACGCCTGCCCCAGCGGCAGGAGCGTCTAACCCATCCTTCACTTTTTCCGCATAGATTGACGTACGTAAATATTATTCCGTTACGTAATCTACGGTTCCCTCATGTCCGATCCATTCAAACTGCGCGCCATGGGCCTGCTCGTCGCCGCTGGCTTCATCGGCGGCCTTTTCGCGCAATACCAGGCGCCCGGGCATTTCTTGCCGCCGCCGCGCCATGCCAAGACGAAAAAGCATCAACTCGTCGCCGAAGGCGACCGGGAGGACGACGAGGAGGGCGACCCGGTCGCCGTTCCGATGGGCGGATCGCCCAACGATCCGGAAAAGCAGGCCGCGGACGAAAAGGCCAGGGCCGAGGCTGAGGAAGCCGCGCGAAAGGAAGCTGAAGAGCAAGCCGCAGCCGAGGCGAAGCGGCAGGCGGAGCTCAAGCGCCATACGCCGGAAGTCCAGCGCAAATACGCCGCCATCGCGACGCTTCTCGACAATACGATCCAGGTGAGGACGCCCGGCGGCGGCGCCGAGTCCTATATCTTCGCCCCTCGCGGCCTTTCCGCCGAAATCGAGGGCGACCGGACGACAGTGCGCATCTGGACGCGCGAGGACGATCGCCTGTGCCAGCAGCTGGACGCCGAACGCAAGGAATGTTTCAGCTTTGTGGTTCGCCTGGAAAAGCCGTTGCAGGACGGTCCCGACGCCGAGCTGCACAAACGCATCGAAGCCATGCCGGTCGGCGCGCGCATCGGCTCCGTTGAAGGCATCGACGGAACCGCCGTGCTGGTGCGCGGCAATGTCACGAAATTCCCCGGTTACGTTCCCTTGATGGATCCCCATCCGAATCGGCTGGGACCGAAGGAGGAGGAGGTGTTGCCGGGCGCGCTGCTCACGCAGGCGCGCGGCGGCGAGGACTCTGCCGCGACTTATTTTGGTCCGGCGGGTCAGTTGCTCGAGGTGACGCGAGAAAAGGGGACAAAGGCCATCGCGCGGCTGTGGAGGGGAAGCTGGAGCATTTCCGGGGACAGGATGTGCCGCGATCTGCCTCCCGGCGGCGCCGCCGCGCAGGAATGTTCGCGCGTCAAAATCGCCGGCCGGGCCTTTGAGTTCCCCGACGCGGACCCTTCGCGCCGCCGCTACCAGCGGATCATGGGCGCCGAGGAAATGCGCCGCGCCGCCGAGCAGGCGGCCGCCGAAGCCGAGGCGAAGGAGCAAGCCGAAGAGCTGCGCGCGCGGGCCGAAACGCAGGCCCGGATGAAACAGAGCGCGAGCGCGACGCTGACGCTTGGGCCTTCCTCCGGTTCGGCGCCGCTCGACCTCGGTCGCCAGCGCAATTCCCCCGTCACCGACTTGCGGTGACCGCCCCTACGCTCGACTTGGACGCTTGACTTGCGGCCGCTTTGACGGTGGATAGCCTCGACATCGACGGCGCCGGAGCTGGGCGGAGGCAAATGAATTGGGATATTGCGGAAAAAGACGGGACTCTGGACGATATCGAAGTCGTCATTCCCAATCTGAGCTGGCGTTATTCCGGCGGCACGGCGGTCAATCGCACCATCGCCCCCTTGATTGCGCAACATTGCCGGGCCGCGTGGTTCGGCCCGGACCAGCCGGAGGGCGTCGCCCGCATCGGCCTGGCGGACCTGTTGCGCCTGCGCTTCCTGCGGCCGAAAGGCCATCGTCTGCGCATCTGGCACGCGCGGCGCAATATCGAGATGCTGGTCGGCCTGGTCTTGCGCGGACTGGGCTTTCCCTTCGCGCTGATCTTCAACTCCGCCGCGCAGCGCCGCCATTCCCGCTACACCCGTTTCCTGATCACGAAAATGGACGCGATCATCGCTACCAGCGAAGTGGCGGCGTCTTTTCTCGAGCGCGAGTCCACGGTCATCCATCATGGTATCGATCTCGAGACCTATCGGCCGCCCTCCGACCGGCTGCAGGCCTTCGCCGCGACCGGCCTGCCGGGGAAATACGGCGTCGGCGTGTTCGGCCGGGTGAGAAAGCAGAAGGGGATCGACCTCTTCGTCGAGTCCATGCTCCGGCTCCTGCCGCGCTACCCCGATTTCACCGCCGTCGTGGTTGGGCTGACCACGCCCGACAACCGCCCTTTCCTCGAAGGTCTGAAGACCCGGATCGCCGCCGCCGGCCTTTCGGAGCGCATCGTCTTCCTCGGCGAATTGCCGATCGAGGAAGTGCCGGCGTGGTACCAGCGCATTTCGATCTATGTCTTCGCGTCGCGGGTCGAGGGTTTTGGCCTGACCATGCTGGAGGCCATGGCCGCCGGCAACGCCGTGGTCGCGACAAGGGCCGGGGCGGCCGAATTCGTGATCGCGGATGGCGAAACCGGCCTGCTCGCGCCGACCGGCGACGTCGAGGCGCTGGTGACCGCGATCGAGCCGCTGATGAAGGCGCCGGAAAGCATCGCCGCCATCGGCGAGAAGGCGCGGGCGGAGATCGCCGAGCGCTTCAATCGTGACCGCGAGGTCGAGGAGATCGTCGGGGTCTATCGCCAGCTCTGGGCGAGGGACTAGCATGACCGACGCCCGCCTGTCCGCCCCGGCCGCAGCCCGCAATCGCGGACCCATTGCCGAGGTGTTGCGCAAGATCCTGCCGGCGCGCGGACTGGTTCTCGAAATCGCCAGCGGCACGGGCGAACATGTCGCGCATTTCGCCGAGGCGCTCCCGGGCCTGACCTTCCAGCCTTCCGACCCCAAGCCGGAGGCCCGCGCCAGCATCGACGCCTGGTCCGCCGCGACCGGCCTCGGGAATATCCGGCCGGCGATCCTGCTCGACGCGGCGCGGTCGCCCTGGCCTGTGTCGCAAGCCGACGCGCTCATCTGCATCAACATGATCCATATTTCGCCCTGGACGGCGACCGAGGGGCTTTTCGCCGGGGCCGCCGGAATCCTGCCGGCGGGCGCGCCGCTCTATCTCTATGGCCCCTATCTGCGCGAAGGCGTCGAGACCGCGGCGAGCAATCTCGGCTTCGACGCCAGCCTTCGCGCGCAAGACCCGGAATGGGGCCTGCGCGACCTCGCCACTGTGGCGGCGACCGCCGCAAGAAATGGATTTTCGGGGCCGGACGTCGTCGAAATGCCGGCCAATAACCTGAGCGTGATTTTTCGCAGGACGTAGCGCGGTCGCCGACCGCGCCGCCTCACCCTTACGCGTAAGGCTGTTCCGGGGCCTTGCCCATCAGCCGCTTCACCGCCGCCGACAGGTGGTGGCGCAACATGGCGATGCGGCGATTGCCTTCCGAGGTGACCCAGTTGAACTGGATCACCCGGCGCTCGCCCTCGTAAGGCATGTGGCCGTGCCAGCTGTTGTCCGAACGCCTGAAGGCCAGCAGGGTCCCCGCTGCCGGCGGAACCTCCATGATCGGATCGTCGAGGCTCGCATTGGACTTCAGCAGCCGCAGGCGGCCGCCCGAATGTTCCCATTCCGGATTCATGTAGATCAGGATGGTGATGATCTTGCTCTTGGTGTCGGTGTGGATGCGCCCGTCCCTGGGCGCGCAGCGGCCGCGCACGGTGATGGTGTGCGGGCGCCCCGTCAGGTCGATGGCGAATTTTTCCTCGAAGGCCTGGCGAAATTCGTCGCTGCCCAGCTGGTCGAGCAGGGACTGGAAGGCCGGCCCGAAGGAGAGTTGCGCCACCGGATAGCTGCCGCTCTCGGCGATCCCGGGATAATCGCGATTGATTTCGGCGCAGGCCTGCGCGTTGAGGAAGCCGGGCACGGCCAGATACTGGAAAGGCTCCGATGTCAGCGGCGTGGCCCTGAGGGCTTCCAGGTCAAGATAGCTTGAGGTCATCGACGCGGGCTCCCGTCTCAGGTTTGGCGGGTTATAATCGCGGGGACATGGCGCGTCAAAGCCGCCGCTCCATCAGGCCCGCCACGAGCGCGTCGAGTTGCGGCGCGATTTCCGCCGCGCGTCCGTGCAGGACATGGGTGAAATTCCGGTCGGCGATCGAGGCGTCGGACTCGAGATTGGACAATACGGTGGTCGCCCGGCTGCGGCGCGCGATCTCGCCTAATGGCAGCACCTTTCCGGAGGTTCCGACCACCGCCAGCACATCGTCCTCGTCGAGTTCGTCGAGCCGGCGCCAGAGCGCGGGATAGAGCGGCGCCCTTTCGTTGAAGAACACGACGTCGGGTTTGACCGTGCGCAGCCCGCCGCATTGCGGACAATGGTCCTGCGCGGGGTCGAAGGCGCGATAGCCGAAATCCCACCTGATGTCGCAGAACAGGCAGCGCATCGAAGTGAGGAAGCCGTGCACATGCGCGACGTCGCGGGCGCCGGCGCGCTCGAACAGGTCGTCGACATTCTGGGTGATCAGCTCGGCGCCGAAACGCGCCTGCCACGAGACGACCACCCTGTGCGCCGCATTGGGTTCGACGGTCGCAAGCTCCTTGCGGCGCAGCGAATAGAACTCGTGCACCAGATCGAAATTCTGTTCCCAGCAATCGAAATTGCAGACGACGTCGGGATCATATTGCGCCCACAGGCTGCGCTCGCCGGAGGCGCGAAACGTGTCCAGCCCGGAATCGGCTGAAATGCCGCTGCCGCTGAGGACGATCAGTTTTCGCATGGCGCCTCCTAACGCAGGTACATGACGCTGTGCAGCGTCTCCAGCAATTCCGGACGCGTCAGCCAGATGTGGCCGAGCGCGCAGCGATCGCGCAGTTTCGGATAGAATTTGATGCAGTTCTCGCCGACGTCGTCCTGCAGCATGTAATGGCAGACGCCGCCGATCTTCTTGCGCCCGACGATGACGCTGGAATGATCGATGTCGCGTTCGCCCTCGGTCGGCAGGCGCTTTTCCAGCGCCTCGTAGCTATAGCCCACGGCGGGATAGCGATGATGCTCCAGCGCGTAGTCGATCATCGCGAAGGCGCGGGCGCCCTGCGCGCGCGAGGGTTTCCAGCCCGCCGCCTTCTGCTCCAGCAAGGCGACGAGGTCATAGGCCAGCCGATAGACCACGGGAACGAGAGGCACGGGACTTTTGAACCTGTGGCAGCGCTGGTCTGCATAGCGCAGCCAGTGGGCGTTGACATAGTCGGCCTCGTCGCTGCGCATCGATGAGGGCACGCCGAAAAATTCCTTGCGGCAGATTTTCGCGTCGCGCGCCGCCAGCGCCCGGAAGCGGAAATAGAACAACAGGCCGAAATAATCGCGAAAGCCCTCGTCGGAGGGGAGTTCGCTTTCGCGGCAAAGCCCGCGGCGGCTGGCGAGCATCACCGTATAGTTTTCCTCGCCGCCTTCCAGCTTGTCGACAAAGGGAATGCGCGCGGGATTCAAGTCGGCGGTGACGTCGATGTTGGCGCGATGCGTGCGCAGGTCCTGCGACATGGGCGAAGCCGAGGCAAATCGCTCCTGCGGTTCGGCGTAGAAATAGGATGTGGCGAGGTCGATCGGCGAGACCGGCGATCCCGATCCGCTGCGAAATCATGTCAGCCGCGCCATAGGAGAAACAAATGGCGTAATCGCCGTCGGTATGCGGCATCCGCTCGAAGGGCGGCGGCTCGATCGGGCTGCAGGCGCCGTTCTCGCGATAGACGGGATTGGCCGGCAACAGTCCGGAATCCAATTCGTCCGCGCATGCGGGCGGCGTAAAGACCAGCGCGGCCGCCAATGCTGCGGCAGACAGGCCGGCGAAAGAGAACATGATCATTCCAATGCGCGAAATCAGGTTTACGCGCGACTGCGCGAACCAAGCTTCGCCGCTTCGCGACCGCGGCGCAAGAACTTCACCTTTTCCAGTGGAGAACCTCGCCCTTTCCATCGGAGGACTTCGCCTTGCCAATGGAGAACTTGGCCTTGTCAGCGGGACGCGCGCCCCCTAACCTGTCCCCTTATTGCCCGCGCGAGGCGCCCATGCCCGAATTGCTGACCGGCCTTGTTGCCTTCTTCGCTTATTTCATCGGCGCGATAGGCTATTGCGCGATCTTCGGCCTGATCTACACCCGCCTCACGCCGCATGACGAATTCGACCTGATCGTGCGCCAGCACAACGCCTCGGCGGGCGTGGCCTTCGGCGGCGCCATGATCGGTTTCGCCATTGCGCTCGCCGGCGCCATCCACAACACGCAATCGGCGGCGGAATTCATGGTCTGGGGCCTGGTGGCGATGGTCAGCCAGATCGTCGCCTATCTGGTCGCCCGCCTGTTCCACCCCAGCCTGTCGCCGGCGATCGAACAGAACGCCCTCGCCTCCGCCATCTGGATCGCCGCCGTCTCCGTCGCCTCGGGGATTATCGCCGCCGCCTGCATGAGCCCCTGAGCGATGCCCCTGCCTCCGCGCTTTCCTTCCCCCTCGCCTCCCAAGGATTTCGGCCGTCGCAATCCGCGCCCGGTCATCGAGCCGCCGCCGGTCGTCCTGCACGCGCCGCAGGGGCTTGAGCGCGACACTCCGCCGCATGACCGCCGCCGCCTGCGCTCCGTCGCCGTTTTCCTCGGCGTCTTCGGGCTCGCGACCGTGGGCGGCGTCGCCATGGTCGAGGCGATCCGCGCCGCCAATCAGTGCAAGAAGGCCGATCCCGACGATTGGAATGCGCCCGACTGCCGCTCCGGCGGGCACGGCGGCGGCTGGGGGTCCTATGGGTGGGGCGGCGGCTCCTACAGTTCCGGCAGCCGCTCCTCGGCCTCCTTCGGCGGTTTCGGCGCCACGGGCGAGGGCGGCGCGCATGGCGGCGGCCATGGCGGCGGCGGCGAATGAGGCGGGAAGCGTCGAAAGTCCGGCCCGATCTCGCCGAGCAGGCGGCCAAAATCGGTTTCGCCTTCGCGCATATCGACGGCGAGCCCTATTGGGACGAATCCGCGCGCTATGTCTTCACCCGCCGCGAGATCGAGGACGATCTCGAAACGGCCACGGGCGAACTCGCGGCGCTGTGCCTCGACCTCGTCGGCAGGATCATGGCCAGCGAGCGGATGATGGCGCAGCTTGGCGTCCCCGATCATGCGCGCGACGTGCTGGCGGCGAGCTGGCGGCGGCGCGATCCGACGCTCTATGGCCGGTTCGATGTCGCCTATGACGGCAAGTCGCCGCCGAAGCTGCTGGAATATAACGCTGATACGCCGACCAGCCTGTTCGAATCCGCTGTGGTGCAATGGTTCTGGCTGGAGCAGCTGATCGCCTCGGGCGAGTTGCCGGGGGACGCCGACCAGTTCAACTCGCTGCATGAGAAGTTGATCGCGCGCTGGGGCGCGATCGGCGCCGGGCGCTTTCTCCACCTCGCCTGCATGACGTCGAGCGTCGAAGACGCCGGCACGACCAGCTATATCGAGGACTGCGCCCGCCAGGCCGGGCTGGCGACGCGGCTCGTCGACATGAGCGACGTCGGCCTGTCGCGCCGCGGCGGTTTTGTCGATCGCTCCGACCGCGACATCGACCTGCTGTTCAAGCTCTATCCCTGGGAATGGATGTTCGACGAGGCCTTCGGCCGCGCGCCTGCGCTGCGCGAGGCGCGCTGGGTCGAGCCCTCGTGGAAGATGCTGCTCTCCAACAAGGGCATGCTGGCGCTCGCCTGGGATCGCGCGCCGGGCCATCCCAACCTCCTGCCCTGCTATTTCGAGGAAGATTCGCGCGCACGGGGGCTAGGGACGCATTATGCGCGAAAACCGCTCTATTCGCGCGAGGGCGGCAATATGGAACTGCACGACGGGGCCTCGACGATCCTTGGTCCCGACCTCGCCTATTCCGGCCCGCGCCATGTGCGGCAGGCGCTCTGCCGCCTGCCGGAATTCGACGGCAATTATCCGGTGCTCGGCTGCTGGCTGGTTGGCGACGAGCCGGCGGGCATGGGCGTGCGCGAGGACGTCTCTCCCATCACCTCGAACCATTCGCGCTTCATTCCGCACGCGATCGTGGACTGAGCTTCGTTTTCCGGCGGCCCAAAAATGATTGGCGCCCCCCGGGAGCGACATGCGAAAAGATTGACGCCGGTTTTTCGCAAGAAATGTTACGCCAATGGAAGGCGCCAGTCAGGACCGAACCCATGACATCAGCTCAACCCGCCATCAGCCGCTATTCCGTCCCCGCGCTTTCCGAGCTGCCCGACGACATTCGCGCGCGCATCGAGGCCGTGCAGGAAAAGTCGGGCTTCGTCCCGAACGTCTTTCTGGTGCTGGCGCGCCGGCCCGAAGAGTTCCGCGCCTTCTTCGCCTATCATGACGCGCTGATGGACAAGCCCGGCGGCCTCACCAAGGCCGAACGGGAGATGATCGTCGTCGCGACCAGCAGCCTGAACGACTGCCAGTATTGCGTCGTCGCGCATGGAGCGATTTTGCGGGTGCGGGCGAAGGACCCCCTGGTCGCCGACCAGGTCGCGATCAACTATCGGAAAGCCGACATCACCGGGCGCCAGAAGGCGATGCTCGCATTCGCCGTCAAGGTTTCGACCAACTCCGGCAAGGTCGGCCAGGACGATTTCGACGCCCTGCAGGCGCACGGGTTCAGCGAGGAAGACGCCTGGGACATTGCCGCGATCTCGGCCTTTTTCGGCATGTCCAACCGCCTCGCCAATGTCACGAGCATGCGGCCCAACGCCGAATTCTACACGCTCGGGCGCTGACGCGCTGGCGCATTGAAAATTTTTCCCGGTCGGATACTCTCCCTCATGTAAAAAACGTGATGGAGGGCTGAATCATGAAAAAATTTGTTCTTGCGACAACGGTTCTGCTGTTTGCAATGGGAAGCGCCTTCGCGCAGGACGCCTGCGAAGGCAAGGCCGTCGGAAAAGACGGCAAGCCACTGGCCGGCGCGGCGAAGTCCAGCTTCGTCAAGAAATGCCACAAGGACGACTGCGCATCCAAGGCGGTCGGCAGCAATGGCAAGCCGCTCGCCGGCGCGGCGAAATCGAGCTTCATGAAGAAGTGCGAATCCGGCGCCTGACGCTTTCGCGCGAAATCGGAAAACAGACAGACCCTTCTTCGCCTCGGCGGAAGAAGGGTCAAGCCGCCGGGATTGCGCCTCACCGCCAGAACGGCCGCGTCCGTTTGAAATCCTTCCAGGCCTTGGCGAGTTTCTCGTCGGCGATGATCACGCCGCGGGCGAACCAGCCGGTGACGACGCCAGCGGCGCGGGCCGCTTCGCCTTCATGCGGCAGGCTGAGGAAATGTTCGGCGCTCGCCGCGTCATTATGCGCGCCGAGCAGGTTCTGCAATTGCGCGACCGTGCGCAGGAAGGCGGCCGCGCCGCGCGGATCGCCGAAGCAGGGCGCGAAGAACTCCGCGCCATAGCGCAGGTTCTTCAGGGCGATGCGCGCCTCATGCCGCGCTTCGTCGGACAGGTTGACAAGATTCTTGCCCCGCCGCAGCACACGCTTGTACAGCCGGTCCAGCGCTTCCTCGGCGAATTGCTCGACCGGCTCGGTCACATCGGACAGTTGCGGGCCGGACAGGGCGTTGCGCCATCCGCGCCGGGCGACAAAGGCGCTGAGCTGCAGGACGAAGACCGAGGGCGCGCTCGAATCGAACAGGGCGCGGGCCTTGGCGTAAGCCTCGAGTCGGCGCGTTTCCAGCGCTTGCAGCAGCGCCGAGAAATCGGCCGAGAAATTCTTGGCGCTGCGAAAATGCCCCAGCGGTCCCTCATCGATCATGTCGCGCATGGCGTCGCAATCGCGCGCCGGGCCGAGCGCCGTGGCCAGATCCTTGGCCTGGGCGCGGAAATGGTCGAACTCGGCGCAGGGAAGCGCGCGCTTGAACATGGCCAGCGCCGCGCGCAGGCGGCGCAGCGCCACGCGCATCTGGTGGATGGCTTCGGGGTCTTCGCTGTCGCGCAGGGCCGCCCAGTTGGCGATATAGTGATCGCAGCAGCCCAGCAGCACGCGGGCGATGGCTTCGTCCAGCATGAGATCCGCGGGCAGGGCGGCCGGCCGCGTCTTGACCGGCGGCGGCGGGGTTCCCGTGCCGAGGCGATAGGCGCGTTCGGCCTTGCTGACGATGTCGAGCCGCAAGGGCAGGCTGGCGGCAAGAGTGGCCGCGAAGGCGTAGAGGTCGCGCGCGGCGCCGGATTTCAGCTCCAGCTCCAGTTCGCATATGGCGCGGGTGCGGATGCCCGAGGCGATCAGCCCCTCGTCGAAGGCGGCCTCGATCCGTGACGCGCCATGGGTCACCATGCGGGTGATGCGGGTGACATGGGTCTCGTATTTGGCTTCGAGCGGCTTGTCGCCGACGATCCCGCGCACCAATTCACCCATCTCGCCGTCGAGCAGCGAGAGGTCCGGCTGGAGCTTTGACACGCGCAGCTCGATTTCGCCGCGCGAAAACACCCCCTCGGCGCCGTCCGGAGTCCATTTCAGCGTCATGACTGGCGCGGCGCGGCCAGAGCGGCGCACGCGCAAGGCGATGCGGCGATTCTGCAGCTCCGAGTCGGGCGTGTCGAAATAGACCGTGTTGAGCTTGCGCCCCGGGCCGGCGGCGGCGCTGTCGCGCAACAGCGGCGAGGCGAGGCTTGCCGCGAGGCCCTCGGCGTCGGCGATGAATTTGACCTCGACCTCGCGTCCCGCGTGCTGCTCGCCAACCGCAGCGCCCTGCGACTGCGCAGCGGCGGCGTTTCTCTCGGCGCGGACGGTATTTTCTCTCGCGGCCAAGGGCGCCGTCGCAGGGTCTGTTTCGGTCACGAGCGGGTCAACTCATTGGAATGGCGGCGCGAGGAAAGGCGGAAACTTCCAGCGCGCCCATCATTATAAGACAGTTTGCATCATAAGGCAGTTTGGCGAAAAGTGCAGCCGGATTACCGAAAGTTTACTCGAGAACAAATGCGCAGCCGGCAAGACGCCCATCAAATCCCGGCGAGGGACAGTCCCGCGACGGCCGCCAGGGCCGCCCAGCCAAAATGTTTTCCGCGCAGCGCCCAGGCGTTGGCGAGGCTGGCGAAGCCGAAATTGACCACGCTGGCGGCAATGATCAAGCGCCGGGCCAACTCCGAGTCGAGATAAGGCGCGGCGATCAGCAGCAAGCCGAGGCAGAACCATCCGATCGCTCCCGCTTGCCAGACCAGCCGAAGCAACAGCGCGGTCCGCGGCGGCGCGATCTGCACTCGCGAGAAGACCTGGGTTTCTCCCAGATAAGCGTGGAGCAAGGCGGTGATGACCGCCAGGACGCCTGCGACTTGAAGAAAAATATCGCGCATTGTCGCCATCCATACATCAGTGTATGGATCTTTTAGCAGCGGGGCCCGGAAAGGTCAATACAGTGGTGTATGGAGTCAAGGCTGAAGACCGCCTGTCCCCGGACGACTGGGTGAAGGCCGGGCTGAAGGCGCTGAAGAGTTCGGGCTTCAAGGCCTTGAACGCCGGCGCGCTCGCGCGGGGCCTGAAGGTCTCGCGCGGCAGTTTCTACTGGCATTTCGCCGATGTCGGCGCCTTCCACGACGCGGTCCTGGCGCGGTGGCGCGCCCTGGCGCTCGAAGCCATCATCGAAGACCTGGACAGAAAGGGCGGCGACCGTCTGAGAGGCTTGATAACTCGCGCCCTCGCGGAGCCGGCGGCCCTCGAGGTCGCCATTCGCGCCTGGGCGGTGGCGGAGCCGAAGGCGCAGACCGCGGCGCTTGCCGTCGATGCGGCCCGGCGGCGCTATATCGCGGATCTGCTGATCGAGGCGGGCGTCGCGCCGTCCCGGGCGGAGACGCGGGCCAGGCTGATCTATTTCACCTATCTGGGCCGCGCCTTTTCGCATGACCGGCTGGAGCCCGGGGAATTGCAAGGGATCGTCGAGGATCTGGCGCGCCTGGCCTTGGCGCCGGCGCCGGAAAGCCAAGCCCGAAGCTAAGTTTTCCAGTCCTGCGGCGAGACTCCCGCGGGCGGCGCGGCGCCGAGCGCCGAGCCGATGCGCAGCAGCATGTGCGCGGCGAGGCGGGTTTGCAGATCCGGTCCCAGGTCCATGCCAATTTCGAGGCTGCGCATCGCCTGGGTCTGCGTCAGGCTGACGAGGCCATGGAGGCTCGACCAGACGAACAGCGCCTCCATGTCGAGGTCGACCGCGCCCGGCGCCGCGCCATGGGCGGCGAAAACCCGGCCGAGGTCGTCGCGCAACATGCCGAAGGCGCGCCGGGCGCTGCGCATCATCTCGGGATGCTCGGCGGGCTCGGGCAGGAGACCGCCGAACATCAGCCGATAATGCAGCGGATGTTCAAAAGCATAGGCGACATAGGCCTGGCCCATCGCCAGGGAATCCTGGTCCACGTCGCCGCTGCGGGGACGCGCGTCCAGCGCCGTGGTCAGATGGTCGAACGCGCGCCGGACCATTTCGGCGAGCATGTGGTCGCGGCTGGGGAAGTGGCGGTAGGGCGCCTGGTGCGAGACCCCGAGCCGTCGCGCGACTTCGCGCAAGCTGAGCTTTTCCAGCCCGTGCTGGCCGACGATGGCGAGCGCCTCTTGGATGCAGGCCTCGCGCAGGTCGACGGGTCGTCCGGAAGGCGCCTTCATTTCGCCAGGTGGATGCTCACCCGGGTCGCGCCTTCGGCGGCGACGGTAATGGCCGCTTCGGAAAAGCTTGGCGCGCGCAGGGACGGGCGGATGTTGTTGGAGACGCCCCAGGGCTGTTTCGGTCGTCCCAGGAAATCCAGTTCGACACGGGTCTGGCTCCCGGAAAGGTTGGCGACGGCCACCGCATAGGTTCCCGCCGCCAGCGACTGGAAGCGGCAGGTTTCGCCCGATAGCGCCGTCCCCCGTTGCCTGGCCGCAGCCGCCGACCCGTCCAGGGGAAAGCCGCGCGCGCTGGCGTAGATGGCGCAGCCGATGAAGCCCGCGCCGTTTCCTCCCGAAACCGAAACGACCACGTCCCCGGCCTGAGCCTGGCACGAGGCGGCGAGCAGAAGGACGAGCGATGTCACGGCGCCTGGTCGGGTCATGGCGGGAGCCTCCGGTTGTCGATCATTTGTAAGCCGGTGTGTTGACAGTGTCAACACGGACTCATGCATGATCCACGCGGAAATTCCGCCGTCCCTACTTGGCGGGCGCGAAATAGGCGACCTGGTCGCTCAAGGTGGCGTTCATCGCCTGGCCGCCCTGGCAGTCGAAACGCACGACCTTTCCCTCGCCCGTGTCGAGATGGGCGGGCTTGTCGCCTTCGACGGTCATCTGCACCCGCAGAACCGCGCTGGACGAGGGTTCGCGATCTTCGCGCCAGGCGTCGCCGACCATCACCGTCAGGTTGCACCGGCCTTCGCCGGCGGTCAGGAAATAGCCGGTGATCCGCTTCGAGCCGAGATCGAGGCTGATCGCCTCATAGGGTTTTACCAATTGAAGCGTCGCATTCCCAGCGCGGGCAAGACCGGCGGACGCGATCAGGCCCGCGGCGACGAGCGGGACGGCGATGAAGCGAAAAGCTCTCTGCATGGTCATTCCCTTCGAAAGCATTGGGGAAAAGGAGGAAGTTGCAGGCGAACCGTCCTGCAAAAACCGTTCCCTTGGAATGACTTATATTGCATCGCAGCAATTTTCGCAAAGCACAAAAGGACATGGCGGCTGCGGGGCGCGCGCATAGGTTGCGGTTTTCTGGCGCCTCAGCCCGGAAAATCGAGCACGCCGGCCTTGCCGGATTTCGTGCCGAACACCATGCGGGCGCCGCTGGCGTCGAAGGCCAGGGCGACGATCGGGTCCTTTTCATCCTCGACCCGCCGCGCCAGGATTTCCGCGCCATCGGCCAGCCTGACGAGAAGGACCCAGCCGTCGTCATAGCCGATCGCCACGATCAACGCCTTGGGATGGAAGGCGACGCGGGTGACCAGCACATTGGGGCGCACGCCGCATTCCCTGGGCGACTGGCCCATCGGCCCGTCCTTGCCGGAAAAGGGCCAGACGATGCAGCCGTCGGCGCCGGAGGTCGCGAGCCACGCGCCGTCATGAGACCAGGACAGCGAACGGCTTTTCGAGGGATAGCCGGTCATGCGCATGTTCTTCTTGTCGGGCAGGCGCCAGCCATGCAGCATGTTTTCCTGCATGGAGGTGACAACGAACCGCCCGTCCGGCGAGACCGAGGCGTCGAGATGCGAGCCCTTCCACTCCAGCGCGTCCGGCGCGGCGGCGGTATTGGGGAACCACAGGCTGGCGCCATTGTAATGGGCGACGGCGACGCGATAGCCTTTCTGGAAAAAAGCGAGGCCGCGCACGCTGGAGGGCGCGGTCCAAGTCTTGACTTCGCCCTTGGCGTCGCGGGCGCGGACGTTTTTGCCCGCCGACCAGGCCAGCGCCCCGTCGTCACGACAGGCCAGGGCGTCGATCCAGCCCTTTTCCTGCGCGACAAGCTCGACCTTGCCGGAGGCGTCGACAGCCATGACCCGGCCGTCGTCGCCCCCGGTGAACAGGCGACGGCCGTCGCATGCGGCGACCAGGATCGCGGCGTCGTCATGCGCGGCGATGCGCTCGTTCGGCGCCGATCTCGGCCAGCACGACCCCGCCGTCGGCCAGCGCCAGCGCGGGGACGCGGCCGATGAAACCGGCGCCGACGACGCCGGACCCGGCGATGATCGGAGAAACGCAATCGGTGAGGGAGGCAGCGGTCATGGTCGGATTTCCAGGCAAGGTTCAGGCGACCCGCCCGCAGGCGGCGGCGGCTTCGTCAAAAGCCTCGCTCATGCGGCGGGCGCGGGCGAGATTGTCGGCGCTCAGCGTTTCCTCGGTCGCGCCGCTGGCGATCTTTTCGCGCGCCAGCAGCAGGCAGGTGGGAAAATAGGCGCGCACCATCTCGAAATCATGCAGCACCGCGATGACCGTGCGGCCCTCGTCATGCCAGCGGGCGATCAGCGCCAGCAGGTCGGTCACGGTGCGCTCGTCGATGGCGGAAAAAGGTTCGTCGAGCAGGATCACGGGAGCGTCCTGCAGCATCAGGCGGGCGAACAGCAGGCGCTGGGTCTGGCCGCCGGACAGGGCGCCGATGGGCCGGCGCTGGAAGCCGGAGAGGCCGACCGCCGCGAGCGCCTCGCGCACGCCATTTTCCTGGTCCCGGCTCAGGCCGCCGAACATTCCGATCCGCCGCCACAGGCCCATGGCCGCCATGTCGAACACGTCGATGGGAAAGCTGAGGTCGATCTGCGCCGCCTGCGGCAGGTAGGCGATGTCGCGGCGACGCGCGCCGCCCAGACCTTTGGCGCCGAATTCGATGGCGCCCCCCATGGGCTTGATGACCCCTGTCAGGGCCTTGAGAAGGGTGGACTTGCCCGCGCCATTGGGGCCGCAGACCGCCAGCAGCGATCCCGGGGCGATCTCGAGGTCGAGATGATGCACGGCGGGATGGCGGTCATAGCCGAGGGTCAGGTTGCGCAGGCCGATGGTCTTGGCGATGGGCGAGGTCTTGGCGATGGGCGAGGTCTTCGCGAGGGGCAAGGTGTTGGGGATGGCGCCGGTCATGACAAGGCCCAGCGCACGCCGGCCCAGATCGCCGCAATCGCCGCGAGCACGAGGCCCATCCTCTGCGCCGCCGACAGGCGCAGCAGCGAGAAGGCCGCGTTGTCCCGCAGACCCGCCCGCTCATGCGCGGCATGATCATGCGCATGGTCATGGGCATGATCATGAACGTGGTCGTGCTGGTCGGCTTCCTGCGCTTGCAATGGCTGGCGTCCTCGCTGTCGGCGATCGTATCCGAACCGATTATCGGCTGCCGCGCGCCAGGGAGCAAGCCGCGGTTCAGAAGGGATGATACTGGAACATCCAGGTTTCCGACAGGATCTTGTCGCCTTGCCGCAGCACGGCGCGCAACTCCACGGGCTCCTTGCCCTCGACCTCGGCGAGGTCGAACTGCACGCGCCAATGGCCTGATACCCCGTCGGGAACCGGCTCGATCATCCGGTAATCGGTGAATTGGCCGCGGGAGGCCTCGACCTCCAGTTCCGGCTTGGTCCCGAACGGCAGGCTTTCCAGCGGGCCGCCGAGGAACTCGACCAGGAACTTGCGCACGTTCTTGGGGCGCGGCTGGCCGGGCTGGCCGCCATTGCCGAGCCGCGTCGCGACGACCCTGGCGAGGCCGCCCGGATAGGGTTCGTCGGCCAGCCAGTGCAGGCGATAGGAGAAGTTGAATTCCGAACCCGCGACCGCTGGCCGCTCGGGAACCCACATGGCGACGATATTGTCGTGGATTTCGTCATCGGTCGACAGCTCGACCAGTTGGACCGCGCCCTTGCCCCAATCGCCTTTGGGCTCGACCCAAAGGCTGGGGCGGCGATCATAGAAGACGCCGTCGAGATAATGGTCGAAGACGCGGTCGCGCTGCAGCAGGCCAAACCCCTTGGGCGCGTTGTCGCTGAAGGCCGAGGCCATGACATGCGGCGGATTGTTGAGCGGCCGCCACAGCCGCCCGCCCCAGCCGGTCCACATGGCGAGGCCGTCGGAATCGTGGATCTCCGGACGCCAGTCCACGGCGGTCGGCTTGGCGGTTTCCGAGAACCAGTACATGGAGGTGAGCGGCGCGACGCCGAAGCGGACGATGTCGCCGCGCAGGAAAAAACTCTGGTCGATGTCCATGACCACGCCTTCGCCCGCCCCGGTAGTGCGGGTCATGGCGAATTTCACCGCGCCGACGATCTTCGGGCCTTCGAGCAAGGCGTAGACGGTGACCGTGTCGCCCGATTCCGGCCCGATATAGATGCGGGTGAAGTCGGGGAATTCCTCGTTGCGGTCGGCGACGGCGGTGTCCAGCGCCACGCCGCGGGCGGACAGGCCATATTGGTGCAAGCCGCCGATGGCGCGGAAATAGGAGGCGCCGAGGAAGGCCACCCAGTCATTATGACGCCAGTCGTATTTCGGGTTGTCCTTCGCCTCCTGGAAGCGGAAGCCGGCGAAACCCGCGCCCTTGGCCAGCTCCCGCGCCGGAGAGTCCGGGGGCATGACAAAATAGGCCTGATCGTAGATGATCTCCCGCGCGTTATCGCCTTCGACGACGAAAATATCGACCGCCTTCCGGAAGAACTTGCCGAGATGGAAAAAGGTCGCCGGGAACCGATTGGGGCCGTCGGCGTAAAGCGCGTAGGCGTCGTTGAAATGGATCTTGCCCCAGGCTTCGTAGTCGATGCGCTGCAGCACGTCGGGCGAGGGCAGAGCCGGGCCGAGATAGGCCTCGGCGGCCATGGATTTGGCTTGGGCCTGCAGCTTCTCGAAGGAAAAAGCTTTGGCCGGCCCGAGTTTCAGGCCCGGAGCGGCGGCCAGGGCTGGCGCGCCGGCGCCGGCCAGGCCTGCGGCCGTCGCCAGGGCGAAAGTCTTGCAGAAGGTCCGGCGATCTGGGGAAGAGTTGGGCATGGCGTTCCGGTCAGGTCGGTTGCGGCCTCGTCCGGCGGCTTGGCCGAGGAGCGGGGCGACTCGATCAAAGCTTAGCCGGAAAAGCCTGTCGGATGATTTAGACTTAAGGTCAGCGCCGGTAGGGCTCATGCTGGATGGCGGTCCTCATGAAATAGTACAGGCCGATGAAGCCGATGATGATGAACGCGACCTCGATGACGTGGCCGATCGTGGCGCCGAGCTGGAACAGGCCGCCGAGCGCCCAGCCGGCCGCCCAGGAGGCGCCGACGAGTTCGGTGCCGACGAGAATCGCCAGCGCGATCAGGGTGCGCGCCTTGGCCCAGTCGATTGATCTTTGCTCGGACATGAAAACGACCTTGTTTGACGGGCGAGGTCTAAACCATAGCAAGGCGCGGCGCAATGCGGGTCAACGCCCCCACGTCAAGGCCACGGCAGGTAAACTCGATGTAACTTGTGGCGGCGCGCGATTTAAGGCAAAAAAGCCTGCGCCTTTGCCCCCTGACTGGCGAAAACCGGAGCTTCGAGACTTCTGATGGCTTTTAAAACCTCCTTTGCCGGCGCCCGTCGCGCCGCCCTCGTCCTTTCGCTTTCCGCCGCGGCCATGTCGCCGGCTCTTGCCCAGGCCCCGTCCAAGGCTCAGGGAGAAGCCCCGTCTAAGGCTCAGGGAAAAGTGATCGCGACCGTCAATGGCGTCGACATCTCCGATGAGGAACTGGCCCAGGCCCGCGAGGACGTCGGTTCGACCCTGCCCAAGCAGATGGACGACAAGGCCCGCGAAAAGGCGCTTCTCGACTATCTGATCGACGTGAAGCTGGTGACCCAGAAGGCCCTCGCGGACAAGATGGACAAGACCCCCGAGTTCGACAAGAAGCTGGCCTATTTCCGCGAGAAGCTGCTGATGGAATCCTACCTCGGCAAGGTCGCCAAGGAAGGCTCGACCGACGCCGCGCTGAAGGCGACCTATGACGAGGCCGCCAAGGCCAACAAGCCGGAGCCGGAAGTCCACGCGCTGCACATTCTCGTCCCGACCGAAGACGAGGCCAAGAAGGTCGAGGCCCGCCTGAAGGCAGGCGAGGATTTCGGCAAGCTGGCCGACGAATTGTCCAAGGACCCCGGCTCCAAGGGCGGCGACCTCGGCTGGTTCACCCAGGACCGCATGGTGCCGGAATTCGCCCAGGCCGCCTTCAAGCTGGAGCCCGGCAAGGTCTCCGATCCGGTCAAGACCCAGTTCGGCTGGCATGTGATCAAGGTGCTGGAGAAGCGCCAGCATCCCTTCCCGCCCATGGCCGAGGTCAAGGAACAGCTCGAGCATTATGTCGCGCAGAAGGCCCAAAGCGAGGCCATCGTGAAATTGCGCGAGCAGGCGAAGATCACCCGCACCGACGAGCCCGCCCCGGCGGCGCCCGCCGCGACCGCCCCGGCCAAGCCGGCGGAAGAGCCGAAGAAGTAACTTCGACCGCTCTGCGATTTGATCAGGCCCCGCTCCGGCGGGGCCTCTTTTAATCCGGTTTTTTCGGCTCTTCCCGCTCGCCTTTCGCAGCCGCGCGGAACAGGGTGACGAAGTCGGCCAGTTCCGCCGAGGGCAGGTCGGTGACGGCGACATAGCTGCGATCCGAATCGCTCCAGCGCGCCAGGTGATAGCCCTCCAGACTCGCATGGCGGACCGCTGGATCGCCGCGGCCGGCCAAAGGCAATTCGGTGACGTCGATGCGATGTTCGCGCCGCCGGTAGACCAGTGTCGGCGCGATTTTTCCGCCGACGACCTCCACCCTTCCGCCGGCCAGCGGGAAGCCTGCCGACGCCAGGTCGACCGCGGCGGTCGCCAGCGGCGCGCGGCCGGCGAGCCAAGGCTTGACCACATGCCGGTCGCTGGTGGCGATGTCGACGCTTTGCCCGCCGATCTGCGCGCGAATGAAAGCGGAGACCAGTTCCCCGTCCCGCGACGGCGCAGGGGGACGCGCCACCATGGCGCCGGCGCCGGCCATGGCGCCGACCAGCAGCGCGGCGGCCATGGCGCGCCAGGGCGCGGCGGCCAGTCTGGCCTTGGGCGCGTGCTTGGGCGCGGCGAGAGCCGCCATTCTCGCGCGGAAAGATTCGGGCGCGGGCTCGATCGGCGCGGCGCGCCTCAAAGCCTCGTCCAGCCCCTTCATGCGGGCGAATTCCGCCGCCAGTTGCGGGTCGCCGGCGCAGGCGCGCTCGAAATCCAGCATGCCCTCGGCGTCGAGTTCGCCGTCGAGCGCCGCGTGAAGGCGCAAAATCCTGTCATCCGGCGCGCTCACCTGTCCCCTCCCATGATCGACGCTAAAGTTTTGCGCGCCCGCGCCAGCCGCGACATGACGGTGCCGATCGGCGCCTGCGTCGCCGCGGCGATGTCGCGATAGCTCAGGCCGTTGACCGTGCGCATCAGCAGGGTTTCGCGCAGGGCGAGCGGCAGGTCGGCCAGCGCCTGGCGCAATCTTTCGTCATCCTCGGCTGCGATCACCAGCGCTTCCGCGTCGGGCGCCGGCTCGCGCGCTTGGACGAGCTCGTCAACGTCGGTTTCCGCCAGGATTCGCGGGTTCTTGCGCGCGAAAAAACTGTAGGCGACATTGCGGACGATGGTCAGCAGCCAGGCGCGGGGTTGCTCCACGTGCTGCGTCTCCAGCGCCGCCAGGGCGCGCAGGCAGGCGTCCTGGACGATGTCCTCGGCGTCGGCGCCATTGCGCGCCAATCCCTTGGCGAAGCTGTAGGCCTCGTCGAGATGGGGAAGGACGACGGTCTGGAAACGCCGCCGGGCCGTCTCACTGGCAGTCAAGGCGCCTCACCCGTTTCACTTCGCCCGCGTGTGCAAAAATTCGATGACGTCGGCGCGGTCCTGAGCCTGATCGAGATGATAGAACATTTTCGCGCCGGGCAGGAGCTTTTGCGGATCCGCCAGCCACTGGTCGAGATGCGCCGCGTCCCAGACAAAGGGCGCATTTTTCAAAGCATCCGAGTAGCTGAAGTCGGCGAGCGAGCCGGCCTTGCGCAAAAAAACGCCGCGATGGCGCGGGCCGATATCGTTCCTGTCGAGCGAATGGCAGTCCTGACAGCCCTCGTACAAAGCTTCGCCGCGCGCGGCGTCGCCGGCCGCCGGCGCCGGCGACGCAAGCAGGATGGCCGCCATCGCCGCACAAGGCGCGGCGCTCATGACGCCAGCGCCAAATCGGTCACGGCCAGCTTGCCGGGATTGGCCGCAACGGCGACATCGGTAATGCCGAGCAAACTGCGCAATTGCCCGGCGGGCGCGCGCAAGGGGCCGGGCGCCGGCGCGGTTCCGGGGGCCGGTTGCGGGAATGCGGTCGAGCGGGCGGTGTGGAAGGTCACCGCGCCCTCGACCTTCTGCATCACCTGATGGATATGGCCGTTGAGCACGGTCACCGAGCCGAACCGCGCCAGCAGCGCCAGCGCCTGGGCGGAATCCTCTGTGCCCCAGCCCCAGTCGGGCGCGATGGTCCAGAGCGGGATGTGGCAGAAGACGACGATGGGGGTGGAGTTGCTCTTTCCGCTGAGGTCGTCGGCCAGCCAGGCCAGTTGCTCGGCGCCGAGGAAGCCGAGGCCGTTCTTCTTGAGGTCGACGACATTGTTGATCGAAATGAAGTGAACGCCCTGATGGTCGAAGGAATAATAGGCGTTACCGCGCGCTCCGCCGCCAAAGCGCTCCACGTAGGCCTTGGCTGTCGCGGGGTCGAGAATGTCGTGTTCGCCCGGCGCGTAGTGGACGTCGAGTTGCAGCCGCCCGATGGTTTTGGCGGCGTCGTCGAATTGCCGCGGCAGGGCCAGGTGGGTGATGTCGCCGGTATGGACAATGAAGTCCGGCTTGACCGGGAGCGCCGCCACCTTGTCCAGCGCCTCGTTGAGCGTGCCCAGCGTGTCGGGATTGGCCGGCTTGTCGAAGCCGACATGGCTGTCGGAAATCTGCACGAAGGAGAATGCGGCCTCTTGCGCCTGCGCCGCGCCGATCAGCCGCGACGCGGGCACGCCGCCGGCAAGGGTCCAGACCACGCCGGTTCCAGCCCAGGCCATGCATTTGAGGACTTCCCTGCGATTTGCTCCGTCAGCTTCGCTCATTGCCTTCTCCTCTCGCGCGTGGGCGTCGGGAAGGAGACTCAAGGAGTTGGCGTTTTATTCCCGCACGGCGAAGAAATCGCGCGCGGAAAACTCTTGCGGAAAACCCTTGACGGAGGCGGCCAGCGCAACGCAAATCCCGTCACCCCTTTCGATCAGGACCAAGCCCCATGGCCAAAGTCGCTCCCGTCTCGCCGCTCGCCCCGAAAACCTTCGCCGAATTGCCTGAAATCGACGGCGTGCGTCTGGCCGCGGGCGAAGCCGGCATTCGCTACAAGGGGCGAACCGACGTGCTGCTGGCGGTGTTCGACGAAGGCGCGACGGTCGCCGGCGTCTTCACCACCTCCAAATGTCCCTCGGCGCCGGTGGACTGGTGCCGCAAGCATTTACGCGCCGGCAAGGCGCGGGCGCTGGTGGTCAATTCCGGCAACGCCAACGCCTTCACCGGCAAGGTCGGCAAGGCCGCGACGGAACTGACCGCGAAGCTGGCGGCCAAGGCGGTCGGCGCGGCGGAGGAGGAGATTTTCCTGGCCTCGACCGGCGTGATCGGGGAGCCGCTCGACGCGAGCAAATTCGAGGGCGTTCTGGACACGCTGGCCGCAAAGGCGCAGCCGGGAGGCTGGCTCGACGCCGCCAGGGCGATCATGACCACCGACACATTTCCGAAGGTGGCGACGGCCAAGGCGTTGATCGGCGACGTCGAAGTGACGATCAACGGCATGGCAAAGGGCGCCGGCATGATCGCGCCCGACATGGCGACCATGCTGTCCTATGTCTTCACCGATGCGGCCATTTCCGCGGAGGCGCTGCAAAAGCTGCTGTCCAAGGGCGTGAAAGGCTCGTTTAATGCGGTGACGGTGGACAGCGACACCTCGACCTCCGACACTTTGATGCTGTTCGCCACCGGCGCGGCGGAAAAGCGCGGCGCGAAAAAGATCAAGAAGGCCGGCGACAAACGCCTGCACGATTTCCGCGAAAAGCTGGACGCGGTGCTGCTCGATCTGGCGCAGCAGGTGGCGCGCGACGGCGAGGGCGCGCGGAAATTCGTGGAAGTGCGCGTCACTGGCGCCGACAGCGACAAGGCGGCGAAGAAAATCGCCTTCTCCATCGCCAATTCGCCGCTGGTCAAGACGGCGGTGGCGGGCGAGGACGCCAATTGGGGCCGCGTGGTCATGGCGGTGGGCAAAGCAGGCGAAAAGGCCGAGCGCGACCTGCTGTCGATCTGGTTCGGCGATATTCGCGTGGCCCACGAGGGCCTTCGCGATCCCGATTACGACGAAGCCGCGGCCTCGGCGGTGATGAAGCAGGACAAGGTCGTCATCCGCGCCGATCTCGGCCTCGGCAAGGGCGAGGCGACGGTCTGGACCTGCGACCTGACCAAGGAATATGTCGCCATCAACGGCGACTACCGCTCGTGAAGCTGCTGCTGGTGGTGGCGGCGGCGCTGGTCGACGCCGACAACCGGGTGCTCATCGCGCAGCGGCCGCAGGGCAAGAGCCTGGCCGGACTCTGGGAGTTTCCCGGAGGCAAGGTTGACGCCGGCGAGCGGCCGGAAGGGGCGCTGATCCGCGAATTGCGCGAAGAATTGGGAATCGAGGTTAAGGAAGCCTGTCTGGCGCCTTTGACCTTCGCCAGCCATAGTTATGACGATTTCCACCTGTTAATGCCGCTCTATGTCTGCCGGCGTTGGCAGGGTTACGTCGCGTCTCGCGAGGGGCAGGCGCTGAAATGGGTTTTTCCACGGAAACTGCGGGACTATCCCATGCCCCCGGCCGATGAGCCGCTCATCCCCGCCCTGCTCGACCTGCTCGCCTGAACAGGCCCGGTCACAGGTTCAAGGGCGATTCATGCTTCAGCGATCTTTAACCTTCGCGTCGCAGCATGCTCGAAATGATCTGGCGAATGCCTTTGTCAAGTGGGGGAAAACCCTAACTGCGACATTTTTGTCCATTGTATGGACAAAAAAACGTGACTAAAGGCATTTGCTTAAAGTTCGGGCTTGAACTAATTGCTGCACTGCAACATATAAGACCTGAGGAAACGGACCGAGGTCAACAGCGGCGGGTTCGCCGCGGAAGGACAAGGAATCACCACATGGAACAGATCGTGATCCATGGCGGCGTCATTAGGAGACTGTGGCCGGCCGATCTTCCCGCGTTTCGGGATCACCTCTTGCGCCTTGACGCCAAGAGCCGGTACGACCGCTTCGCCATGGCGGTCAATGACGACTTCCTGACGCGTTACGCCGAGCGCTGCTTCGGCATCGACGACGTGATCTACGGCTATTATGTCGATGGAACCCTGCGGGGTGCGGGCGAATTGCGCGCGGTCGGCAATAATATCATCGGCGGCTCGGTGGAAGCCGCGTTCAGCGTCGAATTGCACTGGCGCCGCCAGGGCGTCGGCACCGAATTGCTGTCGCGCATCGTGCGCGCCGCTCGCAACCGCCGCGCCGACGCGCTCTACATGTCCTGCCTGGCGCGCAATGTCGCGATGCAGGGCCTGGCGCGCAAGTTCTCCGCGGACCTGCGCTTCGAAACCGACGACATGACCGGCAAGCTGGTGGCGCGCGCGCCCTCCGCCGCCTCGGTCTGGGGCGAATTCGCCGACAACGCGACAAGCTTCGCCACGGCGATGCTCGATCTGCAAACCCGCGTCTTCTCCATGCAGCCGCGCGCGTAACGATTTCCCTGGCCGGTCCCCCGGCCAGTTCTCCCGCGAGAAAACTAGGGCGCGTCGTGTGAACGGCGCGCCTTTTTTCATGTCCGGGTACGCCGTGATATCAGCTCAAAAAAAATGGCGCGCCTGAAATGGCGCGCCATTGGCGTTCCCAGTTTTGCCGACGCTCACGCCTGCCGGGCGAGCATCATGTTCTTGATTTCCGCAATCGCCTTGGCCGGGTTCAGATTTTTCGGGCAGGCGCGGGCGCAGTTCATGATGGTATGGCAGCGATAGAGCCGGAAGGGGTCTTCCAGATTGTCGAGGCGCTCGCCGGTCGATTCGTCGCGCGAATCGATCAGCCAGCGATAGGCCTGCAGCAGGGCCGAGGGGCCGAGATAGCGATCGCCGTTCCACCAGTAGCTGGGGCAGGAGGTCGAGCAGCAGGCGCAGAGGATGCACTCGTAGAGGCCATCGAGCTTCGAACGATCCGCAGGCGATTGCAGCCATTCCTTCTCGGGAGGGGGCGTCTCGGTCTTCAGCCAGGGTTCGATCGCGGCGTGCTGGGCGTAGAAATTGGTGAGGTCCGGCACCAGATCCTTGACGACCGGCATATGCGGCAGCGGATAGATTTTTACCGGCGTCTTCACCTCGTCGGTGGCCTTGGTGCAGGCCAGCGTATTGGCTCCATCGATGTTCATCGCGCAGGAGCCGCAAATGCCTTCGCGGCAGGAGCGGCGCAGCGTCAGCGTCGGGTCGATCTTGTTCTTGATCCACAGCAGGGAGTCGAGGATCATCGGGCCGCAATCGTCGCGGTCGACATAATAGGTATCGACGCGAGGGGTTGCGGCCGTCATCGGGATTCCAGCGGTAGATCTGGAATTCCGTCACGTTTTTCGCGCCTGCGGGCTTCGGCCAGGTCTTGCCCTTGCCGACGATGGAATTTTTGGGGAGTGCGAGTTCAACCATGGGGCCTGCTCTCGAAGCGAAACGGAAGTGAGGCCGGCGTATTGCCGGCCTCGACGTGACCTCAGTAGACGCGAGCTTTCGGCTCGATGTAGCTGACTTCGTCGGTCATGGTGTAATTGTGCACCGGACGGTAATCGATGTTCACCGCCTTGTTGGCGTCGTCGATGGTCGCCAGCGTGTGCTTCATCCAGTTGACGTCGTCGCGGTCGGCGAAATCCTCGCGGGCGTGGGCGCCGCGCGATTCCTTGCGGTTGTTCGCGCCGTCCATGGTGACGACCGCCTGCACGATCAGGTTGTCGAACTCCAGCGTCTCGATCAGGTCGGAATTCCACATCAGCGAGCGGTCGGTCACGCGCACGTCGTCGCGGGCCTTCCACACCTCGTGGATGAGCCTGGAGCCTTCTTCCAGCACTTCGCCGGTGCGATAGACCGCGCAATTGTTCTGCATCACCTTCTGCATGCGCAGGCGCAGTTCCGCGGTAGGCGTGCCGCCATTGGCGTGGCGGTAGTGGTCGAGGCGCGAGAGCGACAGTTCGGCCGAGTTTTCCGGCAGATTGTCCTGCTTGGCGCCCGCCTTGACGATTTCCGCGGCGCGCAGGCCGGCGGCGCGGCCGAACACCACGAGATCGATCAGCGAATTCGAGCCGAGCCGGTTGGCGCCGTGGACCGAGACGCAGGCCGCTTCGCCCAGCGCCATCAGGCCGGGGACCACGACGTCGGGATTGCCGTCCTTCTTGGTCAGCACTTCGCCGTGATAATTGGTCTGGATGCCGCCCATGTTGTAGTGGACGGTCGGCAGCACCGGGATCGGCTCGCGGGTGACGTCGACGCCGGCGAAGATCTTGGCGCTTTCCGAAATGCCGGGCAGGCGCTCGTGCAGGATCTTCGGATCGAGATGGTCAAGATGCAGGAAGATGTGGTCCTTGTTCTTGCCCACGCCGCGGCCTTCGCGGATTTCCATGGTCATCGCGCGCGAAACCATGTCGCGCGGCGCGAGGTCCTTCACCGAGGGAGCATAGCGCTCCATGAAGCGCTCGCCCGAGGCGTTGGTCAGGTAGCCGCCTTCGCCGCGCGCGCCTTCGGTGATCAGGCAGCCCGCGCCATAGATGCCGGTCGGGTGGAACTGCACGAATTCCATGTCCTGCAGCGGCAATCCCGCGCGCAAGACCATGCCGCCGCCGTCGCCGGTGCAGGTATGGGCCGAGGTCGCCGAGAAATAGGCGCGGCCATAGCCGCCGGTGGCGAGGATGACGAGCTGGGCGCGGAAGCGGTGGATGGTGCCGTCGTCCATCTTCAGGCAGACGACGCCGCGGCAGCGGCCTTCGGCGTCCATGATCAGGTCGATGGCGAAATATTCGATGAAGAATTCGGTCGAGTTCTTCAGCGCCTGCCCATAGAGCGTGTGCAGCATGGCGTGGCCGGTGCGGTCGGCGGCGGCGCAGGTGCGCTGCGCCGGCGGCCCGCGGCCGAAGTCGGTGGTCATGCCGCCGAACGGGACGCTGGTAGATCTTGCCGTCGGCGGTGCGCGAGAAGGGCACGCCCCAATGCTCCAGCTCATAGACGGCGGCCGGCGCGTTGCGGCACAGATATTCGATCGCGTCCTGGTCTCCGAGCCAGTCGGAGCCCTTGACGGTGTCGTACATGTGCCATTTCCAGTTGTCCGGCCCCATGTTGGCGAGCGAGGCGGCCACGCCGCCCTGCGCCGCCACCGTGTGCGAACGCGTCGGGAAGACCTTGGAGATGCAGGCCGTGCGCAGGCCCGCCTGGGAACAGCCGACAGTGGCGCGCAGGCCCGCGCCGCCCGCGCCGACCACCACCACGTCGAACGTGTGGTCCGTGATCGGATAGGCCGGGTCCTTGTACTTGGCCGCCGATGGCCGCTGCGGCCGGGGCGTCGTTGGATGCCATGGGATCAGTCCTTCAATAGAAGATAAGCCTGCATGCGTTCGCCCGCACGCGCGGCGGCTTTACGAGAGACGTCAGGTGAAGCTCATGCGCAGCACCGCGAAGATCGTCGCGATGGCGATCAGGGCGCAGAAACAGGCATTGGCCATCAGGGCCAAAGTCTTGGCGTGGTCGTGATGGACATAGTCCTCGATGATCGTCTGCATGCCGAGCATCATGTGCCAGACGCCGGCGCCGATGAACAGGATCATCAGGATGGCGGGGCAAGGCGAACCGAGCAGCGCCCGGGCGCTGTCGAAATCGCGGCCCGCCAGCGAAACGACGATGACGATGAAGGCGATGGTCAGCGGCAGCAGGGCGAAAGAGGTCAGGCGCATGCGCCAGGCGTGCTGCGTGCCGGCCTTGGCGGAGCCAAGATAATTTACGCGCGCGCGAGGGGTTTGAAGCGAGGTTTTTTCGGTCATGGCGGGCTCCTCAGCGCAGGATCAGGACGACGATCCAGATCAGGATCGTGAGAGCGGCGGCGGATGATGACCGAACCCCGGGCGAGACGGTCGCGCTGCTCGGCTTCGAAGCCGATAGCCGGCGTCCCAGATGGCGTGGCGCAGGCCGCCCAGCGCGTGCAGCAGCAGCGCGAAGGTGTAGCCGAACAGCACCAATTGCCCGAGGAAGGAGCCGAACAAGGCGGAAGCGGCCTGAAAGGAGCCGGGCTTGTCGCCGGCGGCGGCCAGCAGATACCAGGCGAGCAGCAGCGTGCCGAAATAGAGCGCGCCGCCGGTGACGCGATGGCGCTCGAGACCGACCATGGTCGGCGACCAGCTTGTAGATCTGCATGTGCGGCGAGAGCGGGCGGCGCTGCTCCAGCGGAAGCGAGCTGGGATCGGCCTCGGCCATGGAATTCACCCTTCCAGTTCGACGAATAGGATCAATGAGGCCGGCGCGTCAAGCAGCGCGGCCCCGCCTGATATGGTCGGAGCCCCTCACTAATCGAAACCACGCTGCAGCGCAATCGCAAGCGCATCAACCCTTCGGCGAATCAGCCGCCGCTCTGGCGATAATGCGGCGCGCGTCCGCGGACGCCGGTTTGAGGGGAATCCTCCCCTGTTGCGGCTTGGCTTGAAGGCCAGGCTTCAGCGGCGCAAAATCGGGCGTCGCCGGCGTCGAAATCGGCTTTACCTTCGCCTTGCCGTCTTGCTTTCGCAACGCGAAAAGGCGAAATTCGCGCCGGTTGGAGTATGCGCGCTTGAAATTTTCGTCTTCGATATCGAACGGCTCGTTCGCCGGCGACGGTCCGTTTCCTGATGCGGCGCTGCCGCGCTGGCGCTCGCCTTTTCGCTCGTCGCCGGCTTCCAGGCGGCGGCGCGGCTCACCATCGAATCCGGCGGGATTTCGCGCTCCGCCGTGGTGGTGCTGCGCGACCGGCTGAAATTGCGCCGCCGGCCGCTGGTCATCGTGCTGCATCGCGGCGGCGGGATCGGGTCCCATATCCGCCGCCGGCTCGGGCTTGAGGAAATCGCCGAATCGAAGCAAGCCGATCTTCGTCTATCCCGACGCCATCAGCGGCGTCTGGCCGTCGGCGCCGGGCGCCGACGCCGATCGCGACGTCAAGTTCCTGCACGATCTGGTCGAGCATTTCGTCAGCCAGGGCGCGGTCGATCCGCGCCGGATATCTTCCTGGTCGGCGTGTCCTCGGGCGGCGCCTTCGCCTATCGCGCGGTCTGCGCGGGCATTGGACGTCCGGTGGCCGGGCTCGCGACGCTGATTTCCGCCATGCCGGCCGACCTCGCCAATTGCGCGCCGCCGGCCGCTGGCCTATGTCGCGGTCAGCAATGTTTCCGATCCGCGCATCCCCTATGCCGGCGGCAAGGCGACCCTGACGGAGGCGTCCTTCGACGCACTGCCGGCGGAGAGCGCCTTCGCGCTTTTCGCCAAGAACAACGGCTGCGGCGCTCGGCGCGAGGACAAGCCGTTTCCCGAACATGAAGCGCGCGGCGCGGCGAAGGTTCGGCGCGGGGCTCGATCCTGTCCTATGCCGGCTGCAAGGCGTCCGGTGGAGCTGATTCGGGTCGATAGCGCCGGCCATCGCATCCCCGGCCGCAAGCCCGACCGCCTCATCGGAGCGGGCGGCGGAGCAAAACGATTTCGACGCCTCCCGCGCGATCTGGGATTTCCTGAAGCGCAACGGCGCCTGAAATCATCGTTAAGCTTTGATCCAGCAGTCATTGCGGGTTTCCGCAATGATTTTTTTGCGCGCCCCGCAATTGGGCTTTAGCAGCATTGGTCGGAATTAATTAGGCTTTATAGGCGCTTACCGCAATGCAATAGACCGGGCGTCCTCTTTCGCGCCGCTCCCCCAATCCGAGGAAGCCGATGACCGTCAACGCTCAATGTCGCCGCTGCCGCCGCAATCGCCGCCAACGAAGCCAATCCCGAGGCGAGCGCCGTCCGCGGCTTTCATGGCGATCGTCGCTCTGATCCTCGTCGCCGCCGTCGCCATGTTTTCACTGTTCGGCCTCGCCGGCGTCGGCGTCCTGGCCGTGGCCGAGGCGGCCCTCATGCTGGTGATGTGCGTCGTGCTGACGCGCGGCTGAATCCCACATCCCGGAACGAAAAAAGCCCCCGCCGGCAGCGACGGCGGGGGCTTTTTCGTTTCGCGCTCGCGCAGATCAGCGCGGCATCAGCGCCCAGTAGTCGAGATCGAGGATGACGCGAGGGGTCATAGGCGTCGCCCTGCTTGCAGCGGATGGGCCGCCGGTGGGCTGGTCCTTGGTCGCGATGGTGCGCAGGCGCAGCGCGCCGACGTCGCTGCGGCCGTGGATTTCGGCGCGCTCCAGCACTTCCGTCCAGGCGAAGACGGTCAGGCCGGCGAATAGCGGGCTGACATGGCGGCCGCCGTTGATCGCCGCGATATGGAAGGCGTTGGCGAGGCCGTTGAAGGACAGGGCGCGGGCCAGCGAAATCACATGGCCGCCATAGATCAGGCGGCGGCCGAACCGGCCCTGGCCCTCGGTATATTGGTTGAAATGCACTTTCGCCGTGTTCTGGTAGAGGCGCGTCGCGAGCTGGTGCTCGGCCTCCTCCACGGTCATGCCGTCGACATGGTCGATCCGCTCGCCCGGCAGGTAATCGGCCCAGCGATGCTTCGAGCCGGCGAGGGCGAAATCATATTTGCGCGGATCGATGATCGGGCAGGCGTCGCCGAGCTGGTCGGGCGCCAGAGCGCGGCGGCAGCTTCGGCGTGACTTCCGCCGGCGCCGGGCTGTTGGGGTCGCGCTTGCGCACCATCACCCAGCGCACATATTCGAGCACGGTCGACGCCGCGCTGGTTTGCGCCGCGCGAGCGGACATAGACCACGCCGGTCTGGCCGTTGGAGTTTTCCTTGAGGCCGATGACTTCCGAAGTCGAAGTCAGGGTGTCGCCGGGATAGACCGGCGCCAGGAAGCGGCAATCGGCGTAGCCGAGGTTGGCCACGGCGTTGAGCGAAATATCCGGCACGGTCTTGCCGAACACGATGTGGAACACCAGCAGGTCGTCGACCGGGCTTTTCGCGTAGCCGATGGCCTGGGCGAAGGCGTCGGAGGACTGCACCGCGAAGCGCGAGCCGTAGAGCGACGGTATAGAGCGCGACGTCGCCGACCGTCACCGTGCGCGGCGTCGCATGGACGATCACCTGGCCGAGCTTGAAATCCTCGAAGAAATTGCCGCTGTTGGTCTTGCTCATTTTCCGCGCCCCCGAAATGGCTGCTTTGCCGTGCAGATAGGCCGAGGACCGGGCGTTTGGCAACTAGGGCTTTTGGGCAGACGCTTTCGAAATGGCCTCAAGCTTGGCCGTGAGTTCCGCGGCGTCGCCGTCGAGCGCCAGCACCTTGTGCCGCGAGGTTGCGCCGGACGCGAGGCGAATGGTCGAGGCCGGGATTTTCAAGGTCTTCGCCGCCAGCGCGATCAGCGCGTCATTGGCCTTGCCGTCTTCGGGAACCGCACGCACCCGCGCCTTGAGCACGCAATTGCCGTCGGCGAGGATTTCCACGCCCTCCAGCGCGTCGCGCGAGGATTTGGGCGTCAGGCGGACATGGAGGTTCAGGCCGTCAGCCCGCGAACCCACGGTTTTCCGCCCGGCGCGGCCATTAGCGGCGAGGACATGAACGCGGAGCGCAGACCAGCGCCGCATTCAGCTCCATCTGGATGAAGGAGAGCAGCAGCAGCAGGACGATCGGCGAAATATCCATGCCGCCGATGGGCGGCACGAACCGGCGGATCGGCCGCAGCGCGGCTCGGTCAGGGCGGTGACGGCGTTCCAGATCGAGCGGACGAAATCGTTGCGCATGTTGATGACGTCGAAGGCCAGCAGCCAGGACATGACCGCCATGACGATGATGACCCACCAATAGAGGTCGAGGGCCATGTTGAGCACCGCGAAGACGGGAATGATGAAGGCTGCGGCGGACATTGCGACTCCGGGAATTTCATGCGAATGGCCCGAGATGTTTAAGCGCTTGCGGGACCACAAACAAGTTTTCAGCGCGCGCCTTGGGGCGTTTTTCAATCGCCACGATTGACAGGAAAGCGCCCGGGCCCTAAACACCGCCTCCGGAACGGGGCTGTAGCTCAGATGGGAGAGCGCTGCAATCGCACTGCAGAGGTCAGGGGTTCGAATTCCCCACAGCTCCACCACTCCACATTGGCAAACTCGGCGCGGTGGGGCGCGTCCGCAGGATCAAGTTGTTATCCCCGTCTGCAATGCTGGCGCTCAGCGCCGCTTTCGCTAGGCTTCGGCGGCCGCCTTTGGAAAATCATGGCCCAGTTCGGTCAAGAAATGGATGCTAACCGGCCGCGTCATTCTTCGTTAGCTGAAAAAGTCGTGGCGAAGATATGGCCTTATGACAGGCGATTTGCGGATTCGATCAGCTGTTCAGATGTAAGTAGATTCCACCATTTCGATCGCCCCTTTTGGGTTGATCTCGTCGCAAAATTTAGGACGCGCCATTGCGCCTTATTTCTTGCCAGCACCGCCAGCGAGCGCGTGATCAGCCAATTTAAACGCCTTTGCGCCCAGGCGAAGGACTATATCGACGTTTATTTGTTGGTAAATTCTTCGCCGATACCGGTGATCCTATCTGCGGACGCCGAACGATTGATGCCACTGCGCTGGGCCGCGATGCTTGCGAATGGCTGCGTGATTCCTGGCTATCTTGACACAATCTGGATCCCCATCGGACTTATGGCGCCGTATCCGTACGTCTGGATGATCGAATTCGACGTGGATTATGCCGGCGACTGGAGCGCGTTTTTTGGTCAATTCAAGCGCAATCGCGCGGACTTGTTGACCACGACGCTAACGAGCTCGGCCGACGATCCGAACTGGTGCCATTGGAAGTCCGCAGCCGCTCCGAAGAGGCCAGAGGCCATCCACTGGTATCGCGACTTCCACCCGATCATGAGGCTGTCACAACGTTTCATGCGCGCGTATGTCAAGGCGATGGCGTCACCCGACTGGCGCGGGCATCACGAATTCACGATTCCCACAGTCGCGATTCATTTGAATATGCAGGTCGAAGATATCGGCAACGGTGGATTTAATTATACGAATACACCACTTGATCCCCTTCTCAGCCCCGGTTCGTTTGTTTTTAGGCCTGCAAGGACGGCCTACTTCCACGAGCGTCCAGATACATTCGAGCAACTTGGGTTGCTTTACCACCCTATAAAGCCGGATTAAGGCCGGCGACTAAAATTTCCAGAAATCATTTGGATTTTTTCCTTTTGACTGTAATAATACTTGGCGCGTCCGTAAGGACTCTCCCAGTCGGGAGGTCTCGAAAGTTTTGACTCGCGGGGCGATTCCTGAAACAGCATTTGTCCTGGTGGTGGACCACCAAGTCCTCCTTGCTCTTCTCGAGTTTGACCGGTCATAAAACCGTTGTGGCGCTTGGCGGCGGCCATGGAACAACTCGAACTGAACTTGGGAGAGCCGAGTTTCGTCATCGCCATCGGCCATGCGCATGAAGCCGTCATGGCGGCGAACGAGCCATCATTCCCCTGTGCAAATGGACCGAACGGGTCGACGGTAACTGCGCTTTTTTCGCCAGGAATGGCTCAGTCCTATATGCGCATGGCTGCCGACGCCGCCGTGCGCGGTCCGGAGCCCGGGAAATCAGGGCGCCGCAGCTAAATCATTGCAACCTTTCGTTAACTCCGCCGTTGGTTTTCCATGAGCGCCGCTGGGGGGCGTTCGCAACCGGTTCTGGAGGCCAAAATGGAAAGTTTGAAATTTGCGATGATGCTGGTCGCGGCCCTCTCCGTCGTCAGCCTGATGACCACCGCCGCCGACGCCAGTTGCGCGCGCTGGGGCGAGACCGGCTATCATTACTATCGCTCGTGCGCCGGACCGTCGTTCCTCTATCCGCACCATCGCCGCTGCGATCGTAGCGGAATCTGCATCTACCACTGAGTTCGCGAAACTCTTTTCCGGACAAGCGCGCAAATGTTCGATTCGCGCTTGTCTGCATCAACCGCGCCGCTCTAGTTTCCGTTGGGTTATATCTGACAACGGACGGGCGGCTCCTTGCGGCGATGCCTTCGCCAATGCGGGAAGATCGGGCTGGCGGGGCTTTGGCGCTCGGCCGGCTTTCTTGCGCTTGCGCTTTCGGCCTTTTTTGCTTCTGCGCCGGCGGCTTGGGCCGGCGCCTGGACCCCGGAGGCGGGGCATGGCGAAATCATCGTCACCACCCTGTTCGATCAGGCCAATGTCGGCTTCGACCAGGTCGGGCGCTTCACCCCGACGCCGCTCTATCGCAGCCTGCAAGCCTCGGCCTTCGTCGATTACGGCGTCACCGACTGGCTGGCGGCGCTGATCAAGCCCTCGGCGCAGGGCACGACGCTGGGAGCGCCCGATAACCAGCGTTTCACCGGCCTTGGCGACAGCGAGATCGGCGCGCAGGCGCGGCTCTGGCGCGACGATACGACGGTGCTGACCTTTCAGGCCGAGGCGCGCCTGCCCACGACGGCCGGCGCGACAAAAAACTGGCTGCAGGGAACGAGCCAGCCCGATTTCGATTTCCGCCTGCTGCTGGGAAAGAACGTTGATGTCGGGACCCTCCCGGCCTTTGTCGACATCGAGGCGGGCGGGCGACTGCGTGGCGGGGCGGCGCCCGACGAGGCGCGGGCCGACCTGACCTTCGGCCTCTATCTGACGCCGAGGTTGCTCGCTCTGGCGCAGAGCTTCAACATCGTGTCGGCGCCGTCCGCCAATCCCGCCTACCCCCATTGGTCCCAGTCCAAGGCGCAGTTCAGTCTCGTCTACAGCCTCAATGCCGACTGGCGCGCGCAGGCCGGAGGCTTTACAACCATCGCCGGGCAGGGCGCCTATCGCGAGTCCGGCGCGCTGCTGGCGCTGTGGAGGCGTTTCTAGAGAGAACCCATGACCGCGATCGACCAGCTTTTCACGCTCGCGAAACAGGCCCAGGAGCGGGCCTATGCGCCCTATTCGCGTTTTCCGGTCGGCGCGGCGCTGCGCACGGACAAGGGCGCGCTGTTTTCCGGCTGCAACGTCGAGAACGCCGCCTATCCCCTGGGCGTCTGCGCCGAGACCTCGGCGATTTCGGCGATGATCGCCGCGGGGGAAACCCGTATCGCCGAAATACTCGTCGTCGGGCCGGGGCCGCAAAAACTTGCGCCCTGCGGCGCCTGCCGCCAGCGCATCGCCGAGTTTGCCTGTGACAACGCTTTGATTCACCTTGCCGACCCGGCCGGCGGCGCGCTATCCTTGAACTTGACTGACCTTCTTCCTCATGCTTTTGGCCCTGACTTGCTGGGGCGGAGCTGACAACTTTTTCTGGAGCCGCAATGTCGGGCGCCGTCGATCAATCCTTGCAGATCCTGCGCGCCCATGGCGTTACCGAACCGGTCGAATTCGCCGCGGTGCTCGGTCCTGGCCTCGGCGGCATGGCGGAGGGCCTCTCCGGAGCGGTCAGCTTTCCCTACGCCGACCTGCCCTGTCTGCCGGCGCTTGACGAGCCGGGCCAGGCCGCGCGGCTCACCATCGGCAAACTCGAGGGCGAAGCGATCGTCCTCCTGAACGGCCAGGCGCATTTCTATAATTCCGGCGACCCCGCCTGCATGAATGACGCGCTGGAGCTGCTCAAAGCGCTGGGCGCGCGACAATTGCTGCTGTTTGCGACCGCCGGATCGGTGCGACAGGACCTTTACCCCGGCAATCTCGCCCTGGTCACCGACCACATCAATTTTTCCGGTCTCAATCCGCTGATCGGCCTGATCGATTCGCGCGCCTTCGTGGGCCTGAACGACGCCTATGACGGCCGCATCCACCGTCGGCTCAAGCGCGCCGCCGCCACCGCCGGCGTCACCTTGCACGAAGGCGTGTTTTCCTGGTTCTCCGGGCCGACCTTCCCGACCCCGGCGGAAAGCAGGATGGCGCGGCAGATCGGCGCCGACCTGGTTGGTTTTGGCGTCGCGCCGGAGATCATCCTGGCGAAGCGCCTGGGGCTGCGCGCCGCCGCCGTCACCGCGATCACCCATTTTTCCGCGGGCGTGCAGGGCGGGGAGCCGCAGTTCGCCGAATGCCAGCAGCAGGCCATGGCAGCGTCGATCGGCCTGCGCCGCATCCTGCGCGCCTATCTCAAGGCCGGCGACGCGCTGCTTTGACGGCGCCTATTCGGCCTTCCAGGGCATGATGATGGTCTCGGTCAGGGCGCGCGGTCCGACGCGCAGGAAAGCGCGGACGTCAGTGCTCTGGCCGGGTTCGACCTCCACGTCGATCATGGCCCTGAAGCCGTTGATATGCGGATTGGGCTCCAGGATGGTGCGCATCACCTTGCCTTGCGAGGTCGACGCCGCAATCTCGACCATGTTCGGGTCCGGCTGGTAAAAGCCGAGATCGCCGCCGGCGAAATCGACGATGAAGCGGCGCGAGCCGACATCGACGGCCTCGTTGGAGCCCAGCGCCTTGGGGCTGGTCTTCCAGATGTTCCTCACCCGCCCGTTCGGCGAGAGGTCGGGCGCTTCGAGCACGGAGCGGATGCGATAGGAAAAGGCGAAGGCCTTGCCAGCTTCCGGCGGGCTTCTTCGGGGTCCAGTAGGCGACGATATTGTCGGCCGTCTCGTCCTTGGTCGCGAGTTCGAGCAGTTCGATCGCGGCCTTCGCCCCAGTCGCCATGCGGTTCGACGAAATAGGTCGGGCCGCGTCTCGTAGTCGAGTTCGAGATCCTGGTAATGGTCGAAATTGCGGTCGCGCTGGACCAGGCCAAATCCCTTGATGCGTCTGATCGGCGAAGGTCGACATGGTGACGACGCGCGGCGCGCGCAGCGGGCGCCAGATCCATTCGCCGGCGCCGGTATGCATCAGCAATCCGTCGGAATCGTGCAATTCGGCCACGATAATCGTCGGAGAACTTGCCGCGGTCCTCGCCGAAGAAGTACATCGAGGTCAGCGGCGCCATGCCGAACTTGACGTTCTCGCGGCGCGGGAAAATGGTCGCCTGACACTTCCATCACGCTCTCGACATCCGGGATAGAGGTCGAAGCGGTAGGCGCCGGTGACCGAGGCGCCGTCGAGCAGAGCGTAGATCGTCGCCTTTTCCGGCGTGTCCTTGGAGGTCTCGATCCAGAATTCGCGGAAGAAGGGGAATTCCTCGTCGTCGCCGCCGGTGGCGACCGACAGGCCCCGCGCCGACAACCCATAGGTCTGGCCGCGGCCGAGGAAGCGGAAATAGCTGGCGCCGAGGAAGGAGACGACTTCGTCGATGCCGTGCGGGCTGTTGAGCGGATAATGCAGGCGGAAGCCGGCGAAGCCGAGATTGACCGGCAGGGCGTGGTCGAGTTTGTTGCGGCCGTAGTCGAACAGGTTGGCGGCATAGGGCACCGGCGTCGAGATGCCGTCGCGGATCGTGTTCACCACCACCGGGCGGTTGTAGATGAAGCCGGGATGGAACAATTGCAGGCGGAAGGGGCCGTTGGCCGGGCCGAGCGGCGACTTGTCGGCCTTGAAGCGGATGTCGCGATAGGAGTCGAAATCCATCTTGGTCAGCGCGTCGGGCAGTTTCGGCGGCAGGGCGTCATAAGGGGCGTTGGCGAGGTCGCGCGCGCGCCTGATCACGTCCTCCAAGCCGAAATGCGGCGCCGGCGGCTGGCTCGTTGTTCGGTTGCGACGCGCCTTGAGCCAGGGCGCTGGAGCGAGGGCGCGGGGCGCCAATGCGGCGGCGCCGGAGAGGGCGAGGAGCGTTCAGCAGGGTGCGGCGGTCGAAATGCGGCATGGTCGGCGGTTTCACTTCACGGTCTGGCGGTTCCTCGCGGCGGCGAATCGCGCGGACGGAGCAACTCGTCATGCCGAACTGTGCCACTTATTCGTTTGCGAAACGTCAGCGACTTTTCGGGAACAGGCAGGCGGGACGAGAAGGGAGTTAATGGCGTTTTGCGGCTTCCGCAAGGCGGCCAGCACGGCTGAGGGCGAACGCGCCTTGCGCGGCCGGCGATGCGACCTGGAAACCACACCTGCCGAAAATAATGGCCGGGCTTTGCGCATTTTTTTCTTGCATTTCGCTCGGCGAATACCCAATTCATCGACTTGCCCAAATCGCACGTGCCTGTGGTCGTGTGTCGGTTGGCGGGTAATCCGGACAAGAGGCCGGTGAACCGCCTGAAAAACAAACCGGCAGCCGGAGGCGAACCGGCGAACCCCGTCTGCACGGGGGATCGCGACTTAAAGCAACGACGGACCGGGCTTTTTCGTCTCTGTCGGCCCTCCAAAGGCCGGCTTACCGAAGAGGCTTGTCTTTCTTGCCGGGCGTGCGGATCGGGATCTCCCTTTCCAATCGAAGGCCGCTGACAGATCTTGGATGCGCTTCGCGCCCTCCGGGTTTTTGGCGTCCACGGCGCAGCACCCGATCGTCCTGTCGCGCATGTCAGCGCGATGCTGAACGATCACGGATGGCGTTTGTCCATTCGCACGTCGCGTCTCCATCGCGCGCATGCGGACGGCTGACGCTCATCCACTCCGAAGCCCTGTTCTTTCTGGCGCGAAAAGCCCGCGCCCTTCGAAGGGATGCCGCGATGACCGATCGTATTCTCCACTTCCTGCGCGACCGCCGCGGAGGACGTCAACGCCGGGCCTTGCCTCGTGCTCGACCTCGAGGTCGTGCGCGACAATTACGCCGCTTTCGCCAAGGCGTTGCCCGACACGCGCGTGTTCTACGCCGTGAAGGCCAATCCGGCGCCGGAAGTGCTGGCGCTGCTCGCCGAGCCTCGGCTCCTGCTTCGATTGCGCCTCGGTGGTCGAAATCGAGCAGGCGCTGGCCGCCGGCGCGACGCCCGAGCGCATTTCCTATCGGCAACACCATCAAGAAGGAGCGCGACATCGCCCGCGCCTTCGAGCTGGGCGTGCGCCTGTTCGCCGTCGATTGCGAGGCCGAGGTCGAAAAGATCGCCCGCGCCGCGCCGGGCTCAAAGGTGTTCTGCCGCATGCTCTGCGACGGCAATGGCGCGGAATGGCCGCTGTCGCGCAAGTTCGGCTGCGCCGCGGAAATGGCGCCGCGCGTGCTCGAACACGCCCATCGCCTCGGCCTGGAGGCGCATGGCCTGTCCTTCCATGTCGGTTCGCAGCAGCGCAATCCGCGCATGTGGAACCGCGCGCTGAAAAGCGCCGGCCGGCGTGTTCAAGGATCTGGCCGAGCGCGGCATCAACCTGCAGATGGTCAATCTCGGCGGCGGCTTCCCGACGCAATATTTGAAGCGCGTGTCGACCGTGCGCACCTATGGCGACGCGATTTTCACGGCGCTGCGACGACATTTCGGCAACCGCATCCCCGAGACGATCATCGAGCCGGGCCGCGGCATGGTCGGCAACGCCGGGCGTGATCGAGGCGGAAGTCGTGCTGATTTCGAAGAAGTCGGACGATGACAAGGTGAAGTGGGTCTATCTCGACATCGGCAAGTTCAACGGGCTGGCCGAGACCATGGACGAGATGATCCGCTATCCGATCCGCACCGATTACGACGCGGACCCGCGGAGCCTTGCGTGCTGGCCGGCCCGACCTGCGATTCGGTCGACGTGCTCTACGAGAAGGAGCCGTATCTGCTGCCGATCAGTCTCGAGATCGGCGCCAAGGTGCTGATCGAGGGCACGGGCGCCTATACGACGACCTATTCCGCCGTTGGCTTCAATGGCTTTCCGCCGCTGAAGTCCTACGTGATCTGAGTACGCAGTCTCCGCTTCTCCCGCTATCAAGCGTCGCCCCTCGGGGCGGCGGCCTCCTCACCCCGCGCGTTGGCGAAAACCGGCGGCGGAAATATGCGACCCGATGGAGGTCCCGATGATACTAGTGCTTCCGCCAGAAGTCGTTCGGCCTTCGACGAAGCCGTCGATCCGCGAAGAAACGCCGCAGGATTTCCTCGCCCGCGAGGCGCTGCTCGATCGCTCCTTCGGCACCGGGCGCGGGCGGAAAACCTGCGAGCGGCTGCGCGAAGACCGCCTGCCGGCGCCTGGCCTCGCCTTTTCGGCGCACGCAGGGCCGCGTGCTCGTCGGGCACCTTGCGGTTTTGGTCGATCGAGGCCGGCGGGGCTGCGACGCCCTGCTGCTCGGCCCCATCGCCATCGGCGCCGCCCAGCGCTCGCACGGCCTCGGCGGCAAGCTGATCCGGCTCGGCCTTGCTGCGGGCGCGCGAACTCGGCCACAAGGCGGTCCTGCTGGTCGGCGACGCGCCCTATTACGAGCGTTTCGGCTTTTCGCGCGCTGGCGCGGCGACATCTCGACCTGCCCGGCCCGGTCGATCTCGGCGCGCTTCCTCGCGCTGGAATTGCAGCCCGGCGCGCTGGCCGGCGCCAAGGGCCTCGTCCGCGCGACCGGCGCCTTGTCGCGCATACGCCCGGGGATTTGCGACGCGCTGGCGGCATAACCTGTCGTCAGGCTGACATATCCGCCGCCAAAAATGGCTGCGAATCGCAAAAACCGGGGTCGTTCGGCTTGACCCCGTTGCCTTGCCTTTGCGAGTAAAACCTCAAACTTCTCTTGATCAGGATGACATCATGACTGATTGGCCCGTGCATGGCCGCATTTCCGGCCCGATCGTGATGATCGGCTTCGGCTCGATCGGCAAGGGCGCTCTGCCCCTGATCGAACGCCATTTCGAATTCGACCATAAGCGCCTGGTGGTGATCGACCCGGTCGACGCGGATCGCGCGATCGCCGAAGAGCGCGGCTATGAATTCATCAAGTCGGCGGTGACCAGGGACAATTATCAAGCGAATTGCTGACGCCCGCTGCTGACGCGGGGCGGCGGCCAGGGCTTCTGCGTCAATCTCTCCGTGGACACCTCCTCGCTGGCGATCATGGAGCTGTGCCGCGAGATCGGCGCGCTTTACATCGACACCGTGATCGAGCCGTGGGCGGGTTTCTACTTCGACAAGCACCTCGGGCCGGAGAAACGCTCCAATTACGCCTTGCGCGAAACCGTGCTGGAGGCGCGCCGCAAAAATCCCGGCGGCGCGACCGCCATTTCCACCTGCGGCGCCAATCCGGGCATGGTGTCCTGGTTCGTCAAGCAGGCGCTGGTCAATCTCGCCGCCGATCTCGGCGACGAGGCGCCCGAGCCGACGACCCGCGAAGAATGGGCGCGCGCTGGCGCCAGCGGCTGGAAATCAAGGGCATCCACATCGCCGAACGCGACACCCAGCGCGCCAAGGACCCCAAGCCGCGCGGCGTCTTCGTCAACACCTGGTCGGTCGAAGGCTTCGTGTCGGAAGGCTGCAGCCGGCCGAACTCGGCTGGGGCACGCATGAAACCTGGATGCCGGACAATGGCCGCGCCCATCATTTCGGCTGCGGCGCGGCGATCTATCTGCTGCAGCCGGGCGCCAACACGCGCGTGCGCAGCTGGACGCCGACGCCGGGCCCGCAATATGGCTTCCTGGTCACCCATAACGAGGCCATCTCGATCGCCGATTACTACACCGTGCGCAATGACCAGGGCGAGGCGGTCTATCGTCCGACCTGCCATTACGCCTATCACCCCGCCGACGACGCCGTGCTGTCGCTGCATGAAACCTTCGGCGCCGCCGGCAGAGGCGCAGGAAAAGCATCACATCCTCGACGGAGAACGAGATCGTCGACGGCATCGACGAACTCGGCGTGCTGCTGTTCGGCCACGCCAAAAACGCCTATTGGTACGGCTCGCAATTGTCGGTCGAGGAGACCCGCGCGCTCGCGCCCTACCAGAACGCCACGGGCCTGCAGGTGACCTCGGCGGTGCTGGCCGGCATGGTCTATGCGCTGGAAAATCCCAAGGCCGGCATTCTGGAAGCCGACGAGATGGACTACAAGCGCTGCCTCGAAATCCAGCGGCCCTATCTCGGCCCGGTGGTCGGCGTCTACACCGACTGGACCCCGCTGAAGAACCGCCCGGGCTTCTTCCCGGAAGACATTGACGAAAGCGACCCCTGGCAGTTCCGCAACATTCTCGTGCGGTGAGATAGGCTCGTCACGGCCGTCCCCGGACTTGATCCGGGGACTTCCGGCCATGATCGAGACTGTCTGATCGGCCGCCTTCGGCTCGAAGGCCGAGATTGTCGAGAAGTTTACTGACGCCTGCCACTGCCATGACGGCGGGGCGGCGCTATTTCTGCTACAACCGCCCCCAAGCCGCCATTGCCTTTGATGCGCGTGTGCGCGTCGCTTTCCCAACGTCAACCGTCATCCAGCATCGCGCTGGATATTAGCAAGCTGGCGCCGACGGCGGAGGGTTCGACAGTTGCGGCCGGGAAAAGCTGTTTCTGCCATGCGCGCCAGGGTTGCGGCGAAACCCCAGTCGAATCCTGCCGCCAAAAACGCCTGGAAAACCGCGAATTCGCGTGAATTTCGTGACAATTCATGCGTTTTTGCGTTCGAAAATTGCGGTTTTCGGAGAACTCAACCGCGAGGTTGTTCAAGGGCGCGCTGATGAACGCCCTCCGGGGCGCCGGCGCGGGGCCGAATCGTCCTGGCGAAAAAGCACGGGAAAACAAGGAGAAATGGAAATTGGCGCGAAGGCGTTGTTTCACGTGGAACATAACACGAACATTTGTCAAGCGCTAAAACGGCCTCCGATCGCGCCGCCTCAGGATTCCTCTTTTCCCCGTGCCGCCGAATGCCCTTGCGGCGACCCTGCGCCGCCACCGTTTCGCCAGAGTTGCGCGCTTGGTGTAGAAGACGAGGGAATCATTTGCGGAGCGGATGTTTGGCGAAGATGCGCAGGTTTTTGACCGTTGCCGCGTTCCTGCTCGCGACCGGCGTCGGCGCGACGCAAGCCCTCGCCCATCCCCATGTCTGGGTCGCGGCCCGCGCGCAAATCCTGTTCGCGCCCGATGGCAGGATCGTCGCCATCCGCCACAGCTGGACCTTTGACGAAATGTATTCGGCCTTCGCCACCCAGGGCCTGGGCAAGGACGGCAAGCCGCCGACCATGGAAGAACTGGCGCCGCTGGCGAAGACCAATGTCGAATCGCTGGCCGAATTCCAATATTTCACGGTCGCCAAGACTGGACCGCATTTCTACGAATTCGGCGCGCCCACCGATTACGAGCTGGAGGCCGACGACAAGAAGCAGGTGACCCTGCGCTTCACCCTGCCGCTGAAAGAGCCGGTTTCGGCGAAAAAGCCTTTTACCTTCATGGTCTATGACCCGACCTATTTCGTCGATTTCGAACCGGAGAAGGTGGACCCCGTCACGCTGAAAGGCGCCCCGGCCGGGTGCTCGCTCTCGTCCTTGCGGCCCGACCCGCTGAACCAGACCGACACGAGCAAGCTCAACGAGAGCTTCTTCAGCGGACTGTCGCCGGGCGCCGATTTTGGCATAAAGCTCGCGCCCCGCTCCATCGTGGCCTGCCCATGAAGCGGCTCTTTCAGTCTGGCGGCGCTGCTTCTCTGGACGCAGTCGGCATCAGCGCAATTCGGCAGAAATCCCTTTTCGCTCGGCGTCGACGAAGGCGCGGTCGGCGAGGTCGGGCGGCTCGGCCTCTGGCTGTTGCAGGAGCAGGCGCGCTTCTACCAGGCCTTGCGTCACGCGGTTGAGGCGGCGCAGACCGATCCCGCCGCGGCCTGGGGGCTCGCTGCGGTCGCCTTCGCCTATGGCGTCTTCCACGCCGCCGGCCCCGGCCACGGCAAGGCGGTGATCGCCAGCTACATGCTGGCCAACGAGAAGGCGCTCAAGCGCGGCCTGGTGATTTCGGCCTTGGCCGCGCTGTTGCAGGCCCTCGTGGCGCTGGCCATCGTAGGCGTGGCGGCGATCCTGCTGGGGGCGACAGCGCAGAAAATGGCCGCGGCGACCCATGCGGTCGAGGTTTTCTCCTATCTCTGCATTGCAGTGCTGGGACTGTGGCTGGTCTGGCGCAAGGGCGCGCAATTCCTGGTTTCTTGGCGCGCGCCCCGGCTCGCGGCGTCGTCACGCTTCCAGTGCGTCGAGCCGGACCACGGAACGGGCTGCGCGCATTGCGTCGCGCCGGATCCGTCCCTGCTCGGCGACGGGTTTTCCTGGCGGCAGGGGATCGTCACCCTGGTCGCGGCGGGATCGCGTCCCTGCTCCGGCGCGCTGCTGGTGCTGGTTTTCGCCCTGGCGCAGCGCGCCTTTCCGATCGGCGTCGCGGCGGTCTTCGCCATGGCCGCCGGCACGGCGCTGACCACCGGCGCGCTGGCTGCGAGCGCGGTGCTGGCCAAGGGCGCGATGACCAGGGTGCTGGGCGTCCAATCGCGCCGCGCCGAGATTTTCGGCCGAGGGCTTGAAGTCGCCGCCGCCTGCGTCGTGGCTTTTCTCGGCCTGTCGCTGCTGATCGGGCTCATGGCCACGGGCGCGCCATGGAAATCGTGATCCTCGTGGACGGCGACGCCTGCCCGGTCAAGGACGAATGCTACAAGGTGGCGGCGCGGCATGGTCTGAAAGTGTTCGTGGTCGCCAACCGGCTGCTGCAGGTTCCCCGCCATGAAATGATCGAGCGCGTGCTGGTTCCCCAGGGTCCCGATGCGGCCGACGACTGGATCGCGGAACGCGCCAACCCCTTCAGCATTGTCGTCACCGCCGACATTCCCCTGGCCGATCGCTGCGTCAAGGCCGGCGCCTTCGTGCTGGCGCCCAATGGCAAGCTTTTCGACCAGGCGTCGATCGGCATGGCGCTGGCGATGCGCAACCTGATGGAGGAGCTGCGCTCCAGCGGCGAAGTGACCGGCGGACCCAGGGGCTTTTCGCCGAGGGATCGCTCGTCCTTCCTGTCGGCGCTGGATCGCTGCATCCAGCAGGCCAAAAGGCCATCGAGAAACTAGATGGAGGGATTCGAAACTTTATCGGATTTTTTCGGTTTCGCTTTTCGCTAGCTTATTGCCAAGTCGTCGGCGTCCTCCCGCGCCGGCTCGTTTTTCATGAGGATCCCCAATGCGTCGTTTTCTGAACGCCCTTCCGCTTTCCGCTGCGCTCCTCGCGGCGTCCTCGCTGTTTTCCCTCGCCGACGCGCCGCGCGATCCAGCCAGCGTCCAGGCCGGCGCCTATAGTGTCGAGCCCGCCCACACGCGGGTTCTGTTCTCGGTGTCGCATATGGGCTTTTCGACCTGGTACGGCGATTTCACCGGCGCCAGCGGCGCGCTGACCCTCGACCCCAAGGATGTGGCCAAGAGCGCGGTCGAGATCCATGTTCCCGTCGCCAGCGTCTCGACCACCAACGCCAAGCTCGACGGCGAGCTGAAGGGCGAGCAATGGCTCGACGCCGGCAAATATCCGGAAATGAGCTTCAAGTCGGAAAAGGTCGTCGCCACGGGCAAGGACACGGCCGATGTCGAGGGACAGCTGACCCTGCACGGCGTCACCCGGCCGGTCACCCTGCACGCGACGTTCAACGGCGCGGGCGTCAATCCGATGGACAAGCATTATACTGTGGGCTTCGACGCCAAGGGCCGGATCAAGCGCAGCGATTTCGGCGTGAAGACCTATGTGCCGCTGATTGGCGACGAAGTGGACCTGATCCTCAGCGCCGCTTTCGAGAAGCAGTGACCGGTCAACTCTTGACGCAAAAAGCGGGCGCCTCGGCGGCCGCTTTTTTCGTATCTGGCGCTGGGCCGCGCCATTAAATGTCAAAGTTGAAGCCTAAAGAGGTTTGGCCCATAAGGGCTTATTCCTTGCTTTGACGTTAGGGTTTCGCATGCTGGACATAGCTTCCTCTCTCACCGAGAAGCGCGTGAGCGAGTGCATGACTTCGCCGGTCGTCACCATCGGGCCGGATGATTCGCAACGCGCGGCGGCGCAGATCATGCTCCGCCTGCACGTCAGCGGCGTGCCGGTGGTGGACGCGCAGGGCCGCCCGCTGGGCGTGGTCAGCGAGAGTGATTTCCGCTTCGCCGACAGGGCGGACCGAAAGAAGCATCGCGAGGCCTGGCTGACAATGCTCTCCGACGGCCAGAACGGGGTCGCCAAGGATTATCTCGACGCGCTTGAGCGCGAGTCCGATACGGTCAAGCAGATCATGGCCAAGCCGGCGCTCTGCGTCGACGAGGCGACGACGATCGATGAAGCCGCCGAAATCATGAGCGCGCATCGCGTCAAGCGCCTGCTCGTGCTGCGCGATGAAAAACTGGTCGGGCTGGTCACCCGCGCCGATCTCCTGCGCTTTTTTGCGCCGGATCTCCCCACGTCAAGGCCCGTCACGCCCGAATTCTTCGAAACGGAGATCGTGAAGGTCCGCAACGAAAAGACGAAGCCCCTGCTGGAAGCCCCGGCGCCCGTGACGGACTCGGTCACGGCGGCGGAGCTGAAAAACCTGGTCGCCGAATACGAGCGGCAGAAGGGCCAGATAAAATCGGAGGCGGGGCGTCAATCCAAGGAGAAACGCGACGAGCAGGTGAAACTGCTGCTGAACAGCCGCTTCAGCGACCATGAGATGTCGCATCTGCTGATGCTGGCGCGTGAGGCCGCGCGGCGGGGCGAGTCCGGCGTTCCCGCGCTGACCTTTCCCTCGGCTCTCTGCGTCGATGGCGGGCGCGCGATCAACCTGCCCGACCCCGCCTGGCCGTCCACCCTGCGCGGCAAGGCGGCGGATTTCTTCCTGCGCTGGGACAGGGACCTGCGCCCGCTCGGATTCGCCTTGTCGGCGCGCATCGTCAATTTCCCGGACGGCTTTCCCGGAGATGCGGAGCTGGCGCTGGTCTGGGGCCGGTAGCTCAGGGCTTGCCGACTTCCATCAGCAGGCGTTCGGTCTTCGCCTCTTCGATCCTGTTCACCAGCTTCGCGGATTCATGCATGTCGCGGGCGGTCTTGGTCATGGCGACGCAGGACTGGACCAGCATGATCACGCCCATGGCGAGATAGGACTTGGTCCACAGATCGACCGGCAGGAAGAAGATGCCGGCGGCGACCATCAGAAAGGCGGGGCCGAAGGAGCCGTAGGTGAAGGAAACCCACGCGGAGGAATGGGGCTGGACAGTCTGGTTCATGGTTTTTGCTCCTGGTCAGTTTGGGGATCACATCTGCGCCTTCAGGCGCGCAAGGACATCGTCGGGCGTTTCGCGCAGGCGCGGGCCGCAACCCAGGGCCGCGAGCTTCTCGATGACCTGATCGGGGCGCCGCTCGGCGTCGAGTTCGTTCCAGGCCGCGCCGGCGTCACGCGCCAGCTCCTGCTCTTCGCGCAGCTTCTGCAGCGTGTATTCGGCTTCGTTCAGGCCGGCGAGAAAAGCGTCCGGCCGCAGCGAATCCTGTCCGATCCGGCCGAGGCTCTCCCGCGCCCGCGCCAGCTTGCGGCCACGGTCCAGTTCGCCGAGCCGCGCCCGCGCCTTTTCGAAGCTCTCGCGAAGCAGGGCGATCTCATGGGCCGCCGTGTCGCGGGCGGCGGCGGTGGCGACGCGGTCGGCTTCTAGATCGGCGATACAGGCGGCGGCCTGGAGGGCTATATCGTCGCGCTGCGCCTTGAGCGCCTGGAGCGCGCGGCTTTCGAGATCGTCAATGCGCCCATCGAGCGCCGCGAGACGACGCGTCTCGGCGCGCTCCTGCGCCATGGCCAAGGCGATGGCTTTTTGCGCGCGGCCGAGACTTTCGGCGCAATCTCGGGTCTGTTGGTCGAGCAGCGGCAATCGCGCGGACTGACCGGCTTGTTCGGCGACGGCGGCGATCTGGCCGCGGAAAAAAATGGATAGGGACTTGAACATGGCGGTCCTCGTGTTATGAACAGTGTTCACAGCACGTTGTGGCGCGGGTTTGAATGTTGTTCAAGAAGATTTTGAGCGCCGTTCGCCGCTGTTGGGGCCAGGGTTAACGAATGAGCAGGATCGACGAAAAACGCGCGTCGCAACGCGAGCGATTGATTGACGCCGCGGAGGCGACCATCGCCGCCAAGGGGCTCTCGGCGCTGAAGGCGCGCGATCTTGCCTCCGCCGCGGGCGTGTCGCTCGGCGGCCTCTACAATCTCGTCGGCGATCTCGACGAGGTGATCCTGCGTGTCGGCGCGCGGACGCTGGCGCGACTGGACGCGTCGCTGGCCGCCGCAGCCAAGCCTGACGCGGGGCCAGTCGAAAATCTCGTCGCGATCGCCATCGCCTATAGCCGGTTCGCAAGAGAGAACCGGGCGCTCTGGCGCGCCTTGTTCGAACATCGGATGGCGCCGGAAGCGGCGCTTCCCGATTGGCATGCAGCGATGCAACTGAAGCTTTTCGGCCATGTCGCAGGGCCTTTACGCGCGTTGCTGCCGTTGCAGGACGAGGAGGAGAGGGTCCTGTTGAGCCGCACGTTGTTTTCGGCGGTTCATGGCGTGGTGGCGCTCGGCCTCGATGAAAAGATTGTCGCCGTGCCAGCCTCCGCCCTGGAGGATCAGATCTCGAGGCTGACGCGCGCCACCGCCACCGGACTTGTCGCTCAGATTGCCGTTTAGTTTCAGTCCGCCGTTATTTTGCCGCCAAAGTTGGAAATCGCCGAAAATATGTCGAAAATGGTTGCGCGCGGACCTTGGTCGCGCTCAATTAACGCCAAGAATCCGGCATCGGCGGACCACCGCTGCGCCAACTTGAGGAACGCTCGCAATGGACGCCAAGAATCTCGCCGCGCCGCCCGCGGCAAAGAAGCCGTTTTACAGCCTGCTCTACGTGCAGGTCCTGTTCGCCATCTTTCTCGGCGTCGTCATCGGCATCTTCTTTCCGGCTTTCGCGACTACTCCCGGCGTCAAGGCTTTGGGCGATGGTTTCATCAAGCTGATCAAGATGGTGATCGCGCCGATCATCTTCTGCACGGTCGTATCGGGGATTTCCCATATCCAGGATGCGCGCAAGGTCGGGCGCGTCGGCGTCAAGGCGCTGGTCTATTTCGAGGTGGTGTCGAGCTTCGCCCTGGTCATCGGCCTTGTCATCGGCAATGTGCTGAAGCCCGGCGCAGGTTTTTCCGGCGTCGGCGACGCGGCGGCTGTCGCTAAATACACCCAGCAAGCCGCCGGTCACTCGACCGTCGATTTCCTTCTCAACATCATTCCCGATTCCATCATCGGCGCCTTCGCCAAGGGTGATATCCTCCAGGTACTGTTCTTTTCCATCCTGATGGGTTTTTCCCTGCTGGCCATGGGCGAGGCCGGAGCGCCCCTGCGCAAGTTCATCGATGAACTGGCGCACGCGGTGTTCGGCGTGCTCGGCTTTGTCATGAAAGCGGCGCCCTTCGGCGCCTTCGGCGCCATGGCCTACACGATCGGCCGTTATGGCCCCGGCGCTCTCGGCAATCTGTTCGGGTTGATCGCGACCTTCTATTTCGCCTCGGCGCTGTTCATCGTCGTCGTGCTTGGTCTCATCGCGCGCTTCGTCGGTTTCAATATTTTCAGGTTCCTCGTCTATATCAAGGACGAACTGCTGATCGTTCTCGGCACGTCCTCGTCGGAAAGCGCCCTGCCGCAGCTCATGGTCAAGCTGGAAAAGCTCGGCTGTCCCAAATCCGTGGTCGGACTGGTGGTGCCCACCGGCTATTCCTTCAATCTCGACGGAACCAATATTTACATGACGCTGGCGACCCTGTTCATCGCCCAGGCGCTGAATATTCCGCTCGACCTGCCGCAACAGCTGGTCATCCTCGGCGTCGCCATGCTCACCTCGAAAGGCGCCTCCGGCGTGACCGGCGCCGGCTTCATTACGCTCGCCGCGACTTTGGCGGCCGTCGATCCCCGGCTTGTCCCGGGCATGGCCATCGTCTTCGCTATCGACAAATTCATGAGCGAAAACCGCGCGCTAACCAATATCATCGGCAATGGCGTGGCGACAGTCGTTCGTCTCCGCGTGGGAGGGAGAGCTTGACCGCGAAAAGCTCAACGCCGCGTTGAGGGGCCCCTCCGACTCCGGCGTTCTGGTGCAACAGGCGGTCGAAGAGGCTCCGGCGGACTGAATTCGTTCGTTTCGATTGAAACAAACGGAGTTTTCGCCCCGTATAGGCTTTGTCGCCTGTATCTGGGGAGAAGGACATGCAGAGCCGTCGCCTGTTTCTCGGAAGTCTCGGACTTCATCGCGGCGCTCGTCGCCACCGACGCTCGCGCTTTTGACGTCCAGCCTTACGAGAAGGCTGCGGCGCAGGCGGCCATAGCCTCGGGCAAGCCGGTTGTGCTCGAGGTCTACGCCTCCTGGTGCCCGGTCTGCCAGTCGCAGGCCTCGAGCGTCGAGGCGATGAAGGACAAGCCGGAGTTCAAGGATATCAGCTTCTTCCGCGTCGATTTCGACGCACAGAAGGATGTAGTGAAAGCCCTGAACAGCCCGCGCGCTCACCTTGATCGTCTATCGCGGCGGCAAGGAGGTCGCGCGCGAGTCCTGGGGCGCCACCGATGAGGATGTCGCCAAGGTCCTGATGAAGGCGGCGCCCTGATGCCGCTCTGGACCTTGCCGCTGTCCTTTCTTGCCGGCGTGCTGACCCTGCTGAGCCCGTGCGTCCTGCCGCTGGTCCCCGTGGTCGTGGCCGGCGCGCGCGCGCAGGATTCGCGCGGGCCGCTGGCTCTGGCGGCGGGAATGGCGGCGACTTTTGGGATCGTTGGCGGCTTCCTGGCGTCGCTGGGCGTCGATTTCGGCGGTTCGCCGCTGTTGCGTGGCCTCGCGGCCGCATTGATTTTGCTGATCGGCCTCGCCCTGCTGTTTCCGGCCGTGGCGCATCGGCTGGAGGCGGGACTAGCTCCGCTGCAGCGGCTTGCCGATTTCGCTGCAAACCAGATTGCCGGGTTCCGGCCTGCTGGGGCAGGCGGCGGCGGGCGCGCTTGCTGGCGCTGGTCTGGGCGCCTTGCGCCGGACCGACCTTGGCGGCGGCTTTCGTGCTCGCCGCCAAGGGCGGATCGCTGGCCTTCGCCATCGTGTCGATGAGCTATATTCGCCCTGGGCGCGGCCGGGGCCTTGCTGGTTCTGGGCTACGGCCTGGGCCGCCTGTCCGGCTCGGGACGTCGCGCGGCGCTGGCGACAGGCGCCGGCGCACGGCTTCTGCTGGGCGGCGCCTTCGCCGCGGTCGGCGTGCTGATCCTGACCGGCGGCGACCACTGGCTGGAAACAATCTTCGTCGCTCACATGCCCGATTGGCTGAATCGCGCCAGCAGCAGCCTGTAAGCAGGTCCTATCCGTTCAACCGCCAGATCTCGAAATTGAGCGCCACGGCGAAGCCGACCCAGAGGACCAGCGGCAGCAGGCAGAGGCCGGCGATGCGGTCGAGCCGCCGAAAAGCCAGATAAGTGGCGGCTACGAAAAACAGCTGCGGGAGGATGTCGATCAGCCCGAGCAAAGGGCTGTGCGCGGCGAAAAAGCAGTAGGACCACAGCACGTTCAATGCGAGCTGGACGAGAAACAGGACAATCGCGAGCTTGCGGCCCGATTGCTGCGGCAGGATGAGAATGCGCCAGAAGGCGAGGGCCATAAGCGCGTAGAGCAAGGTCCAGACCGGCCCGTAAACCCCATTGGGCGGGGTGAAGCCCGGTTTGGTCAAGCCGGCGTACCAAGGAACGAGATTGGGGAAGGTCGCCAGCTGGCCTGAGCAGGGAGTCGACGAAAACGAGGCCGCCGGCGACCCAGGCGGCGCGGCGCGGCGGCAGGCCCTGCCGTATGCTTTTCGCCTCGCTCACGCGACCTCTCCGCCCGCCTCGGCCGGCTGGGCGCGGAAAGTCCACATGCGGTTGGCGCCGAAATTCCAGAACATGACCGCGCCGGTGGTGACAGCCTGGGCCGCGAGATAGAATTTGCCGCCAAGCAAGGCGACGAGGACACCGGAAACCGCCCAGCGCATGAGGAAGCTCATCATCAGCCAGGTCAGGCAAAAGCCGACAGCCGTTACCGTGACGAAGCGCCAGCCGGCCTCGGCATGCGGGCGGTCGCTCACGAAGGTATGGCGCCGGTTGAGCAGGTAGGAGGTAACGCCTCCAAGGCAAAAACCGAAGAGAGTGGATGGGATGACCGGCCAATGCGCGAACTCTATCAAGCCGCTCATCACCGCGTAGTGCAGGGCGGTGCAGATCAGGCCGACCACAAAGAAGGTCGAAAACTGGCGATGCAGCGACATCAGGTTCTCTTCAAGTCAGCGTGGAGGAAGGCTGGCGAAATAGGCGGCGAGCGCGCGCATGTCCTGTTCGGTCATCCTGCGGCTCATGTACAGCATTTCCTTGTGCACGCGACGGCCTTGATGAAAGGCGCGGAGCTGGTTGAACAGATAGGCTTCGTTCTGGCCGGCGAGGTTGGGCACCTCGGCGTCGCGGCCGATTCCGTCCAGACCGTGGCAGGGAATGCATCCGGTCAGGAATTCGCTTTGCGCCGGCGCCGCCATGGATGGCGTGGCTGCGCAGGCCGCGAGCAGGATCGCCCGCCGAGCCGTTTTCAATCCTCTTGCCATGAACCGGGGATTTCGCATTTACCCTCCCTATCGTAAAGCCGTTACTACACCTTAAAATTGCCGGGCGCCTGTGCGCCTTTTCCGCCATGGGGGTTCACAGGGCGAAAAAACTCGTTTAACACGTCCGACACATTCGGACCGGGCGTCTCGCGTCCGATATCCAGAGGTTCTCGCCCATCTTGGGACGGTCAGCGGAGGGCGCGCTCCGGCTTTTCAGCCGAAAGTGCGGCCTTTTTTTGTGCGCGGCAAAGCTCCGCCGTCAGCTGCCCGGGTCTCGCTGCCGATCGCGGGCCCCGCCAGCCCGCGGGCTGTTGGCCAGGAGCGAGCTGACGCGAGGGGCGCCCCGACTGCAGTCGGGGCAAACAAAGAAGAGCTTTTCACATGCCGAAGCGGACAGACATCCAGACGATCCTGATCATCGGCGCCGGCCCGATCGTCATCGGCCAGGCCTGCGAATTCGATTATTCCGGCACCCAGGCCTGCAAGGCGCTGCGCGCCGAGGGCTATCGGATCGTCCTCGTCAATTCCAATCCGGCGACGATCATGACCGATCCCGATCTCGCCGACCGCACTTATGTCGAGCCGATCACGCCGGAAATCGTGGCGAAGATCATCGCCAAGGAACGCTACGCCGTGCCGGGCGGCTTCGCCCTGCTGCCGACCATGGGCGGCCAGACCGCGCTCAATTGCGCGCTGTCGCTCAAGAAAATGGGCGTGCTGGAAAAATACGACATCGAGATGATCGGCGCGACGGCGGAGGCCATCGACAAGGCCGAGGACCGCGAGCTGTTCCGCGAGGCCATGACCAAGATCGGCCTGGACACGCCGCGTTCGCATCATATCAAGACCCTGACCCAGGCGCTGCAGGCGCTGGACGACATCGGCCTGCCCGCGATCATCCGGCCGTCTTTCACGCTTGGCGGCACCGGCGGCGGCATCGCCTACAACAAGTCGGAATTCATCGACATCGTCGAGCGCGGCATCGACGCCTCGCCGACCAACGAAGTCCTGATCGAGGAAAGCGTCCTCGGCTGGAAGGAATTTGAAATGGAAGTCGTCCGCGACAAGGCGGACAATTGCATCATCGTCTGCTCGATCGAGAATATCGATCCGATGGGCGTGCATACCGGCGACTCCATCACCGTCGCCCCGGCGCTGACGCTGACCGACAAGGAATACCAGATCATGCGCGACGCCTCGCTGGCGGTGCTGCGCGAGATCGGCGTGGAGACCGGCGGCTCCAACGTGCAATTCGCCATCAATCCGGCCAATGGCCGGATGATCGTCATCGAGATGAATCCCGCGCGTGTCGCGCTCCTCCGCGCTGGCCTCGAAAGCGACCGGCTTTCCCATCGCCAAGGTCGCGGCCAAGCTGGCGGTCGGCTATACGCTCGACGAAATCGCCAATGACATCACCGGCGGCGCGACGCCCGGCCTCGTTCGAGCCGACCATCGATTATGTCGTCACCAAGATTCCGCGCTTCGCCTTCGAAAAATTCCCCGGCGCCGAGCCGACCCTGACCACGGCGATGAAATCGGTCGGCGAAGCCATGGCCATCGGCCGCAATTTTGCGGAATCGCTGCAAAAGGCGCTGCGCTCGCTGGAAACCGGCCTTTCCGGCCTCGACGAGATCGAGATCGAGGGGCTGGGCAAGGGCGACGACATGAACGTGCTGCGCGGCGCGCTCGGCACGCCGACGCCGGACCGCCTGCTGATGGTCGGGCAGGCCATGCGCATGGGCATGAGCGACGTCGAGATTTTCGACGCCTGCAAGATCGACCCCTGGTTCCTCGCCCGCATCCGCGAAATCATCGTGCTGGAGCAGAAGGTCAAGACTTTCGGCCTGCCTGATGACGCCGCCAATCTGCGCATGCTCAAGGCGGCGGGCTTCTCCGATATGCGCCTGGCCTCGCTGACCGGCAGGACGGAAGTCGAGGTGGCGGCGTCTGCGCCACACCCTCGACGTGCGCCCGGTCTTCAAGCGCATCGACACCTGCGCGGCCGAATTCGCCTCGCCCACCGCCTATATGTATTCGACCTATGAGTCGCCGTTTCGCCGGCGTCCCCGCCTGCGAGGCGCGTCCCAGCTCGCGCGAAAAGATCGTCATTCTCGGCGGCGGCCCGAACCGCATCGGCCAGGGCATCGAGTTCGACTATTGCTGCTGCCACGCCTGTTTCGCCCTGAGCGACGCGGGCTATGAAACCATCATGATCAATTGCAATCCGGAGACGGTTTCCACCGATTATGACACGTCGGACCGCCTTTATTTCGAGCCGCTGACCAAGGAGGACGTGCTGGAAATCCTGAGCCAGTGAGCAGGAGGCGGGGACGCTCAAGGGCGTCATCGTGCAGTTCGGCGGCCAGACGCCCGCTGAAACTGGCCGACGCCCTGCAAGAGGCGGGCATTCCGATTCTCGGCACCTCCGTCGATTCGATCGATCTCGCCGAGGACCGCGACCAGTTCAAGCGCCTGCTCGACAAGCTCGGGCTGAAGCAGCCGAAGAACGGCATCGCCTATTCGGTCGAACAGGCGCGGATCGTCGCGCAGGAGCTTGGCCTGCCGCTCGTCGTGCGCCCCTCCTATGTGCTTGGCGGCCGCGCCATGGCGATCATCCGCGACAATGGCGCGCTGGACGACTATCTGCTCGAGACCTTGCCCGGCCTGGTGCCTTCCGACGTCAAGGCGCGCTATCCCAATGACAAGACCGGCCAGATCAATACGGTGCTCGGCAAGAATCCGCTGCTGTTCGACCGCTATCTGGCCGATGCGGTCGAGGTGGACGTCGATTGCCTGTGCGACGGCAAGGATGTTTTCGTCGCCGGGCGTGATGGAGCATATCGAGGAGGCCGGCATTCATTCCGGCGATTCGGCCTGTTCGCTGCCGCCGCGGTCGCTGTCGCCGGAAATGATCGCGCGGCTGGAGCAGCAGACCGCGAAGATGGCGCTGGCGCTGCATGTCGGCGGCTTGATGAATGTGCAATTCGCGCTCAAGGGCGACGAGATCTACGTGCTGGAAGTCAATCCGCGCGCCTCGCGCACCGTGCCTTTCGTCGCCAAGGTGATCGGCCAGCCGCTGGCCAAGATCGCCTCGCGGATCATGGCGGGCGAAAGCCTTGCCTCTTTCGGGCTCGAAGCCCTGGAAGGGCGGCCATGTCGGGGTCAAGGAGGCGGTCTTTCCCTTCGCGCGGTTCCCCGGCGTCGATACGGTGCTGGGGCCGGAAATGCGCTCGACCGGCGAAGTCATCGGCCTCGACCGCTCCTTCGACATCGCCTTCGCCAAGAGCCAGCTCGGCGCCGGCGCCAAGGTGCCGACATCCGGCGCGGTGTTCGTCTCGGTGCGCGAGGTCGACAAGCTGCGGGTGCTCGACGCCGTGCGGCTGCTGGCCGACATGGGCTTCAAGGTCCTGGCGACCGGCGGCACCGCGCGCTTCCTCAATGAAAAAGGCATTCGCGGCGCAGCGAATCAACAAGGTTTCGGAAGGCCGCCCGCATGTCGTCGACGCCATCAAGAACGGCGGCGTGCAGCTGGTGTTCAACACCACCGAAGGCGCGCAGGCGCTGGCCGATTCGCGTTCGCTGCGCCGCGCCGCGCTGCTGCACCGAGCGCCCTATTATACGACGCTGGCAGGCGCGCTGGCGGCCGCGCGAGGGCGTCCGGGCCTATCACGCCGGCGATCTGGAAGTGCGCGCCCTGCAGGATTATTTCCTGTAAAATGGCGGCGAGCGCGCGGGAATTGACCTGCGCGCCCGCCTGTACCATCATGACGCCTCGTGGTCCGTCGAGGGCCGCCGACGCGCCCCTTGGGGCGCGTTACGCATTTTGTCCCGTGGCGCGGTTCCCAGCGGAGGCGCGCCCGCAAGAAGATTTGAAAGATTTGCAGGATGGAAAAGCTGCCCATGACCGTTGCCGGATATGCGGCTCTTGAAGCGGAGCTGAAGCGCCGCCAGCAGGAGGAGCGTCCGCGCATCATCCAGGCCATTGCCGAGGCGCGGTCGCATGGCGATCTGTCCGAAAACGCCGAATATCACGCCGCCAAAGAATCGCAGTCGCTCAATGAAGGGCGAATCGCCGAGCTGGAGGACAAGATTTCCCGCGCCGACGTGATCGACGTCAGCAAATTGTCGGGAAACACGATCAAGTTCGGCGCCACCGTCACTCTGATCGACGAGGACACGGAGACCGAGAAGCGTTACCAGATCGTCGGCGACAGCGAGGCCGACGTGAAAGCTGGCAAAGTGTCGATCTCCTCGCCGATCTCTCGCGCCCTGATCGGCAAAAAGGTCGGCGACGCGGTGGAAGTGAACACGCCCGGCGGCGGCAAGAGCTATGAAATCGTGAAGATAGACTACGTTTGAGACGCGGACGTCTTGCAACATTCCGGCGGCGTCGGGAGGGGTTTGCCGGGGCCCGCGTCATCGCGACCAAGTTCAAGGCGCTCGAACTTTACGCCATGTCGAGCGCTTGAGACGATGGGCCTTGTGCCTACCTCGCGGTTGCAAACATGCAACCGGCGCATTTCCAAGAATTTATTGTCCAGCGCCTTATGATTCGGATTATTACCGCGAACCAAATATAGAGGCGTTAGTCTATTCGGCCCGTTGCAAGACCCGCGCCTCGCGCAAAAGCGCAATCCTGGCGCCGCCGAGCCAATTCGTGGAGATTTTTACTGCCCGCACAAATCTCAAGCTTTTAGGTTATTTAGGGGCCTTCTTGCCCAAAAAAGTATCATTTGCCGCAGCTCGAACAGAGTTCAGCGCAGGCTGTTTTTTTCCCAACATTTCCGACGCGACGCGACGCGCCAACGCCGGAGCCAGGGAGAATTTTCGTAAAATTACGGATTAATTACGAGTTTTGCGGCGGCGATGCGGACGGTTCCTGCGCTTGCACCTGAAAGCAAAAGGTGAGCGGCCCCATTGGGTTGCGCTAAGTCCAGATTTTCGTGGTCTGTCTCAATTTCGATGGCGCGTTGCCAATTTCTACTTGCCTTCGGGTCGCGTTTAGGCTTACTTAACGTTAATCATAGATGAATGCGCGCGTATCGCGTATTCGGCGGGGATATAAAACACAACTTGTGAGTGTGGAGGTTGGATTGCGCAACAGCGGCGAGTTAGAGCGCGAGACTGCGATTAATGTAGGGCGCGGTCTATACATCCTTAGGTATGTAACTGGCTCTTTAGCCGGCGTGTCTCCAGTTGCGACCGTTCGCCCCGCGCCGGGAAGCGAGCCTTGTATCGAGGTGATTTCTGCTCCCGGAATCGTGACCGGCTTTTTTTCTGGTCCTGGCGAGTGCGCTGTGGTGCGCGCCGAGCGCGCGGGTCAGTTGTCCGTCAAGGTCATGCGCCAGAGCGCTGGCGCTTCGATCGACGCTTCATTCCGCCGGGCGCCGGTTCGACCGTCAAACAGTGGCCGCGCGAAAAATTTTCAGCTCTGGCTCGGCGAATCCTCGATGACCTCGGCTGGCGGGTCGTGATTATCGGCGGCGAAAGAGATCGCGAGGCCGCTGGCGCCATCCGCGCAATCGCGCCGGACCGGATCGTCGATTTTACCGGATCTTTGCCGCTGGCCGACCTGCCGGCGCTTCTCGCCGGCGCGCGCGCCTTTGTCGGCGGCGACACGGGTCCAACCCATCTGGCCGGCCTGATCGGCGCGCCGACGGTCTGCATTTTCAGCGGCGTGTCGGACGCGCGCATCTGGCGCCCGCTCGGAGAGAAGGTAACCTTGATTCGTCACCTCACCGATTGTCAAAATTGCAAACTGACCAATCTCGCGGATTGCAGGCACGGCCACATTTGCATGGAACGGATCTCGGTCGAGGAAGTCTTCAATTCGCTAAGGCGGATCGCCGCGCCGGTTCTGCCGCCCGCCGGAAGCCATCTTGCCGCTCCCTCAACGACCCTGCCGTCAGGCTAAAGGTGGCCATTCGCCGCCATCAGCCATGAGTTGCAACGATCTATCCTTGCGTGCCCGGTCATGAGATCGTCGGCCGCGTCACCGCGACGGGCGGTTCGGTCACCCGGTTCAAGGTCGGCGACATCGTTGGCGTCGGATACATGGTGGATGGCTGCCAGCGCTGCTTCGCATGCAACGACGGGACGGGAGGGCCTTGGGCGCCGACGAGGTGGTCGTGTCGAAGAACGCCGGGGAAATGACGGCGCATGTGGGCACGTTCGATTTCATTCTCGATACGGTCGCGGCGAGCCACAATCTCGATGCTAACACGAGCGTCCTCAAGCGTGACGGAACCTCGACGCTGGTCCGCGTCCCCGCAAGCGCCGGTCGATCGCCGGCTCGCTGATCGGCGGCATCGCCGAGACCCAGGAAATGCTCGATTTTTGCGCGGAGAAAGGAATTGTCGCCGACATCGAGATGATCCCGGCGAAAATGATCGACGAAGCCTGCGACCGGATGCAGAGGAGCGACGTCAAATACCGATTCGTCATTGACATGGCTTCATTGTCGGCGTGACGCGCTTGCGCGTTCAGGCCGGCGGAACGGCCACGGCGACGCCGAGGCCGGTTTCCTCCTGCTCGTCGATGAAATCGACGCGGTCGGGATAGAAGGCCAGATAACCCTTGATTTGCGCGACTGCGGCGTAGGGCTCCTCATAAGACCACGCCGCGTCGTTGGAGCGCGGGCCGCCGCAGGGTATGCCGTAATAGCTCGCCTCGCCCTTGTAGGGGCAATGCGTGGTGCGGCTGCTTTTTTCCAGCCGCGTCATGTCCACATCCTCCCGTGGAATGTACTGGACCGCTGGATAATTGGCCTCGAGGAGCGTGAGTGCTCCCCTGGTGTCGGCGACGACGTTTCCCTCGACCCGGACGATGACGCGGGCGGGATTGTGCGTGATGAAAATCGGGTGATCGCCACCCGGGACCTGTTCAAGCCTTTGTGCCATGCGACTCTCCGGGCGGCCAGCGCCTCCAGATACGGCAATCGGATTGCGAACGTCAGGCCCAAGGAACAATAGATTGGCCGGAGTTTTCCGATTCGCGCCGAATCCTGAGTGTGAGATTGTGGCTATGACGCTGATTCGCAACTGAATGGTTAAAAAATGGCGAATGCCGACAATCTTGGCAAACTAAGGCTCGGCTGGATCTACGCTCAATATGCAATTGCGAATGAACGGACCAGGCAGACGCAGCTTTTTCGAATATGTCCGCTCCGCAAGACTTGCGACCTGGTGGGCTTGATCGATCCCTCATCGACTTCGCCGCACGGAAATCCGTGCCTGGACTGCGCCGTATTGCGCAACACGAGAGAATGGCAGGCGATCTGCGCGGAATCCTAGGTCTGGTGGGCCGGGCAGGAGGCGATTTAGCTTCCTAAATACCGTTATTAATCATATAGTTAACCGTCATCCGCGACCTGGATGTTATGCAGTTTGCGCTGCGATTGCAAGCTCCGTTTGGCGGTGCTTTAACGGGAGGGTTCGCCGTCTTGCCCAAGTCGGCTCGCGCACGGCGGCACTCCATACAACCGTGACCTGCACTGATGTTTCATCCAGTGACGGTCAAAGCCTCGGCAGACCTTGACGGGGCGGGAGCGGACATTCCGAAAGCGAAATGAATGCACCCTTGTGTGAAGGGTTTCGGTCGCCGGCCCATCACGGATGCTGCGTGTCGCCGGCGGGCCGGCGTCCGAAAGCCTCCATGGGAGGAAACCGCGGGACGTTGAGGCTCGATGGTTGAGACGGCGATCTATGGGGATTATGGAAGGGGCGTCCTGGTTCTGAGGGCTGTCCGGGTGGCGAGAAGCTTTCGAAGGGATGGGCTCGGGGCGTTTTGACGGCGGCCGATGGCGGCTGTTGCGACGTTGAGTTTGATGAGACGCACGGTTTCTTGCGCTTTGGGCGCTGATGCGACGAGATCGTCATGGCCGGCGCCTTTGGGCGTCGACGCAATGTCGGCAGCGTGCGGGCGGCCTTTGGTTTTGGTCATGAGGTGTCGAACCCCGCGCAATGGGTCTTGAAGCTGCGCGGCGTCGCGCCGCGCACAAAAGTCTCGATGACGCGCATGCGTCCAGCGCAGCAAGGGCAGGCTTTGAGCGCCGCCGCCGCGGAAGGATCTGGCGTCATCGTTTGCGGCGCTTGGATCGTCACGCCGTCATCGGGCCGCGGCTGTTTGGCGTCCTCGGCCGCGGGAATGAGTTGGCGCAGGCGCGTGATATTTGCGGCGCGTCTCTGGTTGGCGAACAGCCCATAGTGGCGAATGCGATGGAAGCCGCTGGGCAGGACGTGCATGAGAAAACGGCGGATGAACTCGTCCGCCGACAGCGACATCGACTTGATCCAGCTTCTGCCTGACGCCTTGCCCCGGGAGCGATAATCTTTCCAGCGAAAGGTGACATTCCCGCCGTCGAAGCCAAGGAGGCGGCTGTTGGAGATCGCCACGCGGTGGGTGTAGCGCGAGAGATAGGCGAGCACGGCTTCTGGCCCGGCGAAGGGGCGCTTGGCGTAGACGATCCATTCCGATCGGCGCACCGGGGCGAGCGCGGCCGCGAAGGCCTCCTTGCCGGCGAGCGCGGCGAGATCGCCGGAAAAGGCCAGGCGGCCGGCATGGTGAAGCGCGGCAAGTCCTTCGAGGAAAAGCCGGCGGAACAGGCGCGACAGCACGCGCACTGGCAGGAAGAAGCCGGGCCTGCAGGCGATCCAGCGGGCGCCGTCCGGCGACAGGCCGCCGCCGGGGACGATCATGTGAATGTGCGGATGGTGGGTCATCGCCGAACCCCAGGTGTGGAGCACGGCGGTGATGCCGGCGCGGGCGCCAAGATGCTTGGGGTCGGCGGCGATGGTGATCAAAGTCTCGGCGGCGGCTTTGAACAGGAGGTCGTAGATCGCGGCCTTGTTCTGGAACGCGATGGCCGCGATCGGCGCCGGCAGCGTGAAGACGACATGATAGTAGGCGACCGGCAGCAACTCGGCCTGTCGTTCGGCGAGCCACTGCCGCGCCGCCGCGCCCTGGCATTTGGGGCAGTGGCGGTTGCGGCAGGAGTTGTAGGCGATCTCGACATGGCCGCAGTCGTCGCAGCGCGCGACATGACCGCCAAGCGCTGCGGTGCGGCAGGCCGTTATCGCCGACATGACCTTGAGTTGGCCGAGGCTGAGATGTCCTGCGTGGGCGCGCGCATAGGCGGCGCCGTGAACGCGCAGGATATCCGCGACCTCCAGGGAAGGCCGCGCCATGGCGTCGCCGTCAGGCGGGCGGCGCTTGCCCTGTCAGGTTTACGCACAGACGCTCCAGCGGGCTGGTGACGTTTCGGAGCGTGTTGACGGCGACGCGGGTGTAGAGCGCCGTCGTCTCCAGCTTGGCGTGGCCGAGCAGAACCTGGATCACGCGGATATCGACGTTGCGTTCGAGGAGATGGGTGGCGAAGCTGTGGCGCAGGGTATGGGGCGACACGCGCTTGGCGATGCCGGCCTCCCGCGCAGTCTCGCGCACGACGCGGCTCAACTGACGGGCCGACATCGGGTTGACCGGGTTCATCCCTGGAAACAGCCAGGCCTGGGGTCGCGCTGCCCGCCACCAGTCGCGCAGCCATTCGAGCAGTTGCGGCGAGAGCATGACGTAGCGGTCCCGCTGGCCCTTTCCCTGTTCGACCCGCAAGGTCATCCGCGTGCTGTCGATGTCGGACACCTTCAGGGCCACGACCTCGGAGACGCGCAATCCCGCGCCGTAGGCGACGCCGAACGCGGCCTTGTACTTCAGGCCGGGCGCGGCTTCGAGAAGACGGACCACTTCATCCTCGCTCAGCACGATCGGCGCCCTGCGCGGCTGATGCAAGGCCGTCAAAGGACGAGCCAGGTCAGGCCGTTCGATCGTGACGTTGAAGAAGAAGCGCAGCGCCGCGACGGCGGCGTTGATGGTCGGCGCGCCGATGAGCTGCTTGGCCATGTGCAGCTGATAGAGCCGAACGTCTTCAGCCGTGGCGGCGTCCGGCGAACGGCCAAGAAAGACGGCAAAGTTCCGCACGTTGCGGAGGTAATCCTTCTGCACCTTCTCCGTGAAGCGGCGCGCCGTCATGTCTTCGATCATGCGCTGGCGCAACGGGCTGTTGGGATTGTCGATCATCGTGAAAGCTCCTGTCTCGCATGGGGTTGAACCCCATGATCATGAGACAGGCGGCCTATTCGCGCTCGCCCGTGCCGCTCCTACCGCGCGAGCGGTTTAGTCCCCTGACCCAAAACCGTCGTTCCTACAATTCCGCCGGCACATCGATGAACGCCTTGGAAGCGGCCATCCGCTTCACGTCACGCCTCCGGCGGCGCGACCTCCAGCCGATCGTAATCCTTTGCCTTGTAAATCAGCATTGAGATTATCCAGGCCAGCACGAACACGCCGATGACGACGAAGCCGAAATTGGCGAGGCTGTCGTTGAGGCGGCGACCACGCCCCAGAACGCCGCCTTCAAGGTCCAGCCGGTCGGCGATCAGGCCAAGCGCTTCGACGCCGCCGATGAACAGCGCGACCACCACCGAGACCGCAGTAATCGTGAGATTGTACCAAAGCTTGCGGATGGGATTGACGAAAGCCCAGCCATAGGCGCCGACCATCAGCGCGCTGTCGGCGGTGTCGACCAGTGCCATCCCGGCGGTGAACAGCGCCGGAAAGACCAGGATCGACCAAGGCGACATGCCTTGGCGGCCTGCGACGCCGAAATGCCGAGCAGGCCGATTTCGGTCGCCGTGTCGAAGCCGAGGCCGAACAGGAATCCGAGCGGATACATATGCCAGCTGTTGGTCACGACGCGGAACATCGGCCGGAAAAGCCGCGCCAGAAAACCGCGCCCCGAAAGCAGCATGTCGAGGCTCTTCGTCGTCGAGCGCCGCCGCCGCGCGACACGCGCGAAAGGTCGCCAAACGCCGAGCAGAATGACCAGATTGGCGACGCGCGATCAGCCAGCAGGAAGAACGCGGAAACCGCCGTGCCGATCACGCCGCCGACGGTCTTGAAATCGCGTCGATATTGTCCTTCATCGCGGCCGCCGTCACTGCGAGCAGCGACCGCCGCGATGACACCACGGTCGAATGGCCGAGCGAGAAGAACAAGCCCGACGGTGAGCGGCCTCTGCCCTGCTGCATCAACTTGCGCACGACATTGTCGATGGCGGCGATGTGGTCGGCGTCGACCGCGTGGCGCAGGCCGAACACCCAGGCCAGCAGCGCCGTGCCCAGAACCGTGGGCGACCGGAAAACAGCGCGAAGGCCCAGACCCAGGCGACGATATTGGCGACAATCAGGGCGGCGAACAACACTGCTGTCCGGGTCTGGGCGAGATTTCCAATCCTCATCGAGGCCGCTCCAATAGGTTCAAATTTCTGGACGAAAGCAGGCCACGAGCGTTGAGTGCGACCTGCATGGGTTCATCGCGACAAGGCATCGTACCGGACAGGCACAACGATCGTCAGGAATGCCGAGGGAACGCCTTTCGGCGGCTCTGGGAACGGCGCCGAGCGTTCGATCAGCTCCAGCGCGTTCCGGTCCAGCATTGCGTTTCCAGAACTTTTGACAAGCCGGCGGCCCAGGAGTCGCCCTTCTCGGTCCATCGAAAATTCAACCAACACGACGCCATTGGCATCATGGGCGCCGGCGGGATAGCGATGAAAGCGTTTCAACCTGCCGAGCATCTGATTCCGCCAGTTGACGAGCGCGGGGGATGGCCTGGCGGAACTCCGCGCCGACAGGCGGACCTCTGGGCTGGTCGCCAGGAGCCTCGACGCTGGCCGGCGCCGAGGCCTCCGACGCGCTCGAGGCTTCCGAGGCGCGCCGAACCTCCGTTTGTTTCGGCTCTGGCGGTTTCGCCATGCTGTCGGGACTGTCCGGCTGGACTTCGTCCTTCGGTCGATCCTTCTGCGCGGCGGATGAGGCCTGCTGCTCGGCGGAGTCCTCCTGATCTGGCCCGGGCGGCAGATCGGTTGCTGGCGCGGGCGGCGCCGAAGCGACGGGCGCAAGCTCCATCATCACCACCGGCGCGCCCGCGTCCTCATCGACCTCGTCGTTGCGCCAGATGAAGGCGCAAACGATCACGGCGTGAAGCAAGGCTGCGACAAGCGCGCTGCCTCCCCAGCGCAGGGCGTCGCGCTGCAAGGGCGCGGGGGCGAACGCGCGCGCCGCCATCAGCGCGGCGCCCCGTCGAGCCCGACCAGCGCGATCTTGAGATAGCCGGCCGCGCGCAGCGCATTCATCGCCTCCATCAGTTCGCCGTAGGGCACGCTCCTGTCGGCGCGCAGGAAGATGCGCTCGTCCTGTTGTCCATCGGTCGCGGCCTCGAGCGCCGCGGCAGAGGCCGTCGCGGGCGACTGCATCATCGCCGAGGCCAGCGAGAGATCGGAGCTTGACGGTCAGGAAGACCGGCTTGTCCGGCCGCGGCTGCGCCTGTGCGCGTCGAGGAGGGCAGGTCGACCGACACATCGACGGTCGCGAGCGGCGCCGCCACCATGAAAATGATCAGCAGCACCAGCATGACGTCGATGAACGGCGTGACGTTGATCTCGTGGATCTCCACGAGATCATCCTCCTCATGGTCGACCATGACGCATGGACACTCGGTCGCTCCTATGTCGGCGGCGATGCGCGCAGCGCGCCGCGCCGGCGATCGAGATCGCGGCTGGCGATGCGGATGACTTGCGCGGAGGCATCGGCGAGCTGGGCGCGATAGCCAGCGATGGCCGCGCGCGAACATGTTGTAGATGACGACGGCGGGAATGGCGGCGACGAGCCCGAGCGCGGTCGCGAGCAGCGCTTCGGCGATGCCCGGCGCCACCACGGCGAGATTGGTCGTGTGCGGCTTTCGAGATGCCGATGAAGCTGTTCATGATGCCCCAGACCGTGCCGAACAGGCCGACGAACGGCGCGGTCGCGCCGATGGTCGCGAGCACGCCGGGCCTCGCGTCATTTTGCGTCCGGCAGCGGCTTCGAGCCGCTCAAGCCGCGACGCGATCCGCTCCTTGACGCCGTCCGCCGCATCGAGGCCGCTGGACATCGCGATTTCCGCGCGGGCTGCGTCGATGATCGCGCCGAAAGCGGCGCCTACGTGTCTGCTGGCGGCTGCCTCCATCAAAGTCCGGCGGTCCGTCAGTTCGGTCACGGCGGCGGCGAGCTTTCGCCGGCTCGCGCCGATTTCAATCCCCTTGGCCAGAGCGATGGTCCAGGTGACAAGCGAAGCAAGGCAGAGGCCGACCATCACGGCTTTGACGACGATATGAGCGCCGAGAAACATGGACCAGGGCGAAAAGTCCGCAGGCAGGCCTGCGACGATGTCACCGACCGATGGCTGCTGCGCCCAGGCCGACCCGGCCGACGCCACGAGGACGGCGGCAAGCGTGAGCGCCTTGATGGAACGGCTCCGCATTCTCAAAACACTCCGGTCAAGGTCAGGCGAACGGCGAGCGGCTCCATCGGATGCAGCACATAGTCCATCACGCCATTGGCGCAGGCGGCGGCAAGACCGCTGCCGGGCGCGGGCGGCGTCCCGCCGAAACACTGGTTGTAGAGACTGTCGCTCTTGATGATCGACCCGTAAGCGTAAGTGATCTGGTTGGTTTTCGCATTGAGCAGGTTCAAGCCGTCGAGATCGATGCGCCAGCCATTGGCAAAGCCATAGCCGATGCGGCCGTTGACCGTGCTGATCGGCGGCGAACGGAAGACATTGTCCTCGGTCAGAGGGCTCACGCCGAGATAGCGCCAGCGCAGGGTTCCCAGCCATCCCGTTCTTTCGCCGAGCGTCAGGCCAAGCGAGGCGACGACGGCGGGCGCGTTCTGGATATAATTGCCAGCGCCATTGCCGATCTGCGCCTGGGGATAGCCGGCCAGCGACAGGTAGAGTTGCTCCTGGGCATAGTCATAGCCGGTGAAGCGGGCGTGGGAAATCGCGAGATCGCCGTCGAATATCGACCCAGGACGCCGGCCGGTAATGATTGGTCCACTCGACGCCATAGCGCTCGCTCGGCCGCGCCGGCGAGGTGTCGCCGCCGTCGCCGTTGAAGATGATCTCGGAATTCTGGTGAGGTATGAACAGGCTGACCGAAAAATCGAGATCGGGAATGAGTTTCGTGCGCACGCCGACTTCCGCGCCCTTGGTCCGCACCAGCAACGGCGAGGCGCCGATCGGCGTCGACGTCGCCGTCGGATTGGCGACACGGTCGATCGGCTCCTCGGTGATCGTGGCACCGCGCGCATCGTTGCTGTGCATGCCCGTGCCGGCGCCGAAGAACAATTCGGTCTTGCCCGAACGGCCCGATGGTCATGCGGAATTTCGGACTGCCGATGCCGGCGTTCACATGTCCGGAATTGTTGGAATCGATATATGGAAATCGACCGAGGTCATGAAACAGTCGCCGCGCCAGCCGAGCGTGGTCCTCAGCCAGTCGGTCCATTGACGGTGTTCTCGGCATAGATGCCGACGCTGGCCTCCTTCACCTTGTCGCTGCGGACATTCGACAGGAATTGGCGCGTTGATAGTGTCGGTCAGGCCGAGATCGATGTCGTCGTCGCGGCTCTGGATTCCGATGACCTGTCTCCGTCGGCACGGCCACCGAAAGACCCGTTGAATGTGCGCGACGCGATGCCCGCGCCGCTCAGCAGGCGATTGTCGTGCTGGTGGAACTGATCACCCTTGATCGGATTGGTCAGATAATATGTAAAATTGTTGAACAGGTCGAGTTCGCTTTTGATGGCATAGGCGTTGGCCTTCCATGATCCGGCGTCGTCGGTGTCCGGCGATCCGGGCCGACAGCGAGAAGCGTCTTGTATTGCCGCCGTCGGTCGGATCTTCCTCGCCGTATAGGCCGATCTGCCCCGACGTGATCGCCCGCATTCGGCACCTGGTCGGTGGAATTCCAATGTTGGAGTAAGCCATGCCGGTGAGTGTAAAGCCGTCGCTCGCTGTCCCCTGGCGTGTAGCGCAGCAAGCCATTGATTTTGCGCATGTCGTCGGGATTGGTCCATGGGCCGTTATAGGCGCCGAGCTTCGCCAGCATAGAGCAGGTTGCCCTCGCCCAATTTAGCCGAACCCATGCCGAACAGCCGCTCGATAACCGAAGCTGCCCATCGTCATCGTCGCAGTCGCCTTGGCGACGGTGTCGATCAGGCCGATGTGCAGCTTGCCGGCCGAGCCGAAATCGCCTTCGTCGGCGAAATATGGGCCCTTGCGGACTTCGACGCGAGTTGACCGTTTCCGGCATCAGCCAATTGAGGTCGGAATAGCCCTGGCCATGCGCGTGGGTGCGCATGTTGATCGGCATGTCGTCGACCCAGATCGCCATGTCGGTGCCGTGGTCGAGATTATAGCCGCGCAGAAAATACTGGTTGGCTTTGCCCTCGCCGCTGTGTTGCGTGACGATCAGGCCGGGCGCGGCTTCGAGCATTTCGCCGGGGCGAGTCACCGGGCGGGCGTTGAGGTCCTCGCCGGTAAACGTCATCTGGCTCGCCATGCCCGGCGCGGCGACAGGGCCCTGGCCGACATTGGGCGCGCCATAGTCGGGCGTGAATCTGGTGGCGCTCTGGTTTAACGTCGATGGCGCCGCGGAGGGATGCCGGACAACCGCCGGATGGCGCGAAGCGGCGCGAACCTGCGGGTGCGGATGGGACGCCGCGTGCGAGACGGCGACCGGTTTGCGCGCGGCATGGACAGCGGGTTTCGGCCGCGCCTGATGGACCTCATGCGCCGTCACTGGCGGCAAGGTTGTTTGCGCGGGCGCAGGCGCCGCGGGAGGCGCTTCCACAGCCGGGACCGGAGCGGATTGAGCCTGCGCCAGTTCCGGCGCAAGAAAGGCGAAGGCGAAAATCGCGGCTTCGGCGGCCCGGTTTTTTTCCTTGGACATAATCCCCCCGACGAACCTGCAGCCTCGGCCGCCAAAAACCGCAAGCGGGCCTCGTTGTTATGATGTTTAAATAAACTCATCATACGAACCAAGAGCAATCGCTGTGCCATTCATCACAGCTCGTAAGATATTTTTGTCGAATCCCCTTACGCGGGGGGATTGGAGCAGGCGGGCGTTTCCCTGCGACGCAAAGCGGCGGCCCTTCCGGAAAGTCGATTTCCATGTGGCGCCAAGTTGGGCGCCAGCCCTGCAATCGCAGCGGGGCCATATGGCCTCGGGAAAAAACCTCATAAACTTGCCGATAATGAGCCATGGGGGTCGGCGATGGAGACGGAAATGACCGAGGGCGGCGTTGCCGACGATCTCTATGTGAAGGCGCTGCTCGCCCCATGCGGCGTCGACGAATTCCTCAATGCGTTCTGGGAGCGCAAGCCGCTGCACCTCCCGCGTAAAACGCCCTTCTATTATGACAACATCGTCTCCAACGCCGATCTCGAGGCTTTGATCAGCTCCGCGGACATGCGCTATCCCGCGATCCAGATCGCCAGGGACGGCGCCTATTATCCGGCGGAATTCTACACGCGCGACATCAGGCAGGGCGGCGTGGTTTTCGCTGGAGTCCCTGACATTGCACGGGTTCAGTCAGAATATGAATCCGGCGCGACCGTCGTTCTGCCCGGCCTGCATCGAACCTGGGCGCCGTTGAGAAATCTTTGCTCGGCGCTGGCCAACGAATTTGGACACGCCATTCACGCCAACGCCTATCTGACGCCCGGGGGCGCTTCGGGCTTCACCACCCATTACGACACGCATGACGTATTCATCCTGCAGATCGGCGGTCGGAAACATTGGCGGATCGCCCATCCGACGATTGCGCTTCCCCACCGGACGCAGGCCTGTTCGCCCTCGGGCTTCACGCCGCCCGAACCCTGTCTGGAATTGACGATGGAGCCAGGCGACCTTCTGTATTTGCCGCGCGGCGTCGTTCACGACGCGCATGCGACGGAGGTCCATTCCGCCCACGTGACCATTGGCGTGACAGTCTATACCTGGGTCGAGCTTTTCTCGGAACTCATCACGGCGACTGTCAGCCTGCCAAGCTTCCGGCGAGCGCTGCCACCGGGCTTCGCCAGCGGGTCCGGCCCGCGCGAGGCGCTGAAGGCCGAGTTTGCGCGTCGTCTCGACGAATTGGGCGCGAAAGCCGACCTCGACCATGTGATCGAGTTCTTTTTGGGAAAAGTGCGGGCCGGACGCGTTCCAGCCGACGTCGCTTTCAATTCCCGCGCGCGCGACGCGGAACGGCCGCAGCCTCCCAAGTCTTGAGCGGGTCACAACCTTTCGACCTCCAAAGCCTTGTGCTAGGATTCCCGGCCCAATGAAGCGAGGAGGCGTCGATGAGCGAGCACGGCCGCACCCATTCGCAACCCCATAGCCATCCGCATGAGCACGCCCATTCGCACGAGCATGTTCATACGCACAGCCATGAGCACAGACACGGCGGTCTCGTCCATTTGCATCCGCACGACCATGTGCATGCGCATGAACACGCCCATGTCCACGAGCACGTCCATTCAGGCGAGCACGAGCATCCGGCGCTGGAAGCCCAGGAATTGCGTCACGACCATGACCATCCCGGCCATCCCGCCGGCGCCCACGAGCACAATCACTGATCGGACGAAGACGCTTCAGCCGGCTTGACGCACCCGCGCGTGGGAGTGGGCGTGCGCCACCTCGTTTCCGTGCCGATGAGCCTCGTCGGTGACATCGACCGGCACGATGACCAGCCGTCCATGGCGGACGCCGCGCTCGGCGATGACATGATCGGAGAAATGCCGCACTTCCGAGGTCGCCCCGCGCAGCACCGCCACTTCGAGGCAGGACTGGTGGTCCAGATGGACGTGGAGCGTCGAGACCGAGAGGTCGTGGTGATCGTGTTGCGCGGAAGCGAGCCTTTTGGCGAGAGCGCGCACCTCATGATCATAGACATAGACCAGCGCGGCGACGCAGGAGCCGCTGTCGCTTTCTTCCTTCACCTGTTGCAGTCCAGCGCGGGTCAAATCGCGCAAGGCTTCAGAGCGGTTCTGGTAGCCGCGCTGCCGCTGGAACTTGTCAAGTTCCGCAATCAAATCTTCATCGAGTGTGACGGTCACGCGCTGCATTCTGGTCGATCCTGAGCTGACAGGTAACCAGACTAGCACGAATCGTGAGATGGTTGCTCGCCCGTCGCGTCGTGTAATCCCCCAAGCGACCGCCCTGGAACAACCGGCTTGCCAGAGCGCGTTTGATGTTTGAGTCCTATCGTTTTTTAGGGCTTGAGGTTGTGGGCATGATGTTTGCTTAAAAGGCACAAAAGCCGGGCGGCTGGGTTGCAATTCAGACAATCGAAGGTCGAGCAATCGAATGATCATTTGCTCCTGCAACGTCATTTCCGACGCGGACGTTCGTTCCTGCAAAAAACCCTGCGGCTCATGTCCGCGCAATGCGCGAGACGTGTATCGCAGTCTGGGCCGCCCGCCGAAATGCGGGCGTTGCGTGCGGGCTATCCAATCTATGCTGGACCAGGCGGGCGCTGCTGACCTATCCTTGACGAATGCGGCGGTCGGTCGGGCGTCGGTGGCGTCCGGCATACTTGCCGCCGCTGAATGACGTCGCGACCAGACGTCCGTTCAATTCGTGATTTATAGGGGACGTTCATGCGCGGAGACGAAAGAGTCATCGAATATTTCAATCGCGGCTTGCGCAGCGAACTGACCGCCATCAACCAATATTGGTTGCACTACAGGATTCTTTCCAATTGGGGCTTTAATGGCCTCGCCAAAAAATGGCGCGAAGAATCTATTGAGGAAATGCAGCACGCTGATAAATTCACTGACCGCATTCTTTTCCTCGAAGGCTTCCCCAATTTGCAGGAACTCAATCCTTTGACGATTGGTCAGACAGTGCAGGAAATCATCGAGCTGGACCTGGCCTCAGAATTGGCGGCGCGTTCGCTTTATCTGGAAGCCGCGGCCTATTGCGTATCGATCAACGATCGCGTCAGCAAAAACATGTTCGAGGACATCGCCAAAGAAGAGGAGGAACATATTGATTTCCTCGAAACCCAGCTTGAACTTATCAAACAGATCGGTCTTCCGCTCTATTCGCAAAAGCATATTGGCGAGCTGAGCTGAAAACGTTCCGGCGCTGGGATTCCATTACGTTCGCTGGGCTCTAACGGAAGGCGTCGCGCTCACCTCAAATTTTCGCGAGACAACAATAGTCAAGGAACTCCCCCGCCCCATCAGGTTTTAGCTTGGCGATCCGGTGACCGAGGCCGAGGTCGGCTCCGTGGCAATGGCGCCCCATCCGCGAGGTCTTCTGGTTGGTGAATAATCCAACCGGCTCAGCAATATTGACGGCATTGTTCTGGATTGGCTGGGCTATTGTTCGGCTATTCCAATGGCAAGGTCGAGGCCTGGGATTTCGCCGACATCGACCGCACCTTGCAGGCATGACCCTGCTTGAAGCTCACGGCCTGACTTACGACTATCCGGGCGGCGTGCCGGCACAATTGTGCCAGGCGCGCAAGCGCAAGCCGATGACGGCGAGGAAAGCCTATCCGGCGGCTATAGCCGTGGATCTGTAGCGGTATCGTGACCGGTCTGCGCAAATTAGAAGGCTTATAAATTGTCGTTTTCGAGTTGCCGCCCGCCCCACGCCTCGCATTCATGGAGCCCTGTTCAACCAAAGGCGTTCAGGGGTGTTTTCAATGATCGTGCACGGAGCCCAACAAAAAGGCGGCGCAGGAGACCGAAAATTTATTCGCTTAGGCTTGGTCGCGGCGCTGGCCTTCGCTCCGGCTTTTAATGTGAAGGCGGAGATAGCGCGCGCCGAAGACGAAAAGCTCCTGTCCAACCTTCAATTGCTCGGGAAAAGGCTCTTCGAGGACGCCGCCTTGTCGGAGCCGCAGGGCATTTCTTGCTCCGCCTGCCACGATCCGCGCCACGCCTTCCAAGGCAACCACAATTCGCCAATCGCCGCGGTGGCTTTGGGCAGCCGCCCCGACCAGTTCGGCGTCCGGAAAACCCCGACCATCATGTACAAGGCCTTTTCTCCGCCCTTCGGCTTCTACAAGGATGAGGACGACGGCAAGGTCAAGCTGGAGCCGCGCGGCGGGCAGTTCTGGGATGGCCGCGCCGCCGACCTGGCTGACCAGGCCTCCGGCCCTTTGCTGAACCCGCTGGAGATGAACAATTCCTCGCTCGACGCCGTGGTCGGGAAGATCAAGGCTGGGTCCTACGCTGATCTCGCGAAGGGCGTTCTGGGCGCTGACGTGTTTGACGATCAAAAAAACGGCTGGAGCAAATTCGCCAAGGCGCTGGCGGCCTACGAATCTTCGGAGCGTTTCGCGCCTTTCTCGTCAAAATTCGACGATTTTTTGCGCGGCAAGGTGCGGCTAAGCGCGCTGGAAAAGCGCGGCTACCGGATTTTCATCGATTCGAAGAAGAGCAATTGCTCGGACTGCCATGCCGGCAAGCCCGGCTCGAAAGACCCGACCGACTGGCTTTTCACCGATTTTTCTTACAGCGTGCTTGGCGTTCCACGCAACAAGACCATTCCCGCCAATGCAGACGCCGGTCATTACGATCTCGGCCTTTGCGCGCGGCCCGGCCTGGATCAACTTCTTCCCCAGGGCGTCGAGCTGAAATCGTTGTGCGGCGCCTTCAAGGCCCCGACCTTGCGCAACATTGCCGTTACCGGCCCCTATTTCCACAATGGCGCCGTGACGTCGCTGCGTGACGCCGTGGCCTTTTACGCCACGCGCGACACAGATCCCGGTCGCTGGTTTCCCAAAATTGGCGGCGCGGCGGAAAAGTTCAACGATCTCCCTGCCGAAGCGCGGAATAATCCCGACACAGAGAAAGTCCCCTATGACCGCAAGCTCGGGCAGCGCCCGCATCTGAGCGACAGAGACATTGACGCTCTCGTCGCATTCTTGCAGACGCTGACCGACAAGGGCATGGAGGGCGGATTATCCGCCAAGGCGGAAAGGAATTGAGGGATGACGATTTCGCGCTTGTGCGGCGCCGCGCTGGCGACGGCTCTTCTCTTGGTGAGCGCGCACGCCGAGGACGGCGTAACGCTTGGCATTGATTTCAATGACGGGGTCATTACGCCGTCGCGGATCGAGACATCCGCCGCGCCGGTGCTTCGCCTGGAAGTGGCCAATTCGGGGGCGGCCGCCGTAGAATTCGAAAGCATGGAGCTGCGCAAAGAAAAGATTATCGCGTCAGGAGGAAAGACAATTTTGACCTTCCGCTCCCTGCCGCCGGGCGCATACACGTTTTTCGACGACTTCCATCCTGCCGCGCCGGCGGGCATCCTGGTGGTTAAATGAGCGCGAGACGCCGGTCGACGCGCCCGCGCCCGCCAGCGGTCAGACGATCCGGGGATTGATGTGGCGCAATTGACAACAGCATGCAGGGTGAGGTCTTTGCCGACCATGCTGGCTTGTATGCGCCAAATCAGATTAAGGCCGATCGTCGCCGTACTTTACGCAGTGGCGGCGCTGACGCTTGGGCTTGCACACAAGCCCTTGGTCGCTTCGTCCGACAGCCGCGTCGAATTGGCCGCTTTCGCCCTGCCGGACGGCTCGTTGCCGGACATTTGCGGCTCGGGGCAGGGTAATGAGCCCGCCCACGGCCATTCCTCTGCGACTTGCGACGCCTGCCTGGTCTCGCATGCGCCGGGCCTCGTCTTGGCTGCGCCGCCCATTCTCGGCGCACCGCGCCTTATCGCGACGGTCGAGCCTGTCCTTCTTGTCGAACCCGTGATTGCAGCGCCCACGCGCGCGCCCAATTCTCGTGGTCCTCCTCGTTTCCTGACAGCACTGGTCTAAGCCGGCGTCGCTCACTGCGGCCGCGCCTTGCCCCATGTCTCGCCTGCCATCGAGACGCTGCTCACGGAACGCCCATGTCCTCCCTGTCTGTTGTCGCCGACCCGCCCAACGGCGTGTCCGTCTCGCTTGACGCGAGACTGGTCCCCCATGATTCCCTCGGCGTTGACGGCTTCGCCGTTTTCGTCATTGCCATTCTGGCTGCGCTCTGCCTCATCGAGGGCGCAGTGATTCTGCTTGGTCACTGGGTGATCGGCGTTTTTTTCGCTTTCGACGGGCTCTTCCTCCTGCTGGCTGTCGCCCTATTTCGCAGGGGGCGTACCGGCGCCGAACGGATTGTCATCGGCGGCGGCCTTGTCACGGTCACGCGCACGCGCGGCGTAAAAATCCTCGCCAGGACCGGATTGCGGATTTTCGGGCTGAATATCGAGCGCGAGGACGATCCGGATTACGGCTGCCTGCATGTGTGGCTGCGCTTGCGCCAGCAGCGGGTCGAGGTGGCGCGCGACCTGTCGCCTGCCGAACGCGCAGCCTTCTACGATCGACTGATAGCGGCGATCCGAGACGCTGGTGGAGAACCTCGCGTTTACCGCGAGAAGCGCCTGCCGCTCCTGCCTGCGGCGGCGGCATGCGAACAAATTTGATCGTCCACGCAACCCTTAGAAGGAGCCAACCCATGAGGAAGACCATTCTTGCCGCCGCCTTCGGCGTTCTTTTCGCCTCGTCGGCGGCCCTGGCCGGCGATATCTCCCTCGAACATGCTTGGGCGCGCGCGACTTCGCCCGGCGCCGCGGTCGGCGCGGGCTATGTGACCGTCAAGAACGCCGGAGCCGGCGCCGATCGTCTAGTGGCAGCGAGCGCCGAGGTGGCGAGCCGGGTCGAAATCCACGAGATGAGCGTGGTCGATGGCGTAATGAAAATGCGCGCGGTCAAGGACCTGGAAATTCCGGCCGGCGGCGCCGTCGAACTCAAGCCCGGCTCCTATCACATCATGCTGATGGAACTGAAACAGCCGCTCACGGCCGGCGAGACGGTCAAGGGATCGCTGACTTTTGAAAAGGCCGGAACCGTTCCCGTCGAATACAAGGTCGAGGCGGTCGGCGCCCCGGCAATGCCGATGGACCACCCGCACCACAGTGAATGAGGCCTCTCGATGACGCCCGGCAGAAGCCAAACCCTGCTTGTTCTCATTCTCGCGGCGTTCGTGCTGCCGGCCGTCCTTGTCGCGGCATCCTTCTTCGGAAGGGAGCAGGCGCCCGCCGTCGCCATCGGCGGGCCGTTCCGGTTGATGTCGCAAGACGGGGAGATCCTCGATAGCGAACGGCTGAAGGGCAAGCCCTATGGGGTGTTCTTCGGCTTCACCCGATGCCCCGAAATCTGCCCGACGACCATGATGGACATGTCCGCGCTCCTCAACGAGCTTGGCGACAAGGCCAAGGATTTCCATCTCTATTTCGTCTCCGTCGATCCCGAACGGGATACGCCGGCGGTCTTGCGCGACTTCCTCGGTTCGTTCGAGCCGAAAGTCACGGGGCTGACGGGAACGCCGGAGGAAATCGCCGCCATCGCCAAATCCTTCAGGGTTTACTACCGCAAGGTCCCGCTCGAAGGCGGCGGCTACACGATGGATCATACCGCCATGGTCTATCTGATGGATGGCGAAGGCCGGTTCGCCGGAGTGATCCCCTATCAGGAAGATCGCGCCGTCAGCCTGAAAAAGCTTCGGTTCCTGCTCGGCTTCGGTCCGAACGGTTGAACGCCCCACTTCCGGACTGTTCGAGAATGACCCGATCGATGCTTCTGACCGTCTATCCCGGCAATGGTTTCAATCCGCCCCGTCCTGCCATGCGGGCGCTGGTGCGAGGCTATCGGGGGCTTTGCCCTTCCTGCGGCAAGGGCAGGCTATACGCGGCCTGGATGAAGCCCCATGCCAAATGCCCGCAATGCAACGAAGCGCTTCATCACGCATCGCCCGGCGCGGCCGCAGCGCTCTTCGCGATCCCCTTCGCGATGGCGATCGTCTGTCTTTACGGCTGGCTGCTGGAGCTTGTGGTCGAACCTCCGCTCTGGGCGGAGGTCGCCATCTGCGAAGCGATTGGCCTGCATCTTGTGTTGGCGGCCCTGCCGCGGATCAAGGGCGCGCTGATCGCGCTGGAATGGGCCTGCTGGATGGGCGGCTTCGATCCTCGCCCAGGAACCATTTTATGCGCGCCCGCGGGGTCGCGCATGCAGGTCGCCGTGGCGCAAAAGGAAAGCGAAGGGATGCGCCCGGGCGAGGCGATTCCCGTGGCGTGAATGTTCGAAATCAACCGCTGCCGATGACGCGCAGGGCGGCGGGCGCGAAAAAATCCGGGAAGCCGCCGGTCGTTCACTTCCGGATGTGCTGACCATTCGCGGCGATCGTCCGCACGGTCTCAAGGAAGCTGACAAACATGGCTCGGCACATTTCGACGTTCGCCGGAGGCGAAGTCGATGGCGTTCCCGCCTGGAACGGCGGCTCCGGGGCATATTCAGCCAGAAGCTGCACGGTTTCGGCATATTGTCTGTCGCGCAGCTTGCCCACCAGACCCAGCCCCAGATCGAGCCCTGCGGTTACGCCGGCCCCGGTGATGCGGTTGCGATCGACAACCACGCGGGCGTCGACCGGCTCGGCGCCGAAATCGCGCAAGGCATCGCGCGCGATCCAGTGGGACGTCGCGCGATAGCCTTGCAACAGCCCGGCGGCTCCGAGAATGAGCGAGCCGGTGCAGACGCTGGTTATGAAGCGCGCGCGCGCGCCCCTGTCCTTGAGAAAGTTGATCGTCGCCTCGTCCCGCATCGCGGCGAGCGTTCCCTCGCCGCCGCCCGGCACGCAGATGATGTCGAGATCGGCGGGACAGGTTTCGAATGTATGATCCGGCATGACCCTGAGCTTCGGATCGGCGGTGACAGGCTCGAGCGATTTGGCGACGACGAATGGCGTCGCCCCCATCAACTGGCCGAGCATGAAATGCGGCCCGGCGAGATCGAGCGACGCAAAGCCTGGATAGGCCAGGAAGGCAATCTTCTCCGAGCCGTACCATGTCGGGGGGAGCCCCGACATGTCGTGCCCGGGAGTTTGGGCTTCTCCTTGCGCCATGGCGCTCGAGGGTTTCATCCCCGACAGGGCCATTGCGATTGCAAGCGCGCTGAGTTCCCGCCGTGTCATTGGCATTGGTTTGCTCCTTGCCGTGGCCGCGATCAGAATTTGTAGGCGATCTTGGCATAGAAGGACCGGCCATCGCCCGGCGCCACCTGACCTCCGAACCAGGCATAAGGCACGAAGTACTTCTCGTTGGTCAAGTTCTTGACGTTGATCGAAGCCGTGTAATTTGCCGTTTCATAGGAAAGTTTCGCGTCGACCGTATAATAGCCCGGCGTCTTGTAAAGATTGGCGTTGTCGACGAACTGCGAGGACGCGAGGTAGACGCCGGCGCCGGCGTTCCAGCCCTTGAATTGGCCGTCGAAAGCGTAATTGGCCCACAGGCGGCCGGAATTTCTTGGCACGCCGGGGACCGTATTGCCCTTGGGGGTTCCGGTGTTTGAATTGGAGAACACGACATCGGTGTAACCGTAATTCGCCAGGAACTTCCATTTCTCATTGGGCTGCCAGATGAGGTCGGTCTCGAAGCCTCGCGATTCCTGGGCCGACAGGACGGCAACGCCCACGCCGGTCAAAGCAGGCACATTCTGGCGTTGAATGTCGAAGACGGCGGCCGTGCCGGTAAGCTGGTCGCCGAGTTTGACCTTGAAGCCCGCCTCGCTCTCCTGCGATGTCTCTGGGGCGATCGTGACGGCCACCTGAGTTTGGGGCGTCCACATCATTCCCTCGCTGTAGCTTCCGTAAACGGACAGGCCGGGAAGGAGATCGACGACGGCCCCGGCGCGGGGGAGGACCCTGGTCGCATCGCTCACGTATTTCGTCGGCATATAGGCGCCGAGGGCAGCCGCAGGATAGTTTTCGAGATAATCGATGTTGATGCTCGCCAACCGCAAGCCGCCGAGCAGGTGGATCCTGTCGAACAGGGTCGACTGCAATTGGCTGTAGACGCCCTTCGTCACGTAAACGCTGTTTTCTTGAGTATAGGCGGCAAATGTGGGGGAGGCCGGGTTGGGAGTGGTGTAGGGCGTCGGGAAAACGGGGGCGTTCAGCAGGTCGACCGGCGCCACGACGCCATAATCGCCAAACATGTGGCCGACGTCCGTTACGTGGCTGTAGTCGGCGCCGAGGAGCCAGACGTTTTTGCTCTGTCCCAGGTCGAACCGCGCCTGCAAGTTGGGGTTGATCGTCATCTCCCGCTGATGCGCGGCCACGTCGACATTCTGCAAGCTCCAGGTGGAAGGAGCCGCGACGTCCGGCGTCGCGCTGACGGTCGATTGCGACCTCTGGTCGTAGCTCTGATCCAAAAGCGCGCCTTCATGTTGAAGGACCAGATGGAATTGAACCTGTGATCCAATGTCGCCGTGACGCCATTGACCTCGGTATAACTCATCGGAACATTGCCGATGAACATGTAGGGGTTGATGCGGAAATTGCCGGCGACGGTTCCAACCGCGGGCAAGCCCTCGTAAGCTTTTTCTTCGAAGCGCGAGAAGTTGCCCTGAATTGTCAGCGTGGTGTCGGACTTGTCGGTGATTGTCAGGGTCGGGTTCAGCGAATAGCGGTTCTGATGCAGCTCATTGATGAAACTGTCCGTCGACGTATAGGCGCCGGTGAAGCGGAACAGGACGGTCTTGTCGGCGTTGAGCGGCTGGTTGATGTCGAAATAGGGCTGCACATAAGCATTGGTCCCGCCCGTAACGCCGGTTTCCACACTCGCCTTGTCGGTTGGTAGTTTCGAGACGACATTGTAGGCGCCGCCAACCGGCGAACCAACTCCGCCGCCATAAAGGATCGCATTGGGGCCTTTGAGCACCTCGATGCGCTCGACGTTTGACAGCGTTTGCAGGTCGCCTTCAGAATAATTGACGGCCAGACCGTCAAGCCAGTACTGCGCCGGGAAACCACGGATGGTCGTCGAACCCGTCAGACCCGTCGTGGCGATGGCGAGGGAGTTCGTACCCTGCACGTTGGAAGCATTCTGAAGCGCCTCGGTGACCGTGACATTGTTCTGCCCGGCGATGACGCTTTGCGGGATCACCTGGATCGATTGCGGAATCTGCTCGATCGGCGTCGCGGTCTTGGTGGCCGAGAAGGCCGACAGTGCGTGATAGCCGTCAACCGGTCCCGCCGTCGTCAGCGCCGTCCCCGGCGGGAGCTGAAGGTTGGGCAAGTCGAGCGCCGGATTATAGGCGCCAAGCGAGGTCGCCAGCTCCTTCCTTTCCGGAGTTTGGGGGCGCGCCTGCCTCTCAGGAGGTTGCGGGCGCGCCTGTGGCGTGGGGGCGCGACGCGCGACTGTCGTTCTTCTGTGGACGAGGCTTGCCGATTTCGGCCGCGGCGCCGGATTTTTTGGCTTCAGGTGATGTTGCACCGGCTTTTCGACGACGACCGGCGACAGCCGTCCGGCGGGCTGGGGCGGCGCGGCTGCGGGCGGATTGCTTGCGGGCGCGGCGCCGGTCTGCGGCGCAGCCGCCGGGGCGGGCGTGGCGGGAGGCGAAGCGGCTGCCGGCGGTTCGGGCGCCTGTTGCGCGCTGGCGACTCCGGTCGCCGCCAGCATGATCGCGCAAAGCGCCGTCGAGCGGCGCAGAAAATAATGTCGGGACATGACGAAAACCTTTTTGGGGAAGACAGTCCGCCGGACGAGCGCTCGAAGATACAGGCTTCGCGCCGCGACCGATCGTACTGAGAACATCGTGAGCTTTCGCAGACAGGCGCCAAAAGGGCGTCATCTGACGAGAAAACGTTCAGGCGATGTTGGACTTCGGTGGGGCCCGAGGCTGCGATGGAGGGCGCCGGGCGTCGGGCGGCGCCGTCACATGGGCGTGCGTCCAGGCGATTTGAACGGGGCGCCCGAGCCGCGCCCGAATCTCGGCCGACGGGGGCGGCAGCGCCGCCCCCGTGGAGACGAAATGGCAGAAAACGCAGCAGTCGGTCTTGTGAAGGGGGCTGGACGGCGCGTCGCCGCGCCGGTCAAGCAGGGTGTTCTGCTGGCAGATCGGAGCGGCTCCGGGCGCATTGGCCTGGCTTGCGCCCATAGCCACGCTCGCCGCCGCCGGCATCCAGATAAACGCCAGCAGAGCGATCAAAAAGACCGGAAGCGCCGCTTTTGTCCGACGATTTTCCAAGATCTGGTCCACCCCTTGACGATTCCGTAACACTTTGTCTCGACCGCCGTCGATATCCCCCAAGGTCAAAAGGCGGCTATTCCGCCGCAATCGCCGCGCTTGTGGCGGAATTGCAACATTCGAGCGCGGGGAGGCGGAGCGCCGGCGTGTTCAGGGAGCGGCCTTCCTGGCGCGGAAAATCACCGGCAGCTCGAAACGCAAACCGGAGCGAACGACGATCGGCGGAGGTTTCGGGACGGGATCGGCGCGATGGATCATCGCCAGCGCCGCCTCGTCGAAGGCCGCCGAACCGGAACCCTTCAGGACATTGGCGGCTGTCACCCGGCCGTCCATGTCGATCGCCAGTTCCACCAGGGTTTCGGCATGGACGGCGTCCGGGTTCCGAGGGTAGCGCTTGTGCCGGTTGAGATGGGCCAGCAATTCCTTGCGCCAGCTCGCGAAGATCCGTTCGGGGCTCTCGCCGGAGCCCTGCGCCGGGGCGACCGAGCGGAGCGAAGCCTCCAGCCTTTCCGAATGCGGCGTTGCCGTCGCTTCGGATGCGACAGACGCGACGGACGGCAGGGATTGAACGGCAGGCCTGGGGTCGATTTCGTGCTTGGGCTTTTGCGGCTCGGCCATGGCGACCTGCCGGTCCGGGTCGTCCGTCTCGACCCGATTGGCTTTGGGAAGATCGGCTGGGTCTGGCGTCATTTTCTGCGCCGCCGCCTCCGGCGCCACTGCCGATTCATCGGCTTCGGGACCCGGCGGAAGGTCGATCGTCTCCCCGCGCGGCGCCAGCAGTTCGACGCCAATTTCAATGGCCGGGCCGCCCAGTTCGGGATCGGGATCGTCGCCGGACAGAACCCAGGCTCCAAGCCCCGCGCAGGACAGATGCAGGGCGAGCGCAGCCGCCGCCGCCACCGCCCACACCCGGCGAGAGCTCCATTGACCCGGGTCGCCCAGCCGACCTGGGGCGACGGGCCGAGCCGGGGCGACCGCCGCTGCGTCCGAAACCACCGGGGTCACGGCGCGACGCGGCCCGGCCGCGCGTTGGGCTCGGGCGCCTTTTCCTGGGCGACCAGCGACACCTTGCGATAGCCGCCGATCCGCAGGATTTCGAGCACATTCATCAGTTCGCCATAGGCCACTGCGCGATCGGCGCGAATGAAGATACGGCTGTCCTTTGCCGCCTCGGCCGCCGTCGCGGCGTCGAGCGCCGTCAGGAGGCTTTCTCGCGGCGCCGGCGCTTCGCCGATCGAGACCGTCAGGTCGGGTTTGATCGTGAGATAGATCGGCTTGTCCGGCCGCTTCGGCGGCGCGGCGCTCGATGAGGGCAGATCGACCGCTACGTCGACCGTCGACAATGGCGCCGCGATCATGAAAATGATGAGAAGAACGAGTATGACGTCGATGAACGGCGTCACGTTGATGTCGTGGATATCCTCGACGTCGTCCTCGTCGTCGGAATAGGCGCTCTGGATCGCCATGCTCACTCCGCCGCGCGAATTTTCGCGCGCGCCGGGCGCCCTTTCGATTTCTCGCGACAATAATCGCGCGACGGCGCCGGAGGCCTGGCCGACCAGATCGGAATAGGCCCTGATCCTCCTCGCCAGGAAATTGTATATCATCACGGCGGGAATGGCGGCGGCGAGGCCGGTCGCCGTTGCGAGCAGAGCCTCGGCGATGCCTGGCGCGACCACGGCAAGGTTGGTCGTCTGAAGCTTCGAAATGCCGATAAAACTGTTCATGATGCCCCAGACCGTGCCGAACAGGCCGACGAAAGGCGCGGTCGATCCGATCGTGGCGAGCGCGCCCATGCCCTCGCGGACAGAGCGGCTTTCCGCCCTGGAGATTTCCGCAAAACGCGAAGCGGCGCGATCCTTGATATCGCCGGGATTGGCGTCCGGCCCGGAATGAGCCATCTCTTCCTTGGCCGCGCTCAAGAGGCTCTCAAGGACTTCCACTTTCGCCGAGGGCTCTTGCGCCACTTCTGACAAGGCGCGAAATTTGGCGACATGGTTGAGCGCCGAGGTCAAACTCCTTCGCGCCCGGCCGATCATGGCCCATTTTGCGAAAAAGATCGTCCAGGTCAGGAGCGAGGCGAAGGCGAGGCTGACCATGACCGCCTTGACGAGAATGTCCGCCGCCAAAAACATGGTCCATGGGGACAATTCGTGAAGAGCCAGGTTCAATTCGCTGGTCGCCGCTGGCGCAGTCTGGGCACAGGTCCGAGACGCGAATAAAAGCGCGAAAGCCAGCACGCCCAATAGCCTGTTCATATTCCAGTTCTCCCGAACTCTTTGGCGACGCTTCAAGCGAATTGGCCTTTTTCTAGTTTCTCCACCCACCAGGCACAAGGTTGATAGGAGTATGGGTCCATTCACGATGATCGACGGCTGACCTTTTTGTCACACGCCTGATCTTCCATAGAAAATCCCGCCGCGATCAGCCGCAGGGCCTCGGGATCGTCGACCGTCATGCCAAAATTACCGTCGACCCGGATGAAGCCCCTTCGTTTCAGCGCAGTGAGGTTGCGGCAGACCGTCTCGATCACCAGGCCGAGATGGTCTGCGATTTCCTGACGCGACACTGGCAGGATCATCGAGACGGGCCCGTCGTCCGCGCCATCGTCGATCATCGCGACGAGAAAGCCCGCCAGACGCTCGACGGCGGTCTTGCGGCCGAGCGAAGTCGCCAGATCGCGCAGCCGATGGATTTCCTCGCACATGATTTTTGGCAGGTCGGCGGCATTGGAAAGCGTTGGCGCCTGTGCTCCGTAGCGAGGATGGCGGAAGACCATTGTTTCCCGGAGCGCGACGGCGGTGCAATCGTGGTCGCCACCAGCCGTCAGGCCAATGAAGCGGCCGCGGCCGGCAATGTCGAGAATTTGGCGGCGACCGCCGGGCAGATGGCGCAGCACCATGACAACGCCTTCCACAATCTGGAAAAATTCCGTGGCGGCCTCGCCTGCCGCGAAAATTTCGTCGCGGGACACGAACTTCGCGGTTTCCGGGACGGGAAATTTGAGAAGATTGTCGCGGCGTCTTGTTTCAAAACGTGTGCGCGCAGCGGGCGTGTCGACAGCAAATTCGCGCGAGATCATCAGACCTGATTCCATATCCAGTCTCCGGCAGAGAGGAAGCTGTGTCGCGGGCGTCAAAGTCCAAGCGCGACGAGTTGCCGATTTCGGACGGCCCATCGCGCGACGAAAACGTCGTGAGGGAGCGGTGTCCGAACAGACGAAAGATGTCAGGAAAGCAGGGGAGGTCCGCGAGATTGCGGTTCAAGCGCCGCCGTCTCGGCGACGGAGTTGATGGCGCGGACGGCGAGCAACTTCGACGCCAGCCGCAGCGCATCAAGCAGAGCCGGCGGGTTCGGGATGGCGCCGGGCGCCGCTGTCAGCGAACAGGCGTCGCAAGGCGCACCGCCATGGCGTTGGCCTGGAGCGCCGGAACGGGACTGGCCGCAGATTGGCGTCGAGGACCCATCCGGCAGAACAGAAGCGACTGCCTCAAGGGACGCCGCTTCAGCGCCTGATGCGGTTGGCATGCTGGCTTGCGAATGGGCAAAGCCGAGAGTCAGCATCGCAACCGCATAAAGCGCGGCGACGAGCGGCTTCCATCCCGAATGGCGCAATCGGTCCAGCATACGGATAAGAGAGCCGTCCACCGCCGCCATGTCAATGGGTCTGGATCAAACCAGGTCTGCTGTCATGCGCCTATTTTCTGGCATTCCGCGCTGCAAGCCTTGCAAGAGTCCGCGCAGGCCTTGCATTCGGCTACGTCTGGATATTTCTCGCATTGTTTCTGGCAGGCGGCGCAGATTTCGGCAGTGGCCTTGGCAAAAGCGGGAACCTGCGGCGAATTGACCGCGGCGAGGGCCTGAAGCGCGCCGCAGGCCGCCACGACTTGATAGGCCGTATTGATGCAGCCGGTCATGCTGAAGTCTTGCATCGCCAGCATGCCAATGCAGTGGCGCAGGCAATCGTTGGCGGTCGCGACGCAATGGCCGCAATCGTCCTGCAAGGCCTTGTATTTGGCGGGATGCATGCTGTGCATGGCCATGGCCGGCGCGTCGGCCGTCTCGGCGAAAGCCTGGGATGCAGACGCGAGGGCGGCGGCAATTCCCATCGAGGCGATGAACTCACGGCGTTCCATCACGAACCTCCATATTAAATTGTTATAACGGCACTTGTTTTGACGAGAGCCATCTGCGCCGACGACCAGCGCTTCAACGCCGGACATCTCGCCATGGGACTATATCCCTCCCGCAACCTGATCGAGAGAAAATCTTTCTTTTCTGAGCCCTAACCGGAGGAGCCGAAAACGGTGCGGTCCTTTGTGGACAGGTTCGACAGAACTCGAACCCATCACTGCGTTCGGCGGCTCTCGCTATGGCCGCAGCTTCGCACGACTGTTATCCGGCCAGGTCGGCAAGCGCGATCATCATCGAATCGCTGGTCCGGTTGTGGCGCCGCGCCATCGTAGATGGGCGCCAGCGACCGGCTGTTCGGCCCGATTACTCCCGATCATGTCTTCCGACGGCTTCAGATGGATTGAGGCATGGCCCGAAGGGGTCAAATCGGCCTCGATGGCCGGCCGCTGGAAAGCCAACGATGCGGGGCGATCATCAATCTATCGAGCCGACTGACGATCGCCGCGTCTTTTTACTTCAGCAATTTCAGCAACGCCTTGCCGGCCTTGCTATGAAGCTCCTTTGCCGTAAGGGTCCCGTCGCCGTCCTTGTCGGCGGCCTTGAAGCGCGCATCAACGACCCCGAGATATTCATCCTTGCTCAGCGTCGCATCCTTGTCCGGATCGGCGGAGGCAAGGTCGGCCTTGGTCACCCGTCCGTGCAATTCACGAATGTCGAGCGTGCCTTCGTGATCCTTGTCGAGCTTGTCGAAGAGCGCGCCAGCTGCCTTCTTGGCTTCGTCAAGATCAAGTGTCCCATCCTTGTCAGGATTGAGCGACTTCGGAATTCCCGCGGCCATCGCCGGAGCGGCCATCATCAGTGCGCCTGCCGCGGCAATCAATGAACGACGATCAAACATGAGCGTTCTCCTTTCAGAATCGCTCATAAGCTAGGCTTTGTGCAGTGCATTATCAACTATCGCTCCGCAACGGCAAATCGGCCGGCGCCGCGACGAATGGCCACGCCAATCATTGCGAAAGGGCTTCCAGCGCTACTCGCATGAGATCTACGGAGCTTTTAGCGCCGATTTTGTTTTTCAACGCCGTGCAATTATTTGCGATGGTCTTGTAGGAGACGCCGAGCTTGTTGGCGATCGCTCCCATGTCGTCGCCGGCGGCGAGCAGGCGGACGATCTCCATTTCGCGGGGGGAAAGGCTGGACAAGGGATCGCTGGAGCGCGATTGGGCCATTTTTTGGGCGAGAGCGGCCGGTAGATAGGTTCCTCCGCCAAGGATCTGTCGCAAGGCCGGGACGAACAGCAACGGATCGTCATTCTTGGCGATAAAGCCCTTGGCCCCCGCATCGAGCGCCCGCCCAACGAAGGCTGGATCGTCGTTCATGCTGAAGATCACGATCCGCGCGTCCGGCGCCTCGCTCAGGATGCGATGGGTCAGCTCAAACCCCGATGCTCCCGGTAGATTGATGTCGACCAATGAAATATCAGGAGCGTACGCGACGAAGGCCTCAAAGCCCGCGTCCGCGTCGCCGGCTTCGAAGACTTCCATATCGGCCTCGCCCGAGAGCAGCGCCTTGCAACCGGAAACAACAACCGGATGATCATCGACGATAAGAACGCGCAACTTGCCCTCCAATTCGGCGCCTGACAGAAACTCAGGATGATTGGTGATATCGTCGCAGTCAATCGCCATGCCTCGGTTGACTTAGGCCATGAGCGCGGTCGAGTTTTCGTTGGTTCACCCTCAGATGCAGGTTTATCTATGTCGCTTAAAATCCGAATCGACCTTCTTTTCGGGCTTTTGCTCTTCCTCGGACTTGCTGCCGACATTGGACGCATGGTCGTGACGGCGAGCGCGCGGGTTCAGGCAGAGGGGGAAGCGATGACCCGAATTTCCAAGGAATTCGCCGTCACGGCATTAGCCAATTTGCAGGGAGCCGCAAACCCGGAAGCCAGCTTGCGGCAGTTCATCGGCAGTCTCGGCGAATTGCGGCATGTGCGCATTACGTTCACGGGGGATGGCCGCAGCCTCGCGGCGGCGCAGATCGCACCCGACGAAAACAAACTCGCGGCGCCGCGCTGGTTCTACTCGCTCGTCGGTGCGCGCAACAGCGTTTCAATCTTTCCCGCCATTGTCGATGGTCGGCGTCTTGGGGACATTGTGATTGCCGGCGACCCGGCAGACGAGGTCAATGAAGTCTGGCAGGATGTCAGCACACTCGCCGTGATCGGTGGCGCCATCGCCTTTGCCGCGCTGATAGGCGCGAGCCTGATCCTGGCCCGCACCCTGAGGCCGCTGAACGATTACAGCCGGGCGCTCGGGCGCCTGAGGGACGGCGATTATTCGGTGCGCGCGGAGCCCGAGGGGTCGCCAGAATTCGTTGATCTCTGCCAGAAGCTTAACTCCCTGGCGGAGGCGCTGGGCGGCCTTTCGGCGTCGAATGCGGAATTGATCCAGCGGCTGATGGACGTCCAGGAGCAGGAACGCAGGACGATCGCCCATGAACTGCATGACGAGATCGGGCCGCATCTTTTCGCCCTGCGCGCCAATGCGGTGATGACGAGGTCGGCGCTCGGCGAAAAGGGGCTCGTCGATCTTGAACGCCGCGCGGTCGCAACCTGCGAGCAGATCGAGGCCTTGCAGGACCAGAACCGGCGAATCCTGCGGCGATTGCGCCCTCCGGCGCTTGACGATCTGGGACTTGAGCCCGCGCTCAGGGTTCTCATCGAGGGATGGAGCGAAACGGACCCGAGCGTCGATGTGGATCTGGAGTTTCCCGATGACCTGCATGTTCAGGACCGGCGGGAGAGCCTCGTTCTTTATCGTCTTGTCCAGGAGGCGCTGACCAATATTTTCCGTCATGCAAAGGCGAGACACGCACAGATCGTATTTTCTCAAATCGACGGGAAAGCCGATGAGGCAATTCTAAGGGTCAGAATTGAAGATGACGGGGTCGGTTTCCTTCCTGGCAAGCCAGCAGGCATTGGCCTTACGGGCATGCAGGAGAGGGTCAGGGGACTACGCGGCAGCGTGACGTTTGGCGCATCGAAAATGGGTGGCGCTCTCGTCGAGGCCGCGGTTCCCTTGAGTATGGCGGCTGCGGAATCAGAAACCGTTTAGCACTTTGGCGCGATTTATTCGCTTTGAGCGACCACAATTCATCATAAGCGTATTTCTATACATTTCAGGAAATTTTCCCGACTGATTTGGTGCGTTTTCCCGAGAAAAAAGCTCATTTTTTGCTTTGTGAATGACTCAATTTGTCATATTCAAGGCAATAGCCACGCTTGGCCGGGCAGGGGCGATCTGTCTGAAGGTCCGGGTGATTTGGTCCGGACAAAATGACCGAAGGTTGAAACGGGGAGCCGTCGCGCTTGGTGCGCGCCGGGCCGAGCAATCGCGTCAAAAAAACAGAGACTGGTTACGCCATGCGTTCCCGGAACGGGAAGCTGTGCGCCGAAAGCAAAAAGAAAGGCCCATGGGGATGTTCGAGTTCAAAGCCAGGCGCGTCGTTGCGTCGCTGCCAGTCGCGCTGCTGATGACCACCGCGCTCGTCAAGCCGTCTCTCGCCATTCCCGGTGGCAGCTGCACCGCCAGCGCCGACAATCTGACCCTGAATTGTAGCGGTAACCTGGCGGTTGGCTCCGGCATGCCCATTACCATCTATGATCCAGCCGCCGCCTATCAGCCGGTCAACGGCGGCAACAGCTATACGCCCGCGAACCCCGCATTTCCGGCAGGAAGCAATCCAAGCAACCCCGGCTACAATCCCAATCCGCCGACGGTCACGCTCAATTTCACTGGCACTGCGGTGATCAATGCGGTTAATCCTTCGACTTCGTCCTTTGCCGACAAGGGGCTGATCTCCGCCAATTATTCAAACAGCGAAAGCATCGACGGCAACGGCGTCAACAATGTTGTGCTGAACAATGCGGGATCGCTCGGTTTCTCGACCAATCAGATCTCGACGTCGCGTCTTGAGCTGATTAACTCCGACAGCCAGGTCAGCAGCTTCACGGTCAACAACAGCGGCACGCTTTCGGTCACGCAGACCTATTTCAGCGCTTTCAACGCAGCCAATCTCTCGGCTCCGACAAGCGGTTCGCCGGCTACGGCCGCGGCGAAGTACAGCGGCAACACTCTGAACGACATGGCTGCGATGTACAGCGATGACAACACCAACGCATTCACTTTGAACAATCAAGCCGGCGCCAAGGCGCTGGCGACCGGCAATTTTGCGACAGTGGTTTACGGACGCGCCGACACCACCGTCGTCAATTCCGGAACCATCGCCAATACCAGCTGGACTCCCACCGACACGATCGCCGCGGGCCATTGGGCCATCGCCGCCTGGGCGGGTACGGATTACAACACCGCGCCCAACACCAATCCCGACAGCACCATCGTCCTGCCCAATCCGAACGGCTCGGTGACGGTGCAGGGGACCTCGGCGCTGACCCTGACCAATAATGCGGGCGCGACGATCAAGGGCGATATTCTCGCGCTCGATATTACGCCTCTGGTCTATGCCGCCGCCGTCGGCTCCAGCACCAATCCTTTCGCCAATCCGACGTCGACGACCTTGTTGAACTTGCCGACGTCCAGCAGCAACGCCGGACCGCGCGACAGCAATATCCAAAATTACGGATCCATTTCCGGCAACTTCTATCTCGGCTCGGGAACCCATGTGATCGACAACGCCGCCGGCGCCACTCTGACCGGCAGCGTCTATGTCGACCAGCGTCCGATCCAGGTGGTGTTCTCGGAACCGACTTCCGGGACCGTCGCGGGAACCTATGTCAGCGCTGGTGGAACCGATTTCAACGGCAATTCCTGCCCCGCCGCCGGCGCCAACACTACTGACGCTGGTTGCGGCACGACGACCAAGAAGCTCGCCACCGTCGTCGGTGGCCAATCGCTGACCCTCACAAACGAGGGAACATTCAGCGGCGACATCAAGATCTTCGACCAGGCGACTTCGGTCAATTCCATCACACTGACCGGAACAGGCTTTTCCGGCAATGTCGCTGCGATCAATGGGACTGGCTCGAACAGCCTGACGCTCGCCGGCGTGACCAATCTCGCCAGCGTGCAGAATTTCAGCTCGCTGAATCTGAACACGTCGAATGTCACTGTGACCAATGGCGTTTCGCTGGTCGCCGGAGCCAATCTGGCGACGACCGTTACCGGTCCCGGCGGAACCGCCGCCGCACCCAATTCCAGCAATGTCGGCTCGATCGGCGGCAAGCTGACGCTGGCCGGCGCCACGACCATCACACCGACGTATAATTCGATCGTCCGCAACGGCGATGTCTATGAACTGGCCTCTTCGGTTGCGGGCGCCGGCGCCTCGGCGATCACCGTCGCCAACAGCGGCGCGCTTGTCGCCCTGACTGCCAATACGAGCACGGGTTCGCTGCTGCTCGACGCCAGCGTCGTCAACGCCAGTCAGATACCGGGCATTTCGAAGGCCGGCGCCGCGACGCTCAACAATCTGCTCTCCTATGGCGGCTCCAACGCCAACGTCCAGGCGATCGGAACGGCAGTGGAGGCGCTGACTTCGCTGGGCGCCGTGCGGAATGCCGCCGAGGAATTGCGGCCTTCCGTCAATGGCGCCTCGATCCAGATCCCCCTGGCGTTCAACAATCTCTTCACCACCCAGATTTCGAGCCGTCTCGACAGCTCGTTCTATGGCGCGCTCTCCGCGCCGGGAGAAGTGGGACCGCGCGATTTCGTCGGAAACGCAGGGCTCATCACCAAGGGACCTGCGGCGGCAAAACCCGACGATGGCGTCTGGGCCAATATCGCCCAATCGAACGTCTCGCAGCAGTCCGTGGCGGGCGTGTCGGGCTACCGCGCCGATTTCTTCGGCTTCATCGCCGGCGTCGACCACTCATTCTCGCCGGGAACGCGCCTCGGCGCGGCGGTCGGCTATGCCGCGGGCAACGCGCCCGATGCGACCCTTAAGGACAATAGCCTGAAGGTCCAGACGGTCGAGGGCCTGGTCTATGGCTCGCTGGTCCAGAACCAATATTTTGTCACCGCCGACGCGGGGGTGTCCGGCCTGAACTATCAGTCCAGCCGCTCGATCAGCTTCGCTAGCTTCTCGGACATAGCGACCGCCTCGCGCTCGGGCATGCTCTATTCCGCCCAGGTCGAAACGGGCCGTCCGGTTCTGACGAGCTTCGGCAGCCTGGTTCCCGTCGCTTCGCTGGCCTATGCCCATGTCGACCAGAACGCCTATAATGAGAAGAGCTTCGCCGGCGCGGGTCTCAATGTCGCCGACCAGACCACGAATTCGCTTCAGTCCGGGCTCGGCGCAAAGGCCATCCTGCCCTTCACGCTTTCCGAGTCCTTCGTCTCGGCTTTCGAGGCGCGGGCGATCTGGAGGCATGAGTTCCTGAACACCGCGCAAGTCGTCACGGCCTCCTTCGCCGGAGCGGGAACCTCCTTCCAGGCGGTTGGCCCCTCGCCGGCACGCGATCTCGCCGACCTCGGCGCGGCCCTGCGCTTCGCGGTCCCCGGGAAAGGCCAGACCTTCGAGGTCAGCTATAATGGCCGCATTGGCGCCCGTTACGCCGAACAGGTCGGACTATTGCGCGCGCGTTTCGACTTCTGACCCCAGCGATCGCCAATTTGCGCCGATCCATTGAGCCTGCTCATTCCTCCCGGTGAGCAGGCACTTTTTTTGTCTTGGTCGGCCGCGTGATTGTCTTATTTCAGCAATTTCAGCAACTCTCGGCCCGATTTGCTGCGAAGTTCTTCGGCACCGAGCGTGCCGTCGCCGTCACGATCGGCCGCGTTGAAGCGTTGCTCGACTAGGGATATGCACTCGTCCTTGGTCATGGTTCCGTCCCCGTCTTTATCGGCGGCGGTAAAGGCCGACTTTTCCAGGTGGCCGCGCAGTTCACGCCTGTCGAGCGTGCCGCCGTGATTATGGTCGAGCTTGTCGAACAGGTCGATGGCGGCCTTTTTCGCTTCGGCCAGATCCATCGTTCCATCACTATCAGGATCGAGGCTTCGGGGAAGCGAGGCCGCGGCCGCGGGCGATGCGACGAAGGCCATCAGCCCTGCAATGGCAATCAACAAGGGACGTCGAGATAACATCATGGATACCTCCTCTGCGGCGGAGCGGCGGAAATTGGTACCTTATCAAAACGTCAAAAATGTAGTTTTGCTTCGAAAGCCCGCCAAGGATCCCACGTCACGCGAAGCGGGTTGAGCGCAGATGAGGCTGCGCCTCGCCAAATCTATTTGGTGCAGTCGGCCAGATCCTGTTCCTTGACGGAAAACTGGACCCCTTCTGTCACCTCAATATTTTTCGCGATGCAGATGCGACCGTTCTTGTCGGCGATCTTCATGTCGTAACGGCTGGATTTGACGCCGACGAGGGTCAGCTTTTCATTGTGATCGACTTCACCCTCTTCGTCGTGCGCGCATTGGTTTGGACCCCAGTTTTTGGTTCCGGCGGGCGCCAATTGCAGATTGACGACGGTCTGTCCTGTCCGGTTGAGGAACCGGGGACCCTTGGCGTCGTCGGCCAGGGCGGCCGTGCAAGCGAACGAAAGGCCGAAGGCCCAAATGAGCGGTTTCAACATGGCTGCTGCTCCTTCTGCAAAGTCAAACGATTGAAAATTGGGCATTTCGGAACGCGAGGAATAGCGGCCGACTCAAAAATCCTTTCCGACCGTCATCTTGAATGCGGGGCCCTTTGACGCTGCGGTCAAGCCATAGCCGGCGCCGAAGCTGAACTCGAACCCCTTGAACTTGGTGTCGGCCACCGCATAAAGCGTCTGCGTCTCCTGTTTCAACGGCAGCACCTCGCCGATAGGGCCAAGGTTGGCGAAGTGCTCGATGCCGATGTCGAGCGTGTCGCTCAGGCGCTTGACAATGCGAAGCGACGGTTCCAGGGCCGACCCTTGGGCCCCGATGGCGAAGCTCGCATTGGCGTTGAAGATCATCTCAAAATCTTGCGGCAGGTGGACGCCGACGATCGGCGTGAACATGGCGCCGAAATGCGCACTGGAATCCTGGATGAATTGCGGCGCATGCGCGCCGCCGATGCCCTTTGTGTTGGGAACCCAAAAATCCGGGTCCATCGTCCCAGGCGGCATGAACATCGCGCGCGCGACGAGGCCGAAGAAGACGGTGCGCTCCTCCCGGTCCCCTTGAATGAAGGTCTGCTTGAAGGTGAAGCCGCCCGACTGCAAAGCATAATTCTGGAGCGTGCCGTAGTCGGAGCGGTTGGTGCTGTCGCGGGCGAAAGCATAGGGCGTCGTCAAGGCGATTTCGTACCATTCGGTCGGAGAGTAACTGAATTCCGTTTCTCCGGTGAACGCGCGCTGGGATGCGGTGCCGGCCGCCGTCCCGGAAGGCGCGGCTTCGAACGTGCTTAAATAGCCAAATCTCTGCTCGATCTGCCAATGGCCGGGCGATGCCGGGTCGGTTCCCTGAATTTCCTCGGCGCTGGCGACGGTGGCTCCAAGCAGGGACATTGCCAGCCCCGCCGAGGCCGCAAGCATTGATTTTGAACCGGCTCGTTTTCGGCCCCCAAAAAGCGCTTCGACGCCCTGCCGCATGACTGCCCCAATCGTTTCTTGATCGGGGCGAGCGATATGGACAAGGCGGGGCGAAAAAAGGGGGCGATGTTGGCGCGAAAGAGGCGTGGTGCGGCGGGAATGTGTAAGGCAAAGCTTCCCAAGCGCGCTTTCGGCCTTTTAGGCGAGCTTCGAATCGACCGCTATGCGGATGAGTTCCACCGAATTGCGTGCGCCGAGTTTTTGTTTCAGCGCCGTGCAGTTATTGGCGGCGGTCTTGTGAGAAACGTTCAAGATATCGGCGATTTCCGCCACCTTGCGACCGGCCGCGAACAGGCGCAGGATTTCCAACTCGCGCGCGTTCAAGCCGGCAAGCTTGCCCGGTCCCGCCCCGGTGCGGTTAAAGGCGACGTCGCTCGCCATTTCGGGTTGCAGATAGACGCCCCCTTCGGCGACGCGCCGCAAGGCGCTGATGAAAAGCAGGGGATCGTCGCTCTTGGCGATATAGCCTTTCGCGCCCGCTTCGATCGCGCGCGCCGCAAAAAAAGCGTCGTCGTTCATGCTGAAAATGACGATACGCGCATCGGGGTCGCGCAGCAAAATGCGGCGCAAAAGTTCGAAGTCCCGAAACGCCGGGCATATTGAGGTCGATCACGGCGACATCGGGCTTGAACGCGAAATAGGCGGAATAGCCGCTGATACCGTCCACCGCGTCACCGACCTCGATCGACGGATCCGATGCGAGCAAGGCCTTGCAGCCGGATATGACGATGGGGTGATCGTCAACGATCAGAACGCGCAATTTCAAAAGTCTCCAAATCGTCAGCCGCGAGGCTGCATCATAGCCAAAAGCGCGGGGCGGGCAATCGACCAGTTGTTGCAGTGATTCTGCCGGAACCGAACTTGCCAAATATCGTCGTTTTGGCGCGAGCGTCTAACCCTCTTTGACTAAATTTTTGACCCGGGAAAACATCCCTCGCTCTTTGGGGCTGCATTCCCGCATGTTTTCAAATAGGTTTCAGCTGCGTCGCGGCCGACAGCGAAGAGTTTTTCATCATTCCTCTTCCTCCCAAATTGTCGTCCGTGACGCCTCCCTAACATATTGGCGTGACGATCAAACCTTGCGCCCTTCCTTGACCGTCCGAGCGGCTCAGGTCGGACAAAGGGAGACAGTAACCTGTAAAAAACTGGAGTTGTTCGTGACGCCATTCTCCGTCTTGATTCTGGTCTGCGCCATGGGCGTCAATCCTTCGGATTGCACGCCCAAAAACGCGGTTGACGTCGTTTACGGCCCGCATGCCGAGAACGAAATGCGATGCGGATTTCTAGGGCAGACAACCCTTGCCGCAACCGCCGTCAAGCCGCGCGAAGGACAGGAATATGTCAAGATCGTCTGCCAGCGCGACAAGGCCACCGACGTCGTTTCGCGCTGAGCCTCGCGTCTATATCGAAGAACAATTATTGCGCTTGAGCCCCGATCCGATTGAATCGAATCTGGGCTCCAGTTTTTTGTTTGATAGATTTCAGCGCAGGGAGAAGTTGATGGTCGTGCTTGAGCGGAAAATACCGCCCGGCGGTGGTGGCGCGCGAACCGCGGCCATCATTGCGTGGACCGCGCCATCGAGCGCCGAGTTGCCTGACGAACGGGTGATCGAATGACTGATCACTCGGCCTGAGGCTCCGACGGTGAATACCACCCCAACGGAGCCTGTTGCGTGGGCCGCGCGCGCGGCTGCGGGATAGACCTTGTGCCGGGCGACCTCGGCGGCAAGCAGGGATGCGTAACCTGCGCGCGACACGCCGGGCGCTCCTGCCGCCTGCCCTCGGCCTTCCGGCACGCCGCGCCGTTGCGCCCGTTGTGAGGCTTGTCCGGCGCCGTGGCCTTCCCTGCGTTGCGCGGCGATCGCCTTGCGCCGTTTCTCGGCTGCGGCCACTGCCTGCTCGCGGCGCTCCTCGGCGGCTTCGGCTCGTTCGCGTCGTCGCTCGGCCGCCGCCGCTTGCGCGCGGCGCTGCTCGCGCAATTCGGCTGCCGTCTGGCGCTCTTCCTTGTCTTGTTCCTCGACAAGCGGCTTCTTCGGCGGCGAAATCTTCGGCTTGGGCTTTTCTATAAGAAGCGGAACGGCTTCGGGCGCGACGATATTCGGGACCGGCGCCGCCAACTCCGGGGAAGGAGCAGCGGGCGCCGGCGGCGGCGCGGGCGGAGGAGGCTCCGGGACGATTGCGGCGGCGGGCGGGGGCGGGACAGGTTCAGGCGGAGCTTCGGCGGCAGGCGCGGCTTCCTTGGGCGCATCCATCTGCGGCTTGTCCTGGTCGCTGTCGCCTTGCGGCAGAAGCGTCAACTCAACCCCTTCGAGCGGAACCACGGGCACGACGCTCGCGACGACGAAGACGGCGACCGCCGCATGCAGGGCGACCGCTGTAAAGGCCGCCGCCGGGCGTAGCCATAACGGCCTGATCGCGCCTTCGGTCTTCGCCAGGGCGTCCGGTTCGCCAATGGGATCGACGAATCCGGGCGACGGAGACGCCACGCCCGCAGCGCTCATGGCTTTGGCTCCTCTTTCACAATCGGCGTATTGGAATTGGGAGCCGTGATCAGGGCGATATGGGTGATGCCGTTGGTCGCCAGCTTATCCATGATGCCGACGACTTCGCCGAAGGAGGCGTCCTTGTCGCCGCGAACGTGAACGACGCGCGAGACGTCGTCGCCGAGCTTGCCGCGCACGGCGTCAGCGAGCAGGTCGACGGGAACTTCGTCTGGGCCGAGCGAAACCTTGCCGTCCTTGCCGACTGTGATGACCACCGGCTCCTTCGGATTGAGCGGCTGCGCGGCTTTGGCCTGCGGCAGTTCGACCTTGACGCCGGTCGCGAGCAAAGGCGCCGTGACCATGAAAATGATCAGCAGCACCAGCATGACATCGACCAGCGGCGTCACGTTGATATCGGCCTGCGGCTGATAGAGGCCCTCGCCGGCAGCGCTTCTTCGGGTCGGGAACGCCATCAGGCCGCGTCCTTTTGTGACGGCGCTTCGCTCGCCGCGCCGAGAAGAACGGCCTGATCCTCGATCAGATGCGATAGGTGTACACCGACCCGCGAAAAGGCGGCGCCGATGCGGTTGTAGCCGATCGAGGCGGGAATGGCGGCGGCAAGGCCATAGGCGGTGGCGGCCAGAGCCTCGGCGATGCCGGGCGCAACGACGGCGAGGCTCGTGTCCTTGGCTTCGGCGATGCCGGCGAAGGAGGTCATGATTCCCCAGACCGTGCCGAACAGGCCAATGAAGGGCGCGACCGAGGAAATGACGGCGAGATTGGGCAACCCGCCCTCGGCGCGCATCAGCAGTTCGCGTCCGGCCCGGCTCATTTTTTCGGCGACGCGCTGTCGCTTTTCGCTGGCGCTCTCGTTGATCACGGCGATGCGTCCGGCGGCGCGTCCTGCCGCATCGATCGGCTCCAGCAGCGCGGTCGCACCGCCGGAGCGCGCCGCCTTCAAGGCGCGGGAGAGTTTGATGACGGTGAAGACGCCTTCGATGATCAATATCCAGCACCAGAGCGAGGCGAGAAGCAGGATCGCCATCACAGCCTTGCCGATAGGGCCCGCCTGTAGAAACATGCCCACTGGAGAAAGCAATATTCCATCCATTTGATTTCCTTCTCGAATTCCGCTCGTGCAAAATCTCAGTCGCCCCGACGTTTCCGAGGATGCTCATGCTGTCTTATGGAAAGACCGACGCGGACACGAAAGCGAGTTCGTGTCGTTGCCGAGAGATTTCCAATTCGGAGCGACCGCAAGGAAACATACAATTGCGCCGGTAGAAAGCAGCAATAATTGTGGCCAAAAGGCCACAATTTGAGCAAAAACACGCGTTCGGGAAATCTTCCTCATGTTGTCGGGAATTCCGCAGCTTCCATTTTGTGTCGCAAGCTCTACCCTGACAATCTAGGGATGAGGTGAATCGGATCGGGTAGCTTTTTATTGTGATCGCCCGTCTCTACGCGGCCCCAATAGCGTCAAGATCAAGGAAGAATGCAATGAAGCACATTTCGCGGATGGCGATGGCCGCCGCTTTCGCTACATCGGGTCTCGTGGCGCAGAAGGCGCGTGCGCAGGACGTGGTCGTGCTGCCCGATATCGACATTACGGTGTCGACAACCCCGATTCAGGGCAGCGAGATCGAGGCGGCGAAAATTGCCGCCAGCGTGCAGCCCGTCACAACTGCGCAGGATATTGCCGAACACGGCGACGTCAGCGTGACCGACGGTCTGGCGCGAAATGTCCCCGGCGTTTACATCAGCAACCTCTCGGGCAACGACCTGCAGCCCGACGTCTATTTTCGCGGCTTCGACGCCTCGCCGGTTTCCGGAACGCCCCAGGGCCTCGCCGTCTATCAAAATGGCATCCGCGTCAACGAGGCCTATGGCGACATCATCAATTGGGACCTGATTCCGTCCAACGCGATCAAGTCGACGGAGTTGATCACCAATAACCCGGCCTTCGGCCTCAACGCCCTCGGCGGCGCCGTTTCAGTGACGATGAAGAACGGCTTCAATTATCAGGGCGGCGAGATCGACGCGCGCGGCGGCTCCTTTGGCCGTCGCCAGGTCAGCGTGCAGTATGGCAAGCAGGTCGACAATTGGGCGATCTATGTCGCGGGAGAAGGAATCGACGATGACGGCTGGAAGAAATTCCAGCCGTCGCAGATCCGGCGCGCCTATGCCGATCTCGGCTACAAGGCGGAAAAAGTCGAACTGCATTTCACCGCCACCGGTGCGCAGAACAGTCTTGCGGCAGCCGGATCGACGCCCGTTCAATTGTTGCAGCAGGGCTACGACAACGTCTTTACGACGCCGCAATCCTCCGACAACACCCTCGCTTTTTTCACGCTCAGCGGCGCCTATCACTATTCGAACACGTTCGAATTCGACGCCAATGCCTATTATCGCAGGTTCAACCAGTCGCATGTGGACGGCAACACCACCAGCCTGGGACCTTGCGCCCCCGCCAACGGCTCTCTTTGCGACGCCAACGGCAACGTGGCCACGAGCACCACGGGCGCGGCGATCCCGGACCTCTCCAACAACGGCGCGATCCCGCTCGGCGAGATCGACCGCTCCTGGACCCATTCGCAATCGACCGGCGTCAGCATTCAGGCCACCGAAACCGACAAGCTGTTCGATCACGACAACCATTTCACCATCGGAGCGTCGTTCGATCGGGGCTGGACGAACTTTAACGGCAACAGCGAGATCGGGACGATCCAGCCCAATTATATTGTGCAGGGCTCTGGCATAATTATCGACGATCCCTCGGGTCTCGTCGCTCCCATCGGCGTCCAGGCGACAAACACCTATGTCGGCGTCTTTGCGGCCGACACCTTCAATGTGACCAAGGATCTGGCGATCACCGCAGGCGGCCGCTTCAATTTCGCCGACATCAACCTGGTCGATCAGCTCGGAACGGCGCTGACGTCCGATGCGAAATATTCCCGCTTCAATCCGTCGATCGGCCTGACCTACCAGATCACGCCTACCCTGACGTTCTATGGCGGCTATTCCGAGGCCAACCGTACGCCGACCCCGCTTGAGACCGGCTGCGCCAGTCCGATTGCGCCTTGCATTATCGCCAATTTCATCAATGCCGACCCGCCGCTGCAACAGGTGGTGTCGCGCACCGAGGAGACGGGTTTCCGCGGCAAGTGGGATCTTGCCGACATGGGCAAGATCAACTGGAGCGCCGGTCTGTTCCGCACCGCCAACACCAACGATATTCAGCCTTTGATCGTCCCTTCCTTGAACAGCTTTGGTTATTACGCCAACATCGGCGGCACCCTGCGCGAAGGCGCCGAACTCGCCGCGAACTGGCGCAAGGACAATTGGTCCGTCTACGCCAATTATTCCTATATCCAGGCCACCTATCAGAGTTCTTTCTCTGACCCGTCGAACAGTCCCGCGGCGCTGACCGATCCGAGCGGGAACACCTATATCCCGATCACGCCAGGCACGGCGATCGCCGGCGTTCCGCACCACCATCTGAAGGCCGGCTTCGACGTCGCCATTACGCCACAATGGAAATTCGGCGGCGACTGGGTGCTGGTCAGCAGCCAGTATCTGGTCGGCGACGAAATCGGCGCGACCGGGAAACTCGGCGGCTATGGCGTCGTCAATCTGCATAGCTCCTACCAGGTAACCAAGGAATTGCAGATCTATGCGCTGGCGAACAATGTGTTCAACCGTCACTACGGCTCCTACGGCACATTTTTCGATACGAGCCCCAACAACGGGCGCCGCCTCCCGGCAATCTGACCAATCCGACTTCGATCGGGGTGGGGATGCCGCTCGCCGTCTATGGCGGCGTCAAGTACGCATTCGACTTGCCGACGACGGTGCCAACGACAGTCGCCGCCAAATACTGAGCTTTTATTGCGGGGCTCCCGGGCGGGGCCGTAAAGCGGTGCGTAACGTGAAATGGCGAGACCGTGAGTCTCGCCATTTTATTTTGTTCATTGGCAGCAATTCTAAATGGCGCGCCTGGGGCAGAGTTTTTGGTTCCCATGGGCTTTGGTTTCTGATTCAAGATCGAGGTGCTGATTCTTGACCACCTTCTGACCGGGCTGCATGACGCCTGCGCCGCCTTTCCCGACAAGCGGAAGGGCGTGGGGGATTATTCGATGGCCGACATCGGCCTGTCGGCGTTTTCCTTGTTCTTCATGCAGTCCGAGTCGTTTCTCTCCTATCAGCGTTCGCTTGAAGAAGGGCGCAAGACCTCCAATTGCCATACGCTGTTCGGCATGAAGAGCATTCCGATCGACAACCATATCCGCTCGATGCTCGACCCAGTTCATCCCTCGCATCTGCAATCCTCGTTCGATCAAGTGGTTGCGACGCTGCGCGAGCGGGGAGGCATGAAAGACTTCGAGCGCCTCGGCGGCCGTGCGCTGATCGCCCTCGACGGAACCGAATATTTCTGCTCGCAGAAGCTCGGCTGTCCACACTGCCAGACGCGCAAGCGCTCAAACGGCAAGACCGATTTCTATCATTCCATGCTGGCGGCGACGCTCGTTGCGCCCGGACACAACATGGTCATGCCCTTGATGCCCGAGTTCATCGCCAAGCAGGATGGCGCCGAGAAACAGGATTGCGAGCGTAACGCCGCTAAGCGCTGGCTCGCGGCGCACGCCGCGCGCGTGAGGGCGCTGCGCCCCGTCTATCTCGGCGACGATCTGTTCGCCTGCCAGCCGATCTGCGAAGTCGTGCTGGCGAGCGACGCCGACTTCCTGCTCACGGCCAAGCCGGAATCCCACAAGACTTTGTATGACTTCATGAATGGCGCGACGCTCGAGGAAATCTCGCAAGCGCGCAAAGAGGGCTCTAAGAAGCTCACCTATCGCTACCGCTGGTTTTCAGGAGCGCCGCTGCGCGACGGCAAGGACGCCCTCAGCGTCAATTGGATCGGCGTCACCATCCGCGACGCAAAGGGCAAAACGACCTACGACGGCGCCTTCATCACCTCGCTCAAGGTCTCGCGCGAGAACGTCGCCGAGATCGCCGCCTGCGCCAGGGCAAGATGGAAAATCGAGAACGAGAGCTTCAACGTCCTCAAAAACAACGGCTATCATCTCGAACATAATTTCGGCCACGGCAAGCAGAACCTCGCCATGTTGTTCGCCGCCATGAACCTGTTGGCCTTCGCCATGCACACCGTCTGCGACTGTCTCGAACGCCTATGGGTCGAGGCCCGCGAGGCCAAGCGCGCCAGAAAACGCTTCTTCGAACACATACGAACGATTACCGCCTATCTCGTCTTTCCCGATTGGCGAACCCTCATGATAACCCTGATAAACTCGAAGCCGCCCCCCGAAATCGAAAAACAGATCGCAGGCTGATTTCTCCGAGGGGGAGATTTAGAATTGCTGGTTCATTGGGTGGGCTAACCGAGTCGAGCCGCAGCAGACTGGCTTCTGAGGAAGCAGACGCAACGGTGCTGCCGGAGTCGCCAGCCAGAAGGGCGGCTTCCTGTAAGCGCAGAAAAACGTCGTTTTATTTACTTCGGCAAATCGGGAAAAACTCCCGATAGTTTGGGATTTAATGAAATTGCATTTCAATTCTATCCGGCTATCTTTCACCTTCTCCGCTCTTAGTCCGTCGGTCATGGATCATGACCGACGGATTTTTTTATTCGGCGAAGTTTTTGAATACACAGTGATCGCTGTCGCAGCTTTTCATTTTGAGCAATCGACAAGGTCCTTGTCCCCGATATCAAAAATCTGACCTTCGACAACGGACACGTTTTTCGCCTTGCAGACGCGACCGTTCTTGAACACGATCCTGGCGTCATATTGTCCCGTCGGAACATCGGTGATTTTGAGGCGCTCATCGGCGTCTACGGCGGCGTCCTTATCGTTCAGGCATTGGTTGGGTCCGAATTTCTCCGTGCCTGTTGGCGCGAGTTTGAAGTCGGTGATGGAATAAGCTGTAAGGTTCCAGAACCGCGTCGGCTTCGGCTTATCCTCAGCCCGCGCCGAAGCCATTAAAAGCAGCAGGACCGCAGCGGCTAAATTTGAAGTTCGCATCGTTTTGCCTCCCCATTGATTTCAAGCGTTACTTAATGTTTCTGTGCACCTCCGACAACAACCACGTCCCAAGGGGACTCGCCGACCTGCACCGATTTGACGACCTTCATCGCCACGACGTCTATCACCGAAACGTCATTTGAAATCCCATTGGCCGTCAACAAGAACTTCTCGTCGGGAGTGAATCCGGCGTGCCAGACGCGCTGGCCGACCAGAAGATATTTCACCACCTGGCGCGTCTTCACATCCACTGCCGCCACCCGGTCGGCTGGCCCGAGCGAAATGAACGCGAGCTTGCCATCGCGCGAAATATAGATCCCCACCGGCTGGATATTCCAACCTCGATTCGCCGCGGCCTTTCGAAGGTCAGCTTTCCACTGGAGCGACGGCCCCCGACCGCCAAATCCTCTATTTCCGGTTCTG
>CAVPZS010000004.1:0-81019 GCA_963710275.1 uncultured Alphaproteobacteria bacterium | reverse complement strand
ATGAAAGCGATCTCCTTCCTGCCCGCGCAGGCGCGGAAACTCCGCGCGCAATCTGGGCGCTCGGTTTTGTTTCCTTGCTGATGGACGTTTCCTCGGAAATGATCCACGCCCTGCTGCCAGTCTATCTCGTGACCGCGCTCGGCGCTTCTTTCGCGGATGTCGGAATCATCGAGGGAATCGCCGAGGCGACGGCGGCGATCACGAAAATCTTTTCCGGCGCAATTTCGGACCTGCTGGGAAAACGAAAGCTGCTCGCGGCGGCGGGCTATGGCCTCGCCGCCTTGACCAAGCCGTTTTTCCGCTGGCCTCCTCGCTCGGCTGGGTCATGGCTGCGCGTTTCATCGACCGCGTCGGCAAGGGCGTGCGCGGCGCGCCGCGCGATGCGCTGATCGCCGATCTCTCGCCTCCGGACTTGCGTGGCGCCAGTTTCGGCCTGCGGCAGTCGCTGGACACGGTCGGCGCCTTCTCGGCCCCGTCGCCATCGGCCTCATGGCCGCAACCGCCAACGCCTTTCGCACGGTGTTCTGGGTCGCCGTTGTCCCGGCCTTCGCCGCTGTGGCTTTGCTCGTAGCGGTCGTGAAGGAGCCCGAACGCCCGCTGGCCGCGCGCGGTGCCCGTTTTCCGTTCAGCGTGGTGGATTGCGTCGGCTCGGCTCTGATTCTGGCTGGTGACCGGGCTCGCGACTCTCTCGACCCTCGCCCGGTTCAGCGAGGCCTTCCTGATCTTGCGGGCGCAGGCGGCGGGACTTCCTGTCGCGCTCGCGCCTCTCGTGCTGGTGGCGATGAATCTCGTTTATGCGCTCGCCGCCTGGCCGGCCGGACTATTGTCCGACCGGATCAACAGGATTTCCGTGCTGATGGCCGGCTTCGTCCTGCTGTTGGCGGCCGATCTCGTCCTGGCGACGAGCGGCGGCCTCGTCGGCGTGGGGCTGGGCGTCCTGCTCTGGGGCCTGCATCTCGGGTTCTCCCAGGGCCTGCTGGCGACCCTGGTCGCCGACGCCGCGCCAACCGATATGCGCGGAACGGGTTTTGGAATGTTCAATCTGCTCGGCGGCCTGGCTTTGCTCGCGGCGAGCGTCGCCGCCGGCGCGCTCTGGGACCATGTCGGACCGCAGGCGCCCTTTCTCGCGGGCGCCGGGATTGCGGCGCTTTCCCTGCTCGGCCTCGCAGTTGTCCGCAGGCGCGCGCCGGAGATCGGCGCGCCGCTCCGCTGAACACGAAATTCGCCGGAAGCGCATTCGCCCAGTCCCTGGATCTGTGATAGTCCGGCCCCTGCAGAAGATTGAGGAGGAGGCGACATGGCCGATCATCGCAAGACGCCCGCGAGCGCGCCGTTCAAATGGGACGACCCCTTCCTGCTCGAAGACGCAGCTTGACGATGACGAGCGGTTCATCCGCGACACCGCGCGCGACTTCGCGCAAGACAAACTCGCCCCCCGCATCGTCGAAGCCTACCTCCACGAAAACACCGACCGCGCGATTTTCAGCGAGATGGGCGAGCTTGGCCTGCTGGGCATGACGGTCTCCGAGAGCTACGGCGGCGCCGGCGCGAGCTATGTCTCCTACGGGCTTGTCGCGCGCGAGGTCGAGCGCGTCGACTTCCGGCTACCGCTCGATGATGAGCGTGCAGTCCTCGCTGGTGATGTATCCTATCGAGGCCTACGGCTCCGAGGAGCAGAAGCAGAAATACCTGCCAAAGCTCGCGACGGGCGAGTGGGTTGGCTGCTTCGGCCTGACCGAGCCCGACGCCGGCTCCGATCCCGGCGGCATGAAGACGCGGGCGGAGAAAGTCTCCGATGGCTACCGGCTGAACGGCTCGAAAATGTGGATCTCCAACGCGCCCATCGCCGATGTTTTCGTCGTCTGGGCGAAATCGGCCGCGCATGATGGCGCAGATCCGCGGCTTCATCCTCGAAAAGGGCATGACGGGCCTGTCCGCGCCCAAGATCGGCGGCAAGCTGAGCGCTGCGCGCCTCGATCACCGGCGAGATCGTCATGGACGGCGTCGTGGTGCCGGAGGAGAACCTGCTTCCCGAACGTTTCCGGGCTGAAGGGCCCGTTCGGCTGCCTCAACCGCGCGCGCTACGGCATCGCCTGGGGCGTCATGGGCGCGGCGGAGGATTGCTGGATGCGCGCCCGCCAATATGGGCTCGACCGCAAGCAATTCGGCCGGCCGCTCGCCACCACCCAGCTCTATCAGAAGAAACTCGCCGACATGCAGACCGAGATCGCGCTCGGCCTGCAAGCCTCGCTCCGGGTTGGGCGCCTGATGGACGAGGGCCAGATGGCGCCGGAGATGATCTCGCTCATCAAGCGCAACAATTGCGGCAAGGCGCTCGACATCGCGCGCATGGCCCGCGACATGCACGGCGGCAACGGCATCCAGATCGAGTACCACGTCATGCGGCACGCCCAGAACCTCGAAACGGTGAACACCTATGAAGGCGCGCATGACATTCACGCGCTGATCCTCGGCCGCGCCCAGACCGGGCTCCAGGCGTTCTTCTAGCTCTAGTCTGTGGCCGCTTGCGATCGGGCGATGCGCCGTTTCAGGCGAGATAGGCCTTGTGCAAGATGTCGGGGTCGTCGATCAGAGGCGCCGGCGGCCCGCTGTAGCGAAAGCCGCCACGCGCCATCACATGCGCCTCATTGGCCAGTTGCAGCGCCACGCCGGTGAATTGTTCGATCAGCAGGACTCCGGTCCCCTGGTTCGCCAGCCGCCCGACCACCGACATCAGCCGCTTGACGACGAGCGGCGCGAGGCCCAGCGACATTTCGTCCGCGAGGATGAATTTCGGCTGCGCCGCCAGCGCTTGGCCCAGGGCGAGCATTTGCTGCTGGCCGCCCGACATGGATCCGGCCCTTTGCCCCTTGCGCTCTTCCAGTTCGGGAAAGATGGCGTAGACCTCGGCGACGATGCAGCGCATGCGCGACGACGAATGCTGGAAGCCGGCGGCCTGCAGATTGTCCTCGACGCTCAGTCCCGCCAGGACGCGATGTCCTTCGGGCACGGCGGCGACGCCCGCGGCGCGGATGAAATCGGGCGCCTTGCCGGCGAGCGGCTGGCCATCCAGCTCCACCGAGCCCTCGCGATCGGGAGGACGCCGCCAAGCGCCAGCACCAGCGAACTCTTGCCGGCGCCGTTCGGGCCGATCAGCGAGGTGATCTTGCCGGTTTCAAGCGTCATGGAAAGCCGGTCGATGACGGTCTTCGTCCCGCGTCGCACGACGAGGTCGCGGATCTCCAATTTGCTCACGCGGCAACCTCCTCGCCGAGATAGACGGCCCGGACCTTGGCGTCGGTCAGGACTTCGGCGGTCGGGCCGACGGCGATCAGCGAACCGAAACTCAGGACCATGGTCGCCGGGCAGGTCGCCTGGATCAGTTCGACGTCGTGGTCGATCAGCAGCACCATCGCGCCATTGAAGGCGCGCATGCCCGTGATGACCGCCTGCAGGCGCGCGACCTCGATCTGGGAGAATCCGGCTCCCGGCTCGTCAAGCATGACGATGCGCGGCTGTCCGGCGGCGCAGCGCGCGAGTTCCGTCATCCGGCGCTCCAGCGCATTGAGTTCGGAAGCGCGCGTCTTGCGCGCCGCGGCTATGCCGGTAAATTCCAGCGCCGCCGCCAGATGTCTTTCGCGCTCGGCGGCGGACAGCTTCAACGGATCGAGAATGACGCGGACATTGTCCTCGACCGTCAGTTCGTCGACCACCTGCTCCTTCTGGAAGGAGCGGCGCAAGCCCCAGCGCGCCCGCTGGTGCGGTCTGAGGTTGAGCAGCCGCTCGCCAAAGGCCGTGATCTCCCCGGAGCTGGGCGTGACAAAGCCCGAGAAGACGTTGAGGAACGTCGTCTTGCCCGCCCCGTTCGGACCGATGATGCCGACGACAGGCGCGTCCAGCCGCACCGACACATTGCGAAGGGCGACCACGCCGCCGAAACCGACGGTGATATTGTCGATGTCGATCATGGCCGGTTCTCCCTGCGGCGGAACCATTGCGCGAGACCGTCGGAAATCTGGCCGGCGATCCCCCGCGGCGCGGTGATCAGGGCGTGGATCAGACCGAAGCCGAAGATGATGAAGGCGGCGTTGCCGTTGACGCCCCAATCGTTCAGCGCCGCCGGCAAGAGCCGATAGAGCACGGCGGCAAGCAGGGCGCCGAACCAGTTCCAGGCGCCGCCGACGATGGTCAGGGCGAAGATCATCGCCGAATCGCCGGCCGGAAAGGAGCGGGCGTCGAGCAGTTGCAGGCTTCCCGCCAGCAGGCCGCCGGCAATGCCGGCGAGAAAGCCCGACAGGGCGAAGCCCCAGACCTTGTAGAGCGTGACGTTGACGCCGGCGGCCATGGCCGAAGCCTCGCTGCGCCGGATCAGGGCCCAGGCGCGGCCGGGACGGCCCTTTTCATGCGCGTCGATCACCAGGAAGCCGAGGATGGCCACGCCGACGCAATAGAGGAAATAGGCGTGGTCGCTCTGCGCCAGCCAGGGACGCGGCATATAGGCCACGGATTGCACGGCGAAGCCGAGAAAGCCGCCGGCGCCATTGGGAAAATGGATGGCGTTGATCAGGATGCTGAACCCGCCGGCGGCCATCAGCGTCACCAGCGCCAGATAAAGCCCGCGCATCCTCAGCGCCGGATAGGCGAGGACGACGCCGATCGCCGCCGCGAAGACGCCGCCGGCGAGGATGTTCAGCTCGAAGGGCAAGACAGCGCCATGCGCCAGGCGCAGGGCGACCCAGCCGCCACAGCCCATCAAGGCGACATGCGCCAGCGAGACCTGCCCCAGCCTGCGATAGAGCAGGCCGATGCTGGCGGCGGTAAGGGTGAAGATCGCGACCGAGGTCAGCACTTTCAGCCAGAGCGCATTGGCGAACAGGATCACGACGAGAGACAGCGCCGCGACCACGCCGCCGACGACCGCCGACTGAAACTGGAGAAGGGATAGGCGCGGCCGGGCGCGCCCGGTCTCGAGAGCCGTCATGGCCTAGTCCTCGCCCGCGAAGGTCAGAGTGCGCCCGCGTTGCATCCACATCAGCAGCGCGACCGCGACGACGAAGGGCGTGGCGACGCGGAAGGGCGCGAGCGGCGGATAAAGCGCCAGCAGGCTTTCGATCACGCCGATCAGCAGGCCGCCGGCGAAGGTCTTTGGTATCGAGGTGAGGCGCCCGACGATCGTCGTGGCGATCACCGGAATGACCATGAAGGTCAGGATGGTCGGATCGAGCCGCACGAGATCGCCGAACATCAGGCCGGTGAAGCCGGCGAGCGCGCCGGAAATGCCCCAGGCGATGGTCTCGACGCGGCGAATGGGCGTTCCCAGCAGCGCCGCGACTTCGCGATTGTCGGCCAGCGAGCGCATCATCAGGCCGATGCGCGTGCGGCCGAGAAACAGCCCCATGCCGATGGTGGCGACAAGTCCCGCCGCGAGCGCCAGGAGACGGGTGCCGGTGACCCGCAGGCCGAGCAGGTCGATCGACGTTGTATCGGGGCTCAGCGACAGCTTGCGCGGGGTGATGATCCACAAGAGGTTCATCACCCCCAGCAGGATGATGGCGAAGCCGAGCGTCGCCACCGCCTTCACCACGGGTTCGCGATGGGCCAGGCCGGGCGCGACAAAACGTCCGAAGCCGAGCGAGAGCAGGAAGCCGAGGCCGATGCTGGCGACCCAGGCCAGAGGCTCGGGATAGCCCCAGGCGAGCAATTGCCAGGCGACCATGGCGCCCAGCGCGCCGATCGCGCCATAGGCGAAATTCAGCACGCCGGTCGCCCGGTTGAGCAGGACGAGGCCAACCCCGCCCAGCGCGTAGAGCGCGCCGAGGGCGAGGCCGGACATGATGAAGAGCCAGTAAACCGACATGTCGCCTTCGGCTTATTTGGCGATGGCGAGTTGCTTCTCGGCGGCCCGGATCGGGTCGAGATAGGCGCTGTCGACGTCGGCGCAGGCGCTTTCGATCTTGAACCCGCCCTTGACCACTGTCGCCATCTGGTTGGCGTGGTTGGGCTGGTGGCGGTCGCCGTCGCCGACGTAATAGGGGCCGCAGAGCAGATCCGACTTCTCGTCCTTGATGGCGCGGATCGCCGTGGTGACGGTCTTGCGGTCGATCTTGGCCGGGTCGAGCTTTTCCATGGCGTTGACGAAGAACTTGGCCGAGAGATAGCCGGATTCGCTGAAGGTGTCGCGCTTGTCCTTGGGGTCGGCGTATTTGTCCATCACCGCGCGCCAGTTGACGGCGTCCGGCCCGGTTCCGTCGATCGGCGTCAGCTCGATATTGACGTGCATATGGCCGTACCAATAGTCGCCGAGCATGTCGGGAACGGCGCGGTCATAAAGCGGCGTCGAGGAAATCCACTTGAAATTGTCGCGCAGGTTCTGCTCCTGCACCGCCTTCAGGACGCCGGCGGCGAGGCCGGCCGGCAGGTTGACCAGCACCGTATCGGCGCCGGAGGCCGCGGCCTGCAGCACGGCGGCGTTTACGTCGGCCGCGCCGGGATCCATGTAAATGGTGGAGCCCTTGAGGTTCTTGGCCTGCATGTATTTTTCCATCCAGCCGCAGGAATATTGCCCGACGGTGGGAATGTTGAGCGCAATGCAGACGACGTTCTTGGCGCCGAGGGTGGAGACCGCCCATTGCGCGGCGCCGACGCTCGAGGGCAGCGGTCCTTCATTGGTCGAGACGATGTTCTTCGACTCGAAGCATTCCGAAACGGCGCAGGCCGAGGCCATCGACATCACGCCTTCCGTCGCATAGAGCTTGGCGTTGACGCCCATTTCGACGAAGGAGCCGCTGCCGACGAGAGCCACGACCTTGGCGTCCTTGACCAGCTTGGTCGCCACCTGTCCGGCGACTTCCGGGTTCCACTGGTCGTCCTCGATCAGATATTCGATCGGCCGGCCGTTGATGCCGCCATTCTCGTTCACGCAGGCGAAATAGGCTTTCGCCGAGCGGGCGGAGGACGAGAAATCGTCCGGACCGGTCTTGCCGACGACGGCGCCGACCTTGATCGGCTCGCCGGTGGCCTTCTTGCCATTGTTGAGGCCGCATTGCGGAGCGGCGAAAGCCGAACCCGCCATCAGCGCAAAAATTCCGGCCGAAGCGGCCAAGGTCACCTGAAGCTTTTTCATTTGTTTCCTCCTGATCGGTCCGGCGTTCGTTCGCCGGTCGTTTGTTTTCACTCGTGTTGAATTCTGGCCGGGCGCAACATAAGGCGTCAGGCGGCGGCGTCCTTTCCGAGAATGAAGCGCGCGGCGCGCTCGCCGATCATCATGGTCGGCGCATTGGTGTTGCCTGAAACCAGGCGTCGGCATGATCGAGGCGTCGGCGACGCGCAGGCCCTCGACGCCGCGAACCTTCAGATCCTCGGTGACGACGGCCATGGCGTCGTCGGCGCGGCCCATGCGCGCTGTTCCCGAGGGATGGAAGACGGTCTTGGCCACCGAGCGGACATAGTCGCGCAGCGCCTGGGGGTCCTTTTCCACGCCCGGCTTTGGCAACGCCCGGCGGGTGACGATGCGCGCCAACGAGGGCTGCTCCACGATCTTGATCGCCAGTTCGACGCCGCGAACGAGGGTTTCGAGATCGGCGGGATCGGAGAGGGAATTGGCGTTGAAGAGCGCGGGATCCCGAGGGTTTGCCGAGCGTAGTTTTACCGTGCCGCGGGAGCGCGGACGCAGGAAGCAGGGACCGATGGAAATGCCGTGACCCGGTTCGGGCAATCGGTCGGCGAAGCCGTTGAATGTCGGCAGCACATGCATCTGGAGATCCGGCGTCCCCGTGCCCGCGGTATCGACGAAACCGCCGCATTCGACCACGGTCGAGGTCAGAAGGCCGGTCTTGGTCAGCATGTATTGCAACATGTGCCTGCGCGGCGGCGAGGCCCTTGTCCTGCCCGAACATGGAGAGCACATTGACCTCCGCCTGCACGGTCGCCTCCAGATGGTCCTGGTAGTTCTCGCCGACGCCGGGCAGATGCGCGACCACGTCAACGCCGTGGCTCTTGAGATGCTCGCCGTCGCCGAGGCCGGAGAGTTGCAGGAGTTTCGGCGTGGCGAGGGCGCCCGCGGAAAGCACCACTTCCCTGCGCGCGCCAAAGGAGACGCCGCTCTCGAGTTGAACGCCGGTGGCGCGCAATCCCTCGAACAGCACCTTGCGCACGTTCATGCCGGTCATGATCGTGAGATTGCCGCGTCCCTCCGCCGCCCGCAAAAAGGCTTCGGCCGAAGATTGGCGGCGTCCTTCGAAGGCGGTGGTCTGGTAGAAGCCGACGCCTTCCTGGCGCGCCCCGTTGAAGTCCTCGTTATAGGGCAGGCCGGCTTCCTGGGCGGCGCGGATGAACGCCCAGGACAGCGGATGGCCATAGCGTCGGTCGGAGACTTTCAGCGGACCGCCGACGCCGTGGAAGTCATCGGAAAGCCGCTGGTTGTTTTCAAGGTCGCGGAAAGCGGAAAGGACCTTGTCGTAGGACCAGGCGCGGCAGCCCATCTGCGCCCAGGTGTCATAGTCCTGCTTCTGGCCGCGGATATAGACCATGGCGTTGACCGAACTGCCGCCGCCCAGCACCTTGCCTTGCGGCACGATGGACGGGCGCCCTTTCAAGCCCTTTTCGCCTTCCGAGGCGTAGAAGTGCATGTCCACGCCCTTCTCGATGACCTTGAAGAAGGTGGCGGGGATATGGATGTAGCGATCCGTGTCCTTGGCCCCGCTTTCCAGCAGCAGCACCTTGTTGGCCGGATCTTCCGAGAGGCGGTTGGCGAGCACGCAGCCCGCCGACCCGCCGCCGACGATGATGAAGTCGAAGTCTGCCATGATCCGTCCTCAGCAGAAGACGGTCTGGACAGTCGTGAACTCCTTCAGGCCTTCCGGCCCGAATTCGACGCCGACGCCGGACTGCTTGACGCCGCCGAAGGGCGCGTTGGGCTGGAGGCCGCCGTGCTGGTTGACCCAGGCGGTGCCGCATTCGAGCCGGCTGGCGATGGCGCGGGCCTTGCCGGCGTCGCCGCTCCAGACCGAGCCGCCGAGACCAAAGGAAGTGTCGTTGGCCTTGGCCAGGGCTTCCTCGACGTCGTGGTAGCGGATGATCGGCAGGGCCGGACCGAACTGCTCGCGGTCGACCAGTTCGCAGCCGTGATCGACGTCGGCCACCAGGGTGACCGGATAGAAATAGCCGGGGCCGCCGGCGGGATTGCCGCCCATCAGCACGCGGCCGCCCTTGGCCTTGGCGTCCTCGACGCAGGAGGCGACGATGTCGTACTGCATCTTGTTCTGCAGCGGGCCGAGGATGGAGGTTTCCGACATGCCGTCGCCCATCGGAATATTCGCGGCGAAGGCGGTCAGCTCGCGGCAGACGTCGTCATAGATCGAGTCATGCACGTAGAGGCGCTTGAGGGCGGCGCAGGTCTGGCCGCCATTGATGAAGGCGCCCCAGAACAGCCGCTCGGCGATTTCCTTGGGGTTGGCGTCGGGCAGGACGATGCCGGCGTCATTGCCTCCGAGCTCCAGTGTCAGGCGCTTCAGGCTCGGGGAGGCGCTGGCCATCACCTTGCGGCCGGTCGCGGTCGAGCCGGTGAAGGTCACCTTGGCGATGCCCGGATGCTGGGAGATCAGCGCGCCGATGTCATTGCCGCCGCTCACCACGTTGACCACGCCGGGCGGCAGGACTTCGTTCATGATTTCGACCAGCCGGATCGTGCTCAGGGGCGTGTTCGGCGAAGGTTTGATCACGACGGTATTGCCGACGCGGATCGCCGGGATGATGTGCCAGCAGGCGATCATCACCGGCCAGTTCCACGGGGTGATCGAGCCGACGACGCCGATCGGCTTGCGGTGCAGCTCGACCTTGCCTTCCTCGATGACTTCGACCGGCAGGTCGATCTCGGCGGTATAGCCGGTCCAGGCCTGGGCGCCGCCGATTTCGAAGCGCGAGCCGAGCCCGTTCAGCGGCTTGCCCTGTTCCTGGGTCAGCAGCGTCGCCAGTTCCTCGGCATGGTCGCCGATCGCCTTGGCGATGCGGCGGCAGGCGTCGGCGCGCTCGGCGGTCGAGGTCTTGCTCCAGGTCTTGAACGCCTTGCCGGCGGCGGCGACGGCGGCGTCGAGGTTCTCTGCTGTGGCGACGGGCATGCCGCCGACGACGGCGCCGGTCGACGGATTGAGGACGTCTTGATGCTGCGCGGTGGCGACCTTCTGGCCGTCGATGATCAGATTGAAGTCGGTCATATCGGCATTTCCTCCCAAGGGTGTTTTTTGGGAGTTAAGCGCGGCTGCGGCCGCCCGTCTTGGAGGGAGCCGCAATGCGAATTGGAAAAAAACGCAATCGGGCCTCAAAAGCGTTTTCAAGCGAAGTGGATGCCGGTTCGCGTGAAGAAAAAGGGTAAACGCATAAATTGGAGCCCGCTCCGATACGGATCGGGGCCCCGGTCAGGCGCGCAGAATGTCCTTCGGCGAGCAGTCGAAGGCTTCCTTGAAGCTGCGGTTGAAATAGGAAATGTCGTTGAAGCCTGAGGAATAGGCGACTTCGGCGATCGTGGTCTCGCAGTCGCCGCGCCGCATCTGCGCCAGCTGGTCGCGGGCCAGATAGAGGCGGCGTTTGCGGATCAGCGACTTGACGGTCACGTCGAGCAGGCTGAAATCGTTTTGCAGCGTGCGCTGCGACACGCCGAGACGCCGGGCGAGCCAGTCCGTCGTCAGGCGTTGCTCGGTCAGATGCCGGTCGATCAGCAATTGCGCGATTTCGAGCCGGCTGCCGGCGTTTTCATGCGATGCGATGATGTCGTCGGCGCCGTCCCGGGCAAAGGCCTGCCTGGTGGCGTTGAACAGCAATTGCCGCAATTGCGGCGCGCGCCGGTCCTCGACCGAGGTCAGCGAAAGCTTGGCGACGAGGGCGCGCAACATGGCCGACATCGGGTCTTCGGCGCCGAGCCGCCGCGCGATCTCGACCGGCGCGTCCTTGTCGGAGACCAGCAGCTGCCGCGGCAGGTGGACGGACAGATGGTCGGAGAAGCGGCCTTCGAAATGCAGGGCCAGCGGGCTGGCGGAATCCATCAGCACGCAATCGCCGGGCCCGATCGCGGCCTGGCGGCCGAACTGCTCCAGGCAGCACAGGCCCTCGAGCTGGATGATGAGGAAAATGTTCTCGCCGTAATCGCGGCGGATATCGTCTTCGCTGCGCCGAACAATATTCATGTTGTTGGCGACATGCACCAGCTCGACGCCGGCGGCGTCGGCGATGTCGACCAGGCCCGTCACCAACGGCTTTTCCCGGCAGGGCTCGGGCCGGAAATGTCCGCAGACGCTCTGCAGCCGGCTTGTCCATTCCTCCGGATGCATCGTGGGCCATACAGCCGGGCTCATTCCCCGAAATTCGGCAACCTCCATGCTGTCCTCCCGAGACAGGCTCATGTCCCGCATTTTTCGCGGATTTCTCGTCATTCCGGCGCGCTTGCAGGCGCGATTGTTTTTTGATTGGGGAGGAAGTTAACACGTTAATTAATGCGCGACAATATCCCCTTTGCCGCCACTTGGGGCGATTGGCTGGAGATCTCGCAACAAGAAGATTTTGGAAAATGGCGTCCCGGAAGGGATTCGAACCCCTGACCTACGGTTTAGGAAACCGTTGCTCTATCCTGCTGAGCTACCGGGACGCAGGGCGGCGATTCTCGCGAGGCCGCGCGAACTCCCTAACATAATTTTTCGCCCCGAAAAACCGCTTCGCCTGGGATCATGATAGAATCCCCGACGCATGAAAGCCCGCCTCGCCGCTTCGGTCATCCTCGCCCTCTCCCTGCTCCCCGCCGGCGCCCCTGCCGCGGAGCGTTTCGCCTGCAACGCGGCTTCGCGCGAAAGCGTGCGCCTCGCCAGCGTCGGCGACCGGCTCGATGTCTTCCTCGCCGACGGACGCATGATCTATTTTCCGACCTTGGAGCCGCCGCGCCCCTCGCCCGGCGCGCGCAATCGGCCCAAGGCCGTCGCCGCGGAGCTGGCCTCGCTGCTCGCAGGCAAGGATCTCGCCCTGCAAAGGCTTGGTCCGCCCGACCGCTGGGGGCGCATTCCCTCCCGGCTCTTTGTCCCGGGCGAGGATGCGCCAGCCGATGAAATCCTCGCCGGCGCGGGCCTCGCCATGGCCGGGATCGAAGCGGGCGCCTGCGGCGCAAGCGTCCGCACGGCGGAGGCGACGGCCCGCGCCGAAAAGCTCGGGCTTTGGGCCGATCCGGATTTTGCCGTGCTCGAAGCCGACGAGCGGCGGGACTTGAGCGGCCGGGCCGGGACGATGGCGCTGGTCGAGGGCCGGGTCGCGAGCTTTGGCCGCACGCCGCCGCGGCTTTACATCAACTTTGGCGCCGGGCGCGGCGGCCTGTCGCTGACCATCGCCCGTCGCAGCCAGCCCTTGTTCGATCGCGCCGGGCTGACGGAGAAAAACCTTCTCCACAAGCTCGTGCGCGCCCGCGGCGTGGTCGAAATCGGCGGCGGTCCGCAAATCGAATTGTTCCATCCGGAGCAAATCGAGGCTATTGAAGGCGGGCCTTGACGCGAACGGAGCCATAAGCCCTTTCGCGGCAGACGAAATTGAGCGAAATTATTCAGATTCGGCCTTTTCCGATCCGGACGGGAAGGTCTCGAGCGACGGGCGCGGATGGCGGCAATTGTGCGGAAATCGATGCGGCGACGGGGCCGTCGTCCGGCGGCGCGCGCGCTGCCCGCGCTGGCGGCAGCGCTGCTGCTCGGCGGCTGCGCCACGCTGGAGCGCCAGGGCGTCATGCCGCCGCCGGAGGCCCCTGCGGCTGCGCCAAAAACCTTGGCCGAAACGCCTGTTACGGCCGAACGCAAGAGGCTGATCGCGCTTTTCGGCGGCGAGTACGCCTGGCCGAAGGCGGAAAGTCATCTGAACGCCGTGCTCGTCAAGCTGGCCAAGGCCAGCGAGACGCCCAGCCAGCCCTATCGCGTCACCATACTGAATTCAGCCGTGGTCAACGCCTTCGCCCTGCCGTCGGGCGACCTGTTCGTGACGCGCGGGCTGCTCGCCCTCGCCAATGACACGTCGGAAGTCGCCGCGGTCATGGCCCATGAAATCGCCCATGTCACCGCCCGCCACGCCTATCTGCGCGCCGAGCAGGAAAAGCGGGCGGCCCTGATCGCCCAGGCGGCCAATGTGATCCAAAGCCGGCAGAAGGGCGCGGAAGTCGAGGCCAGCTCGGCCATGACCATCGCCAGCTTCTCCCGCCAGCAGGAGCTGGACGCCGACCATATCGGCATTACCGTGACCTCCCGGGCTGGCTACGATCCCTATGGCGCCGCGCGCTTCCTGAGTTCGCTCGCCCGCTCCAGCGACCTGCGCGCCTCCCTGATCGGGCAGAAGGACAGCGCCAAGCCCGGATATTCTCGCCACCCATCCTTCGACGCCGGAACGGATCGAGGCGGCCTTGCAGGCTGCGCGGCAGCTCGGCGCGCCGGGCATAGGGGAGAGCGCGCGCGCGCCCTATCTCATGGCTATAGACGGGATCGCCTTCGGCGACGATCCCAAGGACGGCGCGATCCAGGGCAGGAAATTCATCCATCCGCGCCTCGGCTTTTCGTTCGAGGCGCCGGAGGGCTTTGCGCTGGAAAATTCGTCGCAGGCCGTGCTCGGCGTGGCCGACGGCGGCGCCGAGGCCTTGCGTCTCGACAGCGTCAAGGCGCCGATGAACAAGACCCTGCAGCAATATCTGACGTCCGGCTGGATCGACGGCCTGCTGACCTCGACCATCCAGAGCGCGCAGATCAACGGGCTTCCGGCTGTGACGGCCGACGCCCGCGCCGGCGAATGGAATTTCCGCGTCGCGGTCATTTCCTATCGCAGCGATCTCTATCGCATCATTTTCGCCGTCAAGGCGCTCACGCCCGAGGCCGAAGGCCGGTTCAACGCCGCCATCGGCGCCTTTCATCCGCTCACGGAGCAGGAGGCGGCGCTGGTGCAACCGCTTCATGTGCGGCTGGCGACCGCCGGCCTTGGCGACACCGCGGAAACCATGGCCGCGAAAATGACGGTCGTCGACCGACCGCTCGAGCATTTCCTGCTGCTGAACGGACTGGAAAACCCGACCCTGAAATCGGGCGAGAGCTACAAGCTGATCGCGCCATAATAAAAAGGCGGCGGGTCGCCCCGCCGCCTTCGGTTTTCTCTATGCGCCGATCAGTAGTTGTAGGCGCGTTCGCCGTGGTCGGCGATATCGAGACCTTCGCGTTCCTGCTCGGGGCTCGGGCGCAGGCCGACGACCAGGTCGACGAGCTTGTAGAGGATCGCCGAGCCGACGCCGGACCAGACCAGCGTGGTCAGCACGGCCTTGCCCTGGATGATGACCTGGGCCAGATGTCGTAGGCCGCCGTCGAGCGTTGCCTTGGCGAAGTTGGTGTAGTCGGTCAGGCCGACGCCGCCGAGCGCCGGATTCACCAGGATGCCCGTGCCGATGGCGCCGATGATGCCGCCGACGCAGTGGACGCCGAACACGTCGAGCGCGTCGTCATAGCCGAACTTGCTCTTCACCGTGGAGACGAAGAACAGGCAGACCGGCGAGACGAGCAGGCCGAGGACCAGCGAGCCCATCGGGCCGGCATAGCCGGAGGCGGGCGTCACCGCGACGAGTCCGGCGACCGCGCCGGACACCATGCCGAGCAGCGAGGGCTTGCCCTTGAGCGCCCACTCGACCAGCAGCCACGACAGCGCGGCGGCGGCGGTGGCGACCATGGTGTTGACGAAGGCCAGCGCCGTCGTGCCATTGGCTTCGAGGTTGGAGCCGGCGTTGAAGCCGAACCAGCCCACCCACAGCAGCGAGGCGCCGATCATGGTCATGGTCAGCGAGTGCGGCGGCAGGGCTTCCTTGCCATAGCCGATGCGCTTGCCGATCATCAGACAGCCGACGAGGCCGGCGATGCCCGCGTTGATGTGCACGACCGTGCCGCCCGCGAAGTCGAGCGCGCCCGACTGGAACACGCGTCCCGCGTCGAGATTGGCCGCGTCGAGCTTGGCTTGCGCCGCCGCCTTGGCCGCTTCGTCGGTGGCCGCCGCAAGAGCCTTGGCCGCATCGCCGATCGCGTCCGGGCCGGACCAGTACCAGACCATGTGGGCGATCGGGAAATAGATCAGGGTCACCCAGAGCAGGACGAACAGCATCACCGCCGAGAACTTGATGCGCTCGGCGAAGGCGCCGACGATCAGGGCGGGGGTGATCATGGCGAAGGTCATCTGGAAGACCATATAGGCCAGCTCGGGAACGACGACGCCGTTGGAGAAGGTCGCCGCCGTCGCATTGGCGTCGACGCCCTTCAGGAAGGCCTTGGAGAAGCCGCCGACGAAATCGTTGAGGCCGCCGCCGTTGGTGAAGGCTTCGGAATAGCCGTAGAGCACCCAGAGGACGCCGACCATCGAGACGATGGCGAAGACCTGGGTGAGGACCGAGAGCATGTTCTTGGTGCGGACCAGGCCGCCGTAGAACAGGGCGAGGCCGGGAATGGACATCATCAGCACCAGGGCGCTGGAAATCAGCAGCCAGGCGGTGTCGCCCTTGTTGGGGACGGGAACTGGCGGCGCCGCGGGGGCGGCCGTCTGCGCGTAGGCCGCGCCGGCGCAAAGCGCCAGGCCGGCAAGCGCGAGACCGAGCGTCTTAAGCCCAGCCCTGCGGGAGGGAAACGAAACCATTTGTTACTCCTGACGGAAAAGAAGGGGCAAAGCGTTTTCAAGCGAAGTGGAGACCGGTCGCGTGAAGAAAACGCGTCAAACCAGAAGGCTAGAGCCCCGATCCGATTTCAGCGGATCGGCAAGGGCTCTAGAGGGCGTCGGAATCGCGCTCGCCCGTGCGGATGCGGATCGCGGATTCGAGCGGGCTCACAAAGATCTTGCCGTCGCCGATCTGGCCGGTGCGGGCGGCCGTGGTGATCGTCTCGATGGTCTTGTCGACCAGTTCCGAGGCGACTGCGACTTCGATTTTCAGCTTCGGCAGGAAGCTCACGGCATATTCCGCGCCGCGGTAGATTTCGGTATGGCCCTTCTGGCGGCCATATCCCTTGACTTCAGTCACCGTCAGGCCGTGCACGCCGACGGCGGTGAGCGCGTCGCGCACCTCGTCGAGCTTGAACGGCTTTATGATAGCCATCACGATTTTCATCTGCTGTTCCCTGTTTTTTCGCGAAATTGACGTGTTCGCGTTTTGGGCGGGCTTGCCGGACTCGAGGACCGGCCGGCTCGCTCCCGTTAAACAAGGACCGTGCCAGAATCTGAAAATCAGGAAAACCTTGATTTCAGGGCTTTTTTTTGAGGATTGGGGCGAAAGGCGCGCATAAGCAAGGCATAAGGATAAAAATGAGGCGCCGAGCCTAAAGCTTTGGGGGAATCTGCCTGGGTTTTAATCAATCGGGGTTGGCTTTCGGCGCTTGTTCGCGCTTCACCCGGATCAGGCCCTCCTGGGCGACCGATGCGATCAACGCGCCGCTGCGCGAATAAAGGGCGCCGCGCGCGAAACCCAGCGCAGCGCTGGCGTTGGGGCTGTCCTGCACATAGAGCATCCACTCGTCGGCGCGGAAGGGCCGATGCAGCCACAGCGCATGGTCGATGCTGGCCGGCTGGATGGTTGGGTGAAAGACCGAAAGGCCGTGCGGCGATCAACGATGTGTCGAGCAGGGTCATGTCCGACAGATAGGCCAGGGCCGCGCGATGGATCGCCGGGTCATCGGGAAGCGCCGCGGAGGTCCGAACCCACACCTTTTGCAGCGGGTCTTCCTGACTGCCGCGGGAAATATAGCGCCCGGGATCGACCGGGCGCATTTCAATCGGCCTTTCGCGCTGGAAATAGCGCAGCACCGGGTCTGGCATCAGTTCGCCATAGCGCGCGACAAAGGCGCTTTCGTCGGGCAGATCCTCCGGCGGCGGCGCATCCGGCGCCTGGAAGGCGTGCTCCAGCCCCTCTTCGTGGCGATGGAAGGAGGCGGCGAGCGAAAAAATGACCTTGCCGTGCTGGATCGCCTCGCAGCGGCGGGTGGCGAAGCTGCGCCCGTCCCGAAGGCGCGTGACATTGTAGACGATGGGGACCGAAGGGTCGCCGCCGAGCAGGAAATAGCCGTGGAGCGAATGGGGAGCGATTCCATCGACCGTGCGTTCCGCCGCGACCAGGGCCTGGGCGATCACCAGTCCGCCGAACACGCGTTGCCAGCCGACTTGCGGACTGTGCCCGCGAAACAGGTTTTCCTCGATCTTTTCGAGATCGAGGATTTTCAGAAGATCGGTGATGGCTTTCGACATTCCAGGGATCCGCGCACAAACGACTGGGGCCGCGACATCATGCCGCGGCCCGCCAATGGTTTACAATCGAACGCTTTTCAGTCCGCCGTCAAGTCGGCGAAGTCCCTTATGGATGCAGCAACTCGCCATGCAGGGCCAGGTCGAGGCCTTCGCGTTCGTGGTCGGGGCGGACCCGCAGCCCGACCATCAGGTCGACCAGCTTCAGCGCGATCAGCGAGCCGACGACGCACCACACGGTGACAATCGCCACGCCCGCGGCCTGCACCGCGAACTGATGCGCGTTGCCTTCGAGCAGGCCGGAAACGCCGGCCTCGCCATTGGAGGCGCTGACCGAGGCCGTGGCGAAGACGCCGGCCAGCAGCGTGCCGAGCGCGCCGCCGACGCCATGGACGCCGAACACGTCGAGCGAATCGTCATAGCGCAGCTTCGCCTTGAGCGCCGTCGAGGCCCAGAAGCAGACGCCGCCGGCAATCGCGCCGATCACGGCGCCCTGCCAGGGCAGGACATAGCCGGACGCCGGGGTGATGGTTCCCAATCCCGCGACGGCGCCGGAAATCAGGCCGAGCACCGAGGGCTTGCCGCGATGGACCCATTCGATGCCGGTCCACACCAGCGCGCCGGCGCAGGCCGAGAAATGGGTCGCGACGATGGCGTAGACGGCGCGCGAGCCGACGCCCAGCGCCGAACCGCCGTTGAAGCCGAACCAGCCGACCCAGAGCAGGCCGAGGCCGACGAAGGCCATGGAAAGGTCGAAAGGCGACATGTTTTCCTTGCCATAGCCGTCACGCTGGCCAATCAGCAGCGCGGCGACCAGGCCGGCGACGCCGGCGTTGATATGGACGACCGTGCCCCCGGCGAAGTCGATGAAGCCCCAGTCGGCCAGGAAGCCGCCCCCCCACACCCAATGGGCGCTGGGGATATAGACGATGAATAGCCAGAGCGTGCAGAACAGCGCAAAGGCCGAAAATTTGAGACGGTCGGCGGTGGCGCCGCCGACGAGGGCGCAGGTGATGACGGCAAAGGTCATCTGATAGGCGCAGAACAGCAGTTCCGGGATGGTCTTGGCGAATCCGCTGACCGAATCGAGGCCGATTCCCGCGAGGAACGGCGCGGAGAGGTCGCCGATCATCGGCCCGGCGCCGCGAAAGGCCAGGCTATAGCCGCAAACCATCCACAGCAGCGAGACGATGGCCGTGGCCCCCAGGCTCTGCGCCATGGTCGCCAGAACGTTCTTCTTGCGCACCATGCCGGCGTAGAACAGCGCCAGGCCCGGCAGGGTCATCATCAGCACCAGCGCGGTGGCGAGGATCATGAAGGTGGTGTCGGCGGGGTCGATCTTCGCATCGGCGGCGAAGGCGGGGAAGCTCGCAAGGCTCAGCGCGCCCGAAACAAGGCCCAGCGCGGAGGGTTTTTGCAGACATGGGGACGGTCCGAAAGCAGGAAGGGGTGGGCGCGTTGGAGAGGAGCGGGTCAGACCGCGTCGTCGTCGGTTTCGCCGGTGCGGATGCGCACGGCGCGTTCAACGGGGCTGACGAAGATCTTGCCGTCGCCGATCTGGCCGGTATGGGCCGCTGAGCGCACCGCCTCGACGGCGGGCTCCACCATGTCGTCGCGCACCACGAGTTCGAGCCGCAATTTCGGGAGGAAGCTCACGACATATTCGGCGCCGCGATAGATTTCCGTATGGCCCTTCTGGCGCCCATAGCCCTTCGCCTCGCTGACGGTCATGCCGTCAATGTGCAGGTCCACCAGCTTTTCTCTGATATCGTCGAGCTTGAAGGGTTTGATGATGGCGGTGATGAGTTTCATGGTCTTGCCGCAATGCCTGTCCGCGCCAGTCGCGCAAGCGTCATCTGTGGCATTTATGGGCAAACTGCACAAGTGCGCGGCATTGTCGCGCCTGGGTATTCCCTCCATCAAAAAAATAATGCGTGACTTTTGTGCAACAGCCTAAATTCTGCTCAGACGTCAGTGTTTTCAGAGCGAATTTCCGGGCGGCGACTCACTCGTCGATGCGGCGCGCCTCTTCAGGCAGCATGATCGGAATGCCGTCGCGGATCGGATAAGCGAGATGGGCGGCCAGCGACACCAGTTCGTTGCGCTCGCGGTCATAGCGCAAGGTGGTCTTGGTCAGCGGGCAGACCAGAATTTCCAGCAGGCGCGGATCGACGCCGGCTTGCTCGGCGACGCTTTTCGGCGCGTCGCTTTCGCCGGCCGGGGAGGAGGGCAGATCGTTCATCGGTAGAGCCTTGTTCTGTTGCAGCGGATCTTATTGCAGCGGCCTCGCCGCCCTGGTGGCGCGCGACAACGCCACTTCGGCGAGGGCGAGCAGCAGGTCGGCGCGGGCCGCAAGGTTTTCCGCTTCGAGCAGCGCCTGTTTCTCCGCCGGATTGAACGGCCCGATCATGGCGAAAACCGCGATCATGTCAAAATCGGGCATGGCCTCGATGTCCTTGCGCGCGATATCGAGCTTCAGGGCCTGCGCCAGATCGAAGGCGACGACGTTGAGATCGTCCCGGCTGTCAGGCGAAATCGTCTCATCCGGCGAAAAATCGTCGGAAAAGCTGACGAAATCGACGCGCGCCTGGCGATAGGGCGTGGCCGACTCGAGTTCGGCGACAAGGCGGAAGCGGGCGATTCCGCTCAAGACCACGAAATAGCGGCCGTCGCCCGTTTCCGACAATTGCGTGATGCGCCCGGCGGCGCCTACCGCCCGCAAGGCCGAGATTTCGCCGGGCTGGGGATCGACGTCGGCGGCCGGCTGGATCATGCCGATGATTCTGTCGCCGCGCATGGCGTCGTCGAACATGGCGAGATAACGCGGCTCGAAGATGTTCAGCGGCAATTGGCCGCCCGGCAGCAGGATGGCGCCCGTGAGCGGAAACAGCGGGATGGCTTCGGGCAGGTCGGAAGCCCGCAGATAGGTCTTGTTCATCGGCATGTTTTGTCCGATCACGAAAACAGGATGGAGGACAATTGCCTGCGCGCCGCGCGCGTCGCGGGATCGAGCGGCCCCCAGCTTTCGAACAATTGCAGCAGCAATTTCCGCGCCGCCTCGTCGTTCCAGGCGCGGTCGCGCTTGATCAGGTTCAGCAATTCCTGCGCCGCGGCGTCGCGGCGGCCGGCGCCGTTGAGCGCCACGGCGAGGTCGTAGCGCGCCTGATGGTCGGTTGGCTCGTTCTCGACCCGCGCCAGCAGATAGGCGAGATCGCCGACGGCGCCGGCCTGCTGCTGCAAGGCCAGCGCGGCATGCGCCGCCGCCACCGGCGCGGCCTGCGCCTGCGCCGCCGGGATCGCATCGAGGATTGCCTTGGCTTCGTCCAGCTGGCCGCGCGCCACGCAAATGCGGGCGATCCCGGCCTGCGCGCCGATATGGGCGGGATCGGCGTTCAGAACCTTCACGAAGCCGGCCTCGGCAGCGTCCGCGTCGCCGGCTTCGAGCAGCGCCAGAGCCTCGGCGTAGACCGCCTCCACGTCCTCTCCGCCCGGACCGGCGCAGCGTTCGACGAAAGCCTTGATCTCGCTTTCCGGCAAAGCCCCCACGAAGCCATCGACCATCTGGCCGCCCTGGAAGGCGACGACGGCGGGAATGGACTGGATGCCAAGCTTTTGCGCGATTTGCGGATGTTCGTCGATATTCATCTTGGCGAGCCGGATCTTTCCGCGCGCCGCCTTGACCAATTTTTCCAGAACCGGACCCAATTGCTTGCAGGGGCCGCACCACGGCGCCCAGAAATCGACGAGGACCAGGCGGCGCAGGGATTCTTCCATCACCTCGGCGCGAAAGCCGGCGAAAGTCACGTCGATCACGTCGGCCGCGCTGTCGGCTGTTCCGCCATTGGCCTGGGAAAGGATATTGTCCGCCTGTTGCATTGCGCGTCCTGTCTGTTCGGGAGAGGCCCGACGTCGGGGTTTTCGCTAAAATGGCGGGCCGCGCCGCGTTTCGCAACCATTTGCGCGCAACAGCCGGGCGACGGGGTTAAAAATGCGCCGCATGACAAATTCGCGAAAAAGAACGGCGAAGCCCTGTTGCAAAGTCGGAATGTTTGCGGCATATAGCCCCCACGACGCGCCCGGCGTCGTCCCACGGATGCGGGTGTAGCTCAGGGGTAGAGCACAACCTTGCCAAGGTTGGGGTCGAGGGTTCGAATCCCTTCGCCCGCTCCAAATTTCGCCATAAATGGCTGAATTTGCTAGAACCGGCCGAGTCTCTCGGCCGGTTCTGCGCGTTTGGGCGCCATTCTGGTTATAATTGCAACCGTCCCATGGCCCGCCGACCTCTTCCGGTCTGCCTTAACCCGCCTGCGCAACCTGCAAGGGCGATGGCGGCGCGGGCGACCGACGCCTACGAAGCCGCGCGCGAAAAAACCCGGCGCTTTCTCCATGCGCCCTGCGTGCGCGACATCATTTTCGTGCCCGGCGCGACGGAGGGGATCAATCTCGTGGCCCAAAGCTGGGGCCGCGAGAATGTCAGGGAAGGCGACGAAATGCTCGTCACCCATCTTGAGCACCACGCCAATATCGTCCCATGGCAGCAATTGTGCGCCGAAAAGCGCGCGCATCAGAGCCTGCGCGCGGCGAATTTGCTTCCCAAGATCGACGGCCGCAGCGCCTCTTTCGCGCCGCGGTCGTCATTCCGCAATGGTAGTGGCGCCGTTATGCCGTCAACCATGACCTCAGGCAGGGACGCGATTTCGCGCGGCGATCTCGGCGGCCCGGCTGACGCTGGCGGGCACGCCGCCGATACCCCAAAGCGCGGGATCGACTGAAGACACGTGAACGCGAATGCGTTCCTTTCGCGTGCCGAGCGCCTTGTGCAGAATTTCGGTGATTTCGACGATGATGCGCTGCTTCTGTTCGAGCGGACGATTTTCCATCAAGGCCATTTGCACGAACGGCATCTCGACCTCTTCGCGCGGCCGCCCGGCCAGGGCTTGCTCGGCGGGAACGCCGGCGACGCCCCACAGCGCCGGGTCGATCTCGCTGATCCACACCAGAAGACGGTCCCTGGGGGATTCCAATATGCGCCCCATGGTTTCGGACACTTCGGCGACGATCGATTGCAACGTCTCGCGCGAATGCCCTTTCAGTAGATTGATATGTGCGACCGGCATCGAACTCTCCCTCTCCATTCAGACGTATTCGCGACGACAGATGGTCGTTACGGCAGGCCGCGGCGGCGGCCGGAATCCAGCATCAGGGTCGAGCCTGTCATGGAATCGGCCTCTTCGTCGAGCAGGTTGGCCACAGCCCAGGCGACCTGTCCCGGCGTGGTGAAGGCGCCGAGAGAGGACTCACTGAGCATTTCATTCAAGACCTGCTCAACGGTCAGGCCGTCGCGGGCCGCGCGGGCGGCGGCGACATTGCGCAGCCGCTCGGTATCGGCTGGGCCGGGCGCGATGACGTGGCTGGTGACGCCACGCGGTCCATAGGCGAGGCTGAGCTGGCGCGACAAGGCCATCAGCGCGGCGTTGCCGACGCCCGCAGTCGCGGCATAGGCGGTCGGCTCCAGGCCGTAATGGCCGCCGATCGCGACCAGCCGCGCATGTTTCACGAGATGGGCGTCGACCGCCCGCGCCAGCCGCAAAAATCCGCCGGCCTTGACGTTGACCGCCTGCGCCAGCGCGTCGGGCGGCGCCTCCATCACGCCGCCGGCGACGGGAACGCCGACGCAATGCACGACGATGCGCACCGGGCGATCGACCGCCGCAGTGACTTTTGTGATGGAAGAATCGTCGGAGAGATCGGCGACGCAGATTCGGATCGCCTTGTCCCGCGCCGCCAGCGCCTTGAGTTCAGCCTCGCGGCGCCCGACCACGAGCACGTCGAGGCCGCGCTGGATCAGGCGGCGAACGATCACCTGTCCGATGGCGCCGGCGCCGCCGGAAACGATCGCGAGTTCGTTTTGAGGGGTCGTCATTTCGCGAACTCAGACGAAGCGGACGGACACGGAGCCGAGGCTCTGTGTGCGCAACTGTACATGGTCGCCCGGCGCGACCGAAACCGCTTCGGTGATGCCGCCGGTGAGGATCAGCGACCCCGCGGGCAGGCCTTCGCCGCGCTTCGCCAGCAGGTTGACGACCATGGCCACCGCCGAGGCGGGATGACCGAGCACCGCCGCGCCGGCGCCGAACGAGAAAGGCGCGCCGTTCTTCTCCAGCACGATGCCCATGGTGCGCAGGTCGATGTCTTCGACGCTGCGCGTCCGGCCGCCCAGCACGAAACGCGCCGAGGATGAATTGTCGGCGACGACGCTCGGGAAGTCGAACTTGAAGTTCTTGTAGCGGGAGTCGATGACTTCCATCGCCGGCAGCACGAAATCGGTGGCGGCCAGCACCGCGCCGATATGGCACCCCGGTCCCTCCAGTTCGCGCTTGAGCACGAAGGCGATTTCGGGTTCGACGCGCGGATGGATCAACGTGCTCGTCACGATCTCGCCGCCGTCCGCGACGGCGAAATAATCGGCGAGGAAGCCATAGGACGGCTGGTCGACGCCGACCTGGATCATTTTCGCCCGCGAGGTCAGGCCGGCCTTGACGCCGATGATCTTGTGGCCCCGCGCCTGCTTGCGGCGGCGGATTTCATGCTGGATCGCATAGCCGTCGTCGGCGTCAATTTCGGGATAGTCGAGCGAAATCTGCGATACGGCCATGGCGTTCAGTTCGGCGTTTTCGAGAAATTCCGCAAGCTTCGCGATGGTGGCGGGAGGAAGAGCCATGAGCAGCACCTGAATGTAAAGGGAAAGACGAAGGCGTCAGGCGAAGCGGACCGAGCATTCGCCGATGCCGCCGATCTCGACGCGCAAATGGTCGCCTTTGGCGATCGGCGCCATGGCGGTGAGCGAGCCGGACAGCACGACTTCGCCGGCCTTCAGGCCCATGCCCAGGGGACCCAGGGTATTGGCGAGCCAGGCGACGGCATTGGCCGGATGGCCGAGCGCCGCGGCGCCCGAGCCGGTGGCGAATATATCGCCATTGCGCTCCAGCACCATGCCGCAGAGATCGAGATCGATCTTGCGGGGATTGCAGGCGCTGCCGCCGAGCGCGAACACGCCGCAGGAGGCGTTGTCGGCGACCGTGTCCTGGATTTTCAGCTTCCAGTTCTCGATCCGGGAATCGACGATTTCAAAACAGGGCATGACGCATTCGGTCGCCGAGATCACCTCGGCGATGGTGACGCCCGGGCCGGTGATGTCGCGCTTGAGGATGAAGGCGATTTCGCCTTCCGCCTTCGGCTGGATCAGGCTGTCGAAGGGAATGACGTCGCCTTCGTTGAAGATCATGCCGGACAGCAGCATGCCGAAATCCGGCTGGCGCACGCCGAGCATGTTCTGCACGGCGACCGAGGTCGCGCCGACCTTCTTGCCGACGATCTTTTCGCCGGCCTGCAAACGATGCCCGACCATGCGTTGCTGGATGGCGTAAGCATGTTCGATCGCAAGGTCGTGGCCGCGGCCGCTGAGCGGGGCGACCGGCTTGCCGGCGAGCAGCGCCGCATGCAGTTCGTCGCCGAGCGACGCGATCAGGTCAGAGCTTGATGCAGACATTTTTCAGCTCCGTGTAGAATTCGAGCGAATGGACGCCGCCTTCGCGGCCGATGCCGGAGTTTTTCGCGCCGCCGAAGGCCGTGCGCAGGTCGCGCAGGAACCAGCTGTTGACCCAGACGATGCCGGCTTCGATCTCCGCCGCAACCCGGTGGGCGCGCGCCAGGTCGCGCGTCCAGACCGTGCCGGACAAGCCGTATTGGGTGGAATTGGCTCGTTCGATTGCTTCCTCTTCCGTATCGAATGGCGAGACGTGACAGCAGGGACCAAAGATTTCCTCGGTACAAACCGCGGCCGTGTCGGGAAGCCCGGTCCAGATGGTCGGCTGCACCCAGGCGCCCTTGGCGAGCTCGCCCGGCATCTCCAGCGCTCCGCCGCCGATGACGACAGTGGCTCCCTCTTCAACCGCCTTGCGATAATAGGACAATACCTTTTCGCGGTGCTCAAGAGAGATCAGCGGCCCCATGGCGACTCCCGGCTCCTCTGGCGGTCCGATTTTCAAACCTTCCACGGCCTTCTTCAACGCGGCGACGAATCTGTCAAACAACGGCCGTTCGACGAGGACACGCTCGGTGCCAAGGCAGACCTGCCCGGTATTCATGAAGCAGGAGCGAACGGCGCTTTCGACCGCGGCGTCGAGATCGGCGTCGGCAAAAATGATGGCCGAATTCTTGCCGCCCATTTCGAGCGAGACCGGGCGCGCGCCGTCTGCGGCGGCCTTCATGATGGCGGCGCCCGTGCGCGTTTCCCCGGTGAAAGTGATCGCAGAAACGCCGGAATGCCGGGTCAGGAACTCGCCGGTGGAATTGGGTCCGAAGCCGTGCACGACATTGTAGACGCCGGCGGGCACGCCCACCGTATTCATGACTTCGCCGAGCAAGGCCGCCGTCTGGGGCGTCTCTTCCGATGGCTTCACCACCACGGTGTCGCCGCAGGCGAGCGCTGGGCCGACCTTCCAGGTCATCAGAAGCAGGGGCGCATTCCACGGACAAACGACGCCGACAACGCCGATGGGACGACGGAGCGCGTAATTCATGGCGCCCCGTCCATCCGGCGTCGCCATTTCGAAGAATTCAGACGGGACGTTCTTGATGACGTCCGCAAAAATGCGGAAATTGGCGGCGCCGCGCGCGCACATGTGCTTGGCGATCGTGCGCGGCATGCCGGTATCGGCCATTTCCGCCGCAACGAAATCCTCGAACCGGCGATCCATTTCCGCCGCGACCTTGTAGAGCAACTCGACACGGGCATTGGTGTCGAGTTTGCGCCACGGCCCTTTCAAAGCAGACCGGGCGGCCGAAACAGCCCGGTCCACGTCTTGCTGCGATGCTTCAGCGACACGCGCGATCACCTCATTCGTGAGAGGAGACCGCTTTTCGAAACGCTTCTTGTCAGAGCCTTCGACGTAATGACCATCAATGAAATTGTTGATGGATTTGGCAGTTTGAAGCATCGGATGATTTTCCTATTTCAAGTCCAACCGTCAGCGATCAGCTGAACACGGTGAGGAAGGATTCGTGCAACTTGCGCTGCGCGTAATCGAGGCCTTCAGGAAGGTGCTCCACGGGCCAGGTCAGAGGGTGCATGTCGGGGTAGGAGATGTAGCCGCCGGAGAATGTTTCGAAACGGTTGCCCGAACGATCGAAGGCGTAGATGGTCGCCCCGCGGGTAATGCCGTGGCGAGTCGGCCCGATGTCGACCGGCACCTTGTTCATCGACATGATGTCGGCGGCGCGCAGCACGCGCTCCCAGGAATCGAGCCAGAACGAGACGTGGTGCAGTTTGTTGTCCTCGGGCGCACGAACAAGCGCGATGTCATGGGTCTTGTTGGAGCACGACAGCCATACGGCGATCTGCGTCTTGCCGTCTTCGGCGACAACGTCCTCTGTCAAATAGAAGCCGAGCACTTTGACGAAAATATCGCGCGAGCCGTCGAGGTCAATGCCGCCGAGAAGGGCGTGATCAAGCCGCGTCGGCGCGATGCCGCTTTCTGCGTCCGGGCACCAAGGCGCAGGGTTGCTATAGGGTAGGCCGTTGCCGACGTCCTTCTTTTCGGCATAGAGCTCGATGGTATGACCGGTCGGAATGACGAAGCTCACTCGCTCGCCGGTGTTGAGCATTTCGCCGGCCGGGACGCGCTTGGTCTGCGACGCCATAGGCGTTCAGATCCTTCTCGAATTTGTCGAGCGTTGCGACGCTGTCGACCTTGAAGCCGATGAGATCGAGGCCCGCGCGGTCGGCCTGGCGAATGACCAGGCTGTGATGGTCGCGTTCGTCCCAGGCCTTGAAGTAGACGCGACCGAGGAATCGCGACCCATTTCGATCAGGCCCAGCACGTCGCGATAGAATTTTACGTCTTCTTCCAAATTCAGCACGCGAACCTGCGCATGACCCGGACGAGTAACACCTGTGATAGCCATTTTTCCTCTCCCATTCATTCTAGATATTGCGAATTACTTGGAGCATGCGCCCGCAATCGCCTTGCGCATTTTCCCAAGTACCCGCAGGGTCACGCTTTCAGTTGGCGTGATGCAGCAGGCGAGAACACGACCGGCGGCCAAATCCTCGTCGCTAACATATTCCCGGCTCATTGGCCGGCATTGGCGCCATGCGCCGCTGATGATTTCGACCTTGCAAACCGAGCATCCGCCACTGCGGCATCCCACGGGAATGCCGCGCTTTCCAAGGCTGCGCATGCTCTCCAGAATAGTTTCTGAAGCGCGGTTCAAAAAGGTTTCGCCCGTTTCGGCAATTGTGACCGATTGAATCCCGCAGAGATCCCCGCGTGGCCGCGCGGAGCGCTCCTCATTCGTTTCCATCCCATCCTCGGCTGTTTCAGCTTCAAGTTGGGGCGGATGATGGACCAAGCGCGATGGGTGATAAAATACCTTTTTAGATGGCTTCCTATACCGAGACGGTATTGTTCCCGAACATCATTCGCTGCTGCGTTGGCCCGCCGCATGTCCCCGCTATACGGAACGGGTATAGCGGGGATCCAAAAAAGGTATTTTTCATGGCCCCCAAAACTTTCGATAGTGACGCCAACAAAATTGGCAAAGCCAGTATCGGGAGAGAAACATCATGACGCAGCGGCGCACAGCCACGCGAAGCGCTCGATTTGCGCACGCGATCGAAGCCGACATAACAGCAACATTGAAGGCAAGACGTTCGCAATGAGCGGCGACGGCTACACGGCCGCGTATGTCCGCATGATTGGCGTCCGCCTGGGCCGTTTTGTCGAGTTCGAATATTTCCTCGACGACGGAACGCTGTCGGTCGAGCTTATCTTGCCGTTCCCGGCCTTTCAGGAATTCTGCAAAGCGCGAAAGGCCACAATCGTGCCGCCCGACGAGAAAATCGCGAGCGACGTCGATCGGCTCGCGTGGCGAGCGGGCCAGCCAGGACTGCTTCGCAAGCCTTCGCTCGACGGCGGCTCTTTCGAGCGCCGATCATCCAAAAACGTTCCAGGGAGAGAATAAATGACAGTGCAGATCAAGACGATGGACTACGAGCCGAAGCGCCAGACTTTTGGCCATGTCGCGCGCCGCATCGGCGAGGGCAAGCCGGCCACGCGTTACCAGGAGGCCACCCTGGACGTCCAGGCGACCGAAAACTTCCATTACAAGCCGCTCTGGGAGCCGGAATACTGGCACTATGACACACGCAAGACGGCAGTCGTCATGTCGGATTGGTACAAGCCGCTCGATCCGCGCCAATTTTACTACGCCACGTACAACATCTCGCGCGCCAACATGAACCAGACGGTCGAGCGCAATTTCGCTTTCGCCGAAGAACGCGGGCTCATCGACAAACTAACCCCTGACGCCCGCAAGCAGATCGAGTCCTATTTGCTGCCTTTGCGGCACGCCCATTGGGGCGCGAACATGAACATGACGGAAATTTGCCAACGCGGCTACGGCACAGCGGTGACCGCGCCCTGCATTTTCTCGGCCGGGGATCACCTTGGCATGGCGCAGATCGTCAGTCGCATCGGACTGCTCATCGATGGCCAGACCGGCGTCAGTCTCGATGCGGCCAAGGCGCTCTGGATCAACGACCCCGCCTGGCAGGGCGTCAGGAAACTGACCGAAAACACTTTGGTCGAGCGCGACTGGTTCCAGCTTTATGTCGCGCAGACCTTGGCGATCAACGGCGTTGTCTTTGACCTGATCTACAAGCTTGCGGACGCGGGGTGGAAGGATGCGAGCCTGCCGATCGCCATGCTCACCGAGTTCATGAGCGATTGGCGCGCCGACGAAAGCAGGTGGAGCGACTCGGTCATCAAGACCGTCGCGGCGGAGAGCGCCGAGAACAGGGCGCTGGTTTCGCAATGGGCGGCGCACTGGATCGACGCGCGCGGTCGATGCGGCCAAACCCTTGTCCGCGGCGCTGCTGGGCGACAATGGCGCGGCGGCCGAAGCGGCCGGCGACGGCGCGCCGCAAGCGCGCGATTTCGCTCGGTCTGACGCTCTGACAACACCAACCATGGAGGAACGCCAGGATGGCGCAAATCGCATCCCTCACCCTTTATCACAACGACGAGGCGCGGCCGATCATCGAAGCCATCATGGCTGACAATCCCGGCGTGCGCGTGTTGAACATGCCGGGTTGCGTGAAGCTCGATTCCGACGGTTCGCTGGTGGTCAAGCGCGCCTCCGTTGAAGAACGCCTCGGGCGGACATGGGATCTTCAGGAAATCCATCTCGTGCTGATTTCGATGGCTGGAAATCTCGACGAAGACGACGACCAGTTCACTGTCAGCTGGAAACATTAAATTTTTGGGAGAGAAACATGACCGCCAAAAAACTCGGCCTCAAGCAGCGCTACGCGCTCATGACGCGCGGACTGGATTGGGAGACCACCTACGAGCCGATGGACAAGGTGTTCCCCTATGACCAGTTCGAGGGGATCAAGATCAAGGACTGGTCGCAGTGGGAGGACCCCTTCCGCCTGACCATGGACACCTACTGGAAATTCCAGGCGGAGAAGGAGCGCAAGCTCTATGCGGTGCTCGACGCCTTCGCCCAGAACAACGGGCAGACCAATCTGTCCGATGGCCGTTATGTCAACGTCTTGAAACTCTTCCTGACCGGCATTTCGCCCGAGGAATATCAGGCGCATCGCGGCTTCGCCTTCGCCGGCCGCCACCTTCGCGGCGTGGGCCCTCGGGTCGCGGCTCAGCAGCAGTCGCTGGACGAGTTGCGCCACGTCCAGACGCAAATTCACACGATGAGCCATTACAACAAGTTCTTTGATGGCCTGTCAGAATTCTCGACCATGCATGACCGGGTGTTCTACCTCTCGGTGCCGAAGAGCTTCTTCGACGATGCGCGCACGTCGGGTCCGTTCGAGTTCATGATCGCGATCGGATTCGCGTTCGAATATTTGCTGACCAACCTGCTGTTCGTGCCCTTCATGTCGGGCGCGGCCTATAATGGCGACATGTCGACGGTGACCTTCGGCTTCTCGGCGCAGTCCGACGAAAGTCGCCACATGACGCTCGGCATCGAGGTCATCAAGTTCCTGCTGGAGCAGCATCCCGACAATCTGCCGATCGTGCAGAAATGGGTCGACAAATGGTTCTGGCGCGGAACCCGACTGCTGAGCCTCGTCGCCATGATGATGGACTACATGCTGCCGAAGAAGGTGATGTCCTGGAAGGAAGCCTGGGAAATCTACTTCGTCGAAGCCGGCGGTTCGCTGTTCGAGGATCTCGGCCGCTACGGTCTGAAGATGCCGAAATACGCCGACGTCGCCACCGAGGCGTCGGAGCATGTCAGTCACCAGCTTTACGCGCTCCTGTATCAGCTCTGCCACGTGAGCGGCGTTCACGCCTGGATGCCGGACGCCGAGCACCTCGACTGGCTGTCGGAGAAATATCCCGAGACGTTCGACAAATATTATCGGCCGCGTTGGGAAATGTGGGCGCAGCAGGAGAAGGAAGGCAACCGCTTCTATTACAACGGCCTGCTTCAGCTCTGTCACACCTGCCAGCTGCCGATGACCTTCACCGAGCCCGGCGACCCGACAACAACGTGTTTCCGTGAGTCGCAGTTCAAGGGCAACCGCTATCACTTCTGCTCGGACGGTTGCAAAGACGTCTTCGACGACGAGCCGGAGAAATATGTTCAGTCGTGGCTGCCGATTCAGCAAATCTTCCAGGGCAATTGCGGCGGCCCGACGGTACCGGACGTCCTCAAGTGGTACATGATCAATGTCGGCGTCGACAATGCTGAATACGTCGGCTCCCCCGACCATCAATTGTGGGAATCCTGGCGCGCCAAGGCCGATGTCAGCAAGGCTGGATGAGCCGCCACTTCAACGGGCGTCCCGCATTCGCGCGGGACGCCGCCACATCTTCGGGAGCAAGAACCATGGCTTTGAGAGCAATCACGCCGGACTATGAAAAATATACCGAGAACCGCGATTTGCCTGAACTCTATCACGGCAATCTGATGGTTTATGTCCACTGGGAGCAACATGCTTCGTTCACCGCGGCCATCGCTTTGCCGCTGCCTCCTCCGACGCCTTTCGGCGTCATCAAGGAAGCGATCGGAGGGGTTTACGGACCGCATCCCGACTTTGCCAAGATCGATTGGGATAAGGTCGTCTGGATGATTGACGGCGTCAAAGTCCAGCCGGATGATGCCAAATCGATCGCCGATCATTCCATTGGCCATAAATCGCTGATCCGTTTCTGGACCCCCGGCCTGGCTGGCTGGAAAGGCACAGGGAACTGATCGGAGTCGGCGGAAACGTGAGCCACGAACTGACCATCGAGCCTTTAGGCGAAACGATTGAGGTCGAGGAGGGGCAAACCGTCCTCGACGCCTGTCTTCGCGCCGGCGTCTATCTTCCACATGCCTGCGGACATGGCCTCTGCGGCACCTGCAAGACGCAGGTGCTGGACGGCGAAATCGATCATGGCGAAGCTTCCCCCTTCGCTCTGATGGATTTCGAGCGCGACGACGGCTTCATCCTCGCCTGCACGGCGACGCTGCAAAGCGACGTGACCATCGAGGCCGATGTCGAGGAAGACCCCGACGCGCGCAAAATCCCGGTGCGCGATTTCGTCGGAACAGTGGTCGCGATCGACGATCTCGCCCATGACGTCAAGGGCGTGCGTCTCGCGGTCGAGGGCGGCCCGATCGACTTCCAGGCCGGCCAATATGTCAATGTCACCCTGCCGGGCGTCGAGGGCTCGCGCGCCTTCTCCATCGCCAACGCGCCTAGCGATTCAGGCCACGTCGAACTGCAGATCCGGCGCGTGCCGGGCGGCGCCGGCACGGGCTATGTCCACGAAAAACTCAAGGTTGGCGACAAGCTGACTTTCAACGGTCCGAGCGGGCGTTTCATCGTGCGCAAGTCGCGCGGCGGCCCGAAACTTTTTCTCGCCGGCGGCACCGGCGTCTCCAGCCCGCGCTCGATGATCCTCGACCTGCTCGAAGAGGGCTACGCCGAGCCGATCACGCTGGTGCATGGCGTGAGGACGGAGGCCGATCTTTACGGCCGCGAAGATTTCGAGGCGCTGGCCGCCAGGCATCCGAATTTTCGCTACGTGCCCGCCTTGTCGAGCGAGCCCGAGGATAGCGCCTGGAAGGGCGAGCGCGGTTTTGTCCATGACGTCGCCAAGCGTGTCTATGGCGGCCAGTTCGAAGGCAATACCGCCTATCTCTGCGGCCCGCCCATGATGATCGAAGCCTGCATCGGCGCGCTGATGCAGGGGCGCCTGTTCGAAAAGCACATTTTCACCGAGCGGTTCTTCACCGCCAAGGATTGCGCGGAAAAGCCGAAAAGCCCGTTGTTCAAGCGCCTGTAAGACACGCGAAAGGCGACCGCCTTATGGACTTCGACCAAAAAGAAATGGAACGGAGAATTCGCGGTTATTTCGGCGCCTGCAATCGGGCCGATCGAAACGGGATCGTCGCGTTTTTCACGCCCGATGCGCGTCATTACTTTCCGGCTGGCAGTCCGTTTGGCCTGCTCGACGGGGCCCAGGCGATCGCCGAATGCTGGGTGCGTTGCGTGGAGGAACTTGGCTCCCACTGGACGGTCGACAATTTCGTCGGGGACCCGTCCAGTGGCCAGGCTGTGATCGAGTGGACGCATTTCAAGAGGAAAAGCGGTCTCATCCTGCGCGGCGACGAGTGGTATCGCCTCAGGGAAGACGGCCTGATTTTCGAGATTCGCGCCTATTATGCCTGCCCTGCACATCCAGGAGTTGCAGAACACGAATTGGGTGCGTTCGATTATCTCTCACGCGGATACCCACTCAACCCCGGTGATTGACGATGCGGCGGTTCGCAGCCGAAAATCACGCTTGCAGCCGAATTCGCCGTCAGGATTGATGTGCCTGTTCCATAAGAATGTTTTTTGGCGATCGCCTCGGACTCAACGAGCCGCTTTGCAGATCGCCCCTGTCGGTTCAACATATAGCCGGTTCGACAGCGGCAAATCACAACGAGCCGCTGCGCCGCCAGCCAAAAAGCTGGGAGGAGACGGCAATGGAAATTCGGCAACTCAAATATTTTGTGGCGGTCGCGAATGAGCTCAGCATCGCGCGAGCGGCCGTGCAGCTGAATATTTCTCAGCCGCCGTTGACGAGGCAAATTCAGCAACTTGAGGAAGACCTGGGCGCGCAGCTGTTTGTGCGTTCGGTCAAAGGCGTCGAATTGACCGAGGCAGGAAGGACTTTGCTGGCCGACGCCAAAAGCGTTCTGGCCTTGGTTGACCTCGCCGCCGAACGCGCCAAACGCGCTTCGCAGGGATTGATTGGTCGTCTGGACATCGGGACGTTTGGCGCCGGCGTCTACGATATCGTCCCGCGGATCTTGCGCCGTTTTCGCAGCCTTTACCCCGAAGTGAAAATCGTGCTTCACGCGATGAACAAAGACCAGCAGATTGAAGCCCTGCGCCAACGCCGAATTTCCATCGGCTTCAATCGTCTTGTCCCAAAGCATCCCGATATCGAGTTCTCGCGTTGTCCTGTGGGAGCGGTTGTTGCTTGTGGCGCCCTCGTCAAGTCCATTAGCCAGCCGCGCCGCTATTTCAATTTCAGAACTGGCGGACCAGCAGTTCATCTTGTTTCCTACGGTCGCCCGGCCAAATTTCAATGATTTCGTGACCAGTCAGTGCCAAATCCATGGCTTCATGCCTCATATCGCGTTGGAAGTCGGCGACGCTGTGACCGGCGTTGCCCTTGTGGCAAGCGGCTTCGGTATTTGTATTGTGCCGGAGTCCGTCAAATACTTCCGAGCCGACGGCGTGGCCTATGTGCCCCTGCAAGAAACTCCGCCGGTTCTCCTCGATTTGAGTTGCCTTTTTCGCGTCAACGATGACAGCCCGCTTCTCAGGGAGTTTTTGCAGGTTCTGGCGGATTTTCGGCTTGAAAACAGCAGGGATGTGACTGCTTCAGGTTCCTGATTAAAGGCGAAGGGGATACCCTTTCGGTATAGAGACGCTAGAAAAACGGTATTGGACGGCGCCGGCGATCCTGATTATGCCTTTGATCAGGAAACATCATTCGTGTGGAAAAACGGGGCCATGACTCCCGTTCGCGCGAAGCTCAGGGAGCTGAAATCGCATGGCCAGGATCAAGTGTGCTTTGATCGGATCAGGCAATATCGGAACGGACCTCATTTATAAACTGAAACGCAGTCCGGTCCTTGAGCCCGTGTGGATGGTCGGCATCGACGCCGCGTCCGAGGGCTTGGCCCGCGCCCGCGAAATGGGGCTGAAGACCACGGCGGACGGCGTCGACGGGTTGCTGCCGCATGTGATCGAGGATGGCGTCCAGATCGCGTTCGACGCGACCAGCGCTTATGTGCATGCGGAACACAGCCGAAAGCTGAATGAGCTCGGCGTCATGATGATCGATTTGACGCCCGCGGCCATCGGGCCGCTTTGCGTCCCGCCCGTGAACCTGGCTTCGCATGCCGCCAAGCTCGAGATGAATGTCAACATGATCTCCTGCGCCGGCCAGGCGACGATCCCGATCGTCTATGCGGTGTCGAGCATCCAGGAAGTCGAATACGCGGAGATCGTCGCCAGCCTCTCCTCGAAATCGGTCGGCCCCGGCACACGCGCCAATCTCGACGAATTCACCTACACGACGTCCAACGCGATCTGCGTGGTCGGCGGCGCGAAGGAAGGCAAGGCGCTTGCGATCATCAATCCGGCCGATCCGCCGATGATCATGCGCAATACGATTTACTGCCTGACCACCGATGCGCCGGATCGGGCGCGGATCAGCGAGTCGATCCACGCCATGATCGGCGAAGTGCAAAAATATGTGCCGGGTTATCGCCTCGTCAACGGTCCCGTGTTTGAAGAAAACCGAGTGGCTGTCTATCTCGAAGTCGCAGGCCTGGGCGACTATCTGCCGCGTTACGCCGGCAACCTCGACATCATGACGGCGGCGGCGACGCGCACGGCGGAAATGTTTGCCGAAGAAATTCTTTCCGGCAAGATCGAACTCAAGCCTTTGCAGGTGGCGTGATGCAGCAAGCCAAATCGTCTCTCGCGGGTCGCAAGATCGTCCTGCATGACATGACTCTTCGTGACGGCATGCATGCCAAGCGCGAACAAATCTCTGTCGATCAGATGGTGACGATCGCGACCGCGCTCGACGAGGCCGGCATACCGATCTTGCAGGTCACGCATGGGGCGGGCCTCGGCGGCAATTCCATTCAGCATGGCCGCGCTCCGCACAAGAACGAGGACTATATTTCGGCGGTGTCGTCGAAGATGAAACGGGCCAAAGTGTCGGTTCTGCTCATTCCGGGGCTTGGCACGATGAAGGAGCTGCAGTCGGCTTATGACGCCGGCGCCCGCGCCGTCCATTGCGCGACCCACTGCACGGAAGCCGACACCGCGCGCCAGCATATCGCCTTCGCGCGCAAACTGGGCATGGACACGAGCGGCTTCATGATGATGGCGCATCTGAATTCGCCCGAAGGCATCGCCGAACAAGGCCTTCTGATGGAGTCCTATGGCGCCAACACCATCTACGTGACCGATTCCGCCGGCTACATGCTTCCGGAAGACGTGCGCGCGCGCATCGGCAAGCTTCGCTCGGTCCTGAAGCCCGAAACCGAAATCGGCTTCCACGGACATCATAATCTCGGCATGGGCATCGCCAATTCCATCACCGCCATCGAGGAAGGCGCGACGCGGATCGACGCATCGCTGGCCGGCCTCGGCGCCGGCGCCGGGAATACGCCGCTGGAAGTTTTCGTCGCGGTCACCGATCGCATGGGCATCGAGACCGGCGCCGATCTGTTCAAGCTGATGGATGCCGCGGAAGACATCGTCGTGCCGATGATGAGCCATCCGGTGCGCATTGATCGCGCGTCGCTCACGCTTGGGTTCGCGGGGGTCTATTCAACCTTCCTGCTTCACGCCAAGCGCGCCGCAGACCGTTTCGGCGTTCCCGCCCGCGACATTCTCGTCGAGTTGGGCCGCAAGAAAATGATTGGCGGTCAGGAAGACATGATCGACGACACCGCGATGACCATGGCGAAGGAGCGCGGGCTTCTGCCAACCCACGCCGCCTGAAAAAGCCGCAGGAAAATCACTCCTCATGAAAACGCTGATCGTCCACGCTCATCCCGAGCCCCAGTCATTTTCCTCGGCAATGGCTCGCGCCGCGGCCGAACGCCTTTCTGCGCAAGGGCGCGAAGTCGCCGTCAGCGATCTTTATGCGATGAACTTCAATCCGGTCGCCAGCGCCGCCGATTTCAAAAATCGTAGCCGTCCGGATTATCTGAACTATGCGCTCGAACAGCGTCACGGTTATCAAGGCGGCAGCCTTGCGCCGGATATCGCTGTCGAAGTCGAAAAACTCCTGGGCGCCGACCTTCTGATTTTGAATTTTCCAATCTATTGGTTCTCTACGCCCGCGATCCTGAAGGGCTGGATCGACCGGGTGTTTTTGTCCGGTCCGATTTACGGCGGCAAAAGGTTCTATGACCAGGGTGGGCTCGCAGGCCGGAAGGCCTGGGTCACGGCCACGCTCGGCGGACGGGAACACATGTTTGGCCCCGACGCCATTCATGGCGAGATCAAGGATATGTTGCGCCCTCTTTTGCAAGGCGCCCTCGCATATGCCGGTCTGGAAGTCCTCGAGCCATTCTTCGGCTATCACATCCCATATCTCGATCAATCCGCCAGGGAGGCGACCATGCGCGATTTTCATCATGCGGTGGATACGCTGGAATCGCGCCCGGCGTTGCGCTTCCCGAAATTGGCGCATTTTGACGACCAAATGCGACCTTTGGCGAGATCCGAAAATAGCCTGGCTTAGTCAAAGGCAACGCGTCCAGCCGGCTTGACCAGAAAATACGCAATCTCGCGATTGCGTTGCGCTTGTCCAGGGACGCCGTGTCTCTGGCAGCGCGTTCATCGAGGATGATGATCGTCGGTGATTCCCAGCAGATGGGCCCAAATCTCAAAACCTATGTCCCGACGGCGACATTCGAGCGGACGGTCGAAATGACCGACATTTTGACGCATGCGCGTGCGTCGTGCAGGGAGCTTTTTGGCCGGATGATCGTTCTCCCCGCCAGGACCACCCGTGGCCGAGCAGGACCCTTGCCGCAAGAAGTTCCTTTCCGCCCGTCGCGGCGCGTCTGCCTGGCCGCCCTGGCGGCGGGGGCCTGGCCCGTTCGTCTCCTCGCCCAGATCGGAAATGCGCCCGTGACCCTGCTCGAAGCGCCCATCGAACTGGTCGGGAACTGGGGACACATGATCCCCGGCTCCGCCACCGCGGTGCTCGACCGCATGCGCTCCGCCTGCCTCGCCGGCGTTCGCCTGGTTTCGGACCGGCAGCCGTCGGCGCTGCGCGTCGAGGAGCATAGCTCCGGCCCTCCTTCGATCTGGCTGCATCCGGGCGAAGTGGAGAGGACGGCGTGGATCATCGTCGATGTCGGCGAGCGGGACTGGTCAAGGCTGGCCTATCAGTTCGGCCACGAACTCGGCCATGTGCTGGCCAACAGCTGGCGGCCCGACGCGAAATCGAGGCCGCCTTGCCAGTGGATCGAGGAGGCGCTGGTGGAGTCCTTTTCGATTTTTGGCCTTGCCCGTCTGGCGGAAGACTGGAGGAAAAACCCGCCCTTTCCCGACGACAATGGATTTGGCGACGCCATCGCCGGCTATCGCCAGAAGGTCATCGAGCTTTATTCCGGGCTCGCCCGCGATCAGGGAACGGCGGATTTCCCCCGCTGGTTCGCTGAAAACCGTCGGGATATCGAGGCGGGCGCGTTGACCCCCCTCGCCCAGGCGGCTTCCTTGACCATGCTCGAAATCTACCAGACCGCTCCAAACTGCATCGAGGCGCTGGGGGCGCTCAATCGCTGGCCCGGCCGCACCAGCGCGCCGCTCGACGATTATCTTCGCCTCTGGCAAGCAAGCTGCGCCGAGCTCAAAGCGTCGGACGCCTTGCCGGTCCGGCTGAAGGCGCTGCTGGGCCGGACCTGATCAGCGACGCGCGTTGCGATGGCCGTAGAAAAGATAGATCGCGAGGCCCACGGCGAGCCAGACCACGAGGCGGGTCCAGGTTTCCCACGGCAGGCTGGCCATCAGGCCGAGACAGGCGAGAATGCCCAGGGTCGGCAGGGCCGGCGAGCCGGGAACGCGAAAGGGCCGGGGCGTTCCGGGCTGGGTCCGGCGCAAATGCATGACGGCGAGGCAGACCAGCGCGAAGGCCGCGAGCGTGCCGATGCTGACCATTTCGCCGAGCAGGCCGATGGGAAAAAATCCCGCGGTCAGCGCGACGACGAGGCCGAGCGCCAGCTGGCTGATCCAGGGCGTCTTGAAGCGCGGATGCAGGATGGAAAAGAAGCGGGGCAGCAATCCGTCCGAGGCGATGGCGAAGATGATGCGGGACTGTCCAAACAGCAGCACCAGGATCACCGTCGTCAGCCCGGCCAGCGCCGCGAATTTGACCACCAGCGCCAGCGACGGCAGTCCGATGGCGTCGATGGCGACGGCGATGGGGTCGGCCACGTCGAGGCGGGGAAAGGGCACGAGGCCGGTGATCACGGCGGCCACGGCGATATAGAGCAGGGTGCAGACGATCAGCGCGCCCAGCAGGCCGATCGGCACGTCGCGCTGGGGCCGGTGCGCCTCCTGCGCCGCGGTGGATACGGCGTCGAATCCGATATAGGCGAAGAACACCACGGCGCCGCCGCGCAACACGCCGCTCCAGCCGAAATGGCCGAATTCCCCGGTATTCTCAGGCAGGAAGGGCGTCCAGTTGGCCGGCGCGACATGCAGGGCGCCGACGGCGATCACCGTCACCACCACGGCGAGCTTGAAGCCGACCATCACATTGTTGAACCGCGCCGATTCCCTGGAGCCCAGGGTGAGTAATGCGGTGATGACCAGCACGATGGCCGCCGCGGGGACATTGAACAGCGCGGTATCGGTCGAGCCCGGCAAAGCGGCGCCATAGGCTTGGGTGAAGGCCGGCGGCAGGCCGAGGCCGAGACTTTTGAGCAGGCTGACGAAATAACCGGACCAGCCGACCGCAACGGTCGCCGCGCCCATGGCATATTCCAGGATGAGGTCCCAGCCGATGATCCAGGCGAAGATCTCGCCGAGCGTCGCATAGACATAGGAGTAGGTGCTGCCCGAGACCGGGATCAAGGCGGCGAGTTCGGCGTAGCACAGCGCGACGATGGCGCAGGCGAAGCCTGCCAGCATGAAGGACAGCACGATCGCCGGCCCCGCATAGCGCGCCGCCGCCGCGCCGGTGAGCACGAAAATGCCGGCGCCGATGATCGCGCCGACCCCGAGGCTCATCAGGGAAAAGGGGCCGAGGCAGCGCGCGAAGCCGCGCCCGTCGCGGTCGGCGTCGGCCGATTGCGAGAGTTCGGCGATCGTCTTGCGGTGAAAATAGCTCTGGTTCACTGCGGCCTCGCTGGCGCCTCATGGCGTCCAGCATCCTACAGCTACGTCAATTTCGCGCAATCGGCGTGGCTCGCGCGAATTATGGTTTTGCGGCGGGCTTTTTCGCTTCCTGCGCGGGAGGGGGTTTTGCGAGGCGGCGGAGGCGGAGGCGCGGGCGCGACGGGCGACGAGGAGCCGAGATTGGCGGCGATGCCGAACAGTTTCCATTGTCCGTCAACCGGCGCGAACAGCATTTCGAAATTGATCTGCACCGGCGCCGAAGGGAAGAATCCGGCGATGTGCATCATGCCCTGGGGGGTGATGTCGGGCACGGCGTTGAGTTGCGGCTCCAGCACCAGCACGCCGGAAAGGTCGATCCTGTCGTGGCGCAGATTGGCGAAGATTTCCGCCAGGCGCGCCGGATTGTTGGCGCTCGCGAAGCCGGGCGAGGCGAGGTCGCGCAGCACGGTGTAGTTGCCGGTCTTGTTGGCCTGGTCGAGCGCGACCAGGGTGGAGCGCACCAGGATCAACAGGCCGTTCCGGTCGATCTGCGCCTGCTTTGGCGCCTGTTGCTGGGCCGCTGGCTTCGCGCCGGTCTGACCATGAGCGGGCGAAAGGAAACTCGCGGCCACCAGGGCCGCGAGCGCGAAGCGAGAAGAAATCTTCAGCAAATCAAGCCTCACCACACCAGGGTTCCGCCGGCGCGCACGCCGACGCCGCCCCCCGTGCCTACGCCGAAGCCGACGCCCGCGTCAACGACGATATTCTCGTTGACGCGCGCCATGAACGAACCGCCGAAGGCGTTCTGGCCATTGAACGAGCCATAATGCGCCGACACCCCGAAGCTCTTGCTCTCCGGCAGATAGCCGGGGATCGCGGCCATGGAGATCGCGGCGCCGGAGAAGGCGCGGTTCATCTGGGTCTGCAAGGTGGCGACATTGCTCTGCAGCATCGCGACATTGCCCTGCAAGGTGGAGACATTGCCGAACATCTGGTTCAGGCCTGAGGTGGTGATGTTCGAGGTTCCGAGCACGCCGCGGGAATCGGAGGTGACCATATAGGTCGATCCCTGTTGCGCCGCTGTCGAAGTGGTGGTGATGCCGGGCGCCACATAGGCGCTGGCGCTGGTGCCGATCATCACCTGGTTCGACCCGCCGTTGACCCCCGGATTGACCGTGGCGCCGGAGCCGATCGCGGTATTGCCGGTTCCGGCGCCCGCGTTGGCGTTGGCGCCGAGGGCGACGTTGTTCGCGCCGGCCCCCGAGACCGCGCTCGTGCCGATGGCCACGCCGCTCGTCCCAGCCGCCGTGGCGCCGTAGCCGATCGCGTTGGCGTTGGCGCCGCTGGCGGTGGAGCCGTAGCCGAGGACGTTCGAGTTGGCTCCGCTGGCTTTGGCGCCATTGCCAATGGCGTTGGAAAAGGCGCCGCTGGCGAGGGCGTTGGCGCCGAGCGCCTGGGCGGAGTTGCCCGAAGCCGTAGCCTGGAAGCCGATGGCGTTGGTGTTGGTGTTGGAGGCGGTGGCGCTCAAGCCGAAGGCTTGCGAGGTCGCGCCCGAAGCCGTGGCGCTGTAGCCGATCGCGCTCGCGTTGTTGCCGCTGGCCGTGGAGCTATAGCCGAGGACGTTCGAGTTGGTTCCGCTGGCGTTGGCGCCATTGCCGATGGCGTTGGAGTAGTCGCCGCTGGCCGCGGCATTGGCGCCGAGCGCCTGGGCGGAGTTGCCCGAAGCAGCGGCGTTCAGGCCGATGGCGGTCGTGTTGGCGTTGGAGGCGTTGGCGCTGGCGCCGAAGGCTTGCGAGGACGCGCCTGAGGCCACTGCGGCGTCGCCGATCGCGTTCGAGGCCGATCCCTTGGCCGCCGCCTGGAAGCCGATGGCGTTCGAATTCGAGGCTGCCGCCGTGGTCGAAGATTGGTAGCCGATCGCATTCGAGTTCGACGCCCGCGGCGCTGGCGCCATTGCCGATCGCGTTGGTGGCGGTGGCGCTGGCGGTGGCGTTGGCGCCGAAGGCCTGCCCGGAACTGCCCGAAGCGGTGGCCTGGTATCCGATAGCGGTGGCGTAGGTGTTGGAGGCGTTCGCGCTCGTTCCGACCGCCACGGCGTTCGTGTTCGAAGCCGCGGCGCTCGATCCGATGGCGGTGGAGTTGAAGGCGGAGGCATTGGCGCCATCGCCGATTGCGTTCCCATTCACTCCGGCGGCCGAGGAGACATAGCCGAGCGCGTTCGAATTCGCCCCGTTGGACTTGGCGCCATTGCCGATGGCGTTGGAGTAGTCGCCGCCGGCCGCAGCGTTGGAGCCGAGCGCCTGAGCGGAGCTGCCCGAAGCGGCAGCATTGAGGCCGATGGCGGTCGTGTTGGCATTGGAGGCATTGGCGCTTTTGCCGAAGGCTTGCGAGGACGCCCCGGAAGCTGCGGCGCCGTAGCCGATCGCGCTCGCATTATTGCCGCTGGCCGAGGCGACGTAGCCGAGCGCGTTCGAATTCGCCCCGTTGGACTTGGCGCCGTTGCCGATGGCGTTGGAGTAGTCGCCGCCGGCGGCGGCGTTGGCGCCGAAGGCCTGGGCGGAGTTGCCCGAAGCCGCGGCCTGGAAGCCGATGGCGGCGGTGTTGGTATTGGAGGCGGTGGCGAGAACGCCGAACGCTTGCGATGCGGCTCCTGAGGCGACGGTATTCGCGCCGATGGCGTTCGAGGCGTCCCCGCTGGCGGCTGCGTTGTAGCCCATCGCGTTCGCGCCGAGGCCGGAGGCGTTGGCGCCGACGCCGATCGCGTTTGCGTTCGCTCCGCTGGCAGCGGCCGTGGAGCCGATGGCCTGCGATTGGCTGCCCGATGCATTGGCCAGGTTGCCGATGGCGGTGGCGCCGGTAAAGGAGGCGTTTGCGCCATTGCCTATCGCAGTGGCGGCGCCGCCTGTGGTCGACGCATTCTGGCCGCAGGCCGTGTTGGTCGCATCGCCGCCATCATTGCCGGCCGGCGAGGGGCCCGCGCCGGCGAAATTGTCGCATGTCACCGCCCAAGCGGCGCCAGGCGCCATGACCGCGGCGATGGCCGCGACGGCCGCCGCCCCGAGCAGCGCGTTGCGGAGGGTGCGGGGGGCATGGTTTGAATTTTTCATGACTTTCGGTCCTGTCACACACGAGGCGGTTGCATTGGGGTGACCTTACCGGCGTTCAAAAAATCTCCGGTATTCGCGGCGGATCAAAAAACATTCATGGCCGCACTCTTTTTGCCGCCAATGCGTCTTGCCCGAGTCCTGTGGCATTGTTGCATCAGCCTTGCTTCCAGCTGGACAAACAAACCTGTAATGGTTAGTGTTCACAAACATGTGAATCCAGATGTAAACTTGTTCCTGACATTCATTTCCTGGCCGCCTTCCAATGCAAACCGACATTCTTGTCATCGATGATTCAGCCACTTCTCTTCAACTTCTGCAGGAGATGGCGGCGCAGAGGAACTTCAATATCAGCCTCGCCGCCGACGGCGAAAAGGGATATCAACAGGCGGTTCTGCAGCATCCGTCATTGATTCTACTTGATGTCCGGCTGCCTGGGATGGACGGTTTCGCCACCTGCCGCCGCCTCAAGGCCAATCCCGCCACCAGCCAGATTCCGGTGATCTTCCTGACGGTCGCCAACGACCTGGGAGAGCGCCTGAAGGGCTTTGCGCTCGGCGCGGTCGACTATATCTGCAAGCCGTTCCATGAGGCGGAAGTGCTCGCGCGCGTCGCGGTGCATCTCAAGCGGACGCCGGAATGCGACATGATCGAAACCGGCGGCGCCGCCCTATCGACTCCGGTCAGCCGCGCGGCGGTCCTCGTGCGCGCCGCGCAGGCGCTCCTGGCCGAACGCATCGCCGATCCGCCCTCCCTTGCCGATCTCGCGCATTTGCTCGGCAGCAACCGGCGGCAAATCAACGAGTCGTTCCAGACCTGCTGCGGACAGCCGGTTTTTGGCTGGCTGCGCGAAGAGCGGCTGCGCCGCGCCCATGACCTGGTCTGTCGAACGGACACGCCGATTTCGGAAATCGCTGACCATCTGGGCTTTTCCACCGCCGCGAATTTCACCAGGGCGTTCCGCGAGCGGTTCGCGATATCGCCCCGCAACCTCAGGCAGGGCGCCGTCCCGGGCGAACCAGGGACGGATTTCGCGGGTGGCTGGATCTAGAAAGCGCGGCGCCCGCAGCCTGCTCTCGACGCTGATCGGATCGCTCCTGCTGACGGCATTGTTCGTCGGCGCGGGCGCCGCTTGCGCCGGTCCGATCATTGATCTGGACAAGGCGGAGCGCGTCGACCTCGCCGACAAGATGGAATGGTGCGAAAGCGCTGTCGATCTCGACGCCGCCGCGATCGCCTCGGGCGGTTGCTTTTTCGCGCCCGCGACGCCGAACGCCCTCGCGCGCGGCTATTCGCCCAGGGCGTTCTGGCTGCGGCTGACGATCGCCAATCCCTATCAGGAGGAGGCAGAGCGCTGGCTCCAGTTTGGCGACTCGCGAACCGAACGCGTCCGTTTCCTTGAGGCCGACGGCGAGGGCTGGCGCGAGAGCAGGAGCGGCCTGTCGGTCGCTCCAGCCGAGCGGACCGTCCCGGCCACCGATCCGGTCCTGCCCTTGACGTTCAAGCCGCTGGAAACGCGGGTCATCCTGATTCAGGTGATTTCAAGGAGCTCGATCCATCTGTCGGCCACGTTGTGGCGGCGAAGCGCCTGGCTCGAGGCTCATTACCGCGCGGAATTCTTCCATGCGCTGTCCCTGGGAGGGGTGCTGGTCGCTGCGATGCTGATCCTCGGATTTTCACTCGCCTGGCGCGAGTTCGCCTGGAGCCGGTGGGCGAATTTCTACCTTGGCGCCTATTTCCTGGGTCGCGCTCTCCATAACGCGACCTATACCGGTTTCCTGTCGCTGTACCTGCTGCCTCGCGATCAAGCCTTGGACATCCGCATCCAGGCCGTATCGCTTGGCCTTTCCCTGGTTTTCCTCATCCTGTTCCATCTCCATTTCGTCGATGCGCGGACACGCTACCCGGCCTTCGACCTGTTTTTTCGCCTGCTGGCGGCGGTCGCCGCAGCCCTGGCCTGCTGGGCCCTGTTCGACTATGAGCCGGCGTTCCGCGCGATCATGGCGCTTTCGCCGATCGTCATTGCAAGCGCGACGGTTCTGCTTTGGCGGGCGTGGCGTGACGGCGTGACGGCCTCGGGCTATCTGCTGGTCACGACGGCGATCAACCTTCTGGCGTTGATCCATCGCCTGTATCTTGCCTTGACCGGCGCCACCTTCGGTGACGCGCTCCTGCTGCTCTATTCCTGGTTCTTTGTCGGAAGCCTGCCGCTGATGGTCATCGGGGTCGCGCTTCACCGCGACGAAATTCATCGGTCGCGGGATCGCGCCGTGGCCGAAAGCGCTGCGCGGGCGGAATTTCTCACCCGCATCAGCCACGAGCTCCGCTCCCCGCTCGACAGCATTCTCGGCAATGCGCGACTGCTCTCCCGCGCGGACAGCCAGCTCCCGCTGGCCGAGGGACTGGCGCTCATCCAGGGCAGCGGCTGGCGGCTGTTGCGATTGATCGACGATATCCTCGATTACGCGCGCGGGCTGGCCGGCAAGCTGAACGTCGCGCCCGACTGGGTGGATTGGCCCGATTTTCTTCGCGGGCTCGCGCGCGGCGGCGAGCAGCTCGCCGCCCGGAACGACAACGCTTTTTCGCTGCGCGCCGACGTCCCGATTCGCCGCGCCTGGATCGACGATGTCCGGCTGCATCAGGTGCTCGACAACCTGCTGGCGAATGCGGCGCGGCATACAAGGAGCGGAGCCATCGCCGTCGATTGCGCCCTCGGGCCGGCGACCGCCGATGGATGGCGTAGCCTGGAATTCGCGGTTTCCGATACCGGGGAAGGCATAGCGCCTTCCGATCAGCAACGGATCTTTGCGCCCTTCGAGCGCGGCGCGGCAGCGGCGTCGCGACGCGACAGCAAGCAGACGGGATTGGGACTGGCGATTTCGCGACAGCTCGTCGAAATGATGGGCGGCGAACTCACCGTGGAAAGCAGCCCGGGGCAGGGCGCCTGCTTCCGGTTCCGGGTGCGGGCGAAAGTGGACGAGGCAACGGCAAAAGGCGATGATCGCGCCCGCTCGGCCGGCCGCATCCTGATCGCCGACGACCACGATGAAGATCGTCAGGTCCTGGCCAGGCTGTTGCGCGAATCCGGATATGATGTGCTCGAAGCCGGCAGTGGCCTTGCCGCGATCGACGCTTGCCGGGAAAACGCCAATTTCGACCTCATCCTGGCGGAGCAGTTCATGGCCGGGGGAGATGGCTGGTCGGTTCTGCTTGCTATCGCCGACCTTGGTCTCGACATTCCCCTGGTCATGACCTCGACCGCGCCTCTCGCGCCTCCCGGCGGTTTTCCGTCACATCTGCAATGCGACGCCTTCCTGATGAAACCGCTGGATCACAAGGCGTTGCTGCGCGCCATCGCCGACATCATCGGGCTGTCGGTGGACGCATAGCAGGGGGCGGTGGGTCAGCTGTCCATCTTCAGGGCGGCGATGAACGCTTCCTGGGGGATGTCGACCTTGCCGAATTGCCGCATCCGCTTCTTGCCTTCCTTCTGCTTGTCCAGCAGCTTGCGCTTGCGGCTGACGTCGCCGCCATAGCACTTGGCGGTCACGTCCTTGCGCAGCGCGCGGATGGTTTCGCGGGCGATGATCTTCGCGCCGATCGCGGCCTGGATCGGAATCTGGAACATGTGCTGCGGGATCAGTTCGCGCAGCTTTTCGCACATGGCGCGTCCCCGCGATTCCGCGCGGGTGCGATGCACCAGCATCGACAGGGCGTCCACCGGCTCGGCATTGACCAGCATCGACATTTTCACCAGGTCGCCGGCGCGATAATCGATGATCTGGTAGTCGAACGAGGCGTAGCCCTTGGAAATCGACTTCAGCCGGTCGTAGAAATCGAACACCACTTCATTGAGCGGCAGCTCGTAGATCACCATGGCGCGCTTGCCGACATAGTTGAGATCGACCTGGACGCCGCGGCGGTCCTGGCAGAGTTTCAGCACCGCGCCGAGATATTCGTCGGGGGTGAGGATGGTCGCCTTGATCCAGGGCTCCTGGATCTCGGAAATCTTGACCACGTCCGGCATGTCAGCCGGATTATGCAGCTCGATGACATCGCCATTGTTCATGTGGATCTTGTAGATCACCGAAGGCGCGGTCGCGATCAGGTCGAGGTTGAACTCGCGCTCCAGCCGCTCCTGGATGATTTCGAGATGCAGCAGGCCGAGGAAGCCGCAGCGGAAGCCGAAGCCGAGCGCGGCCGAGGATTCCATTTCGAACGAAAAGCTGGCGTCATTGAGCCGCAGCCTGCCCATGGCCGCGCGCAAATCCTCGAAATCGGCGGCGTCGACCGGGAACAAGCCGCAGAAAACCACGGGCTGCGCGGGCTTGAAGCCGGCGAAAGCCTCGGCGCAGGGTTTTCTCTCGTCGGTGATGGTGTCGCCGACGCGGGTGTCGGCCACCTGCTTGATCTGGGCGGTGATATAGCCGATTTCGCCGGGGCCGAGCTTTTCCGCCTCCTGCATCTTCGGCCGGAACACGCCGATGCGGTCGACCTCGTAATGGGCGCCGGCGGCGAGCATCTGGATCTTCTGGCCCTTCTTCAGCACGCCGTCGAAAATGCGCACCAGCACGACGACGCCGAGATAGGAATCATACCAGCTGTCGACCAGCAGCGCCTTGAGCGGCGCGTTTTCGTCGCCGGTCGGGGCGGGGAGCTTCTTGACGATCGCCTCCAGCACGAGATCGATGCCGAGCCCGGTCTTGGCGGAAATCGGCACGGCTTCCGAAGCGTCGAGGCCGATGACCTCCTCGATCTGCGCCTTGATGCGGTCGGGCTCGGCGGCGGGCAGGTCGATCTTGTTGAGCACCGGCACGATCTCGTGGCCGGCGTCGAGCGCGTGATAGACATTGGCCAGCGTCTGCGCCTCGACGCCCTGGGACGCGTCCACGACCAGCAGCGAGCCTTCGCAGGCCGCGAGCGAGCGCGACACCTCATAGGCGAAGTCGACGTGGCCGGGCGTGTCCATCAGGTTGAGGATATAGGTCTTGCCGTCCTGCGCCTTGTATTCGAGGCGGACCGTCTGCGCCTTGATGGTAATGCCGCGCTCGCGCTCGATATCCATGCTGTCGAGCATCTGCTCGCTCATGTCGCGCGCCGCCACCGTGCCCGTGTCCTGAATGAGACGGTCGGCGAGGGTCGATTTGCCATGGTCGATATGGGCGACGATGGAGAAATTGCGGATGTTGTCGAATTTATGCGCGCTCATGCGCCGCAGATAGCAGGCAAGGGGGGCGAAAGAAAGGGAGCAGCCGAAAAAACGTGGGACGGGGCATGAGGTTTCCGCAGCCTGAATTGGCGTTCCCTTTTCGCCAATATGCTCTAAAAGGCGCGGAAGTAGAACAAGGAGAACCCATGCGTCCGTCCAATCGCGCGCCAGACGCGCTGCGTCCCGTCTCGCTCCAGCGCAATGTCGCCCGCTACGCCGAGGGCTCCTGCCTGGTGAAATTCGGCGAAACCCATGTGCTCTGCACGGCTTCGCTGGAGGACAAGCCGCCGATGTGGCTGCGCGGCCAGGGCAAGGGCTGGATCACCGCCGAATATTCCATGCTGCCGCGCGCCACCCATACCCGCACAAGGCGCGAATCTCGTCCGGCAAGCCATCCGGACGCACGCAGGAAATCCAGCGGCTGATCGGCCGCTCCCTGCGCGCCGTGACCAATCTCCAAGCCCTCGGCGAACGCCAGATCACGCTCGATTGCGACGTGTTGCAGGCCGATGGCGGCACGCGCACGGCGGCGATCACCGGCGCCTGGGTGGCGCTGCACGATTGCCTCAAGTGGATGCGCGGGCGCTCCATGGTCAAGGACATGCCGCTCAAGGACCATGTCGCCGCGGTCTCCTGCGGCATCACCAAGGGCGTCGCGGTGCTCGACCTCGACTATGCCGAGGATTCCGCAGCCGAGACCGACGCCAACTTCGTCATCACCGGATCCGGCGGCCTGGTCGAAGTCCAGGCCACCGCCGAGGGCGCGGTGTTTTCCGAGGCCGAACTGACGGCGCTGCTCGGGCTCGCGCGGGGCGGGGTTTCCCAGCTGGTCGCGTTGCAGAAACAGGCGATCGCGGAGTGAGCCGCCCGTTGCAGAAGCTCGTGATCGCCACCCATAACGCGGGCAAATTGCGCGAAATGCGCGAATTGCTCGCCCCCTATGGCGTCGAGGCGGTTTCCGCCGGCGAACTTGGCCTGCCCGAACCCGACGAGACCGGCGCGAATTTCGTCGAAAACGCGCTGATCAAGGCGCGGGCGGCGGCGCAGGGCGCGCGAGCTCCCGGCGCTTGCCGACGATTCGGGCCTTTGCGTCGAGGCGCTGGGCGGCGGGCCGGGCATTTATTCCGCACGCTGGGCGGGCGAATCCAAGGATTTCGCCGAGGCCATGGCCCGGATCGAGCGACGAGGTCGCGCAGTCTGGATCGGCGTCGCGCCGCTGCCACTTCGTCTCGGCCCTGGCTTTGGTCTGGCCCGACGGCGAATTCGCAGACGTTTGAAGGCAAGGTGTTCGGCGACCTGACTTTTCCGACGCGCGGGACGCAGGGTTTCGGCTACGACCCCTGCTTCACCCCGGATGGACACACGCGCACCTTCGGCGAGATGAGCGCAGAGGAAAAACACGGCGTCCCCGCCGACGGTTCGCAGGCCCTGTCGCATCGGGCGCGGGCGTTCCAGATGCTGGCGGCGAGCCTTTTTGGACGGAGCTAGGGCTGGGGCAGGTCGGAGAGGAAAAATTCGAGGCTGCCGGCTTAGGCTCGGTTCCGAAGATCATGCGCACGCCGCGTGGGGCGCTGTTCACAGGCGATGCGGCAGACGGTCGCCACGCTCCCGGCGACCATCTTTTGCTTTGTTTCTGCGCCGGACAGGTCAGGCCTTTTTTGCGAACGGCGACGGGGGCGGACTGCCCTTGCCTTGCGCGTTCTGATAGCCTGCGCCGGCGGCTTTTTTGGGCAGGTTCTTGTCCGCCTTCGGTTTCTTCGCCTCTTTGTTTCCCCTGATTTGACCTTTAGCCATGAGTTCCTCCCGCGTTGAAAACGAAATACCGTCTTGTCGAATCATTCGGCGAGCAAGGGCCGCGCGGTTTTGAGGGCGGCCGAACCCTTGGCGAACGGGATCGCCCTGGCGGTTTTGGCCGGGGCGGTCGCCATTTCCTTGTGGGCGGCGCAATAGCTGTCTCCCAGCAGGCGCTGGCAGCCGCAAAAGCGGAAGGCGTCGAAATGCTGGGGGTCGCCGATCGGCCAGCGGCACATGTCGCCGCGCAGTTGCGCCAGGCGAACCGGCCGGGAGCCGGGCAGCGTCGTCCATTTCGAGCTGACGGCTTGTGCGACGATGAACTGCGAGGCAGCGTCCTGTCGTTGCGCCAAGACGTCCTTGAAACCGGGCTGATCCGGTGAATTGCCGATTTTGTGCATTTTGATTTCGCTTCCCGCGACAAGTCTGCGTTCCCACGAAAACGCACAAGTCTCTGATTGCTGAAAAATACCGGCAATCTTGCAAAAGCCGGATCGCGCCTTTCGCATCTCGCTTGCGGGGCTGGCGGAGGAATTTCGGGCTGGACAAGGCGTTCGGCGAAATTATCCCGATATTGGAATGCACTATACGACTTCACCGCTGCTATTGCGAGGTAATTCAGCTTCGCCATGACGCCGGCCGACGAAGAACATGGAAACAGGGGTCAAATCCGCCCTTCTTCCGTTAACCTCCCCTCGATCAAGCTGAAGATTTCGTTAAGCGCGGCGTGACCGCGCGCCGAAGCCGTGGCATAAGACAGCCATGGCCAGCATTGCTCCCAAAATCGCGGACCCCGGCTTTGGCGTTTACGTCCATTGGCCGTTCTGCCTGTCGAAATGTCCCTATTGCGACTTCAACAGCCACGTCCGGCGCGGCGGCGTGGACGAGCCGCGCTTTCTCGCCGCCATCCGCGCGGAGCTGAAACATCGCGCCAGCCTGACGCCGGGCCGCGAAGTGCGCTCGATCTTCTTCGGCGGCGGCACGCCCTCGCTGATGTCCCCCTCGACGGTCGGCGGAATCATCGAGACGATTGGAAAACTGTGGAAGCTCGATCCGCAGGCCGAAATCACGCTGGAGGCCAATCCGACCAGCGTCGAGGCTAACAGGTTCAAGGGATTCCGCGAAGCCGGCGTCAACCGGGTGTCGCTCGGCGTGCAGGCGATGAACGATGTCGACCTGAAGGCGCTGGGGCGGCTGCATACGGCGGAGGAGGCGTTCCGGGCCCTGGACATCGCCGCCGCCAATTTCGATCGCGCCTCCTTCGACCTGATCTACGCCCGACCCGGCCAGACGCCGGAGGCCTGGGCGAAGGAGCTTTCCGAAGCCCTGGCCCGCGCCCCGGAACATCTGTCGCTCTATCAATTGACGATCGAGCCGGACACCATGTTCGAGCGGCTGTTCGACGCCGGAAAACTGAAAATGCCCGACGTCGACACCGCCCGCGCCCTTTGGGACGTGACCCAGGAACTGACGGCCAAGGCCGGCATGCCCGCCTATGAAATCTCCAACCACGCCCGGCCCGGGGCTGAAAGCCGTCATAACCTGATCTATTGGCGCTATGGCGAATATGTCGGGGTCGGCCCCGGCGCGCATGGCCGCGTCGTCACGCCCAAGGGCGCTCGCCGCGCCCAGGCGACGGAGCCTCATCCGGAGATGTGGCTCACCGTGGTCGAGACTGAAGGTTCGGGGCTGGTCGAGGACGAAACCTTGTCACTCGAAGCCCAAGGCGACGAGTTCCTGCTGATGGGACTTCGGCTCACCGAGGGCATCGACCCCGCGCGCTTCCAGTTGCTGACCGGTCGGCGATTCGAGAGCTCGCGCGTCGCCGACCTGATCGCCCATGGCATGGTCGAATATACCCGGCAGGGCCGAATCCGCGTGACGTCGGAGGGTTTCCCGGTGCTCGACGCCGTGGTCGCCGATCTCGCCGCCTGACGCTTCCGCTCAAGCTTGCTTAATCTTGTCAATTGCTTAGCATGACCGCGACCGGTTGGGGGGATCGGAAACGACTCTTCGAACGAGGGAATTGCGAATGCTCAGGAAATCATTGGCCGCGGCTTTGGCGCTCGGTCTGTCATTGGCCGGCTCGAACGCCTATGCGGACGACCGCGCAGTCGACGGCGCGCTCGGACTTGGCGCCGGCGCGCTGGTGTTCGGCCCGGTCGGGCTGGTTGCGGGCGGCGTGATCGGCTATGCGGCCGGCCCCCGCATTTCCTGCGGCTTGCGCGGCGATTGCCATCGCCGCCGCCACCGCCGCGTCGCCCGCCGCTGAGGTTCAGGCGGCTTTTTCTTCGGACCCGGGCGCGTCAGCCTCGGAAACCTGCCCGGCGGCGACTTCCTTCAGCAACCTCAGGCCGATTTCCTCGGCGCTGGTGGGGCGGCTGAAGAAATAGCCCTGGGCGCATCGGACGCCCAGCTTGCGCAAGGCGCCGAGCTGGGCGCTGGTCTCGACGCCCTCGACGACGATCGACATGTGGAAATCCTTGCCGATGGCGCTGACCGCCTTGATGATGGAGGCGGCTTTCGAACCTTTCGGCGCGTTGATGTCGCGCACGAAACTCTGGTCGACCTTGACCTTGTCGAATTCGAAATCATTGAGGTAGCTCAGCGAAGAATAGCCGGTGCCGAAATCGTCGAGCGCGATGTGGATGCCCAGGTCGTGGAAGGCGGTCAGCTTGGACAGCACGGGGGCGAGATTGCCGATGAGGATCGATTTCGGTGATCTCGAGTTCGAGCCTTTCCGGCGGCAGCCCGCTTTCGCGCAGGGCCGTCATCACGGTCTTCATCAGGTCGCCGCGATCGAACTGGATGGCGGACAGGTTGACGGCGACCCGGACGTCGGAAGGCCAGGCCAAGGCGTCGCGGCAGGCGCGCTCGAGAATATGGGCGCCGATTTCGACAATGACTCCGGTTTCCTCGGCGATGGGGATGAAGTCGCCCGGAGAGACCGAGCCTAGTTGCGGATGGGTCCAGCGCGCCAGGGCTTCGATCGTGGTCGTGCGATTGGTCGTGAGATCGACGATGGGCTGGTAGGCGACGGAGAGTTCGCCATTCGCAACGGCTTCGCGCAGCGCGTCCGCAAGCTGGCGGCGGCGGCGAATGGCGACGGCCATGTCCTCGACGAAGAACTTGACCGAACCGCGGCCGGAAGCCTTGGCGTCATAGAGCGCCATATCCGAGGCCTTCAGAAGAGATTCGGCGTCGCGGGCTTCGATGTCGTCGGGATAGAGCGCGGCGCCGACGCTGGCGCCGATCCGCACCCAGCGCGACTCGATTTCGTAGGGCATGCCGATGGCGCGAACGAGGCTGGCGCCGATCTTGGCGATCCGGTCGCGATCCGGCGTCTCCAGCAAAACCATGAATTCGTCGCCGCCGAAGCGCGCCGCAAACCCGTTGCTGCCAAGCACCGAACGGATGCGGTCGGCGACAAGGGTCAGAAGCTGGTCGCCGACATGATGGCCAAAGCTGTCGTTGACCTCCTTGAACCGGTCGAGATCGACCGACAACAGGCCAAAGGCGTCGCCGTCGCTGACCCTGATCGCCCTGTCGAGCACTTCGGTGAAATAGACCCGGTTGGGCAGGCCGGTGACGACGTCGTAACGCGCCATGCGCTTGACGCTCTCTTCCGCCGCATGCTGCGCCGTGACGTCGACGACTGTGACCACCGAGCCAAGGGCCATGGGCTCGTAGGAAAAGGAGAGGATACGGCCGTCGCTCAAGCGCAGATCCAGGGCTGCGCCCAGCTGGCCTTCGAAGAAAGCGTAGACATCGGCCAGATCCTGCTCGCGCTCCACCAGAGGCGCCATCCCCGTGCAAATGAGGTCCCTGATGTCCCGGCCGACCGGCTCGAGTGAGAACATGGCCGTGAATTGAGTGTTGGCGACGCTCACTTTCCGGTCGCTGTCGATCATGACGAGGCCACCGGACATATTGTTGAGCGCGGTGTCGAATTTCGTCGCCGTGTCGGTGACGGCGCGATTGGCCATCAGCATGGAAATCATTGTTCCATGGAGGGTCCTGGTGGTGTCGCGCATGTTGCGCGTCACGAAGAGCGTCATGAGGGCGGCGAAATAGCCGCCGAAGCCGCCGATCTTGAGCATTGCCGCGCAAAAAGGCGCGAGGAGCAGCATCGACTGGACGAAAACGATTCGGGGACTGCTGGCGCAGCGCCCGGCGCCGCTGACGACGAAGATCGTGCTGGCGACGATGACCAGGAGGCGAAAATCCTGGCCGACGGGCTGGGTGAGGGCGAACCAGTCCACAAGGCCGTAGGTGGAGGCAAAGAAGGCGGCGACGAACAGATGCCGCGTCTCGCTTTTTTCGACCTCGACGCTGGTGGCGAAGGAATGTTTGTCGTCGCGAAGGCGGCGCGCATAAACAAAATCAGTGCTGATGCGCAAGATGCAGGCGATCGCGAGAAGCAGGGCGGAAGCCGACATTTCCAAGGTCGGTCGCATGACGACGATCGACAGGGCCAGCAACAAATGCGCGACGACGCCGCCAATATTGTTTCCGGCCGCGCGGAACAGCGATTCGATCAGCGCTCTGTAAACGGGGAAGGGGAGGTCGCTGTCGGGAGCGGCGCGGCTGGAAAAGTTCAAAAAGGAAAACATCGGAAACTCGCAGTCATTTGCGCAGCCGCAGCAGCGCAAGTCGACGATTGTCGTGACGAATGGCTTCGGACATGAAGCGCGGGCAAGACGCCGGATAACTCTGGCGCGCGTCGGGCGTCAGCATAGCCGCCCGGCGCAAGGCATTACGCGCATAGGTTGCGTGCGATGAATGAATCAGAGGTTTATTCGACTGCGAAAAGAAGGTCCTAGTTTTGATAATTATAACATTTTACGCATTTTCTTGCAGCAAAGGAGGACGGGGGACGCTTCCATCCCCCGTCGGCGCGCTTCAGATGCTGTTCACGTCCTCGTTGCGTTCGCGCAAATAGCGGTCGAATGCCTGCTCGAGGCGCGGCTTGTTGCCGGTGAACTCCAGCACGCCGAAGGAATTGCGTTTCAGATCTGTCGAGGGGTCGAAGTCGTGTTCGAGGAACATGCCCCAGCGCCCGACGTAATTGCGGTTGGCCTTGATCCCGTGGAACAGGTGCTCGATCACGCAAGGCGTAAAGCCGATCTTGCCGTTGACATGGGCGGTCGCGCGCGCCTCCCATTGCTTCACGGCGGCGCGATAATTGCCGTTGATCCCGCCCGGGATCGAGAAATCGGCGGCCGCCGCCAGGCTCAGGGCCATGTGATGATCGGCGCTGCCCATGCCGCCAACGTCGAACAGCCCCCCGAGAGCGTCGAGGATGTCTCGCGTCCAGGCCCAGGCATAGCCGGAATGGGGATAATCATAGGGGCCGCCATGCGATTTCCAGAACTTGTCGCCCTCCGGCTTCACCGGGCCGCCGGCATGGTAGACGCTGGCGAAAGACCTGTGCATTCCCAGAAGTTCGTCCTTCGGGCCGAGATCATAGCAGGTCGTCCAGGGCTGGATCACCGGATAGAGCTGCAGCGCGTCGATGGCCGCCTGCGCCCAGCCGGGCTGGCGGTAGATCACGTCGGCGTCGAAGGTCCCGAAATATCGGGCGTCGTCCGGCGCGCGGGCGATGCCGACATTCATCAGGCTTTCCTTGTTCCATACCAGGGTTTTCGCCCGGACGGGAACAAAGGTGACGCGTTCGCTGGCGAGATCCCACAATTCATAGGATCGCGCGCCATAGGCGCATTCGACCAGGGTGACGCGGACGTTTGGCTCCTTGAGCCAGGAGGCGATGGCCTGCCGAGCCAGGGAGGCGCGGCTTTGCCACAGGATCGGGTTGGCGACCACGGTCACGATATCGAGCATTCTGGACATTGGGGGACTCTTCGCACAGACGAGGTGTGAGGGAAATCGGGAGGTGGGGCTGCGCCCTCCGCATGACTTCCAACGAAGAGCGTGCGGAAGCGCCTTTGCGCTCTCTGGGCGCGGCGCTTCCCGAGAGACAAAGGCCCTCGGCGCGCATTGGACGAGATCCGGCGGCGGCGCGGGAGGGGCCCGCGTCGCGCCGATACTCGCGTTTATGGTCAAGATAAAAGGGCAGTCCGGTTCGGTGCGCATTGAACCGGACTGCCCTGTTCCGCCACGACAGCCGGGGGGCAGCGGTCGCGAAGGAAATTTTAGGGCAGTCCGGCCTGACACACACGCGGCCGGCCTGCCCCACTCCGCTTGCGACAGCCGGGGGGCAGCGGCCGCGAACGAAAACGAAATCAGCTAGTTGCGTTGTTTTTGAACGCGCCGAACTGAACTGTCGCAACCATAAGTTTAGCTTTTGAGTTGGTCAAGTGGGATATTTTCCCACAAACAGAAAAATTGCGTTGCCTTGGGCGTCACGAGTCCCTAAGGAGCGATATGGCGGCGACTCAACCACCAATACCCGAGGGAACGAAGCTGCAGGCGCCGCTCGCCAGGCTGCTGCGCCCCCTGGTGCGCCTGCTGATCAAGGCGGGAATGACCTTCCCGGCGCTTTGCGACCTGTTGAGCGAACTCTACATCAATGTCGCCGAACATGATTTCGCCTTGCCCGACAAGCCGCAGACCGACAGCCGCGTCAGCCTGCTGACGGGCATCCACCGCAAGGAGGTGGCGCGGCAGCGCGGCGCGGGCGCTCCTGTCGCGACCACGCCGAGTTCAGTTTCGCGCGCCAGCCAGATCCTGGCGCTCTGGCTCGGTTCGCCGCAGTTCACCGACGCCGAGGGCGCGCCCCTCCCGCTCCATCGCACGGAAGACCAGGGCAGCCCGTCCTTCGACCGTCTGGTGTCCGCGGTCACCAAGGACGTACGGCCGCGCGCGGTGCTGGACGAATGGCTCGACCGCGAGCTCGTCGCTCTCGACGCCGATGGCCGGATCAACCTGCTCGCCGCGGCTCTCACGCCCACGGCGGGCGACGACCAGCTCTATTATTTCGGCCGCAACCTGCACGACCATATCGCCGCCGCCGTCTCCAACATCACCAGCGAGGCGCCGCCCTTTTTCGAACGCGCGGTGCATTATGACCGGCTGTCGCCCGAAAGCGCCGCCGCCCTGGTCGCGTTTTCCCGCGAACAGGCCAATCAAATGCTGCTCGCAGCCAACCGGCAGGCGCTCGCGATCTGCGACGCCGACAACGGCGGCGACCAGCGCTGGATTCTCGGTGTCTATGTTTATCGCGCCGAGGAAGCTCCGCTCCCGCCGGCGCCGGAAAGCGACGAACGCAAGCCGTGAACCGTTCCCGCCTGACCCGCCGCGCGCTCCTTGGCTCGACCTTCAGCCTGATGACCTTCCTGCGATCCGGCGGGGCCGGGGGGCGCGGACGAGGGCAAGACCGCGGCATCGGCGGGACCGGCCATATCGCTGAAAATCCTGACGATCGCGGCATTGGCGGCACCGGCGTCATCGGCACGATCCGCAAGTTCGGCAGCATCGTCGTCAATGACATGCGCATCGCCTATCCTGGAAACGTGGAAGTCGAGATCGACGGCCGGACGGCGTCGCCGGCCGACTTGCGTGTCGGCCAGGTGGCGCAGGTTGTCGCCATGCCGTCGCCGACGGGATTGACGACCCGGCGCATCAGCGTCGTCAGTGAAGTCATCGGTCCCATCGAGGCCATCGGCAAAGGCGCGCTCACCGTGCTCGGCCAGAGCGTTTCCACGCAATTCATCTCCGCCAGGGGCTGGAAGCTGGGGCAATGGATCGCGGTCTCCGGCCTGCGCAAGCTCGACGGGACCGTTGTCGCCAGCCATGTGCAGTACCGCGATGATTCCATCGCCAGGGTCTCCGGCCCGGTCACTGTCACGTCTGAAGGAGTCGCGAAAATTGGCGGCCTTGCGCTGGCCAATCTGGATGCATCCCTCGTCGGCCAGCGCGTCATGGCCGACGTCGGCCGTATCGATGGCGAGCCAGCGGCGGCGAGGGCGATCGTCAATCCGCAACTTTCCGCCATGCCCGGCGTGCGGCGCCTCTCGATCGAGGCCTATGTCGAGCGCTCTGGCGACAAGGATCGCTTTGGCTCCGGACTCGACCGTCTCCGCAGGCGCCCCTGCGGGCACGACGACGGCGCCGGGCCGCGCCTTCGTCACGGTCGCCGTCAACCCCGACGGCAGCCTGACCGCCCTCGGCCAGAAGGCGGCGCAAGAGCCCGAATCGAGCCCGCCGGATCGCGCCGCGCCGCATTCGGGGGACCAGCCGCCGTCCCCCGACAAGACCGCCCCGGCCGAAGCCAAGACGCCCGCGGACGCCAAGGCGCCGGCCGATCCGAAAACGCCGGCCAAGACCGATTCGACGCCTGTCTCGCAGCCTGCGGAGTCCAAGGCGACAGCCGAGCCGGCGGCGAGCCGTCCCGCGGCGGAGCCGGCGCCGCCTCCGCCGGAGGCCGAACCCAGAGGCCATCGCCGCTGAAACCTCGGATCACGTCCGCAGGCGGTAGCCGGTCCTGAAGATCCAGATCACGACGCCGACGCAGACCAGCAGCATGGCGAGGGTCATGGCGAAGCTGATCGTCGGGCCGACCGCGGCGATGCCGTAGAAGGCCCAGCGGAAACCGTCGACCAGATAGACGATGGGGTTGAGCAGGGCGACCTTGCGCCAGAACGGCGGCAGCATGTCGATGGAATAGAACGTGCCGCCCAGAAAGGTCAGCGGCGAGATCACCATCAGCGGGACGACCTGCAATTTCTCGAAGCCGTCCGCCCACAGGCCGAGGATGAAGCCGAACAGGGCGAAGGTCACGGATATCAGCGCCAGGAAGGCCAGCGCCCAGAAGGGATGCACCAGCTCGAAGGAGACGAAGATCCGCGCCGTGAAAAAAATGATCAGGCCGAGAATCACCGACTTGGTCGCCGCCGCGCCAACGAAGCCGAGCAGCACTTCCAGCGTCGAGACCGGCGCCGACAGGATTTCATAGATGGTCCCGGTGAAGCGCGGGAGATAGATGCCGAAAGAGGCGTTGGAAATGCTCTCGCTCAGGACGGTGAGCAGGATCAGGCCCGGCACGATGAAGGCGCCGTAGGCGACCCCGTCTATGGCCTGCATGCGCGAGCCGATGGCCGAACCGAACACGATGAAATAAAGCGCCGTCGACAGCACCGGCGAGGCGATGCTCTGGAACAGGGTCCGCCAGGTGCGGCCGAGCTCGAACATGTAAATGGCGCGGACTCCGGTCAGGTTCATCGGTTTTTCCCCACCAGGTCGATAAATATGTCCTCCAGCGAGGATCGTTCGGTATTCACTGTGCGAAAGTCCAGCCCCTGCGCGGAAAGGGTCTTCACCAGCTCCGCAAGGCCGCCCTCGTGGTCGTCGTCGCCCTGCTGGATATAGGACAACGACAGGCCGTCCTCCGACAGGCTGAGCGGCTGATTGCACAGATCCGGCGGGATTGCCGCCAGCGGCGCCTTGAGGCCGATGGTCACCCGGGTCTGGCCGAGCCGGCGCATCAGCGCGTGCTTTTCCTCGACCAGGATGATCTCGCCCTGGTTGATCACCCCGATCCGGTCGGCCATGTCCTCGGCCTCCTCGATATAATGGGTGGTGAGGATGATGGTGACGCCCTTTTCGCGCAATTGCCGCACCATTTCCCACATGTCCCGGCGCAATTCCACGTCGACGCCGGCGGTCGGCTCGTCGAGGAAAAGGATTTCCGGCTCATGCGCCAAGGCCTTGGCGATCAGCACGCGGCGTTTCATGCCGCCCGACAGCGCCCGGATCGGCTGGTCCTTCTTGTCCCACAGCGACAGGTCGCGCAGTACGCGCTCGATGTGCGCGCGGTTGGCGGGCTTGCCGAACAGGCCACGCGAAAAGGCCACGCTGTCAAAAACATTTTCGAAGGCGTTGACCGCCAGTTCCTGCGGCACCAGCCCGATCTTTTGCCGCGCGGCGCGGTAATTGGCCACGATGTCCGAGCCGTCAACCAGAACCTTGCCGCCGGTGGCCCGCACCAGTCCGCAGACGATGCCGATCAAGGTGGTCTTGCCGGCGCCGTTGGGGCCGAGCAGGGCGAAGATCTCGCCGCGACGAATCGTGAGATCGACGCCCTTCAACGCCGAGAAACCATTGTCATAGGTCTTGGTCAGACCCGTGATCGAAAGCACTGCATCCAAAATTACTGCCCCCGCCCGGAGCGTTTTCAAGCGAACTGGATCCCCGTTCGTGTGAAGAAAACGCGTTAAAGCAAAAACGGAAGCTCCCATCCGGTTCTGGCGGATCGAAAAAGGCTTCGGCGTGTTCGCTCCGTCCGCCTTCTGGCATGAAACCCCCGGAAGCGCCATGGCGGGGACATCGGCGTTTCCAGAGGGCGCCGCAGCGAAAGCCGATATTAAAGCATTCATGAAATATTCAGATTCGATTTCCGGCGTTAATGCGAAACGTGAAAAGTGTTGTTAGGCAAAATAATGGCGAAACTGCGAATATGCGTCCATGCTCTCGCTGCCTCATTTTCGTCGCAGGTCGGAATTAGACGGAATAGCGTCGATTGAGTTTAAGGCGCGGCTGTACGTCGGCGTCACTGCTTTACGAAAGCTTGGATCGTCATCGTTCCATCAGCCAAACCGAGAGGACCTCATGCGTAAAATTTTGGCTTCTACCTCCCTTGCCGCCGCGGTTTCCGCCGCCCTTGCCGCCGGCCCGGCGCTTGCTTCCGATCTTCCCTCGAACAAGGCGCCGCCCGCGCCCATCTTCACCGCAGCGCCGCCGGTCTTCAGCTGGACCGGCGTCTATGTCGGCATCGAAGGCGGCCTCGACTGGTCGCGCGCGCATGGCCCGCTCGACGCCTATGGCGTCGCCGGCAACGCGGCCTATCACGTCGCCTCGCATAATGGCCTGCTCGGCGGCATGATCGGCTACAACAAGCAGATCGGTTCGCTGGTGCTCGGCGTCGAAGGCAGCGGCGACGGCGTCATCGGCGGCAAGCAATCGAGCACGTCCGCCGACGCGCTGGGCAATGGCTACAGCATCAGCAGCCAGAGCACTTATGACGCCGATATCCGCGGCCGCGTCGGCCTCGCCATCGACCGCACGTTGCTCTACGCCGCGGGCGGCGTCGCCTTCGGCAATGTGAACAACGCCTATTCAGGCTCGGCGCTGCCGGGCGTTGCGGCGTTCAATTCCGACCGCGTCGGCTGGACCGCCGGCGCCGGCGTCGAATACGCCTTCACCGACCACATCATCGGCCGCGCCGAATATCGCTTCACCGATCTCGGCTCGGCCTCGTTCAACAACGCCGCCGTCGGCCTGGCCGACAAGGTGCATTATGATTCCAACGCCGCCCTGATGGGCGTCAGCTACAAGTTCGGAACGCCGTAAGCGATTGGCCGGAATCCACAAATCCAGGCCCGGCGGCAAACCCGCCGGGCCTTTTTTCGTGCAAAACTCAGCGGTCGTCGACGATCGCGAGGGCGACCAGCGTGAGGACGACGCTCGGCAGGATCTTGACCAGCGGCCCCAGCGGATCTGCCCAGAGTTCCGGCGCGAGCGCGCTTGCGCCGAAAACATAGGCCGCCGAAACCGCCAATCCCGCGACAAGTCCCCGCCGGCATGACGCTCTGATCGCGATGAGGGCGCCGACGAGCAGATCGAGCAGGCTGGTGGTCGAAACGAAAAGCCGCGCCGGCCAGGCGGCAAAGCCGTGGGCGGTCAAGGCGGCCACAGCGGGGTCAAATCCAGCGGTCAGGGCGACAAGGCCCGAGGCGATCCAGAACAGGGCAAGCGATCCGAGGACCAGGGCCTTGGCGAGATAAAGGCGCGCGAACCAGCGCTCCTGAATGACGGCGGGAACGGCCTCCAGAGCTTGCGCCAGGGATTTCGGCTCGATGCCCGTAGCGGCGATCCAGGGCTCCGGGTCCCCGGAGACGCCGCGCCTCATCTCCGCCAGCGCGGTCGAGCGGATCGGCGGCGACCACCCCAGGCTCCCGGCCAGATCGGCGCAGCGCGCGCCCAGGCCTAGAAGCTGGGACGGCGCCTTCAGCCAGGGCGCCGGTCCGCCAAAATGCCGGCGAAAAGCGGCGATCATATCGTTCACCGAACCGGGCCGGCGCTCCATGACATCCCAGCAGGCGCGCCAATCGCGTTCGCCGGCGCGCCAACGCATCGCGGCATGTGCGAGGGTCGCGACAATATCAGACACGGCCGTCGCTGCGAAAGGCTGCGATCCCTCCGCCTCCGGCATTGCGACGGGAAAGGCGGCCAGCGCCCGGATCAGGGCGCTGCCGCCATAGGCGGCGGGCGCGATCACGAAGCCCGGCCGCAGGATGATGAAGGGCGATTGCGCCGACAGAATCGCTTGTTCCGCCTGCCGCTTGCTGCGGCTGAAGCCCGTCAGGTCTTCTTCCGCGTGGCCCGGAATTGAAACTTGAATGAACAGAATGGGCCGAGCGGACTGGGCAATGGCGGCGAGCAGGCGCCGCGTAAAGGCGACATGGACGTCCTCCGCCCGGCCGCGAGGCCCGTCCTGGAGGACGCCGATGCAATTGATCAGAATATCGGCGCGGGTTTCCGCCAGAAGCTGCGACAGCGACGCCGCGTCGAGCGAAACCACCGGCGCCTCCACAGCGGCTTGGCTCAGAGCATGGCTTTGCGCCGCCGTAAACCGGCGGGCGATCGCGGCGACCGCGAAACCCTTGGCTGCGAGGCCTGTCGCGATGGCGCCGCCGATCAGGCCAGAGGCGCCGAGGACGGCAATGGCGGGAGGATCGCCGATGGCGGGTGCGTCTTGCGTCATGGCCAGCCCGGTTTCGCGATCATCAGCCAGAGGATCGCCCCGACCGAGCCGAAACCAGGGAAACCAAAGATAAACCAGATCTTGAACAGGCGATTGTAGGAGTTCTGGCAGTTGATCGCCCTTCGCGGCGGCGATGACGGCGAGGTCGCGCATGCGTATCTGAATGAAGACCACGGGAAGCCAGAACAGGCCGGCGACGACATAAAGACCGAGGGCGGCGGCGATCCAGAAATCGGCAAGGGCGACGCCTGTTTCACGCAAAAGCAGGTAGCCGGTCACCGGCTGCGCGACGATGGCGCTCGCGGTAAAGATCATATCGGCCAGGACGACGACGGCCGCAGTGCGGGCGACAAAGACGGCGTCGCCGCTGCGATGGGCCATCAGCATGAAGAAGGCGATTCCGCTGCCGGTTCCAAGCAGCACGATGGCGCCGAGGACATGAAGATATTTCAGCAATAAATAGGTCACGCGAGGCCCGAAGATTTCCGCCTGGGCGAGCAGGCTAGCGCAAAATCTCCGATTGGAGGAGGCGGCAAAGCTTGTTTGGCCGCCTCATTTGCCGTCATAGGTAATGCGATAAAGCGCGCCCTCCTGGTCGTCCGAGACGATCAGCGAGCCGTCGGGTAGTTGCGCGATATCCACGGGGCGGCCTAGATAGGGCGTCCGGCCCTTGTTCCAGCCCTCGGCGAAGGGAATCGACGCGCCCGCCTTGCCGTCGCGCACAGGCGTGAACATCACCCGGGCGCCGATCGGAACCGTCCGGTTCCACGAGCCGTGCTGGGCCGAAAAAATGCCGCGCCAGTTTTCGGGGAATTGCTTCCCGCGGTAAAAGATCATGCCGAGGTCGGCGGCATGGGCGGCTTCCTCCACTTCCGGAAAGACCACGTCCGGCGGCGGGGCGTCCTCGGCATATTCATGCGTGCGGACATGGCCGCCGCCATACCATGGAAAGCCGAAATTCAGGCCGGCGCGCGGCGCGCGGTTGATCTCGCCGGGCGGAATGTCGTCGCCCATCATGTCGACCTGGTTGTCGGTAAACCACAGTGCGCCATCCTGCGGATCGAAATCCATCCCGACGCTGTTGCGAATTCCCGTGGCGAAGACCTCGCGGCTCCCGCCGTCGAGATCCGTGCGGATGATGCCGCCGACGCCCCATTTCCGGTAAAGCGGCAAAAGGTCTTTCGGCGTCACATTATGCGGCTGGCCGATGGCGACATAGAGCCTGTCATCCGGGCCGACGCGACAGACGCGCATTCCATGGCCGTGGCCGGTCACCTCGGGCGGGACCAGTTGCGGAATGATCGCCGCCGGGTGATCCTCGTCCCAGCCATTTCCCCTGCGCGTAAATTTCAGGACGCGATCGAATTCGGCGAGGAACAGGGTTCCGTCCGGCGCGAAACAGGGGCCGGTGGGCAAGGTGAATTTCTCTTGCGGCGCGAAGACCCCGACGGCGGCCGAATTGGCCGAGACCCGGTAGACCTTGCCGCCCCGCGATCCCACGATGATCGTGTTCCCATCCGGCGAGACGGCGAGATGGCGCGCCGCGGGGGCGAGCGCATAGAGCGAGATGTGGAAACCGGGCGGCAATCGGATCGTCGCCAGTACGACGCGCAGGTCGTCGGCGTGATCTGCGCGCGCAGGGTTCGCGGCGAAAAGGCCCGCGAGGGCCAGGACCGAGAATAGCAGACGCCGGAGCTTCATGCCTCAGGTCCCCTTCGCCGTTTCGTGGATTTGCTCGCGCCAGTCTGGAACGCGGAGGAACAGATGTCGATCCTTTTTGCGCGGAGGCGTCCGGCTTGAAAACGCCGCCATCGAAACTTAACGGGCCCCTGGGCGTATCAGTTTCGACGCCTTGAGGATGCGGGGGTTCGATGAAGAATTTTATTGTCCGCTACGTCGCGGTCGCCGTCATCTTCCTGGCGGCCGATTCCCTGTGGCTCAGCCTGGCCGGCGACGCGCTTTACCGCCGCCAGCTCGGCCCGCTCCTGCTGGACAACTTCCGGAGCGGCCCCGCGGCGCTCTTCTACGCGCTTTACGTCGCGGGCATCGTCGTCTTCGCCGTGGCGCCCGCTGATCTTGCCCGCCGTTTTTCGACCGCTGCCGGGCGGGGCGCCTTTTTCGGCCTCGTCGCCTATGGAACCTATGACCTGACGAATCTCGCGACCTTGAAAGGTTGGTCGGGGCTGGTGACCGTCGCCGATCTGGCCTGGGGCGCGGTGGCGACGGCGCTGGCGGCCGGTTTCGGCTTTGCGCTCACCCGGTCACGGGGCGCGCAGACCCGAGAAGCGCCAGCCAATGAAGAATACCAGCCCGGCCGCGGATAGGATGTCGAGGTTTTGCAGCCGCTCTGTCGCAGGCGCGCTCAACAGGACAAACGGCTCAGGCCGCCAGGCCCGCAAGGCGACGAAAATCAGGAACAGGAAGCTCAGCAGCCCGCGCGCCAGGGGTCTTTCGCCGCCATCGGCGGAAAACGTCGCAAGCGCCGCGCAAGGCGCCAGAAAAGCTTCCAGCCCGGCGCCGGCGCCGAAAATCTTCGTCGCGAGCACGGCGTCGGCGGCGCCGACGACCGGCAGCAGCCAGCGCAGGAGCGGGCGCTCCCGCGCCTCCAGCGCGATCAGCAGGTAGACCGGCGCCGTCGCCAGGGTGATCGTCGCTGCGCTCGCGCCCTCGCCGACCAGCCAGGCGACATAAAGCGGATAAAGCGGCTTGTTCGCCAGCACGACCCAGGCGACGGCGGCGCTCGCGGCCGCCGGCGTGTTCGGCGAAGCCGGGCTCACGTCTGCCGGTTGGGCGCGAGTCGATAATGGCCGACGCCCCATTCCTCGCCGCCGGCATGGCCGAACAAGCCGGCGACGGCAAGGAAGAACAGCCGCCAGCGGCGGCGCCACAGACGGGCGTCCGGTCCATAGACGTCGTGCAGGATCGCGTCGATCGCGGGCCGGTGGGCGTCGAAATTGGCCAGCCAGTGCAGGGCGGTGCGCTGGTAATGGCGCCCGCTCCAGCGCCACTCCGCCTCCACCGAGAAAAGATCGGGGAAGTCATGCGGCAGGCTTCGGCCCGGCATGATCCCGCCGGTGAAGAAATGCCGCGCGATCCAGTCCGTGCGGTCGTCCGGATCGAAGCGGTAGGAATGGGCGCGATGGTTGAAAACGTGCAGGAACATCCGGCCCTCGTCCGTCAGCCAGTCGCGCGTCCTTTTCAGCAGCGCCGCCCAGTTGGACATGTGCTCGAACATCTCCACGGAGACGATGCGGTCGAACCTGTCCTTGCAGGCGAAGAAATTCATGTCCGCCGTCAGCACACTCAGGTTCGCCAATCCGCGCGCGGTCGCCTGGGATTCGATGAAGCGGCGCTGGCTGTGCGAATTGGAGACGGCGACGATGCGCGAGGCCGGAAAATGTTCGGCCATGAACAGCGACAGCGAACCCCAGCCGCAGCCAAGCTCGAGGATGCTCTGGCCGTTGCGCAGATCGGCATGATCGATGGTTTCCCGAAGCGCCAAGTCTTCCGCCGCGGCGAGGCGCGTCGCGTCGTCGGAATAGAAACAGCAGGAATATTTGCGCCGGGGCCCCAGGATCAAGCCGAAAAACGCCGACGGCAATTCATAATGCTGGGCGTTGGCCACGACGGTATGGAGCGCGATGGGGTGCAGGCTCATGGCCCTGGCGAAGTCGCGCGCTTCCGGGCGCGGCAGTCCCTCGAGTTTTCTCCGCGTGCGGCCGACGAGGAAATCTATGCCCGCGAGGGTGAGCGCGTCCGGCAAGGGCGTTCGCTCCACCGCGCCGATGGCCTGGGCCAGAAGGTTCATGGCGTCGCTCCTTTGTTGGAATGGGCCGCCTCGCGCGGGCGGGGAGGCAGGGGAAAGAAGGCGCTGACCCGCGCCTGCAGGTCACGAAAAGCCTGGCCGCGCGTGAGGGCGAGGTGGGTTTCGAGCGGCGGAATGCCGGAGACATGGACCAGCAGCAGATACATCAGCAGCGGCGCGGCCAGCGCCAGCCAGCCGAGCGGATTGGCGCCGGAAATGGCGAGCAGCGGATAGGCGAGCCAGCCGAGCCATTCGAAGAAATAGTTGGGATGGCGCGACCAGGCCCAAAGCCCGTCCTGGCACAGTCCGCGCGTCTCGCGATGGGCCTGGCGGAACCTTTGCAATTGCTGATCGGCCAGGGCCTCGCCCGCCAGGGCGACGACAAAGATCGCCACCGCCAGCGCGTCGGCGGCGCGGAACGGCGCGGGATTGACCGCCGCGAGCCTGATGGACGCCACGAGGACGAAGGCGGCGGCGGCCTGGGCCTGCAGGAACCAGAACAGCCGCCTGGACCCCGCATCGCCCCATTGCCGCATCAGATCGGCGTAGCGCGGGTCTTCAGGCGCGCCGCGGGTGCGCGCGGCGATATGCAGACGCCAGCCGCGCCGACCACAGCGCGACGAGGACGGCGACGAGCGCGCCGCGTCCTGACGCTCCAGCCCCTCGCCCTATCGGCGCCAGGGCGACGCCGACCCCGACAAGGCCAACTGCAGCAGACCAGATCGTGTCGATCCAGCCGCTCCGGCCGGTTCGCCTTTGCGCTGCCCAGGCCAAGCTCATCGCCAGGCAAAGCGCGATCGCCGCGACGAGAAAAACCATCCACCCCATGAACGCTCCCAGAATGCTCCCAGCCCTTCGCATGTCTCTACGCGTGAGGAGGGCCTCCGGTTTGCAGAACCGTTAAAAATTTCGGCAAAAAAATTCGCGCTGCAAAAAGCGACGGCTTGGGCGAAACCTTTTTGCGCCGAACTCGTATCGGTCCCGACAGGCGGTCAGCGGGAGCGAGACAATGGGCTTTATCGAGCGTCGGCCGGAACGATCCAGAGCCCGATCCATCGCCGTGGTCGGAACGGGGATTTCCGGCCTCGCCTGCGCCTGGCTGCTGAGCCGCAATCATGATGTGACGGTATTCGAGGCGCAGGGCCGCATCGGCGGCCACAGCCATACGGTCGTCGCGCAGGTTGGCGGCGCCGAGGTCGCGGTGGACACGGGCTTCATCGTCTATAACGAGCCCTGCTATCCCAACCTCGCCCGGTTGTTCGACACGCTGGGCGTGGAGACGGCGGCGACCGACATGTCCTTCGCCGTCTCGCTCGACGGCGGCGCCTATGAATATGCCGGAAAGGACCTCGCCGGCCTGCTCGCCCAGCCGGCGAATATGATGAAGCCGCGTTTCTGGTCGATGCTGCGCGATCTCCTGCGCTTCTATCGCGAGGCGCCGCGCGACCTGGCCGGGATGGGCGAGCAGAGCCTTGACGATTATCTCGCCCAAGGGGGCTTTGGCGCGGCCTTTCGCGACGACCATCTCTATCCCATGGCCGCGGCGATCTGGTCGACCCCGGCGATGGATGTCGGGAAATATCCGGCGGCGGGTTTCGTCCGCTTCTGCCAGAACCACGGCCTGCTGCGGCTGACAGGCCGGCCGCAATGGCGCACGGTGGTCGGCGGCAGCCGCAATTATGTGGCGCGCCTCGCCTCGCCGCTCGCCGGGCGCATCGCGGTTTCGCGTGGGATCGTCTCCATCGAGCGTCGAGGCTCCGGCGTCGAACTGATCGACGCGGCGGGCGGGCGCCAGCGGTTCGACGCGGTGGTCATCGCCACCCATGCCGACCAGGCGCTGAAAATGCTGGCTGAGCCCAGTCCGCGCGAATGCGCCTTGCTTGGCGCCTTCCGCTTTGCTCGCAACGAGGCGGTGCTGCATACGGATGCGCGGCTGATGCCGCGCCGCCGCGCGGCTTGGGCGAGCTGGAATTATCTGGCCGACGGCGCGCGGATCGGACCGGCGGCTCTCCGTCACCTACTGGATGAACCGCCTGCAGCCGCTCGGCGCAGCGCAACCTTTGTTCGTCACCCTGAACCCGTTGCGGCCGCCTGATACGGCGAAAATCATCCGCAGCGACATTTACGAGCACCCGCAATTCGACGGCGAAGCGATGGCCGCGCAACGCCAGCTATGGAGCCTGCAGGGGCGGCAGGACACGTGGTTTTGCGGCGCCTGGTTCGGCGCCGGCTTTCACGAGGATGGCTTGCAGGCCGGCCTTGCCGTCGCCGAGGATCTTGGCGGTTTTCCGCGCCCCTGGAGCGTGGCCGACGCCAACGGCCGCATTTTTCGCCGGCCGCTCGCCGAGAGGGCGCCGGCATGACGACGCCGTTGAATTCCGCGCTTTATGTGGGGACGGTGACGCATCATCGCCTGCGCCCGCGCGAGCATCGCCTTGCCTATCGCATCTATTCCCTGCTGCTCGACCTCGACGAAATGCAGCGTCTCGACCGCGACTTGCGATTGTTTTCCGTCAACCGCTTCAACCTGTTTTCTTTTCACGAGAGGGATCGCGGCGACGGCGGCGCGCAGCCGTTGCGCGAGCGGGTCGAGGCGCAATTGCGCGCCGCCGGTCTCGCGACCGACGGCGGCCCGATCAAACTCCTGACCATGCCGCGACTGCTCGGCTGGTCGTTCAATCCGCTCAGCGTCTTTTTTTGTTATCGCCGCGACGGAGACCTCGGCGCGATCCTGTGGGAAGTCGACAATACCTTCGGCCAGCGCCACGCCTATCTCATTCCCGTGCAGGAGAAACCCGGCGAGACCATCCGCCAGACCTGCGACAAGGCTTTCTACGTCTCCCCCTTCCTTGACATGGACCTGCGCTACGCCTTCGCAGTCGATGGGCCCGGCGAACAATTGCGCATCGTCATCGACGCCTCGGACCAGGACGGGCTGATCCTGCGGGCGCGACAAAACGCCCGGCGCCGGCCGCTCACCGACTCCGCGCTGCTGCTTCTGTTCTTCTCGCTGCCCGCGCTCAGCCTGCGCGTCGTCTTCGGCATCCTCTGGGAGGCGCTGAAGCTCTGGCTCAAGGGCGTCCATCTTCGCCCGCGCCCGCCGCCGCCGCGCGACTCCATCTCCGTCGCATCGAACCTTCCAGCCAAGAGTGATCCTGCATGAGCAGTCTCGACCAATCCGCCTGCGCAACATCGGCCTTCGCCCGCGATCTGCCCTCCGGCCGGCGCGGAAGACTGCTGCATCGCCTGTTCGGCGATCTTCGTCATGGGCGACTGCGGATAGAATTGCCTGACGGCGGGGTCCTCGACCTGCGTGGACCGGAGCCCGGCCCCGACGCCCATCTCGTCCTGCATCGCTGGCGGGCGCTGGGACGCGCGGCGCTCGGCGGCGACATCGGCATGGCCGACGCCTATCTCGACGAAGACTGGTCGTCCCCCGACCTTACCGGACTGATCCGGCTCGCCGCGCGCAATCTGGCGCAGTCCCAGCGCATGATCGACGGTTCGCCCCTTTTTGCTTTCCTCCAGCGTCTGCGCCATGCCTTCCGCGCCAATACGCGGCGCGGCAGCCGCCGCAACATCGAGCAGCATTACGATCTCGGCAACGCATTCTTCGCCGCCTGGCTCGATGAGGACATGATCTATTCCTCGGCGCTGTGGACGCATGAGACCATGTCGCTGGAACAGGCGCAGGCTGCGAAGCTGGATCGCATCGCCAAGCTTTTGCGCATCTCGAGCGGCGAGAGCGTGCTGGAAATCGGCTGCGGCTGGGGGGCGCTGGCGACCCATCTCGCCAAGGCGGGAGCGCATGTCACGGGCTTGACCCTGTCGCCGTCGCAGCTCGACGCCGCGAAGGCGCGGGCGGCGCGCCTCGGCCTCGCGGATCGCTGCGACCTGCGCCTGCAGGATTACCGCGAAGCCCAGGGCGCCTATGACAGGCTGGTTTCGATCGAAATGATCGAGGCGGTGGGCGAGAGTTACCTGCCGCTTTATTTCGACACCATTTTCCGCGTGCTGAAACCGGGCGGCGTCGCCGTGCTGCAGGCGATCACCATCGCCGAGGATCGGTTCGAGAGCTACCGGCGCGACACCGACTTCATCCAGAAACATGTTTTCCCCGGCGGCTTCCTGCCCTCGAAAAGCGTCATGGCGGGGATGATCGCGCGAAGCGGGCTCAAGCTTGCCCATTGCGAATTCTTCGGTCCCTCCTATGCGCGGACGCTGGCCGAATGGCGCCGCCGTTTCCAGGAGGCGTGGCCGCGAGGTCGAGGCCCAGGGGTTCGCCCCGCGCTTTCGTCGGCTATGGGATTATTACCTCTGCTATTGCGAGGCGGGGTTCATGGAAGGGGCCATCGACGTCGGGCTCTTTGTCATCGAACGGCCGGTCGCGTGATAATCACGGCCTGAACAGCTCGTCGCCATAGCCCGCGTGCGGCGGCAGGCGAATGCGGATCTCGCCGGCGACGTCGACGAGATCGGGCTGGATCGTGAGGATGCGCCGCGTCTTCGCGGCCTCAAGCGCCGCCTCCGCCTTGCGCTGTTCGCCGAGCAGGACAAGGTTCAACCGCGTCGGCAGGATGATGGTATAGGCGCCGGCTTCCTGCTGCTTCAGCGCGTCGGCGGGATTGATCCAGACCGCTTCCGCGCTTTCGGCCGCGTTGAGCCGTTCGCTCTGGCCGTCGGGCGCTGCGGCGATGAAGAAATGGGTGTCGAACCGCTTGGGCATGGTCAGCGGCGTGATCCAATGCGCGAAGGGCGTGAGCAGATCGAGCGCCAGGGTCAGCTTTTCCTCAGCGAGCCTTTCGCCAAAGTCGCCGTCGAGCAGGCGCGGCGTGATTTCTTCGAGGCGCTTGTCGTCGATCAGCGCGCCCTCATCCGTGCGCGCCAGCAGGAACCGGGATTCTTCAAAAGTTTCGCGGATCGCGGCGACGCGAAACGCGCGGGCGGCGAGATCGGCGCCCGGCGTCGGCGCGGCGAGCTTTTCGTCGGCCGCGATGACCGTGTCGCAGGGCTCCAGCGCGCCGCCGGGAAAGACATAGGCGCCCGAGGCGAAATCGAACTGTTTGTGGCGCAGCATCATGAAGACTTCGAGGCCGGTCTTCCCATTGCGGACCAGCAACAAGGTTGCCGCGAGTCTCGCGTTGGCTTCTCTCGCTTTCGCTTCGGTCATCCCGGTTTCCTTTTTCATCGTTTCGCCAGCAGCGCGCGCGTCACTTTCGACGCCGGCGCGCGGCCGAGAACGTCGCTGATCCAGGCTGCGCAATCGACCAGGGCGTCCAGGTCGAGGCCGGTTTCGATGCCAAGACCCTCCATCAGCCAGACCAGATCTTCCGTTGCGACATTGCCCGACGCCCCCTTGGCATAGGGGCAGCCGCCGAGCCCGGCGACCGAAGAATCGAACGTCGCCACGCCCATTTCCAGCGCCGCGAAGACATTGGCGGCGGCCATGCCATAGGTGTCGTGGAAATGGCCGGCAGAGCGTCTCGATTTCTTGCCGCCCGGCGATTGTTTCGATCAGTTGCTTGACGCCGTTCGGCGCTGCCGATCCCGATGGTGTCGCCGAGGCTGATTTCATAGCAGCCCATGTCGAAGAGCGCTTGGGCGACACTCGCGACCGCCATGGGCGCGATGTCGCCCTCATAGGGACAGCCGAGCACGCAGGAGACATAGCCACGCACCCTGACTTTCGATCGGGCAGCCGCCGCCATCAGCGGCTCGAAACGGGAAAGCGATTCCGCGATTCCGAGCAGTTGATGTTCTTCTGGCTGAAGGATTTCGACGCCGCCGCGAAGACGGCGACTTCGTCCGCGCCCGCCGCCAAAGCGGCTTCAAATCCCTTGAGGTTCGGCGTCAGCACGGGATAGGCGACGCCGGGCTTCTTCTTCAACAGGCGCATGACGTCCGCATTGTCGCCCATTTGCGGAACCCATTTCGCCGACACGAAGGACGTCGCCTCCACCGTCCTGCAGCCGGCCGCGACCAGGCGCTCGATCAGCGCGACCTTGGTTTGCGTCGGCACGACCTGCGCCTCGTTCTGCAGCCCGTCGCGCGGGCCGACCTCGACAATCCTGACTTTCTGCGGCAGCGCCATCTTGGCCTCAAGCGGTTTTGGCGTCGGCCAGGCCCAGCTCTTCCTTCATCTGGTTGCGGATGAGGAATTTCTGGATCTTGCCGGTCACCGTCATCGGGAAGGCGTCGACGAACTTGATGTAGCGCGGGATCTTGTAATGGGCGATCTGGCCCTTGCAGAAGTCGCGCACTTCCTCCGCCGTGATCTCCTCGCCGTCGCGCGGAATGATCCAGGCGCAAAGCTCCTCGCCATATTTCAGGTCCGGCAGGCCGACCACCTGCACGTCGCGGATTTTCGGGTGGCGATAGAGGAATTCCTCGATCTCGCGCGGATAGACGTTCTCGCCGCCGCGAATGACCATGTCCTTGATGCGGCCGACGATGTTGCAATAGCCCTCGTCGTCGATGACGCCGAGATCGCCGGTGTGCATCCAGCCGTCCTTGTCCAGCGGCCTCGACGGTCCGCGCCGGATCGTCCCAATAGCCGTGCATCACGAGATAGCCGCGCGTGCAGATTTCGCCGGAAACGCCGCGCGCCACCGTCTCGCCCTTCGCCGTCGACGATCTTCACCTCGCAATGCGGCTGCACGCGTCCGACGGTGGAGACGCGGCGCTCGATGGGATCGTCGCGTGCCGCTCTGGAACGAGACCGGCGAGGTTTCCGTCATGCCATAGGCGATGGTGACGTCGCGCATGTGCAGCTTGTCGATGACGCGCTTCATCACTTCGATCGGGCACGGGCTGCCGGCCATGATGCCGGTGCGCAGGCTGGACAGGTCGAATTTGGCGAAGTCCGGATGATCGAGCACGCCGATGAACATGGTGGGCACGCCGTAGAGCGCGGCGCAGCGCTCGGCCTCGACCGCCTGCAGCACGGACAGCGGATCGAAGGACTCTGCCGGATAGACGATGGTCGCGCCATGGGTCAGGGCAGCCGAGATTGGCCATCACCATGCCGAAGCAATGATAGAGCGGCACCGGAATGCACAGCCGCTCGCCCGCCTGGAGGCGGATGGCGTCGCCGACGAAGCGGCCATTGTTGAGGATGTTGCGATGGGTGAGCGTCGCACCCTTGGGCGCGCCCGTGGTGCCCGAGGTGAACTGGATGTTGATGGGCTCGCGAGCGGTCAGGCTGGCGCCGAGCTCTTGCAAGGCGTCCAGTTCGCCTTGCGAAGGCGGCAGCCAGGAAATCGTCGAAATTCTGCATGCCCGGCGTCTTTTCCGCGCCGAGGCGGATGACATGGCGCAGCGAGGGCAGGCGCAGCGATTCCAGCTGGCCCGGGGCCACATGGGGAATTTCCGGCGCCAGTTCGCACGAGCATCTTGAGGTAGTCGCTGCTCTTGAAGGACGGCGACAGTATGATCGCCTTGCAGCCCACCTTGTTGATCGCATAGTCGAGTTCGGACAGGCGATAGGCCGGATTGATGTTGACGAGGATCAGGCCGGCCTTGGCCGTGGCGTATTGGGTCAGCATCCACTCGGCGTTGTTCTGCGACCAGATGGCGATGCGCTCGCCCTTGGCGAGGCCAAGCCGGATCAGCGAACAGGCGAGGGCGTCGACCTTCCGCCGCAGTTCGGCATAGGTCAGGCGGATATTCTGGTGGCGCGACACCAGCGCCTCGACGCTGGCGTGCTCGCGGCAGGCCTCGTCGAAATACTGCGCCGATGGGAATTTCGATCAGCGGCGTTTCCCTTTCGCCCCTGACATAGCTTTGGTCAGAGTTTTCCTGGGTCATTTCCAATCTCCCGAATTTTTGCACGCCGCTTTGTCGCGGCTTGGTCATGCCTTAACGGGTTCGAACTCCACGAGTTCGACCCCGTCGGTCACCTGATCGCCCACCGCAAAACGAAAGGCTTTCAACAGTCCGGCCGAGGGCGCGGTGATCGTGTGCTCCATCTTCATGGCCTCGAGGATCATCAAGGGCGCGCCCTTGTCCACGCGTTTGCCGGCTTCGGCCAGCAGCGCGATCACCTTGCCCGGCATGGGCGCGAGCAGGCCGCCCTGGACGCCGCCGCCCTCGCCGGCGAAATACAGCGGGTCGATGGCGGACAGCCGCCATGTGCGCCCGTGCAGGAACACGTGGCGCAGGCCGCCCGCGGCGATTACCGCGGCGTCCATCCGTACGCCGTCGAATTCCACCCGCATCTGCCCGCGAGCGTCGATCTCGCCGCGCGCGGAGACCTCATGGCCGTCGATGGCCAAGCCGTAGCCCGAGCCGCGATAGGCGACGGTGACGACGGTCTGCGTCTCGCCCTGCCGGAAGATCAGCGACCGCGCGTCTCCGGCGTTGAGCCGCCAGCCGTCGCGAAAATTCCACGGGGATTTCGCGTCGGGGCCAGCCGCGTGGGTGGCGAGATGCGCCTCCCATAGCAGCTGCGCCAGCGCCGCGATGCGGAATGCTTCATGCGGCGCGGCCTGGTCCTCGGGGAAGAGATAGCCGTGCTCGCGCTCGATCAGCCCTGTGTCGAGATCGGCGCGCGCGAAGGCCGGGCAGGCGACGAGGCGCGACAGGAAATCGATGTTGTTGGCGACGCCGACGACGCGGTAATCGGCGAGCGCCTGCAGCATGCGCGCCAGGGCGCGGTCGCGGTCGGCGTCCCAGACGATCAGCTTGGCGATCATCGGGTCGTAATAGGGGCTGATGCTGTCGCCTTCCTCGACGCCGGCGTCGACGCGCACATGCAGGTTTTCCTCGGGCGGCGCCAGATGCAGCAATTTGCCGGTCGAGGGCAAAAAACCCTTGGCCGGGTCCTCGGCATAGACGCGCGCCTCCAGCGCATGGCCCTTGATCTGCAATTGCTCCTGCGTCAGCGGCAGGCGCTCGCCCGAGGCGACGCGCAATTGCCATTCGACCAGATCGAGGCCGGTGATCATCTCGGTCACGGGATGCTCGACCTGCAGGCGGGTGTTCATCTCCATGAAGAAGAAGGCGCCGTCCTGGGTCGCGATGAACTCCACCGTGCCGGCGCCGACATAGCCGACGGCCTTGGCGGCAGCCACCGCCGCCGCGCCCATTTCCGCGCGCCGCTGCGGCGTCATGCCGGGCGCGGGGGCCTCCTCCAGCACCTTCTGGTGGCGACGCTGCACCGAGCAGTCGCGCTCGAACAGATAGACGCAATCCCCGAATGTGTCGCCGAACACCTGGATTTCGATATGGCGTGGCCTTGTGATGTATTTCTCGACCAGCACGTGGTCGCTGCCGAAGCTCGACGCCGCCTCGCGCTTGCAGGAGGCCAGAGCCGCATCGAAATCCTCGTGACGCTCGACGAGGCGCATGCCCTTGCCGCCGCCGCCCGCCGCCGCCTTGATCAGCACGGGATAGCCGATGGCGTCGGCCTCGGCGAGGAGATGGGCGGGGTCCTGGTCGTCGCCGTGATAGCCGGGGGTCAGCGGCACATTGGCGGCGCCCATCAGTTTCTTGGCTTCCGACTTCGAGCCCATCGCCCTGATGGCGGCGACCGGCGGCCCGATGAAGACGATGCCCGCCTCGTCGCAGGCATGGCAGAAGGCCTCGTTCTCGGAGAGGAAGCCATAGCCGGGGTGGATGGCCTGCGCGCCGGTCTTTTGCGCGGCGGCGATGATCTTCTCGATGACCAGATAGCTTTCGCGCGCGGCGGCCGGGCCGATCAGGACGGCCTCGTCGGCGAGGCGCACATGGCGCGCGTCCGCGTCGGCCTCGGAATAGACCGCCACCGTCTTCACGCCCATGCGCCGGGCGGTCTTGATGATCCGGCAGGCGATTTCGCCGCGGTTGGCGATGAGGATCTTGTCGAACATCTGCGTTCAATGGCTCCAGAAAGGCGGGCGCTTTTCGAGGAAGGCGGAAAGGCCTTCCCCGGCTTCCGGCGAGGAACGCAGGTCGGCGATGCGGCGCGCGGTCAACTCGGCCAATGCGTCATCGACAGGGCGATCCGCGACGTCGCGGATCAGCTCCTTCGACGCCGCCTGCGCGTTGGGGCCGCCGCCGATGAGGGTCGCGGCGATGGCGTCGACCGTGGCGTCGAGGCGATCGTCTTCCACCGCTTCATGCGCGAGGCCGATTTCATAGGCGCGCTGGGCGGAAATGCGCTCCGCCGTCTGGAAATAGCGCGTCGCCTGCCGCGCCCCGATGGCGCGCAGCACATAGGGGCTGATCGCCGAGGGGATGATGCCGAACTTCACTTCCGAGGTGGCGAAACTCGCTTTTGTCGAGGCCACGCAAATGTCGCAGGCCGCGGCCAATCCCATGCCGCCGCCGAGCGCCGCGCCCTGCACCCGGGCGATGGTCGGCTTCGGCAATTCGGCGAGCGCGCGCAACATGGCCGCCATCCGCCGCGCTCCCTCGAGATTGGCCTCGCGGCTCGCCTCGCCCGAGGCCTTCATCCAGTTCAGGTCGGCGCCGGCGGAAAAGCTTTTTCCCCGTCCGGCGAGGATCACGACGCGCACGCCGTTATCGCCGCCGAGCAGGCGCAACGCATGGGTCAGGTCCTCGATGACCTGGGCGTTGAACGCGTTGTGGACGTCGGGCCGGTTCATCCAGAGTGTGGCGACGGCGCCGTTGCTTTCGATTTCGACGGTCTCGAACATGCGCTCTTCTCCATCACATCCTGAACACGCCGAATTTCGTCTCGCGTTGCGGAGCGTTGAGCGCCGCCGACAGCGACAGCCCGAGCACGCGGCGGCTTTGCGCGGGATCGACAATGCCGTCGTCCCACAGCCGCGCCGAGGCGTAATAGGGGCTGCCCTGCGTCTCGTATTGCTCGCGGATCGGGGCGCGGAAGGCTTCTTCGTCCTCGGCGCTCCAGGTCCCGCCCTTGGCCTCGATGCCGTCGCGGCGCACCGTGGCCAGCACGCTCGCCGCCTGTTCGCCGCCCATCACGGAGATGCGGCTGTTGGGCCAGGTCCACAGGAAGCGCGGCGCATAGGCGCGGCCGCACATGCCGTAATTGCCGGCGCCGAAGGAGCCGCCGATCAGCATGGTGAGCTTGGGAACCTGAACCGTCGAGACGGCGGTGACCATTTTGGCGCCGTCCTTGGCGATGCCCGCATTCTCGTATTTGCGCCCGACCATGAAGCCGGTGATGTTCTGCAGGAACAGCAGCGGAATATTGCGCTGGCCGCAAAGCTCGATGAAATGCGCGCCCTTCTGCGCCGACTCGCCGAACAAGATCCCGTTATTGGCGACGATGCCGACGGGATAGCCGTAAAGCTCCGCAAAACCCGTCACCAGCGTCGCGCCATAGCGCGCCTTGAATTCGTCGAAGCGCGAGCCGTCGACGATGCGGGCGATAATTTCCCGGACATCATAGGGCTTGCGCGTGTCCGAGGGGATGATGCCGTAGATTTCGGAGGGGTCGTAGATCGGCTCTTCGCCCGAGCCTATGGCGAGCCCGAGCGTCTTGACCCGATTGATGTTGGCGACGATGCGCCGGGCGATGAACAGGGCGTGGGCGTCGTTTTCGGCGAGATGATCCGCCACCCCGGAAATGCGGGTGTGCACATCGGCGCCGCCGAGGTCTTCCGCGGTGACGACTTCGCCGGTGGCGGCCTTGACCAGCGGCGGGCCGCCGAGAAAGATGGTGCCCTGGTTGCGGACGATGATGGTCTCGTCCGACATGGCGGGGACATAGGCGCCTCCCGCCGTGCAAGACCCCATCACCACCGCGATCTGCGGAATGCCCTTGGCCGACATGTTGGCCTGGTTGAAGAAGATGCGGCCGAAATGGTCGCGGTCGGGAAAGACCTCGTCCTGCCTGGGCAGGAAGGCGCCGCCGGAATCGACCAGATAGATGCAGGGCAGGTAATTCTGCTCCGCGATTTCCTGCGCCCGCAGATGCTTCTTCACCGTCATGCGGGTAGTAGGTGCCGCCCTTGACCGTCGCGTCATTGGCCACAATCATGCATTCGACGCCCTGCACCCGGCCGACGCCGGCGATCATGCCCGCCGAGGGCGCCTCGCCGTCATAGAGGCCGAAGGCGGCGAACTGGCCGATTTCGAGGAAGGGCGCGCCGGGATCGAGCAGGTGGTTCACCCGCTCGCGCGGCAAGAGCTTGCCGCGCCCGGCATGACGCGCCTGAGCGACAGGGCCGCCGCCGGCGCGCACCGCGATGGCCTGCGCGCGAAGTTCCTCCACCTGCGCCAGCATGGCCGCGCGGTTGCTGCGGAACTCCTCGGAGCGGACGTTGATCGACGTTTTCAGCGGATGCATCGACAAACTCCGGTCAGGCGGTCTCGGCCATCAATTCGCGGCCGATCAGCATGCGGCGGATTTCCGACGTTCCCGCGCCGATCTCGTAGAGCTTGGCGTCGCGCCACAGCCGTCCCGCGGCGAAATCATTGGTGTAGCCGACGCCGCCCAGCGCCTGGATGGTCTCGCCCGCCATCCACGTGGCCTTTTCCGCCGAGTAGAGAATGGCGCCGGCGGCGTCCTTGCGCAAACCGCGCGAGTGGTCCTGCCGGTCGCAGGCCTGGCCCACCGCATAGACATAGGCGCGCGTCGCCTGCCAGGTCGAATACATGTCGGCGAGCTTGCCCTGCATGAGCTGGAAGTCGCCGATCGGCTGGCCGAACTGCTTGCGCTCGTGGAGATAGGGCACGGTCACGTCCATGCAGGCCGCCATGATGCCGAGCGGGCCGCCGCACAGCACGGTGCGCTCGTAATCGAGGCCGGACATCAGCACTTTTACGCCGGCGCCGACTCCGCCGAGGACATTTTCTTCCGGCACTTCGCAATTGTCGAAGAACAGCGGGAAGGTGTTGGAGCCGCGCATGCCGAGCTTGTCGAGATGCGGGCCGTGCGAAAAGCCGGCAAACCCTTTTTCGATGATGAAGGCGGTCATGCCCTTCGGTCCCGCCTCCATGTCGGTCTTGGCGTAGACCACCAGCGTGTCGGCGTCGCCGCCATTGGTAATCCACATCTTCGAACCATTGAGAATGTAGCGGTCGCCCTTCTTCTCGGCGCGCAGGCGCATCGAGACCACATCCGAGCCGGCGCCCGGCTCCGACATCGCCAGCGCGCCGACATGCTCGCCGGAAAGCAGTTTCGGCAGGTATTTCGCCTTCTGCGCCGGCGTGGCGTTGCGCCGGATCTGGTTGACGCACAGATTGGAATGCGCGCCATAGGACAGGCCGACCGAGGCCGAAGCCCGCGAGATTTCCTCCAGCGCGACGATATGGGCGAGATAGCCCATGTTGGCGCCGCCGTCCTCCTCGGACACGGTCATGCCGAGCAGGCCGAGATCGCCGAATTTCTTCCAGAGATCCGCGGGAAACTCATTGTCGCGGTCGATCTTGTCCGCGCGGGGCGCGATTTCGGCCAGGGCGAAGGCGCGGACGCTGTCGCGCAGCATGTTGATCTCGTCGCTGAAAGCGAAATCCAGGCTCGGAATGGTCACGGAAACGGACTCCCTGTCTGCAGCAGGCCCTTTGCGGGGCCGCTCTTTTTCGCTGGCGATCTTAGCGGGGTCCCGGCGCCGGAGGCGCCAATAAGGTTGCCTTTTCGGCCAGCATGGCGGAAACTGCGGTCATGCCGGGAATGGATTTCGCCACCTACCAATCGAAGCCGGGTCCGGCCGCGATCCCCATGGCTTTTGTGCGCGCCATTCATGACGCCTATGTCAAATACGGGGTCGACCCGGCCGAGGCCTTCGAGAGGGCGCAAATTCGGCCATCGGCGCTGGCCGACCCCGAGGGACGGGTGACGGCGGCGCAATTCGAGGCCCTGTCCTGGGTGGCGATGCGCGAACTCGACGACGAGGCGCTGGGCTGGTTTTCGCGGAAACTGCCCTGGGGCTCCTACGGGCTGCTATGCCGCGCCTCCATCACCTCGGCCACGCTTGGACTGGCGTTGCGCCGCTGGAGCCGCCACCACCGCTTGCTGATCGACGATATCCTGCTGCATCTGACGGTCACGGAGGGTGTCGCGACCCTGTCGCTGGAAGAAACGCGCCTGCTCGGCGATTGCCGCGAATTCTGTCTCGTGACGCTGCTGCGCTATGCGCTCGGCTATATCTGCTGGGCGGTCGATTTCCGCATCCCCCTGTCGCGCGCCGACTTTCCCTTTCCGCCGCCTGTTCACGCCGACGTCTACACCAAGCTCTTTTCGGACAGGCTGACTTTTGGCGCGCGCCGGGCTGCGATCAGTTTCGACGCGCGCTATCTCGATTTGCCGCTCCAGCGCGACGAAGCAGCGCTCAACAAGATGCTGAAGCGCGCGATTCCGCTGACGGTGCTGCCCTATCGCCGCGACCAGCATCTGACGGCGAGGGTGGAGCAGGTGCTGCGCATGCCCACGGCCAAGCTTGCTGGCGCCGAGGACATTGCCGAGGCCTTCCATATTTCGATGCGCACCCTGCACCGGCAATTGCAGAAGGAAGGCGCCTCGCTGCGGAAACTCCAGGAAAAGGCGCGGATGGGCCGCGCCCAGCAGGCCTTGGCCGTCACGGCCCAGCCCATCAAGCGCGTGGCCTTCGCCACAGGCTTCGAGAACGAGAAAAGCTTTTCGCGCGCTTTCCGACGCTGGACCGGCGAGACGCCGAGCGCCTATCGCGCGAGGATGAGGGGGGCGCGGGCAGGCGTGCAAGCCCTCGACAGTTTAGCGACGTAAAACGTGTGCTTGGCGCCATGGCGCGAAGACGCGTTTCGGCTC
>CAVPZS010000003.1:0-3356 GCA_963710275.1 uncultured Alphaproteobacteria bacterium | reverse complement strand
CCGGATGAGGGAATCGAACCCCCGACCTTCGGTTTACAAAACCGCTGCACTACCGCTGTGCTAATCCGGCGATAAGCTTCTGCTATCAGCCCGACGCCGCTCTTGCAAGGGGCGGCGGACCGCCCCGCCGAGCCGTGAATCAGTCGCTGGCGTAGATGTTCTTGTCCTTGGTTTCCGGGATCAGGAACAGGCCCACCACAACGGTCATGATCGCTATGCCGACCGGATACCAGAGGCCGAAATAGATATTGCCGCTCGCCGCAACCATGGCGAAGGCCAGCGGCGCCAGAAAGCCGCCGAACCAGCCATTGCCGATATGATAGGGCACGGACAGCGAGGTATAGCGGATGCGCGTCGGAAACAACTCCACCAGTTGCGCGGCGATCGGTCCGTAGGACATGGCCACCATGATCACCAGCGCCGTCAGCAGGGCCAGCACCGCCGGCTTGTTGATCTGCGCGGGGTCGGCGCGGAGCGGATAGCCGGCGGCTTCGATGGCCGACTTGACCTCGGCGTCGAACGCCGCCCGCTTCAGCTTGAGTTCCGCCTTGTCGAGTTTTGATCCGTCGAAGGCCGCGATCTCCTTGCTGCCGACGACAATGCGCGCCATGGCGCCGGAGGGCGCGGGTTCGTTGGCGTAGCTCACGGCCGCGTTGGCCAGGACGTTTTTCGCGAGATCGCAGGAGGTCTTGAATTCTGCGGCTTCGACCGGATCGAACTGGAACGAGCATTGCGCCGGATCGGCGATCACCTTGACCGGCGCGCCGGACTGGGCCGCCGCCAGCGCCGGGTTGGCGGCCACGGTCAGCGCCTTGAAAACCGGGAAATAGAGCAGGGCGGCCAGCAGGCAGCCGCCGAGAATGAGCGGTTTGCGCCCGACGCGGTCGGAGAGCCAGCCGAACAGCACGAAAAAGGGCGCGCCGATCACCAGCGCCCCGGCGAGCAGCAGGTTGGCGGTGGTGGCGTCGACCTTCAAGGTCTCGGTAAGGAAGAACAGGGTGTAGAATTGGCCCGTGTACCAGACCACCGCCTGTCCGGCGACGCCGCCGAACAGCGCGATCAGCGCGATCCGGGCGTTGCCCCATTTGCCGAAGGCTTCCGAGACCGGGGCGCGCGAGCCGCGGCCCGCGGCCTTCATCGCGCGGAACGCCGGCAATTCGCTGAGTTGCAGCCGCAGCCACACCGAGGCGGCGAGCAGGCCGAAAGACACCAGGAACGGAAAGCGCCAGCCGTAGAGTTCGAAATCCGCCTCGCCGACGAGGTGACGGAAGAAAAGCACCACCAGCAGCGACATCAGCAGGCCGAGCGGCGCGGTCATCTGGATCCAAGAGGTGAAGAAACCGCGGCGGCGTTGGGGCGAATGCTCGCCGACAAAGATCGCGGCGCCGCCATATTCGCCGCCGAGCGCCAGGCCCTGGGCGAGACGCAGCAACACCAGCACGATGGGCGCGGTAAAGCCGATGGCGTGGAAATTGGGCAGCAGGCCGACCAGGAAGGTCGAAAGGCCCATGATCAGGATGGTCAGCAGAAACGTGTATTTGCGTCCGACCAGGTCGCCGAGCCGCCCGAACACGATGGCGCCGAAGGGGCGCACGGCGAAGCCGGCGGCAAAGGCCAGCAGGGCGAAAATATAGGCCGCGGTCGGGTTGACGTTGGAAAAGAAGTTCTTGGCGATGATCGAGGCCAGGGAGCCATAGAGGTAGAAATCATACCACTCGAAGATCGTGCCCGCCGAAGAGGCCAGGACGACGCGCCTTTCCTTCGAGGTCATGGGGCGGCTGAGGCTGTCCGCCTGCGCCGTTGCGGCCTGGGTCATGCAATAACTCTCCTTGGGACGGCTCGCTTCGCGCAAGTCTGCATCGTTTGATCTGGGTCAATATTCGGCAGTCCAGCGCCGGAGCGCAAGCGTCCTATGGCTAATGCCGGCATTAAAGTTTCGATATTAAGTCTAAGGCCTTATTTTTCCAGCCCTGCGCGCGCCAGGGTCAAGGCCACCGCGCAAGCGTTGGAAACGTTGAGGCTTTTGATCGCGCCGGGCATGTCGAGCCGCGCCAGGACGTCGCATTTTTCGCGAGTCAGCCGCCGCAATCCCTTGCCCTCGGCGCCGAGCACCAGGGCGGTCGGACGCGACAGCGGAGTCTTTTCCAGGCTGGCCGGGCCTTCCGAATCCAGGCCGACGCGCAAATAGCCGGCGGCGCCCAGCTGCTCCAGCGCGCGGGCGAGATTGACCACTTCGACGATTCCCACATGCTCCAGTCCGCCGGAGGCGGTCTTCGCCAGCACGCCTGAAAATTCGGGGGCGTGGCGGTCGGTGGTGACGATGGCGTCCACGGCGAAGGCGGCGGCGCTACGCAGGATCGCGCCGACATTATGGGGGTCGGTGATCTGGTCGAGGACCAGCACCAGACCCGAATTCTGCACGATTTCGCTGATGTCGAGCGGCTCGATCGGCCGCGCTTCCAGCAGCAGGCCCTGGTGGACGGAATCCGGTCCCAGCCGCGACGACAGGAGCTCGGGCTCGACCATGTGGAGGAAAACGCCGCTGGCTCTGATCTCCTCGCTGAGCTTTTCCGCCGCCGCGGGGGTCGCGAACAGGTCGAGGCACTTGCGCTTTCCGGCGCGCAGCGCCTCGCGAACGGCGTGATAGCCGTAGAGGATCGCGAGTTCGGGCGAGGGGCGGCGGAAAGCGCGGGGCGCATCGCCCTTGACCGCTCGGCTCGGGCTTGCCTTGCAACGCTGGACCTGGCCTGTCGGGATGTGGCGCGCCTTTTGTCCTGTCGAAGCGCCGTCCGCCTGGTTTCTTCATTTCTGCCTCCGCGTCTCCCGTCCTGTCATGCGAGGGGCGTTTTGGCAAATGCGGCGAGGACGACGGCGACGTTTTAAGAGTTGACATGGAAGCGTGATAAAAGCATAAGGCCCCCGTCGAGCGGCCCCGTTGACACGGGGCTTTTTCGTCACCGGAGGGGTTTTCCGCTCCGGATGGGAGAGTGTCCCGAGCGGCAAAGGGGGGGGACTGTAAATCCCCTGGCTATGCCTTCGTAGGTTCGAGTCCTACCTCTCCCACCATCCACCTTATGCTCCCCAGGAAAACTCAGGCCCTTGCCGAGGTGCGACGATCGCGCCATTATTGGGTGCGACAATCGTTCCCGGTTTCGTCCTTGGCGAGCAAAGTGACCGCATGTACGGCGAGCCGTTTTTGGTCTGCTTCCTTGATATAGATCTCGGCTTGTTTCCCATCGGACCAACCATAGATCGCCATGAGCGGCTTGGTCGTCGCGCCGCGTTCGGCGGCTCTCGCGGAGTTGCTGACCCTCGAGCAGGGCAAGCCGCTTCCCAGTGCGAGAGCGAAAAGGCCT
>CAVPZS010000002.1:0-746363 GCA_963710275.1 uncultured Alphaproteobacteria bacterium | reverse complement strand
GGCTTTTTATGGTGCCGACGGCGCAGCCGCAGATTTCGGCCGCCTCCTCATAGGAAAATCCCGACGCGCCGATCAGCACCAGGGCCTCGCGCTGGTCGGCTGGAAGGCGATCGAGCTGGGTCTTGAAATCGGCGAAGTCGAGATGGGCCAGCTGGTCCGGCATGGCCACGAGACGGGCGGCGGCTTCGCCCTCGACATCCTGGATCTCGCGGCGCGCCTTGCGGTACTGGCTGAAGAACGTATTGCGCATGATGGTGAAGAGCCAGGCGCGCATGTTCGTCCCCTCCATGAAGGAACAGTCAGCGTTGGCCCAGGCTTTCATCAGCGTGTCCTGCACCAGGTCGTCGGCGCGGTCGCTATTGCCGGAAAGCGACAGGGCGAAGGCGCGCAGCGACGGAATTTCGGCGAGAAGCAGGTCCTTCAGGCGGGGCCGGGTGGTTTCGTTCATATGGCTCCAGCCTCGTCATCCGCATCAGCGGAAACGGGCTTCACGTCTTCGCCCGCCTCGAGCTGGTCCAGCAGCAGCTTGAATTGATCGGTAAACGGGCTCGCGCGCCGTGGCGCCGTACATTTCCCGCAACAACTGCTCGCCGATATGCGCCTGGAGGGAGCGGTTCGAGCGTCGGTTCGACCGTCTTCTTGTCCTTGTTGTCGCACATTTCGAACAGACTCCGCTGCTCGCGTCGAATTCTAAGTCCGGAGCTGTTCCAGCCTTGCCATGAGGCGGGGGAACGCCGCTCGCGAAGATTTGTTCCGGCCTGCCTGTGAGAAAGCGGACCTTTCGCGCTAATATACGGTGAAGTCCGTGACAGAAAACTCTTTTTTTCGCGAGCAAGAGGCGTTCCATGTCCCTATCGAGTTTGATTGGTCACCAGATTCCCCTGCTGCGCAGGTACGCCCGCGCTCTGTCCGGCTCGCAGGCGAGCGGCGACGCCTACGTCGCCGCCCTGCTCGAAACCCTGCTCGCCGATCCCGAGGCCTTCGACCGCTCCGCCGATCCGCGTGAGGAGACCTACCGCCTGTTCTCGCGGGTCTCGCGAACGCCATGCCTCGAACGGCGTCGGCGAAGGCAAGGGCATGCCGCTGTCCACGCCCGACCGGCGCCTGGACGCGATCACGCTTACGCCGCCGAGGCAGGCTTTCCTGCGCACGGCGGTGGAAGGCTTCGCGCCGGACCAGGCGAGCCGCGTGCTCGGCGTCTCTCGCGCGGGCTTCGATGGTCTGGTCGAGGCGGCGGGCCGCGAGATCGGCGCGCAGGTGGCCCGACCGTGGCGATCATCGAGGACGAGCCGCTGATCGCCATGGACCTCGAAATCCTGGTCACGACCTCGGCCACAAGGTGTTGGGCTCGCCGCCACCAGGCTGAGGCCGTGGCCCTGGCCGCTCGGCGCGACCCGGCCTGGTACTGGCCGACATCAGCTGGCCGACGGCTGCTCCGGCATCGACGCGGTCAACGACATTTTGGAGTCCTTCGACGTCCCCGGTGATCTTCATCACCGCCTATCCGGAAACCCTTCTGACCGGCGACGGCCCGAGCCCCCTTCCTATCTCCAAGCCGTTCCGCCCGAGACCGTGCAGGCCGGTGGGCCAGGCCCTGTTCTTCAATGAACTCGCCCGGCCGGCGGAACGCCGTTCGGCTTAAGCCGGACGGTAGGCCCTCAGGAACAGGTCGACGGCGGCTTCCACCGCCCGGCGGATGGCCGCCGCGTCTCCCGGCGCGGCGACGCCGAACAGCGCCGCCTTGTAATAATCCGCCTGGCAAAGCTGGATGAACTGGTCGGCGGCGAACTCCGCGTCGAGCCGGACGCAGCCGCCCCGCGCCGATCTGGCGCTCCAGCCAGCGGCCAAGCCGCCGCCCTGGCCTTCGGCCCCGCCGCGTGGAAAGCCTGGCCGATCTGCGGATTTTTCGCCGCCGCGCCGATCACCATGCGGATGCGCGCGAGATGCTCGGCCGCGCACATCTGGGTCATCAGCCCGACGCCGATGCGCTGCAGCACCGGCGCGAGCGGCGCGTCGTCATCGTCGGCGGGAACGAACTGGAGCAATTGCTCGGCCTGCAGGCTGCGGTCATGCCGGATCAGCGCCTCGAACAGGCTCTCCTTCGAGGGGAAATAGACGTAGAGCGTGCCTTTGAAACCCCGGCGGCCAGGGCGATGTCGTTCATGCTGGCGCCGTCGAACCCGTCGGCCAGGAAAATCTTGCGCGCGCCGTCGAGAACCTGGCGCATCTTGTCGCCGCCGCCATGCGCGCGTCCCAAGGCGTCGGCTTTGCGTCCCGGCGGATTTTTGGGCTGCGAGGGCGCGGACCCCGGCTTTTTGCGCCGGCGCGGCCGGCGGAGGTCCGATTTATTTCAATTCCCTTCAAATTCCTGACATCCAGCCCGGCGCGCATTGCCCGCGAATCTGCGCTTCGGCGCGGTCATCCGCGGCGTCGGCCGAAGTCCCGGTTTGAGGGCCAGACGCCGCGGGAGCGCGAAGCCACAGAGGCCAACCGGCCATTGTGCGCATATCTATAGCGCAACGCGCCGTCTTCATGCTCCAAAATCACACTTGAAAATCACCCTTGGCAAGGCGAAAAAATCTGGCGAGCGAAAGCGGCGATTACGGATTGACCGAACCGTTCGGTTCGAAGTAACGGTAAGGCCGTCTGACCCGACATGTCAATCACGGACCTGAACCCTCTGCTCGGCCCGCCGACGCCCGGAATGCCCTTTTCCAACTGCCAAGGCCAAGATTTCATGACCGAATATTTGCGGACGCCTCCCTGTTTCGCGAGGATGAAATGAACGATCCATCCGGCCGTCCGCGCGCATTCGAGCGCGGCGCTTCGTTGGCGCACGACGACGAAGCCTGCGAGGCGGAGGAAGCCTGCGAGGCGGAGGAGGCCACGTCGCAGGAGCTGGACGAGCAGGCGCCTGACTTCGACGCGCGGCTGCCGCTTTCCGCAAGGGGGGGCCAGGCGAACCCCGAAGTCGCACATGAAAAATCGGCGGTGGACTGGTCGGACGCCGGCGCGCCGCAGAAGGCCGGCGGCGCCGGATCCCGCAAATGGCTGGCGGGCGGCGCGCTGGTCGTCGCGCTGGCCTGCGCGGCCGCGGGCCTGGCGCATTACCTTGCCGTCGGCCGTTTCATCTATTCCTCGACCGATCGGACGCTATGTGCGGACCGATCTCGCGATCATTTCGCCGAAAATCTCCGGCGATGTCGAAGACGTCGCCGTGATCGACCACACCAGCACGTGAAGGCCGGGGATGTCCTGGCGCGGATCGACGCCGGAGATTATGCGCTGGCGCTCGCCTCGGCGCGCGGCAAGGCGTTGACCCAGGACGCGACGATCGCGCGAATTGGCGCGCAGGTCGAGGCGCAGAACTCGGCGGTGGCGCAGGCGGAAGCGCAGCTGGCTTCGGCGCGCGCGGAGCTGGCCAGGGCCGAGGCCGATCTCGTCCGACCCGCGCGCTGTCCAACAATAATTTCGCCACGCGCCAGCGCTTCGACCAGACGCAGGCCGACCGCGACAAGGCGGTCGCCGCCGTCGCAGGCGCGACCGCCGCGCTCGCCGGCGCCAAGGCGCAGCTCGTCGTGCTGGAATTGCAGGGCGAGGAGGCGACGCGGATGCGGGCGGAGCTGGAGACCGCCGTCGCGCGCGCCGAGCGCGATTTCCGCTTCACCGAAATCAAGGCGCCCTTCGACGGCGTCGTCGGCAATCGCGCCGTGGAGCCCGGCCAGTTCGCGCAGCCCGGCGTGCGGCTGATGGCGCTCGCGCCGGACGGGCGCGCCTATGTCGAAGCCAATCTCAAGGAGACCCAGCTCGAGAGCGTGGCGCCGGGACACAAGGCGAAAGTGCGCGTCGACGCCTTCGGCGGCAACGCGCTCGAAGGAGTGGTGGAGAGCATCGCCCCGGCCGCCGCCGCGAATATTCTTTGCTGCCCCGGAAAACGCGACCGGCAATTTCACCAAAATCATTCAGCGCTTGCCCGTTCGCATCAGGATGGCTGGCGACGCGCCGACAGAACCCTTGCGCGCCGGGCTTTCGGTCGTCGTCGACGTCGACACGCGTGGCGCCGAAGCGGCAAACGAACAAGCCAGAACAGCATGAGGGCGAGCCGCAATTTATCGCTCCGCGAACCTCGCCGCCTTCGTCGCCATGGTCTTCGGCATGTTCATGGCGATCCTCGACATCCAGATCGTCTCGGCCTCGCTTGCCGAAATCCAGGCCGGCCTGTCCGCCAGCGCCGGACGAAATCCCCTGGGTGCAGACGAGCTACCTCATCGCCGAAGTCGTCATGATCCCGCTGTCGGGCTTCCTCTCGCGCGCGTTCTCGACCCGCTATCTGTTCGTGATCTCGGCGGCCGGCTTCACGCTGATGAGCATCCTCTGCGCGACCGCGACCAGATCGACCAGATGATCGTCTGGCGCGCGCTGCAGGGCTTCATCGGCGGCGGCATGATCCCGACCGTGTTCGCGGCGGCCTTCTCGATCTTCCCGAGCACAAGCATGCCGATCGTCTCGCCGATCATCGGGCTCGTCGCCACGCTGGCGCCGACCATCGGCCCGACCGTCGGCGGCTATCTCACCGATCTCTATTCCTGGCACTGGCTGTTTCTCATCAATGTCGCTGCCGGGCATCGTGGTCGACGGTCTCTACCTGGTTCCTGATCGATTTCGACAAGCCGAACTTCAAGCCTGCTCAAGAATTTCGACTGGCTCGGCCTGATCTGCCATGGCCGGTTTCCTCGGCGCGCTCGAATATGTGCTCGAGGAGGGCCCGCCGAAAACTGGTTCGACGAGCGATGCGATCATCTGGGCGACCGCGCTCTCGGCTGTCGGCGCTGTGGTCTTCTTCTGGCGCGCGCTTCACCGCGAAATACCCGATCGTCGACCTTTCCGCCTTCAACAACCGCAATTTCTGGACGGGCTCGCTGTTCTCCTTCGTGCTCGGCATCGGCCTTTACGGGCTGACCTATATCTACCCGGTCTATCTCGCGCGCGGTGCGCGGCTATTCCGCGCTGCAGATCGGCGAGACGATGTTCATCACCGGGCTCTGCCATGTTCTTCGCCGCGCCGCTCGCCGGGCGTCTGATGACAAAATGGACCCGCGCTCATGATCGCGCTCGGCTTTCTCGGCTTCGCCATTGGCACGTTTCTAGCCTCCTGCATCACCAAGGACTGGGATTTCGGCGAATTGCTGGTTCCGCAGATCTTGCGCGGCTTTTCGCTGATGCTCATGATGGTCCCGATCAACAATCTGGCGCTCGGCACGCTGCCGCCGACACGGCTGAAGAACGCCTCCGGCCTGTTCAACCTCACGCGCAATCTCGGCGGCGCGGTCGGGCTGGCGATGATCAACACCATCATGAACAAGCGCCTCGACCTGCATCTGGCCGCGGCTGCACGAAAGAATCCGCTGGGGCAATGTGCGCGTCGAGGAATTGCTGGCGAAATTCGCCGCGGTCTACGCCAATAGCGGCGCCGACGCCCCGCTCGCGGCGACCCGGCAATTGGCCGGGCTCGCGCGGAGGGAGGCCTCGGTGATGGCGCTCGCCGACGTGTTCATCGGCATGGCGCTGCTGTTTTTGCTGATGACGGGGATCACGCCCCTGATGCGCCGCCCCGTCGCCGCGCCGCCGCCGGACGCGGCGCATTGAGGCTCACTCTTCGGCGACGTGCATCCGGGCGACCTGGCGACCGAGCTTGGTGATCGCCTCGCGCAGGTCGAGCATCTCCTGCTCGGGATCGATCATCGGCCCCGCGCCATTGACGGCGCCATTGACGGCGCCGTTGACGCTTCCATGCGCCGTCGCCTCCGACAATTGCCGGCGCAACTCCATCACCATGTTCTCGTGCTCGTCGCCACGCTGGCGCTCGGCCTCGACCTTGGCCATCAGCCGCGCGCGGCGCGCGTCGAAATCATCGAGACGGCGTTGCGCCTCGGCGAGGGAATCCGGCGAGCGTCCGGTCGCGTTCCTCCAGATGCTCGACGCGGGCGTAGGTCTCCTGGCGGGCCGCTTCGACCGCATGATAGCGCGCGCGGGCGTTTTCGAGATTCGCGGCCGTGGTCTCCAGCGTGGCCTGCAAGGCGCTGGCGTGCTGGCTGAGATCCTCGTGCGCGGCGGAAAGCGCATCGTGCTCGGCGGTTTTGCGCAGGAGCTCCTGATGCTTGGCGGCGAGGGCCTCGCGGGTCTCGTCCAGCGCGGCTTGAGTTTTTTCGCCGAATTCCAGCGATTTGGCGAGTTGCGCGTTGCGGTCGTCGAGAAGCGCGTTGGTCTGCGCCAGTTGCTCATTGGCGCGCGCGACAGCCACCGCCCGGCGGCCGAGTTCGGCGGCCTCGGCGACCCGCGGCTTGGCGGCCTCCTCGGCCTTGAGCTCAAGGGCGCGGTTTTCGACGGCGAAACGGGCGCGCAGCAGGTCGCGGTCGGCCTCGATCTCGTCGAAGGTCATCGGCAGCCTGGCCTCGATGCGCGCCAGGGTCAGACGACGGGCGCGCGCGGAAACCAGCGGCAGCAGGGCAAGGCCGATCAGGCCACAAATCACGAAGCCCAGAATGAAATCGACGATCTGCTCGACCAAGACCTTGGAACCCACGAAAGGAAGCGGGCGCTCGCACCCGAAAATCGAGCCACACTGCCATTTTTGCCAAGGCAATGCAAAGAGGGCGATGCGGCAAATGCAAGCCCCGGTTTTTCTGCGGGTTTCAGGTCAATCCCGCGGGTTTCTCGCCATTCCGACGGGTTTCAGGCCGTCAGAAGGGGTTCCAGGTGGATTCGCTGGGTGAATTTAAGATAGCCGAGATTGACGCCGAGCCGGGCGCCGACGCCGGTGCGGATCGGAACCACCATGATGTTGTGACGGCCAGCGCGGTAATGCCGAAGCCGCCGACGAAATAGGCCGAGCCGTCCAGGCCGGCGAAGCGCTGGTAAATCGCGCGGACCGAGGGCAGGTTATAGACCAGCATCATCGTGCGGTCGCCGTCGGCGCCGGCATCGAAGCCGATCGAGGGCCCCTGCCAGAACAGTCTTCGGTCGCCGGCGTTGCGGGTGTACATCGTGCCTTCGCCATAGCGCAGGCCGCCGAGAAGGCGCCGCCGGCTTCCTGGCCCAGCATATAGGCGTTGGGCTGGCCCCAGCGCCGGGCCGCCTACTGTATGGCTTCGGCCAGCCCGCGCGACAGGCTGCCGAAGAAGCGATGGCCGTCCTCGACGAGCTTGTCGTCGGTATAGGGCATGGGGCGTTCGTTGGATTGCGCGCGCCCCGGCGCACCCAGCGTCAGGCTGGCGAGGGCGCCGAGCCCGAACCCGCGAGTGCGCCGCGCCGCGAAACCTTTTCCATTGTCCCGTGCTCCGGTTACGGTTCCCCCGGGGCGATTATTGAGGGACAGGGTGAATGCTTTGTTAACGCTCAGCCCGCGCAGGCGCGGGATTTTTGAAAATCTTGGCCGCCTCGGGGTCGCCCCAGGCGATGAAGGGGCCATTGGCGAATTGATCGGCGGCCTTGCCATAAGCCATGGGCGCGCCGTCGGGCGACGACGAGCCCCCGGCGCGGCGCAGCACGGCGTCGCCTGCGGCTATGTCCCATTCCATGGTGCGGCCGAAGCGGGGATAGACATCGGCCTCGCCCGCGGCGAGCAGGCAGAATTTGAGCGAGGAGCCGGTGGAGATCACTTCGCGGATCGGCAGGCTCGCGAGGAAGACGTCGGTCTGCGCGTCGCGATGCGAGCGGCTGGCGACGGCGACGACGCCGCCTGCGGGCGCGGGCCGGCTGCGCAGATCGCGCCAGTCCGAGGCCGGCGGCAGGGCGGCGCCCGGAGCGACCGTGCAGGCCCGCGCCCGTCGTCCCGCAACAAACAGCGCGCCGCGCGCCGGCGCATAGACCGCGCCCGCCACGGGCGCGCCGGCGCGGATCAGGGCGATGTTGACGGTGAACTGTCGCGCCGGGCCAGGAACTCCTTGGTGCCGTCCAGCGCGTCGACCAGGATGAAATCGCCGCCGTCGAGTTTCGGCGTCTGCCCCGCGGCGCTGCGCTCCTCGGCCACCACGGGCAAGGGCGCGAGGCGGGCGAGGCCGTCGAGAATCACCTGTTCGCCGAACAGGTCGGCGTCGCAGACCGGGCTCGCGTCAATCTTGGCCCGCGCGTGCGGGTCGGCGGCGTAAACGCGCATGATCGCCGCGCCGGCGTCGAGCGCGAGGCGCGCAAAAATCTCAGCGATCGCCTCGTCTTCGGCCCTTCCTTCAATCATGCAAAACCCCTCGCTAACCGGGCGTTCACCATTTTTCCTTCATAAGGTGTTGCATGCGCCGGTGAAAGGAGATTTACGCTTTCCGCCGGCGCTCCGCCTTATCCTGACCCTCGTCACCCAGAAAATCCGGGACCCCCATGAACATTTCCGCGCTGGAATCGATCGACCTCGCCGCGCTCCTGTGTTCGCGCGTCTGCCATGACGTCATCAGCCCGGTGGGCGCCATCGTCAACGGCCTGGAAGTTCTGGAGGACGACAAGGACGAGGGCATGCGCGAATTCGCCATGGAACTCATTCGCAAGAGCGCCAAGACCGCCTCCGCGCGGTTGCAGTTCTGCCGCCTGGCCTTTGGCGCGGCGGGCTCCGCCGGCGCGTCGATCGACACCGGCGACGCCGAAAACGTGGCGCGCGGGCTGATCGCCGACGAGCGCACGCAATTGACGTGGGACAGCCCCCGCGCCTTCATGCCCAAGAACAAGGTCAAGCTGATCCTGAACCTCTGCCTCATCGCCCATGCCTGCATTCCGCGCGGCGGCCAGATGCACGTGACGATCACCGGCGAGGGCGACGACGCGACCATGTCGGTCGCGGTGAAGGGCCCGAACCTGAAACTCGCCGGCCATGTCGCCGACCTGCTGGAAGGCCGCTCGGAAAGCGGCAATGTCGACGCGCACGGCATCCAGCCCTATTTCACCGGCCTGGTGGCGCGCTCCTGCGACATGGCGGTGCAAGTGGTGGCGACATCGGAGGAAGTGGCGCGAAAGCGGCCCCGGCCGCGGCGGCGGCTGCGCCGAGCTCCGAATAAGCCATTATTCACCAGGTTGTTCGCCGGGGGCGGCCCTTCAGGCCCGTCTCGAAGGCGAGGGCGGCCCGGGCGTTGTCCCGCGGCATGAAAGTTTTGCGAACGCCCGCCTTGCGCTGGAGTTCTGAGCAGCTATAAAGGCGCGGCATTCGTCCCGGAGCTTTTCCACCGGGACGCGACGGAGGGGTGGCCGAGTGGTTGAAGGCGCACGCCTGGAAAGTGTGTATACGGGAAACCGTATCGCGGGTTCGAATCCCGCTCCCTCCGCCAGATACAATAATCACCACGTGGGCCGATCAGGCGATTTTATTTAAAAACAATTAGTTAGATTGCATGCGTCTGCATAAGGATGCATGGAATTGCGCCCATACGCAAACTTGCGCTAGGGTTGTTGCTGGGGTTGGGGCCCGGAACAGCCATGGTGACAAAAGCCAACATCCTAACTGCAAAGAAACTTTCCAGCTTGCCGCCTGGGCGCCATGCCGATGGCGGCAATCTCTATCTGATTGTTTCGGATTCCGGTTCGCGACGGTGGGCATTTATCTACCGGGCGGCGAACGGCAAGCAGAGAGAAATGGGTTTGGGCTCTGCTGGGACGCATGGCGTTTCGTTGGCATTGGCGCGCGAGCTCGCAGCTGAAGAGCGCGGGCGTTTGCGGCGTGGGCTTGACCCGCTGGATGAGCGAAGGGCCGTGAGGGCTGACGTCGATGTGCCGTCGTTTGGCGTATTTGCAGACCAATATATCAAGGCCCACGAAGCCGGTTGGAAAAACAAGAAGCATATCGACCAATGGCGCATGACGTTGGCCGTCTATGCCGCGCCGATGAGGCCAAAGCCGATAAGCAAAGTTGGCGTTGACGATGTCTTGGCCGTTCTGAAGCCAATTTGGGTCGATATATCGGTTTCGGCGGAGCGATTACGCGGGCGGACATGTCTTCGATCATGCGGCGGCGAAGCGGGGTGATGCACTCCTTTGTCATGGGCTGCTCCTGTCTGAAGCGAGGTTGCTAACCCCATGATCTTCAGACAGCTCGCCTCTCACCGTTACCATGGCGTTCTTAACCCCGAACGCCTGCCGCAGCTACCGCGGTAGCGGTTTAGTTCAATGACCCAAGGCGGACACTCATCTCGTTCACCATCGTGCTCGTACGCGACTGGAAGCAGTCATTCTTGTGCTGCTCAGCCGACGGCGCCGAGTGGCGTCACCGCGGCTGCTCTAGTCCCAAGGCGTGGGAAATCATTCCGGCGGTGCGCAACAGCGGCGGCAGCAGATTGGCCTGCGCGCGCTTCGGCGTTGTGCGCGATGAATGCGTGCTGACATTCAGCGCAGCGACCACCTTGCATTTCGCGTCGCGAATGGGGGCGGCGAGCGAAATCAGGCCCGGCTCCAGTTCGCCGTCCACGAGGGCATAGCCCTGCTGCGCAGTCTTCCTGATGATCTCGCGCAGCTTTTCGGGGTCGGTCACCGTGCGCTCGTTCAGGCGTGGCAGCGCGGTATTGGCGAAGAACGCTTCGAGCCCATCTTCGCTCAGGCCCGCCAGCAGGACGCGCCCCATCGACGTGCAATGGGCGGGCAGGCGGCTTCCCACGCCCAGGGTGATCGACATGATCCTTTGCGCCGAGGGCACGCGCGCGACATAGATGACATCGTTGCCGTCCATGACCGAAGCTGAACAGGCTTCATGAACCTCGGCCGCGAGTTCGGTCATCAGCGGCTGCGAAATTTCGACCAGTCCCAGCGACGACAGGTAGCTGTAGCCGAGATTGAGCGTTTTGGCCCGCAGCGAGAAGAGCTTGCCGTCAGTGGCGGCGTAGCCAAGCTCCACTAGCGTATGCAGCAGCCGGCGGGCTGTGGCGCGCGTCACCCCGGCGCGCCGCGCTACATCCGACAGCGTCATGGCCGCGTGCATGCGATCAAAAGCTTCGATCACCGCCAGGCCACGCGCCAGCGAGCGCACGAACTCGTCGCTGTCACGTTCGACAGGGCTTGACATTGGGCTGGTCCCATTTGATTATGTGCACATAGCGAACTTATGTTCGTCTAGCGAACGTTCTAAACCAAGTCACGAGCGTTACGCAAGCGAAAAAATCGCCAAGCCTGCGCCCCAGCAAAAACAAAAAAAGCCGCGTTCAAGACGGCCGCTATCCGGAGGAAAACATGACAGCCTACCATACGGTGTTTGGCTCTCTCGAAAATTTCGAGAAGGGCCATATCGAGATCATCAACGACAATCCGAAGTATTACGCGTTTTCGAACATCTTCGAGGTCGCCCAGAAATCGGCGCCCTACGAAATGGTCGTCGTCGCCAGGAACCTGCAGAACGTGATCGAGGCTGTCCGCGCCGAAGGCGAGAGCGAGTGGTTCACCGCGTCGCACGACGAATTCGCTCTGGTGATGGACGGCGAGGTCGAAGTCCACTTCCACCAGACCCAAGCGGACGAAAAAATTCCCGACGATGTCGAGGGCACGCAAAAGCTCGGCCACGCGCCTGTCGGACGCAAGATGGGCCATGTGGTGCTGCGTCGCGGCCACCAGACGATGCTGCCCAAGGGAAGCGCCTATCAATATCGCGCCCGCAAGCCGAGCGTGATCATGCTGCAAACCATCCTCGGGTCCAACAGCGTCCAGAAATGGGCGGATATTTGCTACAGCTGATCGGAGAGCGCGTCATGAACACCGCAGTCGCAACCGCCACGGACGCCAGCAACCGCACGGGCTATCGTTCGTTCAAGCTGGGCAGCTTCAACTTCACCCGCGACGAATATTTCGTCTTCATCACTTGGCCGAGCAAGAACGGCCCGATGACTCATTACATGTCCGCCGACGCCTTCCTGCGCGCGATGATGCGCGATGTGGCCTGGGGCTTCTTCTATTACCAGGTCAATTTCGACGCGGTGTTTGGCACCAACAATCTCTATGGCAAGGTCGAAATGTTCGCGGGCTCGTTCAACGAGAGCTACAAGAACGCTGGCCTCAACCTGACCGAAACATTCGACACGCCGGTCATCATGGAGACGTTCAAAGCGATCCTGGACGATTGGTGCAACGAAGGCTTCGATCCTTTCGCCGCGCCGGAAGAAACCGGCAACACCTGGATGGGCCAGAAGAATGGCGAGAACCGCCAGGCCATCAACCGCAGCCGCCAGACCTGCACGCGTATGGTCGGCCTGCCTGGTGACGCCCCGGTGCGCACAGACGACAACGGCTATCCGATCAACCGCGCCTTTGCCGACGTGCCTCAGGATCCGCCGGAGGTCCATGCAGAGCCGGGTTTCGAAAAGGAGGTCGGCGCGGTGAACCTGTTCGCTTTCCTGTCACGCTCCGACGTGACCTGGAACCCGTCGATTACCTCTGTTTGCAAAAACTCGCTCTACTGCCCGACCACCGAGGAATACATCCTGCCGATCAAGCACGGCAATGACCGCGTCGAATGGTTCATCCAACTGTCCGACGAGATCAAATGGGAAGTCGAGGACAAGGAAACCGGACGCCCGCGCGCCAAGGTGGTGATGAAGGCTGGCGATGTCTCCGCCATGCCGGCCGATATTCGCCACCAGGGATTCTCGTCCAAGCGATCCATGCTGCTGGTTTGGGAAAACGCCAATCCCGACATTGTGCGCATGCACGCCGAAGGTGAAATCCCGCCCTATCCGGTCGAATTCTAACGCTGGAGATTCTTCTCCCGGGCGCGGCCCGGGGGGAGGCTGTCAGGAGATTCCCTTCATGGTTTTGCAAAACAAGCTTTTCATCGGCGGCGACTTTGTCGACGCTGTGGACGGAGGGACCGTCGCGTCCCTCAATCCGCACAATAATGCGGTGATCACCGAAGTCGCCGAGGCTCGCGAGGCTGACGTCGACCGCGCGGTGGCCGCTGCGCAAGATGCCTTTCCCGCCTGGGCGCGCCTGTCGGGCATGGAGCGCGGGCGACTGCTGCTGAAACTTGCCGACGCCATCGAAGCGGACGGCGAAGCGCTGGCCCGCCTCGAATCCCTCGACACCGGACATCCGCTCAAGGACACGCGCAATCTCGACGTGCCCAGAACGGCGGTCACCTTTCGCTATTTTGGCGGCATGGCCGACAAGTTCGAGGGCTCCGTGGTTCCCGTCGAAACGGGATTCCTCAATTACGTGCTGCGCGAGCCGGTCGGCGTCGTCGGCCAGGTCGTGCCGTGGAATTTCCCGCTAATGTTCACCAGCTGGAAAATGGGTCCGGCGCTGGCGGCTGGCAATTGCGTGGTGTTGAAGCCGTCGGAATTGACGCCGCTGTCGACGCTGCGCATCGCCGAATTGATGCGCGAGGTCGGCTTCCCCGCGGGCGTGGTCAATATCGTGCCCGGCTACGGCGCCAAGGCCGGCCAGCGCCTCGTCGATCATCCCGATATCGGCAAGATCGCCTTCACTGGCTCCACCGCCGTTGGCCGTAGCGTCGTCCGCGGCTCGGCCGGGAACCTTAAAAAAGTTCAGTTGGAACTGGGCGGCAAGGGCGCGAACATCGTGTTCGAAGACGCCTTCCTGCCGGCGGCGGTGAACGGCGCGGCCTTCGCCATTTTCCACAACCAGGGCCAGGCCTGCATCGCCGGTTCGCGCCTGCTGCTGCATGAAAAGATCGCCGACGAATTCATCGACCGCTTCATCAAGCTGGCCTCTTCGATCCGTATCGGCGACCCGCTGGCGCCGGAAACCGAGATGGGACCGCTGACCTCGCGCATGCATCAGCAGCGCGTGCTCGATTACTGCGGCGTCGCCCGCGAGGAGGGCGGCGAAATCCTGCTCGGCGGCAAGGTCCCCGACGACCCCGCGCTTGCCGAAGGATGCTATGTCGAGCCGACCATCGTGCGCGCCGACGCCAGCGCCCGCGTCTGCCGCGAAGAGGTTTTCGGCCCCTTCGTCAGCGTCACCACCTTCAAAAATGACGAGGAGGCGCTCGCCATCGCCAATGGCACTGAATATGGCCTCGGCGGCGGTCTCTGGACCACAAACCTGCAGCGCGCGCATCGCTTCGCCAAAGCGATGAAGAGCGGCATGGTGTGGATCAATTGCTACAAACGGGTCAATCCCGGCTCGCCGTTTGGCGGCGTCGGCGCCTCCGGCTACGGACGCGAAATGGGCTTCGACGCGATGCGCGAATACACGTCGGCGAAATCCATCTGGGTCAATGTCGACGCCCAGATCCCGCCCTACTATCCCAGAGGGTGAGATCATGAGCCGCGCCTTCGCCTATGACGCTCTGCCTGGTCGCGTGCGCTTCGGCGCCGGAACGCTTGGCGCCCTGCCCGAAGAATTGGACCGGCTCGACCTGAAAAAAGCGCTGGTGCTGACAACCCCGCCGCAAGCCTGCCAGGGCCGGGCCGTGGTGGAGCTGATCGGCGCCCGCGCCGCGGGCCTGTATAGCGAAGCGGTCATGCATGTGCCGCGCCCCGTTGTGGACGAGGCGCTGCGGGCGCTGAAGGCGAGCGGCGCGGATTGCCTGCTGCCGGTCGGAGGAGGCTCCACTACGGGATTGGCCAAGGCGCTGGCCCTGGCGAGCGGCCTGCCGATCGTCGCGGTTCCCACCACCTACGCCGGTTCCGAGATGACGCCGATCTGGGGCATCACCGAAGACGGCGTCAAAACCACTGGTCGCGATAACAGCGTGTTGCCGCGCCTGGTGATCTACGACCCGGACCTGTTGAAGACCCTTCCGCCTGAAATCACCGGGCCGAGCGGCATGAACGCCATCGCCCATTGCGTCGAAGCGCTCTATTCGCAGACCGCCAATCCCGTGGCGTCGCTGATGGCGGAAGAGGGCATTCGCGCGATCGCAACTCATCTCGTCGATGCGGTGCGCGGCAGCGAGGCTGCGGCCCGTGCGGAAGTGCTCTATGGCGCCTGGCTCGGCGGCGCCGTGCTGGGGTCGGTCGGCATGGCCCTGCACCACAAGCTTTGCCACACGCTGGGCGGCAGCTTCAACCTGCCGCACGCCGAGGTCCACACGATCATCATCCCGCATGTCACCGCTTTCAACGCGCCGGCCGCGCCGGAAGCGCTTCGTCGCGTCGCCCGCGCGCTTGGGGTCGCCGACGCGCAAGACGCGGGACCCGCACTCTACGACCTTTGCGTCGCCATCGGCGCGAAGACGCGGCTGTCGGAGATCGGCATGAAGGAAGCGGACCTCGACCGCGCCGCGGAAATCGCCACCGCCAATCCCTATTACAATCCGCGCGCCCTGGACCGCGCCGGCATCCGCCAGCTCCTCGACGACGCCTTTTTCGGCAGGCGTCCGGCCTAGCCTTCTGTTTTTACGCATATTCTGTTCCGAAAACCGGACCCACTTTTCGGGAATATGCGCTGAGCAAAACAGCATCGATTTCGGATCAACCGGAACGTCGTTTTTCAAAAACACAAACGAAACATGGGAGGAAAAATCATGAAATTCAATTCGGCTCTCACCAGACGCACACTCGTTCAAGGCGCAGCCGCCGCAGCTGCCGCCGCCGGCCTCGGCGGTCCCGCCGTCGCCGCGCCAAAAACGCTCAAGATCGGCTATGTCAGCCCGAAGACCGGCCCGCTCGCCGCCTTCGCCGAAGCCGACCAGTTCGTCATCGACGAGTTGAGCAAGCGCTTCAAGGAAGGCGTCATGATCAATGGCGTCAAGACGCCGGTCGAGATCCTGCTGCGCGACAGCCAGTCAAAATCCAGCCGCGCAGCCGAAGTGGCCGCCAGCCTGATCAAGGACGACAATGTCGACCTGATGCTGGTGTCGTCCACGCCGGAAACCACCAATCCGGTCAGCGACCAATGCGAGCTGAATGAGGTTCCTTGCCTGTCGACCGTCGCCCCCTGGCAGCCCTGGTTTTTCCCTCGCGGCGGCAAGCCCGAGACCGGCTTCAAATGGACCTATCACTTCTTCTGGGGTCTGGAAGACATCATCGGCGTGTTCAACGCCATGTGGTCCAGCGTCTCCACCAACAAAGTTCTAGGCGGCCTCTGGCCCAACGATGGCGACGGCAACGCCTGGAGCAGCGACAAGATCGGCTTTCCCTCGGTGTTGCTGAAGGACGGCTACAAGATCATCGATCCCGGCCGCTACCAGGACCTCACCGACGATTTCTCCGCGCAGATCTCGGCCTACAAGAACGCCAACGTCGAGATCGTCACCGGCGTGCCGATCCCCCCGGATTTCACCACCTTCTGGAACCAGGCGGCGCAGCGCGGCTTCAAGCCGAAGGTCGCGACCGTCGGCAAGGCGCTGCTGTTTCCCAGCTCCGTCGAAGCGCTCGGCGCCCATGGCGAGGGCCTGTCGTCGGAAGTGTGGTGGACGCCCAACCATCCGTTCAAGTCCTCGATCGACGGCCGTTCCGCGGCGGAACTGGCGGCGAGCTTCGAAAAGGCCACCGGCAAGCAGTGGACGCAGCCGCTCGGCTTCGCCCACGCTCTGTTCGAAATCGCCGAGGACACGCTGAAGCGCGCGCATTCGCTTGACAATACCGGCATCCGCGACGCCCTGGCCGCGACCAATCTCAACACCATTGTCGGCCCGGTCAAATGGGGCGGCCCCGGCCCGTTCAAGAACGTCGCCGAAGACGCCGCTGGTCGGCGGCCAATGGCGCAAGGGCTCGAAGCATAAATTCGAACTCGCCGTCGTCAGCAACACCCTGGCGACCAACATCCCGACCCAGGGAAAGCTCGAGCTGCTCTGACATGACCGAACCGGCCTTTCTCAGTGTGGAAGGCGTCTCCAAAAGCTATGGAGCGATGAAAGTCACCGACGACCTCTCCTTCTCGATCCGGGATGGGGAGGCGTTGGGGATCATCGGTCCCAATGGCGCGGGCAAGACGACCCTCTTCAACCTCATCGGCGGCGGCGCCAAGCCGGATGCTGGACGCATCCTGTTTCGCGGCGAGGACATCACCTCGCTGCGCGCCGCCGCTGCGCTGTCGCCGTGGGATCGGCCGATCCTATCAAATCCCGCATCCGTTCGGCAAAATGACAGTATTTGAAAATGTGCTGGTCGGCGCCACCTTCGGCGCCGGCCAGAGCACGCGCGACGCCCATCGATCGTGCCTCGAAATCATTGAAAGAACCGGCCTCACCGACAAGGTCAACGCCAAGGCCGGCGCGCTGCCGCTGCTCGATCGCAAGCGGCTGGAGCTGGCCCGCGCCTCGCCACGGCGCCGCGCCTGCTGCTGCTCGACGAAATCGCCGGCGGCCTCACCGAGCACGAGGTGCATGCGCTGATCGAGACCATCAACGACGTACGGCGCTCCGGCGTGGCGATCATCTGGATCGAGCACGTGGTGCATGCGCTGGTCGCCGTGGTCGACCGGATCATCGCCATCAATTTCGGCAGCCTGCTCGCCGAGGGACGCCCGGCGGAAGTGATGGCCGACCCCCGCGTGCGTCAGGTCTATATGGGATTGGACGCCGCATGAGCCTTCTCGAAGTTATCGGCCTCCAGGCTTTTTACGGCGATTTCCAGGCCCTGTTCGGACATCGACTTTCGCGCCGAGGAAGGCCAGGCGGTCGCGGTGATCGGCGCGAATGGCGCCGGCAAGTCCACTTTTTTGCGCGCGCTTGCTGGCTTCAATTCCGCGGAACCCGATGCGATCCGCTTCGACGGCGCGCCGCTTGGCGGCGTCGCGCCTAGCGCCGTGGTCGGCAAGGGCGTGGCGCTGGTCCCGGAGGGTCGCCGCTTGTTCCCGAGCCTGTCGGTCGAGGAAAATCTTGAAATCGGCGCCTATAGCGGCCGCAAGGGGCCGTGGACGCTCAAACGGGTCTATGACTTGTTCCCCGTGCTCGGCGCGCGGCGCTATGCGCCGAGCACGTCGCTCTCGGGCGGCCAGCAACAGATGGTGGCGATCGGGCGCGCGCTGATGAGCAATCCGCGGCTGCTGATGTGCGACGAGATTTCGCTGGGCCTCGCGCCGGTGGTCATCCAGCGATATTTACGCCGCCGTTCCCGACCTGCTGTCGCAGGGCCTCTCCGTGATCGTCGTCGAGCAGGACATCGGCCAGGCGCTGGCCGTGGCCAACGACGTCTATTGCTTTCAGGGCGGACGCGTCAGCCTGCAAGGCAAGGCGTCCGATCTCGGTCGCGACGCCATTTCCGCCGCTTATTTCGGAGTCTGAGCCATGATCGCCGCCTGGACGGACACGCTCCTGCAAGGCCTGATGCTCGGCGGCCTCTACGCCCTGTTCGCCACGGGGCTGTCGCTGACTTTCGGCGTGATGCGCCTCGTCAATATCGCCCATGGCGACCTCAGCATTCTCGCCGCCTTCATCGCGCTCGTCGCGGTCGAAAAGCTCGGCCTGTCGGCGCTGGGCTCGCTGGTCCTGGTCGTGCCGGTGATGGCTGCGATCGGCTACGTCCTGCAGCGCACGCTGCTGAACCAGGTGCTTGGCGACGACATCCTGCCGCCGCTGCTTGACCACCTTCGGCCTGTCCATAGTCTTGCAGAACGGCCTGATGGAAGTATTTTCCGCCGACAGCCGCGGCCTCGGCGCGACCTCCCTGCAAACAGCAAGCATTCCGCTCGGCGGCGGCCTTGCGGTCGGCGTGTTTCCCGCGCTGACGCTCGCCGTGTCGATCGCCGTGCTCGGCGGTCTCGCCCTGCTGTTGCGCCGAACTCTGATCGGGAAGGCGCTGCGCGCCACCGCCGACGACCAGACAACCGCGCAATTGATGGGCGTCGACAACAAGCACATTTACGGGGTGGCCATGGCGATCTCCATGGCGGTGGTGGCGATCGCCGGCGTGTTCCTGGCGATCCGCACCACCTTCGACCCGAGCGTCGGCCCGGCTCGCCTCCTCTATGCATTCGAGGCGGTGATCATCGGCGGGCTTGGCTCGCTGTGGGGCACGCTGGCGGGCGGCATGGTGCTCGGCGTCGCACAAACCATCGGCTTCGCGCTCAATCCGGCCTGGGGCATCGCCTGCGGTCATCTGGCCTTCCTCGCGGTGCTGGTGCTAAGGCCCAACGGCCTGTTCCCCCGCACGCGCGACAAGTGAGGGGCGACAGGTGAGAATTTTGCCATGAAACAATTCGTCGTCTCCCGCTCCAGCCGCTTCAGCCGCTACGCCGGCGTCGCCAGCGTCATCGTCATTGCCGCCTTGATCGCTTTGCCCTGGTGGGGCACCCGCGCGCAGATCGGTACGGTCACCACCTTCCTTGCCGTCGTCGCGATGGCGCAGATGTGGAACCTGCTCGCCGGTTTCGCCGGACTCGTCTCCATCGGTCAGCAGGCTTTTCTCGGACTCGGCGGCTATGTCGTGGTGATCCTGGCGCTCCATTCCGGCGTCAACGTCTACGCCGCCGTGCCCGCCGCGGGCCTTGCCTCCGCCATCGCCGCCTGGGGCGTCGCTTTCCTCGTATTCCGGCTGCGCGGCGCGCATTTCGCCATCGGCACCTGGGTCGTGGCGGAACTTTTCCGCATCGTGTTCGCCAACACGTCGAGTCTCGGCGGCGGCTCCGGAATTTCCATCACCGAGGCCGTCAGCGCATTCGGCCGCTGGCAGCGCGAAGCCTACTCCCTTTGGATGGCCGTCGCCTTGAGCGTCGCGGCGATCGCGCTGGTGTTCGGGCTGCTGCGTTCGCCGCGGCGGCCTCGCCTTCAGCGCGGTGCGCGACAATGAAGTGGCCGCGGAAAGCCTCGGCGTTTCCGTGCGCTCGGTCAAGCTGCTGATCTACATCATCGCTGCGGCGGGGTGCGGCATGGTCGGCGCGCTGCTCGCCATTTCCAACCTGCGCATTTCACCTGATTCCGCCTTCAGCGTCGATTGGACGGCGGTCATGTTCTTCGCCGTGGTGATCGGCGGCATCGGCACGATCGAAGGGCCGATCCTCGGCGCAATCGTCTATTTCATCCTCCGCCAATCGCTCGCCCAATATGGCGGCTGGTACATGATCGTGCTCGGCGTCTGCGCCATCCTCTTCATGCGAAAGGCCCCGCCGGGCATCTGGGGCAGCCTCGCCGCGCGTTTCGACATACGCCTGTTCCCGCTCGATCATCGGGTGCTGCCCAAGGAGGTCAAGTGATGGCGCGAAAGACCCTGCAAGTCCTTTGGGCCGAACATGGCGTATTGCGCGGCGTCGCCCGAGTGCTGGAGGCGGAGGCTCTGCGCGCCCGTCAGGGCGAGCCGCTGAACGCGCCGCTGGTCGCGGCGATCGTCGAATATCTTCGCGACTATCCTTGCCGCTTCCATCACCCAAAGGAAGAGCAATTCCTGTTCCCGGCTTTGGCCAGGCATGGCGAGGCGGCCAGCAAGGCGATCGAGGCGCTGATGCTGCAGCATGGGGCCGAGGAAAAGCTGATCGCGCGCCTCGACGGCGCCGCGAAAAACCTGCGCGAAAATCCACAAGATCAGGACGCTTTCGCGGTCGCCGCCGAAACCTACGCGCGCTTTCTCGAAGCGCATGTGCGCGAGGAGGAAACGAATGTATTTCCGCTCGCCGAAACGCTCCTTGGCGAGGACGAATGGGCGCGTATGGACGACGCCTTCGCCGCTCACAACGACCCCTTGCTGGATAGCGAAAGTCAACATTTCCAGCAATTACGCAGGACGATCAGCACGCTGGGGCTGCGCCCCTTCGGGATGTAAGGATTTCAAATGTTCCTCAAGAGCGGGGATGAATGATGAACTGGCGCGACCATCCGGGCGCCCCGGCGCCGGGAACGCGGCTCTGCGCGGCCACGTCCCTGGACGAGGGCGCTGTGGCGGAAGCGGTGCTCGGCGAGGGGACAACCGCCTTTCGCGCAGTGGTGTTGCGCGTCGATGACGGCGTGCGGGCCTATGTAAATCTTTGCCCGCATTTCCGCATTCCGTTGAACAGCCATGGCAAGTTTCTCATGACGGACGGCTTGCTCTGGTGCGGGTTCCATTCGGCGCAGTTTCGATGGGACGACGGCTATTGCGTCGACGGTCCCTGCAAGGGCGCAAGCCTCGACGCTATTCCGGTGACGCTGACCGGCGGCGACGTGATTGTGGCGGATCAAGGACCAAACGCATGATCGACAAAACCTGTTCGAGCCTGACCGCCGCGCTGGACGGAGTTCATGACGGGGCGACCGTGATGATCGGCGGCTTCGGCGGGGCCGGTATGCCTCACGAGTTGATCGATGCGCTGATCGAACAGGGGGCGCGCGATCTCGTCGTGGTCGCAAATAACGCCGGCAACGGCGAGACCGGCCTCGCGGCTTTGCTCAAGCAGCGGCGCGTGCGCAAGATCATTTGCTCGTTTCCACGCCAGTCCGATTCCCATGTGTTCGACGCGCTCTATCTTGCCGGGCAGATTGAGCTTGAAGTTGTGCCGCAGGGAAATCTGGCCGAGCGCATCCGCGCCGCCGGCGCGGGCATCGGCGCCTTTTACACGCCGACCGGTTTCGGCACGCTGCTGGCCAAAGGCAAGGAAACGCGGGTCATCGGCGAGCGAGATTACGTCCTCGAATACCCGATCTGCGCGGATTTTGCCCTGATCAAGGCGCTCAAGGGCGATCGCTGGGGCAATCTCGTCTATCGCAAGACCGCTCGTAATTTCGGCCCGGTGATGGCGATGGCGGCGAAATGCACCATCGCGCAGGTCGATGAGATCGTCGAACTCGGCGCCCTCGATCCCGAAGCCGTGGTCACCCCGGGCATATTCGTCAATCGTGTCGCCATCGCGCGAGGGGGCGCCGCATGAGCAAGCTCGACCGCAACCAATTGGCGGCACGCATCGCGCGCGACATTCCCGACGGAGCTTACGTCAATCTCGGCATCGGCTTGCCAACGCTGGTCGCCAATTTCCTGCCCGCCGATCGGGAAATCATTCTGCACACCGAGAATGGCCTGCTCGGAATGGGGCCTGCGCCGGCCAAAGGCGAAGAGGACTGGGACCTGATCAATGCGGGTAAACAGGCGGTGACCGAGCTACCCGGCGCTTCGTTTTTCCACCACGCCGATTCCTTCGCCATGATGCGCGGCGGCCATCTCGATCTGTGCGTGCTCGGCGCGTTCCAGGTCTCTGCCGGAGGCGATCTCGCCAATTGGCATACGGGCGCGCCCAACGCCATTCCCGCCGTCGGCGGCGCCATGGACCTCGCCATCGGCGCTAAAAAGACCTTCGTGATGATGGAGCATCTCACCAAATCTGGCGAGAGCAAGATCGTGCGCGACTGCAGCTATCCGCTGACCGGCGTCGCCTGCATTTCACGCATTTACACTGACCTTGCCGTGATCGATGTGACGCCTGACGGATTGCGTCTTGTTGATCTGGTGAGCGGCCTGTCGCTCGCGGAGTTGGTGGCGCTCGGCGATGTTCCAATCAGCGCGTCCTGACGCCATCAGGATCAAAGGCGGGGCTAATGGACAAGTTCTTCGTCGTCTACGCCATCGACAAACAGAACATGGCGGACGTCAGAAACGCCTGCCGCTCGGAGCATCGGGCGCGATTACGTCTGGACCATGCGTCGGTAAAGCCGCATGTCGGCGGTCCCATGCTCGACGCAGCCGGCGACATGATCGGCACGATGCTGATCGTGGCCGCCCGTTCGGCCGCGGATGTCGAGGCCTATCTGGCGGAGGATCCCTACGTTCTGGCAGGTCTCTATGAAGACGTCGCCATCCACGAATACGCTTGGGAACTCGGAGCGCCCGGAGCAAGTTAGACGTCGATCGCGCGAGAAGGAATGCGCAATCGATTTTTCGGCCAGGCTCAATAGAAAAATTGAGTGAATACATCGGGAGGACCACAATGAACATCGCGGATAACAGCCAGCAGCAACGTAAGTTAGCCTTCTTCACGGAGGCGGATTCCGCCGAGGTGGTCAATGCCCGCATGGCGCCGGAAACTGATCCGCGGACGCGCGAAATCCTCGGCGTTGTCGTCAAGCATCTCCACGAGGCCGTGAAGGAACTGCGCCTGACCGGCGAGGAGTGGTTCAAGGCCATTGATTTCCTGACCAGGACGGGCCAGATCTGCAATGAATGGCGGCAGGAATACATCCTGCTCTCCGACACGCTCGGCGTTTCCATGCTGGTCGACGCGATCAACCACAACCGTCCCGAGGGATCGACCGAAAACACCGTGCTCGGGCCTTTCTACACGCCGAACTCGCCGCATCGCGAGAACGGCGCCAATATCAATCTCGACGCCAAGGGCGAGCCGGTGCTCGTGCGCGGCCGCGTCCTCGACCAGCAGGGCAAGCCGATCGCCGGCGCCACGCTGGAAGTCTGGCAGGCCAATGCCGACGGCTTCTATGATGTGCAGCAGAAGGGGATCCAGCCGGACAACAATCTCCGAGCCACCTTCACCTCGGACGCCCAAGGCGAATTCTGGTTCCGCTCGGCCAAGCCGCTCTACTACCCGATCCCCGGCGACGGCCCGGTGGGAGAAATGCTCAAGGCGCTCGGGCGTAACATCTATCGGCCCGCGCATCTGCATTTTCTGGTGTCGGCGCCGGGCTATGACACGATCATTACCCATATCTTCACGCCGGACTGTCCCTATCTCACCAAGGACCCGGTGTTCGGCGTGAAAGAAACCCTGATCGCCGACTTCAAGCAGGTCAATGATGCGGCCGAGGCTGAAAAGCTTGGCTTCCAGGCGCCGTTCTGGTCTGTCGACTGGGATTTCGTGATGGCGCCCAAGAACGCGAAGGCTTGATCCGCATTGGACAACGCTTTGCTGCTCTGACGACCGCATTGCTGTCATCAGAGCAGCAAGGGGTTCGCCGAAATCTTCGGCGACCACCGCGATCCAGGTGATCAACGTCAGGAAAAACTGGAAAAAATAAAAAAGGTTCGATGGTTCGAGGCGGCCGCCTGATCCCGTTCGAAGGCTGCCGACATTTAGATCCTGCCGCGCCGCAGGATCGCCTTCAGGGCCTTCTGATCCAGCTTGGAGCCGTGCCGCCGATCCATCGGGATTTCCGGCAGCACCGCGATGCGGCTCAGCCCGAGCTTTTCGGCGCGCCGGCGCCAGTCGGCGCTCTGGTCTTTGTCCCCCGACAGGGCGAGCACGGCTTCGTCATCCATCGCGCAAAGCGCTGCTTGCCGGACGCCCGGCCAGAGCCGGGCCGCCGCCTCGATTCCGAAGGGAAACAGCGCGCCGATGCGGCCGTCCAATCGCCCGAGCAGCCAGAGACGGCCCTGAGCGTCGATGCGGCCGGCGTCGCCAGTGCGATGCCAGACCACGCCGGCCGCATCGACGATCTTGGTCGTGCGGTCTTGTGCTGGGTCAAGATAGCCCTTGTTGACATGGGCGCCGGCGACCTGGATTTCGTCATCTTCGATGCGCAGGCACAACCCCTCGACCGGGCGGCCGGCGAGAATGCCCTCGCCTTGATCCATCGCCCGCCAGTCGTCCGGCGCGATGTTGTTGGCATGGAGGTCGGCGATGGGCTCGGCTTCGGTCGATCCGTAGACGGCGACGACATCGACGCCGAGCGCCAGCAAATCGCGCAGGAGATCGGGATAAACTGGGCCGCCGCCGGTCAGCACGGTCTTCAGGCTGGCCGGTCTGGGACGGCCCACCAGCTTCTGGCAGATCGAGGGTGGCGCCAGCAGGCGCGTCGCGCCGCAGGACGCGGCATGGCGCAGGATGTCGTCCGCGTCGGCGCGCAGCGGTTTTCTCAAGTCCCAGTTCGGCAGGACCGAGGTGATTCCCAATCCAAGGCTGGCGAGCACGAAGACCGGGAAGGCGACGAGGTCGACCTCTCCCGGTTGCGGGCGCAGCAAGGGCTCCAGGGCGCGAAACTGCTCCAGCAGGAAGCCGTGCGTCCGCACGATGCCCTTGGGCGCGCCGGTCGAGCCGCTGGTGAAGGAAATCAGGGCCGGATCGTCCGCTTGCGCCCCATAGGTCTGTGGCTGTTCGGAAGGGCGCGAAAGCGCGACGCGTCCGGCCTGAGGCGGCGTGTCGGCGGCGGCGATCCCGCGCGTTTCGGCAAAGGCAAGCCCCAGCAGCCGCAGCGCTTTTGGCGCCAGCCAGACCGACGGGCGCGCCACTTTCGCGGCGTGGCGCAGTCCCGAAAGCCCCATCGCCGGTTCCGGGAACACTGCGACGGCGCCCAGCCTCCAGATCGCGGCGAGACTGGCGTAGAGCGTGATCGACACCGGGAGCGTCACCAGCACGCGCGCGCCGGGCGCCACACCCAGCCCTTTGAGCCTCAGAGCGAAAATATCTGTCAGCCGGGCGAGCTGGCCGTAGCTGATCGAAGCGCCGTCCGCCTCGACAACAGCGATCTTTTCCGGATGCTCCGTGGCCCGGTCGAAGAATGAGTTCGAGCAGGTTCACAATTTGCGGCCCATCAGGGCGTAGCGGCGAAATACCTTGCCGGCATGGCGGCCGCTGCGGTCGCGGCTGGCGTTGTCGACATGCATCAGGGCGTGGATGACGCTTGCGTAGCCCAGGTCGCGGGCCACGAGATGGAAGCGATGGGCCAGACGATGTCCGGCGCCGTGGGCGCGGCTGGCGTAGGTTTTCAGGATGGCGCCGCGTGCGCCTTCGGGCGCAAGGAAATCGGGCAGGCCGAACAGGAAGCCGACGAGCTCGCCATGCGCGTCATGCGCGAACAGGACCAGGCGTGGATCGAGCGCCGGCAGAATCGGCGCGTACATCGCAAGAAAGCCAGCCTTGTCTATCGGCTTGTAGAAGGCGTTGTGAGCGAAGGTTGAGAGCGACATTTCGAATAGGGAGCTGATCAGCCGCTCGGCGTCCTTGCCGTCCCAGGCGCGGATTTCAATCTCTGCCTCCGGCAGATCGACGGCGTCCGGCGCCGCCACAGGGGCGCGCGCCGAAACATAGTGCGAGATAGCTGCAAAGCCGGCGTTTTCCAGGCAGGTGAGGTCATGCGGTCCGCTGGTCGGCTCCATCACGAAAGGCGCGCTTCCGTCGCTCTCGACGACGACGCGATGGCGCCGCCAGGTGTCGCCGTCCATCGGCCCGAGCAGGGCGTCGAACCCCTCCGTTTTCAATTCGGCGGCGACGCCTTGCAAAAGCTCAGCGCCCGCCTCGGCGTCGTCGATGCGCAATTCGCCCAGCGCCGCGGCGCGCATTCCCTCCCAGTCCGGCGCGTCGCGAAAGATGCGAAGCCGCGCGCCGGAATTCGACCGGATATCTATTTCAGTCATGTCAGGACCTTCGCGACATAGGCGAGCAGAGGAACGACCGAGGCCGCCAGCGCCGTGCGCTGCGCGCGCATCCTGTCGAACAGGGCCGGGCGCCAGCTGGCGATGGCCGCGCAGAACGACAGGGACACGAACGCAACCGCGGCGAGGTCGCCATGCCAGCAGCTCGCCTGATCGGTCGCGCGCATCACCAGGACGAACAGGCCCAGCATCGCAGGAACCGTCAGGGCGGCGATCCCTGGTCGGTCCTGCGTCGCCAGGCAAAAGGTCAGCGCGACGGCGCTGGCGAAGGTGAGCATGAAGAAATGGATCGCAGAGGGGCCGAAGGATTCGCCGACGAACAGCCAGGCGACGGAGAGCGCGACAAAGGCGCCGATGAGATCGAGATCGGGAAAGGCGCTGCCACAGGGTCGCTTTTCACGCGCGTAGAGGTGGGAAAGCAGCAACAGCACGGGAAAGAGGGTGGCCAGCGCACCGGAATAGGCTTCGAGCAGGAACACCACGATGGCATAGCCGCGCGCGGCATGGGCTGACAGTTTCAGCCGCTTTCCGAAACCTATGAAGACGGCGATGGTGACGATGAAGGCGCAGGCGATCAGGCCGATTTCGCCGGGACTGGAACCGAGATTTTCGCGCAGGAAGACATGGATGCCGAGCGGCACGAAAAGATTGTCGTAGCCGTTCCAGGAATCGGCCTCGACCAGCGCGCCGAAGGCCGCGACCGCCAGGCCGAGCAGCACGACGTTCGGCCGCGCCAGGTCGGTGAACAGCAGCAGCAGGATCAGCGAAACGAGCCAGGCGACGACGAAGAAGACGGCGACGCCCTCGACGCTTTTCTGGCCTTTTTCGACGGCGAACACCCGGCGGCCATAGACGCTGCCCGCCAGCGCCGCCGCGGAATCCGACAAGGTGATGATCGCCAGCGGCAGGACATAAAGGATCGGCGTTCCCTGCGAGCGGAAGAACAGGAAGCCGATGGCCACGGCGAGCAGGACGTCGCCCCAGGACTTGCGCTCGACCGAATGGATGGTCGAGCCGAGCCCCGACTCGCGCTGGCCCGGAAGCCGCATCCACATCATCAGCGCGATGGCCGCGCCCAGCAGCAGGGCGACGGGCCATTTCTGGTCGAACAGCACGGGGAACAGCAGGGCGTAGCCGCCGGTGAGGATATGTACGGCCTTGCGCCGCACTTCCGGCGACCAGTCGAGCCACGCGCCCAGAAATCTAACGCCGGCTATGGCGGCAAGCAATCCGCCGACGGAGCCGACGACGACGGCGAGGGGGACGAGGATCGCGCTCACAGGCGTTCGTCCACGTGGAAGGCGCTATAGAAAAACGCCTTGTCTTGTGCGCCCAGTTTCCGCGCCAGCGACGTCAACGCCTTGGCTCGCGCGAAAAATTGAGGCGGCAGCGATCGCGGCGCCATCATGTTCCAGTAAACCAGTCTCGCGCCGGCGTTGGCGCCGTCGAGCAAGGCGCCGTAGACGCGCTGGAAAAGCTCCGGGTCCATGTATTCGAAAATGTCGGACAGGTTGAACCCGTCGAATTTTTCTCCGCTCATGGCGCTGCCGACATCGCCCTGCAGGGGCTGGAGGCGGTCGAGCCTCGCGCGTATCGTCTCGTAATTCTCGGCGCGCCACGCCAGCGGCAAGGTCTCGCCCGGCGCCCCCGTGAGGATCGTGCGCATATACGGATTTTGCGACGGGTCGAGATCGACGGCGGCATGGCTCACGCGCGCGGAAACGTGATCCGGCAGTTTGCCATCGACCTGGTCGAAAAAGGCCGGGTCGCGTCCCAGCAACCCCATGACCCGATTGGAGAAGAACAGGTTCAGCAGCAGCCGCCAGCGCCAGGTGCTCCAATGCGCGGCGATGAATATTGCGCGGTCCTCGCGCGGCTTCGGGGTAAAGACGGCGTCGATGGTCGCGCGTGAATGGACGAGCGGCAGCAACCATTTGCGGAAGATGCGGAAATAGCGCTCGAACTTGCCGACATTGGCGACGCCCGAGCGAACCGCGGGATCGCGCAGATCGCTCCAGAAAGCCTTGTCGGCGAGATCGAGACCCGAGACGACGCCGTCGAACAGGGCGGCGCGGCGCGCGGAGGAGCGGGCGCCCAGCAATTCCAGGAATTGCTGGTGGTCGAGTTGACGCATCGCCGCGATCCGCAGCCGCAGGCAGGCGAGTTGCGCCGGCGACAGATCAACCGCAACCACCCGCGCCGGGTCGAGCGTCAGCAGCGCCAGCGCATTGTCTCCGGCCGCGCAGATCGACAGCAGGTTCTTGCCCGTGGACGGCCCGAGCGCCGCGCAGAGAATGTCGGCGTCCTCCCAGGCTTGCGCATAGCGAATGCGGTCGAAGCGGGCCTTGTCGGCAATGTCAGCCATCGAGCTTCTCCACGCGCCCGAGGCCGCCGTCGACCAGCAGCATGTCGCCGTCCACAGCCCAGCGCGTCGCGTCCTTGACGCCGACCACGCAGGGGATGCCCAGTTCGCGCGCCACGATGGCCGAATGCGACAGCAGGCTGCCGCGTTCGACGACAATGGCCGCGGCATTGGTGAACAGCGCGATCCAGCCGGGATCGGTATGGCGCGCCACCAGGATTTCGCCGGGCGCGAGCGTTTGTCCGCGCGGATCGGTGATGATCCGCGCCTTCGCCCTGGCCTGGCCGGCGGAGCAGCCGACGCCCTGTCGCATCGCGCCGTCCGGCGCAGGCGCAGGAGGCGACGCGGCGCTGTCGGCGAGGATCGCGGCGCCCCTGACGATCATGCGGCCCGGCGGATCTGGCAGGCGCCGCGCCGCCTCCATTTCCGCCTTGCGCAGGGCGGCAAGCGCGCGAAGATCATGATCGACCCCGCCACCTTCGACCGCGCCGAGACACTCGGCGACCGTCAGCAGGAACACGTCGCGGGGATCATCGAGCAGGCCGAGGGCATGGAATTGAACGCCGAGCGCGGAAAAGACCCGGCGCGCGCGGCCGAAGATGCGGGTGCGATCGAAACGCAGGTTCTCGCGGTCGCGCACGCGATTGCGGGCGACGCGCAGGATCGCCAAGGCCACAAAGCGCCGGAAGGGTCTTTCGGCGAGGAGCCCTGATATCCGCGCCTCCGCGTCGATGCGCTCGGGCGCCGAACCGCGCGAAGACCGGGCCGCCCCGGCGATGGCGCGATAAAGCGGCGCGGGGTCCTCGGCGAGGGTGGCGCTCTCGAGCTTCAACTCCTCGGCGCAGCGGTCGCCGAATTTTTCGATATAGGCGGAGATTTCGGCGGCCAGGGCCGGCGGGGCGCCGCCTTCGCCGCGCGAAAGCCTTTCGACGAGCGTGGGATCGCCGGCGGCCATTTCGGCCATGCGGCGGATACGCTGCGTCGGCTCGGCAGAAATAATGTCGCCTTGTCCGATCAGGAAGGCGTTGTGGAGGCTCTCGCCTTCCGGTCCGAGCCATTTCTGCATCAGCCTGCGCGAGGCGCCAAAGGCGATCATGCACAGGAAGTCATTGACCAGGGGCGCGTCCCAGCGGTCGAGCAGATCGGCTTCAAGGCGGCGATAAAGCGCGGCGAGGCCGCTCGGCGGCAAGGCGTCGACAAGGGAGAATTCGGAAAGGCCGGTCGCCGCGTTCAGCCGCGCTTCGAAAGCGCGCCGGGTCGCCGGGAGGCGCAGCGCCGCAGCGACAAGGCCGATCGCCGCCTTGCCTATCCGCAGATATTCGAAAGCCGCGGCGGGCCCGGTGATCGACGTCTGCGCGGACGAGGCGCCGCCCTCGAGCACGTCCGGCGGCAAAGGCGCGTCGAGCCCCATCATGGTTTCCATATAGCCACGATTCAGCCGATAGCCGGGCAGCAACGCCAGCGCGCGATACCAGTTGTCGAGCTTGTAATAAACTCGTCCCTCGATCCGCCCGAGCATGTTCTCGAACACGGCGCGATGATCTTCGACCCGGGCTCGCGGCACGCCGAGCAGCCGGACGAAGGCGACATAGACCCGCGCATAGGCATATTGGGCGAAGCTGAAGGTCAGGGGCGACACGACGCCGGGATAGCTTTCGACAATGTTGGAATTGTCGAACACGGTCACGCCGGGGTCTGCGATCGCCGCCGCGCGCAAGGCGGTGGTGATCGGCCGGGCCTGCAGCAGAAAGAGCTTCGGGCCGTCAAAAGCCCATTCGATATCCTGAGGACGGCCCTCCGCGGCCTCGACTTTTCCCGCCAGTTCGGCAAGCGCCGAAAGGTCGCCGCCGGAAAGGAGCGCATCGGCCTCGGGCGCCTTGATGACAAGCCCGGAACTCCGGTCGAACAGGTAGGATTCGCCGTCTTCTTCGCCGCCGACGAGACGGTCCCCAAGCCCGGCGATGGCGGAAACCACCATCCGGTCGCGGCGTCCCGTCAGGGGATCGGCCGTAAAGGCGACGCCCGCGACGCGCGGCGAAACCATGGCCTGCACGATGACCGACGGCGCGCCGCCGTGATCGTCCATGCCGCGCGCGGCGCGATAAAGCTCGACATTGGCCTCGGCGCCGGACGCGCGCACCTGAATTGCCGCGGCGGCCACATCCTGCGCCGCGACCTTCAGCATTGTCAGGTATTGTCCGGCATGGGAGGCGGCGGCGCCGTCCTCCTGGACACCCGAGGATCGCACGGCATAGGGGCCGGGGCCCAGCTGCGCCAGCGCCTCGGCGAGGCGCGCGTCCGCGTCGCCGAGAAACGCCCCCGTCAGGACGAAGAAGGGCGGCACGGGGAATCCGGCCTGAGCCAGCCGGGCGAGGGCCGCCGCCTTGCCTCCCGCGACAGCAGCCTCCAGCGCCTCGGCGCCATTGAGGATCAAGCCCGGCGCTCTCACAGCCGCTCGCCAATAAGCGGCAGGAAGCCGGCGGAGGCGTAGCAGGCGAAAACCCAGAGGCCCGCCATGGCGTCGAGGCGCTTCTGCCCTGACGCGTCCGGGTTCGCGCGGAAACGGCGGAGGGTCGCGAGGACGAAGGCGAGCGCGACCGCCCCCGTCGCCGCGACCGGCCAGAACGCCTGTTCCGCGACCCCGACGCCGCACAGCAGGAGGAAGGACAGGCCGACGCAACCCGCGAGGACGGCGGCCGCGCGCGGCGCCCCCAGAGCGCGCTGTAGGTTTCGACGCCCTCGCGCTCGTTTTCCGGCGCCCAGACCTTTCGGCCAATTTCCAGCACCGAGCCGTTGACGAAACTCAAAGTCAGGAACAGCCATAGAGCCCCGGGCGGCGGCGCGCCGCGCGGGGCCCATTCGCAGCCGGTCACGAACAGGTCGATCAAGGGCATGATCAGCATGTGCGAGACGAGGTAGAGCAGGGGCAGCCGGCGCAGTATGGAGCTGACGAAAAACTCCTTCGTCATCAACGCCAGCCAGAGCCAGGCCAGCAGCAGCAGTCCGAGCGCCGTGGGAGCCAGCAGGGCCGCCGCCGCCAGCGCCACGACGCCCAGCAGGCCGGCCGTGACGACGATTTCGCGCAGCGAGACCAGTCCGCGCGGGACCGGGCGTTCGGGACGGAACCGGCAGTCGTCCTCATTGTCCTTGACTTCGTCGCAGGCGCGCATCTGGAAGAACAGGATCAGGACGGCGATGAAGGCGACGATGAAGGCCGTGGCCGGGGGCAGGGGGCGGCCGCCGAGCCGGGCGGAAACAGCGACGCTGGCGGAGCTGAAGATCGCGACCAGCGCCGCGGTCCGCGCGAGGGGAAAACGTTCTGCCTGATAGATCCACAAGCGGGTCGGCAGCGCCAGGCGCATCATTTCGATTCCCGGGGTTGAAGAAGAATGGAGGGACATTTGCTTTCCCGAAAAGCGCTTAAACAATCCAAAGCAAGTTAACTTGGCTTCGTTACGGAAAGGTGCATGGGCGCCGAGCTTCCGCGAGGCAGCGCTGATGTTCCGCAATGCGGAAAGAGGTTCCGCAGGATTGACGCTATAGCAACCCCATGTTACCCATTTCCGACGTCATTTTAAGCTGGGAAACCGCCATGATCCGCGACGAATCCATGCTCGCGCAGTTCCTCGCAACGATTTCTCGTTTCGTGAGCGAGAGGCTGGTTCCAATCGAGGCGCAGGTCGCTGATGACGACCGGATCCCCGACGAGATCGTGCAGGCGATGCGCGACATGGGCCTGTTCGGCATGAGCCTGCCGGAGGAGTTCGGCGGCCTCGGCCTGACCATGGAGGAAGAGGTCAGGGTCCTGTTCGAATTCTGCAAGACCTCTCCCGCCTTCCGCTCCCTGGTCGGCACGAATAACGGCATCGGCGGGCAGGGGATCGTGCTGGACGGGACGCCGGAGCAAAAGGCGCGATGGCTGCCGAAGCTCGCCAGCGGCGAGTTCATCGGCTCCTTCGCATTGACCGAGCCCGAGGCGGGATCGGACGCCGCCTCGCTCAAGACCTCGGCGCGCCGCGACGGCGCCTTCTACGTCCTCAACGGCGTGAAGCGCTTCATCACCAACGCCCCCCGCGCGCAAATCTTCACCGTCATGGCGCGGACCGACCCGACCTTGAAAGGCGCCGCCGGCGTCACCGCCTTCATTGTCGAGCGCGACACGCCCGGCCTGTCTTTTGGCAAGCCCGACAAGAAAATGGGGCAGCGCGGCGCCCATACCTGCGACGTGATCTTCGAGGATTGCCGCGTGCCCGCGGAAAACATCATCGGCGGGCGCGAGGGGCTTGGCTTCAAGACCGCGATGAAAGTGCTCGACCGCGGCCGTATCCACATTTCCGCCGTCTGCGTCGGCGTCGCCGAGCGGCTGATCGCCGATGCGCTGAAATATGCGTCCGAGCGCAAGCAATTCGGCCGGGCGATCGGCGAATTCCAGCTCGTCCAGGCTTTGCTGGCCGACAGCCGCGCGGAAACCTATGCCGCCCGTTGCATGGTTGTCGATGCGGCGCGGCGCCGCGACGAGGGCGAAAAAATCTCGACCGAGGCCGCCTGCTGCAAGATGTTCGCGTCTGAAATGGTCGGCCGCGTCGCCGATCGCGCGGTGCAGATCTTCGGCGGCGCCGGCTATATCGCCGATTATGGCGTCGAGCGCTTCTATCGCGACGTGCGCCTGTTTCGCATCTACGAAGGCACGACGCAGATCCAGCAGACGATCATCGCGCGCAACATGCTGCGCGAACTCGAGTGAGACCGTGAAGAGAAGGAGCGCAGCTGCGAGCGAAGGCGAGGGCGTCGACAGCGACGATCCCGTCCCCGGTGATCGCCAGTTCGTCGTCGCGCTCCACCGCGGGCTTGAAATCCTGCGTTGCTTCAAGCCCGCCGATGGCGCGCTCGGCAACCAGGACCTGGCGCGGCGCAGCGGCCTGCCCAAGGCGACCGTCTCGCGCCTGACCTATACGCTGAGCAAGCTCGGCTATCTTGTCCATCTCGAGGATAGCGGCAAATATCGCATGGGCGCGCCCGTGCTTGGCCTCGGCTACGCCTGCCTTGCCGGCCTGAGAATTCGCGAAACCGCGCAGCCTTTTCTCCAGGAGCTCGCCGATTACGCCGGCGACGGCGTGCTGACGGCGCTGGGCGGCCGCGACGAATTCAGCATGATCTACATCGCCTGCGCGCGCAGCGCCGGCATGATCTCGCTGCAGCTCAATGTCGGCTCGCGCATTTCGCTGGCCCGCTCCAGCATGGGCCGCGCCTATCTGGCGGGACTGTCCGAGCATGAGCGGGCCGCATTGATGCGGAAGTTGCGCCAGCGCGCCGGCGAGGCGGCCTGGCCGCGCATTGAGGACGGCATTTTCCGCGCAGTCGAGGAAGTTTCGTCGCGCGGCTTTTACATGAACGTCGGCGAATGGCACCCGCAGGTGAATTCCGTGGCCGCGCCGCTGCGCCTGCCGCATGGCGGCGAACCCCTGATGGCCTTCAATTGCGGCGGCCCCTCCTATATCCTGACGCCGCAGCGGCTGGAAACCAATCTCGGTCCACGCCTCGTCGAGCTGGCGAACAAGGTCGCCGCCATCGGTTCCGAGACTCAGTAGAATTCCGCATAACGAAATCGAATTTCACTTAATCTTGATTCCCTAACGCCATCTGGTATCGTTCGGCGCAACGCATCCACGACGTAGCGGCAAATCAAGCTGCTCCCTGGGAGGAGAATGGAATGGGCAATGTCGTCACTTATGAGCGGACGGGGGCGACGGGCGTCATCACCATCGACCAGCCGCCGGTCAACGCGCTGGGCCTCGACGTTCGCAACGGCCTGATCTCGGCGCTCGAGGAGGCGCTTGCCGACCGGCAGGCTGACGTGCTGGTTCTGCTTGGCGCCGGCCGGACCTTTACTGCAGGGGCCGATATCCGCGAATTCGGCAAGCCGTTCCAGCCGCCCTTCCTGCCGGAGGTGATCGCCCGTTTCGAGAATGCGCCCAAGCCGATTGTCGCCGCGCTGCATGGCTCGGCGCTCGGCGGCGGATTCGAACTGGCGCTCGGCTGCCATTTCCGCGTCGCGCTGCGCTCGGCCAGGGTCGGCCTGCCCGAAGTCAAGATCGGCCTGCTGCCGGGCGCGGGCGGCACCCAGCGGTTGCCGCGCCTCGTCGGCGTCGAAAAGGCGCTCGATTTCATCCTCGCCGGCGATCCGATTTCGGCGGCGAAGGCGTTCGACCTCGGGATTGTCGACGCCGTGGAGGAGGGCGATAGTCCTCGTGAGGCCGGCCTGCGCTTCGCCGAGCGCGTACGCGCCGAAAAACTGCCCGTACGGCCGTTGAGCCAGCGCACGGAAAAGATCGCCGGCGCCGATCCCGCGATTTTCGCCAGATATCGCGCCGATCTCGCCAGGAAGTCGGGCCACCTGTTTTCGCCGCAGCGCTGCGTCGATGCCGTGGAGGCGGCGGTCACGCTGCCGTTCGACCAGGGCATGCAGCGCGAGCGCCAGGCCTTCTTCGACTGCATGAACTCGCCTCAGCGTGCGGGCCTGATCCATTCCTTCTTCGCCGAGCGCGAAGTCGCAAAAGTCCCGGGCCTCTCGCGTGACGTAAAGCCGCGCGACGTCCGCAAGGTCGGGATCATCGGCGCCGGCACGATGGGCGGCGGCATCGCCATGTGTTTTGCCAATGCCGGCATCCCCGTCACGCTGGTCGAGGCGAAGCAGGACGCGCTCGATCGCGGCGTCGCCGCCATCCGTCGCAATTACGAGGCCACCGCCAGGAAAGGCCGTTTGACCGCCGAGCAGGTCGAGACGCGCATAGGACTGATCACCCCGAGCCTTGGCTATGACGATCTCAAGGACGTCGATCTCGTCATCGAAGCCGCCTTCGAGGCCATGGCGGTGAAAAAGGAGATTTTCGCCGCGCTCGACCGCGTCTGCCGAGCGGGTGCGATCCTCGCCACCAACACTTCGACCCTCGACATCGATGAAATCGCGAGGGCCACCAACCGTCCTCAGGACGTGGTGGGGATGCATTTCTTCAGTCCCGCCAATGTGATGAAGCTTCTGGAAAACGTGCGCGGCAAAAAGACGGCGGACGACGTGGTCGCCACCGTCATGGCGCTGGCCCCGCGTATCGGCAAGGTCGGCGTGCTGGTCGGCGTCTGCTACGGTTTCGTCGGCAACCGCATCCTGCACCAGCGCGGCCGGGAGGCGATTTCACTGGTCGATGAAGGCGCGAGCCCGCAGCAGGTCGACAAGGTCCTGACCGATTTCGGCTTTCCGATGGGCCAGTTCGCCATGGGCGATCTCGCCGGCATAGACGTTGGCTGGCGCATCCGCGAGGAGCGACGCAAGGCCGGGGATCCCGATGCGCAGGAGCCCAACTGGATTGACCGGCTGGCCGAACAGGGCCGCTACGGCCAGAAGACCAGCGCCGGCATTTATCGCTACGAGCCCGGCAGCCGCGTTCCGCTGCCTGACCCGGAAGTTGAGGCGCTGATCGCCACGTATCGCGCCGAGAAGAACATCACGCCCCGCGAAATCTCCGACCAGGAAATACTGGAGCGTTGCCTCTATGTGATGGTCAATGAGGGCGCGAAGATTCTTGAGGAAGGCGTCGCCGCGCGGGCGCTGGATATCGATGTCGTCTGGATCTACGGCTATGGCTTCCCGTCCTGGCGTGGCGGCCCGATGTTCTGGGCCGAGCAGGTCGGGCTGAAGACGATCTGCGAGGGCGTCCGACGCTACCATCAAAACGTCGGCGGCACGCAGTGGGATTTGTCGCCGTTGCTGGGAAAGCTCGCCGCCGAAGGCAAATCTTTCCGCGATCACTAGGATTGCCGCGCCATGGACCTGAATTACACACCCGAAGACCACGCCTTTCGCGCCGAAGTTCAACAATTCCTCAAGGAAAAGCTTCCGGCGGAACTGGCCGCCAAGACGCTCGAAGGCAAGCGCCTGAAGCGCGAGGATTATGAATTCTGGCAGGCGGCGCTCAATGCGCGCGGCTGGCTGGCGCAGCATTGGCCGAAGCAATATGGCGGCACGGGCTGGAATCCGATCCAGCGCCATATCTTCGAAGAGGAATGCGCGACGGCCGGCGCGCCGACGGTCCTTCCCTTCGGCGTCGGCATGGTGGCGCCGGTGCTCATCAAGTTCGGCACGGAAGAACAGAAGGCTTATTACCTGCCGCGCATTCTCGACGGCAGCGACTGGTGGTGCCAGGGCTATTCGGAGCCGGGCGCGGGGTCCGACCTCGCCTCGCTGAAGACCCGCGCCGTGCGTGACGGCGATTTCTACGTCGTCAACGGCCAGAAGACGTGGACGACGCTCGGCCAATACGCCAACATGATCTTCTGCCTGGTCCGCACCGATCCCGCCGCCAAGCAGCAGGAGGGCATTTCCTTCCTGCTGATCGACATGAAGTCGCCTGGTGTCACGGTGCGTCCGATCATCCTTCTCGACGGCGAACACGAGGTCAACGAAGTCTTTTTCGACGACGTCCGCGTGCCCGCGAAGAACCTCGTCGGCGCGGAGAACAAGGGCTGGACCTGCGCCAAATATCTCCTGACCTACGAGCGCACGGGGATCGCTCAGGTGGGCGTCGCCAAGCAGGCGCTGAGCCATCTCAAGGCGATCGCGGCGAAACAGATCAGCAATGGCAGGCCGCTGATCGAGGACCCGAGTTTCAAGCGCCGCATCGCCGAAGTCGAGATCGACCTGATGGCGCTCGAGATCACCAATCTTCGCGTGGTGGCGGCGGCGCAGGGCGGCGGCGCGCCGGGCGCCGAAAGCTCGATCCTGAAAATTCGCGGCACCGAAATAAGGCAGGCGATCACCGACCTGCTGCGCCGCGCCGTTGGGCCCTACGCCCTGCCTTTCCTGCCGGAAACATTCGATTTCGGCTCCAACGCCGAACCGGTCGGCCCCGATTACGCCAGCGTGCTGGCTCCGCAATATTTCAATCGCCGGAAACTGTCGATCTACGGCGGCTCCAACGAAATCCAGAAGAACATCATCGCCAAGATGATCCTCGGCCTGTGAGGAGACGCGCATGGATTTTTCAATCAATGACGAACAGCGGATGCTCGCGGACACGGTTGGCCGGGTGGCGCGCGAACGCTACAGTTTTGACGCGCGCAAACGTTTTGCGCGGGAGGCCAAGGGCTATGGCGCGGAAATCTGGGCGCTCGCGGCCGAACTCGGCCTGCTCGCCGTGCCCTTCGCCGAGGAGGACGGCGGCGTCGGCGGCGGCGGGGTCGAACTCATGCTCCTGCATGAGGCGTTCGGCCGCGCTTTGATGCTCGAGCCCTTCCTCGCAGCCGTCGTGCTGGGCGGCGGTCTCGTCGCGCGGCTCGGGGCCGCCGCGCAGCGCGAAAACATCCTGCCCGGCGTGATGGCCGGCGAAACGACGCTGGCGCTCGCCTATGCCGAGCCCGCAGGACGCTACGACCCGTTTCTGGTCGAGACGCGCGCCGAGCGCGACGGGGCGGGATGGCGGCTCAAGGGCGAAAAGGCGGTCGTGCTCAATGGCGACACCGCCGACAAGCTGATCGTGACCGCGCGGACCTCCGGCGCTCCGGGCGAGCGTCGGGGCGTTTCGGCCTTCGTGGTCGATGGGGCGCAGTCGGGCGTGACGAGGAAAACATTCGCCACCATCGACGGCTTGCGCGGCGCCGAGATCCGGCTCGACAATGTCGCTGTGGCCGACGGCGATCTGCTGGGGCCCGAGGGCGGCGGCGCCGACGCGCTGGAGGCGACGCTCGCCGCCGGCTGCGTCGCGCTTTGCGCGGAGGCCGTCGGCGCGATGGAGAGCGCCTGCGACCTCACCCTAGACTATCTCAAGACGCGCACGCAGTTCGGCGCGCCGATCGGTCGGAATCAGGTCTTGCAGCACCGCATGGTCGACATGCGCATCGCGTTGGAGCAGTCCCGCTCCATGGCCATCCTCGCCGCATGCAGCCTCTCGTCGCCCGCTCCCGAACGCGAGCGTCGCGTCGCCGCCGCCAAGGCGCTGATCGGCAAGTCGGGTGGCTTCGTCGCCGAACAGGCCATCCAGATGCATGGCGGCATGGGCATGACTGAGGAGGCGGCGATCTCTCATTACGCCAAGAGGCTTGTCATGATCGATCACTGGCTGGGCGACGCCGATTATTGCCTCGCGCGTTTTGCGGAACTTCCAGAGACCGTCGAGGCCGCGTGAGCGCGGGAAAGCGCTCGCAGGAAAGGGTTCCAGCATGGGCGCAACGCGCCGGCTCCTCGGCGATGAATGTCGTGTTTGCGGGCCGCTCGAAACCCATCGCTGACCAGGTGAAAAAATGGCGACATTGATCGACGTCCTGCCCCATCACAGTTTTGATGAGGCGCGCCTCGCCGCCTACCTCTCGGCGCGCATCCCCGGGCTCGGCCGCCCGAAAATCCGGCAGTTCCAAGGAGGGCAGTCCAACCCGACCTTCCTGCTCGAGAGCGAGGCGGGCCGCTTCGTGCTGCGCAAGAAGCCGCCGGGCGTGCTGCTGCCCTCCGCGCATCAGGTCGAGCGGGAGTTTCGCGTCATCTCGGCGCTTTACGGAACGGCTGCGCCTGTGCCGCGTCCGGTCCTGCTGTGCGAGGATTCGGAAGTCATTGGCGCCGCCTTCTATGTCATGGAGCTTGTCGAGGGACGGTTGTTCGAACATCCCGCCTTGCCGGAGCTCGAGGCGTCCGAGCGCCGTCCGGTCTTTGACGCGATGAACGCCACGCTGGCGGCGTTGCACGGCGTCGACTGGAAGGCCGTGGGCCTCGCCGATTACGGCAAGCCGGAAAATTATCTCGGCCGGCAACTCGATCGCTGGACGAAGCAATATCGCTCCTCCGCGACGCAGGCCGATCCGTTCGTTGACGAATTGATCGGCTGGCTGGCGGCCAACAAGCCTGCAGGCGGCGACGTCGCCATCGCCCACGGCGATTACCGCCTCGGCAATCTGATCTTCGCGCCCGACGCGCCGCGCGTCGCCGCGATCCTCGACTGGGAATTGTCGACGCTCGGCGATCCGCTCGGCGATCTCGCCTATTGCTGCCTGCCCTATCACATGCCCTCGGACATGCCGGGCCTGCGGGGGTTGAAGGGGCTGGACGTAGCTGCGCTCGGCATACCCTCGGAGGAGGAATTCGTAGCCGATTACTGCCGGCGCACCGGGCGTCCTGGCATCCCCCAGTGGACATTCTACCTGGCCTTTTCGCTGTTTAGGCTGACGGCGATCCTGCAAGGCGTTTACGCGCGGGCGCTGGCCGGCAACGCCGCCAACGCCAACGCGCTGGAGGTGGGCGAGCGGGCGACGCAACTCGCCCGGACCGCCCATACCCTTGCGATCGGCGGCTGAAATGGAGGGAGCAATGCGCTTCAGGGATCGGATCGCCCTCGTCACCGGCGCCGCCAGCGGCATCGGCCTTGCGACCGCGCAGCGGCTGGCGGAAGAGGGCGCAAGACTCGCGCTGGTCGATCGCGATGCCGAGGCGCTGGAGCACGCCGCCGCCACGCTGCCGCGCGACGCGCTGCTCAAAACCTTTCCGCTCGACGTCGCGGACGAAGCGGCGGTGGAAGCCTGCGTCGCCGCCATGCTGGCGTTGGGCGGCCGGATCGATGTCCTGTGCAACAATGCGGGAATTTCCGGCGGTCTCGCCGGCCTCGCCATCGCCACCGAGCAGGACCTCGCCGAATGGTCGCGCGTTGTGGCGGTCAACCTGTTCGGCGTCGTGCATTTCACTAAATATGCGGCGCGGGCGATGGTCGCGGCGGGCGGGGGCGCGATTGTCAACACGGCCTCGGTCGCCGGCCTTCGATCCGGCGCGGGAGGCAACGCCTATAGCGCGTCCAAGGCGGCCGTGATCAGTTTCACACCAGACTTCGGCCTGCGATCTGGGGCAATGGAACATTCGCGTCAACGCCGTCTGCCCCGGCTTGATCGAAACCGGCATGACGCAGGTTATCTTCGACCGCGCGCGCTCCGTCGGCAAGGAGGACAGGCTCGGCGCGCGCTGCGAATTGCGCCGCTTTGGCAGGCCGCAGGAAGTCGCCGCGGCCATCGCATTTCTTGCCAGTGACGACGCCAGCTACATCACCGGGCAGGCGCTGCCGGTCGACGGCGGCAACACCGCTTCGCTCAACCTGCCGGGCATGAAGGTTTGAAGCATGTTCGATCGCCATTTCCAGGTTTGGCCGAAGCGGCTGCCGCGCAGCCTGAGCGTTCCCGAAACGACCCTCCCCTATAATCTCGAAGTGACCGCGCGCCGTTATCCGCGCAACCGGGCGATCGTGTATTACGGCAAGGCGTTGACCTATGCCGACCTGGCTACCGAGGTCGAGCGCCTCGCGGGATTCTTGCAGCGTCGCCTCGGCGTCGCGCGCGGCGACCGCGTGCTGCTCTGCATGCAGAACAGTCCGCAATTCGTGATCGCCTATTACGCCATCCTGCGCGCCGACGCCGTGGTCGTGCCGGTCAATCCGATGAACCGCGCCGGGGAAATGGAGCATCTCGTCGCCGACACCGGCGCGAAGACCGCGCTGTTTGGCCAGGAGCTGTTGCCGGTCATGCAGGTCGTGCTGGCGCAAGGACGGCTGCCCAACGCGGTAGTCGCCGCCTATTCCGATTACGCCGACGAGAACTTCGACCTGCCCATTCCCGATGCGGTGCGGGCGCCGGCGCGCTCGGCGGCGGACATCGCGGCCATGGGAATCGCGAATGTCTTCGTCTGGCGCGACGCGCTCGCCGCCCATGAGCGGCCCGGGCCGGCGCTGGCCACGCCCGACGACTATGCCGTCTTCCCCTATAGTTCGGGCACCACGGGTCATCCCAAAGGCTGCATGCACACCCATCGCACGGTCATGACGACGCTGGTCGGCGGCGAAGAGTGGAACCCGATGCCGGCGGACGCCACACACCTCGTCACCTTGCCCCTGTTCCATGTCACCGGCATGCAATCGAGCATGAACATGCCGATCTATACCGGCGGCGCGATGGTGATGATGACGCGCTGGGACCGCCGCGTCGCCGCAAGCCTGATCCAACGCGAAAAGATCAGCCGCTGGCGCAACATCACGACCATGGTCATCGACCTGGTCAATGATCCCGACGTCGCGAAATATGACTTGAGCAGCCTGGTGGGGATCGGCGGCGGCGGCGCCGCCATGCCGGAAGTGGTCTCCGAGCGGCTCCACGCCATGACCGGCCTCGACTATGTCGAGGGCTACGGCATGTCGGAGACCATGGCCGCCACCCATATCAATCCGATCGAGCGGCCGAAGCGCCAATGCCTCGGCATTCCCGTCTTCGACGTCGACAGCCGCGTCGTCAGCGTCGAGACCGGCGAGGAGCTGCCGCCCGGCGAGGTCGGCGAAATCGTCATCGCCGCCCCGCAATTGTTCAAGGGCTACTGGAATGATCCGCAGGGCACGGCTGCGGCGTTGTTTGAACGGGACGGCAAGACGTTCCTGCGCACCGGCGATTTGGGTTATTATGACGAGGAGGGCTATTTCTTCCTCGTCGACCGCGTCAAGCGCATGATCAACGCCTCGGGCTTCAAGGTCTGGCCGGCGGAAGTGGAGGCGATGATGCTGCGCCATCCCGCCATCGCCCAGGTCTGCATCGTCGCCGCGCCCGACCCGCGGCGCGGCGAGACGGTGAAGGCCTGCGTCGTGCCGCGCGAGGGCGTGGCCGCGGACGAGGCCGGGATCATAGCCTGGTGCCACGCCAACATGGCCGCCTATAAATGCCCGACCCTTGTGGAAATTCGCGGTTCCCTGCCGCAATCGGCCACCGGCAAGGTGCAATGGCGCGAGCTGCAGCAGCAGCAAAGGGACGCCGCCACGTGAAGGGCTAGGCGCTTCCGCTGGAGTTAGCCGCGCGGGAGGGCGCGAGGACCTCGCCGTGGTTGCGCCACAGCCACCAGCAGAGCAGCGCCACCGGCGCGCCGATCAGCGATGTCAGGGCGAAAAAGGTCGAAAAGCCGGTGCGCTCGACGATGAAGCCGGCAAAGCCGGCCAAGAAAAAGCCCGGCATGGCGCAGAGCGAGGTCATCAACGCATATTGGCTGCCGGCAAATTCGGCATTGGCCAGCGTCGACATGAAGGTGATCAGCACGATGCTGGCGAAGGAATAAGCGAAGCTGTCTATGCTCACGGCCAGGGCGAAAGCCCAGAAGTCGCCGCCATGGGCCGCCAGCCAGGCGAGGCTGAGATGCGAGGCCGAGCCCGCCACCGTGCCGAGCAGCAGGGCCGGCATCAGGCCGAGGCGCGGCACGACATAGGAGCACAGGAAGACCCCGCCGATCGCCACGCCGAAACCGAACAGTTTGGTGACCGTGGCGATGTCGGCGTCGGAATAATGCAGGCTCTTGAACAAGGGCATGGCCATGGCGTTGGAAATATAGCCGGGCATGCGAAAACCGGCGACCAGCAGCAGGGTCGGGACGGCGAGCGGCCCCAGCCGCGTGAACAATTCGCGGATCGGCGCCCAGATCGCGGCGGCAAAGCCCGGCCGCTCCTTGTGCAGGGCATGGACATGGTCGATCTCGGGCTCCGGCGCGGCCAAGGCGGCGATCCCGCCCGGAATCATCAGCGCGGCCATGCAGAGATAGGAGAGGCGCCAGCCGAAGCCCTGGGCAAGGAAAAGCGCGCCGGCGCCGGCGGCGAGCGTGCCGACGCGATAGCCCATTTCGGAAAAGGATCCCATCAGCGCCTGTTTTTCCACCGGAGCGGCATTGATGCGCCAGCCGTCGATGACGATGTCCTGCGTGGCCCCCGCCACGCCGAGGACAAAGGAAAACAGCACGGTCCACCACAGGCGGGCGCCGGGGTCGCCGAAGGCGACGCCAGCCAGCGCCGCCGCGACCGCGAGTTGCGACAGCACGATCCAGCCGCGCCGGCGACCGAGCCATCGGCTGAGGACCGGCGCGTCATATTGGTCGAGCAGGGGCGCCCAGAGAAATTTCAGCTTGTAGGCAATGGTCAGCCAGCTCATCAAACCGAGGAGCTCAAGAGGAACCTTCGCCTCCGAAAGCCAGGCCGACTGGGTGATATAGACGAGCAGGTAGGGCATGCCCGAGGCGAAGCCCAGCCCGAGCATGGCGATATAGCGCCGATCCTCGCGCAGATGGTCGAGAAAGGTTTTGGCCTCGGTCATGGCGTAATCATGCGCGACCGAAGCGGCGCCGGCAAGGCCCCTAGTTGGCGGCGCGGATCTTCTGATGCGAAACCGCCACCGGCATATAATCGATGCCCGTTGACGGCTTGGCGTCGCCCCGCGTGGCGATCCTTGGCGACGGGGTCGCTGTCGCGGCCAGATCGACCACGGCGTCGCCGTAATACATTTTCCAGTAGGTAACGCCACCGGCCAGAAGCAGCGCGCCAATGATCGCCAGCTTGTCGTTTTTCCGCATTTGAACGTCCGTCCGTTCGAGGAGATATCTCCATATCGCGCCGACGATGCGCGAAGCTTGCGTTCCGGCGTCCGCTGCTTAACGTTTGGAGCCGTCCTAACGTCATCTCATGTTGACGATCTTGCGCGGCGAGCGTTCATGGTTCGATGGACAGGAGATTTCCCATGATTGGCATCAGCACATCCGGAACGTTCGCGCTGGGCGGCCGCCTCGTGAAGCGCATGGGTTATGGCGCGATGCAGTTGGCCGGACCCGGCGTGTTCGGGCCGCCGAAGGACCACGCCGGCGCCATCGCCGTGCTGCGCGAGGCGGTGGCGAGCGGCGTCAATCACATCGACACAAGCGACTATTACGGCCCCCACGTCACCAATCAGCTGATCCGGGAGGCGCTCCATCCCTATCCCGCGGACCTCACCATCGTCACCAAGATTGGCGCCCGGCGCGGCGCGGACGGCTCATGGAACGTCGCCATGTCGACGGAGGAGCTGACAAGCGCGGTGCATGACAATCTTCGCAACCTCGGCGTCGACGCGCTCGACGTCGTCAACCTGCGTTTTATGTTCGACATCCATGGCCCCGCCGAGGGCCCGATCGAGGCGCCGCTCGCCGCGCTGGCGGACCTCCAGCGCCGCGGGCTTGTCCGCCATATCGGCCTCAGCAACGTGACTCCTGGCCAAGTCGCCAGGGGACGCGCCATCGCCGACATCGTCTGCGTGCAAAACCATTATAACCTCGCGCATCGCGACGATGACGCGCTGATCGAGGATCTCGCCGGCGCGGGGATCGCCTATGCGCCGTTCTTCCCGCTCGGCGGTTTCACGCCCCTGCAATCGACGAGCCTGTCCGCTGTCGCCGCACGGCTCGGCGCGACACCGATGCAGGCGGCGCTGGCCTGGCTGCTCCAGCGCGCGCCCAATATTTTGCTGATCCCCGGCACGTCGTCGCTCGGGCATTTGCGCGAAAACCTGGCCGCCGCCCGGCTCGAACTGCCGGGCGACGCCTTGGCCGAACTGGACCGGATCGCGAGCCCTCCCACCCGGACGGCCTGATTGTTCAATTCTCGCCGCGGTTTCCAGGAACTGGATTAATCCGCTGACGCGATGACCGCGTCCGCGATGCTGCGTTTGGTGATGACGCCCTTGATGTCTTTCTTGCGCGGAACGCTGGCGCCTCCGACGACAATGGCTGCGCTTTTTCCTTTTCGCTTCATGCGCGCGAGCACGTCGGCGAGCAGGTCGCTTTCGCGGGCGAGAACGTAATCGGGCTCGGCGAGGCGTCCAACAGTCAGCGTGTCGTCGAGCAAGGCGCCTCGCCAGAGGCTCGACCGCACCGGCACGATGCCGGCGATGCGACCGTCGCGGACGACGACGAGGGGCGGCGCGACCCTGACGCTCGACGGTTCGGCGTCCGAGGGGGCGAACTTGAGCACGTCGAGCAGGCGCGCTTCCGGTTCGGCGAGCACGAAGTTCGGCTCCATCAGGCTTTTCGCCGTGCGCACGAGATAGAGATTGGCGTGCCTGTCCTGCGGAATGTGCCTCCCGCGGTGACGCAGCTTGATCGTATAGATCGTGTCGCGGATCAGGATGCGGCGCAGGCCCGAGCTGAAGGCGACGGCGAGGATCACCGGCACGATGACGGCATAGTCGCGGGTCATTTCGAAGATCATGACAATGGCGGTCATGACGCCGCCTGTCGCCGCGCCGACCATCGAGGCCATGCCGACGATGGCGCAGGAAGCCTGGGACAGGTCGCTGTGCGGCGCGATCGCGAGAACGACGAGCCCCAGGCCGCCGCCAAGCGTCGAGCCGATGAACAGCAGCGGCGAAAACACGCCGCCCGAGGCGCCGGAACCCAGGCTGATCGAGGTGGCCAGCAGTTTCGCGGCGCAAAGCAGGATCAGCAGCGATGGCGCCGTCATGCGCCCGTCGAGCACCGACTGGATCGTTCCATAGCCGACGCCGTTGACGAAGGGATGGCCATAAAACCGGGTGAAGCCGACCATCATAGCGCCGATCGCCGCCATGCCCAGCGCCGCCTGAGCATAGACGCCGCCGGGCAAGGTCGGGAACCAGTCTTCGAGCACGGCGAGCAGCCGGATGAAGGCGAAGGCCGCCAGGCCGCAGCCAAGGCCGAGCAGCGCGATGATGAGAAAATCGCTCGGCCATGCGCCAATGGCGGTGGCCGCAGCCTCGAAAGACGGCGCCTCGAATGCGGGCCGCGCGCCGAGAAGCGTGCGTCCTGTATAAGTCGCCGCGCCGGTAGCGATGACGACCGGAAGGAAGGTGCGGTTGGAAATTTCCGACAACAGGATTTCGGTGGCGAAGAGCACGCCGCCTAGCGGCGTGTTGAACGTAGCGGCTATGCCAGCGCCGGCCCCGGCCGAGAGCAGCGTCACCTTCTGCGCCGTCGAGAGTCTCATGGCGCGGCCCAGCGTCGAGCCGAGCGCCGAGCCGATCTGGATGATGGGACCTTCGCGTCCGACCGCCGCCCCCGTGCCGATCGACAGCGCCGAGGCGAAGGACTTGATCACGGCGACGATGCCGCGAATGTCGCCCCCCTTGTAATAGATCGAATCCATCACCTCGGGAACGCCGTGCCCCTTGGCCTCCGGCGCGAAATTCTGCACTAGGAACACGACGGCGAGGCCGCCGAGGATGGGCGAAAGAAAGACCCAGGGCCCGAAGGGGCTCTGAGGGTCCAGCTGGTTGGCGTCGTAAAGGAAGGAGAGGCGCCCGAGATAGGAAAGGTTGTAGAAGAAAGCGATCAGCGCCCTGAACACGGCGGACCCGACCCCGGTGAAGGTCCCGACGACCAGGGCGAGCAGACTGATCCGCCACAATTCCGCCTGCTCCTCGTTCAGGCGCGGCCGGCTTCGGGCTTTGACGAAATTGAACACGCGTTTCGCTTTGACCATGACAGGGGCGACCTTCGGCTGCGCTGCGCCTTTATTTGAGACCGCCGTCGCCGGGAAAAGTTGCATGCTCGGCAACCGAGCCGATTGGGAACGGCTCCGCCGCCGCGCGCGTTTCGTCCGAATTCTGGGGTGACGATGATGGCGGATGTCGCAGAAGCAAGAAAAAATCCCGCGGCGACGCTGCTCGCCGAAATCGCCCGAACCCATGTGGTGATGCTGGGGCTCGCCGATGGCGATGACGGAATGCGGCCGATGGTTCCCCACGTCGACGATGGGCGATCGCTGATCTATTTCTTCACCAGGACTTCAGGCAGCTTGACGGCCAAAGTGGGGCTCGGCGCAACCGGGCAGGTGGCGGTTGTGGGCAAGGACGGCGATTTCTTTGCCTGGCTCGAGGGCGCCATCGTGCAGAACGCGGAACGCGCGACCATCGACCGGCTGTGGGGACCCTCGGTCTCCGCCTGGTACAAGGAGGGCAGGGAGGATCCCGACCTGAGCCTGCTCATGTTCACTCCGAGGGCCGGCAAGATCTGGATCGGATCCGATTCCACCGTCTCCTACGCTTGGCAGATGGCCAAGGCCTTCGCCACCGGCGAGGAGCCCGACGTCTCAACCGCCATCGGCGTCAAATTCTGAGGCCGTTCGCCCCGACTTCTATGGCGCGCCGTCTGGCGTCTCGAGCAGATCGAATGTCACCCGGCGGTTGCGCCGTCGCTCGGCGCCATCCTCGACGGCGATGGGCGCGTCGTCCGCGCGTCCGGCCGCCACGAGCCTTTGGCCTCGGATGCCTTCGGCTTCCAGCACGTCGATGACAGCGTCGGCGCGCGCCTTTGACAAAGCGCGGTTCTTCACGGCCGAGCCGTGCGAATCCGTGTGGCCGACCACCCGCAGGCTTCCGCCGCCGGCTTTCAGCGCCGCCGCCAACGCCGCAAGCTGGCGATGCGCGATGTCGGAATCGAGGAAATTGTCGTCGTCGCCGAACAGGATCACGGTGGTTTGCGCCAGCCGCGCCAGGCGCACGGCCGGCGTGTCCGCCTCGGCCTGCTTTTCCGTCAGCCATTTTTCCGCGGCCTGGAAACGCGCCTCCAGTTTTTCGAGCCGCGCCTGCTCCGTCCGGACCTGGTCCGCCAGGGCCGCCGCTCGTTCTGACGCGGTCGCCGCGGCAGCCGCGGCCGAGGCGGCGGTTTCGACGCTCGTGACATGCATGTCGAGGCGATAGGGCGTCGCAGCCGCCAGGGTTTTGGCCAAAGCGTCGAGATTGGCGTCGGGCGGCGCGACGCCGCTCAGTTCGGCGACGTGCTTGTCGTTGTCGATGGACAGAGCCAGAGGCCAGCCGAGCAGTTGTGGCTGCGTGGCCCTTTCCACGGCGAGCGCTTCCTGAAGCCGCCTTTCCATGGGCGGGTTGCGTGAGAAAAACGCCAGCAGCGCGAAAACAGCCAGCAACGCGGCCGCGGCGAGAGCGCAGCCGAGAATCCATTTGCGCGCGACGCCGGGCTTAAGACTCGGCGCCGCGAATTCCGCGGCGACGCGCGCGAGATCGCGATCATCAGGCGCGTCCTTGCGGATCAGCGCCTTTAGCCCGCGGTCCGTCCGGACCTTGTCGTCTGGGTGCGGTTCTCCAGCGAATTCCGCGGCAATGATCAGGCGGGCGGACGAGCGCAGAAAAATCCGGCTGCTGCGGAAATTCATCACGCGCATGTCGCCCTGCGGGGCGGTAAGCTCCTTGAGCGAAAATTGCTTGATCGCGGCAGTCAGGTTCGACATCAGTTCGGCGGCGACCCCTTCCGGACGCCACTTGGCGATCAGCTTTCCGCTGTCGCGTTCAAGCGCGAGTATGCTGCGCAGGGCCGGCCTCCTTTCCTGATCGAGCAGGATTTCCTGCAGGGGCAGGCCGGTCAGCAGGCTCAGCATGCGCAGTCGCCAGAATTTCACCGACAACAGGCTGTTAAGCTGCGCGCCAAAGGTCGCGGCGAGACGCCGCGCGCCGGCGGCCGCTCGGCTTTTCCCAGGCGCGTCCTGGACGCCAGCGATTTCGCTGCGCAGGGCCGCGACCACCATCGGCGCGATGCTGCGCGCGAGTTCATCCGGGTTGGCGACATCGGCGCGCCGGAGCGCCCCGGAAAGGACGTCCGCGGCGGTCTCCTCAAGCTTGCCGGCCGCCGCTTCGGCGCCTCCCGCCTGAAATCGGCGGGCGCAAGGAATTAGGCGCGTTCGAGTCGGCGTGGCTGGACACTGCAACATCGCCTTGAGGCGGAATTTCCGCAGGTGAAATCATCAGGGCGCCCCGCCGTCGTCGGATGCCCGCACGGCTTACTGCAAAGGTTACAATGGGTTAGAGAACTCGCCACAGAATTCCGGCGAAAATGGGTCAAAATGCGGGCTCGGGCGGCTTCCGCGAATCGCAATCGACAAACCTTCGCTCCCGGCTTAAGCAACGACAAGCGTTGGCTTTGCCAGCGGAAAGAAACGGACGGGAAGGAAAGCGGAATGGGCGGAGCTCGTGATCTCATTCCTGTGACGGCGCATGATTACCGTCGACTTGCCGAGCGGCGGCTGCCGCGCTTTCTGTTCGACTATATCGACGGCGGAGCAAATGACGAGATCACCCTGGCCGCCAATGTCGCGGATTTCAGGGCGCTGCGCATTCGCCAGAAGGCGCTCGCCGACGTTTCCGACATAGACACGTCCGCGACGATGATGGGCGAAAAGGCGTCCATGCCGCTAGCGCTCGCGCCGATCGGCATGGCGGGAATCTTCGCCCGTCGCGGCGAAGTTCAGGCCGTCCGCGCGGCGAAAGGCTGCAATGTGCCATTCACCCTCTCGACGGTCGGCGTCTGTCCGATCGACGAGGTGAGGGCGGCTGCGCAAAACTTCTGGTTCCAGCTTTACATGATCCGCGACCGCGGGGTCATTGAGGCCCTGCTGGACCGCGCCGCCGACGCCGGATGCACCACCCTGCTGTTCACCGTCGACTTGCCCCTGACGGGCATGCGGCATCGCGACGAGCGCAATGGCATGCTGGCCGCCGGGCTGAAAGGCCAGCTCATGAGGGCGGCGCAGCTGGCGGCGCGACCGCGCTGGGTTCTCGACGTCGGCCTGCAGGGCAAGCCGCACAGTCTCGGCAATTTCGCCGGTCTGGTCCCCGGCGCCGAGGACGTGACGTCGATCAGGCAGTGGGTCAGCGCCCAGTTCGACCCTTCGGTGACCTGGAAGGACATCGAATGGCTGCGGTCGCGCTGGAAGGGCAAGCTCGTCCTGAAAGGCGTGCAGGAGGTCGAAGACGCCCGCGCGGCGGTCGAAGCGCAGGCGGACGGGCTCATCGTGTCCAACCATGGCGGCCGCCAGCTCGACAGCGTGGCGTCGTCGATTTCAAAACTCGCCCCCGTTGTCGATGCCGTCGGCGGGGATATCGAGGTCTTCGTCGATGGCGGCGTTCGCGGCGGCCTCGATGTCTTCAAGGCGCTGGCGTTGGGGGCGCGGGGCGTCCTGATCGGCCGTCCCTGGGCCTGGGCGCTCGCGGGCGCCGGCGAACAGGGCGTTCGCGACCTGTTGAGAGTTTTCCAGCAGGAACTGCGCGTCGCCATGGCGCTGAGCGGCGTCACCAGGATCGACCAGATAGCGCGCGGTCATCTCGACCTTGGCGCCGATGTCAAAACAGGTCTAACCTGAGCCGACCGCGCGAAGACGCGGCTCGGAAGGAAGAATTATGAACGGCGCGCAAGCTCTGGTGCAAACCCTTGTCAATTGCGGCGTCGAGGTTTGCTTCGCCAATCCCGGCACGTCGGAAATGCATTTCGTGGCGGCGCTCGACAGCGCACCGGCCCTGCGCCCGGTGCTGTGCCTGTTCGAGGGCGTGGCGACGGGCGCTGCGGACGGCTATGGCCGCATCGCCGGCAAGCCTGCGGCGACGCTGCTGCACCTCGGCCCCGGCCTCGCCAACGGCCTCGCCAACCTGCACAACGCCAGGCGCGCGGCCTCGCCGGTGGTGAACGTGGTCGGCGATCACGCCACCTATCATCATCAATATGACGCGCCGCTGACCTCCGACGTCGCCGGCTTCGCGCGGCCGGTCTCCTCGTGGATCGCCAGTTCGAAAAGCGCCGGCGAAGTCGCCGGCGACGCGGCGCGCGCGGTGCAGGCGGCGCGCGCCGCGCCGGGCGGCGTCGCGACGCTGATCCTGCCCGCAGATACGGCCTGGAGTCCGGCCGAGGGCGCCGCGCGACCGCTGCCGGACATCGTCCCCGGCAAGGTCGCGGCTGATGCGATCGAACGCGTCGCGCGCAGGCTCGTCAATGGAAAAAAGACGGCGCTGCTGATGCGGGGCCGGGCGCTGCTCGGCGCCGGGCTGGAGGCGGCGGGGCGGATCCAGGCGAAGACCGGCGTGCGCCTGCTGTGCGATACCCTGACGCCGCTGACCGAACTCGGCGCCGGCCGCGTCCCGGTCGAGCGCATCCCTTATTTCGCCGAACAGATCGTCGCCTTTCTCCGCGATATCGAGCAGATCGTGCTCGTCGGCGCCAAGCCGCCGGTATCCTTTTTCGCCTATCCCGGCAAACCGAGTTTTTGCGCGCCCGACGGATGCGAATTTGCGTATCTGGCGCAGCCGCATGAGGACGGCGTGCAGGCGCTGCTGGACCTCGCCGCCGCGCTCGACGCGCCGGCCGCGCCCGCCGCGCGCATATCGCTTGCGCTCGCCGACCTGCCGCCAGACGGGCCGCTGAACGCCTTCAACGTAGCGCAGATCGTGGCGCATCTGACGCCGGACGACGTCGTCTATTCCGAGGAGGCGGCGACCTCGGGCCTGCCCTTGCTGATGAGCCTCGCCCGCGCCCGCCCGCACCGCCACATGCCGGTCAGCGGCGGCTCGATCGGGCAAGCGCTTCCCGTGGCGGTCGGCGCCGCGCTGGCGGCGAGGGACCAGAAAATCGTCTGCGCCTCGGGCGACGGCGGCGCGGCCTATACGATGCAGGCCTTGTGGACGATGGCGCGCGAAAATCTCGACATCACCACCATCATCTACGCCAACCGCTCCTACCTGATCCTCAACATCGAAATGGGGCGCGTCGGCGCCGCCGCGGGACCGCGCGCCCTGTCCATGCTCGACCTGCACAATCCGGAAATGAACTGGAGCCAGATCGCCAAAGGTTTCGGAGTCGAGGCGAGCCGCGCGGCGACGACGAAAGAATTCGCGGATCAATACGCCAGCGCGATGCGCGCAAAAGGGCCACGCCTGATCGAAGCGATGATTTGAACATGGAGACGGCGATGATCGAGGAATTGCGCGCAATCGTCGGCGAGAAGAACGTCCTCGAGGCGACGGAGGTCGCGCTCAGGTCGGCGGGCGCGTTCCGCTTTGACCATCTGCAGGCGGAGATGCTGGTTCGTCCCGTCAGCACGGAGGAGGTCGCAAGAATCATGCGCCTGTGCCATGAACGCGGCGCCGCCGTGGTGACGCAAGGCGGTCTCACCGGCCTTGTCCATGGCGCCGACGCGGGCCCCACCGACCTCATCCTGTCGCTCGAGCGGATGCGGTCAATCGAAGAGATCGATCCGACCCAGCGGATCGCGGTCGCGCAGGCCGGGGTCGTCCTGCAGGATCTTCAGGAGGCGGCGGACAAGCATGACCTGCTCTTTCCGCTGGATCTCGGCGGCCGCGGCACGGCGACGCTCGGCGGCAACGCCGCGACCAATGCCGGCGGCAACCGCGTCATCCGCTATGGGATGATGCGCGACATGGTGCTGGGACTTGAGGCGGTGCTCGCCGACGGAACCATCGTGTCCTCGATGAACCGGCTCATCAAGAACAATGCCGGCTACGATCTCAAGCAGCTTTTCATCGGCACGGAGGGGACGCTGGGAGTGATCACGCGTCTCGTCCTGCGCCTGCGGGAGAAGCCGACGACCCGCGCCATGGCCCTGGTCGGCGTCGATGACTTTGCGAAAGTGATCGCGCTGTTGCGTCACATGGACCGCAGCCTGCCCGGGGCGCTTTCGGCCTTCGAGGTGATGTGGAATTCCTTCTATCGCATCGTCACCACGCCGCCGGCCAAGGGCAAGCCGCCGATTGGCCAGGATTATGCCAATTACGTTCTCATCGAGGCGCTCGGCGCGGATCCGGCCACGGATTCCGAGCGGTTCGCCGTGGCGCTGCATGCCGCCATGGAGCAGGGCCTTGTCGCCGACGCTGCGCTTTCGCAATCGGAAAGCGATTGCCTGGCGTTCTGGTCGCTGCGTGACAATGTCGACATGGTCGTGGTCGGCGGCTACCCGATTATCTTCGACGTTTCCCTGCCGCTCGAGCGCATGGAAGCCTATACGAAGGCGCTTCCGCAAAGCCTGTCCGAGGCGATCGGCGAGCACAAATTATGGATTTTCGGCCATCTTGGCGATGGGAATCTGCATGTCATCGTGCAGGTCAGGCCGCAGGACCATCTCGTCTTGCGCGGCAAGGTCGAGAGCGCGGTCTACGAACCGCTCGGCGCCTTTCGTGGATCGGTGTCCGCCGAACACGGGATCGGGCTGGAAAAGAAGCCTTACCTCCATCTGAGCCGCACCGAAGAGGAAATCGCCTTGATGCGCGCGCTGAAATCGGCGCTCGATCCGAAGGGGATACTGAACCCCGGCAAGATTTTCTGATCCAACGCCGCCGCAGCTTCCATCGAGTGATCGCCTTCAACTCGAATATTTGACCGTGCAGCCATAGGGCCGGGTGACCGGATGCGGCGCGGGCTTGCCGGCGGCCACCGCCTCGATGGCTTCGCGGGCGTAAGGCTCGGCTTTTTTCAGATCTTCGACATTGGTCGAGGCGATGCTGTCCGCGCCGCCCATATAGGCGATCGCGCCGTCGGGACCGATCACGAAGATATCCGGCGTGGTCTGCGCGCCGTAGAGATGGCCGATCGCGCCGGTCGGATCGAGCAGGACATGCGCAGGATGCGCGTTTCGATCGGCCGTATCGGCATTGGCCTGGGCAGCGTCGACATAACCCTGTTCGCCGGGCGCGGAACTGGCGATGGTCAGCCACGTGACGCCGAGGCGGGCGGCGTCCTGCTGCAACTGCTGCATGGCCCCGCTTCCATACCATTTCTTCACATAGGGACACCCGTCGTTGGTCCATTCGAGCACAACGGTCTTGCCCTTGAAATCGGCCAGGCTCACGGCCTGCCCCTTGCTGTCCGTACCGGTAAAGCTCGGGGCGGACTGCCCGATCTTGAGTTCCTCCGCGAGAGCAGGCGTGGCCGCGATGACCAGCGCCGCCGCAACGGCTGAGAAAAATGTCTTCATTGTCGTCTCCATGGGTGGTTGCGAACCCCTTAACCTCCCGCCCGGTCGATCTCGTCGAGAACGGCGCCTTCCGTCAGCACTTGCGGCAGGATGACCGGCTTTTGTCCGTTGGACGGGTAGAATACGTAAAGCGGCACGCCGTCACGGCCGTGCTCGCGCAGATATTGCGATATCGCGGGATCGGCGTGCGTCCAGTCGCCCTTGAGATAGGCGACCTTGTGGCCGGCGAAGGCCTGCTTCACCGCTTCCGACGACAGCGTGACCCGCTCGTTGACGAGGCAGGTGACGCACCAGGCCGCCGTCATGTTGACGAAGACGGGCTGGCCCGCCCGGCGCAGCGCCGCGAGGCGGCTTTCGGACCAGCTCGTTTCACCCTCGGCGGCAGCAGTCGGCGCGGGCGTCGCGGCGACGTTGAAGAGGAGCGCGATCGCGCCGATGGCGGAGGCCGCGGCGCCGCTCCAGCCGAATGCGCGTCCGCGTCGCTCGTTCTCCCGTGTCACGCCGAGCAGCCAGGCGGCGAAGCCGATCAACAGGGCGCCGCTCAGCGCCGCCAGCATGCCGTCAGCGCCAGTCTGCTGATCGGCGACCCAGACAAGCCACACCGCCGCGCCATACATCGGGAAGGCGAGCGCCTGACGGAAGACCGCCATCCAGCGCCCGGGCCGCGGCAGAAAGCGCGTCGCCGCCGGAAAGAAGGTCAGCATCGCGTAAGGCGCGGCAAGGCCGAGCCCCATGACCAGGAAGATCAGAATCGTCACGGCGGCCGGCGCGGTCGCCGCCGCCGCGATCGCCACGCCCATGAATGGGGCGGTACAGGGCGTCGCCACCAGCACCGCGAGCAGGCCGGTGAAAAAGCTGCCAACATGGCCGCCGGCGCGAGTCAAACCGTCGCCTGCGCCCGCAATGCCCGGGTCGATTTCGAACAGGCCGGAAAGGTTCAAGCCCAACCCGAACAGCAGCCAGCTCATGGCGATGACGAAGACCGGCGACTGGAACTGGAATCCCCATCCCGCCGCCATGCCCGCCGCGCGCAAGACCAGCAGCAGGCCGCCGAGCGCCGCGAAGGAGACGAGGATGCCGAGCGTATAGCTGATCGCGTGGGCCCTGACGCTGCTATGGGCGTGACCGGCCAGTCGCGCGATGCTGACCGCCTTCATCGCCAGGATCGGGAAGACGCAGGGCATCAGGTTGAGGATCAGGCCGCCGAGGAAGGCGAAGGCGAGCGTGGCCAGGACGCCGGGACTGGCGGCCGGCGCCGACTTGGCCGGGAGGACCGCCTGCTGCGCAGCGGCGGCCGCGCTGTCGGGCTTCGCCGCTACGGTCAGGAAGCGCTCGCGCCCGGACGCGTCCTTCAGGTCCGCCACGCCGGGAAGGCCCTGTTTCGGGTCGTAGGTCGGCCCCAGTTTCAGCGCGAGCGAGACCTTGCCGTCGGCGATTGTCGCCTTCTGCGGCGCGAGATCGTCGATCTCGCCCCAGGCGGCGGGCAGGAACGAAGCGTCGCGAACCGAGGCGAGCCAGCCGTCGCCGCGCGAAAGCGACAGCACGCCATCGGCCGACACGGCGGCGGCATAGGGCGACGGCGTGGGAATGCGCGCGTCGGCGGCGGCGAACAGGGGCGCCTGCGCGGAGGGTTTTTCCCCGCCGGCCGGCAGGTCGAGCCGCAATTCGCCTTGCTCCGGCACGCAGATTTTTTCGCAGATCAGCCAATTGACCTTGGCCTCGATTGGGAGCGACGAAAGCCCTGATGGCGTCGTGATCTCGAGCGGCAGCAGGACCTCGCCGAGATAGGAATAGGTCATTGCCGGGCCTTCCGGCACACGCAACGGCGTTGGCCAGACAATCGCTGAGGCCTTCGCGCCCTTGGGAAGATTGAACGCGACCTCGGGAGGCTGGCCGGCGGACCCCGGATTGCTCCAGTAGATATGCCAGCCCCTGGCGAGCTTGAAATGGAGGCCGAGCCGCACCGGCTTCCCGGGCTGGAAAGCATCGACGTTCGAGGTGAGCCGCACCTCGGCGTGAGCCGTCGTGATCGGCGCGCTCTCCAGCGCATGGGCGGAAGAGGCGCCAAGGCCAAGGGCGAGGGCAAAACCAAGGGACAGGCAAAGCGGCGAGAACCGGACCATGGCGCCTCAAAAGTCGTCGCGGCCAGTCATTGGCCCGAGCGCGCCAGCATAGGCGCTCGTCGTTGGAATTTGGAGCCTGATTCCAACTTTGCAAGCGGCGCCGGCGCGCAAGGCCTGCATTGCGGCTGTGACCGCGAACCATAAGCTGCGGCGAACGTTGTCCGCGAGGGAGGAAAACATGAGTCCGGCAAAATCCCTCGCGGCCGCCATCGCGATGCTGGCAGGCGCTGTCCTGGCCGGATCGGCTTTCGCCGACGTGGTGGTGTCGTCGAAGATCGACACCGAGGGATCGGTGCTGGGCAATATCATTTTGCTGGCGCTGGAGGCGAGCGGCGTCAGGACCGTGGATCGCATCCAGCTCGGCGGCACGCCTGTGGTGCGCGCGGCGCTCATTGCCGGCGAGATCGACATCTACCCTGAGTACACCGGCAACGCCGCCTTCTTTTTCAACAGGGCCGGCGATCCCCTCTGGAAAGACGCCGCCGCCGGCTACGCGGCTGCGAAGTCCCTGGATTATGCCGCCAACAGGATCGTGTGGCTGAAGCCTTCCCCGGCCGACAACGCCTGGGCCATCGCCTTGCGCAAGGATGTCGCCGCCGCGAACGGTCTCAAGACCCTCGGCGATTTCGGCCGATGGGCGACGGCCGGCGGCAAGGTGGTGCTGGCGGCTTCGGCGGAGTTCGTCAACGCGCCCTCGGGCCTGCCGGCGTTCCAGTCGGCCTATGATTTCAAGCTGTCATCCCGCCAGCTGGTCATCCTGTCGGGCGGCGACACGGCGGCGACGATCAAGGCGGCCGCGCGCCAGACCAGCGGCGTCGACGCGGCCATGGTCTACAGCAGCGATGGCGCGACCGAAGCTTCGGGCCTTGTGATCCTCGCCGACGACAAGCATGTGCAGCCGATCTATGCGCCGGCTCCGATCATTCGCGAAAAGGTCTTGAAAGCCTATCCGGGAATTGCTGACACGCTGGCGCCGGTCTTCGCCTCGCTCGATCTTGGCGCTCTCAAATCGTTGAACGCCAAGGTTCAGGTCGAAGGCCAGGCGGCGAAGGCCGTGGCTGCCGCCTATTTGAAAAACAAGGGTTTCGTCAAATAGCCCCCCCTTCGTTCATAGGCGCGCGCCCGGCGGCCAGTCGCCTGGGTCTCGCGGTCTCCATCCTGGGCGCGGCGGGTCTGGCCCTGTCGCCGTTCACCGTCTATCGGCCGAACCGCATCGCAGAGGGGTCGCCGCGCGACCTGCTGGCCGCATTGCCAGCCGGCGTCGCGGGCGGGTTGATCGCCGGGGTGACGGTCGCCCTGCTGCTCTCGGTATTCTGCCGGCGCCCGACCCCGCTGCTGATCGCGGCGGGCGCTGCGCTGGTCCTGCTGGCGGTCGCCGTCGGCGCGTCGCCCGATCATGTGACGCCGCCGGGCGAAAGCTTCGCGCGGGTGTCGCCCGGCGCGGGCTTCTGGCTGCTATTGCTGGCTCTGGCGCTGATCGTGACCGACGCCCTGGCCCGGCTCCGATTGGGCCCGCTCGCCCGTCTGGCGGCGCTGGCGGCGACGGCGGCGGCCATCGCCGTCCTGCTCCGTTCCGGCCTCTGGAACGGACTGTCCTTCATGAGGGAATATGACGTGCGCGGGCCTGAGTTCTGGCGCGAGGGCGGACGCCATCTCGTCCTGGCCATCGGATCGCTCGGCGCGGCCCTTGCCACAGGACTGCCTTTCGGCCTGCTGTGCCATCGTCTGCCGCGCCTGCGCGACGCCAGCCTGCAAGGTCTCAACCTCATCCAGAGCATTCCGAGCATGGCCTTGTTCGGCCTGCTGATGGCGCCGCTCGGCTGGCTCGCCGCTCATTCGCCCCTGGCGGCGCGACTTGGCGTCGGCGGCATCGGCATGGCGCCAGCCTTTGTCGCGCTGGCGCTCTATGCGCTGCTGCCGATGGTCGCCAATACCGTGGCCGGACTGGCGCAGGCGCCGCCGGCCGCGGTCGACGCGGCGCGCGGCATGGGCTTCACCGGCGTCGGGCGCCTTCTTGGCGTCGAGCTCCCGCTGGCGCTGCCTTTTATCCTGGCGGGCGTCCGCATCGTGCTGGTGCAGAATATCGGTCTGGCGACCATCGCCGCCCTGATCGGCGGCGGCGGTTTCGGCGTCTTCATCTTCCAGGGGATCGGCCAGACCGCCCCGGACCTCGTGCTGCTGGGCGTGGCGCCGACCGTGGCGCTGGCTTTCTCGGCGTCGGTCATTCTGGACGCAGCCGTCGATCTGGCCGAAGGACGCCGCCCGTGATCGAACTCCGCGCGCTCGCCAAACGCATCGACGGCGTCACTGTCGTCGACGACGTGTCCCTGACCGTCGAGAAGGGAACGATCGCGGCGGTGGTCGGTCCGTCCGGTTCGGGCAAATCCACGCTGCTGCGCATGGTCAACCGATTGGTCGAGCCGACCGGCGGCGAAGTCCGGATCGACGGCCGCGACACGAGGACCTTCCGCGGTTTCGAACTGCGCCGGCGCATCGGCTATGTGATCCAGGGCTATGGCCTTTTTCCGCATCGCACCGTCGCCCAGAACATCGCCACCGTGCCCAGGCTGCTCGGCTGGCCCCGGGCGCGCATCGCGGCGCGGGTCGAGGAACTGATGGACGCGTTCCAGCTCGATCCCGCGCGTTTCGCCGGCAAGCGTCCGCATGAACTGTCCGGCGGCCAGCAGCAAAGGGTTGGAGTCGCCCGGGCTCTCGCTGCCGAGCCCGCAGTGTTGCTGATGGACGAGCCGTTCGGGGCGCTCGACCCGATCATCCGGGGCAAGGCGCAAGACGACCTTCTCGCTGTCCAGCGCCGCTTCGGCACGACCGTCATGGTGGTGACCCATGACATGGAGGAAGCCTTCCGCCTGGGACAGCGCATCGCCGTGCTGAATGAGGGCCGGCTATGCCAATTTGGGCCGCCGGCCGAGCTTTTGACCCGCCCCGCGGACCCCATCGTCGAACGGATGGTCGGGAGCGTCGATCGTCCGTTCCGGCTGCTAGGCCTCGCCCGCGTCGACGCCGCGATCGAGCCCGGCGAGGCGCCGGGCGATCCCTTGTCCGCCGACGCCTCGCTGCAGGACGCGCTGTCGCGGATGATCTGGACCGGGGTCAAGGTTCTGCCGGTGATCGGCGAGGATGGCCGCCCGCTTGGACGCGTTTCCTTGGCCGCCATCCTGGCTTTCGGGCGGATTGGGTCATGAGAGGCGGATTTTTTGTTCGCGCGACCGCGCTGGCGCTGCTGATCGCCCTGACCTGCGCGCCCTCCCTGTTCGAACCGCTGTTTCGCCTGCTGGCGCCCGAGGGCGCGCCGGCCATATATCCCTATGGCGATCTGCGCGCGCTGACGCTGGCGCATCTTCGGATCGTGATGTTGTCGGCCTCAGCCAGCGCCTTGGTCGCGGCGCCGCTGGCCGTTTTCGTGACCCGCCCGGCGGGCTCGGAATTCCTGCCGCTGTCGCGCGGATTGGCCGATATCGGCCAGGCCTTTCCCCCGGTCGCGGTGCTGGCCCTGACCGCGCCGCTGGTGGGCTTCGGCGAGACGCCGACCTTCATCGCCCTGTTCCTCTATGGTTTGTTGCCGGTCTTCGAAAACACCATGGCCGGTCTGGGCCAGGTCCCCGCGACGGTGATGGATGCGGCGCGCGGCATGGGACTGGACGCCCGCCAGCGCCTCTTCGAGATCGAACTGCCCCTCGCCTTGCCGGCGATCCTGGCGGGCCTTCGCCTCACCTTGGTCATCAACATGGGCACAGCCACCATCGGCTCGACCGTCGCTGCAAAGGGATTGGGCGAAGTCATCATCGCCGGTCTCCTCAGCAACAACCTTGCCTTCGTGATTGAGGGAGGGCTGATCGTCTCCCTGATGGCCGTGCTGCTGTTCGACAGCATGTCGGCCCTCGAGCGTCTGGCCGCGCAGCGGCTGGGCGCCAGCGAGGCTGGATCGTGATTGTCGACCGCCGGTCCGCGCGACTATGTTATGCTGCCGATGCGGACAAAAACCGCGCCGATAGGACGAATTGAATGGTTCAAGAGACGAACTTCGATTCAGACATCGAGATGATCGGCAGGATCCGGGCCGTTTCCACCATCCTCGATGTCGTATGCCTCGCAACGGGCATGCGGTTCGCGGCGGTTGCGCGCGTCACGGGAGATCGCTGGATCGCATGCCAGGTTCGCGACGATATCGATTTCGGGCTGCAGCCGGGCGGCGAGTTGAGCGTCGAAACGACGATCTGCGCCGCGATCCGCAAGAGCCGAACTCCCGTCATCATCGAAAACGTTGTTGAAGACCCTTGCTACCGCACGCACCGGACGCCGCAACTCTACAAGTTCCAGAGCTATATTTCCGTGCCGGTCATCCTGCCGGACGGGAGGTTCTTCGGCACGCTTTGCGCCATAGATCCCTTGCCTGCGCCGATCGATACGCCGCAAATTCGAGGCATGTTCGAGAAGTTCGCCGATCTCATCGGCTTCTATTACGACGCGGAATTGCGCCTCCAGACCAAGGACGAGCAAATTCTGGACGGCGGCCGGACCTCGCAGTTACGCGAACAGTTCATCGCGGTCCTGGGGCATGACCTGCGCAATCCGCTGGCGGGCATAGACGCGGGCTTGCGTTTGATTGGCAAGACCCCGCTCGATCCGAAGGCGCAAGGCCTTGTCCCGCTGATCCAGTCGAGCATCGCCCGCATGGCCGCCCTGATCGACAATATCATGGACTTCGCAAGGGGGCGGCTGGGCGATGGGCTGACGCTGTCGTCGAAGACGACGGACCTGGGTCCGGTCCTCACCCAGGTGGTCGATGAATTGCTCGCGGCCCATGAGGCGAGGAAGATCGAACTGGAGATCCGTTTGCCGAGACCCGTCACGTGCGACGCCGTGCGCATGTCCCAGCTCGTCTCGAACCTTTTGGCCAACGCCCTGACCTATGGCGCGCCCGAGGCGCCGATCCGCCTCGGCGCGTTTGAGCGAAACGGTTTCCTCGAACTCTTCGTCAGCAACAAGGGCGATCCCATCCCGCCCTCGCTGCTCGCACATCTGTTCGAGCCCTTCGAGCGCGGCGCCGTAAGGCCAAGCCAGCAAGGATTGGGACTGGGCCTCTATATCGCGAGCCAGATCGCCGAGGCCCATGGCGGCAAGCTCGAAGTCTCCTCCTCCATCGAAGAAACCAGGTTTACCTTCACGATGCCAATGGCTTGAGAAGGGCGCTCCATCAGGAACTTATGCTCGATCTGGCGCGTTGTGCCGCCTGGGTGTCCGTTGCGTGAGGTTGGCCATGAGTCTCTCTGCCCTTATGTCCTCCCAGGCGCCTTATCTCCGCCGCTACGCCCGTGCGCTGTCCGGCAGCCAGTCCAGTGGCGACGCCTATGTCGTCGCCTTGCTTGAGGCGCTGATCGAGAGCTCCACGCTTTGCGATCGATCTCTCGACGACCGCGTCGCCGTGTTCAAGGCTTTCTCTAAAATCTGGAATTCCGTTCCGGTCAACGCCATCGCCGACGAGCGCATGGAGGCGTGCCTGTTCGAGCGCCGGCTGGAAAACATCACGCCCCTCCCTCGCCAGGCCTTCCTGTTGACCGCCCTCGAGAATTTCACACATGAGGAGGCGGCGGAGGTTCTGGATATCCCGGCTTCGCGCTTTTCCGAACTGGTCGCCGAGGCCGGACGTGCGATCAGCGCGCAAATCGCCTCCTCTGTCCTCGTCATCGAAGACGAGCAGCTCATCGCCAGGGACCTCGAGGTCCTGGTCGAGGATCTTGGCCATCGTGTCATCGGCAATGCGCGCACCCATGCCGAGGCCGTGGCTATCGCCGGTTCATCGCCCCCCGGCCTGGTCCTCGCCGACGTCCGGCTCGCGGACGGAAGTTCCGGTATTGACGCCGTCAAGGAAATCCTAAGCCGTTTCAACGTCCCCGTCATTTTCGTGACGGCCTTCCCGGAAAGCTTGCTGACCGCCGAGCGACCGGAGCCGACGTTTCTGATCACCAAGCCGTTCAAGGTGGATATGGTGCGCGCTGTCATCAGCCAGGCGCTGTTCTTCGGCGCCGATCGGCAGACAGCGCCGGTAGCGGCGTAGCGAAGCTCGAGTTCGCACGGGCTTTCTTGCCGGAGGTGAGCGGCGTGAGTTTTTCGCGCATCGATCCCGTCGTGGCGCTGGCCGTGGTCCTCGCCACCGCCGCGACCGATGCTGTTTATGTCATGTTCACAGCCTCTGTCGCCGCCCGACGCGCCGGCCCGGCCGCGACCTGGAGCAGCCTTTGGTATCTGCTCTCGTCCTTTGCGGTGATTTCTTACACCAACGACTGGATTTACGTGCTCTTCGCCGCCATGGGCTCATGGATCGGCGCCTTTCTGACGGTCAAATATCTCCACCGCGCGCCGGGACCGCCCCCGCCTGGGCGGTGAGCTTGCGCCTATTCCCTCGGAGAACGCGCGGGAAGACGCCAAGTCGTTGCCAGAAAAGAAAATAGTATGTAATATCAAGTTACTACCCGGTCGATGCAAAATAACAAAATCCCGGCGATGACGGATCGGGCGCCCGAAATTTCATTTGAGGCGGGACGTTGGACAATCGCCCTCAAACCAGTGACGGGAAGGATCTCGATTTTCTCGCCGGCGACGGCGAGATGGCGGCGCTCGTCCGCTCCAGGGACTGGTCCCGGACATCGCTTGGCCCGATCGAGGACTGGCCGCAAAGCCTGCGGACCACGGTCAGCCTGTGCCTCGCGTCCAACTTTCCCATCAACATCATCTGGGGCCCCGACCACGTCCAGATCTACAATGACGGCTATCGCGTCGTTTGCGGCGAGGGGCATCCCTCGATCCTCGGGATGGATTACGCAGTGTCCTGGGCGTCGGCGTGGCCGGCGATCGGCGAGCCTTTCGAACGCGCCTTGGCGGGGCAGACGTCCTTTCTCGAAAACCGCCGCATGTTCCTGCAACGCAACGGCTATCTCGAAGAGACGTTTTTCACCTTCTCCTTGAGTCCGATCCGTGACGAGTTGGGCGGCATCGGCGGCCTTTTTCATCCGGTGACGGAGACAACCGCCTCCATGCTCGGCGAAAGGCGGACGCGGGTCGTGCGCGATCTCACCGCCCGCCTTACCGCGGCCAAGAGCGAAACCGAGGTTTTCGATCTGGCCGCCGGCACGCTTCAGGCCTTCGCCTTCGACCTGCCTTTTGTGCTGTTCTACCAGCTTGAGCAACGCGCGGGGGAGCCGGCGCAGTATCGACTGGCGGCGCGGACGGGCATTGCAGCGGGCGCGACGGCGAGCCCGCGGGAGCTTGCCCTTGACGCCGCTGCGCCCTGGCCGTTGGCGGCGGCCATCGCCGCGCGCGCCACGACGACCGTCGAGAACGTGGCTGGCCTCTTCGACGGGATCGCCTGCGGACCTTACGAAGAGCCGCCCAACTGCGCGCTCGTCATGCCGATCGGCGCCCCTGCGTTGGAATTCCCCGCGGCCATCCTCATCGCCGGCGTGAGCTCGCGGCTGCCGTTTGACGAGGCCTACAAGGGATTTTACGATCTGCTTGCGGCGGCGATCGGCGCGGGACTAGCCAATGCGCAAGCCTATGAGGCCGAGCGGCGGCGCGTCGAGGCGCTGACCGCCATCGACCGCGCCAAGACGGCGTTTTTTTCCAATGTCAGCCACGAGTTCCGCACGCCTCTGACGCTGATGCTGGGGCCGGTCGAGGACGCCCTCGCCGAGCCGGACCTGCCGGAACGCTTGCGGCGCCGCCTCGAGGTCGCGCGCCGCAACGCGTTGCGCCTGCTCAAGCTCGTCAATTCCTTGCTCGATTTCGCCCGCATCGAGGCGGGTCGCGCCAATATCAGCTTCGAGCCGACGGATCTCGCGCGCTTCACCGCCGAACTCGCCAGCAATTTCGGTTCGGCCTGCGAACGGGCGGGTTTGAGCCTTGTCGTCGATTGCCCGCCGCTGGACGAGCCGGTCCTCGTCGATCGCGACATGTGGGAAAAAATCGTCCTCAACCTCGTGTCCAACGCTTTCAAATTTACGCTGAAAGGCGGCGTCACCGTCGCGCTGCGCCGGGTCGGCGACACGGTCGAACTGACTGTGCGCGACACTGGCGTCGGCGTTCCCGCTTCCGATCTGGCGCGCATTTTCGAACGCTTCCATCGCATCGAGAACCAGCAGGGGCGAACGCACGAAGGATCGGGCATCGGCCTCGCCCTTGTCGACGAACTGGTGCAACTCCATCATGGGCAAATCACGGCCTCGAGCGCTGAGGGCCAGGGGAGCGAATTCCGTGTTGTGCTCCCGCTGGGCGCGACGCATTTGCCGCAGGATCGCATCCAGGCCGAGCGCGCGCTCGCCGCGACCTCGATCGGCGCCGACGCTTACGTCGAGGAGGCTTTGCGCTGGTTGCCGGAGCCCGGCGCGGCGACAGGCAGAGGCGCCGAGACCACCGATGTCGGGAGGATCGCCGGCGCACCGCGGGTCCTGCTCGCCGACGACAACGCCGACATGCGAGGCTATGTCGCGAATATCCTGCAGCAGGGCGGCTATGACCTCGAGGTTGCATCCGACGGCGCCGCCGCGCTGGCGGCGATCCGGCGGGGTCCGCCGCCCGACCTCGTTCTGACCGACGTCATGATGCCGGGCCTCGACGGTTTCGGCCTGCTCCGGGCGCTGCGCGCCGACCCGGCGCTGAGCGGCGTCCTCGTCGTCCTGCTTTCGGCGCGGGCGGGAGAGGAAGCGCGGGTCGAGGGGCTGGAGGCCGGCGCCGACGACTACCTGGTCAAGCCCTTCAGCGCGCGCGAGCTGCGCGCCCGCATCGATGGCGCCATCGCCCTGTCGCGGGCGCGTCGCGAGGCCTCCGAGCGCGAGAGCGACCTCCAGGCGGAAATCGCGGTCGAGCGCGGCCGCGCCGCCGCCCTTCGAGAGGCCGACCGGCGCAAGGACGATTTTCTGTCGATGCTCGCGCACGAACTTCGCAATCCCTTGGGCCCGATCAGCAACGCCGTCCATATCCTGGGACGGCTGCAGCGGCCCGAGCCCAGCTTCCAGACCGCTCGGGAAATGATCGAACGGCAGGTGCGGCACCTGGCCCATCTGGTCGACGACCTGCTCGACACGACGCGCATCGCACAGGGGAAGATCCAATTGCAGATCGAACGCACGGATCTCGCGCGCATCGCGCGCTCCACGGCCGAGGATCGCCGAAGCTCAATCGAAGCGCGCGGTCTCTCGCTTTTCATCGACGTCCCCTCCGGCCCCGTCTGGGTGAACGGCGACCCGGTCCGGCTGGCGCAAATGCTCGGCAACCTGCTCGACAACGCCCAGAAATTCACCCGCCCGGGTGGCATTGTCGCGCTAAAACTGACCACGGAGCAGGAGACCGGCGGCGCGGCGCAGGCGGTGATGGCATTGCGCGACACCGGCATCGGCATCGCCGAAGACGTGCTGCCGCATGTGTTCGATGTGTTTTCCCAGGCCGACACCAGCCTGAGCCGCAACGAGGGCGGTCTTGGCCTGGGGCTGGCGGTGGTCAAGGGGCTGGCGGAGCAGCAGGGCGGGGCGGTTGAAGCCGAAAGCGCCGGCCTCGGCTGCGGGGCGGAGTTTCGCGTCCGCCTGCTGTTAGCGGAACCCGTCGCCGGACCCGTCGAGCCCCCGGCGGAGGCGACGCCCGGCGAAACGGATGGCGTTCACCCCGTGGCGCTCGACGGCAGGACGCGGGTCCTGGTCATCGAGGACAATGTCATGGCCGCGCTGAGCTTGAGCATGATGCTCGAAATGGAGGGACATCTGGTCGAAGTCGCTCATACTGGCGAGAATGGGCTCGAAGTCGCGCACAGTTTCCATCCGCAGGCAGTGGTCTGCGATATCGGGCTGCCGCGCATGAGCGGCTACGATGTCGCCCGCGCCTTGCGCTCGGATGAGGAGACTGCGGGCGTCCATCTCGTTGCGGTTACCGGCTATGGCAGCGAAAAGGATCGCCAGGACGCCCGGGACGCTGGCTTCGAAGAGCATATGACCAAGCCGCTCAATCCGGAGCGTCTGTTCGCCTGGCTGAACGAAGTGACACATGAGCAGCGCCATTGAGAGCGAAACTTTCCGCCCCGCTGCCGTGTTGTCTAGAACGTGTCGTGACCAAGGCCTGGCTGGAGCCCCATGGAAGACAATCGCAGGAAGCGCTTACCGCTCATGCGTGGCAGGGAACCGGCTTTGAAAGCCCGAGGTCGCGATGACGCATGACCAGCAAGGCGAAAGCGTCGCCCATGATCCGCCAATCGGCGCAAACCTCCATCCCGCGCCGCAGGCTTCGAAGCGCCGGTCGCTGAGTTTTCTTGCCGGCGGCGGCGAAATGGGCTCGCGCATGCGCGCCTTCGACTGGGCGGGCGGCTCTCTGGGCCCGCCGGAAGCCTGGCCGCAAAGCCTGAAGACCGCCATTCGGATCATGCTGACATCGCGCCAGCCGATCTGGATCGGCTGGGGGCGCGATCTCGTCTATTTCTACAATGACGCTTATCAGTCGATCATCGGCGGCAAGCACCCGTGGGCGCTGGGCCTCCCCGCTTCAGTCGTCTGGCGCGAGATCTGGGACGACATCGAACCGATGCTGTCGCAGGCGATGACCGGCGAGGAAGGCACCTATGTCGAAGGGCAGCTCCTGATCATGGAGCGCTACGGCTACCCCGAAGAAACTTACTACACCTTTTCCTATAGCCCGATCCCCGACGACGACGGCGCCAGCGGGGGCATCATCTGCGCCAATACCGACGATACGCAGCGCGTCATCGGAGAGCGCCAGCTTTCACTGCTTCGCGACCTCGCCGCCAGCACGGCCGACGCGCGCACGGGCGCGGAAGTCTGCGAACGAGCGGCCCGCGCGCTGGGCGCCGACCCTCGCGATTTGCCCTTCGCCATGATCTACCTTTCGGCGCCCGAAGAAGATCGGGCGGAGCTTGCGGCCGCGTGCGGCATCGAGCCCGGCCATCCGGCGGCGCCCGAAGTTCTGACCTCGGACCGGCCGGTCTGGGTCTTTGATGGCGCGCCGGGCGACTGCCGCCTGGTTTCCGATCTCGAAGCAAGATTTGGCGCGCGCCTGCCCTCCGGCTCCTGGCAGGCGCCGCCGAAACAGGCGGCCGTACTGTCGCTGGCGAGCGTCGGCGACCACCGGCAGGAGGGGGCGCTGGTCGTCGGGCTCAATCCCTTCCGTCTTTTCGACCAGAGCTACCGGCGCTTCCTTGCGCTGGTCGCGGGACAGATCGCGGGCGCCATGGCCAACGCCAACGCCTATGCCGCCGAACGCAGCCGAGCGGAGGCGCTGGCTGAACTCGACAAGACCAAGACGCAGTTTTTTTCCAATGTCTCTCACGAATTTCGCACGCCGCTGACGCTGTTGCTCGGGCCGCTCGAGGAATTGCTGAGCCGGTCCTCCCTTGCCGATCGGGACCGCGAAGAGCTGACGCTGGTGCGCCGGAATGCGCTCAGGTTGCTCAAGCTGGTCAACACCATGCTGGAATTTTCCCGTGTCGAGGCGGGCCGGGTCCAGGCGTCTTTCCAGGCGACCGACCTCGCGGCGCTGACGGCCGACCTCGCGAGCAATTTCCGCGCGGCGTGCGAACGCGCCGGCCTGCGCCTGTCGATTGATTGCCCCGAACTGCCGGAGCCGGTCTTCGTCGATCGGGAAATGTGGGAAAAAATTGTCCTCAACCTGCTGTCGAACGCCTTCAAGTTCACTTTCAAGGGCGCGATTTCCGTCGCCCTGCGCCGGATAGATGGCCTGGCCGAACTCTCTGTGCGCGACACCGGCGCCGGCATCGCGGCGAACGAATTGCCGCGCATCTTCGAGCGTTTCCACCGCATCGAAAACGTCCGTGGCCGATCTCACGAGGGCACGGGCATCGGCCTTGCCCTTGTCCAGGAGCTGGTCAAGCTCCACGGCGGCGAAGTCGAAGCCTCCAGCGCGCTCGGCCAGGGAGCGACCTTTACCGTCCGGATCCCGCTGGGCGCATCACATTTGCCGTCCCGGCAGATCGCGATGTCAGAAGTCCAGCGCGAAACGGGCGCGACGCGAGCGCAGGCCTTCGTCGAGCAGGCGCTGCGCTGGCTGCCGGCGGTCTCGGAGACGGCGCGCTTCGGCGTGGACCAGGGCGCGGCTCCCCACGCCAGCGCGGGAGGGCGGCCCCGCATTCTGCTCGCCGACGACAATGCCGACATGCGCGATTATGTGGGGCGGCTGCTGGGCGAGGCTTGCGAAGTCGAGCTCGTCGGCGACGGCGTGACGGCGATGGAAGCGATCCGGCGGCGCCGTCCCGACCTCGTCCTGTCGGACGTGATGATGCCGCGGCTCGACGGTTTCGGGCTGCTGCGGGAAATCCGCTCCGATCCCGATCTGCGTGATCTGCCGGTGATCCTGTTGTCGGCCCGCGCGGGGGATGAGGCGCGGATCGAGGGCCTGGACGCCGGCGCCGACGACTACCTGACCAAGCCCTTCGCGTCGCGGGAACTGGTCGCCCGGGTCGATTCCAATCTGGCACTCGCCCGCCTCAGGCGCGGCGCCACGCAAGCGTTGCGGCAAAGCGAGGAGCGCCTGCGGCTGGGAATGCAGGTGGCGGGTTTCGGGATACTGGAATGGATGGCCGCTGAGGACCGGTCAACCTGGTCACGCGAGCTTTGCGTCCTCCTTGGCGTTGCGTCCGAGGAGTCGTCGTTCCGGAAATTTCTCGAGCTGTGCCATCCCGACGACCGCGATCGCGTAAAGGACACGGTCGGGTCACTTTTGCAGGGACCTGGCTCGGGCGCCTCCATCGACGAGTTTCGCGTCACGCGGCCGGATGGCGCGCTCCGCTGGTTCCAGGCGAGATGGCGAGCCTTTTTCGACGAGGGTCCAGAGCGCGGCGCGAACCGGATCGTCGGCGCCATTCAGGACATTACCGCGCACCGGGCCGCGACGGAGGGCCTCGCGGCCATCAGGGCAGACCTCGAGCGGCAGGTCCAGGAGCGCACCTCCCAGCTCGTGCAGGCCCAGAAGATGGAAGTCATCGGCCAGTTGACCGGAGGCGTGGCCCATGATTTCAACAATCTGCTCCAGGCGATCGCCGGTTGCCTTTTCGTGTTGGGGCGTCATGTGCCCCCGGGACAGCCGCGCAACCTGTTCGAGGCGGCGCAGCAGTCGATCGAGCGCGGCGCCCGATTGACGCAGTCCCTGCTGGCCTTCGCCCGCAGGCAGACCCTGGCGCCCCAGGCGACCGACCTGCGAAGCCTGCTCGACAGCATGCGTCCGCTTCTGGAGCGTACATTGGGCGGCCTGGTGGCGGTGGAGATCCATGCTTCGCCTTCGACGCCGCCGGCGCTTGTCGACGGCTCCCAGCTCGAATCCGCGATCCTCAACCTGGCGGTCAACGCTCGAGACGCCATGCCCTCGGGCGGCCGGCTGACGCTGCGCGTCGCCACCGCGACGGTCGAACGTCCCGGCGGTCCGGATCGTCCTGCGGACCTGGCGCCCGGCGATTATGTGACGGTGACCGTCGAGGACACCGGCGTCGGCATGGACGAGACGACGCTCGCGCGCGTCTTCGAGCCATTTTTCACCACCAAGGAATTCGGCAAGGGCTCGGGTCTCGGACTTTCCATGGTTCATGGCATGGCGGCGCAGTCGGGCGGCGGCGTCCGCATTTCCAGCATCGTGGGCGGCGGCAGCAAGGTGACCCTGTATTTGCCGCGCGCCAGCGCGGCAATCGCGCAAGCGGCGTCCGAGGCCGAAGTTGCGCCCCGTGGCGACGGGGAGGTCATCCTTCTGGTCGATGATGACGCGATGGTGCGAGCGGGGCTGCGCATTTTCGCCGAGGACCTCGGATATCGGGTGATTGAGGCGCACAGCGGCCAGGCCGCGACCGACGCCTTGCGGCAAGGGGACCACGTGGACGCCGTGGTGACCGACTTCGCCATGCCCGGGATGAACGGGGCCGATCTGGTTCGCGAAGCCCGGCGGTTCGCGCCGGGCATCCCGGCGATGGTGATCACCGGTTATGCGGACACGCCGGAAGCGTTCCAGAATGTCGTTCTGCTGCGAAAGCCTTTTCTTCCCGAGCAATTCGCTTCCTGCCTGGCGAATATCCTGCGCAAAACCAGGTGAGCCTTTCATCGCGGGCCGCGCTGGCGATTTGCCGGCCAGCGGTTTCGCGAGGGTTGACCGATGGCGTCGTTCGGCGCCAAAAACAAGCGCCTTGGACGCAAGCGACCTACCGCTCGCATCTGGTTGCGGACCCCGGCGGAAAGCGCGATGAAGCTTGTGACATCGAAAGGTGAGGTCGCGTCGGTTCGCGGCGCCGTCGTCGACGTGCGTTTCGACGCGCAGATCCTGCCGCCGGTCAACAGCGCCCTGGCTGCGCTGTGGGACCGCGGGGCGCCGCTGATCCTCGAAGTCCACAGCCATCTCGACGCCTCGACGGTGCGGGCCATTGCGCTGCAGGCGACGTCCGGGCTGGCTCGGGGCGTCGCCGTCGTCGCCAGCGGCGCGCCGGTTTCGGTTCCCGTCGGCGAAGCCGTGCTGGGCCGCCTGCTCGACGTGCTGGGCGAGGTCCGAGACAATGGTCCGGCCCTGCCTCCCGACACGCCGCGAAGGCCGATCCACAATCCGCCGCCCAAGCTCGAGGACGAGAGTTCGGCGACCACCATGTTCGAGACGGGCATCAAGGTGGTCGACCTGCTGGCGCCGCTGGCCAGGGGCGGAAAGGCGGCGATGTTCGGCGGAGCCGGCGTCGGCAAGACCGTGCTGGTGATGGAGTTGATCCACGCCATGGTCGAAAAATACCAGGGCATTTCAGTTTTTGCGGGTGTAGGCGAGCGGTCGCGCGAAGGCCATGAACTCCTGATGGAGATGCGGGAATCCGGCGTGCTTCCGGGGGCGGTGCTGGTCTATGGCCAGATGAACGAGCCGCCGGGCGCACGCTGGCGGGCGCCGCTGACGGCGCTGACCATCGCCGAATATTTTCGCGACCGCAAGCATCAGAATGTTTTGCTGCTGATGGACAATGTGTTTCGCTTCGTCCAGGCCGGGGCGGAAGTGTCCAGCCTGCTCGGGCGCCTGCCGTCCCGCGTCGGCTATCAGCCGACGCTGGCGAGCGAGGTCGCCGCCTTGCAGGAGCGCATCGCCTCGGCGGCGGGCGCCGCGGTCACCGCCATCCAGGCGGTCTACGTGCCGGCGGACGATTTCACCGATCCGGCCGTGACCGCCATTTCCAGCCATATGGACAGCATCATCATGCTGTCGCGGCAATTGGCCGCCGAAGGTTTTTATCCGGCGGTCGATCCGCTGGGCTCGTCCTCGGCGCTGCTCGACCCGCTCGTGGTGGGCGAGGATCATTATCGCATCGCAGAGCGGGCGCGCGAAACGCTTGCCCGGTTCAAGGATCTTCAGGACGTCATCGCCCTGCTCGGCGTCGAGGAGTTGGGCGCTGCGGACCGGCTGGTGGTGCGGCGGGCGCGACGGCTGCAAAGGTTCCTGAGCCAACCCTTCGCCGTCACCGAGGCTTTTACCGGCACGCCCGGCTGCAGCGTCGCGCTCGCCGACACGCTGGAGGGCTGCCGCGCCATTCTCGACGGCGAGACCGACGACTGGGCCGAGAGCTCGCTCTATATGGTCGGAACGATCGTTGAGGCGCGCCGCAAAGAGGGAGCGCAGGCATGAGGCTGCGCATCGTCACGCCTTTGTCGGTGGTGGTGGAGGAGGAGGGCGTCCTGGCCATCCGCGCCGAGGATTCGTCCGGCGGTTTCGGGGTCCTGCCGGGTCACGCCGATTTCCTGACCAGCCTCTCGATTTCCGTGGTGGGCTGGAAAAGCGCCGACGGGCGAAGGCGATATTGCGCCGTGCGGCGCGGCGTGTTTTCGGTGACCGGCGGACGCGAGGTCGCCATCGCCACGCGCGAGGCCGTGGCCGGCGAGGATCTCTCTCTTCTCGACCAGACCGTGCTCGCGCGGTTTCGCGAGGAGGTCGAAGCCGAGCGGTCGGAGCGCGTCGGGGGCGCGCGGCTGCAGCTATCGGCCATTCGCCAGATCATGCGCCATCTGCGGCCCGACCGGCGCGGAGGTTTTGCATGAGCCCGCAACCCGACGCGCCCGAAAAGGACCCGCTGGTTCTCGAGACCCGCCTTCGCGGCGAGCGCGAGGCGCGCGGCCGGCGCGAAGGCGAACCTTCCGTCGCGCGCCGCCTCGCGCAGATCGGCGTGCTCGGCTGGATGATCGTCACGCCCATGCTGATTGGAATTTTTTTCGGCCGCTGGCTCGACCGGAGTTTTGATACAGGCATATTCTGGACCGCGCCTTTGATGATGCTCGGCCTCGGGCTCGGCTGCTGGTCGGCGTGGAAGTGGATGAAAAGCGCATGACCCTTCTCCCCGCCGCGCCGGATGCGCTTTCCCTGCTGCGCCTCATGGCTGTCCTGCTGGCTTTCCTGGCGGCGGGCGGCGCGGGCGGGGCGCTGTATTTCACCATGGTCTGGCGCAATGCCCGCTCTCTCGGGCGCGGAGGCCGGCTGCCGGTGCTGCTGGCGCTGCTGCTGCTGCGGTTTTCGTTGCTGGCTGCGCTGCTGACGCTCGCCGCCTGGCAGGGCGCCGGGCCCTTGCTGGCGACGGCGCTGGGGGTGTTTTTCGCCCGCGCCGTGGTCATGCGCAGATTGCGGGACGCCGCGTCATGAATTCGCCGCTCGTCTCCACGCCGCTTTTCGATCTGGGCCCGGTCGCCGTCAGCGCCGCTGTCGTGACGACCTGGGCGATCGTGGCGGCGCTGGGCCTCGGCGCCTTCACGCTGTCACGGCGGCTGTGCCTGATTCCAGGCGGCGTCCAGGCCTTTTTCGAACTTGTGGTCGAAAGCGTCGACAGCCAGATCCGCGAGACCATGCGGACCGAACCCACGCCCTATCGCGCCTTCATCGGGACGCTGTTCGTCTTCATCTTCGTCGCCAACTGGTCGACGCTCATTCCCGGCGTCGAGCCGCCGACCGCGCATCTCGAAACCGACGCGGCCTTGGCGCTGCTGGTTTTCCTCGCTGTGATCTGGTTCGGCGTGCGCTCAGGCGGCATGCGCGGCTACCTGAAGACCTTTGCCTCGCCGAGCCCGCTGATGATCCCGCTCAATTTCGTCGAGAGCCTCACCCGCACCTTTTCCCTGCTGGTGCGCCTGTTCGGCAATGTCATGAGCGGCGTCTTCGTGATCGGCATCGTGCTGTCGCTGGCGGGGCTGCTCGTGCCGATCCCGCTGATGGCTCTCGATTTGCTGACCGGCGCTGTGCAGGCCTATATCTTCGCCGTGCTGGCCATGGTGTTCATCGCCGACGCCATCGAGGCGCCGCCAGCCAAAACCGACCAGAGGACCTCTCCATGAACTGGCTCGCCTTCGCAAGCATCGTTTCCGCCGCCGTCGCGGTCTCCTTCGGCGCCATCGGGCCGGCGCTGGCGGAAGGCCGCGCCGTGGCCGCCGCCATGGACGCCATCGCCCGCCAGCCGGAATCGGCCAATGTCATTTCCCGCACCCTGTTTGTCGGCCTGGCGATGATTGAGACCATGGCGATCTATTGCCTGGTGATCGCCCTGCTGCTGCTCTTCGCCAATCCGCTGCTGAAATGATCCCATGACCATAGACTGGGCGACGCTCGCGCTCCAGACCGTCAATGTCCTGATCCTGATCTGGCTGCTCGGCCGCTTCTTCTGGCGGCCGGTCGCGGCCATGATCGAGGAGCGGCGCGCCAGGGCGCAAAGCCTGCTCGACGAGGCGCAGGCGCAGCGCGACAAGGCGTCCGCCGCTCTCGCCGAGGTCGAGCGGCGCAACGCCGGTTTTGCGACGGAGCGCGAGGAGATCCTGAGGCAGGCGCAGGCGCAGGCCGGAGAGGCGCGCGAAAACCTGCTGCGCCAGGCCAGGGCGGAAGCCGACCTTCTCCGCGCCAACGCCGGCGCGGACATCGAGAAGGCGAAGGCCGAGGCCGAACGGGCCTGGGCCGACAAGGCCGGCGAGCTGGCGATGTCCATCGCGGAAAAACTGGCGTCCCGGCTCGACGGACTTGAGGTGCGCGCCGCCTTCCTGCGCTGGCTGGTCGTCCAGATCGAGTCGCTCCCGGATTCAACGCGGCAGAGCGTCGGTACCGGCGACAGCGCGCTGGAAGCGGTTTCCGCCAGCGCCCTGGCGCCCGACGAGGAGGCGCGGGTTCGCTCGGCGCTCTCCGCCGCCTTCGGCCATGAGGTCGATATCCGGTTCGGCGTCGATCCCGAGCTGATCGCCGGGCTGGAATTGCGCGCGCCGCATTTCGTCCTCAGCAACAGCTGGCGCGCCGATCTGGCGAAAATCAGGCAGGATTTTCCTGGGGGTGGCGCATGACGAGCGAAGCTGACGCCCGCGCGCAGGACTGGCTGGAAAACGCGCGCGAAAAACTGAAGGACGCCAGCCTCGGCCCACAGGCGGAGGAAATCGGCCGCGTCGAGGAAATTGGCGACGGCATCGCCCAGATTTCCGGCTTGCCGAGCCTTCGACTGGATGAATTGCTGCGGTTCGACAAGGGCCCGTTCGGCTTCGCCCATACGCTCGACCGGGAACGCGTCAGTTGCGTCCTGCTCGACCCCGCCGACATGGTCGAAGCCGGCGACGCGGTGAGGGGTCTCGGCGACGTGGCGCGCGCGCCTGTTGGCGTCGGCCTGCTCGGCCGGGTCGTGGATCCGCTTGGCCGCCCGCTCGACGGCAAGGGGCCGGTCACGCCGGAGCGGTTCGATCCGATCGAACGTCCGGCGCCGGCGATCGTCGAGCGGGACCTCGTCACCCAGCCGGTCCAGACGGGCGTGTTGACCGTCGACACCCTGTTCGCGCTCGGCAGGGGCCAGCGCGAGCTGATCATAGGCGACCGCGCGGTCGGCAAGACGACGCTGGCGATCGACACGATCATCAACCAGAAGCACAGTGACATGGTCTGCGTCTATGTCGCCGTGGGCCAGAAGAGTTCGAGCGTGCGCCGCGCCATTGACGCCATCGCCGCGCATGGCGCGCCGGAGCGCTGCATCGTCGTCGTCGCCGGTCCAGCCACGCCGACCGGCCTGCAATGGATCGCGCCTTTCGCCGGCTTCACCATGGCGGAATATTTCCGCGATCGCGGCGGCCACGTTCTTGTCGTCGTCGACGACCTGTCCAAGCACGCCGCCAGCCATCGCGAGATCGCACTGCTGACGCGCCAGTCGCCGGGCCGCGAGGCCTATCCCGGCGACGTGTTCTACGTGCACGCCCGGCTGCTCGAGCGCGCGGCGAAACTGTCGGCGGCAAAAGGCGGCGGTTCGCTGACGGCGCTGCCGATCGCCGAGACCGACGCGGGAAATCTCAGCGCCTATATTCCGACCAATCTGATCTCGATCACCGACGGCCAGATTGTGCTCGATGGCCGCCTGTTCCATGAGGGGCACAAGCCGGCGATCGACGTCGGCGTCAGCGTCAGCCGGGTCGGCGGCAAGACCCAGGCGGCGGCGCTGCGCGAGGCCGCGTCCTCGCTGCGCCTCGATTATGCGCAGTTCCTCGAACTCGAAATGTTCAGCCGTTTCGGCGGCATGCCAGACGCCCGCGTCCGCCAGCAGCTTTCGCGAGGCGAACGCATCCGCGCCATCCTCAACCAGCCTCAGCACGCGCCCTTGCGCCTCGCCGACGAGGTCGCGCTGGTGACGGCGGCGCAATCCGGCCTGCTCGATCCACTGCCGCTGGAAAAAATTCCCTCATTCCGCAGCGGTCTCGCCGCCGCGCTCGACCGCGACGCCGGTGAAATAGTCGCTGCGTTGCAAAAAAATGGCGCTCTGACCGACGCGGATAAGCCTGGGCTCATCGAGGCGTTGCGGCGTCACGCGAAGAGTTTTGCGGCTTCGGCGGCGTCGCCATGAGCGAACGTCTCGCCGACGTCCGCGCGCGCATTGACGGCATTCGCCAGCTTGGCGCCGTCATCAACGCCATGCGCGGCATCGCCGCGGCGCGGGCGCTGCAGGCGCGCAACCAGCTCGCCGCCGTGGACAGTTTCGCCGAAACCATCGCCGCCGCCATTGGCCGGGCGCTGACCCTTGCCGAGCCGGCGCGACCCGACGGCCGGCAACGGCGAGGCCGCCGTGGACTGGTGGTGTTCTGCGCCGAACAGGGTTTCGCCGGGGCCTTCAGCGAACATGTGCTCGACGCCATAGCCGGCGACCAGATGGATTGCGAAATCTTTCTGGTCGGCTCGCGCGGCGCCGACATCGCCGCGCAGCGAAATCTGCTCCCGCATTGGACCAGCGCCATGCCGTCGCATTCGCCGGGAACGCCGAAACTGGCCGACCGGATCGCCGAGGCGCTTTACGAGCGGATCGCGGCCGGAGCGATCGAGCGGCTGGAAGCAGTGTTCACCCTTTCGGAGCCGGGACGCGGATCGCGGATCGAAAGGCGAAAACTGTTTCCGCTCGATCTCGCCCCCTTCGCGAAAAATTTCAGCGGCGGCCCGCCGCTCGCCAACCTGGCGCCGGAGATCCTGTTGCGCGATCTCGCCGCCGATTATCTGAACGCGCAATTATGCCAGGCGGCGCTGCACGCCTTCGCCTCGGAAAACCAGGCGCGAATGGAGGCCATGGCGGCGGCGCACCGACAGGTCGAAAGCCAGCTGTCCGAGCTTCGAGCGACTGAGCGCCGCGTGCGCCAGGACGAAATCACCGCGGAGATCATCGAACTTGCGGCGGGCGAGAGCGCCGCCGCGATCAGAGGCGATGGCGCAGGCGCGTCGACAGCAAGGCGTTGCGATCGGCGCTGAAGCCTACGAGAATGTCGAATTCGCCCGGCTCCAGAACCGGCGCGTAATTGGCGTCGAGGCCGCAGAAGCAGGCGGCGTCGAGGTCGAAGGCGACCGTCTTTTTCTCATGCGGCGCGAGTTCGACCTTGGCCCAGTCTTTCAGCTCCAGCATCGGCCGAGCGACCGTGGCGACGAGATCGTGGGCGAACAGGAAGACGGTTTCCCGCGCATGCCGGTCCGAAAGGTTTTTCGCCTCCACCTCGACCCGGATGCGGTCTCCGCGCGAAAAACTCTCCGGCGCGGCGCGAAGGCCGGACAAGGCGACTTGGGCGTAGGAAAGGCCGTGGCCGAAGGGGAACTGCGGCGCGGTCTCGAGGTCGATATATCTGCTCGTGAACGGATTTTCGGGGTCTTCCGGCCGGCCGCCGGACCTTTGCGCATAAAAAATCGGAATCTGGCCCCGGTCGCGCGGCCAGGTGACGGCGAGCCGCCCTGTCGGATCGAAACGTCCGGTCAGGACCTCGGCGACCGCCTGTCCGGCGCCGGCGCCGAGGAACCAGGTCGCGACCAGCGCCTGCGCTCGTTCGACCAGCCAGGGAAGGATCAGCGGGCGTCCGGAGGACAGGAGGGCGACGACGGGGACGCCGGTCGCGAGCACGGCCTCGGCGAGCCGGCGCTGGCGGCCCGGAAGCCCCGGCTGCGCCCGGCTCGCCGCCTCGCCGCTCATCCCGGCCGACTCGCCCAGGCACAGGAGGGCGACATCTGCGCCCGCGCAAATCTCGCGCGCCGGGGCGACGCCGCTTTCCTCCTCGCCGGTAATGGACACGCCTTGTTCGAAGCGGATGTCGCAATCGGGCAGGGCGGCCCGCAAGCCCTCGAGAAAACTCGTGCAGTCCTCCGCCTTGCCCGCCAGGTTCCAGGGACCGAGCATTTCCGCGCGAGTGTCCGCCAATGGCCCGATGACCGCGATGCGGCGGGTCTTAACTGCGAGCGGCAGAACGCCGCGATTTGTCAAGAGGACGATCGCGCGGCGGGAGATGTCGAGCGCCAGCGTTTTCGGGTCCTCCGCCGATTTTTTGGGCGTGACCGGGCGGCGGTAGGGATCGTCGAACAGGCCAAGCTTCATCTTCAAACTCAGGACGCGGCGCGCGGCGGCGTCGATGTCCGCTTGATCGACAAGGCCCCGCGACAGCGCCTCGGGCAGTCCCGCGAGATAGACGCCGCTGACCATGTCCATATCGACGCCGGCCTTCAGCGCCAGCGCCGCGGCTTCGGAGGGATCGCCAGCGACGCCGTGGTCGATCAGTTCCTCTATCGCCGTGTAGTCGCTGATGATCACCCCTTCAAAGCCGCACTCTCCCCGCAAAAAACCGCGCAGCAGCGGGACATGGGCGGTCATCGGCAATCCCCCCACGGAGTTGAAGGCGGGCATGATCGCCGCGCACCCGGCCTCCACCGCGGCGCGGAAGGGCGGCAGGTAGATTTCGCGCAAGCTCCGCTCGGAAATATCGACAGCGGCATATTCGCGTCCCGCCGTTGCGGCGCCTCCCGCGCAAAAATGCTTGGCCGTGGCTGCGATCGCGTCGGGCGCGGCCAGATCGGGCCCCTGGAAACCGCGCACTTTCGCCCGCGCGAAGCGGGCGCCGACCAGCGGGTCTTCTCCCGGGCCTTCCGCCATCCGGCCCCAGCGCGGATCGCGCGCGATATCGACCATGGGGGCGAAAGTCAGGGCGATGCCGTCTTCCGCGGCTTCCCTTGCTGCGACGCGCGCCGAGCGCTCCCAAAGACCCGGATCGAACAGGCCGGCTTCGGCGATCGGGATGGGGAAGGTCGTCTGCTGTCCATGCAGCACGTCAAGGCAAAACAGCAAGGGAATGCCAAGGCGCGTCTCCTCCAGGGCAAGTTTCTGGAAGCGCTCCGTCGATTCGCGGCCCCACAGGTTCAGCACGGCGCCCGCCCTGCCGGCGCGAATGTCCTCGGTCATTTTCTCGCCGCGGACCGGGCCGGTCACCGCCTGATGCGCGGTGGGCATGCTCAGTTGGCCGATCTTCTCGTGCAGCGTCATTCTTGCCAGAAGATCTTCGACCCGCCTCATAGCCTTGCCCGCATACTGCGCCCTCGCGGAGATCGGCCTTGCCGAGCGGACGGGCGGATGATGTTATAGGCGACGGAATTCCTCTGGTCGAGAAGTGACGGCGCCGCAGGTCGACGCCGCCAGCGCATATTCCCGAAAAGGGGATCCGGTATTCGCCAACGCGGATCTTTGGTTCGGAAGTGCATATGGACAAGAACGAAAAGCTGGCGCCCATTTGGTGAAGGGGAGTCTCTGCGAATGCGCGCTCCTGACGGCGATTCCGGCGAGCCGCTGGCGCAGGACGGCTTCGGCGCCCATCTGGCGCTCCTGTGGGCGACCCTGCGCCGTTCGCCGCAGCGCCGCGCCCTGCTGGGGCTGGCGCTCGGACTTGTCGTGGTGGTCGCCGCGACGACGGCTGGACAGATCCGCCTCAACATCTGGACGAAGGCCTTCTACGACGCTCTCGCCGGCAAGGACCTGGCGGCGTTCGGCCGACAGTTGCTGCTTTATGTGGCCATAGCCGGGAGCTTGCTGTCGCTCAACGTCGCCCAGACCTGGCTGAACCAGACGATGAAACTGAAACTGCGCGAAGGGCTGACGCGCGACCTGATCGAACAATGGCTTGCGCCCAGACGCGCCTACCTGCTGGCGGGCGCCGGCGCCATCGGCGTCAATCCGGACCAGCGCATCCATGAAGACGCGCATCACCTGAGCGACCTTTCGACCGATCTCGCCATCGGGCTGCTGCAGTCGGCGCTGCTGCTGGCGAGTTTCATCGGCGTCCTGTGGGGGCTGTCGTCCGGCGTCGTCCTGTCGTTCCGCGGCGCGACGTTCAGCGTTCCCGGCTATATGGTCTGGTGCGCGCTGTTCTATTCCGGCTCCGCCGCGCTGCTCGGCTGGCGCGCAGGCCGGTCGCTGGTGGAGATCAATGCCGAGCGTTACGCGCGCGAATCCAACCTGCGCTTCGCTCTGGTCCACGCCAACGAGCAAAGCGAAGGCATCGCAGTGAACCGCGGCGAACCCGAGGAGAAGGGACGCCTGAACGGCGAACTTGATCGTCTGATCGTCATCCTGCGCGTGCTGATCGGCGTCCTCACGCGCCTCACCTGGATCACGTCGGGCTATGGCTGGTTCACACTCGTCGCGCCGATCATCGTCGCTTTCCCCGCCTACTACGGGGGGAGCCTGAGCTTCGGCGGGATGCTGATGGCGGTCGGCGCCTTCGAGCAGGTGCAATTGTCGCTGCGCTGGTTTGTCGACAATGTCGGCTTCATCGCGGATTGGCGCGCCACCCTGTTCCGCGTCGCCGGTTTCCGAGCCGCCTTGCTCGAGATGGATCGTCTTGGCGGCGACGCCAGCCGCATCGAACTGGTCGTCGGCGACGAGGACAAGCTGATAATCGACGGCCTGGCGCTGATCTCGCCCGCGGGCCGCTCCTGCCTCGACCAGCCGCATGTCGAAATCGGTCCCGGCGAGCGTGTGCTGATCGCGGGGGCGCCGGGCGCCGGCAAGACCAGCCTGTTTCGCGCCATCGCCGGCCTGTGGCCCTGGGGCGCAGGCCGGATTACGCTGCCGTCCGCGGACCAGGTCATGTTCATGCCCAAGCGGCCCTATATCCCGGACGGCCCGCTGCGCGACATCCTCGCCTATCCGGCGCCGGCCGCGGCGTTTTCCACGCAGGACTATGCGGGCTCGCTGACGCGCATGGGTCTCGATTATCTCGTCGCCCGGCTCGACGTCAGCGGGCGGTGGGATCGCGACCTGACCGGCCCGGAGCAGCAGGCCCTGGTCTTCGCCCGGCTGTTGCTGCAGAAGCCGCGCTGGGTCATCGTCGACGAGGCGATCGAAGCCTTGTCCGCGCCGGCGCGCAAAGCCGTTTTCGATATTTTCGCCCATGAGCTGGCGGCGTCGGCGCTGGTCAATATTTCCGGGCCAAAGGCCGACGACGCCTTTTTTGTCAGGAGCCTGCGCCTGAGCCGGAACCCTCAATGCGAAAGCCTTGCGATGCCGGATGTGCAGGTCAAGCAGGGCGATCCTGAGAAAGCGAGCGCGACATGAGCAGGGGCGAACTCGACGGCTGGATGGAGCGGCAATATCATCTGTCTGCGACCGCCATGCTGCAATCGATATCGGCGACGACGCTTGCGAAGGAACGCCCTCATCTCGGACGAACGATCAGGCCGTCGCGCGGCTCGGTCCTGGCGTCTCCCGAAATTCAGCCTAATCCTGATTATTTCTTCCACTGGCTGCGCGACTCGTCCATCGTGATCGACGCCCTGCGCGTTTTGATCGAAGACAAGGCGCTGCCGGACGACGCGGTCGAAACTTTCGCCGATTTCGTCAGATTCAGTCTGCAATTGTGCCGGCTCGACGGCCGCGAAAAAATCCGGCGCGGCGATCCTGCCTTCCTTGTCCACGCCCGCAACGAGGCCTTGATGGCCGAAATCCATGGCGATCTCGTCCTCGGCGAGGTGCGCTACAATCCGGACGCCACGCTCGACATCCTCGAATGGTCGCGGCCGCAGAACGACGGGCCGGCCCTGCGCGCGCTGACGGTGCTGCGCTTCTTGCGCCACGGTCTCGCGGACGCCATTGCGGAGCCGGCCGCAGCGTTGCTGCGCGCCGACCTCGACTACACGCTCGCGCATTGGCGGGAGCCTTGTTACGACCTTTGGGAGGAAATCCTCGGTCATCACTATTACACGCGCCTGGTCCAGGTCGCCGCTCTGGAGGAGGGGGCCGAGTTCATGGCGGAGTTGGGCGACGAGGCGCGCGGGCAGTCCTGTCGGGCGACGGCTTCGGCGATTTGCGCGAGCCTCGAGGCCTTTGACGATACAGGCGAGGGGTTTTTTCACGCTTTTTTTCCCGACCCGCAAAATCCGAAAAAAATCGGGCCGCGAAGGCGGCTGGACATGGCTGTCGTGTTCGGCGTCATTCACGCCGACCGAAGTCATGGCGCGCATAGCGTCGTCGATCCCCGCGCTCTCGCGACCATCGCCCGGCTCGAAGCGCTTTTCGCCAGGGAATACCCGATCAACCATACGCTGCCTGCCGGATGTTCGCCGGCCATGGGCCGCTACGCCGACGACATCTATTTCACCGGGGGCGCCTATTATTTTTCGACCTTCGCCGCCGCCCAGTTCTATTTTCGCCTTGCGCAAGGAATTGCCGAGGGAGCGCCTCTGCCGCTCGCTGATCAAAACCGGCCCTTGCTGGCCGGGATGATCGGCGAAGCGCCCGAAGCGCTCGGCGACGACGCGGTCCTTCCCGGCCTGCGATCGAGGCTGGCAAAGGCGGCGCTGGAACGTGGACGCGGCTTCATGGCCGTGGCGCGCGCATTCGCCCCGCCGAGCGGCGAGCTGGCCGAACAGTTCTCGCAAATCGACGGCTCTGCGACCTCGGCGCGCAATCTTGCCTGGAGCCACGCGGCCTTCATCATCGCTTACGCCAGCTTGGCGTCTGCGCGCCGCGCCATCGGATCGGGGACCTGACGTCGCATGGCTCTCACTCTCGCGCAACGGCTTGATCGACTGAAGGTCCGAATTGACGAGCTTGCCTGCTGGCGGGCGCGCGAAGAGGTCGAGATCGACGGCTGGCTTTTTGACGAGCGCCCGATCGAGCTCGGCGCGCCTTGGCCCCATCGTGACGGCGTAGCGCAGTTTTCCGCGACCGCCGAACTTCCGGATCACTGGCCGGTCGACGAGGCGCGCCTGTCGCTCGATCTTGGCGGCGAAAGTTTTCTGGCGCTTACCTACGAGGAGGGCAAGGCGGAGCGGTTTGGCCTCGATCCCCATCATCAGGAATTTCCGCTCAAGGGCCGTCGTCTTACCATCGCCGCGACCAGCGTTGCGCGCGGATTGTTCGGCCAGCCCCGGCGAAGCCCGAAACTCGCGCGGGCCGCCTTGATATGGCTCGATATGCCGGTCCACCGTCTTCGATTGCTGTTGCTGCAGATCAGCGAAGCGATCGGGTGCCTGGGCGATCACGACGTCGTCCCGCATTTGCTGACTGTTGCCGAGGCGGCGCTGCGCGCCCTCGACTGGCCTTCGTCGACCGCAGATTATATCGCGCGCATCGCTACCTCGCCCGAGCAACAGTCCATCTGGCGCTTGCCGGAAACCACGGGCGAGCCGGCCGGGCTCACCCCGGCCGAGCGCGCGAGCGTGGCGGCCGCATTCGAGAGGCTGGTCGCGGCGCTGAGGGATTTGCAGAAACGTTTTCCGCCGCAGGGCGAACTGGCGCTCGTGGGCCATGCGCATATCGATCTGGCGTGGCTGTGGCCTTGGTCCGAAACCCGTCGCAAGCTGCGGCGGACTTTCTCCACCTCCCTTTCCCTGATGGAGAGATCGGACGATTTCCGCTTCGGCCAGTCCTCCGCGCAATTCTATGCGCAGGTCGAAGAGGACGACCCGAAACTCTTCACTGAATTGGCCGCTCGCGTGAAAACGGGCGAATGGGAAATTCTGGGCGGGATGTGGGTGGAGCCCGATACCAATATGCCCTCCGGCGAAAGCCTGGTCCGCCAAATTCTTTACGGGCAGCGCTATTTCGAACGGAAATTCGGAGTCCGGCCCGACGTGTGCTGGCTGCCCGACACGTTCGGCTTCACGCCGGCCTTGCCGCAATTGCTCAGGCAGGGCGGCATCGAAGGCTTTTTCACCATCAAGGTCAATTGGTCCGAGACCAACTGCATGCCGTCGGACCTGTTCTGGTGGGAGGGCCTCGACGGTGGTCGCGTCCTCGCTCATACCTTCGACAACCCCATGGACGGCTACAATGGCCACGTGCGCCCGGACTGCTTTTTGCAGACCTGGAAAAACTTTCGCGGCAAGGTCCACCATCCCGCGTCCATGCTGACGGTGGGTTACGGCGACGGCGGAGGCGGCGTGACGCCCGAAATGGTCGAACGGGAAACGCAGTTGCGCGATTTTCCGGCCCTGCCAAGGGCGCGCTGGACGAGCGTGAAAAATTACTTCGCGGAGGCGCGCAGCAGCGCCGCTGCGCAGGATCTGCCCGTCTGGTCCGGCGAAATCTATCTCGAACTGCATCGTGGAACATTGACGACGCAAAGCGGCGTCAAATGTCTCCACAGGGCGGCCGAACAGGCCCTGATCGCTGCGGAAGCGGTCGCGTCGGTCGCCCACCTCATGGGCGCGGAGGCGCCGCAAAGCCTGGAAAGCCTATGGCGTCTGGTGTTGAAAAATCAGTTCCACGACATACTCGCGGGTTCAAGTATCCGCGAAGTCTACGAGGACGCGGAAGCCGAGCTGGCTAAGGTGATCGCATCGGCCCATGCGGCCCAGCAGTCCAGTCTCGGCGCGATCATCGCCGGATTGGACAAGGGCGGCGCCGAGGACGCGCTGGTCGTCGTCAACTCCGCGCTTTCCGCACGAAACTTGCGACTGCGGCTCTCGGACGGATCGGCCATCGCCACGGATGACGCGGCGCCCCCGCTGGGCGTCATGGTTGTCGACCGCGCCCGGCTGAAGGCGCGACCCGGCCTTGCGGCCTCCGCTGCGCATCTCGAAAACGATTTTCTCAGTGCGCGCATAGGTCCTGACGGCGCCCTCGAGAGCCTCGTGCACAAGGCCACGGGGAGAGAGGCGCTGGCCGGACGCGGCAACCAGCTCTGGACCTATCCGGTCGACAAGCCGCGCCAGTTCGACGCCTGGGATATCGAGGACGACTATGCGCAGCGCGGCGAGGAACTCACTGATGTCGAGCGGATCGAGCTGGTGGAAAACAACGCGCATTGCGCCAGCATTCGTATCTGCAGGCGTTACCGCTCATCCACCATCGTCCAGACGCTGGCGCTCTGCGCCAACAGCAGGCGCCTCGACATTGAAACTGAAATCGATTGGCATGAACGCCGCGTTCTGCTGCGAACCCTGACTCCCGCCGCGGTGCGTTCGGCCGAGGCGACTTTCGAATGCGCCTTCGGCGTCATCAAGCGCGCCACGCACGCCAATACGTCGTGGGAACAGGCGATGTTCGAGGCGCCGGCGCATCGCTTTGTCGATCTGTCGGAACCGGGCTTCGGTCTGGCGCTGCTCAACAACGCGAAATACGGCCACAGCGCCCGCGGCAATGTCCTTGGATTGAGCCTGTTGCGCTCGCCTGTTTATCCCGATCCGCTCGCCGACGAGGGCGCGCAGAAATTCGCCTACGCGCTGATGCCTCATGCGGGCGAATGGTATGACAGTGGCGTTCGCGAGGAGGCCGAGGACTTGAACCGGCCGTTGCTTGCGGCCAGCGCCAGCGGTCTGGCTATCGGCCGTTTCGCCCCGATCAGGGTCTCCGGCATTGACGCGGCTCTGGCCGCCCTCAAGCCGGCGGAAGACGGCGCCGGTCTGGTCTTGCGCGTCTACGAACCCGCCGGCCGTCGCGGCGATTTCCATTTCGATCTGCCGGCGGGTTGGGCCAGTCGTGGTGTGGCGAACCTCCTCGAGGAGCCGATGCCGGTCGGACGTGACGCCGGATTGTTCCCTTTTGAAGTGCGGAGCTGGCGACTGGAGAAATCATAAGGGCGAACAGGAGGCGCCAGGCGCGGTCCTCGTCGTCGATATACTCGGTCGTTCGGCAAAGCCAGCCTTCGCCCGGGACAATCGGAAGCTGCGGTAAAACTTTCATCGCGGACTCTCGCAGATTTGCCGTTCAATTGCCGGCAATGTGAACCAGAACGTCGCGCCCTGCGGCGCATTGGCGCAGCAGCCGATATCGCCGCCATGGTTCTGGATGATCGTCCTGCACAGTGACAGGCCGACTCCCAAGGGGCGGGCAGATTGGAGATTTCGTTCCCTGACGCCGACGCCTGCGGCGGCGAGAGCAATGCGCAGCCGAGCCTCGCTCCGGCCAGGCGCCTCCTGAGCCCGAACGCGGTCGGTTATGTTTTCGGCGGAAACAATCACGCCGCCGATTTCGCCGTCAGCGCCACGCCAGGGCTGGACCTGCCAGCGCAACCATTGCAGGGAGCCGCAACGCCGCGTGAACCCGTCCTTTTCGGCGCGCAAGCTTTCACCGGCCAGGGCTCGGCTGTGCGCCTGCTTCCACCGTTCGGGGATGTCCGGAAACAACTCGTAATGCGACTTGCCGACGACATCGTCGCCGAGGCGGTGCTCTTCGCGCCAACGGGCGCTCGCGGCGAGATGGCGCATGTCCGCGTCGAACATCCCCATCGCCACAGGCGCCAATTCCACGAAGTCGCGGAGCGATTGAGGGCCTTGCTGAAAGGATCGTGCGCCGGGGAACTGCAATGGAAAGTCCCTTAGGTTCGATGACCCCGCCAAGACACCAGAGCGGCCGACGCGACGCAATACACGTAAATGTACGGATAAACGCAGGCAGCCGGACGCAAAGCGCATAGCCTGGGAAATATTGTTGTTGTAAAGCAACGCATTGCTATGCATTTAATGCCGCGAATCGGTGTCCTTTGAGCAACGCTCTTGATCCATGACGGCGTGACGTTTTCCGGCTATAAGTAATAAAACGGATAACGGGGGAAGCCTGACCGATGAGACGACGTCGATGAGCAAGGATGAGCAATTTCCGATCGTCGGCGTCGGCGCTTCGGCGGGCGGCCTTCGGGCGCTTGAAATCCTTTTCAAGGACATGCCGGCTGAACCGGGGATGGCTTTCGTCGTCATCACCCATCTCGCGCCCGACCGCGAGAGCATGCTCACCGAAATCCTGGCGCGGCATGCCGCCATGCCCGTCATTTCGGCGCAGAACGGTCAGGAGGTGGAGCCGAACAGGATCTACGTGCTGCCGCCCGCCTCGATCCTGTCGATCAAGGACCGCCGCCTTCAGCTTCGCGAAATGGACGCGCCGCATCACGAGCGGACGCCGATCGACATTTTCTTCAGTTCGCTGGCGCAGGATTGCGGCGAATACGCCGTCGGAGTCGTGCTGTCGGGAAGCGGCCGCGACGGCGTGCTCGGGGTCAAGGCGATCAAGGAGCATGGCGGCGTGACCTTGGCGCAATCAAGCGATTCCACCGGTCCGGGCTTCGCCGGCATGCCCGAGAGCGCCATCGCCAGCGGGCTCGTCGATTTCGCCATTCCCGCCGACGCCATGGCGGCCAAGCTGATGGAAAACGCTCGCGGCCTCGACGCGCTCGACGGTTCGCCGGAGGGGCGCGGACCCTCCGGCGACGACGAAGCCGCGGACGCGCGCGAGGCGATCTACGCCGTCCTTCGGGCGCAGGCGGGCCATGATTTCAGCGGATACAAGACGCGCACCTTCATGCGCCGCGTCTTCCGCCGCGTCCAGGCGCGGCATTGCGATGATCTCTCTGGCTATGTCGACCTCCTGCGCCGCGAGCCGGACGAGGCCATGGCGCTGTTTCGCGACCTGCTGATCAATGTGACCAGTTTTTTCCGCGACCCCGAGGCTTTCGAAGCGCTGCGGACTTTGGTCATCCCGAAACTGTTCGAAGGTCGCGGCGCCTCGGATGCGGTTCGCATCTGGGCGCCGGGCTGCGCGACGGGCGAGGAGGTCTATTCCATAGCCATCCTGTTGAGGGAGCACATCGAGACCCTGCGCGCGCCGCCCCGCGTCACGATCTTTGCGACCGACATAGACGAGCCGGCGCTGGCCGTGGCGCGCGCCGGAACCTATCCTGAAGCGCTGCTCGAAGGCCTCTCGAAGGAACGCCGCCAACGCTTCTTCACGCAGGGCCCCAACGGCTTCGTCGTCGGCAAGGCGGCGCGCGACCTCTGCGTGTTCTCGCCCCACAGCGTGCTGCGCGATCCGCCCTTCTCCCGCATGGACATGATTTCCTGCCGCAACCTCTTGATCTATTTCGGCGCGGAGGCGCAGCGGCAGGTCTTGCCCATCTTCCACTATGCGCTGCGTCCGGGCGGCTTCCTCTTTCTCGGCATGTCCGAGACGGTCGGACGGTTTTCCGACCTGTTCGCCGCTATCGACAAGAAAAATTGCGTGTTTCAGGCGCGTGACACCGGGGCGCCCGGCGGACGCCGCTGATTGGAGCCGGATTGCATTTCGCTCCCTTCGGACAGGCGCGTGCCGACTTTCCCGCCACTTCAAGCGGGGCGCAGTTGCGGCAGATCGTCGAGACGCGGATCTCCGACCGTTTCTGCCCGCCGCATGTCGTGGTCAACTCGGAAGGGGAAATCGTCCATTTTTCCCCGCGGACGCGCAAGTTTCTGGAAGCGCCCCCCGGCGCGCCTTCCCGGCAACTCCTGACCAGCGCCCTCAAGGAGCTGCGCCTCGACCTGCGCAGCGCGTTGCGCGAGGCGGTGGAGACGCGCCGGACCGTGACGCGGGAAAATATCCTTTTCGATAACGACCAGGGCGTGGCGGAACGGGTGTCGCTTACCGTCGAGTCCGTGCCTTACCATTCAGGCGCCGAGCCGCTGTTCCTGGTGGTGTTCGAGGAGCGGGGGCCGGCGGAAAAGCCGTTTGACGATGAGACGCTGTTTGCCGCGGTTCGCGCGGCGATCGCGCTCGACGCAAAGACGATCGGGGAGCATCCGAATGCGCAGGAGTTTTCCGCGCGCATCGCGACGCTGAGCCCTCGCGAGAAGGATATTTTGAAAGCTTTGGTCGAAGGGCGCCTTAACAAAACCATGGCCTATGATCTGGGCATAAGCGTGAGGACGGTGGAGAGCCACCGGGCGCATCTGATGGAAAAAATGCAGGCCGACAGCCTGGCTCATTTGATCCAGATGGCGATGCTGGCTTCGCCCGCGACCAGCAGCGCGAGAGAGGGCTGAACCGCGTCACACTGGCGGCGGCGCTTTTCCCGTTTGATGATGCCTTCAGGCCGCTTGCAGCGGGCGCAACCGCATGCCTTGCGCGGTCGCGACGCCCACATGGACGACGATTTCACCCTTTTCGTCGAGGACGTGCAGAACTTCGCCCGGCCGCCCGCAATCGTCGGCGATTTCAGCCAGTATTTGCCAAAGGTTTCGAATCGTCGCCGCCTGCATTTTGTCTTTCAGGCGAACTTCGCCGTTTTGGCCAATAAGTCTCCAGCTGAACTCGAGCATGGGGAACCTTCCGGGAAACTGAAATCGCGAACTGCGGATGCGTTTTAACCAATAGGTTGCAATTGGTGTAGAGCGTGGAATTACCTAATCGGGCTGGAGTCATGCGTATTCTGCGAAGCGGTTTCCTCGCAAGTTGCGTTTCCGCGGTCGCCAAATCCCCCTTTGGCCGATGATCCCTCTGCGCGCTTGCGGCTTGAATTATTCGGGCGTTTCCAATATGTTACGAGGCGTAATATCCCTTGCTGGCGACAGGATGCGCGTCATGGAAGTATCTCTGGAGCAGGCCATCGAGATTCACGCTAGAGCGCTAAAACGGCGCGACGGTCGTTTTGCTCCGCGCAAGGCGCGAAAAATAGCTGATGACTGTCGGGCGCAAGGCGACCAGGAGGGACATAAGGTCTGGCTCTTGGTTGGCGAAAAAGCTGAGGCTCTGCTCAGGGACGCTAATCGGCTTCAAGCCTGATCGCTATGTTTTCGGAGGAAATGGCGTTTCCAGCATGACGCTCCCGCGAGTCCGCGGGAGCGTCACCGGTTGTCTCCGATCGGCGGCTCGTAAGCCGCAAACCGAAACTCAGTCGCCCCGCTGCTTTCGATAGCTTTCGAAAGCGAGTTCCAGCAGTTTGCTCAATTTGAGATCGTGCGCCGATGCGAAGGTTTTGAACTCTCGCCTGAAATCAGACGACACCTTGAAATTCAGCGGCTTTTTTTCTTCTGTGGCGGCTTTGCTCGCTTTCGGCTCCTTGGCCGGCTTTATGGATTTCGTCGCCTCCTTTTTCTGCTTGGTTTTTTTGGTGGCCTGATAGGAGGCGTCAACGAGCGTTGGCGCGCTCCCAGAAATGGACGCGTCGGCCTTCACGTCTTGCGCCGGCAGCCCCTCGATCGCTGCAGATTCGGTTGAGGATTGAATTCCTTTTTTTGTCGCTTTCTTGTCTTTCATGGTCTCCGCCTTTTTCATATATGTCGTTCTTTCGTGCTTTCGTGCTCTCATTAGCACAAATGCCGCCGTCGCGCATATGGCTGCGCGAAATGATTGCGCTGAAAGGAGGGTGACAGCGAAGCGATTCTCGGCGCGTGGACAGGGTTGCTGACGCGGAACGGAACGCCGTTGTCGGCGACGCCCCATTACCCGCGGCAGCGCTTTTTGGAACGACCTCAAAGCAATTTGTCGAGCGTGATCGGCAAGTCTCGAACACGTCTGCCCGTGGCGTTATAGACGGCGTTGGCCACCGCAGCGCCCACTCCGGTGATGCCGATCTCGCCGATTCCGCGCGCCCCCATGGGGGCGTGGGGGTCAGGTTCGTCGAGCCACATCACCTCTATCTCGGGCGTATCCATATGCGCCGGCAGGTGATATTCGGCAAGCGACGGGTTCATGATACGCCCTGTGCGTTCATCGAACTGCGTTTCTTCGGTCAAGGCGAGGCCGAGACCCATGATGATGCCGCCGCGGAACTGGCTGGATGCGGTCTTGGCGTTCAGAATGCGGCCGCAGTCGAAGCAGCCAAGGAAACGACTGACTCGGGTTTCGCCCGTGACGGCGTTCACGCGCGCTTCGCAGAACGTCGCGCCGTGGCTGTGCATGGACCAATGCAGAATTTCAAAGGGCATCGGCGCCTTGCCTTCCGCCACCAACTCGTCACGACCCGAACGGGTGAGGATGGAGGCGTATGTTTCGCTGCGTTCCGGCTCGCCCAGCTTGCAAAGCCCGCCGTTCAGGGCGCCGACTTCGTCGGGCCGCAGGCCCGCGAGGGGAGAATCGTTGCCGGCAAGCCTGAGAAGCTGCGTGACGAGCGCCCGATGCGCAGCAACGACGCTCGCGCCGATCGACGCGGTCTGTTGCGAGCCGCCCGCCAGCACGAGGCCGGGAAAGTCGGTGTCGCCATAGCGGAACTCGACCTGGTCCATCGGCAGGCCCAAACGCTCGGCGACGACCTGAACATGCGTCGTGGCTGTGCCCATGCCCATTTCGTGCGCGGCGACTTCCACTATTGCGCGTCCGTCGCGGGAAAGGGTGATGCGCGCGGCGCCGCCGGGCATGCGATAGTAAGGGTAGGGCGTGATCGACGAAGCGGGTCCGATTGCGCTCAGCTCACAAAAATGTTGATGCAAGCGCGGGGCCTTCGTCGAGCGCATGGGCCATGAATTCCAGCGCGTGGGCGAGATTGGGGCGCGCAATTGGGCCGCCAAGGCAGATGCGCACTGCTTCCGAGGGCTTGCCGCTCACCGTGAAGGCGTCGCTGGTGACGACGCCGATCCCGGTGGAGCGCATGTGGCCAAGGAAGGCGGAGCGGGTCCATCCCTCCGGCAAGGGCGCCCAGAGACAGAAACTCAGGGGATCGGCCTGGTAACTGCCCGCTGGCAGAATGCGCGCCGCCAACGCCTGGCGAGCCGAGGTTTCGGCGCGGATGAAACGCAGGATCGCATCCGCCGTGCCGTCCTCGATCCATCGCGTCGCCAGCGCGACGGTGAGCGGCGAGGCCATGACATTGGCGGTGCGCATGGCGCCGGTGAAGGGCCACCCGTCCCGGGCCGAGGGGGCCACGACATAGGCGGCGCGCAGGCCCGCGCCGATGCATTTAGCCAGGCCCGCCACATGCCAGGTGACTTCGGGCGCCAGCGCGGCGAAGGGCGGCGGCGCATGCAAGGGTATGAAGCCATAGGCGTCGTCCTCGACGATGGGCAGGCCGTGATGGCGGCAGATCCCGGCGATTTCGGCGCGGCGACCGTGCGGGACGGTCAGGGTTGTCGGATTCTGCAAGGTGGGATTGAGATAGATCGCCTTGGGCTTCAGGCTTGCGCAGGCTTCGTTCAGCGCGGAGGGATCGACGCCGTCGCGATCCATCGGCAGGCCCACGAGATTGAGACCCAGCTGCGCGGCGATCGAGCGCGCGCCCGGATAGGTGATGGCTTCCGACAGGACAGTGTCGCCGGGGCGCGTCAGGACGCTGAAAATGCCCGTCAGCGCGGCATGGGCGCCCGGCGCGACGAAGATGCGCTCCTGCGTTGGCACCAGGGCGCGCCGGCCGAGCCAATTGGAGGCGGCGTCCTTGTCGGCCGGCGCGCCGCCAAAACGTTGATAGCGCAACAGGGCCGGCAGATCGCGGCCGATTTCCGCCCAGCCGACGCGCATGCGCTCGATCAGTTCGGGATCGTCAGGCTCTGGCGGTAGGTTCATGGTGTAATCCGCAGCGTCGAGGCGTCGCGGTCCAGCGGGGCGGGTCCCGGCTTTCCTCGCCTGCACGAAAGTGCCCTGACCGACGGCTGAAGACACAAGGCCGCGTCGCGCCGCCTCGTTATAACCGCGCGCCACGGTGGTGAAGTCGATGGCGAGCCGTTTCGCCAGGCTCCGCTGCGACGGCAACCTTTGGCCGGAAGCCAGACGCCCGTGCCCGACGTCCTCCTCGATCGCGTCGGCGATGGCGAGATAATGCGGTCTTTCGCTCGTGCGAATATCGGGCGTCCACTCAGTCAATCGCGCCTCGGTCTTGGCTGGATGAGGGTGATTGACTGTACAGTGTTGCATGCGTTCTTGTCACGAAAAATGACGCTCTGAAATTGGCGTCACGGCGGCGTAAGCTGTGCATTAAATTGTTGAAATAATTAGCAAAATGCTTAAAACTCGTGTCGAGAAAAAAGGCGCCGATTGCCGCTGATTGACTGGATAAATGAATGTATATTTGATGGAGGCGTTGAATTTATTGACGGCTCCTTTTGTGGCACGCTCGTTGCGTCGAGGCCCCCCGTTCCGGGCGGCGGCCGCCGCCCCCAACAAGGGAGCGAAACATGCCAGCCGTGACCAGGCCCGCCCACCAGAAGGGTGAATTTCTTGTCGACTACGAGGAAAAGGTATTCGAGGACGTCAAAGCCGATCCAGGCGAAAAGGCGCTGATCACTTTCCATACCGTCGCCTTCGAAGGCTCCATCGGCCTGGTCAATCTGTTGCAGGCCTCCCGCCTGATCCAGAAGGGGTTCGACGTGTCGGTGCTGCTTTACGGGCCCGGCGTCACGCTCGGCGTCCAGCGCGGCTTTCCGAAACTCGGCGATGAAGCCTTCCCCGGTCACCAGAATTTCGCCAACCGCATCGACAAGATCATGACCGACGGCGGCAAGGTCTACGCCTGCCGCTTCGCCTTGCAGGCGCTCTATGGCCATGGCGAGGGCGCGCTGCTGCCGGGGATCATGCCGATCTCGCCGCTCGACGTGCTGGACATCGTGCTGCTGCATCGCAAGGCCAACGCCTTCATCCTCAACACCTGGACTCTTTGAGCGGCCATGGCGCAAGCCCCCATCATTCGCGTCGCGGCGGCGCAAATCGCGCCGGACCTGGAGTCAGGCGCGGGCACGCTCGAACGTGTGCTGGCGGCGACCGCCGACGCCGCGTCCAGGGGGGCGAAGCTGATCGTCTTCCCGGAGACCTTCCTGCCCTGGTATCCCTATTTCTCCTTCGTGCGCCCGCCGGCGCAGACGGGCGTCGAACACGTAAGGCTTTACGAAAACGCGGTGACGGCGCCAGGGCACGAGACCGAGGCGCTTTCCGCCGCCGCACGCAAGCACGCCATGGTCATCGCGATCGGGGTCAACGAGCGCGATCACGGCTCGCTCTACAATGCGCAACTGATCTTCGACGCCAATGGCGATCTCGTTTTGAAGCGGCGCAAGATCACGCCGACCTATCACGAACGGATGATCTGGGGGCAGGGCGACGGCTCGGGCCTGAAGGTGGTTGAAACGGCGGTAGGCCGGGTCGGCGCTCTGGCCTGCTGGGAACATTACAATCCACTCGCCCGCTACGCCCTGATGGCGCAGCACGAGGAAATCCATGTCGCGCAATTCCCCGGTTCGCTGGTCGGGCCGATCTTTGGCGAGCAGATCGAGGTGACCATCCGCCACCACGCGCTGGAATCCGGCTGTTTCGTCGTCAATGCGACGGGATGGCTGACCGAGGATCAGACCAGGAAAATCGCGCCGGACGAGGCGCTTCGCAAGGCGCTGACCGGCGGCTGCATGACGGCGATCATTTCGCCTGAAGGCCGGCATTTGGCGCCGCCTCTGACACAGGGCGAAGGGCTGCTGGTCGCCGACCTCGACATGGGCCTGATCGTCAAGCGCAAACGCATGATGGACTTCGTCGGCCATTACGCCCGCCCCGAGCTTTTGAGCCTCAATCTCGACAATCGCGCCGCCGCGCCCTTGCACGCGACGGCGCAACACAACACCGGGAACCGGAAAAATGTCGCTGACGATGGAACAGGCGCCCCGGCGCTGACGAGCGAGTGCCTGATCAACGAATTGCAGTCCTTCGGGGCGCGGTTGGCTGATCCCGGGATTGCGGCGCCAGGACGGCGCGGTGGAGCGGGGCCCTCTGACCACAAGGCGATGACCGTCGACGGCATGACGGTGATGATCCCGGTCTATACCGCCGCCGCCTTCGAAAGCCCCTATCTGGTCGAGCGCCCGAATTCCTCCGGCCGAGCCCAGGTAAGCCGCGACGGTTTTGCGGTCGGCGAAGTCAGTTTTCCCGCGACGCCAAATTTTTATCGTCTCAAGACGGCGGAGGGGGTTCCCTATTCGCAGATCGCCACGCTGCACGGCCGCGACGTGCTGGCGACCACGGTGCTGCAAAGCTGCGTCCGCTACCAGAGCCGCACCAGGACCTGTCAGTTCTGCGCCATCGGCCAATCGCTGGCGGCGGGGCGCACCATAGAGCGCAAGACCCCGGCTCAACTGGCTGAAGTCGCCCGCGCGGCGGTCGATCTCGACGGGGTCACCCATATGGTGATGACCACGGGAACGCCGGCAAGCGCCGATCGCGGCGCGGCGATCCTCGCCGACAGCGCCGAAGGGGTGAAATCCGTCGTCGATCTGCCGATCCAGGTCCAGTGCGAGCCGCCGGACGACGACGCCTGGTTCTCCCGGCTGCGCGACGCCGGCGCCGATTCGCTCGGCATGCATCTCGAAGCCGTGACAGAGTCCGTGCGCCGGAGGATCATGCCAGGCAAGGCGCAAGTTCCGGTCGAACGCTATTTCGAGGCCTTTGCGGCGGCGGTTCCAGTGTTCGGGCGTGGTCAGGTCTCCACCTATATCCTTGCCGGCCTAGGCGATGGCGTCGCTGAAATCCTGGATGTCTGCGACAGGCTGGCGCGGCTTGGCGTCTATCCCTTCGTCGCGCCCTTCGTGCCAATTTCCGGCACGCCGCTCGAAAGCTCATCTCCAGCCAGGCCCGAATTCATGCATGCGATCTTTGGACCCTTGTCGCGCATGCTCGCGTCGAACGGCTTGCGCGCCGTCGACGTCAAGGCAGGCTGCAGCCGCTGCGGCGCCTGTTCGGCGCTGGCGACCTACGAGCGGGGATTCCCGCCATGATCTTCGAGCCCTTCGCCCCATACCGGCCGTGCGAATTCCAGCTCAAATACGCCACCGAACGCTGGGAGAAACGTGGCGCGCAGGATCTGCGCCGAAAAGTGTTCTGCGCCGAGCAAGGCGTGTTCGCCGGAGACGACCGCGACGAAATCGACGATGTCGCCATTCCGATCGTGGCGCTCTCGTTGATGAGCCTGATCGCCGATGACGTGGTCGGGACTGTCCGCATTTATGAATCGGAGCCCGGCCTCTGGTGGGGCTCGCGGCTGGCGGTGGCCGAAGAATTTCGTCGGGTCGGCGCGCTCGGCGCCGGGCTGATCCGGCTGGCGGTGGGTTCGGCGGTCGCGCGCGGCGCCAAATGCTTCCGCGCCCACGTGCAGAGCCAGAACGCGCTGTTGTTTCAGAAGATGCACTGGACCGCGCTGGCGGAGGTCGAGCTTCATGGGCGCAAGCATTTGCGCATGGAGGCTGATCTGTCGCGCTATGCGCCGATCAGCCGACCGGACATCGGCTTCCTGGCGATGAGGAAGGCGGCGTAATGCGTGAAAGCCTCGATCTCGCGGCGCTGGCCGCCATCCTGCGCGCCAGCCGCGGCCTCGCGGCCAAGGCCGACATCGGGATGGTTTCGGCGCGGCTGGGCCTCGACCGCGGCGTGATGAAGGTCGGCGACGATTGCGCCGCCTTGCCCGACGGCGACGGGTTCCTGCTGCTGGCGATCGAAGGTATCCTGAACGAATTCGTCACCGCGGATCCCTGGTTCGCAGGCTGGTGCGCGGTGATGGTCAATCTCTCCGACGTGGCGGCGATGGGCGGCAGGCCCCTCGCGGTCGTGGACGCCCTGTGGGCCGCGGGCGAGGGCGAGGCCGGCCCCATTCTCGAGGGCATGAAGGCGGCGGCCGAACGCTATGGCGTCCCCATTGTCGGCGGCCACAGCAATCTCGCCTGCGACCGCAGCCAGCTTTCGGCGGCCGTGCTCGGCCGCGCCGGGGCGCTATTGACCAGCTTCGACGCCAGGCCGGGCGACCGGCTGGTCATGGCGGTCGACCTGCGCGGGCGCTACCGCGAGCCTTTTTCCAATTGGGAGGCGGCGACCGATGCGCCGGCCGAGCGCCTGCGCGGCGACCTGGCGCTGCTGCCGACCATTGCGGAGCGCGGGCTTTCTTGCGCGGCCAAGGACATCAGTCAGGCCGGCGTGGTCGGCACGGCCGCCATGCTGGCGGAATGTTCCGGCGTCGGCGCCGTGATCGACGTGCTGGCCGTTCCCCGGCCGCAGGACGCCGCGCTCGCGCGCTGGCTGCAAAGCTTTCCGAGCTTCGGTTTCATCCTCGCGGTCGCGCCTGAAAATGTCGCGGAGGTCACGGCGCTTTTCACCACGCGAAACATCGCGGCGGCGGACATTGGCGCGATCACCCGTGACGGTCTGGTTTGCATCAGCGACGGCGAAACGCGCAAGACGATCTGGGATCTGGAAAAGCCAATGATCGGTTTCGGCCGGAAGGAGCCGGCGCTATGACCGCGCAAAAACCGTTGCGGGTGGCGCTGTTGACCCATTCCACCAATCCGCGCGGCGGCGTGGTACATGCGCTGGCGCTCGGCGACGCGCTGGCCGACCTAGGCTTCGAGGTCGTCGTCCATGCGCCGGACGGTAGCGGCGCCGGCTTTTTCCGTTCGACCCGCTGCGAGACGGCGGCCTTTCCCGCTCCTCCGGCCGGCTCCGATACCTACGCCATGGTCCGTGCCCGCGTTGGCGCCGCCTTGCGCTATTTCGAGACCAGGACGCATCGCGATTTCGACCTGTTCCATGCGGGCGACGGCATTTCCGGAAACGCACTGGCGCAGATGAAGAAGACCGGCCTCATCGCCCGTTTCGCCCGCACCGTGCATCACCTCGACATATTCGCCGACCCGCGCCTGGACACGCTGCAATCGCGGTCGATCGTCGCTGCCGACGAAGTTTTTTCGCCCAGCCGCAGGGTTCGCGACGAAATCGCGGCGCGTTTCGGCCGGCAGGCCGCCGTCGTCGGAAATGGCGTCGACCTTTCCCGTTTCGGCGCCGCAGCCGATGGCGGCGAAGCGCGACTGAAGCAGCGCCTGGGCCTCGGCGACGGGCCGGTGTTTCTTTCTGTCGGCGGGGTCGAGCGGCGCAAGAACACGATTGCGATCGTCGAGGCCTTTGCGCAAGTGCGGACGGTGCGGCCCACGGCGCAACTGGTCATCGCTGGCGGCGCCTCGCTGCTCGACCATGGTGCCTATCGCCGCATCGTCGCGGGGCGCCTGGTGGCGAGCGGCCTGCCGGACAACGCCGTGATCGCGACCGGGCCGTTGGCCGACGCCGACATGCCGTCGCCTTTACCGCATCGCCTAGGCGCTGGTCTTCCCATCTCTCAACGAGGGTTTCGGACTCGCGGTGCTGGAGGCCATGGCCAGCGGCCTGCCGGTCGTCGTCTCCCATGCCGCCCCCTTCACCGAATTTTTGGGCGAGGCGGACGCGGTCTGGTGCGATCCCCAAGCGCCTGCCTCGATCGCCGACGCCATGCTGATGGCGCCTGGCCGAGCCCTTGCAGTCGCGGTTGATCGCGCGCGGATTCGATATTGCCGCGGCGCATGGCTGGCGTAGCGTGGCCGCCGCGCATCTTGCCGCCTATGCGCGGCTGACGAGATTACGCCCATGCCTGAAATGCGCTTCCGCATCCGCTGGCCCGACGGCGCGATGGAGACATGCTATTCGCCCTCGCTGGTGGTCGCGCGAGCATTTCGAGGTCGGGGAAAGCTATCCTTTGTCCGATTTCCTTTTGCTTGCGCACAAAGCGCTCACCATGGCCAGCGAACGGGTCCGGGCAAAATACGGCCATCCCTGTTCGCGGGCTCTGGAGCAACTCGCCCGTATCGAGGCGCGAGGCGCGCGCTTCATCGATCGGCAGGGAGCGCGGGTGAGCGTCGATGCTTTTTATACGAACTGAAATGGAGGATGGAAATGCCGCAACATGTATCCGTCGCGGTCGTCGGCGGCGGCCAGGCCGGCCTGTCCGCTCAGCTTTTTCCTGCGCCAGCGACGGCATCGAGCACGTCGTGTTCGAAAAGCAGACGGCGATGCATGTGTGGCGGAACGAGCGCTGGGACACATTCTGTCTGGTGACGCCGAACTGGCAATGCCAGTTGCCCGGCCACGCCTATGACGGCGTCGATCCGCACGGCTTCATGAAGCAGCGACGAAATCCTCGCCTATCTCGACGCGCTTCAAGCGCGAAGGTCGACGCGCCGCTGCGCGAGGGCGTGGCGGTGCAAACGGTCGCGCCGCGCGACGGGGGCGGTTTCGAGTCGCAGACCACGACGGCGGAGTTCGTCGCCGACAGCGTGGTCGTCGCCTCCGGCGGCTACACCATGCCGATCGTTCCGCGCTTCGCCGAGCGGCTGCCGAGAAACGATCGCTCAGCTGCACTCGGAGCACTATCGCAACGCCGCGACGCTGCCGCCGGGCGCGGTGCTGGTGGTCGGCTCCGGCCAGTCCGGCGCGCAGATCGCGGAAGACCTGCATCTCGCCGGGCGCAAGGTGCATCTCGCGGTCGGCAACGCGCCGCGCTGCGCCCGCTTCTATCGCGGCCGCGACGTCGTCGACTGGCTGGCCGACATGGACTACTACGACATGCCGGTCGAGCGGCATCCGCTGCAGCGAAGGCGTGCGCGACAACACCAACCATTATGTGACCGGCCGCGACGGCGGCCGCGACATCGACCTGCGCAAATTCGCCGCCGAGGGCATGGCGCTTTATGGCGCGCTCGAAGACGTCGACGAGGCGACGCTGAATTCAGCGCCAACGCTGAAGGCCTCGCTCGACGAGGCCGACCGCGTCTACAACGGCATCAACGCCGCGATCGACAAATATATCGCCGAGAACGCCATCGCCGCGCCGCCGCCTTCGGTCTACGAGCCCGTCTGGCGACCGGGCGCGCCGACCGAAGCGCTCGATCTCGCCGGAGGCCGGGATCGCCGCTGTCATCTGGTGCATCGGCTTCCGCGCCGACTTCCGCTGGCTCGACGCGCCGGTCTTCAACGGCGCCGGCCAGCCTCGCCACAAGCGCGGCGTGACGCGCTTCCCCGGCGTCTATTTCCTCGGCCTGCCGTGGCTGCACACCTGGGGTTCCGGCCGCTTCTCCGGCGTCGCGCGCGACGCCGCCTATCTGGCCGAACATATTGATGGGGCAATCGAGAACCGCCATGCGCATGCATTGGTCGCCGAATGATTATCGCCGGCAGGCTTCGGAACGACGATCGAAGCCCGAACCGGTAATCTTTGTATTTGAGCGACGCCAGCGCCGTCGCGGGCCTGCAGGCGGCGGCCTTAAACAGCCTGTGTGGGCTGGATTTTCAACGGTTCAGGGGAACTTTGGCGGAGAGGGAGGGATTTCGAACCCCCGATACGGTTGCCCGTATGCCGCATTTCGAGTGCGGTGCATTCGACCACTCTGCCACCTCTCCGGAGGTGTAATTCTTTGTTTTAGCGTCAGTTTTAGATGCGGTCGATTATCCCTAACGCTGACCCTAATAGCTTGTCCCTAACGACTGACCCTATTAGAGTGAGGAGCCTTCTACACAGGAGCCGTTAGCGTGGCAAGCGGGAAGACCGACTATTTGCGTAAAAAGCCGGGGACCATCAACTGGTCAGTTCGGTTCCAATATCCGCCAGCGTTGCGGGATAGCGCACGTGCGTTTTACGGCGTCGACAAGTGGCCGAAGGAACGAGAGAAGAATCTTGGCACTTGGGACGAGTTGGAGGCGCGTCGATTGGCGCAACCAGCTATCTGCGAATTCCAATTTAATCCGGCCAGGCATTCCGACGCGAAGCCGGCCATGTATTCCGACTTGAAGCCGGCCACCGTTCCGATCTGAAGCCGGCCACCATTCCGATTTGAAGTCGGTCAGGTAGCCGGGCAAATCTCCGGTCGGCGATGCGGAGAATTAACGCCCCAGGGTCAGCAATCAGGCATTCGGGAGCTTCGTGAACATGGGGGCCCGAATGCCGGCAAAGAGAGAGCTGACCATGAGACAGATGCGGCAATGCTGCGGCTGTCACGCGACGGCATGAGCGCGCGCGAAATCGGCCGGATGATCGGCGTGGCGCGCACGCACGGTCCAAGACGAATCGAAACGTGCGGTGGCGGTCGGGGCTCTGCCTGGCCCTTGCCGCCGGAGCTGACTGACGAGGTGCTGGAGGAAACAGCTGTTCGCGCGGGCTGGCGTGAGCGCGGCTTCCGCCGGCGCCCCGAGCCCGACTGGGCGGCGCTGGCGCGCGAGTTGAAGCGGCCGGCGTCAATCTCAGATTTCTGTGGGAGGAATACCGCGCGCAGCATCCAGCGGGATATGGCTATTCGCCGGTTTTGCGACCTGTTTCGGGAGTTCGAGCGGCGGCTGTCGCCGACATGCGGCAGACGCCACGAGCCCGGCGACAAGGTCTTTGTCGACTATTCCGGCAAGAAGATCGCCGATCGTCGATCCGGCCACCGGCGTGATCCGCGAGGCCGAGATCTTCGTCGGCGTGCTTGGCGCCTCGAGCCTCACCTATGCCGAGGCGAGCTGGACGCAACGGCTGCCGGACTGGATCGGCTCGCATGTGCGGATGTTCCGCTTCTTCGGCGGCGTGCCGAAGTCTGATCGTCCCCGACAATCTCAAAGTCGGCGTCCACAAGGCCTCGTTCTATGACCCGGAGATCAACCGCAGTTACGGCATGATGGCGGACCATTATGGTGTCGGCGTTTTGCCGGCACGCCCCTACAAGCCGCGCGACAAGGCCAAGGTCGAGGCGGGCGTCCGCTTCGCCCAGAGCTACATTCTTGGCCGACTCGCGCAACAGGACGTTCTTCTCGCTCGCCGAATCCAACGCCGCCATCGTCGAAGCGCTGGAGCGGATGAACGGCGCCGTCATGCGTCGAGTTGGGATCAGCCGCCGGCAATTGTTCGAAACCGTTGAGAAGGCGGCGCTTGACCGGCTACCGGCGGAGGATTTTGTCTCGATCGGTTCTCCGACTTCCGCAAGCATTTCCGCCTTGATGGTTTTCATGGTCGAAACATACGGGCGGACGGTTCGCGTCCAGCCGGTTTGACAGATCGTGGTAGCGATCGACGCTTGTTTGACGTCTGGATTGAGCGGCATGAGATCGGCGGCGGTCGCCGACGAAATGCAGGCCGTCAACGAAATTACGGCAACAGTCGCCTGTGCGAAAATTCGTGCGGTCATCGATGAGCCTTGTTAGGCGCGTGGCGGTGTCGCGGCAGAAACCAACATACCCTTCGCGGCCGCAGTCTGGGACGGTTGAAAACTGGCTTTCGGCGGAGACAACAATTTTGCCAATGCGTTTATTTGATTGGAGTTGGTGTCAATTAGCTGATTTGCCTTGTCTTCGAGTGCCTTGATGTTCTTCGGCGAAGCGTTGTCCATCGCGGCGTCAACCGCCTCGCCCTGCGGGGTAGGGGTTGCGAGCGAAATATCAAACCGCCAATGGTTATCATCGAGTAGTTCGTCGACCTCGATGCGCGTGGTCTGCGAGTTACCGTCCATCAGGATCGTCAGAATTGGCTGCAACCATTGCAGCTCGTTCCACGTCAATGCGGCGTTGGCGTCTATCCGAGTGGGCTGACTTCCGGTGCCTATCGAGACAACCAAGACTTTTTGCGTGCCATATAGCCGGTGCGCCTCGACAATGGCGCACATCGTTGGATTGTTGGCGAACACTCCGCCATCGATCATCGTGAACTCCTGCCCCGCCTTATTAAACAATTGCTGAGGGGGGAAATATGTCGGGGCCGCCGACGTTGCTCGCGCCACGGCACTCAATCGGAAATCATTCTCGGCGGCTGTTTCGCCGTGTACCAGCTGAAGTCCGCGCGCTTGCCAGCTTCGGAAAAACATCGGAGCGCAAGAGTTGCCGGGCGGCTTTTCCACGGGCAAGCCAATCGCATAGCTAGGGATAAGAAGTTCGGCCTTGTCACCGTTTCCATTGATGTCTGAAAGGTGCGTCGTCTCAAACTCTTGGCCAAGATATTTCACTAACGCGTCGGGCCTGTATTTCGGGCCGTCAATCCCACCAAGCGGCACCGGTTTGAAAATCTCTCCACCGTGCTCGACATAAAGGGCGATGATTTCGGTCAGCGTCATCGGATTTGGCTTGGCAAGTCCGCACGCAATGATTCCGCCAGTCGACGTTCCTGCAATCAGATGAAAGACGTCCTGCGCCTTCAGCCCTTTCAACAGAGTGTTGAGCACCATTGCGGGAATGATCCCGCGAATTCCGCCGCCATCGATCGAAAGGATTCTTACAAAATCGTCTGACATGAATGCCTCCGCAAAATTGAGAGAATAAAACCAAGTGCGTTAGATAATCGCCGTTGCTGATCCCTTGATGACGTTCTTCGAGCGTACCAAACTTGAAAGCGCATCGAGGAAAACGTGGACGATGATGATGTAAAGAAATAGGGGGAGCGGAATTGCGACGGCGGCAATCGCGACAAGGATTCCTGTGCCCGCAAGGCCCGCTGCGGAGATGTCAAACACCGAAAGAGTTGGTGCGACGCTGGAAGAGACAACTTTTTCGAAAAAACCATGCGCGAACATAAAAAACCCGTTCAGCAGGGCGATGTTGTAAGCCAAGCGAGCCAGACGCGCTGGCCCAATTCCGTTCATGATCGAGAGGTAAGTAATCCCGTTATCGCCGATTGATGCTTCCTCTGAAGCCTCGATATTCAATATTTCGGGATTTAACATGAAGGACGCCACATAGAGGGCTACCAGTGCGACGGTGATACCCGCATACAAATATGTCGGGTTTTCAAGCTTCATAAAAAAATACAGCCCGACGGGGAGGCCGCCAAAGGCCGGTCCCAGTGCAATCACGCCAAACGCGTTGGTCATGTTGTGGTCTGTGACAATCAGTCGATTGCCGCGCACGAACTGGTCGAAAGTGCGGAAGAGCCGTCTGTTTATGACGTGGACAACGAAGACGACGATGGGCAGGCACAATGCGCCCAAGATTGCGCTGAAAGAATTGAGTTCGAACTCCGAAAAACACGCCTATCAGAAGGATTTCGAGAAGGGTCAGATTCAAACAGATCGATCCGACCGACTCCCAAATTTGCTCGCTTAGCGAAAAAAAATTAGTTCCGATCAACGTCCGCAGTTTGTGAAATTCGTCGATGAGCCAATCCGAGAATTCGTTCCCTGACAAAGTTCCGATCCAGTCGTCAGCCATTGCCTTTAACCTCGTCGCTGTCCAATTCCTGCTTGGCTCGACGTCGGATCGCGACGAAGAAAATTGTGCCTAGCAATGCGCAACCCAAAATGGGGAAAGCAAACCCGAACGTTTTGTGGACTAAATCACGATACTCGATTTCAGCTTGTTCTTTTTTTCGTTGGAGTTCCGCATCCGCCGCCTTTTGCGCCTGCTCCGCGCGGAATCTTTCCAGTGCCATCTTTTGTTCGGTTTCGACGCGGGTCCGCTCCGCTTCTTGTTTGGCCCGTTCGGCTGCGGCCTGTTCTGCCCGCGCTTTGGATTCTTCGAGATCGCGCGCCTGTTGAGCGGCAGCCGCCGCCTCTTCCTGCTTTCGTTCAGCCTCGACGCGTTCGGCATTCGTCTGAACTGATTGGCCATTATGTCGCAGGTAACCCGCTAAATATGCAATGCCGTGATTTAAATTAGCCTCGATGCACGCAGTTGTGCCGGCGCAGGCGTTCCCGTCAATCCAAAGCTGATGCACCTGCCGTTTCATGGAACCGGTTCGGTCAAAAGACGTGGCCTGCCGGTAGAGTTCCCCGTATTCAGAATTGAGCGTGGACAGGTCGTACGATCGGCACACGGCAAATTCCGTTTCCGTTTTTGACTTCGCGCAGTTGAAATTTGGCGACGGAACTTTGGTGAGGTTTGAATCCGTCGCTTGCATCTGTTCGCGACGGGAACGCGCATCGGCGCGTTCGAAAAGCGCCGTTAATGGAGGTTGTCCGTTGCGAGCGGTAAGGGCAGCGTCGCTTTTGGAAATTCTTTGAAAATTGCCCTGCCCATTGCTTCGGGCATAATCTTCGTCACAAAACGAGGTGACCTGTCCGGCTGGCGTGTTCATTTGGCATTCTACATTGGTGCGCAATTCGCGATACAAAATGTTTTCGCAGGTAGATCGAATACGAGAGATTTGAGGATCATTGGGCTGGATGCCGCTTTGAATCATGCGGTCGACCGATGCGCCTTGCTGAGCGAGCGTGGCCTGAATGCAGTTCAGTTCATCAGCAGGAAGGCGGTTCCACTCCGCCCTGACGCTTTGGGCGACGGCCGCTCCCATCATGCCGCCGAGCATGTTGAAGATTCCCCGTTGGTTCTGCGCCTGCACGGGCAAAACAGAGGAAAACGCCAATACTGCTACAATGAACGAAGCAAAAAACGACTTTGACAAATTAGCCCCCACGGCTGAATTTTCACACCGTAGAGGCAGTAACTGCGATCGGTAAAGGCGCAAACGGTCGCATGCTCGCCGATTCTGATCGTCCATTCGTCGAAAATGATTTAGCTCAGGCTCAAGAGAACGAAACGGCACAAAGAATTCGGCGCGCGACGCGGTCCTCTCAAATCACAATCCGCTCCACCTCGTCGAGGCTCATCTCATCACGGCGCCGATCATAGAGTTGTGTCGTCCGCGTCGATGAATGGTTGGCCATCGCTGCGGCTTTTTCCAGCGTGCCGCCATTCTTCAGATAGGCGGTGATGCCGGTTGCGCGAAACGTGTGGTTGCCAATTTTCGTGGCGATTTCGGCGCCAACGCGCGCGCCGCTGAATCATCGAATAGGCGTTCGCCTGCGGCAGGGATTCGCGTGACAACTTCGCCTGTGCCCCGGCCAATCGTCCGGAACAGCGGTCCTTTCGGATCGTCGGCAAGACCGCATCCGTCGATATAGGCGTGCAGGTAGGTTTCGAGATTGTGGTGACACGGCATCGCATGGAGCTTGCCGCCCTTCTCGTGCAGCCGGACCCAGAGCCGGCGGTTTTGGATGAATGCGTCCTCGACCTTCATGCCGATCGCCGCACCGATGCGAGCGAAGGAATAGACCATGAGACCGATCAGGGCGCGATCTCTGAGGCCGGCGGGTGTGCTGACGTCAATCGCGTCAAGCAACGCGCGGGCCTCCGCCGGATCAAGCACGGGTGTTTTGCCGACTTTGACCACGTGCTTTGGACCGCGCACTGAGGCTGCGGGATTGGTCGGGATGATTTGCCCGATCACCATCCAATCGAACAAATGACGGAGTGCAGCGAGGCGCTGTTTTGCAGTAGGCGCACTGAGGCTTCGGGTCAGCATTTCAACATAGGCGCCGACATGAATCGGCTGTACGTCAACGATCGACGCGACACCGTGCCCGATACACCAGTCGAGAAATTCTGAAATCGCGCGCCCGTAGGCACGCCGCGTGTTCGGGTTGCGGACATTGAGGATGAAGAATTCGAGGAAGCGCGTTGACGCACGCGATCCAGCCGAATGGATGAGGGCTGGTACTCGGTTCGCAATATTGGCAACTGCATTCATCACGGTTTCGCCCTCGCTTCGATGGCGGGACGGCATACTGCTTCCATCGCGGCTACATTTTCTGCGATGCGCTTGCCTAATGCATCATCCTCCGGCTTTCTGTGTCGGAATGCGATGGATCGCCATTCTTTCCAAGTAATTTTATCGTCCGCGTCTCCAGAGGCCATTTCCTTATTGCGAAGTAAGTTATCGACCGCGTTATTGATCTCCAAACGAACGTTCCAAAGCTCATCAAGCGGTTTGGCAGCGTCGCGCCCGAACAGGGCGGCACACGCAAACCTCTGCGAACGAAATCGGCCAAAAAACTCCTGATGTTCAAGGAGCCGTGCTTCAGGAACGAAATTCGGGTCGGTTGCGATTTCGTTACGAAGCGCCTCGCGCGGGGTCGTTTCATGAGGAAGAACCCAAGGAGCCCGCGCCGATCTAAGAATTTCCTCCATTTCGTAAACATGGACCAAAGTCGCTTCGGCAATCTCGGCCTTCCTTTTGCCAAGTGTTTCGGATCGCCACTTTTCTAGAGCATTCCCCGGTTGGTCTGACTCGTATTTTTTGCAGGAGTGGGATTCCCTTGCGGTCCCGAATGAGCGAATCTGCGCATCGCATTGATTTGGGGACGCAGCATGTCGCGAGGCCTTTCCTTCGATTTGCGTAAGCGTGTGATTGCGTTGGTCGAAGGCGGCATGTCGCGGCGGGCTGCGGCACGGCAATTATTGGTGTCGAAATCATCGTTGATAAAGTGGTTCAGGCGGTTCAAGGAAACGGGCAGCTTTGCGGAAAAGCCCGGCAAGAAGTTGCGGGCCTCGCCGCTGGACGCGCACGCGGAATGGCTTTTGGCTTTGGTTGCGAGCGAGAGCGACCTGACGCTGGCCGAGATTGAAGGCCGCCTTCTGGATGAGCGTCAGGTCAAAACCACGGACAGTTCGATTGCGCGGTTCTTTCAACGCCACAACCTCAGCTATAAAAAAAACGCTGCACGCCAGCGAGCAGCATCGAGAAGACGTGGCGAAGGCGCGCGAGGAATGAAACGGGCGCAACCGACGCTTGATCCGGACCGACTTGTATTTATTGATGAAACTGGCACAAATACGCAGATGACGCGAACGCGCGGACGCTGCCAAAAAGGCAAGCGTCTCGTCGATTACGCGCCGCACGGCCATTGGAAAACGACAACCTTCGTCGCCGGGCTGCGCAACAACGCGATCACCGCGCCCCTGGTCGTCGATCAGCCGATGAACGGAGTCATCTTCCAGGCATGGCTCGAACAGAGCCTCGCGCCAACCCTGGCCGCGGGCGAAATCGTCATCATGGACAACTTGCCCGCCCACAAGGTTCCGGGCGTGCGCGCGATCATCGAAAACGCCGGCGCAAAGTTGCTCTATCTGCCGCCCTATTCGCCCGATCTCAATCCCATCGAGATGATGTTCGCCAAGCTCAAGGCGCTGCTGCGCAAGGCCAAGGAACGAACCGTCGATCAGCTTTGGGAACGTATCGGCGTCATCCTCGGCGAGTTTGGTGCGCCAGAATGCTCAAACTATTTCAGGCATGACGGTTATGGATCAGGTTAGACGGGGAATGCTCTAATCCTCGCCATCCGATAAACGCGCCCTTGCAAGCAGCACCTGCCGTGAACACGGGCGCAACGGCTTTTACGAATTCGCCGTAATTCACAATAGTTCATGCAAAATTTCCATATGCTGGATAAAGGACATTATCAAATATAGATGCGGCTGCCAAGCTCATGAACGAATTTGAAAAATTATAGGCTCGGAAGTAACGGCGGCTGTCGCAATCGAATTTTGCCGGGCCGACAATGGTTGGGTTGTCGGCGAAAAAGCGAACTCAGGCACCGGCGGCGGCAAAACATTGGTGTTGCTGGTCGTCGCAGCCTTCAGGAAATTCCAGTGAAATGCAGGATCATTTGAATAAGCGTTTTGGCCGGGCGTGTCACGATGTTCGCAAACAGGTCGAAATGTAAGCCAACTTTCGCCTCTGCGATCGGCAGCAGAAAAAACAAACCGATCATGATTATCATTCCGTAGGGCTCCAGCGCGGCGAGCGGCTTCGCGAGCGCTTTCGGCAGTATCGCGACGGCGACGCGACCGCCGTCCAGCGGCGGCAGCGGGATCATGTTGAACACGGCGAGAAAGACGTTGATGTTGATCGCGTTGACAAGGTTTGACAGAACCCATCGATCGACGCCGGACGGCAAAATCCCGACCGCATAAACAAACAGCGCCGCCGTGATCGCCAACACGATGTTCATGCCCGGTCCCGCCGCAGCAACCCAGATCATGTCTCGGCGTGGCTGGCGCAGTTGCCCGAAATTCACCGGTACGGGCTTGGCGTAACCGAACAGAAAGGGCGCGTGCGATGCAATGAGCAATGTGGGAAGCAACACCGTGCCGAACGGGTCGACATGTCGCAATGGGTTGAAGGAAACCCGTCCCAGCCGCCATGCCGTTTCATCGCCAAAAACGCGCGCCACATAGCCATGCGCAGCTTCGTGCAAAGTTATGGCCAGCAGCAATGGGATTACCCACGTCGAAGCGACATAGATCGCTTTATACAACGGCGGAGTCACCGGCTCGCTTTCTGCTCGCCCTCGGGCGACCGCGCTTGAGCTTCCACGAATTGCATCCGAAGGGTTGATGAAAAAAAGCTCGACAATGCCGGGTTTCTTATTTCGTGGCAACTCATTCCGCCGCTGTTTTTTTCGTGGTTTTTTTCGCGACCGGCTTTTTCCCGACAACCTTCTTGGCAGCGGCCCGCTCCGAAGACTTCGGCCAGTCCGGTCTCAGCGCCAAAGACGAGCGCTGGCGCGAGAGTCCGGTCGCGACGATCCGGGTAACCGCTTTTCAGACCAAAAGCTGCACGATATTCCTCGGGTGAAAGTTCGTGCTCCGACTGGAGATGACGCTTGAGCGATTTGAATTGTCTGCCGCAGCAAAGACATGTCAGCGCGTCCGGGGAGTCACGGCTTCCACGGGAACAGCCGGTTCCAATTTCTTCGTCTCTTCAACTTCCTATAGCTACAAAGGCCGAGGCCACCGGAAACACCGAAGGCAGATTTGACGGTCTCAATCACAGTGCCGAGATCGGCCGGGGCTACGGTGTTGTTAGACAGGTAGGACGATAGGATTTGCGCGACGTGAGCGGTGTCGCTGATTATCGGACATGTTTTATTTTCGCAATCTTTTTCGACGGCGTCGATCCGAAAGTAGCGCCGGGAATTTCGGGAAGTAAAATAGAGAGATGACGCTGCCAAAGAAGGGGAAGCTCGCATTCTGGCTTTGCCGTTTGGTTGTGTTCTATGCGCGGCGGATGTTGATGAGGTCTACGGCGCCATCCTGCGCGATAACTCTTTTTCTGTTCCTGCGGCGCCAGCGATCGAAATCGGCGGCCGCCCGAGTATGCCGAAGGCGCAGGCCAAGGTCGAAGCATTCTCATGGACCTATCAAGACGGTCAGCGGGCGCCTATTTTCATAACAAAACCTACGTAATCGCCGCGTCTTTTGCAGCGCAGCAGCGTGTTAGCCTAAGCATTCAAAATCGACAGCGTTCGCTCGGGGGGGGGGGGCAGCGGATGACCAACATCGTGAACCGAACAGTCGGCAGTCGAGTGCGCGCTCGGAGGTGGCCCGAAGGAAGGCAGGGAGCGGTATAGGCACCGCTCCCCAAATTTTAAGCGGCCTTCGCTGGCGCTGCCTCGGAAGATTTCATCGCCGCGAGATAGAGATCAAGCAATGATTCATGCTCGTCACGTTCGTCCTTATCCTGTTTGCGCAGGCGAAGGATTTCCTTGATTACCTTCACGTCGAAGCCTTCGCCTTTGGCCTCCGAGAAAACTTCCTTTTTGCCCTCGTTCAGGGCCTTGATCTCTTCCTCGATATCTCGATGCGCTCGACGATGGAGCGAATGCGATCACCTGCGATACCCACTACTGTCTCGGACATGCACGCCTCTCCTGACTGATGCCAACGAGACGCTAGGGCCGAGATGGTAACCGTGGTGTTAACCCGGGCCGCTTAAGTTGTGGAGAACAGCGACCGTGAAAACGCTGTCCGGGCTCACCCTCCACCCCCATCGACCTCGCCCACCGTTTTCAACACCACCGCATCATCGAATTCGCCGATCGCCGGATCGCCAGTGCGAGAGAAAGCTATTGTTCCCAAGCGGGACCCCTTATCTCAGCGGGGTGCCAAAACGCTCCCGACCGTCATTTAAGTAGCCGCACCTCCGGTGCGCTGCTATTTTTTCGTCGCGGAAGCGTCCATGCAAAACTCGCGTGCGTCTGCCGCTTTAGCTTCCGCCTTCCGCCCGACTAAAAGCCAGTTTGATCGGCGCAGTAATTGGGGCGCTAGGGCGACCATTTTTGCGAACTTCTTGGGCGTCGTTTTCCTTACCGATGCAGGTTTCCTTGAGAGGCCCGTTGAGCCGCAGATCGTCAAAAAAGAACGCGGGCCGCACTTGGAATATTCTGCATATTTCCAGCAATTTGACCGCGTCGATCCTTTGAAAGCCGCCTTCATATTTCTGCAATTGATGAAGCGAAATGCTGAGGGAATAGGCCAAGTGCGCCTGACTTATCTCGCGAAACATTCGGACCCTACGAACGCGCATGCCGACGTGCTTATCGATAAAGTTGGTGGTGGGCTTCGCCATGTTTTTTGATTTCCCATTGTGATAAGGCGTCGGCGCGCAAAAATCGTCGACAACTGTACGAGTTGTTCTGCCCGCCGGGATACAACCTTAACGATTTTGGACTTAACGTGAAAAAAGTCACACGCAAGCCGGACGGAAGCCAACGCCGCCGATCCATTAGTCGAGCCCTCGCCGAATTTCAATTTGTTCCAACGCCGAAACTCGGTGGCAAATATAGGCCATGCCACGCTTTTCTTCCGCAGCCACTCAGAAAACCAGTCACCCTCCAACCAGCCCGCCATCGACCTCGCCCACTGTCTTCAACACGACCGCGTCGTCGAATTCGCCAATCGCCGGATCGCCCGTGCGCGAAAACGCTATGGCTCCACAGTGGGCATCCATCGCCGCAAGAGAATTGGCCAGTCGGATCGCCTGATCTGCGCTCTGGGCCTCTTTGGGCTCGCAGGCAACGACGTCACCGTCCTCAGATCGGGTAAACGCGAGAGCGACATAATAAGTGACGGTGGCCAACTGTCCCTCCTCACCAGTTCGGGAGACCCGATTTACCCGGACGCGGGAGCGTAAAGGTTCGTCGATCCGTACTAGAACGAAATTAGAACATTGAGGGTGGCAGTCAAGATGCCTTAGCCAATTGGCTGCTGCTGCGCGGGAAGTCGCGCTGTTTTGGCAATCCGAATTTATGCTATCAATCCCGGCCCACGGTTTGAGATTTTGCGCATGACCGACCCCAAGCTCATAAATTCCCCGCTTTCTCGTATCGTTGACGAAGACGGCGAGCGCGTCGAGGTTTGCATATATCGCGTTGAAGATGCCGACTGGACTCTGGAAATCGTTGCCGGTGACGGCTGCTCCACCCTCTGGGAAGAACCATTGACTCTGACGAGGCGGCGCTTGCAGAGGCGCTGAGCGCGATCAAGGATGAGGGCATCAAGAGCTTCTTGGAAGGCGGGGTTCCGAAGGGCGACCTTCATTAAGTCTCGGTGAGAGCGGCGTGAGGCCGATAAAGGCCGTGATATTGTGATCGTGTGATTTTTCACATCATAGGATTATTTGGCAGTGGCGCATCGCGATAAGTTTGGGCGGACAACATTCGGGCGAAAATGGACGCGCCAAGACAATTCCAGTCGTGATCCCACACCGCTGCCGATTACGCTGCCGCTCGAAATTAGCCGCTCCCCCGAATCCTTCACGATCAAGGACGCGACCGGTCGCGGCGTCTGCTATCTCAATTTCGGCGACGATGGATCGGAAGGCCGGCAAACGACGCGGTTCACAGAGGCAGAGGCGGGAGAAATTGCGCACATGATCGCGCGGCTTCTCACTGATGTGGGCGACAAATAGACACGTGCGGCTGCCCCGATCCCCGACGTCACCAACGCCGTCGGGGAAGCCGGTCACCCTCGACGCCCTCGGGCTTCTGCTTGCGCCGAATTTTTCGCGTTCGCAGGATGACCTGAATGTTTATTTTCGAGGAAAACAGGTGGATAGATGGGAGAAAAATCAGGGAGTTGACTGTCCCTAATAATCGTCCCTATTATCCCTAATGCATCCCGTAAGTGATTGATTTTTTTCAAACCATCCGCATTTCGAGTGCGGTGCTTTCGACCACTCTGCCACCTCTCCAATCCAAGGCGTCCGGAAGGCCGCAGGGCCTTTCCGAGGTTGAGGCGGCGCAATAACATGGGCGCGAGCGAAGGCGCAAGGGCCTCAACGTCTGAAAGCGCAAAATTCCTGCACTTCCGCCTTCCCGCTTGCCACTGCCCTTGCGGCCGCCGCATTAGGAAACCCAACGGTTTGTCGTGGCTTTCCGCCGCGGCATTTTTGCGTTTTTCAGCCTCTGACCTGTCAGCGTCTGATTTTCGCCCGCAAGCCGGACTGAAAAGTCCATCCACCCGGTCCACTGCAAAGAAGCCGGTCGCGCTCAAAGCGCAGAGCCGGATCGAACACGAGGAAAAACGATGTTCGCAGTCATTAAAACCGGCGGCAAGCAATATCGCGTCGCCGCCAACGAACAGATCACCGTCATGTCCCTCGCGGGCGAAGCCGGCGAAACCGTGACCTTTTCCGATGTCCTGCTGGTCGAGAAGGACGGCGCCGCCCAGATTCGGCGCGCCTTTCATCGCCGGCGCCTCGGTCAAGGCTGAAATCGTCGAGCAGGCGCGCGGCCCGAAGGTCATCTCCTTCAAGAAGCGCCGCCGCAAGAACTCGAAGCGCAAGCGCGGCCACCGTCAGGACCTGACGATCGTCCGCATCACCGAAGTCGTCGCCTGACCGGCTTTGCTTCACAGGGCACATGACAAGGGCCGCTGGTCGGCCAGCAGAAATTTTCGGAGCGGACAAATGGCTCATAAAAAGGCAGGCGGTTCATCCCGCAACGGGCGCGACTCGGACGGTCGGCGTCTTGGCGTGAAAAAATTCGGCGGCGAAAACGTTGTCGGCGGCAACATCATCGTGCGTCAGCGCGGCACCAAGTGGCATCCCGGCGTCAATGTCGGCATGGGCAAGGATCACACCCTGTTCGCGCTGGTCGACGGCAAGGTGCTGTTCAAGCCCCGCGTCAACGGCCGCGCCTATACGTCAATGTCGTGCCGGAAGCCGCAGATGTCGGAAGCCGCCGGAGTAACCGCGGAGTTGCAACCGGATCGACCAAAAGGCCACGTTCCCTCACGAAGATGGTCACAATCTTCAGGCGGAATCCGGCGAAAGCTCAAGGGGAAACGGCGCCCGTTTCCCCTTTCGCTTTTGACTGGAGCCTTATGAATGTTCTCTGAACTCGCCCGCGACGACATCTTTCGACTCGAATCCCGGCGGCTGTGGCTGCGCTGGCCGCGCATCGCCGACGAACCTGCGCTCGGCGCCCTTGCCGCCGACTGGCGAGGTCGCCCGCCCCACCGCCGACCTGCCGCATCCCTATCGGCGCTATGACGCGGAAGAGTTCATCCTGCGCAGCCGCGCGGACAATTTTTGCGGCGCGGCGCTTCGCCTGGTCCTGACGCTGAAAAGCGGCCCGCGCAAGATCGTCGGCGCCATCGGCATCGGCAAGGCGGACGGTCGCGCGACGCTCGGGATCTGGCTCGGCAAGCCGTTCTGGGGGCAGGGGTTTGCCAGCGAGGCGGCGGCGGCGGTGATCGAGACCTTCTTCCTGGTCAGCGACGCCGACGAACTGGGCGCGCTGGCGCTGCCGGACAATGTTTCCGCGCGAGGCTTGCTGGAAAAACTGGGCTTCGCCGAGGTCGAGCGGCTGGCGGAGGGGCCGGGCCGCTTTGCCGGAAATCCGACTTTGCGGTTTGCCTTGCGGCGTCGCGCCTGGCAGGCGCCGGGCCGCGAAAACTTGCGGCCAAGGCTCGCCTCCATTAGAGCCTTGCAATGAAACGCAGCATTTAACGAGTTAACAGCGCCCTCCGGCGCCGGATCAAAACGATGAAATTTCTCGACCAGGCGAAAATCTATGTCCGCTCCGGCGACGGCGGCGCGGGCTGCGTGTCGTTCCGGCGCGAGAAGTTCATCGAATTCGGCGGCCCCGACGGCGGCGACGGCGGCCGCGGCGGCGATGTCGTGGCCGAATGCGTCGAGGGGCTCAACACGCTGATCGACTATCGCTACCAGCAGCATTTCAAGGCCAAGACCGGCGGCCACGGCATGGGCAAGAACCGCCACGGCGGCCGCGGCGCCGACGCCGTGCTCAAAGTGCCGGAGGGCACGCAAATCTTTGAAGAGGACGGCGAAACCCTGATCGCCGATCTCACCGAGATCGGCCAGAGCGCCATCATCTGCAAGGGCGGCAATGGCGGCTTCGGCAACCTTCATTTCACCACCTCGACCAATCGTGCGCCGCGCCGCGCCAACGCCGGCCAGCCGGGCGAGGAGCGCGACGATCATCCTGCGCCTGAAGCTGATCGCCGATGCCGGCCTGGTCGGCCTGCCCAACGCCGGCAAATCGACGCTTCTCGCCAGCGTCTCGGCGGCGCGGCCGAAGATCGCCGATTATCCCTTCACCACGCTCCATCCCGGCCTCGGCGTCGTCAACGTCGACGGCAAGGAATTCGTGCTGGCCGACATTCCCGGCCTCATCGAAGGCGCGCATGAGGGCCATGGTCTCGGCGACCGCTTCCTCGGCCATGTCGAGCGCTGCGGCGTGCTGCTGCATCTGATCGACGCGACCTGCGAGCACGCCGGCAAGTCCTACAAGATCGTGCGCGGCGAGCTGGAAGCCTATGGCTGCGCCCTCGACGAAAAGCCTGAGATCGTCGCCCTGACCAAGATCGACGCCGTGGACGCGGACACGCTGAAACAGCAGGTCGAGCGCCTGAAGCGCGCCATCCGCAGCGCCGGCCCCGAGTTGAAGGACGGCGAGAAACCGCGCGCGCTCCACAAGATTTCGGCGGTGTCGGGCGAAGGCGTCGTGGACGTTCTGCGCGAGGTGTGGAAAGTGGTGCTCGGGCGGCGTCAGGAGGCGCTCGCCTTGTCCCCAACACCCGCCTGGCGGCCGTAATCGGACCGACGAATGGAACTCCCGCATCTCGATCAATTCAGGCGCATCGTCGTCAAGGTCGGCTCGTCGCTGCTGGTTGACCGCGCGCGCGGCGAAGTAAAACGCGACTGGCTGCATGGGCTGGCCGACGATCTCGCCGCCCTGCACCGGCGCGGCGCCGATGTGCTGGTGGTGTCCTCGGGCGCGGTGGCGCTGGGGCGCGCGGTCCTCGGGCTGCCTCCCGGCGCGTTGAAACTGGAAGATAGCCAGGCCTCCGCCGCCGTCGGCCAGATCGCCCTGGCGCGCATCTGGGCGGAAGCGCTGGCCGAGCGAAAAATCGTGGCCGGACAGATTCTGGTCACTTTCGGCGACACCGAGCAGCGGCGGCGCTATCTCAACGCTCGCGAAACGCTCGAGCGCCTGATGGTTTTCCGCGCCGTGCCCGTGATCAACGAGAACGACACGGTGGCGACCAGCGAAATCCGCTATGGCGACAATGACCGCCTCGCCGCGCGCGTCGCCACGATGGCTTCGGCCGACCTCCTGATCCTGCTCTCCGACGTCGACGGCCTCTACGACGCGCCGCCGTCGCAAAACCCGCTGGCGCGGCTGATTCCCGTGGTGTCGCGCATTGGCGCGGAGATCGAGGCCATGGCCGGCGGCGCGGCGTCGGAACTGTCGCGCGGCGGCATGCAGACCAAGATCGAGGCGGCGAAAATCGCCACGGCCGGCGGCGCCCATATGGTGATCGCCGATGGCCGGGAAAACAATCCGGTGGCGCGGATCGGCGCGGGGGCGCCCTGCACCTGGTTCCTGACGCCTTCGACCCCGCTCACCGCGCGCAAGAAATGGATCGCCGGCACGCTGGCGCCGCAGGGCGCGGTCACGATCGATGACGGCGCGGCGCGCGCCATCGTCGGCGGCGCGAGCCTGTTGCCGGCGGGCGTGAAGACCGTCGAAGGCGATTTTTCGCGCGGCGACTGCGTCCTGATCCGCAACTTGCAGGGCGGCGAGATCGGCCGCGGGCTGGTGGGCTATGACGCGTCCCACGCCGCGAAGATCATGGGCCGCAATTCGCGCGAGATCGCCAAGCTGCTCGGCGTCGAGGGCCGGATGGAAATGATCCATCGCGACGACATGGCGTTGGCCGGGGATTTTGCAGGCTAGCATCAAGGCGCGCAGTAAAAACTCGGTACCTGAACGCAAGTTTGTTCTTGCTATGTTCCACGTGAAACCTCTTGTTGAGCGGGGACAACCAGGGATTGTGATGAATCTTTCATAACTGATTGTTTTGATGACGGATATATTGCTCCCGCAGGACATGAGGCTGTTCGCGTCTTGAATGAAATCGCAACCTGCGCGCGCTTGCAACCGATCGGTTGCAGCGGTCGAAAACCGTCGTTTTTTGCCCGGAAATCGTCAGAAATGACGCAAAAAACGCAAAAATCGTCACTTTTTTTCGTGTTTTTCTTCTGTTTTTTCGCCCGGAAACCATACGCAATCAGAAGTGGTATTTGTCCGGCTAGAGCCCCTGATTGAACCGAGGCGGCGTCATTGCGAGCGGAGCGAAGCAATCAATCCTCGAGAGCTGGGGATGGATTGCTTCGCTCCGCTCGCAATGACAGCGCCGCAGGAATCGCTTTCGATCAAACTGGTTTCGTTTGGTTCGGATAACTCCGCATTGTGCCGCATTGTGAGACACGCGAATTTTGGCATCGGTCGTCATTGCGAGCGACAGCGAAGCAATCCAGACTGAGGCCAAAGACCCCTACCAGGCCCACATGCGCCAAGCCGCCATCTACATCCTCGCCAACCGACGGAACGGCGCCCTTTATACGGGCGTCACATCCGACCTGTCGCGACGCATCTTCCAGCACAGGCAGGGCGCCAGCGAAGGGTTCAGTAAACGCTATGGCTGCGTCCTGCTTGTCTATTACGAATCGCGCCGCTCACCCCGCGGTCCGCGTCGGCTCCTCGAGCAGCGCCGCGAGCGCCTGCATCAGCGCCGCCGCCCGCACCGGCTTGAACAGCACCTTGATGTCGCGGCACCGGGGCGGCAGGTCTTCCGCGGCGTGGCCGGTCATGAACAGGAAGGGGACGCCGCGCCGGCCCAGCATGTCGGCGATCGGGCAGCTGTCGCCGTCGGCCAGATGATAATCGATGATCGCGGCGTCGATCCGCTCCCGTTCGATCAGCCGCAGGGCGCTGCGCACGCTGGGAACCGGACCGACGACCGCGCAACCGGCGTCTATCAGATCGTCTTCGAGCTGCATGGCGATCATCGCCTCATCCTCGACGATCAGCACGTTGCGTCCAGCGCAGGCCTGTCCGGTCATTTCGGCTCTTCCCTCGCCGGCTCGCCAATCGGGCCCGTCAGCGGAATATGCAGTCGCGCCGTCAGGCCCTTGGGAGCGAATTCAAGCTCAGCCACGCCGCCAAGGCCATATTCGATCTCGCGCTGGACCAGGGTCAGGCCAAAACCCTTCTTTGCCGGCGCGACGACCGTCGGCCCGTTGCTCTCGCGCCAGGAGAAGACGAGCGTCGGCTCGCCAATTTCCTGCACCGACCATTCGACCGCGATCTGTCCGGTTTCGTTCGACAGGGCGCCATATTTGACGGCGTTGGTCGCCAGTTCGTCGAGGACCATGCCAAGGCAGAGCGCGGTTCTCGCGGACAGCGGGCGCGAGGGTCCCGATGCGGATATGCGGACGTGAGAGTTCAGGAGATAGGGCTCCAGCGCCTGGTTCACCAGCTCTTCGATGGCGACTTCGCCCCAGTTCTGTTTCGACAGCAGCTCATGGGTCCGCGCCATGGCGTGCAGCCGGGCGATGAAGTCGGGGATGAAGGTGGCCGCGGCGGAAGGGCGCGCCCGGGTTTGCTGGGCGATGGCGATGACCACGCTCAGCACGTTCTTGACCCGGTGGTTGAGCTCGGCGACCAGGGTGCGCTGGCGCGCTTCGGATTTGGCGAGATTGGTGATGTCGATGAAGGTCGCCACCACGCCTTCGATGTTCTGTGTGGCGCTGCGATAAGGCGTCAGCCGGGCCAGATAATAGGGCGCGTCGAAACGGCTTTCATGGACGCGCCGCTCAACCGGGACGCCGGTCTCCAGCACCTGGCGAATGTCGGCCTGGAGGTCGGGATAATCGAATTTCTGCGCGAGGTCCGAGAGCGGCCGCCCCTTGTCGGAGGCGATGATGTTGAAGAGCCGCGCCACGTCCGGCGTGAAGCTGCGGATGACGAGATCGCGGCCGAGGAAGATGGTGGCGATCCGGCTGCTTTCGAACAGGTTGCTCAGGTCGGCGTTGGCGCGGTCGAGGTCTTCGATCTTGGCGTAAAGCTCGTGATTGACGGTCTGCAATTCCTCATTGAGCGATTGCAGCTCCTCCTTCGAGGATTCGAGCTCTTCATTGCTCGACTGCATTTCCTCGTTCAGCGAGATCAATTCCTCATTGGCCGATTTCAGCTGTTCCAGCGCGGTCTCATATTCCTCGATCGTGCCCTGCAGGCGCTCGCGGGTGTCGCGCAATTCGCTTTCGAGCAGGGACGTGTCGCCGGACGAACGGACCGCGACGGGCGGGGCGGAAGGACGGCCCGGATTGAACACGACCAGATAGAGCGGCGTTTCGCCTTGATCATAGGGCTCCACCGTCAGCGAAACGGTTTCATCTTCGCCGTCGATGACGAGGTCGCCGCGCGACACGCTGCGCCGCGTCTCGATCGCCTCGCGCAGCATGCCGCGCAGGTCGAGGCGCAAATCCCTGCGCGCCGCGGTCAGCAATTGCTGCGACGGGGCGCCGGGCGGGTTTTCGAGATATTTGCCGGTGCGCGAGGAAAAATACACGATGTCGCCGTCCGTATTGACGACGACATAGGGAGGGCCGAATTTCTCTGCGACCCGCGCTTCCAGGTCCGTGGCGAAAGGCCGAACCGCCGATGGGCGCGCGCCGGTCGGAAACATGGCTGGAAAAAGCCGGCGACTGCAGGCCGTTGAAGAAGAGCGGCATGCGAACGCGGCGCGCCGACGCCCCGCGCCTGGTAAATGCAGTGTTTTTTGTCGACGGACGTGAACTTGTCGGTGAAGCGGCCGATCGATTCCGACATTCCGAGAAACAGGTAGCCGCGCGGCTGCAGGGCGTAATGCAGGATCGGCACAACTTGCCGCTGCGCCTCGGCGCCCAGGTAGATCAGCAGGTTGCGGCAGGAGACGAGGTCCATGCGCGAGAAGGGCGGATCGCGCAGCAGGCTCTGCGACGAGAACACGCAGAGGTCGCGCACGTCCTTGGCGATGACGCGCATGTGGCCATCGCTGGAGAAGAACCGCGCGCGCCGCTCGGGCGACACGCCTTCGAGCAGAAGCTCGGGGTAGCGGCCGGCGCGCGCGACCGCGAGCGAGGGTTCGTCGATATCGGTGGCGAAGATGGTCACGCGCGGCGGGGCGCGCAATGTGGTCATGTATTCGCGGAGCAGGATCGCGATGGAATAGACCTCTTCGCCGGTGGCGCAGCCAGGCGCCCAGATCCGCACCGAATCCGAGGCGTTGCGGCCCTCGAACAGTCTGGGAATGACCTGGCTGGCCAGCGCCTCGAAGGCCTGGGCGTCGCGGAAAAAGCTCGTCACCTTGATCAGCAGGTCGCGAAACAGCAGCATCGCCTCGTCCGGATCGCTGTCGAGCAGGTCGGCATAGGCGGCGAGGTCTTCGCGCTGCCGGATGCGCATCCGGCGATGGACCCGGCGCAGAAAGGTCGGCGTCTTGTAGCCGCTGAAATCATGTCCAGTCCGCGCGCGCAGCGACGCGCAAATCCTGTCGGTCGCGGCCGCGGCGGAGAGCCCCGCTTCATGGCCGGGGGTGGAGGCGTTTTGCTCGCGGACGAAAGCTTCCGCTTCCTCGACCCCGCGGGCATGATCGACGAGCCTGGCGGGCAAGGTCTCGACCGGCGCCGCAAAATCGATCAATCCGCTGGCGATGGCGCTGTCCGGCATGCTGGCGAAACCCTGGCTCGATTCGGAGATGGTCTGGGCGACGGTCAGGCCGCCTTTCTCCTTGATCGCCTTGAGGCCGAGGACGCCATCGGCGCCGCTGCCCGACAGCACGACGCCAACAGCGTATTCGCCGCAGTCCTGCGCCAGCGAGCTGAAAAAAATGTCGATCGGCGCCCGCTCATGCCGATCGGGCGGTATTTCCTCGAGCCGCAAGCGCCCGTCGGCGATGGTCAGGGTTTCGCCGGGCGGCAACACATAGACCCTGTTCGGCGCCACTTGCCGGCCGTCCACGGCCGCTTCCACGGGCAAAGGCGTATGACGGGCCAGAATTTCGGGGAGGAGGCTTTTGTGGCCGGGCGCGAGATGCGTGACGACGACGAAGGCCATGTCGGGCTCGGCCGGCATGGCGCCAAAGAACTTTTCCAGGGCGTGAAGTCCTCCGGCGGAAGCGCCGATGCCGACGATGGGAAACCCAGGATTCATATAGGCCATCGTCCTTTCACGGGCGATTTTACTTTTTAAACGCGCGTATTCCACCTTAGGGAGCGCCGCCCGGTCTGTATATGATGCCGCGCATCACATTTAATTCACCGCATTTGTCGCGTCTCTGGCTGAACGAACGAAGTTTTTTCGGCGCCGGGCGAAGGCTCTGGCATGGGAAGTTTTAAAATCTCCTTTGCGTCACATGGCGATTCACGTTGCGCCCTAAAGCAAGGTTCCGCCCAGGATGACGCTGGCGATGGTAAAGTAGATGACCAGGCCAGTAACGTCGACCAGGGTGGCGACGAAGGGCGCCGAGGCGCTGGCGGGATCGAAGCCCAATTTTTGCAGGACGAAGGGCAGCATGGACCCCGACAGCGAGCCGAAGGTCACGATGCCGACCAGCGCGGCGCCGACGGTCGTGGCGATCAGCAGCCAGTGCTCGCCATAGTCGAAAATGCCGAATTTCTGCCAGAGCGAGATGCGGATGAAGCCGATCACGCCGAGAATCGAACCGAGCACCAGGCCCGAGGGCAGTTCGCGCAGCGCGACGCGCCACCAGTCGCTCAGCTTGAGCTCGGCGAGCGCCAGGGCGCGGATGATCAGCGACGTCGCCTGCGAGCCGGAATTGCCGCCCGAACTCATGATCAGCGGGATGAACAGGGTCAGCACCACCGCCTTCTCCAGCTCGGTTTCGAAATGCTGCATCGCGCTCGCGGTCAGCATTTCCGACAGGAACAAGGCGCAGAGCCAGCCGGCGCGCTTCCTGATCATGGCGGCGAAGCTCGTCGCCATGTAGGGCGCGCCCAGCGCCTCCATGCCGCCCAGCTTTTGCGCGTCCGCGGTGTCGGTCTCGACGATGGCGTCGATGACGTCGTCCACCGTGACGATGCCCAGGATCTTGCCCGAGGGGTCCAGCACCGGCGCGGCGGAAAGGTCGTATTTCGAGATCAGCCGGGCGACGTTTTCGCGCGGCGCGTCCGGCGTCACCGAAAAGGGCTTGCGGCCCGAGCCTATCGACAGGATGGGCGCCTGGGGATCGGCGGTCACCAGTTCGCGCAGCGAGATCGCTCCGACCAGAACCCCTTCGGCGTCGACGATATAAAGGGCGTAGACGGTTTCCAAGGCCGATGAGCCGGTCCGGACCGCTTCGAGGCCCTGCGCCACCGTCCACTCGGGGCGGGCGCGGAAGAATTCGGTGGTCATGACGCCGCCCGCCGTATCGGGCGGATAGGAGAGCAATTGCTCCAGTTCCTCGCGCTCCCTCACCGGGAGCAGCGCAAGGCGCGTCGCGGCTTCCTCGCTCGGCATCTTGCGGAAGATTTCGGCGCGACGGTCGGCGGCGATCTCGGCGAGCAGGGGAACCGACTGCGCCGGCGGAATGGCGGCGATCAAGGCCGCGCCGTGCTCGAGGCCCGCCTGGTCGAAGATATCGACCGCCTTGTGAAAATCCATCTCGGCAAGCAGGGACGCGGCGTCGTCGACGTCCATGTCGTTGATCGCTTCGACGGCGTCGGCGGGGTGCAGGGCGGCGAGACGCGCGGCTTGCGAGGCTTCAACTTCGTTCATGTGCTCCCCCGATACAGAACATACCCGGTCATTGTCATGAAAAGACGCGCCCGCCAAGGAAGATTTGGCGCTCGGGAGGGCATCTGTTAAATCTGCGGCCGGATATCTCGACATCTTTTGGAACGACCCGCAGCCATGGCGATGCAAAGCCCGATCACTCCCGACAATGAAACAGCCGATCTCGACGCCGAACTGAAGGCGCTGGGGCGGCGCGCCCGCAAGGCGGCGCGGGTGCTGGCTTTGGCGGCGCCGGAGCAGAAGAACCGCGCGCTGGCCGCCGCCGCCGGGTTCTTGCGCGCCAGCAGGGACGAATTGTTGCAGGCCAACGCCCAGGACATGGCCGCCGCCCGCGCCAAAAACCTGGCGCCCGCCATGCTCGACCGGCTGTCGCTCGATGAGGCGCGCATCGCCTCCATGGCGCAAAGCCTCGAGGACATCGCCGCTCTGCCCGATCCGGTCGGGCGGCTGCTGGAAACCTTCGAGCGCCCCAATGGCCTGCGCATCGAACGGGTCGCGACGCCGCTCGGCGTCGTCGGCGTGATCTTCGAAAGCCGGCCCAATGTCACCGCCGACGCCGGCGGCCTCTGCCTCAAGGCCGGCAACGCCTCGATCCTGCGCGCCGGTTCGGAGAGCTGGAATTCCTCCCGGGTGATCCACGCCTGCCTGGTCGAGGGGCTGCGCGCCGCCGGCCTGCCGGACGATTGCATCGCGCTCATTCCCACCCGCGACCGCGCCGCCGTCGGCGCCATGCTTTCGGGGCTGGACGGCGCCATAGACGTGATCGTGCCGCGCGGCGGCAAGAGCCTGGTCGCGCGCGTCCAGGCGGAGGCGCGGGTGCCGGTGTTCGCCCATCTCGAAGGCATCGTCCATGTCTATGTCGATGGCGAAGCCGATCTGGAAAAGGCGAAAAAGATCCTGCTCAACGCCAAGATGCGGCGCACCGGGATTTGCGGCGCGGCGGAAACGCTGCTGGTCGACCGGGCGGCGGCGGATCGCCTGCTGGGGCCGCTGGTCAAAACCCTGCTCGACGCCGGCTGCGAGGTCCGCGGCGACGCGGCGGCGCAAAAGGTCGACGACAGGGTGAAGCAAGCCGCCGAGGAGGACTGGTCGACCGAATATCTCGAAGCGATCATCGCGGTGAAGCTGGTGGACGGCGTCGCCGGCGCGATTCGCCATGTCGAGACCTACGGCTCGCATCACACCGACTGCATCGTCACCGAGAACAAGGCCAGGGCCGAGCAATTCCTGCGCGAGGTGGACTTCGGCGATCGTCATCCACAACGCGTCGACGCAGTTCGCCGACGGCGGCGAATTCGGCTTTGGCGCGGAGATCGGCATCGCCACGGGTCGGATGCATGCGCGCGGACCGGTCGGCGTGGCGCAGCTCACCTCGTTCAAATATGTCGTTCACGGCGACGGGCAGACGCGCAAGTGAAGCAGTCCCGCAAATGAGACTGCCGCCGCACGCGCCCGGCATGCGCATCGGCCTGTTCGGCGGCACGTTCAATCCGCCGCACGCCGGCCACGCCCTGGTCTGCGCCATCGCCATCCGCCGGCTGCGGCTGGACCGGCTGTGGCTGATGGTGTCGCCGGGCAATCCGCTGAAATCCGTCGAAAACCTGCCGTCCCTGCCGGAACGCATGGCCGCCGCGCGAAAGCTCACGCGCGATCCCCGCGTCATTGTCACCGGATTCGAGGCGGAGCTTGGCGCCCGTTATTCCTACCAGACCGTCGAACATTTGCGCCGCGCCTGTCCCGGGGTGAAATTCGTCTGGATCATGGGCGCGGACAATCTCGCCGCCTTCTTCCGCTGGCGGCGCTGGCGCGAGATCGCGCGGAAAATGCCGATCCTGGTCGTCGACCGTCCCGGCTCGACCCATCTGGCCGTGCATGGATTGGCTTCCGCATGGTTCGAGCGCCGCCGGCTGCCGGAATCTCTCGCGTCGACCCTGCCGCTGCGCAAGCCGCCGGCCCTGATCGTGCTGCACGGCCCGCGCTCGAAACTTTCTTCCACGCAATTGCGGGCGCAGCGCGCCGATGCGCCAGCAGGTCATTGATCTCCGGCAGGTCATTGATCTTTTGCCCGCTTGCCGCCATTTTAGGCCATTGAGGCGCCCGCGGCGCGCTTATTCCCGGGAAGTCGCAGAGTTTTCTGATAAGGGTAAGCGGCTGCAAATGTCTTGCGTAGAGAATAGAAGAGGATATTGACGCTGAGCCGAACCACAGTTACGGGCGCGGAGCCCAGACCCGCCGCCGGCGCCCCCGCCGAATTGAATCCGCAGGCCCGCGCCATCCTGACCGCGCTGGACGACCTGAAGGCGGAGGACATCACCGTCATCGACCTCATGGGCAAAACTTCGATCGCCGATCTGATGATCGTCGCCAGCGGCCGCTCGACCACCCAGGTCGGCGCCCTCGCGGATCGCGTGGTCCGGGCGCTGAAGGACGTCGGCGCGCCGACGCCGAAGGTCGAGGGCGTTCCCGCCTGCGACTGGGTGCTGATCGACGCGGGCGACATCATCGTCCATCTGTTCCGGCCGGAGGTGCGGCTGTTCTACAATCTCGAAAAAATGTGGGGCGTCGACCGCCCCGGCGAAAAGCGGCCGGAAGCGTGACAAGCTTCGCGGCTGTCACACGCGCGCGGATGGCCGGGCTTGTCCCGGCCATCCGCGTTTGACGGCCGAATGCGATGAAGCTCCTGCTGATCGGCGTCGGGCGGCTGAAAGCCGGCCCGGAGCGCGAACTGGTCGCGCGCTATGCCGAGCGCTGCGTCGCGTCGGGCCGGAACATCGGTTCTGGCCGGTTTCGAAATGCGCGAGATCGACGAATTGCGCGCCCGCCGTCCCGAAGACCGCAAAGCCGAGGAGGCCGCGGCGATCGCAGGCCCTGCTTCCGGCGCAGGCGCGTAAAATCTGCCTCGACGAACGCGGCGCCGGCGCTCAGCAGCGAAGATTTCGCGAAAAAACTTGGCGACTGGCGCGACAACGGCGCGACAGCCTGCGCCTTGGTCATCGGCGGACCCGGACGGTCTCGACCCCGGCCTTGCGCGAAAAAGCCGACCTGACTTTGGCCTTCGGCGCGATGACCTGGCCGCATCAGATCGTCCGCGCCCTGGCGGCCGAACAGATTTTCCGCGCCATGACCATTCTTTCCGGCCATCCCTATCATCGGGCGTAAACTGCGGACCAGACGTGGTATGAAACCGGAGGCGCCTTTTTCGGGTTGAAACTCAGGCGAAAATCTGGGCGCAGGAGCAACGCCCGACGCATGATTGCCGACGACTCTTTCGACCTTGCGCCCTGCGGTCTCGCTCTTCTCGCGCCCGACGGCCTTTTCTGCGAGCTCAACCGCGCCTTCCTCGACTGGACCGGTTTCCAGACGGAGGATCTGATCGAAACGCAGAAGTCTCGCCGATCTTCTGGATGGCGACGGCGCCGCATCTTCGCCGGACCTGAGCGCAGGCTCTGGCGCGCGGCGAGGCGGCCGAAGAGATTTTCATGTCTGCTCCGTCGCGAAGACCGGAGCGCCTCCTTGCCGGTCTACGCTCAATTTTGCGCCTTGCGGCCCAGACGAGGTGCGGCGCGCCCTCTGCGATTCGGCTCGCCGCCTTTCGCGGCGAACAGCGCGCCCTGAACGAGGCGGAATTGCGGCGCGGCAAACAGGCGGCCGAACAACTGGCCGCGATCGTCTCCAACTCCTCCGACGCCATCGTCAGCGTCGACACGCATGGCCTCGTGCTCACCGCCAATCGCGCATTTTGCGAACTTTTTCCAATATGATCCGGACAGAATTGACCGGCGCCGCCTCGCCGATCTGATCGTGCCGGAGGAATTCTGTGCCGCAATTCGACGAAAAGCTGCGCCAGGCCGGGCATCGGGCACGACCAAAGGGCAGATCGTGCGGCGGCGGCGCAAGGACGGGCAATGCTCGAACTCTCCGTCTCCACCGCCGCGATCCATGACGAAGCCGGCGAAGTCGTCGCCATTTCGGCCATCTACCGCGATGTCGCGCCGCTGATGCGCGCCGCCGAGCATATCGAATTCCTGCTGCGCGAGGTCAATCACCGCTCGAAGAACATGCTCGCCGTGGTGCAGGCGGTGGCGCGACAGACGGCGCGGCTGGCGGAGTCGCCGGAACTCTTCATCGACAGGCTTCATGGCGCGGCTCGCCGCGATCGCCTCCAGCCATGATCTGCTGGTGTCGCGCGACTGGCGCGGCGTGCAGATCGCCGATCTCACCCGGACCCAGTTCAGCCACCTCGACGAGGAGACGCGCGGCCGGATTTCGGTGGCCGGCGATTTTATCGAGATCAATCCGCGCGCGGCGGAAGCCTATGGCCTGGCGCTGCACGAACTTTCGACCAACGCCGCGCGGTTTGGCGCGCTGTCGGTTCCCGCCGGGCAAGGTCGACTTGCGCTTCCAGACTCGATCCGGCGACCGGGATCTACACTTTGACCTGGAGGGAGAGCGGCGGCCCCGCGGTCCTCAAGCCGGCGCGCGTCGGCTTCGGCAGCTCGGTGCTGAACCGGATGGCGCCCTCGGCGATCCAGGGCGAAAGCGAGCTGGTCTTCGCGCCCGAGGGCGTGGTCTATCGGCTGTCCGCGCCGGTGGCCCAGATCGTGATGAATGGATAGCGGGGCGCTTTGCAAAATAAATCGCCTTTGCCCCATTGCCGGCGCAAGGCGCGTCTTTAATCTGTCCCGGGGCGATTTGCAGGATTTAGCGGTGGCGGCATGCAGACTTGGCGGCTTGTGAAAAACGCAAGGCTTTGTCGCTCTTGCGCAGCGGTCGCCGCCTGCCTGTTGCTCGTCGCCGCTCCGGTTCGCGGGCGCAAACGCCTGCGACGCGCCGATTTCCGGATTGCGGCTGCCCAGCCGCAGACCCCAAGGCCGCCGATATCGACGCGCAGCGTCTCGAATTACCAGGGCGTGCAGGACACGCTGGCGCAATCCGAGGCGCAGCGCAAAAAGATCGAGGCGGAAATCGCCTCGTTCCAGAACGACCGCGCGGCCCTGACCAAAGCCCTGCTCGACGCCAGGCAGAAGATCGATGACGCCGAAACCAAGGCCGCCGAGGCGCAAAATCGGCTCGACACGCTCACCGGCAGCGAGGCGGCGATCCGCCGCTCGCTGGACGCCCGGCGCGGCGTGCTGGTCGAGGTGCTCGCCGCCTTGCAGCGCATGGGCCGGAAACCGCCGCCAGCCTTGCTGGCCGAGCCTTCGGACGTGCTGCGCGCCATTCGCGCCTCCATGGCGCTCGGCGCGGTGCTGCCGCAATTGCGCGGCGAGACCGAGGCCCTCGCCAACGACCTGCAGGATCTCGTCACGCTGCGCGACTCGATCGCAGCCGAGCGCGCGAGCCTCGCCGGCGAGTTGCAGACGAGGCGCAACGAGCGGGCGCGGCTGGAGGCGCTGATCGCCGAGCGGCAGAAGTCGATCGGCGAGGCCGAAGGCGCGCTCGCCGCCGAGCGCGCGCGCGCCCAGGCCCTCGCCAGCCAGGCGGCCAGCCTGAAAGACTTGCTGGCGCGCATGGAGAGCGAGCTGGATTCGCGCGAAAAAGGCGGCGGAATCTGGCGCGCAAGGCCGAGGAGGAGCGGGGGAAGCTCTCGGCTGAGGCCGCGGCCGAAGCCAAGGCGCGATTCGCCAATCCGCGCCAGCGCGATCCGGCGCGGCTCGCCCCGGCCATCGCCTTCGCCGACGCCAAGGGCATGCTGTCCCTGCCCGCAAGCGGGGCGGTGATCAAATATTTTGGCGCGTCGAGCGAATTTGGCGGCGTCGAGAAGGGACTTTCTCTTAGCGACGCGCCCGCGCGCCATTGTTTCGGCGCCGAGTGATGGATATATCGCCTTCTCGGGACCTTGGCGAAGCTTATGGCCAACTCTTGATCGTCAACGCCGGAGGCGGCTATTATGTCGTCTTGGCGGGCATGGAGCGGATCGACGTGGCGGTGGGACAGTTTGTCCTCGCCGGGGAACCCGTCGGCTCCATGGGCGATGGAACGGCGAAAACGGCGGCGACCGTCGCGATTGGCGCGACGCAACCGGTCCTGTATGTAGAGTTTCGAAAAGACGGGGCGGCAATCGATCCGGGTCCATGGTGGACGAAGCCGGACAATCTGAGGGTTCGCGGATAATGCGCAAAACATCGCTGGTCTTGCTGGGCGCCGTTTTGGGCGCTTCGGCTGTTTCGATTGGCGCGCGGACCCGATTTGGGCCAAGTCGAAGGTCATGGCGGCTCGGCGGCGGCCGCCGCTTCCGACGTCTATCGCGACCTCAACCTGTTCGGCGACGTGTTCGAAAAGGTCCGCACCGATTACGTCGAGAAGCCCGACGACAAGAAAATGGTCGAGGCCGCGGTCAGCGGCATGCTCACCTCGCTCGATCCCGCATTCGAGCTACATGGACTCCAAGAGCTTCCAGGACATGCAGGTCCAGACCCGCGGCGCCTTCGGCGGCCTCGGCATCGAGGTCATGCAGGAGGACGGGCTGGTCAAGGTGGTGGCGCCCGATCGACGACACGCCCGCGGCGCGCGCGGGCGTCCTCTCCGGCGACCTCATCACCGCCATCGACGGCGAGAACGTTCAGGGCATGACCCTCAACCAGGCCGTCGACAAGATGCGCGGCGAGGTCAACACCAACGTCAAGCTGACGCTGCTGCGCGGTCCCAAGAAGGACAAGATCGACGTCACGCTCACCCGCGCCGTCATCCAGATCAAGTCGGTGCGCTCGCATGTCGACCAGTCGCGACATCGGCTATATCCGCATCACCCAGTTCACCGAACAGACTTTCGACGGCCTCAAGGACGCGATGACCAGAAGCTCCAGAACGAAATCCCCGCCGACAAGTTCAAGGGCTATGTGCTCGACCTGCGCAATAATCCCGGCGGCCTGCTCGACCAGTCGGTGGCGGTGGTCAACGCCTTCATCGACCACGGCGAGATCGTTTCCACGCGTGGGCGCAACGCCGACGAAACCCAGCGCTACAACGCCCGGCCGATCGACCTCTCGCAATGGCAAGCCGGTGGTGGTGCTGATCAATGGCGGCTCGGCCTCGGCGTCGGAAATCGTCGCCGGCGCGTTGCAGGATCACAAGCGCGCGACCCTGATCGGCTCGCGCAGCTTCGGCAAGGGATCGGTGCAGACCATCATCCCGCTCGGCCAGAACAATGGCGCGCTGCGCCTGACCACGGCGCGCTATTACACGCCTTCGGGCCGCTCCATCCAGGCCAAGGGCATCGAGCCCGACGTGCAGGTGCTGGAGGATGTTCCGGACGATCTCAAGGGCAAGGACGACACCAAGGGCGAAGCCTCGCTCAAGGGCCATCTGAAGAATGGCGACGACGAGGGCCATGGCTCGCAAGCCTATGTCCCGGCGGACGAATCCAAGGACAAGGCCCTGCACGCCGCCTTGGACCTGCTGCGCGGCGTGAAGACGGTCGAGGCGCTGAAGACGGAAATGGCCAAGGCGGACGCGCCCAAGACCGATTCGCCAAGAGCGACGCCGCGAAGACCGACGGAGCCAAGCCTGCGGCGCCGGTGGTGATTTCCTCCGGTCGGCTCGGAAGAACCGGTCCTCAAGCCCGGCCCGACGCCCGACAAGCCGAACTGATCGGCGCGCGTTTTTTTCATGCCGGCCGCGATGCTTCGCGGCCGGCGTTTTTTTGGGTCAACGCGCCCGGCGTTTTCGCGCGAACGGGCGCAGGTCGTGCGAAAAAGGTGTAGCCTTGCTGACCGCGCCGCCTGATTCGCCTGGAAAATGAGCCATGCTCGACGATCTCGATCGCCCGCTGGGCGTTGACCGGGAGCCGCCGCCCAAACCGGGGCGGGCGCGGCCGTGGATTTCCGCGAGTTTTGTGCTGGCGGCGGGCGCAGCTGTCGCGGTCGCTTTCCTGGCCGGTCAAAGGCGGCGGATCGGGCGGCGCGCCCGGAGGCGAACCGCAGGCCGTCGTTCCGATCCAGCCCTTGCCTCCGTCGCCGCCCCAGCAGCCGCCGCAGCCGCCAGCCGTGGCGGCGGCGCCGGGCGAGCGGCCCGATGGCGTCTCGACGGCGCAACAGGTCGAGATCGAAAGCGGCGTCAAGGTCTTTCGCGGCGGCGCCGCGGCCCCCGGCGCGGTCATCATCCAGGTGCCGGATTTTTCGGGCTCCCGGCCGCTGGCGTCGGCGCCTGACCGGCGCCTGGTCGAGAAGAGCCGCTATGGGCTGTTGCCGCGGCGCGGCAAGGATGGCGCTACGGCGGCTCAAGTCTACGCCCGGCCGCTTTCCCTTTCGCCGCCGATCAAGCCGGGAACGCCCCGCATCGCGCTTCTGGTCGGAGGCATGGGCCTCAATCCCACGGCGACCGATGACGCCATCCAGCGCCTGCCCGCAGCCGTCAGCCTGGCTTTCGCGCCTTACGGCGCCCAGGCGGAGCAGCAGGCGGCGGCGGCGCGCGAGTCAGGACATGAAATCCTGCTGCAGGTCCCGATGGAGCCATTTGACGCCGCGGACTCGCCGGGGCCGCACGTGTTGCAGGTCGGCGACATCGAAAAGGCCTCCGAAGACCTGCATTGGCAGATGGGGCGCTTCGTCGGCTATGTCGGACTGGTCAATTTCCTCGGCGGCCGCTTCACCGCCGATTCGGCCGCGACCCAGGCCCTGATGCGGGAATTGGCGGAGCGCGGGCTGGATTATGTCGACGACGCCTCCTCGCCGCAGAGCCTGGTCGCGGAGATCGCCCGCGACAAGGGCGTGGGCTTCATCAAGGCGGACGTCCGCCTTGATGAGTTAAAACGGCCTGAAGCGATTGACGCGGCGCTCCTTCGCCTGGAAAATCTGGCCCGCGAAAAAGGCGTCGCGGTCGGCTTCGCCTCGGGATTGCCGGCGTCCAACGAAAGAATTGCCCGATTCGCGGCGGATCTCGCGAAGCGTGGCCTGGCGCTGATCCCGGTTTCCGAGGCGATCCGCGCGCAAGGCGCGACGGCGAACGAAAAGAGGTGACGGCGGAATGGATTTCTTTTCCTATCGCCCCTGCGTCGGCATCATGCTGATCAACGTCCAGGGCCTGGTCCTCGTCGGCCGCCGCAAGGCCAAACGCTCGCCGGACATTGCTCCGAATGAACATGAATGGCAGATGCCGCAGGGCGGCATAGACGAGGGCGAAACGCCCTATCGCGCCGCCTTGCGCGAATTGCGCGAGGAAACCAGCGTGCGCAGCGTGCGCTTCCTGGCCGAGGCGCCGGACTGGCTGAGCTATGACCTGCCGGGCGACATCACCAAGAAAACCTGGAGGGGCCGGTTCCGCGGCCAGACGCAGAAATGGTTCGCCCTGCAATTCACCGGCGATGACCAGGAAATCGATATTGCGACGCCGGATGGCGGCCGGCACAAGGCCGAATTCGACGCCTGGCGTTGGGAGCGCATCGAGCGGCTGCCCGAACTGATCGTGCCGTTCAAGCGCCAGGTCTATGAGGCGGTCTGCGCGCAATTCGCCCCTCTGGCGAGGCCGTCGGTTCCAACTGTCGAATAAGTCGGGATCAGGCCTCTCAGCCCCGCAGGCGACTCATGCCGGCGCGAGCGATCGCATTGTCGGAATTCAGCGACAGGGCGCGCTGGTAATTCTCCGCCGCCTTCTGGCGGTCGCCCTTTTTCTCGTATGCGACGCCGAGGCCGGCCCAGGCGTCGGCGTTATGGTTGTCGACATTGAGCGCGGCGTTGAAATCCTCGATCGCCTTGTCGTTGCGATTGAGCGCGAGAAGGCTCTGGCCGCGGGCCTGATATGGCGCGGCGGCGAAGGGATCGCGGTCGATCGCATTGTCGAAATCGGTGATGGCGCGCTCGTGCTGGCCCTGTTTCTGATAAATCAGCCCACGCGCGTGAAAGCTCTGGGCGTTTTCCGGGTTGAGACGGATCGCCTGGTCGAGGTCGCGCAGGGCGCCGTCCAGCTGACCCTGGGCGCGCAAGAGATTGGCGCGGCCAAGATAGGCCGGGCCGTGATTTGGATTCGACTCGATGGCGTGGGTGAAATCGGCCAGGGCGGCGTCGTTCGCGCCCGTCTGACGCTCGGCCAGGGCGCGGTTGGTATAGGCTGAGGCGTGACGGGGATCGAGCCGGACCGCTTGCGAAAAATCGGCGATGGCCTGGTCGAAGCGGCCAATCTTGGCATAGGCGACGCCGCGGGTGTTGTAGGCTTCGGGGTCGTTGGGGTGGGACTCGACCACGCGGTTCAGCGAATCGATATTGGCTTCCACCGCCTTGGGATCGGCGCTCGAGGTTTCCGCAAAGCCGGGGCTGCGCTGGCCGCCGGAAAGCCCGGTCATCGAATCGCAACCGGCGAGCGGGGCCGTCAGCGCCAGGGATGCCGCGATAAGCAAGAATTTGTGATGGGCCGCCATTAGGAGTTCGATCCCGTCTCTTTCAAATCAGTATTCGCTCGCGCGCCATTTGCCCGCGCGTCTCGGCTTCAGCTATTTTCCGCCGGCATTTAAGGGCGCTTTGCGGCGGGAAAGCGGCGAGGCGCAAGCTAAACCCGACAGGCTGAACAATTTCTTAACCAAGCCGCGCCGCATTCGGACCCGGGCCAAAAAGCTGCGCGCGAAGCGTCGACGCGCATGAAGCAGACAGGCGCAAAGCGAAAACGCCCTCCGCCGAAGCGAAGGGCGCGAAAATATTGCAAGGGCGCCAAGGTTTTTGAGCTCGCCGCGGACTTCTTAGCGCGCCGCGGGTCTTTTCTCAGCGCGCCGCGCGGCTTTTTCTTAGCGCGCCGCGGGCTTGGCCTTCATCGGCAGCAGGCCTTCGCGCTGCATCTTCTTGCGCGCCAGCTTGCGGGCGCGGCGAACGGCCTCGGCCTGTTCGCGCGCGCGCTTTTCCGACGGCTTTTCATAATGGCCGCGCAGCTTCATTTCACGGAAAATGCCCTCGCGCTGCATCTTCTTCTTGAGGGCTTTCAGCGCCTGATCGACATTGTTATCGCGAACGAGAACTTGCACGCCTGCATCCTGTGTTCGAAAGGCCCTCCGCCTTGACGCCTTGAATGCGCCAGGGCTCGGAAGCCTGCTGGGAAAAGAAATTCGTGCGCTTGCGGAGCGCCGGGCCGTTAACGGTTGCGATACCAGATGCGTCGACCCTGTCCAGACCGAAGCTCGCCGCTTGCTCCTGTTCGTCCGTCGCTGAGACCACGCAGTTGGCCGGGCGGCCGGATTCCGAAAAACCACGAGGCGCCGCTGTCGACGACGCTGGCGGAAGTTGGAGTATCTAAGAATTATTGCGTCCGGTAAAGCGAGACGAAAATAAACAATATTAACCATCGCCACGAGACTGCCGTGAACCTCTTGGGTAAGTGCTTTCAACATAAGACATGGAAAGCGGTGAGCTTGTTGGTTTATTTAGTCTTGATGCCTCGAGGACGCTTTCGGGTAATGGTCGGTTTAGCATAACCTGTGGGGCGGATGTGACGGAGCACGATGCAACGTTGGCCGAGCGCTTCCAGCGCGCCTGAAACATCCGCTCTTGATTGCCTGGTCGCCGTTGGCGAGCCAGCATGGATTGCAACTGACCGTTCGCCAGATCGTGCAGGACAATGCGCTGGCCAGCGAAGATATCTCGATAGCGCAACTGGTTCATTGCGCGCGCGGTTGCGGCCTCAAGGCCAAGGCTGTAACCTTGGACTGGAACGGGCTCACCAAGCTGGACAGAGCCCTGCCGGCCATTCTGCGGCTGAAGAACGGCGCCTTTCTGATTGCTGGAGTTCGTCGAGAGCAACGACGATCGGGCGATCGCAGTGGCTTCGCGATCCCAAATCTTCGCCCGATGCGATTTTTGTCGTCGACCGTCCGTCATGCTCGAGGAGGCCTGGGGTGGCGAAGTGATTTTGCTGCGGCGCGAATTACGACATCGCGGACGAGGAGCAGCCCTTCTCCTTCGGCTTGATCACCTCACTGATCTTCCGCGAACGCCGGCTTGTGCGCGATCTCACCATTTCCGCCATGTTCCTGAGCCTGTTCGCCCTGGCGCCGATCTTCTTTTGGCAACGTCCTTACTGCAAAAGTGCTCTATTACCGTTCGATGAGCACCTTCACGGTGGTCTGCATCGGGATGGGCCTGGTCACGGTTCTGGAAGCAGCTTTCACGCTTTTGCGCGGCTATTTGCTGCAGATCCTGACGACGCGGATAGATATTCGTCTGTCAGAATATATGTTTGACAAAGTACTTCATCTTCCGATCGAGTATTTTGAAACGCGTTCGGTAGGACTTATATCGCGCGACATGAATGAAATCTGGCGTATTCGTAATTTTCTGACGGGGCAATTGTTCGGGACCATCCTCGATTCAATGACGTTGCTTTTCTTCCTGCCGGTCATGCTTGCCTATTCGTCTACGCTGACCGCGATCGTGCTGGCGTGTTGCGGCCTGATCGTGGGCTGGCTGCTGTTCATCATGCCCTATTATCGCAAGGCTTACAGCGCGGTAATCGGCGCCGAGGGCGCAGCGCGGCGCCTTTATGGTTCAGGCGATCGCAGGGATTCGCACGATCAAATCCCTGGCGCTGGAGCCGTCTCAGCTCGCTCAGTGGGACGTGCATATCTCCAAAATCGCCAAGCTCAAGCTCAAGGAAGGCTATATCGCCACCCTGATTCAGACCGGCGTGCGGCCGCTCGAACGCCTAGCGGTCAATGGCTCTTTCGCCTTTGGCGTCTACCTGGCTTTGACCACCAAGGATCAGAATTTCGTCGGTTCGCTTTTCGTCTTTCTCATGCTGTCCCAACGTGTCGCCGGCCCCCTGATGCAAATGGCCCAGTTGATCAACCAGTTGGACGAGGCGCGTGGCGCGGTGCGCAGATCGTCGGCGACATGGTCAATCGTCCCGCTGAAGAAGGTAAGGTCGAATCGCGGCGTGCGAAAGCCTCTGGAAGGACACGTGGAGTTCTTCCAACGTGCGCTTCACTTATCGCGGCGCGCCACTCCGGCGATCAAGGATTTGTCCTTCGAAGTTCCGATCGGCACCACGCTGGGCGTGGTCGGCCGTTCCGGTTCAGGCAAGACCACGGTCACGCGCCTGCTGCAACGGTTGCATCCCGATTACGAAGGCCTGATCAAGATCGACGGCGTCGATATCCGCTCCTACGATCTTGCCCATCTGCGCCGCAGCCTCGGCGTCGTTTTGCAGGACAACTATCCTTTCAGCGGCACCATTCGCGACAATATCGCCGCCGCCAAGACCGACGCGACATTTGACGAGGTTTGTCGCGCGCGGGAGGCTCTCCGGCGCCGAGGAATTCATCGAACGGCTGCCGCAGGGTTATGACACCTGGATCTACGAGGGTTCGTCCAACCTGTCGGGCGGCCAGCGCCAGCGTCTCGCCATCGCCCGCGCCCTCATGTCGACCCGCGCATTCTGATCCTCGACGAGGCGACCAGCGCGCTCGATCCCGACAGCGAAGCCATCGTCAACGCCAATATCAAGCGCATCGCGGAGGGCCGCACCGTTATCGTCATTTCCCACCGCCTCTCGTCGCTGGTGAATTCCGACGCGATCATGGTTCTGGAACGCGGTCGCTGCTCGACATCGGCAAACATGCCGAATTGCTCGAAAGATGCGAGATTTACCGTAGTTTGTGGGGGCAGCAGAACGGTCATATCGAGGCGGCTATCCGCAAGACCCAGTTGGCCAGAGGGCCTTTCTATGCCTCCTAAAACCGTCGATCTGGAAACCGTTCGCCGGTTTCAATCCGAAGTCGCGTCGATTCGCGAGGCGCCGGAGCCTTACGCGATCCGGATGACCATCCATGTTCTGGCGGCGGCGATCCTGCTCGCCATTGTCGTTTCGCTGTTCGCCAAGGTCGATCGCATCGTCACCAGCGAAAGCGGCAAGATCGTCGCGACGGTCAAATCCACCGTCTTTCAGGCGCTGGACGACAATTCGATCATCAAGAGCATTGACGTCAAGGAAGGCGACCGTGTCGTCAAGGGTCAGATTCTGGCCAGGCTCGACCCGACCTTCAGCGGCGCCGACGTGCAGCAGTTGCAGGACCAGATCGCCAGTCTCGACGCGCAGATCGCCCGGGCCGAGGGCGAGCAACTGGGACATGAGCCGGATTTCTCCCGCGGCGCCGGCGCGTCGGACCAAGCAATATGTCGCCTTGCAGCGTCGGCTCTATACGCAGCGCGTCGCCCAGTATCAGGCGCAAATCAATAGTTTCGATCAGAAGATCAGCCAGACCCTGGCGACGATCAAAAAGTCCGAAGACGATGAGATGCGGCTGAAGCAGCGCGACTTGATCGCCAAGCGGGTCGATGACATGCGCGCGAAATTGCTGAAAGCGGCGCCGGGTCGCTGCTCAACAAGCTGACCTCGGAGGATGCGCAGGTTGAAATGATGCGCCAGCTCGAGAATAGCCAGAACTCGGCGACCGAGGCGACAGCGCCAGCTCGATTCGCCTGCGCGCCGATCGCGAGGCTTTCGTCCAGTCCTGGTCGACACCAGATCAGCCAGGAGATTGTCACGGCGCGGAATTCGTCGCGACACGGCCGCGGCCAATTGGACAAGGCCAGGAAACACAGGGAACTGGTGCAGATTGTCGCGCCCGATGACGCCGTCGTCCTGACGGTGACCAAGCTCTCGGTCGGATCGATCCTGAAATCGGGCGAACAGTTGATCACGCTGACGCCGCTTTCCGCGCCCGTCGAGGCGGAAATTAAGATCGCTGCCGCGCGATGTCGGCTTCCTTCGGCCCGGCTGACGAGACCACGATCAAGGTTGATGCCTTCAATTACACCCAATATGGTGTCGCCCAGGGCTCGGTCAAATGGATCAGCGAAGGCGCCTTCGTGCTGAATGACGACACCGGCCAGCCGGGCGAACCCTATTACCGGGTCCGCGTCATAGATCGAGCATATCGGACTTTATCAATGTTCCCAGCAATTTCCGTCTGATTCCCGGCATGACCCTGGTCGGCGACATCAAGGTCGGCCGCCGTACCCTCGCTTCCTATGTCTGGGACAGCTTCGCGCAGCGGCGTCGGCGAAGCCATGCGGGAGCCGTAACGCCATGGGCGCCTCGCAAATGCTCGGCGCGCTGGGCGTCGCTATCCTTGCGCGCCAGGCCTCTACGCCTATGCAAAGGGACAATTCGCCCAGCGCCATGGGCCTCTGGCTTCTCGCCAGCCGCGCTCGGCGCGCACGGACGCCAATCTTTATATCGGCGAGCTCTTTCGAGCGGGGCGAGGGCGTTCTCTCACTGCCCGCGCCACGCCGCCGCCTGGTATCGTCGCGCCGCCGTGAACGGAACCATGTCGAGGCGCAATTTCGTCTCGGCCGCCTCTATCTGCGGGGCGGCACGGCATTTCGGCTTCGACAGACTGGCTCAACGGGCCGGTCAAATATCTATCCGGAATTCGCCGATCGCGGTCGCGTCGGCTTTATTTCCCGAGGGTCCGGAATTGGCCGTCGGATGCATCGGCTGCGGAGGATTGGCTCACGCGGGCGGCCGAAAGCGGCCATCTCGGTCGCCGCCGCCCTGCTCGGGACTGGTGTTCCTTGAGGGTAAAGACGGTCCAGCGCGAATCCGGCCGCCGCCATGCGCTGGTTGACGCCGGCTGTGCGGCATAAGCCGGGGAGCCGACGGCATTCTTCAATCTCGGCGACATCCATTATCGCGGCCTCGGCGTCGATCAGTGAATCTGCGCGCTTCGGCGCCGACTGGTATGAAAAAGCCGCCGAAAGCGGCCATATTGGCGCGACACCTCGCCATGGCGCATATCCTGACTACCGGCCAGGGAAGTCCGGCCGATCCCGGGCGGGCGGCGCAAAATACCGGCGAGGCGGCGGAAGGCGGCGTGATCCACGCCCTACACGCCGCAGGCCTGATGCATCTGACCGGCGAAGGCCTGCCGAAAAACATTGATCGCGCCGAAACTTATCTGCGTCGCGCCGCCAAGGCCGGACACATGCCGTCGATCCTTGCGCTCGCCGAACTCTACAGCCGCGGCGGCGATTTCGCGCCAGACCTGCGCGAAGCCTTCGAATGGTACAAGGCGGCGGGTGAAAAGGGCGACATGCAGTCGCAGTTCGTCGCCGGACGCCTGGCGGCCACCGGCGCGATCGGCTACGTCAATCTCGACGAGGCGTCGCGTTGGTTCAAGGCCGCCGCCGAACAGGGCCATCCGACGGCCGCGTTCAACATAGCGGCGTTCTACGCATCCGGGCAGGGCGTCTCGCGCGACGCGAACGAGGCTTTGCGCTGGTATCTGTTCGCCGCGGAACAGGGCGTGCGGGAAGCCGAAGTCAAGATCGCGGAACTCTATCTCTCGGGCGACGGCATCCCCAAGGACTATGAACGCGCCCACGAATGGCTGAACATGGCGGTCAGTCGCAACGACAGCGCCGCCAAGACGCGACTCGCGCAGCTTTATCTCGAACAGCCGCAACGCGGTCGTGACGCCTTCCGGGCGGAGGGGCTGCTGCTCGACGCGGCCAAGCAAGGCAACGCCGTCGCGGCCGCGCAACTCGGGCAGCTTTACGCTGGCGGCCATCATGGCCGGCCTCGTCGCGAGGATTCGATCCGCTGGTACAGGAAGGCGGCCGAGAGCGGCCACATGGGCGCCTTGTTCAACCTGGCTTCGGCCCTGCTGGAATCCAGCGATCCGACGCAGGAGAAAGAGGGCGCGCAATGGCTGGAGCGCGCGGCCGCCGAAGGGCATGCGGCGTCGCAATTCCAGATGGGCGTGCTCTATTGCACTGGAAAGGGCGTCGCCAAGGATCTCGCCAAGGCGGTGGCCTGGTATGAAAGGGCGGCCAAGGGCGGGCATCTCATGGCCAAGCATAATCTCGGCGTCATGCTGATGAACGGGATGGGCGTGGAGGCGGACCAGACGCGCGGCGCCCGCCTTATCCAGGAAGCCGGCGTCGGCAAGGACGCCAAGGCGGTCTGAGCCGTCGGCTTTTACGCATAGTCCGGAAAACCGGACCCAGTTTTCGGGACTATGCGCTGGCGCGGCGCGAACCGGCGTGGACGTCATCTGCGAGTCAGACTGCTTCGGTCTCGCTGTCGCCGTCTTCCGGCGCGCCGGGCAATTCAGCCCAATCTCATCCAGATAGGCGGCCTGTTTCGCCAGGATTGGCGCCGGCAAGTCCGCAAGCCCTCCGCGCAAAAGCCTGCATAGCCGCGATTTGGTCGACATGAGCTTGCGCGCCGACCGTCAGGGTCGAGTTTTGCGCGAGGCGGTGGCAATTCAAGGGATCGGCGACATAGGCGATCCTGGCACCGTCGTCGCAGCATCTCGCCGCAAAGCCGCCAGTCGCCGGCGGCGCCGAAATTTACCAGGTCGTCCTTGCAGGCGGCAAGCGCGCGCGCAAGAGTTTCGCGGCGCCACAGGGCGGCGCTGACGCTCAGACGAGTTCCAGACACAAAGCGGGCGAGGAAATCCGCGCCTTCAAAGAGGGCGTCCGCGGCGAGGGCGGCCGCCTCGAGCTCAGCGTCATAGGACTTGTTGTTTTCCGACAGCGGACGGTCGTCGGCGTCGATCGAGCGGGGATCGCAAGGCGAAGGCGATGCCGGATCTCTCCGCATCGCCTCGGCGAGGCGCGACAGGAAGGACGGCGCGGCGAGATCGTCGGCCTCGGCGATCCAGATGAATTCGCCTGTCGCGGTTTCGACCGCGCGTTCCCATTGTTCGAACGCCGATCCCGAATGGCGCTCGTTGATGATCAGCGTGACGTCGCGCTCCCGGCGCTCGGCGACCTGTTCGATGACGTCGAAGGAATTGTCGGTCGAGGCGTCGTCGAGAATGACGACCTCCAGGACCGGATGGTCCTGATTGAAGATCGAATTGAGGCGCGCCTCCAAATGTTTCGCGTGATTATCGTTCAGTATGACGGCCGAAATTTGCGCGGCCACGGGCGCGTCGACCGGGAACTGTTCGCTTGCAGTTTCGTCCCTGGGGCCACGTTCGCGACGGCGCGCGCGGTGGCGTTGAGATAGGCCGCTCCATAGTGGATGTCGGGTTCGAGAGCCGCGCCCTCGGTCCATGCGTTCCAGGCGTTCACGCAGACGAAGGCTTCTCCGAAGAACCGCCGGTGTCCCCGCGCGCTCGACCAGCTCCTCGAGCCAGGACTTGTATTTTCCTGGCTCCCGCCATGAATTGACAGGCCCGATCCCTCCCGGAGCGGGTCATCGTCCCAACCGGGAATAATGGTCTTGATCAGAAAGCGTAATTGGTGTCGGCGCATCGAGCGAGGCGGCGACGATATTGTCATAGGTCAGGATGTCGCCGTTCAAGTTCGGATCGAACATCTCGACCGAGGCGTTGATGGGCCGCTGGCCCTGCCTGAACTTGTGCGGGAGATATTCGACGGCGCCGTCCAGTCCATGCGGGCGCGCATCTTCGTCCGTGCTCCATTGCGACATGACGAGCAGAGGATTTTCGTCGAACCGTTCGTGAAAGATCCGACGCCATTCGGCGACGGTCGCGGCGGAAGCGGTCGCGCGACCATCATCAGGGGGCGGCCGTCGACGCGGATATGACGAGGATCACGAAAATGGCGGGCTAACTCGGGCGCAAAGTCTTTCGTCGTCGAGGCGCTGACCGTTCGCGACCAAAATTTCCTCGTCCGTCGCGCATCCGGTCTTCGTTGGCCCAAAGCAGGCAGAAGGGCATGTCGACGTCGGGCGCGGCGAGGAAGTTTTCGACGCGCCTTTCAGACCGACGCTCCCCGAACCCGCGGCAGCAAAAGACGAAGCCAAAAATTCCGGCGGCTCTCGCCATCGCCGCCTGCCGGCGCATCGCATCGATGTCGTCAAGGGCATGGACTCCGAGATCACGCGGTATCCTCGGCTGGTAATGATCCGCGAAACGCGGCTGGCCACGCAATGACCGTCGCCCATTCGCTGCAGCTTTGATCCTTTTCCGCAATGGCGTGGAACCAGGGCAGATAGATGGCGAGGAGTTTGGCGCGTCGCGCGGTCTCGCCCGGCAGCGCGGAAAATTCGGCGCAGTCCTGGCCTGGCCGGGTGAATTTCTTGACCTCGGCGAATGAAGTCCTCGCCGCCTTGGCGACCACGGGGGCGAAAATCCGGTTCCTTCTTGCTGACGCGATAGTGGAGGAGCGGATTGACCTCCGGCATGTGCTTCATGAAACGCTGTCGATAAGCGCTTGTGTCGAAATCGGTGGACGGATTTCGTCCTCGCTCGAAGCCCAGCAGGCAATAATGCGCGAAAGGATCGTACCTCGCGGCGGCCACTTCGGGATTGGCGGCGAGATAGTAGTCGGCGTCGAATTCCGGGATCGGACTGAAAGGGCCATGCCGGTTGAGCAGATAATGCATCAGCGGGCTTGTGGCCACCCCCAGCTGGTACCGCTCGCGGTACCAGCTGGAATTGAACAGCGGCGACGGGTTACGACCGGCCTTTTCACCGAACAGGACGTAGTCCAGCAAGGGATTGAGGCCGGACAGGGCGACGTCGGCATAGGTGGAAAGGTACCAGCGCGTGTCAAAAACGGGGTTCGGACGCCGGCCCTCCCGATAGCCGTGGAAGAAGAAATGCGCGAACAGATCTTGCCCGGGCTGCGTCGCGAATTGCTCGGCGTAGTAATTCTCATCAAAAAAGCCTGCTTCCACGAGAATGCGGGCTTTCGCGAGGAGTTGCGCCTCCGGGGTCGAAGAAGGGTCCGATGAAACCATTGCGTCCTGCTCGTCCAAGCGCCTCGACTTGCGCCTAGGCGCTTGCCCCCCGTTGCGACTGACCGCCATGTTCAGCCATTCGTGGGCGCGTTCATAGTCCTTGGGGATGCCGTCGCCCTGGTCAAGGTCTTCAGATAAACGCCATATCCGCTTTTCTTGAGGGGGTCGGCGAGAGCTTCGAGCTGACCCTCTGAAATCCAGCCCGAGACATAGGCGATTTCCTCCGGGCAGGCGACGCGAAAACCGGTGCGCTTTTCGAGCGTGCGCATGAATTCCGCCGCTTCGAGAAGCGAGTCCGGCGTGCCCGTGTCGAGCCAGGCGAAGCCGCGTCCCATTTTCTCCACCCGCAATTCGCCGCGCCGCAAATATTCCAGGTTGACGTCGGTGATCTCAAGTTCGCCGCGCGCGGACGGCTTGATGTTGGCGGCGATGTCGACGACCTTTTCGTCGTAGAAATAAAGCCCGGTCACCGCCCAGTTCGATTTGGGCTGCGGCGGCTTTTCCTCGATGGAGGTGGCGCGGTCATTCTCATCGAAGGCCACGACGCCATAACGTTCGGGATCCTGCACGTGATAGGCGAAGACAGTGGCGCCTTCGACCGTCGTGGATTTGCGCAGGATGTTCGAAAGGCCGTGGCCGTAATAGAGGTTGTCGCCGAGGATGAGCGCCGATTTCCGGCCGGCGACGAAATCCGCGCCAATGTGGTAGGCCTGCGCCAGTCCTGCGGGATGCGGCTGCTCCGCATAGGAGAGCTGGATTCCCCATTGCGTCCCGTCGCCCAGCAGGCGCTGGAACAGCGGCAGGTCCTGCGGCGTCGAGATCAGCAGGATCTCGCGAATGCCGGCGAGCATCAGCGTCGACAGCGGATAATAGATCATCGGCTTGTCGTAGATCGGCAACAGCTGCTTGGAGATGACCTGGGTCATCGGGTGCAGGCGCGTGCCGCCGCCGCCGGCCAGGATAATGCCTTTCATGGTCAACTCTTTCACTCTATTCGGGACTGCAGCAGGCGCGCGACGCAGGCGCGGGTGGAAGTCCGCCAGTCGGGCAGGGCGATGCCGAAGGTTGCTCTCAGTTTTTCCGGCGAGAGCCGGGAATTGGCCGGCCGGCGCGCCGGGGTCGGATAGTCTCGCGTCGCAATGCGCTTCACGGCGACGGGCGCGCGGCCATGGCGCGAGGCTTCGGCAAAAATTTCCTCGGCGAAATCCGCCCAGCTCGCTTCGCCGCCGCCGGTGAGGTTGAAGACGCCGGCGAGCGCCGCATTGTCCGGCTCGGCGTGGATTTTCCGCGCCGCGCCGATCAGCGCGTCGGCGATGTCCAGGCCACAGGTCGGCGCGCCCAGCTGGTCGGCGACGACCGAAAGCTCCCGCCGGGTTTCGCCGAGCCGCAACATGGTCTTCAGGAAATTGCCGCCGAAGGGGGAATAGACCCAGGCGGTGCGGAAAATCGACGCCTTTGGCAAGATGGCGGCGACGGCCCGTTCCCCGGCGAGCTTCGAGCGGCCATAGGCGCCGATGGGCGCGGGGGCGTCGTCTTCACGATAGGGGCGGTCGAGCGCGCCGTCGAAGACATAGTCCGTGGAGACGTGCAAAAGCGGCAGGCCGCGCGCCGCTGCCGCCTGCGCCACGGCGCCGGCGCCCTCGCCATTGATCCGGGTCGCCAGGTCTTCCTCGGCTTCCGCCTTGTCCACCGCGGTATAGGCCGCGGCGTTGACGATGGCGTCGCCTTCGACCTTTGCAAGCGCGCGGAAAACGCCCTGGGGATCGGCAAGGTCGAGTTCGGGGCGTCCGACCGCGACAATGTCGACGCCAAGCGCCGGTCCGCGCTCCCTCAGCGAGCGGACCACCTGTCCCTGGGTTCCCGTGACGATCAGGCGCATGAAGCCTCAGAAGATGTTGGCCAGGGAGCCGCGAAGGTCGCGCAGGCGGGGATGCTTGCGGTCCTTGTCGGAAAGCACGAGATTTTCCGGCGGCAGCGGCCATTTGATGCCGAGATCGGGATCATCGAAGGCGAGGCCGAGGTCATTGGCGGGCGAATAATAGTTGGTCACCTTGTACATGACCTCGGTATCCGGCTCCAGCGTCACAAAGCCATGGGCGAAACCGATGGGAACCAGCAGTTGCCGCCAGTTGTCCGCGGAGAGCTCCACGGCCACATGCCGGGCGAATGTCGGCGAGGACTCGCGGATGTCGACGGCGACGTCGAGGATGCGTCCGCGCAGCACGCGCACCAGCTTGTCCTGCGCGAAGGGCGCGGACTGGAAATGCAGGCCGCGGAGCGTCCCGACCTCGGCGGACAGGGAATGATTGTCCTGCACGAAGTCGAGATCGAGGCCGGCCTCGGCAAAGGCGTTGCGCTTGTAGATTTCCGAGAAAAAGCCCCTGGCATCGCCGAATTTTCGCGGGGTGACGATCTTCACGTCGGGAATGGCGGTCGCTTCGATCAGTATATTGCTCATGGTCGCCTTGTCCTCGCCCGGGGGCGCTCTCCGGAGCGCCTCAATCGACCAGGGCGCCGAGTCTCTCGCCTTGATATCTCCCAGAGCGGATGTCGCCCCACCAGTCGTGGTTGTCGAGATACCACTGCACCGTCTTGCGCAGCCCGGTTTCGAAGGTTTCGCGCGGACGCCAGCCCAGTTCGCGCTCGATCTTGGCGCAGTCGATGGCGTAGCGCAGGTCGTGGCCGGGGCGGTCCTTGACGAAGGTGATCAGGTCGCGGCGCGGGCCGATCCTGGCGTCGGGCGCGAGTTCGTCCATCAGGTCGCAGATGCCGTGGACCACGTCGATGTTGCGCCGCTCGTTGACGCCGCCGATGTTGTAGCTCTCGCCGAGGCGTCCTCTTTCGACCACGGTCAGCAGCGCCTCGGCGTGATCCTCGACGAAAAGCCAGTCGCGAATGTTCTCGCCGGCGCCGTAGACGGGCAGTGGCTTGCCCTCCAGCGCGTTGAGGATGATCAGCGGAATCAGCTTTTCCGGGAAATGGTAGGGACCGTAATTATTCGAGCAATTGGTCGCCACGACGGGCAGGCCGTAGGTGTGACGCCAGGCCCGCACCAGATGGTCCGAGCCGGCCTTCGAGGCGGAATAGGGCGAATTGGGCGCATAGGGCGTGTCTTCGCGGAACAGGCCGTCGTCGCCGAGAGAACCGAACACTTCGTCGGTCGAAATATGGTGGAAGCGGAAGTCTTTCGCCTTGCCCGGCGGCAAGCCGCGCCAATAGGCCAGCGCCGTTTGTAGCATGACGTAAGTGCCGACCAGATTGGTCTGGATGAATTCGCCGGGGCCGTCGATCGAGCGATCGACATGGCTTTCGGCGGCGAGATGCATCACCCAGTCCGGCTGGAAGGTCTCCATCGCGGCGCGCGTGGCGGCGGCGTCGCAAATGTCGCCGCGAACAAAGCTGTAGCGGGGATCGTCGGCGATTGGCGCGAGCGAGGCGAGATTGCCGGCATAGGTCAGCTTGTCGAACACCAGCAGTTGATGCGGCGTTTCGCGGATGATCCGCCGAGCCACCGCCGAGCCGATGAATCCGGCGGCGCCGGTGACCAGAATGCGTTTAGCAACCACGAACCCAGCCTCTCCGTCCAAGCCGGACCTTTACTAATGGAGCGGCTTGTCTGTAGCAAGTTGGTTTTTCAGGCGCGAAAACTCTTGTCGCCAACGTTTCGACAAAGCGTCATCTTCACCTTGGCAGAGCTTTGTTGTCAGGCGTCTGTCTTGAAGGCCGGGCGGCCGCTGGCCAGGGCGTCGTCGAGCAGGTCGAGCCGATCCTGGCCCCAGAAGATCTCGCCGTCGAGCACGTAGCTCGGCGAACCGAACACGCCCTCGCCGAGCGCCTGCTCAAGATTGGCCTTGTAGAGGGCGTCCGCCGCGCCGCTCTTGCCGCGCTCCAGCCAATGCTCTTCATAACCGGTTTCTCGCAGGATCGCGGCGATTTCCCCTTCATCGGCAAGATTGCGCTGGGTTTCAAAAACCCCGGAGAAGGCGGCGGCGACGAATTTTTCCGGATCGACGCCGGCCTCCGCCATGGCGCAGACGACCCGGTCGGAGAGCGACGGATCGAAAGGCCAGAATTGCGGATGGAGATGGAATTTCAGTCCGCGCTTGTCCCGCCAGCGCTGCAATTCCAGAATGCGATAGCGCTGCCGCGCCGGATGCCGCTTGGGCAACGGCAGGCCGCCGGTTTCGGGAAACACCAGGCCGAGCGCCACCGGGCGGTAGTCAAGTTGCAGGCCATGCCTGGCGGCAAGCCGCTGCAATTCGCCATGGCCGATATAGGCCCAGGGGCTGATCAGGGAAAAATAGATTTTCAGATCGCGGGTCATGTTTCGTCCTCGCTGGCGGCGGCGCCTATTATTACGGGCGAGGCGAGCGCCGCGCAATGCGGTCGTTTAAAGGCGAAGCAAGGATTGTTGCTCCGTTAAAAGTCTAGAATTAAGAAAATAAAGTTAAATTATTTAACCAATATGTTTTTGATATATACCATGTTCGCAAAAACAGATGGAATTTGGCGCGCTGTTCGTCAAGATAACAACTCTATTCGATGCGGCGGAAGTGTTTGTCTGGCCGTAGTTCGAGGAGAGTTTGCGCCGACCGAAAGGTTCGCGCAAATATCCGGCCGGGGGGCCGAAGCGCGGCGATGCGAAAACATCGTCGCGCTTCGTTTTGATATTTACGCCGCGTCCTTTTTGGCGCCGAAACGTCCATAAAAGGTCTCGCCCTTCTGCGCCATGTCGCGGAGCAGGGCGGGGACGGCGAAACGATCGCCGTATTTCGCCGTCAGCCTGTCGCAAAGCGCGACGAAGGTCTTCGTTCCCATGAAGTCGATATAGCTCAGCGCGCCGCCGGTGAACGGGGCGAAGCCGAAACCGATGATCGAGCCGACGTCGGCTTCGCGCGGATCGATGACTACGCCGTCCTCGACCGTGCGCGCCGCCTCGACCGCCTGGACGACCAGAAGGCGCTGTTTCAACTCGGTGACGTCGAGCGTGTCGGGGTCGAGCTTTTTCTCCTGCAGTCCGGCGAGGCCGGGCCACAGGGTTTTCGGCGCCCCGGCGGGGTAATCGTAAAAACCCTTGCCGTTCTTGCGCCCGAAGCGCTCCTGCTTGACGACCATCTCCTCCAGCAGCTTTTCCTGCGCCGGGTCGACCGCCTGCGGGCCGAGGTCGGCCTTGGTCGCCTGCAGGATGCGCCAGCCGAGGTCGAGCGCCACTTCGTCGTTCAGCGACAGCGGCCCCACGGGCATGCCGGCCATGCGCGCGACATTCTCGATCATCGCCGCCGGAACGCCTTCCATCAGCATGATGTGGCCTTCGCGGATGTAGTTCAGCACGCAGCGATTGGCGAAGAAGCCGCGCGAGTCATGCACCACGATGGGCGTCTTCCTGATGGCGCGGATGAAGTCCAGCGCCACGGCGAGCGCGCGGTCGCCGGTCTTGGCGCCCAGGATCGTCTCGACCAGCAGCATCTTGTCGACCGGAGAGAAGAAATGCACGCCGATGAAATTTTCCGGCTTCGGCCAGTTCTCGGCCAGCGAGGTGATCGGCAGGGTCGAGGTGTTGGAGGCGAAGATCGCATCCGGTCCGACCACGGCCAGCGCCTTGGCGGTCGCTTCCGCCTTGACTGCGCGATCCTCGAACACCGCCTCGACGATCAGGTCGACGCCGGAGAGCGCCGCGTAATCGGCGGTGGGCGAAATGCGCGAAAGCACCTGCTCCTTGGCCTCGGGCGTGCTGCGGCCCTTGGCGACCGCGCTCGATAGCAACTTGTCGGCGTGGCCCTTGCCCTTGTCGGCCGCGGCCTGGTCGCGGTCGATCAGCACGACCTCGATTCCCGCCAGCGCGCTGACATAGGCGATGCCCGCGCCCATGAAACCGGCGCCGAGCACGCCGATTTTCTTGATGGGCGTCGGCGGAATGTTTTTCGGCCGGCGCGCGCCCTTGTTGAGTTCGCCCATGGAGACGAACAGCGAACGGATCATGGCGGCGGCTTCCGGCGAGCGCAGCACCTTGGCGAACCAGCGGCTTTCGACGCGCAGCGCCAGGTCCATCGGCAATTGCAGCCCGTCATAGACGCATTGCAGGATCGCGCGGGCGGCCGGGTAATTGTCGAAGGTCTCGCGGCGGTAGATGGCGTTGGCCGGCGGCCAGATCATCATGCCGCCCGGCGAGAACACTTTGCCGGAGGGGGCCTTCCAGCCCTTTTCATCCCAGGGCGCGACGCCCTTGCCGCCGGCCTTGATCCAGTCCTTGGCCTTGGCGACGAGTTCCGCGCGGGGCGCGAGCGCATGGACGAGGTTTTTCGCCTTGGCCGCCGCCGGCTTGATCTGGTCGCCCTTGAGCAGCATTTGCAGCGCGTCGGGCGTCGGCATCAGCCTGGAGACGCGGATGGTGCCGCCGCCGCCGGGAAACAGGCCGATCTTGATTTCGGGCAGGCCGACGCGGGTCTTGTCGTCATCCGCCATGACCCGATAGTGGCAGGCCAGCGCCAGTTCGAAGCCGCCGCCCATGCAGGCGCCGTTGATGGCGGCCGCCCACGGCTTGCCGCAGGTCTCGATCTTGCGGTAGATCCGCGACAGGTTCGACGTGGCGTCGAAAAAGCCCTGCATGGCCTTGTCCATGCCGTCGGTCTTGGCGGCGGCGCGCAGGGCGCGTCCGGAGGCTTCCAGCATGGTCAGGTCGGCGCCGCCGGAAAAATTGTCCTTGCCCGAGGCGATCACCACGCCCTTGACGCCGGCGTCGGCGGTGGTCTGGTCGACGATGCTTTCGAGTTCGCTCATCATGGCGACGTCGATGAGGTTCATGCTCTTGCCGGGGACGTCCCAGCTCACCAGCGCGATGCCGTCGGCGTCGGTTTCGACGCGGAATTGGGTCAGGTTCATTGGTTTTTAATTCTCGCCGTCAGACGCGTTCGATGATGGTGGCGGTGCCCATGCCGGCGCCGATGCACAGCGTGACCAGGGCCAGAGTTCTTGTCGGTGCGCTCCAGTTCGTCCAGCGCCATTCCCAGGATCATCGCGCCGGTGGCGCCGAGCGGATGGCCCATCGCGATGGCGCCGCCATTGGGATTGACCTTTTCGGGATCGAGGTCGAAGGCCTGGATATAGCGCAGCACCACGGCGGCGAAGGCCTCGTTGATCTCGATGACGTCAATGTCCTTGAACGACAGGCCGCTGCGCGCGAACAGTTTTTTCGTCACGTCGACCGGACCGGTGAGCATGATCGCCGGCTCGGAGCCGATGTTGGCGAAGGCGCGAATTTTTCCGCGCGGCTTGCGGCCGAGTTTTTCGCCGGCTTGCGCGTTGCCGATCAGCACCGCGGCCGCGCCATCGACAATGCCGGAAGAATTGCCGGCGTGATGCACGTGATTGATCCGCTCCACGGCGGGATGCGCCTGGATCGCCACGGCGTCGAAGCCGCCCTGTTCGCCCATCATCACGAACGAGGGCTTCAACGAGCCCAGCGATTGCATGTCGGCGCTCGGGCGCATGTGCTCGTCATGGGCGAGAATGGTCAGGCCGTTGACGTCCTTGACCGGGACGACGGATTTCTGGAAACGCTTTTCCGCCCAGGCTTTCGCGGCGCGTTGCTGGCTCTGCACGGCGTAGCCGTCGACGTCGTCGCGCGAAAAACCGTATTTGGTGGCGATGAGATCGGCCGAGACGCCTTGCGGCATGAAATATTGGGGAATGGCGATCGAGGGATCGACCGGCCAGGCGCCGCCCGAGGCGCCGATGCCGACGCGGCTCATGCTTTCGACGCCGCCGGCGACGGTCAGGTCGTGCTGGCCGGAGATGACCTGCGCGGCGGCGAAATTGACCGCATCGAGGCCGGAGGCGCAGAAACGGTTGATCTGCAGGCCGGGCACGCTGTCGCCATAGCCTGCGGTCAGCGCCGCGGCGCGGCCGATGCAGCCGCCGGCCTCGCCGACCGGATCGACACAGCCGAAAACGACGTCGTCGACCAGCGAGGGATCGGGCAGGGCGCGCTCGCGCAGCGAGGTCAGGGCGCTGGCGGCCAGCGCCAGCGTCGAGACCTCATGCAGCGATCCGTCCGGCTTGCCGCGTCCGCGCGGCGTGCGGACGGCGTCGTAAATGAAAGCATCCGTCATGACGTTTCCCCTTGAATTGAAACAATTTTATTCGTTAGAACAGCTCTGCCGGCAGGCTCATCATGCTGGCCGCGCCTGAGGTGATGCGGGCGAGGCGCACGGCGGTTTCGGGCAGAATGCGCTGGACGTAGAACAATGCGCAAGCCTGTTTCGCCTGCCGGAACTCGGCGCTTCCCGAGTCCGTTTCGCCATACGCGACCTTGGCCATTTTCAGCCAGAGATAGCCGAGCGTGACCAGCCCGAACAAGTGCATGTAGTCGGTCGCGGCGGCGCCGGCGTTGTCGGGCGCCGCCATGCCGTTTTGCATCAGCCACAGGGTCGCCTGCTGCAAATGGCCGAGGCTGGCGCTCATCGGGCCGAGCAGCGGCTTCAAATTCTCGTCGGCATCATTGGTCTTGAGCCAGGCTCCGATTTCGCCGAGCAGCGCCATCGCGGCGCGTCCGCCATTGGCCGGCAGCTTGCGGCCGACCAGATCGAGCGCCTGGATGCCGTTGGCGCCCTCGTAGATCATGGCGATGCGGGCGTCGCGCACGAATTGCTCCATGCCCCATTCGGCAATGTAGCCGTGGCCGCCGAACACCTGCTGCGCCGCGCAGCAATTGTCGAAGCCGCGATCGGTGAGCACGCCCTTGAGCACGGGCGTGAGCAGGCCAAGCAGGTCCGCCGCCGTTTCGCGCGCCTTGGCGTCGGGGCTGCGATGCACGATGTCGCTCTGCAAGGCCGCCCAGAGCGCGAGCGCCCGTCCGGCCTCGTTGATGCAGCGGATTTCCATGAGGATGCGGCGGATGTCGGGATGCACGATCAGCGGATCGGCGGGCTTGTCCGGGTATTTCACGCCGGACAGGGAGCGGCCCTGCAGACGATCGCGCGCATAGGCGACGGCGTTCTGGTAGGCGACTTCCGACTGCGACAGGCCCTGCACGCCGACGGCGAGACGCGCCTCGTTCATCATCACGAACATGGCGTTGAGGCCGCGATTTTCCTCGCCGAGCAGCCAGCCCTGGGCCCCGTCGTAATTCATCACGCAGGTGGCGTTGCCGTGAATGCCCATTTTTTCTTCGATCGAGCCGCAGGACACGGCGTTTTTTGCGCCGGGATTGCCGGCGCCGTCGAGCAGGAATTTCGGCACGACGAAGAGCGAAATGCCCTTGACCCCGGCGGGCGCGCCTTCGACGCGCGCCAGCACCAGATGGATGATGTTCTCGGACAGGTCATGTTCGCCGGCGGAAATGAAGATCTTCTGGCCGGTGATCTCGAACGAGCCGTCGTCGCGGCGCTTCGCCCGCGTCTTCAACAGGCCGAGATCGGTGCCGCAATGCGGCTCGGTCAGGTTCATCGTGCCGGTCCAGCGGCCCTCGATCATTTTCGACGCGTAGGTCCGCTTGAGCTCCTCCGAGCCATGGGTCAGCAGGGCCGCGACGGCGCCGGACGTCAGTCCCGGATACATGGTGAAGGCCATGTTGGCCGAGGCGAAGAACTCGTTGACGGCAGTGGAGAGAACATGGGGAAGGCCCTGGCCGCCATAATCGGGATCGAAGGGCAGGCTGATCCAGCCTCCTTCGGCGAAGGCGTCGATAGGCCGCCTTGAACCCTGCCGGAGTGACGACGGAGGCGTCGTCCTTGCGCAAGCAGCCCTCCTGGTCGCCGGACAGGTTGATCGGCTGCAGAACTTCCTCGGCGAGCTTGCCCGCCTCGTGGAGCACGGCGTCGACAATATCCGGCGAGGCCTCCGCGAATCCCGGCAAGATCGCCGAAATTCTGGATCTTCAGGACATGGTTGAGCAGGAACTGCGCATCGGTGACAGGCGCCTTGAAATACGGCATCACATCCTCCCCAGGACGAAAACGGAGCGGCTTGGCCGCATCTGGAATAGTTCATATATAAACTAATCAACCGGCCCCTGCAAGGGCCATAGGACGACAAGCGGCAACGGAGCGCATTGAACGCAAAAAAAACGGCCCGTCAAAGACGAGCCGCGCGATTGTGGCAGATCATTTTCACTGAGGGCTGACAGCTTCGCTCAGGGTCGAAAACGAGAGGCTGACCCCGCCGCTGTCCGCGTTTTTCTGGCTCCACGCAACTCGCCGTGCGCTCATGTCGCCCGGCGCGCTGACCGTTCACTTTCTCCCGGCGCCCACGTTCGACGGCGGGCGCGCGGTCGCGGCGGTTCAGCGGCCGGCGACCAGCTTCTTGTGCGCGGCGCGCAATTCGTCGATCGCCTGGTCGAGGTCGGCGCGGCGCTCTTCGAGATGGCGCAGTTGCGACAGGACCATTTTCTCGTCGAGGACGAAATCGTCGCTCTTCTTGTCGCGGGCGCCGTCGGCTTCCAGCAGATCGGTGATCTCGGTGAGGGTGAAGCCGAGGTGCTTGCCCTTGAGGATCATCTGCAGGCGGACTTTTTGCGCGCTGTCATAAAAGCGCGCGCCGCCGCGGCGGATCGGCTTCAGCAGGCCGCGCTGCTCGTAGAAGCGCAGGGCGCGAAGCGTGACGCCATAAAGGCGCGAGACTTCACCGATGGTCAGCAATTCCGAACTGTGGCTTTCCGCCTCGAAGGAGGGTGTCTTGAGAAGAGCGGCGTTCATGGGCGTTTTCCCGAAATGGAGCGAATTGAAACGCTGTACACGTAAAGGTTGTAACCTGCGTAACCGCAAGTTGCAATCCCTTACGCTGCGAAATCGCCCAAACGCAGCACGTACGGGGAATTAACCGGTTTTTTACCGTAAAGGCAGAAAGTTGTGACCGAGGGCCGCCGAGCCCCGTCGCGCCTGATTCGCGCGCCGGACCCGGCGGCGCGCCGCCCGGGTCCGTCCCGGACGGCCGCACAACCGGGAAGCAGAAATGAACAAAGCGGTTCCCTGGAGCATCAAGGGTGTGGACTTCGACGCGCGGGAGGCGGCGAAGGAAGCCGCGCGCCGTGACGGCGTGACCTTGGGCGAATGGATGAACAGGGCCATTTCGACGCGCGCCGCCGAAATCGGCGCCGACGCGCGCGAATTCGACGCGGACGAGCGCCTGGAGGCGGTCGCCGCGCAACTGGCGCGCCTGAGCCGCGAAGCCGATGGGCAGGCGACGCCGCAGCGCCGCCGCGGCGAGGCGGTCCGGCGTTCCGAGGCGCGCGACGACAGCCGCCTGGAGACCCGGCAAAACGCGCGGCAGGACACGCGCCAGGACAGCCGCCAGGACGCCCGTCAGGACGGCCGCAGCAGACAGCAAGAGCAGCCGCGACCGTTTCGCCGCCGCCCGCGACGACTGGGACGAGGAGGAGGCTCGCGAGGAGCGTGTGTCCCGCCGCCGCCCCCTGGCGCCGATCCCGACCCAGGACGTCCCGAGGGAACGCCCCCGGGTCAGGCCCGCGCCGCGCGACGCCCATGAACTGTCCTCGCGTGAGCTCTCCGCCCATAACGAGCCGCGCCGCGCCCGGCCCGTGCGCGACAACTTCGACCCCGAGGCATTGCTCGAACAGGCTGTCGCGTCCTTCCAGGACCAGACCGGCCGCGCCGAAGCCCGCACCGCGCGGGCCATCGCCAATGTCGCGACCATGATCGAAACCGCGGAGAACGAACGCTCCGACGCCCTGGCGCAGGTGGACGCCCGCCTCGCCGACCTCGAACAGAAGCTGCAGCGCGGCGCCACCGAGAGCGTCAAGCCCTTGCGCGGCATGATCGCCACTGTCCACGACCGCCTCGCAGACATAGAGACTCTAATTGCAGAAAAAAGAGCGCTCGTCCGATTACCAGCCGTTGCGCAGCGCCCTCGGCCGCCTGGAATTGCGCATCGAAACCATGTCCCGCCAGGCCGAGGAGCCTGCCGACGAGACGCTTTATCGCCAGCTCGACAACCGGCTGGCCGATATTGTCGCGCGGATCGACAAGGCGGAGACCACGCCGCCCGGCGCGGCGCGCGACGAACAGTTCCTGCGGCTTGAACGCCGCTTCGACGCGCTGATGGAGCGCCTCGACCGGCAGAACGGGCGTCCCGCAACGCCGACCCTCGCCTATAGCTCGACCGCAGCGCCTCGTTCTCCTGCCGCGGCGCCGCAGCGCCGCCTCGACGGCGCCATTTCCGAGATCGCCGCCCGCCAACGCGATCTTGAGTCCGGCGCCAAGCCGGCAGCCGCATCAGCACGGACCGTGGCGCCGCTCGCCGCCCTCATCGACGAGCGTTTCGAGGCCCTGAGCCGCAAGCTCGATCGCGCCGCCGCCGAGCGGCCCGTCGCGGCGCCGCTCCCGCGCGACGATGCGCGGATCGACCGGCTGCAGGATGGCATCGAGGCGCTTTCCGGCCGCCTTGACGACATGCGGCACGAAATGTCGGTCGCCAATTCCGCCGCCAATTCGGCGGCGCGCGCGCCGGCCCCGTCGAACGCGGGGATCGAGAAAGCCTTGCGCGACCTGACCGCCCGCGTCGAAAGCGCGCTTTCCGCGCCTTCCATCGCCGGTCCCGCCGACCTGGATAGATTGCAGGGAGAGCTGGCGGCCATGGGCCGCGCGCTCACCGACGTGGCGCCGCGCGGCGCCGTGGCGGGCCTGGAAAGCGCGATGCGCGACCTCGGCAACCGTGTGGATTCGGCCCGCGACGCCATGCTGCGCGCGGCGGAAATGACGGCCCGCGCGGAAGCGAGCCTCGCCGCCAACGCCGCGCGTCCCAATGATTTTGAAGGCTTGCGCGGCGAAATCGCCGCGGTTGGCCGTTCGCTCGGCGACGTCGCCCCCCGCGGGGCCGTCGCCAGCCTCGAAACCGCCATGCGCGACCTCGCCAGCCGGGTCGACTTGTCCCGCGACGCCATGCTGCGCGCCGCCGAGGAGCGTGGTCAGCCCACGTCTTCCGCGGAGATCGAGGCCCTTGCCAGGCAGGTCGCCGCCATGGGCCGCGCGCTCGAGGACGTGGCCCCGCGCAGCCAGATCGCGTCGCTGGAGCAGGCGATCGGGGCGCTGGGCGACCGGATCGAACGCTCGCGCATGGACGGATTGCGCGAAGGCGTGCTGGCCCCGATCGAAAATCTCGCGGACGAACTGCGCCGCGCCATGGCAGAGGCGGGCGCCTCCGCCAATTTCGACGGCGTCGCGCGGCAATTGCGCGACGTCGAGGCCCGCCTCGACGATCTCCGCCATTCGGACCGCGCTGATCGCTCTGATTTCATCGAAGTCCGCGAAAAGTCCGACGAATTGCGGGCGATGATCGCGCAGGCCGTCGAACAGCTGGCCCCGATGGAGCGGATCGAGAAGCAGGTTTCCGCCCTGTCCGGCCGGCTCGAGGAAGTTGCGAGCAGCGCTGGCGCGCAGGCGGCGGGCATGGCTCAAAACGCAGCGAGCTGGCGCGGAGTTGAGACCCGGCTGGACGATCTCGCCTCGCGGATCGACAGGTTCTCCACGACGCGCGTCGACGCGCCGCAGGTTGACGACAGCCGCTTCGACGAATTGTCGCGCCGCCTCGATTTCGTTCATCAGGCGCTTGCCGCGCGCATCGACGATCGGCAGGGCGACCAGGACGCCGTCAAGACGCCGCCGACGCTGGAGCCGCTGCTGCGCGCGCTGGCGGAAAAGCTGGAGACGGCTTCGGCGCCTCAGGCCGATTCCCGCGCCATCGAGGCGCTGGAGCGCCAGATGGCGCAGGTTTCCGAACGCCTCGAGCGCGGCGACCCGCAAATGGGCGTCCGTCTTGAGCGCGCCATCGAGGATCTGGCCTCCAGGTTCGAGCAATCTCGCGCGCAAGATCACGCCGCCGCGCATGAAGCCGCCCGCGAAGCCTTGCGCGACGTGGTGGCCAGCTTGCCGCAGCCGGGCCGCGACGAGGAAACGGCGCGCGAAATCGCCGACCTCCGCGAAATGCACGAGGTTTCCGACGTGCGCTCGCAGCAGACCTTGTCCGCCGTGCACGAAACCCTGGAAAAGGTCGTCGATCGCCTCGCCATGCTCGAGGACGACGTGATCGAGACCCGCGCCGCGCAGGCGGAGCAGGCGGCGGCCGTCCACGCGCCGGCCAGATCCTTCCGCGAAACCTCCTTCCGCGATGCGCAGGACGACATGCCCTCCCAGGAGCAGCCGGCGGCTTTCGCTCCGGCGGCCAAGGCCTTCAAGAACGACAGCGTCCGGGACTTCGAGGCCAATCCGCTGCTGGACAAGCCTGCGGAGACGCATTTCCACGCCGACGAATTCCTGATGGAGCCCGGCGCCGGCCGTCCTGCGGAACGCTCAGCCGGGCCGCGGCTGGCCGAACACGATGTGGACGACGACGCGGATTACGACGGGGATTACGACGTCCCCGCGCATGGAGACCTGGACGAAGAGCACGCGCCGGCGATCACCCTGTCCCGCCACGACCAGGAGGCGATGCAGAGCAAGCCGGCCCAGGCCAATTACATTGACGCGGCGCGGCGGACGCTGGCCGCGCGCGCGGCGGCTGAGGCCGCCGACAAGGTCGAATCCGACAAGCGCAAGCGCGAAAAGGGGCCCGGCGCGGCCGAACGCGCCGCCGCCTTCGTTCGCCCGCTGTCGCCTGGAGAAAAGGCTGGCGGACGCCGCATGCCGGCCCTTCTCGCGGGGGGCGCCGCGATGCTGCTGGTGCTGAGCTATCAGGCCTACCGCCTGTTCGATTCGTCGCCAGCGCCGGTCCAGGCCACTGTTCATGTCGACGCCGCTCCGGCGGCCAAGGCTGCGCCTGACGAAAAACCCGTGTCCGAGCCCGCCCAGGCTCAGGCGGCTGCTCCGGCTCCCGCGCCCGTTCCGGCTCCCGCGCCAGCTCCCGGCCGCCGCCGCTCCGGCGCAAAACGCCGCGCCGGTCGGCCCCAGCGGCGTGAACCCGAAACCGATGCATGGCGCCTCGCTGATCGACCCGCTCGCCGTAGGCGCCATCGGCCCCCGCCCGAACACCATGTCGGGCGTGCAGGCCAGCGCCCAGTTCGCCGCCATGAAGGAAATGGCGACCAAGGGCGACGCCGCCGCGCAATATGACATGGGCGCGCGCTATGCCGAAGGCCGCGGCGTCACCCGCGACGCCTCGGCGGCGATCGGCTGGTTCGAGAAAGCGGCGGCGCAGGGGCAGGCCCAGGCGCAATATCGCCTCGGCGCCATTTACGAAAAAGGCCAGGGGGTCGCGCGCGACGCTGTGAAAGCGCGCGACTACTATGAAAAGGCCGCGACCCAGGGCCATGTGCGCGCCATGCACAATCTGGCCGTGATCGAGGCCGAAGGCGTCGAAGGCAAGCCCGATTACGCCGGCGCCGCGCAATGGTTCCACCGCGCCGCCGACTACGGCGTGCGCGACAGCCAGTTCAATCTCGCCATCCTCTATGCGCGGGGCATGGGCGTCAGCCAGAACCTGGGCCAAAGCTATGTCTGGTTCGACATCGCCGCGCGCCAGGGCGACGAGGACGCCGCCCGCAAGCGCGACGAAATCGCCGCGCGGCTCGATGCGGCGACCCTGGAGGCGGCCAGGAAGCAGGCGTCGGATTTCCACGCGCGCTCGCCCGTCGCGGCGGTCAACGATCCGCCGTCCGCGCCGACGCACGCCGCCGCCGCCTTCTATTCGGCGCCGCCGGTCAAGGCGACGTTTTCGCGGCTCTGAGGCTTTCTGAAAACATGAAAGGCCGCGCCTGCATCAGCAGCGCGGCCCTTTTTTTGAGTGTCGAGCGGATCAGCCGCCCGATGAAATGCGCGTCACGTCGGCGCCGCAGCGGCTGAGCTTGCGCTCCAGGGCTTCGAAGCCGCGATCGAGGTGGTAGACGCGGCGGATCATGCTCTCGCCGTCGGCGGCCAGCGCGGCGATGACCAGCGAGGCCGAAGCGCGCAGGTCGGTCGCCATGACGGGCGCGCCGGTCAGGTGCGGCGCGCCGTCGACAATGGCGGTGTCGCCGTCGAGACGGATGTGCGCGCCGAAGCGGGCGAGCTCCTGCACATGCATGAAGCGGTTTTCGAAAATCGTCTCGCGGATGCGCGAGACGCCGTTGGCGCGCGTCATCAGCGCCATGAATTGCGCCTGGAGATCGGTCGGGAACCCAGGGAACGGGGCGGTCGCGACATCGACAGCCTGGATCGGGCCGCCATTGCGGCGCACGCGCAGGCCCTCGTCGCTGACTTCGACGATGGCCCCAGCCTGTTCGATGGCTTCGAGCGCGGCCTTGAGATGTTCCGCCTTGGCGCCCTGCAGCATGACGTCGCCGCCGGTCATCGCCGCAGCCATGGCGTAGGTGCCGGTCTCGATGCGGTCAGGGAGCACACGGTGCTTGGCGCCGTTCAGCCGTGCGACGCCTTCGACTTCGATCGTCGATTTGCCCGCGCCGCGGATTTTCGCGCCCATTTTCACCAGCAGGTCGGCAAGGTCGCCGATTTCCGGCTCGCGCGCGGCGTTGTGGATGACGGTGGTCCCTTGCGCCAGGGACGCGGCCATCAGCGCGACATGCGTGCCGCCGACCGTGACCTTGGGAAAGTCGATTTCGGCGCCGCGCAGGCCTTTCGGCGCCTTGGCGATGACATAGCCGGCCTCGATCTCGAGCGAGACGCCGAGTTTTTCAAGCGCCATCAGCAGCAGGTCGACCGGGCGGGTGCCGATCGCGCAGCCGCCGGGCAGCGAGACGCGGGCCTCGCCGCAGCGCGCCAGCAGCGGCGCGATGACCCAGAAACTGGCGCGCATCTGCGAGACGAGTTCATAAGGCGCGGTGGTGTCGACGATTTCGCGCGCCGTCATGTGGACGGTCTGGCCGGCGTCCTGCTCTTCGCCCTGGCGGCGGCCGTCGATGGAATAATCGACGCCGTGATTGGAGAGGATTCGCACCAGAAGGCTGACGTCGGCGAGGCGCGGCAGATTTTCGAGCGTCACCGTGCGATCGGTCAGCAGCGAGGCGATCATCAGGGGCAGGGCCGCGTTCTTGGCTCCGGAAATCGGGATAATTCCATTCAGCGGTCTGCCGCCGACTATGCGTATGCGATCCATTGCGCCTCGCTGGGACGCGGAGAATTTCCGCGCTTTGTCAGGTTTTCGTCTCGGTCTGGGCCGCCCGCGGCGGCAGCGTCATATAGACGTTATGAACCTCAAGAGCCAGTCTCTTCGCCTGCGCCCGCCTTGCGGCCACGGGTTTGGGCCTTGCGCCGCCGCAGATTCGCGCGCAGCGCTTCGGCCAGCCGTTGTTTTTGCGCCAGCTTCTCGGGAGAAAGGGCGGGGGCGTTTTTTTCGTCCGGCGGCTTGGGCTTGGCCATCGGGTCTTTGTCTTGTTCCATGGGGAAGCCTGCGGTTCGGCCGCTTTTAGGCGCGAAAGAGGAGATGGACAAGCTTTTGGCCGCTCTTTGCGGCAAAAAGACGGGCCGGCGGAAACGGGCGCTTGCCATCCTGGTTTTGCTGTGGCAGATACCGGCCCGCCCCACCGCCGCTTCGCCGGTCGGCCGGGACGTCAGCTGCGGTAGCTCAGTGGTAGAGCACTCCCTTGGTAAGGGAGAGGTCGAGAGTTCAATCCTCTCTCGCAGCACCATCAAAAACCCCTGCAAAATACTGGAGGCCTTGCCCGTTAAGGGATTGGAGACGCGCGCCGGCACACATGGGTGCTACACATGCCTCTCCCGATGGCGCGTCCGATGAAGATCCAAAGCACCTATTATTTCAGGCAGCGAGTCCCGGCGGACCTCGTCGCGATCGTCGGTCGCAAGGAGTTCAAGATCAACCGGCTCAGCCCAGATCGCCGCCGCCGACGGGCAGGACCGAACCGGTGATGTATGAAGATTCATCGGAGGCAAAAAACAGGATCGGCGCGACCTGCTCGGCGATCGTCCCGTAGCGATGCATCAGGCTGCTCTCGACTGTCTGATCGACGATGCCCTGATACCAGGCCTTTTCCTTCGCGGATTGCCTGGCGGCGTTTCGCGGAATTTTCCGCGGCGGCGCCTCGGTGCCTCCCGGCGCCGTCGCGTTGACGCGAATGCCGTTATGCGCCTGCTCCATGGCCAGCGACGCCGTCAGCGCGTTGACCCCGCCTTTGGCCGCAGCATAGGGAATGCGATAGATGCTGCGCGTGGCGATCGACGAGACGTTGACGATCACGCCGGCCTTGCGCTTCACCATCGCCGGAAGAACCGCGCGACAGGCCCAGAGCGTGGGAAACAAAGACCGGCGGATCTCCTTCTCGATCTCATCCTCGCCGTAATGCTCGAACGGCTTGGTCCAGATCGTGCCGCCGACATTGTTGACGAGCACATCGACGCGCTTGTGCCGATTGATCGCCTCGCCGACCATGGCCTGGGCGCCGGCAAATGTTTCGAGATCGGCCTCGAAAGCTGAGGCCGCGCCGCCACTCTCGACGATGGCCGCAGCCGCCTCCTGCACCAACGGCGAACGGTCGACCATCACGACCTTGCCGCCCTCAGCGGCAATGGCCGCGGCCACGCCCTGGCCGATGCCCTGCGCCGCGCCCGTGACAATGACGACCTTGCCGGCAAAACGCGCCGCGCTCACTTGCGCGCTCACTTTCTTGCTCACTTGGCCGCCTCATGGGTCGCGGAAAATTTTTCGAAATGGAAGCTTTTCGGCGTCACGCCGAGGCTCGTCGTCCAGCGGCGCACGCCTTCCACCATGGGCGGCGGACCGCAAACGTAAATGTCCACGTCGCCGCCATTGAGGTCGGCTGCGGTCAGGTGGTCGGTGACGTAGCCAAGCCGTTCGTGGCCGCTGTCCTTGTCGACCACCACGGTGAAATAGGAGAAATTCGGCAGCGTCTTCTGCAGCGTCTCCAACGCGTCGAGCTCGACGAGATCGGCATTGCCGTTGACGCCATAGGCGAGGCGGATCGGCTGCAAGGAGGGATTTTCCTTCAGCCAGCCGAGCATGGACAGGAAAGGCGCGAGCCCCGTGCCTCCGGCCAGCATCAGCACGGGTCGCTCGACCTTGCGCAGATAGAAGCCGCCATAGGGCCCGGTGAAACTCATGTCGTTCCCGACTTCAGCTTTTTCGCGCATGAAGGCGCTCATCAGGCCGCCGGGGACGTCGCGGATCAGGAAGGACAATTCGCTTGCGCCGGGCGGCTGAACTGAAGGAATAGGCGCGCGTCTCCGTGCGGCCTGGAACCTGGAGATTGACATATTGGCCCGGCAGGAATTCGACCGGACGATCGGGTTTGATCGAGAAGGTCACCGTGGTCGGCGAGTCGCGTCCGATGCGCGAGATTTTCGCCGCATGCGCAGCGACTTCGATCTTGCAGGCTTTCGAATTCGACCGGAACCTTGATGACGCAATCGGAGAGCGGCCGCATCTGGCAGGTCAGGACGTAGCCTGTCGCCGCCTCGTCCTCGGTCATCGCGTCCTCGATATATTCGCCGAGCGTATAATCGCCGTTCTCGCAATGACACTTGCACGTCCCGCACGCGCCGTCGCGACAGTCGAGCGGAATGTTGATCTTTGCCCGAAAGGCTGCGTCGGACACGAGTTCGTTGGCTTCGCAGGGAATGATCCGCGTGACGCCATCTTCAAATTGCAGGGCGATATTATACGTCATTACGCCGATCTCCTTCCTGGCTTTTTTCTTCGTGTTTGGCTGAGGGGGCCATTGCGGCGATCTTGCCGATCGCCGCAATGGCTTCAGGCGGGACGGTGGGAGGTTCCGCCCCGCCTTGACCGTTCAGATAAAATAGACGTCGAGGACATGGTGGATGTAGTCGTTCTTCACGACGACATATTTCTTCTTGATCTTCGGCTTGGCGCCGCTGGTGTCGATGACATAGGTCGCCGTGCCGAAATAGACGTCGACGATGTTGTAGCGGAAGGCGTGGGTGGTCCAGAAGAACTGGACCTCCACCGCGTCGTCCTTGCGGGCCACGACCTCGACATTGGTGATGGCGCGATTGAAGCGCGTGTCGGGAATGGTGGCGCTGGACCGGTCCGTTTCGATGCGGAAGACGCGATCCTCGAGCCCGTTCCTGTTCGGATAGAAGATCAGCGACACTTCCTTGGCCGGGTCGGTCGTCAGCTTGTCGTCATCGTCCCAGGCCGGAACGTGGAAATTCACGTCTTCGGCATAGAAGTCGAGCCAGTCCGCCCAACGTTCTTCCGATTGGGCGCGCGCTTCCGCATAGAGGAAGGCGCAAATTTCTTCATAGGACAGGCTCATTTTCCGCTCCGCTCTTTTTCTTCGCTGCGCATCGCCGCTTCCATGACTTCCAGCCAGTATTTGTGCTGCATCACGTAGAGGCCCTCGTCCTCGGCCTTGATGCCCGAAAGTTCCGGTTCGAGGCCGATGACCTTGGCGCTCTCATCGGCGCCCTTGACCCAATGGGTCGCGCCGCGGGTCATGTCGCTCCAGCGCACCGAGCGGGCGTTGAAGCCGTTCTGGCAGGCGCGGAACTCCTCCAGATCATCCGGCGTGGCCATGCCGGTGGCGTTGAAGAAATCCTCGTACTGGCGCAGGCGGCGTTCGCGGGCCTCCGGCGCTTCGCCCTTGGGCGCGATGCAGTAGATGGTCGTTTCGCTCTTGTTGACCGAGATCGGGCGGATCACGCGGATCTGCGACGAGAACTGGTCCATCAGGTAGACGTTGGGATAGAGGCAAAGATTGCGCGACTTGCGCAGCATCCAGTCGGTCCGCGCCTCGCCGAATTTCTGGATCCATTCCTCGCGCTTGGCCCAGAGCGGGCGGTTCTCGGGATTGGCCCAATTGGTCCAGAGCAGCATGTGGCCGTTCTTGAAGGAGTAGGAGCCGCCGCCGTCGCGCGCCCAGCCGCCGGCGCTCATGGCGCGGATGCCGTCCTTCTGATCGGTGCGATGGCCTTGCGTGGCCGCGTAGTTCCAATGGGTGGCGGTGACGTGATAGCCGTCGGCGCCGTTTTCCGCCTGAAGCTTCCAGTTGGCGTCGAATGTATAGAGGCCGACGCCGCGCAGGACCTCGATGCCTTCCGGCGCCTGGTCGACGATCATGTCGATGATTTTCGCGGCCTCGCCGAGGAAATCCGCGAGCGAGGGCACGTCCGCGTTCAGCGAGCCGAACAGGAAACCCTTGTAGCTTTCGAATTTCGCAACTCGCACCAGCCCGAGCTTGCCCTCGGCATTGAAGTCCGGCGGATAACCAGCTTCCTTGGACTGGTCCTTCACCTTCAGCAGCTTGCCATTGTTGGAAAAGGTCCAGCCGTGGAAGGGGCAGGTGAAGCTCGACTTGTTGCCCTTCTTGTGGCGGCAGAGCGTCGCGCCGCGATGGGTGCAGGTGTTCAGGAAAGCATGCAGTTCGCCGGCCTTGTCGCGGGTGATCATCACCGGCTGGCGGCCCATATAGGTGCTGAAATAATCGTTGGGGTTGGGGATCTGGCTTTCATGCGCCAGGAAGATCCAATTGCCCTCGAAAATATACTTCATTTCGAGTTCGAACAGCTGTTCGTCGGTAAAAACCGAGCGGTCGATGCGATAGTCGAACGTCTCCGGGTCGTCCTTGAGCATTTCCTTCAAATTGTCGGTCATTTTTTGATGAACGGTCATCAAGTCCTCTCCTCTTTTTTATTGCGTGTCAGGGACATGCGTCGCGGCCGGGGCGCATGGGGGCGCCTTCGCGTGAAACGGTGAAGCTTCCGCGCGCAAGGCGTTTTTTCAGGCAGGCGTCAATGCAGGAGAGCGCAGATGTTCAGCCGCTCCCGGCAAGTCCGCAAGCAATCAGGGGGGTGGACCGCGCCGCTAGGGCTGTCGGTTTTTGATGGACATTCGTCTTCTCCCGGATCGGATCCGCTTGCGCGGCTCCATCGCGATCGACTGAGCGGCTTTCCTCGCTGTGCGATTGAAAAGCGATCAAATCGTCACGTTCTTTATTCACGCCACAAGTAAAGCATGGGGCGTGCCAGCGCGCTGATCCAGCTCGGCAGGGCGACGGAAATCAGCTGGCGAAGCCGCTGGTAATCTGGCGCCACTATGCGTATTTTCAGGGGAACAAGGGGTCCGCCGCCTCCAAAAAGAAAATGCGGCCGCGAGCGGCAAAAATCAAAGGCGGTGAAAAGGCGGCGGTTAGGTGTAATGTGAATGGATCAAATCATTCACTTCTGTTTTTGTGCGGCGCCGAAGAGGGTGATCAATTGATCCAGAACGTCGAACGGCCTGCCTCTGGGAACGGGCCGCGCTTTGCAGGAGGAACAAGGATGCGGGACGCCAGCATGCAAGAGCCAAGATGGACGACGGACGTTTTCGCCTCGCGAAAGGCGCCGGCATGAAGAAAGCCGGGGCCATCCTGCCGCCGGGCGCCTGCCCGTCGCGCCGCCGGGCAAAGTGCAAATCGACGAAAATCGTTTTCCCGACCTGGCTGACCTCCTGTCGCGTCTGCATTTTTCCACCGCCGACGGCAGGATTTCGCTCGACGATCAGCGCATGTTGCTGATTCACGCCAAGTCGCTGGGCAAGCTTCGCCGCGACATGATCGAAACAGTCGGCATGGAAGTGGCGCGCGGCCTGCTGACCCGAATGGGCTACAACGCCGGGGCGATGGACGCCCAGATGGCGCGGAAGGATCTGCTCGGGCGCCTCGCTGAAGGACATGTTCTTCGTCGGGCCGCAGTTGCATTTCCTCGAGGGTATCGGGCTGACCCAGCCGGTGCGCCTTGAATTCGACGTCGAGCGCGGCACGCATTATGGCGAGTTTCTCTGGACCAATCCGGTCGAGGACGAAGAACACATCCGTTATTTCCCGATCGGCAATGAGCCGGCCTGCTGGATGCAGATCGGCTATGCCTCCGGGTTTTCCACGGAGTTCATGGGGCGTCCGGTCATTTACCGCGAGGTCGAGTGCCAATCCATGGGGCAGCAGGCCTGCCGCATCATCGGCAAGACGGTCGAGGAATGGGGGGACGAAGCCGAGGAGGAATTGAGCTACATCATGCCGGGGCGCCGCGGCGCGCAAGCCACCGCTCTTGCGAATCCTGTCGCAGCGCTCGCCGCCCCGGCGCTGGCGCCGAACGAAGGCGCGCCGGCCAACGACGGTCCCGTTGGCGTGTCCCCTGGTTTCAATTCGTCGCTGCATATGGTTCGGCGGGTTGCTCCGACCATGGCGACGGTTCTCTTCCTCGGCGAAAGCGGCGTCGGCAAGGAAGTCTTCGCCCGCATGCTGCATCGCATGAGCGCACGGTCGGAAAAGCCGTTCGTCGCGATCAACTGCGCCACCATCCCGGAACAGCTGGTCGAGTCCGAACTGTTCGGCGCCGAACGCGGCGCCTATACAGGCGCAACGCAGACACGGCTCGGCCGGTTCGAACGCGCCGACGGCGGCACCTTGTTCCTCGATGAGGTCGGTACGCTGAGCGCCGGCGCACAGAGCAAACTTTTACGTGTCTTGCAGGAAGGCGAACTGGAGCGTCTCGGCGATACGCAGACTCTGCAGCGTTGACGTGCGTGTCGTCGCCGCGACCAATGTCGATCTGCGACAGGAGGTCGAGCAGGGACGCTTCCGAGAGGACCTGTTCTTCCGGCTCAACGTCTTTCCGGTGCTGATTGCGCCGCTGCGCGAACGCCACGAGGACATACCGCTGCTGATGACCCATTTCCTCGGCAAGTTCAACAAGAGGCATAACCGAGGGATCAACGGTTTTACCCAGCGGGCGGTCGAGGCCATGCTTTCCTATGGCTGGCCCGGAAACATCAGGGAGCTGGAAAACGTCGTCGAACGCGGCGTCATCCTCGCGCCCGAGACCGGGGCGATCGACAGCCAGCACTTGTTCACCAGCGGCGAGCGGATCGGCGAAAAGCGTTTCAGGTTTGGCAGCGAGGGCAAGCTCGTCTCCTCCGATCCATCCTCCATAACCGCCCCGCCGCCGCCAGCCGGCGCGTTCGATTCAATGTCCCGGCGGATCAACGACTTGCTGATCGGGGATGACGACACCGCCGAACCGATCTCGCTTGACGACCTGGAGACGGCCTTGTTGAAAAAGGCTGTCGAGCGATCGCGCGGCAATCTGGCGGCGGCGGCGCGCCTCCTTGGCATCACCCGTCCGCAAATGGTCTATCGTCTGAAGAGCCGAGGCATGGCGCAAACGTCAGATCAAGATTGACCGGCAGGCAGAGAATTTGAGGACCGCTGAAGCTTCGACGCGCGGCGATCCGGAATTTCTGGTGTGATAGACGGATCGCGACAGACAAGTCGCCAGAGCATCGCGCGCTTATCCGGGAACAGGCGTCAGCATGACGCCTCTCGAAGCGAATGCGGCCAAATTATCGAAAACAAGTTGCTCCATCGCCAGCCGCGTCTCGCGCGTGCTGCTGCCGACATGAGGGAGAAGCACGACATTGGGCATGGCTGTCAGCGCTTCGGGAACATTCGGCTCATCGGCGTAAACGTCCAGACCCGCGCCGCCAATCTCTCCCTTCTGCAAGGCCGCAATCAATGCTGTTTCATCGACGACCGTGCCGCGCGCGACATTGATGAGAAAGCCATTTGGACCGAGCGCCGTCAGCTCCCTCGTCGAAACCAGCCCACGCGTTTGCGCCCCTCCAACGCAGGTCAACAAGAGGAAGTCCGACCATTCCGCCAATTCGACGACATTTTTCTTGTAAATGTGCTCGCACAGAATCCAAAGGGCGGCGATTGTGATAGCCAATTTCCATCTCAAAGCCTTTGGCGCGCCGCACGACGGCCTTTCCAATGCGACCCAGCCCGACAATGCCGAGACGTTTCCGGAAGACCTGAGTACCGAGCGGAAAGTTGGCCTTGGGCCATTCTCCCGCGCGGATGAAACGGTCACTTTCCGAAATGCGACGCGCGACATCAAGGATCAGGCCGAGCGCCAAATCGGCGACGCATTCATTCAAGACGTCCGGCGTATAGCTGACGACAATGCCCCGCTCCCGCGCCTTGGCGACATCGATGGCGTCAAGGCCAACCCCGAAACTGCAAATCGCTTTCAGATTTGGGAGTGCTTCGATGACGTCGGCCTGACAACCGAAACGAGCGGACGTAACGACGACGTCGAATAACGAGCCATGGCGAGCGATGAAATCGACCTTGTCCTTTTCATTCCAAAGCGGGTGGACCTCATAGTCCCTTGCCAATCCCGCATTGAAGCGGTCAGTCAATGGACCGAGTTGCAGAATTTTCAATTTCCTCACGGGCAGCGCTCATAGTGCGAAAAGGCGAGGCTAAGCCAATATTCCCCGCGCCGATGGGAAATCCTTATCCATTTCGGTCTTCCTGTCGAGCCGGCCGGCGGGCTCGGACAGAATCCTGCAAGCACGATCTCTCGGTTCGACAAGATGTGAACAACTGTCCACGCAGAACGGGAAATCCGCCTCATTCGCGGCAAGGCGATCTTGCGCCTCATGGCGCCTCCGCGCCCTAAGCACAAATTCCGCCGGCTGCCGATGCCGCTGCAATATCGCCTCCGTGACGAGCAGTGAATTTTTCAGGCGTTCTTTTCGCCTTGGTCCGCAAACATTTCCACGAGCCAGTCGAGAAAGACCCGCAGCCTTGTGGGGAGTTGCCTGCTTGGAGGATAAAGGGCGTTCAGCGGCAGCGCAGGCGGCCGATGTTGCGGCAGGACTTCAACCAGCTCGCCCGTCGCCAATTGTTCGGACACAAGGTAGGTTGACACCTGAATGATCCCGAAACCCGCCATGCAGGCTGCAACATAGGCGTCGCCATTGTTGACCGCGACGTTGCCGGGCAGGCTGAGGGTTTCGATCCGGCCGTCAACGGCGAATTCGAGTGGAAAGGCCTTGTTGGCGGCGGCGGAGACGTAATGCACGGCTCGATGATGACTGATATCAGCCAGTGTTCCTGGCAAGCCGAAGCGAGCGAGATAGCTGGCGCTGGCGCAAGTAGTTTGCTGGAGGTCGCCCAGCCGACAGGCGATCAGCGGCGCCTCCAGGGGGTCGCCAATACGGAGCACACAATCGACCCCCTCGCGCAACAGGTCGATCAATCGGTCCGCAATCGTGATTTCCAGCCTTATATCCGGATACCGCGCACAAAACGAGGGCAAGGCAGGCATCAACACGAGGCGGCACAATGACCCCGGAAGGTCAATCCGGATAGCCCCCCGCGGGCTTCGAGCCGCGGCTGAAAATTCCGCCTCGGCCTCATCCAGGTCGGCCAGGATGGCCACACAACGCTGGTAGTAGGCGGCCCCGTCGACTGTCGTCGTCACCTGCCGGGTCGTTCGCGACAGCAGACGGACTCCGAGGTGCGCCTCCAGTTGTTTGATGATTTGCGTCGCCGAGGCGCGCTGTAGGCGCAGTTGCTCCGCAGCTCGACTGAAACTGCCGAGTTCGACGATACGGCTGAATAGGCGCATCGCCTGCAAGCGATCCATGGCGGCCCCGACTATTTATAATATATGAATAGTGTTATTAAATTTTGCATTCTTGTCTATAAAAAACGAACAACTAGGATTGAGCGATACCTCGTAACCCCGTGCGAACTCGAGAATTTGGTTCATGCTTGCTTCCTTCGAACGCCCTGGCGCGAATCCCCCCGGCCTGAAGGAGATTTATGCCGACTTCGGTCTTACCTATTTTGCCAACGGACTGATCGGCTTCATTTTTGCCGCCACAGGGCCCGTCGCCATCATTCTTTCGGTAGGCGTGCGCGGCGGCCTGACGCAAAGCGAACTGGCCTCCTGGATATTTGGCGTATTTTTTATCAATGGCCTGATCACGTTGGCCATGAGCTGGATCTATAAGACGCCGCTTGGATTTGGATGGACGATACCTGGCACTGTCCTGGTCGGGCCAGCGCTACAGCACTTGAGCTTTCCCGAAGTGATCGGAGCTTTTTACGCGACCAGCCTGCTTATCGTCGTGATGGGGGCCAGCGGTTGGGTCAAGCGTCTGATGTCCGCATTGCCGATGCCTATCGTCATGGGGATGGTCGCGGGCGTCTTCCTCCGCTTTGGCCTCGATCTCGTTCGAGCGCTCCATAGCGATATCGCCATTGCAGGACCGATGGTCGTTGTCTTTTTGCTACTGTCTGCCAATGCGGGTTGGGGCAAGCGCATGCCGCCGGTGATCGGCGCGTTGTTGGTCGGCGCCCTGGTCATCGGTATTTTCGGCCATTTCAATCCATCGGGACTAGCCAGCCTTTCCTTTGCCCATCCTGTAATGCAGGCCCCGGTCTGGTCGCTCGGCGCGCTGATCGAATTGGTGGCGCCTCTGGCCATCACTGTTCTGGTCGTTCAAAACGGTCAGGGCGTCGCCGTTCTGAAATCGGTTGAACACGAGGCGCCCGTCAACATGATCGCCGTTGTGTGTGGCGTCGGCGCAGCGTTCAGCGCTGCCGTTGGCGCCGTCAGCAGTTGCCTCACCGGGCCGACCAACGCGCTGATGACCTCATCTGGCGAGCACGGCCGTCAATATACTGCGGCGCTGACGTTTGGTTGTCTATGTGTGCTGTTCGGCCTTCTGGCGCCGACTTTCACGGGATTGATGCTCGCCGCGCCGAAGGAATACATCATGGTCCTGGGCGGCTTGGCGATGCTGCGCGTGCTGCAAGGCGCCTTTGTCAGTTCGTTCGGCGGGGGCAAGTTCACGGTCGGCGCCTTGGTAAGCTTCATCGTTACGGTCGCCGATCTCGGCCTGTTGAACATAGGCGCGGCTTTCTGGGGGCTGTTAGCGGGGTTCGTGGTCTCCTGGCTGATGGAAAAACGCGATTTTGTAGCCTTGGCCAATCACACTTGAAGGCTGCTCTCAAGATTAAGCTTGCGCGCGCCTGATCCTCATGCTGTCGGCTGGCGGCGCAGCAGGATCTGGAAGGTTTGCCAATCATTTTTCAAGGAGACTTCCATGTTCAAGCATCTGCTTGTTCCAACAGATGGTTCCGAATTGTCTCTGAAGACAGCGAAACGGGCGGTGGCCTTCGCGAAGGAGATCAACGCACGCATTACGTTTCTGTATGCGGAGCCGTCTCACCCCGTGTCATTTTTCGGAAATGCCGCCCTGACCGATCCAGAGTTTCGCGAAAGAACGATCAAAACCGACGACAAACGAGCGGAAGAGATTTTGGGGGCCGTAAAAGCCGAAGCGACAGCTGCTGGCGTCGACGCTTCCAGTGTCGTGAAAATCAGCGACCAGCCCTACGAAGCCATCATCGCAACGGCGCAAGACCGGGCCTGCGACCTCATTTTCATGGCGTCTCATGGGCGTAGAGGAATCAGCGGATTGTTGCTTGGCAGCGAGACCAACAAAGTGCTCACTCACACAAATATTCCGGTATTGGTCTATCGCTGAAAGCCATACGAAAATCACCGGCCGCTTTCGGCGCCTGGTCCATTTCCCGCGGCCGAATTGGTCGATACAAAAACGGGTCGACAAGTGAACTGATTCAGGAATTGCCGAATGGAGCTCGACCTCGCGTTTTTGCGCCAGTGGATCGGAAAAACGACCGAAGCGGAAGACCTGGTGACGCCGCGTCTCCTCGCCGAATACCACGCGACGCTCGATCCCCACCTTGCGGAGGTCCCCGAAGGAGCGGTCCCCCTGGCCCTTCATTGGTGTCTTACGCCGCCCATCACCGCCATGGCCGAACTTGGTCCGGACGGACATGCGGCCAAGGGCGGCTTTTTGCCGCCAATACCGTTGCCGCGGCGCATGTGGGCCGGCGGAATGATCGAGACAAGGCAGCCGATCCGCGTTGGCGATCGAGTTCGTCCGCCGCTCGAAGATCCACGATATCCAGGCCAAGCAGGGACGCTCCGGGCAGCTTTGCTTCGTCGCGGCGCAACACGAGTATTCGACTGACCGAGGCGTGGCGCTGGTCGAGCAACATGACATTGTCTATCGAGAGGCGCGTCCTTACAGAGCCGCATCTGGTGGCGGAGCAGACCAAAGCCGCGCCTTTGACCTGATGTGGCGACTGGATACGACGCCGACGCTCCTGTTTCGATATTCGGCGATGACCTTCAACGGCCACCGCATCCACTACGATCAAGCTTATGTCACCGAAGTCGAGGGATATCCTGGCCTCGTCGTGCATGGGCCGTTGCAGGCGACCCTGCTGTTCAATATGGCGGCGAAACTCGGCGGCGGCGTCCCCGCGATTTTCCGCTATCGGGGATTGTCGCCTTTATTCGCTGGGCAGGCGCTGGTCGTCAAAGGTCGGCGCGATCAAGACGGTCGCGTCACCTGCTGGACGGAAACCGATCAGAAAACCGTCTGCATGGAGTTCGGAATGCGCTTGATCGCGCGATTGGCGCCGCTGGTCCTGACCGAGCGCCCGGGCGCGTCGCAGAAAGACTTGACCCGTGTTCAGGCGGATGGGATTGAAGGCCCCGGTCGCTTTCGACCGAGACAGGCGGCTCCGTCCGTCTCCATGGGTCCGTGAGACCCAGCGACGTCTTGACCGCTGCGGATAGGGAAAATGGCAGTAAAACAGCAATTGGCGCGCGTTTTCCGCGCGCTGGCGCTCGCGGGAGTCGCGCTGGCAGGGGTTTCAGGCCTCGTCCTTCACGCGGAGACAATCAAGACGGATGAGTTCAGCCCGCTTTACGCAATGGACAGCGACATCGCCGAGGGCAAGGAACTGGCGGCTTCGGCCTGTGCGAAATGTCATGGGCTCGACGGGATCGCCACGGCCAAGGACGCGCCCAACCTCGCGGGGCAGCGTCCCTCCTACCTGTACCGCGAACTCAGGGAATACCAGGCGCAGCATCGCACCGCCGCCGAAATGTACGAAAAGGTGAAATTCCTCAGCGAGGACGCCATCGTCAAGGTGGCCGCCTATTACGCGAGTCTCGATCCCGCCCAGCCGCCGGCGGCTCCGGCGCCCATGAACGTCGATCCGGTCGCAGCCGGCGAGGCGGCGGCCGCGCCCTGCATGAAATGCCACGGCGACGACGGCGTCAGCAGGAAGCCGGGCGTGCCCAGCCTGGTCGGGCTCGCCCCCAAATATTTCCTCGAAGCCGTGAAGGCCTACAAGGAAGGCGACCGCAAGCTCGACGCCAGATACGAGGACATGACCAAGTCGCTGGAAACGCTGAACGACAAGCAACTTGGCTATATCGCGCTTCATTTCGCCTTGCATGACGCCAATCTCGCCCACGCCCAGACGCCAATCGATGGCGACCCAGCCGTGGCCAAGGAGAAGCTGGTCGTCTGCGCCAAGTGCCATGGCGAAGACGGCGTGGGCACGAGCCCGGCATCGCCGAGCATCGCCGGCCAGGAATTGGCCTATATGCTGAAGGCGCTGCGCGCCTACAAGGACGGCAGCCGCGATGACGATGTGATGGGTCCGCGCGCGAAGAAACTCAACGATGAGGACATGAAGAACCTCGTCGCCTATTACGCTGGCCTCACCCCGAAGCCGCCGGGCGTCAGCAAGCCGCTGACAGCGGCGCAGTGGGCCGAGAAATGCGACCACTGCCACGGCGTGAACGGCAACAGCGCGCGTCCCGAAATTCCCGCGCTGGCCGGCCAGCGCATGGACTACCTGACGGCCGTCCTTCGCGCCTATCGGTCGGGCGAGCGCCACAGCGGGGAAATGACGGCAATGTCCAGCGTCCTGACGGACGACGACATCCGGAACATCGCCGCATATTACGCCTCTCAGAAAGCGCGGTCCTTTGTCTTCGTGACCGTGCCCGAAAAGTGAGCCGGACTCATGGCGCCAAACCAATCGGCAGAAACAATGAATGACCAGAAACCTCCTCACAAGCTCTTTCACCACTATGCCGAACTCCCCTATTCGGTTCGGGTGCTGTATACATGTGCGCTTATGGTCCTCGGCCTTGGATATTTGTTCGCATTGTTGAACGTCTATTTCACTTATGCTGGGCGCGCCGGCGGAAACCCCTTGATGCTGTCCTATGACGACATCGTCGTCGCCTATTCGGGCAGCGACAAGGGATCCGTGCTGGAAAACGCGTTGAGCGGCCCGATGTCGAGGATGTTGCCTCCGAATGAAAAGGCGGTGTTGCTGAGCTGGCTCCACGATGGCGCAGAAAGGCCCGTCTATGAAGCAGACGTCAAGCCGATCGTCACCAGGCGATGCATGACCTGCCACGGCGGCGGCAATCCGCACCTGCCGAATTTCTCGGACTACGACCATCTGAAAAAGGTCACGGCGCTCGACACGGGCGCCTCCATCGCGACCCTCGTCCGCGTTTCCCACATCCACTTCTTCGGACTGACCTTCATCTTCTTCATCGTCGGCTTCATGTTCACCAACGCCTATGTGCGGCCGGTCTGGTTCAAATGCGCGGTGATCATCACTCCGTTCGTGGCCATTATCGTCGACGTCAGCTCCTGGTACCTGATCAAGCTGTTCCATCCCTTCGCCTGGGTGGAGATCGGCGCCGGCGCGCTGATGGCCGCCTGCTTTGCCGGGATGTGGCTGACGACGCTTTATCAGATGTGGTTTCTCAAGCCCCCGCCGGCGATCCTCGAGCGGCTGGGCGGCGATATTCCGAACGCGGCGTGACTTCGTTTTACGAGGAAGGCCGGCGGGTCGGGCAAGCGGCAGGGTTGATTCAAATCATTGTCGCGGAATAGAAATTTGCTAGTTAGGCTGGGCGGTTGCGTCGCATCATGTGACCAGGAAAGGGTATCATTCATGCCGAAGTTCAACCTCTACAATGGCGAGATGTCGCGGCGCAAACTGCTGACAGGCGCCACGATCGCCACCGCAGGCGTCGCCTTGGCGGGGATGACCGAATGCGCATTCGCCAAAAAGCCCAAGCGCAGCCAGGCCGACGTCGCCTATCAGGATCATCCCAAGGGACGCGAGAGCTGCGAGAACTGCGACCCCTTCATCCCGCCGAACGCCTGCGGCACCGTCGAGGGCGAAATCAGCCCCAAGGGCTGGTGCAAGATCTACGTCGCCGCATAATCGCCCGATAGAAGCGTCGGGCAGCGCATCAGGCAGATCGCCTTGCGCTGCGCGGCGCTCGTGCATTTTCGCCGGATGACCGCGGGAAGATCAACGCGACAACCTGACGGGCTCGGCGGTTCGAATTGGTCGTCCAATCCCGAGCGCGCCTACGAACTCGCCAAACAGCTCGATTCCGGCGCGGTCTGGATCAACAAGCACATCGAGGTCGTCTCACGCCAATTCGATCGCGCCCGATCCCGGAAGCCGCTCGACCAGATCGACGCCGCACAGCAGGGAGGGCGTGATGGCGCCGGCCGGGAGAGTTGTTGCTTCCAGGATATGCCGCACCACGGCGAGCGATCCGTGGATCGTCACATCGTAGCCGTTTGCGGTGCGGACCCGCGCTGTACGGATCGCGCCCGACGGATTGCGCGCTTCTCCCCACACGAAAGTGGGCGCATTGCGGCGGGCCGTCTCGTCGGGACCGACGATGGCGCCGGCGCGGGCTTTGAGCCGCTTGCGTATGCCGGGCAAGCGGAGCAGGGGAGCGGCCAGGTTCGCCGCCAGCATGGCCCAGCGAAATAACGGCTTCACCGCGACATAGACGGTGATCGAAGGGATGCCGGTGGTCTGATAGGCCGTGCTGACGTCGCCCCAGGGAAATGCGATGGACAGCCGCGTTCCCGCGCCGAAATCGATATGACGGCTGCGAAGCCCGATTGGCTCCGTGCGAAGCACGCCGCCGCGACGAATGCGCGCGCCGGCGCCCATGCCCTCGACGGTCGTCTTGGCGGTGCCGGGCGACATGATGGAGCGGGACTCGAATCCGAGAACTCAGGTCGTTCGCATCCGGCAGCGCCTGCTTGAGCGCCAGAGCCAGACAATCCGTGGGGATAATGTCGAAACCGACGCCAGGGCATAGCACGACGTTGGCTTTGCGGGCCTCTGCGTCGAGCGAGCGCACATATTCAAACACGTCGATCTCGCCGGTGATGTCGAGATAATGGACGTGGGCGACGAGCGCGGCGGCGATCAGAGGCTTGGCCGTGGCGGAGAACGGTCCGGCGCAGTTCAATACGATGGACATGCCGGAAAGGTCGGGCTTGTCGGCCGAGAAGACGCGGTGCGGAAGACCAAGCTCGGTCGCCAAAGCGATGATGCGTTCAGCGCTGCGGCCAGCCACGATCGGTCGGAGCCCCTGCCGAGCGGCCTCGCGGGCGATCAGTTCGCCCGTATAGCCGTTGGCGCCGTAAATCATCCAGTCGGCCATCATTGAATCTCCCTCTGACGTTCCCTCTACGCCGAACGGCTCTTGGATCCAGCCAATATACCTTGGCCTTGCCTGCCGCGAATTGAAAGAACCCAATCGGGGACTGGTCGCGGCGCGATGCGTTGCAAAGGCGACATGGATGTGTTGTTAAATTACATATTGTCGAAACAAGGATAAACGCGGCCGCCCAGAACGCAGGAGTTCCGGAGATTTTCGCGACGTTCCGAGGTCGGGAATCGATTGAGTTTGCTGGCTTGCGGCGTTCCAGTTACATATTGATGGCCGGATGGCATGTGTATTGCGGCGTCGACCTCGAACGACAGAGGTTGCGCATGCATGACGCCCAGCACTCCCTGAAATGCTTCCAGCAATGGCCTCTCGCCGTCGTGCTCGGGATCAACGAGATTGCCTCGGCCGTCGCCATTCCCCTGATGCGGGACGGCTATTCGGTGGTCATGTGCCACGATCCCTTTCCACCTGTCATCCGTCGGGCGATGTCCTTCCACGACGCCCTGTTCGACGATCCCGCCGAACTCGATGGCGTCGTCGGCCAACGCGCCGAAAGCCTGCTTGAAATCGCCTCCGTGGTGTCAAAAAAGGAAGCGGTGGCCGTCACGCCATTGTCGCTGACGGATGTGCTCGCCTTGCGCCGCACGGATGTGATCGTCGACGCGCGCATGCAGAAACATCGCATCACCCCCGATTTCCGACGGCTTGCCGGCGTCACGGTTGGGCTGGGGCCCAAATTCATCGTCGGCGTCAATTGCGACATCGCTGTCGAGACCCGTCCGACCCGTGCTGGCGCAGTCATAGGGGCGGGCGCCACCGCGGAGGCTGACGGCGTTTCGCGCGAATTGGGCGGCGTGGGCCGGGACCGCTTCGTCTATTCCGACCGTGCGGGAATCTGGCGCACGCCGGTCGAAATCGGCATGTGGATCCCCAAAGGCTTCATGGTCGGTCGTCACGGCGGCGTCGGCGTCCATGCGCCGCTCGATGGTTTCGTCCGTGGCGTCGCGCGTGACGCCACCCTCGCTCCAACGAATGTAAAGCTGCTGGAAATCGATCCGCGCGGCCGCGCCGCCTGCTGGACCGGAACCGACGAGCGCGGCCGGATCATCGCCAAAGCGACCTTCGAGGCGATCAGGCAGCACCAGGCGCGGACATCCGCGTCCGATGAAAACGCCATCTTCGAGACAGCCTTGGGAGCAAAGCCATGAGCGCCGGAACGCCGAATGCCTCACCCCGGATCGCCGCCGTGAGCGGAGACAAGAACATATCGAACCAGGCGCTGCTCGCTCAATTTGTCGAAAAGCGCAAAGCCGAAGGATTGCGCGTCGCCGGCCTCGTCGAATTCCCGGAGCCGGGCGACGGCGGCGCATGCGGCCGGCTTTCGGTCGTCGACATTGCGACGGGAGCCCGGATCGCCATTTCGCAAAACCTCGGCTCGGGTTCGACGGCCTGCAATCTCGATCCGCGTGGCGTAACGGAGGCCTGCGCCGCCGCGCAGCGGGCGATCGACGAGGGCGCCGATCTCGTCGTCCTGAGCAAGTTCGGCAAGCTGGAGGCCGCGCGTGGCGGCCTCTGCGACGCCTTCGCCGCGGCGATCCATGCCGAATTGCCGATCGTGACCACGGTCAACCCGGCGTTGCGCGGCGACTGGGCGCTTTTTGCGGGGGCGTTGTCGCAAGACGTGGCGGCGACGGCCGACGCGCTTGAAAGCTGGTGGCGCCGCGGCGCGGCGCCTGCATCGGAAACGCGGCGCTCGGCCCAGACCGCCCTGCCGGAATTCGCCCGATGACTCGCGCGTCCCGCCTCCTGATCAGCGCATTGGCTTTTGCCGCGCTCTCTCCGCTCTCCGCGCAAGGTCTCTTGCAACCCGGCGTCTTTTCGAGTCCGTTGAGGGCGTTTTCGGATGTCGAGAAGGCGGAATTCGCCGTGGGCGCGCAGATGTTCCAGCGCGACTGGGTTTTCGAAAAGGCGGGATTTCCCTGGGAGAACGCCGAGGGCGACGCGGGGCCGCCGGGGGCGGGGCCGGTCTATAACAAGGTTTCATGCATCGCCTGCCATGCCGGCAACGGGCGCGGCGCGGCGCCCGCCGAGGGCAAGGCCATCGATTCCATGGTCGTGCGGCTGAGCATCGCCGGGCGCGGCGCGCATAACGCGCCCCAGCCGCATCCCGTCTATGGCGGCCAGCTCAATCCCGCCGGCGCCCCCGGGGTTCCCGGCGAGGGCGAAGCGCTGCTGCATTACGCCACCGAACTTGCGACTTTGGCCGACGGCGCAACGGTTGAATTGCGCAAGCCGCGCATCGAGTTTCGCGGCCTCGCCTACGGTCCGATCGAACCGACGACGAAAATCTCCGTGCGCAATGCGCCGCCCGTCGCCGGCCTCGGCCAGCTGGCCAAGGTTCCCGAACAGGCCCTGCGCGACATCGCCGCGCAAAACGGAGGCCGGCTCAACCATGTGTGGGATCGGGAGGCCAATCGGCTGGTTGTCGGGCGTTTCGGCTGGAAGGCGAACCAGCCTTCAGTCGCGCAGCAGGCCGCCAATGCTTTCGCCGAGGACATGGGCGTGACGTCGCGGCTCTTCCCGACGGAAAACTGTACTGGCGCCCAGACCGCCTGCCTCGTGCGCGCCACGCAGGACGTTTTCACCGAATTGCCCGACGCCCAGTTCGAGGCGGTCACCTTCTATCTCGACAATCTGGCGCCGCCTCCCCGGCGCAACGCTGACAAGCCGGAGGCGCTTGCGGGCGCGGCAGTGTTCAGGACCATCGGCTGCAGCCAATGCCACCGCGAAAAGCTTCCCATTGCCGGAGGCGACGAAATCGCCGCCTATACCGACCTGGCCCTGCACGACATGGGCGCAGGTCTCGCCGACGGTCGCCCCGACTATGAGGCGGGGCCGCGCGACTGGCGCACGCCGCCGCTGTGGGGGCTAGGCGCGTCGGCAGAAACCGCAGGCGGCTTGCAGCTTCTGCACGACGGCCGCGCGCGCAGTTTCGCTGAGGCCATTCTCTGGCATGGCGGACAGGCCAGGCCGGCCGCCGAGGCTTTCCGCGCCCTCACGAAAAGCCAGCGCGAGGCGCTCGACGCCTTCCTGGCGTCGCTGTGACGACGCGAGACGAAAGACTGCAGTGTCAGCCTCCTCGGTCGGCAGCGCGAGAGTGAAATTGAAGCCGAAATTTTCCGGGCCTTCGGAGCAGGGTAGCGAGCTTCGCAAGCTCAGTATTTTCCGAAAGCTCGCGCATGCGCCAGATCAATGGCGCCCCATCCTTTGGACCTTTACCCTTGCCAAGGTGGTGAGGATGGCCGGCTTCGTTTCGTCAGCCTGACTTTGATCACCTCGGCAGGATTGCGGGGCGCCGACCGCCGGAACCGTTGCGTCGTCGGCCGCGCGCGATCAGCGGATATTTTGCCGTTCGATTTCGTCGGGGCGCGCGATGAGCAAGGAAGCTTCCCGCTATTCCGCCTTCATTTCCTATCGCCATGTCGCGCGCGATCGGCATTGGGCGATCCGGACGGAGAGCGAGCTGGAGACGTTCCGTACGCCGCCAGCCCTGGTCGAGGAGTCCTTTCCGCCGCGCATCGGACATCTGTTCCGCGACGAGGACGAGATCCCGGCTTCCTCGGATCTGTCCGACCAGATCAAACAGGCGCTGGCCAAAAGCGATTTTCTGATCGTCGTCTGCTCGCCCGACACGCCGGCGTCGCGCTGGGTGCGCCGCGAGATCACGACTTTCCAGGACCTGGGCAAGGCAGACCGGATCATTCCGTTGCTGATCGCCGGCGAGCCGGAGGATAGCTTTCCGCCGGAGCTGTTGCGCCGCCATGTACGGCGCGAGAAGGCGGACGGAACGATCGAGGAATGCGAGGAGGAGTTCGAGCCGATCGCCGCGGACGTGCGGCCGCGCCAGGACGAACGGCAATCCCTCATCGAACGGCGGGCCCTCCTGCGCCTGGCCGCGGCGCTGCTCGGCTGCCGCTACGACGATCTGGCGCGCCGCGACGAAGAGCGGCGCAAACAAGCTCTTCGCCGCAAAATCGGCTTGGCGGCCGGCTTCGCGGCGACCGCCTGTCTCGCCGGTCTTTGGACCTGGGACGCTTATTTCCGCATCAAGTCGCAATATTGCCGCGCCTATGCCGAGCTTCGCGGCGTCCCGCATTGCGTGGGGCCCCTGCGCTCCAATCTGGAGCGCGGCGCGAGCATGTCCTATCGCCTGGATATTCAGGGCGGGACCGTGCTGCGCATGGCGCGGCTCAACCGCGCCGGCGAATTGCGCGATACGCCGAAGACCGTCTATGAGAACGCCCCCTGGTCGCAAGGCGTCGCCGAATGGGACTATGGCTATCGCAGAGAGGCGGGCGCCAACGCCGGCCGTCTCGCCAGCGTCGCCATGAAATCCCAGTCGGGCAAAACGATCCGCCGTCTGACCTATGATTTTTCCGAGGAGGGCGATCGGGCCGTGGCCAAATCCGACCGCACGCTCGGCCAGGCCGAGATGCAGGGCGCTGGCGGCGCCGATCTGGAGCCGGTCGCCAACCGGGAGATGCGTTCGGCGGACGCCACGCATTCGCAGATCGGCCAGCACATTCTCACCTTTGACGCCGAGGGTCGAGTGATCCGGCGTGTTTTCGAACGGCTTGGCGGCGGCGCCAGGGCCGCCGACGCGCGAGGCGCCTATGGCGCCGTCTATCAGTATGATCCGAACGGCCTCGTCGCGCGTCAGGCCGATCTCGACGAAGCCGGCCAGGAGTTTTCGGACAGGCGAGGCGTCGCCGCGTTGAAATTCTTCTATGACGACAAGGGCGACATGACCGCGGCGGAATGGGTGGACGCGGCGGGACGGCCGGCGCCCAATTCGCGCGGTGTCGCGCGGGTCGCCGCGCGCTATGACGCGCACGGCAATATCGTCGATTCCGTTTATTTCGGCGCCGATGGCGCGCCGACACTTGCAACCGACGAAGGCGTCGCGCGCATCGCCACGGGTTACGACGAATTCGGCGACCAGATCGAAGAATCCTATTTCGGCGTCGACGGCAAGCCCATCCTCAACAAGGCGAATGGCGCGGCGCGCGTCACCGCGCGTCTTGACGCGCGGGGCGACGCCGTCGAGAACGCTTTTTTCGGTCTCGACGGACAACCGGTCGTCAACAAGGCCAACGGCGCCGCGCGCATCCTCTCGGCTCATGACTCGCGCAGGAATCTGGTTGGAGTTGCTTTTTTCGGAACTCGATGGCAAGCCGACGATCGACAAGGTCAGCGGCGTTGCGCGCATCAGCGCTAAATACGACGCGCACGACAATCAGATCGAGAACGCATTTTTTGGGACGGACGGTAAGCCGGCGATATCAAAAACCTGGGCGGCCGCGCGCGTCGAATACCATTTCGACGAACGCGACCAGATCGCAGAGACCGATTACTTCGGCGTCGACGGCCAACCGAGTCTCGGCCTCGAGTTCGCCGCCAGAATCGCTTACGGCTTTGACGAGCGCGGCAACCAGATCGAATGGCGTTATTTCGGCCTCGACGGCCGCCCCGTCGCTAACAAGAGCCAGGGCGCCGCCCGCATGGTTTGGCGCTACGACGAGCGCGGCGAGCCAGTCGCGTCAGCTTTTTTCGGCGTCGATGGCCAGCCCGTGCTGGACAAGACGACAGGCGCCGCGCGTGTAACCTGGACCTATGACGCGCGGGGCAACGAGGTCGAACGCGCGTGGTTCAGCGCAGATGGCAAGCCGGTTCTGGAAAAAGCCACCGGCGCGGCGCGCGTGACCTGGGTTTTCGACGAACACGGCAATAATATCGGAGCCGCCTGGTTCGGCGTGGACGGCAAGCCGATCGCAGATAAGAACGGCGTAGCGCGGATGAAAATGAGCTATGACGCGCGCGGCGCGGAAACCGAACGTCTGTGGTTCGGAGCCGATGGCGCGCCGACGCTTGCCAAGGAAGTCGGCGCGGCGCGCCTCGTGCAGCGCTTCGACGAGCGCGGCAATGTCGTGGATATCGCCTATTTCGGATTAAAAAATGAACCGATCCTGAGCCGCGATCTCGGCGTCGCGCGGCAGGCGCGACGCTATGACGCCCGCGGAAACCTGGTTGAAACCGACTATTTTGGCGTGGACGGAAAACCGATCCTGGACAAGAAGGGCGTCGCGCGGATTGACGCGAAATATAACGAGAAAGGCCAGATCGTCGAAACGGCGACTTTTGGCGTCGGCGGACAGCCGGTCTTCAGTCGGCAAACCGGCGCCGCGCGCATCGCCTACCGATACGACACGCGCGGCAACATTGTCGAATTCAGCTTTTTCGACCCGGATGGCCGGCCCATCGCCGTCCAGACCCAAAGCGAGAATCGCCCGCGCCACCCTCGCCTTCGACGAGCGCGGCAATCAGATCGAACGCGCCTTTTTCGGCGTGGACGGCGCCCCTTTCGTCAGCGCCAGCGAAGGCTTCGCGCGCGAGACGTCCAGGTTCAACGCGTTGAATCAAAAAATCGAAGCTGATTATTTCGGCGTCGATGGCCGGCCGATCGTCAACAAGGCGCAGGGCGCAGCCCGCGTGACCTGGCGCTTCGACGATCAGGGCCGCGATGTCGAGCGCGCCTGGTTCGGCGTCGATGGCGCGCCAACAGCTGAAAAGACCACCGGCGCCGCCCGCATGACGATCAGCTATGACGCGCGCGGCAATGAGACCGAACGCGCGTGGTTCGGCGTCGACGGCGCGCCAATTCTTACCCGCGACCTTGGCGTCGCGCGGACCGTCAAGATGTTTGATGCGCGCGGCCTGCAAATCGAGGCCGATTATTTCGGCGTCGACGGCCGGCCGATCGAGAACAAGACCAATGGCGCGGCGCGCGCGACCTGGGCCCATGATGATCTGGGACGAATTGTGGAGGCCGCGTGGTTCGGCGCCGATGGCAAGCCCGTGCAGACCGCCGCCGGCGCCGCCCGCGAGACCGTGGAATATGACGCGCGGGGCGCCGCCATCGAATATTCGTGGTTCGGCGCCAACGGCAAGCCGGTGGCCAGCAAGCCTTTCGGCGCCGCGCGGCAGGTTCAAGCCTATGATGATTATGGCGTGAAGATCGTCGCCGTCGCCTTTTATGACGTTCAAGGCCAGCGCATTCCGATCGAGGTCAAGGTCCTCAATGTCTTCCCGGGCGCCGCGGCGGCGCGGCTCGGCCTCGCCGCCGGCGATGTCATCACCAGCTATGATGGCGTCAAGATCGAGAGCATGGAGCAGTTGGTCGCCTTGCAGTTCTCGCCGGGCGAGAGCCAGCGGACCCTGACCTTTCGGCGCGGCGATCAAAACCTTTCGGTTTCTGCGCCGCCTGGTCTGCTCGGAGCGAACCTGCAAAATGTCCGCGCCGCCGCGCCGGCCAAGCTCGCCCAGACGCCCGCGAATTGAGGCGAAGCCGTTTCTGGCCTTCCGGCATCGGCTGCGGCTTGCCGCTTTTTACCGCTCTTTCATGGATCACGGGCCGACAAACTCCATCCGGAAGCGGTCGGGGCAAGGATGGAGGCGGCGAAAAGTCTGAAACTCTCGGATAGCGGTCGGGCTCGAATTGCAGGCCGATGACAATGTCGCCACTATCGCTTAGCTTTGAGTCGCAGGATCGCCTTCGCTTTGGGCGAATTTGACGAACTGGCGTTGAACTTGGGCGCAAGACCCGAGCGTTTAGACAAAACAAGAAATTTTTCAGGGAGCAAACGAAATGCGCAGGACAGCTTTGACTTTGGCTTTGGCCACGAGCGCCATCTTCGGCGTCAACGGATTGGCGCGGGCCGCTGAAATCGATCAAGATCGCCTATATCGATCCATTGTCGGGCGGGGGCGCGTCGGTGGGCGAAATCGGCCTGAAGACCTATCAATATGCCGCCGAGGAAATCAACGCCGCCGGCGGGGTCGACGGCGCCAAGATCGAAGTGATTGGCTTCGACAACAAGACCAACCCGCAGGAAAGCCTGATACAGGCGCAAAAGGCGGCCGATCAGGGCATAAGATATATTACGCAAGGCAATGGCTCGGCGGTTGCGCTGGCGCTGTCGGACTGGGTGAGCAAGTATAACGAGCGCAATCCGGGCAAGGAGATGCTGTTCCTCAATTATGCGGCGATCGATCCGGCGCTGACAAACGCCAAATGCTCATACTGGCACTTCCGCTGGGACGCGAATTCCGAAATCAAGATGGCGGCGCTGACGAATTTCCTCAGGGAACGCAGCGCCGTCAAAAAGGTCTACCTGATCAACCAGGACTATTCGCATGGCCAGGCGGTGCGCACCCTGGCGGCGACCATGCTCAAGGCCAAGCGTCCCGACATTCAAATTGTCGGCGACGAATTGCACCCCTTGCTCAAGATCACCGACTTTTCGCCCTATATCGCAAAAATCAAGGCGTCAGGCGCAGATTCCGTGATCACGGGCGACTGGGGGCAGGATATGGCCCTGCTGCTCAAGGCCTCCGCCGACGCCGGCCTCCAGGTCGACTGGTACACCTATTATGCCGGCGGCGTTGGCGCGGCTCCCGTGATCAAGCAGGCCGGCATTGATCATCGCGTCTTTGTGATCGCCGAAGGTCTGGCCAACGGGGCGCCGAATTCCGCCCAGGATTTCGAGAAGCAGTTCCGCGGCAAGGTCGGCGCCAGCCTGTTCTATCCGCGCGCCGTCAATGAGGTGCGGATGCTGGCGCATGCGATCAAGGAAGCCGGCTCCGCCGAGCCCAAGGCCGTGGCCGCCAAGCTCGAAGGCATGGTCTATCCCTCGCTCGACGGCGGCGACATCACCATCCGCAAGCAAGACCACCAGGCGTTCCAGAACATGTACATCGGCAGCTTCGGAACGCTCGACAAGGGCGCCCTTTTCGACGAGGAAGGCACGGGTTGGGGCTGGAAGCAGGTCGCGACGATCAGCGCGAAGGACACCGAAGTTCCCACCACCTGCCAGATGGAACGGCCGAACTGACGAGGCTTCCGGCGCGTCGGCGATCCCGCGCGCAGTGAAAATTCCGGGCGCGGCGGAAATGCCGCGCCGCCAGCGCCCTCGATCGAACGATCCCCCATGACCCAGCTGATCGTTTTTTCCACCCTTAACGGCGTGCTTTACGGCATGCTGCTTTTCATGATGGCCAGCGGCCTCACGCTGATCTTCTCGATGATGGGCGTGCTCAATTTCGCTCACGCCAGTTTTTACATGCTTGGGGCCTATTTCGGGTTTGAAATCAGCCGGCGCATCGGCTTCTGGCCGGGCTTCGTTCTCAGCCCGCTGATCGTCGGCGCCTTTGGCGCGCTGGTGGAGCGCTACGGGCTTCGCCGTGTGCACAAGCTTGGTCATGTCGCGGAATTGCTGTTCACCTTTGGCCTGGCTTTTGTCATCGAAGAGCTTGTGGGCATGTTCTGGGGCAAATCGCCGGCCGACTACCGCGTTCCCCCGTCGCTCGACTTCGTCGCCTTCCGCCTGTTCGACACCAGTTATCCCGCCTATAAACTCTTCATGCTGGCCACGGCGATCGCCATGTTCGTCGCCTTGCGTCTGGCGCTGACGCGCACGCGCCTCGGCCTGATCATCCAGGCCGCCCTGACTCATCCCGAAACCGTCGCCATGCTGGGCCATGACGTGCCGAAAATCTTTACGGGCGTCTTCGGCGCAGGCGCGGCGCTTGCCGGACTTGCCGGCGTCATCGCCGGCCCCGCGCTCGTCACCCAGCCGAGCATGGCCGCCATGCTTGGGCCGATCCTGTTCGTCGTCATCATCGTCGGCGGTCTCGGCTCGCTGACCGGCGCGCTGCTGGCTTCGCTGGCGATCGGTCTCATCCAGACCTTCGCGGTCGCGATCAACGCGTCGCTGGCCAGCACATTCGGGCCGACGCCTCCGCCCTATCTGGATGACCTCTGGCGGGTGAGCGTCGCCCAGCTTGCGCCGGCGCTGCCCTATGTGCTGCTGGTGCTGGTGCTCGCCTTCCGTCCCGCGGGATTGATGGGAACGCGCCAGACATGAACAAACTCGCTCCCTTCGCGCTCTTCACTCCCTTCGCGCCTTGGCTCGCCCTGGCCGCCGCTTTCCTGGTCGCGCCGCAAATCTTTCATTCCCCCGCGGTCCTCACGATGATGAGCGTGATGGGCGCGATGATCATCTTTGCGCTGTCGTTCAACATGCTGCTTGGGCAAACAGGCCTGCTGTCCTTCGGCCATGCGGTCTACTACGGGCTCGGCGGCTATGTGGCCGTTCATGTGATGAAGGCCCTCATCGCCCAGAAAATTGCGCTGTCGCTGCCCTTCATCCCGCTGATCGGGGGATTGGGCGGGCTGTTTTTCGGGCTCCTGTTCGGTTACGTCTCGACCAAGCGGCCCGGGATCGCCTTTTCGATGATCACGCTGGGCATTGGCGAACTCGTGGCGTCCTCTTCCTTCATCTTTCGCTCGTTTTTCGGCGGAGAAGAAGGCGTCACCTTCAACCGCACGAAGCTCGCCCCTTTCTTCGGCCATAAATTCGGACCCCAGATCGAAATCTACTATCTCGTCGCCTTCTGGTGCTTCGTGTGCGTTCTCGCCATGTACGCGCTGACGCGCACCCCGTTCGGGCGCATGTGCAACGCGCTGCGAGAGAACGAGGAGCGCGTCGAATATATCGGCTACAATCCGCGCTTCCTGCGCTTCATGGCCTTTGGCTTTGCTTCCTTCTTCGCGGGACTGGCCGGCGCGCTGTCTGCGATCATTTTCGAAATCATGAATTCGCAGAGCCTTGGCGCCTATGAATCCGGCCTCGTTCTCCTGATGAGCTTCGTGGGCGGCGTCGGCGCCTTTTTCGGTCCCGCGCTGGGCGCCATATTGATCACGTTTCTGCAAATTTCGCTGTCGGACGCCACCAGCGCCTGGCAACTTTATTTTGGCCTGCTGTTCATGCTCATCGTCGTCTATTCGCCCGGCGGCCTCGCCGGCTGGCTGCTCATGCACCGTGATGCGGCGCGCAAACGCCTGCTGGGCCGCCTGGCGCCAAGCTATGTCATGGCCCTGCTTCCACTTGCCGCGCTTGTCGCCGGCGCCATCCTGATCATCGAGCTTGGCCATCGCGCCTTGCAAGGCGACAGCGAAAGCCTGAATTTTTTCGGCGCGCCGCTCGATGCGCGCGGCGTCGGGTCCTGGGCCCTGGCCTGTGGCCTCACATTCTGCGGCCTTGCCGCGTTGCGCTATGCCTGGCCCAGGGTTCAGGACGCCTGGGCCGACGTCAACGCCTCCAGAGCGCGGGCGCCGGCATGACCGAGGCCAAGGATCACGCCGAGCCCAGCGCAAAGTCCATCGCCCTGTCCCTGCGCAAGGTTCACAAGGCCTTCGGGCCGACCCCGATCATCCGAGGCGTCGATCTCGACATACGACAGGGCGAGCGGCATGCGCTGATCGGCCCCAATGGCGCGGGCAAATCGACCTTGTTTCATCTGATCAGCGGCCGCATGCCCCCGACATCAGGGGAAATCTTTCTGGGCAGCAGGAAGATCTCGGGACTGCGTCCCTATCAGATCAACCGCCTGGGATTGTCGCGTTCGTTCCAGATCACGAATATTTTCCCGAAAATCTCCGTTGTCGAAAACCTGCGCTGCGCGCTCTTCTGGCCCATGAAGGCGCGCTATGGGTTCTGGAGCGCCGCGGCCCGAGTGGAAGGCCTCGAAGCGCGCGCCGACGACCTGCTCGCGCAGATCGGCCTTGCCGCCCGCCGAGACGCTCCCGCCGGCGTCTTGACCTATGCCGAGCAACGCGCGCTCGAGATTGGCCTGGCGATCGCCAGCGGCGCGCAGACCATCCTGCTCGACGAACCCATGGCCGGCATGAGCCTTTCCGAAACCCAGGCCGTCATGGAACTGATCAGGAAGGTCAGCGAGGGGCGCACGCTCCTCATGGTCGAGCACGACATGGGCGTCGTGTTCAAGCTTGCCGACCGCATTTCCGTGCTCGTCTACGGACAGATCATCGCCACCGGCTCGCCGCAGGAAATCAGGGACAATCCCGCCGTACGCGAAGCCTATCTGGGACAGGCGCAGACATGAGCGAGCCGCTACTCGATGTGCGCGACCTCCACGCCTGGTACGGAAAGAGCCATATCCTGCAAGGCGTCGACCTCCATGTCGCCGCGGGTGAAATCGTCAGCCTGCTCGGGCGAAATGGCGTGGGACGCTCGACCACGATCAAGGCGGTGATGGGCGCGCTTGCCGCCAAGGGCTCGATCGTCTTCAAGGGCCGCCAGATCGTTGGACTCAAGGCCCATCAGATCGCACGCCTGGGCCTTGGCTATGTGCCTGAAACGCGCGACATCTTCCCCACGCTGAGCGTGAAGAACAACCTCCTGCTCGGCCAGAAGAGCGGCCAGAAAGGCGGGCGCTGGACGCTCGCAGACATCTACGCCATCTTCCCGAACCTTCAGCAACGCGCAAACACGCCCGGCGGCGTGCTGTCGGGCGGCGAACAGCAAATGCTGACGATTTGCCGGACATTGATGGGCGATCCCGATCTCATCATGATCGACGAACCCACCGAGGGGCTGTCGCCGATGATGGTCGAGCATGTCGGCGCTCTGCTCGAGGAGATTGCCCGTCGCGGCGTCGCCATTCTGCTGGTCGAACAAAAACTCGCCATAGCGCTGAAAATCAGCAAGAGACTTTATGTCATGGGCCATGGCGCCATCGTCTTCGAAGGCGCGCCCGCCGACCTTGCGGCCAATGAGGCGGTGCGCAAGGAATGGCTCGAAGTATAGCGGCGTTTCCTGGCGTCGCCTGCGCCCAACCGGGGCGCGCCATCGACGATCGCGGCCGCGCGTCAATGCCCGACTTTCATTCGCAAGCGTGGCGGATCGATTCCATCGCGCCGACGTTGTCACTTCAGCGCCGGGGGACGAAAGCCATGCTTCTCATTCTATTGATCCTCGTCATCGTGCTGCTCTTCGCCGGAGGCGGCTTCTATGGTCGGCGAGCCGGATGGGGGCCGCGCGGCTTCGGCGGTTTGCTCGTGACGGTGCTGATCGTGATCCTGTTGATCTGGGTCGTCAACGAACTGATCATGCCGCCGCTGCCGATGCCGGCAGGGACGCCGTCAATTATCAGGTGAGCGTCTCGCCATCGACGCTCGGGTGGCGCGTCACCTGCTGGACGGAAACCGATCAGGGAACGGTCTGCATGGAGGCGGAATGCGCTTGACTGCGGGCCGGCGAGCCGCGGCCTAATACCGGTGCAAGACCATTGGGGGCTGCAGGCGCCAAACCAGATTGCTCGGCCCCTGAAACGCCACAGGCGCAGTCCACGGGAACAGGTTCACCAAGCCGGGGGCCGGGAAGCAATATCCGCCCGTGCAGGTTTGGCAAGCAGACATGCCGACCGTCAGACTGTCGCCGTCGTATTGATAGCGACCGGCGCAGGCGCTCCCGCCGGCCATTAAAAGTTGTGCGCTACCGTTGGGGGCGAATGTGAAGAACCCTGCAAAAGCTGGCGAGCCGGGTTGCGCCGGGCTCGAGAATGACCAACGCCCGACCACGCTGCTCTGCGCGCCTGCGGAGACGGACATCAACAGGCCGACGCCTAGGCAGCTTATTCGGATTTTCCACGATTTCGAAAGCCGCGTTGCAGGTTTTGTCATTTCGAAATTCCCCCAGGAATTTATTCGCATTCCAGCCAATGCGCGGGCGCCCGTATCGGAAAATCGAGCAGCATTTGCGCAAAGGATTTGCCCAGGGGGTCTGATCGCAGGCTCGATACGCCGCCGCCCCCGAGCGCCTCGGTCAGCACAAAGTTGAGCGCGTTCAACCCCGGCGCCTCGTAGCGATGGACCTCGCCGCGGCAGAGATGGGCGAAATATCCGCGCACGGCCTCCACGGTCAGTTGGCGGCGCAGCAGCGGAAGAAACCTCGGCTCCCGCGCGATGACGCCAATATTCTCGTCGTCGCCCTTGTCGCCGCTGCGTGCGACGGCGAAACACGCCAGAGGCGCGATCACCGCGTCCTCCATCCCCGTCTCCGCCGCCTCGGGGATCGTCTCCGCCGCCTGGGTCGCCATTGCGGCGGCGAAGCCTTCCGATGGGCTGACCGGACTTTCCGCGCCGTCCGGACGCACCAGGGTCAGCGGCGCTTCCGCCTTGTCGATCAGGAAGGAACGCACCCGTATCAGCGATTGAACATCGGCGCGGCCAAAGAAAGAGCTGCGTGTCCCCGCGCCCATCGACGTCCCCGCCGAGGCGCATTCGCGCTGAAGCAAGCGCAGCGCTTTGGCGTCGGCGTGGCGGGCGGCGATGCGCAGCACGACCTCGCGCGTGGGCAAAGCGCGGGCATGCGGGCCATACTGGCTTTCGCAGCCAAGAAGCTCCACGACGACTTCCGAATAATCCGCGAAGCCCGCGTCGGCCATCATGCGCCGCGTCCGCTTCAGCAGAGCCGCCGCCGTCCGCTCGGCCTTTTCGGGCGCGTCGATCCCGCGGATCGCCATCATCAGCTGAATCTGGAAGCCGTCGCGCCAGGTTGCATTGCCCTTGTAGTCAAGCCCGGGCGGCGCGCCGCGAATCCCCGTGATCCGGATCGCCTCTCCGCGTCGGCCGGCCTCCCATGTCGCGCAGGCGCCGGTGATGTCGCAAACGACGTCAGGCATCATGTAGCGCGCGGGATCGGCAACCTCGTAGAGAAGCTGCTCGGCGACGGCGAGCGGGTCGATGAGGCCGCCGGTCCCCGGCGGCTTTGTCAGGACGCATTCGCCGTCTTCGTCGACATCGATGACGGGATAGCCGATATTGTCCCAGTCGGGCACGCGCCGCCAATCAGTGAACAGCCCCCCGGTGGCCTGGGCGCCGCATTCGATCAGGTGGCCCGCGATACTGGCGCGGGCGAGCCGGTCCCAGTCCCGCCACGACCAGCCGAACGCGTGAGCGGCGGCGCCGACGACGACGGCGCTGTCGACCGTTCGGCCGGTGACGACAATATCGGCGCCGCTCGCCAGCGCCTCGGCAATCCCTCGCGCGCCGACATAGGCGTTCATCGACAGCAATTGGGTTTCGGCGACGCTTTCCGGGCCCATCCAGCGCACCGTGCCGAGACGGCCTTCGCTCCAGGCCGGCAGGAGGTCGTCGCCGCAAACCAGGGCGATCTTTGGATGGAGCCCGGCGGCGGCGGCGGTCTCGGCGATAGCCTTGCCGCAGCCGCGCGGATTGAGCCCGCCGGCATTGGCGATGAGCTTGACGCCGCGCGCGAGGGCGGCAGAGAGATGGTTGCGGACGACGTCGTCGACGAAATCGACGGCGTAGCCGAGATCGGGCGTTTTTGAGCGCGCCCGCGCCAGGATCGCCATCGTCGTCTCGGCGAGATAGTCGTAGACGAGGTAGTCGAGCCCCTCGACCTCCAGCAGTTGCGGCGTCGCGATGGCTGAATTGCCCCAGAAGCCGCTGGCCCCGCCGATGCGGATGCTTCGTTTTGCCGTCTCAACCATGGACAGGAACTCCCGGCGCCGCCTCGTCCGACGGACGGATGCGGGCGACGGTCTGGCCGACGCTGGTCTGGTCGCCGACCTTGACGCTGAGCGCCTCGACGATTTCCCGAAACCTCCGCGCTCAGGTGATGCTCCATCTTCATCGCCTCGACGACGATGAGAACATCGCCCGCCTGAACCGGCGTCCCGATCGCGGCGGCGACGCTCGCCACACGGCCGGAAAGCGGCGCGAGAATGGCGCCGTCGGCGATGCGCGCCCTTCGCGCCAGCGGGTCGGGCTTTTCGAAGCGCCAGGTCCGTCCTGCGGCGGTTGCGATCAGCACGCCTTCGGCGTCCACGAAAGACGCCTGCACGATCCTGCCGTCGACCTCGCCGCGCACGGAAACGAGGGGCGGCGCGTCCGTTTGCGCCTCGAGCCGCTCGACGCGGTGTCCGCGCGTCTCGCTCGGAAAAGTGAGCGCGACGTCGACGCCGCCCTCGCGCCCGCGCAGTTCCGCCACGACCGGATCGCCGCCGAGCTTGAGCGCCATGCGCGTCGGCGTCCGGGACGGCAACCCGGCCTGGCGCGCTCCGAAGCAGAGGCCAGCGAGCACGACGGCGAGAACATCGGATTTGATGGGCGCCGCCGCGGGTTTCGCGAAGCGTTCCGCGACGAAGCCGGTATGGGCTTCCCCGGCGCGAAACGCGCGGTCGCGCAGGCAATCGATCAGAAAGGCCTGGTTGGTCGGCGTCCCCAGCAGCGTCGTGTGTTCGAGCGCACAGGCGAGCTTGCGGATCGCCTCGTCGCGATTGCGGCCATGCGCGACCACCTTGGCCACCATTGAGTTGTAGGAGGGGCTGATCTCGGCGCCGGACCGGAGGCTATGATCGACCCGGACGTCGAATTCGCCTCCCGGAGGCGACCATGCCAGGACCGGGCCCGAACGGGGCAGGAACCCTTCTTCCGGACTTTCCGCGCAGAGCCGCGCTTCGATCGCGCAGCCGTCGAACATGATGTCCTGCTGACGAAACCCCAGCGGCTCGCCGGCGGCCACCCGGAACTGCCATTCGACGAGGTCAAGCCCTGTCACCATCTCGGTGACGGCGTGCTCGACCTGAAGCCGCGTGTTCATTTCCATGAAATAGAAGCTGTTGTCCTCGTCGAGCAGGAATTCGATGGTGCCGGCGCCGACATAGTCGATCGCTCGCGCCGCCGAGATCGCCGTTTCGGTCATGCGCGCGCGCAAGTCGACATTGACGGCGGGCGAAGGCGTCTCTTCGATGATCTTCTGATGCCGCCGCTGGACCGAACAGTCGCGCTCGCCCAGATGCACGATGGCGCCGTGGCGATCGGCGAGCACCTGCACTTCGATGTGGCGCGGCCGCACCAGCGCGCGCTCCAGCAGAAGCTCGCCGGAACCAAAGGCGGCGAGCGCCTCCGACCGCGCCGCGACCAGCGCGCTTCGCAGCGCCTCCGGCGTCGCGGCCATCCGCATTCCGCGTCCGCCGCCGCCCGCGGCGGCCTTCACCATGATCGGATAGCCGATCGAATCGGCTGCCTCGAGGAAAGCCGCGTCCTGGACATCGGCGCCGCGAAAGCCGGGAATTGACGCAACCCCGGCCCTGTCCATCAGGTCCTTGGCGCGCGCCTTGTTGCCCATGGCTTCGATCGCCGCTGACGGCGGCCCGACGAAGGTCAAGCCGGCTTCCTCCACGGCGGCGGCGAAAGCGGCGTTCTCCGACAAGAATCCATAGCCTGGATGGATGGCCTGCGCGCCAGACCGCCGCGCCGCGCCGAGGATCGCGTCAATGTCCAGATAGGACTCGCGCGCCGGCGGCGGGCCGATGCGCAGCGCCTCGTCCGCCGCGCGCACATGCGGCGCATCGCGATCGGCGTCGGAATAGACCGCGACGACGCGCAATCCCATGCGTCGCGCCGTTTTGAGAATGCGCATGGCGATTTCGCCGCGATTGGCGATCAGCACGGTGTCGAATGGCGTGGCGAACATCGTCATGGCGTCGCGCCTTTTTCGTCGCTCAGCAGCAAGGAGGCGTCTTCGGCGGAGAAAGCGCGCGCCCAGGGCGAGGGCCGCTTCTCGCGAAAGGCGGCGACGCCGGCGACGCCTTCGTCCCGCATCGATTCGGAGAAGCAGAGGGCGGCCTGGTCGAGCCAGGCGCTGCGCGCCCTCGCGGCGGCATCGTCCTGCATCAGGCGCTTGAAGCGCCTGATGGCGTTCGGGCCGCAACGGCCGATATCCGACAAAAGCTTTGCGAGCGCGCGCTCCATCTCCTCGCGCCCGTGGCAGAGCAGATCGACGACGCCGAGCGCATGGGCTTCGACGCCACTGAAGCGCTGGCCTGATAGCGCCAGCTGAAGGGTTTTGGCGCGCCCGATACGGTCGGCGACGAACGGAGCGATCTGCGCGGGAACGATCCCCAGGGTCGTTTCCGTCAGCGCGAATTTCGTCCCCGCGTCCGCGATCACGAAGTCGCAGACACAAGCGAGTCCGAGGCCGCCCCCGACCGCCGCGCCCTCGACCACCGCGATGGTCGGCGCGCCGAACGCGGCGAAACGCTCCAGAAACCGGCCAAAAGCGCGATTGCGGGTAGCCAAGGGATCGTCGGCCGGGCTTGTCGCGCCGGCGCGCTCGGAGAAGCTGCCGACATTGCCGCCGGCCGAGAACACGCCATGCGCGCCGCGGATCACGAGGCCGCGCGTCTCCGGATCGTCGGCCGCCGCGCCAAGCCCTTCGTCCAGATCTTGCACAAGCTGTGGCGACAAGGCGTTGCGGCTTTCCCTGGCGTTGAGCGTCAGCACATGGAAACCGCCTATCGCACGACGTTCTACGCAATCGGTCATGGGGTCGACTCCGGTTCCGGATTTCATTTGCGCGTCATCAGGCCCATTTGCTTGGCGATGACCTGAAGCATGATTTCGTCGGCGCCGCCGCCAATCGAGCCAAGCCGGAAATCGCGATAGGCGCGGGAAACGGGGTGGTCCCAGGTGTAGCCCATGCCGCCGTGAAACTGCATGCACCAGTCGGCGACTTCGCGCGACAGGCGCGCGGCCTTGAGTTTCGCCATCGAGGCCAGCTCGATGACATCGAGCCCTTCGATATAGGCGGTCGTCGCCATGTAGGTCAGCGCCCGCAGCGCCTCGACTTCGGTCTTGAGCTCCGCGAGCTTGAACTGGATATACTGGTTGTCGAGCAATGGCTTGCCGAACGCCGGGCGCTCGCGCAGATAATCCGCCGTCTCCTCGATGAGCGCGCCGATCGCCAGACGCCGGGCGGCGGCGTTGAGGCGTTCCTCCTGAAACTGTTTCATCTGATAGATGAAACCGTGGCCCTCTTCGCCGATGCGATAGCTCTGGGGGACGCGGACATCGTCGAAGAAGATTTGCGCGGTGTCCGAACACCACATGCCGAATTTTTTGATCTTGTTCATTTCGACGCCCTTGCGCCGTTTGCCGTTTTCCTTGAGCGGGACGACGATGAGCGACTTGTTCCTGTGTCCGCCGCCTTCCGACGTATTGCAGAGCAGGCAGACCCAATCCGCCTGCGTGGCGTTGGTGATCCACATCTTGCTGCCGGAAATCACGTAATCCGCCGCCGTCCTTGCGCGCCGTCGTCTTGATCGAGGCGACGTCGGAGCCGGCGCCGACCTCGGAAACGCCGATCGAGGCCACCATGTCCCCTGCGATGGCGGGCGCGAGAAAGGCGTCGCATAATTCTGCCGATCCGAAAGCGGCCAGCGCCGGGGTCGCCATGTCCGTCTGCACGCCGATGGCCATGCCGACGCCCTGGGCGCGCATGTGTCCGAGCGCTTCGCCCATCGCCACCGCATAGGAGAAATCGAGTCCCAGTCCGCCGAAGCGTTCGGGCTTGGTGACGCCGAGCAGGCCAAGCGCGGCCATCTTCTTGAACAGTTCATGCGCTGGAAAGATCTCGGCCGCCTCCCACGCGTCGACATGGGGGTCGATCTCGTCCGCGACGAAGCGCCGGACCGTATCCATCAGTTGCAGGTGATCGGAGGTGTAGAACATCCTGGGCTCCTCGAAGGCGCGATCAGAAGCGCTGGGCGCCGAATTGCAGGCGACCCCGCGCAGGCTTTTCGGCTTCCCGGCAGATCGAGAGGACGCAGCAGAGCACGGCGCGCGTGTCGCGCGGGTCGATCACGCCGTCGTCGAGCAGGAGGCCGCTGGTGACGAAGGCGCTGGCCTGGCGTTCGAAATTGTCGATGATCTCGGACTTCTGCGCCGCCAGTTTTTCCTCGTCGACCGGCTTGCCGCGTCGCGCGGCGCCGGCGCGCGCAACGATATCGAGAGTCGTCGCGGCCTGATCGCCGCCCATCACCGCCGTGCGCGCGTTCGGCCACGAGAAGCAGAACCGCGGCCGGAAGCCGCGGCCGCACATGCCATAGTTGCCGGCGCCGTAGGACGCGCCGCAATAGATCGTGATCTGCGGTACGTCCGCATTGGCGATGGCCTGAATGAGCTTGGAGCCATGCTTGATCATGCCCGCCTCCTCGGAGGCGCGGCCGACGATGAAGCCGGTCGTATTCTGCAAAAAGACGATCGGCGTCGCGGCCTGCGAGCAAAGATGGATGAATTGCGCGGCCTTGGCGGCGCCGTCCGGGTCGAGCGGTCCATTGTTGGTGATGAAGCCGACATGGCGGCCTTCGAGCGCGGCGCGGCCGCACACGGTCGCCGGACCATAGTCGGCCTTGAAGTCGAGGAAGCGCGAACCGTCCACGATCCGCGCGATGATCTCGCGCATGTCGACAGGCGTCCGCGTCTGCGCGGGCATGATGGCGAGGAGATCCTCGGCGTCATAAGCGGGCGGCTCGAAGGGGCCCGGAGAGTCCGGCTTCGCGAAGTCGAGCGAAGCGAGCACCTCGCGGGCGATGGCGATCGCCTGCGCGTCGTCCTCGGCGACATATTCGGCCAGCCCCGAACGGGTCGCGTGCATGCGCGCGCCGCCGAGCTCCTCCTCGGTCGCGATCTCGCCGGTCGCGGCTTTCAGCAGCGGCGGCCCCGCGAGAAAGGCGCGCGCCTGGCCCTCGACCATGATCACATAGTCGGAAAGCCCGGGAAGATAGGCGCCGCCGGCCGTCGAAGAGCCGTGCACGACCGTGACGACTGGCAATCCAGCCGCCGAGAGGCGCGCCAGATTGTAGAAAATGCCGCCGCCGCGGATGAATTTGTCGACGCGATACTTGCGCAGATTGGCGCCGGCGCTCTCGACCAGCATCACCATTGGCAGCCGGTTGTCGAGCGCGATCTCCTGGCAACGCATCATCTTCTGATTGCCGAGATCGGTCAGCGCGCCGGCGTCGATGCCGGAATCGTTGACGACCACCATGCAGCGAACGCCGCTGACGAAACCGACGCCGGTGATCTGGCTGCCTCCGGGAATGGATGTCTCGGGATCGGGATCGTCGGCGCCATAGCCCGCCATATTGCCGATCGGCAGAAAGGGCGCGCCGGGATCGAGCAGGCGCGCCAGTCGCTCGCGCGGGAGAAGCGCGCCGCGCCTGGCGAAGGCGCCTGCGGCCTTGGAGGAGGCGTCAGCCGCGCGTTGCTCGAGCGCCCGAAGCCGCGCCACGAAAGCCGACATCGCCGCGCGGCGCTCCGCTGCTTCCGGGCCGGTGAGATCGAGGGTGGACTTGATCCTCAGCATGGCTGTTTTTCTTCTCGCGTCAGTCGGGAAGCCCAAGGACGACCTCGGCGCTCCGTCAGATTGTGTTTTCGGCGCGCAGTTGCGCGATCTGCGCCGCGCTCATGCCAAGCCGCTCACGCAAGATCTGGTCGGTGTCGGCGCCCAGCATCGGCGCGGCGCGGTATTCGACCGGTGAATCCGACATGTTCAGGGGACTCTTGAGCATCGGGGATTCGATCCCGCGTCCGTGCGGCGCGCTGAGCTGGATGCCGCGCTGTCTCACCTGAGGGTCGGCGAACACGGCCGCCATGTCATTGATCGGGCCGCAGGGAACGCCGGCCGCGCTCAACCGCTCGACCCAGTTCTTTCCGGTGTCGGCCAGAAAATGCGCGCCGAGCCGCTCGGCAAGCGCGGCGCGGTTGCGCACGCGCTCGGGGTTCGACGCGAAGCGCGGATCCTCGAGAAGGTCGGGCCGTCCCAGGGCTTTCGCAAGCGCTGCGAACTGGTTGTTGTTGCCGGCGGCGACGATGATGCGACTGTCGCTGGTTGCATAGGTTTCCGATGGCGCGGCGATGGGATTGGCGTTGCCGATCCGGCCGGGAACCTGACCGGTCATCAGATAGCCGATGGCGAGGTGGCCGTTCATCGCGACCGAAGCGTCGATCATCGCCGCGTCGATATATTGCCCGCGGCCCGTTTCGTCGCGCTGGCGGAGCGCCGCCAGCACGGAGATGGCGGCGTAGAGGCCGGTCACCATGTCGGTGATGGGGACGGCGGCGCGCATAGGCGCGCCGCCCGGCGCGCCCTCAGGCTGGCCGCAGGTGCTCATGAGGCCGGACATGCCCTGCAGGATGAAGTCGTAGGCAGGGCGGCCCGCGTAAGGGCCGTCGGCGCCGAAGCCGGTCACCGAGCAATAGACCACCCGGGGGTTGAGTTCGCTGACGCGAGGATAATCGAGCCCGTAACGGGCGAGGGCGCCGGACTTGTAGTTTTCGATGAACACGTCGCATTGCGCCGCGAGGTCGCGCGCGATCGCCTGCCCGGAAGCGGTGGAAATGTCGAGCGTCACCGACTTCTTGTTGCGATTGCAGGCCAGATAGAACGCGGAATCATTGGTGTCGCGTCCTGCCGCGTCCTTGAGGAACGGGCCCATCCTTCGCGTGTCGTCGCCTTCTCCCGGCTTCTCGATCTTGATCACCTCGGCCCCGAGGTCGGCAAGAACCTGGGTCGTCAACGGACCCGCCACGACGCGGGTCAGGTCAAGGACACGAATATTCGAAAGAGCGGCCACGTCATCCTCCAGGCAGCTTTTCTTGCGACCGGTTCGTGACCGCCGAGCTGCAGCCGTCCGTCCGGTCGTGATATTTATTGCGCAATTATCGGCTCCGGCGCTGCTCGCCGTCAACGAAAGCGTTGCGATGATGTTTACAATGTGAACACAATAGTGAAATGCTGGATAGTCCAATTGCTGATGCGCGCGACGACGAAGCTGGCGGGACCGCGCCGCCGCGCGGCGCGCAGAGTACTGACCGCGCCGCGCTTTTGTTGCGGCTCGTCGCCGCCCGCCATGCGCAGGGCGCGCCTCTGGCGACGCTGGTCCGTCGAAGCGGGCTCAACAGGACGACGGTCCACCGGATTATTTCTGCGTTGGCGCGCGCCGGGCTGGTCGAGCGCGATCCCGAAACGCATCTGTACCAGTTGGGTGTGGAGGCGATGGCGCTGGGCCTCGCCTCGATGCGCCGGCCGCCGCTGGCGCGCATTTACAAGCCCGTCATGCGCGCGCTCGCCAAGCGCACCGGCGAACACGTCTTCCTGGTCGCGCGCGCGGGCGACTACAGCCAGTGCATCGCAATCGAGGAAGGGCCGACGCCGATCCGCAGCTTTACCGAGGTCGTCGGCACCATGCGCCTTCTTGGACTCGGCGTGCCGAGCTTCGTCTTTCTGGGCCGGATGAACGATGCCGAGGCCATCGCCCACCATGAGCGCAATCGCGATCTCTACCTCGCCCAGGGCATGACGACGACCCGCCTGTTGCGCTGGGCGCGCCAGGTCCGCAAGCTCGGCTACGCCGAAATCGTCGGCCGGAGGCTGGGAGGCGTGGGGATGCGCGCGCCCATGGGTTTTACCGGCGAGGCCGCATTGGGCATCGTCGTCCCGACCTCCCGGATGTCCCGTTCATTGGGAGCGGAACTCGTGCAGGCGATACGCGAAGAAATCGGAACTGCGCGCCTCGATCAGCCCTGAAGTCGGGCGCCGGTTCGGTTGCCGCTTCCAGCAAAAAAAACCTCCAGATTTGCGGTCTGGAGGAATTCGCTCGTATGCTGCGCCGCGATCGCCCGGCGCTTTAGTTCATCAAGGCGGCGGGAGACGCGCCGACGATCACCATCGGTTGCGCGCTCGCCAGGACGCGATCGTTGTTGATCATGATCGGCGCCGATAGGATATCGCGCAAGTAACGCCCCATGGCGAATTCGCTATCGAGGCGGTAGCCCGACAGCCCACTGGCGCGCATCGCGCTCATGACGGTTTCCGTCGCGAGTTCGGACGCGTTGACTTTCAAGAGCGTGATGGCTTGCTGCGCGATTCCGAGCGAGACATTGTCGATGTCGCCTTTTTGACGCTCGAAATTATGCACGCCGGCCTGGATCACGGAGCGCAATGTCTCCAATGTGATCGTGGCGCGGGTCAGGTAGGCGGCCGCAGGCGGCGTCGAACCCGAGACGCGCGCCGCCGTCCGCACGAACGCCCGCGCGCGCTCCACGGCGCCGGCGGCGATGCCGCTCCACACCGCGCTCCAAAGAATATGCGCGAAGGGAACCATGCTCTGGTTATGGATGGTCTCATAGGGTTCCGGCAAAACCTGATCGGCCTCGCCTTCAGCGTGCACGATGAAGCCGGCGCTGCACGTGCCGCGCATCCCGAGCGTTTGCCATGTCAAGGTTGGCTTGAGCGTGTAGTCCTCGCGCAGGAAGACGACGAGCACCTGGTCGGAGGCGGCCGCCGATTTGGAGCGGCGCGCCGTGGTGACCAGGCCGTCGGCCGCCTCTCCGTAGGAAATGCAGGACGCGTCGCGCACGAGCGACACACGCTTGCCGTCGCGCTGGATGGGCGCCTCGCTGGATCGAATATTGGCGCCGTTCATGCCTTCGGTGGTCGAGGACGACATCAGCAATTGGCGCTCCGCAATCTTGCGCTGCAGGTCCAGTTGCCAGGCGTTGCCATGCGCATGACGAACCAGGCATGCAATCTTGACATGATGCATGGCGAAGATCAGGGCCGTCGACGCGCAAGCGCGGCCAAGCACATAACAGACATCGGCGACGTCGCCCACGCTTGCGCCCTCGCCGCCCAATTCTTTCGGTATCAGCAAGCCAAGCAGCTTCTGTTCACGAATGGAAGCAAAGGATTCGGCAGGAAAACGGGCTTCCCGGTCGACGGCGTCGGCATGGCGAGCGGCGACTTCCGCGACGATCTTCGCGCGGGCCCGCATACTGGCAAGCGGGTGATCGTCTCCGTTAAGCTTGCGCTGAACAGCCTTCGGCTCGGTTCGCAATTCCTGCGATACGCCTGTCATTGTTGACATCTGTCGCCCCCTGAAAACCAATTAACAACTGCGGCATGCAGGCAATAATCTGCTCATGGATCCTTGCGCCGCATCGCACTGACCAGCGTATTGTTGGTGTAGTCGTGTGGCAATACCGGGAAAACTACGTATAAATCAAAAGTTTACTCTGTTTTTACAGGCGAAGCGCGGCTTGTTGGTCGGGTCAAGCCAACCGGGGCTCCATTGCCAATTCTTGCAATTATGTAAATAAATCATGGGTGCCTGACGCTGATCAAGGGCCTGGCGGGTCGTGCTTCGATCTGCAGGAATGACTGGCGCCGTTGCGATGTTTCCCCTGCGGCATTTTGGCGCAGGTCGCCAAAAACGCGTTGAAGCGGCGGCGGCGCTGGGGTGTTCTCGCTCTAGCGCAGCAATTGCAGGACGATCTTGATCGGCGCGAACCATCGATCGATCCAGTAGAGATGCTCGGGCGGATGCTTGACGAAAAATCGCATCCAGGCGATGGCGCCAAGGCCGATGAGCAGCAGGAAGGGGGAAAGGATCAGGACGGCGATGACGGAGCCCCATGTGTCCTCCGTGGTGTTCATCACCGCGTCCGCCGGCTTCCCCGGCGGGTAGAGAACCTCAATCTGGCCGCCGATGCGATACGGGCTGGGGAAGTCGGCGCCGCCGACGAGAACGCGCGCCGATGCGCCGCCGGCATCGCTGACTTCAACGATAGGGCGATAGGTTTCATGGCTTTGGTTTTTGCCGGGCGGGTAGGCTTTGAATTCCACGATCGGCGCGTTGGCATGGACGGCATGGGCGACAAAGTCGCGTGTCCGCCAAATCAGGAACGGCGTCGCGAAAAGCCCTCCCAGGCCGGCGATGACGAACACCCATCCGAGGACAAACGACAAGGTGATCTGCCAGCGCGGATAGGCCCCTTGCTGCGATGTCGGCGCCGCTGCGGCTGGAGAGGGATCGGTTTCGGTCATGGTGGCGCAGATCTCCCGGAGCGCAAGGTCATGGCGACGACTCGGCCGGCCGGCGTTCGCAGTCGCGCTTCCCCTGCTCGCAGGGCGCAATATGCCAAAAAACATTGAATTCGTCAGCGAAATGCCAGTTACTGGCGCTGGGAAAATCGCAGAAAGTCGAAATGGCCGGAGACAAGGCTGTCATGGCTGGCCAAACTGTAACTGCCGGTGATGGCCGGACCGATGTTTATCGCTTCAACGCCCCCTTGTGACGATGCAAGGCCGGGGTGTCGTTGCTTCCGATGCTGGTTGCGCCGCATGAATCCTGGACCTGACTTCCTGATGTCGTTGCGTTCGGTCCCGACACGCATCCGCGTCTATGCGCTCGGCCTTCTTGTGGCGGGTGTTGCCGTATGTTTCGTCATGAGAACGCTGTTTTACGCTGGAGACATGATCGAATCCGCCGACGCTTCGTATCCCGGCGCCGCCGCCAGCGCCACCTCCTGTCCGCTCGGGACGCGCCAGGGAACAGCGGGCAGGCATGAAATGCGCAGCGGCGCGGGGCTGCCCTTTACGGTGATAACGCCCCGCAACTACCTGGCGGGCTACGCCCATCCGCTGCTGGTCGTTTATGCGCCTGCTGGTTTCCCTCCATGGCTATCGGAACGATACGCGGGTCTCACCGCCGAGGCGACGCAGGCCGGCTTCATCGTGACCTATGTCGGCAGTCTCCAGATGAGCCTGGCGGCGATTGACCATTTTGCGGCGGTTGTTCGCGAGGTCAAAGACCGTTGGTGCGTCGATCCCGATCGTATCTATGCAACTGGTCACTCGGATGGCGGCACAATTGCTACGGCCCTTGCCGTCTTGCCCAAATACGGCCGGCTCTTCCACGGTATCGCCATCAGCGGCGCCGGCTGGGAAAAAAGCGATTTCGATTCCGCCGCTTGCGGCGCTCCGCTGCCCGTCCTCATCATGCATGGCGCAGATGACGGACATTTTCCTGGCTTCGGTCGGGACGCAGCCGCCTATTGGTCAAGCTGCAACCGCTGTCAGGACAGCGGAAAACCGCAGCCCTCGTCAGCCGGCGATTGTGTTACTTTCAGCGGTTGCTCGGCGCCGACAACTTATTGCGAGCCCAGGCGCGGCCATTTGCGCTGGGCCGGCGATCCCCGGGAAATTGTCGGTTTCCTCGCGCATCAGGCGGCTGGCGCGACGATCCAGGGGCAATCTCGGTAAAGAGCTTTCCGAGCAAGCATCCGTCACGGCTTGACCGTGACCCGCACTTCCTGGACGCTATCCGCGATGGTCCGGTGCTGCTTGTCCGCCCAATAGATCTTGATCGTGTTGGGACCCAGGGCGGCCGGCAAGTCGAAAGGGAAAAAATACCGGTTCTCTCCGAGGCCTACGAGTTTCTGGTGCGTCGGCATCAATGTCTTGCCTGCGATCTCGATATGAAGATGAACGCCGGGCTCGCCGCTACCGATCGTCATCACCGCGAGATCGGCGGGCGTTTGGAAAATGACTCCCAGCGTCGTTCCGACAGCGTCGCCGTTTTCCGGCATCAGGATTTTGAGCGGCGGCGTCGCGACAGCAGCCGCGGCCATCGACGGCGCATCGGCGTCATGATGGTGATGCTCGGGAGTTTGCGCCCAAGCAGGGGTTTGCGCGAGCAGACCGGCCGTCAGGGCCATGATGGCCAAATATTTTTTCATCTTGATGCTCCTCCTCTTTTCCCAGTCAGTGGACATGATTGTCCGGTGACGCCAGGATTTGTGGTTCATCGTTGAGGATGCGCAGATCAGACGCCAATGTCTGAGGGCGCGTCCAACGCCCGGGGTCTTCGGCGGGTATCCATCGCGCGCGAAGAAAACCGAAGCGATCTATGAGAAATTCCATGCTGTCGCGCCGCATTCCGAGCTGTCGTCCGTCGCCGCGGTTGGCAATGGTTCTCGATAACAAATCGTAGGCGGCGCGCAGTTCTTCCGCCTGATCGCGAATGACTTCGAAGCCCATGTCGTCGATGGCGGCGTCGGAGACGACGAAGAGGATTTCGCATCGGGCGGCGCGCAGCGCCTCCAAAGCGCTCCCAAGTTGTTGGGCGCGCCGGGTCGCATCGGTTGCGTCGCGCGACGCGAACACGAGAAGCACGTTGGATTTGTTGCGGTAATCCTTCAGCTCGCGCTGTTCGCCGTCTTTGCCGGCGAAGTTGAAATTCGGCGCGCCCAACCAGGGCCGGTCGGGAATGACGAAGGGCTGCAGGATGCGCGCCTGGAATCCCTCGGAAAAGGCGCGGAGGAAGTTGATCGTATCCCAGCGCGCCTGCTCATCCAGCTGGTCGGCGAATGAAGGCATGCCGCTCGAGGGAATGCCGTGACCGATCCACCAGAACATGTCGCCGGCGGTATGCAGCGCCGTATGCGGTTCGCTGAGATTGGCGGGCGGCCGTCCCGGCAACGAACCGCGTAATGGTCCGTCGCCCAGCGCACCAGCTCCATGGCAGCCCGTGCACAAGCTGTTGAAGTTGCGCATGCCCTCCACAATCGAGACGGTCAGATAGGGGACTGTCGAGCGGCGATAAGTATCCGGGAAAGCGGGGACGGACACTTGCCAGCCGGCAACGCCGATACCGATGACAGCGACCAAGAGGCAGATCGCGCGTGTCGATGGCGCCAACCGTTGACGTCGGGCGACGAGCAGGCCGAGGGCGGCGGCTGCGGCCAGTATTGCGATGGTCGTAACGAGCGGAGTGGGCCACGCGGGCCACGTTGCGTCCAGGGAGAAGCGGAAGGGCAGCGGCCAGATCGGCTGATCGTGGATCGCTGGAGCGGTCTGGGCCAGGATAGAGGCGAGGGCGAGTATAAGCAGGGCGAAAAGAAGCTCGACGGCCACGGATCGCGCCGCCCGCGCGTAACCGGGATCGCCGGCGTCAGAGAGACGCGGGAGAAACTGCTGGCGGATGCGGTTGGCGATCAGCAATACGCCCGCAAGCAGCGCCAGTTTGGCGCAAATCAGGTAGCCATAGCTCGTGCCGAGAAGGTCGCCGACCGATCCCGCGAATGTGCTGGCCAGCAACACGCCGGAAACGACAATCACCGCCATGCAGAGTGTCGCCAGCGAGGAGAAGCTGCGCACGATGCGCGCGGAAGCGGGCGATGCGGAAGTTGCGTGTCGCGCAGACCAGTGGGCGAAGGCGATCCAGAGCGGCAGGCCGCCAATCCACAGCGACATCGCCACGAGATGGCCGACATGAAAAGGAACGAGCCAATATGTCGTCTCGTCGGCCGCGGCATGTCCTGACAGCGGGCCCATTCCCGCCGTCGCCGCCGCCAAGGCAGCCAAGGCCGCCAAAGCAAATCTCTCGCCTGTGTCACTGCAGCGATGGAACGACAGAATTAGCGCTGGAGGGAGCATCAGGACCGCAACGCCCAGATTGGCGAGCGCCATCCTCCCGTGTCGCGTGTCGAGGACATAGGCGCGCAACATTTCTATGTCGTGGATCATCAGCGCTGGCTGCATGTCAGCGGCGATCGCCGCCTGAAAAAACAAAGCAGCTGTCGTGCAAACAAGATAGACCGCCGCGACCCAAGGCAAATAGCGATGCCAACGACGGGTCCACGCGATGGTGGGGGGATCCGCGGTCTGCCGGGAAATCAGCAGAAACAAAGTCCCGCCCGCAGCGAGCGCCAGGCAGCCATGGCCGACGCCTCGCAGCAAGACGAGCCAGATCGCCGGAGTCATTTCGTCTTGGGCTGGTAGCTGAACGTGAAGCCATAGTCGACGACGTGCCCATCGGTAGAAAGGACGCGATATCTCACGGTGTAGACGCCGGCATCCTTCAGTTCCGGCGCGGAAGCGCGCAGGCATTTCGGCTCGGTCTCACCCGCCGAAAGCGGGCCCAGGGCAAGCTTCTCGCCGTTTGGCGCTGTTAGTCCTACCGTCGAGAATTTCAGTTCGACACGCTCGTTGAAACACAACTCGATCTGGCTCGGCGGGTGATCCAGGACGGCGCGGCTGCCGGGAACGGACTTCACCAGCCCCGCATGCGCAAGGGCGGAACTCGAACCGGCGGCATGGAACAGCGCGCAACATAATATTCCAGCCGCCCGCCAGCGATGGCCGCCCCTTGGTAAAATTTCGAACATCATGTCAGCCTTTCTCACGTGTTTTTCGGTTCCGAACCGAATAGGCGAAAAGGCCGAAGACGAAGACCGGAATCGCCGCCAAGAATGCGTAGAGCCAATACGCATTCCGGTTGACGCCGACACTGAATGGGAACATCGAAACATATTCGCCATGTGGGCCTGCGGTCACAACGCCAACGAAATACCCTGGCTGCTTGAAATCATATTCCATCGACAAGCTTCCGGTCGGATAGACCTTTTCCGGAATTTTGACGATCGTGACCTTGTCGATTTCAGATCCCATTTCGGTCAACTTATTGCCGCCGCCGACGTCACGAACGATACGGGCGGTGATCGGGATCTCGCGCAAGACAGGGTCGACCGCGTCCATGACGAGGATCGTCTTGCCAAGCGCCGGGATATCCTCGCAAAATTCGGTGTTCCCGCCGAAGTTGCGAACCTGATAGCCCGTGAAATGCATGACATAGGGGCCGAGCCGCAGCTTGCACACGTCCTTGTCCATGGCGACGCCGCCATGGCCCGTGGCGGGGCCGGGAAGCGAGGCGGCGAGAAGCAACCCCAGTGCTCCGAGAACGCGGGCGCGCCGATGGCTGGCGCGGCAGGGAGCAGAAGCCTGCTCCCTGCCTGCACGACGCGGAATAGCTTGTCTATTCATTCGTCTTCGTATCCCGGCGAGGCCGCTGCAACTTAGCGTTGGCTCGTTTTTTGCGCGAAGACCGGCACAACCGGTCCACCGATTTCAGCGAGATACCGCTTCCCCGCATCGTCGAAGACGAACATGAGGCCGCCGATCCGGGTGTCGATGTCGTTCAGGAAGCTCATCAGGCGCTCTGTCTCCCAGGCGGCGTCTGTCGCCTCCATGTAAACCTTCCGCGTCTCGCCGGGTTGAATCGGCGTGTCAGGGTCGACTTTCAAAGGAGTCGGCGCGATCAGCACTTTCGGGTAGTCGGGATCGATGTTCTTGATCTCCGCCGGCAGGTCGCGATTGACGAAACGAAGTTGCGCCGTCGTGAACTCGCCGATCCGCAGGGGAAGCGCGCCCGAATTTGTGACTGTCGCGTAAAGCCGCAAGGTGCGACCGGGAACATCGTATTCAGCCCGCGCGTCCGTGAACTTCACGGGGTGAGGTTGTTCGGGAGGCGCCTGGACCTTGTTCGATCCGGCGGAAAGCGGCACGGTATAAGGAAACTCCTGATTGATGTTCCAGAAGCCGGCCACCGTGGCCACCAGCGCCACCACGATCAGTCCCGCTCCGAATTTGTCATCCGCGCTGGTCACGAGAATGTCGTCGCGCCCCGCTTTCATCGCAATCCAGCGTGGGATCAGCAGGGGTCTGCGAAGCCACCACAGAATCCATGCGACGCCCAAGACAAACCAGAACGCGTGCCAGGCGTGGACCCGGCCGATGTTGTAGGTCTGCAAGTCGGGAATCTCGACCCCGGTGACCGTCGTCACGGAGTTCCGATAGTCGGCAAAGTCGCCGGTGATCTCGATCCATTTGCCCGGACCGATGATCGGCCCGGCGCCCTTGACATTCAGTTCGGGCTGAAGATGCCAGCGGCCTGGCACGCGGGCCTTCAAAACCAGCTTCACTTCATGTTCGCTGCCCAGTTCCAGGCCGCGCGTCGACTGGTTGGCTGGCACGCCGTCGATATAACTCTCGACGCGGGTCATGCTCGCGCCGGGCGTGGTTTCTCCCAGGAAGACCAGGTCGGGCCGATTGGAAGCGTCGGGCCAATCGGTGAAAAGATGGAACTTCCCTGTCACCGTCACCGTGTCGTTCACGGCGACTTTATCGGCGCTCCACTTCACGTCATACCAAAGCACGGTTCGCGTGCGGATATAGGGCTCGGTCGACTTCTCTCCCAGCGCCATCGCAGTTTTGGGAAGAAGTCCGAACAGGATGAGGACCAGCGGCAGGAGGGCTGGATTCCGCCAGAATTTGAGTTTCATGCCACGCCTCCCGTCGTCTTGACGTTCAGGCCGACAGAATTTTTCTCGTCGGATTGACCCGTGTCGTTCGCGCCGTAAAGTTGCTTGAATCGGTATCCGACGGGGATGAAAGCCGCCTTGGCGGCGAGGGAGCCCAATAGCCACCAGACGAGGTACTGGAGACTGCAGACGAAACAGGAAAAGAACACCGAAACCCAGACCGGGCTGCCGAAGGTTCTCAGCGTGCCGCGTTCGATCAACCGAACATATTCGGGCGTGCCTGTCCGGGCGAATTCGTAACCGATCATGCTGGCGAGCGGCACGACGCTGTCCATCAGCTTCACGGGTTGGTAATAGGGTGCGAAGAAAGCCCAATTGCTTGGATAAAAGGTCAGGCCGAATAGCGCGCCGCCAAAAAGTCCCGTCACGAGGAAACTGCGCGTGACGCACAACATTCCATCCAGGATCAGCGCGCCTGCGAAGAAGGTGCCCGGCGCCACCAGCGTGATGGGGAAATAGGACAGGCCTCCCCAGCTTTGATAACGCTCAAACCACACCAATATCGACATCATGATGGCGCACGCCGTCGCGCCGACCGGAAGCCGGAACAGGTTCCAGAAGATCGCCTGGAATGCCGCCACCATCATGATCTGCACGATGGGGTAGATCACCACCCAATATTCACGATCCTTGAAATCGATGAAAAAGTCCCAATCACCGGCAAAAAGGAGAAAGTTGATGTAGACCACCGACGCCACAAAGAAAGCGGCAATGATGATGACCAATATGTCGAATTTCCTCGACCAAATCGCCGCCTGCGGCGACATTCCCGCGGCGCCAAGCACGGCTGCATCATTCTCAGTCACTGCAAATTCCTCCAGAAGCATTTTTGGTTTTTTGGCGAGGCGATAGCCTGGGGTGAGAAACACCCCAGGGACCGAACCTGTCGCGTTACTCGGCGGCCTGCGCCGGCGCGACTTCCTTGGATGTTGCTGCGCCCAGCTTGATAAACAACTGCGACATGCGGGACATGACCTGAACGAGCGCGCCGCCGAGGGCCAAGCCGGTCCAGCCCAATACCGGGAAGCCCCAATGCAGCGGATGGGAAAAGATTTCTTCAGTGAACCAGAAAGCGTGGCCCCATTCGTTGTAGCCGACGTTGGGCAGGATCATGGCCGGCCCGATCACGACCATCAGCAGCGGCACGGAATAGCTTTTGGCATAGGCGGGAAGCCGTGTGACCGCATAAAGCAGGCTGCCGACGCCACAGACGAGATAGACCGGCACGCAAGCGTAGAAAGTGATGATATGGCTGGGGGTCAGCGGCGTATCCCGGACCACGGTCTGATGCCAGGTTGCGTCGCCCTCGGCGAAGACAGCCGCGAGCAAAAAGAACGCGAAAACATAGACCAGGAACCAGCCCACCAGACCGAAGTAACGCCTCAGCTCGACTTCCGGCGTCAAGGCCTCGAAATGACGATCACGGGTCACCCACAAGTAAATCCAGATGGCGAATCCGGTTCCGAAGATCAAGGGAAGCTCCACCTTGAACAGCGTCATCCAATAGGTTTCGAAAAGCTGATCCGTCGAGTTCGAGACCATATTTGAACGCGAAAAGCTGCAGATAAATGCGCAAGCCCGCGAAAATGGCCAGGAGCAGACCCCAGGCGAGCGCCACCGGGACAACGTTGAACACTTTCAGCTTTGCGACAACCTTCGCCTTGACGGCGGCTGCGGCGGACTGGTCATATTCTTGAGCGACAGACATGAAGACTCCTCCCTAAGCTTATCGTGTCGCCTTCCGCGCCGCCAAAATACGAGGGCAAAGGCCAAAGGCGAAAATGATGCTTCCTGTTTCCCCGGGGCGCCCGCAGTATTCGCGGGTCACTTGCATTGTCGTTCAGGTTTGGGACGGAAGTTAAATGGGCTTTGCGGTAACGACTTCGCCCGCCCTTTTCCGCCCCATATTTGCTCAAACGGCGCCGACGCCGGCCGTTCCCATTCGAGACCCTCTATTCAGACATACATGACCGGAGGCGTTGCCGCCCTGTACCAAAGTTTGGCTTGGGGACACATGCTTGCGGAATCAGCGGGCAGAGCTGCGTGGGTTTCAAGATAATATCGTTAAAACAATAGCTTATGACACGTCTGGTGTCGGAACAGGGCGGCATTGACGAGCGTTATCGCCGGAAAGCTGGCGATGGCGGTAAAGTATGTTGGGGCCCCTCGACGGCGGGGCCGCAAGCGTTGGGCGGCGCTGGCGCGCGTCGCCCATACTTAGGTACGGTCCGGTTGACGCAGGCCGGGCGCATGATCCTGCTCTCCTGGTTTGCCTTTTCGCGCTTTGTCCGGATGGCTGGGCAGTCGCCGGTGAAGAACGCGCCATGGGCGGCGGTAATCGGACGCGCCGGCCCGGCGAGGAGGCGTCGGAACTATATCCTGCGGCGGCGTGGCGCACTCGGGCGTCATGCTCCAAGAAAATAGCAAGGGAGCAAGATGATGACGCTATCCAACGTCGCTACGCCGACGTTCAATCAGTCCCAGTCACGCCTGAGGAGGATCTTTGACGCGCAAAAAGAGGCCTTTCGGCTGAACCCTTACCCGTCCCTGGCGGATCGGCGCAAAAAAATCAAGGCGATCAAGCGGCAAGTGGCCCGATACCAGGATGTGATCTGCGAAGCGGTCAGCCGCGACTTCGCCACCCGCTCCGCCGCGGAAACGAAGATGCTCGACTTGCTCCCGACGGCGTTGCAAGCGGATCATGTCCATTCGCAGTTGCGTCGATGGATGAGGCCGAGCCGCCGCTGGCCCACATTGCTCATGGCGAGCAACAGTCTGAGAGTCGATTATCAACCCAAAGGCGTTGTCGGCATTATCTCGCCGTGGAATTTCCCGTTCTTCCTCGCCCTTGGTCCCATGATCACGGCGCTGGCGGCGGGAAATCGCGTGATGCTCAAATTTTCGGAAAACTTGCCCGCCAGCAGCGCCGTGATGCGCAAGATCATTGGGGAAATCTTCGACGAAGACGAAGTCGCCGTGTTTGGCGACGAGTTGCGGGACCCCACCGAATTCACGACCTTGCCCTTCGACCATATCGTCTTCACCGGATCGCCGCGTGTCGGCAAATTGGTCATGCGCGCGGCAGCGGACAATCTGACGCCCGTGACGCTTGAACTCGGCGGCAAATGTCCGGCGGTGATCACGCGCGGCTATTCGCTATCAGAAGCAGCGTTGCGCATCGTTCACGGGAAATCGGTCAATTGCGGCCAGGTCTGTCTTTCGCCCGATTACGCCCTCGCGCCGCGCGAAAGCGTCGATGACTTCATACAGGAGGTGAAGACCTGCTCTGGCAAACTGATCGGCGAGCGTTTCCACGAACCGCGAGACTATACCTCGATCATAGACGATCGTTCTCTGGCTCGTATATGGGACGTGCTCGCCGACGCCGCCCGGTTGGGCGCGAAAATCATTCCGTGCGCGCCTTACGACCGCGAACGCGATGGGCGGCGCATGCCGCTTCACATCGTCACGAATTGCACGGCTGACATGCGAATCCTGAAGGAGGAGCTTTTCGGCCCGGTTCTGCCAGTCGTTCCCTATGACAAGCTGGAAGACGCGATCACATTCATCAATACGCGCGAGCGTCCGCTTGCCCTTTATTGCTTTGGTCACGATCGGGAAGCCCGCAACAGCGTGCTGACCAATACGCAATCGGGCGGCGTCACCATCAACGATTGGATCTGGCACGCCATCAACCAGGCGGCGCCCTTTGGCGGCGTCGGCAATTCAGGCATGGGAAGCTATACCGGCATCGAAGGATTCCGAGAATTGTCGCATGCCAGGACGGTCTTCAAACGGCATCGGTTTTTCCCGGTCGGTTTGTTTTATCCGCCCTATCTCAATTTCGTTCAAAATCTGACGCTGAAACTGTTCCTGGGATCGCCTGACAAGACAGCCTGACCTCCGCCAGCACCCATGCGAGGGCCCTCAAGGGGGCCTCGCGAACGACATGGAACGGTCAAGCTCCTGCCGTCAGCCACTGCTCGACCCCCTCGCTGTCAAGGCAGGGGAGGGGAGCCCATACTTTTGGCGGGGTGAATATTGCGATTTAGGGGGCAATAGTTCCTATTGACGGCAGCGATAAAGATTGCCGCGATGAGGGAACGCGTCGATGAAACAATCCTCCCGGCCTGTCCAGCCAGGGAACGATAAGCTTGTATCGCCCTGCATGAATTCCGGTTCACAGGATGCGGCGACGGAAGTCTCCGCTTTGGCGCTTCCCCCACCCCCTGACTATTCTTTCAGGCCGGTCGAGACGCGCCTGTTCGCGGCCATGGCTTCGCGGCAGGCTCTGCCCAAGATCACGACCGTCACCGCGCCGCCAGGTTACGGAAAAACCGTTTTTCTTTCCGGGCTTTACAAGAAATATAAACGCTCCGGCGTCCATTGCGTCTGGATTGCGCTTGATGATCGCGTCGCAAGCCTTGGCAGTCTGCTGCGCCTGTTCGAGACGGAGACGGCTCTCGATAGTCCGGACATGAATGTTTATGAAAAGCTGTCGCAGTCCGATTCTCTCGACCGGATTGAAGACATTCGACGCCGCTATTCGGCGGGCCCCGGACCGACGATCATCTTCATCGATAACATCGATTTTTGCCGGGAGGCCGGGGTCGATCGCCTGATCAATGCGCTGGTGTTCAATACGCCCAGTTGGGTGAAGCTTTTCATTTCCTCGTCTTCAACTCCTGTGCCTTTCAACGCAGGCAGGGCGCATCTCGAGCTCAATCTGCAGACGATCAAGGCCGCCGATCTTAGTTTCGATCGACAGGCGACGTCCGAATTGTTTGAATCTGCCGGATTGGCGGGCATCGATCCTGCTGCTCTGGACGAAGTCGTTGACAAGACGGAAGGTTGGCCGGCGGCGATCCGCCTCCTGCAACTGACCGCCCAGGCAGGCGGGACGCTGAAACGCGGCATTGATCTGCTAGCCGGGCACGAGGGCCACATAGCCGACATCCTGTCCGAGCGGCTGATGTCTTCATTCGATCCCGAACTCGTGACGTTTCTCTACGAGATCGCCGAATTTCGGCATTTCTCGGCGGAGCTGGCGGAAATCGCCACCGACAACCCGCGCGCGGCGGCCTGGATCCAGTTTCTCATCGACCGCAATATCATGATCATTCCGATTGACAATCAGCACCGCTGGTTCCGGTTTCATACGCTGTTTCGCCAGTTTCTCGTCCAGGAGGCGCGCCGCCGCCATCCAGTGGCGCGGCGCAGCGAAGTCCACGCAAAAGCGGCGCGCTGGCTGATGCGGCAGGGAGACCAGAAGAGCGCCTTCGATCTCGCGATGAACGCCGGCGAACGGGAGTTGATCGCGGAAATTCTCGACCGCGCCGCATGCGCCCTCGTCAGAGAACAGGGAGATACGTCCACGTTCATCAACTGGATCCGCAGCGCCGACGAGGCGGGGGTGAAAAGGGGCCATCTGGCGACCTTCTGGTACGCATGGGCCCTCATGTTCGAACGTCGTTTTTGGGATGCGAAAGAAGAGATCCGGACGGCTTACGAGCAGATCGCCGCTTCAGGCGACGAACCGAGATCGGCGGAGCTTCGCTCCAAACTGGCGCTTGCCGAGATCGCGACGTCCATTCATCTCGATGCGCCAGAAAGCGCGATCGCGATCTCCGAAGTCTGGCTGCGCGACAATCCGAACGCGGAGCCTTTCGAATTTGGCGTCGCGGCGGCGGGCGGACTGGGCATCGCCCGCTTTTCCAGGCACGAATATAACGCCGCGCGCCATTCGCTGCGGCTCGCGCAAGCGGCGATTTCCCATTCGAACAGCATCTACGGTCGTTGCTGGATCGAATCCATCGAAGCCATTCGGGAAATTTGCCAGGGCGATCCGGCTTTGGCGGAACGCGAATTGTCCAGGCTTGAGCACGCCGAGCGGGGAAAGATCACGCCGACCGCGAGCATCCTTTCGGTTGTCGCCATCGTTCGTGCGCGCGCCCTTCTCGAAATGGGCCAACTGGGCAAGGCCGAGGAGATTGTCGCGGAACATCTACTGCGCGCCACGGCCAATGGCGTCCCGGATTCGACCTGGGCCGGGCTGGAAGTCGCCTTGGCCTCGGCCATAGGCGGCAGATCCATTTTCGCCCTCGATGATCTGCGCGCCATCGTCAAGGCCTATCCAAAGCGCATTGGCGTGCTGTTCGAACTGAAACTGATTCAGGAGCTGGCGGAGGCCGGCTCCATCGACGCGGCGATGGATCGCGCGGAAGAGCTGGGATGGAGCGCCAAGGGCGGCTGGCCGGCCGACCTGCTGGCCAATGCGTCGAAAATGGAGCTCTCCGCCGCGCGCATGACCAGTGGGGCGCTGCTGATGGCCGGGGGGCATTTCACCATGGCTCAGGAGCTTTTCCAAAAGGAAATCCGGTGCGCCCAGGAGGATGGAAGACGGCGCGACCAGATCGAACTGAACCTGGCGGCTGCCGACGCCCATTTCCGGACCGACGCGCGCACGGCGGCCCTGCGCGCTTTCACACGCGCCATCGTGCTGACGACCAAGAGAGAGATCTATCGCCCTTATTTCAAACGTTCCCGGCTCGTCGCCCACCTTCGCGAAAGCATGCGTCCGAAAGAGCTCGGCCTCACCAATATGGACGAGCTTGGAACGCTCACACACGTTTTTTCGATGCTCGACCTGTTGGCGGGCAATCCCCAGTCGCGTATTCCCGAGGGCGTCATGGCGCCGCCGACGCCGCGCGAAATCGAACTGTTGCATTGCGTCGAGGCGGGACTCGACAACTCCCAGATCGCCGAACGGCTGTCGGTATCGGTGCGGACGATCAAATGGCATTTGTCCAACTTGTATTTCAAGCTGGACGTCAAGAACAGATCCGCCGCCGTGGCGAAAGGCCGTGCGCTTCGGCTGTTGCACTGAACTTGTCGTCCCGAAACATAAGAAATTATTGTGCGAGCGCCTTCAGCAACTCGGCATGAAAACGATCCGGCTGCTCAATTTGCGGCGCGTGGCCGAGTTCGGGAAATTCGATCAGGGTGGCTCTCGGGATCATGGCGGCGACCTGCTTGCCGAGGATGTCGTAATGTCCGAGCTGGGCCTTGACCTCCGGGCTCGCCGCGTCGCGGCCGATCGCCGTATTGTCCTTGTCGCCGATCATCAGGACGGTCGGAACCTTCAAGTTCGGAAATTCGTAAAACACCGGCTGGGTGAAGATCATGTCGTAGATCAGGGCCGAATTCCACGCGACGACTTCATGTCCAGGCCCGCGATTGAGGCCCGCCAGCATCTCCACCCATTTGTCGAATTCCGGCCTCCAGCGCCCGCCATAATAGGTTTCCGATTCATAGGCCCTCACCGCCTCGGCGGAGAGTTTCAGCTCGCGGGCGTACCACTGGTCGATGGTGCGGTAGGGCACGCCTTTCGCCTTCCAGTCCTCCAGCCCGATTGGGTCGACGAGAACCAGCTTCGACACCGCCTCGGGAAACATCAGGCTATAGCGCGTCGCCAGCATGCCGCCGGTCGAATGTCCGATCAGCACGGCTTTCCGGACGCCGAGCTTTTCCAGCAGCGCATGGGTGTTGGTCGCCAATTGCTGGAACGAGTACTGATAGCTTGCCGGCTTCGACGAGGTGCAGAAACCGATCTGGTCCGGCGCGATCACGCGATATCCGGCCTGGGAAAGGACGTGGATCGTGCTTTCCCAGGTCGCCGCGCAGAAATTCTTCCCATGCAGCAGCACCGCCGTCTGCCCGTTGGGATTGGATGCGGGCGGCACGTCCATATAGCCCATTTCCAGGGTCTTGCGCTGCGTCTCCAGGGCAAGATGGGCCAAGGGAAAGGGGTAGGAAAACCCCTCCAGCTGTGGGCCATAGCTCGGAAGCTCCGCCGCGACCGCCGGGACAAGGAAGCCGATGACGAGCGATGCAATCGCGAAGATTTTTTGAATTGGTTTCATCTCGATCCCCGGAGGCGGAGCGCTACGAAGAGGCGCCCGCAGCTTCAACCATATCAGCGCCGGCATGCCCGGTGCTGGTCAAAAAAGCGCATCATTTCCCGGCTGGCGTCTGGGCCGCGCGGGTCGGTGAACGAGCCGGCGGGGCTTCCTCCAGACCAGGCATGGCCGGATCCGTGGAGAAGCCAGTGCTCGGCCATCGGTCGGCCGCGTTCGTCGGCGTGAACCGTGCGGGTGTATTTTCGGCCGGCCTTGGATGTTCCGCTGCTGACGGTCACGACGTGATCCGCCCCGGCCTTCGCCTGCGTTATGACCGCGTCGCCATTGGCGGGATGGACGGTGGTGTCGCCGTCGCCATGGAACACGATGGCGGGGACCCCGCTCCCGGTTTTTTCGCGCGGTCGCAATCTCGCGGTGGAGGACCCGCCTTGCTTCATCGCCGCGAAAGCCGAGGGCATGTCGCTGGCGGCGCCATGCGGCAATCCGGAATGGACGCCGATCGCCGCATAGATCTCCGGGTAGACCATGCCCATGATCGCAGCCGCGGCGCCGCCGGCTGACAGTCCTGCGATGTAGACGCGACCTGGATCGACAGAAAAATCCCGCATGATCTGGCAGGTGATTCCCGCGATCAACGAGGGCTCGCCCCGATCACGCCCCTGATCGTCGGAACTGAACCAGTTCCAGCACTTCCCGGCGTTGGCCGAACGGCATTGCTCGGGATAGGCGACGAAAAAACTCTGTTCCTCGGCGAGATCGTTCATTTTCGTGCCGGCGGCAAAATCGTCGGGCGACTGGGCGCAGCCGTGCAGCATGACCACGAGCGGCAAGGCCTGGCCGCTATAGCCGCTAGGAACGAAGATTTTGTAATCCCGCACGCCAGCCGCGTTGGCGAAGCGGCGTCGCTCGAAACGAGCGCCCTCCGGCAGGCGGGGCGGCGCGCGGCCCGTGGCGGGCGGCAAAAGGTCATCAATTCGGCCATCGAGATGACCAGGCCCAGGCGCCGGCCACGGGCGGCCGATGCGCTGGGCGAGGCCTCCGAGCATTGTAGCGAGCCTTGGCCGCGGCAGGTCGGCGCCGCCCGGCGACGGCGGGCGGGCGGCGGGATCTAACTCCTGCGGGTCGGTGGGCGACGCGCCGAACGAGAGCGATTTGCGCAGGATGGCCATCGCCTCGTCAAGCCGGCCCTCGCGCGTCAGGCGGGCAGCCGCAAGCATGTCGATCTTGGTGGGAGCATTCATGATGCAAAGTCCTAGGTGCGCTGGACGCCGGCGCCGATGGAGCGACGGACTCCCGCATGAGAGTGGAATTGACGCCTCCAATGACGGATAGGAGCGTCGGTCAGCCGATGCGATCCGACAGAGCCGCTTTCACCGCCGGGCTTGCTTGCAAGGCCCCGAGAACATGGATGAAACTGATTGTTGCGGCGGCCAGTTCGGGCGAGACGTCTTCAGCGATGATCGCCAGTCCCAGGACCTGGATGTGGAGCGTTTCGCCTTTTTCCCGCGCGGCCTCCAGGTCCTCGCGGCCATAGCGCCGCAAGCCGATGTCGAGCTTGCGCCGTATGACCGATTGCTTGACCGCCTCATGATGGCGATCGAGCTGATTGCGGATGGCCGTGCGGATGAAATCGGAGCGGTTCGAAAAAAAGCCTTCCTGCACCAGCAGATCGATATGACCAAGATCGACATAGCCGAGATTGATTGTGATCTTCTCGCTTTCCGGCGGTTTCGGCCGAAGCTCCTGCATATTGCCAGCCACCTGGATCATCCTTGCGCCATCCATAGGGATGGATATCGGATGGAATTCTGTAATTTCAAGACAGAACCTTAAATAACGCCGCCTGCGCGCTAATCCGCCGCTCGTTCAAGCGATGGCGCGTCGGCGTGCCGGGAAGGCTCGGGCGCCTCGCAACCGCTGGCGCAGCAACGACCGGGCTGTTTCGAGACGCGCTGGCCCTCGTTCAGGACGCCGCGGTCGAGAAGCCCCTCCACCAGCTCGACCTTCTCCATGACCGGATAGTTGCGCCAGATCTCGCGTTTCATCGCTTCCGGCGAACCGCCTCCGTGCAGCGAAATCATCGAATACCAGCCTGCCTCGTGCGACACCGTGAGGTCTTCGAGCAGCCGCGCCACTTCGGCGCGCTGTTCCGCTGGAATGTCAGGCCGTCCGCCCATGACCGCGGCGATCGACGCTTTCGTCTCGGGATTGTGGTCTTCGTCGGGGCCCGGCAGAGCGACGATCAGGCCGCCCGAAACGTAATGCGCCAAGCGTTGCATATCGTAGATCTTGGTGGCGAGCAGCAGCTTGCCGATGTTGGCGAAAACCGCGTCAGGCATCACGGATCCGGCAGGGTCTTTCGTGCAGTAGACCGAAGCGGCGACGCCACAGGCAAAAAAGCCTTCGGTGATGGTGATCAGTTCCACCATCGCCTCGCGTATATGGGCGTGACGCTCGACGTCGAGCCCGTTGGCCTCGATCATCAGGGCTCCCGCGCCGATCAGAAGATCGCCGAATCCGGCGCGTGCGCCAATGCATGAATGGCGGTGATGGGTCGCGTATGACGTCGTCAGGAAGCCTCCCTCCTCGGTTTCTCCGGCCAGGAAGACGCGATCGTGCGGGACGAAGACGTCATCGAAGATCACCATGCCCACGGATTGACCGTATTTTGCGGAGAATTTCGCCGAGGCTTCGCCCGGACGCCCTGCCGGCCGCGCCACGATCGTCACACCGGGCGCGTCGCAAGGCACGGCGCAGCATATGGCGAAATCCCTGTCGTCAGGCGTGTGGGTCCGGCACGGCATGACGAGGAACTCATGCATGTAGGGCGCGCCCGTCACGATGGCCTTGGTCCCGCTGATGACGACGCCATCCTTGCGGCGCTCCTTGATATGCACGTAGACGTCGGGATTGACCTGCTTGCCCGGGCGCTTGGATCGATCGCCCTTGGCGTCGGTCATCGCGACGCCGAGCGTGAGGTCCTTGTCCTGAACATCGTGAAGATAGGCGAGAAAGCGCTGGCTGTAGTCCGTGCCGTGACGGCCGTCAGTCAATCTCGTCGACTGGTAGAGCCCATTGAGCGCGTCATGCGTGAGGTAGCGCTGGGCGCATCCGGATGTCCTGCAGACCAGCCGCACGGCCTCGAGCTTGTAGAGCAGGTCTTGCGAGGTTTCGTCGATGTGCAGCATCCGGTTGACGGTCTTGCCGGACGTGCCCTGGCGCGCCGTCATGATCGGCGCGTGCTTCGCGTCCAGCGCGAAATCGTAGGCTACTCCCACGCCTGCGATTCCGGGCGCGAGCAAAGGCTCGTCAGCGACGCTTGGAGTCGCGCTCCCATTCACAAAGACCCGCGGCCTGTAGGCACGAAGGGACTCCCGGTAGTCGGAGGCTGACATCAGCATCGTCTGGGCTCCAGATTGCCTAAAAAATCGAACGATGTTAAAAATTCTAACACTGTTAGAATTGGCGTCAACCGGACTTGAATCAACCAGAGTTGGGCATGCAATGATCGAGAAGCGGGCCAGCCGGCGCCAGGCGGTGAGCGAATATAAACGGGAGCTCATCCTTGACGCCGCAAGGCAGATTTTTGCCGAGGAAGGACTGGAGGGCGCGAGTCTCAGGGCGATCGCCGTCAGGGCTGGTTATACGCCGGCCGCGCTCTACTTTCACTTCGAGTTCGAAGGAAGCGATTTACGCCGAGGTGTTGAATTCTTCCCTGGCGGCTCTGGGCGCAGCGGTCGACAAGGCCGTCGCCCGGACCAGGACGCCTCAGCAGAAGCTCGAGGCGGCCGCGATGGCGTTCTTCCAGTTCTATGCCAGCAATCCGCGCGATCTCGACCTTGGTTTCTACCTTTTCCGTGGCGGCATGAAACCGGCAGGGCTGGGGCGCGAGCGTGACCTCGGCCTCAACGCGGGTCTTGAGGCGGCGCTTCAACCGATCGCCGAGGCAGCCAGGGAGCTGGGCGGCTCGCAGCAGAAAGCCAACCTGCTGATGGTCGACTGCTTCGCGCACGCCACGGGACTTCTCCTGCTGCTCCACACCGGCCGCATTCGAATGTTTGGGGCCTCGGCGCCAGAACGCATGGCGGCTTTTGTCAGAGAGCAGGTCGCTCAACTCGTCGAGGGATGATCCCATGCTGACCATCGATCCGAAACGTTCGCTATTGCTCATCGTCGATTTTCAGTCTCGACTGATGCCGGCCATCCACGATGGCGAGGTCGCCATCCGCAACGCCAAAAAGCTCGTCGAAATCGCCAAGCTTGTTGACGTCCCCTTCCTTTTCACCGAGCAGAATGCGAAGGGCCTGGGACCGACGGTGGAGGAGCTGCCCGCAAAAGAAGGCGGTTTGCTCCAAAAACAATGCTTCGACGCCTGTCGGGAGGACGGTTTCCTCGAACGGATTCCCGCCGACGGGCATATCGTGGTCGCGGGGTGCGAGGCCCACGTCTGCGTCCTGCAAACCGTGCTTGGCCTTCTCGCCGCGTCCAGACAGACTTATGTGGCGCGAAACGCCATCGGCTCACGCGCCCCGGAAGACAAGGAGGCTGCAATTCGGCGGATGGAGCGCCATGGCGCGGAGATCGTGACAGCCGAAATGGTTGCCTTCGAATGGCTGCAAAGTTCACAACATCGGCAATTCCGGCAGGCGATGGCTTTGATCAAATAGTTTTTCCAAAATCGGGCGTTTGCGGCGCCAGCGGTCTTCGGTCGAAGGCCTCAACTCGCGATGAACGATTTTTGAGTCGCGCATGACGAGGATTTGCGCGAAACAGGCGATGGAGCCGTCTTTCGTGGTCTTTCGACGATCGCGCCCATTTACGTCATTTGTTGTGGCGGCAGCCCCAAACGGGCGGCAAAGGCAAAAAACAAGCGCGGACATGGCGACAGAATTCATGATTGAATGCACTGAAAAACAAGGAAATACCAGTCTTTTCAGCCCCTGGCGCTTTTCCGTCGCCCCGATGATGGAGTGGACGGACCGCCATTACCGCGCGCTGGCGCGGCTGCACTCGCGCCATGCCCGGTTATACACGGAGATGGTGACCTCCGCGGCCGTGATCCACGGAGATCGCGAACGGCTGCTCGGCTTTGACGCCTTCGAGCATCCGATCGCCGTCCAGCTCGGCGGCTCCAACCCGCCGGAGCTGGCGCGGGCCGCCCGCATCTGCGCCGACCATGGCTATGACGAGATCAACCTCAATGTCGGCTGCCCCTCGGACCGCGTGCAGAACGGCGCTTTCGGCGCCTGCCTGATGCGCGAGCCGCAATTGGTGGCGCAGTGCGTCGCCGCCATGAAGGACGCCGTCGATGTGCCGGTGACGGTCAAATGCCGCATTGGCGTCGACGACCAGGAACCGCGCGAGGCCCTGTTCGCCATGGCCGAGGCGACAGTCGCCGCAGGCGTCGACGCGCTGGTCGTCCATGCGCGCAAGGCCTGGCTCAAGGGCCTGTCCCCCAAGGAAAACCGCGATATTCCGCCCCTCGATTATCCGCTGGCGCATGAGCTGAAGCGCGCCTATCCGAACCTTCCCATCGCGATCAACGGCGGCGTCGCGACATTCGAAGCCATGGCGGCGCAACTGGAGCAGATGGACGGCGTCATGGTCGGCCGCGCCGCCTACCACAATCTCTCGCTGTTACAGGATGTCGACCCGCTGCTGTTCGGCGCGCCGGCGCCGTTTGAAAGCTCCCGCGCCGCGACCCTGGCCTTTCTCCCCTATATCGAGCGGAAGATGGGCGAAGGCGTCAGGCTGGCCGACATGACCCGGCACATGCTTGGCCTTTTCGCCGGGCGTCCCGGCGCCCGCGCCTTTCGCCGCCATCTGGCCACCTACGCCGTGCGGCGCGGCGCGGGCGTGGAAACGGTCGAGGCGGCGCTCATGATGCTGGACCAAAACCTTGCGCCGGATCGGGAAAAGCTTTTGCTCGGGTAAGGCCAGATTTCGGACGACGGCTTAACATCCTGTTTTCCACTTTTGTTATATATGGTTCCAGGTTGGCGATATCTGTGCGATTTCGCTGATTTATTAAGGCCTGGCTGATAGTCTGCGATCGGATGGGGCCAAGGGTCCGAAGCCTGCGGAACGAAATTCCGTCGAGCGCGGTCACGGGAAGGATAAGGGATGCGGCAGCTTCTGCGCTTTTGGCGGAATCAACGCGGCACCGCGGTGATTGAATATTGCGTCATCGGCGGCCTCATCACCATCGGCCTGATCGGCGCCATTTCGGCCATCGGCTCAAAGCTCAACGTCATGTTGACGCCCGTCAGCAACAACCTGAACTGACATCGCAGGCGTCGGCCGCGCCGCCAGACCGCGCATGATCGCCTGCCGCGCCGCTTCGTCCATGTTCCTCCAGGCCGCGATTTCCTTAGCCGTCCTGCGGCATCCGACGCAATACCCCGAGATTTGATCGATCCGGCATTGTCGAACGCAAGGGGTAGAGACGAACCGCGCCTCCGTCATGCCGCCGCTCCCGCGAAAACCAGCAGCGCCGCGATCTCCGCGACCTGTTGCGCCGCGCCGGCGACATCGCCGGTCTGGCCGCCGATCTGCGCCCGGGCCAGGGCGCAGAGACCCCAGACCGCGAGGGCGGCGAACAGCGCCGCCGACAGGCAGGCCGTCAAGGACGCGCCGGCGAGCCGGGGCAGGAAAGCCAGGGCCAGGGCCAGCAGCGAAGCGGCCCGCGCCTCCTCCGTCGAGAAGAAAGCGGCCGCCTGTCCGGCCCCGTCGGCGCGGGCCGGAGGCAACAGCGCGAGCGGCGCGAGGCAGGCGGCGCGCGAAATCGCGCCCACGGCCGCCATGATCAGCAAGGCGCGGCCCGGCGCCGGCGCCAGCGACGCCAGGCAGGCGGCGCGCAAGCCGAGGCTCAGGATCAGCGCGGTTGCGCCATAGGCGCCAATGCGGCTGTCGCGCATGATCTCCAGCTTGCGCTCCCGGGTCGCGCCGCCGCCAAAGCCATCGGCGACATCCGCCAGCCCATCCTCGTGCAGCGCGCCCGTAAGGGCCGCGCTTGCCGCGAGGCTCAGCAAGGCTGCGACCAGAGGCGGCTCGCCCCAATGCAGGGCGAGCAGAAAGGGCAGGGCGGCGATCAGGCCAAGCAGGGCGCCAGCCAGGGGCGCCAGGCGCAGCGCGCGCGGAAATCCGCTTTCGGCGGCAGCGCCTTCGCTTTGCGCGCCGGGAAGCGGCAGCCGCGAAAAGAAGCGCAAGCACGCCTTGAACTCCTCGAGTTTGCCGCCTTCGCTCATCGTTGCAGACCCCGCGTCGCCAGTTCGTCGAGATAGGCCGGCCAACGCGTCGCCCGCTCCGCGCCGAGCTGGAACAGATAGTCCCAGGTGAAGAGGCCGCTGTCGTGCCGGTCGTCGAACACCAGCCGCACGGCATAGTTCCCGACTGGCTCCGCCTGCCGTATGACGACATTCTTCTTGCCGGCGACCAGGACTTTCTGGCCGGGGCCATGGCCCTGGACCTCGGCGCTGGGGCTGTTGACGCGCAAATATTCCGCCGGCAAGGCGAAGCTCTCGCCGCTTTCGAAGTCGATTTGCAGGGTCCTTCCCTCCTCGGCGAGGCGGATCGCCGTCGGCCAATGCGAATCTGTGGTCAATTTCGCCTCCTGAAGCGGCCTGTTTGCGCAAGGTCCTGTTCGTGGGCCGGAAATCGCCTATATAGAACAGATGATGGAATCCTTGGGCGCAAAAAATCAAAATCGTCCCGCTGCGCCGCCGCTGGTCGATGGCTTCGCGCGGCGCATCGACTATATCCGCGTTTCCGTGACCGACCGCTGCGATTTCCGCTGCGCCTATTGCATGTCGGAAAACATGAACTTCCTGCCCAAGGCCGATCTCCTGACCCTCGAGGAGCTGGAGCGGCTTTGTTCGGCCTTCATCGCGCGCGGCGTGTCGAAAATCCGCCTGACCGGCGGGGAGCCGCTGGTGCGGCGCAATGTCATGCAGTTGTTTCGCAGCCTGTCCGGCCATCTCGGCTCCGGCCTGAACGAGCTGACCCTGACCACCAACGGCTCGCAACTGGCGCGCTACGCCCAGGAACTCGCCGATTGCGGCGTCAGGAGGATCAATGTCTCGCTCGACACGCTCGATCGCGCAAAAATTCCGCGCCATCACCCGCTGGGGCGACCATGCAAGGTGCTCGCCGGCATTGACGCGGCGCAAAAGGCGGGCCTGCGGGTCAAGATCAATTGCGTGGCGCTGAAAGGCGGCAACGACACGGAGTTCCTGCCGCTGACGCGCTGGGCGCATGAGCGCGGCATGGACATCACCTTCATCGAGGCCATGCCGCTCGGCGAAGACGCGCTGCACACCATGGAGAGCTTTTTGCCCCTGGACGAGGTCGCCGAGAGCGCTCGAACGGGAACTGACGCTCAAGCCGTCCGCCCACGCCAGCGGCGGCCCCGCGCGCTATTTCGACGTCGCGGAAACCGGAGGCCGCGTCGGCTTCATCACGCCGCTCAGCCATAATTTCTGCGAAACCTGCAATCGCGTGCGGGTGACCTGCACGGGCGCGCTCTACATGTGCCTAGGCCAGGAGGACAAGGCCGACCTGCGCGCGCCCCTGCGCGCTTCGCCCGACGACGAGATCGCTCAACAAGGCGCTGGACGAGGCCATGCTGCGCAAGCCGCGCGGCCATGATTTCGTCGCCCAGCGCCTTGGCGTCCACGCGCCGGCCTCTCGCCCGATGAGCCTGACGGGCGGATGATTTTCAGAGGAACGTCCATTTTTCGGAATTTTTTTTCTAGCTGAGGTGTAACCTTTTCCGGCGCCTCCCCGTATCTCTCCTTGCAGGCCGCCCCGGCCTGTCCAACGCCCTCGACCTGAGGGCGGAGCACTCAGGGAGTTCGACCATGCAGATGAAGATTGTTTCCGGCGCCAGCCTCGCCGCCGCCGCAATTGCCCTTGCCGTTTCCGGCGCCGCCATCACCTCCCCCGCGCAAGCCAAGAAAGCCGCCGTGCATTGCTCCGGCATCAATACCTGCAAGGGCACCAGCGCCTGCAAGTCCGCCAGCAACGCCTGCAAGGGCCAGAACAGCTGCAAGGGCCAGGGCTTCCTGCTGAAGAAGTCCGACCACGGCCTGCACCAAGGCCGGCGGAACCGTCGGCTGATTTTTATTGCCAAAACTCTCCCCGCGTTTTTCGCGGGGAGAGTGTTTTTTATTTTGGCTTTTGTCGGAACGACGGCCAACAGACGCCGCGCGCGGGGAGCTTTGCCATGACGACGCAAGGAGCGCAGGGGTTCGGACTGGGTCTGCGGCCGGTCTATTATCCCGGAAATTCTCGACGCGTCCGCAGCCCGTGGACTGGTTTGAGATCATTTCCGAAAATTACATGGTTCCCGGCGGTCGCCCGCTGGCCACGCTCGACCGCATCCGCGCCGATTATCCCATGCGCATGCATGGCGTCTCGATGTCGCTGGCCTCCGCCGATCCGCTCGATTTCGATTATCTGCGCGATCTGAAGAAACTGATCGCCGCGCGTCGAGCCCGAGCTGGTGTCCGACCATCTCGCCTGGACCGGCGCGCATGGCGTGAACCTGCACGACCTCCTGCCCATTCCCTACACGTTCGAGGCGCTGGAGCATTGCGTCGCCCGCGTGTCGCGCGCGTGCAGGATTTCCTCGGCCGCCGCATCGCGGTGGAAAATCCCTCGACCTACGTCTCCTTCGCCGGCTCGGACATGAGCGAGCCCGAGTTTCTCGCGGAACTGGCGCGGCGCGCCGACTGCCTGCTGCTGCTCGACGTCAACAATGTCTATGTCTCCGGCTTCAACCACGGCTTTGACGCGAAAACCTATCTCGACCTTGTGCCTGGGGATCGCGTCGCGCAAATCCATGTCGCCGGCCATACCCATCTGCCGACGCACAAGATCGACACCCATGACCATCCGGTCTGCGACGACGTCTGGTCGCTGTTTTCCCATGTCCGGGAGACAATCGGCCCCGTGCCGGCGATGATCGAACGCGACGACAAGTTCCCGCCCTGGGAGGAATTGCTCGCGGAGCTCGCGCACATGCGCAGCCTTGCGGCTTGCCGGGAGCAGGTTCCGGCATGAAGCTCTCGGAGGCGCAGTCGCTGTTCCAGCAAAGCGTGCTCGGCGAGGCGCCGTCGCCGGATTTCCTGCGCCAGTTGAACCCGCCCGTTCGCGCCGAAAGGATCGAGGACACTTTCGCCGTCTATCACGACGGTTTTCGCCTGCGCATGGCGGAGTTCCTCGGCAATGATTATCCGGCGCTGCACGCGTCGCTTGGCGACGAGGCTTTCGAGACGATCGCCCTCGCCTATATGTCCGCGCGGCCGTCGCGCTTTCGCAACGCGCGCTGGTTCGGCGCCGGGCCTGCCGGATTTTCTGCGCGCGACGGCGCCTTTCTCCGAAGACAGGTTCGCTTGCGGCCTGGCGGCGCTGGAGGCGGCGCTGGCGCGGAGTTTCGACGCGGCCGACGAGACGCCGCTGGGCGTGGAAATTCTCGGCGTCACCTCGGAAGAGGATTGGCCGCGCCTGCGTTTCGCCTTTGCTTCCAGCGTCGTGCTGGTGGAGGCGCCCGCCGTCGCGCTGGCCTGTTACGAGGCGGTCGAGCGCGGCGAAGAGGATCCCGACTTCTCCGAGGTCCCGGACGAAGACCTGACTCTGCTCGTCTGGCGCGAAAAACTCGACGTGCAGTACCGCTCCCTCGACGAACTGGAGGCGCTGGCCCTGCGCGAGGCGCTGGGCGGCGCGCCCTTCGGCGAGATTTGCGCGCTGCTGGCCTTCGCCCGCCCGGAGGAGGCGGCGGAACAGCTGACCGCCGCGGCTGCGGGCTTTCTCGCCGGCTGGTTCAGCGGCGGCCTGATCGTGGCCGCCGCGCCCAAGGCGGAGTGAATTGCAATGTCATTTCTTAGCAGCGCGGTTCGCCGGGGCCGCCACAGCGCGGATGTTGCGGCGGGGGCGCCGGGCGCGGCGGCGGCGGGGCCGGGCGCGGGGCTTCGACATGGGGGAGGCGGCGGCGCGGGACGGGGCGGTTCCGCATGAGGCGGCGGGGCCGGACGCGGGGCCTCGACATGGGGCGGCGGCGCAGGGCGCGGAGCCTGCACATGCGGCGGAGCGGCGGGCCGCGGCGGCTCAACATGCGGCGGTGGCGCAGGGCGCGGCGGCTCGGGCTTTCTCGGCTCGACCTGAGGCGGCGCGGCGCGAGGCGCCTCGACATGCGGCGCCTCGACATGCGGCGGCGGAGCCGGATGCGCCTCGGGCCGCGCCGGTTCGACTCGCGGCGCGGGCGCCGGCGGATTGGCGTGCGGCAATGGCGGGCCGCCGGGAGCGCCGGGATGCGGCAAGGGCGTCCCCGTCGGCGGCGCTCCCGTCGCCGGCGCGGGGCTGGCGCCGGGCTGCGCCTGCGCGCCCCGGTTGCGAGCGCCGTAGTACCCGTTGGCGCCGGGCTGCTGCGCCTGCACCACGGCGGGCGCGTGGAACAGGCCCTGGCGCGCCGCGGGCAGGGCGTAGAGCAATGGCGCCGCGGCGACCAGCGGCAGCAGGCCCGGATGGGGCGCCTGCGGCGGCGCGCGTTCGACCAGCGTCGGGCGCGGCGGCAGCAGATAGCCCATCGGCGGCGGAGCGCCGAAATCGGCGTCGTCGAACACGACATAGGGGCGGTTGAAATAATAGTCTTCCTGCTCGACCGGCGGCGGCACGTCGAATTCGTAAGCTTCGAAGCGCGGCGGCGGGGCAAGGGCGGCGTTCAGCATGCCGAGCCGCAGGCGCGCGTCTTCGGCGTGCGGCCCGCGCGGATAGCGTTGCAGATAGCTCCAGTAGGAATTGGGCGTGTTGGCCTGCCAGGCGCGCCGCCAGGTCACCGCCTCGCGGCGCAGCGCCAGCATGGCGCGGACGCGCGCCGCATAGGGCGAATTGGGATAGGCGTTGAGGAAATCCATATAGGAGGCGAGCGTGTCCTGCTCCAGCGCCGCGGCATAGGCCTGGTCGACCGGATAGTCGCGGATCGGGCGCGCCCGCAGGTTGGCTTGGGTCTCCAGCGCCACGGTCGGCGGCGGCGCGCCCGGCGCGCGGGCGAACAGCGTCAGGCCCGGCGCCAGCTTCGACTCGTCCCAGGGCACGAGCGCGCCCTTGGTCTGCTCCGACACCCTCAGCCGCGTGCGCGCGAAGGCGTCGTCCACGGGCAGGCCGCCCTCGCGCAGCATTTCCGCCAGCGACTGGGCGTAGACGCCATAGGGGCCGGTCTCGTTCGGAGCGACCGAGCCCGGCGCGGCGTTGAAGGCGTAAAGCGCGCCATTGTCCGGCTCGACCAGCGCCAGGCCGCCGGCCAGAGGCGTCCCGCTCTGGCGCGAAGGCGTTGATGCGGGCGCCGTCGATCACGATGATGCGCGCCTTGAGCGGCGTTTGCGCCAGCGGCTGCAGGTAGTCGCTCAGCCGCACGGCCTCCAGCGGCGCGTTCGAGGCGCGGGGAATCACGGCGTCGACGGGGGCGAAATAATTTTCGCCCTCATATTGCAGGGCGCGGCCGGCGAGATAGACGAAGACCACCGCGTTCGGCCCGGCGGCGGAGGCCTTGTCGATGAATTCGCGCAGCGCCTTGCGCAATTCGTCCTGGTTGAGGTCGGCGGCGCCGGTGACGTCGAACCCGGCGAGCTGCAGGGTGTCGGCGATCAGTCCGGCGTCATTGGCGGCGGAGGCGAGCGGCCCGGTCTTGTAGGTCGCTTCGCCGATCACCAGCGCGAGTCGCGGCGCCGGGGTTTGCGCCGGGCTTGCCGACACAGCGGCAAAAAATGCGGCGAGAAACAACGCCCCGGTGAAGAGACGCCTGCCTAAATTTCCACCCATGGTCCTCTTGGCTCCTCTCGGCGACCGAACGAATTGCCCTGAGGACAGCCTAGGCGCGTTCAGCGCTGCACGACAACCTTGGCGCCGACCTTCACCCGCTCGTAGAGGTCGATGACGTCATTGTTGGTCATGCGGATGCAGCCGGAGGAGACGGCGTGGCCGATCGACTCCGGCTCGTTCGAGCCGTGGATGCGATAGAGCGTGCCGCCAAGATACATCGCGCGCGCCCCGAGCGGATTGCCGATGCCGCCTTCCATGTGGCGCGGCAGGTCGGGACGGCGGCGGATCATCTGGCTGGGCGGGGTCCAGTCGGGCCATTCGCGCTTGCCGGACACGTGGCGCACGCCCGACCATTCAAAGCCTGGGCGACCCACGCCAATACCATATTTCAGCGCCTGTCCGTCGCCGAGCACCAAATAGAGCCGGCGCTCGCTGGTCGAAATGATGACGGTGCCAGCCTTTTCGGGGCCGGAATAGGACACGGTCTCGCGCTGGATGCCGGCGGCGAGCGGCCGCGCGTCCCCGGATGCGCTGGGGAAAAGGTCGAATAATTCCGCGCGGGACGGGGACGCGGCGCAGAGGGCCAATCCGATCAGAGGCAAGCCAAGAAGAGCAAGGATGCGGCTGCGGGCGAGCGAGGAAGAACAACGCGGCATGGGACACTCCCGAACGGCAAAGGACAAGGTGACGCTAAGGTAACGCAATGGACCGCAAAACGGATGCAAGGATCAAGCTCAAAATGCGCAAAAAAGCCGCAATCGCGAATTGCGCGATTGCAGGGAGGCGGCGCCTTGACGCGGCCGCGCGGGTTTTCTAAAGAAGGCCTCCGACGTCTTGGGCGTCCGGGCGATTAGCTCAGCGGGAGAGCACACCCTTCACACGGGTGGGGTCATAGGTTCGATCCCTATATCGCCCACCATTTTTCTTTCATAAAATCAGGCACATGCGCCAGACGCGTTCGCGCGTCAATCGGCATGTGCAGGCAGAACAGAGCATGAAGATGCACGTGCACACGTGCAAAATCCGTGCAGTCTGTTCTCGCTGGGTTCTCGTGTCTTCTGGCCGATGCTCATGGATAAAATATCTGCCGCCCGACGTTCCGCAAATATGTCGCGTATCCGCAGCAGGGATACGGGGCCTTAATTCGTGTGCGGCGGTTCTTACATGCGGCGGGGTTGCGCTATCGCCTACGCAGCAAACTTCCCGGCAAACCGGATTTGGTATTTCCGAGTCGTCGAATGTGCATCTTTGTCCACGGGTGCTTTTGGCACGGATGCCCCAAATGCATCGACGGCAAACGGACGGTAAAATCAAACACCGGTTATTGGAAACCAAAAATCGAGGGGAACCAAGCACGTGACCTTCTTCGACAGGCGGAGCTAAAATCGGCCGGCTGGCTCCCGATCATTATTTGGGATTGCGAAACGACCAATCCTGATAATCTCCGGCAACTAGCGGAGATGATTTCGGAGTGAAAGCAAAAAAAGAAAAAGCGGCTCCGAAAGCGAACGGTAATCCTTTCGGACGTGAGACAAGGATTTGCGTCTTAGAAGAGTACTTCGCGAACGCCGGAACCGTTACTGCTGAAAACGCGTGGGAACACGTTTACAAATGTTTGCTTTGGATGAATGAAGCGACGGGGTTGGCGCATATTTATGACGCCAACCACATGCAACCCGGCAAATTTTTTCATACCCGCGCTGTTCAATTTACCGACTTACTTTGTCGTGAATGGAAAATTGAAACAAGTGAGCTTCCGGGCTTAATCGATAAATTATTTAAAGGCTGTGTCGCCGAATGGCGGAAGGCAAAGCCAGTAGATATAGTCGAAGTAGACCCCGAATCTGGAAAGCGATCTGCAAACCTCTATTTCACAAATTTTGAAAACCGAAGGTATTGCAACCGATCGAGCAGAAATAACCGCGCGTAGAATAGAGGCGCTTACAAGAGACTTTTTCACTATCGGCAACAAACGAAAGATGCCCTCGGTGAAGGTTTTGAAGACCTCTTGTGGATGTTGCTCAAACAGGTTGCGAAGGTACCGAACGACAAGGTCGCCCTCAGGACATCTCTTTCGAAACTACCAGGATTTAGAAAAGCAGCCCCGAGACGGGCGGGTATGAAGCAGGAGCGTGAGCCCCATCCCGACTTGGCATTTTACGATGCTGGTATCACCCAAATCATTGTCACCGCGAAGTGGAGCATGCGACAAGATCGGGAGACGCAGTTCCACTCCGAATTTGCGGCTTATCAGCGGAGCAAGATGCAGCCGGCAGAGTTGCAGTTCGCTTTGATCACGAATGAATATGATGTTGCTCGAACTCGATAATGTCGCACGTGCAATTCCCACGGGAGCGGGCGGTTACATTTTTCACGTGATCTACCACATCAACCCTGACCTCCTCATTGCTACGCAAGAGGAGAAGATTGGCGCGGTAAGGCATTGGATCGGAGCGGGAAAAATCCGCTCTTTGGCAGATTGGCTTAACGAGATGCGACAGACTTTCGGAGCGGAATAGCTTCAATACTTTTCTTCGAAGCTGCTTCGACCAAAATTTCAGCGACAACTTTTCCTATCGCCTTGGCGAAGAGCGGCGGCACGGCGTTGCCAACCTGACGGTACCGGCTGTGGCGATCACCCGCGAGGAAATGATAGGTGTCGTCGAACGAATGGAGCCGGGCGAATTCACGAACCGTCAGAGCACGACAACCGCTATAATGGAAAACGCAATCAGCTTTCGTATTCAGCGTCCAACTGAAATGGTCCGGATGCAGCCGACGATACGCGAAGAAATATTTTCGGCTTAGATTTTCCCGGCCGAGCTCTGGGCCCCACTTTTTGTCGGACAGGTACCGTGCCGATAGTTCTTCCGGAAGATCGCGGAAGTTGCCTCCTTGAGGATCGCCGCCAGCCGCGCCACCGTATCCTCGCGAATTGAAGGAACATCAGCGTTGTAGAGTTGCTGCGAGCCGCGTCGCCGAGCGACCTGATATGCACTCAACGCCTTCTCGCCGTACTCGATGGCATCGTTTGACGGTTTACGGACAAGGCGTTTGCTTGCCTCAAGCCAAGCCAAATCGCCGATGGCTTGCTCGACGGTAACAAGCGCGGTCGACGTGGGATCGCGTAGCGCCGTGAAAGCGCGCAGCTCGTCGTTGGAACGATTGTCCTGGTACACAAACCCGTTCGATGAGGGTTTGCGATCAGGAGGCCGCGCAAATTGTTTTCGAACGGGCTTGCCGGGAAGCGCACCTCCGTATGCAGATTGGCTCTGACACCTATGAAAAGAATACGTTGCCGATTTTGCGGCACACCAAACCTGCTGCGTCGAGCACTCGACTCTCGACGCGATACTCGCCCTCGATAGCTCAGGTCTTCAAGAATTTGCTGCCGGACAGCGCCGCCGCCAAGATTTTCCAGCCCAGGGACGTTCTCCATGACGAAGGTTTTTGGCCTAAGCTTCCTGATCACGGCGACGTAGTGCCGGTACAAGCTGTTGCGCGGATCATCTATCAGCCGCGCATGGTTCCTCACTTGCGAGAATCCTTGGCAAGGAGGCCCGCCTATCACTGCATCGAGCTCCCGACCTGCAACAACTGAGAACAAGTGCTCTTGAATGGCGGGAGATGAGATATCGCCGAGAATGAACTCGGTTCCGTGCTTGCGATGATTGAGATCGAAGGTTGTGCCCGCCGACGGATCAATATCGGTGGCGACGACACTCTTAAAACCGGCTTGACGAAAACCTTCTGAGAAACCGCCGGCCCCCGCGAATAGGTCAAGACAAAGAAATGGGCTTGCCGTCATTGCTCTGGCTCCAGCTTATCCAGAGGATGCGGCATCTGCGCTCCCGCCAGCATTCGATCGATTGCTTCCCTGACGAGCCAAGCAACCGAAACTTTGTTCGACAGCGCGAGCGCTTTGAGTTGACGCTCTTGCTCGCGGGTAACCGTCGCCGTGATTCTCACAGCGTCGTCGGTTCCTCCGCTTATTCGTGGTTTGTTCGCCATTTGCAGCAAAATAAGTCATTTTGCTGCAAACGTCAATGGTTCATTTTTTTCGAATCAACCGTCGGTCAGCGAGCTGCGCCTACGATCGTGCGGGATGCCGAACATAATGTTCAATGTCGTGGCAGAACGTTGGTGTGGAAAACTCGTCGAAAATGAATTCGCCGAGGTATGATAGACGCATGGACGACCAACCGCGACAATTCGCGACCAGCCCCGACGATTATTCCCTGACCATTGACGAGGCCGCACTCCGGTATGAGCACGCCGGCCACCCGAGAACGATTCGGAGAATCCAGCGCTATTGCGCACAGGGCCACCTCGACTGTCTTCGGCAGGAAACGCAGTACGGCGAAAAGTATCTCATCACCGCCGCGTCAGTCGCGCGACACATTGCACAAATCGAGGAAGTTACCAGGTTCGACCAGCCGCGTCATGTCGCGACAAGCGACTCGCCATTTCGCCTGACGCCGCCCCGATCAAAATCCTGTGCAAGAAAACGTCGCGAGGTCGTTGGCGGCCATCGTCGCGGAGAATGTCGCCGTCCTTGCCGAATAGGCCGATTGCCTGAGGGCGCCAGCCGGCGCCGTGAGGTCGCTCGCGACGCAGGCCCAGCCGTTCGGAGCGGTCGTGGCGAAGGTCAGGACGATGGTCCCCGCGGAACAGGCGCCGCCAGCCCTGAAACTTCCGGCCCAGTTGCCGCCGATCTGATCCTTGATCGAACAGGAGCCGGACGCGGCCGGGACGCTTCCGACCGCGATCACGCCATTGCCGGTGCGCGCCCCCCCGGGCGCGTCCAGGTTGAGGTTGCCGGAGGAGTCGCCGTGGACGCTGACCCGGCCGCCCCAATAAATGCCCTGGGTGGGACCGGTCCCGAGCAGGATCGCGCCGGTGCCGAAGGTCGCCTCCGTGGCGTCGATCAGCGCCGGCCCCCAGGCATATTTGGCGTAGATCGCGGCGCCGGTGACGGTCGGATCGGCCGCGCCGTCCGGCCTTTTTCCCGTGCGGCCGCCAAGGTAAAGTCCATGCCCTCCCTGCCAGACGGCGTTGTTGCCGATGTGGAGGCAGCTCTCCCATCCGTTCTGATAGGCCCCATGGGACGAGGTCGGCTGATGGGCGACGGATGACTTGGTCTGGCGCTTGTTCAACTCGGGGGAGGGGAGGCAGCCAAAGGCGAACTGGCCGCTGCCGCCGAGCCCGCCTGTCGGCGCCCAGATGTCGGGCTGGATGATGATTCCGTGCGATCCCGTCAGGGGAACGCCGGCGGCGGCCCCGGTGGCGCCGTCGACCCTGTTGTCGGGATCATATTCCGACCACGAGGGGTCGGGGCCGTTGTTGACGGGATTATATTCGATGGAAAGAAGGTTCCATTTCACGCCGCCGGAAACGACGTCCGTCGTGCTCGTCAGCGGGCTGAGCGTCGTCGTCCAGTTGCCGAACATGGCCAGGCTGCTGGTCGAGGTCGGAACCATCCATTGCGAGAGATGCCACTCGGCGATATCCCCGCCGTTGATGTTGGACGCTCCGGTATTGTAGTTCTGGTATTCCTGATAATATCCGACCAGCGCCTTGCCGCCGTTGTTGACGATATTGGTGTTGTAAACCGTGTCGACTCCCGCGCCACGACCCTGCGCCTGGATTTGCGTGTTGTAATGATCGGGCGTCGTCTGGTCTATTCTCTGCACATACAGGACCCCGGGCCCCGCGCCGCCAAAATTGCTTCCGGCCAGCGCGCCGCTGGTGAGGTCGACGGCGACAAATCTGCCGTTGGACGTGATATTGGAATTGAGCCGGTATCTGGCGGAGCCGCCGATATTGGGAACGACAAGCTTGATGTTCGAGCCCGGGCCGACGCTGTTGATCGCCGCCATGAACACCGGGGTCATGTCGATCGCGCCGGTTGGGTCCAGCGCGCCCGATGGCGACGCCGACGCGAAGTCGCTCAGGTCGATGTCCGCTGGGCGATGGACCGCCGCGCCGCCGGCCGGTCTGCCGTTCCCGGCGGCGCCGCCTTGCAAGGCGGTTTGCGCCTGCGCCGCGCTGCCGGCTGCGAGGGCGAGGGCGAGCAGGACGCGGCGGATCATCTGGCCCTCATGTGCTCTTGCGGTCGGCTGTCGGGGGGCTGCGCCGCCTCACGCCTCCGCGTGCTTGGCGATTTCGCGATAGCGCATGCGCAGATCGTCGATGCAGACGACCTGGCCGTCCTGCTCGACGCGCCAGAAGGTCCAGCCGTTGCAGGCCGGCAGGCCCTGCGACAGGGCGCCGATCTTGTGGATCGAGCCGACGATCTCGCCCAGCGCCACGGCGCCGTCGGCGCGCACAACGGCCTGGATGGCGGCGCTTTTCGTCGAACAGAACCGTGCCCGGCGCGATCATCCCCGCTTCCACCAGGCTGGCGAAGGCGACGCGCGGCTCCTGCCTCTTGGCGGTCGGCGCCTGGAAAGCGGTGTCGGGCAGCGCGTTCGGCCGCGGCGATGCGGGCGCGCGCCGCGTCGATATAGATTTCGTCGCGCTCGCAGCCGATGAAATGGCGGCCGAGCTTTTTCGCCACCGCGCCGGTGGTGCCCGAGCCGAAAAACGGATCGAGCACCACATCGCCGGGTTTCGACGCCGCCATCAGGATGCGCGCCAGCAGGGCTTCGGGCTTTTGGGTCGGATGGGTTTTTCTGCCGTTGGCGTCCTTCAGCCGTTCCGCGCCGGTGCAGATCGGAAAGAACCAGTCGGAGCGCATCTGGCAATCCTCGTTGCCGGCCTTCATCGCTTCGTAGTTGAAGGTGTAGGACTTGGCGCTCGGCGCTCTTCGACGCCCAGATCATCGTCTCATGCGCATTGGTGAAGCGCCGGCCGCGGAAATTGGGCATGGGATTGGCCTTGCGCCAGACGATGTCGTTGAGGATCCAGAAGCCGAGATCCTGCAGGATCGCGCCGACGCGGAAAATATTGTGATAGGAGCCGATGACGAAGATCGTCGCGTCCGGCTTCATCGCGCGCTGCGCGGCGGCGAGCCAGTCGCGGGTGAAGCGGTCGTAATCGGCGAAGGAGGCGAACTTGTCCCAGTCGTCGTCCACCGCGTCCACTTCGCTCTGGTCGGGCCGGGTGAGGCCGCCTTCGAGCTGAAGATTATAGGGCGGATCGGCGAAGACCAGATCGACGCTGGCCTCGGGCAGGCCGCGCATGGCCTCGATGCAGTCGCCGACCAGGATCTGGTTGAGCGGCGCAGGCGCGGCGAGAGCGGCGCAAACGCGCCTTCGAGCCTGGGAACCGGCTTAAGTCCAGTACGCGATACCAGTTTCTGGACTTTGGAGCCGGCCGTCCCGGCGCGAAGGATACTCATGAACTTAAAACCGCTACGCGACTGACTGACAAAGCCGAAACTACGCGCAACGCGGTAAAGACGAGGTTTAGCCACCCGATCGGAAGCTGTCCCTTTTCCGTACGGAAAGCTTAATGTCGTGTTACGCAAGTTGCGCGCTGCGCCGGCGGCGTTAACACCGGTGAATCGAACGTCGGCGCGGCAAAAGTTGCCGTATCAGTAAGGTCCGGTGCAGCCGCCGGTCTCGAGCAGCTGACCGGAGCGAAGCTGCGGCGATGTTCGGGGCAGGGGCCAAGTTTTTGCAGCGCCGCGCGATGGGCCGCCGTCGCATAGCCGGCATGCGCGGCAAAACCATAGCCGGGATGGAGCAGGTCGAGCCGCGCCATCAGCCGGTCGCGCGACACCTTGGCGACGATCGAAGCGGCGGCGATGGACAGGCTGGTGGCGTCGCCGTTGATCATGGCGCGGCCGGCGCAGGGCAGGGCCGGCAGATCGTTGCCGTCGACCAGCGACGAAATGCGGCGCTGATGCACCAGCGCTCGCGCCGCGCCGCGCTCATGCAGGCCAGCGTCGCCCGCCTGATATTGAGCGCGTCGATTTCCGCCGCCGGCGCCATGGCGACCGAGACGGCCAGGGCGCGGGCGCAGATTTCCTCGTAAAGCGCCTCGCGCCTTGCTCGCGGAGAGTTTTTTCGAATCGTCCAGGCCCTGCGGCAAATCGTCGCGGATCGAGGATGACCGCCGCGACGCAGACCGGGCCGGCCAGCGGGCCGCGCCCGACCTCGTCGATTCCGGCGATCGGCCAGAGGCCCTGCGCGATGAGCTCGGCCTCGATGTCGAAATGCGCGCTCACCGGGCCTGCTCCCGCATCGAGCGCATGTCTCAGGCTGCGCAGGTCGCGCCAGGCCTGGGCCTTTTTGAGCGGCGCGCGCAAAAGATAGGCGGGATGCAGCATCGGCAGGGCCTTGATCTTGCGGCCGCCGCAGTCGTAATCGTGCCAATGGCCGCGCAGCCGCATGATGCCCTCCTTCTCGCTCGAGCAGGGTCTGCGCCGAGGAGGCGCCGAGCAGGACGAGAAAATCGGGCGAGACCAGTTCGATCTGGCGGCGGATGAAGGGCAGGCACAGCGCCAGCTCCTGCGGCGTCGGCGTGCGATTGCCGGGCGGACGCCAGGGCACGACATTGGCGATATAGACGTTTGTGCGGTCGAGGCCGATGGCGGCCAGCATCTTGTCGAGCAATTGCCCGGCGCGGTCCGACGAAAGGCTTGCCGATGCGGTCCTCGTCGGCGCCCGGGACCCTCGCCGACGATCATGATCGCGCGCATCGGGCGCGCCATCGGCGAAAACCAGTTGGGTCGCGGCGTTTTTCAAGGCGCAGCCGTCGAACGCGGCCAGTTTTCGCGCAATTCGTCGAGCGTGGTTGGCGCTCGCCGCCCTGTTCGCGGGCGCTCTGGGCCGCGGCGTCATGCGACAGCGCGGCGGCCTGGATGGCGTTGTTGGCCGGCGGCGGGCGCGGAAGGCGGCGCCGCGCGTTTCTGCAGGGGCGCGCGCGGCGGCTCGGCGGGCCGCGGCGGCGTCGGTCTTTCCGCAGGCGGCGACGCGGGTGTGGCTCGCGTTTCGGCCCGCGTTTGGGCCTGCAGACTTCCGCGATTTCGGCTGGGCTCGCGATTGGGCGAAACGATCGACCGGGGCTTCCTCCACCGCGACTCGACGCCCATGTCGACATACAAGCGCAACAGCGCGGCAAAATCTTGGCGGTCCGGGGCGCTGGGCGTCGAGCATGGCTTTTCTAGCCGTCCCGCTTTAGGCGCAAACTCGCGACGCAAGTTCAATGTCAAAAGTCGTAAACCGATGCAGCGCACAATAATAATGCGCCAGATTGGCTGTTTCCCAGTGGACAGGTGCGCGAACCGCGCTATGAAATAAGGAAAACGAATAGGGAAGCGTCCTTTGCAAAAGCGCGTTCTGCGGGAGAACGTGATGAGCGAAGTCGAACTCGAACCGCGCGAGGCGATGGATTATGACGTTGTGGTGGTCGGCGGCGGGCCGGCGGGCCTGTCGGCGGCGATCCGGCTCAAGCAGATCAATCCGGACTTTTCCGTCGTCGTGGTGGAAAAAGGCTCGGAAATCGGCGCGCATATCCTGTCCGGCGTGGTCATCGATCCCATCGGCCTCGACAAGCTGCTGCCCGGCTGGCGCGACGACGCCGGACGCGCCGCTGAAGGTCAAGGTCGACCGAAGACCATTTCTACCTGCTCGGCCCCTCCGGCGGCGTCCGCCTGCCCAACTTCCTGATGCCGCCGCTGATGAACAACCACGGCAATTTCGTCGGCTCGCTCGGCAATGTCTGCCGCTATCTCGGCGCCAAGGCGGAAGAGCTCGGCGTCGAAATCTATCCGGGCTTCGCCGCTGTCGGAAGTTCTCTACGGCGACAAGGGCGAAGTGCTCGGCGTCGCCACCGGCGACATGGGCGTCGGCCGCGACGGCAAGCCGAAGGATTCGTTCACCCGCGGCATGGAGCTGCGCGGCAAATACACGTTCTTCGCCGAGGGCGCGCGCGGTTCGCTGTCCAAGCAGCTGATCGCCAAATTCCAGCTGGACGACGGTCGCGAGCCGCAGAAATATCGGCATCGGCATCAAGGAGCTGTGGCAGCGTCGACCCGAGCCAAGCACCAGCCCGGCCTGGTGCAGCATTCCTTCGGCTGGCCGCTGTCGTCGGACACGGGCGGCGGCTCCTTCCTGTATCATATCGAAGACAACCAGGTCGTCGTCGGCTTCGTCGTGCATCTGAACTACAAGAATCCGACCCTGTCGCCCTTCGACGAATTCCAGCGCTTCAAGACCCATCCGATGATCCGCGACATCTTCGCCGGCGGCAAGCGGCTGGCCTATGGCGCGCGCGCGATCACCGAGGGCGGCTGGCAATCGGTTCCCAAGCTGGCGTTCCCCGGCGGCGCGCTGCTCGGCTGCGCGGCGGGCTTCATGAACGTGCCGCGCATCAAGGGGTCGCATAATGCGATGCTCTCGGGCATGCAGGCGGCGGAAGCGGTGGCCGCGGCGCTGGCCGCCGGCCGCGCCCATGACGAACTGGTCGTCCTATGACCAGGGCTGGCAGACGGCGGCGCGATCGGCGCCGACCTGAAGAAGGTGCGCAACGTCAAGCCGTTGTGGTCGAAGCTCGGCACCTATATCGGCGTATCGCTCGGCGGCCTCGACATGTGGATGAACACCTTGTTCGGCTGGCAGCCTGTTCGGCACGCTCAAGCACGGCAAGCCGGATTACGCCACGCTGAAGCCGCTGCGTCGACGTCACGCCGCATTGTCTATCCGAAGCCTGACGGCGTGCTGACCTTCGACAAGTTGTCCTCGGTGTTCCTGTCCAACACCAATCACGAGGAAGACCAGCCGGTCCATCTCAAGCTGACCGATCCCGGCATTGCCGGTGGCGAAAAACCTGCCGGAATATGGCGAGCCCGCGCGGCTCTACTGCCCGGCGGGCGTCTATGAAATCGTCTATGGCGACGAGGCGAACAGGAAGCGACCCGCGTTTCGTCATCAACGCGCAGAACTGCGTTCACTGCAAAACCTGCGACATCAAGGACCCCGCCCAGAACATCACCTGGACCTGCCCCGAAGGCGGCGGCGGCCCGAATTATCCGAATATGTGAGGGGCCGGCGAGGCCGAGGCGGATGAGGCGGGATCCCCAGCGGTCCCGTGATCCCTTTCCGGCGCGCCCCCCGTCTTCTCTGTATGGTCATATTTCAAGTAGTGTGTGGCGTCGTTGTTTCCCCAATCGACGCTCAAGGACAGGAAGCTATGTGGTCTTTTTCAGGACGGCCGTTGCGCGCCTCGTTGCCTTTGATCATTTTCATGCTTGCGCGCCTTTGCTCGAATATGGACTTGGCGCATGCTCAAACCGCGCAGCCTGGAAGCACCGGCGGAACCATTGGCAAGACAAACAAGGAAATCTCGGGTGAAGATGCTCGGCCCGTTCCAGCGAACGCCCGGCGCCAACGCCCCCATCGCGTTGTTCATGAACAAGAATATCAACATAGACCGGCTCATGAACGACAAACTGTGCGTCGTATTGCGCAGCCGAGCCCGCAGACGGGTCGGTGCCCCAGTATTGTCGGCACATGGGACAGTTGGGCTGCCGGCTTCTTTGGCAAGGCGGACACCGTTTTTCGCCGCGATGGGACAGCCGCGCACAGCAGCGGCATTGTGGGCAAATGGTGGTGTGAGGACGGCGTGTTGAAAATAGCCTTTGGCGGCGAAAGTCCAAATCGGTTTCACATGTCGCCCGACGGGCGTCGTATCATCAATAGCGCGTTGGGGGTTACCGGCTTCAGCAGAGGGTGGGCGCAGTAACCACCGAAAAGGCCCGTCATCCCGTTTACGAAATCGCAGGGCGCATCGCGTAAAATCCGCTTTCGGCATGAAGCCCGAGGGCGGAACTGATGCGATCTTTCCTGCGCGGACCCTGTTTTCCCATCCTGGCCCTGCTGGCGGTCGCCGCCGGCGGCGGCCCCGCCCTCGCCGACGGCTACGGCTCCGATTCGTCGCTGCCCTTTTTCGACCAGATCGTGGACTGGATGGGCTGGCATGACCTGTCCGGCGAGAGGCGCGACCTGCTCAGCTTCTGTCTGTTCGTCTATGCCATGGCCTTCGGCGTCCTGACCAACTTCACTTTCAAGGGCAGGGGGTTCGGCATCGTCATGAACGGCGTCATCGGCGTCGTCGGCGTCTGCCTGGGGCTCTATTTCTGCGGATCGCGCTTCCGCATCCTGCCGCAGAACCTCCCGGAACACACGCTCTTCAACGTCATCTTGATCATCGCCTGTCTCGGCTCCGCGATCCTGCTGGTGGTCTCCGCCGGCGTGAAGGGCGTCACGCTGAAGGCGCTGGGGCGCTTCGTCGACACGTTTGACCGGCCGGAAAAGCCGCAGCCGGTCGGGCTGCATATCGAAAAGCTGCCGCCGCGCATCGCCGCCGCGCTGCGCAAGCAGTAAGCGCGATCAGGCCGGGCGCACCGGCGAGAACCGCTCGGGGCTGGCCTTGTCCCAGAGCGCGCGCAGCCGCGGATCGCGCGCGCCGCGCAGCAGTTCCTCGACTTCCAGCGCCGGGAAAAGCTCGGCGAAACTGACCACGCTGCTTTCCGAGACGCGCCGGCGGAAATGGTCGAGTTCGAACTGGTTGGGGTGATCGAGACCTGCCGCCGCGGTGATCTCGGCAAGGCAATGCAGGGTGGCCTTGTGGAAATTGGCGACGCGCTGCGCCTTGTCCGGCACGTCGATGGCGCGGCCGCGCGCGGGATCCTGGGTGGCGACCCCGGTCGGGCAGGTGTCGGTGTGGCAGGACAGCGACTGGATGCAGCCGACCGCGAACATGAAGCCGCGCGCGCTGTTGCACCAGTCGGCGCCGAGCGCCATGGCCCTGGCCATGTCGAAGGCGGTGAGGATCTTGCCGGAACAGCCGAGTTTGATCTTTTGCCGCAGGCCGGCGCCGACCAGGGCGTTATGGACAAAATTCAGGCCCTCGCGCATCGGCATGCCCAAATGGTCCATGAATTCAAGCGGCGCCGCGCCGGTGCCGCCTTCCTTGCCATCGACGACGATGAAATCCGGCGTGGCGCCGTTTTCGAGCATGGCCTTGCAAAGGGCCAGGAACTCGACCGGCTGGCCGAGGCAGAACTTGAAGCCGATCGGCTTGCCGCCTGAAAGCCCGCGAAGCTTTTCGATGAACTCGAATCATCTCCAGCGGCGTCGAGAAGGCGCTGTGGCAGGCCGGGGACACGCAGTCCATGCCCAGCGGCACGCCGCGGATCGCCGCGATTTCGGGCGTCACCTTGGCGGCGGGAAGGACGCCGCCATGGCCCGGCTTCGCGCCCTGGCTGAGCTTGATCTCGATCATCTTGATCTGCGGATTCTGCGCGGCGGCGGTAAATCTTTCCGGCGAGAATTCGCCGGTAGGCGTGCGGCAGCCGAAATAGCCGGAGCCGAGCTCCCAGATGATGTCGCCGCCCTTTTCGGCGTGATAGGGGGAAAAGCCGCCTTCGCCAGTGTCGTGGGCGAAACCGCCGGCCTTGGCGCCGCCGTTCAGCGCGCGGATGGCGTTGGCCGAGAGCGCGCCGAAACTCATGGCGGAAATATTGAGCACCGAGGCCGAATAGGGCTTGGCGCACGAGGGCCCGCCGATGGCGATCCGGAAGGGCTCCGTCGCCGGGGACCTGGGCGCCAGCGAATGCAGCATCCATTCGAAACCGTCGGAATAAACAAGCAGTTGCGTGCCGAAGGGCCGCTTGTCGAGTTGCATCTTGGCGCGCTGATAGACCAGGGCGCGGCGGTCGCGGCTGAAAGGCGCGCCGTCGGTCTCGCTCTCGAACAGATATTGCCGGATCTCAGGCCGTATCTCCTCGATGATGAAGCGCAGATGCGCGAGGATCGGATAATTGCGCAGCACCGAATGGCGCTTCTGCGTGAGATCGCCGAGGCCGACCGTGGTCAGGCCGCCGAACACCACCAGGGGGATGGCGAGATAGTCCATCTCGCCCGGATGTAGCGCCATCTCGACCAGCGTCCAGACGAACAGCAGGACGCTGAAGAGCAGGGCGCTGTGGCGCGGCGCGAAAATCAGGCTGAGCAGGCGCATCGACGTCTCCTTGGCGATCCCTGGCCGGGCGGATCGCTATAACATGATTCCCGTATGACAATGGGATGACCTCACGCCTGCGCCGGGCTGACGCCACCCTCGCGCCGAGGGGCTCTTGCACGCCGGCAAGGACGCGAAGCTGGAGAAAATGCTAATAAGGTGGTCCTTGATGCGGATCCGCTCCGCGAGGAGACGGGGACAATTCAGTTGCAACGAAGGACCGACATGGGCTTGAGGACGCAAACAGCCAGACCTTCCCTGTCCGCCGGGGCCATTGTCTTCGCGGGCTGCGTGATCGCGATGCTGTCTTTCGGGCCGCGTTCAGTGATGGGCGCATTCCAGCTCCCGGTCTTCTCGTCGCGCGCCTGGGGCGCGGAAAGCTTTTCCATCGCGCTCGCCGCGCAGAACCTGCTCTGGGGCGTGGGCCAGCCCTTCGCCGGCGCGCTGGCCGACCGTTTCGGCTCGAAATACGTGCTGGTCGTCGGAGCCCTGCTTTACGCGGCGGGCCTCGCGCTGATGGCCCAAGCGGGCTCCGGCTGGGCGTTCGATTTCGGCGCCGGGGCGCTGATCGGCTTCGGCCTCTCGGGGGCCTCGTTCAATCTCGTGCTCGGCTCCTTCGCCAAGCTGCTGCCGCCGGAGAGGCTGAGCTACGCCTTTGGCGCGGCGACGGCGGCCGGCTCCTTCGGGCAATTCCTGTTCTCGCCGCTGGCCATGCAGCTGATCGAGCGTTTCGGCTGGGAGGGCGCTGCGCTGGCCTTCGCCGGCCTGATGCTGCTCATCGTCCCGCTGTCCATGGCGCTGGCCAGCCCGCCCGCCTCCTTCGTGGGGCAGGGCGCCAGCCAGGGGGCCACCTTTGCCCGGGCGCTGAAGCACAAGTCCTATGTCCTGCTGGTGACGGGCTTCTTCACCTGCGGCTTCCAGCTCGCCTTCATCACCGTGCATTTCCAGCGCTATGTCGTGGAAAGCGGCCTGTCGCCGATCGTCGGCGCCTGGGCCATCGCCTTGGTCGGGGTGTTCAACATCTTCGGCTCGCTGTTTTCCGGCTGGCTCGGCATGCGCGTTCCCAAGCGCTACATACTCTCGGCGATCTATTTCTCCCGCGCCCTCGCCACCGCAATTTTCATCTCGCTTCCGGCGAGCCCGGAATCGGCGCTGGCGTTCGGCGCCGTCACCGGCCTGCTCTGGCTTTCCACCGTGCCTCCGACCTCCGCGCTGGTCGGGCAGATGTTCGGGGCCCGCAACCTCTCGATGCTCTACGGCTTCGCCTTTTTCTCGCATCAGCTCGGCGGTTTCCTGGGCGTGCTGCTCGGCGGTTACTTCCGCGACAGCATGGGCTCCTACCTGCCGGTCTGGCAGCTCTCCATCGCCCTCGGCCTGGTCTCCGCCCTGCTCAATCTGCCCATTGGCGAAGGGCTGGCCGATCCTGTCCCGCAGCCGGCGGAGTAAAAAACTACGCCCCTGCCGTCGCGGCCATCGCTCTTGCCGCCTGCCGGATGAAATCGGCGGTTTTTTCGGGATGCGTCACCGGGATCATGTGGCCGCCGGGGATGGTTTCGAGAATGAGGCCGGGAACCTCGCGCTCCATGGAATGGCCGTGGGCCTCCGGGTTGAGGATCCGGTCGCCTTCGCCATAGAGGATGCGCACCGGGAGGATGAGCGCCGGATAGCGCGCGACCATCGAGGGAAAGTCGGCGTTGGAGGAGACCATGTCGAGCGAGCCGGCGCAGAAGGCGTCGGGGCGAAGGGTGAGCAGGCCGCCGCCCCGGAGCGGGAAATCCTGGGGCGTCGGGTCGGGCGAGAACAGCTCGAACATCGCCTCGTCGCGCTTGATGATGGCCATGGGCGTCGCCAGGGTCCAGGCGACGACGCGCCGCAGCCAGGGCGACAGGATCGCCAGTCCCCTGAACGGCGCGGGAGGCGCCGCCACCGGATGGGTCGCCGGGGCGATCAGGGCGAGGCCGCTGACGCATTGCGGATGGTCGAGAGCGACGGCGAGCGAGATGCTGCCGCCCATGGAATGGCCGGCGAGCAGCGGGCGCTCGAGCCCGAGCGCCGCGATGAATTTTGCCACGAAATCGCCTTGCGCCCGCAGGTTGGCGGGGGCGTCCGCCGCCCGGGTCGAATAGCCGCAGCCAGGCCGGTCGAGCAGGATGACGCGGAATTCGCCGGTCAGGAAGCCGAGCATGTAGTCGAAGTTCAGCAGGTTGCCGCACAGGCCGTTGACCAGCACGATCGGCGGTCCCTGGCCGACGTCGACATAATGAATCCTCTCGCCGTCCATGTCGATGAAACGCCCGCGCGGCGGCAGCGCCGCCTCGACACGCCGCGCGGTCAGCCAGGTGAAGCCGACCAGAGCCGCGACCAGCAGGAGCAGGACGAGAAAAGCCAGGACGAGAAGGGCCAGCACAGTCATGAAAAAACCTCGGGTCTGGCCGGTCAGGCCGATCCCGAGGTTAGGGCTTTCCGCAGATACTGTCGATGACGTCGATCAGGCGGCGCGCACGGAGGCAAGGAAGCGGTTGACTTCGGCGCGCAGGCTCGCCGCGTGTTTCGACAAGTCGCTGGATGAGCTCAACATTTGCGTCGAAGCTTCGGAGGAGTGCTGCGCGGCCTCCATCACGCCGCCAATGTTGACCGCCACCTGCCGGGCGTTTTCGGAGGCCTCGTGAATGCTGTGGGCGATTTCCTGCGTCGCCGCGCCCTGCTGGTCGACGGCGTTGGCGACGGTCTCGGATATGCTGCGCACCTGCTCGGTGGTCCGCACGATCGAGGAGATGAAGCCGGCGGCGTTCTGGGTGGACGTCTGGATGCCGGCGATCTGCATCGAGATTTCCGCCGTGGCTTTCGAGGTCTGCTCGGCCAGCGTCTTCACTTCCTGGGCGACCACGGCGAAACCGCGTCCGGCCTCGCCGGCTCGCGCCGCTTCGATGGTGGCGTTCAGCGCCAGCATGTTGGTCTGGCCCGCAATGTCGGTGATGAGGCTGACGATGCCGCCGATCTTGTCCGCGGCCTGCGCCAGTTCGCGCATCAGCGAATCGGTCTTTTCGGTCTGTTCCGCCGCCTCGGCGGCGATGGAGCGCGAGCGCTGGACATGTTCGCGGATTTCCCTGACCGAGTAGGACAATTGCTCGGTGGCGGAGGCTACCGAGCCGACATTGCCGGATGCGGTCTCCGAAGCGGCGGCGACGGTCCTGGCCTGGGCGGCGGTTTCGGTGGCGGCGTCCGACATGACGCCGGCTGTCGACTGCAGCTCATCGGCGGCGTCGGACACTTTTGCGACAATGGCGCTGACCGAACGGTCGAATGTCCCCGCGAGCTGCGCCAGCACGTTCTTGCGTTCGGTCTCGGCATTGGCGCGCTGCGCGCCGCTCTGGGCCTCCAGTTCGCGCGTCTGGGCCATGCTGCGCTTGAACACGTCGAGCGCGCGAACCATGTCGCCGATTTCATCCTGGCGCTCGACGCCGGAGACGCTGGCGCCGAGGTCGCCTGAGGCCAGCCGCTGCAGCGCCTGGGTAGCGCCGCCGATCGGAAGCACCAGGCCCATGATCAGGGCGACCGCCATGCCGCCGCTGAGTCCGACGCCGATGAGCAGGGCGATGAAGAGGATGGCGCGGGAGGCGCCGAGCTGGGACGCGCTGGCGTCCGCGGTTTCCTTGCCGCCCTTGGAGTTGAAGGCGATGTCCTGGTCGAGAACGGCCGTAGCCTGCTTCTTCAACTCGTAATCGGCGAAATTGTAATGGGCGGTGGCCTTGTCGACATCGCCGGAGCGGGCGATCGCGATGGTCTGCTCGGCGGAGGCGCGGAATTTCGGCCAGAGTTCGACGAAACTCTTCATCAGCGTGACGTCGTCGCTGCCGGGCGTGATCAGCGGCTCGAAATCGCGATAGGCGGCGTCGACGGCCTCGCCGGACGCCTTCATCGCCGCTTCGGCGGCGCCCGCGTCGGCCTCGATGGGAAATGAGGCTGAACAGGACCTTGGCTTCCTTGATGCGATATTCCTGCACCGTGTCCTTGAGATGCGCGAGCTTGTCGGCCGAAGGCAGCCAGTCGCTGGTCATCGAACTCGGAAATGGCGGCGAGCGAGGAAAGCTGCACGAGCGAAAGCGAACCGATGGCGATCTGCGCCAGCATGGCGGTGATGAAAGCCGCCAGGATCTTGGTCCTTATACTCATGTTTTTCCAGAAACTCATGTGTCGCCCCTGATCGATCGAACTGGCCTGAGCCGGCGTCCGGATGTTTTGCGCCATGGGCGCGAGGCTTCCGAATTTGCCCCGCCCGGATAATGGCCCGTTTGCAGGAATAGGGCGCGAAGCTTGTGTCGGGCTGAACCTGCGGCGATTTCCCGCCGCAATTTGCTTCAATTTCGCTTGGCCTTGGGCAAGCGCATGATACGATTGGCCGATGAGGGGACGGCGCGATGAATTTGCTCGCGACGCCGGAGCGTCACGCCACTGCCTTGCCGAAAGGCGGCGCCCAAGGATCTGCCAAAGAGCTTGCCCAAGATCCTGCCCGGGAACGCGGCCACGCGCCGCGCGGAAAACTGGCGCCGCTGACCCTTGGCGCGCTGGGCGTGGTCTATGGCGACATCGGCACCTCGCCGCTCTACGCCATGGACCAGATCTTTCAGCCCGGCCTGGCGCGGACGCCGGAAAACGTGCTGGGCGGCGTCTCGCTGGTGATCTGGGCCCTGACCCTGATCGTCGCGATCAAATATGCGGCCCTGGTCCTGCGCGCGCAGAACGAGGGCGAAGGCGGCGTCTTCGCGCTCTACGGCCTGATGCACGATGGCGCCAATCGCACGGGGCGCCTCATGCTGTGGGCGCTGATGCTCGGCGCCGGCCTGCTGCTCGGCGACGGCATGATCACTCCCGCGATCAGCGTGCTGTCGGCGGTCGAGGGACTGCAGGCCGCGACCCCCGACCTCGGCCGCGCGGTCATCCCCATCACCCTGGCGCTGCTCGCCGGGCTGTTCGCGCTGCAATCGCGCGGCACGACCGGCATCGGCCGCATTTTCGGGCCGATCCTCGCCCTGTGGTTCGTCGTCATCGCCGTCCTGGGCGCGCGCCAGGTTTCCGCGCATCCTGAGATCGCCGCCGCCTTCAATCCGCTTTACGGCATGGCCTTCCTCGCCCATGCCGGCGGCTTCCAGCTGCTGGCGATCCTCGGCGCGGTCATGCTGGTCGTCACCGGCGGCGAAGCCATGTATGCCGATCTCGGTCATTTCGGCGCCGGCCCGATCCGCCTCGGCTGGTTCGGCCTGGTCTTTCCCGCCCTGCTGCTGAACTACCTCGGGCAGGGCGCCTACCTGCTCGGCGGCGAGCCGGTCGCCGGCGGCATGCTGTTCTACAGCCTCTCGCCCGGCTGGGCGCTCCTGCCCATGGTGGCGCTGGCGACGCTCGCGACCGCAATCGCTTCGCAATCGCTGATATCGGGGGCGTTTTCCCTGACCCTGCAGGCGATCCGGCTCGGCCTGTTCCCGCGCATCGAGCTGCTGCACACCCATGCCGACCACGCCGGCCAGATCTACGTTCCCTTCATCAACTGGGCGCTGTTCTGCGGCTGCGTGCTACTGGTGCTGGGCTTCGGTTCGGCGGGCGCGCTGGCGGCGGCCTATGGCCTCGCGGTGTCAGGGGTGATGGTCATCACCTCGCTGGCGATGTTCTTCATCGCCCGCCGCTACTGGCGCTGGGGCGTTCTTCGCACCGCCCTGGTCTGGGGCGGCCTGACCGTGGTCAATGGCGGCTTCCTCGTCGCCAGCTCGCTGAAATTCTTCGAGGGCGGCTATATCCCGCTGCTGGTCGGGCTCACCACCTTTGCGGTCATGGCGACCTGGCGCTGGGGCCGCAAGGCGACCTTTGCCGCCTATCGCGCCAAGGAGACGATGACCGTCGACGAACTGGTGAAAAGGCATCGCGGGGCGCCGCACCATATCGAGCGCAACGCCCTGGTGATGTCGCCCAAGCGGATGAGTTCGCTCGACGACCGCACGCCGGCGCTGCTGCAGATGATGTGGGACCGCTATGGCGTGCTGCCGCGCCACCTGGTCTTCATCGTGGTCAATCACGTGAAGACGCCCTATGTCGAGGGCGACCGCTACAAGGTGACCACCTTCTATCGCGACGGCGCCGAGGGCGGGGTGATGGCGGTGGACCTGAACTTCGGCTTCATGGAGGAGCCGGATGTCGAAAAATGGCTGGAAGACCTGGCGCGCCACAAGCAGATCGACTTGCCGCCGCAGCGCCGCAAATGGATCGTGCATGTGACCAACGAGAACCTGCTGCCCTCGCGCAAGATGGGCCTTCTCGGCAAGATGCGCTTGCGGCTGTTCCAGTTCCTGCGCCTGGTCTCGCGCCCGGTCTATTATTATTACGGACTGGGCAACCAGGTGCAGCTTTCCGCCGAGATCTTCCCGGTGCGGGTGAAGTGAATTTCAGGCCGCGTCGCGCGAGCGCTCGGCCGGCTGATTTTCATCTTCGATCCAGTAGAGGGGGGCGTCGCCGATCCAGATTGCGACGGTTCGCGCTCCCGTCGGCAGCGCCGCCAACCCGTCGGTCCAGCGCCAGACGTGGTCCCCTTCGCCTTCCAGTTCGTGCCACCCCCTGGCGAGGGCGGCGAGTTCGTGCGGGCGCCCGTCGATTTCGATCCTGGTCACCGGCGCGCCCAGATGGCGTCCGTCGCTGATCTCGCCCGCGGTCCCGTCCGCGGGACGGAAACGCCGCGACGCCAGGTGAAGCGCTTTCGCCGCCGGAAGATCGAAGCGGTAGCAGCCATCCGCGCCGCGCTCCGGCTCGATGCGCGCGCCATCGGCGACGACGCGCAGGTCGGGATCAGGGACGCGTGAAAACCCGAGAGCTTCGGCTTGCTCGATCAGCCGCCTGTTGACTTCGGCCACCGCCCGGCCGCTTTCCCTGAGCGGCGCGCAGGCGTCGTCCCAGCTTAGCGGCTTGAAGGTCGGATGCAGTTCGACGAATTCGCCGGCATTGGCGAAAGCCGGCCGGCTGCCGCAGTCGAGAAAGCTTTCCGCCGGCAAGCCTTCCGCCGGCAAGCCTTCCGCCAGCAGCACGTCATGGCTTTCAAGCTCGACGTGCCAGTAGGAGACTGTTTCGGCGCGCTCCTGAACGATGGTGGCGCCATTGGCGAGATGGATGATCGGGATCAGCACGCGGTCGACATAGACCGCGTGCTGCGGGCTGAGCAGCAGGTCGCGGCGGGGCAGGCCGTCGCCGAAGGCGTCTTTCCGGACGCGCACCGGAAAAACCTCGAGCGGCCAGCGATGTCTAGTCAGGTCCAGTTCGCGATGGCCGATCCAGACAATCGGCCGAAGCGCGCCGGAGGCGGTGACGACGTTTTCGCCGACCATCAGGTCTTCGACCGGGATTTCGCCGCGCTCGGTTTCGATCAGCGCGCCGGCGCAGTAGCACGCGGGCGCTTCGGAATAACCAAGGACGTTCAAGGTTTCAAGATCGGTGGCCGAGACGGTGTCCACCGTTCCGGCGTAGGCGGAGCCGAACGAGTTGCCCACGACCGAGCTGTTCCAGTCGGCGACGTCGTAGCCGCTGGCGATTTCCGAGGGCGAGCCGAATGGAAGCGTGACGGTCGTCCCATTGTAGGAAAAATAGGTCTGGACGTTGGCGTTGTAGCCGGAGACGAAAGGTTCCTCGAGCGCGCCCGCGGCGGCGCCGGGGCTGGCGGCGCTGGCGTCGCCCGCCGCGGCGTAGTGGAACATGTCGAGAATATTGTAGGTCGGCAGTTTGGTGGAGGTGTCGCCGCCGGCCAGAATATCCGGCTCCGGCGTTCCCAGGTTAGCGGTGCGGCCGAGCGTCTCGGATATCTCGTGTTCGAGTGTTCCCACGGCGTCATAAGTATTGGCGGCGATGCCTCCAGACTGCGACCAGGTGAATTGATCATTGCTGTCGAGGGTAATCGTACCATCTACCAGGCCGGCGGGGGCGGCGGAAGTATTCAGGCCGAGCGCCCTCGCGTCGGCAAAGCTGATCCAGAATTGCCCGCCATTGGTTGGATCGGTCGGAAAATTCGCGCTGAGCAAGGCGGCGGCGGCTTTCTGCGTCGCTGACGCTGTGGGCGCGTCATCGACGTTCTGGATAGCGTTGTAGACCTGAGAATAGGTGTAGCCGTAATATTCGGTATTGCTTTGGCCAACGTCGCCGGGGTTGGTTGTTGGCGCATAGTCGAAGTCGAGGGTGACTGTAATATTCGTGGTGATATTGGTTTCAAAAAAATTGATGGCGGTATTGATGGCTTGCTGGTAACCCGTTGGCAGCCCGCTGATGTCGTTGCCTATATCGATAACAAAGCCCATGTGGCGACTCCATCAAAATAAAATGGCCAGTCAGTTCTGTGCTTGATCTGCGACAAGGGTCGACGCGAAAGCATGCGGAAATGCGATCCTTGGCGTAATACGTCGAGGATGCGCGAATACATGCTTCAGCGCCGATTCTGCAAAAATTACGTTACGGAATTTTTCTTCCCAGGCAAGCGTGAGGACGCCAGGCGCCCATCACTTCACCGTGAGACGCCCGCTGCTCTCAACGTCCCGTCACCAGCACGATCTTGCCGAGATGCGCCGAGCTTTCCATTAGTTCATGCGCGGCGCCGGCCTGTTCCAGCGGGAAGGTGGCGTGCAGGATCGGCTTGATCGCGCCCGCCTCGAGCAGGGGCCAGACCTTTTCCCGCAGCGCCGCCGCGATGGCCGCCTTGGCGGCGACGGAGCGCGGCCGCAGGGTCGCGCCGGTCATGGTCAGGCGCTTGACCATCAGCGCCATAAAATCGAATTTTTCCACCCGGCTGCCCTGCAGGAAGGCGATCTGCACCAGCCTTCCGTCGGGCGCGAGGCTGAGCAGGTTCTTCTGCATGTAAGGACCGCCGACCATGTCGAGAATGACGTCGACGCCCTTCTTGCCGGTCAAGGACCTGACTTCCTCGGCGAAATCCTTTTCGCGATAGTTGATCGCGGCATCGGCGCCGAGGCTCACGCAGAATTCGCATTTCTCCGCCGAGCCGGCCGTCGTGAGCACATGCGCCCCGAATTTTTTGGCAAGCTGGATCGCGGTCGAGCCTATGCCGCTGGAGCCGCCGTGGACGAGAAAAGTCTCGCCGGATTTCAACGCGCCGCGGGTGAAGACATTGTCGTAAACGGTGAAATAGGTCTCGGGGATTCCCGCAGCCTCGACCAGGCTCAAAGGCTTCGGGCGGGGGAGGCAGAGGCTCGCCTCGGCGACGCAATATTCGGCGTAGCCGCCCGAGCCGACCAGGGCGCAGACTTCGTCGCCGATGGCCAGGCCTTCGACGCCTTCGCCGAGCGCGACGATGCGGCCAGCGATCTCGAGGCCGGGAATGGCGCTCTCGCCCGGCGGCGGCGGATAGAGGCCGGCGCGCTGGATGCAATCGGGGCGGTTGACGCCAGCCGCGACGACCTCGACCAGCGCCTTGCCCGGGCCGGGCGCGGGGACGGGCGCCTCCTGCAGGCGAAGGACTTCGGGTCCGCCGGCGCCGTCGAAGAAGATCTCGCGCATTCTGGTGGGCAAAGCGGTCATCACGAAAACTCCGGTCAAAACGTCTTGAGGTAGAAGTGTACGCTCAATATCACGCCGATGAAGATCACGAACAGGCGGACATAGAGCGGCGGGATGCGCGTGCCGGCGTGGCCGCCGGCATAGCCGCCGATGATCGATCCGCCGGCCAGCACGACCGCCTCGGTCCAGTGGACTTTTCCCGAAAAGGCGAGGATGGCGGTGGCGGTGGCGTTCATCAGGGTGGCCAGCAGCATTTTCAGGCCGTTCATCAGCGCGATGTCCTTCAGCCCGTAGAGCGTCAGCGCCGCCAGCATCAGGATGCCGATGCCGCCGCCGAAATAGCCGCCATAGATCGCGACGAAGCTTTGCGCGATCAATATGCCGGCGGGGCCGACGAGCTGCCTGTCGCCGCGCTCCGGCATGAACATGCCGAAGGCGAACACCAGCGTCGCGCCGCCGAGCAGGAAGGGCACCGAGCGCTCGAAAAAGACCTCCGGCGTGGCGAGCAGCAACAGCGCGCCGACGACGCCGCCGGCGAGCGAAATCCCGGCGAGGACATGGCCGTTGATGCGCGGATCGTCGAGCGATTTGCGGACGATGTCGCGAAAGGCCCAGGTCGTCGTCACCTGGCCTGGAAACAGCGCGATGGTCGAGGTGGCGTTGGCGTCGATCGCCAGCAGGCCCGCCGCGATCAGCGAGGGAAAGGTCAGGAACGAGCCGCCGCCCGCCAGCGCGTTGATGAAACCCGCGCCAAAACCGGCAAGCGCGACAATGATGAGCTGCATTCAGGGACATCCCGGCGCGCGAAAAGTCAGTCTTAAGGTCATTCGCGCAAATCCGTCAAACGCGCTATTGAGAAAGGCCGTTTTTTGTCAATTCGTCCGCGTTTTATCCCGCCAAAATCCTGCCCGAAGGCTTCGCATGCTGGCTCCGACCCCGACCAAGATTTTCGCGCCCGCAGCTGGCGGGGCCTTTCGCTTCCTCTGCGCCGCGCTTCTTGTCGGCGCAATCTGGGCGGCGGGGCAGGGCGGCTGGACCTTTGCGCTCGGCGGCGCCCTTGCCGGCGCCCTCGCCTTGCGCGGACTGGCTTTGGCCATGACCGGGCGCGGCGGGCCGGCGACGAGCTTCCTGATCGATTTCGCGGCGCTGGCCGCCCTTGGCTTCGCCGTCTCGCCCTCGGTTGCGCTGTGGGCCGCGCCGCAGGATTTCACCGATCTGCTGCGGCTGTCCCAGCCGGCCGGGATCGTCGGCGCGCTGCTCTATCTGTTCGCTGCCGTGATCGGCCTGGCGAGGCGCGGCCGCCGGACCGGCCCCGCGGCCTGCGTCGCGCTGCTGTTGCTGCCTTTTATGTTCAACCTGCTGCTGGCGCTCGGCTCGCCCCTGCTTGACCGCGTGGCGGCGGCCCTGGCCGGCGACGGCGCGGCGCCCTTCGCGCGCATTCTGCTGCGCGGCGCTGTGCTGTTCGTCGTCAACGAGGCCATCGTGCATGGCGCCTGTCTCGCCATGGGCCGCCGTCCCGCGCAGGGCGCGATGCTGCACCTGACGCTGCTGTTGTCGGCGTTCGCCGCTGCGGCGACGCCGCCGGTCGCGGCGCTGGGCTCGGCTGCGGCGCTCGCCCATCTCTATGCGCTCCCGCGCATTTTCGGCGCGTCGCTGGCCGCCGCGCTGGCGCAGGCCGGACTTTGGGCGGAAGTCTATCTCGTCACCGGCGTGATGGGCGATATCCTGCATGACGCGCCGCCGGTCGCGCCGCGGCTGATGACCTACTGGCGCTCGGGCGCGGCCAAGGGCGCCGTCTATGGCGGCGTCTTCGTCGCGCTGCTTTTGGCCATCCACGCCTTTGTCGCCGAACCCCTGGCCGTGAGCCTGTTCCTCGGCTCCAGCTTTGTCGGCGCGGCGCTGGCGGGCGCGTTGCTGTTTCCGCTGGCGCGGACCATTCTCGAATCCACCGATTCCACGCCGCCCTTCGTCAGGCGCCTGTCGCGCGCCTATCGCGGTCCGGGCAATCTGGTCGGCGGCGCCGTCGTCGGCGCCGGGCTGCTGCTGGCATTTTCGCAAAACCTGCCCTCGGCGAGCGGATGGGAGCGTTTCCTGTTCGGCTTCGGCTGCGGCGCGCTGGCCTACGTCGCCGCGCTGCTCTACGGCGACATCACGGACTTCGCCCGGGGCCTGCGCGCGCGGCCGCGCCCCTGGCGCCCCTATGCGCTGGGCGCGCTGCTCGGCGGCATCGTCGGCGGCGCCGCGGGCTGGTATTTCGACCATGCCCAGCTTGACGTAGTGCGCGCCCATTTCATCGACCACGTTCTCGTCAATTACGGCGCCGCCGGCCGGCCGGACAATCCCTACATCATCACGCCCTTCTTCTCGAAATGGGGCATGACCCACATGGGCATGGTCGATGGCGGGGTGAAGCTTCTCTATCTGGAATCGCTCTCCGGCGTGATCCAGTGGATCTTCGCCGCGCCGCTGTTCAGCATCAACCTGTTCTTCCTCACCGCGCTGCTGAAGCGCGACCTCGCGCCGATAAGACTGCTGTTTTCCGCCGAGGGCGTCCGCGGCCTCGCCGACAACGCCATTGTCGTGCTGCGCTGGGGCCTGTGGATGGCGCCGATCATCTACGCCTTCCTGAAAGTCGCGCCGGATCCGCAATGGTACAACCAGGACGGCCTGATCCGCACGACCGTGGCGACCTACATGAACGTCGCGCTGCCGCCGTCGCAGTTCCGCGACTGGAGCCTGTCGGTGTTCACCGCGCTGCTCACCTACGACTGGCTGCGGGTGCTGATCTGGTTCGACCATATGGGCCTGCGCGTCGCCACGCTGGTCAACATGTCCTTCGTCGGCGGCGACATGGCCGACGAAGGCGCGGCGCATTTCCTCGGCGCCAGGGGACGGTCGCGCGCCATTCCCGAGGGCGTCAGGCGCTTCGGCACCTGGGCGCCGTTGCTGATCCCCTTCTACATTCCGCGCGGGGGCGAATGGGACAAGGCCTGGAGCGGCGCCGAGGCCGCGCAGCGGGCCGGAACGCCTCCCGTCGTCAGCCTGCTGCTCGGCTATGCGCTGTTCGCCCTGGGATTGTGCGCGGCGCTGGCGATCTTCATCCTGACCCGGCCGGGCGCCAGGACCAAAACAGCCGCCAACGAACCGCTGGCGCTGGGCAATGGCCTGCTGACGCTCAACCTGTGGCGCGACGGCCAGAATTTCTTCCGCGTCGAGACCGCGGCGCGGCGCGGGCCGCCCATCGACATGACCCGCGTCGTGGACGACCCGATCCTGCCGCGCGGCGCCTTCCTGTATTTTTCCGAGACGCCCGACGCGGGCGCCCCGCGCCTGTGGTCGCTCGGCGCCAATCCCACGGGGCGGGGCTTCGGCAGCTTTGCCGCCGTTTCCCCGTCGAAAGCGATCTTGAGCGGCGCGCAGCATGACCTGCGCTGCGAGGCCAGCGTCGAGGTGGCCGACGGCGAGCCCGTCGCGACCTGGCGCGTGCGCCTGACCAATCTCGCCAAGGCGCCGCGGAAGATCCGCCTCGCCAGCTACCGCGACCTCGTGATGAACGAGGGCGGCGTGGAGCGGCGCGACGCCGCCTATAACGCCCTGCATGTCGGCACGGTCTTCGCGAAACCGCTCAACGCCATTTTCGCGCGCAATCGCCTGCTGAAGAACCAGGCCGGCGACTTCGAGAGCAAACGCCTGTCGCGCGAAGTCGCCTTCCACGCCGCGGGCGCCGGCGATGGCGTGCGCCTCGTCGGCTATGAGGATTTGCGGGCGCGGTTCCTGGGCCTCGGCCAGCGCCGCGACCCCGACGCGCTGACGCAAAACATGCCGCTGCGCGACCCCGAGGACGAGGGCCGCCTCTACAGTTTCGAACCCTGCGCGGCGCTGCTGCTCGAAATCGAGCTGCCGGCTGAAGGCTCGGTCGACGTCGTTCTCGTCGACGGCTGGGCGGAAGACGAATTCCTGGCCGCGAAAAAGATCGAAAAGCATCTCGGCCTCTCGCTGGCGCCGGAGGCTCTGGCCGCGACTTTTCTCCGCCGCCGCGCGTTGGAGGCGCCGATCACGCCCGCCGGGCCACGCTTCGCCTTCTCGGCCGATGGACGCGAGTTGCGGACGGCGCCCGGCGCGCCCCGGCCTTTCGCCCATGTCATGGCCGGCGCGCATGGGCTCGGAGCGGTGGCGACTCATGACGGCGACATTTTCGCCTTCCATCGCAACGCCCGCGCCAATAGCCTGACCCCGTTCCGCATGGGCGAGGGACGCAACGCGCCTCCCGGCCAGGCGATCCACGTCGTCGAAAAAGACAGCGGCGAAATTTTTTCCGCGACCCTGCTGCCCTTGCGCCGTCCGGACACGAAATATGACTCGGCGTTCGGGCGCGGCTACGCGACCTTCACCAGCGAAAGCCCGCGTCTGGCGCTGGAACAGACCGTCTTCGTCGCGCCCGACGAGCCCGTGCAGATCCTGCTGCTGACAGTGCGTAACCGCAGCGAGCGCGCGCAAAATTATCGCATCGCGCCGGTGCTCGAAATCATTCTGGCGGAGACGCCGCCCGACGCGCTCGGGGCCCTCGAGGCAGAGATCGACGACAGCGGCCGCGCGGTCTATTTCAGCAATCCGCGCAATGATTTCGTCCGCGGCTGGGCTTTCGTTTCGACGTCGCTCGACGCCGAGGCCTGCGAAATCTCCCGCGCGAAAATCCTGGGACGCGCGCAGGATTTCGCGCGTCCGCATCTCGCGCTGCATGGCCATGCCGATTTCCTCGTCGAGGACGATGGCCGCCGCGCGGCGGGCTTTGCCGCGGATATCACGGTTGCGCCCGGCGGAAAAGCCGAAATCTGCGTGGCGCTCGGCGCGGCGCCGACGCTCGACGGCGCGCAGGCCCTGGCCTCGCGGGCGGCGACGCTGGATTTCGCCCATGAGAAATTCGCGCAATTGCAGGGTTTCTGGGACAAGACGCTGGCCGGCCTGCGCATCGAGACCAACCGCCCGGACTTCGACCGGCTGGTGAACGACTGGCTGCCCTATCAATTGCTCACCGCGCGGCTGTGGGGCCGCACCGGCCCGTCGCAGCGTTCGGGCGCCTATGGCTATCGCGACCAGTTGCAGGACGTGCTGCCGCTGATCGCGCTGGCGCCGGAGCTGGCGCGCAAGCAGATCCTGCTGCACGCCCGCCAGCAATTCGTCGAGGGCGACGTGCTGAAATGGTGGCACGAGGCGCCCTCGGGCGGCGTCGGCATCGGCGAGCGCACCCACGCCTCCGATCCGCATCTCTGGCTGCCCTATGTCGCCACGCGCTATGTCGGGGCGACCGGCGACGCGGCGATCCTGGACGAGGTCCTGCCCTTCATCGAAGGCGACGCGGTACCCTCGGGCGTCGAGGGCCATGTCATTTCGCCGCTGCCGTCGCGCGAATCCGCGACCCTGTTCGACCATTGCCGCCGCGCGATCGACTACACGCTGAAACGCTTCGGCGTGAACGGCCTGCCGCTGATGGGCGCCGGCGACTGGGACGACGGCATGAATCTGGTCGGCTTCAAGGGGCGCGGCGAAAGCGTCTGGGTCGGCTTTTTCCTCTACGACATATTGGAGCGCTTCATCCCGCTGCAGGGCGAACGCGACGCCGGGCGCGCCGACGATTACCGGGCGAGGGCGCTGAACTTGCAGGCGGCGCTCGACGCCTGCTGGCGCGGCGACCGCTTTGTGCGCGCCTTCGCCGACGACGGATCGGAATTCGTTCCGCTCGGCGCCATGTCCTCGGCGTGGCCGTCGCTTTCGGGCGCGGTGCGCAGCGAGCGCGGGCGCAAGGCGCTGGAAAACGGGCTGGCGGCGCTGGACAAGGGCGACCGCGTGCTGCTGGTCACGCCGCCCTATGACGAGAACTCGAAACCCTTCCCGGGTCGCAGCGCCGATTATCCGCTCGGCGTGCGCGAAAACGGCGGCCAATATACCCATGGCTCCTCCTGGTTCGTCGACGCGCTGGTGAAACTGGCGGAAAAAGCGACGCAGGAGGGCGACGAGGCGCAGGCTGCGGGCGATTTCGCCCGCGCCTTCCAGGTGTGGGAATCGCTTTCGCCCTTGACCAAGACCACGCCGGAAAAGATCGACCTCTACGGCCTGCCGCCGCACCAGCAGTCGGCCGACGTCTATGACGGTCCGGGCTATGCGGGCAGGGGCGGCTGGTCCTGGTACACCGGCGCCGCGGCGCGGATGATCTCCGCCGCCCATGCGCTGCTCGGGATCGGCATGGAGGCGGGCGAATTGAAACTGCGGCCCGACGCTTTCGCCAACAAGGGCGGGCTGCAGTTGAAGCGCGTGACCTTCAAGGGCAAGGTTTTTGAGGGCCAGAAGGTGAAGGAACTGGCTGGAAAATAGCGCCCGGACTTGCTCGCCCGGCGGCCGGGGAGAGGCCGGGGGTGAGCCAAAGGCGGCAATCGAGCGGCGCGCGAGATGCAGCGTCAGGGATCGGCGGGTTGCGGCATTAGGCTGAAAGGAAGAAAACGGTCCCAAAGCCGACGCAGTTCGCGGGTCTCTCGGTGCTGGAATTCGGCCGTGGGACGATTCGTTCGATGTCGCCAATGACGCGGGCGTGAAAACCTCCACGTGCAGCGGCTCCGCGGTGCAGAGCCCGGATCAGGCCGGATCGTGCTTCACGGCGGCCCCATATTGCAGGACTTGCACCTTCTCCAGCGTCACCAGGCCGCTGCTCATCATGCTCACTGCGGTCTCGACCGCCATCATTTGACCACCAAGACCTTGCAAGGCGCGAATTTCACCAGCCTGTCGGTGGTGCTGCCGATGATCCGGTCGTACAGTGCCGAGTGCCCCATGAAGCCGACGACGAGCAGGTCGTAGCCATCACTCTTGATGAAATCGACGATGGTCGAAACGGCATGGCCCTTCAAAAGGTGCGTCGCGAAAGGAAGCCCTTCGGCCTTAGCCTTCGCTTTTTCCATCACCCCCACGAAACGGTGCGCTTCCTCGATTTCCTCCTCGACAACTTCATCGATCGAGGCGGGATAGTGGGGCAGTTCCTCCACGCAGACCATTTCCAGTCGGGCGCCAACGCTGCGCGCCAACTCGATTGCTGCGGCCAGGGCTCTCTCTCCACCCTTGCTGCCGTCGTTGGCGATCAAGATTTTTCGAAACATTCATCCCTCCCGCGCCTGCTGCAATTGGGCCTCGCCCGTCTCTTCTGACGGTTTGACTTTCGGTTGGAACCAGCGCTGGGCGATCAGCGTCGGCACCACGGCGCTGCCGATCACCGCCGTGACGAGTATGGTGTATTGCCGCTGGTCGATGATGTGGTTAGTCAGCCCGAACAGGGCGGAGATCGTGCCGAAGGTCAGGCCCGTCGACATCAAGAGGGTGATGTACATGCCGTCGCGCGCCTCGAAGCGAAAGGCGCGGGTCAGGGGCAGGATGCCAACGAATTTGGTGACCATCTTGATCGCCAGGAATACGGCGATGAATTCCCGCCGACTCGGCGACGGCGCGCCACTCGACCAGCGACCCTGCCTTCAAGAAATAGAACGGTGTGAGGATGGTGAAGGCGATGACGCGCATGCGATGCGGCAATTCCGGGTCGGCCAGGAATGCCGGCGCCAACGCCATACCGACGAGATAGGCCGGCAGCACCGCCTCGCTGCCGACCAGGCTTGACATGCCGCCGAGGCCGAGCAGGATCATGGCGACAAACTTCGTTTCCGGCTCGCTGACCCGATGGCCAACGCTCTCGAAGAACCAGGGAGCGAATTTCGGCAGCAGCCACAGCACCACCGCCACGGCCGCGCCAAATCCGGCGAGCCAGAGATCGTAATGGGCGAAGACGACGCCCAACGCCAGCACGGTGCCGAGATCGTTGACGAAGCAGGCGGCGAGGATGATCTTTCCGATCTCGGTGCGGTTGAACCCGGTCTCGACCATGACAGCGTAGACGACGGCGACGGATGTCGTCGATAGCGAAATGCCGGCGATCTGCGCCTGATCCCACGGCCAGTGGATCATATAATGGGCGTAGAACAACACGCCGAGATAGGGCGCGAAGAAGCCAACGATCCCGATCGACATGCTCGACCAGAAGTGCTTTCGAACCACGCCGGCGTCGATCTCAGTGCCGGCGAGAAAGGTCAGAAGGATCGCGCCGAAGCCGGCGAGGAAATTGACCCACTCGGTGAGGTGCAGGCCGATCGTGTTGCCGGCGACGACGCCCACCATGATCTCGATCAGCGCGACGGAAACCGCCACGCGGATCGAGATGATCGAGGCCAGCAGTGCAAGGCCAAGCCAGAGAGCGGAGGTAAGCCAAACCTGTCCCATCGCGACGCCCTTTCCTGTTGGGCGCGCCGACATGAGGCGAAGAGAGAGGCGTTCGACGCACAGACCCTCCCGCGTCAGCAGCGCGGCAGGGGTCATCAGCCTGGACAGGCGGTTCTGGGGAACCCCATCCCCATGCGATTGAGTGGAGCTTACGGCTTTGCGTGACGGACGTCAACGCAAAGCGAGACCGCCAACGTGATCGTCGGACCAGACACATTGTCGGAGCGGGCAACGCCGACAACTGCTTCGGATTTTCAACAAGGCGCCCGGAATTGCGGCGACAGAGCCCGAATGTCAGGTTTGGTGTTGGAAACAAGGCGTTCGCCGCCATAGCGGCTACTTCCCCTTCGAGCCGACTGCTGCCGACCAAGCGGTCTCGATCTGGCTCGCCCCAATAGGCGCGGTTCTCCAACCGGTTCCTCGGATCGCGCCCCCTATCGCGCCCCCAAAAAACCCAATCGCCGCAGCAGCAGCGGCATGGTCAGGCCCTGCGCGACGATCGAGAAGGCGACGACGCCAAAAGTCAGCACCACGATTTCGCCGCGCAGCGGCAGCGACGGCGGCAGCGACAGGGCCAGCGCCAGGCCGAGCGCGCCGCGCAGGCCGCCCCACCACAGCACATGTTGTTCGCGCATACGTGATCGGCCGCGACGAATCCCGGAACGCCAGGCTCAAGGGATAGACCGTCAGCGCGCGCCCGAGCAGCACGATGACGATGGCGCTCGCGAGCTCCACGGCGCCGTAAGTCTCATAGGGCATGGTCGCGACATTGACGCCGATCAGCAGGAACACCAGCGAATTGGCGAGGAAGGCGGCGAACTCCCAGAAATCGATGACGCTCTCCTGTCCCTTGGGGGTGAGAAAATTCTGTTCGTCATGGCGAAACAGGCCGATATTGCCCATGACAAGCCCCGCCGTCACCGTCGCCAGCACGCCGGACACGTGAAAATGGTCGGCGGCGAGAAAAGAGCCGAAGGCGGCGATCGTCGACCAGGCGACTTCGATCAGATGCTCGGAGGTTCCGCGCGCGAACAGGATCGCCGCGCCGCCCGCCAGCAGTCCGACGCCGACGCCGCCCCCGACCATGCGCAACAGCGTGGCTGCGGTTTCCGTCGCTGTGGGCGCGTGATCGGCTTGCGCCCAGGTCGTGGCCATCACGAACAGCACCGCCGCGGCGGCGTCGTTGAACAGGCTTTCGCTTTCGACCAGCAGGCAGAGGCGGCCCTTGAGCCCGTTGTCCTTGAACATGGCGATGATCGCCACGGGGTCGGTGGCGCAGATCAGGGCGCCGAACACGAGGGCGGACGGCGCCGGCCAGTCGAGCAGGAACCGCATGCCCATCGCCGTGACCGCCATGGCGATCACGGTTCCCAGCATCGACAGGGTCAGGATCGCCGGCAGGTCGCGCCGGAGGTCACGCCAGCGCAAGGAAATCGCCGCCTCGAACAGCAGCGGCGGCAGGATCAGGTCGAAGATCAGCTCCGACGTCAGCGCCGGGCCGAATTGCCGCCTGGAAAAAGCCAGCAGCGCGCCGACGAGGACGAGGCCGATCGTGTAGGGCAGCCTGACCCGCCGCGCGACCATGGCGACGATCATCGCCACCGCCAGCAAGCCGATGATGTCCTGCAGTCCCTCGCCCATGCCGCGCGCCCTCACGATCGCCAATCAATGCCGCATCTGTCGGTCGGCGCCGCCTCAATCCCATCAGGCGGACGCCCGCGCCTCTGCTGCACCTTCACTGCCGGTAATGTCGCTTAATCCAGCGTCTGCCGGAAGCGCGCCACGGCAATCGCCATCGCCGCCAGAGTAAAGGCCGCCAGCGCCGCGGTGTCGGCGCCGAGATCGACAAACCCGGCGCCCTTCAGCATCACGCCGCGCACAATGCGCAGATAATGGGTGAGCGGCAGGATGGAGCCGACATCCTGCGCCCAGTCGGGCATGCCGCGGAACGGAAACATGAAGCCGGAGAGCAGGATGCTCGGCAGGAAGAAGAAGAAGCTCATCTGCATCGCCTGCAACTGGTTCTTGGCGATGGTCGAAAAAGTGTAGCCGACCGAGAGGTTGGCGACGATGAACAGCATGGTCAGGACGACGAAGGTTCCGAGATTGCCGACCACCGGCACGAAGAAGATGAACCGCGCGGCGCCGGCGATCAGCGCCATCTGGAAAAAACCGACCGCCGCATAGGGCAGGATTTTTCCCAGCATGATCTCGACGGGGTTGATCGGCATGGCGAGCAGCGATTTCCATGGTGCCGCGCTCGATTTCGCGCGTCACCGAAAGCGCGGTGAAGATCAGCATGGTCAGGGTGAGAATGGTGCCGACCAGGCCCGGCACGATGTTGAGCCGCGTTTCCCCCGCCGGATTGTAGCGCTTCTGCAGCCGCACCTCATAAGGCGCAGGCTTGGAGGACAGGTTCTGCAGGGGACCGAGCAATTCTCGCGAAAAGACCTGGGCGGCCATGCCGGTCAGCGCCATTTGCGCGCCATTGACGGCGGTGGGGTCGGCGGCGTCGGCGACCACGAGGATGGCGGGATTTTCGCCGCGCGCCAGTTTGCGGGCGAAATCCTGGGGTATCTCGATGACGAAATTGACCTGGCCGGACAGGATCTTTCCATCGATTTCGGACGGGCCGGAAAGATCGTAGCGCATGTCGAAATAATCGGTGGCCTTCAGAGCGGTGATGAACAGGCGCGAATAGGCGCTGTGGTCATTGTCGAGCACGGCGGTCGGCAGATGTTTCGGGTCGGAATTGATGGCGAAGCCGAACAGGATCAGCTGCATCACGGGAATGGCGATCATGGTGGCGAAGGTCAGCCGGTCGCGCCGCAGCTGGATCGTCTCCTTGATGAAGACAGCATAGAGCCGGCTCAGCGAGGCGCGCAGGCGCGGCAGGCGGTTTGCGTCGCTCATGGGTAATTGTCCTGCGAGCGGGTCATCAGGTCGATGAACACGTCTTCAAGATTGGCCTTGTCGCGCGTCCACACGCATTCCGGGGTCTGGAAATCGGCGGCGACGCGGTCGAGCGCCGCGCCGTCGCGGCTCGCCACATGCAGGCTCGCGCCGAAAGGCGCGACCATGTCGACGCCATCGGCGATCTTGAGCCGGTCCGCGAGATCGCCGAGATCGCCGCTGCCGGTCACCGTATAGGTCGAGAGCTTCGCGTCCGCGATGATCTGTTGCGCCGTGCCCTGGGCGAGGAGATGGCCATAGGCGATATAGGCGATCTCGTGGCAGCGCTCGGCCTCGTCCATGTAATGGGTCGACACCAGCACGGTCAGTCCGTCGCGCGCGAGACTGTGGATTTCGTCCCAGAAGTCGCGCCGCGCCTTGGGATCGACGCCAGCGGTCGGCTCGTCGAGCAGCAGCAATGCGGGCTTTGGCATGATGCAGGCGCCCAGCGCCAGCCGCTGCTTCCAGCCGCCCGACAATTCGCCGGCGAGCTGGTTGGCGCGGCCTGCGAGGCCCATTCGCTCTATGGCCTCGCCGGCTCTTGCCTGGGGGTTGGGCAGGCCGAAGACGCGGCCGATGAATTCAAGGTTTTCACGGATGGTCAGGTCGGCGTAGAGCGAAAATCGCTGCGTCATGTAGCCGGTGCGGCGCTTGATTTCGGTCTGCTGGGTGAGGATGTCGTAGCCGAGGCAGAAGCCGGTCCCGCTGTCGGGCGTGAGCAGGCCGCAGAGCATGCGGATGGTGGTGGTCTTGCCGCTGCCGTTCGGGCCCAGAAAACCGTGGATGCGGCCGCGCCGCACCTGCAGGGAAAGGTTCTCCACCACCACCTTGCCGTCGAAACTCTTGGTCAGGTTCCGCGCGTCGATGACGATGTCGCCGTTCATTTCGAACGCTCCGGCGCTGCGATCAGCCGCGCCGTGACCGGCTGGCCGAGCGGCAGGGTCAGGTTGTTGTCGTCGGGCCGCGCGTCGACGCGGAACACCAGCTTGCCGCGTTCGTCGAGCGAGAAGATCACCGGCGGGGTGAATTCCGCCTGCGAGGAAATATAGATCACCCGCGCTTGGAGGCTTTGCGGGCAATGGTCGCAGGACACCGCGATTTTCGCGCCGAGCGCGAATTCCGCCAGCCGCGTCTCCGGGACATAGATGCGCACCTTGTGGTTTTCCGGCGGCAGCAGGGCCAGGATCGGCTGTCCCGCCGCGACGATCTCGCCGGGCCAGAAATAGACGTCCTGGATCACGCCCGCCGCTGGGGAGGAGACGCTCTGGCGCCTGATCCGCACGTTGATCTCGTCCAGTTGCGCCTTGTTCTGCAGGATCGTGGCCTCGGCGGCGGAAATCTCGTGGCTGCGCGACGGCAACAGCGCCGCCTCGATCTGCCGCTGCGCCTCGGCCACGCCCGCCTTGTCGCGGTCGAGCGCGAATTTGGCCTGGTCGCGCTGGGCCACGGTGGTGGCGCCTTTGGGCAGCAAGGTGGCCTGGCGCTCGTAATCGGCCTGCGACAGCACCAGTGAGGCTTCCGCGCGTTCGAGGCTGGCTTTCAGCACGGCGATCTGCTCGGGACGGTTCAATGCCTCCTTGAGATTTTGCAGCGACGCCTCCGCCTGCTCCACCCGCGCCTGCGCCTCGGCGCGTTGCTGGTCGAGCACGGGAGTCGCCATCTTGAACAGCGGCGCGCCCTTCGTCACCTGCGCACCGGGCTGGACGTCCAGCCGGGCCAGCCTTTCGCCTTCGATCGGCCCGATCTGCACCAGGTCGCCTTCGACATAGCCTTCAAAGATATCGAGCGGCTTCGAGGGCGCGAAGATCTTGGTTGCGGCCCAGCCGAGCAGGCAAAGGATCAGGATCGGAGCGAGGAATTTGGCGCGGTTTTTCATGCGGGTCTCCTGACCAGGGCGCGCAGCAGCAGCTCGAAATGCGCCTCCAGCATGGCGCGCGCGTCGAGCGGTTCGACACGGTTGAACACCATGGCCCAGATCGCCGCGACCAGCGCCGGCGCCATCACGAGCTGCGGAAAGCGGGCCAGCTCGTCGGACTGGAACTCGCCGCTCTCGCATCCCTTGGCGACGATGGCGCGCAGCAGTTTCAGGCCGCGCGAAATGATCTCGCGATGGTAGAATTCGGCGATGGAGGGGAAGCGCGCGCCTTCCGACATCACGAGATAGAGCACGCGCCGACGGTCGGCGTCGTCGATCGCGGTCGCGATGGTCTGGCCCATCATGCGGAAGATCTGGCTTGCCGGCGCGGGCGAACTGGCGACCGCCTGCTCGAAATTCTCCAGCAGCGCGCCGATGGTGCTGCGGACGATGGCTTCGAGCAAGTCGTCCTTGGACTTGAAATAGAGATAGATCGTGCCCTTGGCGACGCCTGCCGCAGCCGCGACATCGTCGATTCGCGCGGCCGAGAAGCCCTTGGCGGAAAAGACGTCGAGCGCGGCGGCGCGGATGGTCCGCATTCGCTCCTCCCGTTCGGCCTCGGTGCGCGCTTGCCGACGCATTGGCTTTCCCCGCGATTTCGTATGACTGACTATGCAGTCATTTACAACTTCATGCAAGTTCTTGTCGCATTGATCGGCGTCAAGGTTTACCCTTGTGGGGAGATTAGATTGGCTGGAATCAAGTTTGGGAGGCGATCCATGTTTGCGTCCGATATCATGACGACCGCGGTCAAGACGGTCAGCCCGGAGGCGACGATCGACGAGGCGATCGGGATCCTGCTGTCGGCGCGCGTGTCCGGCCTGCCCGTGACCGACGAGGGTGGAAAACTGGTCGGGGTGGTCAGCGAAAGCGATTTTCTCCATCGCGCCGAACTCGGCACCGCCAAGCGCAAGCCGCGCTGGATCGAATTCCTGCTCGGCCCCGGCGATATCGCCGAATCCTATGTGCTCAGCCATGGCCGCAAGGTGCATGAGGTCATGACGCGCGACGTGGCCACCGTCGAGGAGACGGCGGCGCTGACAGAAATCGTCGAGGTGATGGAGAAGCGCCGGGTGAAGCGCGTTCCGGTGGTGAGCGGCGACCGCCTGGTCGGCATCATTACTCGCGCCGACCTGCTGCGGGCCCTGACGGCGACCGTGGGAAGCAAGGCGCCCGACGCGGACTGCTCCGATCAGGCGATCCTCGACAAGTTGATGGCCGAGTTGAAGGCGCAGGGCTTTGTCTCGCCGAAATGCCTGGATGTCAGCGTCGACAAGGGCGTGGTGACCCTGACCGGCGAGATCTTCGACGAAAGGCAGCGGTCGGCGATGATCGTCGCCGCCGAGAATATCGCAGGCTGCAGCAAGGTGGTCGACAAGCTGGTATGGATCGAGCCGTTTTCAGGCATGACCATCGGCAAGGTGGATACGCTCTGAACGTCCGTCCACGGATCGGAACGCCGCTTTCGGCGGTTCCTCGCGTTGACGTCAAGACGGGCATCGCGGCCTCCGCGGGCAAAATGCCTGGATCCTGCGCATGACGGGGAACCGGTTGAGCCGTGTGCGGGCGCTGGCCCGGACCGAATGGACGCATCTGACGCAGATCAACGCCAGCGACCGCCCTTGGCAAATGCCGCTGGCGGCGGCCCTGGCCTCGGGCCTGCCGCTGATGGTCGGCGCCTGGTTCGGCCATATGGGTTATGGGCTGATCTCGTCGCTCGGCGGCCTGGCGTTCCTTTACCTGCCCGATACCCCTCTTTCACACCGGATGATCACGCTGATGGCCTGCGCCAACGGCATGAGCGCGTGTTACGCGCTCGGCGTCATCAGCCATTTCTTTCCGCTATTGATGACGCCCGCCTTCACCTTCATGGCCATTCTGGTGACGATGGTGTGCCGGTTCTACCGGCTGCCGCCGCCAGGTTCCGTCTTTTTCATCATGGCGGCGTCAATCGGCATGTATACGCCCGGCGTCGTGGACGAAGTGCCGCTCAAGGTCGGACTTTTCGTCATGGGCGGCCTGCTCGCCTGCCTCGTCGCGTTCTTCTTCAGTCTTTACGCGCTGCGGCTCAAGGCGCCGAAGCAGCCGGAGCCGCCGCCAAAGCCGACTTTCGATTTCGTCGTGTTCGATTCCGTCGTTGTCGGCGCATTCCTCGGCCTTTCGCTGGCGCTCGCGCAGGCGTTGCAGCTCGAGCGGGCCTATTGGGTTCCAATAAGCTGCCTCGCCGTGGTCCAGGGCGCGTCGCTGCGCGCCGTCTGGAACCGGCAGGTGCAGCGCGTCTTCGGCACGGGCGTCGGCCTCCTCCTCACCTGGGGCTTGCTGATGCTGCCGCTTGGCGACTGGAGCTCCTCCTTCATGATGATGGCGCTGGCCTTCGTCATCGAGACGCTCACCGTGCGCCATTACGGCCTGGCGGCCGTGTTCTTCACGCCGTTGGCGATCTTCCTGGCTGAGCTCGCCACCTACGGCCAGAGCTCGCCAGCCGCGCTGATCGAGGCGCGGTTCTTCGATACGGCGCTTGGATGCGCGGTGGGCTTCTGCGGCGGCTTGTGCCTGCATAACCCCCGTTTTCGCGAAGTCCTGAGCCGCCAGATGCGACGGCTGACGCCGTCGCGGCTCGCGGCGTGAGAGTCTTCACCCCGCGACATGCCGGGCCAGCGCGGCCGCTTGCCGGGCCTCGGCCTTGCCGATCAGCCCCTCGATGACCGAGGCGTTGGTCAAGGCTTCATGGAGGGTCGCCGAGCCGATCGGCGCGAAGTTCTCGCCATCGCCCGCCAGCGCGTCATTGAGGCTGCGCCGATCCTCGGGGCTCGCGCCAAGCTGCGCGGCGAGGAACAGCGCCAGCGCCGCCTGCAGACCCTTCGGCGCCTCGGGCGCCGGACGCAGGAAACGAAACAGGTTGCGCAGCCGCTTCTGTGTGCGCGGGCCGTCGCCCGTCAGCGGCGCCATGGCGCCGATCAGCCGCGTCGCCAGCGGCGAGAAGGGCGCGTCGAGGGGCGCGAGCGCCGGGACGGTCTCACCCTTCTGCCCGGCGTCGAGCCGGAGCGGCAACTGGATGCGCCGCAGCAAATTCGGCCGGCCCGCCGCAAAAACCTCGGGGTCCAACGCATAGACGGCGACGATTCCCTGCCGCGCCAGCAGGTCGTGCAGCCGGTCGAACAAGGCCGCGGGCTGGGCGACGCTTTCGAAGCCGTCGACCGTGACGACCAGCCTCGGGGGCGCCCCATTGCCGCCATTGGCGATCAATTGCGACAGGCAATGCAAAAAACCGAGCGCCAGGTCGCGCTTTTGCGTGGCGGCGTCGGCTTCGAGAAAGGCCGGCGGATGTCTGGTCGCGCCGGCGGCGTCGGCGCGGCGCTCGGCTTCCGACGCCTGCCGCGCGACGGCGGCGGTCTCGGCCCCGAGCAGGTCGACGCTGCGCGCCTGATGCGCCAGGGTCTGGTCGAGTTCGTGACGCTTCGCCGCGATATCTTCGTCGAGCAGACCCGCGCCGTAGAACAGCGGCTGCATGAAATTGAAGGCCCGCCAGACGTTCAGGCCGAGCAGGACCAGGCCGAGCAACGCAAAGCCATGCGCCGCCTGCGACAGCCAGTCGACATGGCCGTTCAGGAATTCGGAGGCCTGCGCGCCCTGCGTGCTCGAAGAGGCGAGGCCGCTGAGCCAGGCCTTCTTGTTATACGTGAGCCAGTTGGCGGCCCAGTTCAGGATGAAGCAGAGGACGGCGTAGGCCAGCAGGCTCTTTTGTCCCTGGAACGCATAGAGCGCGCGCAGCGAGCTGACGATGCGCGCGGACGGACCGCCGGTCTCGGCGAGATCGCGGGTCAGATCCTTGAAATTGGCGAGCGAATCGCCGGAAAAGCCGAAACGGCGCAGGCGCGGCTCGAAGGCGGCCCTGATCCGCCGCGCAAAGGAATTGATTCGCGAGCCGGGCGTGTCATAGAGCAGCGTTTCGGCCAGGGACGCGCGGCGCGCCTCGGTCTGCGCCAGGGTCTGCCGCTCGCCGTGCAGTTTTTTCCGCAGCGCGTCGAGCTTTTCATGGGCGGCTCGGGCATAGGCGCCGGCGTCGGCGCCGACATGGGCGCCTTCCTGCGCCGCCTCGTTGGCCAGGGGGCCGTAGGCGGGAGACAGCGCGCGATAAAGGGCGGCGGCAAGGGCGCGTTCGGGCTCGGCGGCGAGATCGGCCGCGCGCAGCGCGGCGACCGGCGGCGCGCCGGGGCCGCCGAGTTTTCGGGTCAGCCAGGCCAGGGCGCTGCTCTTGCCGCCGCCCGCCGGCGCGAGAAGGCCGATGGCGAAGGGCGTGGGCGCGTCGGGACGGCGCAGCAGCTCGGCGGCGCGGTCCAGCAGGGCCTGGGCCAGCGGCGGCAAGGCGAACTGGCCCGGCGCGGCCGGCGCGTCGGTTTCGAAAGGCGCCGCGGCCGCGCTTGGCGCAATCGGCGCGGGGACCTGCGCAGAAGTTGGCGCGGTCGGCGGCGCGGTCCTCGGGACCGGGCTTTTTTCAGGCGCCCAGGGCAATTGTGGTTCGGGTCGATGGGGCGAGCTGGTGGAGAAAAAATCGGAAGGGCGATTTTCGGGGTCAGCTGCGGACAAGATGGGCGCTCCAGAATTTCTGACGGTCGGCAATCTAGCCCGAATCATGCGTGGGCGCCCAATAAATAGAGCCGAAAGTGACTTTTTCTGAGGCAGGACCGCGCAGGCGACGCTGGACCCGCGCCCGCCCGCCCGCTAAAACCCCTTCGACCGGATTGGCGCTCCAACGGAAGCGCCCGTTTCAAACCGCCGCGCGGAAAGCCGCGCCGGCCTCCAGCTCGAGAGATTCACGCCCATGGCGCGGCAATTCGTCTATCACATGCAGGGTCTCACGAAAGCGTGGCCCGGCGGCAAGAAGGTCTTGGACAACGTCCATCTTTCCTTCTATCCGGACGCCAAGATCGGCGTGCTCGGCGTCAACGGCGCTGGTAAATCGACCCTCCTGCGCATCATGGCCGGGATCGACAAGGAATATTCCGGCGAGGGCTTTGTCGCCGAAGGCGCGCGCGTCGGCTATCTGCCGCAGGAGCCGAAGCTCGACGAAACGCTCGACGTTCGCGGCAATTGCATGCTCGGCGTCGCCGACAAGAAGGCGGTGCTCGACCGCTACAACGATCTCGCCATGAATTATTCCGACGAGACGGCCGACGAAATGACGGCGCTGCAGGACGAGATCGAGGCCAAGGGCCTGTGGGATCTCGAAAGCCAGGTCGAACAGGCGATGGACGCGCTCGGCTGCCCGCCCGACGACTGGGCGGTGGAAAAGCTCTCGGGCGGCGAGCGCCGCCGCGTCGCGCTATGCAAGCTGCTGCTGGAGCAGCCGGAACTGCTGCTGCTCGACGAGCCCACCAACCATCTCGACGCCGAGACGGTCAACTGGCTGGAAGGTCATTTGCGCGCCTATCCCGGCGCCATATTGATCGTCACCCATGACCGATACTTCCTCGACAACGTCACGGGCTGGATTCTCGAACTCGATCGCGGCCGCGGCATTCCCTACGAGGGCAATTATTCCTCCTGGCTGAAGCAGAAGCAGAAGCGCCTGCAGCAGGAAGGCCGGGAGGACGAGGCCCGCCAGCGCGCCATCGAGGCGGAGAGCGAGTGGATCGCCTCGAGCCCCAAGGCCCGCCAGACCAAGTCCAAGGCGCGCATCCAGCGCTATGACGAACTGGTCGCCAAGCAGAACGACAAGGCGCCCACGACCGCGCAGATCATCATCCCCGTGGCCGAGCGCCTCGGCCAGAACGTCATCGAATTCACCGACCTGTCCAAGGGCTTCGGCGACAAGCTGCTGATCGACGGCCTGAGCTTCAAGCTGCCGCCGGGCGGCATCGTCGGCGTCATCGGCCCGAACGGCGCGGGCAAGACCACGCTGTTCAAGATGATCACGGGACAGGACAAGCCCGATTCCGGCTCGATCGCGATCGGCGAAAGCGTGCAGCTCGGCTATGTCGACCAGTCGCGCGATTCGCTCGACGACAAGAAGAACGTCTGGGAGGAAATTTCCGGCGGCAACGACGTGATCTATCTGGGAAAACGCGAGATCAATTCGCGCGGCTATTGCTCGACCTTCAACTTCAAGGGCGCCGACCAGCAGAAGAAGGTCGGCATGCTCTCGGGCGGCGAGCGCAACCGCGTGCATCTGGCGAAAATGCTGAAAAAAGGCGCCAATGTCCTGCTGCTCGACGAGCCGACCAACGATCTCGACGTCGACACCTTGCGCGCGCTGGAAGACGCCTTGCAGGATTACGCCGGCTGCGCCGTGATCATCTCGCATGACCGCTTCTTCCTCGACCGCGTCGCCACGCACATGCTGGCTTTTGAAGGCGACAGCCATGTCGAGTGGTTCGAGGGCAATTTCGCCGATTACGAGGAAGACAAGAAGCGCCGCCTGGGCGCCGACAGCATCATCCCGCACCGGATGAAGTACAAGAAGTTCAGCCGCTAGCGACATGTCCCCATGCCCGGGTTTGACGCGGGCATGGGGACGCCTCTGATTTGGCAACTGTAATTTTTTCCTGACCATGCGGCCAAACTGAAGCTCGTGCGTTAATTCCGTCGAGCCAAGTCACCCGGAGGCCGCGAGATGGAAGACGTCAAGTTTCGGACCCGCGAACCGCGCCTGGCGCCGCGTCGGACAAAGCTTGAAATTCCCGGCTGGTCGGGCGAGCGCGAACCGCGCGCCGACGGGTCGCAGGAATACGCCTGGCACTGCACGCCTTTCTCGGAAGGCGCGCAATATGGCGTCGAGCTTTTCTATCCCTATGACAATGAGTTCATCGTCAGCACCCGCAACAGCGAACTGATCCTCGAAGGCGATTTCGGACCCTGTCCCGGAAGAGGGGCTGGAATGGCCGCCTTTCCGGACTTTCGGAAAAAGCTACTACACCTATCAAATCCTGCTGGACCTCAAGGTCGAGCCGGGATTCGCCCTGCGCACGGAGCCGCATCCGCGCTTCTACACCGACCGCACCGACACCTGTCCGATCGCCGTGCCGGCCTTGATCCGATCCTGGTGGCCGATGCTGTTCTTTGTCGTCTTCAAGTCGCCCGCCGAAGGGCGCCAGCACATCTTCCGGCCAGGCGAGCCTTTCGCGCAAGTGCTGGTCATCCCGGAGGAGGCGCATTTCGACGTGGTGGAAATGTCGCCCGAAGAAGCGGCCGAGCGCGAGTTGCAGGCGCGCCGCATCCACGCCAGCCGCGATCGGCTGGTCGAGGGCTCACGCTGGCAATCGCGCACCGACACGGTTTTCGACGGCGTCTATCGCTTCATGCTGCGCGCGGCCAAGGCTCAGGAAAAAGCGCCGCCTTCCAAATGACAGCGGCCGGGAAATCTCCCGGCCACGCGCAAAGGGAAACAGCCCGCAGGCGTATCACCAGCGGTGGTGGTGGTGATGGTGGTGGTGATGCCAGCGCCGGCGCCACCAGCGATGGTGATGGTGGTGATGATGCCACTGCGCCTGGAATTGCAGCGGGTCCGGGCCTTCTCCCGTCGCGGAATTGTAGTGCGAGACTGTTTCGGTCTCGGCCGCCGCCAGCAGCACGCTCGCATTGGCGATGGGCTGCAAGAGTTCGGCGACAGTTTTCGCTTGAAGAACGTCTTCGGGACCTGGCGAGGCGGAAACGGCCTGTGCCGATCCCGCCACCGCCAACGCAGCCGCCGCGCCAATTATTCCTGCAATCTTGCGCTCCATGGTCCACCCTCCGCCAATCTCGAGTTCAAGTCCATCGACCGAAAAATCAATATTGAAAACAAACGCGAGCGATGCGTTTGAGTTCCTGTTTCCGCCGTGGCCATCGTGGAATCAGGCCTCTGGCGCCGCCGCCAGCGCCTCGGTTCCGAAAGGCGTTTCGCATTGCAAGATCCGCGCGGCGTCGGGAGCGAAAGTCCAGGAACGCGGGCCGTCGGAAAAGTCGACGCGCGCTTCGCCAAGGATATGCAGGGCCGTTCCCTTGGCGAAATCGACGAACAGCAGCGCTGCAGAGGGATCGTGCAGCAGATTGCCAAAAGTGTTGAAATAGTTGTTGCCGCGGTAGTCGGGCACGTGCAGGGCGCCGTCGCCGGCGATTTCGACAAAGCCCGGCTTGCCGCCGCGATGGGAGATATCGACGCCGTCGGGCCCCCGCGTGGCGACGAAAAATACGTCCGCGCGCGCGATGAGAGCTTTCTCGGCGGCGCTCAGAGCGGGCAGGGGCGTCCACGCCCCCGGCGCTCCTTCGAAGGCGAAGATTTCGCGCGGAAAAATATATTTGGGGCAATTGCCGAACGCTTCGTCGACGCGCAGCGACAAGGCGTCTCTCGCCGCCGAAACGATCCGGCCGTTGACGCGATTGCGGCGGCGAGCCAGGAAATCGAGCCCGATCAGGCCGAACGGCGCGCCGGTACTTGCCACCAGTGGATCGCCGTCGGGAAAAGCCGCCGCCACGTCCAGGCTTTCAGGATCGGGGCAGGCAATGAATCCGGGCGCGCCGCGCAACAGCGACGCGGCAGGGCGCCCCGTCGCATCGAGTCCGGCGACGAAGACCAGCGGCAAGAGCGGGAAGAAATCCCGCAATTGCTCGCTCATGAACGGCCTTATGACCGAGGTGATCTCGGGCGCGCCGGCGCGTCTGCGCGCTTCCGTCTCGCCTTCGTGCCAGGGTCGGCGTTCCCCGGAAAGCGCGGACATGGCGTTGTTTCCCTGTCAGGCGGCCAGCAGGCCGGCCCTGGTCGCCGGCATGGGCGCGAAATGCGGCAGGGCCTCAATGCGCTGCAGCCAGGCGCGGATCGGCGCGTGCGGCGCCAGCGACACGCCGCCTTCCGGCGCGTGGGCGATGTAGGAATAAAGCGCGATATCGGCGATGGTCGGCGCCTCGTTGACCAGGAACGCCTTGTCCGCCAGCACGCCGTCGAGCGTCGTGAACAGTCTTTCCGCGACCGCCTTGGCGCGCCCATGGTCGAAATCGCTGCCGAATACCGTCACCAGACGGGCGCAACAGGGGCCATTGTAGACGGGGCCCTGGGCGACTGAAAGCCAGCGTTGCACCTGCGCGGCGGCGAAGGGCTCCCTTGGCAGCCAGGCGCCCGAAGGATCATATTTGCTCGCCAGATAGACCAGGATGGCGCAGGAATCCGCGACGACGGCGCCATTGTCGTCGATCACCGGCACGGTCCCGAACGGATTGAGCTTCAGAAAGCCCTCGGTCCGCTGCTCGCCGCCGCCGAGATCGACCTGATGGAAGTCGAAAGGCAGTTCGAGCATTCGCAGCATCAGCTCCACACGATGAGAGTGTCCGGATTTGGGGAAACCATGCAGCAAAATCGGCTTTTCCGGTTTCATGTCTATCCTCCCATTTTCGCGGGTTAGCCCGCCCCTAAGACCTAATCCCTTTAGAAAACGATTTAATAAGCATAATTTGCATCATAACTTTGCAGAAAGTGGAACAATGCCGGACCGTCTCGACTCCATCGCCGTTTTTGTCGCCGTCGCGGAACGCGGCGGTTTTGTCGCGGCTGCGCGCAGGCTGGGGCGCTCGCCTGCCGCGATCAGCCGCGCGGTGGCGGCGCTGGAGGATGATTTCGGCCAGCGCCTGCTCAACCGCACCACGCGGGCCCTGGCCCTGACCGAGGCCGGCGAGATCCTGCTGGAACGCGGACGCCGCCTGCTCGCCGACTATGACGACGCTGCGGAGACGCTGCAGGGCGCCGCCGCGCCCAAGGGGCTGTTGACCGTTACCGCGCCAGTGATGTTCGGCCGCCTTCACATCATGCCGATCGTCGCGGCTTTCCTGGGGGAACACCCTGGCCTGGACGCGAAACTCCTGCTTTTGGACCGCAATGTCTCGCTGGTGGATGAGGGCGTCGATGTCGGCCTGCGCATCGGCGAACTGCCGGATTCCTCGCTGCTGGCGTTGCGCGTCGGCGGTGTCCGCCGCGTGCTGGTCGCCTCGCCAGCCTATCTCGCCGCGCATGGCGAGCCGCAAAACCCCGAGGCGCTGGCCGACCACGCGTTCATCGCGACATCAGGCGTGTCGCCGATGCCGGGCCACTGGAGCTTCGGCTCGGACGAGAGCAGGAGTTTGCGCGTTCGGCCGAGGCTGACGGTGAATTCGGTCGATGCGGCGCTGGACGCAGCGCAGTCCGGTCTGGGGATCGTGCGGCTGTTTTCCTATCAGGTCGAGGCGGCGGTCGCGGAGGGTCGCCTTTGCCGCATCCTGCGCGATTTTGAGCCGCCGGCGGCGCCCATCCATCTGGTGCGGCCGGCAGGGCGGCACACGCCGCGCAAGGCGGCGCTGTTCATCGATAAGGCGGCCTCTGTCCTGCGCGGCAGGTTCGGCGCCTGATGACCCGGGCCAATCGATGGCGAAATCGCGAATTTGAACGGTCAAATTGGCGTAAAATTAAGAATTTGTTCATTTTTCTGCGGTCGCGATTGACCGAGCGCGGGCTTCAGGGCAGATTTAAACGTTTTCAGCCTGACCCCTCCTTGCGAGCCCGATGAGAGCCAGCGTCCGTCACTTCCTCCTTGCCGCCGCGCTTGCGGCCTTGGCCTTTCCCGCCGCGATCCCCGGCGAGACACACGCCCATCGGCTGGTGGTGGCGGCTGAGGATTCATGCAAGGTCGCCGCCGCCATGCCGTTGAACGTGGCGGCGCTGCCGCGCTTCTCCAGGGCGTTGGCAAGCGGTGGGCGCGTGCGCATCGTCGCCATCGGATCCTCATCGACCGAAGGCGTCGGCGCCAGTTCGCCCAACGCCAGCTATCCCTCGCAATTGCGCGCCCTGCTCGAGTTGGCGCTGCCCGGCGATGATTTCGAGGTCATCAACATGGGCGTCGGCGGCGAAACGGCGCCGACGACCGCCGCGCGCCTGCGCCGTGACATTCCCGCCCTCAATCCGGATCTCATCGTCTGGCAGGTCGGCACCAATGACGCGCTGACGGGCGCGAGCCTTGCCGATTACGAGGCGACGGTGGGCGGCGCGTTGAAATACCTCAAGGCGCAGCGGCTCGACGTGCTGCTGGTGGGGATGCAGTGGACCCGCAAGCTCGCGGCCAACCAGGCCTACGCCGACGTGCGCGACGCGACCGCCCGCGTCGCGCGGGAGCAGGGCGTCAGCGTGGTTTCGCGTTTCGACGCCATGAGGCAATTGGCCGAGGCGAGCGGCCGCGAGGACCTGATCGGTCCCGACCACCTGCACATGAACGATCGCGGCTATCGCTGCCTGGCCGAACAGGTTGCGGTCACCCTGGCGCACGCCGTCGCGGCCGAGAGCGCGCAAGGCCAACTCTAGTCGCCAACTCCAGTTACAAAACAACAACGCCGTGCGCAGTGAATTGCGCACGGCGGTATTCAGGCTGCAAAAGGAGCGATCAGCCCTTCTTGCACTTGCTCATGAAGGCCTTGCGCGGCTTGCCATGCAGGTTCTGGGTGTCGGCCTGCTTGGAGCATTCCATGGACTTTTCGCTGCGGGGCTTCTTGGCGCCGGCGGCCGGCATGGCCGGGGCGGCCGGGGCCTTCGGAGCGGCGACGGCCGGGGCAGCCGGAGCAGCCGGAGCAGCGGGGGTGGCCGGGGCCTGGGCGAAAGCGGCGCCGGAGAAGGCGAGCATCGAAATCAGGGCGATCGATTTGGTGAGCTTCATCGCTAAGTCTCTCAACAGTTGGCCCGACGCTGCGGGAACGGCGTCTCTCTCCCGAGCGGAATGCGCCGTTGCGGCAATGCTAGCGTTGTTTTTGTCGGCTGTCTCGCAAGAAAACGCGGGGGTTCAGGGCTTTCGCGCGACATCCTCCCACCAGGCGAGAACCGCTTCCAGAGAGAATGGCAAAGTCTCTGCGAAATCTTGAGCATAAGCGCGCCAGTCCGCCGCGCGCTTGGCGCTGACCCCGACCAGCATGGGGGTTCCGGCTTCCGCCGCCGCGCCGATTTCGGCGAGATAGCCGCCGCCTTCCGCCTCGACGCGGCCGAATCGTCCGACCAGCACGAGATCGGGCGCGGAGGCGATGGTTTGCGCCAGCAGCCCCGCCGCTTCGGCCAGGGCCGAAGTGTCGAGCCGGCAGCCTTCGGCGCAGGAGCCGAGCTTTTGCATCAGGTCGATCTGCCGGCCGCTCTCGATATGCAGGGCGTAGATCGTCTCCTCGCAGGGGCTTTGCATGATGCCGCCGACGCGCCGCCCGCGCGCCTCGAGCACGCGCCGCAATTCGGCCAGCAGTTCGTCGATGGGTTCGTCCTCTTCGTAGACGAGGGCCGCCAGCGCGGCGCGTTCGGTCATGACTGAGCCTTTTCTTGGACCTTGCGGATCAGGAACAGCAGGGCGCCATCCTCCCTGGCCTGGCTTTCCAGCGCGTCGCCGGTCTCGCGCAGCAGATTGGGCAGGTCGATGACGCTGAGCGGGTCGGTGCAGGCGACCTCGAGTTTTTCGCCCGGGGTCATGCGGGCGAGATATTTTCGGGTCTTCAGCACGGGCAGCGGGCATTTGAGGCCGCGCAGATCGAGTTTTTTCATGGATCAGCTTTCGGCGTCCCGCAGGACGAGCAAGTCTTGCGCGCGGACGAGATCGTCCGGCGTGTTGACGTTGAAAAAGGGGTCGCGCCGGTGGATAGGCCATTCCACCAACGCCACATCATAGGCATCGAGGAATTGCCCGACTTTCCGAACGCCTTCAACCGTCAGCGCGCGGCGCAAGTCGTCGCGCAGCCGCGTCGGCCACAGCGCCACCACCGGGTGGGTCCGGCCGCCCGAGGCCGCGCAGGCCAACCCGTCCCTGGTTTTCGCTGCGGCTTCGCAAAGCCGCAGCGCCAGGTCATCGGGAGGAAAGGGACAGTCGCAGGGCAGGCTGAGCATGGCGGCGAAGCCCTTTGCCGCGGCGAAGTCCAGCCCTGCCAGCACGCCGGCCAAGGGCCCGGCGTGGCCGGGGAGGGCGTCAGAGAGCAGCGGCAGGCCAAGCCCTTCGAATGCGGCCCGGCCTTCCGGCGCGAGATCATGGAGATTGATCGCCACGCTCGCGCATTGCGCTTGGGCGCTGGCGAGCGCCCTGTCGACCAGCCGCGCGCCGCCGAGGATTACAAAAGGCTTTTGCGGGCCGCCCATGCGTCGGCCCAGCCCGCCGGCCAGGACCAGCCCGAGAATATCTTGCCTGTTCGGCAGCATGGTCCTTCGCGCCCTCCGTTGCGCCTATCATAATCCATTCACGTCTTTTGGCGATCTGGGATGGACATGGCCGCAAATGACGCATAAAGATATGTTTATATCTATTTGGAGATGGAATGGCCGATCAATACGCCGCTTTGCCGGACGCGCTCGCCAGCCTCGCCGCCATTGGCGAGGAGACGCGGCTGCGCGTCTATGCGCTGCTGGCCGAGGCGGAGCTGGCGGTGAGCGAACTGGTGGCCATTCTCGGCCAATCGCAGCCGCGCGTCTCGCGTCATCTCAAGCTGCTGCTCGAAGCCGGCCTTGTCGAGCGCCATCGCGAAGGCGCCTGGGCTTTTTTCCACGCCTCGGACAAGGGGCCAGCCGCGGCTCTGGCGCGCGCTGTCCTGGCGAGGCTCGACGGCGCCGATCCGGTGCTGGCCGGCGACCGCGCGCGGCTCGCCGAAGTCCGCACCTCCCGCGCAGAGCAGGCGCAAAAATATTTCGCCGACCATGCGCCGTTCTGGAACGAGACGCGGCGGATGCATGCGCCGGAGGCCGAGGTCGAGGCCGCGATTGTTGCGGCGGCGCTTGAAAAGGGCGCGCGCTGGGAGCGGCTGCTCGACATAGGCTGCGGGGCAGGGCGGATGCTGGAATTGCTGGCGCCGCGCGCGGACCACGCCGTTGGCGTCGACCTGTCGCCGGCCATGCTCGGCGTGGCGCGGGCGCAGATCGAAAAAGCCGGCCTGCGCAATGTGCAATTGCGCCAGGGCGACATCTACGCCTTGCCGGTCGAGGCGGGCTCCGTCGATCTCGCCATCGTGCACCAGGTCCTGCATTATCTCGACAATCCCGCGCGCGCCTTGCGCGAGGCGGCGCGCGTGCTTGCGCCGGGCGGCCGCCTGATCGTGGTCGATTTCGCGCCGCATCGCTGCGAAATTCTTCGCGAAAGCCATGAGCACCGGCGGCTCGGCTTCTCCGACGGAGGAGGTCGCCGAGTATCTTGCGCCAGGCGGGCCTGGATCTGCTTCTTCACCGCGATCTCGCGCCGAGTGGCGGCGAGCAGGACGAAAAACTCACCGTTTCCCTGTGGCTGGCGAGCGACCGGCGCCAGCACACAAGATCGCCGCCGAATAAGAGAGCGAAAAACTGACCATCGAAGACGCGCGGCCGAGCCGCCGCCAGCACAAGCCCATCGAAGTCTCGTTCGAGTTCTTTCCGCCGAAGACGGCGGAAATGGAGGCGGCGCTGTGGGAATCGATCGAGCGCCTTGCGCCGCTGCGGCCGAAATTCGTCTCCGTCACCTATGGCGCCGGCGGTTCGACCAGGGAACGCACCCACGCCACCGTCGCGCGCATCGTGCGCGAGACCGGCATCAAGCCGGCGGCGCATCTCACCTGCGTCGGCGCGACGCGCGAGGAGGTCGACGAGGTGGCGCGCGGCTACTGGCAGGCGGGCGTGCGCCACATCGTGGCGCTGCGCGGCGACCCGCAGGGCGGGATCGGGACGGCCTATGCGCCGACGCCCGGCGGCTACGCCCATTCCACCGATCTGGTGCGCGGGCTGCGCGCGATCGGCGATTTCGAAATCTCGGTTTCGGCCTATCCGGAAAAACATCCGGAAAGCGCGTCGTTCGAGCAGGACATCGACGTGCTCAAGGCGAAGATCGACGCCGGCGCAACACGCGCGATCACGCAGTTCTTCTTCGAGAACGATCACTATTTCCGCTTTCTCGACCGGGTGCTGGCGGCGGGAATCACCATCCCCATCGTGCCGGGCGTCACCGCCGTGCAGAACTTCAGGCAGACGGCGAATTTCGCGCGCAAGACCGGCGCGAGCGTGCCGGACTGGCTGGGCGAGCGCTTCGCCGGCCTCGACGACGACCCGCAGACCCGCCGCCTGATCGCGGCGGCGGTGGCGGCGGAACAGGTGTTCGATCTGCTCGACCGCGGCGTCGAGCAATTCCATTTTTACACCATGAACCGCGCCGACCTGGTTTTCGCCGTGTGCCATCTGCTGGGCGTGAGGGCCACGGCGGCCGAGACGGCGCAGGTTTGAATGCTTTAACGGAGCGTCATTGCGAGGAGTGAAACGACGAAGCAATCCAGAACCCGCAAGATCGAACTGGATTGCCTCGCTCCGCTCGCAGTGACGCCTTGAATCTGGGATCTCATCATGACTTCGACGAAAAATCGCTTCGACGGCAAGACCGCCCTGCAAGCCCTGACCGAAGCTGCGCGGGAACGAATCCTCGTGCTCGACGGCGCCATGGGCACGATGATCCAGCAGCGCAAATTTTCCGAGGAGGCGTTCCGCGGCGAGCGTTTCGCCGACTGGCCGCGCGATCTTCGCGGCAATAACGACCTGCTGATCCTGACCCAGCCCGACGCCATCAGGGAAATCCATCTCGCCTATTTCCAGGCCGGGGCCGACATCGTCGAGACCAACACCTTTTCCTGCACCACCATCGCCCAGGCCGACTACGGCATGGAGCAGCTGGCGCGCGAATTGAACGTGCAGGGCGCGCGTCTCGCCATGGAAGCGGCGATCGAAGCGGAAATGCGCGACGGCAGAAAGCGTTTCGTCGCCGGCGCCATGGGGCCGACCAATCGCACCGCGTCGATCTCGCCGGATGTGTCTAATCCGGGCTTCCGCGCCGTGACCTTCGACGAGCTGCGCGTCGCCTACAAGGAAGCCGCTGGCGGTCTGATCGACGGCGGCGCCGACATCATTCTGCTCGAAACCATTTTCGACACGCTCAACGCCAAGGCGGCGTTGTTTGGCATTGACGAGGCTTTCGAGGAGAGCGGCGTCACCTTGCCGGTGATGATTTCCGGCACCATCACCGATCTCTCGGGCCGCACGCTGTCGGGCCAGACTCCCGCGGCGTTCTGGAATTCGCTGCGCCACGCGAAGCCCTTTTCCATCGGTCTCAATTGCGCGCTCGGCGCCCGCGAAATGCGCGCCCATATCGCCGAGCTCTCGCGCATCGCCGACACCTATGTCTGCGCTTATCCCAACGCCGGACTGCCGAATGAATTCGGCCTTTATGACGAAAGTCCGGAGGCCATGGCGGAGCTGGTCGGCGAATTCGCCGATTCAGGCCTGGTCAATATCGTCGGCGGCTGCTGCGGCACCAGCCCGGCGCATATCCACGCCATCGCCAAGCGCGTGGTCGGCGTCAAGCCGCGCGGGATTCCTGTCATCGAGCCGCTGTTGCGGCTGTCGGGCCTGGAGCCTTTCACGCTCACGCCCGACATTAATTTCGTCAATATCGGCGAGCGCGCCAATGTCACCGGCTCGGCGAAATTCCGCAAGCTGATCAAGGCGGGCGATTACGCCGCCGCGCTGGATGTGGCGCGCGACCAGGTCGTCAATGGCGCGCAGATCATCGACGTCAACATGGACGAGGGCCTGCTGGATTCCCAGAAGGTCATGGTCGAGTTCCTCAATCTCGTCGCCGCCGAGCCGGACATCGCCCGCGTGCCGGTGATGGTCGACAGTTCGAAATTCGAGGTCATCGAGGCCGGGCTGAAATGCCTGCAAGGCAAGCCGGTGGTGAACTCGATTTCGATGAAGGAAGGCGAGGAAAAATTCATCGAGCAGGCGAAGATCGTCCGCCGCCACGGCGCGGCCGCGGTGGTCATGGCTTTCGACGAAAAGGGCCAGGCCGACACCTTTGCGCGCAAGGTGGAAATCTGTTCGCGAGCCTACAAGGTGCTGACGGAAAAGGTCGGCTTCGAGCCGCAGGACATCATCTTCGATCCCAATATTTTCGCGGTGGCGACGGGCATAGAAGAGCACGATCACTACGGCGTCGATTTCATCGAGGCGACGCGGGAGATCCGCAAAACCTTGCCGCACGCCCATGTCTCCGGCGGCGTGTCGAACCTGTCCTTTTCCTTCCGCGGCAACGAGATCGTGCGCGAGGCCATGCACAGCGTGTTCCTCTATCACGCCATCGGCGCAGGCATGGACATGGGCATCGTCAACGCCGGCCAGCTTTCGGTCTATGAAAAGATCGAGCCGACGCTGCGCGAGGCCTGCGAGGATGTCGTGCTCGACCGACGCACGGACGCCACCGAGCGCCTGCTGGCCCTGGCCGAGGAATTCAAGGGCAAGTCCAGCGAGACGCGCGCCAGGGACGAGGCCTGGCGCGAGCAGGACGTAGTGGCGCGGCTGGAGCATGCGCTGGTGAATGGCGTCACCGATTTCATCGAGGTCGACGTCGAGGAAGCGCGGCAAAAATCCTCCCGCGCGCTCGACGTGATCGAGGGCCCGCTGATGGCGGGCATGAACAAGGTCGGCGATCTCTTCGGCGCCGGAAAGATGTTCCTGCCGCAGGTGGTGAAATCGGCGCGGGTGATGAAGGCGGCGGTGGCCTATCTGCTGCCCTTCATCGAGGCCGGCAAGGCCGAGGGCGAGGCGCGCAGCAACGCCGGAAAGATCCTGCTGGCGACGGTGAAGGGCGACGTGCACGACATTGGCAAGAACATTGTCGGCGTCGTGCTCGCCTGCAATAATTTCGAGATCGTCGATCTCGGCGTGATGGTTCCCTCGGCGAGGATTCTCGACGAGGCGAAGAAGCAGAAGGTCGACATCATCGGCCTCTCGGGCCTGATCACGCCGTCGCTGGACGAGATGGCCTTCCTCGCCGCGGAAATGCAGCGCGAGGGCTTCGACATACCCTTGCTGATCGGCGGCGCCACCACCTCGCGCGTGCATACGGCGGTGAAGATCGCGCCCAATTATCAGCAAGGGCCAGGCGGTCTACGTCACCGACGCCAGCCGCGCCGTCGGCGTGGCGCAATCGCTGCTCGGCGCCGACAAGCAAACGCTACAAGAGCGACCTGCGCGCCGAATATGCGCGGGTCGCCGAGGCGCACGCCAGGGCGGAAAGCGAAAAGCAGCGCGTGCCGCTCGGCCGCAGCGCGCGAAGAATGCGCCGAAGATCGACTGGGCCGATTATGCGCCGCCGCGCCCGACTTTCACGGGAACGCGCGTCCTGTCCTCGCTCGATGTGGCCGAGCTCATCCCCTATATCGACTGGACGCCTTTCTTCCAGACCTGGGAGCTGAAAGGGCGCTTCCCGAAAATTCTCGAAGATGAAAAGCAGGGCGCGGTGGCGAAGACGCTGTTCGTCGACGCGCAAGCCATGCTGAAGCGCATTGTCGAGGAACGCTGGTTCAATCCCAAGGCGGTGCTGGGCTTCTGGCCGGCCAATGCGGTGGGCGACGACATCGCGCTGTTCACCGGCGAGTCGCGGCAGGAGCGCGTCGCGACGCTGCACACCTTGCGCCAGCAGTTGCAGCGCCATGACGGCAAGCCCAATGTCGCGCTGGCCGATTTCGTCGCGCCCCGCGACAGCGGCAAGGCCGATTACATCGGCGCCTTCGTCGTCACCGCCGGGCCGGAGGAGCGGAAGATCGCGGAAAAATTCGCCAGGGACAATGACGATTACGGCTCGATCATGGTCAAGGCGCTGGCGGACCGGCTGGCCGAGGCTTTCGCCGAATATCTACACGAGCGCGTGCGCAAGGAATTCTGGGCCTACGCGCCGGAGGAAAAGCTCTCCAACGACGAGCGCGTCGCCGAGAGCTATCGCGGCATCCGGCCGGCGCCGGGCTATCCGGCCCAGCCCGACCATAGCGAAAAGCAGACCATCTTCGACCTGCTGGCGGCGGAGCGGCGCATCGGCGTTGCGCTCACCGAGAGTTTCGCCATGCTGCCGGGCTCGTCGGTCAGCGGCCTCTATTTCGCGCATCCCGACGCGCATTATTTCGGCGTGGCCAAGGTCGAGCGCGACCAGGTCGAGGATTACGCCGCGCGCAAGGGGATGGAAGTCGCCGAGGTCGAGCGCTGGCTGGCGCCGGTGCTGAATTACGCGCGAGGATGACCGCGCGTGCGCGATGAAGGGCGCCGGCCCATGCAACAATTGGAGCCGCTAGCCCATAGCATGTGCTTCGCGCCAGTCGCGCGCGCCGACGCCCGCATCCTCATTCTGGGATCGCTTCCGGGCGCCGAATCCCTGCGTCGCCAGCAATATTACGCCAACGGTCGGAACGCCTTCTGGCGGATTATGGAGGCGTTGATCGGCGTAGACCCGGAAGCGCCCTATCCGCAGAGGCTCGAACGCTTGCAGGACGCCGGTCTGGCGCTGTGGGACGTTTGCGCCTCGGCGCAACGCGCGACCAGTCTCGATGCTGACATCCGCGACTCGAAACCGAATGATTTCATCGGGTTCCTGGGCGCTCATCCCGACATTGCGATGATCGGGTTCAACGGGCAAAGCGCGGCGAAAATCTTCGAGCGCTCCATATTGCCGGATCTGTCCCTCAAGGCGAAAAGCATCACGCGGAAAATCCTGCCGTCGACAAGTCCGGCTCACGCCTCCTTGCGATACGAGCAAAAGCTGGCGTTGTGGCGCGATGCGCTGATGTTGACATGACCGCCCGCGTTCAGCGGGTCGGGAGCAAGGCCTGACTGAGCGCCCGCAAGGTCTCCACCGTCGACGCATCCGCGACGCCATCCACCCAGGCCGGGCGGAAATGGCGCTGGAAGGCGGCGACCGCGTCGCGGGTCGTCGCGTCATAGGCGCCCCTTTTCCCGACGCCATAGCCATAGGCGGCGAGCATGTCCTGGAGCGCCGCGACTTGCGGCCCCTTCGGCGCCCAGTTCGAAAACCGCGCCGGGGCGGATCGGGCTGGGGGGGACCCAGTGGCCGACGCCCGCTTCGTGCAGGCGAGGCCAGGGGAAGATCTCGCCGGGATCGATCTTGCGCCCCGGCGCGATGTCGGAATGCGCCAGCACGCGCTGCGGCGGAATGGCCCGCGCGCGTCATGATGTCGCGGCACAGCGCGATCACCGCCTCGATCTGCGCGTCGGGAAAGGGCGGCGCGCCGCCGGTGGGACGCAAGCCGTCCCGGGCCGGGATTGACGATCTCGATCCCGATCGAGCGGGAGTTCATGTCCGTTTCGCCGGCCCAGAAACTCTTGCCCGCATGCCAGGCCCGGCGGGCTTCGGGCACCAGTTGCCAGACGCGGCCATCCTCCCAGACGAGATAATGGCAGGAGACCTGCGCCGCCGGACTGCACAGCAGGTCGAGCGCCGCTTCGCCGGTCTCCATGCCCGTATAGTGCAGGATGATCGCGTCGGTCGGGCCGGCCTGCCGCTCGCCATGATTGGGCGAGGGATGGCAGAGCGCAACCGGCGGGCTATCGGGCGTCATGGCCGGAAAACTTTCATTCCAGAAAAAGGGGCGGCCCACGACACAGGCCGCCCTGATCGTTCAATACCAGGCGATACAGTGGCGGTGGCCGTAATCGTCCACTTCGAATTCGGCGCAGCGGCGCGGCGGGGGCGGGGGCGGCGCGCTATTGGCGCCGATGATGCCGCCAGCCGCGGCGCCGAGCAGGCCGCCAGCCAGCGCCCCGCCGGCGCGGCCCGTGGCCGCGGCGCCGATCACAGCGCCTGTCGCGGCGCCGACGGCGGCGCCGTTCACGGTCCTCTGCTCCTGGGTATAGCCGCAGCCGCCCAAGGCGAGCGTGGCCGCCAGCGCGGCCAGCAATATTCCCTTTTTCATCAACACTCCTCCGAATTGCCGGAAGGCTCGTTCGAGCCGGCCGACCTCAATTGCGCCCCGCCACACGTTTCGGCGCCGCGTGCGGCCAAGAAGTCAGCCTCGCGCGCGTCGCGATTTGCGCCGGTCGCATGATAGCCGAAATCGGCCGCGCTTCAGCCTGCCGTGTGCGTTCTCAAGGAGAAATAACGAAACAATCTCCTTATGCAAGTATTAAGTCATTCATCAATGCTTAAGCTTCGGCGTGCCTCGATGTTGCCGAGGCGCAACACAAGATATCCGATTGCGAATCATGCCTATATTTGACCATATTCGTCCGTCACTAACCGGCCCATCGTTCAATGGTTAGATAGGCGGCGGAATGAAAATCGGTTTATTGGCGATTGTTGGAATATCGGTTGCGAATTTCTCTGTATTGCCCGCGCAGGCGGCCAAGGCCTCGCATGCTCATGCGCACAGGAGCGCCCATATCCGCCATGTCCGCTCTCTCAAGGCGCCGACCGGCGCGGAAGTTGACGCCATTCGCGGGCTGATCGCCAAGCACGCCGCGGAAAACGGCGTGCCCTTCAAGCTGGCCGACGCCGTCGCGCGGATCGAGAGCACCTACAAGCCGCATGCCTCCTCCAGCGCCGGCGCGCTCGGCCTCATGCAGATCAAGCCGGGAACAGCCCATGACCTTGGTTTCGTTGGTTCGGCGAAGGATCTTTACCAGCCTGAGACCAATATCCGCTTCGGGGTGAAATATCTGGCGCAGGCCTATCGCAAGTCAGGCGGCGACCTTTGCGGCACGGTGATGCGCTACAAGTTCGGGCGCTTACGCCAAGCACATGAACAAAGCCAACCGCGCCTATTGCAACAAGGCGCGCGCGATCATGGCCAGCAGCGACTGATTTGCGCTAAGTCGCGCCTGCTGCTATGCCGGCCGCGCCAGTCGGCTGGATGGCCGCTGTCCTCTCGAGGATGGAGGAAAGTCCGGGCTCCATGGAGAAACGGCGCCGGATAACGTCCGGCGGGGGCGACCCCAGGGAAAGCGCCACAGAAAGCAAACCGCCTTTCGGCAGAGAAAATTTCTTTGCCTGGAGGTAAGGGTGAAAGGGTGCGGTAAGAGCGCACCGCGCAGGCGGCAACGTCGGCGGCACGGCAAGCCCCGCCGGGAGCAAGACCGAATAGGGACGACAGGGTTTCATCGCCCAGCCTCTCCAGGCCGTCGTCCGGGTTGGTCGCACGAGACGGCAGGTGACTGCCGCCCCAGAGGAATGGCCATCGCGCGCCGCAAGGCGCCATACAGAACCCGGCTTACAGGCCGGCTGGCACTTTTTTCCCGCGTTAGAGGTCGCGACGACGTCGCGAACGCCGACCGTTGCGCTCAGCGAGGACTGTCTCAGGTGGCGGGCGGCAAAAATCCTTTTATAATGAGGACCTCTCTGTTGCGCGAAGGTCCGTTTTTGTGAGCCAGGCCATTCTTGATCGCCCCAAGGCCAGCGCGGCCTCTTCCAGCGCGGCCTCTTTCCCCATCCTCGGGGCGATCAGTTTCTGCCACATGCTGAACGACATGATGCAGGCGCTGCTGCCGGCGGTTTACCCGATCCTTCGCGGCGGGTTCGACCTCAGCTTCGCGCAGATCGGCCTGCTGACCCTTGTCTACCAGATGACCGGCTCGCTGTTGCAGCCGCTCATCGGCTTCACGACCGATCGCAGGCCAATGCCTTACTCGCTGCCTCTGGGCATGGGCGCGACGCTGGTTGGGCTGGTCACGCTGGCTTTCGCGCCGACCTACCCCGTCTTGCTGGCCGGATGCATGATGCTGGGGCTCGGCTCATCCATCTTCCATCCGGAATCCTCGCGCATCGCGCGGCTGGCGTCCGGCGGCGCGCACGGGTTGGCGCAGTCCCTGTTCCAGGTCGGCGGCAATTTCGGCGCAGCCCTCGGGCCCCTGCTCGCCGCATTCCTTGTCCTGCCGCATGGGCGAAGCAGCCTCGCATGGTTCGCGCTCGCGGCCCTGGCCGGCGCGATCATCCTGACGGGCGTCGGGCATTGGTACAAGCGCAACGGCCATGCCAGGCGCCCGGCAGGGGATGCGGTGGTGCGGCATCCGTCTCTATCCGCCGGGCAGGTCAGGCGGGCGATGGCCGTGCTGGTGGCGCTGCTGTTCTCCAAATACATCTATCTGGCCAGCATCATCAGCTATTACATGTTTTACCTGATGGACCGGTTCGCGCTGCCGACGCAGACGGCGCAGCTCTGCCAGTTCGTGTTCCTGGCCGCGGTGGCGACCGGCACGGTGATCGGCGGCCCCATCGGCGACCGGATCGGCCGCAAGAGCGTCATCTGGGTCTCGATACTCGGGGTCCTGCCCTTCACTCTGGCGCTGCCTTATGTCGGACTGCCGGCGACCATCGCCTTGAGCGCGGTGGTCGGCGTGGTCCTGGCCTCCGCATTTCCCGCGATCGTGGTCTATGGCCAGGAATTGATGCCGGGCCGTGTCGGCATGGTCGCGGGCCTGTTCTTCGGCGTGACCTTCGGCGTCGGCGGCATCGGGGCCGCCGCGCTCGGCGCCCTGGCCGACCGGACGGGGATCCAGTTCGTCTATCGGGTCTGCGCTTTCCTGCCGCTGATCGGATTGCTCGCGGCCTTCCTTCCCGACCTTAAAGGCGTCGCCCGGCGATCGTCCTAGCCATCAAGCGCCGCTTATTTGGCTGGAAAAATCCCGCTGTCGCCGATTTGCTGCTGCTTTTGCCTCTGCTCCTCGCACCAGGCGGCGGGGGCGCTCGACCGGGTTTCCTCGCGGCGTTCGGCGCGCGCCTTTTTCAGGGCGGCGCTGAAACGCCTCTTCCCATAAGCCTCGCCCCCCGCCGTGATGAAAGCCTTGACGTAGCGTCCCGCCAGTTCGCCGTCGGCGCCATAGGGCGGGCATAGCTCGGCGATCGCCTCCATCAGGCTGGCCGAGCGCGCGACCCCCTCCATGGTGATGGCCTGTTCGGCCGCGCCCAGCGGCAGCGCCGGAAGCAAGGCGGCCCCGATGGCGACGAAAAACACTTTGAGGCGGCGTCTCGCAAGCATCGGAAGCTGAGGGGACATGGGCAGTTTCCGCTTGAGGGGCGCCGTAGCGATCAGGGAATTCGCCATGCCGGCGGCGGTCTGTCAACAAAGCTTTAACGCTAACGATGGTTTAATCGCCACCGTTTGCAAACCCTGAAGGCCCCGGCGCCCGCGTTGACGCACCCCATGTCGCATGTTAGCCCAGTTCACCCCCTCAGCGGCGGAAGGCTGGCGCCCGGTGGCGGACGCCAGCGGCGCTTCCCCGCAGGCGCCGGTCTGCACGCGCACTCACTGGAGCCGGGTCACGGATTTGGATATTTTTTCGCTCGCCGCCGCCTTAGCGGGATGTCTCCCATGAGCCTTGCCGGCGAAAAGAACCACGACGCGCCGCATGTGCCGGTGCTGGCCGCGGAGGCCATGCAGGCGCTGAGACTCGTTCCCGGCGGGCTCTACCTTGACGGCACCTTCGGCGCCGGCGGTTATACGCGGGCGATTCTCGACGCTGGCGGACGCGTGCTGGCGCTCGACCGCGACCCCACCGCCATCGCCGGCGGGTCAGGCGCTTGTCGAGGCGAGCGGGGGCAAGCTCGTGCTGGCGCAAACCCGCTTCTCATGCATGGAGGCGGCGGCGCGCGAACACAATCTCGCATCCTTTGACGGCGTCGTGCTCGACATCGGCGTGTCCTCCATGCAGTTCGACCAGCCGGAGCGCGGCTTTTCCTTCCGCTTCGACGGCCCGCTCGACATGCGCATGGAGCGCGCCGGGCGCAGCGCCGCCGACCTGGTCAATGAGCTCGAAGCCGAGCCGCTCGCCAATATCCTCTATCTCTACGGCGAAGAGCGCGCGTCGCGGCGCATCGCCCGCGCCATCGTCGCCGAGCGCGCCAAGGCGCCGATCACCACCACCCGCGTGCTCGCCGAGACCATCGCGCGCGCGAACCCGAGCAAGAAATTCGGCGAGATCCACCCGGCCACGCGCAGCTTCCAGGCGTTGCGCATCGCGGTCAACGAGGAGCTCGACGAATTGACGGCAGGCGCTGGCGGCCGCCGAACGGCTGCTGCGGCCGGGCGGCAGTCCTGGCCGTGGTCACGTTCCATTCGCTGGAAGACCGGATCGTCAAGCATTTCTTCGCCGAACGCAGCGGGCGCGGCCACGCGGCCTCCCGCCTGTTGCCCGGGGAAAAGGCCCCGCCTGCGCCGACCTTCACGCTTGCCCCGGGACAGCCGGTCGCGCCGGGCGATGAGGAATGCGTGCGGAATCCGCGCGCCCGTTCGGCCAAGCTGCGCTGGGGCGCCAGGACCCAGGCGCCGCCAGCAAGACAAAACGCCGCGGCGACGCAAGGGGAGAAACGCTGAAATGGTGCGCATTCTCAACGTTCTCGCGATTGTGCTTCTGGTGGGATCGGCGGTCTACGCCTACACCATCAAATATGCGACGCTCTATCAGGCCGAAAAGATGGTCAAGCTGAAGCATGACTTGGCCGCGGAGACTGATTCGCTGGACGATGCTGCGCGCCGAATGGGCCCATGTCGCCAATCCCGTGCGGATCGAGGCGCTGGCCGACAAGAATCTCGGCGGCCAGGTGATGCAATTGTCGCAGATCGTCTCGATCACCAGCCTGCCCGACAAGGTTGCGCGCGGCGACGAGATCGGGAAGCTGCTGGACCTCGGCATTTCCAAGCCGACCAATACGCCGGCGTCCTCCAACGCGTCGACCGCCACGCCCTCGACGTCCAAGGCCGCGCCCTCCGCGTCAAAGACGGGGAGGTGACGGCATGGACGCCGATCGCTTCGCCGCCCCCCGGCGCCTGGTGGCCACGCGCCGCCGCCGATCGAGCCTTTCGCGCCTTGGGTCGAGCCACGGACGACGCCCTGCGCGCCGCGCCGCGCCGCGCCTTGTTCAGCTTTCCCAGGCTCGGCGCCTGGGCTGGGCGACATGCGTTCGACCCATGTCTCGAAGAGCCGGACGCGCATTCGGCTCGTCGCGCTCGGCTTCACCGCGCTTTTCGCCGCTTTTCATCGGCCGCCTCGCCTTTTTCGGCCTGAAGCCCGAGCAGCATTCGGTGCGGCGCGAAGCCTCCGAGGCAGTGTCGGCGGCGCGGCCCAATCTCGTCGATCGCAATGGCGAAGTTCTCGGCCACAGACGTCAAGGTGATGTCGGTTTTCGCCGAACCGCGCCGCATCATCGACAAGGACGAGGCGACCGAACTCATCACCGCCATCCTTGCCGGACGTGAACGCCCGCGAATTGCGCGAAAAGCTCGGCTCGCGCAAGGGCTTCGTCTGGATCAAGCGCGAGGTCACGCCCGACCAGCAGCAGCAGATCTTCCGGCTCGGCCTGCCCGGCGTCGGCTTCATGCCGGAAAACAAGCGCATCTATCCCAACGGGCCGCTCGGCGCCCATGTGCTCGGCTTCACCAATTCCGACAATAACGGCATTGCGGGCATCGAGAAATATGTCGACGGCCAGGGCCTCGCCGACCTGCATGGCGCGGGCTTCAACCTGACGCCGGAAAACCTCGCCCCCATCGCGCTGTCGCTCGACATGCGCGCCACCCATGCGGTGCGCGACGAACTGGTCCACGGCATGGAGCGCTTTTCCGCCAAGGCCGCCGCCGCCGCCATCATGGACGTCAACACCGGCGAGGTCATCGCCGCGGCCTCGCTGCCGGACTACGATCCCAACAATCCCGACCGACGCGCTGAAGTCCGAACAACATCAACCGCCTGACCGTCGGCGTCTATGAGATGGGCTCGACCTTCAAGGCGCTGACCATCGCCATGGCGCTGGAGGCCAACAAGGTCAACCTCAACACCCGCATCGACGTGCGCGGCCCGCTGGCCGCCGGGCGCAGCTTCATCCACGATTACCACCCGGAAGGCCATCCGCTGACCGTGCCGGAGGTGTTCAAGTTCTCGTCCAATATCGGCACGGCGCGCATGGCGCTGATGGTCGGCGTCGAAGGCCACAAGGCCTTCCTGCGCAAGATGGGCCAGATGGACCGGATGCGCACGGAATTGCCCGAAAACGCCGAGCCCATCGTGCCGCGCAACTGGAGCCTCGTCTCGACCATGACCATCGCCTTCGGCCATGGCCTGGCGGTCGCGCCCCTGCAGGCGATGATGGCGGTCGCGGCCCTGGTCAATGGCGGCTACCTCATCGTGCCGACCTTCCTGAAACGGCCGGACGATTTCGACAAGACCTCCGCGCCGCGCGTGGTGCGTCCGGAGACCAGCGAGTCCCTGCGCTACATCATGCGGCTCAACGCCGAAGATCGGCACGGCGAGGAAAGGCCAATATTCCCGGCTATTTCGTCGGCGGCAAGACCGGCACGGCGGAAAAGGTCATCAACGGCCATTACGACAAGCACAAGCTGTTCACCACCTTCATGGCGGTCGTGCCCGCCGACAAGCCGCGCTATCTGTTCATGACGGTCATGGACGAGCCGCAGGGCCTCGCCGCAAGACGGCCATTTCGCCACCGCCGCCTATAATTCCGGCTATGTCACCGGGCGGCTGATCGAGCGCGTCAGCCCGCTGCTGGGCCTTGAGCCGCGCCTCGAGCTGCCGACCGCCCCCTTCCCGCTGCTGGCGCGCATGGGCTATGGCTTCGCCAACACGCCGGCACCAGATCCCCGGGGGAGAGCATTGATGCGCCTCGACGCCCTGCTTCCCGAAGCGCCCGAACAATTTCGCGCGCGCTCGAAGTTACCGGCGTGACGGCAGACAGCCGCGCGGTCGCGCCCGGCTTCGCTGTTCTTCGCCGTCGCCGGCGCCAAGGCCGACGGCATGAGTTTTGCGCCGCAGGCGCTGGCCGCCGGCGCTGTCGCCATCGTCGGCGAAAAGCCGCCCGAACCGGCGATCTGGCCGACGCGCCCTTCATGCGGGTCGAGGATGTCCGCGCCGCCCTGTCGCGCGCCGCCGCCGCGCTCTTTCCGCGCCAGCCGGAAAATATCGTCGCGGTCACCGGCACCAGCGGCAAGACCTCGGTCGCCGATTTCACCCGCCAGATTTTTGCCGCTTGCGGCTTTCCGCCGCGTCGCTCGGCACCATCGGCGTCATAAAACCGTCGGGCGCGGTCTATGGCTCGCTGACCACGCCCGATCCGGTGACCCTGCACAGGACGCTCGACGCTCTGGCGGGGAGGGCGTCACCCATCTCGCGCATGGAGGCGTCGTCGCACGGACTCGACCAGCGCCGTCTCGATGGCGTGCGCCTGACGGCCGCGGGCTTTCACCAATCTGTCGCGCGACCATCTCGATTACCACGCCGATCTCGAAGACTATTTCGCCGCCAAATTGCGCCTGTTCGACGCGCTGCTGCAGCCGGGCCAGACGCGCGGTGATCGCCGCCGACGGCGATTTTTCCGCCCGCGTCATCGACGCCTGCTTTGCGCGCGGCCTGCGGGTGTTTTCACGGTGGGCGACAAGGGCGAGGGCCTGCGGCTGAAGGCCATGCAGGCGGAAGGCTTTTCGCTGCTGCTCGATCTCGTTTATCGAAGGCCGGGACATTCGCGTGAAACTGCCGCTGGCCGGCGCCTTCCAGGCCGAAAACGCGCTGGTCGCGGCGGGGCTGGCGCTGGCGGTCGGCTGTCCCGCGGACCAGGTTTTCGCAGCGCTCGAAAATCTGCGGGGCGCGCCGGGACGGCTTGAATTTGTCGGCGACAAAGATCGGGCGCGCCGGTCTTCGTCGATTACGCCCACAAGCCCGACGCGCTGGAAAAGGCGCTGGCGGCGCTAAGCCCCTTCGCGAAAAACCGGCTCATCGTGGTGTTCGGCTGCGGCGGCGACCGCGACGCAGGGAAAAAGGCCGATCATGGGCGAAATCGCGGCCAAGGGCGCCGATGTCGTCATCGTCACCGACGACAATCCGCGCTCCGAGGAACCCGCGACCATCCGCGCCGCGATTCTGGCCGGGTCGCGCGTCGCCGGGCGCGCAGGAAATCGGCGACCGCGCCGCAGGCCATTCGCGCCGGGGTCGACATGCTGCGCGCGGGCGACGTGCTGCTGATCGCCGGCAAGGGTCATGAAACCGGACAGATCGTCGGCAAGGACGTGCTGCCTTTCTGCGACCGGGACGAGGCGCTTCGCGCGCTCGGGGAGGTTGCGCAATGACGGGTTTCCTGTGGAGCGGTCTCGGTCTTGTCGCGCCCTTGCGCGCCCGCGTTTCCGGCGCCGTGCCGGAAGGCGTGACCGGCGTCTCCATCGACACGCGCACCCTGCAACCGGGCGATCTGTTCTTCGCCATCAAGGGCGACAACAGCGACGGCCACGATTATGTGGAAAAAGCCTTTGAACGCGGCGCCGCGGCGGCCGTCGTCGACGAGGCCCATGCCGATGCGCTGAAAAAGCTCGGCTCGCTTTATGTCGTGCGCGACGTGCTCAAGGCGATGGAAGGCCTCGCCCGCGCCGCCCGCAAGCGCAGCCGGGCGAAAATCATCGCCGTAACGGGCTCGGTGGGCAAGACCTCGACCAAGGAGGCCCTGCGCAAAGTGCTTTCCGACGCCGGGCAGACCCACGCCTCGGACAAGTCCTACAACAATCACTGGGGCGTGCCGCTGATGCTCGCCCGCCTGCCTGATACGGCCCGCTATGCGGTGTTCGAGATCGGCATGAACCATCCGGGCGAGATCGCGCCGCTGGTCGACATGGTGCGGCCCCATGTCGTGATCATCACCAATGTCGGGCCGGTGCATCTGGAGCATTTCCCCAATGTCGCGGCCATTGCCAAGGCGAAGGCGGAAATCTTTTCGGGCCTGGTCAAGGGCGGCGTCGCCATCGTCAACCGCGACGCCGAGACATTCGGCGTGCTGGAGGCGGCGGCGAAAACTTCGCCCGCCGGCTACATGCTCACCTTCGGCGCCAATCCCGCCGCCGACGCGCGGCTCGTGCAGTTCGACCCGGAACAGGACGCATCCCGGGTCCAGGCCCATGTGCTCGGCGAGGACCTGAATTTCACCCTCGCCGCGCCGGGGCGGCACATGGCGCTCAACGCCCTGGCCGTGCTGCTCGCAGCCCGCGCCGTCGGCCTCGACCTTGGGGCCGCCACCGCCTCGCTTGCCGCCGTGGCGGCCCCGCAGGGCCGGGGCGCGCGCGAAAAATTGCGGCTCGATCCCGAGCGCGAGGACAGCGAATTCCTGCTGATCGACGAGAGCTACAACGCCAATCCCGCTTCGATGCGGGCCGCGATCGAGGTCCTGGGCCAGACCCAGCCGGCCGGCGAAGGCCGGCGCATCGCGGCGCTCGGCGACATGCTGGAGCTGGGGGCGACCGCGCCCGCGCTGCATTTCGCGTTGGGCGAGGCGCTCCAGCGTCACGGCGTCGATCTGGTTTTCGCCGCCGGCCCGCTGATGCGCCATCTTTTTGACGCGCTGCCGCCGCAAAAGCGCGGCGCCTGGGCGGAAAACGCCAGTCAGCTGGAGTCTTCGGTCGCGGAGGCTTTGCGTCCCGGCGACGTCGTGATGGTCAAGGGCTCGAACGGCTCGCGCATGCATGCGCTGGTCGCGGGCCTGAAAGCCCGTTGCGCCGCGCCCGAAAAGCAGAAGATCGAGGATTGAAGAATGCTGACATGGCTCGCGGAACTTTCACATCACTTCGGTCCGCTCAACGTCTTCCGCTACATCACCTTCCGCGCCGCCGGGGCCTCCGCCACGTCGCTGGCCATCGTCTTCTTCTTCGGGCCGAGCATCATCGCCTCGCTGCGCCTGAAGCAGGGCAAGGGCCAGCCGATCCGCAGCGACGGCCCGCAATCGCATCTCGCCAAGAAGGGCACGCCCACCATGGGCGGGCTGATGATCCTTTCGGGCATGGCGCTCTCCACCGTGCTCTGGGCCAATCCGCGCAGCGCCTATGTGTGGATCGTGCTGTTCGTGACGCTCGGCTTCGGCGCCATCGGCTTCTATGACGACTATCTCAAGGTGACCAAGCAGAGCCACAAGGGTTTTTCAGGCCGCGCGCGCCTCGGCGGCGAGGCTGGCGTCGCGATCCTCGCCGCTTATTTCATGATGTGCGCCTCGGCCGCGGCGCCCGTGACCTCGCTGGGGGATTTCTTCCACGCGTTCATCGCGCCCTTCAGCGTCAGCGCCCCTGCGACCAAGCTGGCGGCGCCCTTCATCCATGGCTGGATCGTCGATCTCGCCTGGCTCTTCCTGCCCTTCGCCGCTTTTGTCGTCGTCGGCGCCGGCAATGCGGTCAATCTCACCGACGGCCTCGACGGCCTCGCCATCGTGCCGGTCATGATCGCGGCGGCGACCTTCGCCATCATCGCCTATCTCGCCGGCAATGAAATCTTCGCCCATTACCTCGGCATCAATTACGTGCCCGGCGCGGGCGAACTCACGGTCATGTGCGGCGCGGTGATCGGCGCCGGCCTCGGCTTCCTGTGGTTCAACGCGCCGCCGGCGCAGATCTTCATGGGCGACACCGGCTCGCTGGCGCTGGGCGGGATGCTCGGCGCCATCGCCGTGGCGGTGAAGCATGAAATCGTGCTGGCGGTCGTCGGCGGCCTGTTCGTGATGGAGGCCTTCTCGGTCATCGTCCAGGTCGGCTCCTTCAAGATGACCGGCAAGCGGGTGTTCAAGATGGCGCCCATCCACCATCACTTCGAGCAATTGGGCTGGTCCGAGCCGCAGGTCGTGGTGCGCTTCTGGATCGTCGCCTTCGTCCTGGCCCTGATCGGCCTCACTACATTGAAGGTGCGCTGATGATCCCTGTCACCACATTCAAGGGGCGCGCGGTCGCGCTGTTCGGCCTCGGCGGCTCCGGCCTCGCCACCGCCCATGCCCTCATCGCCGGCGGCGCCCTGCTGCACGCCTGGGACGACGCGCCCGCCGCCCGCGAAAAAGCGGAGGCCGAGGGGCTCGGCCAGATGCTGTTCGATCTCAACCACGCCGACTGGGGCCGCCTCTCGGCGCTGATCCTCACGCCGGGCGTGCCGCTCACCCATCCCGAGCCGCACTGGACCGCGAAACGGGCCCAGGAGGCCGGACTGGAGATCATCGGCGACATCGAGCTGTTCTGCCGCGAACGCGCCGCCCATGCGCCGGCTGCGCCGCTGATCGCCATCACCGGCACCAATGGCAAGAGCACGACCACGGCGCTCTGCCGCCCATGTGCTGCGCGAGGCCGGCTGCGATGTGCAGATGGGCGGCAATATCGGCGTTCCCATTCTCGCCCTGGAGCCGCCATCGGACAATCGCGTCCATGTCATCGAATGCTCGACCTTCCAGATCGATCTCGCGCCGTCGCTGGCGCCCAGCGTCGGCGTGCTGCTCAACCTGACGCCGGACCATCTCGACCGCCACGGGAGCATGGAGAATTACGCCGCCATCAAGCAGAGGCTGGTCGAGGCGGCGGATTACGCGATCATCGGGCGCGACGACGCCTGGTGCGAGGCGATCTTCCAGTATCTGCAAGGCCGGGAAACATGCGGTGATCGGGAATCGCCAATACGCGGCCCAACGCCCTGGCGAGCATCTGCTACGAATCCGGGCGGCTGCGCCGCGCCTTCGCGCTGCCGGCGCTGAAGACGCTGGACGAAACCCTCGTCGATCTCGGCCGCTCGCCGGCCTTGCGCGGCGCGCATAACGGCCAGAACGCCGCGGCGGTGTTCGCGGCGGCGAACGGCTCGGCGTTCCGCATGACGAAATCGGCCTGGCCATGCGCAGCTTCCCGGGCCTCGCCCATCGCATGGAGCAGGTCGGCAAGAAAGGCGCAGTGCTCTTCGTCAATGACAGCAAGGCCACCAACGCCGACGCGGCGGAAAAGGCCCTGCTCAGTTTCGATCACATCTACTGGATCGTCGGCGGCAAGGCCAAGGCCGGCGGCATCGAGCCGCTGCGGCCCTTGTTCGGCAAGATCGCCAAGGCCTATCTGATCGGCGAGGCGGCGGACGACTTCGCAAGAACGCTCGAGGGCCACGTCCCCTACGAACTTTGCGAGACGCTCGACACCGCGACCGACGCCGCCGCGCGCGACGCCGCGGCGTCAGGACGCCGCGGAGCCGGTGGTGCTGCTGTCGCCGGCCTGCGCCTCCTACGATCAATTCGCCAATTTCGAAAAGCGCGGCGATTACTTCCGCACTGAGGTCAAGCGCCTGCTGGGCGAGGAAACCCAGGCGGCGCTGTTCTGACGATGAGCCGACGGCTGGGAAGAGGGGGCTGAAATGGTTTCTCGCGCGGAGCGCTCCGCCGTCGCCGCCTGGTGGTGGACGGTCGACCGCTGGCTTCTGGCCGCCCTCGGCGCCTTGATCGTGCTGGGACTGGTCCTGATCATGGCGGGCAGCCCGCCGGTCGCCGACCGCCTGCATCTGCCGCCCTTCCAGTTCGTCAACAAGCAGGTGGAGTTCCTCATCCCCACCGTGGCGATCATGTTCGGCCTGTCATTCCTGTCGCCGCGCCATGTGCGGCGCACGGCCTTGCTCGGCTATCTCGCTCGCCATGGGCCTGGTTTTCGCGGCGCTGCTGTTTGGCCATGAGGTGAAGGGCGCGCGGCGCTGGATCTTCGGCTGCCAGCCCTCGGAATTCGTCAAGCCCTGCTTCGTCGTCCTCGCCGCCTGGGCGATTTCCGAAGGGGCGAGGCGGCGCGACGTGCCTGGAAACTGGCTGGCGCTGGCGCTCCTGCCTGCGACTGTCGTGCCGCTGATCATGCAGCCGGACTTTGGCCAGACCATGCTGATCTCGCTGGTCTGGGGCCTGATGTTCATCATGGCGGGACTGCACTGGTTCTGGATCGCCGGCCTCGGCGGTTTCGGCGTCACCGCGATCCTGCTGGCCTATAAATTCGTGCCGCATGTGCGCGCGCGCATCATGCACTTCATCGATCCCGGCCAGACCGGCGGCATAGCCGACACGTTCCAGGTCGACACGGCCATGGAAAGCTTTCTTTCCGGCGGCTGGTTCGGCAAGGGACCGGGGGAGGGAACGCTGAAGCGCATCCTGCCCGATTCCCATACCGATTTCATATTCGCCGTCACGGGCGAGGAGTTCGGCCTGGTGTTCTGCATGGCCATTGTCGCGCTTTTCGCCTTCATCGTGCTGCGCGGTTTGTTGAAGGCCTCGGTCAACGAGGATCCGTTCTGCCGTTTCGCGACCGCCGGGCTCGTGCTGCTGTTCGGCATCCAGGCGTCGATCAACATGGCGGTCAACCTGCATCTGATGCCCGCCAAGGGCATGACGCTGCCTTTCATCTCCTACGGCGGCTCGTCGCTGATCTCGCTTGGCATCGGCATGGGTTTCCTCATCGCCGTGACGCGCAAGCGTCCGCGGTCGGCGATCCTGTTCGATCAGGCGCAAGAAACGGCGCAAGAAGCCATGAGATCGAGCGCGCCTGCAGGAGAATCCCTCGGAGCCCCCGCACAATGACCGACACCCTGGACATTGAAGACCAGGCGCCCGACAAGCTGATCCTGCTCGCCGCCGGCGGAACCGGCGGCCATCTCTTTCCCGCCGAGGCCCTGGCTCACGCCTTGAAGGCGCGCGGCTGCCGCGTGCAACTGGCGACCGACGAACGCGCGCTGCAATATGGCGAGGCGTTTCCGGCCGAGGAAGTGCATGAAATCGCCTCGGCGACGCCGATGGGCGGCTCGCTGAAGGGCAAGATCCACGCCGGCCTGACATTGCTGAACGGCGTTCTCGAAGCCTATCACCTGCTGGCCAAGATCAAGCCCCGCGCGGTCGTCTCCTTCGGCGGCTATCCCACCGTGCCGCCGGCGATCGCCGCGGCGCTGAAAGGCGCGCCGCTGATCCTGCACGAGCAGAACGCCGTGATGGGCCGCGCCAACAAGTTCCTGAGCAAGCGCGCAAGGGTCATCGCTTCGGGTTTTCCCGAAATCGCCGGCTTGACCGAGGCCCTGCGCCAGCGCGTCGTTCATGTCGGCAATCCCGTGCGCCCGGCGGTGCTGGAGGCGGCGAAGACGCCCTATCCGGGCTTTCAGGACGGCAAGTTGCGGCTGCTCGTCACCGGCGGCTCGCAGGGCGCGAGGATCATGTCGGACGTCGTGCCGGCGGCGGTGGCCATGCTGACTGGGGATCAACGCGCCCGGCTGGTCATCGCGCAGCAGGCGCGCGGCGAAGATTTGTCGCGGGTGTCGAGCGCCTATTCCACGCTTAAGGTCGAGGCCGACGTCGCGCCGTTTTTCTCCGACCTGCCGGCGCGCATCGCGCAGGCGCATCTCGTCATCGGCCGCGCCGGCGCCTCGACCGTCTCGGAACTGGCGGTGATCGGCCGTCCGTCGATCCTCGTGCCCTTTCCCCATGCGCTCGACGCCGACCAGGCGGCCAACGCCGCCCATCTGGCGAAGACCGGGGCGACGGAAGTGGTCCGCCAGACCAGCTTCACCCCCGAGTGGCTGGCGCAGGCGCTGGTCAAGGCGCTGAGTGACCCAAAGGACTTGACGCGCGGGGCGCAAGCGGCCAAGAGCGCGGGCGTTCCCGACGCCGCCGAGAGGCTGGCCGAACTGACGATCAAGACCGCCGGTCTCTGACGTTAGGTCTTCATCTGATCCCTGAGGATTGGATAAGGCCTGCATATTTTTGTTTTAACATGTGTTTTCGCGCAGAAGTCACGATACGCCCGAAAATGCTCATGTGGAGAATGCGCATGAAACTGCCGAGCCATCTTGGCCCCATCCATTTCGTCGGCATTGGCGGCATCGGCATGTCCGGCATTGCCGAGGTGCTGCTGAACCTCGGCTATGACGTGCAGGGCTCGGACGCCTCTGATAACGCCAATGTCAAGCGCCTGCGGGAAAAGGGCGCGCGGGTCTTCGTCGGCCATGCGGCGGAAAATCTCGGCGACGCCGCGGTGGTGGTGGTCTCCACCGCCATCAAGCGTGACAATCCGGAACTGGCGGCGGCGCGCGAAAAACGCCTTCCCGTCGTGCGCCGCGCGGAAATGCTCGCCGAACTGATGCGTCTCAAGCAATGCGTCGCGGTGGCCGGCACCCATGGCAAGACGACGACGACCTCGCTGGTGGCGACCCTGCTCGATGCGGGCGGCGTGGACCCCACCGTGATCAACGGCGGCATCATCAACGCCTATGGCACCAACGCCCGCCTCGGCGAAGGCGAATGGATGGTGGTCGAGGCCGACGAGAGCGACGGCACTTTCCTGAAATTGCCCGCCGACGTCGCCGTCGTCACCAATATCGACCCCGAGCATCTCGATCATTTCAAGACCTTCGACGCCATCAAGGAGGCGTTCCGCTCCTTCGTCGAAAACCTGCCCTTCTACGGCTTCGCGGTCATGTGCCTCGACCATGTGACGGTGCAGGAACTGGTCGGCAAGATCGAGGACCGCCGCGTCGTCACCTATGGCGAGAATCCGCAGGCCGACGTGCGCCTGTCGAACATCGACCTCACCGGCGGCGTGTCGCGCTTCGACGTCACCATCCGCGACCGCCTGCACGGGCGCGAAGTGGCGCTGCACGGACTGGTGATGCCCATGCCCGGCCACCACAACGCGCTCAACGCCACGGCGGCCATCGCGGTGGCCTATGAACTCGGCGTCGGCGTCGACAACATCCGCAAGGGCCTGGCGGCCTTCGGCGGCGTCAAGCGCCGCTTCACCCGCACCGGCGAATGGAACGGCGCCACCATCTTCGACGATTACGGCCATCATCCCGTGGAAATCGCGGCCGTGCTGCGCGCGGCGCGGGCGTCGACCACCAACCAGGTCATCGCCGTGGTGCAGCCGCATCGCTACACCCGCCTGCAATCTCTGTTCGACCAGTTCGCCACCTGCCTCAACGACGCCGATTGCGTCATCGTCGCCGATGTCTATGCGGCGGGCGAGGCGCCGATCGAGAATGTCGACAAGGACTCGCTCGTCGCGGCGATCAAGGCGCATGGCCATCGCCACGCGCAGGCGCTGCCCAATCCGGAGGCGCTGCCCGGCATGATCCGCGAGCTCGCCAAGCCCGGCGACTACGTGGTGCTGCTCGGCGCCGGCAACATCACCCAATGGGCCTATGCCCTGCCGGGTCAACTGGCGGAAAAGGCGCCTGCATGAGCAGGACTCGCATGAGCCGGACTTGTTTGGTCCTGCGCCATGTCGCCTTCGAGGACCTGGGCGTGCTGGCGGATCTCTTGCCGGCCTTTGGCTTCACGACCCGCATATGCGAGATCGGCGTCGAGCCCTTGCCCGAAGCCGAGATCGCGGCTTGCGATTTGCTGGTCGTGCTCGGCGGACCGATCGGGGTTTACGAGACCGAGGCCTATCCCTTCCTTGGCGGCGGAAATCGCCGCCATCGGCGCACGGCTGAAGGCGCGCAAGCCGACGCTCGGCATATGCCTGGGCGCGCAGATGATGGCGGCGGCGCTGGGCGCGAAGGTCGCGCCCGGGCCGGCCAAGGAAATCGGCTATGGGCCGCTGAGCCTGACAGCCGGCGGCCGCGCCTCGCCGCTCGCCGCGCTCGAGGGCGAAAAAGTCCTGCACTGGCACGGCGACGCCTTCGCCGTCCCGCCCGGCGGCGAAAATCTCGCCTTTACCGAAATCTGCCCGCATCAGGCGTTTTCACTGGGCGCCTACGCTCTTGCGCTGCAATTCCATGTCGAGGTCGAACCGAAGGCGATCGAAGCCTGGCTGATCGGCCATACGGTCGAGCTTGGCAAGGCGGGGATCGACGTGCGAGAAATCCGCGCCCAGGCGGCGCGCTCTGGCCATCAGACGGCGGCGGCGGGCAAGCAAATGTTTCGCGCCTGGCTCGACGGGGTTTTCGCATGACTGTTCATTTCGCCGACATGACCGGCGTGCTCGCGGCCAAGATGCCGGACCTGCGCGGCCGCCTCGCCGCCAACCAGCCGCTCGCGCCCTTCACCTGGTTCCGCGTCGGCGGCCCGGCGCAGGCGCTGTTCAGCCCGGCGGACGAGGCTGACCTCGCCTATTTCCTGCAGAATCTGCGATCCGGCCATTCCGGTGACCGATCATCGGCCTCGGCTCCAATCTCATCGTGCGCGACGGCGGCGTCGAGGGCGTGGTCATCCGCCTCGGCGGCAAGGCCTTTGGCGAGATCGCGGTCGAGCCGGGCGATCGCCTGCGCGCGGGCGCCTGCGCGCCCGACATGCGCGTCGCCCGCGCCGCCGCCGACGCCGGCCTCGACGGCCTGGCGTTTCTGCGCGGCATTCCCGGCTCCATTGGCGGCGCGTTGCGCATGAACGCCGGCGCCCATGGCGGCGAGACCAAGGATGTGCTGATCGAGGCGCGAGGCGTTGACCGCAACGGGCGCGATCCGGACCTTCACGGTCGACGAACTGCACATGACCTATCGCCACAGCGGCGCGCCTGAGGACATCATCTTCACCAGCGCGCTGTTCCAGGGACGGCCCGGAGAGCCCGACGACGATTTTGGCGGAGATGGACCGCATCACGGAGGCGCGCGAGGCTTCGCAGCCGATCCGCGAAAAGACCGGCGGCTCGACCTTCAAGAACCCGCCGGGAGAAAAGGCCTGGCAATTGATCGACAAGGCCGGCTGCCGGGGTCTTGTCGTCGGCGACGCGCAGGTGTCGCAGATGCATTGCAATTTTCTGATCAACCGCGGCGCGGCCACCGCCGCCGACATCGAGAACCTCGGCGACGAGGTGCGCGCGAGGGTTAAGGCCGACGACCGGCGTGGAGCTGCACTGGGAAATCAAGCGCATCGGCGTGAAGGCTTGAATACGCAACGAACGAAATTGCCGCCGTCATTGCGAGGAAGGCGGTCAAGGACGACGAAGCGAAGTTGGCGCAGCACGTGGCGCTGAACCTGTTATCATTCGCAAGATCGACCTTAACGGATTGCCCCCTCATCCGCGCTCCGCGCACCTTCTCCCGCAATGGACGGGACGTCCTTACATTGAGAGACGGAACAACCATGACCAAACATGTCGCGGTGCTGATGGGCGGCCTTTCGAGCGAACGCAGCGTGTCGCTGCGTTCGGGCGAGGCTTGCGCGAAAGCGCTGGAGCAGCGGAAGGCTTCCGTGTCACCCGCGTCGATGTCGGCCGCGACGTGGCGAAGTGCTGGCGAACCTCGCCCCCGACGTCGCGTTCAACGCCCTGCACGGACCGGGCGGCGAGGACGGCCCGATCCAGGGCGTGCTGGAGACCCTGCGCATTCCCTATACCCATTCCGGCGTGCTCGCCTCCGCGCTGGCCGCCCACAAGGACAAGGCGAAGATCGTCATGGCGGCGGCCGGCGTGCCGGTTCCCTCGGGCAAGGTGGTCAGCCGCTTCGAGGCGGCCAAGGCCCATGTCCTGCCGCCGCCCTATGTGCTGAAGCCGGTCTCGGAGGGCTCGTCCTATGGCGTGTTCATCGTCCAGGAGGGACGCTCGCACCCGCCGCAGGAGCTGCTGCGCCCCGACTGGAGCCATGGCGATCTGATGCTCGCGGAAAAATTCATCGCCGGACGCGAACTGACCTGCGCCGTGATGGGCGACCGGGCGCTCGACGTCATCGAGATCAAGGCCGCCGGCGGCGGCTGGTACGATTTCACCGCAAAATATGCGGCGGGAGGATCGATTCACGAACTTCCGGCAAAAGTTAAAGGAAATATTTACCAAATCATTCAAGAGTTGGCGTTGAAGGCGCATAGGGCGCTCGGGTGTCGCGGCGTCAGCCGAACCGACTTCCGATATGACGATCGCCCCGAAGGAACGGGAGAGCTCGTCGTGTCTGGAAGTCAACACCCAGCCAGGCATGACCGAGACGTCCCTAGCGCCTGAAATGGCCGCATATGCCGGCATGATCGTTCGGTGAGCTTGTTAGATGGATGGTGGAAGACGCCTCCTGCGATCGGTAAACGGGCTGGAGACCAGCCCTTGCGGCGGCGCATCCTGTTTTTGCCGCCGCGCTGGAGAACCGCGCCTTTGCGTCGTCGCCCTTCCATCTTGCCGCACCCCGCGCCAGGACGGCGCCGGGCAAACGACTTGCGCCAGCGCCATCGCCAGGGCGACAACTGGCGGCGCAGCCTCGTCGAATTCCTGCGTCTTCCCGGCCTCAGCCTCGGCCTCGGCCTGCTGTTCCTGATCGGCGTCTGTCGGTATCTATGGCGCCAAGCTCGGCGGCGAATACGACGCCTTCGTCCGGGACAATGGCCGCCGCGCGACCTGATCGCCCGCGACCTGGGTTTCGGCGTCGATTCCGTCACCGTGGCCGGACAGATCGAGCTTGACGACAAGCAGATTCTCGACACGGCCGGGGTCAACGCCCGCCAGTCGCTGCCCTTCCTCGACGTGGACGACATCAGGCGCAAGCTTCTCGCCGTGCCGCTGGTGAAAAATGCCACCGTGCGAAAACTCTATCCGGGACGGCTGGTCATCGAAATCGTCGAGCGCCAGCCTTTTGGCCTGTGGCAGAAGGACGGCGTCGTTTCCATCGTCGCCGCCGACGGCGCGCCGATCGACGTTTTCCACGATGAGAAATTCGCCGGCCTGCCTTTCGTGGTCGGCGATGGCGCCAATCTGCGCATCGAGGAATTCATCGAGCCTGCTCGCCGCCGCCGGCGACCTGCGGCCGAAAATTCGCGCCGGCATTCTGGTCTCGCAGCGGCGCTGGACGCTCAAAATGGCCTCGGGCGTCGAGGTCATGCTGCCCGAAGCCGATCCGAAGGCGGCGGTCGAAAAATTGGCGCGGCTCGAACAGGACAAGGGCGTCCTGGAAAAGGATGTCGTCTCGCTGGATCTCCGGGTTCCCGGCAAGCTTTACGTCCGCCTGACCGAAGAAGCCGCCGCAGCGCGCGAAGCCTCCAAAACTCACGCCAAGGGAGCGCACACATGATCGCGCATGTCAGCCTTCCCCGCATGAAACCGATCTCGTCGCGGAAGAGCGCGATCCTCTGCGTGCTCGACGTCGGCGCCTCCAAGGTGGTGTGCCTGATCGCCAAGCTGATCCCGGCCGAGCCCTCGGACATGCTGCGCGGACGCACCCATCGCGCGCCGCATCCTTGGCATCGGCCATCAGCGTTCGCGCGGCATCAAGGCCGGCGTCGTCATCGACATGGACGAGACGGAAGCCGCCGTTCGTCTGGCGGTGGACGCGGCCGAACGCATGGCCGGCGTGCAGGTCGAGAGCGTGATCGTCGCCAATACCGGCGGCCGCCTCGGTTCGGCCTATTTCCACGCCAGCGTTCCCCTGATGGGCGGCGTCGGCGAAAGCGACCTGCACCGGGTGCGCGAGGCCACCAGCCTGCACACCGCCCAGCCGGGCCGCGCCATTCTTCACAGCCTGCCGACCAGCTATTCGCTCGACGCCGCCAACGGCATCCGCGATCCCAAGGGCATGATGGGCGAGCGCCTCGGCGCCGACCTGCATGTCGTCAGCGCCGATTCCGCCGCGCTGAGCAATCTCCTGCTCGCCATCGAGCGTTGCCATTTGTCGGTCGAGGCGGTGGTCGCCACCCCTTATGCGTCGGGACTGGCGGTTCTGGTCGATGACGAATCCGCGCTCGGCGCCACGGTGCTTGATCTCGGCGGCGGTTCGGTCGGCATGGGCGTGTTCCGCAACGGCAAGCTGGTGCATGCCGACGCGGTGGCGATCGGCGGCAAGCATATCACCATGGACATCGCGCGCGGGCTGAACACCCGGCTCAGCGACGCCGAAAGACTGAAGACCCTGCATGGCAGCGCCATTTCCTCGCCCTCCGACGACCGCGAAATCGCTGTCGGTGATGCAGGTCGGCGAAGAAGGCGACAGCCCGGTGCATGTTCCCAAGTCGCAACTGGCGCGCATCATCGGCCCGCGCGTCGAGGAAATTCTCGAACTGACGCGCGACCGGCTCAAGGCGGCGGGCTTTGCGACATCGTCCGGCAGCCGCATCGTTCTCTCCGGCGGATCGAGCCAGCTGACCGGCCTGCCGGAGGCGGCGCGCAGAATTCTCGGCGGACAGGTGCGCATCGGACGTCCGCTCGGCGTGCAGGGCCTGCCGGAATCGGCGAAGAACCCCGGCTTTGCAGCGGCGATCGGCCTGCTCATTTATCCGCAATTCGCCAGCGACGAGCATTTCGAACCGGGCCGGGCCGGGCATGGCCAGGCCCCGCCCTCGAAAACCTATATCGGCCGCGTGGGCAGATGGCTGAAGGACAGTTTTTAACCAGACGAGGCGCCCGGCTCCGACCGGACGTCGAATGCAGATCCAAGTTCAAACAGGCACGGGCGTAGTACCGGACAAGGAAGAGGCCAAACGATGTCGATCAATCTGAAAGCGCCCGAACTGCGCGAACTCAAGCCCCGCATCATGGTGTGCGGCGTCGGCGGCGCCGGCGGCAACGCGGTCAACAACATGATCGCCTCCGGCCTCGCCGGGGTCGATTTCATTGTCGCCAACACCGACGCCCAGGCGCTGACCAGCTCCAAGGCCGAGCGCATCATCCAGATGGGCCTGCAGGTCACCGAGGGTCTCGGCGCCGGATCGCAGCCGGAAATCGGCCGCGCCTCCGCCGAAGAGGCGATCGAGGAAATCCGCGACCACCTGACCGGCGCGCACATGGTCTTCGTCACCGCCGGCATGGGCGGCGGCACCGGCACCGGCGCGGCCCCCGTCATCGCCCGCTGCGCGCGGGAGATGGGCATCCTGACCGTCGGCGTCGTGACCAAACCCTTCCAGTTCGAGGGCGCGCGCCGCATGCGTCTGGCCGACGGCGGCATCGAGGAATTGCACAAGGCGGTCGACACGCTGATCGTGATCCCCAACCAGAACCTGTTCCGCGTCGCCAACGAAAAGACCACCTTCGCCGACGCCTTCTCCATGGCCGACCAGGTGCTCTACTCCGGCGTCGCCTGCATCACCGACCTGATGGTGCGCGAAGGCCTGATCAACCTCGATTTCGCCGACGTCCGCGCCATCATGCGCGACATGGGCAAGGCGATGATGGGCACAGGCGAAGCCTCCGGCGACCGCCGCTCCATCCTCGCGGCGGAAGCCGCCATCGCCAATCCGCTGCTCGACGAAGTGTCGATGAAGGGCGCCAAGGGCCTGCTGATCTCGATCACCGGCGGCAATGACCTCACCCTTTACGAAGTGGACGAGGCCGCCAGCCGCATCCGCCAGGAAGTTGACGAGGACGCCAACATCATCCTCGGCGCGACTTTCGATTCGAGCCTCGACGGCATCATCCGCGTTTCGGTGGTGGCCACCGGCATCGACAAGCCGGCCGGCGTCGTCGACATGAACGACCAGCGCCTGGCCGAAGCCGGCGAGCGTCTGCGCGCCCAGGCGGCGGCCCGTCAGGCCGAAGCCAACCAGTCCCTGCGCCCGGCGGCGCCCGCGCCTGCGGCTGAAACCTATTTCGCCCAGCCCGCGCCGCAGCCCGAGCCGGTCCAGGCCGCCCCGGCGCCTGTCGAGCCGATTTACGCGCCGCAAGGCTATGCGCCGCAAGCGCCGCAGGCTTACCAAGCGCCTTATGCGCCCCCGGCGCCGCCGGCCTATGCGCCGAACCAGGGCGATGTGCGCGTGCAGCGCGTGCAGCCGCAGGCCTATCCGGAGCAGGCGCCCGCGCCGGTCCGCCGCGTCGAGGCCCCCGTCCAGTCGGTCTTCGTTCCGCCGGCGCCCGAACAGCCTTTGCGCCAGCAGCGCATGCCCTCGATCGAGGAGTTTCCCGAGCATGCGCAGGCCCTGATGCGCACCCGCCAGCCGCAACAAACCGTCGCGGAAGCCCCGGCGGGGGAATCCCGCCGTCGCACCCTGCTTGAGCGTCTCGCCACCTTCGGCATGAGCCGGGCCGAGGAACATGCGTGGAGCCCCAGCCTCCGCGCCTCGCCGCGCCGCAGCCGCAGGCCCGCCCGCGCCTATCCCCCGCGCCAGCCCAGCCCGTCGCCGGTGCATGCCGAATACGCCAAGCGTCCGGCGACGCAGCGCCCGGTCGCGCCTCGATCGACCCGCATGGCCGCGCCGCTGACGCGCGCCGAGGACGACCAGCTCGAAATCCCGGCCTTCCTGCGCCGCCAGTCGAACTGAACCCGGTCCACAGACCACAGACAACACCCGCCGCGAAGCGTTTTAATCGCGGCGGATTTAGATTCAAGCAAAAGAACGCAATACATTTTTAACGAAGTTAACGACAGTTTATCTTGCGCGTCTGCTGAATTCAAGCGGGCATCGCCGCAACAACAACCGCCGCCGGAAAGGCCGGACTTATTTTCGATTAAGGCGGGCTGGGGCGAAAATCAGGCTAATTTGTAACAGCCGCGTAAGAAAGAGTGATTTGGTTTGTCGCGTCGTAAAAGTTACCTTCGCGAGTATGGTGAGCCAAGGGATTCGGCGCGATTGACGCTGACTCCCCTCCGAAACGGAAATCCTTCTTCCGCTCGCCATGCGCCCTCTCGTCGCCGCAAATATGGCGGAACAGGGGCGTCCCGCAACGATCCCGCCGGCGATCTTTTCGAGCGTGGGCGAGCCGACGGAACGCAAATGAAGCCGAGTTTTCAGACCACTCTCCGGGACCGCGTCGTCGCTCTCAGGAGGCATTGGCGTTCATTCCGGCAAGCCTGTCCGCCTGGTCCTCAATCCTTCCGAAGCCCATACCGGCCTTGTCTTCCTGCGCAGCGGCTTGCCCAATGGCGGCAGCCGGCGCATCGAAGCGAACTGGTCCAAAGTCACCATGACCGAACTTTGCACCGTCATCGGCGACGGCGCGCAGCACATGGTCAGCACCATCGAGCATCTCGTCGCCGCCCTGAGCGGTCTCGGCGTCGACAATTGCCTGGTCGAAGTCGATGGGCCGGAAGTGCCGATCATGGACGGCTCGGCCGCAGCCTTCGTCGAGGCGATCGACCGCGTCGGCGTCCGCCATCTCGCCGCTCCGCGCCGCTTCGTCAAGATTCTGAAGACCGTGCGCGTCGAACATGGCCGCGCCTTCTCCGAATTGCGCCCCGCCGAAATGGTTTCCGCCTCGACGTCGAGATCGATTTCAACAGCGACGTGATCGGCCGCCAGCGCAAGATCCTCGATCTCGACACCGGCCGCCTTCCGCCGCGAAATTTCCCGCGCGCGCACCTTCGGCTTCCTGGCCGACGTCGAGCGTCTGGTCAAGGCCGGCTTCGCGCTGGGCGCCTCGCTGGACAATTCGGTCGGCATTGACGAAGGCCGCGTCCTCAATCCCGAAGGCCTGCGCTATAGCGACGAATTCGTCCGCCACAAGATGCTGGACGCGGTCGGCGACCTGGCGCTGGCCGGCGCGCCGCTGATCGGCGCCTATCATTCCTATTGCGGCGGCCACAAGATGAATGTCGCGGTGCTCGAGGCGCTGTTTTCCGACCGCACGGCCTATCGCATCGTCGAGATCGGCCCCGGCCCATCGCGAAGGCGTCCGCGCCGATCTCGGCCTGGCCGCGTCGCCTGCCTTCCTGCCAGAGCGCAGCTGAGCCGACAGCTGAGAAGTCCGCACATTTCCAGGCGGCCGGAGTCGCGGCCGCCTGTCGCATGCTGGCAAGGTCTGACGCGCAGGAGCTTCGTTTCGGCAAGATTTTCGCTCCGGCACGGGCCGAAGCGCGGCCGGTCTTAAAATACGCCGCAAAAAATCGCTTTTGCTGACCTGCGGCCTGCGCTTTCGCTTTGGATAGCGGTCGCGTGGCGGGTTTCGCCGCGACGCGGTTCAGGCTAAAAGCATTTTCCGCATGCGGCTCCGCCGGAGCCTCGCGCATCTTTAGCAGAGCGTCTTGATATGAAACGTCCGAATGCAACCGGCCAGAAACTTCTCGGCGCCGCCGCTCTTGCGGTCCTCGGCTTCGACCTGCGCGGTCTCCCCGCCTGGTGCTTCGATCGGAAGATCTCAATCCTTTCGCGCCGCCGAAATACGAGATGAAGGTCGAGCCGGACGTGCCGGCGGACCGCCTCTATAATGAGGCGCTATCAAGCTGGACAAGAAGGATTACGAAAACGCGGCCAAGCGTTTCGCCGATGTGCAGAGGCAATATCCCTTTTCGCAATGGTCGCGGAAGTGCTGCTGATGGAGGTCTATGCCGATTATCTCAACGACAAGTACACCGAGACCGCCACCACCGCCGACCGCTATCTGACAGCTCTATCCCAATTCGGAAGACTGCGGCCTATGTCAATTATCTGGCCGGGCATGGCCAGCTACGGCAATATGCCCGACGTGCATCGCGACCAGGCCCATGTCGTCAAGGGCGTCAAATATTTCCAGATCATCCTGGATAAATATCCCAAGTCGCAATATGCCGCGGAAGCGCGTTCAAGATCCAGGTCGCCCGCGACCAGCTCGCCGGCTACGAGATCAACGTCGGCCGCTATTATTTCCAGCGCGACACAATTACTCCGCGGCGATCAACCGCTTCCGTGAAGTGTTGTGCGAAATATCAAAACACCCGCGAGGCCGAGGAGGCGCTCGAGCGCCTGACCGAAGCCTATCTCGCCATGGGCATTGTCGACGAGGCGCAGACCGCCGCCGCCGTGCTCGGGCATAATTATCCCAATTCGCAATGGTACCAGGACGCTTTCGACCGGCTGAAGAACGACGGCCTGTCGCCGCAGGAGCACGAGCGATTCCTGGATTTCGAAGACGTTCAAGAAGGTCGGATTGGGCTGACCGTTTCGTCGAGGCTGGAAATTGGCTCGCCGATCTGATCCAATGGGAGTTGGCGGGAGCCTGTTCGCCGATGTGACAGACGAGACGGTTTCTTCATGCTGGTCCAGCTCGCGATTCGCGACATTGTTCTGATTGACCGGCTGGAACTCGATTTCGGCGCCGGACTGACTGTGCTCACGGGCGAGACCGGCGCGGGCAAATCCATCCTGCTCGACGCCTTTTCGCTGGCCCTCGGCGGACGCGGCGACGGCGCCCTGGTGCGCTCCGGGCAGGCCGCAAGGCCAGGTGGTGGCGGTGTTCGATCCGCCGCACGACCATCCGGCGCGCCTGGCGGCGGCCGAGCAGGGGCTCGCCATCGATGGCGACGTGATCCTTCGCCGCGCGCAGATGGCCGATGGGCGCAGCCGCGCCTTCGTCAACGATCAGCCGGTCAGCGTCCAGGCGCTCAAGGCCATTGGCCGCGAACTGGTGGAAATCCACGGCCAGCATGACGACCGGGCCCTGATCGATCCGGCGGCTCACCGCGCTCTGGCCGACGCCTATGGCGGCCTCGATCCGCTGGTGGAAAAGACGCGGTCCGCCTACGCGGACGCGCGGCGGGCGGAAAAGGCCTTGCAGGATGAACGGCTGGCGCTGGAGGCGGCGCGCAAGGAAGCCGATTTCCTGACCCACGCCCATGAAGAACTGTCGAAGCTGAAGCCCCAGCCGGGCGAGGAAGAAAAGCTCGCCGGCGAGCGCGCGGCCATGATGCAGGCGGAAAAAGTGGTCGGCGACCTGCGCGACGCCCATGACAGCGTCGGCGGCGACGGTTCGCCCATTTCCACGCTCTCCGCCGCGCTGCGGCGGCTCGACAGGCGCCAGGCGCAGGCGCCGGCCCTGATCGAGCCCTCGCTGAAGGCGCTCGACGCCGCCTTGACCGCGCTGGATCTCGCCCAGCAAACGCTGGATCAGGCGCTGCGCGACGCCCAATTCGATCCGCGCGCCCTGGAGCGGGTGGAGGAGCGGCTGTTTTCCCTGCGCGCGGCGTCACGCAAATATTCGGCGCCTGTCGATCATTTGCCGGCGCTGGCGGAAAAATTCGCCGCCGATCTGGCGGCGCTCGACGCCAGCGAGGCGCGACTGAAGAAGCTGACCAAAGAGCGCGACGCCGCCAACGAGGCCTATCGCGCCTGCGCCGCCAAACTCACCAAGGCGAGGCAGGCGGCGGTGAAGGAGCTGGACGCGGCGGTCAACGCCGAACTCGGCCCGCTGAAACTGGAGCGGGCGCGCTTTTCCACGCAAATCGTCACCGATCCCGATCTTTTCGGGCCGGAAGGCGCGGAAAGGATCGAGTTCTGGGTGCAGACCAATCCCGGCGCGCGGCCCGGTCCGATGATGAAGGTCGCCTCGGGCGGCGAGCTGTCACGCTTCATGCTGGCGCTGAAAGTGGTGCTGGCCGATCGAGGCTCGGCGCCGACCCTGGTGTTCGACGAAATCGACACCGGCGTCGGCGGCGCCGTGGCAGACGCCATAGGCCAGAGGCTGGCGCGGCTGGCGTCCAGGGTGCAGGTGCTCTCCGTCACCCATGCGCCACAGGTCGCGGCGCGCGCCGAGCGGCATTTGCGCATTTCCAAGGACGTCGCCGACAAGGGCGCGCGGGTCGCGACCCGCGTCGCGCCGCTGGAAGACGACCATCGCCGCGAGGAAATCGCCCGCATGCTCGCCGGCGCGACAATCACCGACGAGGCCCGGGCGGCGGCGGCGCGATTGATGAATAACGCTGAGTAAGTTGCGCAAGCCGCACCGCCGTGCAATTGTAATACAAGTGTCATAGTAAGCATTGAAACTGCCGCCCGCAGGTCGGCCGTCCTGTATTTTATGGTTGCGCGCAAATTTTTTTCGCTGGCGCCGACCGATTTCGAGGAAGTCGAAAATGGTTAAGTCTCCCGCCAAGAAAGTCCATGACGAAGCGCCGAAGGAGCACGTCGACGAGGCTCATGAACTTCATCTGGAAGCCCCAGCGGAAGATACGGAAATCACGCAGGAAGAAGGCGACATGATCGCCACCGTGGCGACCGTCGGCGTCATCGGCATCGGCGTCGCCATCGTCGAGGCCGCGCTGCTTCCGGGCGTGATCCTCGGCGTCGCCGCGGTGGCCGCTCCGAAATACGTGCCGAAGCTCGGCTCCTGGCTCGGCCCGATGTTCAAGTCGACGGTGCGCGGCGTCTATCGCTTCAGCCAGAAGACCAAGGAATTTATGGCCGAGACCCACGAACACGTGCAGGACATCGTGGCGGAAGTCGACGCCGAAGGCGCCGCGACCGCGGCCAAGGGCGCGGGCGCGCCGCTGCAATGACCGCCGCCTCGGACAGCAAAAGCGCCGGCGGCCTCGTCGCGCCGGCGGCGGCGAAGAAAAAGGGCCACAAGCTGCATCTGGCGCATCACACGCCCGGCCGGGTGCGGATGAAAATTCCCTCCGCCAAGGGCGACCACGAGGCGATGGCGGCGATCGCACAATCCTTCGTCGGCGTGGCGGGGGTCGAAAGCGTTGCGGTCAACGCGACCACCGGCAGCCTGGTGCTCAAGTACAATGCGGATCGCCCGCTGGACGTCCACAAGCATGTCGAGGAACAGACCGGCGGCTACAGCCCGCTGGACAGCGAAATCGACGAGGTCACCGAATTCATCGAGAAAGAGGCGGAATTCCTGGCGCAGCATTCGCACACAGCGAAGGTGATCGTCGATTTTTTCACCCGGCTCGACCAGGCGATCAAGAAGCACACGAACAATTACGTCGACGTGAAGATCCTGCTGGCGGCGGAACTCATCGTCGGAACGATCATGGGCGTGGGGCTGCATACCGCGACCCCGGTGTGGCTGGTGCTGGTGGTGTTTTCCATCAATCACATGGTCCAGCTGCATCAGCATCAGGTCACGCATGACGCGATGACGGCCAAAGGCGCCGTCCCGGCCTGAGCCGGCAATGATTGAAGGGTAATCCCGCGCATGGAAATTGCGATTCGCCATTTTATGCGCGGCCGTGTGCGGCTGGCCGCGCATAAGCTTTGCGTCGACAAGGGGCTTGACGGAACGGGCCCTGACCTTCCTTCGCGCCCAATCCGGCGTGACCAGCGCCCGGCGTCAATTATGGCTGCGCCAGTATCGTCGTCACCTTCGACCCCTCCATGGAGCCGGGGCTGCGCCTGCTGATCGGCCGGTTGCGGTTGATGTCGCTGGACGATTTCCGCGTGACGATGGCCATGGCGCAGCCTGCGGACGAGATCGGCGCGCATCCGGCGCGTGAACTGCTGGCCGAGGAAAAACCGCCGAAGAAAGTTCCCCTGGCGCTGCCGACCCTGTCGCTCGGCATGGCGCTCACCGGCAATCCGCTGCTGCTGTCGCTGAACATCCCGCTGATGCTGTGGAACGCCTATCCGATTGCGTTGCGCGCCTTGCGGATATTGCGGCGCGAGAATCGGCTCAATGTCGATTTCCTCGACACGCTGGCCATCGCCGCCTCGCTCGCCCACCACAACCAGACGGCCGGTGGCCTGATCGTCTGGTTGATCAAACTGGGCGACTGGATACGCGACCTCACCGCCGCCGGCTCCAAGCGCGCGGTCGGCGAATTGCTGGAATTCGAGAACAAGCGCGCCTGGGTGCTGCGCGACGGCGAAATCGTCTCGGTGCTGGCGCGCGAACTCGAGGTTGAAGACCATGTCATCGTCTATCCCGGCGAAATGATTCCGGTCGACGGCGAAATCCTCGAAGGCACGGCCTCGATCGACCAGAAAACCATCACCGGCGAGGGCCTGCCGGTGCATCGCGGCGTCGGCGAAGCCGCCTTCGCCGCCACGGTCCTGCGCGAAGGGCAATTGACGATCCGGGCCACACGCGTAGGCTCGAACACCACGGCGGGCCAGATCGTGCGGCTGATCGATTCCGCGCCGGTCGGCGACACGCGCATGCAGAACCATGCCGAAAAGCTCGCCGACAAGCTGGTGACGCCGACTCTGGGCGTGGCTGTCGCCGCCTCGGCGCTATCAGCAGATTTCAACACTTTCCTCAACCTCGTCATCGTCGACTATGGCACCGGCATCAGAGTCGCGGCGCCGACGGCCGTGCTGTCGTCGATGACCCGCGCGGCGCGGGCCGGCATGATCATCAAGAGCGGCCGGCACATGGAAAAGCTGGCCGAGGTCGACACCATCGTGTTCGACAAGACCGGCACGCTCACGCAGGGTTCGCCGGCGGTCGGCGAAGTGCTTTCCTACCAGAAGCATCTGGATCCCTCGCGCCTGCTCGGCCTCTCCGCCGCGGCGGAAAGCCGGCTGCGTCATCCGGTCGCCGACGCCCTGCGCGAGCGCGCCCGCGAGATCGGCGCGCTGGTGCCGATGTGCGACGAGCCGCAATATCACCTGGGCCGCGGCGTCGAAGGCCAGGTCGACGGCCATTACGTCCATGTCGGCAACGAGCGTTTCTTCCGCGAGAGCGGCATTGATTTCCGTGAGGCCATGCGCGACCGCGCGGCTCTGGAAGAGCGCGGCTATTCCTGCCTCTATGTCGGCGCCGACGGCAAGCTTGCCGGCCTCATCCCCTATGCCGACCAGATCCGCTCGGAAAGCCGCGAGGTCATTTCCCGGCTGCGCGCCTCGGGCGTGAAGAACGCCATCATGCTCACCGGCGACAACGCCGTCGTCGCCCGCGCGGTCAGCCAGCGGCTGGGTCTCACCGGCCATTTCGCCGACATGCTGCCGGCGGACAAGGCCGAGGCGATCCAGCAGCTGCAAAGGGAAGGCAAGGTTGTCGCCATGGTCGGCGACGGCATCAACAATTCGCCAGCCCTGAGTTTCGCCGACGTCGGCGTGGCGATGAAATACGGCGCCGAGGTGACGCAGGAATCCGCCGACGTGGTGCTGATGGAGGATTCGCTCTGGAAGCTGGTCGAGGCGGTCGAAATCTCGCGCGGCGCGATGGGCCTGATCAAGCAGAATTACGGCGTCGTCATCGGCATGAACACGGTGGCGCTGGCGCTCGCGCTGCCGGGCGGCCTGATCAGCCCATCGGCGACCGCCCTCATTTCCAACGGATCGGCCATCATCGCCAGCCTGAACGGCCTGCGTCCGCTGATGCGGATCGGATGAGCCGCAAGGCTTCGGCCAAAACTCTCCACCCGGCGCACGAAAAGGCGCTGGGGCGGGCGGTCGAGCGGCTGGAGTTCGATGGGCTGGCGGCAAAGATTGGCGATTACGCCGGACAGCCAATGCAGAAGATTTTCGCTCGCCTGCCCAAGCCCGTCGCATGGGGCGTCAACGCGGGAATCGAGAAGGCGGTGCTGAAAGCCCTTGATGTCGCGATCAAATCGCTCGACCCGGAGGACAGGAAGCCGCCAAAAACGCGGCTGGCGGCGGCCTTCACCGGCTTGACCGGCGCGGTGTCGGGCGCGGTCGGGCTGCTTGGCCTGCCGGTCGAACTGCCGGTCGCCACCATGCTGATGCTGCGCTCCATCGCGGCCATCGCCCGGCACATGGGCGAAGACTTGACCACGCTGGAGGCGCGGCTCGCCTGCGTCGAAGTGTTCGCCTTCGGCGGCTATGGGCTCGACAAGGGCAAGGCGGAGGTCGGCTATTACGCCTCGCGGGCGCTGCTCGGCAAACTGGCCAGCGACGTGTCCACCGTTCTGGTCGAGCGCGGCGCGACCTCGGTCGCGGCCTCGGCGACCGCGGCGCCTGCGGCGGCGGCCTTCGCCGGCGAAGTCACTACGCGTTTTTCCGCAGCGGTCTGGGAACGGGCGGCGGCCAGCGCCGTGCCCATCGTCGGCGCGGTCGGCGGCGCCACGCTGAACGTGATCTTTACAAACCACTTCAATTCCGTCGCCTGGGGGCATTTCACCGTGCGCAAGCTGGAGCGCATCTATGGCGAAGATCTCGTGCGCAGGCATTATGCGCGGCTGAGCGCCGAGCGGCGGCTGGCGGCGCCGAAGCAGCGGTGAGTTTCAGGCGGGATGGCCAGAGTTTCCGAGGGTAGCTAAGCTCGACCCATGTACCGACTCAAATTCGACAGGCGGGACGACGTCCAGCGGCATTGGGACTTGCCCGACCGGGTTTTTTTCGCCTGCGGCGCCTGTCACATCCTGGCTTACGCTTTCCTCGAACGCTACGGCCAGGGTGGGGCGAAAGCCATTTGGATCAAGCCTGAAAAGGGTTTTTCCGGCAATCACGTCTTTGTCGCGACCGAAAATTGCGTCTTCGACTATCACGGCTATTCGCGCCGCGACGTTTTTCTCGCCCACACCTTCGCCAAGGCGAAACGCTGGTGGCCGGGCTGGCAGGCGAATCTGGTCGAACTGCCTCCCGGCGCCCTTGTCTCGGAGGAAAAGTCCAGGAGTTACGACGGACTCTGGCTGCGGGAGCCCGAGCAGTTTCTTTATGACGCCCTGCTGCGCGCCCGCGCTTTTGTGACCCGTTTTCCACCGCCACCGCCAGGGTGAGGCGCAGCCTGTCGAAGAGGTCAGGCGAGGGGCTTGCTCAATTCCGTCCGCCAGGCGGCTGGGTCGCCACTCGCATCGGGACCGACGACATAGCATTCCCACAGGCCGTCTCGGGTCTTGTGGCCTGCCGCTTCGATCCGTTGCAGAAATTCGCCCCAGGCGGCGCCCAGCCCCTCATAGCCGCCATGATAAATGGTCCGGGCAAGTTTCATGGCCGGCCACAGGCCGGGCGTCACGCGGTTCTCCGGCGCGACGGGCGCGGCGACGGGAAGGCAGAGCTCGAAATCGAAAATCGCGGCCGGGTTTTTCAGATGATGGGTGAACCACGGCCCGCTCACGGCAACATTCTGGGCCGCGACCGCAGCCTTCAGTTCGGCGAGGCCCGGGCCGATGACCAGGCGCATGTCTTCGCGCGGGATTTTGAAAGGAATGCAGGCCGTAAGCTGCGGCGTGGTCTGGACGATGCGCAGGGGTTCGATCATGGATGAAATCCTTGCGGCGAAAAATCGGCTGGGCGGACAGGCCGGCGTCAGGGGCCTCTCGCATTACTCTAAGCGGTTCGGCGGCGGGATGCTCGCAAAACCCGAAAATATTCGCTATTTTTCAATCCATGACCGACAACCACGCACTCGCGCAGGCGCGCGCCGAACATGTAAAACTTGGCGAGGCCATCGCCGCCCATGATCGCGCCTATTACCAGGAAGACGCGCCGAAAGTCTCCGACGCGGAGTACGATGCGCTGCGCCGCCGCTATGTCGAGCTTGAGGCGCAATTCCCGGAACTGGCCGACGAGAATTCGCTGAGCAAAAAGGTCGGCGCGTCGCCTTCCGAGAAATTCGCAAAAATCACCCATGCCGTGCCCATGCTCTCGCTCGGCAATATTTTTTCCGACGAGGAGCTGTTCGAGTTCGTCGCAAGGGTCAGGCGCTTCCTCGGCGTTCCGCCAGACGCGCCGTTCAGGTTTACCGCCGAGCCGAAGATCGATGGCCTGTCCTGCTCTCTGCGCTACGAGCGCGGCCTTCTGGTCAGCGCCGCCACCCGCGGCGACGGTTTCGAGGGCGAAGACGTCACCGCCAATGTGCGGACGATCGAGGATATCCCGAGAAGGCTCGTTGGTTCGCCGCCCGATATTTTCGAGGCGCGCGGCGAGGTGTTCATGAGCCACGCGGATTTTGCGGCGCTGAACGCGCGGCAGGCGGCGGCGGGAAAACCGCTCTTCGCCAATCCGCGCAATGCGGCGGCGGGTTCGCTGCGCCAGCTCGACCCTGCGATCACCGCGCAAAGGCCGTTGAAATTTTTCGCCTATGCCTGGGGCGCGCTTTCCGCGCAGCCCGCCGATACGCAAATGGGCATGATGGAGGCGTTTCGAAGCTTTGGCCTGCAGGTCAATCCGCTGACCACGCTCTGCAGACTCCGGAGAGGAAATGCTGGCGCATTTCCGCGACATCGAAAGCCGCCGCGCCTCGCTCGGCTATGACATCGACGGCGTGGTCTACAAGGTGGACGACCTGGCGCTGCAGCAGCGGCTCGGCTTCGTCTCGCGCGCGCCGCGCTGGGCCACCGCGCATAAATTCCCGGCTGAGCGGGCGACGACGGTCTTGCGCGAGATCGAAGTGCAGGTCGGGCGCACGGGGACGCTGACGCCGGTGGCGCGGCTGGACCCGGTCACTGTCGGCGGCGTGGTCGTCTCCAACGCGACGCTGCACAACGAAGACGAGATTGCGCGGAAAGACGTGCGGGTCGGCGATACGGTGATCGTGCAGCGCGCCGGCGACGTGATCCCGCAGATCGTCGGCGTTGTGCTGGAAAAGCGGCCCGCTGCAGCGAAGCCTTATGAATTTCCCGCAGACCTGTCCGGCCTGCGGCTCGGCGGCGCTACGCGAAATCGACCCCAGGACCGGCGAAGCCGATGTCGCCCGGCGCTGCACGGGAACGCTCGTATGTCCGGCGCAGGCCATTGAAAAACTGCGGCATTTCTGTTCGCGCAACGCTTTCGACATCGAGGGGCTGGGCGACAGGCAGATCGCGCTGTTTCTTCGAGAAGAAGCTGATCAGGACGCCCGCCGATATTTTCACCCTGCGCGAGCGCGACGGCAAAAGCCTGACGAAAATCGAGAATTTCGACGGCTTCGGCAAGCTCTCGACGCAAAAAACTGTTCGACGCGATCGAGGCGCGGCGCGAGATCGTGCTGAACCGTTTCATTTTCGCCCTGGGCATCCGCCATGTCGGCGAAACCAACGCCATCAGGCTGGCGCGGGCGTTCGAAAGCTTTCGACGCCTTGCGCGAAGCGGCGCGCGGCGCGCAGGCCGGCAGCGAGGCGCGCGAAAGACTGATCGCCATCGACGGGATCGGCGAGGTCGTGGCCGAGGCCGTGGCCGATTTCTTCATGGAGCCGCATAACGAGGCGGCGCTGGACGCGCTGCTGGCGCAGGTGCGGACTTTTGCGATGGAGGCGGTGAAGGGCGACAGCCCGGTCGCCGGCAAGACCGTGGTTTTCACCGGCGCGCTGCAGCGCATGACCCGCGACGAGGCCAAGGCCATGGCCGAGCGGTCTGGGCGCGAAAGTCTCCGGCTCGATCTCGAAAAAGACCGACCTGCTGGTCGCCGGCGCCGACGCCGGCTCGAAACTCGCCAAGGCGCGCGAGCTGGGCGTGGAAACCATCGACGAAGAGGCGTGGCTGGCTCTGGCCGGCGGCGGAGGAAACTAGGGCCGTCATCATCGGTTGCGCCGCCGGGCCCCGCGCTCTATCTGTGGATCAGCGGGCGCTTCGTCCGTCCGGCGGCGAAAAAATGCTCGACGAAATCTATAATCGCAAAATCCTGGAGCTCGCGGCCAATATACCGCGTCTCGGCCGGCTGGCGGCGCCGCAGGCCAGCGCCAGCGCCCATTCGCGCCTGTGCGGCTCCAGCGTCACCATCGACCTTGCGCTGGAAGACGGGCGCGTCGTCGATTTCGCCCAGGAGGTCAAGGCCTGCGCGCTCGGCCAGACCTCATGTTCGGTGATGGGACGCCATATCATCGGCGCCGCGCCCGACGAGTTGCGCGCCGCGCGCGAGGCCATGCGGAAAATGCTGAAGGAGAAGGGGCCGCCGCCGCAGGGCCGGTTCGCGGACGCCGCCGTGCTGGAGCCGGCGCGCGATTACAAGGCCCGCCACGCCTCGATCCTGCTGGTGTTCGACGCCGTGGCGGAAGCGCTCGACAAGATCGAACGCGCGGGTTCGGAGGCGAAAACGCGTCAATGATCCCGGTCAATGCATTTTTTTAAAAAATGAATATCCTGTTGTTGTAGCGAGGGGTTCGGCCCCTTCCGACAGTTCGGGACGGAACCCTCGTCTTGGCGCCTTGCCGGAACCGTGTCCACAGCGGTTTCGCGGGGCGGACAGGAGGATGTCATGAAAACCCGGCTTCCGGACCTCTGGACGCGCGACTTTATGACGGATCCTTTCCGCAGCTTTGAAAGGGATCTGTTCGGGCGCGATTTCGGAAAAATGTTTGAAATGCCCGAGCGGCAAGGATTGATGGCTGCGCTGGCGCCGGTTCCGGCGATGAATATTGCTGAAACCGAAAACGCCATTGAGGCGACGCTGGAAATTCCCGGCGTCGAGGAGAAGGACATCAAGGTTCGCGTCGAGGGCGACCGTCTGATCGTCTCCGGCGAGAAGAACATGGAGACCAAACGCGAGGACAAAGACTGGCATGTCATGGAGCGCCGCTTCGGCTCGTTCTATCGCACCGTGCTGTTGCCGTTCGAACCCGCGACGGATGGGATCACCGCCCATTACGAAAAGGGCGTATTGCACCTGACCGTGCAGAAACCCGCCGCAAAGGTGACGACCGCGAAAACCATTCCGGTCATGACCGGCCCGCCGAAGGAAGAACCGCCCAAGGCGCATTGAAAAGTCATCACAGCTAAGATTGGCCGGCCCCCGCAAAGGGGGCCGGATCTTTTTCGGCCTTGCCTGTCTTCAGGTGGGTTGCCGCTGGCAGGCGCGGGGCAGCTTCCTCAACGCCAGCCGCTTCTCGTTGATGGCCCCGGCGAAATTCTGCGCCGGCTCATCGTCTTCCGTTCCGGCCGTCGCCCAGTTCATGAAATGCCTCATGCGCTCAGCGAGGCGGCCGCAATTCTGCAACTTTGATCTCGCGCCGAAGATCTTGACCGTCGCCGGCGAAACCGAGCCGAGGATTTCGAGGATCTGGGGCTCGGCGAACGCGCCTTCCGGCTCCTCGATAACGGCTATCCCCGAATGGTAGCTGACAACCTGGGTCGCCGCGAAATGCGCCGCTTCCCAGGTGTCCAGCCGCGCTGGCGATCCCGGCCGCAATTCGCCTTCTGCGTCGGCGTCAAATGGCACGACTAAAAACGATGTTTCACGCATGTGACCAACCCTTTTGGTTATTAATTCTTTCAACTAAATCGAGAGTTGCAAATTAAGTTTCTGTGGACAACGGGGAAAACCCGTTGGGTTCCGGGAGCCTATTCACAATGACGTGAAGCTTTTTGCAGCGCTTCAGGTCGGCGTTCACAGTCATCCAATGAAACGAGAGCTTGGCCGATGATCTGTTATTGCGGTGCGAAGCCGCTTTGAACCGAAACGGTCATGACAAAGCCGAACTACACCTTGGCAGTTCCGATCAATCCTTGAGATCGATCCTGATCGGCACGTGGTCGGACGGCTTGTCCTTCGCCCGCATGTCGCGGTCGATGGCCACCGACTGCAACCGGTCGGCGGCTTGCGGCGACAGCAGAAGATGGTCGATGCGCAAGCCGTTGTTTCGCTGCCAGGCGCCCGCCTGATAATCCCAGAACGTATATTGCTTGTCGGCGTCGGTGGTCGCCCGCAGCGCATCGACAAAGCCCAGCGCCAGAAGTTCGCGGAATTTCGCCCGCGTCGGCGGCGCGTACAGCGCGTCATTGATCCAGGCCGCGGGGTCGTAGACGTCGCGCGCGTCGGGGATGACATTGTAATCGCCGCAGAGGACGAGCGGCTCCTCGTAAGCCAGCAGCTTTTTCGCATGCTGGATCAGCCGGTCCATCCAGGCGAGCTTGTAGCTGTATTTGTCCGTGCCGATCGGGTTGCCATTGGGCAGGTAAAGGCAACCGACGCGCACCACGGTCGCGCCGCAGGGGATGACCGCCTCGATATAGCGCGATTGCGCGTCGCTCTCGTCGCCGGGCAGACCGATGGTCGTCTCGATTGGCGCCTTGGCGAGAATGGCGACGCCATTATAGCTTTTCTGCCCGTGCACGGCGACATTATAGCCGGCCGCCTCGATCTCCATGCGCGGAAAAGCCTCCTCCACGCATTTCAGCTCCTGCAGGCAGAGTACGTCGGGCTGGACCTCGCTGAGATAGGCGAGCAGGGCTTCCGTGCGCATGCGGACGGAATTGACGTTCCAGGTGGCGATGCGCAAGCTTTATCCTCTTCGCGGCGGCTGCGTGGCGAGCAGCCGGCGGCCGCGCTCGCATGAGTTTCGGCGTCGGGCCGTGAGGCGTCACGCCCTCGCGCATCAGGGCGCGGCGCAGCGGCCCGATCGCGGAGAAGAAAGTCAGGGCGAAAGCGCGCGCGAAATCAACGGGCAAGGCGTGGATCAACAGGGAACGGTTGAGGATGTCGATGCCGTTGATGCGCACGCCGATGTCGCGACGCGCGCTGTCGTTCGTAGCTCTCCAGCGCGCGGGTGATCTTGTCCGGCTCTTCGAGGTCCACGCCTTCGAGGCAATCGACGAGATTGGCGATGTCGCGCAGGCTGAGGTTCAGGCCCTGCGCGCCGATCGGCGGAAAGAGATGCGCCGACTCGCCGATCAGCGCCATGCGCAGGCCGGTGACGCGCGAGGTTTTCAGCGCGCCCATCGGGAATGCGCCCAACGGCCCGTCCAGCCGGATTGCGCCGAGCAAGCCATGCGCCTCGTCTTCGATTTCGGCGGCGAGCTGCTCGGCCGGCAGGGCCTGCAGGCGCAGGGCCTCGCGCGGCGAAACAAGCCAGACCAGGCTGGAGCGATAGGGCGCGCCTTCGCGTCCGCGCAGTGGCACGAAGGTGAAGGGGCCCGAACGCTTGTGGAACTCGGTGGAAATATTGTGGTGGGGCTTGTCGTGCGCCAGCAGCACGGTGAGCGCGATCTGCGGATAGGACCAGGTTTTCACCGTGATCCCCGCGATCTGGCGCGCCTGCGAGTTGCGGCCTTCCCCGGCGACGACGAATTTGGCGTCGATCCAGCCGCCCGAGGCGAGCCGCGCCTTGGCGCCGGAAAAATTCAGCTCGAAATAATCGATCAGGTCTTCGACCAGGGTGATATTGGCGTTTTCGCGCGCCGCCGCCGCCAGTTCCCCCACCAACGCATTATTCTCGATATTCTCGCCAAAGGCGTCGAGATCGATTTCGCGCGAGCGGAACTCCTTCGGCGTGGTGGGGAAGATCGAGCCGGTGTCGTCGATCATGCGGATCCCCTCCATCGGGGCGGCGTGATCGGCGCAGCGCGCCCACAGGCCCAACGCCCGGTAGAAGCGCAGCGACCCCTCGAACAGGGCGACGGTGCGGCCGGCGAGATGGGTCTCGACCTTGCCGACGACGAGGACTTTCGCGGCCCTGCGCCGCGAAGGCATGGGCGGCGGAAAGCCCGGCCGAACCGGCCCCGGCCACCAGCACGTCGCATTGGATCGGGGTTTTCCGCCTCGCCCGTGCCTCGCTCCGCTGGTGTTCGAATCCGCCGCTTCGCTGGTCTTTGAATCCGCCGCTCCGCTCATGGCGCTCATCTCCGCTCGGGTCCTGTTATGTAAGGTGGGGACTCATAGGACGGCAAGACGCATTTGACGAGTGCGTGTTTTCGTCGCGCCAACCTGGCCTTAACGGTTGCGCGCCATGATGCGCCCATGACCGACCAAACGCCAAGCCAGACGCTCCCCGACCCGAACCGCCGCGCCGTCCTGCTGGGCGCGCTCCTCGCTTCCGGCCTCGCTGCGGGCGCTGGCGCTTTCGCCATCCGGCGCTATGGCCTGATCGGCAAATATCTCAATCCGCTCAGCGCCGACAAATTCGACCTGCCCGCCGTCCCGGGCCTGACCGACGCCGCGGGCGCGCCGATCCCCGGGTTTTCCGCCGCCGATATCGCCGGCGAGACGGTCTATCTCAACGCCTTCGCCTCCTGGTGCCCGAATTGCCGCGACGAACATCCGGCGCTGATGGAGTTTGCTGCATCCGGCGCGAAAATCTACGGCGTCGCCTCGCTGGACGACCCGGCGCAGACCCTGGATTACCTGAAAAAGAACGGCAATCCCTTCACCAGGGTCGGTGTGGACCGCAAGGGCCATCTCTATCTGGCGCTGGGGGCGCGCGGCATTCCCGCCAGTTTCGTCATGGCGCCGGCGCCGCATCTGGCGCTGAAGCTCGAGGGACCGCAGGACGTCGCGCAAATGCGGGCGCGCATCCTGCCGCTGCTGAAAGCCTAGTCCGTCCGCGAGGCGATGGCGATGCGCGGCGGATTGTCCAGCCGCTTGTCGAGATAGATGCCGACCTTCTCGATCAGGTCGTCGACGCGGTCCTCGAAGAAATGATTGGCGCCTTCGACGGTGACATGTTCGATGACAATGCCCTTTTGCGTCTTGAGCTTCTCGATGACGGCGGTGACTTCCTTGAGCGGCGCGACCCGGTCGATGTCGCCATGGACGAACAGGCCCGAAGACGGGCAGGGCGCAAGGAAAGTGAAGTCGAAGCGGTTGGCCGGCGGGGCGATGGAGATGAAGCCTTCGATTTCCGGGCGGCGCATCAGCAATTGCATGCCGATCCACGAGCCGAAGGAGACGCCGGCGATCCAGCAGGCGCGGGCTTCCGGGCTGATCGACTGCGCCCAGTCGAGCGCGGAGGCCGCATCGGACAATTCGCCCTGGCCGTGGTCGAAAGCGCCCTGCGAGCGGCCGACGCCGCGAAAGTTGAAGCGCAGCACGGAAAAGCCGCGTTCGGCGAAGGCGTAATAAAGTTGATAGACGATCTGGTTATTCATCGTGCCGCCGAACTGCGGATGCGGATGAAGGATGATCGCTATCGGCGCGCCGCGCTGCTTGGAGGGGTGGAAGCGTCCTTCGAGACGACCGGCGGGTCCGTTGAAAATAACCTCAGGCATGGGTTTGGTCTCGGGTCAATGGTAAAGAGGGGCCTTCTTACCTAAGCGCGGGTCGAAGAAGCAAACTTTTTCGACATTTTTTTGCGGAGATTCCTGTGCTGCTGGCCTTTCGCTTCCTCTGGCTGATCCTTTTCACCGCGGCCGAGCATTTCAGGGACGGCCTGGCCTGGCCGGCGCTGGCGCTCGCGCTCCTGCTGGGCTGGCGGGGATTCAGGATCTACTGGCTTGCGGCGCCCACGCTGGCGCTGGCGATCTACGCCAGCCAAGTCTACGCTCACGCGACCGGCGAAGGAAAAATTTCCGGCGCGATGGGAAATTTCGCTTTCGAGACGATGGTTTTTGGGTTTTTGGCGTTGGCCGGATATGGAGCAGGCCGGTTTTGGCGGCGACGGAACCTAAGCCGCCAGCGGTCCTCGAGCGGAGCGGATCGCGCCCCGCCTCCTTGACAGAATCGTGCATAGTTAACTAATAGGGCATTCCCCGTCGCAGCACTGTGACGCAGGGAAGGCTAGCAACCTGTTTTCTCGCATTGATATTGCTGTGTTTTGATGACGACCAGCGAATCTTTACTGTAATTGAGATTGGCGGCGCCCGGCAGGGCTTTGCGGCGCTGGACATCGAACCGCATTTGATTGGCTTGCATACGGGATTATCAATGGGTTCGTTTTACAAGGCCTTTGAAGACCGGCATCGCGGTTCGCGCGACCTCATTGCGTCCCGGCTGCAACAATACATGCCCTTCTTGCGGCCGCTGATCGCAGGCGGCGGACGACCCAAGGCGGTCGATCTCGGCTGCGGCCGCGGCGAATGGCTCGAACTGGTCAATGCGGAGGGATTCGAGTCGGAGGGGGTCGATCTCGATCCGGACATGCTGGGAGATTGCCGGGCGATCGGCCTGAACGTCCAGCAGGGCGAAGCTCTCGACTATTTGCGACGCCATCAGGATGAAAGCGCCGATCTCGTCACCGCTTTCCACGTGGTCGAGCATATGCCGTTCGAGCACATGAACAATCTCATCGCCGACGCTTACCGGGTCCTGCGTCCCGGCGGGTTGCTCATTCTGGAAACGCCCAATCCGGAAAATCTGACCGTCGCGACATCGTCATTTTATCTCGATCCTTCCCACGTCCGGCCGGTGCCGCCGCTTTTGCTCGAGTTTGCCGCGCAATACGCAGGGTTCACGAGGACGACGATCGCGCGATGGCAGGAAAATCCCGACTTGCGCGCAAGTGAGAACGTGACGCTCATGGACGCGCTGGCGGGCGCCAGCCCGGATTATTCCCTGATCGCGCTGAAACCCGGCGACGCTGATCGCTCGCAAGCGCTTGAGACGGTATTTTCGACAAAAATTCGGCGTCGCCTTGTCCGATCTGGCGCAGCGTTTTGAGCGTCGTTTGCAAAAGACGGAATCTCTGAGCGGGTTTGCACCAGCAAGTGGACGGCTTGCAACTCGATGTGGCGCGGTTGACGGAGATCATTGAGGATACGCGGCGGATCGCTTCGCGAACTCTTCTGGAAAAAGTATTTTTTCGTCCGAATGGGCGGCCGGTGCATGGCCCTTCGCCGGCTGCTCTTCCACAATTCCGGAAAGCCGCGAGGCTTGTTTCGCACATTGGTGCTCCACAAGAACGGCCGGCCGCGACGTCCCTTTTTCGCCTGGATGACAAGCAAGGAATATCTCGCCTTGCGGCGGCCGGTCCAATTCCACGTCGGCCGCCGAAGGGCCGCAACAGGCGGCGGACGCGCTGAGCGGCCGGGAACGTTATTTCCTGACGCGGCTACGCGCCGCGAAATCGCAGGGTCAGAAAAGCCGCCGGTAGAAAAGGCAAGATTGTTTTGCGCATTTTGATCGACCTTCAGGCCGCCCAGGGCGGCAATGGCAAACGAGGCATTGGCCGCTACGCCCTCTCCTTCGCGCTGGGCATGGCCCGCAATCGCGGCGCGCATGAAGTCTTCATCGCCCTCAGCGATCTGTTCCCCGAAACGATCGAACCGCTCCGCGCCGCCTTTCACGGCGTTCTGCCGCCGGAAAACATTCGGGTCTGGTGTGCACAGGGTGGGATCGCGGAAAGCGATCCCGCCAACGACACGCGCCGGCGCTGCGCGGAAGCCCAACGCGAAGCTTATTTTGCCTCCTTGAGCCCGGACATGGTTGTCGTCGGCAGCCTGTTCGAGGGGCTTGGCGAGGACATCGCCACAAGCGTCAATCAATACGTGGCGACGCCCACCTCGGTCATTCTTTACGATCTTATTCCCCTTGTTTTCAAGGATATGTATTTTCCGACGACATCGACGACGTCTGATTGGTATTATAAAAAACTGGAGCAATTAAAGCAGGCCGAACTGCTGCTGGCGATCTCGGAATCGTCCGGCAGCGCGGCCGTCAATTTGCTCGGGATTGCGCCGGATCGTGTCGCCAATATTTCGGCTGGTGTCGATGCTCATTTTCAGCCGCGCCCCGTTTCACCGCAAGACATTAAGCATTTCCGGGAGGTCTACGGTCTTACAGAGCGCTTCATCATGTATACGGGAGGCATTGACCTCCGCAAAAATATCGACGGGCTGATTCGCGCCTATGCGCGATTGCCGGAGATGCTCCGCAACACTCATCAACTCGCAATCGTCTGCGCGATTCAGCCGGAAGAGCGGTCAAGGCTGGAAAATCTCGCCGCGAGCATCGGTCTCGCGTCAGGGGAAGTGGTCATGACCGGCTACGTGCCGGAAAAAGATCTGCTTGCCCTGTATAATGGTTGCACGCTGTTCGTGTTTCCGAGCCTCCATGAAGGTTTTGGCTTGCCTACCGTCGAAGCCATGCAGTGCGGCAAGGCTGTCATCGCATCGAATAGTTCAAGCCTGCCGGAAGTGGTCGGACGAACGGACGCGCTGTTCGATCCGCGCGATGAAGGCGCCATCGCTGCGAAAATGCAGCAGGCGCTCGGAAGACGAAGCCTTCCGCGTCCGAACTGGAGCGGCACGGCCCGACGCAAGCCGCACGGTTCACCTGGGACGAAACGGCGCAACGCGCGATCGCGGCGATTGCCAAGGTTGTCGAACGCGAGGCGACCACCGCGCCGGCGCTCCCGGAACGGACGCGCAAGCGGCTGGCCTATGTGTCGCCTCTTCCGCCCGAACGTTGCGGCGTCAGCGCCTACAGCGCAGACCTGCTGCCGATGTTGCACAAATGGTATGACATCGACGTCATCAGCGACCAGACTGAGGTCGACGACGCCTGGATCTCGGCGCATTGCCGGTTGCGGAGCATTGGCTGGTTTCGAGCGCATTTCGGCGAATTCGATCGCGTCCTCTATCATTTCGGCAATTCGCCCTTTCATCAGCACATGTTTGCGCTTCTGCAGGAGGCGCCTGGCGTGGTGGTCTTGCACGATTTTTTCTTTTCGAACGTCTTGTACGAAAGCGGTGCGGACTTGCTGCTGCAGGAATTGCAGCGAAGCCATGGCTACCGGGCCGTCCTGGAGCATTTCAACTCCTTCGGTTCATTCCGCGATATGGAAGTATCCGGCAAATTTATCCGTCTTGCAGGACGCAACCGGTATAATCGTTCACAGCGACTACTCCCGTCGTCTGGCCGATCACTGGTATGGAGCAGGCGCCAGCGCAGACTGGGCCGTAATTCCCCTTTTGCGTGCGCGCTCATATTCTGGCGCACAGCGGCGCAGGGAAGCGCGAGAGCTGTTAGGCCTCTCGACGGACTCGCTGCTGCTTTGCTGCTTCGGTCTGGTGGGAGCGACAAAGCTCAATGATCGCATTGTTTCGGCATTCATGCAGTCGAAACTCGCCAACGATCCCCGGGCGTATTTGATCTTCGTCGGCGAAAACCACGAAGACGCGTATGGGACGAAATTGTCCGAGACAATAATGCAAAGTGGATTGGAAAGTCGGATCCTGATCACGGGATGGTGCGATGACGACAGCTATCGCGCCTATCTCGACGCAGGAGACATCGCCATCCAGCTTCGTAGTCTCTCCCGCGGCGAGAACTCGGGGGCTGTGCTGGATTGCATGGGCGCCGGTCTGGCGACGCTGGTCAACGCCCACGGGTCGCTCGCGGATATTGATCGTGATTGCGTCTTGATGTTGCCGGACGAATTCGAGGATGCGGAGTTGATTGCAGCGCTCGAAACGCTGGCGCTTGATCCTTCGCTGCGGCAAGCGCTCGCAGACAAAGGCCAGCGGCTCGTTCGCGCATATCATTCCCCGGCTGACTGCGCCGCCAGATATTTTGACGCGATCGAGCGTTTCCACGCCCGCGACAGGAACGGCCTGAGCGCCCTCGTTGCAAAACTGACATCCGAAGAGATGGAGCCTGATCTCTTATTGGCAAAAACGCTCAGCCGAAATTTTCCGCCAAAACCAAGATTGCGGCAGTTGCTGGTCGATGTTTCGGATCTGGTTCAAAGCGACGTGAAGACAGGTATTCAGCGTGTCGTGCGCGCGATTTTGCAACATTGGCTGATGAACCCGCCGGAAGGGTGGTCCGTCGAACCTGTCTTCGCCACCGCGGAGCGGCGCGGCTTTTTCTATGCGCGACGCTTCACTTGTGATTTTCTTGAAATTGAAAATGGCTGGGCCGAAGATATCGGGGTCGACGCCTGGGCTGGCGACTTCTTCATCGGCCTGGACCTGCGGCATGGAATTTTCCCTGAGCAAAGCGATGAACTGGAATCGTGGCAACGGGCGGGCGTAGACGTTCGATTCGTTGTTTATGATTTGCTTCCCGTTCTACGGCCGGACTGCTTCATCGATGGCTTGGCGGCAATTCACGCGAGATGGCTTGAGTGCGTCAGCCGGCTTGGCGGCGCCGTCTGCATCTCCCGGGCGGTCGCCGATGAATTGCGAACCTGGCTGGACGCCCATGCGGCTCCGCGGCCCCTTCCTTTCGCCGTCGACTGGTTCCACCTCGGCGCGGACCTCATAAACTCGCAGCCTACGCGCGGCATTCCCGACGACGCCGCAAACCTGCGAAAGAAATTGGGAGAGGCGCCGACATTCCTGATGGTCGGTACGATCGAACCACGGAAAGGTCATCGACAAACGCTCGCCGCTTTCGAGCGCCTCTGGTCTGAGGGCGTCGAGGCCAATCTCGTCGTCATTGGCAAGCAGGGCTGGCATGTCGAAGAACTGATCGACCGCATTGCAAATCACGCTGAGTCGGGCAAGCGGCTGCATTGGCTCCAATCGATTTCGGACGAGTATCTTGAACTCATCTACGCCGCGAGTTCCTGCCTGATCTTCGCCAGCGAAGGGGAGGGATTCGGCTTGCCGCTGATCGAGGCGGCGCAGCACAAACTGCCGATCATCGCGCGCGACTTGCCGGTTTTCCGTGAGGTCGCCGGAGAACACGCTTTTTACTTCGACGGACTGCGGCCTGACGACTTGGCCGCGGCCTTGACCGCATGGCTCGGGCTCTATCGGGAAAACAAGCAAATCCGGTCGGATGACATGGCCTGGCTCACATGGGAGCAGAGCGCCGATATGCTGCTGCAACGTTTGGGCGTCCAGCCGGCGACAGCTTCGGACAGTTAGAATTAGGCTCGCCGGTTCGATCCCGGCGGCAGGGCGGCCACAAGGAATCCAGCCCGACCGGCCTTGCCCCGAAACCCGCCGCGCGCTATCGAATGCCCATGGTTCAGACAAAAGCCCATCCGCCGCTGGCCTTCGTCAATGCGCGCCTGATCGATCCCGAAAAGGGCGTCGAGTTGCGCGGCGGCGTTCTGGTCGAGGAGGGCCTGATCAAGGCCTTCGGCGCCGACGTCACGCCGCAGGGCGTCCCCGGCCACGTCGCCGTGGTCGATTGCCATGCGCCAGATCCTTTCCCCCGGCCTGATCGACCTGCGCGCCTTTGTCGGCGAGCCCGGCGCGGAATTTCGCGAGACCATCGCCTCCGCCACGGCGGCGGCGGCGGCCGGCGGCGTCACCACCATTATCGCCAGCCCCGAGACCAATCCGCCGGTCGACGACCCCGCTGTCGTCGATTTCCTGAAACGACGCGCCCGCGACCACGGCCGCGTCCGCGTCCTGCCCACGGCTTCCATCACCAAGGCGTTGGAGGGCAAGGAAATTTCGGAATTCGGCCTGCTGCGCGAGGCCGGCGCCGTCGCCTTCACCGACGGCTCGATCAGCATCCGCAACAGCCAGACCCTGCGCCGCGCCATGACCTACGCGCGCGACTTCGACGCGCTGATCGTGCATTTCCCGGAGGACCGCGACCTGGCCTCCTCGGGCGTGATGAACGCCGGGGAACTGGCGACGCGGCTGGGCCTCTCGGGCGCGCCGCGCGAGGCCGAAGCCATCGCGCTCGACCGCGACATACGCCTGGCGCGCATGACCGGCGCCCGCTATTGCGCCGCGCCCATTTCCACCACCCTGGCGCTGGAGGTGATCGCCAAGGCCAAGGCCGAGGGCCTGCCGGTCTCCTGCGGCGTCTCGATCAACCATCTGACGCTGAACGAGAACGACATCGGCGACTACCGCACCTTCCTGAAACTGAAACCCCCGCTGCGGCGCGAGGACGAGCGCCTCGCCCTGGTCGAGGCCGTGGCCAGCGGTCTGATCGACATCGTGTTTTCCGACCATAATCCGCAGGACGTCGAGGCCAAGCGCCTGCCTTTCGCCGAGGCCGATTTCGGCGCCCTGGGCCTGGAAACGCTGTTGTCGGCGAGCTTGCGGCTGGTCCACGCCGGCTTGATATCCCTGCCGAAAATGCTGCGCGCGATGACCAGCCGTCCCGCCGAAATCCTGCGGCTGCCGCAGGGCCGCCTCGCCGTCGGCGCGCCGGCCGACCTCGTGCTGTTCGACCCCGACGAGCCCTATGTGCTGCGCAAGGAAGACCTGAAATCGCGCAGCAAGAACACGCCCTTCGACGAGGCGCGGCTGCAAGGCGTGGTCAAGGCGACCTTGGTCGGCGGCCAGATCGTCCATGGATCCCCTGTGATGATGGAGCGCGCATGAGTCCCCTGCTTTTGGCGCTGGCCGCCGCGCTTGTCGGCTATCTGCTCGGCTCCATCCCGTTTGGCTTGCTGCTGACGCGGGCGGCGGGCCTTGGCGACGTGCGCGCCATCGGCTCCGGCAATATCGGCGCGACCAATGTGCTGCGCACCGGCCGCAAGGACATCGCCGCCGCCACGCTGATCCTCGACGGGCTCAAGGGGACCGCCGCGGTCCTGATCTTTTCCCGTTTTTCGCCTCAATGCGGCGAAATCGCTGGATTGGCGGCTTTCCTTGGCCACATTTTCCCGGTCTGGCTGCAGTTCAAGGGCGGCAAGGGCGTCGCCACCTTCGTCGGCTGCCTGTTCGGCTTCGCCTGGCCGGTGGGCCTGGCCTTTTGCGGGGTGTGGATCGCGGTCGCGTGGATCTCGCGCTATTCCTCGCTTTCCGCGCTTGTCGCCAGCGCCGCTGCGCCTCTGGTTCTGTGGGCGCTGGGCCTGCCGGCGCAGGCGCTGGTCATCGCCGTGATGGCGGCGATCCTCTGGATCAAGCATTCCGAAAACATCGCCCGCCTCCGCGCCGGGACCGAAGGCCGCATCGGCCAGAAGTCATGAGGAACGGCTAGTCTCGCAAAAAAGCGCGCCGACACGCGCGAGACCGCTGGACTCGCCCGGTTAAAAAGGGCTGCATGTCCCAACGTCATCCGTTGGAGCTTGAGGACATGAGCGGGCCGCCGAAAACCACTCGGGAAAAGCTGGACTGGCTGCAGCTGATCCGCTGCGAGAACCTCGGGCCGCGCACCTTCAAGACCCTGCTTGCTCGCCATGGCGACGCCGCGCAGGCCCTGGCGGCATTGCCGGAATACAACCGCAAGGGCAAGGGCCGTCCGATCGTCGTGGCGACGCGCGACAGCGTGCTGCGCGAATGGGAGACCGCCGAGAGATCAGGCGCGCGCTTCATCGCGCTGGGCGAACCTGACTATCCCCCCGGCCTTCGCGCCATCGACGCGCCGCCGCCGCTGATCGCGGTGCGCGGCCGGACGGACATTTTGCAAAAACCCATGGTCGCCGTGGTCGGGTCGCGCAACGCCTCGGCCGCGGGCCTCGCCATGACCGAGAAATTTGCGCGCGGCATCGCCGCCGCCGGCTATGTCATCGTCTCAGGCCTTGCGCGCGGGGTCGACGCCTGCGCCCATCGCGCGGCGCTCGCGAGCGGCACGATCGGGGTGCTGGCGGGCGGGCTGGACCGGCCCTATCCGCCTGACCATGTGTCCTTGATCGCGCAAATGGTCGAGCGGGGCGCGGTTCTGACGGAAATGCCCTTCGGCTATGAGCCGCGCGGTCGCGACTTTCCCCGCCGCAACCGCCTGGTCTCCGGCCTGTCGGTGGCGACGCTGGTGGTGGAGGCGGCGCGGCGCTCCGGTTCGCTGATCACCGCGCGCTTCGCCCAGGACCAGGGCAGGGAGGTTTTCGCGGCGCCCGGTTCGCCGCTCGACCCGCGCGCCGAGGGAACCAATGACCTATTGCGCGACGGCGCCAATTTTTGCACCTCCGCGGAAGACGTGATCGACCTTCTGGCGCCCCTGGCGGCGCGCGGCGCGACCCGCTACGACCTGCTGTTCGAACCGGCGGGCGAGCCTTTGGCGCCGTTGTGGGATGAAATGGACGGACTGGACCTTGTGTCAGGGAGCGCAGCGGCGTCCCTGGAAGACGAGATCGGCGCGCCCTTGCCCGGAACGTCGCGACAGCGCGTCGAAGCGCTGCTGGGGCCCACGCCGATCGGCATGGACGATCTTGCCCGCGCCGGCGCCTGCTCCGCCGGCGAGATTCGCCTGATCCTGCAGGAATTGGAGATCGAAGGCCGTATCGAGCGGCATGGCGGCGATCGGGTGTCGCTGATCGCGCCCGAATGGCGCCGCTAGAGCGGGGCTTTTCAGTCGTCCGAGTTGTCGTCCGTGGTTTCGCTTTGGCGCGCCTGCAGTTCTGCTTCGACCCGCGCCATATTGAGCAGATAGGTCAGGAGATCGAGCTTGGCGTCGCCGGCCATGGCGGCCAGGGCGCCGACCATGTCGGCGATATAACGGGCGGTTTCCTCGACCGAACCCGCGACGTTTTCGTCGTCGTCATTCATGTCGTAACGCAATTCAGCCTCGCTCGAGCTGGCGATCTCGTTCCCGCTCGGAATTTCGTCGCCGTTCTTGCCGGAGGCCTGCGAAGCGCGTTTGGGTTTCTTGAACATGGCTCATCAATCCAGAGTTGTCTTCATTTCGTTTTGCGGCCCAGCCTATGATCGGTCCTGCGTCGAAAAAGAGTCGCGAGAATTGGCGCTGATGACGCGAGGCAACCTAAAGTTGCATTATTTCATTGTTTTTAAAAGTCGACCAGCAATGCGCAAAAACGCGTTTTGCAAGTGTAAGTTCCGGTTTTTTCAGGCCGAATTCCGTTGCGGCGGAGCCGGCGTCGATACCAATTCTTGCGTATTGTTATATGGTAAAGAACGAGCCGTCGAGCTTTCGGGCGTCCTGTCGCGCAAATGTTTAAATTCATAATTAACGTGCGTCAGGCGAGCCGCGACAGGCGGTCGAGCGCGCCCTGCAATATATAGGCGGCGGCCATGCGGTCGACGACCTCGGCGCGTTTCCCGCGCGAAGCATCCTGGGCGATCAATTCGCGGGTGACTGCGGCTGTTGACAGGCGCTCGTCCCAGAATACGAACGGGCGTTTGGCCATGGCTGCGGTCTGGCGGACGAAGGCGCGGGTGGATTGGGCGCGGGGGCCTTCGGAGCCGTCCATGTTGAGCGGCAGGCCGATGACGAAGGCGACGACGCCGTGTTTGTCGGCCAGGGCAAGCATGCGCTCGACGTCCTGAGTGTATTTCACGCGCCTGATGGTCTCCAAGGGCGTGGCGAGGCTTCGCTCCACGTCTGAAAGGGCGAGGCCGATGGTCTTCGTGCCGAGGTCGATCCCCATCAGCCGCTCACCGCGGCGCAATTGTCCGGCAAGGTCTTCCAGGACCGCCGTGGCGGCGAATTTTCGTTCGTCGTTCATGGAGTTCGGGTAACACGGGCCGGGGACTTAGGCCAGCGCGCGTCGGTCGCCCGCGGGCAACATCGACGCGCACTCGTATTTTTCTTTTGCGATCCAGGCGATCTGGAACTCGCCTTGCGTGATGCCGGTTTCGCCCGCTGGTCCATCGCGGCGTCATCGCCTGAACCGCTCGAGGTCATTGCTTTGCAAAGCGCCGCCGCTAAACTCGCGAAAACCCTTATGGAGGCACGCCCATGAAAGTCACCTGGCTCGGCCATTCGGCCTTTCGCATCGATCTCGACGACGCGCATATCCTGATCGACCCTTTCCTGAGCGGAAATCCGAAATTCACCGGTTCGCTCGACGAGGTCTCTGAGGGGATCACCCACATCGTGCTGACCCACGGCCATGACGACCATGTTGGCGACGCAGCCGAGATCGCCAAGAAGACCGGGGCGCAGATCGTCTCCAATTTCGAGGTCTGCATGTTCCTGAGCGGGCAGGGCGCGGGCGACATCAATCCCGGCAATACCGGCGGAACCATTCCCTGTGGCTCCTTCGGCGTCGCGTTGACGCCGGCGCAGCATTCCTCGTCCACCACCGTCGACGGCAAGACTGTCTATCTCGGCAATCCCAATGGCGTCGTCATCCTGCCCCAGCGCGGACCCCGCCTCTATCATTTCGGCGACACCTCGATTTTCACCGATATGGCGCTGATCCGCGAGCTTTATCAGCCGCAGATCGGCCTGATCCCGGTGGGCGACCGCTTCACCATGGACGGCAGGGCGGCGGCCTTGGCCTGCCAGCGCTTTTTCGATTTCAGCGACGTCATTCCCATGCATTACGGCACCTTCCCGATCATCGACGCGACGCCGGAAATATTCGTCAAGGCCATGGAAGGGACGAAGGCCAAGGTCCACACCCCGGCCATCGGCGAAAGCGTCAGCTTCTGAAACGGGCGTTGCCCCGCAACGGCGCTTATCCGCGTTGCGCCGCAACAGCCTCTCATCCGCGTTGCGTAGCAACAGCCCTCTGATCCGCGTTGCGTAGCAACGCATGGGGATGTATAGGCTGAAAACCTTTTTTCAGCCGTGGAGCCTTCATGTCGGTCGATCTGGCGACGGTGCGGCGCATCGCCCATCTTGCGCGCATCAGCGTGAGCGAGGCGGAAGCCCCCTATCTGCAAAACGAAATCAACGCCATTCTCAGCTTTGTCGAGGAGTTGAACGCCGTCGATGTCGAGGGCGTCGAGCCCATGACCTCGGCTCTGCCGATGCGCATGAAGAAACGCGCCGACGTGGTCACCGACGGCTATATCGTCGACAAGGTGCTCGCCAATGCGCCGGCCCGCGAGGACGGCTTTTTCGTCGTGCCGAAGGTGATCGAGTAACGATCCGCAGCACGCCCGATATTTGAAAGACAGAGCAGCATGACCGATCTGACCCGCCTCACGCTCAGCCAGGCGCGCGAAGGCCTCGCCGCGAAAACCTTTACCGCGGTCGAACTGACGCAAAGCTATCTCGACGCCATGGCGAAGGCGAGGGCGCTCAACGCCTATATTGTCGAGACGCCGGAAAAGGCGCTGGCGCAGGCCAAGGCCAGCGACGACAGGATCGCCAAGGGCGAGGCGCGCCCGCTCGAAGGCGTGCCGCTCGGCATCAAGGACCTTTACGCCACCGAAGGCGTGCAGACCACGGCGGCGAGCCATATACTCGAGGGCTTCATTCCCCAGTATGAATCCACCGTCTCCAGCAATCTCTGGCGCGACGGCGCGACCATGCTGGGCAAGCTCAACCTCGACGAATTCGCCATGGGCTCGTCCAATGAGACCAGCTATTTCGGCCCGGTGGTCTCGCCCTGGCGCAGGAAGGATTCCGACGCGAAGATCGTCCCCGGCGGCTCCTCGGGCGGATCGGCGGCGGCGGTCGCGGCGCGGCTCTGCCTCGGCGCCACGGCCACCGACACCGGCGGCTCGATCCGCCAGCCCGCCGCCTTCACCGGCACGGTCGGGATCAAGCCGACCTACGGCCGCTGCTCGCGCTGGGGCATCGTCGCCTTCGCCTCCTCGCTCGACCAGGCCGGACCCATCGCCAGGACCGTGCGCGACGCGGCGATCTTGCTGCGCTCCATGGCCGGTCACGATCCCAAGGACACCACCAGCGTTGACGCTGCCGGTGCCGGATTACGAAAAATCCGTCGGCGCCTCGATCAAGGGCAAGGTGATCGGCATCCCCAGGGAATATCGCCTCGACGGCATGTCCGACGAAATCTCGAAACTTTGGGAGCAGGGCGTCGCCTGGCTGCGCGCGGCGGGAGCGGAAATTCGCGAGATTTCGCTGCCGCACACCAAGCACGCGCTGCCCGCCTATTACATTGTCGCGCCGGCCGAGGCCTCGTCCAATCTCGCCCGCTATGACGGCGTGCGCTACGGCCTGCGCCGCACCGGCAAGGATATTTCGGACCTCTACGAAAAGACCCGCGCCGAAGGCTTCGGCAAGGAAGTGCGCCGCCGCATCATGATCGGCACCTACGTCCTGTCGGCCGGCTATTACGACGCCTATTATTTGCGCGCGCAAAAAATCCGTACGCTGATCAAGCGCGATTTCGACCTCGCCTACGCCGCGGGCGTCGATGCGATCCTGACGCCGGCCACGCCGTCGCCGGCTTTCGCGCTGGGCGAAAAGGGTTCTTCCGATCCGGTGGAAATGTATCTCAACGACGTCTTCACGGTCACGGTCAATATGGCGGGACTGCCGGGCATCGTTGTTCCAGGCGGCCTGTCGTCGGACGGCTTGCCGCTCGGCCTGCAGCTGATCGGCCGCCCCTTCGAGGAGGAGACGTTGTTCTCGCTGGGCCAGGTCATCGAGGATGCGGCGCCTAAGATCGGATTGCCCGAGAGCTGGTGGGGCTGAGGAGAGGAAACCATGAACACGCAGGTCCATCCTTCCAAACTCATCGCCGGCGCCACCGGCGACTGGGAAGTCGTCATCGGCCTCGAAATCCATGCGCAGGTGACGAGCAAGTCGAAGCTGTTTTCCGGCGCCTCGACCGAATTCGGCGGCGCGCCGAACAGCCATGTCTCTCTCGTCGACGCCGCCATGCCGGGCATGCTGCCGGTGATCAACGAGGAATGCGTCGCGCAGGCGATCCGCACCGGCGTCGCTCTGAAGGCGCAGATCAATCTGCGCTCGGTTTTCGACCGCAAGAACTATTTCTATCCCGATCTGCCGCAGGGCTATCAGATCAGCCAGTACAAATATCCGATCGTCGGCGAAGGCGTGGTGCTGGTCGACCTGTCGCCGACCGAGCAGATTTCGGTCGGTATCGAGCGTCTGCATCTGGAGCAGGACGCGGGCAAATCGCTGCACGATCTCGGCGCAAATGATTCCCACGTCGATCTCAACCGCTCCGGCGTCGCGCTGATGGAGATCGTGTCGAAGCCTGACATGCGCTCCGCCGAGGAGGCGCGCTGCTATGTCACCAAGCTGCGCACCATCCTGCGCTATATTGGCGCCTGCGACGGCAACATGGAGCAGGGGTCCCTGCGCGCCGACGTGAACGTGTCCGTGCGCAAGCCCGGCGGTCCCCTCGGCACGCGCTGCGAGATCAAGAACGTCAACTCCATCCGCTTCATCGGCCACGCCATCGACGTCGAGGCGCGCCGCCAGATCGGCATCATCGAGGACGGCGGCAAGATCGACCAGGAGACGCGGCTCTACGATCCGGCCAAGGGCGAGACCCGCTCCATGCGCTCGAAGGAAGAAGCGCATGACTATCGCTATTTCCCCGATCCTGACCTGCTCCCGCTCGAATTCGAGCAGGCCTATGTCGACGAACTGGCCTCGCATCTGCCGGAATTGCCGGACGAGAAGAAGGCGCGTTTCGTTTCCCAATATGGACTGTCGCCCTATGACGCGGGCGTGCTGGCGCTCGAGCGCGCCTCGGCCGATTTCTTCGAGGAAGCCGCCAGGGGACGCGACGCGAAACTCATCGCCAACTGGGTGATCAACGAGCTGTTCGGCCGCCTCAACAAGGAAGGCAAGAGCGTCGATACGTCTCCTGTCACGGCGGCGCAGATCGGCGGCATCGTCGACCTCATTTCGAAGAACGTGATCTCCGGAAAGCTCGCCAAGGACCTGTTCGAGATCGTGTGGACCGAAGGCGGCGATCCCGAAAAGATTGTCGAAGAGCGCGGCATGAAACAGGTGACCGACACAGGCGCCATCGAGAAGGCGGTGGATGAAATCATCGCCGCCAATCCGGACAAGGTCGCGCAGGCGCAGGCCAAGCCGACCATGCTCGGATGGTTCGTCGGACAGGTCATGAAGGGCACAGGCGGCAAGGCCAATCCGCAGGCGGTGAATGAAATCCTGAAGAGCAAACTCGGGATCTGATTCGCGCTTCTCGTTGCGTCATTGACGCCCATTGCTTTTTTTCGCGCGCGCTCCGGTGACGGAGCGCGTTTTTTTTTGTGAGCGGCGAATTTTTTTTGCGATTTTTTTTCGCTGCGCAGGGGTGGCGAAACGCGCCGGGGCACGTCGCCTGCGCCCCCGCGCGCAAGCATTTTGCGCTGCGAAAAAAGACGGGAACGACAGAAGAAAACATTCTGGTCTGCTGTCCACTCGCACGTGGTCGCAAGACGCGATCGAGACCCTCGCGCGGCCCCTCGCCGCTTACGGAATTGATCGTCGAAACTCATTGAAATTCATGAAGATTTTAAGACGTTTTCATGTCGTTGGAGGGTGCGAAAAACAGCGGCGTCCGCGGCCATTGAGGCTGAAAAACAATGCGTCGCGCGGATGCATTTTCGCATCCGCGACGCATATCCTCATCCGCCTCGACGGGTGATTTCATCGCGGCGCCTTTTGGCCCGACGCGCGAAACGATCCGGCGCGATTGCGCGCGTCGCTCTTTTTAACGCGCGAAAACAGAGTCAAGCGATGAAACGTTCTCTTGCAAGAGTCATTAACAGGATTAGGCTATTCAGGCCAATACCCGGCAACGACGCGCCGGCCACGCAAAGGGGTTTGATATGGCGCAAGCACCAAAGAAGAAATCCGCCGCGGCGAAACCGGCGGCCAAGAAATCGACCAAGGCCGTGAAGGCCGCGGACGCATCGGCGACCAAGGCGGAGACCGCCGCTGACGCGAAAAAGACGCGCGCCGCAAAGGCGAAAGCCGCGACCAAGTCCGTCGCGACGAAGTCCGCCGCGAAAAAGCCTGCAGCCAAAACGGCCGAGGCTAAAAAGCCGGCCACAAAGGCGGCAGCGAAAAAATCCGTCGACAAGAAACCCGCCGCCAAGGTGAGCGCTGCGAAGAAGCCGGCCGCGACGAAAGCCGCCGCCGCGAAGAAGCCCGCCGCAAAGACGGCCGCCGCGAAGAAGCCCGCCGCGAAACCGGCCGCTGCGAAGAAGACCGCAGCGAAGGCGCCGGCCGTAAAGAAGACAGCCGCTAAGAAGCCCGCCGCCAAACCCGCCGCGAAGAAAGTCGCTGCGAAAAAGCCGGCCGCCAAGGCTGCTGCAAAAACGGCTTCGAAAGCGGCCGCCAAGCCGGCGGCGAAACCTGCCGCGAAGAAGACCGCTGCTGCGAAAAAGCCCGCGGCCAAGACCAAATCGGCTGCGGCGCAGAACGCCCGCGTGAAGACCGCCGCTCCGAAAGCCAAGGCGCCTGCGAAGAAAGCCGCCGCCAAGGCTGCGCCGGCCAAAGCCGCGGCGAAAAAAACCGCCGCAAAACCGGCCGCCGCCGCGAAGCCTGCGGCGCGCACGGCCGCCGCCTCGCGCCGCGTGACCAAGAAGGTCGCGTCGCCGGCCGCCGCGCCCGCGGCGGAAAAACCCAAGGCCGCGCGCAAGGTCACGCGCAAGCCGAAGGCGGCGCCTGCGCCGGCTCCCGAAGCCGTTCCGGCTGCGGAACCGGTCACTCCCGCCGCGCAGACCAACGAAGGACAGAACTGAACCTTGCGGTTCATTTCGTCGCGACGACGTCTCACCGTCGTCGCGACGCCGATTTTTTCCGACGCGGGATCGCCAGTGATCCCGCGTTTTTTGTTTCAAGAATTCAACGCGTGAAGCATTTCTCGGCGAAGCTGCGCCAGATCAGGCCCTCGCTCTTGCCGGCCATTTTGAGCTTCCGCCATTCGTCGCCGCATTGATGGATTTTTTCGCGTGACGCGGGGGGCAAGTTATAAGGCTCCAGCTTGTTGACGTCGACGTCGACAGGCGCGCGCGCCGGGGGCGCCGTTTGCGGCGCGGGTTTTGCGGGCGCCGGCTTGCCGGGGGCAGGGGACTTGCCGAACTCGCTGGGCCGGCGCGGCGGCGGCGGCGGCGTGGCCGCGACGTCGCGCATGGCGCAGACCAGCGCCAGCGCCGCGAGCAACGGGGTCGAGGCTCGGCGATGGTTTTTCAGCGCGTCCCGCGCGCGGTCAAGGAAGCGGTGATGGCCGAACCCGGCGCGCATTAATCGCCTCGCGAAAAAATCGGCCTGGATAAACGGCCGGTCCGCGGGCTTGGTTTCGCGGCGACATTCTGGAAACAAAACTGGCGGAGACGGAGGGATTCGAACCCTCGATAGGGCTTTACAACCCTATAACGGTTTAGCAAACCGCCGCCTTCAGCCTCTCGGCCACGTCTCCCGCCGCACGACACGCAGCGGCGCAAGGCCGCAGCGAACCGCGTCGCGCAGATATGCCCGACGCGAACCGGATTGGCAAGTTTTTCGAGCGAGGAAAAACTCACCGCGGACATGACTATTTTCACCCCCCGCTGACCACAAAGGTTGCTGGCGCTAGGGCTGGGCGACCGCTATCCTCGCCCGGGCTTACGGAGCCGGATGAAATAGGGCCCCGGAAGAATTTGATTTCGTCATTCGATTTTCGTGAGAGAACGCCAGTTTCGGCGGCGTTGGTCTGGGAGATGGTCATGTGTCAGCCGCAAAAATGGTGGATCGGCCTCTTGCCGCTTTTGGCGCTCTGGTTCGGCTTGAACCTGTTCGAGACCGCCGGCGTCGAGCATGACCTCGCGGGGAGCGCGGACGCAGCCCTTGCCAAAAGCGTGGGCGAGCCCGGCTTTTCCGTCGCCTCTGGACGCGATGTCAGCCTGAATGGCTGGGTTTTCGACGAATCGACCCGCCCCGCCGCGCTCGCCGCCGCCGCCGCCATTCCGGGTGTCCGCCTGGTGACCGATGGCTTGAGCCAGCCGCCGGCGCAAAAACCCTATCTCTGGAGCGCGGCGCTGGATGGCGGCGCGCTGACCCTTTCCGGCGCGGCGCCTTCGCCCGTCGAGCGGGCCGCGATTGTGGCCGCGGCGCAGAAGGCGCTGCCGCAGGCGCGCGTCGTCGACCAGATGAGCTTTTTTTCCGGGGCGCCCGCCGCTTTCTCCGACAAGGCCGGCGGCGCCCTGCAAGTGCTGGCGCATTTGACCTCGGGCCAGGCGCAGCTGCGCGACAGCGAACTGAGCGTCTCGGGCCAGTCGGCGACCTCGTCAGAATATAAGGAGGCGCTTGCGCGGGCCCATGGGCTGCCGGCGGGCCTGACCCTGGCGCAGGAGGCTATCGTCGCGCCAAGGGCGTCGGCCTTCGCCCTGCAGGCTGAGAATGACGGCAAGACCCTGACGCTGACCGGCTTCGTCGGCTCGGAGGCGGAGCGGGCGGCGATCCTGGCCAAGGCGAAGAAGCTATTCCCCGATCTCGCTTTCGTCGACAAGCTGCAGGTCGCCTCGGGCGCCCCGCCAAAATTCGCCGCCAACGCCGCCGCCGCGCTGCATGCGCTGGCGCAATTGAAGACTGGCAAGGCCGCGCTGCTCGACAATGTGACGACCCTGGCCGGACAGGCGCCGGCGGGCAAGGACGCCCTGTCCGTCTCCGCCGCCGCCGGCGCGACGCCGGGAATGACGCTCGACCTGAAAGCCGTGTCGCCCGGCGATGTTTCGCCCTATGTGGCGGGCGCGGAAAAGACCGACGCCGGCCTGACGCTGACCGGCTTCTATCCCGACGAGCAGACGCACGACAAAATCCTCATCGCGATCAAGGAAAAATTCTCCGGTCTCACCGTCAACGACAAGATGCAGCCCGGCGCCGGCGCGCCGAAGAATTTTCTGGCGGCGACGCTTGCCGGACTGGATCAACTGGCGCGGCTGCGCACGGGCCAGTTCAATCTCCGCGACCGCACGGTTTCCCTGAATGGCGACGCGGCCGAGGCGGAAACCGCCGAGCAGACCAAGGCCGCCTTTGTCGCGGCCGTTTCCGACGGCTTCAGGGCCGAGGCCAAAATTGCAGCCCCGGTGAAGGAGGAGGCGCCCGCGCCCGTTCCGCCGCCGCCCGCCGCCGAAACCGCCGCGGCTCCCACGGCCGCTCCTGCGGCTCCCGCCGCCGCTCCTGCGGCTCCCGCCGCGGCTCCCGCGGCTCCAGCGGCGCAGGCGCCCGTCGCCGCGACTCCGGCGCCGGCTGCGTCCGCCTCCGCGCCCCTCGCCGCCGAGGATTGCCAGGCCAAGCTCATGGATCTCGTGAGGGCGAGCCCGATCCTGTTCGAAACCGGCAGCGCCAGGCTCAAGCCGGAGTCGACGGCCGTCCTCGACGCCGTGGTCGCTGCGGCCAGACAATGCCCTGCCGCCGCTTTCGAGATTTCCGGCCATACCGACGACATCGGATCCGCATCGAAAAATCGCTGGCTGTCGCGCCGGCGCGCCTGGAGCGTGGCCAACTATCTCGTCGCGGCGGGGATCAGGGAGAGCCGCCTCACGGCGGTCGGCTATGGCGAGGATAAACCGCTCGTCCCCAACGACACTGACGAAAACCGGGCGAAAAATCGCCGCATCGAATTCAATCTGAAGTGAGGGCGGCACGATGACTTACCTGGTTAACGCCCTTTACCCCTGGCTGGTCGCGGCGGCGGTCCTCGGCCTCGCCGTCGGCTTTTTCACTTGCAAGGCCGAACGTCCGGCGTCCTGGAAGGGATGGCCTGTCGTCGCCCTCTTTCTCTATGTGATCGGCCTCGTCGCCGCCGTGCTGCACGTGTTGCCCGGGCGCCAGGGGTTCTGGCTCGAAACGGCGCTATTGCTGGCCGGCGCCTATTTCGTGGCCTGCGGGCTGGGCTGCATGTTGCGCTCCGTGTTCGGCGGATCGCGTTCGGCGCGCCCGGCGCCGGAATTGTCCGGTCTGGCCGAGGCGCCCAAGGTTTCCGCCGATCCCGTTTTGCAAGCGGCGACCGCGGCGGCGACATCAAGCGTGGGGCCGGCAATTTTGACAGAGGAGGCCGCGACTTCAGGGACCGCTCCCGCAGCGTCAGCGCCGGATTTGGCCGACAGCATAAAAACTCTGGCTGGCCACGCGGCGGAATTGGCTGCGGCGGCGCCGGCCGCGCTGGCGGCGTCGAGCGCGGCGCAGGCGCTTTTGACCGGCGAAGCTGCGGTTGCGGCGACGGCTCCGGCTGCGGCGCGCCCGAATTTGGCGGAGAGCGTGAAAACCTTGGCTGGCCACGCGGCGGAACTGGCTGCGGCGGCGCCGGCGCGCCTTGGCGGCGTCGAGCGCGGCGCAGGCGCTTTTGACCGGCGAAGCAGCGGTTGCGGCGACGGCTCCGGCTGCGGCGCCCCCGAATTTGGCGGAGAGCGTGAAAACCTTGGCTGGCCACGCTGCGGAACTGGCTGCGGCGGCGCCGGCCGCGCTGGCGGCGTCGAGCGCGGCGCAGGCGCTTTTGACCGGCGAAGCTGCGGTTGCGGCGACCGCTCCAGCTGCGGCGCCGCCGAATTTGGCGGAGAGCGTGAAAACCTTGGCTGGCCACGCGGCGGAACTGGCTGCGGCGGCGCCGGCCGCGCTGGCGGCGTCGAGCGCGGCGCAGGCGCTTTTGAGCGGCGAAGCTCCGGTTGCGGGGACGGCTCCGGCCGCGGCGGCGTCGATTTTAACGGAGAGCGTGAAAACCTTGGCTGGCCATGCGGCGGAATTGGCTGCGGCGGCGCCGGCCGCACTGGCGGCGTCGAGCGCGGCGCAGGCGCTTTTGACGGATGAGGCTCCGGTTGCGGGAACTGCTCCGGTAGCGGCGGCGCCAAATCTGGCGGACAGCGGGAAAGCTCTGGCCGGTCACGCCGAAGTACTGGCCGCGCCGCTGGCGGCTTCGCCGCCGCCCGCCACGGAGCGGCCCGGAAATGCCGCGGATGAAGACAAGCTGTGGTGGATCGAAGGCGTCGGCAAGAAAATGACGCGCAAATTGCATGAAGTGGGCGTCTGGCGCTTCAGCCAGATCGCCGCCTGGACGCCGCAACAGGCGCGCTGGATCGGGGAGCATTTCGGCGAGCCCGGTCGGGTGGAGGGCGAAAACTGGATCGCCCAGGCCGCCCTGCTCGCCAATCATGGCGAAACCGAATTTTCTCGCGCCGCCAGGGAAGGAAAAATCGCCGAGGACGAGAATGGCGCCACGCCACTCGAACCAACAATGGCTGCGCCAGCGGCCGCGATCACGGCGGAAGCCGAGGCGCAATCGCCGCCGCCTGCCGAACCGCGTCCTGAACGCGCGGAGGACGAAAGCAACTTGCGGCAGATTTTCGGGATCGGCGACAAGATTTCGCACGAGCTGCGCCAGCTTGGGATTTGGCGTTTCTCGCAGATCGCGGCCTGGACGCCGGAACAGCAGGCCTGGATTTCTTCAAAGCTCGCGCATTGCGGCCCGGTGGCGCGCAGCTCGTGGGTCGCCCAGGCTCAATTGCTGGCGGCGGGGATCGAGACCGAGCATGCGCGCGCCGTCCGCCTCGGCGAGGCCGATGCGCACAAAGCGCTCGACGCCGAAGCTTTCCACGCAGCTTTGCCTGAGGTCATCGCCCCGCACGCCAATGACGAGCTTTACGCCGGCAAGCGCCCGGTCTCCCTGCTGCACCCGCCGCTAGGCGAAAAGAGCGATCTCACGCAAATCGAGGGGATCGATCCCGAAACCGCCGGACGTCTGAATGCGCTGGGCGTCTGGACCTATGCGCAAATCGCGCACTGGTCCGACATGAACGCGCGATGGATCGGCTCCTATCTCGCCTTCCCCGGCCGGGTCGAGCGCGAAAAATGGATCGAACAGGCGCGCGTGCTTCGCAAGAACAGCGCCGTGTAACGAAGGGCGATCCGGATAAGGGCGCCGCCGCGCAAGGACAACCCTGCGGCGGCGCAATAAAAGTTCCCTGCAAACGAGATGAAAACGCGACCATTCCACTCAAAGAAAATTCATGTGTGTGAATCCGCAAGAAATGAAAAATCGGCTTTGAAGGCGCATTGCGGATGCTATCCTTAATCAAGTGATTCTCACGCTATTCGCAGGATTGAGTCGAGGGGGCCTCGGCTTCCGGCGGAAGCAGTCAGCTATTTAGTATCAGGAGCCGCTTCATTGGGCGCCAAGGACACCGCGGGTATAGAGCAAAGCGTCGGACTCGACTTCGCGGCCGATCCCGCTTCCGAAATCATCGAGATCCGTGGACGGATCAAATGGTTCGACATGGCCAAGGGTTTTGGTTTTGTCGTTCCGGACAATGGCCTGGCCGACGTGCTGCTGCATGTCACCGTGCTGCGCCGCGACGGCTACCAGACCGCGCCCGAAGGCGCCGAGGTCGTCTGCCAGGCGCAGAACCGCGCTCGCGGCCTGCAAGTGTTCCGAGTGCTGTCGCTGGACGAATCCACGGCCGTCCATCCGGCGCAATTGCCGATGGCGCGCACCCACGTGGTGGCGGCGACCGTCGGAGGCTTCGAGATCGTCGTGGTGAAATGGTTCAATCGCGTCAAGGGATTCGGTTTCCTGACGCGCGGCGAGGGGACGGAAGACATCTTCGTCCACATGGAGACGTTGCGCCGCTATGGCATCGCCGATCTCAAGCCGGGCGACAGCCTGCTTGCGCGCTTTGGCCCCGGCCCGAAAGGGTTGATGGCGGGCGAGGTGCGGCCGCTGGAAACCAGGCTGCCGAGCGCGCATTGACGCCTTCGCCCTGATCGCGGAAAGCTTCGGCTTTCCGCTGGAAGTCATGCTCCGGTCAAATTTTCAGGCGAGACCGTCCGCGCCAAACCCTCGTCACGTGGAGCGCAGAATGGCGCGTCTTTTGTCTCGGCTTGCCCTGATTTGCCGTTTTTGCGCGCCGCTACTGGCGCTGTCGGTTCTGGCGCAGGTCGCCGTCGCCGTCGCCGCGCGTCCCGCCCTGGCGCTCGAGGCCCGCTCTTCCGCCACACTGGAGCCACTGACCCTCGTGACCTCGGCGCAAAGCGCGCATCCGCTCGACCATGTCCTTCAGGTCGAGGTCATGCGCACCGAGGAGGAACGCGAGCGCGGACTGATGGAGCGGCGTTTCCTGCCGGCCGACCGCGGCATGCTGTTCGATTTCGGCCACGAGCAGAGCGTGATGATGTGGATGAAGAACACCTATATCCCGCTCGACATGATCTTCATCTCGCGCGCCGGCGTGGTGACCCATATCGCCGAGAACGCCGAGCCCTTGTCCGAGGCGATCATTTCCTCCGAAGGCCGCGCCTATGCCGTGCTCGAGGTCAATGGCGGGCTGGCCCGAAAAATCGGCCTGAAGCCAGGCGATCTTGTGCGCCATCCGCTGTTCGCGCGCTGAGCCTGCGAGTTTCTGTTCAGGCTTTCACGTTCCGCGACAGCTTGTCGCCGGGCGCGGCTCATGCTAGCCAGACGTCCAAGCGCTAGTTCGGGGTATAGCGCAGCCTGGTAGCGCGGAAGTTTTGGGTACTTCAGGTCGCAGGTTCGAATCCTGCTGCCCCGACCATTTGCCGACTTAAGCGCGCAAATTCGCGCGCAAAATGGGAACGATCATGACCGCTCGCATTTATCGCCCCGCGAAGAACGCCACCCAGTCGGGACTGGGCAAGACCAGGCTCTGGCGGCTGGAATATCTGCCGGAAGCGGCGCGCAGCATCGAGCCTTTGATGGGCTGGACCTCTTCGAGCGACATGAAGAGCCAGATCAAGCTCACGTTCGAAACCCGCGAAGAAGCGGTGGCCTACGCCGAGCGCAACGCCATTCCCTATCGCGTCGAGGAGCCGCAGGAAGCCAAGCGGCGAATCGCGTCCTATTCCGACAATTTCAAGAGCGGCCGCGTCGCGCCCTGGACGCATTGAGCCGCATGCGGGAGATTTTCCGTTTCCAAGTGAAAGCGGATATATTCGGTCGAAAGGCGCACAGGCTTTCGACGCCATGCTCAAGACTCCGTAGCTCAGCCGGATAGAGCAACTGCCTTCTAAGCAGTAGGTCGCTGGTTCGAATCCAGCCGGGGTCGCCACTTCCGCCGGGGTATCCAGCGCTTGAACACTGTCCTCAGCGAAAAACCGGCGGCGGAAAAAATCGTGGTCTGGGCCTGGCGCGACCTTGTGATGCATTGGACGCGCGCCCAACCCGACGGCGCCAGGCTGTGGCCCTTCTGGCTGGCTTTGACGGTCGCGGCCTTCGCGTTGCTCGATGGCGTCAGCCTGGCTTTCGACGTCGAAGAGGTCCGCGGGGCGGCCCTGCTTGACCCGCGGGTGGTCGCCCTTTTCGAGATCGTCACCAAGGCGGGAAAATCCGACTGGCTGTTCGCCCTGTCGATCCTGACCATGATCTACGCCCTCGTACCGCCGCGCCCGGGCGCAAGATTTGCGCATGCGCGCGAGATTCGGCCTCATGGCCTCGCGGGCGCTTTATTTCTTCACCGTGCAGGCATTTTCCGGAATTCTGTCGCAGGTCGTGAAGCATCTGGTCGGACGCGCGCGGCCGAAGCTGATCGATACGCTCGGCGCCTGGCACTTCGATCTGTTTTCGCTCAAGGCGGTGCTGGCGAGTTTCCCCTCGGGTCACACCACCACGATCGTCGCCGCCGCCGCCAGCCTGAGCTTCTTCTGGCCGCGCTGGGCGCCCGCTGTTTTTCCTGCTGTCGCTGCCGGTCGCCGCCTCGCGCCTGATCGTCGGCGCGCATTATCCCAGCGACGTGCTGGCCGGCGTCTTCCTCGGCCTCGGTTCGGCCTTCGCCGTGGCGCGGGTTTTCGCGCGGCGCAACATCGCCTTCACGCTCGAGGGCGAGGATTTGCTGCCCAAGGCGCGTTCCTTGCGGCGCGCTCGCCTCAGGCCTGAGCGCGCAGCCGCGCAAATCCCTTGTCGAGATCCGTCCTTCAAATCCTCGATGTCTTCGAGGCCGACCGAAAAGCGCAGGGCCGGCCCTTCGGGCGCCCATGTCGTCGCCGTGCGATAATGTTTGCAGTCGAAGGGGATGACCAGGCTCTCATAGCCGCCCCAGCTATAGCCGAGGCCGAACAGCTCCAGCCCGTCGAGCAGGGCGGCGATGGCGGCTTTCGGCGCCGGCTTCAGGATCAGCGAAAACAGGCCGGACGAGCCGGTGAAATCGCGCTTCCAGATCTTGTGGCCGGGATCGTCCTCCAGCGCCGGGATGCAGCACGCGCGACGACTTCCGGCCGCGCCGCCAGCCAGCGCGCCAGCGCCAGGCCCTGGCGCTCGGCTTCGCGCAGGCGCAAATCCATGCTGCGCAGGCCGCGCAGGGCCAGAAACACGTCCTCCGGCCCGGCGCACATGGCGAAAAAATTGAAGGTTTCGCGCAGCGGCTCCACCCATTGCGCATTGGCAGAGACGAGGCCGAGCAGCAGGTCGGAATGGCCGGAGAGATATTTGGTGCCGGCCTCCACCGCGAGATCGACGCCGCGCTCGTGCGGCGGGAAGAACAGGGGCGTCGCCCAGGTATTGTCCATGATCACGCAGGCGCCGCGCGCGTGCGCGACTTCGGCGATGGCCGGAATGTCCTGCATTTCAAAGGTCTGCGAGCCCGGCGCCTCGACCAGCACGGCGCGGGTGTTGGGCCGCATCAGCGCCTCGATTCCGGCGCCGACCAGCGGATCGTAATAGGTCGTCTCCACGCCCATGCGCGCCAGGAAACCGTTGCAGAAGGTGCGCGTCGGCTGATAGGCGCTGTCGGTGACCAGCACATGGTCGCCGGTTTTCAGCGCCGCGAGCAGGGCGACGGAAATGGCGGCGAGGCCGGAGGGCGTGAGCACCGTTCCCGCCGCGCCGGCGATTTCCGACCACGCCGCCTCCAGCGCCTCGGTGGTCGGCGTGCCATGGGTGCCATAGAAGAAGCGCTTGCCGTGGCGGGCTTCGAGCGCAGCGAGCGTCGGCTGCAACACCGTCGAGCCGCGATAGATCGGCGTGTTGACGAAGCCGAATTGTTCGGAAGGGTCGCGCCCCGCATGGACGAGTTTCGTGCGCGCGCGCATGTTTTCGCGCGATTCCCGGGTCGATTTGGTCATGGTCAGAGCCTTTCCTGCGCCGCGATTTGCCGGTCTCGGCGGGCCCGGCGTCAAGAGGCGCGGAAACAGGCGCGCTTGCAACCAATTCCGCCGCGGCGAGGTTGTGCGTCGGTCATGCCGAAGCGGGCGCTTAGGTCCCCGCAAAGGAGCTTGCCATGTATGCGCTTGTTCTTGTTGGTTATGTCGCCCTCGGCGCCGGGCAGGCGGGCGTCGCTGGGCCGCCGTCGCAATTGATCGTCAGGCTCTATTCCAGCGAGAAAATGTGCCGCGACGCCTTGAAGGATTTTGACCGCACCGCGTCGTTCAGGCAGATCACCAACGGCATGAACGACTATCGATGGGGCTTCATCTGCGTCCCCAGCCGGTTTTGGCGCGCGCGGCTGATCCCGCTTGCCTGGGAAATGCGATAGGGTCGCGAACCCGGAGGTTCGATGACCCGATTCCTTGCGCTCCTGTCCTCGCTGCTGCTTGCCTTGTGCGCCGCGCCGTCGCGCGCCGACACGCTCGACGACGTCCGGCAGCGCGGCGCGCTGGCCTGCGGCGTCAATCCCGGCCTTGCGGGTTTCGGGCTGCCGGACGATCGAGGCGTCTGGCGCGGCTTCGACATCGACTATTGCCGCGCCGTCGCCGCGGCGATCTTCGACGATCCGCAAAGAATCAAATTCACGCCGCTGTCGGCGAAGGACCGCTTCACCGCCCTGCAATCGGGCGAGGTGGACATGCTGGCGCATAACACCACCTGGACGCAGTCGCGCGAGGCGGGGCAGGGGCTGCTGTTCGTCGGGATCAATTATTTCGACGGCCAGAGTTTCATGCTGCGCAAGAGCCTCGGGATCGATGTGGCGACGAAACTTGTCCGGCGCCTCGATCTGCGTGCAGCAGGGCACCACCAGCGAACTCAATCTCGCCGATTACTTCGCCTCCCATGGGATCAAGGCGGAGACGGTGGTCTTCGCCACCTCCGACGACGCGATCAAAGCCTATGACAGCGGCCGTTGCGACGTCTTCACCACCGACGGTTCGGCGCTTTACGCCGAGCGGATGAAGACGGAGCATCCCGACGACCATGTCGTGCTGCCGGAGACCATTTCCAAGGAACCTTTCGGCCCGGTGGTGCGGCAGGGCGACGACCGCTGGTTCAATCTGGTCAAATGGACGCATTTCGCCCTGCTCGACGCCGAGGAGCTGGGCGTCACCTCGGCCAATGTCGAGGAAATGCGCAAGTCGCGAAATCCGGAAATCCGCCGTCTGCTCGGCATCGAGGGCGATTACGGCGCGGGCCTCGGCCTGTCGAAGGATTGGGTCTGCCGCATCCTCAAGGCGGTCGGCAATTACGGCGAGATTTTCGAGCGCAATCTCGGCGCGGGATCGCCGCTGAAAATTCCGCGCGGCCTCAACGCGCAATGGCGCCAGGGCGGGCTGCAATATGCGCCGCCGGTGCGGTGAGAGGGCGCGTGCGCATGACGGGCTGGACACGACTGCCGGCGCTGGACGATCCAGGCCGCTGGCGCTGCTGGCGGTCGGCGCGCTTGTTGTTCGCGGCCTTCGCCAACGCGCGCGCCAATCTCGCCGCGCGGGGAATTCCCGTCTTCCTTCGACTTTCCTCGACCAGGCCGCCGGATTCGGCCTCAACCAGAGCTTCATTCCCTATTCGCCGCTGTCCTCCTATGGCCGCGCGCTGCTGGTCGGCCTGGTCAACACGCATGGTGGTGTCGGCGCTGGCGGGCGTGCTCGCCACGCTGATCGGTTTTGCCGCCGGCTTCGCGCGGCTGTCGCGCAATTGGGCGCTGGCGCGGCTGGCGGGGCTCTATGTCGAGACCGTCCGCAACATTCCGCTGCTGCTGCAGATGCTGTTCTGGTATGTGGCGGTCCTGTCGCCCTTGCCGGGACCGGCGGAATCGTTGCGTTTTGCCGGCGCGCTGCTCAACAATCGCGGCCTGGTCCTGCCGGGGCCGGTTTTCGCGCCGGGCGCCGCCTGGGTCGCGGGCTGGCTCGAAGCCGGGGTCATCCTGGCGTTTTTCTGGCGGCGCTGGGCGCGCGAGAAGCAGGCGACAGGCGGCGCCTGCATGTCCGCGCCGTCGCCATGCTCTTGCTGCTCGCGCCGGGGCTCATCGCCTTTTTCGCCATGGGCCGGCCGATCCACTTCGACCTTTCCCGGTTTCGACGCCGGCAGGAAATCCCTTCAATGTCGAAGGCGGCTTGCGGCTGCCGCCGGAGATTTTCGCGCTGGTGCTGGCGCTGTCGCTCTATACCGGCTCCTATATCGCCGAGATCGTGCGCGCCGGGGTGCAGTCGGTGGCGCGCGGGCCAGAGCGAGGCGGCGGCGGCGCTGGGTCTGAGCGGACGCGCAGGCGCGCAAACTGGTGATCCTGCCGCAGGCCATGCGCATCATCATGCCGCCGCTGATCAGCCAATATCTGGCGCTGGCGAAAAACTCCTCGCTCGCCGCCTTTGTCGGCTTCGCCGACCTGATGCAGGTCTCCGGCACCATCCTCAACCAGACCGGCGCCGCGGTGCAGGTGATCGCGCTGGACATGGCGATCTATCTCGCCCTGTCGCTGGCGACGCTGCTGGTGCTGCGGCTTGTACGAGCGGCGCTTCGCCTGGAGCGCGGCGCGATGACGCGAATTTTTTCGCGCCGAGTTCATCGCCGCCCGCGCCGCCGCCGCCGTCCGCGCGGCGCGTCTGGACGCAGGTGCGCTAAAACCTGTTCGGCGACGCCAGCTCCACCGCCATCACCGCTGGCGATCGCGGCGCTGCTGGCTTTCGCCCTGCCGCCGCTGTGGCGCTTCCTCGTCGCCGACGCGGTTTTTCGCGCCGCCGACGGCGGCGCTTGCCGCGCGCCGGGCGCCGGCGCCTGCTGGGCCTATATCGCCGCCAAGACGCCCTTCTTCATCTATGGCTCCTATCCGCAGCGAATTCCACTGGCGGGTGAATGCCGCTTTCTCGCTCGCGGCGGCCTGGTCGTCTGGCTGCTCTGGCCCGGCGCGCGCGGAAAAGCGCGCTGGCCGCTCTGGGCTTTTTCATCGTGTTGCCGCCGCTCGGCTTTGTGCTGCTGCACGGCGCGCCGGCGCTGGGGCTGCCGTCGTCGGCACGGAGCTTTGGGGCGGCGTGATGGTGTCGCTGCTCGCCGCCATGACCGGCATTGTCGTGGCTTTGCCGGGCGGCGTGCTGCTGGCGCTGGGACGGCGCTCGCAGCTGCCGGTCGTTGAAGGGGCTTTGCGCCGGGCTGATCGAATTCGTGCGCGGCGTGCCGCTGATCGCGGTGCTGTTCATGGCCAACACCATGCTGCCCCTGTTCCTGCCGCCGGACTGGGCGCCCGACCGGCTGCTGCGGCCGCTTGGCGGGCATTGCGCTGTTCGCCTCGGCCTATATGGCCGAAGTGGTGCGCGCCGGGCTGATGACCGTGCCGGCGGGTCAGACCGAAGGCGCGCAGGCGCTGGGCCTGAGCCGCGTCGCCACCTTGCGGCTGGTCGTGCTGCCGCAGGCGCTGGCGGCGGTCATCCCCGGCATCGTCAATAATTTCATCGCGCTGTTCAAGGACACGACGCTGGTGGCCATTGTCGGCGTGTTCGATTTCCTGCGCACGGTCGACACGGCGCGGCTCGATCCGGTCTGGGCCGGCCCGACCATCGCCGCGACGGGCTATGTCTTCGCCGGCCTTGTTCTATCTCGCCTTCTGCCTCGCCATGTCCGCTTATTCGCAGCAATGTGGAAAAGCGGCTGTCGGCGGGGCGGCGTCACGAAAACCAGCGCATAAAACCGGGAAGCTCGGCTGGAACGGCTGGCGGCCGGAATCGTTGCAGTGAGACAAACCGGACATTGGAGCGCGCATCATGGCAGGCATTGGCGACCCCCTTCCCGAATTCGAGATCGTCGGCGTGAAGCCGGGCTTCAACAATCGCGAAGAAAATGGCGTCAGCGCCTTCGAGACGCTCACCCATGAAAGCTTTCCCGGCAAATGGAAGGTGATCTTCTTCTATCCGAAGGATTTTTCCGCGCTCTGCCCGACGGAGATCGCCGGGTTCGGCCGCCTTGCCAAGGAGTTTTCCGATCGCGACGCGGTGGTGCTGGGCGGGTCGACCGACAATGAACTCGTCAAGCTCGCCTGGCGGCGCGACCACAAGGATCTCGACAAGCTGCCGATCTGGCAATTCGCCGACACCCGCGGCGAATTGATCGACGGGCTCGAGATCCGCGCGCCCTCCGGCGTCGCCCATCGCTATACCTTCATTGTCGACCCGGAAAACATCATCCAGCATATTTACGCGACCGGCCCGCGCGTCGGCCGCAGTCCCGAGGACACGTTGCGCGTGCTCGACGCCTTGCAGACCGGCGAGCTTTGCGCCTGCAACCGGCCGGTCGGCGGCAAAACGCTTTGAAAAAGCTTAAGCTGCGTATCTTGCGGGCAGGGGGCGCCGCGGCTATAAGCGCGGCGACCGTTTCTCCAGCAGGAAGACCGCAAAAATGGCGATCGAGCGCACCTTTTCGATTCTGAAACCCGATGTTACCAGGCGCAACCTGACGGGCGCCGTCAACGCCAAGATCGAGGCCGCCGGCCTGCGCATCGTCGCGCAGAAGCGCGTCCACATGACCCGCGGCCAGGCCGAAACCTTTTACGCCGTGCACAAGGAACGCCCGTTCTTCGGCGAACTGGTCGAGCAGATGTCGGCGGCGCCAGTGGTGGTGCAGGTGCTCGAAGGCGAGAACGCGATCAAGGCCTATCGCGACGTGATGGGCGCGACCAATCCGGAAAAGGCCGAGGCCGGCACGATCCGCAAGGAATTCGCGCTCAACATGGGCGAGAATTCGGTGCATGGCTCCGACGCGACGGAAACCGCCGCGCTGGAAATCGCGCAGTGGTTCGCGGGCAACGAAATCGTCGGCTGAACTCATTCGGCCGCAGAGGCATTCATGACATTCCAGCGCCGGGCCCTTTCGCCCGGCGTTTTTCGTACGTCGCGTGTAAACAAGAATGGAACAAATCGCTCCAGAAGCCGTTGGCTGCGCTTGACGTGAGCCTGCGGCGTTTTCGCAAGTGCTGACGCGGAACATCGACTTGTCGCGACGCGACGGAGGGATGTTTTTTGAAGGCTCTTACCTTGGCCTGCCTGTCCCTGGCGCTGCTGTCCGCCTCGGCCATCGCCTCCGCACAGGCGCAGTCCTGGACCGGCAAGGCGTCCTATTACCGAGGCCAGGGCAAGTTGACGGCGGCGCATCGTTTCCTTCCCTTCGGCACGCGGGTCAGGGTCACCAACCTCGAAAACGGGCGCGCCGCCAGCGTCACGATCACCGACCGCGGCCCCTTCGTGCGCGGACGCATCATCGATGTGTCGAAGGGCGCGGCGCGCCTGTTGGGCATGCGCGGCGCGGGCGTCGCCCGGGTGCGCGTCGACCGGTTTTGAACCGGGTTGAGAAAGTTTGCCGCCGCTCCCTGATCGTCGGGCGGCAGGCGCAGTTCCACGCGAAAGTTTCATGACGCCGGGCCTTGGGTCCGGCATTTTTTTGGCATTTTCACGCCTTTAAAAAGCCATGTTTATTTATGAACGGATTTTTTTTCAGTCGAAATATCCAGCGCGGCACAAAGTGATCGTTCTGTCAAATTCACCCGAAACATATTGAATGCGCTGGTGGTAATGCCGCCGGATCTATAGCCTCTGCATGACGTTGTATAGGTGTGGGTATTCTTGCCTTTTTTCTGCCAAATCATTCGCGGATAAAACGATCATCGGTAACAATACGGAGGTGCTTGGTTTGAAGAAATTTCGGTTTGGCATGCTTATCCCTTGGGCTTTTATCGACCTCCGCCATCGCCCCCGCACAGGCCCAGTCCTGGACCGGCAAGGCGTCCTATTATGGCGGCAGCCATCGCACCGCGAGCGGCGGACACGTCGGCTATCTGACGGCCGCGCACCGCTCTCTTCCCTTCGGGACGCGGGTCAGGGTCACCAATCTCAACAATGGACATTCCGCGACAGTCGTCATCAACGACCGCGGCCCCTTCGTGCGCGGACGGATCATCGACGTGTCGACGGGCGCGGCTGGCGTGCTGGGCATGCGCGGCGCGGGCGTCGCCAGGGTGCGCGTCTCCACGCTCTAGGAATTTACGGCGACAGGTTTCGCCAGCAATCAAGGCCGCTCTTTCGGGGCGGCCTTTTCCTTTGCCTTTGCTGTGGCTGACGCACCGGGCGGCTCTAAGGATGCTTTGGAAAAAAGGCGCCTTCGATCCGCGCGGCGTAGGCGACCAGGTTGGGCAGCTTTTCCGCTTCTTCGCGCACGGCGCTGTCGAACAGCGGACAAAGCGCGCCCATCATGAAGGCGCCGAGGGTCGCGTCGACGCCATGCGCTTTCTCGCCGAACAGGAATGGCGTGTCGCCGAGAACCGCCGAAACCGAGGCAAGCGCCCGGCGCGCCAGTTCGCGCCTTTGATCGGGGCTGTGCCGGTAGAGGCCCTGGGCGAGGCAGGCGCCGCGAATCTTGCGCTTGACCATGGCGCGGATCAAGGGCCTGAGCGGCGCCGGCGCGAAGTCGAAGAAATGCGCCGGGCCCTTGGCGAAATTCGGCTCGATCAGCCAGCGGTCGGCGATGATGAGCCAGTAGAGATGATCCTCGCAAAGCTTTTCCAGCGCCCAGCCGATCCCCCGCTGCTCCCCGGTCAGTCCGGCGTCGTAATCCACACCGTATTTTTTCTCGATATGAAGGCGGATGAAGGCGCTGTCGGCGATCCTTTCGCCGTCGTCGTCGATATAGGGCAGCTTGCCCTTGGGAGCCTTGCCATAGCCGTTGCGGTCCTCGTAGAAAGGAAGCCCGCGCCATCTTCAGCAGCAGCATGGCCTTGGTGACGAAAGGACTGCCGTCCGGCAGGCCGAAAAACGGCCCGAAGGTGTAAAGCGTGATCACAAGCGCCTCCCTCTCGCGCCGAGGCGGCGACAGCCCCGGACAAGGTTGAAGACTATAGAGTTTACCAGGAAAAAAGCCATTGTAACGGGCAGCGCCGCAACACTGAGGGCAGGGGAATGTTTGCACGTAATCAGGCCAGGGCGGCCAGTGTCGTCGAGACGGCTCCGGCGCCGAATCCTGTCCTGACTCCTTCGCTTGGCGAGCCCATGGCCTTGCGGGTGAAAGAAAGCGACGAAAGCTTGCGCGGTCTGACGACGGCGGATTTTTCTTTCGCCGGTCAGCCGGCGATGATCGCGCTGGCCTATGTTTCACCGCATGTCGATTTCGCCAATGTGACGGCGCGGCTGAAAGCCTTGGCCGGATCGACGCGCGTTGTCGTGGTCTCCACCGCTGGGGAGCTCTGCGCGCTGGATGGCGGCTCGCTCTACCGTCCGACCGGCGAGCGCTGGACAAGCATCACGGTACAGATTTTTCCGCCCGACCTGTTTGCGGCGATTTCGGTTCATTCCGTCCCGCTGCATAATGACGACATCCGCGCCGGCGCCAAGACGCTGTCGCGCGACGCGCGGGTGGACAGGATCGCGTCCTCGCTCGCCTCGATTCGCCCCGCTTTCCAGATCGAGGCCGAAAGGGTTTTCGCCCTCACTCTGGTCGATGGCGTCTCGGCCAGCGAAAATTTTCTGATGGAGGCGGTGTATCGCACCGGCCGTTTCCCCTGCCTGTTCGTTGGCGGTTCGGCGGGCGGCAAATTCGATTTTGCCCAGACCTGCATTTTCGACGGCGAGAGCGTGCTGCATCATCACGCCCTGATCATCTTCATCCGCATGGCGAAAGGGCGTCGCTACGGCGTGTTCAAGTCGCAAAATTTCGCCAAGACCAGCAAGAGCTTCGTGATTGTCGATTCCGATCCGGAGCGGCGGTCGGTCAAGGCGGCGCTCGATCCCAACGGCATTGACGTCGTTCCTTTCGTTCAGGCTCTGGCGCAGCATTTCAACGTCAAGCCGGAGCAGGTCGGAGGCAAGCTCGCCGGCCATTCCTTTGGCATCGAGATCGACGGCGAACTATTCGTGCGTTCCGTCGCCGGCATGGATATCGAGAAGGGAGCCGTCTCCTTCTTTTGCGACATCAATCCGGGCGACGAACTTTTGCTGTTGCAAGCCAATGATTTCGCCGGCCAGACCCGGCGCGACCTCGAAGCGTTCCTGCGCGGCAAGCCGGCGCCGCTCGGCGCCATCCTCAATGATTGCATCTTGCGCCGCCTCAACAATGGCGGCGCGCTTGACCGGCTCGATGCCCTCTGGCGCGCGCCTGTGGCGGGCTTTTCCACATTCGGCGAATTGTTCGGCATCAATGTCAACGAGACGCTGAGCGCCATCGTGTTCTTTGCTGGCGACGCCAGCGATTTCACCGACGACTTTCTGGAAAACTTTCCCGTCGTTTACGCCCGCTTCGTCAATTATTTTACCAAATGCAGCCTTAAGCGCGCGCAGATGCTCAATGGTTTTCGCACCTCGATCATCAACCGCATGGCGAGCCAGCTCGATTTTGTCGGCGAGGTGGAGGCGGCTCTGGAAAAGACCTCGGAAATGCGCGACGCGACGGACCGCGTGCGCGGCGCGATTTTTTCGGCTGATCGGCGCGAAAGCGGGCGGGATGGCGGTTCGGAGCAATTGTCGGCCGAATTCCAGGGGCTGGCGGAATCCATGTCCGGCCTGCGCAGCGTCCTGCGGATCATCGACAATATCGCCACCCAGACCAATCTGCTTGCCCTGAACGCCACCATCGAGGCTGCGAGGGCGGGTGAAGCCGGACGGGGCTTTTCCGTCGTCGCTTCGGAAGTGAAAAAGCTCGCCGCCGACACCAAGTCGACTCTGGCGCAGACGCAGAATTCGATTGCCGGCATGGAAACCTCGCTCGGGCAACTGGGTGGCATCATCGATGGAACGCGGGAGCGTTTCGAAAGCGAGGAATTGCGCTACAAGACTACGATCGAACAGGTCGAAAGCCTTTTTTCGCAATCCGGCGTCATTGACCGCGCCTTGTCGGGCCTGTCGAGCCTCGTCGCCAGGCAGCGCGGCGCCGCCAGCGAAATCCAGCGCGAAATCGAGCAATTGCGGCGCCTGGAGTGAGTGAAAACGATCAGCGCGTCGGCCACACCAGGGCCGCCGGGGTTTCGTCGCTCGCTCCCTTGATCCATACGCGCGCCCCATCGACACGCGCAAGGCCGCCGGCGACGAACTTGAGCGCCAGCGGATAAATCCGGTGCTCCTGCGCCAGCACGCGCGCGGAAAGGCTGTCCGGCGTATCAATGTCGAGCACCGGCACGGCAGCCTGAGCGACAATCGGGCCGGCGTCCATTTCCGGCGAGACGAAATGCACCGTGGCGCCGTGGATCTTCACGCCGTCGGCCAGCGCGCGCTCATGGGTGTGCAGGCCGCGATAGGAGGGCAGCAGGGCCGGGTGGATGTTCAGCATCCTTTCGCGCCACTGCTCGACGAACCAGCCCGTCAGCACGCGCATGAAACCGGCGAGGCAGACCAGTTCGATCTTGTGGCCGATGAGCGTCGCCTGCATCGCGCGCTCGAACGACTCGCGGTCGGCGAAAAGCCTTGTGGTCGACCACCGCCGTGGCGATGCCCTTCGGATCGGCGAATTTCAGCCCTTCGGCGGCGGCCTTGTTGGACAGGACCAGCACGATTTCTGCTGGAAAGTCGGCGTCGCGCCGCCGCCTCCACCAGCGAGCGCATATTGGAGCCGCGCCCGGAGATCAGCACGGCGACGCGCGTTTTCTGGTTCACAGCGCCAGCTTTCCGGAAAAGCGCACCCGCTCGCCATCGGGCGTGGCGACGAGTTCGCCGAGACGGACCGGCTCTTCGCCTGAGTCGCGCAAGGCGTCCTCGGCTTCGGCGAGGCCGGCCGCGTCGACCACGACGATCATGCCGACGCCGCAATTGAAGGTGCGCAGCATTTCGCGCTCGGCGACGCCGCCCGCTTCGGCCAGCCATTTGAACACCGGCAGCACCGGGATGGCGTCGAGCTCGATATGCGCGCCCAGTCCCTGGGGCAGCACGCGCGGAATGTTTTCCGGATAGCCGCCGCCGGTGATATGGGCGAAGGCCTTGATCGCATGGGTCTTGCGCAGGGCGGCGAGCAGCGGCTTGACATAGATGCGGGTCGGCTCCAGCAGCGCCTCGGCCAGCGACTTGCCGGTCGCGAAGGGGGCGGCGTCGCTCCATTTCAGGCCGGAGCGCTCGACGATCTTGCGCACCAGCGAGAAGCCGTTGGAATGGACGCCCGACGAGCGCAGGCCCAGCACCACGTCGCCCGCGACGATATTGCCGCGCGGCAGCAGGTCGCCGCGCTCGGCGGCGCCGACGGAAAAGCCGGCGAGATCATAGTCGTCGCCGGCGTAAAGGCCGGGCATTTCCGCGGTTTCGCCGCCGATCAAGGCCGCGCCGGCCTCGAGGCAGCCGGCGGCGATGCCGGTGACGATCTCGGCGCCGATTTCCGGGTCGAGCTTGCCGGTGGCGTAATAATCGAGGAAGAACAGGGGTTCGGCGCCCTGCACGACGAGGTCGTTGACGCACATGGCGACGAGGTCGACGCCGACCGTCCCGTGGATGCCGGATTCGATGGCGATCTTGACCTTGGTGCCGACGCCGTCATTGGCGGCGACGAGGATGGGATCGGAAAAGCCGGCCGCCTTGAGGTCGAACAGGCCGCCAAAGCCGCCGATCTCGGCGTCGGCGCCGCGCCGGCGCGTCGCGCGGACGAGGGGTTTGATCAGCTCGACCATGCGCGCGCCGGCGTCGATGTCGACGCCGGCCTGCGAATAGGTCAATCCCTGGCTCGATACCCGGGGCTTTTCGCCGGAGCCGCTCATTCGAAATCCTTTGCGTGTTTCGCGGTTGCTCTAGCCGCTCGGGCGGGCGCTGGCAAGGCGGTCGGCGCCGCATGGCGCGCGCGGGCCTGACAGACTGAACCTTGGCGGAAGCGCCCCGGCCTTGCGGCGGCGTTCCAGCCACCAATATAATCAAGACCCCGCCTTCCGCCCCGCAGTCAGGAATTCGCCGGCCGTGTCGAAAAAATGGTTCGCCTTCCTGCCGAATCTGATCAGCCTGGCGCGGCTGGTGCTCGTGCCCGTCAGCGTGGACATGATCGCCCTGCATCGCTGGCCGGAGGCTTTCGCCATCTTCCTCATCGCCGGCATTTCCGACGGCCTCGACGGCTGGATCGCCAGGCGCTTCGACCTGCGCTCGGATCTCGGCGCCTATCTCGACGCCATCGCCGACAAGGCCCTGCTGATTTGCGACTACGTGACCCTGGCCATCGTCGGGGTCCTGCCCATGGGCCTCGCGCTCGTGGTGGTTTCGCGCGACCTGATGATCATGGGCGCGGTGATCCTGGCCTGGCTGCTCGACCGTCCCATGGAGATTCGTCCGCTGTGGATCTCCAAGGCCAATACTTTCGCGCAGATCGGCTTCGTCGCGCTGGTTCTCTCCATGGCGGCCTTCGATTGGCCGCCGCAGGGGCTCTGGCTTTCGCTCGGTCCCTGGGTGGTGGCGGCATTGACGCTTGGCTCGCTTGCGGCCTATTTCAGACGCTGGACGGCGCATATGATGGCATAGGTCGCCGGCGCGCCAGCCGGATGGCAATGGGTCGCTGGCGCCAGCCGGTCGGGAAGGACGCAGTCGATGCGGATTGAATGGCAGATCGCTTTCTGGCTCCTGATGCTGGCGCTGTTCGGCTTTGGCGTCTATCTCTTCGCCAACGTCCTCGCGCCCTTCGTCGCCGCCCTGGCGCTGGGCTATGTGCTCGACCCCATCGCCGGGCGGCTGCAAAGGCTCGGCGTCAGTCGCATCTTCGCGACGCTGATCATCCTGCTCGTTTTCGTGTTGCTGCTGCTGGTGGTGATCTTCGGCGTCGCGCCGATCCTCGGCCGCCAGCTCGTCGGCTTCGCCGAAAGCCTGCCGGGCTATGCGGCCAAGCTGCAGGCCCTGGTTTCCGACGAGGCCGCGGTCCTGTTGCAGAAATATGGCGGCGACTGGCTGTCGAAATTCGGCCTCGATCCCTCGTCGAGCCCCGACAGCATCCAGAAATCGCTCGGCAATTTCGTCGGCCAGGGCGTGCAATGGTTCGGGAATTTCCTGAAGTCCATCTGGGCCGGGGGGCAGGCCCTGGTCGGCGTCGTCACGCTGATGGTCATCACCCCCGTCGTGACCTTCTATCTGCTGCTGTCCTGGCCGGAAATGGTCAGCGTGCTGCGCAGCCTGATCCCGCCGCGCCACCGCGCCACCGTGTTCGAACTGGCCAGCGAGATCGACCGGGCGCTGGCCGGATTCCTGCGCGGGCAGTCGCTGGTCTGCCTGTTCCTCGGCCTGTGGTACGGAACCGGCCTCACCCTGATCGGCCTGAACTTCGGCTTCCTCATCGGCCTGTCGGCGGGCCTCCTCAGCTTCATTCCCTATGTCGGCTCGCTGACGGCGCTGATCTTTTCCGCCGTCGTCGCCATCGTCCAGGGCTGGCCGCATCTCGGCCTGTTCTGGCTCGCCATGGCCGTGGTCGGAACGGGGCAGTTCCTCGAAGGCAATATCCTGTCGCCGAAACTGGTGGGCGGTTCGGTCGGACTGCATCCGGTCTGGTTGATCTTCGCGCTGCTGGCCTTCGCCAGCCTGTTCGGCTTCGCCGGCATGATCCTCGCCGTGCCGTCGGCGGCGGCGACCGGCGTGCTGATCCGCTTCGCCGCGCGCCGCTACAAGCAGAGCGCCCTGTTCCACGGTTTCCGGGAAGAAGTCGGACAGGAAATCGGACAGGAAGTCGGAAAAGACGCCGCATGACCGGGCAATTGCCGCTTGATCTGCCGCATCGCGAAAATCTCTCGGAAGAGGACTTTCTCGAGGCGCCGTTCAACGCGCAAGCCGTGGCCATGATCCGGCTGTGGCCCGAGTGGCCGCAGAAAATGCTGCTGCTGACCGGGCCGAAGGGGGCCGGCAAGAGCCATCTCGGCGCGATCTGGGCGCGCCGCGCCTCCGCCCGCACCTTTGCCGCGCGGGATTTGAGCCTCGGCCTGCTGCCGGAACTGGCGGACGAAAAGGCCCTGCTGCTGGAGGACGCGGATGCCGCCCCCGCGCGCGAGGCGGAAATGTTCCACCTGCTCAACATGGTCGGGGAGAGCGGCGCCTACCTGATGATTTCGGCGCGACAGCCGCCCAACAACTGGGGGCTCGCCACCCCGGACCTGCTGTCGCGGCTGCGACGGGCGCCCACGGTGGCCATCGACGCGCCGGACGAGGCCTTCTTGCGCTCGATATTGGTGAAACTCTTCCACGACCGGCAAATTCGGGTGGACGAGACCGTGATCGATTTCCTCGCCTTGCGGCTGGAGCGTTCCTTCGAGGCGGCGCAAGCCATCGTCGCGGCGCTGGACCGCGAGGGCCTGGCGCGAGGGCGGCCGATCACGCGGCCGCTTGCCGCCACCTTGTTGAATTCCTTGCCCGGCCACGCTGCGCAAATGGACTGGCGCGACTCGAGAATGACTGGATTTTCGGCGGCCGACGATCGTTCCTGTGGAAACCGTCACAAGAACTTCGTAAAACAAGCCGCAAGACTAAAAACCGTAGCGAGGACGACGTGGCCCAGGAAAGCGAGACCGTCACCATGGACACAACAGCCAGGCCGGTTCACGACGAGAACCCCTCACCGGCGAGGCGCTGCGCGGCTCTCCCAAGCGTTTCATCAATCGCGAACTCTCCTGGCTGGAGTTCAACCGCCGCGTCCTGCTGGAGGCGTCGAACGAATCGCATCCCCTGCTGGAGCGGGTGCGCTTCGTTTCCATTTCCGCCAATAATCTCGACGAATTCTTCATGGTGCGCGTCGCCGGCCTGTGCGGGCAGTTGCGCACCGGGGTCGAAACGCCTTCCGAGGACGGGCTGACCCCGGCCGAGCAATTGACGCTGATCCGCGACCGGGTCGGCGAACTGGCGTTGGAGCAGTTGAGCCGCTGGCGCCACCTGCAGGACGAGCTCCAGGCGGAGAACATCGTCTTCGTCGAGCCCTCGCGAGCTCAGCAAGGCCGAAAGGCTCTGGCTCGACGACCATTTCTTCCTGCATGTCTTCCCGGTGCTGACGCCGCTGGCGGTCGACCCGGCCCATCCCTTCCCCTTCATTCCCAATCTCGGCCTGACGCTGGCGCTCGACCTCGCGAACGGCGGCACGGGCGCGCGGATGCAGGCGCTGGTGCGCATGCCGACCAAGATCGACCGCTTCGTCCGCCTGCCCGAGGCGCCGGGCGGCGGCGCGCGGCTGGTGCTGCTGGAGGCGATGATCGTCACCCATATCCAGAAGCTGTTTCCCGGCTTTTCGGTCAAGGCGCAGGGCCTGTTCCGCGTCATCCGCGACAGCGATCTCGAAGTCGAGGAAGAGGCGGAAGACCTGGTCCGCCTGTTCGAGACGGCGCTGAAGCGCCGCCGGCGCGGCTCGGTGATCCGGCTGGAGACGGACGCGCACATGCCCGCGGAAATGCGCGCCTTCGTCGCCGAGGAACTCGATGTCGAAGCCGACGAGATCATCGCGCTCGACGGCATGCTGGCGCTGAAGGACCTGTCGGAAGTCGTCGGCCTGCCGCGGCCCGATCTGAAATTCGTCCCCTATACGCCGCGCTTCCCCGAGCGGATCCGCGACAATGGCGGCGACTGCTTTCCTGGCGATCAAGCAGAAGGACCTCGTGGTCCACCACCCCTACGAGACCTTCGACGCGGTGGTGCAATTCCTGATGCAGGCGGCGCTCGACCCCAATGTCGTGGCGATCAAGCAGACGCTCTACCGCACCTCCTCCGACAGCCCCATCGTGCGCGCGCTGGTCGAGGCGGCGGAGGCCGGCAAGTCCGTCACCGCGCTGGTCGAGTTCAAGGCGCGTTTCGACGAGGAGGCCAATATCCGCTGGGCGCGCGACCTGGAGCGCGCCGGCGCGCAGGTGGTGTTCGGCTTCATCGAGCTGAAGACCCACGCCAAATTGTCGCTGGTGGTGCGGCGCGAGGGCGGCGGCCTGACCACCTACTGCCATATCGGCACCGGCAATTACCACCCGGTCACCGCCAAGATCTACACCGACGTCTCGCTGTTCACCGCCGATCCGGCGGTCGGGCGCGACGTGTCGCGCATCTTCAACTACATCACCGGCTATGCCGAGCCGGTCGGGCTGGAGCGCATGTCGGTGTCGCCGATCTCGCTCAAGAAGAAGCTGCTCGACCATATCGCGCAGGAAATCGCCCACGCCAAGGCCGGGCGGCCCGGCCTCGATCTGGGGCAAGTGCAACGCCCTGGTCGATCCCGAAATCATCGACGCGCTCTATGAGGCGAGCCAGGCCGGCGTCTCCATCGATTTCGTCGTGCGCGGCATCTGCTGCCTGCGGCCCGGCGTGCCCGGCCTGTCGGAAAACATCCGGGTCAAGTCGATCATCGGCCGCTTCCTGGAACATACCCGCATCTACGCCTTCGGCGGCGGGCATGGCCTGCCGCACGCCAAGGCGGCGGTCTACATTTCCTCGGCCGACCTGATGCAGCGCAATCTCGACCGCCGCGTCGAATCCCTGCTGCCGGTGACCAATCCGACCACCCACGAACAGGTGCTGGACCAGATTTTCGTCGCCAACATGATCGACAACCAGCAGTCCTATCGCGTGCTGCCGGACGGATCGAGCGTGCGCATCGAGCGCGGCCCGAATGAGGAGCCGTTCAACGTGCATAAATATTTCATGACCAATCCCTCGCTGTCGGGACGCGGCAAGTCGCTGCAGCGAATCGAGCCCAAAAACCCTGTTCAAGCGGGGCGAGCGGAACTGATGTGGACAAGGCGCAGGGGCGGCTGCCCGGGACGAAGCCGACGGCGATCGTCGACATCGGCTCCAATTCCGTGCGCCTCGTCGCCTATGAGGGGCTGACCCGCGCGCCGACGCCGATCTTCAACGAAAAGGCGCTGTGCGGCCTCGGCAAGGGCGTGGCGACGACCGGCGCGCTGGCGGAGGAAGGGATGGCGCAGGCGCTCGAAGTCCTTGCGCCGGTTTCAGGAAGCTCTGCGAATTCATGAAGATCGAGGACGTGCGTCCGGTGGCGACGGCCGCCGCGCGCGACGCCGCCAATGGCCCGCAGTTCCTCGCGGCCGCGGCGAAGGCGATCGGCCGCCCGATCGAACTGATTTCCGGAACGCGCGAGGCGCAGCTCTCGGCGCTGGGCGTGATCTCGACCTTCCATCGACCCCGATGGCGTGGTCGGCGATCTCGGCGGCGGCTCGCTGGAGCTGATCGACGTCAAGGGTCAGACGAGGTCGGCGAAGGCGTGTCGCTGAAGCTCGGCTCCCTGGCGCTGATGGACGCCTCCGGCCGCTCGCCCAAGAACGCGCTGCGCATCGCCCGGCAGGAACTGGCCGAGCGCCCTGCCGCTCGACGCCCTGCGCGGCCGCACTTTCTACGCGGTCGGCGGCACCTGGCGCTCGCTCGCCAAATTGCACATGCGCCAGCGCAATTATCCGCTGGAAGTCATGCATGGCTATGTCATTCCGGCGCGCGACGCCGCCGAATTCGCCTCGCTGGTCGAGCGCGTCGACACCGAGTCGCTGGTCGCCGTCGGCGCCATTTCCCAGCGCAGCGCCGGCCCTCGCTGGCCTATGGCGCGGTCGTGCTGGAGGAAATCATCCGGCGCGGCAAGCCCGAGCAAGGTGGTGATCTCCATCGGCGGCCTGCGCGAGGGCCTGCTCTACGAGCAGCTCAGCCCCGAGTTGCGGGCGCGCGATCCGCTGCATGGAATCGGCGCGCGAATATAATCTGCTGCGCTCCCGCTCGCCCAGACATGGCGAGGACCTGATCCGCTGGAGCGACGCCTTCATCGCGTCCAGCCATATCGACGAGACGACCGAAGAAAAGCGCCTGCGCCACGCCGCCTGCCTGTTCGGCGACATCGGCTGGCGCACCTCGCCCGATTATCGCTCCGAACTGGCGCTGAATCTGCTCGCCAATTCGCCGAACGTCGGCGTCGATCACGCCGGCCGCGCCTATCTCGGCATGGCCGTGGCCTATCGCCATCTCGGCCAGGACGAGGACGTCAGCCCGCAGATCCGCAGCCTCGCCACGCCGCGCCTGATGGACCGGGCGCGCATCCTCGGCGCGATCCAGCGCGTCGCCTATATCATCTCCGCCTCCATGCCGGACGTGCTTGCCGCGCACGAAACTGCTCTGCGTCAAAGGCAAGGTCGGTGCTGACCCTGCCGCCCGATCTCGCCGATGCTCGCCAGCGAACGCCTGAACGGGCGCATGAAGCAATTGGCGCGAGCTGATCGGACGCACGCCCGTCCGATCGTCATCGAATGATCGCCCGCGTCGCCACGCGAGACTCGGCGGAATTCTGCCGCCGCGCGACATGGCGCTGGCCGTGCTGATCGCTGCCATCTGGGGCGTCAGCTTCATCGCCATCAAAGCGGGCGTGGCCGAGGCGCCGCGCTGTTCCTCACCGCGTTGCGCTTCTTCCTTGCGGCTTTTCCGGCCGTCTGTTCGTCCCCCGGCCGAAGGTGAAGCTCTCGATCTCGCCGGCTATGGCCTGTGCATCGGCGTCGGCCAGTTCGGCCTGCTGTTCGCCGCGATCAAATTCGGCATGCCCGCAGGGCTGGCCTCGCTGGTCATCCAGATGCAGGCCCTGTTCACCATTGGTCTCGCCCATTTCGTGCTGGGCCAGAAGGCGCGGCGCGCGCAGATCGTTCGGCGCCCTCGTCGCGCTCGGCGGGCGTCGCGATCGATCGGCTTTCGCCCGCGGCGGCACCGGCGCCGCTGGCGCCGTTTTTCGCCCTGCTCGGCGCGGCGGCTTTCTGGAGCCTGCGGCAACCTGTTCTCGATCCGCGCCGGGCGGACCAACATGCTCGCCTTCATCGTCTGGTCGAGCCTGTTCGCGCCGCTGCCGCTGCTGCTGCTGTCGCTCGCGCTGGAAGACCATGCCGCGATCGTCGCGCGGCTGCTGCATCCCACGCTGGCCGTCTGGGGCGGCGCGGCCTTTCTGGCCTATGTCGCGACCATTGTCGGCTTCGGCCTGTGGAGCCTTCTGCTCAGCCGCCATCCGGCGGCGCAGGTCGCGCCTTTTTCCCTGCTGGTGCCGGTGTTCGGCATCGCCGCCGCGGCGCTGGTCTATCATGAGCCGCTTGGCGGCGGAGCGGCGGCTCGGGGTCGCCGTGGTGATGGCGGGACTGGCGATCACGGTGTTCTGGCGCAGGGCGGCGACCTGACGCTTTGTCTTAACCATGTTCTGCGTCAAGATTAGATATCGTTGTCATCACTATGTTTTCAAACATTTTTAATGGCAAGAAATCGGTTCAGGTCCGGCCGTCCATCCCTCGCTCCGCTGTCGTCGTCTCGACATTTCCTGAAATAAAGCCATGTCTGCCTCGCGGGGAGCAGCCGATGCTGAAGGACTGGATTGCAAACAACGCCATCGCGCTGGCGGCCGGACTTTATCTCTTTGTCGCCCTGTCCGGCGTCAGCATGTATTTCAGCTTCTATCCCATGGGCATCTGGTGGTCGCACCAATGGATGGGGTTGGCGCTGGCGGGGGTCTCCGCACTGCTGGCGCGACATTACTGGGCGGCGGCGCGCGTCCTGCTTCCCAGGGTCGCCCTGTTTGGGGCGGTCGCCATTGTCCTGGGCGCCGGCGTCCGCCTCGCGACCCCGCGCTCGCCACGGCCGGAGCCGAAGGACTCGACCCATCAGATTCTCGGCGCCCTGACCCATGCGTCGATCGTCGAGATAGCCCCGGTGTTCCACAACGACCCGGACGCGATCGTGGCGCGCTTGCGCGATCTGGGTTTCACCGTCGCATCGAGCCAGCAAAGCCTGAACGAGATCGCCCGAACCAGCGGCCGCAACGAGCGCGAGGCGCTCGGGGCGCTGACGGAACTGCTGTGGAAAAAGTGAATTCTGAACTACCGCGGCGTCGCACTCGGCTCAGGCCTCGGCCGTCTCCGGGTCGGCGTCGTGATATTCCAGCGTCACGACGCGGTTGTTCTCCACCGTCAGCGCCAGGCGTCCGTGCTTCAACTGCAGGGCCTTGACGCCGAACAACTCGCGCCGCCAGCCCTTGAGCGCGGGAATGTCGGCCTTGTCGTCGGCGGCCAGCGCTTCGAGTTCTTCGCTGGTGGCGATCATCTTCGCCGCCACGCCCTGCTTTTCCGCAACCTGACGAAGCAGGACCTTGAGCAGCTCCATGGTCGCGCCGCCGCCGCTGCCGCGCCGCTCGCGGTCGATGCGCGGCAGGGTCTTCGGGTCGCGCGCGAGGCCGCGCTCGATGGCGGCGAGAATCTCCACGCCGGCGCGTCGAGCTTCTCCATGCCGCGCGGAAAGGCGCGCAGATCGCCGAGCGTCTCGGCGCTGCGCGGCGCGGCCAGCGCGACTTCGATCATGATATCGTCCTTGAGCACGCGCGAGCGCGGCACGTCGCGCGATCTGCGCCTCATGCTCGCGCCAATGCGGCCAATTCCATCAGCACCGCGAGATCGCGGGGTTTTCGCGCGCGGTGGGCGTAGCGTTCCCAGGCGCGGTCGGGCCGCTGCTCATAGGTGTCCTGGCTGGACGAGCGTCGCCATTTCGTCGGTCAGCCAGTGCAGCCGGTCGGTCTTTTCCAGCCGCTGGCGCAAGGCCTTGTAGATGTCGCGCAAATGGGTGACGTCGGCGATGGCGTAATCGATCTGGGCGTCGGACAGCGGCCGGCGCGACCAGTCGGTGAAGCGCGACGATCTTGTCGAGCGTGACCTTGCAGATGCTCTGCGCCGATTCGCCATAGGCGATCTGGTCGCCATAGCCGCAAACCATGGCCGCGACCTGGGTGTCGAACAAGGGCGCCGGAATGAGTCTTGGCCAGATTCCAGATGATTTCCAGGTCCTGCCGGGCGGCATGGAAGACCTTGACGACGTCGGGGTTGGCCATCAGCTCGAAAAACGGCGTGAGGTCCAGCCCTTCCGCGATGGCGTCGATGGCGGAGGCGTGATCGTCGCAGGCGACCTGGATGACGCAGACTTTTGGCCAAAAGGTCGTTTCGCGGAGAAATTCCGTATCGACGGTGACGAAGGGGTATTCGGCAAGGGTCTGGCAAACGGCGGCCAGAGCGCCGGAATTCGTGACGAGGCTCATGAAATCTTCTTAATCCAAGCCCGGCGCGGGGCTAGGGCTTCGTCCGATGAAATAGATCGGAGGCTAATCTTTTGGTGAGGCTTTTCCTTCACGCGAGCCCGATCTGCTTCGCTTGAACCAAGGCCCGCGCACAGCGAATATGCTTTGGCGATGGCGCGGGAAGCCCGCGCCCCCTTCACCCGGACCGGTTTTTCCGCTAAGCCCAAGAAATCTTCCGGAACTGGACCACCATGCACGCCTATCGCACCCATACCTGCGGCGACCTCCGCGAAACCCATGTCGGCGAAACCATCCGACTTTCCGGCTGGTGCCACCGCATCCGCGACCATGGCGGCGTGCTGTTCATCGATCTGCGCGACCATTACGGCCTCACCCAATGCGTGGTCGATCCGGATTCGCCGGCCTTCAAACTGGCCGAAACGTTTCGCGCCGAATGGGTGGTGCGCCTCGACGGCGAAGTGAAGCGCCGGCCGGCAGTGGACGGCAAGAGCACCGACAACGCCGACATGGCGACCGGCCGGATCGAGGTCTATGTCCGCGACGCGCAAGTGCTGGGGCAGGCGGCGGAATTGCCGCTGCCGGTGTTCGGCGACCAGGACTATCCCGAGGAAACGCGGCTGAAATACCGCTTCCTCGACCTGCGCCGCGAGCGCATCCACAACAACATCATGCTGCGCGGGCAAGGTGGTCGATTCCATGCGCTCGCGCATGAAGGCGGCAGGTTTCAACGAGTTCCAGACGCCGATCCTCACCGCGTCCTCGCCGGAAGGCGCGCGCGACTTCCTGGTGCCCTCGCGCATCCATCCCGGCAAATTCTACGCCCTGCCGCAGGCGCCGCAGCAATACAAGCAGCTGCTGATGATGGCCGGCTTCGACCGCTATTTCCAGATCGCGCCCTGTTTCCGCGACGAGGACCCGCGCGCCGACCGTCTGCCCGGCGAATTCTACCAGCTCGACCTGGAAATGAGCTTTGTCACCCAGGAAGACGTTTTCGAGACCATCGAGCCGGTCATCACCGGCATTTTCGAGCAGTTCGGCGAGGGCAAGCCGGTCACGAAGACATGGCCGCGCATTCCCTATGCCGAGGCGATGCGCAAATATGGCTCCGACAAGCCCGACCTGCGCAATCCCCTGGTGATGCAGGATGTCTCCGAGCATTTCCGCGGCTCGGGCTTCAAGATTTTCGCGCGCCTGCTGGAAACGCCCAAGAACGAGGTCTGGGCCATGCCCGCGCCGGCGCGGCGGCCAGCGCACCTTCTGCCGACCGCATGAACAGCTGGGCGCAGAGCGAGGGGCAGCCGGGTCTCGGCTATATCCTGTTCTTCGACCGCGCCAAGGACGAAACCACCCTGCAAGCCGACAAGAACGCCACCGGCGTCGGCGGGCGCGGGCCGCTCGCCAACAATATCGGCCCGGAGCGCGTCGAGGCGATCCGCATGCAGCTGGGCCTCAATGCGGGCGACGCCGTGTTCTTCGTCGCCGGCGACCCGGAAAAATTCGCCAAATTCGCAGGCGCGGCCCGCACCAAAGTCGGCGAGGATTTGAACCTGATCGACAAGGACCGGTTCGAACTCGCCTGGATCGTCGATTTCCCGATGTTCGAATGGAACGAGGACGAGAAGAAGGTCGATTTCGCCCACAACCCCTTCTCCATGCCGCAGGGCGGACTGGAGGCGCTTAACTCCGGCGATCCGCTCAGCCTCAAGGCCTTCCAGTACGACATCGCCTGCAATGGCTTCGAAATCGCCTCGGGCGGCATTCGCAACCATCGCCCCGAAGCCATGGTCAAGGCCTTCGAGATCGCCGGCTATGGCGAGGAGACGGTGATCGAGCGCTTTGGCGGCATGTATCGCGCCTTCCAATATGGCGCGCCGCCCCATGGCGGCATGGCCGCGGGCGTGGACCGCGTCATCATGTTGCTGGCGGGCGAGCAGAACCTGCGCGAAGTCGCGCTGTTCCCGATGAACCAGCGCGCCGAGGACATTCTGATGGGCGCCCCGTCGCCGGCGACGCCGAAGCAATTGCGGGAACTGCATTTGCGGGTGAACGCGCCGGAAAAGAACTGAAACCAAGGCCGGCGCCGGGATCTTTGTCCCGGCGTCGGCCGAAATCTTAGCGGCGGGCCGTTTCGCGCATGGCGCCTGCGGCCGACTGGACGACATTCGCGCCCTTTTCCGTGGCGGCCCGGCCCATGTCCCGTCCCATGTCGGCGGCCTGCTGGGTGGCCTGGCTGCCGGCCTCGGTCACCGCAGAGAAAAATTCCTGATATTTCTGCGCCATTTCCTTCGGCGTCGATGAGGCGATCTCCGCGATCTTGCGCGCGTGCTCGCTCAGGGTCTCGTACGACTCCTTCAACATATCGGTCTGAATCGACGTCAGATCCTGCAAGTTTTTGGCGTCACGCAGGCGTTCGGCCGCCTTGCTGCTGACGCTGATGTTTTCCTCGGATAGTTTTGCGAATTCCCCGACGATCTCCTGGGCCTTTCGACCCATATGGGCGAAGCCGCCGAGCATGCTGGCCATGCCGTTCCTGCCGGTTTCAAAGGGTTGCTGCATCGAAGCCATGAAGTTTCCTAACCTGATGTTCGGATTGGCCCCCCGGGGTGGTGACAGGCGGTCAACGCCTCCCGCCGTTTTAAGTTTCTCTTGTCAAGTTTCTCTTGGACCAGCCGCCGGAGGCGCCTTGCAGGACAGGCCGCCCAACTTGCGCTCAAGCGAATTGCGACGCAGGGCGAGGACGGATTAAGGTACGGAACCACCGTCAGCCCTCGGCGTCATTCGTGCGTCAGCGAGAGCAATTTTTTGGGGAGCGATCCATGGTCAAGGCGATCCGCGTTCATGAAACCGGCGGTCCCGAGGTTTTGCGTTACGAGGACATCGAGCTGCCGGCGCCCGGGCCGGGGCAGATCCAGGTCCGCCAGCACGCCATCGGCGTGAATTTCATCGACGTCTATTTCCGCACTGGCCTTTACGCAACGGCGGCAAAGCCATTCACGCCGGGAAACGAGGGGGCGGGGGAGATTGTCGCGCTCGGCGCGGGCGTGGTGAATTTTGGGGTCGGCGACCGCGTCGCCTATGGGACGGCTGCGGCGGCCTATGCCGAGGTCGTCAACGTCGACGTCAAGCAGGCGGTCGCGCTGCCGGACAGCATCGCCTACGACACCGCCGCAGCGATGATGCTGAAGGGGCTGACGGCGGAATATCTCTTGTTCCGCTCCTATCCCGTCCAGCCGGGCGACGTGGTCCTCGTCCATGCGGCGGCGGGCGGCGTCGGCCTGATCCTCTGCCAATGGGCGCGGGCGCTCGGCGCCACCGTGATCGGCACGGTCGGAAGCGAGGACAAGGCGAAGCTGGCGCGCGAGGCCGGCGCGCATCACGTGATCCTGTACCGCACCGAGGATTTTGCCGCGCGGGTCCGTGAAATCACCGGCGGAAAACTCTGCGCCGCTGTCTATGACGGCGTCGGCAAGGCAACCTTTCCGGCCTCGCTCGACTGCCTGAAACCGTTCGGCTCCTTCGTCAGTTTCGGCTCGGCCTCGGGTCCGATCGAGGCCTTCAATATCGGCCTGCTGGCGCAGAAGGGCTCGCTTTACGCGACCCGTCCCACCCTGTTCACCCATGTTTCCGTCGAGGGGCGGCTGGCGGAAATGGCGGCGCGGCTGACGGAGGCCGTGGCCTCCGGCAAGGTCAAGATCGCCGTCAACTCCCGCTATCCGCTGGCGCAGGCGGCCGACGCCCACCGCGCCCTGGAGGGCCGCGCCACCACCGGCGCGACCGTGCTTCTGCCGTGACCCAGACGGCTCTCCCCGCATGTGGCGCATGCGGGGAGAGGGGACGGGCGCCGTCTTTTGTCGCTTGACATATCTTAAGATACGTCTTAAAAAAGAGATCGTAAGATACATCTTACGTCAAAAGGAAAGAAAATATGCATCACAGAGACCATCACCACTGCGGGCCGTTCGAGTTCATCGGCAGGCGAGGGCCGCGCGGCTTCGGCCGTTTCATGGGCGGCTTCAAGGGCGGCTGGGGCGCCGGCGGCGACGACTTCCGCACCGGCCGCAAGCTGGGTGGCGAAGAATTGCAGCTCCTGCTGCTGGCGCTGCTCGCGGAAAAGCCGAGCCACGGTTATGAGCTGATCAAATTGCTCGGCGAGCGCTCCGGCGGCTTCTACAGCCCCAGCCCGGGCATGGTTTATCCGGCGCTGACCTATCTCGAGGAAATCGGCTATGCCAGCGTCGAGCCCGAGGGAGCGAAAAAGCTGTATAGCCTCACCGCCGAAGGCCGGGCCTATTTCGAGCAGCACAAGGCGGAAGCCGAGGCGATCCTGAGCCAGCTGGAAGCGATCGGCCAGCGCATGGGCGACGTGCGCCGGGCCTTTACCGGTGACGACGACGACGCGCTCGACCCCGCCAATATCCGCCAGGCCGCGCATGCCCTGAAACACGCGCTGCGCGAGAAGCGGCGGGCGACGCCCGAAGAGCAGAAGCGGGTCGCGGAAATCCTGCGCCGGGCGACCGAGGAAATCTCCGGCAAGCCCAAGAGCTGACCGGCAGAGCTTTAAGGAGCTAAACCGCCGCGCCGTGGAGGTCGTAGGCCTCGGCCCGGTCGATCTTCACCGTGACGATATCGCCGACCCGTAGCGGCCGGCGCGAGGCGACAAAAACCTTGCCGTCGATTTCCGGCGCGTCGGCCTTGCTCCGGCCTTCGCCGCCGCCCGCGACAACCTTGTCGACAATGATGGGCAGGCGCTTGCCGACCTTGGCCTTCTGGCGCGCGGCGGAAATCTTCTGCTGCTTTTCCATGAAGCGGCGCCAGCGGCTTTCCTGGACCTCCGGCGGAACCGGCGGCAGGCCGAGATCGTTGGCGGCGGCGCCGGCGACCGGCTCATATTTGAAGGCGCCGACCCGGTCGAGTTTCGCCTCGTCGAGCCAGTCGAGCAGGATCTGGAAATCTTCCTCCGTCTCGCCGGGAAAGCCGACGATGAAGGTCGAGCGAATCGCCAGATCCGGGCAGGTCGCGCGCCAGGCGTGGATGCGGTCCAGCGTCCTTTCGACATTGCCGGGGCGCTTCATCGCCCGCAGCACGTTCGGCGCCGCGTGCTGGAAGGGAATGTCGAGATAGGGCAGCACCTTGCCCTCGGCCATCAGCGGAATCACCTCGTCCACATGCGGATAGGGGTAGACATAATGCAGGCGCACCCAGGCGCCGAGATCGCCAAGCTCGCGCGCCAGGTCGAAGAAGCGGGCGCGAACCTCGCGGTCGTGGAACGTGCTGGATTCATAGCGCAGGTCCTGGCCGTAGGCGGAGGTGTCCTGCGACACCACCAGCAATTCCTTGACCCCGGCCTTGACCAGCTTTTCGGCTTCCCGCAGCACGTCGCCGGCCGGGCGCGAGACGAGGTCGCCGCGCAATTTCGGAATGATGCAGAAGGTGCAGCTGTTATGGCAGCCTTCCGAAATCTTCAGATAGGCGTAATGGCGGGGCGTGAGCTTTATGCCCTGCGGCGGCAGCAGGTCGATGAATGGATTTTCCGACGGCGGCGCGGCCCGGTGCACGGCGGCCATCACGCTCTCGTAATCCTGCGGGCCGGTGATGGCGGAAATATTGGGATAGGCGTCGAGGATCGGGCCGGGTTCGGCGCCCATGCAGCCGGTGACGATCACCTTGCCGTTCTGTTTCAGCGCCTCGCCGATCGCGGCGAGCGATTCGGCTTTGGCGCTGTCGAGAAAGCCGCAGGTGTTGACGATCACCGCATCGGCGCCCTGGTGATTGCGTCCGATGCGATAGCCTTCCGCGCGCAGCCGGGTCAGGATGCGCTCGGAATCGACCAGGGCCTTGGGGCAACCCAGCGAGACGAAGGAAATTTGCGGCGCCGCGTGGGCGTCCGGGGAGGAGAAGTCGCTGGTTTCAGTCATTTGCAAAGCCGTTGATGGCGCCGTGTTTCAAACGCAAAAGCCCGGCCACGAGGGCCGGGCTTCGCATCGGCCTGAAATCAGGCCGAAGAATGACGAACTCAGTACTTGGCGACGACCGGAGCCATGGCCGGAGCGCCGAACTTGTAGATCACGCCAACCAGAATCTGGTTGCTGCTGGCGCTGACGCGGTCGAAGCTTCCGGCATAATCATTGGCGAAATTATAGGTGTTCTTGCCGAGATCGGTGTAGCGGTATTCGACGCGGCCGATCCAGTTGTTGGTGAAGGCATATTCCAGACCGCCGCCAATGGTCCAGCCGGTGCGGCTGCTGTTGACGCTGGAGTTGAGGCCCATCCCGTTGGTGTAGCTCGAATACACGTCGCCGAAGGCCACGCCGCCCGCGACATAGAGCAGGGCGCGGTCCATCGCGTAGCCGAGGCGGCCGCGGATGTCGGCGTAGTAATCACTGCCGCTCGCGACATTGCCATAGCTGTTGAACGCGCCGCCAATGTTGCCGGTGGTGTAACGGTTGCCCGAGACGCCGCCGCCGTCGGCTTCGAGGCCGAGCACGAAGTTCCGGTTGACCTGGTAGTTATAGCCGACGATGCCGCCGAACATGGCGTTGGTCTGGTGGTTGTTGAAGCCCAGGCCCTTGTCGTTCATCATGTCCGCGCCGACTTCGGCGCCGATATAGAAGCCGGTCCAGTTATAGGCGGATTCGGGAGCGGTATAGACCGGGGCCGACTTGCGCGAGGGCAGATCGGCGGCGAAGGCCGAACCGGAAAGAGCCGCAAGAGCGACGGCGGACAAAAGAACCTTACGCATGTATGCCTCGTGGTTGGGATGCGAAACGCTGAGCCAAAATGTCTTCCGAAAAGCAAAACCGCAACCATAAAAGGACACGATGTGATCTTCGGACGGCGCTTGTGGCCGATTAGCAACAAAATGGGCCAAGCCCAGGTTAAATGTGACTAAAATGCGGCAACCAGGGGGCGGCGGCAGCATAGTTGGCCACAAAAGCGGCGGCATTTACTCCAGAGATCGCCCAAATTTTTGGCACGCCGCCGCCGGCATGTGTCGATTCGGTGATTCCTGTCGCATTTTAACCATCAAAGACCAGCGGACGCGGACGAACAGCCAACCTTTGCTTGCATCGGCGCCCCCGTCCGCGATTCGATCTGCCGCGCAAGGCGCGAAGGTTCAAAGTCGGAAAGAACGAGCCAATGGTCGATCCGAAGCCTGTTCGCGGCGGCGGCGCCGTAACGTACATGCCTTAGACGGGTTCCAGATAATGTGTCGAGGGTAACCGGCGGGTTAACGAACAAGGTTGTTTTTGATATGTATGGTTAACCTTGTCTTTCGGCGCCGTTTTACAGAGTCGCGTCTGTTTGTGTGCTTTCCAGATCCATGGTCCGGGCTTGCTCCTGACCCAGAGGCGGAAATTCGAGCGGGGAATCGTGATCGGCTTCGATGAGCAGGAAGCCGTCTTGTGACGAAAGATTGTTCCCCTGTGATGATGCTGCCGTTCAATGGCCAGCACCTTAATCATGAAATCCAGATATAGCTTCATGCTATTTATACTGCCTGATTGATCTGTGGCTTTCCGCCTATCTTCCCACCACGACGATAAATCATCAGTCGGTTGGAGGCAGGCTATGAAAAAGCGCATTCTCGGAAAGAGCGGCCCTGACGTCTCGCGAAAGCCGCATAAATTCAGACGCGCAGCATCGTCTTGATGGCTCGCCTTTCGTCCATCGCCTTATAGCCCTCGGCGACATCGGCGAGCGGCAGGACGAGATCAAACACCTTGCCGGGGTTGATTTTGCGGGTCAGAACGAGGTCCATCAGATGCGGCAGGAAGCGGCGCACGGGCGCCGGACCGCCCATCATGCCAACCTGGGCGAAGAACAGTCGCTGCCCATCGAACTGTACGCCATGGGGAACGCCGACATAGCCGATCATCGACCCCGGACGCGCGCAGGCGAGCGCCTGCGACATGGCTTCCTGCGTTCCCACGCATTCGAGAACGGAGTCCGCGCCGATGCGCTGCGTCAATTCCTTAACCTTGGCGACGCCCTCGTCGCCACGCGCGGCCACGATGTCGGTCGCGCCGTATTCGAGCGCGAGATCCTGCCGCGTCTTGTGGCGGCTCATGGCGATGATGCGTTCGGCGCCCATCTGTTTCGCCGCCAGCACGCCCATCAGGCCCACCGCGCCGTCCCCGACGACGACGACAGTCGAACCGGGCTGCACCCGCGCCGCGTCCGCCGCGTACCAGCCTGTGCCCAGCACGTCCGAGGTCGCGAGCAGGCTCGGGATCAGATCCTCGGATGGCATAGTGGCTGTCGGTACGAGGGTGCCGTCGGCGAGTGGCACGCGCGCCAGCGTCGCCTGCGCGCCGGTCATGAACTCGCGCTGTTCGCAGGAGGACTGGAAGCCGTGGCGGCAATGCGGACAGGTGTTGTCCGAGATGCAGAAAGAGCCCACGACGAACTGGCCGGTCTTGACAGTCTTGACGGCGCTGCCGACATCGACGACCACGCCGCAATATTCATGGCCCATGTGCATGGGCTGGCTGACCTCGTTCAGCCCGCGATAGGGCCAGAGATCCGAGCCGCAGACGCAAGTCGCCGACAGCCTGATGATGGCGTCGGTCGGATGGATGATCTTCGGTTCGGCGACCTCCTCGCAGCGGATGTCGCGTGGGCCGTAGAGGACGGTTCCTAACATGCACTTATCCTTGGTTTGGTGATTGTCCGGGGCGATCCTTTGTGAATGCTCAGCGGTTTGGCGCGAGTTCGCCGAACCAGTAGGAAGCGGTGACGCCGCCATCCATGAGGAAGTCGCTTCCGGTGATGAAGGCGCCATCTTGTCCCATCAGCAGCGCGCCCACCGAACCGACTTCGTCTGGCGTAGCGGCGCGTCCGACGGGGCATAGTTCGATCATGCGACGGTAGCCCTCGCCGCGTGGCCCGCTCAGTTCGTCCTTGGCCAGCGGCGTGATGACGATGCCGGGGCTGATCGTATTGACGCGGGCGCCGCGCTTGCCCCAGCGCACGGCCTCGGCCATGACCCGCAGGGAATTGCCGCGCTTGGATAGCTGGTAGGCGTGCAGCGAGTCCTTGATCATGCCCGGCTGAAGCATGGGAAGCGACAGGAGTTCGTCGACCGGCGTCAACGCCAGCGCGGCATTCTGCTCCTGGCTCAAGGCGCCGAGGCGATGTCCCGATTGCGAGGCGATGACAACGCCTGATCCGCCCGCGCGCGATGACATTGCCGAATTCCTCTAGCACCAAAGCCGTTCCGTACAGGTCAACCTTGAGGATCGTCTCCGGCGATGCCTGAGAGGGCGAGACGCCGGCGGCGTGAATGACGCCAGTCACCTCGCCGAGCGCTGTCGCCGTCTCGACCAGGGCCCGGACGGACTCACGCGAGGAGACATCGACGGTCGCGGTGCTGACGGTGAAGCCGGCCTCGTCGAGGACTTTGGCGCCGGCGGCCGCATTTTCCGGGCGAAGATCGGCCAGAAGGACATGCTTGCCCGCGCTGACCCGGCGCGCGATCGCCTGGCCGATGGAGCCAGCGCCGATGACGACAATGACGCTCTTCATGATTTGACCCTTGCGTAGTCTTCCTCGCTGACTTTTTCCATCCAGTCGACGACTTTGCCGTCGAGCGATTCCGCAATCGCAATATGGGTCATGGCGCAGTTGGGCGAAGCGCCGTGCCAATGCTTTTCATGGGGCGCGATCCACACCACGTCGCCGGGCCTGATCTCCTCGACGGCTGCGCCCTCGCGCTGAACCCGCCCAAGTCCCGCGGTCACGATCAGCGTCTGGCCGAGCGGGTGCGTGTGCCATGCCGTCCGCGCGCCGGGCTCGAAGGTGACCGTCGCGCCGCCGACCCTCGCGCCGCCATTGCCGGCGAACGGCGCGTCGATCCGCACGGTCCCCGTGAACCAGTCCTCCGGACCCTTCGCCGAGGGACGCGAGCCGTTCCTCCATATCTCCATCGCCAAAGCCCCTCATTCCCGCCGTCGCGGCCGCGAAGTCAACCGGAGGATTTTCGCACGGCGCACGCCATCCGATTAGCTGCTATAATTGGCATGAAGCCATATCGGAATTTCATCAATGCGCCGCGAGGAACTGGTCGATCTCAATGCCTTCATGCTCGTCGCCGAGGAGCAAAGCTTTACGCGAGCGGCAGCGAAGCTCGGAACGTCCCAATCGTCGCTCAGCTACACGATCCGCAGGCTGGAGGAGAGACTGGGCGTCCGGCTTCTGGTCAGGACGACGCGGCGCGTGGCGCCGACGGAGGCGGGCGAACGGCTTCTCAAGACGCTCGGCCCCGCGCTCGATGAAATCGCAGTCGAACTCGCCGGGATCAGCGAGTTCCGCGACAAGCCTGCGGGCAACATCCGCGTCACCACCTCCGAGCACGCGGCGCACACCATCCTGTGGCCAGCGCTTAAGCGCCTTCTGCCGGACTACCCCGACATCCATGTCGAGCTGATGATCGACTCCGGCTTCTCCGACATCGTCGCCGAACGCTTTGACGCCGGCGTGAGGCTCGGAGAATTCGATCGCCAAGGACATGGTCGCGGTCAGGATCGGCCCGGATCTCCGCATGGCCGTCGTCGGGGCGCCCGGTTATTTTGTCGGAAGGACGAAACCGGCCACTCCCCAAGACCTTGCCGGCCACCAATGCCTGAACCTGCGGCTGGCGACCGCTGGAGGCGTCTATGCGTGGGAGTTCGAGAGGAATGGACGCGAGTTGCGGGTACGGGTCGACGGCCAATTCACCTTCAACAATGCGCGGATGATCGTCGACGCCTGTCTCGACGGCTTCGGCCTATGCAGCGTGCCAGAGGACATCGTGGGCGCATATTTGGCGGAAGGCAGGCTCGTACGTGTCCTGGAGGACTGGTGTCCGCCTTTTTCCGGCTACCATCTTTACTACCCCAGCCGGGGCCAACCGTCGGCGGCATTCGCCCTCCTGGTTGACGGCCTTCGTTTTCATCAGCACCGAATGGGCCACGCGAACCAGGACGCGCGGGCTTCCGGCGGCTGAGCGTCAGAAACCGGCTCGCAATTTTCCGATTTTTGACGTCAATGTGCGGCTCGAGTTGATCGATGAGTTGCAGGAGCGGTACGAGCTTGGTACGAACACTTCAACGGCGAGCGCAGCAGGCTTCGAAAAATCGTTGAAATATGGGTTTGGAAGGGTGGCCGAGTGGTTTAAGGCAGCGGTCTTGAAAACCGCCGTAGGTGAAAGCCTACCGTGGGTTCGAATCCCACCCCTTCCGCCAGAAAAGCTACCTAATGCATTGAAATATAAGTTAATTGTTGGATAGCAATTTTTATTACCCCCAGAGACGGCCCCACCGGGTCGGCCCTCGGCTCATTGGGGTCGGGAACGACGACAATATGTGACATCTCGTCAGAAAATTGAGCCCGCCCGGCTCATTGACCGCCCTCATATTTTGCCTACACCCCGTGGCGCCTTGTATTCGTGCCAATCCGGCGTCACCGCTAACCATCGCCACGGGCGCACGTCAGCGCGAATTGTCGTAATCTGCGATATCGATTTTTCAAAGGAGCATTTTGAATGGATGGATACTGGGAATTCGAAACGCGGAAAGGCGTTTTCCGCATTGTTCCGCACGGCGCAGCCTTCCGCGTTATGTTTGAAGGTGAAGCTCTGGGCGACTACCGATCATCCGTTCAAGCCCTGGAGGATTTGGTCGGAGGAAGTACGTTCTGGCCATCGTGCGGAAACCCAACAAAATTAGGGATCTCCGATGAATTGGATGAATGGACGTTTGTTCGATCCTGATTTGAATGAGGATTGTGCATGCCTTGGGACGTGAAAATTCCCTCGTCCGATTGGATGTTGGTTTGGCTGACGTTGGCTTTGGCCTTGGTCGGCTTATTGCAATTGATCGTTTTCGGTCTTCAGGCCCGCAGGTTGCGGCAGACGATCGACACGATGAAGAAATTAGGGAGCCAGCAATCTGCCGATACCCAAGCGTCGATTGCCGTCGCCCAGATGGCTGCTGATGCGACAACGATTCAGGCCAAGGCCGTCGTCGACGTCGAACGTCCTATTATTGTCGCGCAAAATTACAAACTGTTCGCCGTTAAAGGAAAGCCTTTTTCGCTCGGAACGCTCCCGGCCCATCCTGTCGTGTCGATGAGATTTCAAAATTACGGTCGATCGCCGGCCGAGGTTCTTAGCTATTTTTTGGCGACGAAAGTCGCCAAAGGCCTTCCCGAAACCCCGGAACAACACGACGATTATCCTGTCGCGCCCGGCACAATGATTCCGCCTAACGGCTGGCTAGAATTTCCTCTAATTTTCGAATGGACGGCAGACGAACGATCCGAGATCATAAATGGGGACGTCCGTTTATGGGTCTTTGGCAGGGTCGCTTACCGAGACTTTCTTGGCCAATGTCATCGGCGCGGCTTCTGCGCAATGGCCGTTCCCGGTGAAAACCAAACTCTGAACTTCGTCTACAGCGGCGACACCCCGCCTGGGTACAGCTATCTAAAGATCGATTAGCGGCCATTTGCGCACGTCACTAGGGACGCGGCTGGGGAGGGCTTAAGTCAGGCGGGAAAAAGTCCCAAAGCTTAGGCGGGACATTGGACGATGGGCGGACGGTGCATCCGCCGCACCGAAATTGGTGCTTCGGGCCGGACGTCTGCGCATCCCAAAATAGCTTGACCATGTCGACGCCCGGGGGTCCAATGCGAGGCATTGCGAGCCAATGCACTTGGCCGTTCGGGGCCATTTATGAAACGCCATTTCCTCATAGCCATCCTTTTTGCTTCAATCCCTTCGGCTGCCCGGTGCGAACAAAGGCAGGCTGACTGTGTCGTCGAGTTGGATGGGGCAAAGTTGGTCGACGGACAGTGTGCGTTTTCCATGTTCCAAGACGGAAGTATCCGTCTTGAAACGTTGGACGCCACCGCGGTCGTGAACGTTGACCAATATGCTGCGACAGCGGGTATTAAATCGTTCAACGCCGGTGGTTCTCAACAGACCATCGGCGTCGTTTCAAAAAACGGCGCTTGCTGGCAAAATTTGCGCGCGAGAATATGCGCTTGGAAGCTCGGTCAGCAGCGTGTTTTCATGTCCCCCCCACCGGTCCCCATCCGGACGGCGCCACGGAGTTCTTATGCTCCAGCCGTGACGCCACAGCCGCCAAATAATGTCGCTCCGCCCCAGCAAACTTTTGCCCAGCAACAGTCCGAGGCTGCCGCGGGAAAGCTTATTTTGGGCGGCGATCAGTTTTGGGCGGTGCTTGCGAGCAGGCCAAACATTGACGATGCAATCGCCGTCGCACAGCACTATCGAGCCGCAAAGCCGATCGTTGTCCGCTCGGCGAACGGTTGGTTCGCGGTGATTAGCGGGCCGCATTCTATAGAGCGCGGCATGGGTCGCCAGTTTCTGGATTCCCTGATCATGGATGACGGCGTCCCGAAGGACGCCTTTCTCGCCAAGGGAGCCAGCTTCATTGAGACTGTTTGGACCACGCATCCGGCTTCACCAGAAATACCATCGTCTCCGTCCGTCGCCGTCGCGCCGAGTTACCAAACGTCGCAGCTCGCGCCTGCGCCAGCAACAACGCCAACACCTGAGCCCGGAGTTGGCGAAAGCGTGAAACCCCAGCAGAGCAACGCCGCGTCGCCGCAGACTGACAACGGTTTGGTATCTGGCGACGGGCCGGCGCGTCCAGCCGCCGTTGCGCCAAAAGCAGAGCCGGCATGGGTTACTCTATTCGTGCTCGCTGCTGTCTTGTTAGGATTGCGATTTTACTCGAATGGAAAACTCTCAAATTCGCAGATCGCATTGGGTGGAAATAATCAACGGGTGGTCGTTATCCAGTCCGGAAGCCCGGGCCTTATGGCCGGCGCCATGTCTTGCATATTTGCCGTGTTGGGGATTTTCACCCTTGGCTCCATCTTTGTTCCGATCGCCGCTATTTGCTGTCTGATCGGCCTTATCAAGGGCGGTCTCAATTTTTGTATTTCCGGCATTTTCGTTTCGTTGCTCGGCGGATTTTTGACCGTCGTTGGCCTCATGTCTTCGCCTGTATTGTTGACGATTTTGGGCATCGGCGCGATCGCTCTTGGCTCTCACCCCTAATTTGCGCGCTCGCAAAGTCATGCGGTCCCGACACCGGTCTTATGTCGACCCAGCGCCTCGAACCGGTCCCGAAACGCGCGCACACCGATGAACTGAAGTCGCGCGATTAAGACCGCCTGGTCGCGGATGCGCAGCTTCGACAGGTCACACCATTCGATGACTTCGGACTCGACGGTGGCGCGCATGGCGTTGTGTTTCGAGTTCTTCCAGGCGGCCTTGTGCTCTTCGATATATTCCTCGGCGCATTTGCCAAAGGTCTTTGCCTTGGGCTTCGACCGCTCAAGGTTCCGCTTCTCCAATGGATCGATCTCGTCCTTGAGGTCGCGCCGAGCGGCCTCGGCCTTCTCCCGAGCTCTGCCCAAGCTGATGTCAGGGAATGAGCCTAAACCCATTTCCCGTTGCCTTCCGTTGAGCGTGAAAAAGAAAACCCACGACTTGGCGCCGGTTTTCGAAACGGAGAGATAAAGGTTGCCGCCGTCAGCATGACGACCTGGGGTTTTCAGTGAGGTAATGGTTTTCGCGTTGAGCCTATTAAGTGTCTCGGCCATCGGAAACGCCCCTAGCGCAATCCCTAGCAGAGTAAATTCATTATAATTAACTGTAATGAACAATCAAGATCTTAGATGAATTTCTAAGTTGCATCGTCATGAACGCCAATGAACTGAAATAAACTGTTTTAGACGATATTTATGCATACATCCCCTCCGCCATAAAACGGCTTTTCCTATTCCAAAGCCGCCGGCGGAAAAATGAGGCGGCGTCTGCGCCGCCTCGTTGCTGTCAGCGTTTCGCCAGATCGTAGCGGTCGGCCATCATCACCTTGTCCCAGGCCGCGACGAAATCCTTGACGAATTTCTCGTGGGCGTCGGCGCAGCCATAGACCTCCGCCAAGGCGCGCAGTTCTGAATGCGAGCCGAAGATGAGATCGACCCGGGTGGCGGTCCATCTGGGCTGCCTGGTCTTGCGGTGGCGACCGGCATATTCGTTTTCGCCGGTCGCTTCCCATTCCGTGCCCATGTCCAGCAGGTTGACGAAGAAGTCGTTGGTCAGCTTGCCCGGGCGGTCGGTGAAGACGCCATGCCTCGACCCGTCCGCATTGGTTTCCAGAACCCGCAGGCCGCCGAGCAGCACGGTCATCTCCGGGCCTGTCAGTCTCAGGAGTTGCGCCCGGTCGATCATCGCCTCCTCAGGGGCCATGAGGCTGCGGTCGCGCACGTAATAATTGCGGAAGGCGTCCGCGGCCGGCTCAAGCGGCGCGAAAGAGTCCACGTCTGTCTGCTCCTGCGAGGCGTCCCCGCGGCCGGGCGTGAACGGAACCGTCACTTCGATTCCTGCATCCCGAGCGGCCTTTTCGACTCCCACGCAGCCGCCGAGAACGATCAGGTCGGCGAGCGAGACTTTCTTGCCGCCGGAGGCGGAATCGTTGAACTCCTTCTGGATCGCCTCGAGCCGGCGCAGCACGCTCGCCAGTTCCGGCGGATCGTTCACCTCCCAATCCTTCTGCGGCGCCAGGCGGATGCGCGCGCCATTGGCGCCGCCGCGCTTGTCCGACCCACGGAAGGTCGAGGCGGAGGCCCAGGCGGTCGAAACCAGTTGCGGCGCCGAGAGGTTCGAGGCAAGCAGGGTTTTCTTCAGCGTGGCGATGTCCTGGGCGTCGATCACAGGGTGATCCGGCGTGGGGATGGGGTCCTGCCAGATAAGAACCTCTTGCGGCACGAGCTTTCCGAGGTAGCGCGCCCTCGGGCCCATGTCGCGATGGGTCAGCTTGAACCAGGCGCGGGCGAAGGCGTCCGCGAATTGCTGCGGATTCTGGTAAAAGCGCCGCGAAATTTTTTCATAGGCAGGGTCGAAGCGCAGGGAGAGATCGGTGGTCAGCATCCGCGGCCGGCGCTTCTTGCTGCTGTCATGGGCGTCCGGCACGTCGGCGGGCGCGTCCTTCGCCTCCCATTGCCAGGCGCCCGCCGGGCTCTTGGTTTTCTCCCACTCATATTTGAACAGGTTGTCGAAGAAGTGGTTGCTCCACTGGATCGGCGTCTCGCTCCAGGTCACCTCGGGACCGCCGGTGATGGCGTCGGCGCCGAAGCCGGTTCCGTGCTTGCTGCGCCAGCCGAGACCCTGGTCCTCGATGTCGGCGCCTTCCGGCTCCGATCCGATCAGCGACGGATCGCCCGCGCCGTGGGTTTTGCCGAAGGTGTGGCCGCCGGCGATCAGCGCCACGGTCTCCTCGTCGTTCATCGCCATGCGCGCGAAGGTTTCGCGGATGTCATGGGCGGCGGCGACGGGATCGGGATTGCCGTTGGGCCCTTCGGGATTGACGTAGATGAGGCCCATCTGCACCGCGGCCAGGGGCCCCTGCAGTTGGCGCTCGCCGCTGTAGCGCTCGTCGCCGAGCCAGGAGCCTTCCGGCCCCCAGTAAAGCTCCTCGGGCTCCCAGGTGTCGACGCGGCCGCCGCCGAAGCCAAAGGTCTTGAAGCCCATGCTTTCAAGGGCGACGTTGCCGGTGAGCACGAACAGGTCGGCCCAGGACAGTTTCTTTCCGTATTTCTGCTTGATCGGCCAAAGCAGGCGGCGCGCCTTGTCGAGATTGGCGTTGTCAGGCCAACTGTTGAGCGGCGCAAAACGCTGCTGGCCGCCGCCGGCGCCGCCGCGCCCGTCCGCGACGCGATAGGTGCCGGCGCTGTGCCAGGCCATCCGGATGAACAGGCCGCCGTAATGGCCGAAATCGGCCGGCCACCAGTCCTGCGAATCCGTCATCAGGGCGCGCAGGTCGCGGATCACGGCGTCGAGGTCGAGGCTCTCGAACTCCTTCGCGTAATCAAAAGCTTCGCCCATGGGATTGGAGCGCGGCGAATGCTGGTAGAGCATTTGCAGGCTCAGCCGGTTGGGCCACCACTCGCGGTTGCTCCTGCCGGAGCGCCCGTGCATGACCGGGCATTTGCCTGCGCCTGTTTCCGTCACCTTGTCGTCCATTGTTCTTCTCCGTTCCACCTCGGGTTTGGCGGGAGGACCGCCCGGGACCTTTCATTGCGCCCGCATCAGGAAGACCGGGATGTCCGCGTGGCCGAGCACGTCGCGCGTCACGCCGCCGAGCAGGATCCTCCACAGGCCCCTGTGCCCGAAGGCGCCGATCAGCAGGCAGTCGCCGCCGATCCGGCGGGCTTCAGCCAGCAATTGCGCGCCCACGCTTCGCCAGCCCGGCTCCAGGCGAATGACATCGACGGCAAGGTTGGCCTGGCCGAAAAAGGCGCGCGCGCTCGCCTCATAGGGCTCCGCTCCCGCTTTCGCCGTCCAGACGACGCTGATCCTTTCCGCCTTCCTCAGCCAGGGCAGCGCGGCCTCGACCGTTTGCTCGGCGGCTTTTCCGGGCTTCCAGCCAACGACGATATGGCGTCCCACGGTTCGTTCGCCGACTGCGGCGCCGCGCGGCGCGACAAGCACAAGACGATGGGCGTCGAACAGGACGCTGTGCAGCGCATCGGCGGCGTCCATGTGAACGGGGCGGCCGATGACGACCAGGCTCGCCGCATTGGCCTCCATCATGACATTGGCGGCGATGTCGCCTTGGTCGTCGCGCCAGTCGATCTGCGGCGCGTCGGGAGCGGACTCGCGGAAGGCGTCGACCACCGCCCTGATGCGCGCAGTCCGCGCCTCCGGCGCGCCCTCGTAGATGTCGCGCAATTGCTGGATGTCCTGTTCTTCGGCAGAGACGGCCCCGTGCTTTCGGCCAAAGCCGACGTGGACGGCGGAGACCACAGCCGCAAGGCCAAGGCTCGCCGCGACCGCGCATTGCAGCGTTGAAAGCGCGGTTTCGGATTCGGGCAGGAGCGCGCAAATGCGCACGCTGCCAGACGCGACCGCGGGCGGAGGGCTGCAACCTGCAAATTCATGACCCGCGGACGCGTTTTCGATCATCCGGTCGGCTTCCACAATTCCGGCTTACGCGAACAGAACGCGGAAGGCGCCTGCTCCGTTCGCGCATCAGCGGGAAATTCTTCTCTCGTGATGCGAACGCCAAAAAAGCCGGCCGGGAGGGCCGGGATTTGACGACAGGCGCGCGGCGGCAGAAAGTGCTGGAACTTTTGCCGGCGCCGCTGTTTGAATGGCTGACTTCGACGGAGCGTTCCATGAGCGAACCAGCGCCCGACCGCCGCGACTTTCTGCTCGTCCCCATGCTCATCGCGGCCACGGTCCAGTGTGGCCTAAGCTCGGCGATCGCGGCCGGCGTCGACTCCACGATGACGATCATCACGCCGCCGGAAAAAATTTCCTGGAAGTCGGCCTATGATTTCCCGCCGGGCAGCGCGGAGCAGGCCGAGTTGTCGGGCGCGATCAGCGAGCCCGGTCCCTATTTCATCCTCGTGCGCTGGCATCCGGGCTTCATGAGCGCGCCGCACTGGTATGAGACCGACCGCCTGTGCGTCGTCGTCTCCGGCGTCTGGTATGTCGCCAGCGGCGAGGATTTCGCGCCCGAGGCGACCGTGGCCGTCAGGGCGGGGTCCTTCGTGCGGCGCGTCGCCGGGACGCCGCATTATGACGGCGTCATCAGGTCGGCGCCCGAACCTGCCATCATCGCCATTACCGGAACGGGGCCGATCCACTATCATGCGGTCGATCCCGGCAAGCCCGGCTGGCGCGCAGTCTGAACCACATCAGAAAAAGGATATTGCCGATGGAATATCGTCGTCTGGGCGCATCCGGCTTTTCGGTCCCCGCCCTCAGTTTCGGCGCCGCGACTTTTGGCGGCAAGGGCGAGTTTTTCAAGGAGTGGGGCGCGACCGACGTCGCCGAAGCGCGCAAGCTGGTCGACATCTGCATGGACGCGGGCGTATGCATGTTCGACAGCGCCGACATCTATTCGGACGGCGCGTCGGAATCGATCCTCGGCGAAGCGATCAGGCATCATCCTCGCGACGGTCTGATCATCTCCACCAAGGCGACCTTTCGCTCCGGCGACGCGCCCAATGCGGTGGGGTCGTCGCGCTGGCACCTGATCGACGCCGTCGAGAAGGCGCTGAAGCGATTGCAGACCGATTACATCGACCTGTTCCAGCTGCATGGCTTCGACGCCATGACCCCGCCGGAGGAAACGCTTTCGACCCTCGACGAGCTCGTCCGCGCCGGCAAGATCCGCTATGCCGGCGTCTCCAATTTCTCCGGCTGGCACCTGATGAAATCGCTCGCCGCGGCCGACCGCTACGGCTATCCGCGCTATGTCGCCAACCAGACCTATTATTCGCTGATCGGGCGCGATTACGAGTGGGAGCTGATGCCGCTCGGCCTCGACCAGGGCGTCGGCGCCGTGGTCTGGAGCCCGCTGGGCTGGGGCCGGCTGACCGGAAAATTTCGCCGCGGCGCGGCGCTGCCAAAGGTCAGCCGGCTGCACAAGACCGCGGCGATGGGGCCGCAAGCCCCCGACGACTATGTCTTCAAGGTGGTCGACGCGCTCGACGCCGTCGCGCAGGAGACGGGGAAGACGGTTCCGCAAGTGGCGCTGAACTGGCTGCTGCGCCGCCCGACCGTGTCTTCGGTCATCATCGGCGCCCGCAACGAGGAGCAGTTGCGCCAGAACCTCGGCGCGGTCGGCTGGAGCCTCACCCCCGACCAGGTGCGGCGGCTTGACGAGGCCAGCGACATCAGGCGGCCCTATCCCTATTGGCATCAAAGCCAGTTCGCGGAGCGCAATCCGGCGCCCGTTTGAGCTCTGGCGCTCGTCGCCGCCGTCCAGGGAACGAGGCCAGACGTGGTTCGTTCAGTTTGGAAAACGACGGCGAATTGTCATGTTGAACCAAATATTTAGGGCTTGTTGCCTGGCTTCGGCCCTCGTCCTGGCGCCGCTCGCGGCTGTCGCGCAAGCTCCCGCGACGCCGGCGCTGCGGCAGGAGAAGGAAAAAGTGGCGCAGCCCACGGCCCAACAGCTCGACCGGATGCTGGCGCAGATCGCGCTTTATCCCGACCAACTGCTCGGCGAGGTCCTGATGGCCTCGACCTATCCGCTCGAAATCGTCGAGGCGGCCCGCTGGCTCGGGGACCCCGGCCATGCGGCTTTGAAGGGCCAGCAACTCGGCGCGGCGCTGAAGCCGCTGGACTGGGCGCCCAGCGTGAAATCGCTGGTGGCCTTTCCGAACGTGCTGCGCATGCTGAACGACAGGCTCGACTGGACCGAGCGCCTCGGCTTGGCTTTTCGTGACGATCCCAGGGCGGTGATGGACGCGGTCCAGCGCCTGCGAAGGCAGGCCCGCGCCAATGGGCGCTTGGTCGCCGGGCCACAGGCTTCCGTTTCCCTCGTGGGAGAGGCGATCGTGATCGCGCCGCCCGAAGCGCAGACCGTCGCCGTTCCCGTCTGCGATCCCTCGGTTTACGGCGGCTGGCCGTCCGGCGCGCCGGAGTTTGATCCGCAATTCTTCCCCGGCGCGGTCGCCGGCGCGTTCGGCTGCCAATGGGTCTCGGAGCCCGTCATCGCGCCGCTCTGGGGCTGGGCCCATGTGGACTGGCTCCGGCGGCGGATCGACCTCGATCGCGATCGCTTGGCCGGGCTCAACCGCATCCATTCGCACAGGGGCGACGGAGCCTGGCGCCATGACGCCAACCGCGAAACTCGCGCCGACGACAACCTTCACGGCGACCCGAATCAACGCGCCAAGGCTGCGGATGTCGAGCGCCGCGCCTTGCGCACACATGCGTCGCGCATGCGGACAGTTTGGCCGAGAGCGTTCCGCGCGCAAGTCAGGCCGCCGCCGCGTGTTGGCGCGCGGTCCCTGGGCGTCGTTCCGATGCGTGTGCGGCCTGTTCGTCCGGCGATCACGTCGCCTGTTATCGCCGCGCCTCATTTCACGGCGCCCCACATCGCCGCGCCCCGTTTGGCCGCGCCCCGTATGGCCGCGCCGCACATCGCCGCGCCGCCCCATATCGGCGCTCCTCGCTGAAAATCTTTGCCGCGGCGCTTGATATCCTGCGACGGCGCTTGCGCCTGACGCTCCCGAAGTCGATCCTGTCTGAGCCGGCCAGGCGCCAAACGGAGAAAGCCATGCGGACGATCACGCTGGAAGAACATTTCTCGAGCCCCGCATTCATGGAAGGTCCAGGGAAAAAGCTGAAGTTCCGCGCCGGACAGGCGCCCGCATTCGCGCGCGTCGTGGAGCGTCTGGGCGAGGTCGGCGACGCGCGGATCGCCGAAATGGACGCCGCCGGCATCGACGTCCAGGTGCTTTCCTTGACGTCGCCGGGGACGGAGCAGCTCGACGCCGCGGAGGCGCTGGCCCTGGCGCGCGAAGCCAATGATTTCGTCGCCGAGGCGATCGCCAAACATCCCGGGCGCCTCGCGGCCTTCGCCGCCTTGCCCACCGCCGCGCCGGACAAGGCGGCGGAAGAGCTGCAGCGCATGGTCGGCCGAAATTTCAAGGGCGCGGTGATCAACGGCCACAGTCGCGGGCGCTATCTTGATGATCCCGCCTTCACGCCGATCCTCGCCTGCGCCGAGGCGCTCGACGTCCCGATCTATCTGCATCCGACGCAACCGCCGCAGCCGGTGATTGACGCCTCCTTCGGCGGATTTTCGCCCTTGCTCGGCGAATTGCTCGCGGGTCCGGGCTGGGGCTGGCATGTCGAGACGGCGGTGCATGTCATTCGCATGATCCTTGGCGGCGTGTTCGACCGCCATCCCCGGCTGCAGATCGTCATCGGCCATCTGGGCGAGACGCTGCCCTTCATGATGCGCCGGCTGGACCTGATGCAGGCGGCGGCCGGCCTGAAACGTCCCCTCAGCGCCACCCTGCGCGAGAACGTCCACTACACCGTCAGCGGCTTCAATTATCCCGCGGTGTTCCAGCTGCTGCTCGCGGAGGTCGGGGTCGACAGGATCATGTTTTCGGCCGATCATCCCTATGCGTCGATGGAGCGCGCGCGCGAATTTCTGGACCATCTGCCCATCAGCGATGAGGACAGGGAAAAAATCGCGCACGCCAATGCCGGGCGGCTTTTGCGCATTTAGCCTCGGGGTTGATCACAAAGGAGGCCTCCGCCTTGAATGCACCCACGGTCGGCATTGACACGGCGTCACTCGCGACGCGCGCGCCGCTGCTGCGCGTCGCCAATCTGCGAAAATCCTACGCCACGCCCCAGGGGCCGCTGACCGTGCTGCGCGGCGTCGATCTGGCGCTCGACGCCGGCGAGACGCTGGCGGTGATGGGCGAATCCGGCAGCGGCAAAAGCACGCTGCTGCATCTCGTCGGCGCGCTCGATCATGCCGACGGCGGCGAAATCTTCCTCGACGGCGTCGATCTCGCCCGCCTGCCGGAAGCGTTCGCGCGCAAAAGCGCGGCGCGAAAGCATCGGCGTGGTGTTCCAGCAATTCAACCTCATCGCCAGCCTCACCGTCGCGGAGAATCTCGACTTTCAGGCGCGGCTCGCCGGGCGGCTGGATCCGCAATGGCGGCAGACGCTGACCCGGCGCCTGGGGCTGGAGCCGCTTCTTTCCCGCTACCCCGAACAGCTTTCCGGCGGCCAGCAGCAGCGCGTCGCCATTGGCCGGGCGCTGGCGGCGCGCCCGAGGCTCCTGCTGGCCGACGAGCCGACCGGCAATCTCGACGAGGCCTCAGGCGACGCGGCGCTGGCGCTGACGCTGGAGCTGGTGGCGGAAAGCAACTGCGCCTTCCTGATGGCGACGCACAGCGCGCGGCTGGCGGCGCGGCTGCAGCGGCGCATGCGGCTGGAGGCCGGGGCGCTGGCGCCCTCATGAACCAGCTTTTCTGGACATTTTCGGCGCTGGTCAGCCATTGGCGCCGCCATCCCGCCAATCTCGCGACGCTGCTGCTCGGCCTCGCCATCGCCACCGCCTTGTGGAGCGGCGTGCAGGCGCTGAATTTTCAGGCGCGAAAGAGCTATGACAGCGCGGTTGCGGTGTTTTCCGGCGGCGGGCTGCAAAATCTGGTCGCCGCGAAAGGAGAGTTTTTTCCGCAGGAGCTTTTCCTCGAATTTCGTCGCGCGGGGCTAAAGGTTTCGCCGGCGCTGGAGGGCGGCGTGCGTCTCGGCGTGAAGAACGTTCGCCTGATCGGGATCGAACCGGTGACGCTGCCGTCCGCTTCGATCCTTGCGTCCTTGCGCGAGACGAAGGAGACGGCGAATTTCCTCTCGGGCGAAGGCCGCAGCTTCGCCTCGGCGCAGACATTGCGCGATCTCGGGCTCGCCGTCGGCGCGCGGCCAACGAGCGAGCGCGGCTTTGTCCTGCCGCCGCTCGCGGTGCTGGATCAGGCGCCGCCGGGCGCGGTCGTCGTCGATATTGGCGTGGCGCAGAAGGCGCTGGACAGGCCGGGACGCCTGTCGCGCCTGATCGTCGCGCGCGAGACGCCCGTCGACGCCGCAACGCTTGCGAAAGTCTCCGGCGACGCCTTGCGCATCGTCGCGCCCGAGGACGAAAGCGACCTGTCGCGGCTCACCGACAGCTTCCATCTCAATCTCACCGCCTTCGGCCTGCTCGCCTTTCTCGTCGGCTTCTTCATCGTCCACGCCTCGTTCGGACTGGCCTTCGAGCAGCGGCTGCCGATGCTGCGCACGCTGCGCGCGCTCGGAGTCTCGGCCGCCGCGCTGAGCGCGGCGCTGATCTGCGAGCTTCTGGTCTTCAGCCTTGTCGCGGGCGGATTGGGCGTCTTCGGCGGTTTCCTGATCGCCGCGGCGCTGCTGCCCGATGTCGCCGGCAGCCTCGAAGGGCTATATGGCGCGCAGATCTCCGCGCCATCTTGCGCTCGACCTGGGATGGTGGCTGTCGGGGCTGGCCATGGCCGGGGCGGGGGCCATGCTCGCAGCGGGCGGCGGGCTGGCGAGGACCTTGCGCCTTCCCGTGCTCTCCGTCGCAAGACCGATCGCCTGGCGCGAGGAGCGCCAGCGCTATCTGCGCCGACAGACGGTCTTCGCGGCGCTGTCGCTCGCCGCCGGCGTCCTCGCTTATCGGTCCGCGGAAGGCGTGGCGATGGGCTTTGCCGTCATCGCCTTTGCGCTGCTGGGCGTGGCGCTGCTGCTGCCGGTCGCGCTCGCGATGCTGCTGCGCCTCGCGGAGCATTTTTCGACGCGCCCGCTGGCGCGCTGGTTCTTCGCCGACGGGCGCCGGGAGATCGCCGGTCTATCCCTGGCGCTGATGGCGCTGCTGCTGGCGCTGGCGACGAACATTGGCGTCGGCGGCATGGTCGAAGGCTTTCGCGACACCTTCGGCAACTTTCTCGACGAGCGACTTGCGGCGGAAATCTACTACGAAGCCGCGACGCCCCCCGACGCCCGCGACATTGAATCCTGGGCGCGGGGGCAGGGCGACATCACGGCGATCCTGCCGCTCTGGCGCGCCAGGACGCGGCTCGGCGGCTGGCCGGTCGAGGTTCTGGGCATGGCGCCGCACGAAACCTACGCCAAACATTTCACCCTTCTCGAAGGCGGCGCCGGCGCCTTCCGGGACTTGCAGGAAGAGGATGCGGTCCTGATCAGCGAACAGCTCGCGCGGCGTTTGCAGGTCGGCCTCGGAGCGACGCTCGACATTCCCGCGTCCGGCGAAGATTTTCGGACGAAAATCGTCGGAATCTATCCCGACTATGGCGACGCCAAAGGGCAATTGCGCGTCGACCACGAACGTCTCGCGCGCCACTTCCCCGATGCAGCGCGGGTCAGTTACGCCCTGCGCGTCGCGCCGGGCGCCATGGCGCGCGTCCTCGAGGCGATGCGCACGCGTTTCGGCGCAAAGATCCTCCGCATCATCGACCAGGGCGAATTGAAAAAACTGTCGACCGGCATTTTCGAGCGCACCTTCATGGTCACCGCGGCGCTGAATACGCTGATGCTCGCCGTGTCGAGCATCGCCTTGTTCGCGAGCCTGCTGACGCTCAGCAATCTTCGTCTGGCGCATGTCGCGCCGCTCTGGGCGCTCGGCGTCACGCGGCGGCGCCTCGCCGGGCTGGAGTTGCTGCGTATCGTCGTATTCGCCGCGGTCGCCGCCGTGCTGGCGATTCCGCTCGGCGTGTTCATGACCTGGGCGCTGGTCGCCATCGTCAATGTCGCCGCCTTCGGCTGGCGCCTGCCCCTGCATGTCTTCCCCCTGCAATGGGCGCAGGTCTTTGTCGTCGCGCTCGCCGCCGCGCTGGCCGCCGCGCTGGTTCCGGCAGTGCGGCTGGCGCGCAGCGCGCCGGTCGACCTGCTCAGGGTGTTCGCCAATGAGCGCTAGGATTTTTGCGCTGCTGGCGCTTCTTCTGGCCGCCACTCTCTTGCCGGCCGCCGCGCAGGCGCAGGGTTTTGGCGGCCTCGGCGCCGATGCGCCCGGCTTCGCGACGCCACGGCCCGGGGGCGCGATCGTCTTTCCCGCCGACCATGGCGCGCACCCGCAATTCCGCACCGAATGGTGGTATGTCACCGCCAATCTCGAAGGCGCGGACGGCGCCGCCTACGGCGCGCAATGGACGCTGTTTCGCCATGCGCTCGAACCCGGCGAAAGGAGCGGCTGGGACGATCGCACGATCTGGATGGGCCACGCCGCCGTCACTACCGCTTCACAGCAGCTCTTCGCCCAGACATTCGCGCGCGGCGGAGTCGGACAGGCGGGCGTCGAGCTTGCGCCTTTCCGGGCCTTCATCGACGACTGGCGGTTGGAGGCGAAGGACGCCGATTTCACCGGCGCCCGCATGACCGCCCGCGGCGGGAATTTCTCCTACGTCCTCGATCTCTCCAGCAACAGGCCCTTCGTGCTGCAGGGCGAAGGCGGCTTCAGCCGCAAGTCGGACAAGGGGCAGGGCTCCTACTATGCCAGCCAGCCGTTTTTCCGCGCCGCGGGAACGCTCGACATCGGCGGGCCGCGAGATCAAGGTCACGGGGCGCGCCTGGATGGACCATGAATGGAGCAGCCAGTCGCTCGCGCCCGACCAGAAGGGCTGGGACTGGTTCGCGCTGCATCTCGCGAGCGGCGAAAAGCTGATGCTCTATCGCATCAGGGGCGACGTTCCCGCGCTCTCGGGCAACTGGATTTCCCCGGACGGCGCGACGCATTTCCTCACCGGCGACGACATTGCGCTGGAGCCTCTGGCGCAGACGGAGGTCGCCGGGCGCAACGTGCCGACGCGCTGGCGGGTGCGCGTCAAGAGCCGGAGCTTCGATGTCGAGACCACGCCGCTCAACGCGCGAAGCTGGATGGGAACGTCCTTCCCCTATTGGGAAGGGCCGATCAGCTTCGCCGGCTCGCAAACCGGCGTCGGCTATCTCGAAATGACCGGCTATTGAACGGCGAACCATGAGCAGCGGCGCGCGTTATCGCTCTCGAACAGGGAGGCTGACATGTCCAAGCTCGTTTCGCGGCGTTTTCTGGTTCTCCTGTCGGGCGCGCTGCTCGCGCCGGTCTTGATGGCGCCCGCCTTGGCCGCGCCGAAGGCGATGACCGCGCCGATGTCGGGCGCGGCGGAGATTCCGCCGGTCAAGACCCCGGGCAAGGGGACGGCGATGCTCTCCTTCGACCCGGCGACGCGCACTCTCACCTGGACCATCGAGTTCAGCGATCTCGGCAGCCCGGCGACCATGGCGCATTTCCACGGGCCGGCGCAGCCGGGCAAGAACGCGCCACCCACGCTATGGATCGTCGAAAAAGGCGTGCGTCCCGTCAGCCCGATGACCGGCTCGGCGGTCCTGACGCCCGAACAGGCGAAGGATTTTACCGATGGGCTTTGGTATTTGAACGTCCATACCCAGGACAACCCTTCGGGCGAAATCCGCGGCGTCATTCCCGCGGTCAAATAGCCGGCGTCAAATAGCGAGCCTCGCGGCTTTCCGCACAGCGAGGAATGCTCGACCTTGCCGCCATAGCCTTCGCGCGACAGGGCGATCCAGACCGCGCCGCCTCATTCGGAGCTTCCGGCAAAACTGTCGGCGGCCTGCGCCCGCCGCGCGCCACGCGGCTTTTCCGCGCCTTCCGTCGTGTCCCTCACGGTCTGGCGCTCGGTCTCCGCATTGAGTTCGGCGCCGAGCAGCACCACGATGGTCGAGATCCAGATCCAGGTCATGAAGCCGATGGCGGCGCCCAGCGAGCCGTAGGTCCGGTTGTAGGCGCCGAAATGGCCGACATACCAGGAGAACAGGCAGGACGCGACGAGCCACAGCAGGGCCGCGAGGACGCTGCCCCAGCTCACCCAGCGCCACTTCGCCTTGCTCCGGCTCGGCCCGAAGCGATACATGACGGCGAGGCTGAAAATCAGAACCAGCAGCAATGCCGGCCAGCGCAAAAGCGCGACATACCAGGCGTTTGCGTCGAGCCCGAGAAAATGCAGCAGGATCGGCGCGACGACGACGCCGGCCAGCGCCAGGATCACGAACAGCAGCGATCCCCCGGTAAAGACGAGCGACTGCAGGTTGAGCCCGAGGATGCCGCGCTTTTCCGGCTCCGCATAGACGATGTTGAGGGCGTCGAACATGGATTTGACCCCGCCGTTGGCGCTCCACAGCGACACCAGCAGGCTCAGGACCGCGGTGAGGCCCAGCGCGCCGCCGCCCTTGGCCGCCAGCCGTTTCACCTGGTCGCGAATGATGTCCAGGGCGCCGTCCGGCAGCACGCCGCGCAGGTCGGCCAGATGCTCGTTGATCGCATTCGGATCCGCAACCAGGCTGTAGATGGAGACCAGCGCCGCGATGGCCGGAAAGATCGCCAGAATGGCGTAAAACGTCACGCCGGCCGAAATGAGCAGGATGCGATCCTGGTTGAATTTATGCCAGACGCGCAGCGCGATGTCCTGCCACCCCTTTGGCGGAATTTCCTCGGGCGTCGCCGCTCCGTAGCCTCGGTCCTCCGCGATTTCAAAATGCGCGGGCTCGTCGGCTCCGGCGTTGGCGTTCCGGCCGTCCCGCCGCATCTGCCGTCCCAGCGCCATGCCCAGGCCAAACACGGAGGCGCCGAGGAACACGGTCCTGATCCTCCTGAAGGCGCGCGCGGCGAAACGTTCCGGAGGTTCGGAAGGTGAAATCGACTTGGCCATGCTGCGCCCGAACCTGTTGGCGTTCCTGCATTTCAGTCCTCGGTCAACAGCGGCCGGCGCGCTTCGGTTCCGGCGCTGAAAACGCGTCTTTGCGGAGGCGGCGGGACCGTTGCGGCGCTTTCCCGCGTTGACGCCAAATGGCGAAGCTGTTTGGTCGATAGTCGCCGCCGCGCAGGCAAAAAAGGCCGCGCCCGTTATGGCGCGGCCTTCTCAAGTTTCAAGCGTCAGGCCGGAACGACGCGCCTCACGCCGTTGCGGTCGCGCGGGGATCAGCGCGAGCAGATTTCCAATGTTCGAACTTCGATCGAATCATGACTGCCGGCAAGATTTCCCAGAATTTCGCCGCCCGTCGCTGGACGGCAGAATGCGTTGGCGCGGTATTCGCGCGCGTGTTCCCTCTGCTCGTCATAGCCACCGTGATAAGGATCGGCGCCGGCACCGGCCATCGTCAGCGCAAGGGGCGCCAGGACGGCCAAAGCGGTCTTGACGCGATGAGTTCTCATCGAGCTGTATGACATCTTGGATACCCCAGGTTTCATTCCGAAGCCCGGCGCGATGTTCGCCGGGCGATGCTTCAGGGCGACGCCTGCGCGACGTCCAAGCTGGAAGAGCCTCTCCCTGCCTTGAGAGAGGCTCCACCTTCTCATTTTCCGGAAATCTGCAGCTTTTCGGAAACGAGCCTCGCGTCCGGGGAGATCAGACGCGAAAGGCGGGCCTTACCAACGTCCGCAAGCGAACCCGGTCCTTCTGTCGACCCACTGGCCGTCGCCGGCGAAGCCGCCCAGGACCTCTGCGCCGTTGGCGGGAGTGCAGTAAGGGTTGGCGGGCGCCATCATCTCGCCCCGGAACGCCCGAGGTCCGGACGGGACGTAGCCGTAGGTGTCCGCGAAGCCAGGAACCGTGCCCATGGCGAGAATTCCCAAGATCACAAAAGCTTTGGTCTTGACGGATTTGCCATTGGCGCGACTGGCTAGCGTTTTCGTATTGACTGACATTGCGTATTCCTCTCGCTTCCTGTGGATTCAACGACGCTGACCGGTAGAGGCGTCGCCAATCAGCACGGTAGATACGCATCCACGGTTGGAAAGTTGCGCACGAAAATGGACGATTATTTGGCATTATGCTGCAGCGACGCTGCCGCTCGGATGACGAGCCAAGGCCGCGCCGTTTCCAAAAATGGCACTAAAACAGTGTCTTAGAAAATAAGAATCCATCGCGGCGCGGCGAGCGCTTGGGCAAACGCAAATACCCGTCCGCAGGATCGGCCAGCAAAAGGCGTCCGCCGCCGGCGGCGATTGCTGAAGCTTGTCGGGCGCAGGCGAACCTCCCCTGCGCCCGAAAGGGATAGACACGCAATTTCAGAGCCTTGGCTCCGTCAGCCGACGATGTGCTTTTCGATCTCCCAGACCGGGATCTTGGTGAAATCCCTGTCGATTTCAGCGATCACCTTGTGCTTGACGTCGGCGTGCATGGTCTTGCGCAGTTCCGCGAGAGTCTTCGCCGGGGCGGCGATCACCAGGGCCGGGCTGGCGCGGTCACGCACCAGGGACTCCAGGGCCGCGCAGGCGCGATGGGCGAACTTCTGCTCCTCGATCTCGTGCCAATCCGTGGGTTCGACCGCGCTTCGGGCGGTCCCATTTGCTCCCATGAAGGCGCGTCCCGGCTTATCGGTTCCCTGTTCGTGGGTCGGCGGATTTTCGTCGGCCAAGACCTGCACGGTGACGAAATTGGCGAATTTCTCGTCTCCCTCATTGCGGAGGAACAGCGCCTTGCGGCCGTCTCCGACAAAGATGAAGGCGTCATGCGGAACTGAAAGCTTGGTCACGATCAAACTCCCCGATGTTCGGGATTTTCGCCGCCGTCAGGCGGCGCCGCCGTGGTATTTTGGAGCGGGGCGGTTTCTGCGCTCTTTCGGACCGTCGGTCCGGCCGTCCAATTCCCTCCTTTGGATCTCCAACATAAATGGCGGGATGGCGTTCCGCCATGATGCGCGTCAATGCGGCGCGCGGGTTGTTTGCGGCGAGGCGATGCGACTAGCCTGCATGCTGCGGAGAAAATCCATGTCCTATTCGGGCCTTTGCGGGGCGAACATTATCGTCTTCGACGATCTCAAGGCGCTGCTGGCGGCGGCTTCGCCGCGTCGCTCCGGGGACGAACTGGCGGGGATCGCCGCGGCCAACGACGCCGCGCGGGTCGCCGCGCGCTTCATCCTCGCCGACCTGCCGCTGAAGACTTTTCTCCAAGAAGCGCTCGTCCCCTATGAAGCCGACGAGGTGACTCGGCTGATCTGTCGACGGCCATGACAAAAAAGCCTTCGCGCCCGTCGCCTCGATGACCGTTGGCGAATTGCGCGACCATCTCCTGTCCTATGAGGTCGACGCCGCCGCCCTGGCCTGCGCTGGCGCCGGGACTGACGCCGGAAATGGCCGCCGCCGTCAGCAAGCTGATGCGCAACCAGGACCTGATCGCCGTCGCGCGCAAATGCCGTATCGTCACGGCGTTCCGCAACACCATCGGGCTGGAAGGCCGGCTTTCGACCCGGCTGCAGCCCAATCATCCCGCCGACGACCCCAAGGGCATCGCCGCCGCCGTGCTCGACGGCCTGGCTCATGGCGCGGGCGACGCGGTGATCGGCGTCAATCCGGCTTCCGACAATGTCCGCAACGCCATCCGGCTGATCGACATGCTCGATGAAATCCGCTAGCCGCTACGCCATTCCGACCCAGACCTGCGTGCTCACCCATGTGACCAACGCGCTTGAGATCATGGCGCGCGGCGCGCCGGTCGATCTGGTGTTCCAGTCGGTGGCGGGCAGCGAGGCGGCCAACCGCGGCTTCGGCGTCGATCTCGCCGCTGCTCGACGAGGCGCACGCCGCGGCGCTGTCGCTGGGGCGCGGGACGGTCGGCCAGAATGTGATGTATTTCGAAACCGGCCAGGGCTCGGCGCTGTCGGCCGACGCGCATCACGGCGTCGACCAGCAGACCATGGAGGCGCGCGCCTATGCCGTGGCGCGGCGCTACAAGCCGCTGCTGGTCAATACCGTGGTCGGCTTCATCGGCCCGGAATATCTCTACGACGGCAAGCAGATCATCCGCGCGGCGCTGGAGGACCTGTTCTGCGGCAAGCTGCTCGGCCTGCCGATGGGCTGCGACGCCTGCTACACCAACCACGCCGAGGCCGACCAGGACGACATGGACGTTCTGATGCTGCTGCTGGCGGCGGCGCGGCTGCGCCTTTCTCATCACCGTGCCGGGCGCCGACGACATCATGCTGAATTACCAGAGCCTGTCCTTTCATGACGCGCTGTTTTCTGCGCTCGACGCTGGGGCTCCGGCCGGCGCCGGAATTCGAGGACTGGCTGGCGGAGATGAAGCTGTCGACGCCGCAAGGCCGCATCGCCGACGTGTTCCGCTCCGGTTTCGGCCGGCTGGAGAAGCTGGCGTGAGCGGCGACAAACTCATTCACCTGACCCCTATGCCGCCCTGCGCGCGGCGACCCCAGCGCGCATCGGACTGGGCCGCAGCGGCGATTCCCTGCCAACGCGGGCGCTGCTGGCTGTTCCAGTTCGCCCACGCCCGCGCCCGCGACGCCGTCCATGGCGCGCTGGACGCGGCCGCGCTGGCGAGGGATCTGGCGCCGCTGGCGACCGTTTCTGTGCAGTCGCTGGCGGGCGACTCCTCCATCTATCTGCGCCGTCCCGACCTCGGGCGGCGGCTGGACGCGGACTCGCGGGAAAGGCTGACGGCGCTGGCCAGCGCGCCGGACGTGGTCTTCGTCGTCGCTGACGGGCTCTCGGCCGGCGCTGTGCAGACCCAGGCGTCACCGCTGATCGCCGCGAGCCTGCCGATGCTGGAGGGGCTGACCATCGCTCCGATCGTCATTGCGCGATTCGCCCGCGTCGCGCTCGGCGACGAAATCGGCGCCCGTTCTGGGCGCAAGGCTCTGCGTGCTGCTGGTCGGGGAAAGGCCTGGCCTCAGCGTCGCCGACAGTCTCGGCGTCTACCTCACCTATGATCCGCGCCCGGGACGGCGCGACAGCGAGCGCAACTGCATTTCCAACATCCACGCCAACGGCGGGTTGAGCATCGCGCAGGCGGCGAAGACCCTGGCCTGGCTGGCGCGGTCGGCGCTTGAGCGCAAGGTGACGGGGATCGGCCTCAAGGAAGACGCGGCGGCGGACATATTGCGTCACGGCGCGGATGAGACCGCGCCCCGCTTGCGGGGAGAGACATAGCGCGCAGATTGGGCAGGAATCGGCTCGAAGGCGACCTTCCTGTTTACTTGGCATCGTCCGCAGCAGCGCCGTCACCAGTCATTCCCGGCTTCGGTTGAATATCGGGTCCGCTAACCCTAAAAAAGGTGTCCTCGCGACGAATTCCGAGCTTTGCAACAATATTTCGGCGCTGCGTGTAAGCGCATCAGCGCTGTGGTAATGCTCCAGTGTTCGCGCATCAGATCGTATTCATTACAACTTTAGTGACAAGCTTCTGTTTCGGGCAAGCTCTGGAGGTTAGTCTGCCGCATCAAAGTTTTGTCCTTTGACGCCAAGGGGCGCGAAGGGCGGCGCAACCCGGAGCGGTTTTCGTGCAGCCGAACGATTTCAAACGGGCGATATCCGCCCTCATCGCCCGGGAATCGGGTTCGGTGACTATTTTATTCGCCGCGTCGTTTTTGGCGATGATGATTTTCGTCGGCGTGGCTTTGGATTACAGCAAAGCCTCGTCGCGCCGGCAGACGATGCAAACGGCCGCCGATGCGGCGGCGCTGGCGGCGCTGAGCATGGCGACTTCCGACTATGCCGCCAACGCCTCGACCACAAAAATGCTTGCCGACGCGCAGACGGCGGCGAACGGCGCCTTTGCCGCCAATGCCGGCGCCAATTATGCGCTTCTCACGGCGACGCCGACGGTCACGGTCCAGCGCAATGGCCAAGTCGTCACTGCGACAATCAGCTATCAGGCCAAGTCTCCCAACACCTTTGGCCAACTCCTCCATGTCAACCAGGTAAATTATACTGGCTCCTCGGCGTCGTCCATGACTCTGCCGGGCTATCTCAACTTCTATCTGCTGCTCGACGTCTCGGAATCGATGGGCATTCCCTCGACGGCCAGCGAAATCGAACGGCTTGCCGCGATCAATCCGGATTTCCTCAACCTCTATCCGGGCGGCTGCACCATCGCCTGCCATTTCACCAATTATCAGGCGTGCCAGAACGCCAGCGGCGCCACGGTCTGGTGCCAAGGCTATAATCTCACCCGTACCGCCGGCAATTCGAACAACACGCCGGTATCCTATTGCCCGACCCCGGGAACGAACGCCTGCATCCAGCTGCGGCTCGACGCCGTCGCCTATGCGACGCAGCAACTGATCCTGACCGCGAAGACGACGCAGACCCTGACCAGTCAGTTCGGCATAGGCCTCTATCCTTTTGCAGCCTACATGGAGGCCTACCAGCCGCTGACCACCAATCTCACGACGGTGACGACGGCCGCGGCCGGGCTGACGGGTCTGATCGACAACGGAAGTCCCACGGGCGTCGGCTCCGGCGGCACCCATTTCGAAAACGCCCTGACGTCGATCAACAGCACGATCACGACGGTCGGTAACGGCTCGACCGCGGCCGCACCGCAACCCTTCGTCTTCCTGGTGACCGACGGCGCGCAGGACAATCAATATCAATATGGCGGCGGCAACTGGAGCGGCAGCAATTCGGCCACCACGATCGACGCCAGCAATTGCACAACCCTGAAGGTCCGCGGGATCACGGTGGCCGTGCTCTATGTGCCCTACGTGCAGATTCCTAATCCGACCACGATCTGGAACGACGAGGACGGCTACGCCAACGCCAACATCCCCTATATTCCGCCGGCCCTGCAGTCCTGCGCCTCAACGGGCTTTTTCTTCACCGCCTCAGCGCCGTCCGACATCACCGCCGCCATGCAGGCCATGTTCAGCATGGCGGTGAAGTCGAGCCATTTGACGCAGTGAGGCGTCCGGCCCTTTCAGGAAGCAGGTCTTCGGCAAGCAGTACCGGTAAACCAAACGCTCTGGCGCATTATTCCGGCGGGCAGCCAATACCGCGAGGCTAGCAATGATGCGGGACGAGCCTTTATGCGCCAAATTGACGGCATAAGTCGGCTGCAATGCAAGAAGTGAATTTAGTCCTCGCTTTACCAATGTGATCCGCTTACGAGCCAACTAATGAACCAAGATAATCCTATCGATAAGCTCGTCGGCTACCGTATCCGGCGGCGCAGAATTCTGGTTGGCAATGAACTCGGCGCTCTAGCGTCGGCTTTGGGGATTGCCGCAGCTCGCTTCCAGACAATCGAGGCCGGGAGAGAGCGCGTCGGCGCGCCGCTCCTCATTGAGTTAGTCAAATTACTAGGCGCGACTCCGCGGTTTTTCTTCGAGGATCAAAGCGTCAGTCCGGTGGCCTAAACGGCGCTAACCTACAAAATATGATAGCAGTTTGCCGATGCTAGGCTCCTTTCTTCGACGCGACGTTATGAATGCAGCCCCCCTTCGCGACGCCCGCCGGGACCGGCCCTTCGCTCGATTCCCGCAATCCGCCGATTCTTGTCGTCGCCCGACGGCGCCAGGCGTGGCGTTTCGCACGCCTAGCTCAGCTCGCCGATATGTTTCTGCGCGTAGAGCGGCAGGCCGATCTGCTTGATCAGCTCCAGTTGCGTTTCCAGAAAATCGATATGCTCCTCCTCGTCATGGGCGAGGTCCTCGAACAGGTTTTTCGACACGCGATCGTTGACCGAGACGCAAAAGGCGGCGGCCTCGAGGTAAAGGGCGCGCGCGGTCATTTCGGAGGTCAGGTCGACCTCGACGATTTCCTGCACGGTCTCGCCGATGGTCAGCGAGTTCAGCTCCTGCATGTTGGGGAAGCCGTCAAGGAACAGGATGCGCGTCGTGAACTTGTCGGCGTGGGTCATTTCCTCGATGGATTCCTCACGCCATTTTTTGGCGAGGCCCTTGTAGCCCCAATTGTCGAGGATGCGGTAATGCAGCCAATATTGGTTGATGGCGGTCAGTTCGCTGCGCAGCCCGCGGTTGAGATACTCGATCACTCTTGGTTCGCCGCGCATGTCCGGGCCTCCCAGGTCGCAAAAACGCCTGACGAGAACGGTCGGACTTGGCAATAGGTTCCGCCGGATTTCAATTCAGCATTCAGCCGCCGCGGGCTCGCGCTGCTGCGCGGCGCTGGGCGCCTCGTCGGCTTCGCGTTCGCAAAGGGCCTGAATCGCGCGGACGCAGCGCCCGCACTTCGGGGTGAAGCCGAGGCCGCGGAATACGTCGCGCGCCCGGTCGGCGGCGGCGCCGCAGGGCTTGACCGCGGCGCGCACTTCGCGGTCCGAAATGACATTGCAGGAGCACAGGATCATCAAATTCCGCCGGCTGGTCGCATCCCAGGCCATTAAAGGGGCCAGCGCCCGGTTAGGGAAGCAATTTGGTTTTTCTTGGATGAATTCTAAACTGGGGGCCGAAATTCGGTCCGCGCCGATCTGAAAACCAGCTGCGGAACGGAGCCGCTTTCTGTCGACAAGGCGCAGGGGCCGAAAAGCATAGCTATCGTAAAACAAAAATAAAATTCTTGTGACTTGCAAAAGCTCGAAAAATTGCCCATTTACAGACCAGCGTTATTTTTGTTGCGCCATAAGAATGTTTCGCTGCTCCCCATGGGCCAGTCGACAAATTTTCTTTGGATGACGAAGTCAACCGGGCAAGCAAAATATCCCTCTGGAAAGGCATTCTTATGACCGTCGGCACTGTGAAATGGTTCAATCATGAAAAAGGTTACGGCTTCATTCAGCCGGATGACGGCGGCAAGGATGCTTTCGTCCACATCAGCGCGGTTGAGCAGGCTGGCCTGAGCGATCTGCGCGAAGGCCAGAAAGTCGGCTTCGAGCTGATTTCGGATCAGAGAAGCGGCAAGGTTTCGGCCGGAAAGCTCGAAATCCTGGGCTGATCCTTTCGTCCCGTCGCGTTCGCGGCGCGGATGAGAGACCAGATCCGCAGGGGCGCGGCGTCTATGCTGCGCCAATGAAACAGACCCGAAAGGGCGCCATCTGGCCCCGCGTCCGGACCGGACGCGGGGTTCGTCGTTTTTTCGCCCCCGGCGAAAGCCAAGGAGACATCAGTGGCATCAAATGCAAACATGGGCCTCAAGCGTCAGTGCCTGAGCTGTGCCGCCAAGTTTTACGATCTCGCGAAAAATCCGATCCTCTGCCCGAAATGCGGAACGACTTTCGAGCCCGTATTGTTCGCCCGCTCGCCCCCGCGCCGGGTCGGGCGCATGTTTTCCGCAACTCCCGGGCCTTTTGAAACCCAGGCCGAGGCGGCGGTCGAGCCCGCGGCCGAAAAGGAGTCGGAGGAAAGCGAAGCAGACGAGAATGAGACCGAGGAAAACGCCGCTCTTCTTGATGTCGAAGTCTGATCGACGCGAGCGCGTGCTGATCTCCGGCGTGGGAAAGTCCCGGCCGGAGACCTGTTTCAATGGAAGATGACCAGCGCTTTAGCAAAGGTCTGTTCGACGCCCCAGGCGAGCGGCAGGCCGACGACCAGCCAGGCGAGGATGGTCTTGAGGTCGAAAGCGCCGCCGCCGATGCCATAGGCCCCGATTGGGCCGGAGGGCAGGGCGTGCGCCGCCTCATAGGCTTCCGCCTCCTTTTCCGGGATCAGGTATTTGGGGTCGACCGGCTTGACCAATGCGTTACAGATCAGGCCGAGGACTAGAAAACCCGCCAGGATGTAGAGCGTCACGTCATAGAGCCGATCGGCGGGCACGCCCGCGGCCTTGTTGAACTCGCGGATGTAATTCACCACGACCGGCCCGATGATCCCCGCCGTCGACCAGGCGGTGAGCAGGCGTCCGTGGATGGCGCCGACATATTGCGTGCCGAATATGTCGGCCAGATAGGCCGGCACGGTGGCGAAGCCGCCGCCATACATCGACAGGATCACGCCAAAAGCCAGCACGAACAGGACTTTCGAGCCCATGTGGCCGAGGGTCGGCGTCGCGGCGTAAAGCGCGATGCCCAGCGCGAAGAAGATGAAATAGGTCGCCTTGCGCCCGAAATGGTCTGACAGCGAGGCCCAGCCGATGCGGCCGACGATGTTGAACAGCGACAAAAGCCCGGCGAATCCGGCGGCGATCCCTGCGATGGCCGCCTTTTGGGCAGGGTCGAGCGCGGCGAAGCCCACATCGGGCTTTCCAATCAGCGAACCGCCAAAAATCTCCTGCAACATCGGCGAAGCCATGCCGATCACGCCAATGCCCGCCGAGACATTCAGCGTCAGCACCGCCCAGATCAGCCAGAATTGCGGCGTCTTCAGCGAGTCGTCCAGATGGACGTTGCCGTGCGAGATCATTTTGGTGCGCGCGCCGACCGGCGGGGTCCAGCCTTCCGGCCGCCAGCCGGCCGGCGGCACGCGATAGCCGAAGGCGCCACCCAGCATGTAGACGAGATAAAGGCAGCCGAGCACGACCAGGGTCTGCCAGACGCCGACCGAATTGGCGGTCTTGAAATGGGCCATCAGCATGGCCGCGAGCGGCGAGCCGATCATCGCGCCGCCGCCAAAGCCCATGATCGCCATTCCCGTGGCCATGCCGCGCTTGTCGGGGAACCATTTGATCAGGGTCGAAACCGGCGAGATATAGCCGAGGCCGAGCCCGACGCCGCCGATGACGCCCGGGCCGAGCCAGAGCAGCCAGAGCTGGTGCAGATGGACGCCGAGAGCGCCGAGCAGCAGCCCTCCCGACCAGCAGAATGCGGCGACGACGCCGGCCTTGCGCGGGCCGGCGCGTTCCAGCCAGCCGCCCCAGATCGCCGCCGAGGAGCCAAGCAGGACGAAGAACAGGGTGAACATCCAGCCGAGATCGGCGACCTTCCAGTCGCAGGTGGTGGTGAAGAGAGCCGTCATCAGGCCGGAATCGGCAGGGCAGGCGACGGATTTCGTCACACCGATCGCCTGGCTGAGCGGCAGCCAGAACACCGAAAAACCATAGGCCATGCCGATGCAGAGGTGGATCGCCAGCGCCGCCGGCGGAACGAGCCAGCGGTTGAAGCCCGGCTGCGCAATGGTCGCGGCGCGGTCGAGCAAGGAAGGCGAGCCGGGTGGCCCCGGCTGCGTCAATGTCGTCATTTTCCTCTCCCCATTTCTGTTTTTTCCGGTTTTTCCGGTTTTGCTATTCGGATTTCCTGCGTTTGATCCGTTCGCGCGCCGCCATCAGCAATGGCGACAGGCGATGTTCGGGCTCGGCGCTCGCGGCGAGGAATTCCTCCCGCATTTTCGGCGTCCAGAATTTGTTGATATGGCTGGCGATACCCTCGATCGCGCGCTCCTCGGGATAATTTCTAAAGAAGTTCGTGATCTCCACGGCCATGCGGATCAGCTTCTCCGGGCCAATGACGACATGGGGTTGCGGCTCAAGGTTCATGACGCTTCCGCCTCCCTGGCCTTGCCTTCGGCCGCGAGCGCGCCCGTGAAGACCAGGGCCGAATCCGCGCGGGCGATGGCGGCGAGGGTCATGCCCAGCGCCTGCGCCCGCTCGATGGCGAGGCTGGTCGGCGCGGAAATGGCGACCAGCGTGGTCGCGCCTGCCATCGCCGCCTTCTCGACCATTTCAAACGAGGCGCGGCTGGTGACGAGAACGAAGCCGTCCCGCGCCGGGACGCCCTTGCGCATCAGCGCGCCGATCAGCTTGTCGAGGGCGTTGTGGCGGCCGACATCCTCGCGAATGGCGATGATCGCGCCGTCGCGCGAGCAGAAGGCGGCGGCGTGGACGGCATGGGTCAGCGCGTTGAGCTGCTGGTTCCGGTCGAGATTGGCGAGAGCCGCGAAGACGGCGCGGGCGGAGAAGGGCGCGGCAGGCGCCAGTTTTTGCGCCTGCGGCAATTGATCCACCGTCTCGACGCCGCAGATGCCGCAGGAGGTGCGGCCGGCCATGGCGCGGCGGCGCGCCAGATGCTCGCGGAAGCGGCCCGGCGTCAGTTCGATCTCCAGCGCGATTCCCTTGGCCTGCGGATTGGCGGAAACGCTGCGGATTTCGTCGCCTGAGCGGATCAGCCCCTCGGTGAGGCTGAAACCGTATGCAAAATCTTCCGCGTCGCCGGGGCTCGCCATCATCACCGCATAGGGCGCGTCGCCATAGACGAAGGACACCGGGACTTCCGCCGCGATCAAGCGCTGCGAGGCGACCGCGAGGCCGCTTGTCGCCTCGATTTTTTGCGCCGGCGCCGGCTGGGACGCCGCAATCACGTCGTCATTCGGCGGCATCGGGCGCGGGCTCCCAGATCTTGCGCAAGGAAACGTCTTCCTCGCTGTTGCGCTCCTGCCAGGGGGAGAGCGCGTTCGAGCGGCGCACTTCCACCGCCGTCACCTTGTATTCCGGGCAATTGGTCGCCCAGTCGGTGTTGTCAGTGGTCACCACATTGGCGCCCGAGCCGGGATAGTGGAAAGTGGTGTAGACCACGCCGGGCTGCATGCGTTCCGAGATTTGCGCATGCAGCGCGATGACGCCCGCGCGGCTGTTCACGGAAACCAGGTCGCCATCGACAATGCCGCGCTGTTCGGCGTCGAAGGGGTGGATTTCCAGCACGTCTTCCTTGTGCCAGTTGGCGTTTTCCGTGCGCCTTGTCTGCGCGCCGACATTGTATTGCGACAGGATGCGCCCGGTGGTGAGGATGAGCGGGAAACGCGGACCGACGCGCTCGGTGGTCGGCACGAATTCCGTGAGCATGAAGTGCCCCTTGCCATTGACGAAGCGGCCGACATGCATCATCGGCGTGCCCTCGGGCGCCGCGTCATTGCAGGGCCATTGCACGGAGCCGAGCTCGTCAAGCTTGGCGTAGCTCACGCCCTTGAAGGTGGGCGTCAGCGCGGCGATCTCGTCCATGATCTCGCTGGGATGGGCGTAGGTCATCTCGTAGCCGAGCGCCTTGGACAGGTCGATGCAGACCTGCCACTCGTCCTTGCCGCCGAGCGGCGCCATTACCTTGCGCACCCGGTTGATGCGGCGTTCGGCATTGGTGAAGGTGCCGTCCTTTTCCAGAAAGGATGCGCCGGGCAGGAAGACATGGGCGTATTTCGCGGTTTCGTTGAGGAACAGGTCCTGGATGATGACGCATTCCATCGCGGCGAGGCCCGCGGTGACATGCTGGGTGTTGGGATCGGACTGGGCGATGTCCTCGCCCTGCACGAACAGGCCCTTGAAGGTCCCGGCCACCGCTTCGTCGAGCATGTTGGGAATGCGCAGGCCCGGCTCGTCGTCGAGTTTCACGCCCCACAGCGCCTCGAAGGTTTCGCGGGTGGCGTCGTCGGAAACATGGCGATAGCCGGAGAACTCGTGCGGGAAGGAGCCCATGTCGCAGGAGCCCTGCACATTGTTCTGGCCGCGCAGCGGGTTCACGCCGGCGCCGTCATGGCCGATATTGCCGGTGCACATGGCGAGATTGGCCAGCGCCATCACCGCAGTGGAGCCCTGGCTGTGCTCGGTCACGCCGAGGCCGTAGTAGACGGCGGCGTTCTTGGTGTTGGCGTAGAGCCGGGCGGCGGCGCGCACGTCGGCGGCGGGCACGCCGGTATATTGCTCGGTGTTCTCAGGCGAATGGTGCTCGAGCGCGATGAACCGCGCCCAGGTCTCGAATTCCTGGGGGTCGCAGCGGGCGGCGACGAAATCCTCATGGACGAGGCCTTCGGTCACGACCGTATGCGCCAGCGCATTGACCAGGGCGACATTGGTTCCGGGCTTCAATTGCAGGTGATAGGCGGCCTGGATATGCGGCGAGCGCACGAGGTCGATGGCGCGCGGGTCGGCGACGATCAGCGTCGCTCCGGCGCGAAGCCGTTTCTTCAGCCGCGAGGCGAACACCGGATGGCCGTCGGTGGGATTGCAGCCGATGACCAGCACGACGTCGGCATGGTCGACCGAAGCAAAATCCTGGGTGCCTGCGGAGGTGCCCAGGGTTACGCCGAGGCCGTAACCGGTCGGCGAATGGCAGACGCGGGCGCAGGTGTCGACATTATTGTTGCGGAAGGCGGCGCGCGCCATTTTCTGCAGAACGAACACTTCCTCATTGGTGCAGCGCGAGGAGGTGATGACGCCGATGGACTCCCGGCCATATTTGCCTTGCACCCGCTTCAACTCGCCGGCGGCGTAAGCGATGGCTTCGTTCCAGGAAACTTCGCGCCAGGGATCGGTGATTTTCGCCCGGATCATCGGCCTGGTGATGCGGTCCTTGTGGGTGGCGTAGCCATAGGCGAATCGGCCCTTGACGCAACTATGGCCGTCATTGGCCTGGCCGCCCTTGTAGGGGACCATGCGGATGAGCTTTTCGCCCTGCATTTCAGCCTTGAAGGAGCAGCCGACGCCGCAATAGGCGCAGGTGGTGACCACCGAATGCTCGGGCAAGCCATGCACGACCACGCTTTTCTCGATCAGCGATCCGGTGGGACAGGCCTGGACGCAGGCGCCGCAGGAGACACATTCCAATTCGAGGAAACTGGTCGGGCCGGGTTTTACGCGCGAGTCGAAGCCCCGGCCTTCGATGGTCAGGGCGAAGGTTCCCTGCACCTCTTCGCAGGCGCGCACGCATCGGCTGCAGACGATGCACTTCGCCGGGTCGTAAGCGAAATAGGGGTTGGATTCGTCCCTTGCGTCATCGAGGTGGTTGGCGCCATCGCCATAACGCACTTCGCGCAGGCCGACTTCGGCTGCGGCCTCGATGAACTTGCCGCCGCCTCCGGCGGAGGTCAGGACGTCGCGCGGGTAGTCGGAAACATAAAGCTCCATCACGCCCTTGCGCAGCCTGGCGAGCTTTTCGCTCTGCGTGCGCACCACCATGCCCTGCTCGACGGGCGTGGTGCAGGAAGCGGGCGTCCCGCGCCGCCCCTCGATTTCGACCAGGCAAAGGCGGCAGGAGCCGAAGGGCTCCAGATTGTCGCTGGCGCAAAGCTTCGGAATTTTCACGCCCCGGCTCATCGCTGCGGCCATGACCGAGGTTCCCGCTGCTACGGTCACGCTTTCGCCGTCAATGGCGAGGGTCACGGTTGTCTCGGCAAGCCGGATCGGCGTGCCGTAGTCGATTTCCTTGACGAGACCCATCAGTCTCTCCTATTCGGCTGCTGTTCTGGCGGCCGCAGCCTTCGAAGCGGAGCGCGAAAAATCCTCGGGAAAGCGGTCCAGCGCGCTCAGCACCGGCATGGGCGTCAGGCCTCCCATGGCGCAGAGCGAGCCATCCGCCATCAACTCGCAGAGATCGCGAGTGAGGGCGATGTTCGCATCCACATTGCGGCCTTCAATGATCTTCTGGACGGTTTCCTCGCCCCGCACCGCGCCAATGCGGCAGGGGGTGCATTTGCCGCAGCTCTCCTTGGCGCAGAAATGAAAGGCGAAGCGCGCCATGCGCGCCATGTCGACGGTGTCGTCGAAGACCACGATCCCGCCATGACCGAGCAGGGCCTTGTTCGCGGCCAGCGTCTCGTAATCCATCGCCAGGTCGAGTTCGTCGGCGCGAAGATAGGCGCCGAGCGGGCCGCCGACCTGCACCGCCCGGATTGGCCGCCCGGAGGCGGTCCCGCCGCCGAAATCCTCGACGATTTCGCGCAAGCTGACGCCAAACGCCAGTTCGACCAACCCGCCGCGCAACACGTTGCCGCCGAGCTGGACGGGCAGGGTGCCGCGCGATCGGCCCATGCCGTAATCGGCATAGGCCTGAGCGCCCTTGTCGAGGATGAAGGGAATGGCGGCGAGCGTCAGGACGTTGTTGATCAGCGTCGGCTTGCCGAACAGGCCGGAGATGGCTGGCAGCGGCGGCTTCGCCCGCACCAGCGCGCGCTTGCCTTCGAGGCTTTCGAGCAGCGAGGTTTCCTCGCCGCAAATATAGGCCCCGGCGCCGATCCGCAGCTCCAGGTCGAAATCCTTGCCCAGACCGAAGGCGTCGGCGCCGATAAAGCCCGCCTTTTCCGCCAGCTTGATTGCGGCGTCCATGGTTTTCGCGGCATGCGGATATTCGGAGCGAAGATAGATGAAACCTTTCGACGCGCCGACGGCGTAGGCGGCAATGGCCATGCCCTCGATCAGCATGAAGGGATCCCCTTCGAAGACCATGCGGTCCGCGAAGGTGCCGCTGTCGCCCTCGTCGGCGTTGCAGACGACGTATTTGCGAGGCCCCGCGGCGTCGTGGACCGTCTTCCACTTGACGCCGGCCGGGAATCCGGCGCCGCCACGCCCGCGCAGGCCGGACAAGCGAACCTGCTCCACCACCTCGGCCGGCGTCATGGCCAGCGCGGCGGTCAAGCCCTTGAGGCCGCCATGGGCGCGATAATCGTCTGGGGATAGCGGATCGATCACGCCGATGCGTTCGAAAGTCAGGCGCTGCTGGCGTTTCATCCAGTCGAGTTCGGCGACCGCGCCGAGGCGCAGCGGGTGCGCGCCGCCCTGCAAGGCCCCGGCGTCAAGCAACCCCGCGACATCCTCCGACTGCACCGGCCCGTAGCCGATCCGGCCCTCCGGCGTGACGAATTCCACCAGCGGCTCCAGCCAGAACAGGCCATGCGACCCATTGCGGATGATCTCGAGATCCAGCCCGCGGGTCGCCGCCTCTTGCGAGAATGCCCGCGCGACGGCGTCGGCCCCGACCGAAAGCGCCGCGGCGTCGCGGGGAATATAGAGCCGGAAGCTCATTGATCCGCCTCCGCGTTTTTCGCGGCGCGGGCGCAGAGCGCCTTGATGCGCGCCTCGTCGAGCCTCCCGATGATCTCGCCGTCATAAAGGGCGTTGGGGCCGAGGGCGCAATTGCCGAGGCAATAGGCGGTCTCGACCGCCACGCCCCTGTGATAGCCGCCGTCGATCCCGACGCCTACGCTGGCTTCGAGATGGGCGGCCAGGGCTTCGGCGCCGCGCGCCTGGCAAGCCTCTGCGCGGCAGAACTTGATAACGTGGCCGAGCGGCGGCTGCTTCTTGAAGTCGTGGTAAAAAGAAATCGTGCCGAAAACTTCAGCACGGGAGAGGTTGAGCGTCTTTGCGATGATCGCGACCGCACGGGCGTCGACGTAGCCGAATTTCTCCTGCAGGGCGTGCAGGATCGGCAGCAGCGCCCCTTCCAGTCCCCGCAACTCCTCGATGATCTCGCGCGCCAGGGCTTCATCCCAGGCATTCGGCGCCGCCATGCATTTCTCCCGCCCTGCTTTTGTTTTGCGCAGGTTGAACGGGAATTTGGCGCCGAATATCCTCACAAGGCAAATGATTTTTTGTGAAGGCGAGATAGGCGGCGTCTATCAAAATCCGGCGAAGAGGGATCGATTATTCCGCCGCAACCGGATCGACCGTCGGCGCTCCCGGATGGTTGCGCCTGGCGTTCAGCCATAGGCTGAAGCGATCGAGATAGAGATAGATCACCGGGGTGGTATAGAGCGTCAGCAGCTGGCTGACGATCAGGCCGCCGACGATGGCGACGCCGAGCGGACGGCGGATCTCGCCGCCGTCGCCGAAGCTGACCGCCAGCGGCACGGCGCCGAGCATGGCGGCCATGGTGGTCATCATGATCGGGCGAAAGCGCAGCATGCAGGCTTCGTAGATCGCATCGCGCGAGGTCGCCGAATGGTCTCTTTTGGCGACGATGGCGAAATCGACCATCATGATCGCGTTCTTCTTGACGATGCCGATCAGCAGGAAAATGCCGATCAGCGCGATGATGCTGAATTCGATCCCGAAGATCATCAGGCCGAGCAGGGCGCCGACGCCGGCCGAGGGCAGCGTCGAAAGGATGGTCACGGGATGGATCGTGCTCTCGTAGAGGATGCCGAGCACGATATAAATGGCGAGGATGGCGGCGATTATCAGAAATGGCAAGGTCTTGAACGACTCGGCGAAAACCAGCGCGGAGCCCGAGGCGGCGCCGCGGACCGAGGCCGGCATGTGGATTTCCGCCTCGGCGGCATGAATTTCCGCGATGCCGTCGCCGAGCGCGTCATGCGGATCGAGATTGAATGAAATAGTGGTGGTGACGAAGGGACCCTCGTGGTTGATCGCCAGCGGCGCGTTGCCGCGTTCGAAATGCGTGACGGCGGAAAGGGGAACCATCGGCTCCTGCACGGTCGAGACCGCCGCGCCGGACGAGGCCGAGCTCTTGCCCGAGGCGGCCAGCGCATTGGTCGCGGCGTTGCGCGCCGTGTCCAGGCTGGCCGAGCCCGTCGCCGTGGCGGCCCCGCCCTTTTTCGTCACCGAGCCGCCGGGCAGGTTGCTCAGCGCCACGCCATTGGCCGCGCCGCCGGCGGTCGAAATGTAGATCTGGTCGAGCATGGTCGGGCTCTGCGTGTAGCGCGGGTCGACCTCCATGATGACGTGATACTGGTTGATGGCGGCGAAAATCGTCGAAACCTGCCTTTGGCCGAAGGCGTCGTAGAGCGTGTTGTCGATCATCGCCGCCGTCAGGCCGAGACGCGAGGCGGAATCGCGATCGATCACCACATTGGACTGCAATGCGCTGACCTGCAGGTCCGAGATCACGTCCTTGAGACGTCCGCGCTTCTGCAGCGCGTCGGTCAGCTTCTCGGCCCAGGCGTAGAGCTCGGTCGTGTCTTCGGCGGCCAGGGTATATTGGTATTGCGACGCGCTCGAGCGCGCGCCGGCGCGGAAATCCTGCGCCGCCTGGAAATAGAGTCGTCCGCCGGGCACGTGGCCGAGTTTCGGGCGCAGCCGGGCGATGACCTGGTCGACGCTGACGCCCCGTTCGGACAGGGGTTTGAGCGCGGCGAACACGGTCGCCGTATTGGTCGAGCCGCCGCCGCCGCCGCTGCCGGCGCCGGTGAAGCCGACCACGTTGTCCACCGCCGGGTCCTGCTTGGTGATGCGGACCATTTCCGCGAGTTTGTCGCTGATGCTCTGGAAGGAAATGCTCTGGTCCGCCTGCAGTCGGCCGATCAGGCGCCCCGTGTCCTGCTGTGGAAACAGACCTTTCTGAATGTGGCCATAGAGCCAGAAATTGAGGACGACCGTGGCGACGAGCGTCAGCACGATCTTGAGCGGATGGCGCAGCGCCCAGGACAGGCTGTGGCCATAGCCCGCGAGCAGGTGCGCGAAGCCGCGCTGAAGCCAGTGCTCCTCCTTCGCCTTCCTCTCGGCTTCGCCTTCGCGGCGCAGCAGCAGGGCGCAGAGCATTGGCGTCGTCGTCAGCGAAATGACCAGCGAGATCAGGATGGCGACGGTGAGCGTCATGGCGAATTCGCGAAACAGCCGTCCGACCAGCCCGCCCATGAACAGGATCGGCGTGAACACCGCGATCAGCGACAGGCTGATCGACAGCACGGTGAAGCCCACTTCGCGCGCGCCGACCAGCGCCGCCTCGATCCGGTCCATGCCGGCCTCGAGATGCCGGTCGATGTTTTCCACGACGACGATGGCGTCGTCGACGACGAAGCCGGTGGCGATGGTCAGGGCCATCAGGGAGAGCATGTCGAGGCTATAGCCGAGAAGATACATCACGCCGAAGGTCCCGATGATCGACACCGGCACGGAGACGCTCGGAACCAGCGTCGCGCGCCAGTTGAGGAGGAACAGGTAGACGACCACCGTCACCAGCCCGACCGCGATGACGAGCGTCGTTTCCGTGTCCTTGAGGGAGCCGCGGATGGTCACAGAGCGGTCCATCGCCGTCTTCATGACGATGTCGCCGGAGAGCGCCGCCTCGAGGAAGGGGATTTCCGTTTTCACGGCGTCGACCGTGTCGATGATGTTGGCGCCCGGCTCGGGAAACAGGATCGCGAGGACGGACGGCTCTCCATTGGCGAAGCCGGCGTTGCGCAGGTCCTCGACCGAATCGAGCACCTGGGCGACGTCCGACAGCCGCACCGCCGAACCGTTGCGATAGGCGATGACCAGCGGCTTGTAGTCCTCGGCGTGCGGAGCCTGGTCGTTGGTGTAGATCTGGAAATGCCGGCTATCTTGCTCGATTGCGCCCTTGGGCGCGTTGGCGTTGGCGGAGGCCAGCGCCGCCCGGACGTCTTCGAGCCCGACGCCATATTTGAACAAGGCTTGAGGATTCAGCTCCACGCGCACGGCGGGCAGGGTCGAGCCCCCGATGATCACCTGGCCGATGCCGGGCAATTGCGAGATCCGCTGCTGAAGGACGTTGGAGGCGGCGTCGTAGAGCTGGCCGCGGGTCAGCGTTTTCGAGGTCAGGCTGAGGATGTAGATCGGCGCCGAGGCCGTATTGACCTTGCGATAGGTCGGCATGGAGCGCAGCGCCGTCGGCAGGTCGGCGCGGGCGGCGCTGATCGCCGCCTGCACGTCGCGCGCCGCGCCGTCGATGTCACGGTTGAGACCAAATTGCAGGGAAATGCGCGTCTGCCCGAGGCTCGACGTCGATGTCATCTCGGTGACGTCGGCGATCTGGCCGAGATGGCGCTCGAGCGGCTCGGCGACGCTGTTGGCGACGGTCTCCGGGCTGGCCCCCGGCAGCGAGGCGTTGACGGTCACCGTGGGGATGTCGACGTTGGGCAAGGGCGCGACGGGCAGCTGGAAAAACGCGATGGCGCCGGCGAGCGCAACGCCCAGGGTCAGCAGGATGGTCGCAACGGGGCGCCGGATGAACGGGGCGGAGATGTTCATGCGATCCCCCGACGCCGAAGTTCCGCTCGCGCGAAGCGATTTTGCGGAAGCCGCATCATTCCGCCGGTCCCGCCTGCGGCGCCATTGGAGCGCTCTCGCCCGCGCCGCGCAGGCGCGCCGCCAGCCGGTCGAAATAGAGATAGATCACCGGCGTGGTGTAGAGCGTCAGCACTTGCGAGAAGATCAGGCCGCCGACGATGGCGAAGCCGAGGGGACGGCGCAGTTCCGAGCCGACGCCGGTTCCCAGCATCAGCGGCAGGGCGCCGAGAATGGCGGCCATGGTCGTCATCAGGATCGGCCGGAAGCGCAACAGGCAGGCCTGGCGGATCGCCTCGACCGGCGGCAATCCCTCGACGCGCTCGGCCTCGAGCGCGAAGTCGATCATCATGATGGCGTTCTTCTTGACGATGCCGATCAGAAGGATGACGCCGATGATGGCGATGATGTCGAGATCGTAGCCGAACAGCAGCAGGGTCAGCAGCGCGCCGACGCTGGCGGAGGGCAGGGTGGACAGGATCGTCACCGGGTGCACGAAGCTCTCGTAGAGCACGCCCAGCACGATATACATGGTGGCGACGGCTGCGGCGATCAGCAACAGCTCGTTGGTCAGCGAGGACTGGAAGGCGGCCGAGGCGCCCTGGTAGGCGACCACGAAGGATGAGGGCAGGCCGATATCCGCCCTCACCTTTTCGATCGCCGCGACGCCGGCGCCGAGCGAGACGCCCCTCGCGAGGTTGAAGGAGATGGTGGTCGCCGGGAACTGGCCGAAATGCGTCACCACCAGCGGCCCGTTGCGCTGCTTCATGTGGACGATGGCCGAAAGCGGCGTCTGGCCGTTGGTCGAGGAGGCGTTGGAGGGCAGGTAGATCGAATCCAGCCCCTTGATCGAGCCCTGGACGGAAGGGTCGCCCTCCATGATGACGCGATACTGGTTGGACTGGGTATAGATGGTCGAAATGATGCGCTGGCCGAACAGATCGTAGAGCACGTTGTCGATCGTCGCCGGGGTGATGCCGAAGCGCGCGGCGGTCTCGCGGTCGATGGTCAGGTCGAGCGCCGCGCCCTGCGCCTGCATGTCGCTGCCGACATCGGCCAGTTCCGGCTCATTGCGCAGGGCTTGGACGAGTTTCGGCGCCCATTCGGCGAAAAGCTCGGGATTGGCGTTCTCCAGCACGAATTTGTACTGGGCGCGGGTGACGCTGGAATCGATGGTCAGGTCCTGCGCCGGCTGCATGTAGAGTTTCGCGCCGACGACGCCGGAGGTTTCCCTGGTGAGGCGGCGGATGACGTCGCCGACATTGTCCTCGCGCTCGTCCTGCGGCTTGAGGTTGATGAGGAAATTGCCTGAATTCAGGGTGAGGTTGGTTCCGTCGATGCCGACGAAGGAGGAGATCGAGGCGACGGCCCTGTCCTTGAGGATTTCGTCCGCCAGCGCGCCCTGCAGCCGGACCATTTCCTTGAACGACACGTCCTGCGGCCCTTCCGAGATCGCCTGGATGACGCCGGTGTCCTGGGTCGGAAAGAACCCCTTGGGTATCACGACATAGAGGAGCGCGGTCAGGGCCAGGGTCGCGATGGCGACGAACAGCGTGGCCGGCTGATGGCGCAGGACCACGTCGAGGGTGCGGGCGTAGCCGGCGATGATCTGGTTGAAGACCTTTTCGGCGGCGAGGTCGAACCGGCCGCGTTCGGATTCCGGGCGATGGCTGATCAGCCGCGCGCACATCATCGGCACCAGGGTCAGCGACACCACGGCCGAAATGACGATGGTGACGGCCAGCGTGATGGCGAATTCGTGGAACAGCCGCCCGACGACTTCACCCATGAACAGCAGGGGGATCAGCACCGCGATCAGCGAAACCGTCAGCGAGATGATGGTGAAGCCGATTTCCGCCGAGCCGTGCAGCGCCGCTTCGAGCGGCCGCATGCCCTTTTCGACGTGGCGGGTGATGTTTTCGATCATCACGATGGCGTCGTCGACGACGAAACCGGTCGAGATGGTCAGCGCCATCAGCGACAGGTTGTCGAGGCTGAAACCCAGGAGATACATGACTCCGAACGTGCCGACGAGCGACAGCGGCGCGGACAGGCTGGGTATCAGGGTCGCCGGCAGGGTGCGCAGGAAAATGAAGATGACGGCCACGACCAGGACGATGGCCAGCACCAGCTCGAATTCGACGTCGGCGACCGAGGCGCGAATGGTCACGGTGCGGTCGGTCAGGACGTCGACGTCGACCGCGGCCGGCAGATCGGCCAGCAGTTTCGGCAGCAGTTTGCGCACCGAATCGACCGTGGCGATGACGTTTGCGCCCGGCTGCCGCTGCACGTTGAGCAGGATGGCCGGCGTGCGGTTGGCCCAGGCGGCGAGCTTGCTGTTTTCCGGCCCCCGGACGATGGTCGCCACATCCTTGACGCGCACCGGGTTGCCGTTGCGATAGGCTATGACGACCTCGCCATATTGGTCGGCGCCGGTGATCTGGTCGTTGGCGTTGATCGTCGAGCTTTGCGCCGGTCCGTCGAAACTGCCCTTGGGCGTGTTGACATTGGCGTTGCCGAGGATGGTGCGCAGGTCGTCGATATTGAGGCCGTGCGCCGCCAGGGCTTGCGGATTGAGCCTGATGCGCACGGCGGGGCGCTGGCCGCCCGCGATGCTGACCAGGCCGACGCCGGGCTGCTGCGAAATCTTCTGGGCGAGACGCGTCTCGCTGACGTCTTCGAGGTCGGTCAGCGCCATCGTCTTCGAGGTGACGGCGAGCGTCAGCACCGGCGCGTCGGCCGGATTGACCTTGGCGTAGATCGGCGGCGCCGGCAGATCCGAGGGCAGCAGGTTGTTGGCGGCGTTGATCGCCGCCTGCACTTCCTGCTCGGCGACGTCGAGCGACAGCGAGAGGCCGAATTGCAGGGTGACGATCGAGGCGCCGGCGGACGAGGCCGAGGTCATCTCGCTCAATCCCGGCATCTGCCCGAATTGCCGCTCAAGCGGCGCGGTGACCGAGGATGTCATGACCTCGGGACTGGCGCCGGGATAGAAGGTCTGGACCTGGATGGTCGGGTAATCGACCGAGGGCAGGGTCGCCAGCGGCAGGAAGCGGAAGGCCGAAAAGCCCGCCAGCAGGATCGCGACCATCAGCAGCGTCGTCGCCACGGGACGCCGGATGAAGGGTTCCGAGACGTTCATGGGGTCGCGCCTCTCCCGCCTGGCGTTGCGACGCCGGCCTTATTGCGCGGCATCGCCGCTCGTTCCGTCGGCCGGCTTTGGCGCGTCGACCGCGCCATCCTTCTGCCTGCGCCCGTGATGCTGATGACCCTGTGAAGGATCAGCCGGGGCGGCGCCGGCGGCGGCCGGATCTGCGGGCGCCGCATCCGCCTGCTTGACCGCCGCCGCGCCCGTCTGCGCTGAATCGGAGACCACGCGCGCCTCCGCGCCTTCGCGCAGGCGGTCGGCGCCATCGGTGACGACGCGGTCGCCGATGGCGAGGCCTGAAAGCACCTGGACGAAATCGCCGTCGGTCTGTCCGAGCTTCAGCACGCGCACGCTGGCCTTGCCGTCCGCGCCGACGATATAGGCATAATCGCCCGGCGCGCCGTGCTGCACGCCGGCGGTCGGCGCGGCGATGGCGGCCTGGAGGGTGTCGACCAGCAGGCGGATATTGACGAACTGGTTGGGAAACAGGGCCTCGTCCTGATTGTCGAAGAAGGCGCGCAGCTTGACCATGCCGGTGGTGGTGTCGACCTGGTTGTCGAGCACGGTGACGGCGCCGGTCGCCAATTGCTTCACATTGGCGCGGTCATAGGCGGTCGCGGTCAGCTTGCCGCCGTCACGCATCTTCGGCGCGATCTTGTTGAGCGCATCCTCGGGCACCGAGAAAATCACCGACATCGGCTGCAACTGCGTGACCACGGCTATGCCGGTCGCACTCGATGACGAACCGGCCTGCACGAAATTGCCGGCGTCCACCTGGCGAATGCCGATCCGCCCATCGACTGGCGAGATGATGTGGCAATAGGCGATGTTCAGCGCCTGGGCGTCGATCAGGGCCTGGTCGGCCGCGACCGTGCCCTCGTATTGCTTGACGATGTATTTCTGGTCGTCCGCGGTCTGGCGGGCGATGGAGTTCTGCTTGAGCAGGGTCTGGTAGCGGACGTCGTCGACCCGCGCCTGGTCGAGCAAACCCTGGTCGTGGGCCAGCTGTCCCTCATATTGCGCCTTGAGCGCCTGATAGGGGCGGGGGTCGATCTGGGCGATGAAGTCGCCCTTTTTCACGCGCTGGCCCTCGGTGAAGGCGACCTGCTGCAGATAGCCGGAAATCTGGCTGACCACGGTCACGGTGGCGAGCGGCGTCACCGTGCCGAGCGCGTTGACGATGACATGGACGTCGCGCGGCTGGATGGTCGCGACGCCGACCGGTTGCGCGCTGCCGCGATCCCCACTGTGCTTGGACTTGCCGGAGGCGGGCTGGGTGGCTGCGCCCGCGTCCGTCGCCGCCTGGATTTCGGCCGCGGGCTGGGTGAAATGCTTGTAGCCGAGATAGCTCGCGGCGATCAGCGCGACCACCAGGATCCATCGGCCCCAGCCGCCCGGCCGCGGCGGCTGCCGTCCGAAGTCGGCGCCGGCGGCCGCGCTCCGATCGAGGCCCGTCGCGCCGCCGTCGCCCGCGACCCGCGGGGTGAGCGTCATCTTTGTTTCGTTCATCGCGGTCTCGGATCCGGTTTTGCGGCGTCCGCGGCGTCTTGCCGCAGGGGAGCAGCGTCAATTACTTAGCGGGAAAGGAGAAATTAAGGCGGCGGCGCGGGCAGGGAGCGTTCGACCGCCTCGATCAAAGGCGGCGCCTGTTCCTTCGCCAGGCTGTTCGCGTCAAAGCCCCCGCCGAGGTTTTCGATCAAGGTCACGCTGGCGACGAACAGCGATTGCCTCGTCGTCAGCACCGCCTCTTCGGCGGTCAGCAAGGTGGCCTCGGCGACGACGACAGTGGTGAAGGCGACGGTGCCGGCGCGATACTGGTTGAGATAGACCTTGACCGCCTCGGCCGCCTCGTCGCGCGCCTTTTCCTGGACTTTCAATTCCTTGGCCAGCACCCGCAGGGCGACCAGCTGGTCCTCGACGCCCTGGAAGGCGGTCAGCACGGTCTGGCGGTAATTGGCGGTCGCCTGGCGATAGACAGCCTTGGAGGCGTCGACTTGCGCCGCGCGCAGGCCGCCGTCGAACAACGGATCGGCGGCGGCGGCGCCGAGCGACCAGATCTGATAGGCGGCGAGGAAGGGGAGGGCGTTGGGTCCTTCGAAGCCGCCCGCGGCGGAAAGCGTCAAGGTCGGATAATAGGCGGCGACGGCCACGCCGATCAGCGCATTCTGCTCCTGCATGGTTCGTTCGGCCGCGGCGATGTCGGGCCGGCGCTCCAGCAGCGTCGAGGGCAGGGCGACCGGGACGGCCGGCGGCGTGTGCGGCAGTTTCGCGAAGGGGATCGTCAGCTCGGCCGGCGGACGCCCGACCAGCATCGCGATGGCGTGCTCATATTGCTGGCGTGGAACGTCGACGCCGATCGCTTGCGCCTCGGTGGTCAGAACCTGATTCTCGGCGGTGATCAGGTCGGCCTTGGAGACCGTGCCGCCATTGTACTGGTTCCGGGTGATCTTCAAGGTTTCCTTGTAGATCTTCACCGTGCGCTGGAGCAGATCCTTGAGCGTATCCTCGGTGCGAAGGTTGAAATAGGCGATCGCCAGTTGCGCCTGGGCGGAAAGCTTGGCGTTGGCGAGCAGTCCCGCGTCGGCCTGCGTCAGCGCAACGTTGCTTTCGATCTGTCGTCGAACCTTGCCCCAGACGTCGAGGGTCCAGGAGACGGTCCCCTGCGGATAGAAATTGGTTGCGGCGACGGCGCGGCCGGCGGCGGAGACGTTTCGACCTTCGCCGGCGCGCGTGACGCTGTAATTTGCGGAAACCAGCGGGAAAAGGCTCGCCTGCGATTCGCGGGTCAGGGCTTGCGCCTGCTCCATGGCGGCGAGAGCGGATGCGACGGTCTGGTTGTTGACTTCGACCTGCGGCAGCAGTCTGTTCAACTCGCCGTCCTTGTAGACGGACCACCACGCGCCGCGATCGAGGCCGTCGCGCGGCGAAGCCTTTTTCCAGCCGGCCAGCTCCTTGAATTTTGCCGGAGTCGGCGCCTCGGGCTTGAGATAGTCAGGGCCGACCGTGCAGGAAGCCAGGGACGTGGCGAGCAACAGCGAGCCGGCGCAGGCCAGCGCAGGCTTGCCAAGCTTTTGCGCAGGAGACAACGGCTTTTTCAGACGCATCAGGCCCGCCCGCCCGTGGAACACGCCGAAGCCATGAATTCCACGATCTTGCGCATGGTCTCGCGTCCCATTTTGGCCGACATGGCCGCTCCTTCATTGCAACTGCGCTCAAGACCGATGATGCGGCGATCCCTGAAGCTCCCTCGAACCGAAACGGTCCCGCAGGGCTCAAGTCATTGACCCCCTTAAAGCGTCAAGCCACAAAAATCGAGTCCCCACACACTAAAAAATACAAACCCGATAGGATTACTTTAAAAGCCAACCCCGCGGGAATCGGCGACGTCCCTCGACAGCGGACGACTCGCAGGAGCTAGTCCGCCGCGCATGAACGGTTTATTAACCAATGCCAAGGCGCTTGATAAGGCCAAGTCCCGGCCAGGGGACAAAAAACCTGGCCTGTGGCAGATTTATCCACGGACTTGACGCGCCCCTCATCCTTGGCTTAGGCGTCTGCGCCATGGCTTTGAACGCCGCTAGTGTGAATTCGAGGACGCGGCGACATGTCCCCCAAACCGCCTAAACTGCAATACCGGCTGGAATATGCCGGTTATCGGCTGCTCGGCGCGCTGTTCGGCGCCTTGCCGGTCGAAACCGCCTCGAAGCTGGGCGGCGCGCTGGTTTCCTGGCTAGGTCCGAAGTCGCGCAGGCGCCATCCGCGCATGCTGCGCAATATCGCGGCCGCGTTTCCCGAGAAGAGCGAGGCCGAGCGTGAGCGGCTGGCGCGCGACGTCTGGCGCAATCTCGGCTATGTGCTGGGGGAGTTCTTCCACATCGACGAGATCGTCCGCGACCGGGTCGAGGTCGAAAACGCCGAGCTTCTGCGCGCCATCGCCGAAAGCGGCAAGGGCGCCGTGTTCTGCGGCGCGCATCAGGCCAACTGGGAGGGCGGAAGCGGCGTGCTCGCCGGGATTCGGCCTCAAGCCGCTGGCCGTTTATCGCTCGCTGAGCAATCCACTCGTCGACGCCGACTTCAAGCAGCGCCGGCTGAAATATTATCCCGGCGGCCTCACCGACAAGCTCGATCCGGAAACGCCGGTGGCGATGATCCGCTATGCGCGAACCGGCGGTTCGCTCGCCCTTCTGGTCGACCAGATGATGTATATGGGCCTGGAGACGCCGTTCTTCGGTATTCCGGCCAAGACCACGCCCTTTCCGGCGCTGGTGTCGCGCCAATGCAATGTTCCCCTCGTGCTGATCACCGGCCAGCGCTTGCCGGGCGTGCGCTTCGTCATGCGAATCATCGCCATCGACACGCCGCGCAGCGACGACCGCGACGCCGACATCTACGCGGCCACCGCGAGCCTGCAGGCGGAACTGGAAAAATCCATCCGTCTCCACCCCGAACAATGGATGTGGACCCACAACCGCTGGTACTGAGGCGGGTTCAATCCTGCGGGCGCTTGGCGAAATTGTGCCAGGCGCGCACCCGGGCGCGGTACCAGGGACGCGCGATCTCATGGCGGATTTTCTCGGCCAGCCCCATGCGTTTGCGCTGGATCGTCGATCCCCCGATGGCGCCCGAGACGTCGCGCACGCCCGACGGTTTCAAAGCCAGCAATTCGACGCCTGTGACCCAGCTCATTTGCAGGAAGGTGTCGATCGGCCGGTCGAATTGTTCCGTCGCCGCGAGCAGGCGGCGCGCCGCCTCGCCGGAGACGAACTGCGCGATGGCCCGCAAAGGCGGCGCATGGGGGCGCACCAGGGTGACGCCGTCCTTTTGCGCGAGGATCGTCCCCTCGGCGCGGGTCTGCGGCGCCGGCGCCAGAGCGTAATCCCAACGGGGCCGCGTTTCCTGGGCGAAATGGCAGGTCCGGGCGAAAGCCTCGGCGTCGATCTCGGCGTCGTCCTCGAACACCAGGCCGTAATCCAGGCCCTCCTCGACAATCCGGCGCCAGGCGGCGCGATGGCTGAGGAAGGCGCCGATTTCCGCGCGGTTGAGGGGATGGGAAAATCGTGGCCGATGCAATTGCCTGATGTAAACTGCGTCCACCGTCTCCTGCGAGAGTTTCGAGCCGTCCGTCGCGTCGACGATCTCGCTGGCGCAGGGCAGGGCGGCGCGCAGCCGCTCGACCTGCGGGCGACGCTGGGCGGCCCGTTCGAGATGCAGGATAAAAGCTTTCGGTTCGGACATTTTTCGTTTCCATGACCGCGAACGGTCATGGAATCCCTCGCGTCGGCTGCGTCGGCCGCTTGTAGCCGTCCGCGCCGCGCCTGTCATCCCGTCTGGGCAATGCGCGGAAAAGAGCCTTTGTCGAGCGCCAGGAGGTCCGCGACCGCTCAGGCGGTTCCGAGGCGCGCAATTGCTAACGCCATGTTTCCCAATAGGAATTTTCCACGCCCGGGTTTGCTGATCGCAGGAATGGGTGACGCTGCAGAAAGTTTCGAGAATGGGCGCGAGGCAAGTCGCTGCTTCTGCTTCATCTTCGCCTGATTGACGCAATTTGGGCTCCGTTTTGGTTGTGTTCATTAACAATACCCTCACAGGTTGCGCCTATGCTTCGCGGAAAGTCGGGCGCATGCGGTCAGCAGCGCCATGTCGGCAGCTTACCCGGGAAGAGGCAAAGCGGAATGCATGTGGTCACCCTCGCCAAAGAAGTTTCCTTGCTGGCTTCACTGGCGACAATGCTCGAAAGGCGAGGGCATGAAGCCGAATCCTTTTGCGACCCGGCTCAGGCCTTGCGCTTTCTGGAAGGAAACCCGGACGCCAGCGCGCTGCTGATCGTCGATCAGTTCGGGGCGATGGCAGGCGTCGAAATCAGCTGGGAGGCCCGTCTGCTGGCCTCGGCGGAGCGTCCGCTCTACATCGGGCTGGTGTCGCGCCCGCTGAACTCCGGGCAATTGATCGAAGCCCTGGATTGCGGCGTCGATGACGTGCTGGAAATGCCGCTTTCCGCCGACGAGCTTTTCGCGCGGCTGAGAGCCGCCCAGCGCCTCGCCGACATGCAACGCCAGCTCGTCGAGATGGCGACAGTTGACGGTCTGACCGGACTGTTGAACCGGCGCGCATTCTTTCAACGCGGAGAGCGCCTCCTCCAGTCCGGCGCGACCGACATAACCGCAACCATGGTCGATATCGACCATTTCAAGCGCATCAATGACGCCTATGGCCATGCCGCCGGCGATACGGCGCTGCGCAACGTCGCGGCGCAGCTGCGGGAAAAGGACGCCATCGTCGGGCGTCTCGGCGGCGAGGAGTTCGCAATCCTCCGGGTGGACAGCACGGCGCAGGCGAGCGTCGATCGATCCGAGGCCGCCCGGCAGCGCATCGCCGGCGAAGAACTGGTCCTGGGCGGCGCGCCCGTCAGGCTGACATGCAGTTTCGGCGTCGCCGCGTGGCGCCCCGATGACGATATCGACCGGTTGCTGCGCAGGGCGGACAACGTGCTGTTTGCGGCGAAGCGGACCGGGCGTAACCGCGTCCTCGCCTACGACCCGGAAATGCTGCCCGGATTTGGCAGCGTCACGCGCGGCGTCAGGCGTCTGGCCTCGGGAGTGGAGGAAGCCGTCCTGAATGTCTTCCCTCCCGATTTGCAGTTCGTCGCTGATTACATCTGACGGCGCGCAGGCCAGGAAGATTGACTTGTCAGATTGACTTGTCAGATTGACTTGCACCCTGCTTTCGGCAATCGAGAAGCCCGGCCTGGAGGCCGGGCTTCGGCGTTTTGATGGTGGCGGCGATTATGGGTGATGGTGTGTGTATCTCGGAGCCGGGCAGGCTGCCCCTGTCCGCGGCGGTCATCTGCAAGAACGAAGAGGACTGCATCGGTCCCTGTATCGCCAGCCTCGAATCCTGCGCCGAAATCATCGTCGTCGATTCCGGCTCGACCGACGCCACCTTGACCATCGTGCGCGACTTCATCGCCAGGGGCTGGCCCATAAAACTGATCGAGCGCGACTGGCCCGGCTACGCGAAGCAGAAACAGTTCGCGCTGGAGCAGGCGACCCAGCCCTGGGTCCTGAGCATCGACGCCGACGAATGGCTCGACGACGAATTGCGCGGCGACCTGCCGCGCCTGCTGCAGGCGCCGCCGACGCAGGCGGGCTGGAAGCTGCAACGCGCCCTGACGCTGTTCGGACGCAAGGAGCCGCCCCCGCGCGCGACCAAGCCGGAGCGGATTCTCCGGCTGGCGCGGCGCGAAAAAGTGCGCTTCGACGAGGACGTGCTGGTGCATGAGGGGCTGATCGCCGATGGCGAGGTGGCGGACGCGACCAACGGTCTGCTGCGGCATGAGCGGGCGTTGCGGCTTGACGCGCAGATTGGCAAGGAGATCGTCTACGCGCGGCTCAAGGCGCAGCAGCGGATCGCCAATGGCCGGAAACCGAGCCTGCTGAAACTGGTGGTCAATCCGCCGCTCTATTTCTTCCGGGTCTATGTCTCGCGCCGGATGTTCCTTTGCGGCAGGCCGGGCTTCATTCACGCCTGGACCGGCGCGGTCTATTCCTTTCTGGGCGAGGCGCTGCACTACCAGCTTTGGCTGGAGAAGAACGGCAAGAAATAGTGGTGAAAGCTACACGTTTGGCGCCTAGATGCGACGATTGCGTTCGGTAGGTTGCGCCGGCCATTTGCGGGAAAGAATGATCGGACGGAACCGGCTCTCAGTTGACCATCGAAATCGGGGCGGCGGCCGTCTCATCAGGAGCTGTTAGCCGCCTTCACGCGGAGCCGAAATCGGCCTTATCGGGATCGCATTTCGGTTGACGACCGCTCGTCCGCGCCTATCTCCCGTGCTATGGTTGTCGCATAGCGGATTGGGGAATTTATCATGTTCGTCGTTCATTCAGAAGCGTTTAAGGGCGAGCGCCCACTCGAACACCCCTTCAAGGGATTTACGTTGCGGCAAGACGCTATTGTTTTTGCACAGGCGCAGGTCAATGAAGATGCCGAAAAGGCGATTATTTATGAAGTTGCAGGCGTTGATGATGCGCGTAAGGCTGTTGCCGCCGTTGAAATGGGAGAAGGTGTTTTTGTGGGCATAAAATTTTCGTATCTTTCTGCATTGGAGCAAAAACGTCGCGATGACGCGGAATTTGACCGAGCTATAAATAGCAACGACTTCGACAACGTTTTCAGAATTCTTGGATTGTGACGATATTCTATAACCAGTAGGGGACTTTCTAAAATAGGCCGAGCCCTACTCTTCTACAATCCGTAGGTTTGGGGGATATTCGTCCATTCCGCCATAAAAATACTTAATTATCATTTCTAAATGGCCCTTCTTCGCGCTATACAACTCGGCGTGCTCTTTGCGGTCAATCAGAGTGAAGTCCGAATCGAAAACTACAGTCTCAAAACGACTATCTTCCCTACTCCTGAGGCCTTCGTTTATCGACATTGTAGAAATGATACGTCTTCCACGAATCTCAGTTTTGGCTAACCCACAAAAATCCGGACCGTTCGACAGATGATGGTAAATTGCGGGGTGAAGGTTTTTTGCCGCGTCGTCTGAACCCATTGAATTGGCCTCAATTTATTGATTGATGAGGGGGGTGAGAGAGAACGCGCCACGCGGGGATGTCAAACGACAGAGGGTATACACGAATTAGGCATTGTCAGTTAGGATATCTGCAACTTCGCGGAGGTCAAACTTATGTGGAACGGAATCGCTTTCGAAAAACTGGCGCTTGCGGTGATTACAGCCGCCTTGCTGACAACTCTCATTACGATGGGTGGGGCAAGAGCTCAAACTCAGGACACATTTCCTGCCTTAATGCTTAATACCGCATGTGACAATAAAAATTCTACGTTTCTGACTGCGGAGGCCAAACAAAACTTCGAGAATATTTGCATAGCGTATTTAAGGGGATTGACCGACGCGCTTTTCACGATGCAGTTGTATCAGAACGATGGCAAAAAGACGTGCTTCGACAAGCACCAGCCCGTCTCATACAATGAAGCTCGCGAGTTGTTCGAATCATATTTGCGTGATCACCCGAATGCGATGGCTAATTCTGCCGGACTGGTCGCGTCAATGGTGCTAATACAAAAATATAGTTGCCGCTGATCGCGGCGCGTTTAACGTAATGGGCATAATGCGACCGAACGCTGCCCTGCCTGCAAAAATCAAGAGCCGTTGTCCGCAACTTGACGCGAAGCCGCCGTTGCTTGCGACACTCGTGGATGACCGCCATCCGCCGATTCCTGGCGGTCGCGGCGGGCCGCAGGCTTGTCTGCTGGTCGGAGTAGTCTGAGGTCTGATCAGTGTCGGGACGACAGGTGGCCAAAAGGGTCACAAGGCCGCCGGCGCGTGAATGAAGTCCACGAATTGGGAAACGGGTATCGCCCTCGACCAAAGGTAGCCCTGAGCAGAATGCGCACCCATCGATCGCAGCAGAGCCGCTTCCTCTTCAGTTTCAACTCCCTCTGCGACGATGTCGATGCCCATTTCGCGGCCTGTTACGATCAATCCTCTGACGATGGCGTTCTTCTTGTGATCCGACAGCATCCCGGAAACAAAAGATCTGTCTATTTTGATCTCGCTGATCGGAAGGCTTACAAGATGTCGGAGCGATCCGCTTCCCGTTCCGAAATCGTCCAGGGCAAGGCTGAAACCGAGTTTGACGATCTGGTCAAGAAGCTTGATGACGCCGACCTGACCTCTGCCGTAAATTGCATTTTCTGTTATTTCAACGCGGATGAGCGACGGCGCCAGCCCATCCGCGATCAGCGCATTCAGTTTCGCAAGGAGCCTTTCCGGCGTTTTGAGAATGGCGCCCGAAAGATTCACCGACGTCGGCGCCACAATTGAAAACGTGTCTCTCAAGTCGACCAGCGCTTCATTGTAACGATCCAGAACCAGCTCGTCCAAAAGCGCTCCAAGTCCACGTTTTTCAGCCACCTCGAATATCTCGTCCAGGAAAAAGGCGGAGAGGTTTCCTGCGGAAAAACGTGACAGGGCCTCCGCGCCCTCCACGCGGCCAGTCTTCAAATTGATTTTTGGCTGGAAGCACAGATAAAGCTCGCGGGAGCTGATCGCCTCGTTTATCGCGTGGGCGATTTCGGTTTCTCTCCGAAAAGTGTCGGATAGACTTGCGGAAAAATCGAGATGACCGCCGCGCTGCGCCTTTTTCGCTTCGAGCTGCGCTATGTCGGCGGCCGCGAGCAAGTCGGATCTGTTGGCCGCGTCGTTCGGAAAGTTGGCGCTGCCTCCAGTGATCGAGATCGGGGGAAAATCCATATTCGTTTCACGAAGGCTATCGATCATTTTCTTGACGGCCTGAATGATTTTCTCGCCGTTCATCAGACCGCGGTCGCCATAGGCGATCACGGCGAACTCGTCCCCGCCCAAGCGAGCCGCAAAGTAGAACGCCTTGTCGAAATTCGCCAGGATGCCGCCAACGGCCTTCAGCACTTCGTCGCCAATATTATGCCCAAGGGCGTCATTGATGTTCTTGAAAAGGTCGATGTCGAAGAAAGTTAAAGAAAACTCCCCGCCGCTGGCGATGAGGCCGTCCAGTTTCGTCATGCACAGGAAGCGATTGGGGAGTCCGGTTAAGCTGTCGGTTTCGGCCATGAACGTCGCTGCTCGTCGGGCCGCGTCGAGAGCCTCGATGGTGCGTTTTTGCCCTTCGATCGCGTCATCCCGCTCGGCCTGCATCTGGAGCATTTGCAGCAATTGTCTCGCGGTTCCCACGCCGACCCCTTGCACCACGACGAGGAAGGCGGCGACAGCGCCGGCGAGAACATACCAGGGCATGGTCTTTATTGCGATGATCGCCATGGCGAACCCAACGGCGTAGCCAATGATCGTGGCCTGAAAAACGCGAGGCGCGAAACATGTCGTATTCGCCATCACGAGCAGTCCCGCCGCTGAAACGACGGTGAGTAAAAGCCGCAGCCCGTCCAGAGCCTCGGCCAACGGCCACGCCACCATCGCCCACACGAAGCCGACGCCGTAAAAAATGTGTTCGATATGACGCAGCCGCCGGAGGTCGAGTTCGCCAGAACGAAGGCTCTGCGAGAAACGGCCAAGATTGTGACGGGCCAGCTGATCGACGAGAAAATGCAGGATTGCAATGATAAATACGCTGTGTATTCCCATGGAGTATCCCGCAATTGCAACAATTACGAAAACAAATTGAGCCAAATATGAGTTCATGGTTTCGCGCTTGACGAACAATTCGAGCGCGCGCGCATAAATGTGTCGATTGGCGCTCGCTTCGGCGTCCACCGCCATCAGCGAAAAATTCATTCTGAGCGATGAAAGCATGCAGACTTCCTGGGGGGCGTTATTAAGCTTGACCGTTATTTATTGACAATTCAGGCGTCTATGCTGGACCAGCCCGTCCGATGACGCGTTCAATAGATCCGCCGGAGGCGAGAATCAGTCTATGCTGGCCGATCTGTTTCATTGTTGCCGTCAATTTCCTTAAAACGCGAAAGCCTAAGTCCGCCAGAATGATGCACTATTCTACCTATGGTAGCAAACCGTTTGCCGGCATCCCAAAATCACCAGCGCTTCAATCAATGCGCGTTTTCAATCTGTTCGGCGTATCGTCGACGCAACCGGCAATGATCGCAACTGGCGCCCCATTGCGCCTTCCGTGGCCGCCGCCGAGCGGAGACCTAACAGCCAACGACGGCGTCTCGCCTTTCTTGCACTTGGCGGCGCCGTCAGTGGACGTCGGCTTTCCGCCGACTGTTTTGAAAAACTCTTTTTTGGCCGCTGATCAAAATCTTGCAGCCCCTTGGAGCCAGCAGCACCAAAAAGATGTGGGGGGCCAGTAGGATCTGTCGAAAATTCGCTGAAAACCACCGCAATCAATTCTCGACGGCATTGAACCAGAAAGCTCGTTCACCATCGAATTTGGCGGGATTTTTGAGTCGCCCAAATTTGCGAGTTTTTTGATGGAATCAGCCGTTCCTGGTCATTCGCGAACGGCAACCTGGCGTCAGATTTTGGCCACTAATCCAGCCGGTTCATTCGCTCGCCTCTGACGAAGCCAGCGAGCACGGCGCCGAGTTGGTCTGCCAGGGTCTGCTGGGCTTCGAGGCTCGCCCAGGCGACATGCGGCGTGACGATGACGTTTGCGCGCCGCGCCAGCCGCATGATCGCGCTGTCGGCGGGCGGGGGCTCGGGCCGGGTGACGTCGATCCCCGCGCCCGCCACCAGGCCGGCGTCGAGCGCGCGCTCCAGCGCCGCCTCGTCCACCAGTCCGCCACGCGCGGTGTTGATCAGCAGGGGTTTCTTCGTCATCGCGGCGAATTCCGGCGCGCCGATCATGTCTTGCGTTTCCTTATTGAGCGGGCAATGCAGCGACAGGATGTCCGACGTCGCGACGGCCTCCTCGAAAGCGACATAGCCGGGTTTTGGACTGGCGCCCTTGCGGCCGGCAAAGACCACGTCCATGCCAAAGGCCCGGGCGATCTCGGCCACGCGCCGGCCTGACGCGCCGGAGCCGAACAATCCCAGCCGCTTGCCGTGGATGTCGACGATTCCATGCCGGTGGAAGGTGAACTGGCCGCAGGTCTGCCAATCTCCGGCGCGGACGTCGGCGACATAGGGCAGGATTTTTCGCGTCAGCGCGAGGATCAGCGCGAATGTGTGCTCCGGCACGGCATTGACGGAATAGGCGCGGATATTGGTCACCGCGACGCCCTGTTTCCGCGCGGCGTCGAGATCGACATTGTCATAGCCGGTGGCGGCGATGGCCAGCAGTTTCAGCTGCGGCAGGCTTTCGAGGATTTCCGCGTCGAAGCGCAGCTTGTTGGCGACGACGATGTCGGCGTCGCCGGAGCGGGCTATGATTTCCGAGCGCGCCGTGGCGGGGAATGTGCGCCATTCATGCGGGAAATCCGGCCGGGGCAGGACGACGCCCTCCGCGAGGGTCGCTGCTTCCAGAAACACGATTCTATGCATAGGGGCTGCTCCGGCGAGCGATGGAGGCGCGTCAGCGCGCGATGCAGACAAGCTGGTACAGGCCGCCGAAATACGGCTTTCGCGTCAAGTCGCTGATGCCACGGTTTTCGGGCAGGAAGGCGGCGATCTCCTCGCGCCACAGGTCGAGCGCGAAGGGTTCGAGCAGCGCGAATACCGGGCGCATCAGATAGCGCAGCGGGTTCCACCATTTCGGCCGGGCATAATCGACGATGACGATCCGCCCGCCGGGCCGCACGACCCTCAAGGCTTCCTCAAGGGTCTCGCGCCGCCATTCGAGCGGCTGCTCATGCAGCAGAAAGAAGAGCACGGCGCGGTCGAAGGCGCCGTCTTCGAACTCCAGCGCCGTCGCATCCATCACCGCGGTCCGCGCGGACGGGCCGCCGCAAAGCTTGGCGCGGAGATTGGCGATCTGGATAGGCAGCGCGTCGACGACGTCGAGCGCGCCGCCCGCTTTCGCCACGCGATCATTGAGGCGCGGGGAAAAATCGCCATAGGCCGCAGCGATCTGCAGCGTGCGCCCCTGCAGCGCATCGCCGAGCGCGTCGAGGGCCGCGTCGCGCAGGCGCCCGTAATTGCCCCAAAGGATCGCCTCGACCATCCATTGGTGATCGAAAATTTTCAGGGCGTTGGGATGCACATAGGCCCACCAGTAATATCTCAGGAGGTAGCCGGGACCGGCGGAGGTCGCGGGCTCGCCCGGGGGCGCCAGGACCTTGTCCATGTCGATCGCGGCCAAAGTCTTTGTCATTCTGGCTGACTTTCAAATCCCGCGCAAACCCCGCGACAAGGCGGAGACGGGTCCGAGGGGCAATCTAGATCGTCCAAACCAACCTCTCCCATGCGATTATCATGGGGCGGTCCTGCGTCAAGCTCAGGCTTCGGCGCCCGCTTCGACAATGCCCGGTCGTTTCACGCGCATTTTGCGCTATAGATAGGCAAACGCGGGCTTTGCGGATGGACGGGGGCAGGAATGAGCGAAAACATTGTCGTCATTGGGGCGGGGCAGGCCGGATTGCAGATCGCCGAAAGCCTGCGCGCCGAGGGTTTTGAAGGCGGGGTCACCCTGCTCGGCAATGAACCCTTGCCGCCTTACCAGCGTCCGCCGCTGTCAAAAGCCTGGCTGCAGGGCGAAACCACGGAAGACCGGTTGATTTTGCGCGGCGCTCCGGCGCTCGAGGCCAAAAGGATCAACCTGCGCCTCGGCAGCGCGGTCGCTGAAATCGACCGCGCGGCAAAAACCGTTCGGCTTGCCGACGGGTCCTCGCTGGCCTGGACCGGCCTGGCGCTGGCGACGGGGGCGCGGGCGCGCCGGCCGGCGCTCCCGGGCGCTGAGCTGGAGGGCGTCTGCGTGCTGCGCGACATCGCCGACGCAAGGGAAATCGCCCGCCGGATGGAGACGGCGCAAAAAATCGTCGTCATCGGAGGCGGCTTCATTGGCCTGGAAGTCGCCGCCACCGCGCGGAAAAAAAACCTCGAGGTCAAGGTGATCGAGGCGCTCGACCGGCTGATGGCCCGCGCCGTGACGCCCGCCATCTCGCATTTCTTCGCCGAACTGCATCTCGCCCATGGCGTCGACCTGATGTTTTCCACGCAGGTCGTGGCGCTCGAAGGGCGCGACGGCGCCGTCGCCGCCGTGGTGACGGCTTCCGGCGCGAAAATTCCGGCTGACCTGGTGATTTTCGGCATAGGCGCCGCGCCCAACGACGAATTGGCTGTCGCGGCGGGGCTTGAGGTTTCGCGCGGCGTCCTCGTGGACGCCTGCGGCCGGACCTCGGACGAGAACATCGTGGCTTCAGGCGATTGCACGGCGCTTCGCCGCGATGACGGCAGGATCCTGCGGCTGGAAAGCGTTCAATATGCTGTTGAAATGGGCAAGGCGGCGGCGGCGACGCTGATGGGCCGGTCAAAGCCCTTCCATGCCGCGCCCTGGTTCTGGTCGGACCAATATGACGTGAAGCTGCAAATGGCGGGGTTGAGCGAGGGTTTCGACGCCTGCGTCGAGCGGACGCATGCCGAAAACGCCTTCTCGCTGTACTATTACCGCGATAACAGAATGATCGCGGTGGATAGCGTCAACCGTCCCGGCGAACATCTGCTGGCGCGCAAGCTGCTCGAGGCCGGGGTTTCCCCGGACGTGTCGCTTGCCGCCGATCCAGCCAGCGATTTGAAGGCTTTGCTGCGCTGAAAACGGGGACTGGATTCGTATTGCGCAGCCGCGCGCCGGGCGAGGCGCGCGCAATCTCCGGGGCCGCAATGCGACGCCAGTCCCCGCGATAGGGGCGTCTTAGCTCGCGGCGGCCAGCGAAGCGAAGAGGTCGCTGATTTCCAGGTCGCCCAGTTCCTTGGCGCCGACGGCGCGCATCATGATCGCGGTGTCGTTGTCGTGGGTGCCGAAATACTGGTGACCGTCGGCCTGATGGAATTCGTGCAGGTGCACCAGCGAAGAGGTCGGGATGTCGCTGGTCACGCTCTCGACCAGTTGGGAAATGCGTTCCTTGGTTTCCTCGATGACAAAGACAAATTTCCAAGTCGTCATAACAAGTTCTCCATTGATGATGGGGCCTGCTTAGCAAGAAAAGGCCCACAGCGCGAATCGTTCACCCGAGGCCGGATTAAGCGTGAATCTTTGACTTTTTGTGAATGTTGCGGCGCCGCGACGAAAGGTCGCGCCAGGATTTCGCGCCAAGACGAAGAATTGCGTGGGGAATCGCGCTCCGCCATCGAAACGGGAGGCGCGCGCCGCCCGCAAAAGCGCCCAATTTTGTCGCAATCCTGCAACAGCGTTGCAATATTGCAACTCTCCCCCGGCTCCTATATGCCTTGGGACGAATGGATTTTCATCGCAAGAGCCCCATGAAGCAGGCGACAGAAAAACGGCTCGACCAGAAGAAATCGCGCCGTCGCGAGCGTCGGCTGCTGCCGCGAATCGGGCCCTTCGCGGTCGCCTTCGCCATTCTCTGCGCCATCGCCAGCTTCCTGATCTTCGCCGGCATGACGCCGCTGACGCCGACCGCCGACCTGCTTTCGATCCTGTTCCTGATCGATTTCGCCATTGTCCTGGTCCTGCTGGGCCTCGTGGCCTACGAGGCCTTTCTGCTGATCCGCGCCTGGCGGGCGAGGACCGCCGCCGCCGGGCTGCATATCCGCATTGTCGCGCTTTTTGCGGTCATCGCCGCCGTGCCGACCCTCAGCATGGCCATCGTCGGTTCGGTGACGCTCGACAAGATGCTCAACCCGGCCTTCATGCATGACGTGCGCGGCTTCATCATGGGGACGACCGAGGCCGCCAACCTGTTCCGCGAGGACCAGTGCCGCTGGCTGCTGCAGGAATCGCAGCTGACCGCCTCGGACCTCGACCGCGGCAAGCCGATGTTCGACGCCGACCGCGGCCTGTTCAAGGAATTCTTCGCCTCGCGCGCCCATTTCCTGGGTTTTTCCTCCGCCGCCATGATCAAGCGCGACGGCTCCGTCGTCGAACAGATCGAAAGCGGGGCCAATATCCACGACGCCGTGGTCAAGCCGCAGGACAGCGATTTCGCCGATGCGGCGAAGAACGAGCCCCTGTGCCTGATCCTCAACCAGGGCCGCACCTTTGTCGCCCTGCGGCCCATGCCGGCCTTCGAGGACACTTTTCTTTACACCAGCCGGCCGGTCGATCCCTTTACCGTCGAATTCCCCAAGCAGGCCTCGGCCCTGGTGCAGCTGTTCGGCGCCTTCGAGCAGCACCGGCATGATTTCGAGCTGACCTTCGCCATCATGTTCGCGCTGCTGGCCGCGATCATGCTGCTCTCGGCGGTCTGGCTCGGCCTCGCCTTCACCAACAACCTCGTCGGCCCGATCCGCCGGCTGATCGCCGCGACCGACCAGGTCTCCGCCGGCAATTTCTACGTCCAGGTGCCGGTGCGCGCCGCGGAGGGCGATCTCGCCCATCTCGGCGAGACCTTCAACAAGATGACCTCGGAGCTGCGGCTGCAGCAGAACCGGCTGGTGGCGGCCAACCACCTCATGGACGAGCGCCGCGTCTTCACCGAGGCGGTGCTTTCCGGCGTGCCGGCGGCGGTGATCGGCATTGGCGCGCGCGGCGACGTCACGGTGCTGAACCCTTCGGCGCGCGATCTCGTCGGCATGGACGGCGGCGAGGCGGAACAGGCGATCGGCAAGCCGCTGGCCGAAATCCTGCCGGAGCTGGAGGGTCCCTTGCAGGAGGCGCGCGCCAGCCACGCCCGCATGACGCAGAAACAGATTCTGCTCAATCGCGGGACTCGCGAGCGCACCTATAATGTCCGCATCGCCCATGGCCCGCTCAACCGCGGCGAGCGCACCTTTGTCGCGACGCTCGACGACATGACCGATCTCGTCGCCGCGCAGCGCACCTCCGCCTGGGCCGACGTGGCCCGGCGCATCGCCCATGAGATCAAGAATCCGCTCACCCCGATCCAGTTGTCGGCCGAGCGGCTGAAGCGCAAATATGGCAAGGTCATCACCGTGGACAAGGCGGTGTTCGACCAGTGCACCGACACGATCATCCGGCAGGTCGACGACATCAAGCGCATGGTCGACGAATTCTCTTCCTTCTCGCGCATGCCCAAGGCGCAACTGGCTCCCGACGATCTCGGCGCCTGCATCGAGCAGGTGCTGTTCCTGATGCGCGTCGGTCATCCCGAAGTCGAAATCGCCGGGACCTATCCGCCCGAGCCCCTCATCCTTCGCTTCGACCGCCGGCTGGTGTCGCAGGCCCTCACAAACGTGGTGAAAAACGCCGCCGAGGGCATAGCCGCGACCGAGATGGATGGCCGCGCGCCGAAAATCAGCGTGTCCGTTCGCGTCGAAGAGGGCATGGCGATCATTGACGTCGAGGACAATGGCAAGGGATTCCCGCAGGAAAACCGGGCGCGGCTGCTGGAGCCCTACATGACCACGCGCGCGGAAGGCACCGGCCTGGGCCTTCCCATCGTCGCCAAAATCTTCGAGGATCACGGCGGGGGAATAGAGCTGCTCGACGCGGCCTCCGGCCAGGGCGCGCTGGTGCGCCTGACGTTCCCCGTCACGCAGGTGGCGGAAATGCAAGCGGAAGGCGCCGAACGCGGCGCGATTAAAAAATTGAGCGAAGGTTGATCATGGCGAGCGATATCCTCATCGTTGACGACGAAGCCGACATTCGCGAACTCGTCTCCGGCATTCTCGAGGACGAGGGTTTTTCCACCCGCACGGCGCGCAATTCCGACGAGGCGCTGGCGGCGATCGAGGCGCGGCGGCCGCACCTGATCTTCCTCGACATCTGGATGCAGGGCTCGAAGCTCGACGGGCTGCAATTGCTGGAGTCGGTCAAGCGCCATCACGAAACCCTGCCGGTGGTGATGATATCAGGCCACGGCAACATCGAGACCGCGGTGACGGCGATCCGTCAGGGCGCCTATGACTTCATCGAAAAGCCGTTCAAGGCCGACCGCCTCGTGCTGGTGGCTGAGCGGGCGCTGGAAACCTCGCGCCTGCGCCGCGAGGTCAGCGATCTGAAGGCGCGCGCGGTCGGGTCCAACTCGCTGATCGGCCATTCGGCGTCGCTGCAGCAATTGCGTCAGATGATCGACCGCGTCGCGCCGGCCAATTCGCGCATTCTGATCTCCGGGGCGCCGGGCGTCGGCAAGGAGCTGGCGGCTCGGGCGATTCACGAGGCCTCGGCGCGCGCGCAGGGCCCCTTCGTGGTCATCAACGCCGCGGCCATCGCCGCCGAGACGATGGAGACGGAACTTTTCGGGGTCGAGGCCCGCGACGGCCGCCCCCGCAAGACCGGGGCGCTGGAAGAGGCTCATGGCGGCACGCTCTATATCGACGAGGTCGCCGACATGCCGCGCGACACCCAGGCGAAAATCCTGCGCGTCCTGGTCGACCAGAATTTTACCCGCGTCGATGGCACGACCCGCGTGCATGTCGACGTGCGCGTGATTTCCTCGTCGGCGCGCGACCTGCCGCGCGAAATCGCGGAAGGGACGTTCCGCGAGGATCTCTTTCATCGCCTGTCGGTGGTCCCGGTGCGCGTGCCTTCGCTTGCCGAGCGTCGCGAGGACATTCCCGAACTGATCGCCTTTTTCATGGACCAGCTCGCCGCGAACTCGGGCCTGCCGAAGCGCAAGATCGGCGACGACGCCATGGCGGTGCTGCAATCGCACGACTGGCCGGGCAACATCCGGCAATTGCGCAATAATATCGAGCGCCTGATGATCCTGACCGGCGGCGACCTGGAATCGGAAGTCACGGCTGAAATGCTGCCGCCCGAGATCGGCGCGCTGGTGCCCTCGACGCCGAACGGAACGGGCGGCGAAAAGCTGATGAGCCTGCCGCTTCGCGAGGCGCGCGAAATGTTCGAGCGTGAATATCTGGTGGCGCAGATCAACCGTTTCGGCGGCAATATCTCGCGCACCGCAGAGTTCATCGGCATGGAACGCTCGGCGCTGCACAGGAAGCTGAAGTCGCTGGCGATCGATTGATCTGCAAAAAGCGCATGCGGGTGGCGCGCGGCCTGGGCATGACCGGGAGGGGCGGATTGTCGCATGGCGCCTTATCGCAGTTCTGCTTAAGCTGAGCGTCAGGATCCATTGCATGGCCCGGGTTCCGTCCAGCGACGCCGACGTCGCAGGTAGTGGGCGTATTTTTTACTTGTTAAGATAGGTTGTTTGGCGTCCTTGCCAGTTAAAATGTGATGTCTCCCTGCGTAATGCTCTTGTGTAAAGGGAAATTAAAGTATTTAATTAGCTGTCGCCGTCGCGGTCGTATTTCGGCCGCGGTGAGGTCAATTCTTTGTTTGATCTTGTTTTTTGGAGGACGCGATGTCGATCCCCACCTCACAGCAGTGGTTGAGCCAGACGGCGATTGGCGTCTTTCGCCCGCGCAGCACGCAAATGAAGGCCATCGATGAAGCGCTCAAGCGCTACGAACAGGCCAGGACGCCGGATAACCTCTGGAAAATCCGCAACGCGCTGGATGACTGGAAACGCTCCAAGGGCCCGAACTGGGCGGCCAGCGATCGCAATCTGCCGAAAGGCCGGAACGGGATCATCACCCTGCTCAGTAATGAACTCGACCGGGTTGCGGACCCTCGCCTGCATCAGATCACGCGATTCTCGATGGAGGAGTTGAAGGCGCTGGCCTTCATGGCGAGCGAACGCAAGAAAGTCATCGCGAGGCTGTTCGAAGGCAAGGAGGTCACCTTCCGCAATAGCCCGCGGGGGGCCCAGCAATCGGTAAAGGATGCGGCCGAGAAGGTGAAGAAGACCTGTGAATCGGCGACGAGCTCCCTTTCCGGCAAAGGAAAGAAGACCAGCGGGGAGTCGGCTTCGGACAAGATCAAGGAAAAGCTGGAATCCCTGGTCACGGACTTTTTTTCGGTTGAAAAGGTCGAGCAGCTCGGAAGCCTGTCGTTTTTGGTCATCGACATCATCGGAAAGTGCGGCGTCAGCATCGCGCCTGTGGTCGGGCACATCAAGGACGGCTACGACCTGTTCACGGGCTGGAGCAAGGTGGGCCTCGCCCTGCGTGAAAAATACTCGATCTCCCAATGCGCCTACGCCATCGACACCGGCGCTCCTGCTGCAGCTTTTGCGGGCCTGAAGCTGTGTCTGACCGAAGAAGCCAAGAATGAAGCGGCCTCGGCGTCCATCGCGACGACATCCTTCGCGCTCAAGTCAGGGTTGGCCTTGGTGGACGGCGGCGCCATCAGCGGTCCTGTCGTGGGCGCGGCGAATGCGCTGGCCGCGCTTACGCTCGCGCTCTACAACCTGTCGACGGAATACCATGCGACAAAGGGGATCAACGAGGCGCTCGCGAAGGGCGATCTCGATATCCGGCTGTTCAAGACCTATCCGCTGATGGGCTGCTACATGCTGACGAGCGCGACTTTCAGCGATCTGATCCCGATCGAGAACTTCGGCACGCCCGGCTGGATGGACTACGTCGAAAACCTGAAGAAACGGAGCTTCGACGGCATCTATGACTCGTCGACCAAGCTGATCGAGAGTTCGCCGTGGGAAATCAAGGGTCTGCCGAAGCGGCCGATGAAGGGCGCCGGCATTCAGACGGGCATGATTTCGACGATCAAGGATTTTGGCTCAAACGTGAAAAGCATTTTCAGCTAATGTGATGCGGCCTGCGCCACGGCCAGGAAAAATGGCCTTGGAGAAGTGGCCTTGGAGAAGTGGCCTTGGCGGATCAAGCGTGCGAGGCGCGTCATCGCTTTTTAACGGCCCGGCGCCAGATTGGCGGCGGGCCCATGCATTTTCAGGAATTCATCGCATGACGGGAAATTATTTCTACAAGGACCGCGCGGGCGGCCAGAACGGCCCGGTATCTTTCGAAGAGCTGGTCACCCTCATCAGGGCCGGGCGCATCGCGCCGGATTGCCTCGTCTGGAGCGAGGGCGGCGAAGGTCGCCAGGCCGGCGCCATCGAGGCGCTCGCCGAGGCGTTCCGAACCAGCCGGTCCTCAGCCGCGCCGGCCGGCGCGGGTCCGCTCTCGGGCGCCTACACTGGACTGGGGCTGCTCTGGCGCGGCCTCGTCTATGCCCTGGGCCTCGTGTTCATCCTGCCGGCGCCCTGGGCCGGGCTGTGGTTCTATAACTGGATGGCCAGCCGTGTCGCCCTTCCCAGCGGCCGGCGATTGCGGGTCGAAAGCGCGATCGGCGACTGCTGGCATCTTTTCGTCGGCATGATCGTGGCCGCCCTGGCGCCTCTGCTCTTTCGCCACAGCGAATTCCACGCCATCGCCCGGCTGGTCTTCGGCGTCGCCGGCGTCTTCATCGGCTACATGGTCCTGCGCTGGTTCATCCGTTCGCTGCGCAGCGAGGACGGCGCGTTCGACGTGGCTTTCGACGGCGGCTTCTGGCCCTATTTCGGCTGGATCGTGCTGGAGCTGCTGGCGTTCTTCACGGTGATCGGCTGGGCCTGGGTGGCCATGTACCGGCTGCGCTGGATGTGCCGCCACACCAACGGCTCCCATCGCTTCGAATTCGTCGCTTCGGGCTTGCAGATCCTGTGGCGCGTCCTCGTCGCGATGCTGCCGTTCTTCATCATGGGCGTTTGGGTCGGCGTCGCGGGCGGTATCTATAAATCCGGCGGCAGCCAGACCTCGGCGGTCGTCTTGCTCGTGATCGCGGTCGCCGGCGGCGTTGCGGTTTTTACAGCCCTTGTCGGATGGCTTTACAACTGGTTCGTCTCGCAGATCGTCGTCACCCCCGTCACGGCGGAGGTCCCTGCCGCGCAGGGCGCCGCCGCCTGACGGACTTGCGTCGGAGAGCCCGGGATTGCAAAAGGAGGCGGGCGGCCGTCGCCCTCCCTGACGTGACAACATGCCCCTGACCTTTGCTTACGGCTCGAACATGGACGCGCAGGCGATGGCCTCGCGCTGTCCACGTGGAAAAATGCTCGGCAGGGCGCGGCTGCCGCGTCATCGCGTCGCGCTGCTGCCCGACGGTTTCGCCACCATTGTCCGCGACATCGGGGCGACAGCCCATGGCGTGCTGTGGGACCTAGGCTTCGGCGAACTGGCCGCGCTCGACCGCTATGAGGGCGTCGACAAGGGCGCCTATGTGAAAGTCAGCCAGCCGGTGCTGCGCGAGGGCGCCAGTCCCGTGCGCGCGCTTGTTTATGTCGGCAAGCCCGGCAAGAGCCTGGGCCGCGCGCCGGAGGATTACATGGAAAGGATCGTGGCGGCGGCGCGCGCGGCCGGCCTGCCGCAGGACCATGTCGATTTCCTGCGTCGGCTGGGCGGGGAAGACATCGAGCCGACGCGCTTCCGCGCGATCAGGAATCCCACCTTTTTGTGAGCTTTGAGATGACCACGCAAATCCTCAGCGACATCGCCGCCTTGCGCGCCGCCGTGACGCAATGGCGGGCCGCCGGCGAAACCATCGCCCTGGTTCCGACCATGGGCGCCCTGCACGCCGGCCATATTTCGCTTGTGGAGCTGGCCCGCGCCCGCGCGACACGCGTGGTCGTGTCGATCTTCGTCAATCCGACCCAGTTCGCGGCCAATGAGGACTTCGGCGCCTATCCGCGCACCTTCGACGCCGATCTGGCGAGACTGGCGGCGTGCGGGGCCGACGGCTGTTTCGCTCCGACGGCCGCGGAGATGTATCCGGATGGGTTTTCGACCAGCGTGATTCCCGGCGGCCCGGCGCTGGCCGGCCTTGAAGACCGGTTCCGGCCGGAGCATTTCCCCGGCGTTGCGCTGGTCGTGGCGAAGCTGCTCAACCAGGCGCAGGCTGACTGCGCCTTCTTCGGCGAGAAGGATTTCCAGCAGCTGGCGGTGATCCGCCGGATGGCGGCGGACCTCGACATTCCCACCCGCATCTTTGGCGGCCCGACACTGCGCGAGGCCGACGGCCTCGCCATGTCCTCGCGCAACGTCTACCTGACCGCCGCCGAGCGGGAAAAGGCGCCCTTGCTCGCGCAAGGTCTCAGGGAATGCGCGCAAAGAATTCGCGCCGGGGAAAAGCCGGCCGAGGAGGCGGCGCAAGCCGCCGAGACGCTGGCGGCGGCGGGCTTCGCGCTCGATTATCTCGAGGCGCGTCACGCGGAAACGCTCGCGCCCGTAGATTCGTTCGCGGACGGTCCGATCCGCCTGCTCGCGGCGGCAAGGCTGGGCAAGACGCGGCTGATCGACAATCTGGCGGTCGAATAGGGTTTTACGATGATTAAGCGTCTATAAAGCAATTACTTCCGCTTTATTTACCTTATCCAGAATATATCGCGCCAATGTGACGCAAGGGGGTGGCGCTTAACGTTGCGTCGACGTTCGGCCTCCAGAATGGGGCCGTTGCGTCGAAAGGGGTTTCCCATGTCTTCATTATTGTGGCGGCTTTTTTCTTTCAAGGGCCGCATCAATCGCGCGAGCTTCGCGATCGTGTTTCTTGCGATGTGGGTTGTTCACTTCGCCATCCAGCGCTACGCCCTGACCCACTACATTGACGTCGCGATGCTCAAGGCGAAAAGGCCGGATCTCGCCTTCCATGCGCCGCCGCTGGGCCTTGCGCTCGCGTTCATTCCCTTCAGCATTGGGTTGGCCTGGATCGGCCTGGCGAACCAGGTCAAGCGGCTGCACGATTTCGGCTGGAGCGGCTGGTGGATCATGATGCCCACGGCCATTCTGGTCGTCCTTGTGATCCTGGCGGTCTCCTCCGCTTCGGGCCATGCGCTCACGACTTCCCTGATGCTCATCCTGGCCGCGGCGCTCTTCGCGCTGAGCACCTTGTTCCTGACGGGCATGATGTTCTTTCGCGCCGGCGACGACGGCGAGAACGGCCATCCGCGGGGTCCCCAAGGCGATGATCGCGGTCCGTCAAACCTCGAGGGCCTGCTGGCGAGGGAGTTGGCCGCGCGTTCGGCGAATCCGGCAAGGCAGGCGCACGCGGCGCAGATCGCGCCGGCGCCTGCCGCGTCGGCCTCTGTCGCTCCGATACGCGCCAAGGACGACTCCCTGCTGCCGGTCTATCGCCCGCCGCAGCGCCAGCCGACGACCTTCGGACGCCGCACCGGCTGAGGCTCAGTCCAGCCGGCGGTTCAGCGCCTTGACCGCCAGTTCGGTGCGGCTGCGCGCGTTGAGCTTTTCGAGAATGCGGCTGACGTAGTTCTTGACCGTGCCTTCCGCGAGTTTCAGCTGGCCGGCGATTTCCTTGTTGCCCTTGCCGGCGACGATCAGCTGGAGGATGTCGTTTTCGCGGTCGGTCAAGGCCTCGCCGGGCATTTCGGCCGTTTCGCCCAGCGCGCGGGGAGGGCGGCGGACGCGGCGGAATTCGTCGAGCAGTTTTCGCGCCACATTGGGCGCCAGCCGGGAATGGCCGCGAGACACGGCGCGAATGGTGTCGAGGATTTCCGCCTCTTCGGCGTCCTTGAGCAGATAGGCCTGGGCCCCAGCGCAGATGGCGTCGAAGATCAGGTCGTCGGTATCGTAAGTGGTGAGGATGACGACCTGCGCTTCCGGGCAGTCCTTGAGGATCTGCCTTGTCGCTGCGATGCCGTTGAGGCGTGGCATCTGGATGTCCAGCAGCACGATGTCGGGCTTCCAGCGCCGCGCCGCCTGGACGGCTTCGGCGCCGTCCGCCGCCTGAGCGACGATGTCCAGATCCGCCTCCAGCGACAGCATGGCGGCGAAGGCGCGGCGGATCAACGGCTGATCTTCGGCGATCAGAATACGAATACGGCCGTCCGCTTCCAATCTAATGCTCCCGCCGCCGCAAGGGCGCGCCGCCTTCGTCTTGGCCTAACCAATTGGCCGATAAAGAAAAACATTCAAAATAGACGAGTTTAAATATGAACCGGAGCCTTTGGCGTCTTGTCTCCGCGCGGAGGCTTGCCAGCTCAGATTCAAGCACTTGCATGTCCGTCGGCAAAGTTGAAGCTTTTCAATGCGAAATTTAGCTGTTTTCTTTCTTGATTGCAATTTTATTCAAAAACAATGGTTTATTTCAAGTCGACTGAAGTCGCGAAGGATATGCGGCGCGGGGCGCTTGCGTCATGGCGGCATGAAAGCGCGAAAAATACAAGCTTGGCCAAATGAATTATCTTGGCTGTTGTCGGCACGGAAGTTCTTTATTGTTCAAAGGATTGTGATGACGCCGCCTGCGCAAGGCAGGGAAAACGTGACCCCTTTCGTTGCGTCGAAATGACGCATCGCGCCGTTTGCTTCCTTCGTGGTGGCCGACAGATCGAATCGGGGACCAGACGGACGTTCTCGCGAGTCCGGCTCAGGACACGGAAGCGACGACCCGGATGCGGACGCCGCGCTCCGGCGCGGTCACGAGGGTGAGGCTGGCGCCGATCATTTCGGCCTGTTCGCGCATGCCGACGAGGCCGAAATGGCCGGTCGCCTCCAGGCTGGGGTCGAAGCCGCGCCCGTCGTCGGCGACATCAAGGGTGAAGATATCCGTGTCATCGGCGCGCAGCGAGAGGCGGATCTCGCTGGCGTCGGCGTGCAATTCGGCGTTGCGCAGGGCCTCCTCGGCGATGCGGTAGAAAGCCTCGGCCATGTCGCCGCCGACCATCCGGGCGCGCTGCTCGATTTCCACCAGAACGGGAACGCCGGTGCGTTCGGAAAAGCGGCGGCCGAGGGTTTCGAGCGCGGCGCTCAGGCCTTGCGGCTCGACATTCTGGGCGCGCAGGTCGGACAAGGCGGCGCGGGCGCGGGCCAGCCCGTCGCGCGCGGCGGCTTCCGCGTGGTCGACCTCCTCGATCAGCCGCGCATCGGCGCCGGCGCCGGCGACTTTCCGGATCAGGCGCAGTTGCGGCACCAGAGCGACCAGCGAATGAACCAGGGTGTCATGCAGGTCATGGGCGATGCGCAGGCGTTCGCGCATCACGGCGTTGCGCCGCGCCTCCTCGGCGCCAAGGGCCGCTTCGACGCGAAGCCGCCTGAGATCGCTGATGTCGCGGCCGACGGCCTGGTATTCGCCGGGCCCCTGCGGGTCGCCGACCCAATGGACGCTCCACCAGATCCAGAGCTTTTCGCCTCCCGGAAGGGCCAGGGCCTGCTCAAAGGAGGAATCGCCCTTTTCCGCCAATCGAATGCGCCAGCTCTCTTCCGGGGCGGCGACGCCGAAAACCTTGTCCACGGCGCAGCCGAGGACCTGCGCTTCTTCCTGCGCCAGCAGCCGGCAGGCGTGGGCGTTGACGAAAGTGACGCGCCTGTCCGCGCCGAGGCGGAAGACGAGATCGTCCGCGGTCTCCACGATGTCGCGATAAAGCGCGGCCTGTTCGCGGATCAGCCGTCCGGCGGCTGCGGCCTGGTCGGCGAGCAGCCGGGTTTCCCGGCGCTCTCGCGCCAATTGCCGCTCGATGTCATGCGCGCCGCGGTCGGCGCTGGCGAAAATGTGGAATTCGTCCGCCTTGGGATCGTGCAGTACGGAGATGGAAAGGGGCTCTTCGTCGTACGGGGCCAGACGCAGGCCGGGCAGGTCGATGCGCGCAAGGTTTCCGGCCCGTAGCGCCGCAAATTCCGCCTCCATGGCGAAAAAAACGGGCGAGTCGGAAATCGGCGCGCCCTGCGGCGGCAGCCAGGCCATCAATGCGCCGGCGCCATCAAGCACTTTGAGTTCGGAGTTGAGCCGGGCCGAGCCGAAGATCTTTTGGGAAAGGGCGAGGGCGAAATCCGGCGAATTCATTGGTGGATTTACCCCGGGGGTGCGGGTTCGGTTCGTCGCGCTCCGGGTCCCCCGTCGAACGACAGGAACGCCAGATTGCGTCCGCGTCTCCAGTTAGGCGGAAGCATATTTATTCGCAAGCAATTCGTCGCGCCAGGGCTAACCCAGCGTAAAGGCTGCGCCACAGGCGTCTTCGAGTGCCGGGCGCGAAGGCGCTAGAAATTATGCTCGACGCGGATGCGGCCGGACCATTCATTGGACGACGGCCACGAGGGCCCGGCGGCGGCCGGCGGCGTGGTCGGGGCGATCGGCGTCGCCTTGCCCTGGGTGAAGGCGATTTCGCCGCCCACCATCAGGTTTTTCAGCGGCGTCCAGGTCAGGTTGGCGCCCACCGACGTCTCGCGATAATTGCTCGCCCCGGCCACGCCCGGCGCGCCCGCGCGCGCGGCGTCGGAATAATCCATGCCGAAGAAGCTGGCGAACAGCGAGGAGGAGACCGTCGGCGTCCAGAAATGCTTGAAGGCCGCGACCAGCGCGTAGCCGGAGGACTGGTCGCAATGGGCGAAGGGCTGCGCCACGGTCACGCAGTCATAGTCATAGCTGGTGAGCCCCGGCGCGGCGCCGAGGCGCGGCGTGGCGATCCCGGGATGGGCGGGATCGTTGACGCCGGCGAACAGGGGCTGCGAATCTCCGGTGAGATAGGCTGAAGCGCCCCGCGCGTAAGTCGCCTGCAGGATCATGGCGTCGGCGTCGGACAGGTTGGGCAGGTTGACCTTCAGGCCGCCCTGGGCCGCGAAGCCCCATTGTGACGAGGCGCCTGTGTCGGGCTGGCCCGGCGCGACCGAGGGCGGCGCGGCGTAACGGGTGCGCAATTCATGCGCCGCGCCGCTGAACTGCGCCAGGCCGAAGGGGCTTTCGACGCGCAAGGCGGCGACGGCGTCGGGCGCTTGCGCGCCGGAGTAATCCGCCTGTCCCTCGACATTGGCCGCCTGTCCCACGAGATTACGCCGCTCGCGATTGTTTTCCAGCGCCAGCGCCGCCGTCACGCCCGGCGCCGCGGCGAAGCGGTACGCCAGCATTTCCGTGCGGGCGTTGGATCCGCGCAGGGGCATGAAATTATAGGCGTCGGCGTAGAAGTCGAACACCGACTGGGCGCGTCCGGCGGTCCAGCCGGCATATTGCAGCCAGGCCTGGTCGAGGCGGGTGAAGTTGCGCCAGCCGTTGACGTCATAGCCCTGGAGATCGGCGCCCTGGCTGTAGACGCCGGCGGGCCGGGGCGACATCAGCCCCGCGCCAAACACCGAGGTGGCGTCGACATGGCCGGAGATGAGACCCGCCTCGGTGGGCAGCCGCGCATCGAGCGTGACGCCCACGCCGCCGCCGCCGCCGACGGCCGGGGGCGCGGGGGCTCGGGAAGGCGCGCCGGTCAACGAGGAACCGGGATTTGGGTTGAAGGCGGATAGCGGGATGCGGCGGAGGTCGAGTTCGCCAAGGACCATGCCGCCGGCATGCAGGCAGATGTCCGAGCCGGGCAGGGTAAAATAACCGGCGCCATAGGCGTCGCAGGTCCGGACATAGGAAAGCGGAGCGGGTTCAACAGGACGAGCGGCATCGGCCGCCAGCGCGGGCCGCGCGGCGAAGAAGACGGAAACTATCAGCGCGACGCCGAAAAACCGGCCCAGGCTGTGCCGCATCACCCCATCCTTGTCGCTCGTTCCCGGTGCTTTTAGCCATTCCGGATGAACAGGCGCATAACAAAACGTTAACGCGTCTCGAGGGCGACGCAAATCACGCCGCCAAAAAGTCGCCGGTACGGTTAACATGGGCGTGAACGCCCGAGCCAACCGTCACCATGCATAATATAGCATCGAAAGTCGTTTTTTTACGGCCCCGGCTCAGGCCATATCCGGTTCTTCGTCCTTCTGTTGCGCTTCCGCAACAGCCACGGCTGTCATGTTGACGACGCCGCGCGCGGTGATCGAGGGCGTCATGATGTGCGCGGGCTTGGCCGCGCCGAGCAGGATGGGGCCGACCGGCAGGGCGTCGGCCATCATCTTCGTCATCTGGAAGGCGATGTTGGCGGCGGAAATGTCCGGCATGATCAGGACATTGGCCTCGCCCTTCAGCCGCGAATTGGGATAGACGCGGCTGCGGACCTCCTGCGACAGGGCGGTGTCGGCCTGCATTTCGCCGTCCACCTCGAGATCGGGCGCGCTGTCGCGGATCAGTTCCAGCGCCGCGCGCATCTTCAGCGCCGAAGGGGAGTCGTCGCTGCCGAAATCGGAATGCGAGACCAGCGCGATTTTCGGGGTCAGGCCGAAGCGGCGGACATGGACGGCGCAGAGAAGGGCGGTTTCGGCGATTTCCCTGGCCGTGGGATCGCGGCGAACATGGGTGTCGGCGATGAAGAAGGCGCCGTGGTTGGTGATCATCAGGCTCACCGCCGAATAGTCGCTTGCCCCGGGCGCGAGGCCGATGATGTCCCTCACATAGGCGAGCCGCGACGCGAAGCGTCCGCCGAGCCCGCACAGCAGGGCGTCGGCCTCGCCGCGCTTCAGCGCCAGCGCGCCGATCACGGTGTTGTTGGTGCGCACCAGCGTGCGCGCGGTGTCGGGGTTGACGCCGCGCCTTCCGGCCACGGCGAGCAGGGTGGAGACGTAATCATTGTAGCGCGGGTCGTTTTCCGGGTCGATCAGCGCGAAATCCCTGTCGATGGCCAGCGACAGGCCGAATTGCTTCAACCTTTTCTCCACCACGGCGCGGCGTCCGATCAGCGTCGGCTGGGCGATGTTCTCCTCGACCACGGATTGCACGGCGCGCAGCACCCGCTCGTCCTCGCCGTCGGCATAGACCACGCGCTTGGGGCTGGCTTTCGCCGCCAGCATCAGCGGCTTCATGATGAAGCCGGACCGGAACACCGTGCGCTCCAGCTTTTCCTGATAGGCGTCGAAATCCTCGATCGGCTTCTTCGCGACGCCGCTGTCCATCGCAGCCTTGGCCACGGCGGGGGCGATGCGCAGGATCAGGCGCGGATCGAAAGGCGAGGGGATCAGCGAGTTCTTGCCATAGACTGGCGCGACGCCGCCATAGGCGCGGGCCACCACGTCCGACGGCGCCTCGCGCGCCAGGGCGGCGATGGCGTCCACCGCCGCGAGCTTCATCGCCTCGTTGATGGTGGTGGCGTGGACGTCGAGCGCGCCGCGGAAGATATAGGGGAAGCAGAGGACGTTGTTGACCTGGTTGGGATAGTCCGAGCGTCCGGTGCACAGCATGGCGTCGGGGCGCACCTTGAGCGCGTCCTCCGGCGTGATTTCGGGATGCGGATTGGCCAGGGCCAGGATGAGCGGCGTCGCCGCCATGGTCTTGACCATTTCGGGTTTCAAGACGCCGCCCGCCGAAAGACCGAGGAAGACGTCGGCGCCGGGGATGACCTCGGCCAGCGCGCGGGCGGAGGTCTCCTGCGCAAAAGTCTCCTTCAGCGGGTCCATCAGCTCGTTTCGGCCCTTGTAGACCACGCCTTTGAGATCGGTGACGAAGATGTTTTCGCGCTTCGCGCCCAGCGCGACCAGCAGGCTGAGGCAGGCCAGCGCCGCCGCGCCGGCGCCGGAGGCGACGATCTTCGCCTCCTCGATTTTCTTGCCGGCCAATTGCAGTCCGTTGCGCACGGCGGCGCTGACGATGATGGCGGTGCCATGCTGGTCGTCGTGGAACACCGGGATCGACATGCGTTCGCGCAGCAGCCGTTCGATCTCAAAACACTCGGGGGCCTTGATGTCCTCGAGGTTGATGCCGCCGAAGGTCGGCTCCAGCGCCGCGATGGCGTCCACCAGCTTTTCGACGTCGTGGCCGGCCATTTCCAGGTCGAACACGTCGATGCCGGCGAATTTCTTGAACAGGACGGCCTTGCCCTCCATCACCGGCTTGGCCGCGAGCGGGCCGATGTCGCCGAGGCCGAGCACGGCCGTGCCGTTGGTGATGACCGCGACGAGGTTCTGCCGGATGGTGTAGTCGGCGGCGCGCGCCGGGTTTTCGGCGATGGCGAGGCAGGGCGCCGCGACGCCGGGCGAATAGGCCAGCGCCAGATCGCGCTGGTTGCCGAGCGGCTTTGTCGCGCGTATTTCGAGTTTTCCCGGCCGGGGATGGGAGTGATAGACCAACGCGCCTGATTGCATGTCGGAAGTGAGACGTTCGGTCATGATGTTCCCCCTGCGCCGTGCAGCGCTGATTTCGGGCGCCAGTGTGGCGCGTTCATGTAACAGCAAGTCAACCTTGGCTTCAGGGTTTTACGCCCGGCGCCGGCTTTGCGGCGGCAGGCGTCCCCGTGACGTCCAGTCGGTTCACGAAGGCGGTGGGATCGCCGATATGGCCGAGGTCGCCGACCTTCAGCGGCGCATCCTTGCCTTTGACGCGCAAGGTGAGGGTTTTCGGGTCGGCGATGAAGCGGTCGAGCTCCCGCGCCGTGGCGCCGATGGCCGGGGCGCCGGAAAACAGCAGCGGCGCCTGCGAGACAATGGCGCGCCATTCATTCCTGACGGCAGAGGGCGCCTCGCCCTTGGTCAGGGCGACATAGGCGACGATCTTGTCGAACAGGCCGGCGTCGGTGACGTTGATCTGGGCCCAGTCGACCGTCGAGGCCTCGATGGCCTGTTGCCGCGCCGCCTTTTCGCCGACCAGCGCCGACTTGTCCATGCCGGAAAACTGGCCGCTGAGGGCGATCTTGCCGATATTGCGCAGGTCGAGCGAATAATCGCCGAGGCGGTAGGTCTTGGCCGCCGCGTCGTAGCCGCCGGCGAAATGCGCGTCGGCGCCGACCTCGGGATAGCCGAAGGCGCTCAGCGCCGCGCCGCCCTTCGATTGCGGCGGCATTTTCAGCGAAAGGCCGGTCATGACGGCATTGACGTCCTGCGGCGCGCCTTCGGCGTCCAGAACCTGATCGACCTTGGCTGCGCCGGCATGGAGGGCGACGCGATTGCCGCCCGGAGCGCCCGCCGCCGTGCCCTTGTCCACCACGCTCATGTCGCCGCCGTCCCAGTCGAGATGGGCGAAGCGAAAGGCCGCCAGCCCGACGTCGCCGACGCGCAGCGCGGCGGCGAGGCCGGGCAGGGCGATATGGCTGACGCGGATCGCGCCGGAATGCACGGTGGAATCGCCGCTGTCGTCGGGCAACACGCCGTCGATCGACGCAGCGGCGAGCGTATCGGCGCCGCCCTTGGCGATATTTTCCGCAACCACGTCATGCATCGTGAAATGGTCGCCATTCTCGGCGACAATCTCCATTTCCGGGATTTTCAGCTCTTTCGCCGACATGCGGTCCAGCATCGCGCCGGAGTCTTCGCGCGAAAGGGCGCCGGAAAACAGGCTTGTCGCCTCCTCCCTGGTCAGGTTGCAATCGCTCAGGGCGATCGCCTTGAAGGTGATTCGTCCCTTTTCGCCTGTTGTCAGCACAGTCTGGTCCAGCGCGAGGTCGGCGGCGGCGACAGGCGCAGCCACAAGGCAGATCAGGGCGAAAACGGCGGCGCGTACGAATGACTGCATCGAGGAACTCCGGAGGGGCGGCGCGGGCGCCGTCAGTGAAGGAACTGAAATCTTGCGTCAAAATTCTGGCGGCCGACTGGAAATGCCGGGAAATAGGTCTAACTTGCGGCGAATCGGTTCGAGATTACGGAGAACGGGGCAATGGTGGAAGTGGTGACGCGCGAGGAGCTGAAAAAGGGACTGAGCGAGGGGACGATCACGCTGCTCGACGTGCGCGAGCCGAACGAATATGCGGCGGGCCACATTCCCGGCGCCAAACTGTTTCCCCTGTCGGCTTTCGACCCGGCGAAACTGCCGCGCGAGGCGGGCAAGCGCGTGGTGTTTTCCTGCCGCTCGGGCCAGCGGACGCTCAGGGCGATCGAAATGGCGCAACTGGGCGGCCGGCGCGACGCCAACGCCCATTACGCCGGCTCGATGATCGACTGGGTCGGCGCCGGCGAGCCCGTGGAGAAGGAGCGGGACTAGGCCCCGCCTAAGGCGGAGCTGGTCAACGCCTTCACTCTGCGGCCGTAGCCGTTTCCAGCGGCGCGGCCGGCGCCGACAGGGCGACGGCTTGCGTCTCCGGCGCGCGCTCGGATTCCAGCAGGCTCCAGTGGATCAGCTCCAGGCGGCCGTCGTGATGTTCGGCGATGGCCGTGCAGGATTCAACGAAATCGCCGGTGTTCACATAGGTGATCCCTTCGATGTCGCGAATCACCGCATGGTGGATATGGCCGCAGACGACGCCGTCGACGCCGCGCTTGCGGGCCTCGCCGGCAAGCAGGACCTCGAAGGCGCCGATGAAGCTGACCGCGTTCTTCACCTTGAGCTTGGCCCATTTCGAGAAGGACCAGTAGGGCAGGCCGAGCCGCCTGCGCAGGGCGTTGAACCAGGTGTTGATCCAGATCGCGAAATCATAGGCCCAGTCGCCGAGATGGGCGAGCCAGCGGGCGTGGCGCACGACAATGTCGAACTGGTCGCCGTGGATCACCAGGAATTTCCTGCCGTCGGCAGTTTCGTGGATGACGTGGTCGACGACCTCGACGCCGCCGAACTCCATGCCGACGAAATCCCGGGCGAATTCGTCGTGATTGCCGGGAATGAAGACCACCCGGGCGCCCTTGCGCACCTTGCGCAGCAACTTCTGGATGACGTCGTTATGCGCCTGCGGCCAGTACCAGCCGGATTTCAGCCGCCAGCCGTCGACAATGTCGCCGACGAGGAAAAGCTCCTCGGATTCATTGTGCCTGAGGAAGTCCAGCAGCAGGTCCGCCTGGCTGCCGCGCGTGCCCAGATGAATATCCGAAAGAAACAAAGTGCGATAATGGTTCGGCTGGCTTGAGTCGGCATTCGCATCATGCGCTTCGGTCATGGTCGTGCTCGCTGGATTTTCTCCTGAACGTGCTGCCATCCTAATATTGCGTTACGATGACGATGCTGATTTCGGACCCTGGATGTTCACCGGTATTCTACTGAAAACCCTCGCCACCCTCGGTTTTACCGCCATGTCGATCGGCGTGCGCTCGGCCGCGCCGGATTGTCCGGTGGCGGAGATCGTGTTCTTCCGCTCCGCCTTCGCCCTGGCGGTGCTGCTGGCCTGGCTCCGTGTCAGCGGCGACCTGCCGGGCCATCTGGCGACGCGCCGCCCGCTCGGCCATCTGGGACGCGGACTGTTCGGATCGGCCGGCATGTTCGCCAATTTCATGAGCCTGTCGCTGCTGCCGCTCGCCGACGCCACCGCCTATTTTTACGCATCGCCGATCTTCATCACCCTGATCGCGGCGTTCGGACTGCGCGAAAAGGTGCATCTGGCGCGCTGGATTGCGGTGGCGATCGGATTTACCGGCGTGCTCGCCATGCTTTCGGATCATTTCGGCCTGGTCGCGGGCGCGGGCGCGCAAGGTTCTGGCCGCGCAAGGTTTTGGCGCCATCATCGCCCTGACCGGCGCGGGTTGCGCCGCCATGGCGCAGGTGCAGACGCGGCGGTTGACAGCCTCCGAGCATACCGGCGCCATCGTCTTCTATTTCACCTGCCTCACCACGCTTTTCGGCGGTCTGGTGCTGGCGCTCGCGCAAGTCTGGCCGGCGAGCGCGCCGGGAGCGCCATTCTTCGCCTCGCAGGCCTATGTCGCGCCGGATGCGCGCGTCTGGGGCGCGCTGGCGGTGGTCGGCGTCGCCGGCGGCGTCGCGCAAATCCTCATGACCCAGGCCTATCGCTTCGCCGACGTCTCACTGCTCGCCTCCTTCGACTACCTCGCCATGGTCTGGGCGCTGCTGGCCGGCGTGGCCTTTTTCGATCAATGGCCAAGCCTCGCGGTCCTGATCGGCGCGGCGGCCATCGCCGGCTCGGGCCTGCTGGCGATCCTGGGCGAAAGGCGTGCGCGCCGCAAGGCGGCGATAGTTGCGCGCGGCGGCGGCCCTTTCGCCTAATTCATGAGACGACGGAGCGCCGGATTCCTGTTTTTCGTTCGATATTCCAAACGAAACTGGCTAGTCTGACAAACGAGCGCAGAATTTTGTCTGGAATGAACCTATGGGCGTCGAGGGGCGGGACAAGCAGAAGGCGCTGGAGGCGGGCGCCGTAGCGGTATCGGGGCAGCTGGGCAAGACCGTGCAGCGGCTGCGCAAGGCCTATAATCTCTCGCTGTCGGAACTGTCCGAACAATCAGGCGTCGCCAAGTCGATCATCAGCCAGATCGAGCGCAACGAGACCAATCCGACGCTGGCGACGATCTGGCGCCTTTCGCAGGCGCTGGACGTCTCGATCGAGCGGGTGCTGCAGGACCGCGACAATTCGCCCTTCATCGAGAAGATTTCCCGGGGGGATACGCCGATCCTCGTTTCCGACGACGGCAAATGCCGGCTGGCGATCACCGGCTGGATCAAGACCGTGGAATGGCTGCAAAGCTATGATTTGCTGGCCGATCCGGGCGGCGTGCTGGAATCCGACGCCCACCAGCGCGGCGCGGTGGAATGCCTGTCGGTGGGCGAGGGCGAGTTGCAGGTCGAGGTCGGCGGCGAGACGGAAATCGTGCGCGCCGGCGAGACCCTGCGCTATCGCGCCGACCGCCCGCACCTGATCCGCAACGCCGGCGCCATTTCAGCGCGGGCGGTGATGATCTGCATCTTGAAGGCCGCGGCGATGGAGTGAGGTCGCTTCTCCCGTCGCCTGCGCTTCACTTGCCGCTACGGACAGGCTAGTATTCTCTGGATTCGCTTGTCCTTCCTCGGAGCCCTTCATGCCGCAGCCGCGGGACATTCCCCGCGACGACCGCCTCGTGGACGCCGCGCTCCTGCCGGACTCGATCAAGACGGCGATCCGCCGCGCCCTCGCAAAACGCCGCGCCGCCGAAAATTCCCCCGGTTTCAATGCGTCGCAGGAGGGGATCGACCATTTCGACGCTACCGATCTCTCCCTGATCGTCGGGGACGCCGAGGCGGTCGTCTGCCTCGGGGTCGGCAAGCCCTCGGGCCTGTTCCGTCGCCGCGCGAAAACCTACTGGATTTTCGTCGGCCAGCGCGAGGGCGAACATTTCTTTCCCATCAGCAGCCATGCGACCAAAGATTCGGCGGCGGACATGCTGATCGCGCTTCACATGGAACTGGCCGAGCTCAAGCCCTGAGGCGGCGCCTCCTTCTCCCAACAGCTTTATTTGCCTTCGATCAGGATGGCGCGGAAATCATTGACATTGGTCAGGGTCGGCCCGGTGACGACGCTGTCGCCCAAGGCGGAGAAAAAGCCGTGGCCGTCGTTGTCGTCGAGTTTTTCGCGCGGATCGATACCCTCGGCCCGGGCGCGCTCGAGACTGTCGGGGGCGATCACCGCGCCCGCGATCTCCTCCGCGCCGTCCACGCCGTCGGTGTCGCCGGCCAGGGCGTAAACGCCGGGCGCGCCCCGGAGCGCGAGGGCCAGCGACAACAGGAACTCGACATTGCGGCCGCCGCGACCTGTGCCGCGCACGGTGACCGTGGTCTCGCCGCCGGAAAGCAGGACGCAGGGCGGCCGGAACGGCGCGTCACGAGCGGCGCATTCGAGCGCCAGGGCGGCGAAGACCTTGGCGACCTCGCGCGCTTCGCCCTCGACGCGGTCGCTGAGGATGATCGCTTCATAGCCGGCGTCCGCGCGCGGCCTGGGCGGCGGCTTCCAGCGCCATGTGCGGCGTGGCGATCATCCGCGTCTCCGCCCGCGCCAGACGCGGATCGCCAGGCTTTATGCTTTCGCAGGCGCCGCCGCGCAGCAGCTTTTGCACCGCTTCGGGCGCGTCCACACGATAGCGCGCCAGCACCGCCAGCGCGTCGGCGCAGGTCGTGGGGTCGGCGACGGTGGGGCCGGAGGCGATGTCGAGCGGATCGTCGCCGGGAACGTCTGAAATCAACAGGGCGACAAGCTTGGCCGGGGCGCAAAGCGCGCCGAGGCGGCCGCCCTTGAGCGAAGACAAATGCCGGCGCACGCAATTGATTTCCGAAATCGTCGCGCCGCTTTTCAGCAGCGCCGCGGCGACCGCTTGCTTGTCGGCGAGAGTCAGGCCCGGCGCGGGCGCCGCCAGCAGCGACGAGCCGCCGCCCGAAATCAGCGCGATGACCAGATCGTCGGCGCCGAGGCCGCCGACCAGCCGCGCGATGTCCTGCGCGGCGCGCATGCCCGCCTCGTCGGGCAGGGGATGCGCCGCCTCGACGATTTTTATGCGCTCGCAGGGCTGGGAATAGCCATAACGGGTGACGACGAGCCCTTCGAGCGGCGAATTACAATTTACTTTTGCCCAATGGCCTTCAAGGGCCTGCGCCATGGCGGCAGAGGCTTTTCCCGCGCCGATGACGATGGTCCGGCCCCTGGGGCGCGGCGGCAAATATTGCGGCAGGCACAGCGCCGGCTGCGCCGAGGCGATGGCGGCGTCGAACATGCGTCGCAACAGCTGTTCTCGCGTCAATCAGGCTCATGGGCGTCATTGGACCACGCCGCGCCGCATCGCGCCAAGAATTTTTGCGCCATTTTCGTCTTGCAATCCGGCAGGGCTTTGGCTTTGTGTCCCTTGCGGCTGACGCCGACTCAGCGCCTCGGGGGAATGCCCATTGCAAATCTTCGCGGTTTTCGCTCATCCGCAAGCCTGGCTCAGCCTGCTGACGCTGACGGGGCTCGAAATCGTGCTCGGCGTCGACAACCTCGTCTTCGTCGCGCTGGCCACGCAAAACCTGCCCGTCGAAAAACAGGCCCTTGCCGGCCGGATCGGCCTGGCCCTCGCCGTCGCGCTGCGGCTCGCCCTGCTGTCCAGCATGTTCTGGCTGACCAGGCTGATCCTGCCGCTTTTCCACGTGCTGGGCCATGGATTTTCCGGCCGCGACATCGTGCTGTCGCTCGGCGGCCTGTTCCTGCTCTACAAGGGCACGATGGAAATCCATGGGGAAATCGACCCCGACCGCGATGACGCGCCTGACGGCAAGAGCGCGGGCTCGATGGCGCGGGCGATAGCCCAGATCGCCCTGCTCGACATTGTCTTTTCCCTCGACAGCGTGCTGACCGCGCTCGGCATGGCCGACGACCTGACCATCATGTTCGCCGCCGTGATCGTCGCCGTCGGCATGATGATCTGGGCCTCCGGCCCCATCGGCGTCTTCATCCGCAAGCATCCCACAGTGAAGATGCTGGCGCTCAGCTTCCTGCTGCTGATCGGCATGACCCTCGTCGCCGACGGCTTTGGCTATCCGGTCCCGAAGGGGTTCATCTACGCCGCCATCGGCTTTTCCATGCTGGTGGAGGGGCTCAACCAGTGGGCGCGGCGCAACCGCAGCAAGGCCGGCTGACGGCGTCTTCGCGCCTGTCAATAAAATCCTTTGAACTTGGCCCGGCCTTGGTTATAAGAGGCCAATATGGGGCGCGCGACCGAAAGGTCCCGCGCCGCCTTTCTTTTCGCAACCCGCCGGATCCCTCATGACACGGCGGCGGACGAGTCGGGACGAAGCATGGCCAATCCGTTTAAATACATGCAGGAAGTGCGCGCCGAGGCCAACAAGGTGACTTGGCCGACCCGCCGCGAGACCATGATCACCACGGGGCTGGTGGCGCTGATGGTGGTGATGGCCGCGATTTTCTTCGTTTCGGTCGATCAGGTCATCCGTCTCGGCGTCGGCTTCATCCTCAGCTTCGGCCACTGAGACCTTTCACTCCAGATATTTCGCGGAAAAATTCCATGACCAAGCGGTGGTATATCGTCCACGCCTATTCCAATTTCGAGAAAAAGGTCGCGGAAGCGATCCGGGAAGGCGCGGCGCAGCGTGGACTGACCGAAAAATTCGATGAAATCCTGGTGCCCACCGAAAACGTCGTGGAAGTCCGGCGCGGCAGGAAGTTCAATTCCGAGCGCAAGTTCTTCCCGGGCTATGTCCTGGTGAAATGCGATCTGTCGGACGATGTCTTCCATCTGATCAAGAACACGCCCAAGGTCACGGGATTCCTCGGCTCCGACAACAAGCCCATGCCGATTCCCGAGCACGAGGCCGACCGCATCAAGGGCCAGGTCGCGGAGGGCGTCGAACGCCCGAAGACCACGATCTCCTTCGAGATCGGCGAAAAGGTGCGCGTCAACGACGGCCCCTTCGCCTCCTTCGAGGGCTTGGTCGAGGAAGTCGACGAAAGCCGCTCGCGCGTAAAGGTCGCGGTGTCGATCTTCGGCCGCGCCACGCCGGTCGAACTGGAATATGGCCAGGTCGACAAGATGGCCTGATTGCTTTTTTGGTAAGGGAAACGGCCGAGCGCATTCTTGCGCTCGGCCGTTTTTTTTCGTCTCCGCCGCGATAGCCGGGTAACACCCCCCGGCAAAACGGCGGCCGCATAATGCCTCCCGCAAGCGCGCAAAACAGCGCAAGGAGGATGACATGAGCGGCAAGGACATTCTGCTGATAACAGGCGATTTCGCCGAGGATTACGAGGTCATGGTCCCGTTCCAGACGCTGCTGGCGCTCGGCCATCGCGTCCACGCCATCTGCCCCGGCAAGAAGGCCGGCGACGCCATCGCCACCGCGATCCATGATTTTGAAGGCGCGCAGACCTATAGCGAAAAGCGCGGCCATAATTTCACGTTGAACGCGAGCTTCGACGCGATCGACTGCGCCAGATATGACGCGCTGGTGCTGCCGGGCGGCCGCGCGCCGGAATATCTGCGCCTCGACGCCAAGGTGCTGGAGATGGTCCGCCACTTCTTCACCGCGGACAAACCGGTCGCGGCGATCTGCCATGCGGCGCAACTCCTTGCCGCCGCCGACGTCATCCGCGGCCGCAAGGTTTCGGCCTATCCGGCCTGCCGGCCGGAAGTGGAGATGGCGGGCGGCGTCTTTGCCGATATCGCCATTGACGCCGCGGTGACCGACGGCAATCTCGTCACTGCCCCGGCCTGGCCGGCGCATCCGGCCTGGCTGGCGCAATTCCTGACCCGCGTCGGCGCTTCCATCGGCCGTGAAGAGATCAGGGCCGCCGCTTAGATTGCGCGCCCCGAAGCAGCAAGCGCGGGTTTGCAAAAGCCCGCGCGCGCTCCCATGTGCAGGTGAACGCCGCACGCGAGACGCCGGAGGCGCGCGAAATGTGCCAATTGTTCGTCGATGCCGATCCCGCCTTGTGGGTGTCGCGCTTGCGGTCGGTGCGGCTGCATGGATTTTCCACCAGCGTCCGGCTGGAAAACATCTATTGGCGCCTGCTGGAGGAAATCGCCGCGCGCGACAGTCTGAGCGTCGCCGAAATGCTGGCGCGCCTTTATGACGAACTGCTCGAAGCGCAAGGCGCGGTGGAGAATTTCGCGTCTTTCCTGCGCGTGTGCTGCGCCCGCTACCTGATGCTGCAACTGGCCGGCGACATACCCTCCGATCGGAGCCGGCCGATTGCCGGCCTGGATGTCAAGTCCATCCTGGCGCGCGAGAGTCGCAGGCTGGAAGGCGGCTCAGGCAATGAGCGCGCAAGCGGCAAGCCGGGGCAGGCCGACGCCATGGCCTCATAATGGCGGCGTCAGGCTTTTTTCGCGTCGATGCTCGAGCGCGGCGCGTCTTCGGCAATGAATTTCAATAGCCGCGCGCGCGAGGGAATGACCACGCCGCCATATTTCATCTCGATCAATTCCTTGTCGGCGAGGCCGCGCAGCAACCGGCTGACTTTCTGGCGGGAGCCGAAGCCGAGCTGGCTGATATGGGTCTGGGTGACGGCGGCCGGACGGCCCTCGACGGCGATGGAGCAGGTGTCGGAGGAAGCCAGCAGCAGCAGATAGACGAGCCGTTTCTCGGGCCCATAGGCGGCGAAGGACAGCATCCAGCCGGTGAGGAAGCGCGTCCACTCCCCGACCTGTTCGATCACTTCGCGCAAGGCGTCGGCATTGTTGGCGATGACCCTCTGGATGTCGCGGCAGGGAAAGGCGACATAGATGGCGGGCGCCGAACTCCACAGGTCATGCACCAGGGGTTCGGAGCCGAAGCAGCCCAGCCACGTCGCCCATCTGCCTTCGAACATCGGCAGGCAGGAGTAGCCGCCATCGGCGGTGGAGAGGACGAGGTCGGCGCTGCCGCTGACGATATAGCGAATATATTCCGGCGTTTCGCCGCGCATGGTCAGAAGGGTGCGCCCGCTGTAATGTTCGATCCGCGCCTTGCCCGCCAGTTCGCGTTTCTGCGCCTCGGTCAAGGTCTGGAAAACGGAACAGGAATTCAGGATCGCTTGAATATCGGGAGTCTTCTGGGTCATCGGCGCGCCGTCGAATCCCTCTTTGGCCGGGCCGGGCAAGGGGCGGTGGAAAATGTTGGTCTCATAACATTCACTTTGCCGCATCTTGCCTTATGCTGTCCGACGGATGCGCCGCCGTGGTCGCGTCCGCTGGGAATAGACGACGCAGCGTTCGCGCTCCAATCTGCCTGTAGAGAGTTAAGGCTTATGAAAGATGTCGTTGCGGAATATCGTGAAAGCGAAGAAGAAACACATATTTTGCTCGATACGCTGGTGCAGGCGCATTATCTCGCCCTGCAGATGAAGTTGCTGGCTCATGGCAGGGAGTTCAACGGGCGCGACGCAACCATGTTTCTGGCAGACGCGCTCACCGAATGGGCGCGACTGGTCGAGAACGATGTTTTTACGCCGCAGGATAACGCCGCGCCGGAGAGATTATTGAAGCACTGAGGCTTTCTTCGCTCCCAGCGCCAAGCTTCGAGCAAGCTGGGCAGGTCATGATCGCTTCCGATCACGCGCGGGAGCAAACCCATGGGCCTTTACGATTCGATGACGTCAAGCGTGAGCGGGATGACCGTCGGCGCCAATTACTTGGCCAATATCGGCCAGAACATGTCGAACGTCACCACCGTCGGCTACAAGAACGTCAATACCCGGTTCGAAACCATGGTCAACCAGCCGAACTGGACGCAGGCGATGTCGGGCGAAAACATCCAGAATTCGGTGGTCGGCGCCTCCGCGCTCGGGGCGGGCGGCGTCACCATGAATTCGGTGATACGGTCGACGCAGCAGGGAAGCCTGCAAAGCACGGCTTCTTCCACCGATCTTGCGGTCAATGGCAAGGGCTTCTTCGTCGTCTCGGACTCCACCGGCAAATGCTTCCTGACCCGCGCCGGCTCCTTCGTGCCCGACGCCAACGGCAATCTCGTCAACGCCGCCGGCTTCTACCTGATGGGCGCGGCCTCCTCGGGCGTGCAGGCGCAAAACGCGAGCGCGCTCACCGGCATGCAGGTCGTCAATATCGCCGCGGCGACGCCGCAGAATTCGGTCACCATCGCCGCCAATGGCCAAGTGTCCTACCAGAACGCCAGCGGAGCGACGGTCACGCCCTACCAGGTTCCGCTGGCCAGCGTGCAGAGCCCGGACAACCTGGCGGCGCAGAGCGGCAATGTGTTTTCCCTCACCGAACTGTCGGGCGAGGCGACGGTCAATGTCGCGGGCGCGGCCGGTTTCGGGACCATCCGGTCCGGGAACCTCGAGGCGTCCACCGTCGATGTGGCGACGGAACTGACCAACATGATCATCGCGCAAAGAGGATTCCAGTCGAATTCCCAGGCGATGAAGACCAGCGCCGATATGATGGACACGCTGGTCAAGCTGAATATCTAGGCGCAAATCAGCGCAATGTGGATCGGGGATTTGCCGGGGCGAATCTTCGCTTCGCAAAAAAAATGCGCAAGAAAAGATGATTTTCCCGCATATTTGCGCGGATCAGAACAAAAGCAATATTGCAAGATGCTGGAAACGGCGAAAGAGGGCGGCCTTCTGGCGCTCCTGGTCCATGCGCTTGGGCCGGCGATGATGCGCCGCTCAAGATAACGCGCCGTCAGCGTCAGGCCGCAATTTCTCCTCTCGTCCTCTTTCTCCTCTCGCCAGAATGATCGAGTCGCGCCGCTCGTCGCTTGCGCGGAATGCGCCATCAGGCCCAAATAGCTCATGGATCGCATTTTTCTCGCTTTGCGCTGTAACGAGGACGCCCCCGGACACGTATCTGGCTCAGGAACGAAATCAAACGGAGACGCCCATGATGACCCGTCGCAAGGCCCTGCGGGCCGGTTTGCTCAACCTCGCCGCCGCGGCGGGCGCGCTGGCTTTTCGGCCTCGCTCTCTCTTCGCCGAGGGCGCGCCCATGGCTGGCCATGTCGAACACACGGACGAGGAATGGCGCAAGATCCTGACGCCCGAGCAATACGCCATCCTGCGCAAGGAAGGCACCGAGCGCGCCTTCACCAGCCCGCTTCTCCACGAGGAGCGCCGGGGAACCTTCGCCTGCGCCGGTTGCGATCTCGATCTTTTCGCATCGGAAACCAAATACGACAGCGGCACCGGCTGGCCCAGCTTCTGGAAGCCGCTGGACAAGGCGGTGGTCGAATTGACCGACCACAGCTACGGCATGAGCCGCACGGCGGTGAATTGCCGGCGCTGCGACGGCCATCTCGGCCATGTCTTCGACGACGGGCCGAAGCCGACCGGCTTGCGCTATTGCATGAACGGGCTCGCGCTCAAGTTCAGGGCCGCTTGATACCCTCCACCAGAAAGTCATGTCATGGTCCTGTTCCTTCTCGCTTTTCTTGGCGGCGCCCTGACCATCGCCAGCCCGTGCATCCTGCCGGTGCTGCCCTTCGTCTTCGCCGGCGCCGGAAAATCCTTCCTGCGGCGGGGCCTGCCCATGCTCGCGGGCATGGCCGCGACCTTCGCCGCCGTCGCGACGCTCGCCGCGGTCGGCGGCGGCTGGGCGGCGCGCGCCAATGACATCGGCCGCTATGTCGCCCTGGCGCTGCTCGCGCTGTTCGGCCTGGCGCTGCTGTTTCCCGGCCTGTCCGACCGCCTGGCCAAGCCGCTGGTGGCGCTGGGCGGCAGCCTGTCGGAAAAGGCGGATCAGCGATGGCGGCTTCGCCTCGGCGCTGCTGCTCGGCGTCGCCACCGGTTTCCTCTGGGCGCCCTGCGCCGGGCCGATCCTCGGCCTGATCCTCACCGGCGCGGCGCTGCAAGGCGCCAGCGCCGCGACCACCTTCCTGCTGCTCGCCTACGCCCTGGGCGCCGCGACCTCGCTGGCGCTGGCGCTGCTGGTCGGCGGACGGGTTTTCGCCGCCATGAAGCGCGCGCTTGGCGCGGGCGAATGGGTTCGCCGCGGTTTCGGGCTGGTCGTGGTGGCCGCCGTCGTCGCGATTGCGCTCGGCGCCGACACGGGTCTGCTCACCCGCCTTTCGGCGGCGCGCACGGCGCAACTGGAGCAGGGGCTGCTCGACAGGTTTCACGCGCAAGCGGCGGCGCCGTCGGTCGTCGCGGATGGCGACAGCGGCGCCGGCATGATGATGATGGCGCCGAAGCAGACGGCGATGAAGCCGCAGGAGGCCCTTGCGGACGACTTGCCGGTCGAGGGGACGCTGCCGTCGCTGTCGGGCGCGGTGGAGTGGCTGAACTCGCCGCCGCTCTCAGCCGAGGCGTTGAAGGGCAAGGTCGTGCTGGTCGACTTCTGGACCTATTCCTGCATCAATTGCCTGCGCACGCTGCCCTATGTGCGGGCCTGGGCGGACAAGTATCGCGACCAGGGTCTGGTGGTGATCGGCGTCCATGCGCCGGAATTCGCCTTCGAGAAGAGCGTGCCAAATGTGAAGACGGCGGTCGCCGATCTGAAGATCGACTATCCCGTGGCGATCGACAATGACTATGCGATCTGGCGCGCCTTCCACAACCAGTACTGGCCGGCGCATTATTTCATCGACGCGCAAGGCCGCATCCGCCACCACCATTTCGGCGAGGGCGATTACGCCGGCTCCGAAAAGATCATCCGGCAATTGCTCGCCGAGGCGGGCAGGAACCTGAAAGCGAGCGGCGGCGAGCGCGGCGATGTCGTCAAGGTCAAGGCCACCGGGGCCGAGGCGGCGCCGGACATGGGCGACGTGAAATCGCCGGAAACCTATCTCGGCGCGGAACGGGCGGAAAACTTCGCTTCGCCCGGCGGCGCCGCGCAGGACGAAAGCCACGCCTATGTCGCCGGCGACCTGCGGCTGAATCAATGGGCGCTGGCGGGCGATTGGACCATCGGCGCGGAACAGGCGGCGCTCGACAAGCCGGGCGGCGTCATCGAATACAGGTTCCATGCACGGGACCTGCATCTGGTGCTCGGCCCCGGCGAGGATGGCAAGGCCGTGCATTTCGTCGTGACCATCGACGGCGCGCCTCCGGGCGAAAACCACGGCGCCGACGTCAATGCGCAAGGCGAGGGCGTGGTGACGGGAGAGCGGCTCTACCAGCTCGTGCGCCAGCAGGGCGCCATCGGCGACCGGCTGTTTTCGATAAAATTCCTCGATCCGGGCGTGCGAGCCTACGCCTTCACCTTCGGCTGAAAAGCCGGCCGTAAATTCACCTCGGGCGGCCATCTGGCGGCAATTTCTGCGCTTCCGGCGCTCACGGACAAAACTCCGCTCCGTTCCGGTTCTCGAAATCACCGCCAGCTGACTCACCCGAGCGAATTTTCGGTCAGGCTTCGACAAAAAATGGGAGTGTTTCATGCGCGGCACATACAGCGAAACGATCAGGCGTATGACTTTGGCGGCGGCGGCCATTCTTGGCCTCGGCGCCTGCGCGCCGGGCGGCCGAGGAGGCGCGGGTGATTCCGCCGCCGGTTCAGGACGAAACGCCGAAGGCCGGCCCGGAGACCGTGGTGCTGGCGGGCGGCTGCTTCTGGGGCGTGCAGGGCGTGTTCCAGCACGTCAAGGGCGTCACCAGCGCGGTGTCGGGCTATGAAGGCGGCGAGGCCGCGACCGCGCATTACGAGATGACCGGGCGCGGCGACACCGGCCACGCCGAGTCGGTGCGCGTCACCTTCAATCCGCGCGAGATCAGCTATGGGCGCATCCTGCAGATCTATTTCTCGGTCGCCCACGATCCGACGCAGCTGAACCGCCAGGGGCCCGACCGCGGGACGCAATATCGCTCGGCGATCTTCCCCGAGAATGAGGACCAGGCGCGCGTGGCGAAAGCCTATGTCGCGCAGTTGAACCAGGCCCGCGCCTATGATGCGGCGATCGTGACCAAGATCGAGCCCGGCCATCGCTTCTTCCCGGCGGAAGACTATCACCAGGACTTCCTGGCGCTCAATCCGACCTATCCCTATATCGTCTACAACGACCTGCCGAAGGTGGCGAACCTGAAGCGGCTGTTTCCCGATCTCTATCGCGGCGATCCCGTGCTGGTGCGAGAAGGGCATTCCTGAGGGGCGAGGGGCTTTACGCGCGGATGTAAACTGGATTAACATTCTTGCCGGACGAACTGGCGGGAGTGGCTTTCATGCAGGTCGTGATTTTCGGATATGGCGCCGTCGGCCGCGAAACAGCGCGGCTGCTTGCGGCGCGCGGGGACCGCGTGCGGATCGCCCAGCGCAAGGCGCCCGCGGCCTTACCCGCCGGCATGGAATTTCTCGCGACCGACGCGCTCGACCCCGAGAGCGTCAGGCGCGCCTGCGCCGGCTGCGCGGCGGCGATCTGCTGCATCGGCTTCCCCTATGATTCCCGCATCTGGGCGCAGGCCTGGCCGAAAGCCCTCGCGAATTTGCTCGCCGCCTGCGAGGCGGCAAAGGCGCGCTTCGTCTTCGCCGACAATCTCTACATGTACGGGCCGCAGGATCGTCCGCTGGTCGAGGACATGGCCCTGACGGATTTCGGCCGCAAGCCGCGCGTCCGCGCCGAAATCACGCGCGCCTGGCTGGCCGCGCACGGCGACGGGCGGGTTCAAGCTGTCGCCGTCCGGGCCTCGGACTTTTACGGGCCGGACGTCGAAAATTCCGTGCTGTCGGCCTATGGCGTCAAGAGGCTGGCTGAGGGCAAGGCGGCGCTCATTCCCTATTCGCCCGACCACCCCCATGATTTCACCTATGTCCCGGACTTCGCCCGCGCCCTCGTCACTTTGCTGGACGCGCCGTCCGACGCCTATGGCCAAGCCTGGCATGCGCCCAATGCGCCGACGCAAACCTTGCGCGCCCTGATCGAAAGCGCAGCGAAAAAGCTCGGCGTCCCGCCGCGCATCAGCGTCCTGCCGAAGCCGCTGCTGCATGTCATCGGGCTGTTCGACCGGACGGTTTACGAGCTGATCGAAATGCGCTTCCAGACCGACAGGCCCTATCTGGTGGACGCCTCCAGCTTCGCGGGCCGGTTCGGCGGGGCGGCCACGCCTTTCGAGCAGGGACTGGCGGCGACGGTCGATTTCTACGCCGGCGCGAAGGCGCGGTAACGCGGGCTGCTCGCCGCCCTGCAAAGAAGCTTGGTGCGGGGCGGCAGCGCGCTTTCCACCCGGCCGCCGTCCAGCGCCTCGCAACCCAGCGCGGTATTTCGGCAACTAATTGAAAACAACCGAAATAATAAAAAACAGCGACGCTTCGCCGCAATTGGCGCCTTTTTTGCCAACTTGTCGTCAACCGCCAAGGCAGGCCTGCCGAAAAGCGGAGACGACGAAACAGCAAGGGGAGGCGCTTCATGTCCGCATCCGAGACATTTTACGATGTGATCCGTCGGCAGGGCGTCACCCGGCGCAATTTCACCAAATTCTGCAGCCTCACCGCGGCCAGCATGGGCCTCGGCGCGACCGGCGCGGCCAATGTCGCGCAGGCCCTGGAGACCAATCCACGCGTTCCCGTGATCTGGATGCACGGGCTCGAATGCACCTGCTGCTCGGAGAGCTTCATTCGCTCCGCGCATCCGCTGGTGAAGGACGTCGTGCTGTCGATGATCTCGCTCGACTATGACGACACGCTGATGGCCGCCGCCGGCCACCAGGCCGAAGCCATCCTCGAGGAAACCCGGCAGAAATACAAAGGCAAGTACATCCTCGCCGTCGAAGGCAATCCGCCGCTCAACGAAGGCGGCATGTTCTGCATCGACGGCGGCAAGCCCTTCGTCGAAAAACTGAAGATGATGGCCGAGGACGCCATGGCGGTCATCGCCTGGGGCGCCTGCGCCTCCTGGGGCTGCGTGCAGGCGGCCAAGCCGAACCCGACGCAGGCCACGCCGATCGACAAGGTCATCACCAACAAGCCGATCATCAAGGTTCCCGGCTGTCCGCCGATCGCGGAAGTGATGACCGGCGTCGTCACCTTCATCACCACTTTCGGCCGCCTGCCCGAACTCGACCGGCAGGGCCGGCCGCAAATGTTCTATTCGCAGCGCATTCACGACAAGTGCTATCGCCGCCCCCATTTCGACGCCGGACAGTTCGTCGAGGAATGGGACGACGAGGGCGCGAAGAAGGGCTTTTGCCTCTACAAGATGGGCTGCAAGGGTCCGACCACCTATAACGCCTGCTCGACGGTGCGCTGGAACAATGGCGTGTCCTTCCCGATCCAGTCGGGCCATGGCTGCATCGGCTGTTCGGAGGACGGGTTCTGGGACAAGGGGCCGTTCTACGAGCGCCTGTCAAGCATCCACCCCTTCGGCGTCGAGGCCAATGCCGACAAGATCGGCGTCGCCGCGGCAGCGACGGTCGGCGTCGCCATCGCCGCGCATGCCGCCGTCACCGCCATCGGCCGCGTCTCGGTCAAGCATGACGACAAGGCGCCCAAAACCGACGCCTAGAGCTCCGGTCGGGGCTCTTCACGCGAACCCGACTCCGCTTCGCTTGAAAACTCTTTGAGCCGCGCTCCAGAAAATTCCAAATTGAGGAAACGCAACCATGACGGTCCAGACACCGAACGGTTTCAATCTCGACAATTCCGGCAAGCGCATCGTCGTCGATCCGGTCACCCGGATCGAAGGCCACCTGCGCGTCGAAGTGAATGTCGACTCCAATAATGTCATCCGCAACGCCGTCTCCACCGGCACCATGTGGCGCGGCATCGAAGTGATCCTGCGCGGCCGCGATCCGCGCGACGCCTGGGCCTTTACCGAGCGGATCTGCGGCGTCTGCACCGGCACCCACGCGCTGACTTCGGTGCGCGCGGTCGAAGACGCGCTTTCGATCAAGATCCCGGAAAACGCCAATTCCATCCGCAACATCATGCAGCTGGCGTTGCAGGTGCATGACCACATCGTGCATTTCTACCATCTGCACGCGCTCGACTGGGTCGATGTGGTCTCGGCGCTCTCCGCCGATCCCAAGGCGACCTCGGCGCTGGCGCAGTCGATATCGTCATGGCCCTTGTCTTCGCCCGGCTATTTCAAGGATTTGCAGACAAGACTGAAGAAATTCGTCGAATCCGGCCAGCTCGGCCCGTTCAAGAACGGCTACTGGGGCAGCAAGGCCTACAGGCTGCCGCCGGAAGCCAATCTGATGGCGGTGGCGCATTATCTCGAGGCGCTCGATTTCCAGAAGGAGATCGTCAAGATCCACACCATCTTCGGCGGCAAGAACCCGCATCCGAACTGGCTGGTGGGCGGCGTGCCCTGTCCGATCAATGTCGACGGCGTTGGCGGCGTCGGCGCGATCAACATGGAGCGGCTGAACTACGTCAAGGAAATCATCGACCGCTCGATCGAATTCAACAATCTCGTCTATCTGCCCGACGTAGCGGCCATCGGCTCCTTCTACAAGGACTGGCTCTATGGCGGGGGCCTGTCGGGCAAGAGCGTTCTCGCCTATGGCGACATTCCCGAACGCGCCAATGATTACACGGCGGCCAATCTCTGCCTGCCGCAGGGCGCGATCATCAACGGCAACCTGGCCGAGATCTTCCCGGTCAATCACCGCGATCCCGACGAAATCCAGGAATTCGTCAGCCATAGCTGGTACAAATATCCCGACGAGACCAAGGGATCTGCATCCCTGGGACGGCGTGACCGAGCCGCATTACGAGCTCGGCCCCAACGCCAAGGGGACCAAGACCAATATCGAGAATCTCGACGAGGGCGGCAAATATTCCTGGATCAAGTCGCCGCGCTGGAAGGGCCACGCGATGGAAGTCGGCCCGCTCGCCCGTTGGGTCGTCGGCTACGCCCAGGGCAAGTCGGAGTTCAAGGACCCCGTCGACAAGCTGCTCAAGGATCTCGGCCTGCCGCTGCCCGCCCTGTTCTCGACGCTTGGCCGCACGGCCGCGCGCGCGCTCGAAAGCCAGTGGGCCGGCGACAAGATGCTGCATTTCTATGAAAAGCTCGTCGCCAACATCAAGGCCGGCGACAGCTCCACCGCCAATGTCGAAAAGTGGGACCCGAAGATCCTGGCCCGCCGAGGTCAAGGGCGTCGGCTTCACCGAGGCGCCGCGCGGCGCGCTCGCGCACTGGATCAAGATCAAGGACGGCAAGATCGACAATTACCAGGCGGTGGTGCCGACCACCTGGAACGGCAGCCCGCGCGATCCCCAAGGCAATATCGGCGCCTTCGAGGCCTCGCTGATGGATACGCCGATGGCCGATCCGACCCAGCCGCTGGAAATCCTGCGCACCCTGCACAGCTTCGATCCCTGCCTTGCCTGCTCGACCCATGTGATGAGCCCGGACGGCCAGGAAATGGCGAAAGTGACGGTGAGGTAGAGCAACACGTCCCCTCTCCCCTGCGGGAGAGGGGAAGATCAAGAAGACCATTATGGGAGGCTGTCATGACGGATTTGACGCATAGCGGCGCATATCGCGGACGCGCTTGGCGGCGACGCCGCCGCGCCGGCGGTCAGCGCCTTTACTCCGGCCGATCTTGCCGACACGAAGAACGAAAAGACCGTCGCGCGCCGCACGGTCTATGTCTATCAGGCGCCCGTGCGTCTTTGGCACTGGCTCAATGCGCTGGCGATGGTGGCGCTGTTCGTCACCGGCTATCTGATCGCCTCGCCGCCGGCGAGCCTGTCCGGCGAAGCCAGCGCCCATTTCCAGATGGGCTATATCCGCTTCACCCATTTCGCCGCCGGCCAGATCATGGCCATCGGCTTCCTGTTGCGCATCTACTGGGCCTTTGTCGGCAACGGCCACGCCAAGCAGATCTTCTACATTCCCTTCTGGAAAATTCCTTCTGGAGGGGCGTGCTGCATGAATTCCGCTGGTATGCCTTCCTGGAGCAATGGCCGAAGCAATATGTCGGGCATAACCCGCTCGCCCACACCATGATGTTCGGCGTTTTCACCCTGGCACGCTGTTCATGATCTGCACCGGCTTCGCGCTCTATTCGGAAGGCGAGGGCCGCGGCTCGATCTTCTACAAGCTGTTCGGCTGGGTGTTCTCGATCTTTCCCAACAGCCAGGACGTCCACACCTGGCATCATCTGGGCATGTGGGCGCTGGTCCTCTTCACCATTCGTCCATATCTACGCGGCGGTGCGCGAAGACATCATGTCGCGCCAGAGCATGATCTCCTCGATCGTATCTCGGCGAACGCCAGTTCCGCGACGAGGACGTGTGATGGCGGGCAAGGAACAACCAAAGATCCTTGTTCTCGGCATCGGCAATATTCTTTGGGCCGACGAAGGCTTCGGCGTGCGGGCGGTGGAGACGTTCCACGCCCGCTACCATCTGCCCGCCAACGTCAGCCTGCTCGACGGCGGCACGCAGGGGCTCTATCTCGTGCAATTCGTGCAGGAGGCCGATTACCTGCTGGTTTTCGACGCCATCGATTACGGGTTGGAGCCCGGAACGCTGAAAATCGTGCAGGGCGACGAAGTGCCGAAATTCACCGGCGCCAAGAAAATGAGCCTGCACCAGACAGGTTTCCAAGAGGTGCTGAGCGCAGCCGACCTGCTCGACGGCTATCCGGAAAAGCTGGCCTTGATCGGCTGCCAGCCGCTCGACCTGGAAGACTGGGGCGGCCCGCTGACCGAACCGGTACGCTCGAAGCTGGGCTACGCAGCGGAAGTCGCGGCGGCGATCCTTGAGCAATGGGGCGCGCCTTGCCGTCCCCGCGCGCCGCAGGAAGCAGTCGAGCCGCTGCTTGGCAATGACATCGACCTGGCCGGCTACGAGCGGTTGCAGGCCGGGTGAATGAATGCCAAAACAGGGCGAGACCTGAGGAAAAGATAACATGTGCCTTGGCGTGCCGATGCGGATTCTGGAGGGCGACGAACTCTCGGCGCTTTGCGCGCGCGAGGGCGAAACGCGCCGCGTCTCCATGATGCTGATCGGCGCCCAGCCCGCCGGAACCTACGTCCTTGTTCATATCGACACCGCCATCCGCACGCTTGACGCGCTGGAGGCGCGACAGATCGACGACGCCCTGAAAGGGCTGGAGGCCGCGATGCGCGGAGAGAATTTCGACTCCCTCTTCGCCGACCTGATCGATCGCGAACCGCAACTGCCCGAACATTTGCGTTGAAGCGACTGGAAACTTTCCAGCCTGACCTGTAAGATAGCTTTCCAGCGGGCGGCGTCGATCCCCGGCATTTGCAAGGTTTTACCGCGATACCGGCGATGGCGCGATTTTTGCGGAACCATTTGGAAAAACGGGGAAACGCACATGACGACGCCATTGCTCCGCGCGCTCACCGAGCGGCACGGATTGCCGCTGGTCGATGAAACCAGCATCGACGCCTTTCTCAGCCCCGCGCAGGGCGAATGCCCGCACTGCCTGCTGTTTTTCGCGGGAGAGCGCAGCGAGACCAGCGACGTCGCGGCGGTCCTGCCTGAGATATTGCGGGCCTTCCAGGGGCGGCTGCGCGGCGCTGTGGTGACGGCGGAAGCCGAAGCAAAGCTGAAATCCCGCTTCCAGGTCTTCGTGTTTCCGTCGCTTGCGGTCACGCGTGGCGGCGATCCGGTCGGGGTGCTGCCGAAGATACAGGACTGGTCGGACTATCTGCAAAAGATCGAAAGCTTCCTCGACCCCGCCGCGCCGGTCCTGACCGGGTCGAAGGGACCGACAGTCGAGTTCACCCATACGCACGGAGCCTGACGCATGAAAGCCGGATTCTGGATTGCGCCCGAAGGCGCGGAAGAGGCCATGACCATCATGCCGATCGGCTTCGATCCGCTGGCTGAAGCCTCCAGCGGCCGCACGGCCTCGGGCGCCATATCCCTGCTCGCCACCGGCAAGGCGGAGGCCCTGATCCGCCACTGCCCGCGCGTGCACAAGATGCTGCCGGAGATCGCCGCGGCGCTGGACGCGCAAAAGGCGGGCGAGCCGGGCAAGCTGTTCGATCTCACCGAATTCTCGGGCGACGAGACGGAATTGATGGAGCAGGTGCTGGGTTCCGGCGAGGTCGCGGGCGTGGTGGCCATGCCCGACGGCGTCACCGCGCAGGTGCAGGAATCCACCATGGCCGGCCTGTGGCGGGTGCGCTTCGCCGACCCCGAAGGCAAGCTGTTCGCCGATTACCTCGAAGTGTCGAGCCTGCCGGAAATCGCCCGCCGCGCGGCGCTGGTCAATACGCGCCCGCTGGTCTTTGGGGCGCCGCCCGCCGGCGCCATGAACGTCATGCCGCTGCTGAACGAAATCGCCAGCCGCTCGGAGGCGCACCGGCCGGGCCAGCCCACCCACACCATCACGTTCACCCTGCTGCCGATGAGCCCTGAAGACATGGAGTTCCTGCAGGCCTCGCTCGGCGCCGGCGGCGTGCGCCTGGCCTCCAAGGGCTATGGCTCCTGCCGGATTCTGTCCACGGCGACGAAAAACGTCTGGTCGGTGCAATATTTCAATTCGGTCGACCAGATCATTCTCGACACTCTGGAGATCGGCGACGCGCCTGCCGCGGCCTGCGCGGCGGACGAGGATTTCCGCGACAGCGCCGAAAGGCTGCGTGAGATCGAAGAGGCCTATTTCGCATGAGCGGCTTCGAGAATTTCGGCAAGCAGGATGATGTCGAGGACGCAGCGAAAATGGAATGCGGCATATGCTGGCATGTCTATGATCCCTCGGAAGGCGATCCGGTGTGGCAAATCGCGCCCGGCACGCCCTTCGCGGAACTGCCTGGGGATTGGCGCTGCCCGAAATGCGACGCGCCCCCGTCGAAATTCATGAGGCTCGGCGATGACGGCTGAGCCGCCCCGCGAGGAGGTCGCGCCCCGCGAGGAGGTAAGCGATCTTGCCGCGCGGCTGGAGGCGCATTTCCGGGACGTCAATATGCGCGCCATGGCGGACGTTCCGATCTGCAATCCGGCGCTCGATGTCGCCTGCGTCGGGTTTCGCGAATGGAACGGGCAGGCGCTGGGGATCGTCCTCACCCCCTGGTTCATGAATATCGCGCTGGCGCCGCTCTGCCGGTTCGCCGCCCATCACTGCGGCGCCCGGCGCGACGCAAAGCGTGGTCTTTCCCTGCGGCAGGATCGATTTCCTGGTCGCGGATCATGCGGGTTTCGAACGACTATTGATGTGTTCGCTGTTCTCGCCAATGCAGGATTTCGTCGACCAGGACGCGGCCCTAGCGACGGCGCAGGCGGCGCTCGACGGATATTCTGGATGCAGGCGCGCTGGCCGATGCGCCGGCGCGGGACGTTTACGCCGCTCCGGGCGGCCAGCGGAAAACGCCCGCCGAGCGGGCCGAGGAATTCCGCCTGCTCGAGACGGCTGAAGCGCCGAAACTGGATCGCCGCGCGCTGTTGCGGGGCGGATTTTCCGGCGCCCGGACGGCGCCATGAGCTTGATCGACAGCCCGCTTAAAATCCGCGTTCTCGCACATGATGGCCGCATCGGCCGGGTCGAGATCGTTTCGCCGCGGGTCGACGTCGCGCAAATTTTCCGGGGACGCGAACTGGGCGAGGTTTACGCGATGGCGGCCAATCTGTTCGCCCTTTGCCCAGCGGCGCAATCGATCGCCGCGCAGGCCGCGGGCGAGGCGGCTCTGGGGCGGCCGCCAGAGGTTTGCCAGCATCGCACGCGGGTATTGCGCCTGCATTGCGAGCGGCTTGGCGAAATGCTCCGCGCCAGCCTGCTGTCCTGGCCGCAGGACGCTGCGCCCGATGTCGAGACCCTTGCCTGCCTGCGAGAGAGCCTGGCGGCGCTGCACGCCCTGCCCGAACAGGGCGAGGCGGCGCCGCGCCTCTACGAGAGCATCCGCCAGGCGGCGCTCAGGCTCGGGTTGAGGGATTACGCCGAGGGTGGCTTGAGCCTTTTCGCCCGTCAATGGGCTGACGTCGTCGGGGATGAGCCGAACTGGCGCTTGCGGCCGCTTGATGTCGATCCGCTTCGTCCGGCAGATGATGACGCCGTGGCGAAGGCGATGGCCGCTCCCGATTTTTCGCGCGCGCCAAGCTTGCCGGGGCGTTGCGTCGAGACCGGCGCCAGCGCGCGGCAGGCGGGAGGCGGGTTCGCCAACACGCTCTCGGGCCGACTGGCGGCCCGTTTTGCCGACATGGCCGCGGCGCTCGACATGATCGGGCTGCTGCTGGCGGGCGAGCCGCCGCCGCCGGACGCGCTGGCGGCGAAATCTCTGGCGCCGGGCGAAGGCTTCGCCGCCGTGGAGTTGGCCCGCGGCAAATTGTTTCACCGAATAAGGCTCGACGGCGCGGGGCGGATCGTGGACTATTCGATCGTCGCGCCGACCGAATGGAATTTCCACCCCGACGGTCCCCTTGTGCGGTTGCTGCGCGGGGCGGATATTGGCGCAGGCGAGGCGGCGAAGCAGCGGGTGGAGAGGCTGGCCTTCGTTTTCGATCCCTGCCTTCGCGTCGCCGCGGAGTTGTTGGAAAACGCCCATGCATGAAATGTCGCTGACCGAAAGCGTCGTTGAAATACTTCGCGAGGAAGGCCGCAAGCAGGGTTTTGCGCGCGTCAAGACGGTGTGGCTGGAGATCGGCGTGCTGGGCGGCGTCGAGCCTCAGGCGATGGAATTCTGCTTCGATGTGGCGACGCGCGGCACTATTGCCGAAGGCGCAAGGCTGGAGATCATCCGCACGCCGGGGCAGGGTTGGTGTCTGGATTGCGGGAAGACGGTGCCGCTGGAGGAGCGTTTCGGCGCCTGTCCCGAATGTGGCCTCTATCATGTGCAAATGACAGGCGGCGATGAAATGCGCGTCAAGGAACTGGAGGTCGAGTAATGTGCACGGTTTGCGGCTGCGGGACGGCCACCCAGGAAGCTGCCGGCGCTTCAGGCGAGAAGCCGGCGGAAGCCAAGGCGCACGGCCACCACGCGCATGGCCACGAACACAGCCACGATCATGGCCACGATCATGGCCACGCCCATCATCATGATCACGACCACGACCACGACATGCCCACGATCACGACCACCACCATGACCATGACCATGACCATGGCCACGGTCATTCGCATGGCGAAAAGCTCGATTACGGCGCGGGAATCGCGGGCGTGCATGTGCCCGGCATGAGCCAGGAGCGCATCGTCCAGATCGAGCGCGACATCCTCTCCAAGAACCGCTCCTATGCCGAGGAGAACCGCGCCTTTTTCGCCAAAAAGGGCGTGCTGGCGCTGAATTTCGTCTCCAGCCCCGGGTCCGGCAAGACCTCGCTGCTGGTGCGCGCCATCGACGACCTCAAGGCGCGCCACGCGATCGCGGTGATCGAGGGCGACCAGCAGACCTCGAACGACGCCGAGCGCATCCGCGCCACCGGCGTCAAGGCGATCCAGGTCAATACCGGAAAAGGCTGCCATCTCGACGCCCACATGGTCGGCCATGCGCTGGAAACCCTGGGGCTCGCGGACAATGCGCTGATGTTCATCGAGAATGTCGGCAATCTGGTCTGCCCCGCCGCCTTCGATCTCGGCGAGGCGCATAAGGTGGTGCTGCTGTCGACCACCGAAGGCGAGGACAAGCCGGCCAAATATCCCGACATGTTCGCCGCCGCCGACCTGATGCTGCTCAACAAGTCCGACCTGCTGCCGCATCTCGATTTCGACGTCGGCGCCTGCATCGGCCACGCGCTGCGGGTCAATCCGCATTTGCAGACCCTGGTGGTCTCGGCGAAGACAGGCGAGGGCATGGCCGCCTTCTATGCCTGGGTCGAGGCGCGCGCCGGACTTGCGCGTCAGAAAGCCGCGCGCTGATGGCGGCAGCCGCGGCGCAGGTGAAAGAGGACGTGACGCGCCTGCGTCTGCGCCTGCGCGGCGCGGTGCAGGGCGTGGGCTTCAGGCCCTTCGCCTATGGCCTGGCCGCGCGATACGGCCTCGCCGGTTTCGTGCGCAACGATATCGAAGGGGTGATGCTGGAAGTCGAAGGCGCGAGCACGGACGCTTTCGTCGAGGCGTTGCGCCGGGAGTTGCCGCCGCTGGCGCGGCTCGACGCCATGGAGATCGAGCGCATCTTTCCGCAGGGGCGACGCTGGTTTCGTCATCGAGTCGACGCCGGAAAAAAGTCCTGGCGGCCCGGCGCGGACAAAAATTCCCGCTGACGCCGCGACCTGCGACGCCTGCCTCGACGACCTGTTCAATCCCGAAAGCCGTTTTCACCTCTACCCCTTCGTCAATTGCACCCATTGCGGCCCGCGATACACTCTGACGCGGAGCCTGCCTTACGACCGCGCGCAGACTTCCATGGCGCGCTTTCCGATGTGCAGCGGATTGCGCGGAAGATTACGCCGACCCGGCCAACCGCCGGTTCCATGCCGAGCCCATCGCCTGCCCGAAATGCGGCCCGCGCCTGTCGCATGAGCCCGCCGAAATCGTCGCCGCCCTGCGCGCGGGAAAAATCGTGGCGCTGAAGGGGATCGGCGGCTTTCATCTGCTCTGCGACGCGAAGAACGAGGCGAGCGTCGCGCAATTGCGCCTGCGCAAGAACCGCGAGGCCAAGCCCTTTGCGCTGATGCTGGCCGATGCCGCCTCCGTCGCGCGTTACGCCGCGCCGACGCCTGGGGAAATGGAGCTGTTGCGCCATCCCGCGCGGCCCATCGTCCTGATGCAAAGCAAGGGCGCGCTGCCCCGAAACATCGCGCCTGACATGGCGCGCATCGGGGTGATGCTGGCCTATGCGCCGGTCCATCATCTGCTGTTCCACGCCAGCGGCGCAGCGAGCTTCGCGCTCGTCGCCACCAGCGCCAATCCCGGCGGACAGCCGCTGGTCGTCGGCAATGCGGAGGCGCAGCAGCGATTGGCTGGCATCGCCGACCTGATCGTCACCCACGACCGCGACATCGTGGTGCGCGCCGACGACAGCGTGATGCAGTTATCTGGCGGCGCTCCGGCCTTTCTGCGCCGGGCGCGCGGTTTTGTTCCCGAGGCCGATCGATCTCGGCGCCGACGGCCCGAGCGTGCTCGCCTGCGGCGGCCACCTCAAGGCGACCTTGACACTCACCCGCGGGCGCGAGGCCTTCGTCTGCCAGCATGTCGGCGACCTCTCGGACGCCGAGACCTTCCGCTTCTATGAGGAAAGCGCGGCGCACCTGTTGCGCCTGCTCGACGTGAGGGCTGAGGCCGTCGCCTGCGACCTGCATCCCGATTATCTCTCGACGCGCTTCGCCGAGGCGAGCGGCCTGCCGGTCCTGCGGTTCCAGCATCATGCCGCCCATGTCGCCGCCATCGGCGCCGAGCATGGCGTCGTCGACGGATTGCTCGGCGTCGCGCTCGACGGGCACGGGTTGGGCAGCGACGGCGCGGCCTGGGGCGGCGAGTTGTTGCGCCTCGACGGCGGTGATTTCGCCCGCCTCGGCCATCTCGCGCCCTTGGCGCTGATCGGCGGCGACCGCGCCGCGCGCGAACCCCTGCGCATGGGGCTGGCGGCATTCGCCGCGCTCGGGCGGCTGGACGAGGCCGCGTCGTTTTTCGCAACGCCCGAGGCGGCGACGCTGGCGAAAATTTTCGCCGGGCGGCAGGCCCCGTTGACGACGACCAGTCTCGGCCGGCTGTTCGACGCGGCGGCGGCGCTGCTCGGCTTTCCGCAGCAGACAGGATTTCGAGGGTCAGGCGGCGATGCGGCTGGAGGCGCTGGTTCGCGCGCCGCGCGCCTTGCCGGGCGGCTTTGTCCTGCGCGAGGGCGTTGCAGATTTTTCCGGCCTGCTGGCGCATCTGATCGACGCCCGGCCGCCGGCGCAGGAAGGCGCCGAACTGCTGCATGGGACCTTGATCGACGGTTGGCCTCGTGGATCGCGGGCGCGGCAAGGCCGGGCGAAAGCGTCGCGCTCGGCGGCGGCTGCCTGATGAACAAGGTTCTGGCGGAAGGGCTCGCGCAATGCTTGCGGGAGAAGGGGCTGTCGCCGCTTGCTGGCGCGGAAAATGCCGCCCAATGACGGCGGCCTGTCGCTCGGCCAGGCGGTTCTCGCGAGAGCGGTTCTGATGGGCGAAAAGGCCAAGTGAAACGGGAGTTGTCGAAATGTGCCTAGCCATACCGGTCCAGGTGACCGAATTGCTCGACGGCGGACATGGCGCGCGTCACGCTGGACGGCGTGCAGAAGGTGATCTCGCTGGCGCTGGTCGATGACGTCGAGGTCGGCGATTACGTCATCCTGCATGTCGGCTATGCGCTGAACAAGCTCGACCCGGAGGAGGCGGAAAAGACGCTGGCGCTGCTGGCGGAATGCGGGAGCGCTGGCATGAAATATGTCGACGAATATCGCGACGGCAAGCTCGCCCGCGCCATCGCGGCGACGATCCGCGCCGAGGCGCGGCCGGACAAGATCCTATCGCTTCATGGAGTTCTGCGGCGGCCATACCCACGCCATCGCGCGCTATGGGCTCGAGGACCTGCTGCCGCCAAACGTGCGGATGATCCACGGGCCCGGCTGTCCGGTCTGCGTGCTGCCGGTCGGGCGCATGGACGATGCGATCAAGCTGGCGCAGCGGCCAGGACATCACGCTTTGCACCTATGCCGACCTGATGCGCGTGCCCGGCTCGAACGGCATGAGCCTGATCAAGGCGAAGGCGGCGGGCGCCGATGTCCGCATGGTCTATTCGACGCTGGACGCCCTGCGCATCGCGCAGCAGGAGCCGGACCGCAAGGTCGTGTTCTTCGCCATCGGCTTCGAGACCACCACGCCGCCGACCGCCATCGCCGTGCTGGAAGCGCGCCGAGCTCGGGCTCAAGAATTTCTGCGTCTTCTGCAATCACGTGCTGACCCCCGCCGCCGATCCAGACCATCCTCGAAAGCCCCGAGGCGCAGGCGCTCGGGCCGATCTGCATCGATGGCTTCGTCGGCCCGGCCCATGTCTCGACCGTGATCGGCACGAAGCCCTACGACGCCTTTGCGGAGGACTACCGCAAGCCGGTGGTGATCGCCGGCTTCGAGCCGCTCGACGTGATGCAGGCGATTCTGATGCTGGTCCGCCAGATCAACGAAGGGCGCCATGAAGTCGAAAACGAATATATCCGCGCGGTGACCCTCGATGGCAACCTCAAGGCGCAGGAGATGGTCGCCGAGGTGTTCGAGCTGCGCGACACCTTCGAATGGCGGGGCCTCGGCTGGGTCGCCGAGAGCGCGCTGCAAATGCGCGAGGAATTCGCCGCCTTCGACGCCGAAAAGGTTTTCGCCATCAAGACGGTTCCAGCCAAGGACAATCCCGCCTGCGAATGCGGCGCGATCCTGCGCGGCGTGAAGAAACCCGTCCGACTGCAAGCTGTTCGGCACGCTGTGCACGCCGGAGACGCCGATGGGCTCCTGCATGGTGTCCTCGGAGGGCTCCTGCGCCGCGCATTGGACCTATGGCCGCTTCCGCGACACCGAAAGGCAGGCGTCGTGACCGCGCCGCGACTTCGATCCCGCAAGCTCGACATCAAGAACGGCCGGGTCGACCTTTCGCATGGCTCGGGCGGCCGGGCCATGGCGCAACTGATCGCCGACATTTTCCACGACGCCTTCGCCAACGACCTGCTGTCGCAAGGCAACGACCAGGCGGTGTTCGACATTCCCGCCGGGCGCATGGCCATGACCACCGACGGCTATGTCGTCTCGCCGCTGTTCTTCCCGGGCGGCGACATCGGGTCGCTCGCCGTGCATGGCACGGTCAACGACCTCGCCATGGCCGGCGCCGTGCCTCTGCACCTCTCGGCGAGCTTCATCCTCGAGGAAGGCTTTCCGCTGGCGGACCTGCAACGCATCGCGCGCTCCATGGGCGAGGCCGCGCGCGAGGCCGGCGTGACAATCGTCACCGGCGACACCAAGGTGGTCGAGCGCGGCAAGGCCGACGGCGTGTTCATCTCCACCGCCGGCATCGGCCTCGTGCCGGAAGGCTTGCGTCTCTCGGGCGACCAGGCGCGGCCCGGCGACGCCATCCTTGTTTCGGGCACGATGGGCGACCATGGCGTCGCCATCATGTCGAGCCGCGAGAACCTGCAATTCGAGACCGAGATCGTCTCCGATTCCGCCGCCCTGCACGGGCTGACGGCGGCCATGGTCGCCGCCTGCGGCCCTGACCTGCGGCTGATGCGCGATCCGACCCGCGGCGGCCTCGCCGCGACCCTGAACGAAATCGCCCATCAGTCCGGCGTCGGCATCCGCATTTCCGAGGACGCCATTCCGATCAAGCCGCAGGTCGCGGCGGCCTGCGAACTGCTGGGCCTCGATCCGCTGTACGTCGCCAACGAAGGCAAGCTGGTCGCCTTCGTCGCGCCCGAGGCGGCGCAAAAGCTGCTGGCCGTCATGCGCGCGCATCCGCTCGGCCGCGACGCGGCCATGATCGGCCATGTCGTCGCCGACGAGCATCGCTTCGTGCAGATGACCACGAGTTTTGGCGGCGGCCGCATCGTCGACTGGCTGTCGGGCGAGCAATTGCCGCGGATTTGCTGAGGGGGAAATTGTGACCAATCCATCCGGCGCCGTGCTCATCGTCGATGACGAGCTGCGCTCGCGCGAATCCTTCATCGCGTGCTGTCGGAGGAGTTCGACGTGCTCTGCGCCGCCAACGCGCGCGAGGCCGAGGCGGTGCTGGCGGGCGAGCTGGTGCAGGTCATCCTCTGCGACCAGCGCATGCCCGGCGAATCCGGCGTCGATTTCCTGCGCCGCGTCCGCGATCTCTGGCCCGATCCGGTGCGGATGATCATTTCCGGCTTCTCGGAATCCGAGGACATCATCGCCGGGGTCAATGAGGCCGGCATCTATCAATACATCACCAAGCCCTGGCACCCCGAAAAGCTGCTGGAATGCGTGCGCGACGCGGTCAAGCTCTATCGCATGCAGAAGGAGCCGGGCGGGGCGGGCAGCGACGCCAAGCCCTCGCATGACACGCTCAACCGCGTGCTCGCCGACCGGCGGCGCGAGCAGCGGCGGATGTTCGAATTCGACCGCATCGTGCATGAGCCGGGCGGCCCGATGGAGGAGACGCTGGCCCTGGCGCGCAAGGCCACGCAATATGACATTTCCGTGCTGATCACCGGCGCGTCCGGCGCCGGCAAGGAGCTGCTCGCCCGCGCCATCCATTTCGGCTCGGCGCGCGGCGACAAGGCCTTCGTGGTCGAAAACTGCGGCGCGTTGCCGGACGAGTTGCTGGAAAGCGAGTTGTTCGGCTGCAAGAAGGGGGCCTATACCGGCGCCTATCAGGACCGCATCGGCCTGTTCGAACTGGCCGACGGCGGCTCGATCTTCCTCGACGAAGTCGGCGAGACCTCGCCGGCCTTCCAGGTCAAACTGCTGCGCGTGCTTGCAGGAGCGCGAGATACGCCCGCTCGGCGCGACGCGCTCGCGCAAGGTCGATGTCCGCGTGATCTCGGCCACCAATCGCGATCTCGAAATCGAGGTGGAGGAGGGGCGTTTCCGCCGCGACCTTTATTATCGCCTCAACGCCTTTCCCATCCACCTGCCGGCGCTCGGGGACCGCCCCGAGGATATCCCGAAGATCGCGACGAGCATACTGGGCGAGGTCAATCGCGCCTTCCGGCGGAAGATTCCGGGCTTCGCGCCCGACGCCATGGAGCGGCTGCGCGCCTATGGCTGGCCCGGCAATGTTCGCGAATTGCACAATGAAATCCAGCGCATGGTCGCCATGTCGGAAGACGACGCGCCGCTCGGCGCGCATCTTCTCTCGGCCAAGCGTCGGCGCTTCGCCCGGCGGCGGCCCGGCTCAACGGCGGCGCCCTGCTGAAAGATCAGGTCGAGGCGCTGGAGCGCGCCATTATCCTCAAGGCCTTGCAGGAACTCGGCGGCAATATCAGCAGGGTCGCGGATCGCCTCGGCCTGTCGCGCGTCGGCCTGCGGGCCAAGATCGAACGCTATGAGCTGCGCAGGGACGTGAGCAATGACGCCTGATCGCGGCGGCCGTCCCGAGAACATCCTGGCCCTGGCCGAGGCCGGCGCCGAGACGGAACTGACCGGCGATCAGGAATCCGTCTGGCAGGAAGTCGTCAAGCGCGTGGACGAGGTCTATTCCGACCTGTTGCGCTATGAGGCCGATCTCGAAAGCAAGAACGCCGAACTGGAGGAGGCGCAGAGTTTCATCTCCAGCGTCATCGCCTCGGTGTCCGATATTCTCGTGGTCAGCGACGCCAAGGGTTTTGTCATCCAGGCCAATCCGGCTTTCGTGCGACTGCTCGGCCGCGAGGAGAAGTCCTTGCTGGGGCAGAAGCTGCTCGAGCTGATCGTCTCCGACGACCATGATCGCGCGGAAAATTTCCTGCGCGGCGCCGGGCTGGCCGGCGACTGCGAATTGCGCTTCCTGACGACGCGCGGGCCCTCGCGACATGATGGCGATCAATTTCTCGCCGCGCCTCGACCATGCCGGCCGCTGCGTCGGCGCTGTGCTGACCGGGCGGCCGATCGGGGAGCTGCGCCGCGCCTATGAGGCTTTGCACGGCGCCCATCTCGAATTGCAGAAGGCGCAGCGCAAGCTGATCGAGCAGGAGAAAATGGCGAGCCTCGGCCGGCTCGTCGCCGGCGTCGCCCATGAGCTGAACAATCCGATCAGCTTCGTCTATGGCAATGCCCATGTGCTCGACCGCTACCGGCGCAGCCTGGCCGACTATTTCGTGGAGGCGGAAAGGATCGAGGACCCCTGCGGCGTCGATCTGCGTCGCAAATACCGCATCGACGCCATTCTCGCCGACCTCGGTCCGCTGGTCGACGGCACGCTGGAAGGGGCCAAGCGCGTCAGCGAAATCGTGAAGAACCTGCGCCGCCTCTCCTTCAACCGTTCTCACGAGGCGCAGAAGATCGACCTGGAGCGGATCATCGCCATGGCGACGCAATGGGCGGCGCGGGCCAAGAAAAACCAGGCTGACATCGAGGTTTCGGTCGCGCCCGGCCTGACCATGTGGGGCAATGAGGGGCAGATCCACCAGATCATCGTCAACCTGGTCGACAATGCGATCGACGCGGTGCGCGGCGCAGCGGAGCCGCGCGTCGACATCCGGGCCGCCGTGGTCGGGAGCGAGATCGAGATCCGATGTCGGCGACAATGGCGCCGGCATTGACGAGGCCGCCTTCGACAAGCTGTTCGAACCCTTTTTCACCACCAAGACCGTGGGCGAGGGCACAGGGCTCGGCCTCTGGATATCCTATAGCATCGCCCGGGAACATGGCGGCGTCCATCGCCGCCGCCAATCGTCCGGAGGGCGGCGCGCTGTTCACCGTGCGCTTGCCAGTCGGCGGGTGAGAGTCATTTTTTGCGAAGGTGGCCGATGAAGGCGAAGCGTGACCTCAATCTTCTCTGGCTGCAGGCCGGGCTCCTGCGGCGGCTGCTCCATGGCCGCGCTGGACAATGGCGCCGCCGGCTGGTTCGCCGAATTGCGCAACGCCGGCGTCAACCTGCTTTGGCATCCGGGGGCGTCACGAGGAGACCGGCGCCGAGGTCCTGCAGATTTTCCAGCGCATCGAGAGCGGCGACGAAAAACTCGATATTCTCTGCGTCGAGGGCTCGATCCTGCGCGGGCCCAATGGCACGGGAAAGTTCAACCGCCTGTCGGGGACCGGGCGGACCATGCTCGATTTCGTCAAGACTCTGGCGCCGCTGGCCGACGCCTGCGTGGCGGTCGGGACCTGCGCGGCCTATGGCGGCATTCCCGCCGGCGATCCCGACCCCACCGAAGCCTGCGGCCTGCATTATGACGGGGCGGCGCCGGGCGGCGCGCTGGGCCGCGACTATCGCTCGCGCAAGAACCTGCCCGTCATCAATGTCGCCGGCTGCGCGCCGCATCCCGGCTGGATCATGGAGACGCTTGCAGGCGCTGGCCTGCGGCGACCTCGGCGCCTCCGACCTCGACACGCTGGGACGCCCGAAATTCTTCGCCGGCCATCTGGCGCATCACGGCTGCGCCCGCAACGAGTTCTACGAATTCAAGGCCAGCGCCCGAAGCCTGTCGGAGCGCGGCTGCCTGATGGAGCATCTCGGCTGCAAGGCGACCCAGGCGATCGGCGATTGCAACCAGCGCGCCTGGAACGGCGGCGGCTCCTGCACCCATGCCGGTTTCGCCTGCATTTCCTGCACTTCGCCGGGTTTCGAGGCGACGCGCAACGCCCATGTGACGCCCAAGGTCGGCGGCATTCCCGTGGGCCTGCCGCTCGACATGCCCAAAGCCTGGTTCATGACCCTCGCGGCGCTGTCGAAATCCGCGACCCCGGAGCGCGTGCGCAAGAACGCCGAGGCCGACCGCATCGTCGAGAACCCGAGGCGCGGCAAATGACGCGTCTGATCGTCGGCCCGTTCAATCGCGTCGAGGGCGATCTCGAGCTGACCCTCGACATTGCCGATGGCCGCATCGAAGCCGCCCGCGTCGCGACGACGCTCTATCGCGGCTTCGAGCAAATTCTGGTCGGGCGGCCCGCCGCCGACGCCCTGGTCATCGCGCCGCGCATCTGCGGCATCTGCTCGCTGTCGCAGAGCATGGCCGCCGCCGCCGCGCTTGCGGGGGCTGACCGGCGTGCGGCCGCCGCGCAACGGCGAACTCGCGGCCAATATCGCCCATGCCGCGGAGAATATCGCCGACCATTTCACCCATTTCTACCTGTTCTTCATGCCGGATTTCGCTCGCGAAGCCTATGCGGGGAAATCCTGGTTTCCAGCGGCGCAGGCGCGTTTCAAGGCGGTGTCGGGCGCCGCCGCGCAGGACGCCTTGCCCGCCCGCGCGCGGTTGTTGCACGTCCTGGGGCTGATCGCCGGCAAATGGCCGCATAGCCTGGCGATCCAGCCGGGCGGCGTCACCAGGGCGCTCGATCTCGGCGAGAAGATGCGGCTGATTTCGGTCATCAGCGACTTCCGCGCCTTTCTGGAACGGGTGTTTTTCGCCGCGCCGCTGGACCGGATCGCGGCGATGTCCACGACGGCGGATCTGGCGGCGCTGGCCGAAGGGCAGGGCGATTTCGCCGCCTTCCTGCGCATCGCCTCGGACCTGCGGCTGGACGATCTGGGCCGGATCGCCCTGCCGCTGATGAGTTTCGGCGCCTACGCCACGGCCGAAGGGGCTTTATTCGCTCCCGGCGTCCACGACTTGCGCGCGGGCGCGACGCGGCCGGCGCCGCAGCGTGCGATCACCGAAGATGTCGCTTTTTCCTATATGCGCGACAGCGCCGCCGACCCGGCGCGGGCCACCACGGCCCCGGACGCCGAGCGCGAAAACGCCTATAGCTGGGCCAAGGCGCCGCGCCTCGAGGGCCAGCCGGCCGAAACCGGCGCCGTGGCGCGGCAGGCCGTGAACGGCGATCCGCTGGTCCGCGCGCTGCTGGCGCGGCAGGGCCACACGAGCGTCTTCTCGCGCGTCGTCGCGAGGGCGCTTGAAATGGCGCGCCTGACTGTCGCCGCCGAGGCCTGGGCGCGCGAGCTACGGCTCAACGAGGCTTTTTGCGAGACGGCGCCCGCGCCCGTCCATGGCGAGAGCGTCGGCAGGGTCGAGGCGGCGCGCGGATCGCTCGGTCACTGGATGAGCGTCGAAAAGGGGATCATCCAGCGCTACCAGATCGTGGCGCCGACCACATGGAATTTCTCGCCGCGCGACGCGTCGGGGACGCCCGGGCCGCTGGAGCAGGCGCTCGTCGGCCTGGAGGTCGGCGAGGCCGGCGCGGCGGCGCCGGCGCTCCAGCATGTGGTGCGCAGCTTCGATCCCTGCATGGTGTGCACGGCGCATTAAAGCGCTCCGGATCGAAACAGGCGCTAGATTTTGGTGTTTCCGAAGGGAATGCTGATCGGATCGATCGGGCCGCCGGGATTGATCGGCATCGGCGTCGGCTTTGGCGGCGGCGTCGGCGCGGGAGTTGGATCTGGCGCGCGCGTCGGGCCGATCGGATAATAATGTTCCGGCGGAACCGGCTGGCAGCAGGGCGGATCCACCAATATGGGCCCGCGAACCGGGGTCGACGAGGTCGTCGCGGCGGCGGGAAGGCTGAATGCCGCGACCGAAACAATGATCGCGGCGCAGGCGAGTGGCGCGCATTTCATGACAAGCCCTCCATGGTCAGGAGAAAGGCTTATTCTAGCGTTCTCGCTTCAGTTTGGCGGCTTGGCCTTCGGTTTAGCGGGGTCGTCCGTTCCGGCGACAGGGTTGAGGGCCGAAGCTAAACCTCGAGCGCGCCAGTTTACCCCCGGGCGCAAAGCTTCAGGCAGGCTTCGCGAGGCATGGTGGCGTCAAGACCCTTGAACGCCAGACCCTTGCGAGCCCCACATGGACGACTTGCGCATTGTCATGCGCCGCCTCAAATTCGCGCTGATCGGCGCCTTGCTGCTGGCGGCGGCAGTCCAGTTCGCGCACCAGGGCGACGACGAATTCTCGTCCGCTGCGACGAGATCCCCGAAAATGGCGCAACGCTCGAACCCTCCCGCCTCCCGGGTCGATTTCACTTCCGTCGGCGTCGTCAGGCCGCACAAGGCGCAAAAACCCCGGAAAGCCGCGCCGGTCCCGGACGCCGAGGAGGATTGAAACCAATTCAGCGGCTTGGAGATTGTCTCTCGCAAAAGAGCGCCTGACAGGCGCATGATCGCCCGCGAGAGGACAGAGGCGAATAATGGTCTGGTTTCGGCTTGCGGCGATCATCTTCATCGCCGCGACGGTGACGGGAGGAAGCGGCCAAGCCTGGGCGCAGCGCAGGTTCGGGCGCCATGTGTTGATTCCGCCTTACTTCCTGGAGCCTCACTATCCCCACCGTATCAGGCCGCCCGCGGCGCCGCCGCTCGAGGAGCCTTATCCCTATAACGACGAAATCATCGTCCCGCGCGGCGGCGCGGCGGTGGGACCTTCGCCGTCGCTTCCGGGCGGCATGATGATCACCGTCACCAAGATCTTGTCGGACAGACCGGAGGCCGTCAGCGAGCCCTCGCAGGCCCAAGGCGCGACTGAAGGCGCGACCCAAGGTTCGAACTCAAGACAAGACGCAGGACAAGGCCATCGACCGCCCCAGGCAGGCCGCCGAAAAACTGGCGAGCTGCTGGCTGCCGCCCTTGCCAGCGCGCGGCGAGACCGTCGAGATTTCGATCCGCTTCGCCTTCAACCGCCAGGGCAACGTCCAGGGCGCGCCGCGGATCACCTATGTCAAGGCGGGGCAGGGCTCGTCCGCCGATGCGGTGCGACAGTCGATCGCCGAGGCGATCAAGACCTGCACGCCCTTGCATTTCGCCGCCTCCATGGCGGCAAGCATGCCCGGCTATCCCCTGTCCGTGCGTTTCATCGGCCAGCGCCCCCAAAAGGTGGATGACAAGGGCGGGTGAACCTGCGCCTTCTCGGCGACCCTGGCCTGTGCTATGACCCGCGCTTCCATGGGGATGCCGCGCTTGCAGGTCGGGAATTTTCAAAAAAGACTCTGCCTCCCGGCCGCTCTGGCGCTTGGCCTGTCGCTCGCCCTTGGCCTTTCGCTCGCCGCTTGCGGCGGCCGGTCCGACGGCGGGCTGATCGAGGTCAAGGAGACGGCGCCCGGAGCCAGCAAGGTCAACCTGTTCGTCGCCACCACGCGCAAGCCCTCCGACCTCCCGGGACAGATCTTCACCGGCGAGCGCGACCAGAAATTCAACTACGCGGAGATCCAGGTCTCCATCCCGCCCGACTCCGTCAGGAAGATCGGCGACGTGCAGACCTCGTCATCCGACGTCGGCGACCCCGCAAAAGAGTTCGTCGCGCTCAGCGTGGAGCGGCTCGGCGCGGACCAGGCGCTGGAAAAATTCCACGCGCGCCTCGCCGCAACGCACAAGCGGCAGGCGCTGGTCTTCGTGCATGGCTTCAACACCCGCTTCGGCGAGGCGGTGTTCCGGCTGGCGCAGATCGCCCACGACGCCAATTTGCAAGCCGTGCCGATCCTGTTCACCTGGCCGTCGCGCGGGCAATTGCTGGCCTATACCTATGACCGGGAAAGCGCCAATTACTCGCGCGACGCGCTGGAGCGGCTGCTGCAATTCCTGCAGCAGGATCCGTCGGTCGGCGAAATCGACATCCTCGCCCATTCGATGGGCAATTGGGTGACGATGGAAGCGCTGCGCCAGATGGCGATCCGCGACAAGGGCCTGGCGCCGAAGATCAAGACCGTCATGCTCGCGGCCCCCGATGTCGATATCGATGTGTTCCGCCGCCAGATCGTCGAGATCGGTCCGAACAGGCCGCCCTTCACGCTCTTCCTGTCCAGGGACGACGAGGCGCTCAAGGTGTCGCGGAAGATCTGGGGCAATGTCCCGCGCGTCGGCGCCGTCGATCCCCATGAAGAGCCCTATACGACCATGTTCCGCGACGACCGGATCAATGTGATCGACCTGACCGGCGTCAAGACCGACGACCGCCTGGGGCACACGACCTTCGCCGAAAGTCCCGACATCGTCAGGTCGATCGGCTTGCGCATCGCCGAAGGCCAGAGTTTCAATGACGGCAAGGCCGGGCTGGGCGAAAAGCTCTCCCAGGTGACGACCGGCGCGGCCTCGACGGTCGGTTCCGTGGCCGGCCTCGCCATTTCCGCGCCGCTGGCGATCGTCGACGGCCGAACCCGAGACGGCATGGATGAGCAATTCCAGGGCCTCGGCGACAACGCCAGCTCCACCGTCGGCGCGGCGACCTCCACCGTCGGCGCGATAACCCGATATTGACCGGGCGCGTTCATGACCGGGCCTTGCCCTCTTTCGCGCTGAACACGTCCTCGCCGTCATAGATGCGGTCGCCGATCATGTTTGACCAGCCGACCAGCAGGTCGGCGAGGAAATTGGTCGCCTCCGCATAGGCGAAGTTCTCGTTGCGGCCATATTCGCGAAGGGTCAGCCCGAGATAGCTGGCTTCGATGAGGACTTGCTCCAATTTGGCGACATCGTCGGATGTCTGTATTCTCTTCCTGGTCATGCGGCTGGCCCTTCCGGTCGGTTGCCGACTTTCGGGAACCTCGCCGCTGCGCCTTGAAATTGCAGGCACGTACCCTGTTTTATCAGGTGAAAGACGTTAGCTTCGCCCCTGGAGAACGCCGACCTTGACCGCGCCCGCCCAGGACTCTGTCGTGCTGACCAATGAATTCAAGCTGCAGGCGCTGGACGAGCTCCACCGCACGCTGGAGCAGGGTTTTAGCGGCGCGAGCGAACGCCAGCGCGCGCTGTTGCGCTATCTGGTGACCGAGGAGATCGAAGGCCGCGGTCCTCGCGTCAAAGCCTATGCCATCGCCACCGACGTCCTGAACCGTCCGGCCGATTTCGACGCGCAGCTCGACAGCATCGTCCGCGTCGAGGTGGGACGCCTGCGCCAGACGCTGGAACGCCACTATCTGGCCTCCGGCCCGGGGCCCAATCTGTCGATTTCCATTCCAAAGGGGCAATATCGCCCCGTTTTCATCAAGACCGCCGAACCGCTGGAGCTTCCCGCAGCCGAAAGAAAACCGCTTCTGGCCTGGCGTCCCTCCGTCGTGCTGGCCTTGGGCCTGGCGCTGGCTGTCGGGTTGGCTGGCCTGCTGGCCTGGTCGCTGCTGCGCCGCGACGATTCGGGCGCGCTGCGCAAGGGCCCGTTGCTCGCGGTCGCGCCCGTGGCTTTCACCGCCGACAAGGACGACCAGTCCTATGTCGGCGCCGGCTTGCAGGCCGAGTTCGCCGGCGCGCTGTCCGAATTCGACTGGCTGTCCGTTGTCCCGCTGACGGCGCAAGCGGCCGACGCCGATCCGAAGTCGCTGAACGCCGATTTCCTGCTGCGCTCCTCGGTCCGCCTCGTGAGCGACCGGGTCGCGACCACCATCCTGCTGCTCGACGCGAGGTCCGGCGCAGTGCGCTGGACCAGAGCCTATGACGTCGCCTTCGCCGCCCATGACATCATCGGCATGCAGCGGGATATCGCGGCCAGGGTCGGCGCCGACGTCGGCAATCCCTTTGGCGTCATCGCCCATATCGAGCGGACGCGCATGGACCGCGACGAATTCAGGTCCGACGAGGCGTTCCGCTGCGAATTGCACGCGCTAAGCTATTGGTCGAGCTTCTCCCGGCGGGACTACGTGAGAGCGAGGGACTGTTTCGAGGCGATCCGCGAGCGGCGGCCGCCAGACGCCAACAGTCTTGCCGCGCTGTCGCTGCTGGTCATCGACCCCGGCCAAAATCCGGGACCGCCGCATTTCGACCCTGTTCCGCGCGCGGCGGCGCTGCAGGACGCGAGCCTGCTGGCGCAGCGGGCCTATGAACTGGACAACCAGGCGCTGCTGCCGCGCGTCGCGCGCTATACCGCGGCCTTGTGCGCCGGCGATCCCGATGCTTTCAAGCGGATCGGCAGGGCTGTCATCGGCGACTATCCCAATAATCCCGCGGCGCTCACCGATTTCGGCGCGAAGCTTCTGCTCGGCGCCGACGATCCCGAGGGTTGGACGCTGCTGCAAAGGGCGCGCGACCTCACGGCCAATCTGATGCCGGTCGACGTCGCCGCCGCCACTGTGCGGGCGCTGCGCCAGGGCGAGCCGCCGGACCTGTCCCGCCTGCGCGACGCCTCGGCGCAGACGGAGGCGCCGGTCATCTCGCTGCTCTATCTCGCCGCCGCGGCGCGCGGCGACGCCCAGGAGATGTTGCGCGCGAAAAACAGGCTCAACGCGCTTGGAGTTGCGGATGAGGCCGCGGCCTTGGCGCTCATCAATGCGCAATGCTGGTCACAGCCGACGCGCAAGCTCGTCGCCGAGGCCATCGGCAAGGCGTTTTAGGAGAACCTGGCGCTTGGCGCGACGACGGGTGGCTCACAACGGCGGGTAGCGGGATTTGATCGTAGGACCGGTTTCCGAACGATCAGCGGTCGGATCCGCAATGGCAAGGATGCGCCAGGAGCGGCAATTCGCGGCTGACAGACCTGGAGTCCGGATTTCGACCCAATGGCGACATTCGACTTTCTGCGACGACGTCCGGTTTGCTGCCGATTGCTGACGAACATCGCAGACTAGACAGCGCGTGATTTAGCCGCCGCGCGCACGAACAGACGCACAAGATAGTAGCAACGCGGTCCTGTGCCGTAATACGGCCTCTCATACTGGACGCGTGATCCACCTCGGAAGCGTTCGGCAGTAATGGCATCTTAACAAGCCGCTGGATATCCTAACGTCATGAACAGTTCCAATTTTATCGCAGGAATTTTTGCATGCATTCGGACGACGGGGCGAAAACGAAAAACCTAAAGCAGGCCGCGTCGAGCAAAAAGGCTGAACTGGTCGTCGGCTTGATCGCCGCCGCCGTTTGCCTTGCGTTGGGAGGCGCTTTCGTTCCGGAGGCCTTTTCGCGCTCAAAGTCGCCTGCGGTGGCGGGCGAAGCCTCATGTCCGGTCGTCAAATCCAACCTCGCCGCTGCCCTTTCCGCTCTTGCCGAGCGCGAGGCGACGAAAAGGCCGACGGCCGCGATTGAGCTTGCATTGGCCGCGCTCGCCCAGAGGCAAGCAAATGCGCAACCCGATCCAAAGGCCGAAGCGATCCTGCGTCGCGCAATTTCGACGAACCGCGAGTTGCGCAGATTTACGTTTCCGGGGCCGATGTTCCAGAACATCCCCCATGACGCCACATTTTCCCCGGACGGCCGGTTTGTCCTCACAGGCGATAATTCCGGAACAGGCTTCTTGTGGGACCTGTCCAGCGGCGCTTTGACGCGGACCTTTCCCAACCAGCAGGGGACGTTGCATCGTTCGACCTTCGCGCCAGATGGAAGCAGGGTCGCGCTATTCCAGTACACGTTTCAAACCGGGGAAGGCAGGGTGCGGCTGGTCTCCGCGACCACGGGTCAGGAAGAACGCAACATTCTGTTCAGGCGGGAGCCCGTGCGCGGCGATCAATATGTATTCGGTCGGGTTCGTTTTTCGCCGGATGGCCATTATCTGGCGGCCACTGCGAACGAAAAATTCGCGCGCCTGTGGGACGCCGGGACCGGAGACGAACTGCCGCGCCTCGACGCCGGCGACAAGAGCGTCTTCTCCGTCGCCTTCTTCCCAGACGGCAAACGCGCGGCCACGGCTGGTCTCACTAGGGAAGATCATGTGGCGGTCCATGTCCGGGACCTCGCCTCCGGCAAGGAAATCCAGAGTTTCGACAATATTCAAAGCGAGTTCTTCCAGTCACCGGACGGACGGGTCAGCTATACGGCGGATGGTGGAAAGGAGCTGATCTTCGACCGGGTGAGCGGCGACATTCAATTCTCCTCCGATGGCGGCAAATTGCTCATCTTCGACCGCATCGGGAACAGCGTGCTGCTCGACGCCGCCAGGGGCGACGTTCTTGCCAATTTCCGGCCGCCCGAAGAAAGTGTCGCCGCCGCCGCCTATTCTCCTGACCTTGAGCGCGTCGCCACCTCGGCCAACGCGGGCGTGCGCCTTTGGGACCTTCGCTCGGGCAAAATGCTTGCCACTTTCGCCGGTCACGACAGCCCGCCGCTGCATCTAGCCTTTTCTTCCGATGGCGCGCGCCTCCTCACCGTTGCGGTCGACAAGACCGTGCGCGTTTGGGACGCGCCAGTTGAGGACGGCGGCGGTGCCGGCAAAGGCGCACAAAACCTTGCGGGCGTGGTTTCTTCCGCCTGCGAAAAACTGTCGGACAAGACTTTCAAGCTTCTCGACAGCCAATTTGGCGTAAGGCGACCGCCGGGATTTGCGCGCCGTGCGCCCCGACGGGCGATAGGCAGACTGCCGCGCGTCGCGGGCCGATCTCGCCGCCGCGATGGCCGATTTTCGGCGGCGGAACTGCAAAACAATCCCGAGTTGGCGGCCAAGTCGCACTCTCCGCTTGGCCGCGCCAGGGCGAGAGCAAGGCGCCGGCACCCGCTCGTGGCCGTCATCGCCCAGGCTGCGAGCAGCCTGTTCGAAACGGCGAAAACTCTGCCGCCTGAAAATACCGTCGACAGCGTGGCCTTTTCACCAAACGGGCGCCCGTCGCCACCGCGTCATGGGACGGCGAGGCCCGCCTGTGGGACCGGAAGACCGGCGCCGCGTTGCGGTCGCTGTGGCATTATGACTGGCCGCTGATGTCGATGGCTTTTTCCCCCGATGGAAGGTCGGTCGCCGTCGTCGCGCTCGACAAGACCGCCAAGATTTTCAGTGTCGAGACCGGCGCATTGCTGAAGAGCCTCGACTGGAGCAACGGCAAAAAGGAAATCTTCGCCTGTTCCCAGGAAATTTGGCTTATTCGGCCGATGGCCTAAGCCTGTTCACCGCCTCGTCCGACAAGATCGTCCGCATGTGGGATTCTTGAATCCGGCGCAGGGCTGAAACAGTTTCAGGGCCCTTCCAAGGGTTTTCTCGGCGTGGCGGCGTCTTCCGACGGACGCCGGATCGCGACCATGTCCGACGACAAGACGATACGGGTCTGGAACGTCGGCTCCGGGACGGAAACTCTCAAGCTCGCCGCCCCCGCCAGGATCAGGGAACATGGCGGCTGCGCGTCGGCCGGCGCTCGCGGGAGCATTGTCTTCTCGCGCGACGGCAGCAAATTGCTGACCAGGGTCCGCATGGCGCGACGGCCGCGCTCGGGACGCGGACACCGGCGTCAGCTCAAAGCTTCACCAATGAGGCGGTCGAATTGAGGTCGGCCGCCTCCTCGCCCGACGAGCGCCAGGTGGCGACGACGGGCGAGACGCAACCGTCAGGCTGTGGGACGCCGTTACCGCCGAGCCGCTCGGCATACTTGATCGCGTGGGCGCGGCGGGCGTCGGCGTCGCCTATTCGCCGGATGGGCGGCAGCTCTTGCTGGCGGCGCGCAAAAACGCGCTTCTTGTCAATATCCCCCAGAGGACGCCGACGTCGATCGAACTTCCCGTGTCGCCCAAATCGGCCATCGCGTATGTCGCATTCTCGCCGGACGGGAAATATCTGGCGAGGCCGAAAAACAGGTCTTTACCGCGCGGCTCTGGGATGTGAATGGAAGGTCGGAGGTTCGTGTATATAAAGGGCATTCCGCCGAAGTCGCGAGCGTCGGATTTTCCCCGGACGGCAGGAAGCTCGTCACCGCTTCATAGGACCTGACCGCGGCATCTGGGACGTGACGAGCGTAGCCGAGCGCGATAGCTGGAAGGCCATGCAAGGCGCTGCTCGGCGCCGAATTCTGCCGGAGGGCAAACGTGTCGTGAATCGTCGCTCGATTGTTCGGCGATCGTCTGGGACGCGGAAACCGGTCGCCAGATTTCCGTCCTGAACCAGCCGGGAATGTGTGTGCCGCGCGCCTCATTTTCACCTGACGGTCGGCATGTCGTGACGGCGTCGGTCGACCGCCTGACCCGCATATGGGACGCGGAAACCGGAACAGCCGTTTCGACCGCTCACGGCGGCCAGTTCGCCTTCTGATTTGCCTGACGGCAGGCAGATCGCGACAGCCGCGGGAGACGACGGCGTGGCCTTGCTCGACGCGGGCAGCCTAAGGTGAAAAGCGGCGAATTCCCGGGCCAAGGACTTTGGACGCCTCCTTTGCGCCGGAAGGGCAAAGGCTCGCGACATTGACGGATCATGCGATCGTCTTGTGGGATGTCGACACCGCCATGCCCCTTCGGCAATTCGCGAGCGGCGACACGAAACCGGTTTTCGCGCCAGACGGGAAACGCATCGCCTGGGGAGGGCGGAACGGCCTGGTGCGGATTTACGACATCAGTGACCTCAAGAAGGGCAACTTGTTCGCACTCGTCTGTGGCGCTCAAAGGGATCGCTCGGGGATATCGAAGGAAATTCGGGTTTCAGTTTCCGAAGGTATTTGCGCCGGTCGCCCCTGCGACGGCGGCGGATTAGACACGCAACCTCAGTTCGGTTGAGCGCCAGGGGGCCATCAAGAGGCAACCGAGTTGGTTAGATCGGATCGATGCTTACGTCTTTGGCAATCGTTCGCTTCAACGGCGGATAATCGGTCTGTTGCAGGCGTTCGCTTAAAAGCCGCTTTCCGCCCGTGGGGTCGAAGACGGATCACCCCGCGAATTTCCGCGTTGGGTCATGAATACGCATTAAATCGACGCCGGGAATGACTGGTGACGGCGCTGCTCCGGCCGTTGCGAGAAAAGCTTGAATGACGCGTTTGAGCGCGAACGCAGTCATGGAATCGCGTGATTTTCGCCACTGACAAAGCGGCTGCGTCTGTGGCGCCGTGTAAAACCCGCGCCGCGACCAGCAGCGCCGTCAGCAGCGGCAGTATCGCGAAGACGACGAAATTGCGGGAGACATAGCCGGCGTGTTCGACGCTGTGGAGCCGGAAGACTTCGCACCACAGCAGCGGGATCAGCAGGGGGATTTGCAGGCGGAAAAACGCCGCGATCCTCCCCCCGGCGCCCCTGGCAAGCGGCCTGGCCGCGATCAGCGCCGCCGCGACCCAGCTCAGCAAGATCGTCGGCGCCAGCAGCGTCGAACCGAACAGCGCCATCAGCGTCGGCGTGAACGGGGAGCCGATGTCGGGATAGCGGTCGGGAAACAGCACGGCCTTGTAATGCTCGCCCTGGGCGCTCGAGCGGATGGTGGCGAGGACCTCCATCGGGTCGAAGGCGGTCATGGCCAGCAGCCATTTCGCGATCCATGTCAGCCCGAAGCCGAGAAACCACAGCAGGGCGATCTCGACGGCGTCGATTTCTCCCGCCCATTTGCGCGCCGCGGGGTCGCGCGATGAGGGGAAGGCCAGCATGGCGAAGGCCATCAGCGTCGGCGCCAGCGGCGGGTTGAAGAACATGCTGAGGAAATTGAACACCGCGCCGCCGCAAAAGGCGGTGAGGCCGATCGCGGTCGTCAGGCCGGTCGTGCGGCTGCGCATATGGGCGACGATGGCCGCGAACAGGAAGCTGGAGGTCAGGGAGATGCTGTGGACCGTGACCAGGGGAACCGACAGCAGGTCGGTCGCGATCGCCATCGGCGCGAGCGTCGCCAACCACGCGCCGGGGCCGAAGCGCAGGCTGAACGCCCAGGCGAGGTAGATCAGGCTGCCGAACAGCAGCAGCGCGTTGAGCCAGTGCAGCGTCCCCAGATTCCAGTTGCTCAGGATCGCGCGCATATAAAACTGGTAGCCGTGCCAGAACCGGAAATAGGGCAGGTTGGCGACGGCGCCGCCGCCCTCGAGCGCCTTGTCGAGGTCATGACAGGGACTTCCCGCCCCGACCACGGCCGGCGTTGCGGGATCGGCCGGGCCGACATAGGGACTGGCGGCCAGCCGCCGCAGCAAGGGGTCGCCGACATTGCCGAGGTTCACGCCGAGGCCGACGCATTCCGAGAACATGTCGAACTGATGGTCGTGGTGGCCGAAAACCGAGGTCGGATATTCGGCGCGGGGCAGGGCGCCTCGTTCGAAGCCCTGGCGCAGATGCGCGGCGACACTTCTGTCGTCGGTAAAGGAAAGTCCCGCGAGGATCAGGGCGCAGAAGACTCCGAGCAGAAGAAGGAAACACGCAAGGAAAGGCAAAGTTTTCTTGAGCATGGTCTGGATCTCGCGGCTTCCGGTCGGCCCGCAACCATAAGCCGCGCCGCTTAAGAACCCATTGCGCGCAATGGCTTGCGCGCAATGGACAGCGCCTGCGGCGCCGTTGCGTTAACGATTTTTGGCTAAATTGCGGCGGCGACCGCTCCGAATCCCGCTCGGGCGGGCGCGCTTTGTTCCGTCCGGGAGCCTTTTTTATGTCCCCAATGACCATTGCCCGACCGCGCCGTTTTCTCTGCATTCTCGCGTTGATCGTTTTCGCCCTGATCTCCCGGGGTCATTTCTCCGACGAAGATACGGCGCGGCGCTTCCAGGTCACGCATTGGCTGTGGTCGAAAGCGCCCCAGGTGGCGATGCTCAAGCGCGATTTGATTCCGCGCCATCCGAACGTGAAGAATTTCACGATCTGGCCGGGGTTTTGCGATCTCGAAGGCAAGAATGGCGAAATCTACGCGCAGTTCTCGCTCGGCCAGTCGCTCCTGCTGCTGCCGGCCGACCTGGCCGCAGCCGCCTTCAAGGGCGACCTCCTCGACAAGGATCGCAGCTTCGGCATGAACGACGTCATCACCAATTACCTGCTGTTTCCCCTCATCGCGATGGCCTGCGTGCTGCTCGCCTACGAGTTGCTTCTCGAACTCGGGTTCGCCTCCGCAGTGGCGCTTTCCGGCGCGATCCTGACCCTGCTGGGGACGTCGCTGCTGCTCTATGTCCAGGACAACGCTGAAAACAGCCAGTTCTTCTGCGCCTTTGTCGGCGCTCTGGCCTTCATATTGAAGGCGCGCAAGGGCCATTTCCGGCGCAATCTCCTTGTCGCCGGCGCGCTCGCGGGCTTCGCCCTGCTGATGAGCATTCCCTTTGTGGCCTATATCCTGCCGTTGGCGGCGCTAGTCAAAATGGTCGCCGACGAGAGCGGCGCGCCGCCGCCGCGCAGGATGATTTCCTTCGACGGCCGCGCCCTTTCCGCGCTGGCGTTGTTCAGCGCGCCGATCGCGTTCTGCGGCCTGGTCGACCGCGGGTATCAGTTCTATCGCTTTGGCGAATGGTTCGGCACCTACATGAAGCATTGCGTCACGGCCTTCGCGAGGGTAGGCGGCTATCCCCCGGGCTTCCCCTTCGGCTACGACCTGCTCGCGGGCGTCACCGGACCTTTCCTGCAGCTCGGCCGCGCGATCTGGATCTTCGATCCTTTCATCCTCGTCGCGTTGCCGCTGGCGCTGGTCAACTGGAAGAGCCTCGAGAGCTGGCGCAAGCGCGTGCTCGTCGCCACGCTCGTCGCCTTTGTCGGCGTCAGTTTCATCTATGGCGGCTCCTGGTACTGGAACGGCGGCTCAGGTTCCTGGGGGCCGCGCCATCACCTCGTTCTCGGCGACGTGTTCTGCCTGATCGGCTTCGCGCTGGCCGCCGAGCGCTTTTCTTCGCTCGGGCGCGCCTGGAAGACGGCCATCGTCGCCGGCATCGCGCTCGCCGTCGCCGCCCAGCTCGTTCTCCTGCCGCTGCCGCCCGATCTCGAAAACGTGCAGATCGCCTTCGGCGATCCCATCCGTGTGGCGCAGTTCGCGCGCCTGCGAAACTTCTATCTGATCGCGACGGGACAACTGCAGGCCTATGACAGCGGCTTTCACGATCCCGATCTGTCAGCCGTGGAGGGAAATCTCCTCGATCCGATGTCGCCCGCGCACTTCTTCCTGGTTTCGGTCGTCGCATTGGCGCCGACGCCGGCCAACCTGTTGCTGGCGATTGGCCTGCTGGCGCTCGTGGTGTTCGGCGCCTACCGGGTTTTCGGCGCGGTTCGGCAGGGTTTTGCGGGCCAGGCCGAAGGCAAGCCCGCTATTTCCTGATCACGTCTGCGGCATAGAGGTCCTGCACGTACATGTCCGGGGGGATCGGCGTGCGGTGGTAGTCCGGGCTATGGGCGCGTTCCGGCAGGACCGGGTCGACATGCGGGATGGGCTCGTAGGGGATCTGGCCGAGGAGATGCGAGATCGTGTTCAGCCGGGCGCGCTTCTTGTCCACGGCCTCGACGACATGCCAGGGCGCCTCGGGGATGTGGGTGTGCTTCAGCATCACTTCCTTGGCCTTGGTGTATTGCTCCCAGCGCCGGCGCGACTCGAGGTCCATCGGACTGAGCTTCCACTGCTTCAGCGGATCGTGGATGCGCATGAGGAAGCGCAGGTGCTGTTCGTCGTCGGTGATCGAGAACCAGTACTTGATCAGGACGATGTTTGATCGGACCAGCAGGCGCTCGAATTCCGGAACGGACTGGAAGAAGGCGTCATATTCCTCGTCGGTGCAGAAGCCCATCACGCGTTCGACGCCGGCGCGATTGTACCAGGAGCGATCGAACAGCACCATTTCGCCGGCGGCCGGGAGATGCGCGGCGTAGCGCTGGAAATACCACTGGCTGCGCTCGCGCTCGCTCGGGGCGGGCAGGGCGCAAACCCGGCAAACGCGGGGGTTGAGGCGCTGGGTGATGCGCTTGATGACGCCGCCCTTGCCGGCGGAATCGCGGCCTTCGAACAGCACCACGACCTTGAGCTTCTTGTGCACGATCCAGTCCTGCAGCTTGATCAGCTCGCGCTGCAGCCGCAGCAACTCCTTGAAATAGAAGCGACGCTCCAGGGTTTCGAATTCGTGGTGGCCCTCGGCGACCTCGCGCAGGATGTCGTCCATGCGCTGGTCGTCCATCTCCAGCTCCATCTCCTCGTCGAGATCGTCGACGATTTCGCCGTGGACGCGGCGGTAGAAGGCGCTTTCGGTCTTTTGCTCTTCCTCGGACATGGGGGGCTCCGTCATGGCTGGCGCCGGCAAAGCCTAGGCGACTTTCATGACGAACAAAAGAGGCGCGGAGCGGCGGGCTCCGCGCCTTGCAAGGATGCTGTTTGAGGAAATCTAATGCGTCTGGACCGAATAGGCGTCGACGATGATGCGGATCATGCGGGCCGCGGCGCGTCTGGGCGTGCCGTTGATGATGCGCATGATCGAGCAGAATTTCTGCCTCGCGCCGCCGATCTCGGGAAAGCCGGCGAGGAAGATGCGCGCCGCGTTTTCGCCGGGCATGCCGACCGCCACCAGGGCCAGCGCCAGCGGCTCGCCGCCCTTGTCCTCGGCGATCCGCCTGGCCATGGCCAGGTCGCAGGACAGGAGATGCGCGAGAGTGTGGTGGAAGGCGGGCGAATGGCGGTGGAGCGCGCAAAGCTCCAGCCGGGCCAAATGCCCGGCGTCGGGCCTGGGGAGAGAGTCGCTGCGTCGGCTCTTGGCGAGGCGGGAGCGGCTGGCGATCGCGATAAGATGAGCTCGCTCCTCGACGTCGGCCTGAAGGAACAGCCGGAGATGACAGAGATGGAGATCTTCCCGGCACAACAGAATGCGCGCCAAGATCTGATCGTCGCGGCCGCGCTCCATCAGGTCGCGCAAGATCTTGCGGCCGAGCCGCGCGTGCGCGTTGCGCGCCAGGGCCTGGACGATCTCGCGCTCGGGGCGGCCGGCAAGCGTTTCGATCAGTCTTTCATCGAGATCGGGACGGCGGGCCAGCGCGCAGGCCTGATCCGCGGCGCCATGGGTGGCGATTTCAACCCTTTCGCAAATTTCGGGCGGACGAAAGGCGTCCTTCGCCGTGACGGCGGGCGAGCGGAACGGATCGGCGCCGACGGGCGCGATATGCATGGACACAGCCATTCGAAAAACCTCCCGAAAACGCGTAATCGTCGTTGTCGCCCTTGTCTTGCGGGCTTTTTTCCGACGCATGCATCGAACGAAGGCGATCGGGCGGACGTCGCCCGTCCCATCGGAGTGACACGAGCGATCCGCCACGGCCCGCGCCATTCCCTGCACCGCGCGTCGATTCGGGCGGCTACGGACATGATCGAGGGGAGAGGTCGCCCTGCATTGCGTCCGGCGCATGGCCGACCCGCTAAATTGTCATTGCGCTGTCAATTAAGCCGAGCCGCGCAAGGTGGGATAGACTCGGGAACTACGTGGTTTCATCATTTTTATGTGAGCCCGATGGGCGACCGATTTCAGGGGCGCTACGCGGAGCTCGCGGCTATGCGGCGGTTTTTCAATTCAGGCGACGCCCAGGCGCTCCGTATTATTACGGAGTTTCGGCGCGCCGGAGCTCAAGATAGGGATTGAGTTTTAGGAAGGTCGCCGCTAAGGCCGCGCCGGCAAACCATTTTGAGAGGCTGCATGACCGAATCCCGTTACGACGCGCTTGTCGCGCATGGCGTGAAATCCATCCTCTCGGCGCAAGTCTTCTCCAAGCCCTACCCGCATATGGGTTTCGAGAATTTCTGGCCGGAGGATTTCTACGCCGAGTTGCAGGCGAAACGTCCGGAGCCCGCGAATTACGTCCAGCTCAACGGGGCCAATACCCGCCGGCAATTTACCCTGTTCGACGGTTCCTGCGACGCCGGCGACGAGGAGCGCCGGCAATTGTGGAAGCTGGTCTCCGACGTTCTCTCCGCGCCGGAAATCGAGGCGGCCCTGCGACAGCAGCTGGAAGAGGGCTTTCGCCTCAGGGCCAAGGGCAGCAACGAGGAATGGCCGATAAAAATGTATCCGCGCCCCTGCGTCTATTCGGATTATGACGGCTACGCCATCAAGCCGCACCCGGATACGCGCCGCAAAGTGCTGACCATGCTGATCTACATGCCGGAGGACGACAGCCAGCGCGACCTCGGCACCACCGTCTACAAGATTTCGCCCATGGGTATCTTCGCCTGGAAATCCTACGGACTGGTCGAGGAAAAGACCCTGCCTTTCCTGCCCAACACCGGCCTGGCCTTTGTCGTGATCCACCCCAAGCACAACCTGCTGCGCACAAGCTGGCACGGCCGCTCGGAGATCAAGGCCTCGGCCGACAAGCCGCGCTTCTCCCTGCTCAACGCCTATTACGCCAAGCCGGTCGCCGAAGCGGTTTATTGATTCGGTAAGTCCCGCTGATCTATGGTCTTGCTCGTTCATAGCCAGACCGGGCCAGCAATGCCGCACCGAGCCGACAAGCAGCGCAAATGGGTCGTCCTGCTGGTCGGCTCCTCGCTCTGGGGATCGCTGCCTCTGGCCATCGCCCTGAACGACACGCTCGGCGCCTGGAGCTTCATCAGCTTCGAATATCGCAACGTCCTGTTCTTCCTGTGGCTGGCCTTCATATCAGGCGTCGTCAGCCAGGCGCGCGCCTTGCGCGTCTCCCGGGGCGAAGTTCTCGAGGGCGTCGCCTTCTTCGGCCTGTTCATCGTGATCGGGCTGGTTTTCCTCTATCTGCGCGGCTGGTGGTTCGGGCCGTGGACGCTGATCCCGCCGACCCTGTTCTTCCTCTGCCAGACCGGCGCCTTTCTCTGCGGCCGCTGGCTGGCGCAGGCGCCGCGCCGGAAACTTCGCGGTTTCCGGGACATGCCCCGGGAGACGCCCCCAGACTCGCCTTGAATGCGGCGCAGCGTAACGCCTATATTGCCGACATGACCCAGCAAGCGGATCGCGGCCATATCAGCGCGAAGGAAACGGCCGTGCCCATGCGCGTCGGAGGCATGACCTGCGCCGCTTGCGTCCGCCACGTCGAAAAGGCCTTGGTCAAGGCGCCGGGCGTCGTCGACGCGCGGGTCAATCTCGCCAGCGAGCGCGCCGACCTCTTGCTCGACGTGAATGCGGATCTCGCCGATCTCGTGGCGCGGGTGAGAAAAGAGGGCTACGAGCCGCGTCTCGCGCAAATCGAGCTGGGCGTCGGCGGCATGACCTGCGGCGCTTGCGTCGCCCATGTCGAAAAGGCGCTGAAAAAAATCCCCGGGGTGCTGGCGGCGCGGGTCAATCTCGCCACCGAGCGCGCCTTTGTCGAAATCCTTGACGGCGCGGCGGATTATCCGGCGCTGGCCGCGGCTGTGAGGCGCGCCGGCTACGAGCCGCGCCCGCTCGGCGGCGCACAGCCCGACCCGCTGGCCGCGCGGGCGGCCGAAACGGCGGCGCTGCGGAAAAAATTCGTCCTTGCCGCCGTCCTCGCCGCGCCGGTGGTCGTGCTGGAAATGGGCGGCCACATGTCGCCCGCGTTTTCGGCGCTGCTGCATGGGCTTGTCGGCCACCGGGCGCTGATGGCCGTGACGGCGCTGCTGACGACGGCGGTGCTGTTCGGGCCGGGGCGGCGCTTCTTCTCCCTCGGCTTGGCCTCGCTGCTTCGCGGCGCGCCCGATATGAACGCGCTGGTCGCGCTCGGCGCCGGCGCGGCCTATGGCTTCTCGCTGCTGGCGACATTTTTCCCCGGCGTCCTGCCCGAGGGGACGCGCCACTCCTATTTCGAATCCGCGGCGACCATTGTCGTGTTTATCCTGCTCGGGCGCTGGCTGGAGGCGCGGGCGAAAAGCCGCGCCGCGGACGCCCTCGGCCGGCTGGCGCGGCTGCAGCCGAAAATCGCCCATGTCCGGCGCGACGGGCAGGCGATCGACCTTCCCGTCGAGGAAGTGGGCGTCGGCGACCTGCTCGACGTGCGCCCGGGCGAGCAAATTCCCGTTGACGGCGTGGTGGTCGAGGGCGCGAGCCATGTCGACGAAAGCCTGATGACCGGAGAATCCCTGCCCGTGGCGAAAAAGCCCGGCGATCAGGTGATCGGGGGCAGCCTCAACCAGGCCGGCGCCTTCGCCCTGCGGGCGGAAAGGATCGGCGGCGACACGCTGCTGGCCGGAATCGTCCGCATGGTCGAGACCGCGCAGGGCGCGCGCCTGCCGATCCAGGCTTTGGCGGATCGCGTGACGGCGATCTTCGTGCCGGCGGTGCTGGCGCTGGCGCTGGCGACATTCGCGCTCTGGCTGTGGCTCGGCCCGCAGCCGGCCTTGGCCCTGGCGCTGGTCAGCGCCGTCAATGTGCTGATCATCGCCTGCCCCTGCGCCATGGGCCTCGCCACGCCCGCGGCCCTGATGACCGGGACCGGACGCGCAGCGGAACTGGGCGTGGTCTTTCGCCAGGGCGACGCCTTGCAAAGCCTGTGCGGCGTCAAGACGGTCGCCTTCGACAAGACCGGCACGCTGACCTCGGGAAAGCCGGTTCTGACCGCGATCCACACGGCCAAGGGTTTCGACGAGGCGCGCGTTTTGGGACTGGCGGCGGCGGTCGAGGCGAAATCCGAACATCCGCTCGGCCGCGCCCTGGCCGAGGCGGCGAGCGCCGGCGGGCTCGAGCCGGGCGACGTGGCCCATTTCGCCTATCGGCCGGGGCTCGGCGTGGCCGGAGAGGTGGAAGGGCAGAAAATCGGCGTCGGCTCGGCCGCGCTCATGGCGGCGCTGGGCGCCGACCCCAATGCTTTCGAGGCCCAGGCCGAGAGCCTGGCGCGGCAGGGCGCCTCGTGCTTTTTCGTCTGTGTCGACGGACGCGCGGCGGCCCTGTTCGCCGTCGCCGACCCGGCGCGGCCCGAATTGGCGGCGGCGCTGGCCAGTTTGCGGGCGCTCGGCCTGGAAATCGCGCTGATCACGGGCGACCGCGAAGCCACCGCCCGGACCGTGGCGCAACAGCTCGGGATCGCCAAAGTCTTCGCCGGCGTGACGCCCGAGGGCAAGGCGGCGGCCTTGCGGCAGCTGCAAAAGATCGGTCCGGTCGCGTTCGTCGGCGACGGCGTCAATGACGCGCCGGCTCTGGCGGTCGCCGATGTCGGGCTGGCCATGGGGGCGGGGAGCGATATCGCGCTTGACAGCGCGCAGGTGGCGCTGATGTCGTCGGACCTGACAAAAGTCGCCGCCGCCTTCGCCTTGTCGCGCGCCACCTTGCGCAACATCAGGCAGAACCTGTTCTGGGCCTTCGGCTATAATGTCGTGCTGATCCCGGTCGCCATGGGCGCGCTCTATCCCTCCAGCGGCGTGCTGCTCAATCCGACGCTGGGCGCAGGGGCGATGGCCATGTCGAGCCTATTCGTGCTCGCCAACGCGCTGAGGTTGCGGCGATTTGACCCAAAACGAGAGCGGAGTTGAGCACGGTTTTAGGGGTAAGACGCGTGCTCCTCATTGGTTACCAAGCCGAAAAAATGCTGGTCGACCCTCTGCGACCTGAGAGGATCGCAGGTGGCGGATGGCAATTGATCATCTTCAGTTGATCCACCATCGCGATGCCATCAGGTCCCGGCGACGCTTAGTTCCGCGTACAGGCGCGCTGCAATTTTGCATAGCCTATAATAAACAATTCTTGAATAATGATCGAAATCGATAATTTCATCATCAAAATTAACACAGTCAGCGATGTCTATCAGTATCAACTGACGATTTGTCTCGGCCTTTGATTGCATAAGGCTTCGATGTGATATATATTTTTCATTTCTGAAAATGTGACCTTCCGTGTTGCGGGATTTCCAATGTTTGATTGGGGCAAAAAGGTACGACTTTTGGTTGATTTCTTCGCAAATTCCGTCTAAGCAGCGTTGCTGAATTGCAATGAATTCGGCTGAGTCGTATGTAATTGTACGAAAATAACGCCTGAGATAATCAATCGCATTTTTTATAGAATCGTATTCGTCGTCACTCTTTGCAATATTTTTGACGTGCGAATTCAAAATTTCGATGTCGATATTGCACAAGTCTCCCCAAAATTTATCAAGACGCACATTTACGGCAAAATCTTTCGTTTTGTGCTTGTAAATAAAATCCGTAAAGTCACGATGGTTGAACATGAGGACCAGTGTTGGTGTGGTGTTTTCGAAAATTTTGCACCCGGCACCCGAAAAGCGCCCAAGGTTGTTTAATTCAAATTCACTTTCCTTCCATCGCGCCCCGGTGGAGTAGTATATATTGATGAGGCTGTCCCCAGGAAGGCAGAAAAAATTAGAATAAGCGGAACCTTCGCAGCGAGCATTCGGAGTCATTATATCAAAATAAGGCATGATTACGGAAGCTTCGCAATGGCCGCGAACGGCTACAGAACCGATTTTGGCATGAGATAGCGCTAAAGCTTGTGAATCCTGCGTGTCGTCCCCGAATTTCGATACATTAATCCAGTCGACAGCTTGGCTTGACTTGATGTCTGTTAGAACGGTGCCTTCGATTGAAATTTCAGGTGTTTTCAGTTTCTGATAAAGCCAAGTCTCGACGCCAAATCCTAAAATACGACATGAAAAGCAAAAATGCACAACTTTATGCCACTGTACCAAAAAGAAGCCGCAGTAACCGTAGTCGCCATAACGGTCCTTAACGCGTACAAGCCCAGCCACGTTTTCGGGGCTTTTATCGCCGCTGAGAAGAGTTTTAAGTTGCTCAATCGCTAGCGACTTATCATCAGAAAGACGGTTTTTTGTAAAATTCAGCTGATTAGTTCTATTAATTAGTTCTACTATGCGCGCGTAGTGAGGCTCGAGATCAATTTCTATTTCGACTTCAATGCCGCTCTGACGCAAAAAGTCCAAGTTGTTGGCGCAATTATTTTGTTCGGTTTGTCGTTTCTCGAGCAATCTATATTGCTGCAATCGACTTAGGTTGGTGTCGTCCTTGCCCACAAAATGGCGGTGTTCGGCGATCTCGGGAATGAATGTTTCTGCTTCAACTCTAATCCCATGTATCCGATCGACGACAGAGGCGCGGTTGCTCGGATTGTCATCGATAAACATAACAGTCGATGGTCGTAGCTGGATCGCCTCTATTATTGCATTGACCCGTTCAGGCTTCGGCGACCAATCTATACTCGGGAAGACGAAATAATCCCATATTCCACGCTCTTCCAGAACCCGCTTCGCTGTTTCAAAGTCGTTTTTGGAACAAATAGAACTCATAATTCCGCGCTTTGCCAATTCGACTACAAGCGTATGATTTTCCAGAACATATTCTTTGATACCCTCTTCGCTGAGAGTACCTCTCCAAAAAGTTTCGTCTAAATCCCAGATGACGAGTCTAATTGGTTCAAGATGCCGCAAATCTGCCTTACTCATCCGGAACCTCTTAGCGAATTTTATAAAATCACGGTGCGCCCGGTAGGTTTTATCGAGTATATAAACTACTACCGCGCCTTCAGGCGAATACCGCAAGGGAACTAAGCCTTTCGCGCGTTCATGGCAAGTGAAAAACTTAAAGCCGCTCAATTACCCCACCGTCCCCCGCAAGTCCGGCACGGTTGACAAGCCAGCGTCGGCCGGTTTTCATCACTGGTCGCTCCGCCATAACGCCGTCGCTGAGCCTAATGGGCAGACGGGCTTGGCTTTCGCCCTCTCGCCCGTTCTCGCCAACGCATTCTGTCTGCGGCGATTTGACCTGACAAAAGTTCTTTCGGTCTGACGCGGCATTTGCAATAAAAGGACGCGGGGATGATCGGGTCAGAGAAATTCGCGCTGCAACAATAGCTTGGCGGTAAATGTTCGTTGTAAGTTCCTTCCGGCTGTCACAAATTTACACCACCCAAGCTGCATTCGGGCCTTATCCACAACTATCCACAGGCAATGTTGGCTCTTTGTTCTCGCCGCTCTGGCTGCGGCGCGGCGTCAATCGGCTGCTCGAAGAGGAGAAACCAAGTGACTGAAGCCACGCATTTTTCGGTCAAGGACATGAGTTGCGATCGCTGCGCCGAGCGGGTGCGCAAAGCCATTCTCGTCCTGCATCCGCAGGCGAAGGTCGACGTCGACCTGGCCACCGGGGTCGTCAAGGTCACACCGCCGGCTTTCGACGCTGAAGCCATGGCCGAGGCGATTGCCGAAGCCGGCTATCCCGCAAGCCTGGTCGATACAATATTGTAACATTCGAATAAGACCTTATTCTGTGCTGGATCAATGCGGCGACGCCCGTTCCGCGCGATGAGTCCACAAGCGCAGGAGTTCCCATGGACGACGACACAATCATCACTGGCCCGCTCTATGCCGCGCGGAAGAAGGTCTATCCGCAGGCGACCCACGGGACGTTCCGCAAGATCAAATGGGCGCTGCTGTGCTTCACGCTCGGCGTCTATTATTTTCTGCCCTTCGTGCGCTGGGACCGCGGGCCGAACCTGCCGAACCAGGCGGTGCTGGTCGACATGCCCCATCGGCGCTTCTATTTCTTTTTCATCGAGCTCTGGCCGCAGGAGGTCTATTATTTCACCGGCCTTTTGATCCTGGCCGCCATGACCCTGTTCCTGATGAACGCCGTCGCCGGGCGCATCTGGTGCGGCTACCTGTGCTGGCAGACGGTGTGGACCGATCTCTTCTATGCGGTCGAGCGCTGGGTCGAAGGCGACCGCCGTGACCGCATGATGAAGGACAAGAAGGGCTGGACGCTCGCGCACATTCGCGAAGTCGCCACCAAGCATTTCCTCTGGCTGATGATCGCCTGGTGGACGGGCGGCGTCTGGGTGCTGTATTTCGCCGACGCGCCGACCCTCGTCCATCAGCTCCTGACCTTCCAGGCGCCCGGCGTCGCCTATATCTGGATCGGCATTTTCACTTTCACGACCTACATCTTCGCCGGCCACATGCGTGAGCAGACCTGCATCTACATGTGTCCATGGCCGCGCATTCAGGCGGCGATGACCGACGAATGGGCGCTCAACGTCTCCTACGAGCGCCATCGCGGCGAACCCCGCATGTCCGTCAAAAAGGCCCAGCACGCGCGCGAAAAGGGCGAGAAGGTGGGCGATTGCATCGATTGCCTGCAATGCGTCGCGGTCTGCCCGACGGGCGTCGACATCCGCAAGGGTTCGCAGCTCGGCTGCATCCAGTGCGGGCTGTGCATCGACGCCTGCGACAATGTCATGAAGGAAATCGGGCGCCCGCCCCATTTGATCTATTACGACACCGATATCAACGACCAGCGGCGCGCCCAGGGCCTGAAGCCGATCTACCGCCCGATCCGCCCGCGCACTCTGGTCTATCCCGTAGTGATGGGGCTGGTCGCGACGGTCATGGTCGTCAAACTGGCCACGCGCTCCGATCTCGGCGTCAACGTCCTGCATGACCGCAATCCCCTGGCGATGGCCATGTCCGACGGCGGCGTGCGCAACGGCTACACGGTGCGCCTGCTCAACAAGCAGCCCAATGACCGCAAGATCGATCTTTCGGTGACCGGCGCGCCGGGCCTGAAACTGCAGATCATCGAGGCGGGCAACGGCCAGTCGGTGACGGTGGGGCCAGACCAGACGCTGGAGCTGCGCGTGCTGGTGATCGCGGATCCGGGCGCCGCGCCGGCGCAAGCCATACCTGTGACCTTCACCGCGGGGGATGAGGGGGGAAAGACCACGGCGACGGCCTCGGACCATTTTTTCCCTCAGTGATTTAAGCAAGATCGCCGCTTTGTCTTGCCGCGCCGTGTCCATCCTGCTTTAAACTTGGGGGGAAACGGCGCGTGTACTCGTGGAGCGGTCCCTTATGAAACCCAATAGCAGCAAATCCGAAACGGTCGAAAGCAATGGCGCCGCCGTTGCGGCCGACCCGATCATCCAGGTGCGCGAGCTCCTGTTCGGCGCCGACAAGCGCGAAACCGACCAGCGGCTGTCGGAGCTCGACGCCAAGCTGGAAAAAATGATCGGAGAGTTGCGCGCCGACACGGCAGCCAAATTCGCCGACTTGCAGAACCATGTCGAAAACCTGGCGCGCGACGTCGAAAGCCGTCGCCTGAGCTCGATCGACGACATTGGCGCGGCCATCGCCGGCCTCGGCGCCACCGTCCGCAATCTCGGCGCTTCCGCCAAGGCGCGCTGACATGACGCCTCCGGCGGACCCGGCGCAAGTTCCGGCGTCCGACACGCCGGAAACCGGGCGCGTCCCCAGCGCGTCGGCCGAACTGGGGCTTCTGAAGCAGCTGCTGTTTCGCAATGAGCAGGCGCGGCTCGACGCCCTGCAGCGCGAGACCGAGGCGCTCAACGCCCGCGTCGGCGATCCCGCCAACCTCGAGGCGGCGACGGCGGAAATCCTCGCCGGGGCGCTGCGTCGCGCCGAGGTCGCCAGCCACCGCGAATTGTCCCAGGCCATGGCGCCCCTGGTGGTCGCCGCCATCCGCAGTGAAATCGTCAATTCGCGCGACATGATGGTGGAGGCGCTCTACCCGATCACCGGCCGCCTCGTCGCCGCCTCCGTCGCCAACGCTTTTCGCGATCTGCTCGCCACCATCAACGCCCGGCTCGACCAGCTGCTGTCGACGCAATTGTGGCGGCTGCGGCTGCGCTCCTGGGTCACCGGCAGGCCGCTCAACGAGATCCTGCTGGAGGCGGCGCAACGGCCGCAGGTGCGGCTGATGCTGGCGCTGGAGCGCGATTCCGGCCGCGTGCTGGCGCAATGGCGCCCGGCCGGCGCGGCCGAAGAATCTCCGGAACTGGTTGGCGGCCTGATAGCCGCGATCAGCCAGTTTGCGGCCCAGGCTTTCGTCAGCCAGCATGGCGAATTGCGCACGCTCGACATGGGGGCGAGCCGCATCCTGCTGCGCGCCTCCGCCCGCTTGATCGTCGCCGCCGAATTTTCCGGCGAACCTCACGCCGGCGACGAGGCGCGCATGGACCGCGCGCTCTATGCCCTGATCGAAAGCGAGCCCGACGGCCCGAGCGATGCGGCGCTGGCGCGGCTAGCGCAGGATTTCGCCGCGCCGCCAGCGAAAAAAGCGAGCCCGGTCCGCAATGTCGTTCTCGCGATTCTGGCGCTGCTGGCGCTGTCCTGGGCTTGGTCCGGCCCGGTGCGGAACTTCCTGTGGGAGCGGCGGCTGCGCGGGTCTTACGAGCGGGCGCTGGCCTCCCAGCCCGGCCTCGCCGGGTGGCCGCTCGTCCTGTCCGTCGACGGCTCGGAAAAGCGGGTGCGGCTGAGCGGCCTCGCGCCGCCCGAGGCCGACGTCACCGCCCTTTCGAACGCCCTGGAGGGCGCCGGCGCGCCTTGGCGGGTGGATGTGAGCGTGACCCGCGTGGCCACCGCAGCCGGAGAAAGCCGGCTGGCCGCCGGCGCGGCCGATCTCGGGCAACAAATGCAGTCGGGCGCAGCGCGACAGGCGACGCTCGCCAAGGGGCTGGCGGAGGCGCGGGCCTGGCAGACGGCGCGCGATGCGGAGGCTGAGGCGCCGGCGGCGCGGCTGGGCCATCTGGCGGCCGATACGGTGGTCTGGTTCGGCGACGACGCCGCATTTGCCGATCCGGCCCTGGCGCATCGGCAGCTTGCGGCGCTTGCGGCGCAGGTCAAGGCCGGCGGAGGCGGGTTGCGCGTCGTCGGTTACGCGGATTCCGGGGGCTCCCCGGCCAAGAACCTTGCGCTTTCGCAAGCGCGCGCTGACGCGGCCGTAGCCGTTTTGCTTGCCGAAGGCGTTGAAAGCGGAAGGCTTGTTGCTGTAGGACGGAGTGACCAGGCGGCCATCGCCTCCGGGACGGGGGCGCAGCGGCGACGCAACCGCCGCGTGACATTCGAAGTGATCGGGCCAGCGGAGCAGGGGCAGTGAATTTTTCCGCCAAAGTCATGCTGCTAGGCGACATAGGCGTCGGAAAAACGTCGCTCGCAAAACGGTTGAGGTTCGGAAAATTCGATAGCGATTACAAGACTACAATCGGAGTAGATATCCTGACGCATGAGCTGACGCTGGCGAAAGCCGCGGAGCCCACCGTCGCCCGGCTGCTGCTCTGGGACACGGATGGCGATTTCGGCCAGCACATCTTCAAGTCGGTCTACATCGCCGGCGCCTCGGGCGCGCTGGTGATATCAGACGCCTCCAGGCCGCCGACCATCCAGACCATGTTCGATCTCGCGGCGGCTTTTCTCGAGCGCCTTCCCGGACGTTCGGTGCGGGCGGTGGTCAACAAGACCGACATCGTCAAGCCGGACCTGTCCGGTTTCGAGCTGCACGGCCTGCCGCTCGATCAGGTGCTGTTTTCCAGCGCCAAGACCGGCGAAGGCGTCGAGGACGCCTTTACCGCCATCGCCACGGATATTTTCCGGCGGCTGTAAGGTCAGAAAAGCAAAAAGCCGGCCTTGCGGGCCGGCTTCCTTATGAAGGCGGAACGTCGTTACGACGCGATGCGACGCTCGTGGGGGGCGGCCTCGTCGAATTCGTCGCTGGCCTGGATATCGGCGCGACGCTCCAGCTGCGGCTGCGGTTGTTGCTGCTCGTAGGCCTCGTAGGCCTCGGCGGCCGGCGCATGGCCGCGCCGCGGGCGACCCTGGCGCGCGGCCTGCAGCGCGCCTTCGGCGAGGATGCGCTCGGCCCTTTCGCGCTCGAGCTGGTCGCGCAGCTCGCTCACCATGCGTTCTGCCTGTTCGCGTTCGCGCTGGGCGGTCCGCAGCGCCTCGTCGTGGCGGCGGGCGAGGTTTTCGGTCTTCTGCTCGGCCGAGGTCGCGGCGCCGTCGCGGGAGTGAAGCGCCTTGGTCAGGCTGTTGACCCGGTCGACCAGGTTCACGCGCATCTCGTCCATGGCGGCGATGCGCTGTTCGGCCTTGGACAGATCCTCGGAGCTGGCGCGCAGCTTCTTCTCGTAGGTTTCGGCGAGGATACGCGCTTCGAGCGACTGGCGTTCGGTGGCGCGCAGTTCCTCGACCTTGCTGCGCAACTGGGCGCGGGCCTCGGAGAGCAGCTTTTCCGCCATGTCGGCGCGGCCGCGCAGGGCGTCGGTCTTGTGGACGAGCTGGGACGACTCGCCGCGCAGACGCTCGCCCTCTTCGAGATGGCGGGCCTGCAGGGCGGAATGGGCGCTCTGCTCGTTGGCCAGCGCATTTTCCAGTTCATAGATGCGGCCGCGGTTCTGCTCGATCGCCGTTTCATATTCTGCGAGGCGGCGGTTGCGCGAGTTGAAGCTGGCGGCGATTTCGGAGGAGGAGAGCCGCAGCGAGCCCAGCTCCTGTTCGAGCAGTTCGTTGGCGTCGCTCGCCGACTTCAGTTGCGCCTCGACGCGGGCCATGTAGTCGTCGCGGCTTTCCATCGCCTGCTTCAAGCGCTTGGTTTCCGCCTCCAGCGCGCCGCTGTTGCGCGTCTCGATCTCGAGCAGGCGCTCCAGCTTCTCGTTGGCGTTGGCGCGCTCGCGCACATCGAGATTGGCTTCGCTGAGCGCCAACTCCAGCTGCTGAATCTTCTGCAGCAGCTCGCGGTTTTCCTGAAGCAGGGAATCGCGGGCGTTGAAGGCGAGGTCGGCTTCGCTCGACAGGCTGTTGTGCCGGGACTTCAGTCCTTCATGGCTCTCTTGCAGCAGGCCGAACCTGATCTTGTTCTCGTGCAGCTTGGCCTTGGTCGACTCGAGCTCGGAGAGGAGCTCGGCCATGGGCGCGATCAGCTCGCGGAAGGACAGGCGCACCTTTTCGATTTCGTCGAACCCGTCCTCGACGTCCTCGATCTGGCGGCGAAGGGTCTCGTTGCGCAACCCGATGACGTCGAGCGGCGCATTGGCCAGCGATGGAGCGGGCGGCGCGGCCGGCGCAGGAGCGGCTTGGTTCTGCGGGGCTTGGGAATGCGCGGCCGCCGCCTGCTGGACTTGCGTGGAGACGGCCTGCGAATGGACGGGCGTCGTCTCCTGCGGTCGTTCGGCGCTCAGCTGCAACGTCTCGACCGGAGCCAGACGCTGGACGAGCGAGCCCTCCGGGAGCGCCGCAAGGGCGGCGGCCCGTTCTGAAATATTCATGCTCTTTTGCCCACGACGCCAGGGAATGTTCATTTGCCTCTCCAAAAGGAAGATTCTGCAATCTGGGAAAGGCTACTCCGACTGAAGACGCGTCGCCAGTCATGGTTAATTTTTTCAACGCAAAAAAAGAAAAAGCGGACTGAATAGAGCGCCTTGTCGTCTAGTTGCCGCTGCGTATGCCCGCGAAAGGCGAAATTTGTTGCATTTGCGCCACAGCGGCATGCCCTAGAGGAGCATCATCTATAATTTGATTTGGCGTAAATCGCCTCGCCGCGCGCGAATCACTGCTCGAATCAACGAAATGATTCGCGGCGTCGCTGTCGTTTTGCTTGACCTTAAAGAGAAGAGACAGACCGGCCTCGATCAGGCGCCTTGCGCGCGCAGGCGCCGGATCGGGCCGTCCATCTCGCTCGCGCGCAAGAGGTCCACGGCGGCCAGCAGGCGCGGCGTCGGCGTCGCGCCGCTGGTGAAGCGGAAGGCGAAATTGTCCGCGCGGGCGGCGCCTGGAGGAGAAGGAAAACGTGCGGCGAGCACATGGTCGGCCCGGCGCGCGATCGCCGGGGCGGGGTCGATCCAGCGCAGCGGCCAGGGCGCGAGGCGGGTGAAAAACGCCAGCAGCAGCGGATAATGGGTGCAGGCCAGCACGACGGCGTCGGTGCGCCGTCCGTCCTGCTCGACGAAGCATGGCGCGATTTCGCGCGCCACCTCATCCTCGGAAATCGTTTCGCCATGGACGAAGGCTTCCGCCAGTTCCGCCAGATGCTGCGATCCGACCAGAGCCACGTCGCAATGGCCGGCGAATTTCTCGACGAGGTCGCGGGTGTAATCGCGCGCCGCCGTGCCCGGCGTGGCGAGAATGGAGATCATTCGCGATTGCGACTGCTCCGCCGCGGGCTTGATCGCCGGCACCGTGCCGACAAAGGGGATGTCGGGCCATCGCGCTCGCAGATGAGGCAGCACCAGGGTGGAGGCGGTGTTGCAGGCGATGACTACGCAATCGGGCTTGATGTCGCCGATCAGCCGCTCCATCGCGCCCATCACCAGGGCGGCGACTTCTGCTTCGCCCTTGGGGCCGTATGGGAAGCCGAGATCGTCGGCTGCATAGAGGAATTCCGCGTCGGGCCGCTGCCTCAGCAGGGCGCGGAGCACCGTCAGGCCGCCAAGGCCGGAATCGAACACGAGGATTTTGGGGCGGCGATGCATGTCGAAGCAGAAATCTTGTTGGGCCTTGGCCAGAGGAACGCTTCTAGCGTGAAGAAAGGGTTAACGCCACCCGGCAAGACTTCGGCTGTCGCGACTGGCGCGCCCGACTGGCTCCCCGCGGCCGTTGTGCTACGCTGTCAATGCGTCAAAACCGGGAGGGCTAAAATGCCAATCAACAAGGGAATCGTTCTGGCGACGCGGCCGGCGCCGGGAGGCCGGGCCACGCTCGAGAATTTCGCCCTTTTCGAACGTCCGGCGCCGGAGCCGGGCCCGGGCGAGGTGCTGGTGCGCCACGAATACCTGTCGCTCGATCCCTACATGCGCGGGCGGATGGAGGAGTCGAAATCCTACGCCGCGAGCCAGGCGTTGGGCGAGGTGATGATCGGCGGCACCGTCGGCGAGGTGGTCGCGTCGAACCATCAGGGTTTCGCCGTCGGCGACAAGGTCGTCGGCATGGGCGGCTGGCAGCAATATGGACTTGACGACGGTTCGGGCCTGCGCCGGATCCAGGCGGAGAAAATCCCGATCCAGGCCTGGCTCGGGCCTTTGGGCATGCCCGGCGTGACCGCGTGGTTTGGAACCACCCGCATCATTGCGCCCAAAGCCGGCGAAACCCTGGTGGTGTCGGCGGCGACCGGCGCGGTGGGCTCGGTGGTCGGCCAATTGGCCAAGGCGGCGGGCGCAAGGGCGGTCGGCATCGCCGGCGGCCCGGAAAAATGCGCCTTCGCCCTGGAAAAACTGGGGTTCGACGCCTGCGTCGACCATCGCGCCGAGAATTTCGCGGAGCAGCTCAAGGCGGCCGTTCCCAAAGGCGTCGACGGCCTGTTCGAGAATGTCGGCGGAGCCTGTTTCGACGCCTGCGCGCGGCTGCTCAACGATTTTTCCCGCGTCGCGGTCTGTGGGCTCGTCGCCTCCTATCAGGGCGCGGCGCCGTCGATGCTGCGCGATCTTCGCATCGTGCTGGTCAAGCGCGTGCGGATCGAAGGCTTCATTGTCTCCGACCATATGGCGCTGTGGCCGCAGGCCATGGGCGAACTGGCGGGACTGATCGGCGCGGGACGGCTGCATTGGCGCGAAAGCGTGGCGGAAGGCATAGAGGCCGCGCCGGCCGCCTTCCTCGGCATGCTGGAAGGCAAGAATTTCGGCAAACAGTTGGTGCGGCTCGATTAGCGAGGGTTGCGCGGGAGAAAGCCAACGGTTCTTAAGGGCGAATAAACCATTGCCCGAGATAGTGCTGCCGTAACGACATGCCGGGGGCGTCGACGTGAAATCTCGAGGGTTGGCGCAAGGGTTGGCGATAGGGCGGGGGCGTGTCCGGATTGCGGGCGAATTCCACGCCCTGACGACAACGACCGCGACGGAGGACGGCCCGGACCTTGGCTTGATGCGCAGGCTGACAGCGGCCGCGCTGGTCTTGCTGTTGCTTTGCGGCCTGTTCTATGTCGCGCATGTCACGTCATTGGACGCCGGCATCGTGCGCCTTCTCGACGTTCGCCGCCTCTGGGACGCGGCGGGACAACCTCCGCTCGCGCCCTGCGAGTGACGACCGGCGGCGGCGCCGCCGGATGTCTTGACACGGGCTTTATTCGCAATTGCGGATCCGGCGGGTCCTGACATCGCCGTCCGGGCTGCGGTGGCGGACGACGCGCACCATGCAGCCGTCGTCATCCTGATATTGCCGAACGACGCGGTCGCCGCCGCCGCCCATACCTGTGTCGACGCCAACACCGCCCGGGCCCACATAAATGCCCTGGGCGAAGGCGCCAACCAAAGTGAAGGGCAGGGCCGCCGCCGCCATAGCAATCCGTTTCATCGTCTAGTCTCCCTGTTGGCAAAGCAGGGCAACATTTTTTTGCGCGCTTTGTTCCAACGAAAACCGCCCTGGCGAAATGACGCTTTTCATGTCTTTGCAATATCTTCGGAATAACCTAGATTTGTTCGCATTTAACTAGGGCGTGGCGGCCTGGGTCTGGCCTGAAACATTTTCATCGGCCCAGGCGTTATACGCCTTCAACGGGGCGCCCAACGGACAGGCGTTTCCGGGTCGGGGAGCCTGCGCCGCGTGTCGAATACCTCCATACTCCCGGCGCCCGGCGCGTTTACGCATGAGCTCCCGGCCTTTTACCGCTCTGTGCGCGATGCCACGCGCGAGCTCGCCGAGCCGCTCTCGGACGCCGACGCGACCGTGCAGTCCATGCCCGACGCCAGCCCGGCGAAATGGCATCTCGCGCATACGAGCTGGTTCTTCGAGACCATGCTGTTGCGCGATGCGCCTGGATATCGTCTCTTCGACGAAAACTACCCCTATCTGTTCAACTCCTATTACGAGACCCTGGGCGCGCGGCAGCCGAGGCCGCGGCGCGGCATGCTCACGCGGCCTTCGCTCGAAGAGGTCCTGGCCTATCGCGACCATGTCGATGCGGGGGTCGAGCGCGCCTGCGAAGGAGACCTCCCGCCGCGCGCAATGGCCGTTCTGGAGCTGGGCTGCCATCACGAACAGCAGCATCAGGAGCTGCTGCTCACCGACATCCTGCATCTCTTCGCGCAAAATCCGCTGCGTCCCGCCTACCGGGCGGCCGAGGCCGCGCCTGCGGTCGGCGCCTTGTCGGCGCCCGCGGGTTTCAGGCGTTTCGAGGGCGGCGTGATCGAAATCGGCGCTGGCCCCGGCGGTTTCGCCTTCGACTGCGAGCGCCCGCGGCATCGTGTGTTCCTAAATCCGTTTTCGATCGCCGATCGTCTGGTCACCAATGTCGAGTGGATGGAGTTCATCGCCGACGGCGGCTACCGCTCGCCTCTGTTATGGCTGTCGGACGGCTGGGCCCGATGCTGCGCCGAAAACTGGGCGGCGCCGGCCTATTGGGAGGAGCGCGACGGCGAATACTGGACCATGACCCTGTCGGGGCGCCGCCGCGTCGACCTGAACGCGCCGGTCGTCCATCTGAGCTATTTCGAGGCCGACGCCTATGCGCGCTGGGCGAAGATGCGGCTGCCGACCGAAGCCGAATGGGAGCACGCCGCCGCGAAAAAATCGCCGGCGATCGGCAATTTCGTCGAATCCGGCCGGCTCTGTCCGGCGCCAGCGGCGGGGCAGGGCGGCGATTTGCGCCAGATGTTCGGCGACGTCTGGGAATGGACGCAGAGCTCCTTCTCCCCCTATCCGCATTTTCACGCGCCCGACGGCCCCATGGGCGAATACAACGGCAAGTTCATGTGCGGGCAATTTGTGTTGCGCGGAGGGTCCTGCGCGACGCCGGCGAGCCATATGCGCGCCACCACCCGCAACTTCTTCCCCCCCGACGCGCGCTGGCAGTTTTCCGGCCTGCGGCTGGCAAGAGACGGCGAGGCCTGACATGGCGATGATGGAGCCCGACCTTGTGCGCGCCAGATGGGACGAGGCGTTTCGCCGCGCCGTCGTCGCCGGCCTGTCGCGCCCGCGCAAAACCATTCCCTGCTGCTGGCTTTACGACGACGTGGGCTCGGAGCTGTTCGACCAGATCACGCGGCTCGACGAATATTATCCCACGCGCACGGAGACCGAGATCCTGCGGCGCGACGCCGCCGATCTTGCCGGCTTCTGCGGCGAAGGCGCGGTGGTGCTCGAATATGGCGCCGGATATGGCGTCAAGACCGAAATCCTGCTCTCAGCCCTCGAGCGGCCGCGTCTCTATGCCCCGATCGACATCGCGGGCGAGGTTCTCGCCGACACGGCGCGGCGTTTCCGGCGCCGTTTCCCGGACCTGGAGGTTTTTCCTGTCGTCGCCGATTTCAACCGGGATTTCGAGCTCCCTCCGGGCCTGCCGGCAGGCCGGCGAACGGGCTTCTTTCCGGGGTCGACCATTGGCAACCTCTCCCGTGAAGAAACCCTGGCCTTTCTGCGCCGCGTCTGGGACCATGTGGAGGGACGCGGCGGGGCGATCATCGGCGTCGATCTGAAGAAGCCCATCGAAACGCTGCTCAACGCCTATGACGACCACAAGGGCGTCACGGCGGCGTTCAACAAAAACCTTCTCGCGCGCATCAACCGCGAACTCGACGGAACCTTCCCCCTGCATCGCTTCGTCCACGAAGCCCGCTGGAACGCCGCGAACTCCGCCATCGAGATGCATCTGGTGAGCCTGGACGCGCGCGTGCTCGAGGTCGCCGGCCATGCGTTTCCGTTCCGGGCCGGCGAAAGCATCCATACCGAAAGCTCGCGGAAATATGACCTGGCCACTTTCAGGGACCTGGCCGAGCAAAGCGGATGGAGGGTGGTCAAGGTCTGGCAGGATCGCAACAATCTCTTTGCGGTTTTCGGCCTCGAAGCCCTGCCCTGATCAATCGCGGGGAGCGAATGCGACCGCGGCTCCGCGATATCGCGGAGCCGCCTGGCGTTTGAGCTGCTATTTCTGCATCATTCCGTTCTTGTTTTCGCCGCCCTTGCTTTCGCTCTGGCTGGTGCCGTTCTTTTTCGGGTTGGTCTGTTTCTTGATGTTTTCTCCACGCGAAGGCATGGCGTTGTTCTGCGCGGTCACGATTGCGCCCTTGGCGTCGCCGGAGAAGCCGGGCTGGGCAAGAGCCGAGGTCGAAGCGAAGGCCAGCGCCGCGAGCATTCCGAATTTCGCGAATTTCAAGGTCATGGTTGTTTCCTCTTAGTATTATTGTGACATTCGATAACCTTTTTGCTTTCCTAATGTTCCACCAAACTTTAACGCGCAGTTTGAGTATGTTGATTCTGCCGTTAAGCGCTATCTATGCTTTGGAGATATTGCAAGCGGGAGGGAACCGCGCCCTGTTCCACGGATTGATCGGTGACATAACCAACTAGGGAGCGGCCAATGGGCGACAAGTTGAATGGATGCATGATTGCGGTGCTCGCGACCGACGGCGTGGAGCAGGTGGAGCTGACCGAGCCGGTCGCCGCCCTGCGCGCCGAAGGCGCGGAAGTCCATGTGATCTCGGACAAGAAAGAGCAGATCCAGGGCTATAACCACCACGAGCGGGCCGACGCGATCAAGGTCGACGTCCCCCTGGACGAGGCCGACGCCGACCAATACCAGGGCCTTGTCCTGCCCGGCGGCGTCATCAATCCCGACGCGCTTCGGCTGGCGCCGCAGGCGATCGCCTTCGTGCGCCATTTCGTCGAGGAAAACCTGCCGATCGGCGCCATCTGCCATGGGCCGTGGACGCTGATCGACGCGCAGGGCGTGTCAGGCAGGAAAGTGACGTCCTGGCCTTCGCTGAAGACGGACCTCAGCAATGCCGGCGCCAAATGGGTCGATGAGCCCGTGGTCGTGGACCAGAATCTGGTGACCTCGCGCAAGCCTGCCGATATCGCGCAATTCAATGCGAAACTCGTCGAACTGTTCGAAGACGCGCTGCACCATCGCACCGCGGCGGAATGAGGCGTCAAAGCCCCAGCGGCGTATCCGCGCCTTCCACGAGAATGTCGATATTGTCGGCGAGCAGCGTTCCGCTGACCGGTTTGCGCAGCAGCGAGAACGCCGCGTCGCCCGCAGTGTCGCCGAACAGCAACTCGGCTTCGGCGGAATAGCCGGTGAGCAGGATGGCGGGCAGCCCCGGCCGGCGCCGTTGCGCTTCGCCGATCAGGCTGAGACCGTCCATGCCGGGCATGGAAAAGTCCGAAACGATCACATCGGGTTTTTCGCCCGCGTCGAGCAGGGCCAGCGCGGCCTCGGCGCTCGCTGCCGGCGCGACGACAAAGCCGTGATCCTCGAGTTCCGCCGCCAGCACCTGCAGCACGGATTCGTCGTCGTCGACCAGCAGGATACGGCGCGAACCGGACCGGGGCATGGCCAAGTCTTCAGGCGCCGTCTTCACCTGTGCGGCCGAGGACGATTCGGGGAGCCACAGCGTCACTCTCGTCCCGGCGCCCGGCGCGCTTTCGACGCGCAGGGCGCCGCCCGACTGCTCGGCGAAGCCGCGCGCCATCGACAGGCCGAGCCCGGTGCCCTTGCCTTTCTCCTTGGTCGTGAAAAATGGCTCCAGCGCGCGCGCCAGGGTTTTCGCGTCCATTCCCGCACCCGTGTCCGCGACGCCGATGCGGATGTAGTCCCCCGGCGCAAGCTCCAGCCGCTCGTCATAGGCAGGGATGGTTTCGACATCCGCTGTGATGGCGATGACGCCGTCGCCGGCCATGGCGTCGCGCGCATTGGTGGCGAGATTGACCAGCGTGGTCTCCAGCTGGCTGCGGTCGACCAGCGCCAGCGGAAGCCCGCGCATCGCGTCGATCCGCACCGTGACGGCGGCTCCCAGCGTATGGCTCAGCACCTCGCGCACGCCCTCGACGACGGCGCCGACGTCGGTCGGCTCGGCGCGCAAGTCGCCGCGCCGCGCGAAAGCCAGCAGCCGCCGGGTGATGGAGGCGCCGCGACCGGCGGCGGTTTCCATCAGCCGCGCATAGCGGTTCACTTTCGCGGGATCGCCGGGATGGCGCAGGATGAGGCTCGCGCTTCCCGACACCGCCTGGATGATATTGTTGAAGTCATGGGCGATGCCGCCCGCGAGCTGGCCGAGCGCGGCAAGCTTTTCAGCCTCGGCGAGCCGCGCCTGCGCCTGCTCGCGCTCCCGCACCTCCTGGCGCACGCGGGCGGTGAGGTCGGCGTTGAGGCTGCGCAACTCGCCCTCCGCGCGACGCAGCGCGGTCACGTCGGCGACGCTTTCCATGATCGCCAGCGGCTTGCCCTCCGCGTCGCGCTGCATCACCTTGCGCGCGGCGACGACGATCTCGGCGCCGTCCCGCCGCCTGTGCCTCAGGTCGCCCGACCATTCGCCGTCGCGAAGCAGGATGGCTTCGATGTCCGGCAGCGGGATGGGAAAAACCGTCTGCAGCAGCTCATGCGACGACCGTCCCACCGCCTCCGCCGCGCTCCAGCCATAGAGGCGTTCGAACCCGGCCGACCAGAACAGGATCACGCCGTCCATCTTGCGGACGATGACGGCGCTGAGATCGAGCATCGCCAGCAGATTCTTCAATTCGGATTCGCGATCCGCCAGGGCGGTTTCGACGGCCTGTTGCGCCGAAATATCGATATTGTTCCCGCACCAGTGGGAAATGCGGCCCTGCGCGTCATTGACGGGCTGGGCGCGGGTCAGGAAAGTGCGCATTTCGCCCGTGGCGCTGCGGATCGGAAAGGTCATCTCAAAGGGCTCGCCGGTCGACAGCGACGCCGCCCAGCGCTCGCTCACCGTCTCGACCAGGTCCGGGTCATGAACGGACTTCCAGCCCCAGCCTTCCATTTCCGCCGCCGACGTTCCGGTATAGTCATACCAGCGGCGGTTGTACCAACGGATGTGGCCGGTGGCGTCGGCGATCCAGCACAGGGCGGGCTGGTTTTCGGCCAGCAGGCGAAATTCTTCGTCCGATATTTGCCGCCTTGCGGGAGAGTCGGGCTCAGGCATCGGGCGCTTTGTCCTTGGAGGGCGTGCGGCGCAAGCGAAGGCGTGTCCTAAATATTTGATCCAGCGATAATTTATGCATGGCAATCGGCGACTGCAACCGGAGCTGCGGCGCGCCGTCCCCGGGCGCTCAGAACCGGCTGATGAGGGCTATTCCCGCCACCATCAGGCCGGCGCCGATCAGGCGTCCGGCGTTGATCGTATGGACCTCCATGCCGAACCAGCCGAACCTGTCGATCGCCAGCGACATCAGGAAATTGGCGGTGATCAGCAAACCCGCGAAGGCCCCGGCGCCGACCCGATTGACGAAGAGAAGGCCCGCGACGACGGCGAAAGCGCCGGCGAGGCCGCCGAGCGGCGCCCACCACGGCATGGCTTCAATGCCCTCGAGGGTCGGCGTCGGTCGGGGCAGGCACACCACAAGGCAGGCGAGCAGCGCGACGATGGGCAGGAAGGACACCAGGCTCGCGAGCCATGGATTGGTGAGCGCATTGCGCAAGGCGCCGTTCATCGGCGGCCCCCAGGCCTGCAAGGCCCCGGAGACGATGATGAGGGGATAAAGCCAGGCCGCGCTCATGTTCTGCATCGCTTCCTCCTAAACCTTCGCCAGCGCGATCAGCGCCAGCAGCGACAGGATCAAGGCCGGCGTCATGACCGCGACGCCGATCCGCAAGAACGCCAGGGCGCCGATATGCAGGCCCTCGCGACGCAGGGCCGTGAGCCAGAGGATCGTCGCCAGCGAACCGGTCACCGAAAGATTGGGACCGAGATCGACGCCGATCAGCGCCGCGGCGGTCATGAGCGGCGGCGCGGTCGCTTGGTGAAGCGCGCTGGCCGCGACCAGCCCGGCCGGCAAATTGTTGACGAGGTTCGACAGGATCGCGACGACGCCGCCCGCGCAGGCGGCGCCGACGCCTGGCGCCGCGGCGGCGCGGCGTAGGGCGTCGGCGATCATGGGGGTGACGCCGGTGTCGTCAAGCGCCTCGACGAAGACGAACAGGCCGGCGACCAGCGGCAACACGCTCCAGGAGATTTCACGCAGCAGCGGCGAGGGACCCTCGCGCCTGATCGCCAGGACGAGGGCGCCGGTCAGGACGCCCGCGGCGAGCGTCGGCGCGCCGAGGTCGCGCCCCAGCGCCGAGGCGCCGAGGAGGCCGATCGCCGCGACGCCGATGCCCAGGCCCGCGACCTTGCCGCAGCGGGCGAGCGGGGGCGCGGTCTTCGCCAACGCCAGCGTCAGCTCGCGCAGGTCGCGGCCGACGCACAGCCGCAGGGCGGCGTAAGTGAGGAGAATGGACACGGCGGAGGGCGGTCCGAAACGCGCCAGCCAGCTCAGCAGCGGCGGCATGGATCCGCCGCCGTAGACGACGAGATTGGCCGGATTGGAAATGGGCAGGACGAAACTCGCGGCATTGGCGATGAAGGCGCAAATGAGCAGGTAGGGCAGGGGCTTTTCGACCTTGGCCGCCCGGGTGGCGGCCGCGACCGCGGGCGTCAGCACCACCGCCGTCGCGTCATTGGAGAGGAAAACGGTGACGCCGGCGCCGACGAGATAGATCAGCAGGAAGAGCCGCGTGGGCGATTGCCTGGCGCGCAGAACCGCATGGGCCGCGAGCCAGTCGAAAAGTCCCTCGCGCCGCGCGATCTCCGAGAGCAGCATCATGCCGACGAGGAACATGTAGACGTCGGCGCCCTTGACGACGCCAGCCCAGGCTCTGGCGGGCGGCAACAGTCCCAGGCCGACCAGCAGGGCCGCGCCGAGCCCGGCCCAGATCGCCTCCGGCCAGTTGAAGGGCCGGCCGATGACGCCGGCCGTCGCGATCCCGGCGATGCCCCAGGTCAGGGCCTCGGGCGAGATCGGGAACGAATTCATGACTTCATTCCCGTATTCCCCGCGGCGGTTCAGATATCCTTGGCGCTGTCGCCGCCGGTGACCTCATATTCGGCGCCGGTCACCATGGCGGCGGCGTCGGAGGCGAGGAACACCGCTGCGGGCGAGATGTCGTCGGGTTGCAGCCAGCCGACCCTCAGCGGCACGGTGGCGGCGCGGATGTCCCAGGCTTCCCTGGGCGTCGGATGTTCGGGCTCGGGGCGGCCGGTTTCGGCGATGGTTTCGCCAAGCCGCTTGTCGTAGCGGGTCAGCGCCGTGTCGACCAGCCCGGGGATGACGGCGTTGCAGGTGATGTTGTACTGGCCGAGTTCCAGCGCGGCGGATTTCATCAATCCGAGTATGCCCCATTTCGAGGCCGAATAGCTGGCCGCGTCGCGCGTGCCGTGCTTGCCCTGCATGGACGACAGGAAGATGAACCGGCCATGGTTCCGCGCGACCATTTTCGGCGCGAAGGCGCGCAAGGTATTGGCGGAGCCGTTGAGGTTGTTGTCGATGACGTCGCGCCAGTCGGCGTCATCCATTTGCAGCAGGGGCTTCCAGCGCTGGATCGCCGCATCGGCGACGACGATGTCGATCTTGCCGAACTCCTGCTCCACCATGTCGGCCACCTTGCGCAGGGCGGCGATGTCGCGAATGTCGGCGCGCACGGCCTGGCCCTTGCGCCCATAGGCCTGGATCTGCCGCACCGTGTCGTTCAATTCCTCGGGCGTCGCCGGGACCGCATTGGACGCGGGCGAGACGGGGCCGGCGATGTCCAGCGCCACGACATCGGCGCCATTGGCGGCGAACTCCACCGCGATGGCGCGCCCTATGCCGCGCGCGGCGCCGGTGACGACCGCGACCTTGCCCGCAAGCGCCGAACCGCGGCCCGGCCTCACCGGCCCGGCGCTCTTGTCCGGCGGCGGCTCGGGCACGGGCTGGTTGTCGAGGATCTGCGGCCTGTCGTCGGTTTGCGTGGTCTGCGCCATGGCCGCGGTCGCCATCGCGGTTCCGGCCGCGGCGGCCGCGCCGAGGATCAGGTCGCGTCTTCCAGAATTGAATGTCGCCATCGGCGGCCTCCGCAAATGCGCCAAATTTCCAGATTTTCGTCGGCGCGAGGCCGTCGAAGCCGGATAACAAGGCGACGAAAAAAACGTTCCGCCAGAAGGATTTCGACGGCGCTTTCGGCCATGGAACGAGCCCGCGTCCTGCGCGTTGGCGGCTCATGTCGAAGCCATTCGAGAGGCAAGTGATGAACCAGGCGGTTTCGCTGCAGGACCCGGGACAAAAATATCCGCGGCCGCCCTACAGGCGCCAGACACAGCCCTGGCCGGGCTCGCGAGCGAAATGGAGCCGAAGCCCGATCATGGCGAGACGAGCTATCATGGCTCGGGCCGCCTGGCCGGGCGCAAGGCGCTGATCACCGGCGGCGATTCCGGCATGGGCCGCGCGGCGGCCATCGCCTATGCGCGCGAGGGCGCCGATGTCGCGATCAACTATCTGCCCGACCGAGGAGCCGGACGCGCACGAGGTGATCGAGCTGATCGAGGCGCGAGGCCGCAAGGGCCTCGCGCTGCCCGGCGACCTGCGCGACGAGGCGTTCTGCCAGCAGCTGGTCGAGCGACGCGGTGCGACGGCCTCGGCGGCCTCGACATCCTCGTCAGCAACGCCGGGCGGCAGCAGACGCCGCGCTTCGATCCTCGACATCTCGACCGAGGATTTCGACGCGACGATGAAGACCAACATCTACGCGCCGTTCTGGATCATCAAGGCGGCGCTGCCGCATCTGCAGCCGGGCTCGGCGATCATCGGCACGACGTCGGAGCAGGCCTACGATCCGTCGCCGGACCTCTACGACTACGCGCAGACCAAGGCGGCGACGATGAACTACGTCAAGTCGCTGGCCAAGCAGCTCGGCCCGAAGGGCATTCGCGTCAACGGCGTGGCGCCGGGGCCGATCTGGACGCCGCTGCAGGTCAGCGGCGGCGCGACGATGGAGAAGCTGGAGAAGTTCGGCGGCCAGACGCCGCTCGGCCGCCCCGGCCAGCCCGCCGAACTGGCCTCGATCTATCGTCCAGCTCGCCGCCGACGACGCCAGCTACGCGACCGGGCAGGTCTATGGCGCGGCGGGCGGCGGCGGCCAGCCCTGAACCTGGCGTGACTCCGACCCCTATGAGCGAGTTTACCACACAGGTTCAAGTTCCGGGAAGTTTGGTTGCGCCGGCCAGCGTTCCTTTCCGCGCCCGCCGGCGGAAGGGCAGGGCGCCGAGGCGGAAGAATGGCCAGCGACGCGATGAAGCCGATCGCGGCCGACAGCAGCCCGTCCAGGGTCATGGGCGCGGCGGGCGAAAAATCGGCGAAGGCGCGGCGGGCGATGTCCGGATCGAAATCGGCGACAAAGCCATAAAGTTTTCCGAGCGGCGCCGGGCTGTCGAGCGCCTCGGCCTGCTGTCGCAATTTCGCCAGACGGTCGGTTTCCTCGCGCAGGCGTCGGCCCGGTCGCGGACAAAAACGTCGTCGTCATGGGACAGGCGCTGCAGCCCCTGATCGTGGGTCATGCCAGCCTTGGCGGAATCCGCGTCGAAGGCGGCGACCACGGCGCCGAGTTCGTCGATCGCGCCGCCAAGCCGCTGGCGATATTGCTGGACATATTCCGGCGCCTGCGAAGAGCCGAGCCCCGCCGCGAGGGCGAGGGCGAAACTGGTCCTGCGCCAAAGGGTCGGCATGGAAAAGGCTCGCAAGTCGGAGGCGTACGCAAGGCTTTAACGCGCGGGAGCGACGAAAGGAAGTCGCGAGCGAGATTTCTTGCCGGCGATTTGACCTTGACTCGCACAGGGCAAAATGTTCCTCTTATGTTCTACCCCAGTGCGGAGCGGAATCATGTCGGCAAGGGTCGAACGGGAGCCCGTGGTCGAGGCCACGGACGAGGAGATCGAGGCGGTGGTCGCCGAATTCGGCGGCGATCCCCGGGAGGCCATCCGCGCGTTGCTGCATGATCTGACGCAGATCGCCCGCGACTCGGAGGCCGCCGTCTCGCGCGGCTTCGTGCGCGGCAACCTGCTGCCTTTCAGGCTGCGCGCCGCCGCCGACGGGGAGGCGGCATCGTGACCCGGCGCACCAGCCGCTCCGACGCCTTGATCGACCGCCCCGCCTTGCTGGCGGCGCTCGGCGCCTGCCGGACCGCGGTCCTGCGCGAGATGGCGCGGATGAAGGCGGGCGGGCCGCTCTATTATGCGGGGGCGACCGTCACCGCCGCCATCGACGCCCTGGCGCTGATGCTGACCGGCGAGCGCGACTATTTCGCGCTGAAACCCCACAGCATCGGCGGGTCGAAGCCGGATTGAGGACCGCATTCGCAGGGATTTGGCTTTGATGATAGATTGAGGGACAAACCCTCGGGACTCCGCCGATGCTCCATCGCATAAAGCACGCCTTGCTGACCCTCGCCGCCATCGTCTTCCTGATCGAGGCCTGGCTCTGGGACATGACCATCGCCCTGGGGCGCTGGGTCGTGGGGCTCGTTCCCTGGCAGGAATTCAAGCAGGCCATCGTCCGCCTGATCGAGCGCTTGCCGCCCTATGGCGCGCTGCCGCTTTTCCTCGTGCCGGTCGCCGTGATCGAGCCGCTGAAGTTCTTCGCGATCGAACAGATCGCGCATGGCCATTTGTTTTGGGGACTGATGACTTTTGTCGTCCTGAAATTCGTCGGCGTGGGCCTCGTGGCCTTCATCTTCGACCTCACCCGCGACAAGCTGCTGGCCATCGGCTGGTTCGAGCGCTTCTATCAATGGATGGTGAAATGGCGCGACAAGGCCCACGCCTTCATCGAGCCCTACAAGGAAGTGGTGCGGGCCCAGATCGCCGACCTGAAGCGCCAGCTTGCTGCTTTGAGGCTCCGCCTCAACCTGCCGCAAGGGCGCGGCGGCGCTCTGGAAATGCTGGCGCGGCTGCGCGCCCGCGTTCGCAGGGCCCGGACCTGACTTACTGGAGCTGGCCCAGGCTGCGGAGTTCCCGCATCAGCACGCTGTCGTTGGCTGGCCTGTCGACGAGCATGGCGTCGATGAAGGTCCTGGAGGGCAGCATCTCTCCCTGGGGCCTGAACAGCATGAAGGGGACGCCGCGTCGCGCCAATATGGCTGCGACGTCGTCGACATGACCGTCGATCGTGCTGATGTCGATGACGGCGCCGTTCAACTGCTCCTTCGCCGCGAGATCGATGGCTTCAGGCAGGGACGCGGCCGGTCCGACCACTTCGATTCCCCGGCGGTCGAGCAAATCGCGCAGCGTCGCCGCGAGATGCGCCTCCTCGATCAGCAAGACTCTCTGCATGGATCCGCCTCTGGCTGAAATACCGGATGTCGAAGCCTTGACAATAAACAATTGCGAAAATGCGGCGCCTGCTATCGTGTAATGCGGGTCGTGGCCGATGCATTTCTTCCTTGAAGCCAGGAGAACCGCAGTCGTCCATGCCAAGTTCCCCGGTTAATACTTTTTGATAGACAAGTTAAGCTTCTGCCGGTGACGCGCGAGACTCTGAATAGAGATCGATCACGTCAAGGCCACGCCCGGCGAAAGGCTCGACAATTTCTGACCCGTCTTGAAACATTTTCTGCACGCGCGGCGTTGCCCGCCTGTATCCGGCTCCGCCAGCCGAAGCCGAAGCGTGGCGCCGAGTTCGCAGTCGGCCCGCAGCGCCGACTTCCTTTCCCGGACGATCCCATGGCCAGAGAAAAATTGCATCCGCGCTCCGTGCCCGCCTCGAAGCAATCGGCGCGCAGGACATCGGGGACGGATCGAAGTCTTTCGGGACGCGGCGCGCCCTCGCCAAAAGGGGCTGCGGCGACCGAAAACGCCACGGACCAGCTGTGCATCGACACCATCCGCACCCTGGCGATCGACGCGGTGGAGAAAGCGCATTCCGGCCATCCCGGGACGGCGATGGCCATGGCGCCGCTCGCCTACGAACTCTGGCGCAATATCCTGCGCTACGATCCGCAAGGACTTCGAACTGGCCGAACCGCGACCGTTTCGTGCTCTCGGCGGGCCACGCCTCCATGCTGCTCTACGCGCTGCTGCATCTCTGCGGCGTCAAGGCGGAAGGCCAAGGCGCTGGAAGTCAGGGTGGCCTCGCGGTGACGCTGGAGGACATCGAGCGGTTCCGCCAGCTCGACAGCAAATGCGCGGGTCATCCGGAGCATGGCCTGACCACGGGCGTCGAGACCACCACCGGGCCGCTGGGGCAGGGCTGCGCGACCACCGTCGGCATGGCGATCGCCGCGAACTGGCTGGCGGGACGCTACAATCGTCCCGATTACACCTTGTTCGATTACGACATCTACGCCCTGTGCAGCGACGGCGACATGATGGAGGGCGTATCCAGCGAAACCGCCTCGCTCGCCGGGCATCTGCAGCTCGGCAACCTCTGCTGGATCTACGACAACAACCATGTGACCATCGAGGGCCATACCCAGCTGGCCTTCAACGACGATGTCGGCGCGCGGTTTCGCGCCTATGGCTGGAGCGTCCACCACGTCGCCGACGCCAACGACCTGAAAGCCATAGCCGGAGCCTTCGACGCCTTTCGCCGCGACCACAGGGCCCCCACCCTGATCGTGGTCGACAGCCATATCGGCTACGGCTCGCCGCACAAGCAGGATACCAGCGCCGCGCATGGCGAGCCGCTCGGCGACGAGGAAGTGCGGCTCACCAAGCGCTTCTACGGCTGGCCGGAGGACGCGCAATTCCTGGTTCCCGACGGGGTCCGCGAGCATTTCGCCGCGGGAATTGGGCGGCGCGGCGCGCATTTGCGCGAAGACCTGGCTCGACACGCTGGCGGACTATGCGAAAAAATTCCCGGAGCTCGCCGAGGAGCTGACGCTGATCCGGCGCCGCGCGTTGCCGGAAGGATGGAACGCCAACCTGCCGAGCTTCCCCGCCGACGCCAAGGGGATGGCGACCCGCGCCGCTTCGTCCAAGGCGATGAACGCCATCGGGCAAAAAATCCCCTGGCTGATCGGCGGCGCGGCCGACCTCGCGCCCTCGACCAGCACCAGGCTGAGCTTCGACGGGGCCGGCGACTTCGAACCGGGCTCATTCTCGGGCCGCAACCTGCATTTCGGCATTCGCGAACACGCCATGGCCGCGAGCCTCAATGGCATCGCCTTGTCCGGCGTCCGCGCCTATGGCTCGACCTACCTGATCTTCAGCGATTATCTGAAACCGGCGTTGCGGCTTTCCGCGCTGATGGAGCTGCCGGTCATCTATATCTTCACCCATGATTCCATCGGGATTGGCGAGGACGGCCCGACGCATCAGCCGATCGAGCAGCTGGCGACGCTGCGCGCCACGCCGGGCCTCGTCACCCTGCGCCCCGCGGACGCCAACGAGGTCACCGAGGCATGGCGCTTCGTGATGGGGCTGAAGAGCGAGCCCGCCTGCCTCGATTCTCACCCGCGCGCCGACGCCGACCTTCGACCGCGCCTCGCTGGCGCCGGCGAGCGGCTTGCTGCGCGGCGCCTATGTGCTGGCCGAGGCGGCCGACGGCGAGCCCGAGGTCCTGCTGATCGGCACGGGAAGCGAGGTCGCGCTGTGCCTCGGCGCCCAGGAGGAGCTGAACCTGCAGGGCGTCTCCGCCCGGGTCGTCAGCATGCCCTCATGGGAGCTGTTCGAGCGGCAGCCGCCGTCCTAGCGCGATGCGGTGCTGCCGCCGTCGGTCAGGGCGCGGGTCTCGGTCGAAGCCGGCTCGACGCTGGGCTGGGAGCGCTATGTCGGCGCCCGCGGCGCCATGATCGGCATGCACAGGTTCGGCGCCTCCGCGCCGCTCAAGGACCTGTTGCCCGAATTCGGCTTTACCGTGGAACACGTGGTCGAGGCCGCGCGACGGCAAATCGCCGCGGCCCGGGAGGACACCCGATGAACCCGCTGAAGAACCTTGAACAGTGCGGGCAATCGCCGTGGCTGGATTCCCTGCAGCGCAGCCTGATCGAGAGCGGCGCGCTACGCCAGCTGATCGAGCGCGACGGCCTGATGGGACTGACGTCCAATCCCTCGATCTTCGAGAAGGCCATCGGCGAATCCAGCGACTATGACCAGGCGCTGGCGCAGTTCCAGGCGGACGCCGACCACGGGGTCGGCGAGATCTACGAACATCTCGCCATCGCCGACATCCGCGCCGCCGCCGACGCCTTCCAGGGCGTCTATCAGTCCTCGCAACGGCGCGACGGCTATGTCAGCCTGGAGTGCTCGCCCTATCTCGCCAACGACACGGAAGCGACGGTCAGCGAGGCGCTGCGGCTGTGGTCGGCCGTGGACCGGCCCAACCTGATGGTGAAGGTCCCGGGGACCCCGGCCGGCCTTCCCGCCATCCGGCAATTGCTCGGACGCGGGCTGAACATCAACGTCACCCTGCTGTTCTCGGTCGGCGTCTACGAACAGGTCGTGGAAGCCTATCTCGCCGGTCTCGAGGATTTTTCCGCCGCCGGCGGCGACGTTTCGAAAATCGCCAGCGTCGCCAGCTTCTTCGTCAGCCGCATCGACAGCGCCGTCGACATGCGGCTGGACAGGCATTCCGACCGTCATGCCGCGGCGGCGCTCAAGGGCAGGATCGCCATCGCCAACGCCAAGCGCGCCTACGCCCGCTATAAATCGCTGTTCTCGGGGCCGCGCTGGGACCGGCTGGCGGCTGCGGGAGCGAAGACACAGCGCCTGCTATGGGCCTCCACCAGCACGAAAAATCCCGATCTACAAAGACACCCTCTATGTCGAGGCGCTGATTGGCCGCGACACCGTCGACACCATGCCGCCCGCGACCATGGACGCCTTTCGCGCCCATGGCGAGGCGAGGCCCGACGCCATCGAGCAGGATCTGGACGGCGCGCTGGCGGAGCTTCGCGCCTTGGCCGGCCTGGGCATTTCGCTCGACCAAGTGACCGCGCAACTCGTCGAGGACGGCGTGCGGCAATTCGCCGACGCCTTCGACCAATTGCTGGGCGCCGTCGCGCGCCGCCGCCGCGCGCTGGTCGAGGGAGAGGCGTCCGATCGTTACCTGCGGCTCGGCTCGCCCGAGCTGGAAGAAGCGTTCAAGGCCGAGATGGAGGCCTGGCGCGAGGGCGGAAAGATCCGCCGCCTCTGGAACGGGGACAAGTCCTTGTGGTCGGGGACCGACGAGGACAAATGGCTCGGCTGGCTGCGCAGCGTCGACGAGGAGCTGTCCGACTGCGATGCGCTGGAGGATTTCGCCCAGGGCGTCAGGGCCGGCGATTTCGGCGATGTCGTGCTGCTGGGCATGGGCGGCTCCAGCCTCGGGCCCGAAGTGCTGGCGAAGGTCTTCGGCCCGCAGCCGGACTGGCCGCGCCTGCGCATTCTCGATAGCACCGATCCGGCGCAGATCAAGACCCTCGCGGATACGCTGGATCTGACGAAGACGCTGTTCTTCGTCTCCTCCAAGTCGGGCGGCACGCTCGAGCCGAATATCTTCATGGCCTATTTCTTCGACCGCGTCGCCGCGCTGCTTGGGCCGGAGCGCGCCGCCGCCCATTTCGTCGCCGTCACAGATCCCGGCTCGTCGCTCGAACAGGAAGCCGGAAAGCGGCAGTTCTGGCGCATCTTCCTTGGCGCGCCCTCGATTGGCGGGCGCTATTCCGTGCTGTCGAAATTCGGGCTGGCGCCGGCCGCCGCCATGGGCCTCGACGTCCGGCGCCTGCTGCAATCGACGCTGCGCATGGAGCGCTCCTGCGGTCCCGATGCGCCCCCTGCCGAAAATCCCGGCGTCCAGCTTGGCGTCGCCATGGGCGTGGCGGCCAGGAATGGACGCGACAAGGTGACGATCATCGCCTCGCCGCGGCTGGCGCCCTTCGGCGCCTGGCTGGAGCAGCTGGTCGCCGAGAGCACCGGCAAGCAGGGGCGGGGGCTGATCCCGCTCGCCGGCGAGCCGCTCGACGGACCCGAACACTATGGCGAGGACCGCTTCTTCGCATTTCTGGAGCTCGAAGGGGATACCGAGCCCGGGCTGAGCGGCGCGATCGATGCGCTGGAGCAGGCGGGACATCCGGTGGCGCGGATCAAGGTCCGCGACATCCATGACATCGGCCAGGAGTTTTTCCGCTGGGAAATGGCCACCGCCGTGGCCGGCTCGGTGATCGGCATCGATCCCTTCGACCAGCCGGACGTCGAGGCCAGCAAGGACAAGACGCGCGAACTCACGCAAACCTATGAGACGACCCATCATTTCCCGCAGGAGGAGCCGGTGTTCCGCGAGAACGGCCTCGCAGTCTACGCCGATCCGCGCAATGCGGCGGAACTCGGCCGGCACAATACGCTGGCGGGCTATCTCAAGCGGCATTTCGAGCGCGTCCACGCCGGCGATTACGTCGCGCTTCTGCCCTATGTGCAGCGCGACGCGGCGCATGAAAGAACCCTGACCGCAATGCGGACGCTCATTCGCGACCGGACCCATGCCGCGACCTGCGTCGGCTTCGGCCCGCGCTTCCAGCATTCGACCGGCCAGGCCTACAAGGGCGGCCCGAATTCCGGCGTCTTCCTGCAGATCACCTGCGACGACGACGCCGATCTCGACGTGCCCGGCCATGCCTATAGTTTCGGGGTGGTCAAGGCGGCGCAGGCGCGCGGAGACCTTGACGAACTTTTCGCGCGGGGGCGGCGCGCCCTCCGCATCCACGTGAAGCATGTCGACGCGGGCCTTGCGGAGATCGCTCACGCGATGGAGACGGCGCTGCATTAGGCGCGAACTGGCGGGGTACCGAACATGAAGATCGGCGTGATCGGATTGGGCCGCATGGGCGGCAATATCGCCAGGCGCCTGATGAAGGCGGGGCACGAATGCGTGGTGTTCGACGCCAATCCGGCGCCGCGGGCGGAACTCGCCAAGGCGGGCGCCCAGGACGCGGACTCGCTGGCGGCGATGGTCAAGTCGCTGGCGCCCGGCCCGCGCGCGGTCTGGGTGATGCTGCCCGCGGGGCGCATCACCGAGGACACGGTGGCAAAGCTCGGCGAGTTGCTGGCGCGCGGCGACATCGTCATCGACGGCGGCAATTCATACTACAAGGACGACATCCGCCGCGCCAAAATGCTGGCCGCGAAAGGCGTCCGTTATGTCGATTGCGGCACCTCCGGCGGCATCTGGGGCTTCGAGCGCGGCTATTGCCTGATGATCGGCGGCGACAAGGAGGCGGTCGGCCATCTCGATCCGATCTTTTCCGCGCTGGCGCCCGGCGTCGGCGACATCCCGCGCACGCCCGGCCGTGAAAAACATGATGCGCGCGCTGAACAGGGCTATATCCACGCCGGGCCGAGCGGCGCGGGCCATTTCGTCAAGATGGTCCATAACGGCATCGAATACGGCATGATGCAGGCGTTCGCCGAAGGGTTCGACATCCTGCGCAACAAGGACAGCCAGGACCTGCCCGAAGACCAGCGGTTCACGCTGAACATGCCCGATATCGCCGAGGTCTGGCGGCGCGGCAGCGTGGTGTCGTCCTGGCTGCTCGACCTTGCCGCCGCCGCCCTCGCGAAAGACGGCGGACTCGAAAAATATTCCGGCTATGTCCAGGATTCCGGCGAGGGGCGCTGGACCATCGAAGCGGCGATCGAGGAGGCCGTGCCGGCCGACGTGCTCTCGGCGGCGCTTTACGCGCGCTTCCGCTCGCGCCAGGAGCATACGTTCGCCGAGAAAATGCTTTCGGCGATGCGCTTCGGCTTCGGCGGCCATGTCGAGGGACAGGAAGCCATCGACCCCCAGCGCAAACCGCAAAAGACAGGCTCGGAGTAGACCATGGCCACCAGGGCGCTCGCGGGTTCGCATGAGGAAGACGCGCCAAGCAGCCGAGTCCATCCGCCTGCTGCTGGCCGACGTCGACGGCACCTTGATCACCCCCGAGAAAAAGCTCACCGACGAGAGCATCGCGGCGGCGCGGGCGCTGCATGAGGCGGGCATCGCCATGGCCGTCACCAGCGGCCGGCCGCCGCGCGGCATGGCCATGCTGGTCGGGCCGCTGTCCCTGTCATGTCCCATCGCCGGCTTCAACGGCGGCGTCTTTGTCAGGCCCGATCTGACGGTGATCGAGAGCCGGAAGCTCGACGCCGCCTCGGCGGCGCAAACCCTCGCCTTGATGCGCGAGGAGGGGCTTTATCCCTGGGTCTATACCGAGACCGAATGGTTCGTCAGCGACAGGAACGGGCCGCATGTCGACAAGGAGGCGGCGACGGTGCAATTCGAGCCGATCATCGCGCCCGAGTTCGGCGGGGAGCTGCTGGAGCGCCTGGTGAAGATCACCGGCTTTTCCGACGATCATGACCGGGTCGCCGCCTGCGAGCGCAAGGCGCAGGCGGCGCTCGACGGCAAGGCGAGCGCCGCCCGCTCGCAACCCTATTATCTCGACGTGACCAGCGCCCAGGCCAACAAGGGCGAGGTGGTCGCGACGCTGTCCCGGCTGTTGCGCCTGCAGCCCGAGGAGATCGCCTCCATCGGCGACATGCCGACCGACGTTCCGATGTTTCGCAAGAGCGGCTTGTCCATCGCCATGGGCAACGCCAGCGACGAGGTCAAGGCGCAGGCGAAGGCCGTGACAGAGAGCAATGCAAGCGAAGGTTTCGCGCGGGCCGTGCGGCGTTTCATCCTGCGGGCGGCGGCTTGAAACTCAGCTCCTTCTCGCCGCTTTTGGAGCGTTTCTGCGCCGGGCCCAGCGCGGTGGCGAGGTTGCGCGCGCTGTTGACCAAAGCGAGATGCGAAAAGGCCTGCGGAAAATTGCCGACCTGCCTGCCCGCGGCGACGTCATATTCCTCCGCCAGCAGTCCGACGTCGTTGCGCAGCGCCAGCAGCCGGACGAACAATTCGCGCGCGTCGTCGGTGCGGCCCTGCATCACGTAATTGTCGACCAGCCAGAAGCTGCAGGCGAGGAAGGCGCCCTCGTGCGGCGGCAGGCCGTCGACGCCCTCCTCGGTGTCATAGCGCAGCACGAAGCCGTCGCTCAAAAGGCAGCGCTCGATCTCGGCGAGCGTGCCGCGCACCCGCGGATCGTCGGGCGGCAGGAAGCCGACCAGCGGAATTTGCAGCAGGCTGGCGTCGAGCGCCTTCGAGCCATAGGATTGCACGAAGCAATTGCGCCTTGCGTCATAGCCTTCGCGGCAGACCTCGTCGTGGATCTGGTCGCGGACGGCGCGCCAGCGCTCCAGCGGCGCATCCAGGCCCAATTCCTCCACCGTGCGCACCGCGCGGTCGAAGGCGACCCAGGCCATCACCTTGGAATGGGTGAAATGCTTCAAGCCGCCGCGCACTTCCCAGATGCCGTTGTCCGGCTCGCGCCAGATGGTTTCGAGATGGGTCGACCACCGCCTTTCCCAGCGCCCAGCCCTGGTCCACGGCCGCAAGTCCGGCCTTGCGTCCGACATAGAAGGTGTCGACGACCTCGCCGTAGACGTCGAGCTGCAACTGGTCGACCGCAGCGTTGCCGATGCGCACTGGCGACGAGCCTTCATAGCCGGGCAGCCAGGTCGCCAGCATATTCGGGCAGGCGCCGCTCCCCGGCGACCCCATACATGATCTGCAGGTCGTCAGGGCTGCCGGCGGCGGCGCGCAGCAGCCAGGCGCGCCATTCGCCGGCCTCGGCGAGAAAGCCCGATTCCATCAGGGCGTAGAGCGTGAAGGCGGCGTCGCGCAGCCAGCAGTAGCGGTAGTCCCAGTTGCGCGATCCGCCGAGGCTCTCGGGCAGCGATGTCGTCGCTGCGGCGACGACGCCGCCGGTCTCCCAATGGGTCAGCGCCTTCAGCGTCAGCAGCGAGCGCAGCACCGCGTCCGACCACTCGCCCGCCGGCTTGAACTTCGACGCCCAGCCGGTCCAGAACGCTTCGAACTCGGTGCAGCGCCGCCGAGGCCGCAAGCGGCTCGGGCCGGGTGCGGAAGGACCGGCTCCAGCTCAGCACGAAGCCGATCTCCTGGCCTTCCCGGACCTCGAATTCGCCGATGGTGCGAAAATCCTCGCCGCGCAGCTCCACCGTCGTGTCGAGCGACAGCCGGTCCGGCCCGGCGGTGAGATCCAGCCGTCCGTCCTTCATGCGCGTCACCCAGGGCGTCGCGGCGCCATAGTCGAAACGCACGACGAGCTCGGTTTCCATGGCCACGACGCCGCTGACGCCGCAGACGATGCGGATCAGGTCGGCGTGGCGGTCGCGCCGGTGCATGAAGTCGACGACGCGGACGCTGCCTTTCTCGGTCTCGAAAATGGTTTCCAGGATCAGCGTATCGCCGCGATAGCGACGAGTGGAGCGGGCGGCGCCGACGGGGGCGATCAGCCATCGCCCGTTGCGCTCGTCGCCGAGCAGCGCGGCGAAGCAGGCGGGACTGTCGAAGCGCGGCAGGCACATCCAGTCGATGGAGCCGTCGATCCCGACCAGCGCCATGGTCTCGCAATTGCCGATCGCGGCATAGTCTTCGATCCGGCGGGTCATGGGCCCCCTCTGCTCGACATCCGCCTCTTCCTGCGCGCGCGTTTGATCGTGACGACGGCAAGGTGACGTCGCAGCCGCGGCAAAAGTTCCGTGTCGTTTTTCGCGAGGACGCGCCGGAGCCAAACCGGCCGGCGCGGCGTTTACGCAGGCATGGGCGTTTTTCTCCCATGGCGTTTTTCCCCCGAGGAGGTTTTCCATGAAGCCCCAGGCCGAACCGCCGCCGTCCTGCAATTTGGTCGTCTTCGGCGCCTCCGGCGACCTCACCGGCCGCCTGCTGGCGCCGGCGCTCTACAACCTGCGGCGCGGCATGCTGCTGCCGGAAAATTTCGCCCTGCTCGGCGTCGCGCGCCGCGAGGAAAGCGACGAAGGTTTTCGCGAGTCCATCGGCGACGCCTTGCGCAAGTTCGCCCATGCGCAGGCCGAAGAAGATGTGAAATGGCTGACGGAGCGCATGTTCTATCTGCGCGGCGCCTTCGACGATCCCGAGCTTTATTCCACCCTGGCGCGGCGGCTGGCGGAACTGGGCAAGACCCAGGGGACCGGCGGCAATTGCCTGTTCTATCTCGCGACGCCGCCCTCCGCCTTCGCTCCCGTGGCTTCGCAGCTCGGCAAGGCGGGACTGTTGAAGGAAACCGATGGCAACTGGCGGCGCATCATCATCGAAAAGCCGTTCGGCAACGACCTGGCCTCGGCGCAGGCGCTGAACCAGACGCTGCTCTCGGTCGCCGACGAGGGCCAGATCTATCGCATCGACCATTATCTCGGCAAGGAGACGGTGCAGAACATCATGGTGCTGCGCTTCGCCAACGGCCTGTTCGAACCGCTGTGGAATCGCGACCACATCGATCATGTCCAGATCACCGTCGCCGAGACGGTGGGCGTCGAGAGCCGCGGCAAGTTCTACGACGCCACCGGCGCCCTGCGCGACATGGCGCCGAACCATCTGTTCCAGCTCCTCACCCTCACCGCAATGGAGCCGCCGAGCTGCTTTTCCCCGGAATCGCTGCGCTCGGAAAAGACCAAGGTGCTCGACGCGGTGCGTCCCTTCTCGCACGAACAGGCGCGAACCGACGCGGTGCGCGCGCAATATGGCGTCGGCGTCATCGACGGCAAGGTGATGCGTCCCTATCGCCAGGAGGACAATGTCGCCCCCAATTCCGTCACCGAAACCTATGTCGCGATGAAGCTGCAGGTCGACAACTGGCGCTGGGCCGGCGTGCCCTTCTACGTTCGCACCGGCAAGGCGCTGGCGCGGAAGCGGACCGAGATCGTCATCCAGTTCAAGCAGGCGCCTCTCGCCCTGTTTCGCGACACCCCGGTCGACCGCCTGACGCCCAATGACCTGATCCTGCACATCCAGCCCGACGAGGGCGCGAGCCTGCGCTTCGGCGCCAAGGTTCCCGGCCCCAGCGTGCGCATCGGCGGCGTCGAGATGAAGTTCAACTACCAGGATTATTTCAACGTGGCCTCGAGCACCGGCTACGAGACGCTGCTCTATGATTGCATGGTCGGCGACGCCTCGCTGTTCCAGCGCGCCGACAGCATCGAGGACGGATGGCGCGTGGTGCAGCCGCTGCTCGACCTCTGGGCCGAGGAGGAAGCCAGGAAATTGCCGATCTATCCGGCCGGCGGCGTCGGACCCTATGAGGCCGAGGCGCTGCTGACGCGCGACGGGCGGCGCTGGCGCTCGATCAACGACGATTCCCAAGATCTTTGATGAGTGGATCTTTGATGAGTGGACCTGTGATGAGTTCGCAAAACTCGGAATTCGCCGAATTCGAAGTTCTCGCCGACGCGCAAGCGCTCATGCGGCGCGTCGCCGACTGGCTGGCGGCGCTGGCCGCGGAGAAGGAGGGGCGCTTCGCCATCGCGCTTTCGGGCGGCGCCACGCCGAAAAGCCTTTATGCGCTGCTGGCGGCGCCGCCTTATCTGGACAGGCTTCCATGGGCGCGCATGCATTTCTTCTGGGGCGACGAGCGTTTCGTGCCCCCCGACGACCCCCAGAGCAATTTCCGCATGGCGCGCGAGGCCATGCTGTCCCATGCGCCGGTCCCGGAGACCAATATCCACGCCATGCCCACCACCGGAATGGAGGCGGAAGCCGCCGCGGCGGCCTATGAGCGCGAGCTCAAGGCGTTTTATGGCGCCGAGCGCCTGGACCCGGCGCGTCCGCTGTTCGACGTGGTCTTGCTGGGCCTCGGCGGCGACGGCCACACCGCCTCGCTGTTTCCCGGCGCGCCCGCGCTGGACGAGCGGGAGCATTGGGTGGCGGTGGTGAGCGACGCCAAACGCGGGTTGCGCCTCACCCTGACCTATCCGGCGCTCGAAAGCGCGCGCCACACCGCCTTCCTGGTCGCCGGCCGCGAGAAGCGCGCCATCCTCGAGCGCTTGCGCGAAGGCGACAAGGAGCTGCCGGCCGCGCGCCTGATCCCCTCGGGCGCGCTGATCGTGTTCTGCGACGATGCCGCCGCGGGATAGGCGCAAGCCGCCTGCCGCAAGGAAATAAATACCTTTCCTCGCTATCCTGGTCTGGTTTCCCCTGCGGGCGTTGTCCGCAAACGCCATTGCTTCGCCCAAATTCCGCCCGCCCGCCGCCCGAAAAGGTGGGACGAACCCTCCGGGACCATCCGACATGTCGCAATCGCTTCTTCTGTCCAAACGTTTCGCGCCCTTGTTCTGGTGTCAGTTCTTTGCCGCCTTCAACGACAATTTCCTGAAGAACGCGGTGATCATGCTGATCCTGTTCAGGGTCCACCTCGAAACGGGCGATGGCGGACACTCGGGCGACTCGCTGGTGACGCTGGCGGGCGCGGTGCTGATGGCGCCTTATATTTTCCTGTCCTCGATCGGCGGCGAGATCGCCGACAAATTCGACAAGGGCCTGGTCGCCCGGCGGCTGAAGGCGGTAGAGATCGCCGCCGCGGGCGTCGCCGTGGCCGGTTTCGTCCTTGGCTCGATGCCGGTGCTGTTCCTCGCCCTGTTCCTGTTCGGCGCGCTCGGCGCGGCCTTCGGCCCGGTCAAATACGGCATCCTCCCGGATCATTTGCGGCGCGAGGAGCTTCCCGCCGGCAACGCGCTGATCGAGGGCGCGACCTTCCTCGCCATACTGCTGGGCACCATCGCCGGCGGCCTGGCCTTGCGCGGCGACGATATTTCCTGGCTTGCCGCCGGGGGCATGATGGTCTTCGCGGCCGCGAGCTACGCCGCGGCCTGGTTCATCCCGGCCACGCAACCCGGCGCGCCGGACCTGCGCATCGACTGGAACATCGCCAGTTCCACCTGGGAGCTGCTCAAGGAGCTTTACGCCGACCAGCGGCTGTGGCGCCTTGGCGTCGTCACCAGCATCTTCTGGCTGATCGGCGCCATCGTCATGTCCCTGCTCGGACTGCTGGCGACCCACGTGCTGCACGGTTCGGAAGCGGTGGTCACCCTGCATCTCGCCGTCTTCGCCATTTCCGTGGCGGTGGGCTCGGGCGTGGCCGCCTTCATGATGGCGGGCCGCGTGGTCCTGCTGCCGACGGCCATCGGCGCCTTCATCATCGCCCTGGTCGCCGCCGACATCGGCCTCAGCCTGATGGGAATGCCTTCGACCAAAGGGGCCGGCCTCGCGCCCGCCGCCTATTTCGCTCAAGCCCACGCCGTGCGCGTCCTGGTCGATCTGGCTTTGCTCGCGATGGCCGGCGGCCTGATGGTGGTGCCGTCCTTCGCCGCCATCCAGAACTACGCCGATTCCGATCATCGCTCGCGCGTCATCGCCGCCGTCAACGTCCTCAACGCCCTGTTCATGACCGGCGGATCGGTGATCGTGGCCATGGCGCAAAGATACGGCGTTTCGGTGCAGCAGGTCTTTGTCGGCGTCTCCGCCTTCGCCCTGGTCTCCACCGTCTGGATCCTGCGGGCCGTGGTCGAATCCGTCTTCCGCGACTTCCTGTCGATCTTCTTCCGCGCCTTTTATCGTCTGGAAGTGAAGGGGCTGGAGAATCTGAAGGACGCGGGCAAGAATCCGGTCATCGCCCTCAACCACATCAGCTTCCTCGACGCGGCGATGATCCTGTCGGCGCTGCCGTTCGACCCGGTCTTCGCCATTGACAGCACGATAGCCAAGGCCTGGTTCGTGCGTCCGTTGCTGCGCTTCGCCCGCGCCATTCCGCTGGATCCGACAAAACCGCTGGGGACGCGCACCCTGGTCAACGCGGTGAAATCGGGCGATCCCCTCGTGATCTTCCCGGAAGGGCGCCTGACCATGACCGGCAGTCTGATGAAGGTCTATGACGGCGCCGGGATGATCGCCGAGAAATCCGGCGCCATGGTCGTTCCCGTCCGCATCCAGGGGCCGGAGGCGACCATGTTCTCCCGTCTCGGCCGCGATCAGGTGCGCCGCCGCTGGTTCCCGAAATTCACGCTCACCGTGCTGCCGCCGACCAGGCTCGTCGTCGACGACGCGCTGAAAGGCAAGCAGAGGCGCATGGCCGCAGGCGCCGGCCTCTACCAGATCATGTCGGACCTGATCTTCCGCACCTCGCGCACCGATGGCTCGCTGTTCGAAGCCATTGTCGCGGCGGGGCGCCAGCACGGTTTTTCCCGCATCGCGGTCGAGGATCCGCTGACCGGAGCCCTGAGCTACAAGAAACTGCTGATCGGCGCCCGCGCGCTCGGCGGCAAGATTGCTGAACTCTCGCAAGTCGGCGAGGCGGTCGGCGTCATGCTGCCGAACTCCAACGGCGCGGCGGCGACGATTGTCGGCGTGCTCTCTGCCGGCCGCGTCCCCGCCATGATCAATTTCACCGCGGGCGCCGCGAGCATCCTCTCCGGCTGCAAGGGCGCGCAGGTGAAGACCATGCTGACCTCGCGCGTCTTCGTCGAGAAGGGCAAGCTCGACGCGGTCGTGAATGCGATCGCCGCGGGCGGCGTGCGCGTGGTCTATCTCGAGGACATCAGGACGCAGATCACCGGGCTCGACAAGCTGCGCGCGCTTTTGAACTACAAGACGCCGGTCGCGCCGCGCAAGGGCGACGACACCGCGGTGATCCTGTTCACCTCGGGCTCGGAAGGGACGCCCAAGGGCGTGGCGCTGTCCAATCGCAACCTGCTGGCCAATGCGGCGCAGGCGGCGGCGCGCATCGATTTCGGCCGCACCGACAAGGTGTTCAACGTGCTGCCGGTGTTTCACTGCTTCGGCCTGAACGCCGGCTTTTTCCTGCCGCTGATCTACGGCGCGCCGGTCTACCTCTATCCCTCGCCGCTGCATTACAAGCTGGTGCCGGAACTGGTCTACGCCTCCAACGCCACCATCCTCTTCGGCACCGACACGTTCCTGACCGGCTATGCCCGCGTCGCCAACGCCTATGACTTCCGCTCGGTGCGCTATGTCCTCGCCGGCGCCGAGCCGGTGAAGGACGCGACGCGCAAGACCTATGCGGAGAAATTCGGCCTGCGCATCCTCGAAGGCTATGGCGTGACCGAGACATCGCCGGTGCTGTCGATCAACACGCCGATGTTCAACAAGTTCGGCACGGTCGGGCGGCTGATGCCGGGGATGGACTATCGCATCGAGCCCATGCCGGGGGTGGAAGAGGGCGGCCGGCTCTATGTGCGCGGCCCCAATGTCATGGTCGGCTACATGAAGGCCGACGCGCCCGGCGTGCTGCAGAAGCCTGATGACGGCTGGTACGACACCGGCGACATCGTGACGGTCGACCGCGAAGGCTTCATCGCGATCAAGGGACGCGCCAAGCGGTTCGTCAAGGTCGGCGGCGAAATGGTGTCGCTGGCCGCGGTGGAGCAGATGGCGAGCGAACTCTGGCCGGGCGCGCTCTCCGCCGCCGCCCGCGCCGACGATCCGCGCAAGGGCGAGCGCATCGTGCTGGTCACCCAGCACAAGGACGCCTCGCGCGCGGAATTCCTGGCCTACGCCAAGTCGAAGGGCGCTTCGGAACTGGCTGTGCCCGCGGAATTCCTCGTGGCCGAACAGCTGCCGCTGCTAGGCTCGGGCAAGCTGGATTTCCCGGGCGTCGACAAGATGGTGCGCGAACGCGCGGCGGCGTGAACGTGGTGACGGGACACGGTGAAGCGGCGCCATGCGGATTTACCTGATTTTCATGACTGCAACGCTCGGACTGGCGCTGTTGATGGCGACCGAGGACACCGCCATCCTTGTCATGTTGCTGGGAGGATTGGGAGCGCCATTAATTTACGCCGCGACAGGATTCGCTTATGGCCTTTGCCTTTATCCTTCGATCGCCTTCTGGAACAGCAGGCGCGCGCGCGGCGTCGCGCTGTCCTGCGCGGCGCTGGCGCTTGTCGCTCTGGCTCCCGGTGCTCTGGGGCGCGTGCTGGGCGAGTGGAAAGCCAGCGCCTTGAGGTTCAAAGATCGCGCGCCGGCGGCGCCGGTCAGTGCGACCACGATCGAAATTCATCGCCCGACACAGGATTATCTCGGGACTTTCATGGACCAGCAAGCCTGTGGCGTAGAATGCCGCACGCTGTTGCTGAACGGTCAGATCAGATGGGCGCGGATCGTCATGGACGATGTCGACAAGCGCGCCGCTTCGCCGCCGAGCACGTTCTTCCGGCTCATGCGCGGCGAAGATTGCGCTGTGCCGGGCACGCAAAAGCCGGAAAGCGAAACCTGTGTGTTGATGGCGCCCGACTCGGGCGAAGCAGCAGAGTTGACAGTCGTGATCGCCCCGCAGCGGGCTAATGTGGGATGGCCGCCGAAGCGCGAGCTCGCGCGCCTGCGAATGACCCGGAGCGTTTCGGTGTTTCTCGCCAGGGAGGGCGAAAACTCCGAAGTTTTCCGCAGCACGGAAGTCGATCTGGAAACACCCTCGACGCCACTCGTTCTTGGCCCGGAATTTGCCGGATGGAGCAGTTGGGGAGTCGACGTCCTTAGGTCGCTGCAAAGGGTCAACGCTATTACATTCAGTGGCGTGCTTTCCGCGCTTGGCTATTCGCTCGCGCTGCCTCCGGGCGCCCCGCCCGTCGTAGCCAAATCCGCCGATTGGGCAAATTGGCGCGAGGGCGTCAACGAGACCATGACTCGCGAAATGGTCGCGGCGCTCAACCTTCCCCAGACCGCGCCGTTCAACGCCGAGCAGGCGGAAGTGATTTCCGACTGGATCATGCATGCGCGCAACATCGAGGACTGGACGCCGAGCAGACTGGCGTTGTTGCGTCGCATCGCGCGCGACGGCCGCCTGCGCACGCCGACCTTCTTTGATCAGATATTCGCACGTCGTCAGGATGTGACCCGCACCCTGTTACCGGACGTTCTCGACGTGATCGCCAGGGACGGCATCGGTTCCGACTATACGGTCGCCCGTCAGGCGGCCTATACGTTTCCGCGGCTCGACCCTTCGCTGTTGAAGCCTTACGCGGCCCGGATCGTCGCTTTGCTAGGCAAGAGCCCCGAGACGCGCGACATATTGCTGCCCGCAGTCGGGCGGCTCGGCGTCGATCCGACGCCCTATTTGCTGCCTTTGGACGCCGACGCCAAGGGGTTCGACGCACGAATCCAGGGCGCCTGCTATGCCGACAAGCAATGGCTGTCCAAGTTGATCGGTCCGCTCCGCGAGGCGACCCAGGCGAACAAGGGTGCGACCGGCGCTGATCGCGATCGGCGTCGTCTCTTGCTTAAGACGCTGGCAAACCTTGGCGATCGTGACTTTGTCGAGAACGAATTGTCGACCAACGCGAACATTGACGGGACGAGTTTGCGAGCCGAAATCGAACGGAACGCAAATGAAAAAGTCGTTTCGGATCGGCTGTGTTCGGGCTGGTAAGCCCTATATGCGCGCTGCGCAAATCCTGCATTAAAATCCTGAAATTCTGGGCGTGCGCCGCTGAGGCGCTGCAAGGCGCAGCCGTAGCTTCGCGCCGACGACCCGCGCAAAGGCGAGCGCATCGTGCTGGTCACCCAGCGCAAGGACGCCACGCGGGCGGAATTTTTGGCCTATGCCAAGTCGAAGGGCGCCTCGGAGCTGGCCGTGCCCGCGGAATTCCTGGTGGCCGAACAGCTGCCGCTGCTCGGCTCGGGCAAGCTCGATTTCCCCGGCGTCGACAAGATGGTGCGCGAACGCGCGGCGGCGTGATCGCGGGTTCGCTCCCCTGCGCATTCGGTGAACGTCACCGAATGCGCAGCGCTCTAGTCGCGTAGCATCGCTCTCAGCGCGTCGGGCGCCACGATGTCAATGCGGCGGTAAGAGGTTCGAATGTGGCCATCCTTTTCGAGCGCCCTCAGAGTAGATCCGGCGGTTGTTCTGGCGACGTTGGCGAGCGTCGCCAAATCTTCGTGACTGACGTCGAGTTCGCCGGACCAACCCGCCGGAGAGACATGCCGGCAGCCGCCGAGCCGAAGGAGCGTCGCAATCAGACGCTTGCCGTGATCGCGAAGCATCAGATCATCGCAGGCTCCAATGGCCATATCGAGGTGGCCGATCGTCACGAGGGCGAACAACCTCCACGCGGCGGCGTCCCTGGCGATGATTTCCTCAATTTTCGGCAACGGCAGGTGTAACATTTCGGAGTCGCGGATCGCCGTCAGCCCGACGCGACGGGGCGCCGCGTGATCGCTGCCGCCTCGCCGAACCAGGTTCCGGGCTGCGCCAGATGGACGAAATAGGGTCCGCGTTCGCCAGGCGCGATTGAAACCCCGACGCTGCCGGACACAAGGGCAAACATGCCTCCGGGCGGATCGCCAACCCTGAAGATCGACTCTCCTGCCTTGAAACATCGCAGCCGGCACCCTTCGAGAACCGTATTTTGAAACGACGTCGGGGTCACGCTCAGCCAGCCATTGTCGATGGCGATCTTGTGCGCGGCCGAAATTGTGAGCATTTTTCCTCCAAAAATGATCGTCAGCGAACAATGTGCCATTGAAAACGAATTTATACAGTACGGGGAACGTGTTTTTCCGACGGCGTTCGGGACATGCGCTCGGCAGCTATATGACTCATATCTTGGGGCAAATGTCGATGGATCAGATATCGCCTGTCGCGAAGACGCGGCCGGCCCGAAAAAAGCGGGCGTCTACGCCGGAGACCCGAGTGAGCAAAACGGTGACGCGCATCGATTTGGTGGACGCTGTCGTCCGCAAGTCCGGCCTGACGCGCGCGGCGTCCGCCGATATGTTGGAAAATGTGCTGGCCGAAATTTCCGACGTCTTCGTCAAGGGCGAAGCTGTCAATCTTCGAGGTTTTGGGTCGTTCAGCGTTCGCGAGAAAGGCGGCCGCGTCGGACGCAATCCTAAAACGGGCGTCGAGGCGGCGATTGCGCCTCGAAGAGTGCTGTCATTTAAAGCATCTCTCGTTTTGCGCGACCAGATGAAATCGGGGCAAGACTAACTGGAATTGCAGCGCTTGATCGATTGCCGATTGTTGTTGTTCGTTTGGAATGAGTATTGAGTTTGATGAAATATTTTGTTGTCCATGTCGAACTTCATCACGCGGAGTCCAAGGACTACGCAAATCTCCGTGAAGAGATGACAGAAAAGGGCTTTAGCCAACCGCTTCTATCGAACGACGAGGCGCAATCCGGAAGGTCATCGGCTGAGTATCAATTTCAGGGAGAATTGACCCGCGCCGGAGTTATGGAACTCGCTGTCGGCGCTGCGGCGGCAGTCAGGCGTCACTATTACGCGTTGTAAATAAAATGGGTTCGACCTTGTTGTTGCAATTGCCTTTCCGGACGGAAGTCCCGTTGAACCCTTGAACTTGGACTTTGGGCGACTGATCGCAGAAAATAAAAACATTTTGGAGAGTTGCATGCGTAAGAGTGTAATAGAATTTCTTGAGTTGGCGTCGATTGACTTAAGCTATGCAGAGCTTGAAATCCGCTTTGCCGATCAACCGACCAAAGCGCTCGACAATATCGGATACCATCTGAACGAACTGAAAAAACATTTGTCCGAACTGGCTTCCTCGACCGGTTGCGCGCACGTGGGTGTTGACGACGAGGCGGGCGTGAAGAGCGAAATGTCTGAATGCGCTCCGATGATCAAATTTCGTATGTAAGCGTCAGGCTAGGCGTCTCATATTACCTTGTAATTGCAATGATATTAATTGTTGGCGATAGGGTTTTCGCATTCTTTTGCGGCGTCGCTGACCGGAACAGGCGGGAGAACACTGAGTTATCACGATTGCCGCACGACAAAGCCCAATGTTCGTGAACTTTGTCAAAATCCACCACGCGCATACTAAATCGCAACGCCAATCGTTGCGACGGCCAAGGCCGCGCTGCGCAAATCCTGCATTAAAATCCTGAAATTCTGGGCGTGCGCCGCTGAGGCGCTGCAAGGCGCAGCCGTAGCTTCGCGCCATGACCGATCACGACCCGCCCATCCCCCGCAAGAAGCTCCCATACAGCCTGCTCAGGGATGGATGGTGGCTGGCGCCGCCCGAACGCGAGAGCGCGATCGTTCTGCCCTTTGTCAGGCCGTCGCCGCGGCGAAAACCGCGCGTGATCGAGCCAGACAGCCAGAGGAGATAGATCCATGCCTTGCGCCGCGCCTCCGCTTTTCCTGTCCATCGGCTTCGTCCCGAGCCTGCTCGGATTGCTCATTTCGCTGCTCGCGATGAGCCTTGGAGGCGGGGCATGAAGGTCAAGTTCATCCTGCCCGCGCTGATCGAGGCCGGGAGCCCGTTCTGGCGGCCGATCAAATATTCGCTGTTTCCGCCGCTTGGCCTGGCGACGCTCGCCGCCTATCTGTCGCCCGACGACGAGGCCGAGATCGTCGACGATCATGTCGAGACTTTGAACACCGAGGACCAGCCTGACCTGGTGGTGATCCAGGTCTATGTCACCAATGCGCGGCGCGCCTATGCGCTGGCCGATCATTACCGGGCGAAAAATTGTTTCGTGGCGCTGGGAGGGCTGCATGTCACCTCCCTGCCGGAAGAGGCGGCGGCCCATGCCGACGCCATTTTCATCGGTCCGGGCGAGCAAACCTTTCCGCAATTCCTCGCCGACTTCGCCGCGGGCAGGGCGGCCAAGGCCTATTATTCCACGATCGGGCGCAGCATCGAAAACCAGCCGCGCATTCGCCGCGACCTGATCAAGCGCAACCTCTATCTCGTACCCAATTCCCTTGTCGTCACGCGTGGCTGCCCGCAGCATTGCGACTTCTGCTACAAGGACGCGTTCTTTGCGGGAGGCCGCGGTTTCTATACCCAGCGCGTCGACGAGGCGCTGGCGGAAATCGAGCGCCTGCCCGGACGCCATCTCTATTTTCTCGACGATCATCTGTTCGGCGACCGGCGCTTCGCGGAAAACCTGTTCGAGGGCATGCGCGGCATGGGCAGGCTGTTCCAGGGCGCGGCGACCGTGGATTCCGTCCTGCGCGGCGATCTCGTCGAGCGCGCGGCGCAGGCCGGGCTGCGCAGCCTGTTCGTCGGCTTCGAGACCTTTTCCGCCGACAACCTGCGCGACAGCAACAAGAAGCAAAATCTCGCGCGCGATTACGAGGCGGCAGCGCGGCGCCTGAACGACCTGGGCGTGATGATCAACGGCTCCTTCGTGTTCGGCATGGACGACGACGGTCCCGAAGTGTTCGACCGTACCGTCGAATGGGCGGCGCGCAACGGCGTGACGACCTCGACCTTCCACATCCAGACGCCCTATCCGGGGACCCGGCTTTATCAAAAACTCGCAGCGGATCAGCGCATCGTCAGCCGCGACTGGGACTGCTACGACACGCGCCATGTCGTCTTCAAGCCGAAGAAGATGACGGCGCAGCAGCTGGAAGAAGGCTACGCGAAAGCCTATCGCGATTTTTACGGCTGGAAAAATATCGCCGCGGGCGCGCTGACCCATGACGGCGCGAAGCACAGGGCGAAGCATTTCTTCTACGCCGCTGGCTGGAAGAAATTCGAGCCCTTGTGGAATTTCGCGATCAAGTCGCGGCAATTGGCGCTGATGACGCCGCTGCTCGAAAGCGTGCTGGCGAAAGTCTCGGCGCCGCGCGCTGACGTCCGCGCCGCGGCGGTCCCGTCGCCCTGCGCAAGAACTGCACAAAAATCCTGAATTTCTCGATCATCCGCGCTGCGGGACTGCACAGGCCAAGCCCATGCTTGTTTCCGCCGGAGAAGCCGGCGCGACCTGTCCTTGGCGAGATTTCTCATGATGGCTGATTTTTTTCCCCACCGCATTCGAACCGCCAATGAATGGCTTTGGCGAAAGGGCCTCGCCGCTGGCGTCTGCGCCGCCCTCGCCGATTTCCTGCTGTTGGGAGGCGACATCGGCCTGTCGCTCGTGCTGTTCCTGGCGGCGCTCGGCCTGATCGTTCCCGTCGTCAATGTCGTCCGCGCCAAGGGCCGGTTGCGATCCATCGCCTGGGGCGCGCTCTTCGCGGGCCTGCTTGCGCTGCTGATCGATGTCAACCTGCTCTCGATCCTGTTCGCGCTCGGTGGACTGCTGGCCTATGCGCTCATCATGTCAGCCGGCCGCATCGAATCCATGCCGGGGCTTTTGCGGCAAATCCTCAAGACGCCCTTCGTCGGGCCGTTCCTTCTGCTTCGTGACTGGCGTCGGACGCGCCGGTTGGCCCGGCGCCCGGCTTTGGCGCCAAGGCGCGGTTTCGGCGTCGCGGCCTGGATCGCGCCGCTGGGCTTCGGCGTCCTGTTCCTCTCGCTGTTCGCTTCGGCCAATCCGCTGATCGAATTCCTGCTCAGGGACATCGACCTTCGCGCCCTGTTCGCGCTCTTCGATCTCAAGCGCCTGCTGTTCTGGACCCTGGTCATTTTCGCGATCTGGCCGCTGCTGCATCTTCGCGTTCGGCTCAAGCCAAAATCGGTTCGCGCCAAGCGGCCGCAATTTTCAGTGCTCGACGATTGCGGCGAGTTGTTCGGCGAGACCGCGATCCTGCGTTCGCTGGTGCTGTTCAACGCCTTGTTCGCGCTGCAGACGGCGATGGACCTTGCCTATCTCTGGGGCGGCGCCAGCCTGCCGGATGGCATGAGCCACGCCGCCTACGCCCATCGCGGCGCCTATCCGCTGATCGCCACGGCGCTGCTGGCCGCGGCTTTCGTCCTCGCGGCGATGCGGCGCGGTGGGCCGGCCGAGAATTCGCCGCTGATCAAGCCGCTGGTGCTGGCCTGGATCGCGCAGAACGTCCTGCTGGTTCTGTCGTCGATCCTGCGCCTCAATCTCTATGTTGAGGCCTATTCGCTGACTTATCTGCGGGTCGCGGCCTTCATCTGGATGGGGCTGGTGGCGGTCGGGCTGTTGCTGATCGTCGCGCAGATCGCGCGGCGCAAATCCAACGGCTGGCTGCTGGCGATGAACGGGGGGGCGCTGACCCTGGCGCTCTACGCCTGCTGCTTCGTCAATTTTCCGGACATGATCGCCAGCTACAACCTCGCCCATCAGCGCGAGGCCGCCCAGGCCGGCCACGTGCTCGATGTCGGTTACCTGCTTGGCCTCGGCCCCCAGGCCATTCCGGCGCTCGACCGCTATCTCGCCAGCGTCGAAGGGAGTTCCCCGATCAACTCTTTCGTCTTCCAGTACCGCAACAGCATGGCGGCGGCGCAACGCGCCAAGCAAGAGGACTGGCGCGGCTGGAGCTTTCAGACATGGCGCCTGAGCCGGTATTTGATTAACTAGAAAGCGCCCGCCGAATTCCGCCTTCCTTTCGCCCGATCACGAGCATTGACCATGGCCCATCGCATCCTTGTCGTCGACGACGACCCGCATATTCGCGACATCATCTGCTTCGCGCTGGAAAAGGCGGGCATGGTCGTCACGACGGCGCAGGACGGGGCGCAGGCGTTGCAGAGTTTCGCCGTCAAGAGGCCTGACCTGGTGGTGCTCGATGTGGGCATGCCGGAAATGGACGGGCTGGAGGTCTGCCGCCAGATCCGCAAGAGCTCGGACGCGCCGATCCTGTTCCTGTCCGCGCGCGACGAGGAAATCGACCGCGTGCTCGGGCTCGAAATGGGCGGCGACGATTATGTGACAAAACCCTTCAGCCCGCGTGAGCTGGTCGCGCGGATCAATGTGATCCTGAAGCGCGCCCGACCCTCGGCGTCTCAGGCGAAGATCATGCGGCAGGGCGCCCTGCGGCTCGATCCCGACCAGCACGCGGCGTCCTTCGGCGATACGCCGCTGACCCTCACGGCGATCGAATTCGCCATTGTCAAAACCCTGCTGGCGCGGCCGAGCATGGTGTTCAGCCGCGAGCAGATTCTCGATGCGGCCTATGGCGGGGGCATGCATGTGTCGGACCGCACCATCGACAGCCACATCCGCAACATCAGGGCGAAACTGGCGGAGGCCGGTTGCGCGGGCGCGGTCGAGACGGTGCATGGCGTCGGCTTCCGCGTCGGGCGCTGCGAGGCGGCGCGGTGAGCGCGAAAAAAACCCTTGGCGTAAAGAAGAAATGGCGTCCGAGCCTGGGCCTGGTCATCGCGCTGATGCTGGTCTTCGTGCTGACCCTGCCGCTGATGGGCGTGTTCTTCTTCCGCATTTACGAAAACCAGCTGGTGCGCCAGACCGAGGCCGAACTGATCGGGCAGAGCGCCGTGCTGGCGGCGGTGGTCCGGCGCGAGGCCGAGGCGATGGGCCTGCCTGACGAAAAACTCGGCGCCCTGGTCCCGCCGCCGCCCGACGATCCGGAAAACGGCCCTTACCAGCCGATCCTGCCGACGCTCGACCTGGCCGGCGACGATCTGCGTCCGATCCGCCCGGAGGCGCGTCCGCCATCGGCGCCGGTCGATCCGGTTTTTTCCGCGCTCGGCGCGAAAATCGCTGATGACCTGGTCGAGACGCAGAAGGTGACCCTGGCCGGTTTCCGCCTGCTCGATCCCGAGGGAAGGGTCATCGCCGGACGCGGTGAGATGGGCCAGTCGCTGGCCGATGTCGAGGAGGTCGCCGACGCGCTGCGCGGCCATTTTCGCAGCCTGATGCGGCTGCGCATTCCCGAGCAGGAGCCGCCGCCGCTCTATTCGCTGAGCCGGGGCACGGGCGTGCGGATCTTCATCGCCATGCCGGTCGTCCTGCGCGGGCGCGTCGCCGCTGTGGTCTACGCCTCGCGCACGCCCTCGAACGTGTTCAAGCATCTTTACGAAGAACGCCACAAGGCGGCGCTGGCGACATTATCGATGCTGGCGCTGACCCTGCTGATCGGCTTCGCCTTCCACCGCACCATTTCCGGCCCGATGCGCGAGTTGCTGGCGCGCGCCAGGCAAATCGGGGCGGGCGACCGTCAGGCCATCCGCCCGCTGAGCCATCACGGCACGGCCGAGCTCGCCCAACTCACCCAGGGTTTTCTGGACATGGCGCAGAACCTGGCCGCGCGGTCCGACTTCATCGCCATTTTCGCGGCCCATGTCTCGCATGAACTGAAATCGCCGCTGACCTCGATCCAGGGCGCGGCGGAACTGCTGCGCGACGACCTCGGCGCGGCCGACGCCATGGACGAGGCAGCCAAACGCCGTTTCCTCGACAATATCCTGGGCGATACGCGGCGCCTGACCGCCATCGTCAACCGGCTGCGCGACCTCGCCAAGGCCGAGGCGCAGCCGACGGCGGGGACGACCGACCTGACGGCGGACCTCGCCCCGCTGCTCGACGCGCTGCGGGCAGGCCATCCCGGCCTCGCCATCGCCGCCCGCGGCCAACTCGATGGCGCCCTCGCCATTTCCTCCGAAAACCTGCGGATCATTTTCGGACATCTCGCCGACAATGCGGCGCGGCACGGCGCGACGCGCTTCGAGATCGAGGCGCGCCGGGATGGCTGCGACCTGCGCCTTCTCGCGCGCGACGACGGGACAGGAATCTCGGCAAAAAATCGCGCGCGCGTCTTCGACAGTTTCTTCACCACAAGGCGCGAGGATGGCGGCACCGGCATGGGGCTGGCCATCGTCCGCGCCATGCTCGCCGCCCATGGGGGGAGCATCGAACTGGCGGACGACGGCGCGGGTCATGGGGCGACGTTCGCGCTGCGCCTGCCGCTGGCGGCAGCGTCGTGATGCGCGTCCTGCTCTGGTTGGCCGGCGGCCTGCTGCTGATCGTCGCGATTTTCATCGACGATCCCTATCTCGCATCGTCACGCGAAACCTCCTGGCTTCTCGTCCTCGCGGCTTCCGCGGGCGGCGTCGCGCTCGCTTTCCGCAACCGCGCAACAGGGTCGGGGAGGGCGCTGCTGGCGCTCTGGTGCGCCATCCCGCTGGCGCTGGCGGGCGTGAAAGTTTCGGCGCGCCTTTGCGCCGCGCGCGTCCTCGCGGCGCCCGCCGAGCAGGCGAGGATCTACGGGCCGCATTTCATCGTCGGCTATGGACGCGCGGACGAGGTGGAGACTCTCGCCGCGCGCGGCCTGATCGGTGGCGTTTTCGTCACCCGCCACAATATCGCGCAGGGCGCGCAAGCCTTGCGCGCCGAGATCGCCCACCTGCAACAGCTTCGCCGCGACGCGGGCTTGCCGCCGCTGATCGTGACCACCGACCAGGAAGGCGGACTGGTGTCGCATCTGTCGCCGCCCTTGCCGGCGCGGCCCCCGCTGGCGGAGCTTGCGTCCTTGCCTGCGCCGGAGCGCGCGGCCCGGGCCGAGGCGCAGGGCGCGGCGCTTGGCGCCGAACTTTCCGATCTCGGCGTGACCCAGGATTTCGCGCCTGTGGTCGATCTGCGTCCGGCCAGGGGCGCCAGCGCGCTCGATTTCAACTCCTTCATCGCGCAGCGCGCCATCTCCGCCGATCCTGAAGTCGTGGAGGAAATCGCCGCCGCTTTCGCCCGGGTTCTCGCGAGCAAGGGCGTCACCCCGACGCTCAAGCATTTTCCCGGCCTCGGCCGCATCGCCGAGGACACCCACCATTTCCGCGCTTACCTCAAGGCGACGCCAGAAGAGCTGGAGGCAAGCGACTGGAAAGCCTTCCGCGAGACGCTGCGGCAGGCGCCGGCGGCGCTGATGGTCGGCCATGTCGTCGTCGAAGCGCTCGACCCTGCCAACCCGGCGTCGCAATCGAAGCCGGTGGTCGAGGGCCTGCTCCGCAAGACATGGGGTTTCGACGGCCTTGTTGTCACCGACGACCTCAACATGGGGCCGGTTTTTCACCATGACATTTGTTCCGGCGTCGTCGCCTCCCTCAACGCCGGCGTCGACCTGCTGCTCGTGTCCTATGACGGCCGGCAATATTATCCGATGATGGCTTGCGTATTGGCGGCGGGCGCGCGCGGCGCCATCGACGCTGGCGCGCTGGAGCGGAGCGCGGGCAGGCTGGCGCGGCAGGCGAAGTGAAGGCGGATCAGTGCAGGCGGTATTCCGCTCCCACCAGCCGGATTTCAGCCGGCTTGATCAGGGCGGAATGACCGACGATCACCTGGTGGATCGCGCCTTCGATCTCCTCGGTCCAGAACTTCAGGAACTTCCGCAATTCGGGAAAATCCGGGTGCAGGTCGTAGTGCTGCCAGATGAAGGATTGCAGGATCGCCGGATGATCGGGCATGCGGTAAAGGATATTCGCCGTGGTCATGCCATAGCCGCGCAACTGACGCACAAAGTCTTTGGACGCCATGGTCCCCTCCTTCGCTCCAGACACGCAATTAGGCGGCTTAAACGTAAAAATGTCAAATAATTCATGCTGTTAGCAGCCAAGCTCGGCGAGTGCTGATTTCTGGGCTTTTTTGATCCCATCGACAGGATCGAGGCGGTCCCCCGGAGCGAATCCGGAGGCGCCGGCGCTGACGATGTGAAGGATCAATGCTGGGTCGCGGATTCCGCGGGCCGCGCGGTCTCGAACAGGAACCACGCCCGCCGCTCGGCCTCGTCGATCCAGACTTCGATCATGGAGGCGGTGGCGACGTCGCCGCGCTCGTCGCAGAGCCCGTGGGTCTCGCGCAGATGCGCCGCCAGATTGCGATTGTCCTCGCGAAGCTCGGCGATCATGTCCAGGGGCGTGACGAATTCCGCGTCATTGTCTGATACCCGCTGCAACCTCCCGATCTGGCCGATCGAATGCAGCGTCACCCCGCCGATCTTGCGCACGCGTTCGGCGATGTCGTCGGTCACGGCGAAAATCTGCTGCGACTGTTCGTCCAGTAGCAGATGGTAATCGCGGAAGTGCGGCCCCGACATGTGCCAATGGAAATTCTTGGTCTTGATGTAAAGGGCGAACATGTCGGCCAGGACGACATTGAGCGCATTGGAGATCGCCATCACGGCATTGGCGCTGAGGTCTGTGGGCGTCTGCAGCGCCGCAGTACGATGCGTCTTGGGAGAGTTGGCCTTCATAGGGTGCTCCTTTCGAGGAAACCGACGTTGAAGCTCGCCTTACACAAACCCCGTTCGCCCCGTTTGGATCAGTTCGAACGCCGGTTTTATATTCAAACTCCGTTCGTTAGGTCTGCGCCCCGGCCGCGAGTCGGCCCCGCATCGCCGCCAAAACGCCGAGGACGACAAAGATCGCGAGAACGACAAGCTGCGCAATCAGGAACGGAGGCTCCGACAGGGTTGGCGCGAGCGGCTTGAGGAAGGCCAGCTTCTGAAAGGCCTGGGTCACGCCGACGAAGACATTCAGATAAAAGGCCGCGACGGCGGCGCCGATGAAGACCAGTCGCCAGAGCCCGGCGAGGCCAAAGCCGTAGAGCGCGACGACGGCGAGAGCCAGCAGGACCAATGAGAGCACGCCGACCGCGCGCGCGGGATCGAAGCCGAAAGGCGGAAGAGGAAGCCCGCTCGCGCTGGTCAGGATTGTCGTCGCCAGGAACAGCGCCGTCCAGCCCGCCGAGAAACGGCCCGTCAGGAGCCCGTGAAGGACGACGACGCCCGCCAGCATGCCGACGAGGCTGAGGACGACGTGAAACTGCACAAAAAGGGACATGTTTTCGCGTCCTCTGCTGACGATGGAGTCGGGATCGACGCTTACAAGGCCGTGGAGATCCGCGCCTGAGCCGCCGCCAGCCGCAACCACTCGTACCAGGATGCGAGACCCGCGCCGGTATGGGCCGAAACCTGCAGGACGACCGCCTGCGGATTGACTTGCCGCGCATTTTCAAGCGCAAGCTCGACATCGTAGTCGAGGTGCGGCAGCAAGTCGATCTTGTTGAGGATCACCACTTCCGCGGCGCGGAACATGTGCGGATATTTGAGCGGCTTGTCCTCTCCCTCGGTCACCGAGAGGATCGCGACCTTGGCGCGCTCGCCAAGATCGAACAGGGCGGGACAGACGAGATTGCCGACGTTCTCGATCATCACGGTCGCGCCAAAGCCCGGACGAAGCTCCTCCATCGCCCGCGCGATCATCGCGGCTTCGAGATGGCAGCCGGTCCCGGTGTTGACCTGCACCGCGGGCGCGCCGGCGGCGCGGATGCGCGCGCCGTCGCGGCTGGTGGCCTGGTCGCCCTCGACGACGAAAAACGCCATTTCGTCCCTGAGGTCGCGGATGGTGCGCTCCAGCAGGCTGGTCTTGCCCGAGCCGGGCGAACTCACGAGGTTCAAGGCGAGAATTTCCCGGCCCTGCAGCCAGGCGCGATTGCGCGCCGCAAGGGCGTCGTTCTTGGCGAGGATTTCCTGCTCGAGCGTGACGACCTGTCCGTCAGGGCCATGATGGTGATGATGGCCGTGGTCATGGTCATGGGAATGCGCGTGGTCATGGTCATGCGGATGGGAATGATCGTGATCCCGCGCGAGCACGCGCTTCTCGCCGGTCTGGAGATTGGTCAGTGATGTTGCGGCTGTGTCGCCGCATCCGCATGTTCCACACATGGCTCGGCCTCCAGTTCCATTTCCCGGACGTTCAATTCCTCCCCGGCGAGACGGTCGATGTTCAACGAGCCGCAGGCGCAGGGCTGGTGAAGCGAGCTGGTCTCGAAACGCGCGCCGCATTCGCGGCATTGCCCGAAGCCCTTGATGCGATGGATGTCGAGCCGGGCGCCCTCGATCGGCGTTCCCTTGGCCACGACGTCGAAGCAGAAGGCGATGGCGTCGGGCATGACGCCGCTGAGTTCGCCGATATCGAGCTTGACGCGCCTGACCTTGCGGCCTTCGGCGGCGTCGCTGACGATGGCGACGATATTCTGGGTGATGCCGAGCTCGTGCATGGCCGCCTCGTTCTTTCCTGTCGATCGCGACGCGCCGCGATCAAGGTGTCCTCCCATCCGCCCGGCTCAGCAAATCCGCGGAAGCTGCTCGCCGACCAGCATGTCGACGATGCGCTTGCCGCCAAACAGCGTCTGCATGGTCACCCGGCCGGGTTCGCCTGCCGTCACCTCGCCGATGAGGGCTGCGCCCGCGCCGAGCGGATGCGCTTGCAACGCGGCGAGTGCGGCTTCCGTTTCCTCTGCCGACGAAATGATGACGATCTTGCCTTCATTGGCGAGATAGAGCGGGTCGAGGCCGAGAATTTCGCAAAAGCCCTTGACCTCGGGCCGGATGGGCGTGCGCTCCTCGTCGATCTCGATGCTGACCCGCGAAGCCTCGGCCACCTCGTTCAGCACGGTGGCCACGCCGCCGCGCGTGGCGTCGCGGATGAAGCGGGTATGCGGCGCGGCGCGCAGCAGGACGTCGATCAACCCGTGCAAGGCGGCGCAATCGCTCTCGATGGGACTGTCGAGCTGCATGTCGCCGCGGGCGCAGAGGATGGCCGCGCCATGATCGCCGAGCAAGCCATTGACCAGCACCTTGTCGCCAGGCGCGGCGCGGTCGGCGCCAAGCTCCAGCCCCTCGCGGATGACGCCGACGCCAGTGGTCGTGACGAAGAACTTGTCGCAGGCGCCTTTGGTCACGACCTTGGTGTCGCCGGTGACGATCTGCACGCCCGCCGCCTTCGCGGTTTCCGCCATGGAGCGGGCGATGGCGCGCAGGCTCTCGACCTCCATGCCTTCCTCGATGATCGCCGCGCAGGAGAGATAGAGCGGCCTGGCGCCGCCGACCGCGAGGTCGTTGATCGTGCCGCAGACCGCCAGCTTGCCGATGTCGCCGCCGGGGAAGAACAGGGGATGCACGACAAAGCTGTCCGTGGTGAAGGCGAGCCGGTCGCCCTGCGCCGCCAGCGCCGCCAGATCGAAGCGCGCCTGGTCTTCCATCGTGTCGAGAAAGGCGTTGTCGAAAGCGGTGACGAAGACGTCGTCGATCAGGTCCTTCATCGCCTTGCCGCCGCCGCCATGCGCCAGCGTGACCACGGGAACATGCAGCTTCCCGCGTTGGCGGGGCAGGGGGGCGTGGCGGTTCATGCGACCTCCTTGTGCTATGCGACCTCCTTGGGGGCCTTCACGCCGCCATACTGGTAATAGGCGGCGCAGGAGCCTTCCGAGGACACCATCAGCGCGCCGAGCGGCGCCTCCGGCGTGCATTTCGTGCCGAACACCCGGCACTGCCACGGTTTGATCGCGCCGCGCAGCACGTCGCCGCACTGGCATTCGGCGGGATCGGCGATGGTCACGCCGGGCAGCGCGAACTTGCGCTCGGCGTCATAGCGCGCGTAGGCGTCGCGGATCTTGACGCCGGAATGCGCGATGGAGCCCAGGCCGCGCCACTCGAACGTATCGCGCAATTCATAGACGCGATCGACGGCGGCCAGGGCCTGGCGGTTGCCGTCGCGGGGGACAACGCGCGCATACTGGTTTTCGACCTCGGCGCGCTGCTCCTTGATTTGTTTCAGCACCATCCAGATCGACTGCAGCACGTCGAGCGGCTCGAAGCCCGACACCACCATCGGCTTGCGATAGATTTCGCAGATGCAGTCATAGGGCGCCGACCCGATCACCATGGAGACATGGCCTGGGCCGACAAAGCCGTCGATGCGCAGGTCTGGCGCGTCGAGAATGGCGCGCATGGTCGGCACGATGGTGATGTGGTTGCAGAACAGCGAGAAATTGCCGATTGCTTCGCGCTCCGCCTGAAGGATGGTCAGGGCGGTCGAGGGCATGGTGGTCTCGAAGCCGAGGCCGAAGAACACCACTTCGCGTTGCGGATTCTTGCGCGCGATGTCGAGCGCGTCCATCGGCGAATAGACCATGCGCACGTCGGCCCCCCGCGCCTTGGCCTGCATCAGGCTGCCGTTTGAGCCCGGCACGCGCATGGCGTCGCCGAAGGTGGTGAAGATGACTTTTTCGCGCTCGGCGATGGCGACGCAATCGTCCACCCGGCCCATGGGCAGCACGCAGACCGGGCAGCCCGGCCCGTGGATCAGCTCGATGGCCTCAGGCAGCATGCCCTCGATGCCATAACGGAAGATCGAATGGGTGTGGCCGCCGCAGACCTCCATGATGTGCAGCGGTTCGTCTTTTCCAATTTCCATGGTTGCGGCCAGCGCCTGGATCGCCTTGGCCAGGGTGCGGGCCTTGTCCCTGTCGCGGAATTCGTCGACATATTTCATCGACCGTCTCCTTCCCCCTTCGATTGTTGCAACAGCGTCGCCGCGGCGATCGCCGCCTGGCCGAGCGCCAGCCCGCCGTCATTGGCTGGAACGTTTTTATGCGCGAGCACGGCGAAGTTTGCCGCGCGCAGGCCATGGGCGACCAGTTCGAACAGGATGCGGTTCTGGAAGCAGCCGCCGCTGAGCGCGACCGCATCGAACGGGGCGCCGCCGGCGAGGGTCTTCACCATCCAGACGATGGCCCCAGCGAGCCCCTGGTGAAAACGCGCCGCCATTTTCTCGCGCGGCGTGTTGCGGACGAGATCGCCTAGAGCGGCGTTCCACAATTCAAGCGGCTCGATAAAGGGCAGGCCGGAGACGGCGAGCCGCCTGATCGCGAGGGGATAGGCGGCCTCGTCGCGCAGCGCCGCGGGATCGACCAGCGCCTCCAGCATCATCGCCGCTTCGCCCTCATAGGATTGCGCCTCCCAGCCGAGGCCGAGCGCTGCGGCGAAAGCGTCGAACAGCCGGCCACAGGACGAGGCGGGCGGCGCGTTGACCCCGCGTTTCACCATGGCGTCGAGGATCGTCCGCGGCTTGGCGTCGAGCGCCTCCAGAACGGGCAGGGCGCCGAAGCGGGAGCGCCATTGCGCAAAGGGCGTCTCGGCAGTGAGATGGGCGTAGAGATTGCGCCAGGGCTCGCGCGACGCCTTGTCGCCGCCGATCATCGCCACCGGCTTGAACGTCCCGAGACGTCGATAGCCGAGGTAATCCGCGAGCAGGAATTCGCCGCCCCAGATTTCACCGCCGTCGCCAAGCCCGAGCCCGTCGAGCACGACGCCGAGCGCCTTTGGCCCATCCAACGGCCACGAATTTTCGGCAAGGCAGGCCGCGACATGGGCGTGGTGATGCTGAACTTCGAGCAGCGGCGCGTCATTTTCGCCCGCGAGTTTTGCGCCAAGCTTGGCGGAGAGATAATCGGCGTGGCGGTCGACCGCATAGGTAGCAGGGCGATGCTGCAAGATTTCGCCGTAAAGGCGCAGGTTGTTGCAATAATCGGCAAGGGTTTCGCTGTTTTGCAGGTCGCCCTGGTGCTGCGACAGGATCGCCTGGCCGTCCCTGACCAGGCAGAAGGTGGATTTCAGTTCGCCGCCCATGGCGAGAATTTCAGGCGCGGATTCGAACCCGCGGGGCAGGCGGATGGCGGCGGGCGCATAGCCGCGGGCGCGGCGAAAGATGCGGATTTCGCCATCCATCGTCCGCGCGACGGAATCGTCAATGCGGTTGACGATCTCGCGATCGTGGACGAGGGCGTGGCTCGCCACGCCCTTGAGCTTCTGCAGCGCCAGCGCGTCGTCGATCAATTGCGGCTCGTGCGAGAGATTGCCGGAGGTCATCACGACGGGACGGTCGAACGGCGCCATGATCAGATGGTGCAAAGGCGTCGTCGGCAGCATGAAGCCAAGGGCGTCCAGCCCCGGCGCAATCGCCTCGGGGAGTTTTTCCGCGCCATTGGCGGGCAGGATCAGGATCGGCGCCTGAGGCGACGCCAGAGCCGCCGCCTCGGCCTCGTTCACGAGGGCATAGCGGCGGATGACCTCGAGGTCGCGCGCCATCATCGCCAGCGGCTTGCCGTCACGGCGCTTGCCCTGCCGCAACCGCGCCACGCTGGCTTCATTGGTGGCGTCGCAGGCGAGATGATAGCCGCCCAGCCCTTTTATGGCGACGATCTCGCCGCTCTCGATCAGGATGCGCGCGGCGTCGACGTCGTCGAGCCCGGAAGCGTCGATCGGCCGCCCGTCGAGCCGCACGAGCCTCGCGCGGGGGCCGCAGGCGGGGCAGGCGACGGGCTGGGCGTGATAGCGCCGGTCGGCCGGATCGCCGTATTCGGCCGCGCAGGCGGCGCAGAGCGCGAATGGCGCCATGGAGGTGTTGCGCCGGTCATAGGGGATGGCTTTGACGATGGAAAAGCGAGGGCCGCAATGGGTGCAATTGGTGAAGGCATAGCGATGGCGGCGATTGGCCGGGTCGGTGATGTCGCCGAGGCAGGCGTCGCAGATCCTGGCGTCGGGCGAGACTTGTGTCTGCACGGGCCCTTCGCGGCTGGCGGCGATACGGAAATCTCCCCGCAGGCGCCCGGCATAGGGCGCGACCTCGACTGCCTCGACCTGCGCCAGCGGCGGCGCCTCGTGCTGAAGCCGGCGTTGCAACTCGGCGATGGCTTCAACCGTGCCAGCGACACGGATCAGCACACCCTCAGAATCGTTGAAAACTTCGCCGGAAAGCCCAAGGCTATGGGCGCAAAGCCAGACAAACGGCCTGAAACCAACCCCCTGCACCCGCCCCCGCACGCGGATTTCGACTTTTTCGCACGATGGATTGAGCAGGGCGATGTTCACGCTGCCTCCTACTTCCGGCGACGAGAAGCTAAAGCAGCTCGACTTCGGCCAGCAGCAATCCATAGAAAGCGCGGACAAAGGCAGGGAGTTCCGCGGCCGGCGCTTGACGGTTTTAAGCATCGCTAGAAATCAGGAAAAGAACCAGCCGAAAGCCGCCGCCAGTGCAATGACGACGCCTACGGCCAAGGTCGCAACCGCGGCGCGGTGCAGCCAAGTGCGGGTTTTGGTGGCCAATTTTTGCCCGAATGCGCCAGGCGCCAAATAAAGCAGCAGCGTCGCGAGGGCCAGCACCCGCATGAGCGTTTCGAAGTGGGTATTGGTGATTCCTGGCAATGTCATGGCTTTCCAGCGGCAGCACAACGTCAGTTGGAAAAGCATTGCCTAAGCCATTTGTTTGGTCTAACCAAGCGTAGCTTAGTGATCATCATCGTTCGGCTCGCGAAGAAACTTGATTCTTAATGGCGCGAAAGGCTTATCCCCTTAAGTCATGGCGATCTAGATGTAGTGATTTAGCTGCGTTTGCAAGGCGGACGCGCGTGGCGTGTGCATCATAGGCTTGGCTCGTCTTTTTTAGGCGGTTGAGGAATACGTCCTGCATTGATAGCTGCGTTCACTATTTTGATGGCGTCGGGAAAAGCCGTTTCTATTAAGCCTTCAAACTTCTTAGTGGGGCGTATTTCTATACCTAAGCGTGTTGATATTAGTGACCGTTCTTGAATGACGGTCTTTAAACGTGGTAAGGCGTCATATACTTCTGATGCCAAGACACTGATAATTTTCGGTTCGGTTTTGCCGACGGCCGCGAGATCAAAAATGTCTCGCATTGTGAACCTCGCCGAACGGAAACGGATTTTTTTGACAATCACTTCTGCGAGGGTCTCCAGAGCAATATCGCGATTTCTGTATCGCTCCCAGGTGAAGCCGGGGGTTGTCTGTAGATGAGGTGAGAGAAAATCGATTTCTCCGCCCTTGCATTCGAATTTGAGATAATGACCGGGCCATTGGAATTGTTGACTGATAGCTTTTGAGCCAGGATTTTCCGATGGCGTAAAAACTTTAAGGGGCCGCGATGGGACAAAGAGGTCGACGTCGTCGCTCAGTCGGTGAGCAATCCGTAGAGCGAGGGCGGTGCCACCACCCAGTGTCCATTCTGGTTGTCGTTGTGTGAGTACCGAATCTGGCGGGAAAACGTGGTCGAGCGCGGGAAGAGCTTTTTGAAGAAGCTCGTCCCAGGCTGTTGGGTTTGGTCTCAGTTCAAGAGGCAAATTGTTCAAGGTAGACTCGGTTGGGATGAAGAGGGGAAAGCGATTGCTTTGCGATTCGGCATAGGCGCGAAAAGCTCGTGACTCCGCAGGTCACGAGATCAGCAATTTCGGCTGGGTCGGCTTCGTTTAAAAAGGCCTGCACGGCGTATTGGGCTTCAGCCGTGGCATCTTCACCGGAAAGGGCGCGAGCGAACTCGTCAGGTGTTATTTGACGTCTGGCGGAAACGCCCAAATGGTTTGCAGCGAAGCGAACGGCAATTGGGATTCTTGTTCGTTTCTGGGTGGTCTTTTCCGGTGTCATCTCGTTTATACCTTTATAGTCCTTTTTGAGATCATTAGTAGAACTCTGATTGATATTGTACATTATACGTTCAAATCGACAAAATCGCGATATCCCGCGGGGGGAAGGTGTGCGGCGATGCTGAGAAGCATGTCGAACGACGATTTCATGTGGCGACGTCGATTCCAGCGGAAGACGAACTCCTCGAGATAGCGGCGCAGGTGCGGCGCGCGGACGCCATGATAGGTGCCGAGCGCCCATCGTTTGAAGTTGGCGAAGACCCGGTGAATCCACGGCAGGACGATGTGCGCCGCCATTTTGCCGACGACCTTTGGCTTGTGGTTGTAGCCCTTCAGGCTCTTGTAGGTCGAGAATCCGTCGCTGAGGATTGTCGCACGGGGCGTGATCGCGCCGGCGACAAATGCGCGGATGCTGGGCGCAGAGAAATCTTGCAGCGTGGCGAGGCGGATGCGCCGCGGATGGCCTTCGGATGAGAGTTCGATGGCGCCGATGAAATGAAGCTTGCCGACGGCGCTGCGGCCTTGGCCGCCGGCGATCGGATCGTTCTTCGTGCGATAGGGGATATCGCTTTCATCGACCTCAACGAGGTCTTCGAGAAGCGATCTATCCGGATCGACCATGGCGCGGCGGAGCTTTTGCAGCATCAGCCAGGCGGTCTTGTAGGAGCCGAGTCCAAGTTGCGCTTGGAGTTGCAATGCAGAGATGCCGTTGGAGTGGCTAGCGACGGCGTAGATCGCCAGGAACCAGGTCAGCAGCGAGAGGTGACTGCGGTGGAAGATCGTGCCGGCGGTGACGGACGTCTGGCGGCCGCAGGCGGCGCATTCGTAGGTGAACGGCTTTGAGTTCAGCGCCCAGGCTTTGGTGCCTTGGCATTTTGGGCAGACGAAGCCGTTTGGCCAGCGCTTTTCGTAGAGGTGGTTGGCGCAAGCCGCATCATCTGGAAACCGCGCGGTGAAGGCGGTTCGAGACATCGGGCGGTCGTTTTTCCAGCGGCTCGGCATGAGAACGAATGTAGAACATTTGGCTGTGCCGTCAAGCCGGTTTGACTACCTATAGGGCTACCTAAGGAAAGGGGATAAGATCCTATGGGCCGGGGTGGACAGCGACCGGCTCTCTGGCAGAGTGGGGTTGTGAACCGCCCGCTCAGGAGGGAACGATGCCGAAAGCATTTGTCCAGCCGGAAGTTCCGGCCGCCATCCAGATCAACCTTACCGCAATTTTCGTCTCCTTAGAACTCAGCCGATCGGCTTGGGTCGTCACGTCGCTTTCGCCTGGAGCCGGCGAAAGATGTCGAAGCACTCCGTGCTGGCCGCCGACGTCTCCGCGCTGCTGCTGCGCTTCGCGGAGCTGAAGCGCAAAGCCAAGGCCCGGACCGGAAAGGACTTCCCGATCGTCACGATCCAGGAGGCCGGCCTCGACGGCTTCTGGCTGCACCGCCTGCTGGAGGGCGAGGGCGTCGAAAGCCACGTGGTCGACCCGGCGTCGATCGCCACGTCGCGGCGCAGGCGCAGGGCCAAGACCGACAGGCTCGACGGAGAGGCGCTGCTGCGCGCCCTGCTCGCGTTCAAGCGCGGCGAGCCGCGCGTCTGCGCCATGGCCGTCCCGCCCACCCCGGAGGAGGAACACTCAGGGCGACATGATCGTCGTGCGGTACGCCGACGATCTGGCCGTCGGCTTTGAGAATGAGGACGACGCGCGTCGTTTCCTTGATGCAATGCGCGAAAGGCTCGGGGAATTTGCGCTGTCGCTCCACCCGGACAAAACCCGCGTGATTAAGTTCGGCCGCTATGCGGCGGCCGACCGCAAACGACGCGGGCTCGGCAAACCGGAAACCTTCTCGTTCTTGGGCTTCACCTTCATCTGCGGCAAATCACGCCAGGGGTTCTTCCAGCTTCAACGGAAGACCCGGCGCGACCGCATGCGGGCAAAGCTGAAGAACCTCAAGGTGGAGTTGCGGCGCCGAATGCATCTGCCCATCCCGATTTAGGGATTGTGGCTGAAGCAGGTCGTGACGGGACACTTCGCCTATTACGCGGTCCCAACCAACGGCCGGGCGCTCTCGGCGTTCCGGCACTATGTGATCAACCTTTGGCGACGAACGCTTCGGCGGCGCAGTCAGAAGGACGGGTTCACATGGGACCGCATGGCGAAGCTTGCTGATGATTGGCTTCCCCAGCCGCGCATTCTTCATCCTTGGCCTGACGCGCGCTTCGCCGTCAGACACACCCGAGGTGGGAGCCGGATGCCTTAGTTGGGCCTGTCCGGATCTGTGCGGGGGGCGCGGGGTAACCCGCGTCCCTACCGCGAAGTGCGCCGGGAGACCGGCAAGGAGTATGTGGTGAAAGTCCACTGCGATGAAGGATTAGCGACCCACATCGGCCCCGAGCCGTGCGCAGGCGTCCGCGAGGATGTCGGCGAAGCGTCGGCAGGGGATCATATAGGCCAGCCATTGAGCCGCGAAACCGGTCTGATCCCGGGTGCCGACGCCGTTTACATGTCGGAAGGCGAAATGGATGGGCGCGTAATCGCGAGCGCCCGCCCAACCCGGCGTGGTCCAAGACCCTGGCATGTATGGAAGCTCCTTGCGCGGGAACCGGGAGATCTCTGGATCGACCATAGGCCTCATCGGGTCGCATGGTCCGTGGCGGGAAGGTGAGGAGCCGTAGCCGCCGATGCACGATCAAGAGAAGTCTGACTCCGGCATAGTAGCCGCGAAGCCGACGAACAAAGCCGGGCGACCGGCGGCGGAGTTGGTGGAGCCAAGGCCGGGGACCAAGGGGAACGCGGAACAGCAAAGCACGCACCGGACACAGAGCCGGGTGCGCGTGACCCAGGCGCTGGACCGCGTACGACAAGCCGCAAGGCAAAGGAAGAAGGGGCAGTTCACCGCGCTCCTCCACCACATCAATGCCGACACGCTCCGGACGGCGTTCTATGCGCTCAAGCGCAAAGCCGCTGCCGGCGTGGACGGCGTGACGTGGCAGGCCTACGAGGCGGACCTCGAGCCCAGGCTCAAGGATTTGCATCGACGGGTCCATCGGGGAGCCTATCGACCGCAACCATCCCGCCGGACATACATACCGAAGGCGGATGGGAAGCAGCGGCCGCTAGCGATCGCAGCTCTGGAAGACAAGATCGTCCAGGGCGCAACCGTCATGGTGCTCAACGCAATCTACGAAGGCGACTTCTGCGGCTTTTCGTACGGGTTTCGACCTGGCCGAGGGCCGCACGATGCGTTGGACGCTCTGTCAACGGCGATCAAAATAAGAAAGGTGAACTGGATTCTTGACGCCGACATCCAGAACTTCTTCGGGGCTGTCAGCCAAGATTGGCTGGTCCGCTTCGTGGAGCATAGGATCGGCGACAAACGCATCATCCGCCTGATCCAGAAATGGCTCAAGGCGGGCATCCTCGAAGACGGGGTCGTGACGGTCAGTGACAGGGGAACGGGCCAAGGTTCGGTGATTTCGCCGCTCCTTGCCAATATATATCTGCACTACTGTTTCGATCTTTGGGCCGAACGCTGGAGACGGCGGGAAGCTCAGGGCGACATGATCGTCGTGCGGTACGCCGACGATCTGGCCGTCGGCTTTGAGAATGAGGACGACGCGCGTCGTTTCCTTGATGCAATGCGCGAAAGGCTCGGGGAATTTGCGCTGTCGCTCCACCCGGACAAAACCCGCGTGATTAAGTTCGGCCGCTATGCGGCGGCCGACCGCAAACGACGCGGGCTCGGCAAACCGGAAACCTTCTCGTTCTTGGGCTTCACCTTCATCTGCGGCAAATCACGCCAGGGGTTCTTCCAGCTTCAACGGAAGACCCGGCGCGACCGCATGCGGGCAAAGCTGAAGAACCTCAAGGTGGAGTTGCGGCGCCGAATGCATCTGCCCATCCCGATTCAGGGATTGTGGCTGAAGCAGGTCGTGACGGGACACTTCGCCTATTACGCGGTCCCAACCAACGGCCGGGCGCTCTCGGCGTTCCGGCACTATGTCATCGACCTTTGGCGACGAACGCTTCGGCGGCGCAGTCAGAAGGACGGGTTCACATGGGACCGCATGGCGAAGCTTGCTGATGATTGGCTTCCCCAGCCGCGCATTCTTCATCCTTGGCCTGACGCGCGCTTCGCCGTCAGACACACCCGAGGTGGGAGCCGGATGCCTTAGTTGGGCCTGTCCGGATCTGTGCGGGGGGCGCGGGGTAACCCGCGTCCCTACCGCGAAGCTTGATCGCGTCTGAGAAGGCCGCGTCACGCGAATGGCTCGGAACTCGGATGCTGTAAAGTCAAGGCATCACATCTGCTTTCGCAGCGTCTTTCCCATCTCGACCGTGGTAAAGCCTGGCCTTAAGGCCACCGCCTCCGGCGGCTGCGGGCTTGATCACGGTCTGGAAGGGAAAGAAACGCTCAGCCGTGAGATGAATGGTGAGTTATCGACGAAGGACATTCAAATCCTTGACGATAAACTGCCCATGTAAGCCGCTGGCGCGATATCGCTTGGCCGTTTTTGCTGCCTTCGCAACGGTTCTTGACTTCCTGTTGATCGGGGTGGCCGCGCTGACAGGGCGCGGATTTCGCAAGCTGCGGCCCTCGTTGCAGGCGCATTAGAGCATTCCCCGGTTGGTCTGACTCGTATTTTTTGCAGGGGTGGGATTCCCTTGCGGTCCCGAATGAGCGAATCTGCGCATCGCATTGATTTGGGGACGCAGCATGTCGCGAGGCCTTTCCTTCGATTTGCGTAAGCGTGTGATTGCGTTGGTCGAAGGCGGCATGTCGCGGCGGGCTGCGGCACGGCAATTATTGGTGTCGGAATCATCGTCGATAAAGTGGTTCAGGCGGTTCAAGGAAACGGGCAGCTTTGCGGAAAAGCCCGGCAAGAAGTTGCGGGCCTCGCCGCTGGACGCGCACGCGGAATGGCTTTTGGCTTTGGTTGCGAGCGAGAGCGACCTGACGCTGGCCGAGATTGAAGGCCGCCTTCTGGATGAGCGTCAGGTCAAAACCACGGACAGTTCGATTGCGCGGTTCTTTCAACGCCACAACCTCAGCTATAAAAAAAACGCTGCACGCCAGCGAGCAGCATCGAGAAGACGTGGCGAAGGCGCGCGAGGAATGGAAACGGGCGCAACCGACGCTTGATCCGGACCGACTTGTATTTATTGATGAAACTGGCACAAATACGCAGATGACGCGAACGCGCGGACGCTGCCAAAAAGGCAAGCGTCTCGTCGATTACGCGCCGCACGGCCATTGGAAAACGACAACCTTCGTCGCCGGGCTGCGCAACAACGCGATCACCGCGCCCCTGGTCGTCGATCAGCCGATGAACGGAGTCATCTTCCAGGCATGGCTCGAACAGAGCCTCGCGCCAACCCTGGCCGCGGGCGAAATCGTCATCATGGACAACTTGCCCGCCCACAAGGTTCCGGGCGTGCGCGCGATCATCGAAAACGCCGGCGCAAAGTTGCTCTATCTGCCGCCCTATTCGCCCGATCTCAATCCCATCGAGATGATGTTCGCCAAGCTCAAGGCGCTGCTGCGCAAGGCCAAGGAACGAACCGTCGATCAGCTTTGGGAACGTATCGGCGTCATCCTCGGCGAGTTTGGTGCGCCAGAATGCTCAAACTATTTCAGGCATGACGGTTATGGATCAGGTTAGACGGGGAATGCTCTAGACGAGCGCTGGACCGTCATCAAGCCGTCACGGCGCTTTCGCATTTAGCTCACGCCTCCAACGTCAGCTATTTTCACATCCATGGCGAAGGCGTGGTTTCAAAACCCGCGAAAATAGGCTAGCCAGACGCCGCCGATCCCTTGCCGCTTGCGCATAAACCGAGCGCGGGCGCGGCGTCTTTCCGTTCCCGCACGCCGGCTGGCGCCCGGCCTAACGAAATGTGACGACATGAAAATTTCGGTTATCGGATCTGGCTACGTCGGTCTCGTCTCGGGCGTCTGCTTCGCCGATTTCGGTCATGTCGTGACTTGCGTCGACAAGGATGCAGGCAAGATCGAGGCCTTGCGCCGCGGCGAAATTCCGATCTACGAGCCGGGGCTCGAAGATCTGGTCGCCCGGAATATCCTCCAGCAGCGGCTGTTCTTCTCGACTGACCTGCCCAAGGCCGTGGAGGAGTCCGACGCGGTCTTCATCGCGGTGGGGACGCCGTCGCGGCGCGGCGACGGCTACGCCGACCTCTCCTATGTCTATGCCGTGGCGCAGGACATCGCCCCGGCGATCAAGGGCTTTACCGTCGTCATCACCAAGTCGACCGTGCCGGTCGGAACCGGCGACGAGGTCGAGCGCATCATCGCGCGCCTGCGCCCGGACGCCGATTTCGCCGTCGTGTCCAATCCCGAATTCTTGCGCGAAGGCGCGGCCATCGACGATTTCAAGCGCCCCGACCGCATCGTCATCGGCACGACCGACCCACGCGCCCGCGAGGTGATGGCCGAGGTCTACCGGCCGCTGAACCTCAACCAGCCGCCGCTCTATTATGTCGACCGGCGCACGTCCGAACTGATCAAATACGCCGCCAACGCCTTTCTCGCGACCAAGATCACCTTCATCAACGAAATGGCCGATCTTTGCGAGAAGACCGGCGCCAATATCCAGGATCTCGCGCGCGGGATCGGCATGGACAACCGCATCGGCTCGAAATTCCTGCATCCCGGCCCGGGCTACGGCGGCTCCTGCTTTCCCAAGGACACGACGGCGATCATCAAGACCAGCCATGATTACGATTTGCCGCTGCGCATCATCGAGACGGTCGCGGCGGTCAACGACCAGCGCAAGCGCGGCATGGCGAAGAAGGTGATCGCCGCCTGCGACGGATCGGTGCGCGACAAGACCATCGCCGTGCTCGGCCTGTCCTTCAAGCCCAATACCGACGACATGCGCGACGCGCCGTCGATCGCCCTGGTGACTGCGCTGGAAGACCATGGCGCCAAGGTGCGCGCCTTCGACCCGGTGAGCATGGATCAGGCCAAGCCGCTGATGCCGAACGTGACCTTTTGCAGCGATCCCTATTCCTGCGCGCAAGGCGCGGAGGCGCTGGTTTTCGTGACGGAATGGGACGCCTTCCGCGCGCTCGACCTGGATCGGCTGAAGCTGGAAATGGCGGCGCCGGTCGTCGTTGACCTGCGCAATATCTACCGCCCGGAGGAAGTCCGGCGCCGCGGCTTCAAATATGTCAGCATCGGCCGCTCATGACTTTGCGTAAAGCAAGGCCCTTGGGGACCGAGCGCGTCCTTATGGGTATTTTATGCTTTGCTGAACTGAAGCTGTGATAGACCATGGGGCAGTCGGCGCGACGATTCGTCGTCGGCGTTGCTATCCAGTTTGCAAGGTCCTTGCTGCATGAACGCAGTTGAAAGCACGACGCGGAAAACCTCCTTCGATGTCGCGCGCCCCGACGCCGAACCGGACATGGGCTTGGCCGTCAGGGAAATCCAGGCGCAAACAGGCGAGAAATACGGCGCCATCGTCATGGCCTACGCCAAGCTGGCGATTGGGCCCGGCAAGCTGTCCTTCCGCGACTTCCTGCGGCTGCGTCTGTTCGACCCGGTTCTGCGCGAAAAGGCCGATCCGCTGGCCTTCGTCGGCCAGCGCCGCAATCGCGACATCTGCGTTACCGTCAATTACCGTCATGACTGGTTGGGCATGCTGACCAACAAGGTGGCGGCGCTGTCCTATCTCGCGGCCTACGGCTTTGCCACCATCAAGATCGAGGCCGTCTACGGGCCGGACATCAGGACCGGCGGCGCGATCCTGCCCGACCGCGAGGCGCTGAAGGCGTTTCTCGCCCGCGCGGAGCTTTATCCCCTGTTCGGCAAGCCGACCGAGGGGTTTCAAAGCCTTGGCACGATCGGCCTCAAAGCCCTCGCCGGGGACGGGCAGGGCATTGAGAAGAGCGGCGGCGGCGCCGTGAGCATCGACGCCTTCGTCGAGGATATCGCTGCCCACTACGACGCCGGCTATGTGTTCCAGCCGATGTTGCCGCCGCATGAGAGGATCGCCGCCCTGTGCGGCCCAAAGCTCGCCTGCGTGCGCCTGATCACCGGCCTGACCAGCGAGGGGCCGAAGGTGTTGCGCGGCTGCTGGAAGATCCCGGCCGGCGAAAATGTCGCCGACAATTACTGGCGTACAGGCAATCTGCTGGCCAGCCTCGACCTCGCCAGCGGCACGGTGTTGCGTGCGGTCTCCGGCAGCGGCCTCGACCTGGTCGAGCGACGCACGCATCCGGATTCGGGCGCGGCGCTTGTCGGCTTCGAGCATCCCGAATGGGCCGGCATGGTGGCGCTCGCCCTCGCTGGCGCGCGGCTGATGCGCCATGTGCCGCTGATCGGCTGGGACCTCGCCTGCACTTCGCGCGGCCCGGTCATCGTCGAAATGAACGAGGCGCCCGACTTCTTTCTGCCGCAGCTCGCGGACGGGCGTGGCATGCTCGACGACACCTTCAAGAAATTCGAGCAGTTCCAGATCGGCAACGCCACCGCTCTCGCGAAGCAGGGCAAGGCGAACCTCGCCAAGCTCTGAGCCGGTCGAGCGCAAAAGCTGCGGCCTCTAGCGTGGTGGTTATCGCCTGCGATTTCCTCACACATTCAGATGGTTTTCCTGCGTCCGGCTTCTTGCCGCGGCACAACAAACTCGCGAAAAATGCCCGCCAGAAACCGCAACCCAAGGTGGTTTACTTTGGATAATGCTCCTTATTCGAAAGCAACTTTTCTCAATTCCCAAGGCAGGCCGGGGTCGATTTTTTCCAGCGGGATTCGCGGGCCTTGGTTTTGTGGGCTATCGCCGGGGCAGGAGTGGGGTTTCCGTCACCGCTTGAGCCCCCTGCAAATCAAGAAACACCGTCGGATGGCGGTCTGGCCGGTCCAAAAGACCCGCTTTTTTGTTCGCGTTCGATTGTTCCTCGCAAGCCGAGCCCCAATCATTCGCGGCAAACCCCGCCAGCGGCGCCAGTGGATCTAGTACTACAGTTGCGTATTGTTAGCGAATATGATTCTTTCCCTGCTTGATAGCGGGGAGGATGGGATGTCGGTTGCGGATTGGTCGGGATCGCTCTTGGCCTGGGAAGAAGAATTGGCGGCTCTGAAAGCGCGTCTTGGGCCGGTGTTTGGTCGGCGGGAATTGCGGGATACGGGGGCGGCGTTTCTTGACGGCCTGTTGTCTGGCGTCGAGCGCAAGACGGGTTGGCTGATGGCGGAACAATCAGGCGCGGAGCGGCCCTACCGCATGCAATCTTTGCTTGGACGTAGCCGATGGGAGGCGGATCGTCTGCGCGACGAGGTTCGCGCTTACGCTCTTGAAGCACTTTCGGAGTTTGACGCGGTCCTGGTGGTGGACGAGACGGGTTTTGTGAAAAAGGGCGATCATTCGGTGGGGGTGGCGCGTCAATATTCCGGAGCGGCCGGACGCATCGAGAACAGCCAAGTCGGCGTGTTCCTGACCTACGCCAGCCGCTATGGCCAGACGCTGATCGACCGGCGCTTGTATTTGCCAGAGAAATGGGCGGCCGACGCGCCGCGGCGGGCGGCAGCAGCCGTTCCTGAGGAGATTGATTTCGCCACCAAACCGGCGATGGCGCGCGAGATGATCGCGGCCAACCTGGACGCCGGCGTCAAGTGCGCCTACGTGCTCGGCGACGCGGTTTATGGCGCCGACAGCGGCTTGCGGCACATGCTGGAAAAGCGCGAACAGCCCTATGTTCTTGCCGTGCGCTCCAACCATTTTCTGCGCGTCGGCGGCGGCTCGCTTCAGGGAACGACGCCAGAAGAGTTGGTCAACGCCCTGGCGCAGGACGATTTCGCCTGCCACGCCGCCGGCGAAGGCGCCAAAGGTCCGCGCCTTTACCATTGGGCGTGCGTGCGGCTGCATTGGCGCAAAGACCCGCGCTTTGCGCATTGGCTCCTGGTCCGACGCAGTCGAGGCAAGACGCCCGATCGCGCCTATTATCTCGTTTTTGCTCCGACTGAGGCGACGCTCGCCGACTTGGCCGGTGTCGCAGGCCTGCGCTGGACGATCGAAGAATGTTTCGAGCGCGCGAAAAGCGATCTTGGCCTCGATCATTGCGAGGCGCGCTCCTGGCATGGCTGGCATCGCCATATGAGCCTGTGCATGGCGGCGCAGGCCTTTCTCGCGAAACTTTCGGCTCAATTGCGCCGGGCGGCTTGGGGTAAACCGAACGAAAGGAGTCCAAACCCGACAATCGCCGCCTGACCAGAATGCGCGCTCTCGTTCCGAGCGCGCCAGAAATCCGCTATCTGCTCGCTCGGCTGATCCTGAAGTCGCCTCATGGCCGACGCTTCGTAATGGCCTGGTCGATCTGGCGACGCAAACATCAACTCCAAGCGACAAACGCGCATTACAAACGATACGCATATCCGCAACTGTAGTACTAGAGCATTCCCCGTCTAACCTGATCCATAACCGTCATGCCTGAAATAGTTTGAGCATTCTGGCGCACCAAACTCGCCGAGGATGACGCCGATACGTTCCCAAAGCTGATCGACGGTTCGTTCCTTGGCCTTGCGCAGCAGCGCCTTGAGCTTGGCGAACATCATCTCGATGGGATTGAGATCGGGCGAATAGGGCGGCAGATAGAGCAACTTTGCGCCGGCGTTTTCGATGATCGCGCGCACGCCCGGAACCTTGTGGGCGGGCAAGTTGTCCATGATGACGATTTCGCCCGCGGCCAGGGTTGGCGCGAGGCTCTGTTCGAGCCATGCCTGGAAGATGACTCCGTTCATCGGCTGATCGACGACCAGGGGCGCGGTGATCGCGTTGTTGCGCAGCCCGGCGACGAAGGTTGTCGTTTTCCAATGGCCGTGCGGCGCGTAATCGACGAGACGCTTGCCTTTTTGGCAGCGTCCGCGCGTTCGCGTCATCTGCGTATTTGTGCCAGTTTCATCAATAAATACAAGTCGGTCCGGATCAAGCGTCGGTTGCGCCCGTTTCCATTCCTCGCGCGCCTTCGCCACGTCTTCTCGATGCTGCTCGCTGGCGTGCAGCGTTTTTTTTATAGCTGAGGTTGTGGCGTTGAAAGAACCGCGCAATCGAACTGTCCGTGGTTTTGACCTGACGCTCATCCAGAAGGCGGCCTTCAATCTCGGCCAGCGTCAGGTCGCTCTCGCTCGCAACCAAAGCTAAAAGCCATTCCGCGTGCGCGTCCAGCGGCGAGGCCCGCAACTTCTTGCCGGGCTTTTCCGCAAAGCTGCCCGTTTCCTTGAACCGCCTGAACCACTTTATAGACGATGATTCCGACACCAATAATTGCCGTGCCGCAGCCCGCCGCGACATGCCGCCTTCGACCAACGCAATCACACGCTTACGCAAATCGAAGGAAAGGCCTCGCGACATGCTGCGTCCCCAAATCAATGCGATGCGCAGATTCGCTCATTCGGGACCGCAAGGGAATCCCACCCCTGCAAAAAATACGAGTCAGACCAACCGGGGAATGCTCTAGCGAAAAAAATCAAAATGCAAGCAAAACGGGCGGCGGAAAATGCCGCCGCCCGTTTTTGTTGGTTTGCGAATGAAAGGCTCGTCTCAGGCGACGGCTGCTTCGAGCGCGCCAATGGCTTGGGCGCGTTCGACCAGCCTGACCCTCGTGCGCACCGGAACCTGACGCTGCGCCTTGGCGCGCGGGTAGCGCATTTCTTCGATCGCCTTGCCCTCCGGATGGAGCGCCTCGTGTTCCGCCCAATTGTCGAATCCGAGCCGATCGACGTTGTCGACAAAGCTTTCGGCCGGCGCGTTTTCGGCCAGAACGAGAGCATGTTCATCCAGTTCGATATGGTAATAGGTAAAAATCACAGGCACGTTGGTTTCGCGCAGGATCAAGGTTCCGTTGACTAGCGCGCCGGCATGGATCAGCGCCCCGTCGACCAGAATCGCATGATCGGGCGAAACCAGAAGATCGCGGGAAGGCACGTTTTCATCGAGCGCCCCGGCCTTGATGCGGATCGGAAGCACACGCTGCTTGTCGCCGAAGATGGTTGAAACCGTTTGACGGCCGAGCCAGCTGACCGTCAGGGCGCGTCCGTCGGCCGTCAGCACCAGGTCACCGCGCTGCAGGCTCTCGACGACGACGTCGCCAGTCGGGGTCCGGATCAGCGTGCCGGGCATGAAGCAGGTCAGGTCGATGGTGATGGCGCCGGAGGATTGCGGATCGCCCGCCGAATCCGTCGTGGTGACCGTCATGGTGTCGGTCGAGCCGGCCAGTCCAGTCGTGGTATAAGTCAGATTATTGTTGATGAAGCTATTGATCGCCGACTCCGTGCCGGTAATCGTCAAACTGGCGGAGCCATTTCCCGTGACCGTTATTCCGGTCGCCGTTCCCGTCACCGACAGGGTGCCGTCCGTGACCACGAATTTTGTCGTCAGGCTGGCGTAGGCATTGCCGCCGACCGTGATTTGATTGTTGCTGCTCGCGCCGAAGGTGATTTTGCCGCCGCCGGAAAGTGGATCCGTCTGCGTTCCCGGCAGCGTCTCGCTCGTCGCGGTGGTGTCGATGATTTGGATCCCGGCGGGATTCCAGCTTGTCGTCGATGATGGCGGGTTGAGCAGGACAGACCTGCCCGGACCGGAAAAGCCGCCGCTGGCGATGCCGGTTACGGCGAGATCGCCGGTGTTCTGACTGGAGCCGGTCTTGCCAACCGTATAGGTGAAGATCGCCGTCTTCCCGCTGGAGCTGACGAAGGTTGCGAGGCCGCCATCGCTGAGAGTCAGCGTCGTGCCCTTCGTCACGGTCACGTTGCCACTGAAGGTGATCGTGAAGGTGAAGACAGTTCCTGGGCCAAACGTGCCTGCCGACTGGCTGTCAGTGATTGCGGTTTCCAGAAAATTCGCCATGGAAAATTCCCTAAGAGCCCGACTCGAATTTCAAATCTGCCCGGCTTTCGGCCTCGCCAGCCTTCGCATGAGGAGGAAAGCTAGGGCCAATTGCAGCCACGCGAGAGCGGATTCGATAGTCGCCTCGAAGTCTTTTGATAGACGGCGCGCTCGATTGATCCAACCGAGCGTTCGTTCGACGACCCAGCGTTTTGGCAACACGACAAAGCCTTTCACCTCTTTGTCGGTTCGCTTGACGACGGTGATGGAAATGCGGCTCGCCTCGAAGACTGCGCGCTGGGCTTCATCCCCCTGATAACCCCCGTCGACGAAGGACATTTTCACCCACGGGCTCTTGCGATGCACGGCTTTCAGCAGCGGCGCGAGAGCGTCTCGGTCCTGCATGTCGGCGGTCGTGATCTGGCATTCGATGGGCAGGCCAAACGTGTCTACGGCGAGATGGCGCTTGCGGCCCTTGATCTTCTTGCCCGCGTCGAAACCACGAGGACCGCCGGCTTCCGTCGTCTTGACCGACTGGCTGTCGACGACAACCGCCGTCGGCGCGGCTTCACGGCCTTCCGCCTCGCGGGCGTCCATCACGAGAACGCAGATGATTTGCGCCCACAGGCCGCTGTCGCGCCATGCGTAGAAGCGGTTCTGCACGGTCGTGAACGGCGGAAAATCCTTTGGCAAATATCGCCAGGGGCAGCCACATCGGATCAAATAAAACAAGGCGTTGAGAATGATCTGGGCATCTGTCGGCTTGCGCCCCCGCCGCTTGGGAGGCGGCAGCAGCGGCGCGATCAGCGCCACCTCGGCCTTTGACATATCGCTTGAATAGCGCGCCCGAATGACTTCATACTTCGCCCGATCGGCCTCGTTCCAAGGCATCGCGAATCTCCCAGAGTTGTTGCAAACCAAGGGAATCAAGGGCCGCGAGGCCGGTCAACCAATTTCAGGTCAGGCTCTAAGTGGTTCAGCCGCAGAGGCGTTGCAGCGACTGCGAGAAATCATGGGCAAGCTGAAGCTCACGGTCAGCGAGGAAAAGACACGCATCTGCAAGGTGCCGGAAGGCGAGTTCGACTTCCTGGGCTACACGTTCGGACGGATGTATTCGCCGAAGACCGGCCAGACGCGCCTGGCGCAACGGCCATCGAAGAAGAGCATCAAGCGCGCGGCCGCCAACATGGTCGTCGGATGCTGACGTTGCGTCGTCATGACAGAAACCATATTGACGTTGCGTCACATTGCAAGTTGGGTTGCGTCATCTGATACAAAATGCAAAGTATCAGAGATGAATTATTAAGTGCCAGGGATTGGCGATCTAGGCGCCAGCGGCGCTATTGAAGCCGAAGGCCGTCTCCGCGCCGCTTCTGAACGCCGGCGCGCGAGTGAGTCTGCATTTGGGAAAATAATTTGAGGCCGCATGTCTTTCACCTGACCGTCCCGGCGCCCTCGCCCGAATCTCTGCTCTCGGATTGGCGCGCCGCGCTTTCGGGCGCGTTCGGCGTCGCGGTTCGCCCAGATAACGTCGCCGAATCCCTCTCGACATCGCCCATCGCCCGCGCAAATCTTCCGCTCCCCGGCGACATCAGAGCAAAATCCCGCCGATTGCGTCGCCGTGGCGCTGCTGGCGGCCGGCGCCGCCGCCGGTCTGACGGGCGATACGGAGATTTTCGCCAAACCCGGGGACGTGTTCTTCCTTGATCTGTCGCAGGGACTGAGCCTGTTCTTGTCGCCTCAGGGCGCCACAACCGCGCTAAAAACCCTGTGGTTTTCCCGGTCCCGCGTCATGGCGGCGCTGAGCGATGAAAACGCCCTGCACGGCTGCGTGCTGCGCAAGGAAACGCCCGCCGGCGCGGTGGTCGGTTCGGCGCTGGCCGCGCTCTCCGCGGCCACCCCGAACATCGACGCCCGCGAATTCGACGCGCTTGCCGACGGCCTGGTTGGACTGGCGGCCAAAGCCGCGGCGCAGCGTCTCAACCGCCAGGAGGCGGGGTCCGACGTCGCGCCCGTGACCTCCTTCGTCACGATCCGTCGTTTCGACCGCCACCTGACCTCGTCGGCGCTCGACGCCGACCAGGTGGCGAAAACCTTCGGCCTGTCGCGCGCTTCGCTTAATCGTCTGTTCGAGCCGATTGGCGGGGTGGCGAAATATATCCGCAAGGCGCGGCTCAGGCGCGCCTATCAGGAAATCGCGGCTCCGGAACTGGCGAACCAGCGCATCGGCCAGATCGCCTTTCGGCTGGGGTTCAAGAACGTCAGCGCCTTCAACCGGCTGTTTCACGAGACTTACGGCGTCGCGCCGAACGCGTTGCGCGAAAAGGCGCGCGTCGATGCGCATGTCCCTCTGCGCGCCCCAGCGCCGCGCCAGGAATCGTAAGGCGCGTGGCTTGCGCCGCTGAACGAGCATCTGCGCTAGTGTCCGGTCGCCGTGATTATGATGGGTTGATCTATGCCGAGAATGGGCAGCTCCTGTGGTGGGACGAGCAGCCGGATGCTGCGAGCGACGCCGGGCTGCTTCTCGATCAATCCGAGTTGGTCGAGGGTCTTTAGCATCTGGTGGACTGACGGCGGGGTGACCCTGAAGTAGCTCTGGAAGTCGGCCTCCGCCGGGGCGCGGCGGTTGATCTGCGAATAGGCCCATATGAAGGCGAGGTACTGACCCTGTTTGGCGGTGAACCGTGCTGGCGGCGCCGGCGGCTTTTGGTCAAGCAATTGATTCATTTTGGATTCATCCAAGGTTCTTCCGCCAAGAAGGGCTTTCGGAATGAATGTACGGTATCGGGTCGAACTCAGCCAATCCGAACGAGACGAACTTGGCGCTTTGGTAAGCGGCGGCAAGCAGCCAGTGCGACGGCTCAAACGGATGCAGATTCTGCTGGCCGCCGACGCCGGCGTCAACGACGAGGCCATCGCCGCCTCTGTGCAGGCCAGCGGCTCGACCATCTATCGCACCAAGAAACGCTTTGTGGAGATCAGCCTGGAGGCCGCTCTCAGTGAAGAGCCGCGACCGGGAGCGGCTCGAAAGCTGAGCGGCAAGGAAGAGGTGCAACTGGTCGCCCTGGCTTGCTCGGATCCGCCCAAGGGATGCGTGCGGTGGACCTTGAAGCTTCTGGCCAACGCTCTGGTCGAAGTGATCGAACACGGGAGTGTCTCGCGCGAGACCATCCGCCGCCGGCTGGACGACAACGATCTGAAGCCCTGGCAGAGGAAGATGTGGTGTATCGCCAATATCGATGGCGAATACATCGCCCGCATGGAGGATCTCCTCGATCTCTATGCCGAGCCGCATGATCCCAAGCGACCGGTGGTCTGCTTTGACGAAAGTCCAATCCAGCTCATCGGCGAGGTGCGCGTGCCCATCGTGCAGAAACCCGGAAAGCGATACCGCTACAACTCCGAGTACAAGCGCAACGGCACGGCAAACCTCTTTGTCATGGTCGACGCCAATCGGTCATGGCGCAAGGTCAAGGTCACCGATCGGCGCGCCAATCAGGACTTCGCCATCTGCATGCGCGATCTGGTCGAGGTGGACTATCCCGACGCCAACAAGGTTCGCGTCGTGATGGACAACCTATCAACCCACACCGCCTCAGCCGTATATCAGACCTTCCCGGCCGCTGAGGCGCGTCGGATCTTGCGACGCTTGGAGTTCCACTACACACCCCGTCACGCCAGTTGGCTCAACATGGCAGAGATCGAGATCGGCGTCATGCGCCGACAATGTCTCGACCGCCGGATCGATAATCGCGATCTGCTCGAAACTGAGGTCCGGGCTTGGGAGAACCGCCGCACCGAAAGTGGCGCCCAAATCCGCTGGATGTTCTCCACAGATCAGGCCCGAGTGAAGATGGCCAAATCCTATCCCACTCCCTCGCTCAATAAGTCATAATCACTGCGACGCAACACTAGATTAAAACCCGTCCCGCGCCGCGAGTTCGGTCCACAAGCCGAAAACCTCGTCCAAGTCCCTGGCGAGCGGCTGGAACGCGCTCTCGAAATCCTCGCCCGCGGCGATACGCGCGGCGACGTCATTAACCTGCGGCGCGCCAAGACAGACGCGCAGAGCCTGCATTTCGCCGATCGGGACCGGCTGTCCCAGATGGATACGCCGGAATTTCGTCAGCCGCCGGCCGGGCCGCGCCGAGGGATCGCGCAGGGCGCGATGCAGCTTTTCCGCATCCAGCACGCGGCCGCGCTCGTCGAAGGTCAGGATCGGAAAGATGGTCCGCGGCTCAGCAGGCGCAAAATCGGGGTCAGCCTGCTTCAGCTGCGGCGCCTCGGCCAGATGGCTTTCCACCTCGCGGGCGAAACGCCACGTAATTTGCTCGCGCAGCCCGGAATCGAGGGCGAAATAGCTTTCAAGTTCGGCCAGGGCGCATTCCCAGCGCAGGCCGAGACCGATATTGGCGAAGGCGCCGAAATCTCCGCTCAGCTTTTCCCGCAGGCTGGGCGACCAGTCGAAGGCCGCCGAATAGGCGGCGAGCCCTTCCGGCAGGACCATGTCGCCCAATCGCGCCGCAACGGCTGCGGGGAAGAGCAGGGCGCCCGCGAAGGGCGGTCCGCCCGCGAATTTGGATCCCGTCAGCATGACCGCGAAGCCGGCCTCGAGATCGGCGCGCGCCTGTTCGCGCGAACATCGCAACTGGCAGGCGTCGACCACCACCAGGACGTTCTCGGGATAGGCGGCGGCAAGCCGCTGCGCCGCGCCGCGCGTCGGGCCGGACTGGCCGGTTTTCGAACAATCGAGCAGATGCAGCAGCACGTCGCGGCCGCCGGCGACGAGCGCCTCCACGCGCTCGACGACGAGGGCGTCGACCGCGTCCGCATCGAGCGGCACGCCATAGCGGTCGCGCAGCTCGATGGTTTCGATCTGGCGATCGGCGCGGTCGAAACCCGGCATGCCCTTGCCCTTGCCGACATTGCCGGAAAAAGGCGCGGAATCGAGGAAATGGCGGCCGTCGGCGGCGAGAATCACGCCGCGGCCGGTTTCCAGCGGCGCGACGATGAAATTGGTCAGCGGCCGGGCTAAAAGCGATTGCGCCGCCGCGAGCATGTGCAATTCGGCCTCGGTGCCGGAGGCGCAAAGAGCGACTTCCGCGCCCGGACAACCAAACAAATCGAGCAGGCGCCGGCGGATTTCATCAAACCAGGCGGGCAGGGGCAGCGGTTTTCCCGCGCCCATCGTGCGCGCCAAAGCCATTCTGGCGGCGGCGTAGCCCCGCGGGGAAACGGCCGAGGCCGTCGAGGACGACAACCAGATCTCGTCCTGCGTCAGGCCCGAGGGAATGCCGTAACGGCTGCGCCCGCTGCGCGTGTCGATCTCAAGTCTTTCGTCGCCGCCGCTGGAGAGAAAACTCTCGAACACCGCCTTGCCGACGACGGGCCTTGTGTCGAAGCCAAAAGACGAATCGTCGGCATCCCTCGGAAAACCTGCCGCCTGCGCGGTCCGGGAACTTCTATGCAAGGGATTGGCGTGTTGTTTCACTGAAATCCACCGATCGGCCGACGCCAAGGGTCTTTTGCTTCTTAACCGGGCGGCGCCTTCGAATTCGTTAATTTTTGTTACTATTTGGAAATAAGCCGCGTCGCACGGCGGTTTTTTTGAACCTTTCCGCAGATGGCGTACGTAATTTTACGGATGCGCAACCAGGCGCGGATGCTTTTTCATGACGCAACGGCATGTCAGTTAAGAAACCGTTTGCCGAAGCCATTTTTGGCAAGCGGGAGCCGGCAAGAAAGCAGCCATCGCGTCGTCGTGCGCGCTCCTGCGAAGCGAGAACGAGGGACGTCATGAGTGGCATCGTCGAAACCGGAACCACTGTCGAGCAGGGCGCCGGGACCTACACCGTCACTTCAAGTGAAATGCAAACGGTGACCGAGATCGACGCTGGTGCGTCGGTGGCGAGTTTCACCGCGCCGCTGACCTCCTTCATCGTCGACAATGGCGTCACGCTGCCATCGACCCTCGCTCTCGACGTCAAGGGAACGGGGGGCGAGATTTCGCAGTCCAACAATGGGCCGATCATCGAATCGGTTCTCGCAATCGGGGGAGCGGTCACGTCTGACGCCACCATCACGGTCGGCGCCGGCGATTTTCTGGCCATCATCTCGACCACCGGCTCCGGCAACTCCTTCGACAACGCCAGCAGCGGCGCGACCAATACGATCAATGTCGATGGCGCGGCGGGGAATTACGCTTCGCTCTATGTCGGCCCCGCGCCGGGATCCGGCTCCAACATGACGGCGACCTACGGAAACATCTCCGCGAGCGAGGGTTTTGTCATCGCCGCCGCGGCGGACCCGGGGACAGGCGACGTCACGCTCAACAACAACAGCGAACTGCTGGTGACGGCCAAACCCGGGCCTGCACATTCTGGCCGATGGCGTGGCCCTGTGGCCGGAGAAGCAGGAGGGCGGGAGCTACAGCTTCACCGTGCTGCCCGGGACGAAGGAAATCCGTCTCGTCTCAAGGACCTGGACGCCGGCCGACATGATTTGCGACAGCGAGGACGGCAGGCGCCTCGGCGTCGTGGCCAAGCGCCTTGTCATCGACGGGCGCGATTGCGACCTCGCGACGCTCAATGGAGGCTGGAGCCGGCCGGAAGGGGACGGCGGGTCGGTCTGGCGCTGGAGCGAAGGCTGCGCGACGCTTCCCGCCGGGTCGCAGCGGATCAGGATCGAGATCGCCGACGACCCGGTCTCTTGGATCGAGACGAAAACGCCGGGTCAGGACAGGGAGCGCGACGCCGCCTGAGGCGTCGCCGGCTCTTATGGCTCCTCTGGCGACGCGTTCGCCAGCAGGGACATGCGGACCAGTTCCGAAAGGCTTTGCGCCTCGGTCTTGATCATCAGATTGGCGCGATGGGTCTCCACCGTGCGCACGCTGATGCCCAGTTCGTGCGCCATGGTCTTGTTGAGCTTGCCTTTCAGCAGGCCCGCAAGCACGTCCTTCTCGCGTCCGGTCAGGGTTCCGAGCTTTTCGCGCGCTGCGGCGGACTCCAAGTCGCCCGCGCGCGAGTCGCCCCGCCGCGCCAGCGCCGCGCGCACCGAGGAGACCATGAGCTCGTCGTCGAACGGTTTTTCGATGAAGTCGACCGCGCCGAGCTTCATGGCCTTGACCGCCTGCGGCACGTCGGCGAAAGCGGTCATCAGGATGACCGGAAGCCAGCTGCGGCGGTGTTTGAGCTCGGCAAGCAGTTCCAGCCCGGTCATGTCGGGCATGCGGATGTCGCTCACGACACAGCCTTCCGGCGCCGGATTCATTCCGAGAAATTCAGGCGCGGAAGCGTAGAGGCGCGACTCCAGTCCGGCGCTCTTCAATAGCATCGCCAAGGATTCGCGCACCGCAGGATCGTCTTCGATGATGTGGATGGTTGGCAGGTTGGACATTCCGGAACTCATCACTTGGCGGCCTTCACCACGCCGCTGGCGGGTCCGCCGGTTGCGTTGTCAGAGAAAAGTTTTTTACAATCCAAGACATTGATTAATCAGCGTTATATACAATTTTTTCGGTTTATCGGCCGCCTTTCTTCTCGTTTTGTTTCTTTCGCATAGAAAATAGGCGCCTGCGCCCCCGGTTTCCAGAGCTTTATGCTATGAATAGGCTGCGACGCCTAAATCGCGTAATGTGAGCGGAATGAACGACAGCGACAGTGGCCCCTCCATCCCGAAAGCCTTGCGATTTTTAGAGGCGGTGGCCGAAATGCCCTGGCTCTGGCGCCTCGGCGCGGCGTCGCTGGTCATGGCCGGCTGCGTGGCTCTCCGGTTCGCCCTGACGGAGGCGCTGGGCGAAAACGCCGTCTATATCACCTTCTATCCGGCCATCATCGTCGCCGCGCTGGCCTTCGGACTTCGCGGCGGCCTCCTGGCCGTGGTCGTCGCCGTTGCGGTCACCCATACGCCGCTCGGCGGCGTGCAGATCGCCTCCTTCGATCGGCCGGCGGCCTATGTGTTTCTTGGCGTTTTCCTTTTCAACAGCGCCACTTTCATCCTTCTCTCGCGCCTGTTGCATCGTTTCGCCGTGGCGCGGCGCGAAAGCGACGAGCTGATCCGCCTCAACGCCGAACAGCTCGGCCATTTCGTCGAGCAGGCGCCGGCGGCCATGGCCATGTTCGACCGCGACATGCGCTATCTCGCGGCGAGCGCCCGCTGGCGCGACGATTACAACCTGTCGCGCGACGTCGTCGGCAAATTGCACTACGAGGTCTTCCCGGAAATTGGCGAGGAGTGGAAGGAGGTCCACCGGCGCGCGCTGACAGGCGAATGCGTGCGAACCGAAGAGGATGAGTTCGTCCGGCTCGACGGGACCTCCAGCTGGCTGCGCTGGGAGGTGCGTCCCTGGCGCCATCCGCACGACGGGATCGGCGGCGTCGTGATCTTTTCGGAGGATATTTCAGATCGCGTCCGGGCGCGGCAGGCGTTGCGGGACAGCGACCAGCGGCTGCGCTTCGCCATGCGCGCCGCCAATGCCGGCGCCTGGGAATGGGATCTCCAGACCGACAAGGGCATATGGTCTGAGGAGTTTTTTCGCCTGCTCGGGTTGCCGCCCGGCAGTCGCGAGCCGTCCTTCGACTCCTGGATTTCGACGATCCATCCAGCCGATCGCGAAACCATTGCGCGGACGGCCAAGGACGCGGCGCAACACGGCGAGGAATTGCGCTACGAATGGCGCATGCTCGACGCGACGGGCGAGGAACGCTGGCTGATGTCGCGCGGCGGCCCGATGCGCCCGGAGGATCGCGGGTCACAGCGCTACATGGGCGTGACCATCGACGTGACCGACCGCAAGAAGGCCGAACTGGCCTCGCGCGACAATGAAAGCCGGCTCGACGCCATTGTCAGCTCTGCGATGGAGTCCATCGTCACCATCGACCGCAAGGGCGCGATCCTCTCGGCCAATCCGGCGGCGCGGGACATGTTCGGCTACCAGGACGAAGAGATGCTCGGCCGCAACGTGCGCATGCTGATGCCGGAACCGTATCGTGGGGAGCATGACGGCTATATCGCCAATTATCTGGGCGGCGGCGAGAAGAAGATCATCGGCCTGCGGCGGCAGGTCGAAGGGCGGCGCAAGGATGGCGTGGTCTTTCCGCTGGAGCTGACCGTCGGCGAGGCGATCGTCAATGGCGACCGCCTGTTCGTCGGTTTCATGCGCGATCTCACTCCGATCGAAACCGAGCGGCGGCGCGTCGCCAGCCTGCGCAACGAATTGTTCCACGTCAGCCGCCTCAACGACATGGGCGAAGTGGTCGCAGGCCTCGCGCATGAAGTGGGACAGCCGATCGCGGCCATCCTGAATTTCTCCGCCGCCCATCGCCGCGCGGTGACAACGACCGGCGCGCCGCTGGAGCCCGACATTATCGCCAGGATCGAGGCGCAGGCGCGCCGGGCGGCCGAAATCCTGAAGCGCCTGCGCGGCTTCATCGAAAAGCGACCGCCCGAACACAAGGCCGAGCGGCTTCAGGACCTGATCGACGACGCGGTCAAGCTGGCCTTCCTGCGCTCGCGCGCCAGGATCGTGCGTCCGCCGCCGGTGGAGAACGCCGGGCTGCGCGTCTGCGTCGACGCCATCCTGATCGAACAGGTCCTGGTCAACCTGCTGCGCAACGCCGACGACGCCGTAATCGACGAGCCCGATCCGGAAATCTGGATCGAAACCGTCTGCGACAAGCCGGGCATGGTCACGATCAGCGTCGCCGACAATGGCGCCGGCGTCGATCCGGAGACGGCGACCGAGCTCTTCAGCGCCTTCTACAGCACCAAGCGGTTCGGCATGGGCGTCGGACTGGCGATCGGCAAGACCATTGTCGAAAGCCACGGCGGCGTCATGGGCTATCGTCCCAACGCCCCGCGCGGGGCGATTTTCGACTTCAGCCTGCCGCTTTATGCCGAGGAGGAAGCGGAGACGCCCGGAGCCCCGTCATGAGGCTGACCACCTCCGCGTCGTCGAGCTGGTGGAAGTCGCGATAGAATTCGCCGATCCCGTAAAAGGTCTCCGGCGTCGTCAGCGCCACGACCTCGTCGGCCAGCGCGCCCAGGCGCGCCCAGGCGGAACGCGCGGCGACGGGCGTCGCCAGGATGATCTTCTTGGGAGCGCGACGGCGCAGGGCGCGGATCGCGGCTTCCATGCTCGCCCCTGTGGCGACGCCGTCGTCCACCAGGATCGCCGTGCGTCCCCGCGCCGAAACCGGCTCCGCGCCGCCAAGATAGGCGGCGCGGCGGCGCGCGATTTCGGCGAATTGGGTGGCGGCGATCCGCTCGATTTCGGCGGGCTCGACTCCAAGCGCCGCGACGATGTCTGCGTTGAGCACGATCTCCGGCTTTTCGCCGTCGACCGCCGCGCCCAGCGCCAGCTCGGGCTGGCGCGGCGCGCCGATTTTGCGCGACAGGATCAGGTCGAGCGGCGCGCCGAGTTTTCTGGCGATTTCCGTCGCGACCGGCACGCCGCCGCGGGGCAGGGCGTAGATGACCGGGGCTTCCAGACCGCGCCTCGAAAGGGCCGAGGCCAGGATGCGTCCCGCGGCGGCGCGGTCGTCGAACAGGATCCGCAGCCGCCGCAAATGGCTGTCGAACCAGCTCGACGCCCGCGCCAGAACCGCTTCCAGCGCGCCCGGCTGTTCGAACAAATGACCGGCGCCGGGGATGATGGCGAGCTCCGTTTCGCAGCGGAGCCTCCGCTCGGCGTCGCGATTGAGCGCCAGCACGTCGACGTCGTCGCCGCCGACAATGAGCAGCGTCGCCGCGCGCGCGAGATTGAGATGTTTCGCGAGGTCGGGCCGGCCGCCGCGCGACACCACGGCGCCGACGGCGTTTTTCCGCGCCGCCGCCGCGTCCAGGGCCGCGGCCGCGCCCGTCGAGGCTCCGAACAGGCCCAGCGGCAGCGCGAACAGCCGGTCGTCGTCGCGCGCCCAATCGATGGCTTCGACGACGCGTCCGGTCAGCATGGCGATGTCGAAGGTCTTCTGGCGGCCGGCCGCCTCTTCCGTGGTCAGCAGGTCGAACAGCAGCGTGGCGTGGCCCCGGCGCTGAAACGCCTCCGCGGCCATGCTGTTTCTCGGACTGAACCGGCTCGATCCCGATCCGTGGGCGAAGATGATGAGGCCGCGCGGATCGGCCGGCAGGGCCAGCGTTCCCGGCAGACCATCGGGGCCGATCTGGACGTCTTCTTGAAAAATCATGGCTGGCCTCGCGCCGCCGCCGTCGCATATCCCATCATCTCGCGGACGCCGGCGCCTCCGCAAGCTCGGTTATTACGGGGATTTTGAAGCGCTTTCCCTCTGCGTCCCGCTCAGGAAAGTTGACGGCGCGCGTGACGCAGGGTCTTCGATGGCGTTTCGCCGAATTCGCCCCGATATTTCGCAGAAAAATGGCTCACGTCGCCAAAGCCGCTGGCCAGCGCAACGCGCGTGACCGTCGAGCCCTGCTCTCCCGACAGCAGGCTGCGGCGCGCGCGTTCGAGACGGCAGCGCATCAGGAAATCGCGCGGCGAGAAGCCGAAATATTTCTGAAAATTCTCCTGCATCGCCCTCATGCTGACGCCGAGCTGGCGGGCCAGCCTGGAGAGCTCGATCGCCTCCGCGGCATGGGCGTGAATATAGTCCCGCGCCTTGTGGATGACGGTCGGGCCGCAATCGGGCTGGACCTGTCCGAGCTTGGCGACGACCTCGGGAAAAAGCGAGGCGACGGCGAAATTGAGGATGATCTCCTCATGTCCCGCCAGCGCCAGCTCGCCCAGTCCGTGCGAATTGAGATGGCCGATCTCGGCCATCGCCGAATGCAGGCTTCGCGCAAAGGCGGCGCTGGCCGGCGACGAAAGGTCGAGCGTGCTGGCCATTCTCGAAGCCAGGGCCCTGCCATAAGATGAATCGGTCAGCTGCTCGGCGACCTCGATCAGCCGGTCGATCGGCGCGTCCAGCGCCAATCCGGCGCCCTGCGACCGCTTCATGTTGAATTCGTCGAAGGGATGGCCGACGCCCGCGCCGCGCGCCGGAAACACTTCGTGGCGCCGCGTGCCCGAAAGGCATTGCAGGGAACTGCCGTGGGTCGGAAACTTGACGATCACGACGCCGTTCAGGCTCCGGGTGAAGTCCCAGTTGCGGACGGCGCATCTGACCAGCCTGATTGCGCCGAATTGCGCCCCCGTCATGCGCATCGCGAAATCCTCGGGCTTGCCCTGCGCTTCGATCTTCATGGAGTTGCCAAAAGCCGAATGCAGGTATTCCGAAGCGGCGTCGCATTTGCGCGTCGTGAAGGAGTTGACGCTCAGACGGCCATTGCCATTGCCGGCGATTTTGGCGCTCATGCACGTTTTCCTCGAAGAAGAACCCGCTCGGACTGCAGGCGCCGCGCAAAAGCAGATAATCGCGCGACGGGAGCCGTTGTTCCGCGCATCAGCGGCAAGTCGCGCGCAAACTCCGTTGCGTCCGCCCCCGCGCGCGCCTAGTCGTCGCCTGAAACAGCATGAGACCAAGCTTTGGTGCGGACAGGATAGGCTGGGGATGGGCCAATGACAACGCCACCGAATGCGGTCGATCGGCATGTCGGCGCCCGCATCCGAACTCAGCGCCTGGCGCGAGGCGCGACGGTGGAAGAGCTGGCCGCAGCGCTGGGAATCTCGCCGGGCAGGCGCTCGACTTCGAGGACGGCCTGCAGCGTGTCGGCGCGCGTCGCCTGGTCGAGATCGCCCGCTTCCTGGAGACGCCGCCATCCACCTTCTTCGCCGGCGTCCTGGACGACGCCGGCGACCGCGCGCCCGTCTCTGCGCCTCCGGCCGCCGAACTGACGGCGGTCACGCGTTCCGTGGCCGCGGCGAAACTGCTCAAGATCCTGGCGCATGTGCAGGACCCTGTGCTTCGCAGGAGGATCGTCGATCTGGCCACCGCGCTATCAGAGGAAGACGTGAAGTCATTCTCGGCGGCCAATGACGCGTCGAAGCCCGATTAGCGCCTATTCCTGCTGGGGCGCGAGCCCGGCGACCCGCTCCTCCAGCGCCGCCGTCGTCTGCATCAGCTTGCGCGCCAGCGGCGGCGCCGGATGGCGGTCGGCGATCACGAGGCCGATCATGCGCTTGGCCTCGGGTTCGACCAGGGGCAGCGCCTTGACCCCCTGCGGCGGGCCGAACAGTTCGAGCAATTGCCGCGAGGCGATGCTGTTGATCCCCGGCAGCGCCGCATGGGTGCAAAGGTTGAAGATCGAATTGGTTTCCATGACCGGTCTGGGCGCCTTGCCGACGGAGCGGAAGATGCCGTCGATGATGCGGCGGTTCTGCATGTCGCCGGTCAGGAGGCAGAGGCTCAGCTCGGCGGCTTCCGCCCAGGAAATCGTGTCGCGCCGGCCCAGCGGTCCGTCGCGCCGCGTCAGCAGGCAATAGGATTCAGCGTAGATCGGCTTCGACAGGACATTGGGCAAGGGCTCGTTGTCCAGGTAGGTCATGCCGGCGTCGAGCTCGAAGTTTTCCAGCCGCTCCAGGATTTCGTCCGAGGTCAGCGACAGCACTTCCAGCGTCACGGCGGGGAAGGCGGCGCAGAACGGCGCGGTGACGTGGACCGCCATGGGCAGGGCGGTGGGAATGACGCCGAGACGGAGCTTGCCGCCGAGGCCGTCGCGCGCTTCCGCCACCTCCGCGCGCATCAGTTCGATTTCGATGAGGATGCGGCGGGCGCGGGCCAGCACGATCGCGCCTTCCGGCGTCAGGCCCTGATAGCGCGCGTCGCGCTCGATCAGCAGCACGCCAAGCTCTTCCTCCATCTGCGACAGCGCGGCGGAGAGCGTCGGCTGGGAGACGTTGCAGGCTTCGGCGGCGCGGCGGAAATGCTTTTCCCGCGCCAGCGCCTCCAGATATTCGAATTGGCGGATGAACATGCGATATACAGCCGTCATTGGGTCCGGCGTCGTTGCACAGACGGCGCCTGATCCCACCATAACAGATTGACGCTAGTTCGCCTGTTTCGGCAGCAGCGGCGCGGCGGCGTCGGAGCGGTTGATCAAGCCGAGCGCGTCAGGCGACGAGCATCGCGTCGTCCCAGCCGCCGGAAAGGCTGAAGCCGAGCTGCAGGGGGGCGCCGTCGCCGGAGGCGGGACGGCTGGCGGTGGCGTGGAGGTCCACGCGTGCGTTCGGCGATCTGGGCGTGGCCGGAAAAATAGGCGGTCATGCCGGCGTCGCGCGCCACGCCTTCCTCGATATCGGCGAGACCCTGCACGATGCTGAATTTCGTCGGCAAGGCTTTCAAATCCGGTGCGCCCCGAGCGCATTTCGAGGCCGGCGGTCAATGGCCGGCGCTCCATCCGGCGGAAGGCGAGGCCGAGGTCCATGCCATAGATTTCGCCTTTTTCCACGCGTCACGTCGCCGCGCGCGTCGAGATGGCTGGCGAGTTCGGCGAAGGAGTCGCCCGAAGTCTCGAAACTGATGCTCCCGCGCCCCACGCCGGTCAGCGTCTGTCGCTTGAACCCGTCCCACAGCGCGGCGGCGACATCGAGTTTCTCCGCGGAGGCCGAGCCGCGAATGTCGAGGCCGGCGCCGTTTTCGGCGATGATGGCGCGCGCCCGAACCTGGCCGGAATAGGCCGAGGCTTCGGCCAGCGACAGGTCGAGGCGGCCGTTTTTCAGGATCGCCGACAAGGCGGCGTCGTCGGCCTGGAAATCGCCGAGCCGGGCGTGGCTCGCCGAGAGGCGGAGATCGAGATCGGCCGCGGCGAGGCGCGCGGCGGGGAAGATTTCGTGGCTCCATTGGCCGCCGGGCGCCGGCGCGGGAATTTCCTCGAGCAGCGGCGCCAGATTGACCGAGGCGCCGGCGAGCGTCGCGGAGATTTGCGGCCTGGGCCCATCGAGCCGGATCGAGGCGGCGCCGTCCAGCGCGTTGCCGTCGATGGACAGGCTGAGGTTCGGAAAGGACAGCAGGGCTGGAATCGAGGACGGCTTCGCCCTTGATCGAAGCGTCGCTATAGGGGCCGGGCAGAGGCAGGGCGAGGCCGAGCCAGAGCGCCGCGACGCGCAGCGAGGGCGCCGCGCTGGCGATCTGGCCATGGAAATGCGGACGTGGCGACAGCGCCAGCGCGCCGTTGAGATTGACCTTGAACGCGTCGTCGTCGACGCGCAGGGTGATCGCGCTTTCCTCGCCGCGCGCCAGCCTGTCCGGCTGCGCCGCCCAGAGCGCGAAACGCGCCGGCGCCCGATCTTCGCCCAGCGACGGCAGCAGGCAATGGCCGACCAGGGACAGGGGCGCGTTGGGGCGGGCCCATTCCAGACGGGCGTCGATCTCGTCGGCCACGAGCTCCGGCCTGTCGCCGCCGTTCCTGCGCAACAGGACCTTGCCATTGACGATCTGGACCTCGCCCAGGGCGGCGGCGCCAAGACCCGATGCGCCAAGACCTGATCACGCCCAGCCTGATGACGACCCAGCGCGCGGCGAGCGGCGCGCGACCCAGCTTGTCGGCGGGGCCCGGCAAGGGCGCGCGCGCGTCGACATTGATGACGGCGTCGGCCAGCACGACCCGCGCCAGCTCGAGCCGCCCCGTGGCGAGGCCGATCAGGCCCAGGTCGACGCGAAGGCTGGAGGTGGAAAGCTGCGCCGCGCCGCTCCCTTGCGCCAGCTGCGCATCGTAGATGCGGATGTGCGGCCGCGGCAGGACGGCGAAAACGGAGCGTCCGTGCGAAACCAGCCGCAGTCCGGCGCCGGCGTCGATCTGTTTCCCGATGGCGACGATCTGCGCATCCTGCGACACGGTCCAGGGCGCGGCCGCGAGACCGACCAGAACGAGGACGATGGCCGCCAGGGCCCATTTCATGTTGAATTTCATCGGCGCAGGATAGATGTCCAGGGGGCGGGGGCAAACAGCCAAAACGGCCCGGTCGCGGGCTCGGCTGCTATTACCGCGTCATTTATGGCGGATTGGCGTCCATCTCGCGGAAAATACGGGCTCTGAGCCGCTTTCTGCGCCTCACCCGGCAGTGACGTCGGGAACCTTTTCCATCATCAGCGGGCTCGCCGACTTTTTCACCAGCAGCTGCTGGTAAAGCTGAGCCGTGCGGGCGACCATGGCTTCGACCGAATAGGGCGCGGAAAGAAGATGCGCGGCCTGGCGCAAGGGGGGCAGGGCTTCCGGCGGCAGGCGCAGCATCTGGTCGAGGCCGCGCGCCAGGGCGGCCGGCGAAAGCTCGTCCGCCGCCAGGACGGCGCCGCCTGCCGAGGCGAGCTGCGGCACGATGCCGACATTGGTGGAGACGACGGGAACGCTGGCCATCAGCGCCTCGGGGAAGATCAGCCCGAAGCTTTCGTAATCGCTGCTGCACAGCAGGCAATCGAAAGCCGGCATGTACTCCCGCGCGGGGGCGTAGCCAACGAGTTTGACCCGCTGTTCGAGGCCCTCGGAACGCACGGCCGCCCGCAGGGGCTCCTCCAGCGGTCCGCCGCCGATCACCGCAAGGACGGCGCGCGGGTGCTCCCTGGCGATACGGGCGAAGGCGTGGAACGCGCGCAGCGGATTTTTCTGCTCGACCAGCCGGCCGACGAAGCCGATGACGAAAGCCCCCTCGTCGACCTGAAGGCGGCGGCGCATGGCGTCTCGGTTACATTCGGGCGCGGCGCTCACGCCATTGGGAATGAGATGGAGCAGTCGCGGCGCGATGCCGAGATGCTCGACCCCGTGCCGCTGCTCCTGCTCGGATACGACGATGATCGCGTCGCATAGGTGGCTCAGCGCCTTTTCCATCCAGCCATAGACGGGCGAAGCGTCCGGACTCATCGTCACGAAGGCGTGGGGCGCGTAAACCTTGATCGCGCCGGGCATGAACAGGCCGGCGAGCCGTCCCAGGCCCCCCGCCTTGGAACTGTGGAGGTGGATGACGTCGAACGGGCCGCAGCGGCGCAGCGCGACCAGCAGCCGCCATCCCTCGACGAGATCGTTCAGCCCGACTTCCCGGTGCATCGGCGTATGGACGAGATGGAGGCCCGGCACGGCGGAGAGATCGTCGATGAAGATTTTTTCCGCCCGGTTGGGCGAATAGACCACGGTGACGTCGTGGCCGGCGGCGGCGCCGCCGCGGGCGAGATCGACGACGACCCGGCTGCTGCCGGCATTGGTGGATTCGATGACATGGCAGATGCGCATGCCGGAGATGGACTGGGATCGCGGCGGCCGCGCGGCGACCGCCGGCGAGGGCGGCGCGTCAGTCCCCGGTCGTTTTCCTGCGCTTGCGACTGTCATGCCTGTTCCGCCCGAATTGTCACGGGAGAATAGGCGTTCCGAGTTAATTAACGGTAGCCGCGCGCCAGGCCCGCGAGGCCGGCGGCGGAGGCGATCAGCCAGCCGAGAATCATCGCCACGCCGCCGGTTGGCGCGGCCATGGGAAACAGCCGCGCCCCGCGCAGGGTCAAAAGCGCGACGTCGCAGGAAAACAGCGCCGCGCCGAGCGTCAGGACCAGGGCCGAAACCAGCCAGACCCGGGCAAGGGCGTCAGAATTGTTTCCACATTCCCTTGCGCGCGAAGAAAGCTGGAGGACCGCCACGGCGTGGACGAGGAGGATCATGGCGACGCTGGTCAGCCGGGCGGCGCCGGGCAAATGGGCGGAGGCCGCCGCCGCGGCCACGCCGCCCGCGCCCATCAGGCCGGCTAAAGCGGCAAGACCGTCGATGATTTTCTGCATTGTGACCCGCCTTAGCGATCGGACAAGGATTGCGCGCCATAGTGCCGCGAAGAGAGCGCCGCGACGTCGCGCGACGCACCGGAGCCTTCATGAGCGAGCTTGGCAATAACATCAATGTCGTCATTGCGGTAGACCACGCCTCGGTCACCGGCGGCCAGGCGAAGGTGGCCCTGGAGAGCGCCATCGGCCTGAAGCGCGCGGGCTTCAACCCCATTTTCTTCGCCGCCGCCGGGCCTGTCGATCCGCGCCTCGCCGAGGCCGGCGTCGAGTGCGTCTGTCTCGACCAGGCCGACCTGCTCGGCAACGCCTCCAAGGCGGCCGCAGCGGCGCAGGGGACCTGGAATTTTCACGCCGCGGAGGAATTGCGCAAGCTGCTGGCGCGCCTGCCGCGCGAAAACACTGTCGTCCATGTGCATGGCTGGGCCAAGGCGCTCTCGGCTTCGATCGCCAGGCCGATCCAGCGCTCCGGTCTGCCGGCGGTCTACACCATGCACGAATATTTCATGTTCTGCCCGAATGGCGGCTTCTACAACTACCAGCAGAACCATGTCTGCAAGCTGGAGCCCATGTCCGCCGCCTGCTGGGCGACCCATTGCAATTCGCGCACCTATCCGCGAAAGATATGGCGCTGCCTGCGGCAGACCGTGATGGAGCGGGTCGCCCGCCTGCCGCAGACATTCGGCGACTTCATCCTGATCTCGCGCTTTCAGAAGGGGGTAGTCGAAGCACGGCTGCCCCGGGGCGCGCGCGTCCATTCCGTCTCCAACCCGATCGATTGCGACGATCTCGGCCGCAAGGCCGATCCGGCCTCCGGCGATTTCCTGTTCGTCGGCCGGCTCTCGCCGGAAAAAGGCGTGTTCCTGTTCGCCGAAGCGGCGCGCAAGGCCGGCGTCGCCGCGACCTTCGTCGGCGACGGGCCGGTGGCCGGGGAACTCGCGGCCCGCTATCCCGAGGCGAAGCTCATGGGCTGGAAATCCCCGGCCGAAGTCAAAGGCCTGATGCGCGCGGCGCGGGCGCTGGTTTTCCCGTCGCTGTGGTTCGAGGGGCAGCCTTTGACCGTGCTGGAGGCCAAGGCGATGGGGACGCCGGTGATCGTCTCGGACGGCTGCGCCGGCCGCGAGGAAATCACCGAGGGCGTGTCGGGCCTGTGGTTCGAAAGCGCCAATGCCGACAAGCTCGCGCAGGCGCTGGAGAAGGCCGGGGACGACACGCTGATCGCAAGCCTGTCGCAGGGCGCCTATGACGAATTCTGGGCTGAGCCGCCGACCCTCGCCCGCCATGTCGCACGGCTCGGCGCGGTCTATGGCGAGGTCTTGGCGCGCCATGCCGCAAGCCTGTCGGCGGCTGAATGACGCCGGCGAGTTTTCGCCGCGGAAAAACTGCCGCCCTATTTCGAATTGCTGCCGCCGCCCGGATGGCTCATCTGGCCCGGACCGGTGGGCGCCGGCGCCACGCCCCTCTCGTGGGAGAGGCGATGATGCCGATGCTTTTTCGCCGAGGCGTCGGTCACGCCAGCCAGGGCCGCCGTCAAAACCAGCACGCCGAGCAGGATCGAATTTCTTCCGCGCATGGCTTTCTCCCTTTGCCGAGCGGGAAAGCATAGACCCATTCCGTCCGGACGGCGAATGTGTTCAATCCAGGCGCGCGGCCCCGGCCGTCCGCCGGCTCAGCATTTCGTCATAGACACGGCTCAACTGTCCGACATGCCTTGCGAGATCAGGCGGATCGGCCCAGAAACGATCATAGGACGCCTGCGACAGGCTCGCGATCAGCGTATCGTCCTGCGCTTTGACGAGCGCCTCGGCCAGCTTGTCGGCATTGGCGCTTTCGAACCAGAGGCCCGTGACCCCATCCTCGACCTCTTCGCGGCCGGCGCAGCCGTCCGAGACGATCACCGGCGTCCCCATCGCCTTGGCCTCCAGCACGGTCAAAGGCTGCCCCTCGAACCACAGCGACGGGAAAACCAGCGCCCGCGCCGCGCGCATCAGGCTTTTGACTTCGGCCGGGGATTTCCAGCCCATGCAGCTTCGCTTCCGGGATACGCGCCGCGAGTTCCTCCGCCGCCGGCCCGTCGCCGACGAAGGTCGCGACGACGCCGGCCTTGCGCGCGGCCTCGGCGAGCACGAACAGGCCTTTTTCGGGCGAGAGGCGGCCGACGAACAGGAAATCGCCGGACGCCGGATTGGCTTTGGCGCCCAGGTTTTCGCAGTCGATGGGGTTGGCGACGGCGTGGATCTTCACCGCCCGGAGGCAGGCGGCGCTCGACGATGCCGCGCTGGAAAGCCGAGATCAGGATGAAGTCGTCAAAGCACTGCGGGAGGCGGGCGACTTCGGACATCACCACCTGCCGCGCGCCGCGCCAGATCTTGTGCGGATAGCTGCGGGAGTCGCAATTCGTCATCCAGCAGGCGGCCGACATCGGCTCGAGCTTGCAGACATGGTTCTGCTGGTAGTCGTAGAAGCCGCCATTGGGGCAGAACATGAAATATTCGTGCATGGTGTAGACGGCGGGCAGGCCCGATCTCCGGATCGGCCGGGCTATCGATGGCGACAGCGCCTTCGGCCAGCCGTGGACATGGACGATGGTCCGGTCCTTCGCCAAGGGCGCCAGCAATTTTTCCAGCTCGGCCTCGGCGCGGAAGTTCCATATGCCCTGAACGGCGGCCGAGGCTTTGGAGGCGTTGCCGAGCAGGTCGGCCTGGTCGAGGCAGACCGTCTCCACGCCCTCGAGCGCCAGCCGAGGGTCGACCGGCGCGGCGGCCGCGAAGACGATCGGACGATAACCTGCCCGTTTCAATCCCAGCGCGCTGTCCAGCGCCACTTTCGCCTGGCCGCCGGTGATGGATCCGTGGTCCATCGCGATGACCACGGTGGCTTTATTGTCCGAACTGTTCATGAAGGCTCCGAAAGTCGGACGCATCATGCCCGGTAATCGTTTCGGAAGTCTGAGAGGGCAGGGAAGGGCGGTCCCGCGCGACAGCGGGGCGTTTAGCACAAAGACAGAATATCCTTGACCATCGCCTAGCGTTAGCTAAACATCAAGCTTGGCCTTGCGAGAGTGGAAACCGCGCGTGATTTCAATACGAAGTGGCAGAGATTGATTTGCGCCGCCGCGGGTCGGTCCGGCGCATCATGAACTTGTGAATCTATTTCCCTGCGTGGTGTCGGTCATGCGTATCTGTCACATCATCGAATCCGCCAACGCAGGCAGCAGCCGCGTCGTTGTCGATCTCGCGAGAGGCGGGGTCGCAGCCGGTCATGAAATCACCGTCGTCTACGCGCCTGACCGGGCGGAGCAGGTTTTTCTCGACGACCTGTCGCGCCTGCGCGGCTTGCGCCTCGTCGCGACGCCGATGCGCCGCGAGGTCCGGCCGCGCGACTTCGTCGATGCGTTCAGGCTGCTGCTGGTCCTGCGCCGCGCCGGTCCTTTCGACATCATCCATAGCCACAGCTCGAAAGCGGGCGCGCTGGCGCGCCTTGCGGGCCTGTTCCTGCCGGGCGTGACGCAGATCTACACGCCGCACGCCTTCGTGACGCTCGATCCCACGGCGTCGAAAATGTTTCGCCTGATCGAAAAGACGCTCAGCTATTTCTGCAACGCCATCGTTGTCGTCTCCAACCAGGAGCGGCGTCACGCGATCGAGCAGTTGCACATATCGCCCGAGCGGATCCACCTGATTCCCAATGGCGTCAGCGCCGGTCCCGACGCCAGCCGCGACGCCGTCCGCGCCCATTGGCAGGTCGGCGAGGAAAATTTCGTCGTCGGCTTCGTCGGCAGGCTCGCGGAGGCGAAAAACCCGCTCCGGGCGCTGGAGGCTTTCGCGCTGATCGCACAGCTCTATCCCGCCGCGATCTTCGTCGTCATCGGCGCCGGCCCGCTCGAAGGCCGGTTGCGGGAGGCGGCGCGCGTCTACGGGCTGGAGGGGCGGGTCAAGATGCTCGGCTACGCCCCGGCGCGGGAATACATGCCCGGCTTCGACTGCCTGTTGTGCAGCAGCAATTACGAAAGTTTCGGGCTTATCTTTCCGGAGGCGCTGCTGGCCGGCGTTCCGGTCGTCACCACGCCCGTCGGCATCGTGCCGGAGCTTGCCTCCCAGGCGGGCGTCGTCCTTTCCTCATCACAGTTTTCCGCCGGGGCTTTGGCGGAGGGGCTGCTGCAGATGTTGCGTCGTTCGCCGGGCGAGCGCGCCGAAATGAGGTTTGCCGCGAGGGAATGCGGCAAGCCCTATTCGGCCAGCCGCATGTACCAGCGCACCGAGGACCTCTATCGCTCCATCCTGTCGAAGACGCCGGGACATGCGGCGCCGCCGGCCCTGGGACTTGGACGGGCTTGAGAGCCCGACTTGTCGCAGATCATCCGCGCCTATCTCGTTAACGCAGATAGGGACTTAACGGCGAGCCAGATCGAGACCGCTTGGTCGGCGGCAGTCGGCTCGAAGGCGACCCTCTTGATGAGGTTGGCGAGCGTCTCATCGTGAACAATCAGCGGCCATTGCGCCGGCAAATGAACCCATCAAAGGCCAAGTGGGCGCATGCCAAGCCCCTGAACCGTCATGGCCGGGCTTGTCCCGGCCATCCACGCCGCGCCGCTTCTATCAAATGCGTGTTACGCGAGGTCCTCGTGGAGGTCGTCCCAATCGGGGTTGAAATCGAGAATGAGCCGCGCCTTCCAGGCGCGGCCAATGCTTCATGTTTTTCTCGCGCTGGATGGCGTCGTAATGGTTTCGTACCGTTTTCGTAGTAGACCAGGAGCTTCAAACCATAGCGCTTTGAAAAGCCGTCGATGAGGCCTTCTCGGATGGGGCTCATGTAATATATCTAATCGCCTTTAATCCATCCACCAATGGTGGCAGCTTCATCAATGGCGTCTCTAGCGTATTTCGCATTAATTTGATCGAGCTTTGTGATTGCAACTCGGCTGACATAAGTAGGCATGAGACAGTAACTCGAATATCAGGGTGCTCAAGAAAATATCCACTATTTACTCTAAGCACGCTAACAAGCAGATCGCCGCAATAATATTCACTCTCTAGAAGAGGGTTATCTTTTAATAGATTAATTGCGATAGGTACCAAGAAATCTATCCCAATATCCTGACTAATAAGCAATCGAATCTCAGCGGTATCGAGATCCTGAATGGGAATTCGTCGGAGTCTTAAAACACCTTTTTAGGTACGGAGGTGCATCGTCCGGCACCTCTCCCCAATCCTTACCCTCTAACTCTGAGATCGTCTTTTTTGACATTTTTCAACCGATGTTAGGGGAACACGGGTACAGAATTAGCCCAACAACGGGAGAAAATGGTTCCATAGGCGGAAGGCCGTCGAAAGGTATCGGTATAACGGGTAGCGGTACAGGAGTATTGGCAAGCGCGTCGACGTTCCGAGTAAGCGATGGCATCAAATCGTCATCATTCCCGCACTTGCAACGCCTATTGTATATCTCTAAGTCCCTATTTAGGCCACGCTGCAAATTCAGAATTTCAGTATAATGACCACCCGGTTTTGTTAGGCCACTACCCCACTTCATCGGCCAGCCGCCCTGTCCATCGCCAACAGGGTCGTATTTTGCTAACTCTTCTCTTAATTCGTCATTTTTGTCGTAAATCCTTTTCCTAAGCGCTGCGCATTCTGCTTTCGACAACGGCGCGGGATTGAACCAGTCCAAAATAGAAAGGCCGTTCGGATCGATTTTCGCCAGCGGGTTTCCGCCGACGTAAGAATAGACGCTTGGTCCATCGGAGAGCAGAGTCTTCCAGTCCCAACGGATCGGGTGTGATGTACCGTCCGATGGTGGCGTCATAGTGGCGGTGCCAGTTGTAGGCGAGACCGCTTTCGAGTTGGAACCATTGGCCCGGGAAGCGGATATCATCCTTCGTTCCGAATGCCACACCAAAAACCGGAATATCGCCGAAAACAGGCACTATATCTGGATGGACGACCTGCCGGTGGCGGTGGTCGACGGGGTCAACACCTCGGCCCCGACGCTCTATTTTGTCCACACCGACCATCTCGGCCGTCCGGCGCGCATGACCGCTGCGAACGGGAGCTGCGCCTGGGACGTGATCTACTCGCCTTCGACGTGACAAGTTTTATGTACACGAACCCGGACGTGATCTTGTTACAGCCCGTGCCATTCGGCCGATTTGTGACGCTGGGTTAGGTCAAACGCAATGGGATCATCGAGGCTCAGCAAATCCGTCGCCGTCCGCCTATTTCCATCCCCAACACCTACTTGCTGTATGACCTGTACATGCATTCCTTCGGGATCATATGGGACGACGACAATCCTAATCGGAACGATCTGGCCGATGTGGTAGCCTGATCGTGCCCAGTCGATTTGGCCGCCGTCATCGGTCAGCGCCAAGGCTACCAATGGCTCCTGTGCCTGAGCAATGCCCTCCCATTCGCGTCTGCCGTTTCGACGTGCCGCTTTCTACTGACCGGTGAATTGTACTTGCGCGCGGCTCAAGGGCGCGCAAACGTTAAGCATGACCTGCTTTTCAGACATTCAAAAATGGACCCTGTTTCGCAATTCATCAAAAATAGGCGCTGGAATTAGCGGCGTTGCCCGGCACCTAATAAATCCTGCCGTATTCGGGCGTCTGGATCAACATGTACCCTTTCGATCGGCGGCTTGCCCACCGCGAATTGCCGCTCCTGTGACGCGGAGCGGACCTTGGTAGCGGCAAACGCGGACGTCGACTTCCCGCCAACTCCTGCCCGCCGTGGTCGTCAGCCATCGGCTCGCAGCGGACTTAGGACATGAAGTTCCGGTCGGAGAGAGTCGCGCACTCAGCGGACGTTCTGATCGTTAAATAAAACCATTTTTTTGGAGAAATCATCTGGGATTGGCTTTAAGGGTGAGCCGCCTTTTCGCGGAATGACATTAATAGCTCGACGAGCCTGTGGTGAATGTCTTGTCCTTGCTCGAAATAATCATAACCGTAGCTGTATGTTACATGGGTTTTGTCACTCAAATTGAACGCGGATTGACAGGATGGGTATGGGAACTTGTGCGACAAGCCCAGGTCGCACTCAATAAAAATCATTGAGTTGGGCTCATCGCATACTTGAAGAACGACATTGCCGCCGAGCCCTTCCCCTTCGTATTTCTTGCATCCGTTCGTCATGATTTCATATTTGTCGCGGGAAATATACTTAACAGTATTGGGCGGCATTGGTCGACTATTATTTTCTCTTTCTTGATTTGCCATGCTCTTTAGCTTTTCGGCGAAAGCAAATGCATTGTCCAATTGCTGCTCCTGCGCGATGAAATTCCGCATATTCAAACCCATCCTCCCCGCATGGTTCGATATTGCTCGGCGTGGATGCCCGGCACAAGGCCGGGCATGACGAGCGGGAGGCGCAAAGCAGCCCTTGCGGACACAGGATCGCCGCCTTCCGCCATCCGCCAATTCCTGCCGGTCTTATCGAGCGCGCGGCCCGTCTACATGTAGTGGGTGTCTTCGCAAAACGGGCAGGCGCGGCTCATTCGAGGTCGCGGCGCATCAGCACATAGGGTTCGTCCATGTGCTGGACGATCTCGACGGTCCGCCAGCCCGAGCGGATATAGACCTGCTCGGCCGTGCGGGTGAACAGCCACAGGGTGGAGACGCCGTTTCGCCGCGCGGCCTGTTCCACGGCGGCGATCAGATGCGCCGCGAGCCCGCGCCCGCGCGCCTTCGGCTCGACGAAGACGCCCGCCAGCCAGGGCGTGAGATCGGGGCGCTCGGCGAGGTCATGGGCGATGAGACTGGCGGTGCCGACCGGTTCGCCGTCCGCCAGCAGGATGAAACTCCGCGGCATGGTTTTCGCCGTGACCGATCCCCGGACGGCGGCAAGGGTGGGCTCGAAAGAAGGATCGGTTCCCTGCTTGAATCCCTCCCACAGCCAGCGCGCCACAAGCGGCACAAGCTCGGGACGCTCGGCAGTCGATACGACCTTGATCTGCATCGCTCGATTATGCCCCGTCGCGCCACGAAAATCCCGCTTTTTGCGCTGATGTCCATGATCAAGCAATTAGTATAGCAATAACAACATATTCAATCTAATATATAATCTTCTATGGCAGATAGCGTCTCAATGCGCCAGCTCGTTCTTGTAGAACCGCCCCGCCTTCATCACCGCCCGCAAATTCTTTTCCGGCTCGGCCAGCAGATTGATGTTCTCCAGGGGGTCGCCGTCGACCAGCAGCAGGTCGGCGCAGGCGCCTTGCTCCACCACGCCCACCGGCGCGGGATAGGGGTTGCGCGGGCCCGCCATTTGCAAGAGTTCGGCGTTGACGCCGGTCGCGGTGAGCAGAATGTCGGCGGGCTCATGCCAGCGGGTCATTTTCGCCAGTTGCGCGCCCTGGCGGCCGGCAAGCCTGCGGTCGAACAGGATGTCCGTGCCCCAGGCGGTCTTTATGCCATGGCGCGCCGCCAGCTCATAGGCTCGGTCCGTGCCCTGGCTGACCATGCGCTGCTTCGCCAGCGCGTCGGAGCCCTCGGGGAAGGGAATGGCGTCCTCGTCGTCGAGGAAAGGCTGGGTGCTCAGCCAGACGCCTTCGCCGGCCATCAGCCGCGCGGTCTCGTCGTCCATCAATTGCCCGTGCTCGACGCAGCGCACCCCCGCGCGGATCGCCGTGGAGATGGCGCGCGGCGCATAGGCGTGGACGGTGACATAGGTGCCCCAGTTCTCGGCGGCGCTCACCGCGGCGCGGAACTCCGCCTCGGTGAACTGGCTGACGTCGATCGGGTCGTAGCTGGAGATGACGCCGCCGCCCGCCGCCAGCTTCAACTGGCTGGCCCCGAGCATCAGCTGCTCGCGGGCGCGCCGCAGCACTGGCGCGACGCCGTCGCCCACCGCGCCCAGGCCGAGGACTTCGGCGCGGCCGCCGCGTCCTGCGGACACGTCATCGGGGCTGCGGAAATCGCCGTGGCCGCCGCTCTGCGAGATCATCGCGCCCGAGGGCCAGATGCGCGGGCCCGGAACAAGGCCGGAATCGATGGCGCGCTTGAGCCCGAAGGTCGGGCCGGCGAGGTCGCGAATGCTGGTGAAGCCGCGCAGCAGCAGGCGTGACGCCTCCGCCGCCGCGGCGTGATGGATATAGCCGATGTCGGCGGTCATCAGCTCCTGCATCGGCAGCGACGCCAGCATCACGTGATAATGGGCGTCGATCAGGCCCGGCATCAGCACGCGGCCGCCGCAGTCGAAATTCTCCGCCGGTCCGGCGAGCGGCTTTTCCGCCGGCTCGACCGCGCCAATCAGCCCGTTCTCGACCACCACCCGCAAATTGTCGCGCAACGCCCGCGAGCGGCCGTCGAACAGGCGGAAATTGGTGAAGGCGAGCGGCCCGTTCGCATCTGGCGACTGGAGCGAACCGCGCGCCGGGATCTTCAAAGTCTTCGCCGCGCGGGCAGGGCGCAATGCGCTTCCCGTCGCCGCTTCCCCTGCGTTCGAAGCGAAAACCTCGGCGTGAAAGGCGCGGGGCGGCGCCGCGGCCATGCGGGCGAAAATCCGGCGCAAGCCCGGCGCGCAGCACAGGCAGCCAAGCGGAGAAGCAGGTGAGGCGGAAGCGAAAGATCTGGCGACGCGCATGGGCCCTCCCAGAAAAGCAAACGCCTTGCGAGCGTGATCGTTGCGGCAGGAAACGCGAAAATTGGCCGCGATCAGGCCGCAGGGGCGTCGCGTCCCCCCTGCGCCAGCCAGCGCTGGCGGGCGGCCTCAATGGCCCAGACCGCGCCCAGCGCGACGTAGAACATGCGCCAATGGTCGAGGTCGATCTGCAGGCCCTGCAGGAAGAACACGAAGGTCGTGGCGAACAGGACCTGCGCCTGCCGCATATAGGGGTGCCGGGTCAGCGATTGCCGGAAGCCGATGAAACAGGTGGTCAGCACCATCAGCAGGAAGCTGAAGCCGCCGAGCCAGCCGTTGGAGGCGAAGGCGTTGACATAGGAATTATGCGGGTCGAGGTCGAAGGTCAGGCGGTAGCGCAGCGGGCCGAAGCCGAGCGGGCGCTCCAGCAGCATGGGGATGGAGCGGAGCTGGTTGCCGAAACGCCCATTGGGGCCTTCGTCGTAATCCTGGGTGACCGAGGCGCGCTGGAAGAAAAATTCACGCACGCTGTCCACCGAAAGCGCCGCCATCAGGCCGACGGCGCCCATCAGGAACACCGCCGCCGCGCCGCCGAGCACGCGCAGCCGCATTTTTTTGGAATCCGCGGTCTTGATGAGGAAGGCGACGATCATGACCAGCGCGAACAGGGCCGCGCCCATCGAGCCGCGCGAAAAGGACAGGAACAACGCGGTCGCGCTCAGCATGAGGCTCGGCAGGGTCAGCCAGATGTAGCGCATCCGCCCGAGCAGCAGGCGCTGAACGGTATAGGCGACGCCCAGCACGAGATAGGAGCCGAGCACGTTCGGGTCCTTGAACGGCGCCATGGCGCGGCCATCCCTGACCCAGTCGTCGCCTTCGCCGAAGGCGCCGAGCCAGGTGACGATGGCGATGACGCTGGCGAGCACGCAGGAGGCGGTATAGGCGGTGAGCAGCAGGTCGAGCCGGCGACCGGTCTTCTGCGACAGGAACAAGGCGTAGAACAGCCCGGTCGTGCTGATGAACAGGGTGTGGAACATGAAGTCGACCGGGTCGGCTTCGTTCCAGTAGGGGATGAGCGCCAGGAAGCCGCCGAAGGTCCAAAGCGACAGCAGGATGACGTTCGGCATGACCGCGCGGTGGACGGAAAACCCGCCAGCCGCCCACAGCACGATGGTAATCAGGATGAGGAAGTCATAGGGCGAGGGTTCGATGAAGACGATCGAGCCGCTGGCGACGGTCAGCCAGAAGAAGAAGTTGACCAGGGCCCCGTAATTGAAGCGCTTGCGAACGGCGCCCGAGGCGCTGGGTTGCAAGACGCCGGGATTCAAGGCGCTCGTGTGCGAACCGCTTGCGCGCAGGTCGAGGTCGCCGGCGACGGTCATTGCGCCGCGACGGCCGGGGCCGGCTCGCGTTTTTCGAGCCGCGCCAGCGCCAGGGCGTAGGCGCGCAGCCCCGAATTGACCATGACGCGGACATTGAAATGGTCGGCGACATATTGACGCAGCGGTTGGCGCGCCGCCGCCGCTTCCGCCTCGTCCTGGCGCAGGGTGGCCAGCATGGCCGCGGCCAGCGCGTTGGGACAGTCGCGCGGAACAAGGCGGTCGCGGACGGGACCGAAGATTTCGCCCATCCCGCCGACATCGGTGGCGACGATGGTCTTGTCGGCGGCGATCGCCTCCATCGCCACATAGGGCAGGGATTTGGCGCGGCTCGGCGTGACGACGATGCGTCCGAGCGCAAAGGCCTCGCGCGCCGGCAGCGCGCCGTAAAAGGCGATGTGGCGGTTCAGGTCGTGATGTTCGACCAGCCTGGCGAGTTTGTCGAACTCGGCGCCCGAGCCGACGATGACCAGGCGCGGCTTCAATTCGGTTTCGGCATGGATCGTCGCCAGCGCGCGGATCAGGGTGTCGACGCCCTTGTAGGTCGACAATTCCCCGATATAGAGGAATTCCGCGGCGTCGGGACAAGCCGGGACCGCCGTGAATTCCTCCGGGCGCAGGCCGTTCTTGGCGACCATCTGCAAGGCGTTGGATTCGCCGACGCCTTCGGCGAATTGCCGCGCGATGTAGTCGCTTTCAAACAGCAGCAGGTCGGTCTTGCTTTCGACCAGCTTTTCGACCGCCATGTAGAGCGCATGGCCGGGCTGCCGGTGGAAGCTCCCGCCATGGGGCGTATAGGCGCGAAGGATGCGTTTCCGGCAGGGCATGAAACCCATGGCGCGGGTGTAGAGGCCGCCCTTGGAGCCATGCCCGTGCAGCACGTCGGGCTCCATGCGCAGCACCGCGCGCCAGACCCGCAGCGACGCCAGAATGTCGTTTGGATGCGGCTCGCGGCGCATGGGAAAGCGCTCGATGCCCAATCTGAGCGAAGGGGCGAGCTGGGCGAATTGCCGGTTGGCGGTCTCGCCGCCGGTGGTGGAATCGGCGATGACGCCGATCTGGTGGCCGCGCGCGGCCTGCTCGCGGGCGATGTCCAGCACATGCCGGAACAGCCCGCCGACCGGAGCCCTCAGCACGTGAACGATACGCAGGCTTTGCGCGCTCAAATTCATTTTTGCATCATCCGCCAAATCGACGATGACGATAATCGTGGAGTGTTAACAAACGGACATGCGCGCGCTAATAGGCGTTCGTGGCCTTGATAAGCGCCAGCGGCGTGATCGCGAGAATGTAGATGTCCAGCAGGATCGACCAGTTCTCGATGTAGTCGAGGTCATATTCGACGCGGCGCTGGATCTTCTCGAAAGTGTCGGTCTCGCCGCGCCAGCCGTTGACCTGCGCCCAGCCGGTGACGCCGGGCTTGACGCGGTGCCGGGCGAAATAGCCGTCCACCACCTTGTCATAGTCCCATTCGCCGGCCTTGGCGTCAGCGGCGTGCGGACGCGGTCCGACCAGCGACAGGTCGCCCTTCAGCACATTGAACAGTTGCGGCAATTCGTCGAGCGAGGTCTTGCGGATGAAGGCGCCGAAGGGCGTTACGCGCGGGTCGTTGCGGGTCACCAGCTTCCTGGCGAGGGGATCGCATTGATCGACATACATCGAACGGAACTTGAAGATGGTGAACCGCTCGTTGTTGAAGCCCAGGCGCTGCTGGCGGAAAATGACCGGGCCGCGCGAGGTGAGCTTCACCCCCAGCGCCACGGCCAGCATGACCGGCGCGGCGACGACGAGCAGGATCGCGACCACCACGCGGTCGAACACCGCCTTCACCGCCACCGAGCCCTCGGAGAGCGGCTTGTCGAGCACGTCGAACACCGGCACGGCGCCGATGAAGGAATAGGACCGCGGCCGGAAGCGCAGGCGATTGGCGTGCGCCGCGAGCCTGATGTCGACCGGCAGCACCCAGAGTTTGCGCAGCATCGACAGGATACGGCCCTCGGCGGTGATGGGGAGGGCGAAAATCACCTGGTCGATCCGCACGTGGCGGGCGAAGGCGAGGAGATCGTCGATGGTTCCGAGTTTTGGGTAGCCCGCGACGACGTCGGGCGAGCGCTCGTCTTCGCGGTCGTCGAACAGGCCGAGGATGCGCAGGTCCGGGCAGGGCTGGCGCGACAGCGCGCCGAGCAGCATTTCCGCCAGCGGCCCGCCGCCGACGATCACCGCGTAACGGTCGAGTTTTCCGCGCCGGGTCAGCCAGCGCGCCAATATGCCGAACCCTGTACGCAGGACCAGCAGCGTGACGAGGCCGGTGATGAGCCAGACGCCGAGCCAGCCGCGTGAAAACGAGGTTTCGATGCGCAGGAAAAAGGCGAAGGCCATGGCGGCAAAGATCACGCCCACCCAGCACAGGGCGACGCGAAGCCCGGTTCGCAGCGGCGCGCGCAAGGCGTCGAGCGTGTAGGCGCCCGCCGCCTGCGCCAGCAGGACCATGCCGAGCGACATGGCGGGGATGGCCAGGATATAGCTGGACTCCAGGCCGTGAAGCTCCGCGACGCGCCAGGCGTGCACGAGAAATCCCGTCGCCAGCATGGCCGAAAATTCGGCGGCGCGGGCAAGCCCGAGCACCATGAAACCGGACAGGCCGCGCTTCATTCTGGTCTGGACGACGGATTCCGCCGGTGGGGCGTGTTGCATTTTACGCATTCCTCTCCCCGCCGCGCAAAGCGAAGGCGTTGTTGCGCTCGAGGAGAAATAAACAAACGAACTCTGGCCTGTCCCGAGGGAATATGACCTGTGCAATGAAATAATAACCCTTAATGGCCGTTAAGAAACAGCTTTCGTCGGGAATGGCGCACTTTCCGCTGTTTACCTTTATTTAAGAAAAAGCGCCCGCCGAGCGGGGACGCGCGGCGGGCGAATATTTTTGTAATCAAAAGTATTCTGGTTTTCAGAAGAAGCGTTCGTGGATGAAGATGGTGTCGCCGGGCTTCACGGGCTGGTTGACCGGCACGTTGACGGTGACGGTGCGGCCATTCTCGGTGCGGGTCAATTCGGCCTCGTCCTTGCGGGCGCGCGGCGTATAGCCGCCGGCGATCGCCACCGCCGTCTCGACATTCATGCCGTTGACATAAGGGAACTGGCCCGCCGTGGTGACTTCGCCCAGCACGAAGAACGGCCGGTAGGCTTCGATCTCGACGGAGACCCGGGGCTCGCGCACATAGCCGTTGCGCAGCCGCCCCTCGATGTCGCGCGCCAGTTCCTGGGGCGTGCGGCCGGTGGCGGGGACCAGGCCAATCAAGGGCATGGCGATATGGCCGGAGGAGTTGACCGCGAAGGAATTGCTGAGCGAATCCTGGCCGAAGACGATGACGCGGAGGCGGTCGCCGGGCGCGAGCGTATAGGCCGTGGCCGCGACGGCCTGGAATTCGCCGGTAGGGCGATGCATTCCGGCGCAGCCCTGCAGCATGACGGAAAGGGCGAGACAAACAAACAGGACGGATCGGCGCATGGGCTTCTTCCTGACTGGAAGCGGGCGCCGCGGCAGCGCGGCTTTGGGCGCAAGCTAGCGTTTCATGGTTAATAAAGCCTTGAGGTTGACTTTGCGGGGATTAACCCGGCCTCAACCATAACTGGGCTAAACTTCGCGCAATCATGGAGTTTGTGATGAGCGCGAATAACTTCAGTTTCGAGTCGGCGGCGTCGGACGGGCGCGACGAGGTCGATCTCGGCGGGATCGCTGCGGCGCTGGGGCGCAACAAGGGCCTCGTCATCGGCTCGACGCTCGGAGCGGCCGCGGCGGCTTTGCTGTTCTGTTCGCTGGTCAAGCCGCGCTACGCTGCGGAATCGCGCATCCTCGTCGAGAATCAGGAGAGCTATTTCACCCGCTCCGACCCTGACCCGTCGCGCATGTCGGATGCGCCGCAGGTGCTCGATGCGGAAGCGGTCAACAGCCAGATCCAGCTCCTCACCTCACGCGACCTGGCGCGCAAGGCGGTGCAGCGCCTGGGACTGCAGGGCAATCCGGAATTCGACCCGGCGGCCGGCGGCGGCAATCCCCTGCTGCGGCCCTTCGTCGCCTTCGGCCTGCTGCCCGATCCCTCGCAGCAGTCGCTGGACGACCGCGTCCTGACCAAGTTCAACGATCATCTCACGGTGATGTCGCCGACCAAGACCCGCGTGCTGCAGGTCGAGTTTTCGTCGCAAGACCCCGACCTCGCGGCGCGCGGCGCCAATGCCGTCGCCGACCTCTATATCGAGTTGCAGACGCAGGCCAAGCGCGAGAGCGCCCACCAGGCGGCGGAGACGCTGAAGCCGCATGTCGCGCAGCTGGAGGCCAAGGTCGCCGAGGCCGACGCCAAGGTCGAGGCCTATCGCCTGGAGCATGGCCTGTTCGACGTCCGCGAAGGCTCGACCGTCCCCTCGCAGCAGCTTGGCGAGATCGCGACCAAGGTCGCCGACGCGCGCGCCCAGCAGTCCGAGGCGCAGGCCAAGGCGCATAGCCTGCGCGAGCTTCTCAAGCAGGGCCGGCTGGCCGACGCCGCCGAGATCTCCAGCAATGACCTGGTGCGGCGCGTCGCCGACCAGCGCGTGGTGGTGCGCTCGGCGCTCGCGGCCGAATCGCGCACGCTCCTGCCCGGACATCCGCGCATAAAGGAGCTGGAGGCGCAGCTCTCCGACATCGAGACGCAATTGCGGGCGGCGGTGGACAAGGCGGCGCGCGGCCTCGACAATGACGCGCGCGTCGCCGCGCAGCGGGTGGCCAATCTCAACGCCCTGATGAGCGACCAGAAGCACGCGGTCGGCGTCTCCGGCGCCGAACAGACGCAGTTGAGCGAATTGCAGCGCAACGACAAGACGCTGAAGGATCAACTGATCAGCGAGGCGGCCAAATACCAGGCGGCGCTCGGCGCGCGACAGCGCCGATACGGCGCCGCCGGACGCGCGCGTGATTTCGCGGGCGATGTCGCCGAGCCAGCCGGTGTTCCCGAAAAAACTGCCGATCACCATTTTCGCGGCGTTGGCCGGGCTGATCTTTTCGGTCGGCGCGGTGACCCTTCGCGCCATGACCCGGGATCATGGCGCGCCGCGTCCGGTTCCGCCGCCGCGCGAACTCGGCGTCTCCGGCGCGCGCGACTCCTCGCGCGGCGGCGTTTCCAAGATCGGGACCGCGTCAGGGGCAGGCGGCGCGCGCGCGGAAAGCAAGGACAGAGCGCCGCTGCAGCGCCTGAAGCAGGCCTTCGCCGAGTTCGGCGCGCCGGCCGTGGCGCATGGCCAAGCCACATCCCGCATTTGACGCTCCCGCAGACGCGCCCGCATCGGAAGTGCTTGAATTGAGCGCGCCATCCCCGGCGCCCACGGACGTCTGGGTCAAGCTTGGGTCCGAGGATGAAGCGCGCCCTCCGGCCGGGCCGGCGCCTCGTCCGCCTTGATCGAACGCATCGTCGCCGCGGCGCGCCATGGCGGTGTGAAGGTGGTGGTCGCCAGCGCCCCGGATTCGGCGGCGGCCTGCGCCAGCCTGACCCTGGCGCGCGCGCTCGCCAGGGAGGGACGGGCCATCCTGGTGCAGACCGACGACCGGGATCTTGACCTGCATCAGGCCCTCGCGTCAGCGGCGGGCGGCGCAAGCGAGGAAACGCAGCCCGGCCTCGCCCACCTGCTGAACGGGGAAGCTTCGTTCGCCGAAGCCATCTATCGCGACGCATCGTCGCGTCTGCATATCGTGCAGGCCGGCGGAGAGGCGGATCATCAGGGGGATATGGGCCTGATCTTCGACGCGCTGCAGGCGACCTATGATTTTGTGCTGCTGGCGACCGGCGCGGACGCCGCGGCGCGTCTGCTGGCGGGCGAGGCCGACCTGACGTTGATTTTCGCGGAAGACGGCCGCACCCGCGACTTCCTCTACGACGATTTCGAAGCCGCGGGCGTGCGCGCGATCGTGCTTGCCGGGCTCGACCGCTCGGGCGAGATCATCGAGGTCGCGGCGTAGGGGTGAAGATCCACGGTTGGCGCCCGATAAGACGACCGCGTTCGGCTCGAAGCGGCCTCCCGCAAGTCCCGCAAGGGGAGAAGAAGCCACGCTCCTTTGACCTGCCGTCCCCGACGCGCTTTAATGCCTTCCCCAACGCGCCCGGAGGCTGGCATGAGCGAACTTGCGGATATTCAGGTCACGACCCTTGACGGCGCGCCGCAAAAAATCGGTGATTACGCCGGCAAGGTGCTGCTCATCGTCAATGTCGCCAGCAAATGCGGTTTTACTCCGCAATATACCGGGCTGGAGGCGCTGCAGCGCCGCTTTGGCGAACGCGGCTTCGACGTGCTCGGCTTTCCCTGCGACCAGTTCGGCCACCAGGAGCCGGGCGACGCCGAAGAAATAAAGAGCTTCTGCTCGCTGACTTATGACGTCACCTTCCCGATGTTCGCCAAGATCGAGGTCAATGGCGACGGCGCGCATCCGCTTTATCGACAGTTGAAGAAACAGGCGCCGGGCCTGCTGGGCACCGAGGCGATCAAGTGGAACTTCACCAAATTTTTGGTGGGTCGCGACGGCAAGGTGTTGAAGCGCTACGCCCCGACCGACAAGCCGGAGTCCTTGGCTGGCGATATCGAGAAGGCGCTCGCCTGATTTCGTCAAAGTTCTCCGCCGCCGACGAGGTCGGCGGCGTCCTTCGTCGTGCGAGTTGTTCAGAAAGTGGGTTCGAATCCGCCAGCAGGGATCGAGGCCAAGGCGACGCGCTTGAAATCGGCGCCTTTCACATTGTCCTGCAAGGCGTATTGGAAGGCGTCGCCATCCGGCGACTTCTGCCAGGCGATGACTTGTGAAAGAACATTCAAACTGCCGTTTAAGCTCTTGTCATCATTGACATATGTGTTGATGCCCAGCAGATTCGGCGGGCCGGACTTCATCGCCATGTTTTCGAATGGCATTTCGGGCGCCGGCGTGGAGAGCGCCAGCTGGAAGACGTCGCCTTCGGGCGAGTTCTGCCAGGCGATGGTTTGCGTCAGTACGCCGAGGCTCGCGTTCAGGGTCGTGTCGCCACTGATCGATGGGCCGAAGTTTGACACTCGCGACGCGGCGTAGACGCTCCCGCCTGTGAGGAGCGCCAAACCGAGACCGATGGAGGCGGCTGTCTTTAAGCGGTTGAACATGGAAATCTCCCTTCCAATGTGAGGAGCAGACCAACCTTTAGCTTAACTACCTGTATAAATTATACGCCTACGCGAGGTTGAAGCTAATCATAAATTCTGAAATGCCCGAACAATTGCGTGATCTTGACGTCTTATTACGGAAATGACGTTAATCCTGTTTCTAATATTGAAAGGCTTAAGGTTAGTCGCGCTGACGCCTTTACTCTCAATCGTCCTTCTTGTTCGACAGATCGCGGTAATAATTGGCGATGGCGTCGAACCAGATGTGGCGCGATTCGAGATAGTCGCCGCCGGGGACGCGCTCCGGCAGGCGCAGCTCGTTGACGAGGCTCTCGATCTCGCGCCGCGCCGACATTTGCGACGGGGTCAGGGTGTGATTGGCCTCTTCCAGCGCGTCCAGGGCCGTCAGGCCGAGCGGGAAAAGCTCGCGGAAGATCACCCGGTCATGCAGGCCCTCGGCGACGCGGAACTGCAATTCCACCGCCAGCTTGCGCAGCGCCTGGTCGACCTGCCGGGCGTTGTTGGATTGCAGCGCCGCGATGCGGTTGCGCACCAGCACCCAGTCGATCAGGCCATTGTCGACAAGGCGCCGCTTGCGCCGCGCCTCGATCACGATCTCGGCATATTGCGAGACCCGGCCGCGCTGGCTGCGGTCGTGATGCACGCGCGACAGCACGTCCATGTCGATGAAACTGTCGTTCATCGGGGAGATCAGCGTGTCGGCCAGCGAATGGGCGAGGCGCATCAGATAGCTGTCGCTGGCCGGCGTATCGATGACCACGAATTCATAGCTGTGCTCCACTTCGCCGATGGCTTCGGCGAAAATGGCGAACTCGGCCGAATCATTGTCAGAGACATTCTTCGATTCGGCGCGGTCGGGCGCGAAATGCCGGGGCAGCTCCACCTGCCAGGGCGCCGTCCGCGCCCAGGACGCCCGATTCTCGAAAAAGCGCGTCAAAGTACGCTGGCGCACGTCGAGATCGATGGTGGCGACGCGATATCCGGCCTTGAGCAGGGCCACGGAGAGATGAATCGACAGCGTCGACTTGCCCGAGCCGCCTTTTTCATTGGCGACGACGATCACATGGGCAGTGCGCAAGTCGGGGGTTTCGGCAGCGTCAAAACTCATACTTCGGCTTGCGCTCCGGAAATCAGTATAAGGTGCTTAACCCGAATGCCGGCGCCCCGCAACGGCTGATCAAGCCGAATAGATCCAGTCCTGTCGCGCCAGCAGCCGGTTCGAGCCCGAGGCGCGCAGGACCATGTCGCGGGCAAAGGCCTTGAAACCGGACATGTGGTAGATCCGTCCCTGGCTCCGCGAGGCGTATTGAATCTGCCCGGCCCGCGCGATGCGCGCCGAAGAATAAGCGGCGAGGGCGCGGGTGGAATCATCGGGCTGATCGGCAAAGCTCTGCGCCAGGGCCTGCGCGTCCTCGATCGCCTGGGCGGCGCCCTGGGCGAGATAGGGCAGCATGGGATGGGCGGCGTCGCCGAGCAGGGCGGCGCGGCCGCGCGACCAGAATTCGATCGGCGGGCGGTCGAACAGCGGCCAGCGCAGCCAGCCGTCGCCCGCGCGGATCAGGTCACGGGCCTCCTTCGACCAGGACTTGAAGCGATTGGCCAGGAACTTCCAGTCGCCTTCATTGTCCCAGAAATCGGAATCGGGACCGTCGCCGCGCCAGGCGTCCTCGACCAAAGCGACGACATTGACGATGGAGCCGCCGCGCAGCGGGTAATGGACGAGATGGCACCGCTCGCCGAGCCAGAGATTGGCGGCGGCGCGGCGCATTGGCTCGGGCAGGTCGGAGGCCGGCAGGATGACGCGCCAGGCGGTGTGGCCGGTATAAACAGGCTTGTCGCCGTCCTCGCCATGCAGGCGGGTGCGCACCAGCGAGCGCACGCCGTCGGCGCCGATCAGCGCCTCGCCCGCCGCGCGGCGCATTTCGCCGCCGCTCCTGTAGGTGACGGCGACGCCCTGCTCGTCCTGGATGAAGCCGGTGAGGGTCGAATCGGAGCGGATCTCGATCAGGCTGTTTTGTCGCGCCCGCTCCAGCAGGGCGGAGAGCAGGTCGGCGCGATGAATGGCGTAATAGGGCGCGCCATAGCGCTTTTCGGCGTTGCTGAGGGAAATCTTGGCGAGATCCGCGCCGTCGGCGCCGCGGCGGATGCGGATGTGCTCGGGAGCGACGGCGAGGCCTTTCAACAGCTCCAGTACGTCGAGATCGCGCAGGATGCGCGTGGCGTTGGGCGCGAGCTGCAACCCGGCGCCGACCTCGCGGAAGGCCGGGGCGCGCTCCAGCACCAGCGAGGCGCGGCCGATCTTCGCCAGCGCCAGGGCTGCGGTGAGGCCGCCGACGCCGCCGCCGGCGATCACGATGGGGGAGTGCGACGTCACGTCATGAATTCCCAGGGGTCTCGAAGCCCGGTCGGGGCCGCATTCAGCCGGTCAGGCGGGCATCCCCGAGAATTCGCATTCGGCCGGGTCGGCATGGCCGTGCAAGGCTTCGGCAAAGACGTAATGGGTCGAGCAATAGGGGCAGATCGCCTCGGCGTCGCCGCCCATGTCGATATAGACGTGCGGATGGTCGAAAGGCGGCAGCGCGCCGATGCACATGAATTCCCGGGCGCCGACGCGGACTTTCTGCAGGCCGGGCTGGTTGTGGAAATGCGGTATGGCGTGGTCCGACATATTTTCTATCCGGTTGCGCAAGGCGTTTTCGAGCTGGGCGCCGCAAAACGCGTCGGGGGCGGTGTGCCGCGCACCATAATCGCTGCCGCCGGATTTGGGTAGGGGCGTTTTCTCCGTTCCTCAGCCATGCTTTCCGAAAAGAAACCGTCCGATCAGGGCGTCGAGCGACAGCGGGCCGGGACCATGGGCGAGGATCGCCAGGGCGCTCGCCGCCCAGATCAGGTGGAAATTGGCCCAGCCTTCCGGCGCGGTGAGCTGGATGATCGCGGTCATGCCGAGCAGGCCCAGCGCCGCCAGCCGCGTTCCCAGGCCGAGAACCAGCAGGATCGGCAGGAAAATCTCCATGCAGCCGGAGGCGAAGGCCATTTCATGCGGCGCCGGGAACGGATATTCCGCCCCGAACAGATGCAGCTTGAATTCTTCGGCGAACAGCGTGTCGGCGCTGTCGCTCAGCTGGAAAAATCCGTCCCATTTGGTCAGGCCCGACTTGAAGAAGGGCACGGCCAGCGCCAGCCGCAGCGCGGTCTGCGCCAGCGCCGCGACCCCGGGTCGCGCGGCGTTCCAGAGTCCGTTCAGATAAGGCAGGGGCAGCCCGGCGGTTTCGGCCTGTACGCTCATTTCGCTCTCCCGTTGAAGTATTGATCGTTCATCATTGATTTAAAGCGATAATCGCGCCGATACTCAGTCAGCTCGACCAGCGTGCGGCCGAAATCGAAGTCCGGGTCCGTCGCGGTCGCGGCCTGCGCCGCTTCGCCGAGGAGCTTGTGTTCGAGGCACGCGCGCAGCAGGGACGCGGCGCCGGGCGGGCAGGCGACGCAGATCAGGTCGGCGTGCGGGCGCAGGACAAGGACGGTCTCGCCGCGCCAGTCTTCCACCGGCGCTCCGTCGCGCGTCGATGATGGCCAGGATCGGCCAGTCGGACGCGACCAGCGCCAGAGAAGGATGCAGCGCGACGCGCGTTTCCGCGAGCCGCCCGGCGTCGAGCTGCGGCCAGGCGCGAGGTCGGGCAGGGCGCGGCTTCCTCCGCGCGCAAGGCCCGGAGGCGCGCCCAGTCGAGCCGCGCGATATCGGGCAGATAGGGCGTTTCAGCGCCGGCGCCGCAGGAAGCGAGGAATTTTGCGGCGAAATCGGGGAAATCGGCGCCATAGTCGCCCAGCACAGGCGAGCGCGGCGGGATCTCCCGCGCAAAGGCGCGGGCGAGGCCGGAAAAAGCCTCGTCGCCGACGAGTTTCGCGACTGTCGGAAACTGCTCCTTCAGGGCGTTGATCGGAGGCGACGGCGGAATTGTTGCGATAGACGGAGAAACGAGCCGAAGTGTCGCAGGGCGTAAAGAGGCCGGGGACGGGGCGCGCCGGATCCGCCAGGGCTTCGGCGAACTGGCCTGCCCCTGGCGCCAATCCGCGATTGCTGCTCGTTGGCCACTCTCCCCGTTTTGACGTCGAGTGGGGCAGGCGTTGCGCCCGGCAGGACGCCGACGTCGCCGAGAACGCGGCGAGCGCCTTCCGCGCCTCGCCATGCAAAACCTCCCAGTCCGGCACGTCATTGTCCCATTCGACCAGCGTCGGGCGCGGGAACCGGCGCGGCGCAGCACGTGGGCGTAGAGCGCCCAGACCTCGTCGCTGACCGCCGCGCCGTGGTCGTCGATCAGGAAGGCGCCGTGGGCGTCGCGTCGCCTCTGGCGAAGCCGGCGAGATGGATTTCGCCCGACCCGCGCCAGCGGAAAGGCGTCGAGATAGTCCCGCGCCGCAAAACCGTGGTTGACGGCGCTGACATGGACATTGTTGACGTCGAGCAGCAGGCCGCAGCCGGATCGTTGCGCGAGTTCGTCCAGAAATTGCGTCTCGTCGAGCGACGTCGCCTTCAAAACGCAGATAGGTCGCCGGGTTTTCGATGAGGATCGCCCGGCCGAGCGCCGTCTGCGTCGCGTCGATCTTGTCCGCGATGCGGCGGCAATTGGCCTCGTCATAGGGCAGGGGCAAGAGATCGGGAAAGGCGCGGCCGGAAAAATCCGACCAGGCGAGATGTTCCGACACCAGCGCCGGCTGATAAAGCGCGACGACGCGGGCAAGCCGCGCCAGCCGCTCGCGGTCGAGCGCTTCGGCCGAGCCGAGCGACAGGCCGACGCCATGCACGGACAAGGGATAGATTTCCGCGATAGCGCGGCCAGCCAGCGATGCGGCGGGCCGCCGGCGCTCATGTAGTTTTCGGCGTGGATTTCGAAAAATCCAAGATCGGGCCGCGTCGCCAGGATCTCCGCATAATGCTCCGGCTTCAGCCCGGCCCCGGCGCGCGCGGCAGGCGCAAGGCCGGGCGATTTGCGGCCGAATATTCCTGGCAGGGCGCATTCATGGCGACGCGCTCCCTGGAGGGACTCAGGACTTCGGGCGGTCGCGATCGAGCGCGGTCGGCGAGCCCATGCGGCCGTCGGGCAGTTTCAAAGTCGCGCAGGTTCCCTTGGGGACGAATTTCCAGCTATTGCCCTGGTAATCGATCGCGGACGTTCCGGCGCAGGTGGTTCCCGCGCCCGCCGCGCAATCATTGGCTCCCTTCAGCGCGACGCCGAAGCATTTCTCCTGCTTGCTTTCGGCCTGCGCCGGCGCGGCGGCGGCCAGCGCCGAAAGCAGCGAGGCGGCGAGGACGAGGTCGCGGGAAAGGTTGGCTTTGCTCATGTCGTTATGCTCCTGAAAGGATGTTGCAGGACTCGTGCGCGCCCAACCAACCTTACGCGCCGCCGCGACTGCGTTACGACCGTCGATCGAATTTTTTGCGACGGGAAAATAAAAGCGCGCTGCGGCGCAATTTTGGTCATTTTTGTTGTAACAATCCGCCGCCCTCGCGCGAAACAGGGTGATGGATGCCGGATTTGCAGGCGCAGGATCGAGGACTGGACGCTGACGCGCCATGCGCGCCGCGCTGGCGGGCGACGGGGCCGCCTATCGCCGTCTGCTGACCGATCTTTCGCCCTATCTGCGCAATCTGTGCCGCAAGGCCTGCGCGCGCGCCGGCCTCGCGCCGAGCGAGGCGGAGGACGCGGTGCAGGAAACCCTATCTGGCCATCCATCTCAAGCGTCACACCTGGGACCCGGCGCAAAGCCTGACGCCGTGGATCGCCGCCATCGCCCGCAACAAGATCATCGACGCCGCGCGCCGCCGCGGCCGCCGCGCGGAAACTGACATCGCCGATTTCGAGGATGTGCTGGCCTCGCCGCCGGAAACCGAGGATTTCGAGCGCGAGCAGGAAAAGCAGGACGCCCTGCGCCTGCTCGGCCAGTTGAGCGGCAAGCAGCGCGAAGCCATCGAGGCGGTGTCGATCCGCGGCGAAAGCCTGCAGTCGCGGCGGTCAAACTCGGAGTGACCGAGGGCGCCTTGCGCGTCTCCGTGCATCGCGGCCTGAAGGCGCTGGCCGAACTCTATCGCAAAGAGCCAGTCATGAAGACACAGAACGACTCTCATCGCCGCGCTGGCGGCGGACATCGACGCGAAGCCTGCGCCCATGCGCCAGGTCTTCACGCTCGACCTCGCTCGTCGGTTTTCTCGTTTCCGCCATTCCTTTCTTCATCTTCCTCGGCTTTCGCGACACGTTTTTCGCCTCGCTCGACCAGCCGCGCTTCCTGTTCAAGTTCGTCTTCACCTCGACCATGGCGGCGCAGCGGGCCTGGTGCTGGCCTGGCGGCTGGCGCGGCCCGGTCGCGGAACTCGGCAGCGACGCCGCGCGCCGTCTGGCTCGCGCCCGCCATGGTCGTCCTCGCCTGCCTCGCGGAAATGGCGGCGTCCCGCGAAGACCAATGGGCGACGCGGATGATCGGCCATAACGCCGTGCATTGCCTGATGCTGGTGCCGATCATGGCGCTGGCGCCGCTGGCCGGGCTGTTCCTCGCGCTGAAGCATGGCGCGCCGAGCGACCCGCGCGGGCCGGGGCGGCGGCGGCTTTCGCGGCCTCGGGACTGGCGGCGACGCTCTACGCCATGAATTGTCCCGACGACTCGCCCTTTTTCCTCGCCGTCTGGTATATGCTGGCGACGTCGATCGTCGTGGCGCTGGGCTGGTTCGCCGGCGGGCGCTGGCTGCGCTGGTGAAGCGCCTTCACGCCTGAGCTCCTTGCACCGGCTCGGCGTCGCATTGTTCCAATGCCGCTTCGCCGGGAACAGATCGATGCAGGAATTTTCTTCGGACGGGGTTCGCCTCGCCTATCTCGATTTCGCGCCGAAGCGCGACGGATCGCGGCGAGCCGATCCTGCTCATCCACGGCTTCGCCTCCAACCACGGCGTCAACTGGGTTTTTCCGCAATGGGTCAAGACCCTGACCCATGCCGGGACGGCGCACCATCGTTTTCGACAATCGCGGCCATGGGCGCAGCGAAAAGCTCTAGGGATCCCGCAGCCTATACGCCGCTGGATCATGGCGCGCGACGCCGGAAACCTGCTCGACCATCTGGACATCGAGCGCGCCGACGTGATGGGCTATTCGATGGGCGCGCGGATCGCCGCCCATCTGGCGTTCGCGGCGCCGCAGAAGCTGAGGGGCCTTGTGCTCGGCGGGCTGGGCATCCATCTGGTGGATGGCGCGGGCTTGCCGATCGGCATAGCCGACGCCATGGAGGCGAAGTCGCTGCAGCGAATCTGACCGATCCGATGCAGACGCATGTTCCGCGCCTTCGCCGAGGCGACGAAAAGCGACCTCAAGGCGCTCGCCGCCTGCATGCGCGGCTCGCGCCACGCCATGAGCGCGGCGGAGGTCGCGAAGATCGACGGCGCCGACCCTGGTTTGCGTCGGCTCGGAGGACGATGTCGCGGGCGATCCCGCTGGCGCTGGCGAGCCTGATGAAAAACGCCCGCGCCGCTGGTCATTCCGGGCCGCGACCATAACCAGGCGGTCGGCGACAAAGTGTTTAAGGAAGGCGTGCTAGCCTTTTTGGAGAGCTTTGATCGACGTGGCGGTTTGGCTAAGTTGAAAGTCCGCATCGCGTGGAGGAGTGTTTGCATGGCGAGCGTCGGCAATGTGCGGCCGCTGCACAAGAACGATCCCGATCCGGTGTTCTCGCAAATCCGCTTCGAGGCGGAGGAGGCCTTGCGTCGCGAGCCGGAACTCGGCGGCTTTCTGGCGTCCTCCGTGCTCAACCATGCGACGCTGGAACAGGCGGTCGGCCACAGGCTGGCGGCGCGGCTTTCGCATTCGGACTTTCCCGGCGACATCATCCGCCAGAACTTTCCTCGATCTCGCCGCGCGCGATCCGTCCATCGGCGTGGCGATCCGCGCCGATATCCTCGCCGTGGCCGACCGCGACCCCGCCTGCATGCGGCTGATCGAGCCCCTGCTCTATTTCAAGGGGTTTCACGCCCTGCAGACGCACGGCTCGCCCACGCCCTGTGGAACGAGGGCCGCAAGGATTTCGCGCTCTATCTGCAAAGCCGCTCCTCGTCGGCCTTCCAGACCGACATCAATCCGGCGGCGAAGATCGGCAAGGGCATTTTCCTCGACCACGCCACCGGCCTCGTGGTCGGCGCGACGGCGGTGATCGAGGACGATGTGTCGATCCTGCACAGCGTGACGCTCGGCGGCACCGGCCATGAGACGCGGCGACCGCCACCCGAAGATCCGCCACGGCGTGCTGATCGGCGCGGGGGCGAAAATCATCGGCAATATCGAAATCGGCCATTGCTCGCGCATCGCCGCCGGCTCGGTGGTGCTCAAGCCGGTGCCGCCCAATGTCACGGTGGCCGGCGTGCCGGCGCGAATCGTCGGCGACTCGGGCTGCGCCGAACCGGCGCGCGAAATGGATCAGATCCTCGCGGCCGAAGCTCGTGGAGGAATAAAGATTTCCCCGTAATTTTTTTCGCCCCTTGCGTGGACGGCCGGTTTTTGGCAAGCCTCGGGACGGAACTTCCAGCGCCTGACAATGGCGCCGGGGCAGGGAACGGAGACGGGTCTTGGACAAGAGCGAATTGCGCAAATTGCAGGAATTCCTGCGTAAATGCCTTTGGCGCGCCCGGCATCAAGGTCGGCCTCGATCCGAAAAATGTCGAGCAGGCCGTGGTGAATTTCGGCGAGCGCGCCATCGGCGACCATCGCCGTCGACGACGAGGATGGCGACCGGTCCTTTTCCTTCGCCATGAAAATTCCGGTCGAGCGCCCGGTCCTGCAGGAATATCTGCGGCGCCTGTTCGAAAATGACGACCTGAAGATCGCATCGCGGATGAAAAAAACCGATTCGGTCGAACTCAATTGCGGCGACGATTTCCTCGGCATGATCTCCGCCGACGATCCCAAGGGCAAATCCTTCACCCTGCAAATGGCGATCCTCGATTTCGATCTCGAGGATTTGTGACGGGTTTCCGCGCGCTGGCCTTCGCTGCGGCGGTTTTCTCCTGCGGGCCGGCTTTCGCCGCGGCTTCCGCGGGCTCCTGTCCGGTGAGCGACGCCGCGGCGGCGAAGGCGGGCTCCTACGCCCAGGGGGTGCTGGAGGCCATCGATGCGGCGCCCGATTGCGACCGCGCCTTCACGATTCTCGACGCCTGCCAGCTCGGGTCGAGCGCCGACAATGGCCTGTCCGATCCGGTGGTGGAAAAATGCGAAGCCTTGTTCCTCGACAGGGCCAAGGTCGCGACGAAAAAGGCTTATACAAAGGCGAAAGCCCGCTGCGACGCGATCGCCGCCAACAACAGTGGAACCCTGTATCAATCCTTCGCCGCCGTCTGTCGGGCGCGGGTCGCGCGCGACTTCGCCGACAAGCATCGCGACGGCAAATAGCGCCGCCTTTCCGCGGTCGCGGATGTGAGGACAAGCCGATGAACAGCGCCCAGCCCTCCGTGATCCTGCAATCGACGCTGACCTGTCCCCATTGCGGGCGCGCCTCGACCGAGATGATGCCGACCAACGCCTGCCAATTCTTCTTTCAGTGCCCGCATTGTCGGGAAATGTTGCGCCCAAAACCGGGCGACTGCTGCGTGTTCTGCTCTTACGGCGACACGCCGTGCCCGCCCGTGCAGCTGGCGCGCGCCGGCGGGGGCTCGGGCTGTTGCCGGTAGACTTCGCTTAAATCTTCGCAATCTGCCATACCGCACCATGTTCTTGACCTGAAAGCGGGTTTGGGTTCGCACCCGCGAATGGCGCCCAGGGCGATACGCAACGCAAGGTGGTTGAGGCAGTGTATAGCGGCTATAGACAAACGGTTTCATTGGCTTAATGACCTAGCGTAACTTTTTATTGTCAATTTCCTGTGATGATATTCGCGACCTCGATTAACGACAGAAGCGGCGATCATGACTTTCGAGAAAGATAGGCGGCTTGGCAACCGCAAGAAAACCGATCTCACAGCCTCGATCATTGGACAGAACGGCGTCGTGGCCGAGGTTAGACTGATAGATATCTCGCCGACGGGAGTGCGCGTCAACATTCCGCCAGACGTCGCCGTAAGCAAGCATTTCAAATTGCTTCTCGGCCGTGTCAAAATCGAAAAAATAGCCGAGATCGTCTGGCGCAACAATACGCAGGCCGGCGTTCGTTTCCTGACGGAAGATGAAATAGACAAGCTGGACGCTGCGGTCATCAATTTCGAAAAAGCCAGACGGCACGAGGATCGCAAGAAAACCCAGATCACGGCCACGGTCTACTGCCAGAACGGCGCAGTCGACGACATCAAGCTGATCGATATTTCCGCGACCGGCGCTCGTCTGGACGTGCCCACGGAAATGGCCCTGACCAAACACTTCAGGCTGCTGCTGGGCCGCAGCAAGATCGAAAAACACGCGGAACTGGTGTGGCGCACTTCCACGGAAGCCGGCGTTCGCTTTCTCAGCGACGAGGAGATCGCCAGCCTGCAAAAGCCGGCCAAGGCGGCCCTGGCGAAAGTGCGGCTGGCCGATCTGCGCAAGCTGGCCGGACTGGTCGATCCGCAATCGGAGGCGGTCGACCCGCGCTGAGCCGTCGCTCAGTCCGCGCCGCCCTTGCGCGCGACGATGAGGGCTTCCTGCCCGTCGGCGAAACGATGGATTTCGGGCGCCATGCCCTCGGCGGCGAAAGCCGCGGCGATCTCGTCGGCGCGCAACAGATGATTGCCCTGGACATGTTCGGTGAGGTTCTGGAACGCCATGCCGCGGCGCTGGGGCTTGCGCAGGTCGGCGCGCTCGGCGGGCCAGTCGGGCTCCCAGATCACCGCCGCGCCGCCTGGCCGCAGCGCGTCGCGCAAGCGGCGGATGAATCCGGCGCCGCCGGCCTCCCAGACGTGGTGCAAGGCGCGGCTCATGGCGATGGCGTCGGCGGGCTCGTCCAGGGTGAAGGCGAGGGCGTCGCCGCTCGCGAAACGCAGCCTTCCGCCTGATCCTTCAGCCTCGGCAAGCCGCGCCGATTGCGCGACATTTTCCTGAAAACCGTCGAGGCCGAGGCCCCGCAACTGACGATAGCGGCGCGCCAGCGCGCGGAGATACCAGCCGTTGCCGCAGCCGAGATCGACGACGAGGCCGCCGCGGGCGTCGATTTCGGCGAAGATCGGCAGGGCGGGGCAGATGGTGTTCTCGAAGAAGCCGGCGAAATTTCCTTCCAGCATCGGGCCGAACCAGGGCAGCAGGGTTTCGCGTTCGGCCATGACTTTTTCGCCCGGGCGTGCGCCGCTGCGCATCAGCCCCGCGGCGCGTTCCGCCATGTGCACGTTCAGCACGAGCTGCGCGGCGAGCGGCATCAGCGTATCCGGCGCGTCGGCGAGCATGGCCAGCGCCGCTTTCGCCGAGCCGGAACGTTTCGCCCTCGGCTTCGAGATAGCCGAAGGCGTAGGCTGCGTCGCACCAGCGCCGCACATAGCCTGCATCCATGCCGGCCTCGTCGGCCAGCCTTTCCGGCGCGACCGCGCCGAGCCGCCGCAAGGCCGGGAAAAGCGCGTTGACGACGCCAATATAGGCGATGGCGAGGTTTTGCGCTCCCGAGGCCATGGCGCGGAATTTCTGCTTCAGTTCATCCGACATGCGCCATGGTCCTGCTTTTCCGCGTCAATGCATGGCTTCGCTTTCATATTCGGCGAAGGCCGCCGCGAGGCTCCCTTCCGGGAGCAGGCGATCGACGCGGAAATTCGCCTCGATCTCCTGGACATGGGCGCGGACGCCCTCAAGAATGAAGTTCAAGGCTTCGCGGCAATCGTCGCCGTCGCAATGGGGCCAGATTTCCAGGGCCAGGGCGGCGATCAAGGCGTTTGGCGCGTCCAGCAGCGAATCCGCCGCTTTTTTCTTCGTCGTCTCGTGGATCGCCTTGTGGGCGGAAATCACGCTTTGCAAGGCTTCGGTCAGGGTATTGACGCGCGCTGCGTCGCGTTCGGCTTTGGTGAGGCGTTTGGCCAAGGCGTCCTCCCGGCAATCTGGCGAATCGGATCTTCGCCACTCCTATGCTGGGCATAAGCGCGCCTTCTGGCAACGAGATGACGGCGAGGGGGAAAGAAAAAGGACAGGAAAAGCGATACAGCGAAGTTCATGTTACCGGCGTAAAGGCTTCCGCAAGAATTTGCCCTTATCAATGACTTGTCGGCGCAGGGTTTTGCGTTGTGCGTCGACATGGGGCCTCGTGGCGGAGCGGTGACGCCGGGGACTGCAAATCCTCTCAGGAGGGGTTCGATTCCCTTCCGAGGCCTCCAATCTTCCCTTCACCTCGGGGCGACACGTCGCAAGTTGCAAGCGGTTCGCGATCTGTGCCGATTGGCGCGATCATAACATTCTCGCCCGTTCATGGTTTATGCCTGAACCTTGCCTTTTGGCGCCTGCAAACACCCTCCGACATGGTATCGAAACAGAGACGCGGTACAGGCGCGCCGCCGCATTTTGCGGCGAAGAGGCGTTCGCGGAGGCGGCCATGAGGATTTTATCGGTAATTGCGGCGTCTTTGGCGCTTTCGGTCGTCGCCGGCCAGGCTCTGGCGCATTGCCGGGACGCGCGGAAAACCTGCGAATTCACCGCCCAATGCGCGAAGTCCAACGGCGCGCGCGCGGAAAAAATCCGCGATGGCGCCCGCAAGAACAATGCTGCCGGCGGCAACGCCATCTGGACCGAACTCGCGGGATGCGCGCTTGGCGGCCTGGCCTGGAGTCCGAGAGGATCGAGCGGCGAAAACCTCCGCAGTTACGACGACATCGCCTCGGGTTGCACGCCCGCCGACTATCTGGCGACGGGCAAGGCCGGCGTGCAACTCCTCGATGGAAATGAAGGCGCCTGCAACCAGTTTCCCGAATGATTCGCGCGTAAGTGATCTAAGCGGCGCGGCGACCTTGGCGCCGCGCCGTCCCGATCAACGACAGGCCGGCTCGCCGGGTCCGCCGCAATGCGGATGTCCGCCCGGCTTGGCCGCGGCTTGCGGCTGCGGATGCGCCTGGGGCTGCGGCGGATGCGCGGCCGGCGGCGCGGCGGGGGCGCGGCGTGGGCCTGGGGCAGAGGTTGGGCCTGGGGCGCATGTGGCTGCGGCTGCGCCGCCGGGGCGCGCGGGGCGAGCGCCGCCGGGCGTTCATGCGGCGCGGGGGCGGCCTGCGGCTTTGCCGGCACAGCCTGCGTCGCCGCGGGCGCCACGGCCTGCGGCGCGGCGTGGGGCGGCGGATGTCCGCCGGCGCCCGGATGCGCAGGCGCGATGGCGGCGGCCGGAGGCACCGGCGCATTCGGCCTGACCGCCGGCTTGACGGGCGCGTTCCCGGGCGCCGCCGGCGCCACGGCTTGAGGCTGCGGCGCCGCCGGCGCCACGGCCTGCGGCGCCGCGTGGGGCAGGGGACGTCCCCCTTCGACCGGATGCGCGGGCGCGACGGCGGCCGGAGCGACCGGCGCGGCAGGCGCCCTGGGGGCCGCCGCCGGCGCGGCGAGGCTCGCGGGCTGGGCCGTGGCCGCGACGGCGGGCTTGCCCTGGTTGGTCGCGGCGAAGGCGGCGGGACTCATGCTGGCGGCGCGGACATGTTCGCGCTGGGCCGCGGTGGGATTTTCATGCGGCTCCTTCGCCGCGGCAAGCTGCTCGGGCGTCGGCTTCGCCAGGGTTCCGCCAGCGCCGCCGTTGAAGCTGGCGCGCGCGCCGGGAGCGGCCGGCGGGACCGGATCGTTGAAGGCGTGGGCGCCGGCGAGAAGCCCGGCGGTCACGGCCGAATTATAGAAAAACACGCCATTGTCCCAGCGGCCGCCGCGATAGCCTTCGGGGCCATAGCCGTAGCCGTAGTCGACGCCGCCGTAGAAACCGACATGGCTCCCCCAGTAGCCGTTGTGGAAGGCATAGGCTCCGTCCGACCATCCCCAGTAGCCGGGGGTCCAGAGCAGGCCTGCATGCGGCGGCTCGACCCAGGTTCCGGGCGTCCAGTAATAGTCGGAATTGTTCCACGCCCAGTAGCCGGGCGTCCACAGATAGCCGGCGGCGGGCATCGGCGGCTGCTCATATTCGGGCAGGGGCGGGGGCGGCTCTTCGGCGCGGACGCCGCTCGCTCCGCAGGGGCAGGAGCAGGTCTGGGCGAAGGCGGTCGCCAGCGGCGCCGCCGAAGCGGTCGCCAGGAGGGCCGCCAGAAGTCCCGAATTAAGTCCCCATTTGCCCCACTTGAAGTTTTTCATTCCATCTCCCTGCATTTTTCCGGGCGGCGCCGCGGCGGAACAGGGGGAGATGGCTAAGGTCGGATTCGGGCCTCACAATGTCAGATTGAGGCGCCGGCGGGGCAATCCTGTGGCTCAAGCTCTTCAAATTCAACGCGAAACTCTTTCAGGATGAGCGCCCGCCGGGAATGACGAAGAAGGCGCGGCGGCGGGTTTTCATCCGGCGGGCCAGTTCGTCCGGCGACTTTGGCGTGGACCCCGAGCCTTGCAGCATGGGAAGGGTCGGGCCGAGATGGCCGTTCTCGATGAAGCGCATCGAAATCATGCGCAGGCAGGTCGCCTGGCGCAGGCCAAGCCAGGACGGAATGGCGGTTGGGGTCAGGGCGCCGAGGATGCGCGCGTGAGTTCTTGCCATGATGGCGCAGCGGCAATAGCAATAGTTCAAGCGTGGCGGCCTCGCCCTCTTCCGGCGCGGCGGTGAGGCCGGCGACGATGGGGCGCACGCCGTCGAGCACCGAAAGGATCATGGCGCTGGCGGCCTGGCGCTCTTCGGGGGCGAACAGGCCGACGAAGGAACTGCCCTTCTGTTCGCTCTGGAACAGCGCGTTCAGGCGCGTGCCGGAAATGCGCACCGGAAACTGGCGCTCCTCGTCCACTTCCAGGATCATGGTGTCGGCCAGGATGTGGCGGATGGCGGAAGGGTCGATCTCCTCGCGCTCCGGCGACAGCCGAGCGCCCCGCAATTGGTTCCAGTAGCTGTAAAGCTCTTGTGTCGCCGCCTGTCTCATTTTTTCGCCCTTGTTTGGTTCTGGGTCGTTTGCGTCCAGATGCGGGCCAGATTTTTGGTTTGGACCCGCTTTCGGGAGGGAAGCAGCGAAGTTCAGGCCACAAGATCTCCTCTGGGGCGGCAAGCGCTTGAAACGGCGAGGCTTGGCGGGCGGCGAGCGGGCGTCGAGCGATACGGACGCGATATCTTGCCAGTTTCATTTGGCCGCGCCGCCGTTAACATTAACGACCGGTTTACATTGCCAGGCGGCCCTGATTTCGGCATAGTCCAAGGCGTCGAACGAAGCGGCTGCGGTTAAGCGACCCGGATGACGCAACGTTCACAGACTAGACTAGGCATTGTTTTGGAACACATTTTCCTCCGTCCCTCTCTTGCTCGGGGAAGAAGGCGGGGTCGACCGGCTCCAGGACGTCATGGCCAGCGCAACGGCGCGCCGCCCAGTCAAGACGGTTAATGGCCGTCCAAGGGGGAGAGCTTGCTCCAGCTCTCCCCTTTCTTGTTTTTTACGCGCGAAACCTGACATGATGAAGATCGGCCCTTCGTGTCGCGACTGATGAGAGTTTCCCCATGCGCGAGCGAATCCGCGAGCCGATCTTCAACATTCCCGGCGTGGTCCTGCTGCTGCTGGCGGTCTTGACCCTGGTCCATGCGGTCCGCGTCTGGCTGCCGCCGGAGGCCGAACTCCAGCTCGTCGCGCAATACGCTTCATCCCCGCGCGGTTCGGCTTTCTCCTCGACCAGCGCGCCGTGCTCGACCATCTGACCAAGGTGGCGACGGGCTCGGCGGAGCAGGGCGAGATCGGCCAGTTTTTCCTCACCTACGGGTCGCCCCGCGGCCTGTGGCTGACGCCTTTGAGCTACGCCTTCCTGCATGGCGACTGGACGCATCTGATCTTCAACGGCGTCTGGCTCGCCGCCTTCGGCTCGCCGGTGGCGCGCCGTTTCGGAACGCGCATTTTTCCTGCTGCTCGGCGCGCTCGGCGCGATCGGCGGCGCCTTCTTCTATCTTGGCTTCCATCTGACCGAACTCGCGCCCATGGTCGGCGCCTCGGCCGCCATTTCCGCCTATATGGGCGCGGCGGCGCGCTTCGTGTTCCAGCCGGGCGCCTTTGCCGCGACGAAACCTATGCCGGCGCGCCGGCGGAGGCGCCGAAGCTCGCCGACCTCGGGAGATCATGGCCAATCGCCAGACCCTGGCCTTCATCGGCTTCTGGTTCGCCTCGAACCTGCTGATCGGCCTCGGCGGCCAGGGTCTCGGCATGACCAATGCGCCGGTCGCCTGGGAGGCCCATATCGGCGGCTTTCTCGTCGGCATTTTGCTGGCGCCGTTGTTCGACCAAAGACGCAAGGCCTGACCCAGCGCGGCTCGCTTGCGCTCCCGCCCGAACGGGCGCATCCTCACCGCTGGAGCATCTGCCGTTTCGCGGAATTGGAAGAATGCTCCATCGTCTTGTTTAAATGCGTATTCTCGTCCGAAAAGTCTGGACTTTTCGGGGATATGCTCAAATGACGGGCAGGAACGGAGCCGTTAGGCGCCGCGTTCCATAAAGCGCCCGCGTTGGAATGGAGGAGCCCCCATGACTGTTGCCTAGGATCATCGCTGTCAAGGGTCACGATGTGACCACCACGCAACCCCATCGCACACTGCAGGAAATCGCCGGCACGCTTGCCGAAAAAGGCATAGGCGCCGTGATCGTGACGGGAGGCGACGGCGAAGTTCTGGGCATCTTGTCCGAGCGCGACATCGTCCGGGCGGTTGGCCGCCACGGACCCGGCGCGTTGCAGGAACCGTCTCCAAGCACATGACCAGCAAGGTCGTGACCACCCGGATGGAAGAGGCGATCGACCACGTGATGGAGCAGATGACGTCGGGGCGTTTCCGCCATCTGCCGGTCATCGAGAACGGGCGGCTCTCGGGCCTCGTCTCCATCGGCGACGTCGTCAAGCATCGCCTGGAGATGATCGAATCCGAGCACAAGGCGCTTCGCGAGTATATCGCCAGCGCCTGACAACCTCCGGCGGCGCGCTCACACCCTTCTGCTTGCGGAGACAGTCTTCTGCGTCTTTTGAGGCGCGGAAGGCTTTCGCGCGCAACAGGCTGATCCCGCAAACACATTTTCGGGAGGCGGGTTGCGCCCGCAGCGCAGGTCGCTCATCATCCGCAGCCTTCGGGGGGCATGGCGAACGACGGAGGAAGAGATGACCAAGCTCGCGCTTTACGCCCAGCTCGAAGCGCGTCCCGGCAAGGAGCAGGAGGTCGCGGCCTTCCTGTCGGGCGCGCAGCATCTGGTGGAGAAGGAGCCGGAGACCACCGCCTGGTTCGCCATCAAGATGGGGCCGCGCACTTTCGGGATCTTCGATGTCTTCGCCGATGAGCATGGCCGCGACGCCCATCTGCAGGGCAAGGTCGCGGAACAGCTGATGGCCAAGGCGCCGCAGCTCTTCGCCAACAAGCCCGAAATCCAGCGCATGGAAATCATCGCCGACAAGCTGCCGCATTAGGGCGCAGCCGTCGCTGTTCCGGCCCTCAGGCGGGAACCTGGCCGTGAAGCTGCGCTTCGATGCGCCGCGACCTCGGCGATCTCGTTCAGGGCGCGGCGCGCGGCCTCGCGGCCGATGGCGATCAATTCGTCGGCGCGGTGGAATTCGAACAGGCCGATCTTCGACAGCCGCGCGTTGATCAGCACGTCCGGCGGGTCGCCCGCCAGGCGCGAGCGGGCGATGCGGTCCTGGGTGATGTTGAAGGCGTCGAGCATGGCGGCGGCTATGCCCGGCGCTCCGTCCGCGCCGCGCCCGAATTGCCGGCGCAATTGCCGGGCTTCGCTGGCGGCGGTCTCGCCCGCATCGGCGTCCCCCGGCGCCTCGACCGAGGGAAGCGAACTGTCGGTGATCAGCGCCCCGCGATAGGCGGTGTCGCCGACAAGATTGACCGCGATGACCAGTTCCGCGCCCATGGCGCGGCATAGCGTCACCGGCACCGGATTGACCAGCGCGCCGTCGAACAGCCAGCGGTTGTCGATGCGCAACGGCTCGAAAATGCCGGGCATGGCGTAGGAGGCGCGGATCGCCTGCACCAGGTCGCCGCGCCGCAGCCAGACCTCGTGGCCCGAGCCGATCTCGGTCGCCACGGCGCCGAAGGCGAGCGGCAGGTTTTCGATCGCGCATGCCCGACAAGTTCGCGCGCCAGTTCGTCGCGCAACTTGCCGCCGCTGAGCACGCCGACGCCGGAAAAGGACACGTCCATCAGTGAAAAAACCCGCCGCTTGGTCAGCGAGCGCGCAAAAGCCTCCAGCGCCGACAGCCGGCCGCCGGCATAACAGCCGCCGACCACCGCGCCGATCGAGGCGCCGGCGATCACGTCGATCGGGAATGCGCCGCGCCTCCAGCTCCTGCAGCACGCCGATATGCGACCAGCCGCGCGCCGCGCCGGCGCCCAGCGCCAGGCCGATGCGTGGACGCCGCGGCGGCGCGGCTGAGCTTCGGGCCGCCGTCGCTGGCGGCGGAAAGCGAGTCGACGGGACGCTCGAAGGTCTTCCAGTTCATTCCGAACATGGCCAGTCCTTGCCAGATAGCATGCGCGCGCTTGCGGAAGATGAAGGCTGCGCGCAATTCCTTGCCGGACGATTACCGGACGCTCAGCTTCGAGATGGTGACCCGCAGGGGAAAAATGCAGGGCCGGGGCCAAGGTTCCCTCATGAAAAGGATGTGACCTCCGCGGCAGGGCTGCGCGTGGATCCTTTGACGGCGCCGGCGATTTGCGTTAGCCCGGCGCAAGCCAGAGGATCAGCAAGCCAGTCGACCGGGCAAGCCAGACGACCAATTGCGCAATGAACATTTACGCCGAATTCCATGCCCGCATCGCCGCCATTCTCGACCGGTTCGGCAAGGAAGGGCGCCTGCCGCAAGATCTCGACGCCGGCGCGCTTCGTCGTCGAGCCGCCGCGCGACGCCGGCATGGGCGATCTCGCCTGCAACGCCGCCATGGTCTTCGCCAAGGACGCCAAGGCCTTCTTCGCCAATCCGCGCCAGCTCGCCACGGAACTGGCCTTTGAGCTGACCCAGGAGGCCGGACGTCGAGAACGCCGAGGTGGCGGGGCCGGGCTTCCTCAATATCCGCCTGAAGCCGCGCGTCTTCGCCGACCTTCTGCGGGTCGTGCTGGCCGAGGGCGCCGATTTCGGCCGCGGCGCCGCGCGGCCGCGTCGCGGCGCAAAAGGTCAATGTCGAATATGTCTCGGCCAATCCGACCGGCCCGATGCATGTCGGCCACGGGCGCGGCGCGGTGTTCGGCGACGCCCTGGCCGGGCTGCTGGAATTCGCGGGCTCGCGAGGTGACGCGCGAATATTACATCAATGACGCCGGCGCCCAGGTCGACGTGCTCGCGCGCTCGGCCTATCTGCGCTACCGCGAGGCGCTGGGCGAGACGATCGACGCATTCCCGAAGGGCTTTATCCCGGCGATTACCTGAAGCCGGTCGGCGAGGCGCTGGCGAAGCAATTCGGCGTCCGCTGCTCGGACAGCCGGAAGCGCGAATGGCTCGCCGCCGGTGCGCGACGCCGCGATCGACGCGATGATGGCGATGATCCGCGACGATCTCGCCGCGCTCAACATCACCCATGAAGTGTTCTTCTCCGAGCGCTCGCTGCATGTGAAGCGCAACGGCCTCTCCGACGTCGACGTGGCGATCGCCGATTTGCGCGCGAAAGGCCTGGTCTATGAGGGACGGCTGCCGCCGCCCAAGGGCCAATTGCCCGAGGATTGGGAGGATCGCGAGCAGACCCTGTTCAGATCGACGGATTTCGGCGACGACGTCGACCGTCCCTTGAAGAAATCCGACGGCGCCTTCACCTATTTCGCTTCCGACATCGCCTATCACCGCAAGAAGATCGAGGGCGGCTATGACGTGCTGGTCGACGTCTGGGGCGCCGATCACGGCGGCTATGTCAAGCGCATGGGCGCCGCCGTCGAGGCCCTGTCGCGACGGGAAATGCGCGCTCGACGTCAAGCTGTGCCAGATGGTCAAGCTGATGCGCGACGGCGAGCCGGTGAAAATGTCGAAAAGGTCCGGCGACTTCGTCACCTTGCGCGAAGTGGTGGACGAGGTCGGCGTCGACGCCGTGCGCTTCATGATGCTTTATCGCAAGAATGACGCGCCGCTGGAATTCGATCTCGCGAAAGTGATCGAACAGTCGAAAGACAATCCTGTCTTCTATGTTCAATATGCCCATGCCCGCGCGCATTCCGTCTTGCGTCAGGCGCTCGCGGCGTTCCCGGATCATGGATCTTGTCTGGACAGAGTGCTGGCGGCGGCCGGACCTGACGTTGCTGTCGGACGAAAGCGAAATGGGCCTGGTCAAATATCTGGCGCAATATCCTCGCGTTATCGAAAGCGCAGCAACGGCGCATGAGCCGCATCGTCTGGCCTTTTACCTGCATGAATTGGCGTCGCTTTTTCATTCCCACTGGAATCGCGGCAAAGATCAGCCACAATTACGCTTTGTTAATCAAGATAGTAGAGATTTGACCTGCGCCAGGCTGGCCCTTGTGACGGGGTTAATGACTGTGCTGGCGTCCGGATTGTCGGTTTTAGGTGTGAATGCGCCGAAAGAGATGCGCTGAGGTTTTTCGCGCGACCGTCCCTTGTGGTAGGTCATCTCTTTCCGGCGCTTTGCGTGATGTGAGGGTGCGCCATGGGTGAGTTTGCCGCCAAGTTTCGTCCCGACATCGATCTGGACGAGTTCGAACGTCGCCTGCGCGCCGCTGCGCCGGGTCCGCAATCGAGGCCCGAGCAGAGCCCCACCGGCGCCCGATCCGCTCGCCGAGCTCGCGCGTCTGGTCGGCGGCGAAGGCCGCGGCCAAGACCCTTTCGAGGCTTTGTTCCGCGCCCAGGCGGCGATCGCCGACATCCATCACGAGCCGGCCAGCCGCGCGCCCGACGCTGCAGGCGCCGCACGAGCCCTATTTCGAAGATGACGCCTCCTAGCGGCCAGCATTCCCAGGCTCACGATTTCTCGAGGGATCATTACGATCCCCGCGGCGAGGCGAGCCAGTTCGCCGCCGAGCCGCTGCCCTACGACGAGGCCGAGCCGAACTGGACCTGGCGCCGCGCCGCATGGCCAGCAGGCGCTGGCCTGGAACGACGAAGCCACGGGCATGCCGGCCGCTCCTGCCGCTCCGGCGGCCGGCGCAAGGATTGCGCTCGTCATGTTCGCGGTCATCGCGGTCGGCGTCGCCGCGCATCGCCGGCACGCTGGCAATGCGCAGCCAGGCGGGCGGGCATGAGGTCGTGACCATCCAGGCCGACACCGACCCGGCGCGAAGTCAAGCCGGAACAGGCCGAGAATTCCGCTACGGACAATAGCCAGGCGCTGTTCAACCGCAACGACAACGCCGCCGGCGCCAAAGTCGTCGGCAGCGAAGAACAACCGGCCGATCTCGGCGCGGCCGTCAAGTCCGCCCGCGTCGTCGGCGTCCCCGGCGTGCCCGACGCTCCGGCCCCGGCCGCCGCCGCGCCGGCGCTCGCAGGATGCGCCTTTCCCGACGCCGAAGAAGGTCAAGACCGTTTCGGTGCGCGCCGATGGCAGCGTGATCCATAACGCGCCGCCGCGCGCCGCAACTGGCGCGCGGCCTGCCGAGCATGGCCGGCATGCCGTCCCCGCCGCATCGGCGGCCGACGACGCGAGCCGGCAAGGCGGCCGCGGCCAAGTCGGCCGACCGCGCCGCCACGACGACGAAGCGCTCAGCGCGCCGGCCGCAGGCGAGCCCAAGCCTGCGGCGAAGCCCGGCGAAGCCTGCGCCGTCAAATCGCCGGCCGTCAGCCGAGCCGGAAATCGCCGGCGGCGACCGGCGTCTATTTCGTGCAGCTCGCCAGTTCGCCCGTCGAAGCGGACGCGCGCGCCAAGGCCAATACGCTCAGCTGCCAAATTTGCCAGCGCCTTGAAGGGCCATCACGCCACTTTCGTCGAGGGCAAGAAGGGCGAAACGACCATCTATCGCGTCCGCGTCGGCCATCTGAGCGAAGACGTCGCCAAGGAAATGTGCACGGCGATCAAGGGGCAGGGCGGTTCATGCTTCGTCGCGAAAAACTGATGCTGGAATCGACTGCGGCATGAGCTTCAAGGCCTTTATCGCAGGATGCGCCGGGTTTGAGCTCAGCACAGACGAGCGCGCCTTCTTCCGCGAGGCGCGGCCCTGGGGCCTGATCCTGTTCCAGCGCAATATCGACCTCGCCGGACCAGGTGCGGGCGCTGACCGACATCTTCCGCGACCTGCTCGGCGAAGACGCCGCCGTGCTGGTCGACCAGGAAGGCGGCCGGGTGCAGCGCCTCGCCGCGCCCGCATTGGCCGGCCTATCCGCCCGCCGCGGCCTTCGGGCAAATCCGGCGGCCGAAGACGAGACGAAAAGCTGGCGGCGCTCGTCGGCCCGGCTGATCGCCGAAGACCTGCGGCCGTCGGGCATCGACGTCGATTGCCTGCCGGTGCTCGACGTCCCCACGCCGCCATCGCGCACAAGATCATCGGCGACCGCGCCTATGCCGACAACCCCGCCGACGTGGCGCGGCTGGGGCGCGCCGCCGCTCTGGGCCTGATGGCCGGCGGCGTCATGCCGGTGATGAAGCATATTCCCGGCCATGGCCGCGCGCTTGCCGACAGCCATCTGGAATTGCCGGTGCGTCAAGGCGTCGCGCGAAGAGCTTGCCGCAGGATTTCGCGCCTTTCCGGGCCAATGCCGACCTGCCCGCGGCCATGACCGCGCATGTGGTCTATGACGCGCTCGATCCGCTAGCATCCAGGCACGCATTCGCGCGCCGTGGTCGAGCGGCGTCATTCGCGGCGAAATCGGCTTCGACGGCCTGCTGATGAGTGACGACCTGTCGATGAAGGCGCTGGGCGGCGAGCTTTTTCGACCGCGCCGCGCGCGCGCTTTCGCGGCCGGGCGTCGATCTGGCCCTGCATTGCAATGGCGATCTGGGCGAGGCTGGCGCCGTGGCCCATGCCGCGCCGCTGCTTTCCGGCCCGGCGCTGGAGCGTGTGGAGCGGGCGCGCGCCCAGGTCGCGCAGGCTTGCAGCGCAGGCGGCGCCCTTCGATCCTGTGGACGCGCGGGCGGAACTCGTTTCGGCTCTTGCGGCTTTGGCCTGATTCTTCCACCCTATCTTGCTGATTCGCAAGATGCGGGAGAATTGGGACAAGGGGGATGGAGAAGCTGGACAGCGCCGAGGCCACGCAATCGCAGCAGGACGCCGAATTCGAAGGGATTGGGGCGAACTGGATTTTCGCGTCGACATCGATGGCTACGAAGGCCCGCTGGACCTGTTGCTCGAACTGGCGCGGCGGCAGAAGGTCGATCTCGCCAAAATCTCCGTCCTGGCGCTGGCCGAGCAATATCTCGAATTTGTCGAAGCGGCGCGGCGCGTGCGGCTGGAGCTCGCCGCCGACTATCTGGTGATGGCGGCCTGGCTGGCCTATCTGAAATCGCGCCTGCTGCTGCCCGCGCCGCCCAAGGGCGAGGAGCCGGACGCCGCCGATCTCGCCGAAAGCCTCGCCCGGCGCCTGCGCCGGCTGCAGGCGATCCGCGCGGCGGCGGACAAGCTGATGCGCCGTCCTCAGCTCGACCGCGACATTTTTGTGCGGGGCGCGCCGGAAGGCCTGGATATCGTCAATGCGCCGGTCTATCGGGCCAGTCTCTACGATCTTTTGAGCGCCTATGCGCGGCAGCGGCAGAAGCAGGCGCTGTCGATGGTCTCGGTGCGGACCCGGCAGGTGTGGTCGCTGGCCGAGGCGCGCGAGGCGCTGGAGCGCATCCTCGGCATGACCTTGGAATGGACGGCGATGGATGATTATCTGATCAGCTGGGTCGCCGCGCCGGCGCAGGCGCGCACCGTCCGCGCCTCGACCTTTTCGGCCTCGCTGGAAATGGTCAAGGAAGGGTTGATCGACCTGCGGCAGGATCGCGCCTTCGCGCCCTTGTTCCTGCGGCGCAAGCAGGAGCCGCCGCCGGCGATGGCGGCGGAGTAGAGCATCATGGCTGACGAACAAGAGGCGCTGTTCGACCTCAAGGCGCAGGACGCGCTGGATCATGTCGAGCGCGCAAGACCAGACGCCTTGCAGCGCGAGACCATGCGCATCTGCGAGGCGCTGATCTTCGCCGCCACCGAACCCCTGAGCGAAGACGAGATGCTCAAGCGGCTGCCGGAAGGCGCCGACCTCGCCGCCGCCCTCGCCTTCCTGAAGGCCGATTATTTTTCCCGCGGCGTCAATCTGGCGCGGGTCGGCAAGAAATGGACCTTCCGCACCGCGCCCGACCTCGCCTGGGTGCTGCAGCGGGAAAAGACCGAGCCCAAGAAACTTTCGCGCGCCGCGCTGGAAACGCTCGCCATCGTCGCCTATCACCAGCCGGCGACCCGTGCGGAAGTCGAGGACATCCGCGGCGTCGCCCTGTCCAAGGGCACGATGGACGTGCTGCTGGAAACCGGCTGGGTGCGGCTGCGCGGGCGCCGCCGCGCGCCGGGCCGTCCGGTGACCTACGGCACGACGGAAAAATTCCTGCTGCATTTCGGCCTGGAGCAGATTTCCGACCTGCCGGGCCTCGACGAGCTGAAGGGCGCGGGCCTGTTCGACGGGCGCCTGCCCAAGGGCTTCGGCGTGCCGCAGCCGCGCGACGACTCGGCGCTGACCGAGGACGAGGAGCCGCTGGGCGACGAGCCGCTGGACGAGGCCTTCGCCGCGGACATGCCTGAGGCGGCGGGCGACGACCAGGGCGAATGACGGCTGTAAGAGCCTGACCGCATACAAGCTTCGGGCAAGCGGCGCTGTCTAGATTCCATGCATTGCCTCTGCCGCCGGCGTCGTCCGCGCGGCAAGAAAGGTTTTTTCGCATGGCCCGCTTCCACCTTCGCCTCGACCTTGCCGCCAAGCTTGTCGCCGCCACCATGATTCTCGGCTGCGCGATGAATTCCGGCGCCTCCTTCTTCAGCTTCAGCAAGCTCAAGGTCGGCGGTCCCGTCTATCAGCGGGTGATCCAGGGCAAGGACCTCGTCGCCGACATCCTCCCGCCGCCGGAATATCTGCTCGAAGCTTTTCTGGAGGCGACCCTCGCCGTCCACGACCCCGCAGGGATCGAGGCCCACGAGAAGCGGCTGGTCCAGTTGCGGCGGGATTATGACGACCGCCATGAGTACTGGGCGCGGCAAGACCTCGACGCCAGGATTCACGATCTGCTGCTGAACGGCGTGGACGCGCCGGCGAGGGCTTTCTGGAAGCAGACCTTCGAGCAGCTCCTGCCGCAGATCGAGCATGGCGACGAGGCGGGCGCCGCGGCCTCCTGGCAGGCCCTTTCCGGGATCTATGCGCAGCATCGCGCCAGGGTCGACGAACTGGTGGAGGCGACCAGCCGCTTCACTACGGAGGGGGAGACGAGCGCCGCGCAGCAGGACCATTGGGCGACCATCTTCATGGCTTTCTTCGCGCTGTCGGCCTTTGCGGTGACCTTTGCCGCCTTTGTCGGCGTCGAAAAATTCATCGTCGCGCCGATCTGCGGCATTACTGAAGCGATGGGCCGCATGGCCGCAGGCGACCTGCCGGAGCACGTCCCCTATCTCGATCGCGGCGACGAAATCGGCGACATGAGCCGCGCCAACGAGATCTTCCTCAGGAACGAGCACGATCGCCGCCGCCTTGCAGCCGCCGAGCGCACCGCGCGCGAGGAGGAGCAACTCCGACAGGAGCATTTGCAGCGCGAGGTGCAGGAATTCAACGAGACGGTCTCGCGCTCTGTGGTGGAGCTGGGCGAACAGACGGCGGCGATGCGCCGGGCTTCGGACTCGCTGAACAAGGGCGCGGCCAGCGTCAAGACCGAGGCGCAGGATGCGGCCGAGGCGACGGTCGGCGCCGCGCGCAATTCGCAGGCCGTGGCCGCCGCGACGGTGCAGCTCGAAGCCTCGATCAGCGAAATCGCCAACCAGGCCAACCGGGCGCGGGAAATCGTCGACGAGACCGCTGAAGCCGCCGGGCGAACCGACGCCGACATGATCGCGCTGGCGCAATCCTCGAAGCAGATCGACGCCATTCTCGGGCTCATCCGCTCCATCTCCGGGCGCACCAACCTGCTGGCGTTGAATGCGACCATCGAGGCGGCGCGGGCCGGCGAGGCGGGCAGGGGGTTCGCCGTCGTCGCCGGGGAGGTCAAGGCCCTCTCCGAGCAGACCGGCCGGGCGGTGGACGAAATCGTCGAACAGATCGTCCATGTGCAGACGGCGACCGGGGCCGCGGTCGGCGCGATTCGCGACATCAACGCCAAGATGGGGTCGATCCGGGAATTGACCCTGGCCATCGCCGACGCCGTGTCGCAGCAGCAGGAGGCGACCCAGGAAATCGCCGGCAATGTGACCGCTGCCGCCGAACGCAGCGAGGCCGCGGCGGGCAATGTCCGGACGGTGACGGAAGTCGCGGTCAAGACCGACGCCGAGGCGGCCGATGTCGCCACGGCCTCGGAAAAGCTGGCGCAAAACGCCACCCGCATCGCCGAGGCGATGGCGCGATTTCGTCGAATCCATGAAGGTCGACCTGGCCGAACGCCGCAGGGCGCTGCGCCAGAGCGTGCGCGTCGAGGTCTCCGTGGACCATGCCGGCCGAAACTACAGGGCGCTGCTGGACGACATCAGCCTCAGCGGCTTCCGGCTGGGCGCCAATCCCGGCTTCAACAAGGGCGATGCGATCTCGATCGAACTCGACGGCGCGCGGATTGCGGCGCGGATCGCCTGGGTGACCGACACCAAGGCCGGCGCCCAATTCGAGCACCCGCTCGCCGCGCTTCCCCCGCGCATCGCCGCGGCGGCGGCGATGGCGGCGTGACGCCTCGCTCTCCAGTGGAGGTAAAGAGAGAAAATTGTTGAGAAGCAATTAGGTGAAATATTCTCCTAATCTTGTTGATGAGCTTTTTTCGCCTTGAATTTTTTCGGTTTCCTTGGCGCCTCGGCCGGCTCCTTGTCGCCGCCGATTCGCTCGACGGCGATCTGATCCGGGCCGGGACGGCGCATATTCTTCTGGAAGGCGTCGGCGACGCTCCTGGCGATTTCGACCTTGGTGTCGGTCGGAAAGATGCGGATCGCGCCGATCTCCGCGCGATTGACGCCGCCCTTGCGGCACAGCATCGGCAGCAGCCATTTCGGATCGGCGTTCTTGGTTCGCCCGATGTCGAGCCGGAACCAGACCGCGTCGGGCATGGGCTCCTTGTGGGCGCGGGCGCCCGAAAGCCTCTTGTCGCCGGCCGCCGTGGGATCGAATTTTTCGCGCGCAAAACCATGACCGGGATCGGCGACCTCTTCGGCCTGCGGCAGACGGGCGCGCAGGGTTCGCGCGAGGGCTATGGCGATCTTGTCCGCGCCGAGTTCGGCGAGCAGCAGGGCGGCGATCTCGTTGTCCTCCTCGCTCGCCTCCTCATGCAGCATCGGCTCCTGCAGCAGGCGGCGGCGGTCGAGCTGGCGAATTTCTTCCGCCGTCGGCGGCGCGGCCCATTCGACGTCGACCCTGGCGTTGGCCAGCAGGTTTTCGGCGCGGCGACGCGACTTGGGCGGGACCAGCAGCACGCTGACGCCCTTGCGCCCGGCGCGGCCGGTGCGCCCGGAGCGATGTTGCAGCGCCTCGGCGTCATGCGGCAATTCCGCGTGCACGACCAGGCCGACGCTCGGCAGGTCGATGCCGCGCGCGGCGACGTCGGTGGCGACGCAGACGCGGGCGCGGCCATCGCGCAGCGCCTGCATCGACAGGTTGCGCTCGTGCTGGCTCAATTCGCCGGAGAGCAGGGCGGCGGAGAAGCCGCGCTCCTGCAGCGTGGCCTGCAAATGGCGCACGCTGTCGCGGGTGTTGCAGAAGACGATGGCCGTGGGCGAATCGTAGAAGCGCAGCAGGTTGACGACGGCCTTCTCGGTTTCCTTGGCGTCGACCCGCACGGCGCGATATTCGATGTCGCCATGGCCGCCAGCGTCGCCCGCGACCTCGATGCGCAGGGCGTTGCGCTGGTATTTTTTCGCCAGCGCGGCGATGCTTTTCGGCATGGTGGCCGAGAACATCAGGGTGCGGCGGCTGTCCGGCGCCGCGTCGAGGATGAATTCGAGATCCTCGCGAAAGCCCATGTCGAGCATTTCGTCGGCTTCGTCGAGCACCACGGCGGCGAGGCGCGAGGCGTCGAAGCCGTTGCGCTCGATGTGGTCGCGCAGGCGTCCCGGCGTTCCCACGACGATTTGCGCGCCTTGCTGGAGGGCGCGCCGCTCGGTCCGCTGGTCCATGCCGCCGACGCAGGTGGCGACGCGCGCGCCAGCGTATTGATAGAGCCACTGCAATTCTCTGGCGACCTGCAGCGCGAGTTCGCGGGTCGGCGCAATCACCAGCGCCAGCGGCGACTCTGCCTGCGGCATGGTTTCGGCGGCGCCCATCAGGTCGGAGGCGAAGGCGAGGCCGAAGGCCACGGTCTTGCCGGAGCCGGTCTGCGCCGAGACGAGGATGTCGCGCCCTTCCGCGTCCGGCCGCAGCACGGCGGCCTGGACGGGGGTGGGGGTGTCGTAATTGCGCTCGGAAAGCGCGCGCGCCAGCGTTGGGCTGGCTTTGAAGAAGGTCAAGGTTGGAACCGATCGATGTTTGACGTTGGCGGCCCCCACTCCCCGCCTGCGGGCGAGCGCGGCGGTGAGGGGCCGTGGCATGAGCCGCGATGCCGATCGCGGCGGGTTTCGGGGCGAAGGACGACGCTGGAGCCTGCGCCCCGCTCCTCACCCTGGGCCTCTCCCCGCTGGCGGGAAGAGGCGATTGATTTTTACTGCCCGCGCTTTACTGCCGAAGCAAAGCGCAGGGCCTCTTCGGCGGCGTGGAACAGGCCGCGCGCCTTTTTGACGCATTCGCGCTGTTCGCTCAGCGGGTCGCTGTCATAGACGATGCCGGCGCCAGCTTGCACATGCATCTTGCCGTCCTTCACCACCGAGGTGCGCAGCACGATGCAGGTGTCCATTTCGCCCGAGGCGCCGAAATAGCCGATGCAGCCGCCGTAAATGCCGCGCTTGTCGATCTCCAGTTCGTCGATGATCTCCATCGCCCGCACCTTCGGCGCGCCTGAGACCGTGCCGGCGGGAAAGCCGCCGGCCAGGGCGTCGATGACGTCATGCGACGGGTCGAGCCTGCCTTCGACATTGGAGACGATGTGCATGACATGGCTGTAGCGCTCGATGACGAATTTTTCCGTCACCTCCACCGTGCCGATTTCGGCGACGCGGCCGACATCGTTGCGGCCGAGGTCGAGCAGCATCAGATGCTCGGCGCGTTCCTTTTCGTCGGCCAGCAGTTCCTTCGCCAGGGCGTCGTCCTGCTCGCGGGTCTCGCCGCGGCCGCGCGTGCCGGCGATGGGGCGGATGGTGACCTTCCCGTCCCGCGCGCGCACCAGAATCTCCGGGCTGGAGCAGACGATCTGGAAGCCGCCGAAGTCGAGATAGCACAGGAAGGGCGCGGGATTGACCCGCCGCAGCGCCCGGTAGAGCGCGAAGGCCGGAAGCTGGAACGGCGAGGTGAAGCGCTGCGACAGCACGACCTGGAAAATATCGCCGGCGCGGATATAGGATTTCGCCCGCTCGACCATGGCGAGATATTGCGCTTCGGTGGTGTTGGAGACGGGCGCATGGGTCTGCAGCAGCCGCGCGTCCTCGGCCTGGCCTTCGTGGCGCAGCGGCCCTTCCAGCACTTCGACCGCGGCTTCGAGCCGTTGGATCGCGCTCTCGTAGGCCGCCTTGGCGGGACACGCCGGCCTGGGGCCGCGCCGGGGTCACCAACGAAATCTCGTCGCGCACCGTATCGAACACGGCCATCAGGGTCGGGCGCACCAGCAGCGAATCCGGCGTCCCGATCGGATCGGGCTTGGCGGGCGCCAGCCGCTCCATCTCGCGCACCATGTCATAGCCGAGATAGCCGAAGACGCCTGCGGCCATGGGCGGAAGGGCGACAGGCGGAAGGCTCGGCGTTGCGGGGATGGCCGATTCGTCGAGCAGGGCGCGCAAGGCGTCGAGCGGCTTTTTCTCGCAGGCGACGAATTTCTCGCGGTCGCGCCGCGCGTCGCGGTTGATTTCGGCCTTGCCGCCCTGGACGCGGAAGATGACGTCGGGGTCCAGCCCGATCATGGAATAGCGGCCGCGCGCGGCGCCGCCCTCGACCGATTCCAGCAGGAAGACATCGCCCTGCCGACCGGCCGAGAGTTTCAGGAAGGCCGAGACGGGGGTCTCGAGGTCGGCCACCAGGCGCAGGCTGACCAGCGACGGCTCCCCGGCGTCATAGCGCGCGGCGAAGGCGTCGTATTCAGGATGGAACATCGCCGTCCCCGTCATTGCTCGGACCCGGTCGCCGCGGCCAGCGCCCTTTGATTGACCTTGGTTCCCAACTGGTTTTCGAGGCCGGAGACATATTCGGCGAACACGTCGTCGGCCATGCTGCCTTCGAGTTGCGGCAACAGCTTCGCGAGATTGGGGTCCTTGAGGTCGAGCGGCGGCGTGGCGGCGTCGGTGACCTTGAACACCAGCCGTCCGCCCTGTCCGGCGATGGCGACCCCGGCGCCGCCGACCGGCGTGCCGAAAATCTGCGCCACCGCGGCCTCCGACAATCCGGGCGCGCCGGCGCGGTGAACCGCCTCCGCCTTTTGCGGCTGGACGCCATTGGCGGCGGCGACTTCGGCGACGCTCGCGCCGGATTCGATCTTGCGCGCGAGATCATTGGCCTTGGCCGCCAGGTCGCGCTGCGCCGTGCCTTCCTGCAAGGCCTTGGTCACCGCCGGCTTGACGTCATCGAGCGACGGCAGCCGCGGGGGCTCCACCGCGCTGATCTCGAACCAGGAGAAGCCGCCGTCCTTGCGCGACACGGAATCATTGTCCACGCCGACATCGGAGGCGAAAATCGCCTTGAGCAGCTCCGGCGCCGCGGCCAGCGCCGGAATTGGCGCGCCCGGCTGGCCGCTTTCGCCCTTGGTCGCCCCGGCGGCGTCGGTGACATAGCTCCGGGTCTGCAGCCCCAGCGTCTCCGCGGCCTGGGCCAGGGTCTTGCCTGCGGAGCGCAGGTCCTCGATCCTGTCGTGCAGCTTCTGCGCCTCGCCCCTGGCCTGGGTCTGCGCCAGCTCCGTCTTGATCTGGTCCTTGACCTCGTCGAAACTCTTGACCGAGCCCGGCTCGATCTTCGCGACGCGGGCCAGCACCCAGCCGAACTGGCCCTGCGCCGGGGCGGTCACGCCGGGCTGCGGCAGGGCGAAGGCGGCCTCGGCCACGGCCTTGTCGAACATGGCCGCCTTGGTGGTGTCGCCGAGATCGGCGAGCACGCCGCCGAACTCCTTGTCGGCGGCGACCGCGTCGAAACTCGCGCCGGCGGCGAGGCGCTGCGACGCCTTGTCCGCGTTCTCCTTGCCGGCAAAGCTCAACAGCGAGACCGAGCGCTTTTCCGGGACGGAAAAACGCTGCTCGGCGGTCTTGTCATAGACCTGCCTTGCGGCGTCGTCGGAAATGGGCAGGGTCTTGGCGATCTCGACCGGCGAGGCGATCAGCACGGTAACCTTGCGATATTCGGGGGTGCGATAGGCGTCCTGCCGCATTTCGTAGAAGGATTTGATGGCGTCGTCGCTGGGGACGGCCGCCTGGCTGACGTCGGGGGCGGGAAGGACGAAATACTCGGCCTTGCGCGCCTCGTTGGTATAGGTGTTGAGCGCCGAGAGCACGACCAGCGGGGCCTTGAAACCGCCGGTCACGGCGCCGGCGATGTCCTGCCGAAGGGCCATCTCCCGCTGCTCGCGCACATAGCTGGCCTCGGTATAGCCGTTTTCGCGCAGGATCTCGTCGAGGCGGGCCTGCTCGAAGGCGCCGCTGGGGCCGACAAAGGTGCGGTCCGCCCGGATGGCCTTGGCGACTTCGGCGTCGGAAACGGCGAGGCCGAGCTTTTTCGCCGCCTGGTCCAGCGCGGCGCCGGTCACCAGACGCGCCAGCACCTGCTTGTCGAGTCCGGCCTGGCGCGCCTCGTCATTGGTGATCGCGCGCCGCGCCTTGCGCTGCAATTGCTGCAATTCGTTCTGGTATTCATAGCGATATTGCTGGACGCCGATCTCGGCGTCGCCCACCGTCGCCAGTTGTCCCGCGCGGAAATTGTTGAAGACGTCGCGAATTCCGAAGAAGCCGAAGCCGACGACGATCAGGCCGGCGAACACCGACAGGATGAAACGGCCGTAGATATTCTTCGACATGATCCGCAAGCCGTCGAGCATGGATGGTCCTTTTTTGAGCGGGCTGGGCGCGGACTATAGAAACGCAACGGCCCGCGCGCAATGCGTTAGCGTTTTCAGGCGGACTGTCCAGCGGTTCGCGTGAAGAAAACGCGTCAGACGAGAGAGTTCGCCGGTATTGACCCCAGACGCAGGCAATTTACAAGCGGGTTCTGCGTCACAACGCCTCATTTCGCCCCATAGGCAAGGCCGGCGCGCTCTGCTATCGAACCGGCATCGCATTTTTGGGGGACCCCATGTCTAAGATCCGTCCGCTCGCCGCCGGCAACTGGAAGATGAACGGCCTGGCCGCCTCTGTCGCCGAGATTTCCGCCATCGCGGAGGCGGCGGCGGGGATCGGAGGCGCCGACCTTTTGATCTGCCCCCCGGCGACCCTGATCCAGGCTGCGCACGCGGCGAGCGCGGGCCGGATCGCCATCGGCGGCCAGGATTGCCACGCCAAGGCCTCGGGCGCCCATACCGGGGACATTTCCGCCGAGCAGCTGAAGGACAGCGGCGCGACTTACGTCATCACAGGCCATTCCGAGCGCCGCGCCGACCACGGCGAAAGCGACCAGGTCGTGCGCGCCAAGGCCGAAGCGGCGTTGCGCGCGGAACTCGTGGCTATCGTTTGCGTCGGCGAGACCCAGCTGCAGCGCGAGGCCGGGCAGACGCTGGCCATTGTCGGCGGCCAGATTTCGCACTCGCTGCCGCATGGCGCGACCGCGCAAAACCTCGTCGTGGCCTATGAGCCGGTCTGGGCGATCGGCACGGGGCTGACCCCGACCGCCGCCGACGTGGCCGAAGTCCACGCCTTCATCCGCCACGAACTGATCGACCTCATGCACGAAGACGGCGGCAAGGTGCGCATCCTCTATGGCGGCTCGGTCAAGCCGTCCAACGCCCAGGAACTGATGGGCGTCGAGAACGTCAATGGCGCGCTGGTCGGCGGAGCGAGCCTCACGGCGAAAGATTTTCTGGGCATAGCCGGCGTTTACAAGTAAGGGCCGGGCGAGCCGGGGTTTCCATCGGCCCGGTTTTGCGTTAGACCCGCCAAAATCGCCGCCGGGCATGTTGCAACGGCGGTTTCGCGGCGCGCCGCATTTGGGACAAAAAAATGCAGACGGTTCTCATCGTCATTCACCTCCTCATCGTGATCGCGCTGATCGCCACGGTCCTGCTGCAACGCTCCGAAGGCGGCGCGCTGGGCATGGGCGGCGGCGGCGCGGGCAGCTTCTTCTCCGGGCGCGGCCAGGCCAACGCGCTGACCCGGGCGACCGCGATCCTCGCCACCCTGTTCTTCATCACCAGTCTGGCGCTGACCATCCTGGCCTCGTACACTCGCGCCCAGAAATCGATCTTCGAATCGCCTGCCGCGTCGACCTCCGCTCCGGCTTCGGACAAGGCCGATGCTGGCGCGGACAAGGGCACGGTGCTCGATCGGCTGAAAAAGCTGGAGAAGAACGCGCCGCCGGCGCCGCCCGCTCCGGATACCGAACAGGCGCCGCCGCGTTCGCAATGATTTTGCGCAGGGATCTTGCGCAGTAATTTCGTTTTCGGTCGCGTTGACGTTCACGATGTTTCCCTGAAAGGCCGGTCCGCCGGCCTTTCCCCATAAATCCGGCGGTTGACCGGCGCCTCCGCGCGACCTGACCCGAATCGGGCGGCCGCGCGAGCGCCTCCCGCTGCAGCTTGAGGCGGGCCCCGCATGGCGCGATATGTCTTCATCACCGGCGGCGTCGTTTCCTCGCTCGGCAAGGGCCTGGCCTCGGCGGCGCTCGGCGCGCTCCTGCAGGCGCGCGGCTATACGGTGCGGCTGAGAAAGCTCGATCCCTATCTGAACGTCGATCCCGGCACCATGTCGCCCTATCAGCACGGCGAATGCTTCGTCACCGACGACGGCGCCGAGACCGATCTCGACCTCGGCCATTACGAGCGTTTCACCGGCCGCTCGGCCAATCGCATGGACAATGTCACCACCGGCCGCATCTACCAGGACATCATCGCCCGCGAGCGGCGCGGCGATTATCTCGGCGGCACGGTGCAGGTCATTCCCCATGTCACCAACGCCATCAAGGAATTCATCCTCGAAGGCAATGACGCCTACGACTTCGTGCTGGTCGAGATCGGCGGCACGGTCGGCGACATCGAGGCCATGCCCTTCCTCGAGGCGATCCGCCAGCTCGGCATCGACCTGCCGCCGCATCATTGCGTCTATATCCACCTGACCCTGCTGCCCTATATTCCCTCCGCCGGCGAGGTGAAGACCAAGCCGACGCAGCATTCGGTCAAGGAGCTGCGCTCGATCGGCATCCAGCCGGACATATTGCTCTGCCGCACCGACCGCGAAATCCCCTCGGAGGAGCGCAGAAAGCTCGGCCTGTTCTGCAACGTCCGCGAATCCGCGGTGATCGAGGCGCGCGACGTCGCCTCCATCTATGACGTGCCGCGCGCCTATCATGGCGCCGGGCTCGACCACGAGGTGCTCGCGGCCTTCGGCATCGAGCCGGCGCCGCGCCCCGACATGAGTCGCTGGAACGCGGTGATGGAGCGCGTCCATAATCCCGAAGGCGAAGTGACCATCGCCATCGTCGGCAAATATACCGGCCTCAAGGACGCCTACAAGTCGCTGATCGAGGCTCTGGCTCACGGCGGCATTTCCAACCGGGTCAAGGTCAATCTCGACTGGATCGAATCGGAAATCTTCGAGAACCAGGACCCCGCGCCCTTCCTCGAGCACGTCCACGGCATTCTCGTGCCCGGCGGTTTCGGCGCCCGCGGCTCGGAAGGCAAGATCGCCGCCGCCCGCTTCGCGCGCGAACGCAAAGTGCCTTATTTCGGCATCTGCTTCGGCATGCAGATGGCGGTGATCGAGGCGGCGCGCTCGCTGGCCGGGATCGAGAAGGCCGGCTCCACCGAATTCGGCCCGACGCCGGAGCCGGTGGTCGGCCTGATGACCGAATGGCTGCGCGGCAACGAGCTGGAAAAGCGTTCGAAGAGCGGCGACCTCGGCGGCACCATGCGGCTCGGCGCCTATGCCGCGACGCTCAAGGCCGGGACCAAGATCGCCGAAATCTACGAGGCGACCGAGATTTCCGAGCGCCACCGCCACCGTTACGAAGTCAACATGGGCTATCGCGAGCGGCTGGAAAAATGCGGCATGGTGTTTTCCGGCGTCTCGCCCGACGGGCTCCTGCCGGAGACGGTGGAGTTTTCCGACCATCCCTGGTTCATCGGCGTGCAATATCACCCCGAACTGAAGTCGCGGCCGCTGGACCCGCACCCGCTGTTCGCCAGCTTCATCGCCGCGGCCAAGGCGCAGAGCCGGCTGGTGTAAGCGCGCGTCACAGCGACGACATCAGCAGGATCAGCCCAGGGAGCGGGACGCCGAGGAGCACGCCCGGCATGAAGCGGTCGCCGGTCTTGCGCATGAGATGGGCGAAAAACGCGGCGCAAAGCAGATAGGGCGCGCAATAGAGCAGCAGCTGGATGATGAAGGGCTCGATCAGGTTCTTTTCGCCGATAACGATCTGTATCGCCTGCGCCAGGCCCACGATCGTCCTTGCGGTCGTCGCTATGAGGGGCCGGCCGGCCAGCAAGCCGACAATCAGGCCCAGGATGAATTTGGATGTGTTGCGCGAACGCATCGCCCTTTTTCCTTTGCGAGAAGTCCCGCCTGCAGCTTCGTGCGGACACGTTAACAAAGGTTGTTGACGTTGCGTATGATGCTTGGCAATGGAAGCATAATCACGCCAATGTGAAACGGGTGGTCTTTTAGCTACAATTTTCATGCTGCCAATAGGACGAAATTGATTTGAATTATACGAACGAATGTTTGCAATTTTGGCTTTGGTCGTGAAGCAACAGCAAATACACGGCTGGCCGTTCGCTCCCCCTTGCCGCCGGCGCGATCCTGGGGGATAAGGCGGGCCCAGCCTGAAAGCCGAAATGCCGCGCCAACTCGTCCATCTCACCCTCGTCGCCGCCCGCAAGGGCGAACTCGCCACCGCATGGTCGCGGCTGGGTTTCGCCCTCGACGCTTCGCGCGGCGGCTTCTCGCTCGCCGATGGCGTCGCCTTTGATTTTTTCGCGCCGGACGACAGCGCGGCGACGGGCGTCGAGGATTTGCAGGCGCGGGCCTTTCTCGCCCATTTCGCGGCGCGGCGCAGCGGCGCGGCGCTGGTCGGGCTGAGCGGCGAGGCCGACGCCTTCCTGTCGGCGCGGCCCGAGCCCATGGGCGGCGCCGAATGTTTTTTCCAGCTCGCCAAGCCGCGCGAGATCGACGCGCCGGCTCCAGGCCAATGGCGTCGTCGGCCTGACGTCGCTGGCGGCGGTCGCCGACGATCCCGCCGATTTCGCCGAATATCTCACCAAACTCACCGGACAACGCGAAATGCTCGCGACGTCGGCAGGGTTGGAAATCCGCCTCAATGGCCAGACAAGGTTCGATGTGCTGGCGCCGCCGGCCTTCGCCTTCCGCTTTGGCGGGTTCGCGCCGGAGGGCTCGGGGTTCCGCCTGGCCGGGCTGTCGTTCGCCGTGAAGGATCTCGAGGATACCGAACGTTTCCTGCGCGCCGGCGGCGTCGAGGTGAAGAACCACGCCGGGCGGTTGCTCGCCGAGCCGTGCGAAGGCGTCGCCGTGGCTTTCGAGACTGTTTAAACGCGTATTCCCCCTGAAATTCGGGAATATGCCCTGAGGATAACCGCATGCCTGTCGCGTTAAAACCCGCAAGCGTCGTCACCATTGGAGCGGGCGCGCGCGCCGCGTCATTCGGCAATGCCCTGCCTCTGGCCCTGATCGCCGGCCCCTGCGCCATGGAAAGCCGCGACCACGCCCTGTACATGGCCGAAAAGCTGGCGGAAATCACCGGCAAGCTGGGCATGCCCCTGGTGTTCAAGACGTCGTTCGACAAGGCCAACCGCACTTCGGCTTCCGGCCGGCGCGGCATCGGGCTCGACGCGGCGCTGAAAGTCTTCGAGGAGGTCAAGAACACCTTCGGCCTGCCCGTGGTCACCGATATCCACGAGAAGGAGCAATGCGCGCCCGTCGCAGAAGTGGTCGACCTCCTGCAGATACCGGCCTTTCTCTGCCGCCAGACCGATCTGTTGCTGGCGGCGGCGGCGACGGGCAAGCCGGTGAATGTCAAGAAGGGGCAATTCCTGGCCCCCTGGGACATGAAGAATGTCGCGGCCAAAATCGTCGACGCCGGCAATCCCAACGTGCTGGTGACCGAGCGCGGCGTGAGTTTTGGCTACAATACGCTGGTCACCGATTTCCGCGGCCTGGCGATCATGGCGCAACAGATCGGCGCGCCGGTGATTTATGACGCCACCCATAGCGTGCAGCAGCCGGGCGGGCAGGGGACCTCTTCGGGCGGCCAGCGCGAGTTCGTGCCGGTGCTCTCGCGCGCGGCGGTGGCGGTCGGCGTCGCCGGCCTGTTCATCGAGACCCATGACAATCCGGACGAGGCCTTTTCCGACGGCCCCAACATGGTGCCGCTGAAGGACATGCCGGAGCTGTTGAAGCGGCTGCAGGATTTCGACCGGCTGGCGAAAAGCTAGCGCCTGAAGGCGCCGAGCATCTCGTGGACGTCATAGGTCATGATCGCCAGCAGCCCGGCGAGGCCGAGATAAAGCACGGCGTATTCGATGCGGGTTTTCGCGGAGACGCCGTAATAGGCCTGGTTTTCGGGCGCGTTGGGGTCGAATTTCCACGCCTTGGCGAGTTGCGGCAGGGCGAGGACGGCGATGATCAGCAGCGCCGGGCTCGGACGGTAGAAGAACAGCGCCGCCATCATTGGCGCGCCGAGCAGCCAGATGCGCGGCGACAGCACCGCGGTGATGCGGCCGCCGTCGAGCGGCGACACCGGCAACAGATTGAACAGATTCAGGAAAAAACCGGAATAGGAGATCGCCAGCATCAGCCCGCTATTGTAATGGCGGGCGAGGAAATAGGCGGCGAAGGCGGCGATCGTTCCCGCAAACGGCCCGGCGAAGCCGACATAGGCCTCGGTCTCGGCGTTATGCGGCATGTCCTTGAGCTCGATCCAGGCGCCGACAAAGGGGATGAAGGTCGGCGCGCCGACATTCAGGCCGCGTTCGCGCGCGGCGATGAAATGCCCCATTTCATGGCAGAACAGCAGCAGAATGAATCCGGCGGCATAGCGCCAGCCCCAGATCGAGGCGTAGACGGCGAGCGACAGCAGCATCGTGCCGCCGCCGGCGAGGATTTTGCTCCATTTGAGACTGGCCAGCAGCAGGAAAAGCAGTTTCATGCTTGCGGACCGGTTGCATCGGGCGCCTCGGGCGTGGCGGCTTCCGCGGACTGCGGCGCCGCCTTCCCGCGGAAGAAGAATTTCTTCAGCGCGGCGCCGAAGCCGAACACGGCCAGCAGCGCCAGCTTGGCGAATTTGGCGAAGAAGGCGGCGCCCAGCGCCAGCAGGCCGAGCTTCTTCACCGCCAGGCCGCCGACCAGGGCGGCTATGCCATATGCGGCGACCTTGTCGGTCGACGCATTATAGTCCTCGTAGCGCTTGCCCGGATTGAAGCTCAGCGACGCCAGCAGCGCCTGCGCGATCGGCTTGCGCGCCTCGATCCGGCTTTCCGTGGTCAGCAGGTCGAGGCTGACATAACCGTCGCGGCCCAGCATATAGGTATTGTAATTGACCCCGTTGTCGGCGCCGGCGGGCGCGTCCTTGCGGGCGACGAGCGCCGACCAGACCAGACGGTGGCTGTCCGTGTCGTAGCGCGGCTTTTCCACCCAGCCGCGAACTTCGATCGGCGTGAACCCGCGCGCCTCCCGGTCCTTGTTGGCCTCTTCCGTGCCCTCGCGCAGCGTCTTCAACAAGCCGTCGGCGTCCCAGTCTTTCGCCTCCTCGTCCTTGACATAGCCTTCCTTGACAAAGGTGACGTCGGCGATCCAGTCGCTGTCAGGGTCGAACACCAGCCCGACAAAGGCGTCGCCGACGACATTGCCGAGCGAGCGCATGATTCGCGCGGCCTGGGGCAGGCCGACATAGACAAGGCCCTCGGGCAGTCGCAGCACAGCCTGGTCCTTGAGCGCCACCGACGCAGGTCCGGATATCTTGACCTTGTCGGCCTCCTCGAACGCCGCCTGGCGTTCGGCGTCGCGCGCCTCCCTGGATGTGGCGGGCTGCTGGGCGAAAGCGGGAATGGCGAAAAGCAGGGCCAGCAGGGCGAAGACCAGACGGAGCGGAAATGGGCGCATGGCAATCTCGGGGCTCGAAATATTTGCCGGAGCCTAACATAATTGCCGTGGGACGGAAGGGAGCTTGGGCTCCAGAAGCAAAAACGGCGGCGAGAGCCTCGCCGCCGCAGATCAGCCGATCACCAGTGGCGGTGATGATGATGGTGGCAATGCCAGCAGCCGTGATGATGATGATGCCAGCCGTAGGCCGAGGCTGGCGCGACGGAGAAAGACAGCGCCGTGAGCAGCGCGGCGGCGGCGAGGATGGACTTCAGCATGTGAAACTCCCTTTTTACCGGTTCCGGATAGGTCCGCTCCGGTAAGGGAAACTATCGCTCCGCTTGGATGAATGGAGGCTGAACCGCCAAGGCCATGCCGTCGGGCCCCGTCAATGATGAAAGGCGCGCCAGAACACCAGCGCGGTCATGGTCGCGTTGAGGCAGGAAATCACGATCCGGGCCCTGGCCGGGTCGATCTTGCGGCCGTAATGGGCCCCGAAATAGCCGCCGACGATGGCGCCGGCGAACAGGATGAAGGTCTGGCGCCAATAAACCAGCCCGCCGGCGACGAAGAGCAGCGTCGCCGTGGCGTTCATCGCGGCGTTGAGCAGGTTGCGCGCCGGCTGCATGGTCGCCAGCCCCGCGCTGGTCATCAGGCTCCAGGCCGCCAGCATCATGATGCCGACCGCGCCGCCGAAATAGCCGCCGTAAATGCCGAGCGCGAATTGCGCCGCCAGCAGCATGTGCGGGGTGATGTGCACGCGCTCGCGCAGCCAGGCGCCCGGCCTGCCGCCCGAAGGCGAAGGCGATGGTTCCGAACAGCAGCAGGAAGGGCACAAGCAGGTCGAACACGCTCTGTGGCGTCGCCAGCAGCAGGAGCGCGCCCGAAGCCCCGCCCAGCACGCTGAGCAGCGCCATGAGCTTGAAGGAGACGCCGTCGAACCCCTTGAAGTCGTGGCGATAGGCATAGGCGCTGGCCAGCGCGCTCGGCACCAGCGCCACCGTCGAGGAGGCGTTGGCGTTGAGGCCCGGAACGCCAGCAGCCATCAGCGCCGGCAGGGTCACGAAGGAGCCGCCGCCGGCGATGGCGTTCATGGTTCCGGCCAGCAGATCCGGCGCCGGCGATGAGCAGGACGTCGTTCATTCCGCTCGATGACTTGCCCGAACACGCGGCGGAAGATCGTATCGACGTGCTTGAGGTGATAGCCGAGGTCGAACTTTTCCTCCAGCTCGCTGTCGCTCAGCAGCTTCTTCACCTCCGGGTCCTTCTTCAGCAGGTCGAGGAAGTCGCCTTCGCCGCGCCAGACCGGCATGGCGTTGCGCTGCACGTATTTATAGGCGTCCTCGCGCGAGGCGCCCTTTTGCGTCAGCGCCAGCAGCACGCGCTGCGAATGGACCAGGCCGCCGAGCAGGTCGAGGTTCTTCTGCATATTCTGCAGGATAGACCAGCAGCTTGTCGATCACATTGGTCATGCGGGCCAGGGCGAAATCCAGCGTCACCGTGGCGTCGGGACCGATCATGCGTTCGACCGAGCTGTGGGAAATGTCGCGTTCATGCCAGAGCGCGACATTTTCCAGCGCCGGCGTCACCATGCCGCGCACCAGGCGGGCGAGTCCCGTGAGGTTTTCGGTCAGCACCGGATTGCGCTTGTGCGGCATGGCCGAGGAGCCCTTCTGGCCCTCGGAGAAGAATTCCTCCGCCTCCAGCACTTCGGTGCGCTGCAGATGGCGGATTTCGATGGCGAGGCGCTCGATGGACGAGGCGACGACGCCCAGCGTGGCGAAGAACATGGCGTGGCGGTCGCGCGGGATGACCTGGGTCGAGACCGGCTCGGGCTTCAGCCCCATTTTCTCCGCGACATGCTCTTCGACGCGCGGGTCGATATTGGCGAAGGTGCCGACGGCGCCGGAAATGGCGCAGGTGGCGATCTCCTCGCGCGCGGCGACCAGGCGGACGCGGCAGCGCACGAATTCGGCATAGGCCTCGGCCATTTTCAACCCGAAGGTCACGGGCTCCGCGTGGATGCCGTGGGAGCGGCCGATGCAGGGCGTCATCTTGTGCTCGAAGGCGCGGCGCTTGATGGCGGCGAGCAGTTCGGTGACGTCGCGGATCAGGATGTCGCAGGCGCGGGTGAGTTGCACCGACAGGCAGGTGTCGAGCACGTCGGAGGAGGTCATGCCCTGGTGGACGAAGCGCGAATCCGGACCGATGAATTCGGCGAGATGGGTCAGGAAGGCGATGACGTCATGTTTTGTCACGCGCTCGATCTCGTCGATGCGGTCGACGTCGAAGGTGACGTTGCCGGCTTTCTCCCAGATGTTTTTCGCGCTCTCCTTGGGAATCACCCCGAGTTCGGCGAGGGCGTCGCAGGCATGGGCCTCGATCTCGAACCAGATCTTGAAGCGGGTCTGCGGCTCCCAGATGGAGACCATTTCAGGGCGGGAATAGCGAGGGATCATGGGGTCGTTGCTCTTGGTTTGTCTCCCTCTCCCCGCAAGCGGAGAGAGGGAACGGATCGTTAAATCACTTCCCCCCGCGCCAGATGGGCGGCGAGGCGGATGGCGTCGATGTTCTTCTTGTACTGCTCCGGACCGCCCTTGAAGGCGGCGGAGCCGGCGACCAGCCAGTTGGCGCCGGCGGCGACAATGTCCATCGTGTTTTCCGCGGTGACGCCGCCGTCGACTTCAAGGTCGATCTCGCGTCCTGCGATCATCGCCTTGATCCGGCGCAGTTTTTCAAGTCCTGAGGCGATGAACTTCTGGCCGCCGAAGCCGGGGTTGACGGTCATGGCGAGGATCAGGTCGATGTCGTCGAGCACGTATTCGAGCACGTTCTCGGGCGTCGCGGGATTGAGGGATACGCCGGCCTTTTTGCCCAGCCCGCGAATGGCCTGCAGCGAGCGGTGCAGGTGCGGGCCGGCCTCGGCGTGGATCGACGATATAATCGGCGCCGGCCTTGGCGAAGGCTTCCAGATAGGGGTCGGCGGGCGAAATCATCAGATGCACGTCGAACGGCTTGTCGGTGGCGCCGCGAATGGCCTTGACCACGTCCGGGCCGATGGTGATGTTCGGAACGAAATGGCCGTCCATCACGTCGACATGGATGATGTCGGCGCCGGCCGCGACAATGGCGCGGATTTCCTCGCCGAGTTTCGAGAAATCGGCGGCAAGGATGGAAGGGGCGATTTTCAGCGGACGCATGGGCCGTTTCCTGCCGGGTGAAGTCACCCGCCTCCTACAGGATCGGCAAGCGCGCGTCCACACGCGCCGGCAGTTGGCGCCCAAGTTGCTGCTGCCGCATTATTCTGTCCGGAAGGGAATGCGCCATGCTGAAAACCGATGTTCTGGTCCTTGGCGCGGGCATTGTCGGCGTTTCCGCCGCCTTGCAGATCCAGGCGCGCGGACGCGACGTCGTCCTGGTCGACCGGCGCGGCGCGGGCGAGGAGACGAGTTACGGCAACGCCGGGCTGATCGAGCGCGCCTCCGTCTTTCCCTATCTTTTCCCCCGCGAAATTTCGCGCGCTGGCGCGTTATGCGGCCAATGGCGCCAATGAGGCGCATTATCGCCTCGCCGATCTCCCGGCTTTCGCCACCTGGCTGGCGCGCTACTGGTGGGAGAGCGCGCCGGAGCGGGCGCAAGCGCACGCCATGGCGGCGCTGCCGCTGATCGAAAAATCCCTGAGCGAGCATGAGAAGCTGATGGCCGAGGCGGGGTCCCTGGGCCTGCTGCGCAAGACCGGCTGGCTGAAGCTGTTTCGCAGCGAGGCCAGTTTTGCCGCGGGGCGGGCGGCGGCTGAGCGTATCGCGCCCTTCGGACTGAAGACGGCCTTCTATGCCGCCGACGCGTTGCGGAAAGTCGAGCCGTCGCTGCAAGGCGGCGTCGGCGCCGTGCATTATCTCGATCCGGCCTCGCTGAGCGATCCGCTGGCGCTGACGCAGAGCTATGCCAGATTGTTCGAAAGCCGGGGCGGCCGGTTTCTGCGCGGCGAGGCGAAAACCTTCCGGCCGGCCAGCGACGGCTATGGCGTCGAGACCGGGCAGGGGCCGGTGCTGGCGCGCGAGGCGGCGATCTGCCTCGGGCCCTGGTCGGATCTGGTGACCGCGTCGCTCGGCTATGCCGTTCCGATGGCGGTCAAGCGCGGCTACCACATGCATTACGCGCTTTCGGCCGGCGCAAGCCTCGATCATCCCGTGCTCGACGCCGACAACGGCTTTTTGCTCGCCCCGATGGCGCGGGGCGTTCGCATGACCACGGGCGCCGAATTCGCCCGCCGCGATTCGGCGCCCGACTATGGCCAGATCGAAACCAGCGAGGTCATCGCGCGCAAATTGCTGCCGCTGGGCGGGCGTCTCGATGAAAAGCCGTGGATGGGCTGCCGTCCCTGCCTGCCGGACATGCTGCCGGTCCTTGGCCGGGCGCCGCGCCACAAGGGACTGTGGTTCAATTTTGGCCACCAGCACCATGGCCTGACGCTGGCCGCCGCTTGCGGCCGGCTGCTGGCGGAAATGATGGCGGGCGAGCCGCCTTTCGCCGATCCCGCGCCATTCCGGATCGAGCGGTTTTAAAATAACAGGCCGGCGGAACCTGCGTTCCAGCCGGCCTGACTTCAGGGCTTGCGCCTCAAATCACCAACGGCGGCCGGGACCCCAGCCGCGGCGGACCGGGCCGCGGTTCGGCACGCAGCGGCCCCAGGGATTGGGGTGCCAGCCGGGGCCGCAGCCGAAGCGGACGTGGTCGACAGGCGCGGAGACGCCCGCTGCCTTGGCGACCGGCATGGCCTCGGCGGCGACGAGGCCGGCGCCGAGCAGCGCGGCGGCGAGGACGAGTGTTTTGACAGACTTCATTTTGCTTCCTCCAAATGCTGGGGATTGCGACTATAGGAATCGCAAATGAACGCGCTGTGAACCTTGGCCTCTGGCGTCGCCTTCGCGCAAGCTCCGCCTGCCAGATTTGGTGTACCATTGGTGACGGCGCGCGGCTTCCTCGAGTCTCGGCCTGCCTCGCGGGAGCGCCTTTTGCCTGTCAGAGCCGGTATTGCGATGTTTTTTCGTTCCTTCGCCGCCGTCGCCATGGCTTTCCTCGCCGCGCCCGTCGCGCGCGCGAATGACGCGACGCAGACCGTCGCCGACAAGATCGCGGCGGAAATGCCTTCGGCGCTGGAAGGCGAGAAGGAGGCGGCGGAGGAATTCGAGACCAAGCATATTTTCGGCTTCACCGAGGGAAGCGATGTCGGCGAGGCCGGCGACAAGGAGCTGGAGTTCACCACATCAGACAGCATCGGAAAGCAGGGCGGCGGACGATACAACGCCATCCAGCAAAAGGCGGTCTACGAGGCCGCGCCGACCGACCGTTTCGGCTACGAGATCGGGCCGCTCGGCGTTTCGCAGCAGATCGCCAACGTTCCCGGCCTCTTCAACCTCAGCCAGACCACTTTTTCAGGCTTCGCCGCGGAGCCGAAATATATCTTCCTCAAGCGCGGGATCGACGCGCCCTTCGGCCTCGCCGTTTCGGTGGCGCCGGAATGGGACCGCATCGACCCCGTCATCGGCCCTCATTCCAGCAATTTCCTCGTGGAGACCAGGGTCTATCTCGACTGGGAAATGATCGAGAAGAAATTCTACGGCGCGGTCAATCTGGTCTATTCGCCGGAAGTGGACAATGAGGCAGGCCTCGGCATCAGCCATTACGCCCTGGCCGGCGCCACGGCTGCGCTGACCTGGCGCTTCGCGCCGAATTTCGCCGCCGGCGTCGAGGCTGAATATTACGAGGTCTATAATTCGCTCGGGTTCGCCCAGCGGGTCGGCTCGGCGGCCTATCTCGGCCCGACGCTGTGGGCGCAGCTCACGCCGCACAGTTTTCTGTCGCTGGCCTGGTCGCCGCAGATCGGCGGCAATGCGCCGGGCTCGCTCTCGCCTTTGCTTGCGCCCTATAACCAGTCGGACATCGCCCGCCAGCGCGTCCATCTGGTCTATGGCGTGAGTTTTTAGCGCCTGTCCCGAAAAGCGGGTGAGGCGCCGAATTCGGCTCCTCCAGATCCGCCGCGTAGCGTGGCGAGTAGGCGAAGACGCTTCTCAGAAGTTCTTCCGCAACTCGGCCATGGCTCCGTAATAGCTGGTCGTGCCGGAGAATTCGCCCTGGAACTTCGCCAAGGCCGTCCAGCCGTCGCCGAGCGCATATTTGCCGCCGAACTCCAGCAGCGCGCCGTTGGGCGCGGGATTGGCGCTGTAGACACGGAAGCCCTGGGCCGGAATCGCCTGGAAGAACACGGTGGACAGGGCCAGATCGCCGAAATCATGGGCCTAGGCCACGCGGCCGTAGAGATTGAGTCCGGTGTCGAAGGGCCTGATCCCGCCCTGGGCGCTTTCGGAGAAGCCCGGCAGCATCAGCGCCTCGATCTGGTTGGCCGCATAAGGCGTGATCGTCAGCGCGCCGTAGGTCATGGCCGCATAGCCGCCCTCGATGCGGTCCGCGACGCTGTTGGCGGTGAACTGGCCGTTCTGGGTTCCAACCCCGGCCAGGGCGCCGGTGCGCGCGGTCGTCGCTTGATAGTAGGTATAATCCGCGGCGCCGGCGAGATAGGCCGGGCCCGAATGCAGCGCGCCGAGACGCCGGCCTGGAACGTCTGGGAATAGCCGGAGCCCAGGCGCTGGCCGAGGCTGAAGCCTGTGCCGCCGCCGCCGAGCGCGAAGCCGAGGGTCGTGTCGGGCTGGACGTGGAAGTCCACGCCCGCGCCATAACCGTAGATCGAGCCGGTTTCGCGCGCCGCGCCGGTGAAGGCGTTGCCCGAAACCTTCTCGCCGCCGCCATAGGCGCCGCCCCAGTAGGTTGCGCCCGGGCCGGGGCCGATGGCCGACGCGTTCGGGGAGGCGTCGGCGTGGAAGCTCTGCGCGCCGGGCGTCGCGTCTTCGCGGCCGGCGACATGGGCGTTCAGCATCAGGTTGAGGAAGAGATCGTCGGCCTTGATCGCGCCAAGCGCGAAGGCGCCCTGCTGCTGGCCGGCGAGCTGGTTGACCGCCGTGGTCAGCGCGGCGCCCGAGAGGGTGGAAAGGCCCTGCATGCCCGCGGGCAGGGCGTTGCCGGCGAGAATGTAGTTGTTGAGCGAATTCGCAGCGTTCTGGGCGTTCAGCGGCGCCAGCGGGGTCAGGTTGATCGTGTTGATATAGGTCGGAATGCTCAGATAGACGTCATGGGCGTCATAGCTGAGGGTCGGGTCGGAGATCAGGCCGCTCCGTGTGACGTCCACCGTCGGATTGAACGTGTTGGTCGAGCCGAAGTTCTGGGCCTGGCTCGCCGTCAGGATCGTGTAGGTGTGGGCCAAATAAGTCCCGAGCAGCGGCGTCACCGCGACGGTGGCGCCACCAAGCGTCGCAGCGCCCGTGATCACCGTCTGCGAAGACGCCGTCGGCGTGATCGTGACCGCATAGGTCGCGCCGGGCTGGAAAACGACTTCGCCATTGACGGACAGCGTGCCGATCGAGCCGGGAACGCCAGGCGACAGGGTGGCGCCATTGTTCACGGTCAGGGTCGCGTAGGACAGAACGTTCAGCACGCCGTCGCCCGCCAGCGTTCCGCCGGAATTGACGGCGACTTCCTGCGCGTCGTTCTGGCCGTTCAGCACCACCGTGCCGGAATTGATGTTGACCTGTCCGATTTGGTGGAAGCCATAGGGGCTGGCGTAGGTGAAGGTCTGTCCGGGAGACAGGGCGAAGGTGACGGTGTCGTCGATCGACGCGCCGCCGATGATATTGCCGTTGATCGCGCCGCCGAGGATGGTCAGCGCGTCGCGATTGTTCGACAGCTTGATCGCGCCGGAGATCAGGCCGGCCGCCTGCACGATGTCCACCTGGCTGGTGGCTCTGCTGGCGTCGATCGCGGCTACGGAGCCGGTGATCGTGCCGGTGTTGACGATGGCGGCGGCGCCGGAGAAGGAGACGTTGGAGTCTATCTGGATGCCGGTCTTGGCGGTAATCGTTCCGCTGTTGTTGATGCCGCCGCTGAAATTGGCGATGTCGCCGAGATAAATGCCGGGCCCATTCGGCGCCGTGATCTGTCCGGAATTGCTGATGCCGCCGCTGAAGTTCGAGACGCCGCCGACATAAATGCCGCTGTACTGCGCCGAGATCGTCCCGGAATTCGTGATGCCGCCGTTGAAGGTCCTGACGTCGCTGACATCAATGCCGCTGGTTTGAGCCGAGATCGTCCCGGAATTCGTGATGCCGCCGCCGATGGCGGTCGTCCCGAAAGTCGTGACGTTGGTGACGGAAATGCCATATTGCCGGCCCCGTGATCGTCCCGCCATTGCTGATGCCGCCGTTGAAATTCGAGACGCCGCCGACATAAATGCCGACATTGCCATTGGCCGTAATCGTCGCCGTTATTGCTGATGCCGCCGTTGAAGGTCGGGACGTTGTTAACTAAGATGCCGGTTCGGGCAGTGATCAAGGCGTTCGCGCTGTTGACGATGTCGCCGTTGAAAGGGTCGCCGCCGCCGGCGCTGCCGACCAGGATGCCGTCTCGCGCCGCCGAAATCGTTCCGCTGTTGGTGATCCCGCCATCGAAGGTCAAGACGTTCGAGACGGCGATGCCGCTCTCGCTCCTCGACGTGATCTGGCCGGTATTGACTATGCCTCCGCCGGCGGAGGTTATCCCGAAAGTCGTGAACGCCGTTGACCCAAATCGAATTGGCCGTCGACGAAATTGTGCCGGCGTTGCTGATCGGCCCTGCGACGGAGGGGCAATAGCCAACGATCTGCGCGCCGATTACGGAAGTTGCGGCGATGGTGATCTGACTGGGCAAGACGTTCAAGGCGAAGGCCTTGGGCGAGCCGGCGACGAACATCATCGCGACGAGGGAGCAGGAGGCGAGAAGAGCGGCGCGCCGGGCATTCAAATGCATTGTCTTGAACCAGTCTTGCGGTGGCAAAATCCCCACGCGCGTCCGCAAGGCGAGCGGAAGCGCATGTTTTCACAGCGCAAACCTAGGACACGTTCCCCAACGGCGCACCCGTATAAATACGGAGATGATTAAGCGGTTCCCCGGGGATGAGCCTGGGATGACCATTGAAGCGCGTCTGGCGGGCGAAAAAAAACGTGCGATCAACGGACAAGCTAGGCTGTTGCAAATCTGACACTATGCCCGGGAATTGCCGTTCCAGGCCAGCAATGCGCCGCCCGGAAGCCGTCCAGCCTCGGCTCGCTGTGGTCTGCGACGAGAATCAAGCGGCTGATTGCGACGCCACCGAGGTTGCCCGGCGAGCGCGCCGCGTTGATGCGGCTTCCGTCCGCCCGAATTGCGGCCCAGGGAGATTTGCGCGGAATGATTATCTTGCCGGCCACAAGGCCAGCGGTTTCGCCGAGAAAACCGCGGCGGCGCGGCCCGTCTCCGCGGCGACATATTTCAGCGCCGCCTCGCGACTGGCGAACAGGCCGCCTTCGCGCCCTTTGGACTCCATGGCGACCCAATGGCCCTGGTCATCCTGTCCGATGAGGAAACGGGAGGCCGACGACTTGCGGAAGGTTTCGGAAGGCTCCGGGATACGGAGAGCGGCGGACATGGCGCGTTCGACTTCTTTTTGCGCGGCCCGTGCTTGGGCTGCGCTTCAGGCTCGCCGTTGTAAGACGTTGCCCGGCGAGCGCGCCGCGTTGATGCGGCTTCCGTCCGCCCGAATTGCGGCCCAGGGAGATTGGCGCGGAATGGTTATCTTGCCGGCCACAAGGCCAGCGGTTTCGCCGAGAAAACGGCGGCGGCGCGGCCGGTCTTCGCGGCGACATATTTCAGCGCCGCCTCGCGACTGGCGAACAGGCCACCTTCGCGGCCTTCGGACTCCATGGCGACCCAATGGCCCTGGTCATCCTGTCCGATGAGGAAACGGGAGGCCGGCGACTTGCGGAAGGTTTCGGAAGGCTCCGGAATACGGAGAGCGGCGGACATGGCGCGTTCGACTTCTTTCTGCGCGGCCCGTCCTTGGGCTGCGTTTCAGGCTCGCCGTTGTAAGACAAGGCTGATGAACAGGCGATGAGCGCCGAACAGGCCTAGCCGGCAGTTGCAAGCGCGCGCCAGGCCTCCGGCGTCGCGTCGCGTTTCAGGCGCTCGATGAACGCCCACGCCTGTTCGAGCCGATGCGCCGCCTCGGGACCAAGACCCTCGCCCAGTTCAAAGCTGTCGCCGCGCACGCAGAGCAGGAAGGCGGGCGGCGGCTTTTGGCCCGTCACCTGCGAAAAAACCGCCAGCACGGATTCAGGCGGCAGCGCGTGGCTGGTGTGGGTCAGGCCCTCGCGCGAAAAAATCTCGGCGAAGGAAAAGGGCGAAGGCGTGCCCGTCCCGGCGTCGAGGAACAGGGCGAGGTCGGCGCCCTTCAGGTCCAGCGCATGTTCGAGCTGGAGCTGGAAATCCTCGATCAGCGCGGCGCCGTCCCAGCCCGCCTGTTCGATGCGCGCCAGCAGCAGCGGTCCCAGGCCGTCGTCGCCGCGCGAAACATTGCCCCAGCCAAAGATCACGAGGCGCATGTCAGCGCTCGCCATGACGGGGTCGATGGGAGCACGTCCTCAAAAATTCTTCCGACCCTGCCCGACCAGCACGCCGTCGGCGTCGACCAGGTCGACCTGCAGCGGCATCTGGCCGATGGCGTGGGTGGCGCAGGAGAGGCAGGGATCATAGGCGCGGATGGCGCATTCGATGTGGTTCAGCAGCCCCTCGGTGATCTCGTGTCCCGTGAGATATTGCGTCGCCACGGTGCGGATGGCCTCGTTCATCGCCTGGTTGTTGTTGGTGGTCGAGACGATCAGGTTGCAATATTTGACCAGATCGTCCTCGCCGACGCGGTAGTGATGGAACAGCGTCCCGCGCGGCGCCTCGATCACGCCCACGGATTCTTCCTGGCGTTCGCCGCGGTCCGCCATCAGGTCCGTCCCGGTGATGTCGGGATCGTCGAGCAGGTCGCGGATCACTTCCGCCGCATGCAGCGCCTCGATCATGCGCGCCCAGTGGAACAGCAGCGTGCCATGGACCGGCTTGCCCTCGCCCATCGCCATGAAGGTCTTGCGCTCGATTTCGGCCAGTTCGCTGGGGATGAAGTCGCAGACCTGCACGCGGGCCAGCGGGCCGACCTTGTACCAGCCCTTGTCCGCGCCCAGCGTCTTGATGTGCGGGAATTTCATGTAGGTCCAGGGTTTGACCTCTTCCTGCAGCACGTCCTGGTAGGTCCGGTAGTCGACATGGTCGAAGATCGTCCCGCCATCGGCGTCGCGGGCGCGCAAGCCGCCGTGATAGAGGTCCATCGCTCCGCCTGCGTCGACAAAACCCATCATGTTGGAGCGGAAGTCGCCGAAGACATTGTAGAAGCCGGGATTGGTCAGGTGCAGCTTCTCGATCATGTGCACCGCGTCGCGCGCCCAGCCGATCATCTGGTCGATGCCGCCGCGCATTTCGTCGCGCTCTGCAACCGAGAGCGCCTTGTTGACGCCGCCGGGGATCGCGCCGGTGCCGTGGATGCGCTTGCCCGAGGTGTGGCGGATCACCTCCTGGCCGAACTTGCGCAGGAACACGCCCTGCTTGGCGATCTCGGGATAATCCGCGGCGACGCCGAGGATGTTGCGCCGGGTCGGCTCGCTGTCGAAGCCGAGCAGCAGGTCGGGCGAGGCGAGATGGAAGAAATGCACCGCATGCGATTGCAGGATCTGGCCGTAATGCATGAGACGGCGCAGCTTTTCCGCCGTCGGCGTCAGGCTGCGGTAGCCGGCGATGGCGTCCATCGCCTTGACGGCGGCGAGATGGTGGCTGACCGGGCAGATGCCGCACAGGCGCTGCACCGTGACCGGAACCTCCCAATAGGGGCGCCCTTCGATGAAAGCCTCGAAGCCGCGGAATTCGACGATGTGCAGGCGGACCTGATGAATCTTGTCGTCGGCGTCGAGCAGGATCGTGACCTTGCCGTGACCCTCGACGCGGGTCACCGGATCGATGGCGATCCGGCGCAATGTTTCGGGATGGGCGGCGGTTTCGAGAGCGGTCATGTCGCAGCCTTCAATCGAAGCGGAAGAGTTGATATTCGAGGCGCGGCGTGCGGCCGCCGATGAGATCGGTGAGATATTTCCACAACGCGTCGCCGGAAGGCGGGCATCCCGGGATGAAGTAATCGATCCGCACGACTTCATGCACCGGATAGACCTTGTCCAGCAGCAGCGGCAGTTCCGGGTCGTTGGGGACATGAGACTGCGTCCCCGGCATGTCCTCGTAGACCTTTTTCAGGATGTCGGAGACGTCGAGATGGTTGCGCTGCGCCGGCAGGCCGCCGTTGATGGCGCAGGCGCCCACCGCCACCAGGATCTTGCAGTTGGCGCGCAATTCGCGCAGCACATGCACGTTCTCGGCGTTGCACACCGCGCCTTCGATCAGGCCGATGTCGCAGGGGCCGCAATGCTTGATGTCGGTGATCGGCGAACGGTCGAATTCGACGATCTTCGCCAGCTCCAGAATGCGCTCGTCAATGTCGAGCAGCGACATGTGGCAGCCGAAACAGCCCGAGAGCGAGGTGGTGGCGATCTTCAGCTTTTTTGGCGGGAGGGAGATGTTCATGTCACTTCTCCCCCGGGCTTCGGCTGGCGCGTGGTCATGCCTCTCGTGGTCATGGGCGTGGGCGGCGAGATGGCTGATCGGCTCGTGGTCGTAAAGGCGCTGGCCGATCGGGACGGCGAAGCCGACTTCCTTGCGCAGGATCGCGCCCACCGGACACACCTGGGCGGCCTTGTCGCTCGCCGCGAAATTGGTGTCGCCGAGCTTGCCCGAGGGCGCGTTGACGACGATATGCGACGAGCGCCCGCGCCCGGCGAGCGCAAAGACGTCCTTGCCGTCGACGTCGTGGCTGGCGCGCACGCAGAGCTCGCACATGATGCAGCGGTTGAAGTCGAGGAAGAAATCCGGATGCGAGGCGTCCACCGCGCGGTCGGGGAAGAAATGGGCGAAATGCGAGTTGAGCATTTCCAGGTCATAGGCCAGCGCCTGCAACTGGCAATTGCCGCTCTTTTCGCAGCCGGGGCAGAAATGGTTGCCCTCGACGAACAGCATTTGCAGCAGCACGCGGCGGGTCCCGTTCAGGTCCGGCGTGTTGCTCTGCACTTCCTGGCCGGGCATGGCCGCGATGGTGCAGGCCGAGCCGGCGCGGCCGTTGACGGTCACCGTGCACAGCTTGCACGAGCCATGCGGCTTGAATTCCGGATGGGCGCAAAGATGCGGGATATAGACGCCCGCAGCCAGGGCCGCGGTCAGGATGGTCTGTCCCGGCTCGAACTCTATTCTCTGGCCGTCGAGAGAGAAATGATGGGAAATCTCGGTCATGCGTCGGCTCCCAGATGGGCTGCGGCGTCGTCGCGTCCGGCCACGTCGCGCGCCTTGGCCAGCGCCGCGTCAAGATCGAAGCCGGGCTCGAAATCCTTTTCGATCAGCCGTCGCTGGAAGACCGGGGCGAATTTCTGGATCATGTCGTGCAGGGCGCTGGTCGCGGTCTGGCCGAGGCCGCAATGGCTCGACGTGCGCAGGATCTTGTCGAGGCGCACGAGGTCGTTGAACTCGTAGCGCGCGCCGTGGCCGGCGGCGATTTTATCGATGATGCGCGCCACCAGCGCCGTGCCGACGCGGCAAGGCGTGCAGAAGCCGCAGCTCTCGTGCTCGAAGAAATGGGCGAAGTTCTGCGCCGCGTCGAACAGGTCGCGTCCCCTCCCGAAAATCATGAAGGAGCCGGCGGTGGGCACGTCCTCGAAGGCGATGCGGCGGCCGAATTCATCGGGCGCCAGGCAGGTTCCCGAGGCGCCGCTGACCTGCACGGCGGTGACGTCGCGCGCGCCGCAATCGGCCAATACCTGGGCGACGCGGACGCCGAACGGATATTCGTAGAGGCCCGGCTTGTCGCAATCGCCTGACACCGAGAGGATCTTCGTGCCGGTCGACTGCTTGGTGCCGTGGCCGGCGTAGACCGATCCGCCCTGCAGCGCGATTTCGGTCGCCTTGCACAGGGTCTCGACATTGTTCACGACGGTCGGCTGGCCGAGATAGCCCGAGGTCACCGGGAAGGGCGGGCGGATGCGCGGCTTGCCCGGCTTTCCCTCCAGCGATTCGATCAGCGCCGATTCCTCGCCGCAAATATAGGCGCCGGCGCCGAGATGGATCTCGATGTCGAAATTGAAGCCCTGCAGCGCCGCCGATGTTGGCGCCGAGCAGGTTTTCGCGGCGCATTTCCGCCAGCGTCGCCTCCAGCGGCGCCAGCAGATAGAAATATTCGCCGCGCAGATAGAGGAAGCCCTTGCTCGCCCCGGTGACCAGGGCGGCGATGGTCATGCCCTCGAACACGCGGGCGCCCATGCTTTGCAGCAGCACGCGATCCTTGAAGGTGCCGGGCTCGCCCTCGTCGGCGTTGCAGACGACATAGCGTTTGTCGCCCGCGGCGCTGCGGCACAGCTCCCACTTGGTCGCGGTGGTGAAGCCGGCGCCGCCGCGTCCGCGGAGGTTCGACTTCTTCATCTCCTCCAGCATGCCCTGCGCGCCGAGCGCGATCGCCGCACGGGTCGCCTGTCCCAGCTTGTAGGCCGAGCCGAGCAGCATGTCGGCGCGGCGGACGTGATCCTCGATCTGGAAATAATGCGCCGGCCAGTCCTCGATCGGCGCCTGGGCGCGGATGAGGTCGCAGATTTCGTCGATATGGCGCGGCGTCAGGCGGGGAATGGCGCGATTGTTGACCAGCAGCGCCGGCCCCTGGTCGCACATGCCGGTGCAGGAGGTGAAGTCGACGCTGACCAGGCCGTCGGCGGAGACCTTGCCGCGCTCCAGCTTGAGGCGCTTCAGCATGTGCTCCATCAGGGCGACGGAGCCGAGCATGCGGTCGGTGATATTGTCGGAAAAGAGGATGCGGTACCTGCCGCGCGGCTCGCCGTAGAGGTGGGCGTAGAACTGCACCACGCTTTCGACCCGCGTCAGCGGAATCTTCAGCGCCTCGGCGATCGAAACCTGGGTCTGCGGCGAAAGCCAGTCCAGCGCCTCCTGCGTCTCGCGCAGGATCTGCAGCAGGGCGTTCGGGTCGTGGCGGTATTTCTGCAGGATGGGTTCGACGGCCGGCTCAAGTGACGCCATGTGCGGGTCTCGTTATCTGGTGCGGCGGATTCGCCGCACTCCATAGCCGGGGAAGGGCGCCTTTTATATGACGTCGATCAATCCGCGCGGAAATGCCGCAGCGACCAAAATGCGTTTCCACTTGTGCGGCCAAAGGCGAATCTTTTTGAAAGCTGGGCTGCAAAGCTTCACTCCAGGACGATATTACAGGACGTGCATCGCTGTAAATGCGCGAATCCAGCATAGGACATAGTGCGCCAGACGGAGCGAAACGTCGCAGCCTGCAGGCCGACGCCGCGCGCGTGAATTGGGCTCGCTAGCCTCCCGACTCGTCCGTCCACAGCCGGTAGCCGATGCCCGGCTCGGTGAGGATCAGCTTCGGCGTCTCGGGATCGACCTCGATCTTTGCGCGCAACTGGCCGACGAACACCCGCAGATACTGGGTGTCGTCGGCATGGGCCGGGCCCCACACGGCGGAGAGGATCTGGCGATGGGTGACGACCCGGCCGGCGTGGCGCACCAGCACCGCCAGAAGGTCATATTCCTTGGGCGTCAGTTTGATCGCCTGGCCGTCGCGGGTGACGCGGCGGCGGTCGAGGTCGACCAGCAGGCCGTCCGCCTCGATAGCGCGGCGGCGCCGTCCGGTCGGGCGCGGAATGACGCAGCGCGGTACGCAAGTCGCGCCAAAAATTCGCCGATCGCGAAGGGTTTTTCGACATAATCGTCGGCGCCCATGTCCAGCGCGGCGATCTTCTCCTGCTCATGGTCGCGGGCGGACAGCATGATCACCGGGCCGTGGCAGAACAGCCGCGCCTCGCGCAACACTTCCTTGCCGTCCATGTCGGGCAGGCCGAGGTCGAGCACGATCACATCCGGCGCCGCGGTGGCGATCAGGCGCAGCGCCTCGGCGCCCGTCTCGGCCGTGAGCACCTCATAGCCGGAGGCCTGCAGCGCGGGGCGCAGAAAGCGCTGGATCGGCGTCTCGTCGTCGACGATCAGCACGCGGGTCTTCATCCGGTTTGCTCCTTTTCCGGCGCCGCGGCGGGGAAACGCAGCAGCAGCCGCGCGCCGCGCCGACGCGCCGCCGGGCTTTGCGCCTCGATCCGTCCGCCCATCGCCTCGGCCAGACCCTTGCAGATCGAAAGGCCGAGGCCGGTGCCCGCCTTGCGCCCGTCAGGCCGGCCGCCACGATAGAATTTCTCGAAGATGCGCTCGAGATCGGCGGGTTTGATTCCCGGCCCCTCGTCGGTGACGGAAATGATGACGTCCGGCCCATCCACGCCGGGCGTGGACGATGGCGCCGGTGTCGCCGCCATATTTATGCGCGTTGTCGAGCAGGTTGAACAAGCACCTGTTCCAGCAATCCCGCGTCGCCGCGGATAAAGGGCAGGTTTTTGGCGATCGAGGTCTCGATCTGCATCCCCGGAAACACTTTCCGGCAGCGCTCGACCGCGGTGCGAATGATTTCGGCGGGGTCGAGGAAGTCGCGACGCACCTTGACCGCGCCCGATTCGAGCCGCGACATGTCGAGGAGGTTGGCGACGAAACGGGTGAGCCGCGCCGCCTCCTCCTCGATCGACGCCAGCAGGTCCTGGCGGTCGGAGGCCGGCATCTGGTCGCCGAGCTGGCGCAGCGTGGTGACGGCGCCGGTGATCGACGACAGCGGCGTGCGCAGGTCGTGCGACAGCGACGACAAAAGCGTCGTGCGCAGCTTCTCGTTCTCTTCCAGCGCGGCGCTGCGCACCGCCTCGCCGACCAGCAGCGAGCGGTCGATGGCGATGGCGGTCTGCTCGATCATCGCGGTAAGCGCCCGCTCGTCCTCCGGCGTCACCGGCTCGCCCGCGGATTTCGGCTGGAAGCCGCAGACGCCGACGACGCCGCGCGGCGTCGTCAGCGGGCGGAACTGGAAGGCGAGATTGGGCAGGGTATTGGTGCGCCAGCCGGCGGGCTCGCGCTTGAAGAAGGCCCAGCGCGCCGCGCTCATCTCGCCGGCGAGAAGATCGTCCATCGGCGGCCAGGCCGCGGCCAGCCGCAATTCGCCGCCCTCCGGCAGCAGGAAGGCGATGTGGCCGCCCTGCGCCTTTGCAGATGCGCCGCCGCCGCCCACAGCGCATCGTCGAGTTTTGGCGCGGCGGACAGTTTTCGCGAGAAATCATAGAGCAGTTCGGTGTGGTGGGCGCGCTCGCGCACCGCCTCGGCCTGGTCGTGGACGCGGCCGGCGAGCGAGCCGGTCAGCACCGCGACGACCAGGAAGACGATCAGGGTCAGCAGCTCCTGCGTCTCGGCCACGTCGAAGCGTGTAGATCGGGTCGATGAAGAAGAAATTGATAGGCCAGGAAGGACAGGAAGGAGGCGGCGATGGCCGACCAGCAGGCCGAAACGCTCGGCGCAGAGCAGCACCGCCAGCAGGAAGATCATCGACAGGTTGTGCAGATGCGATCCAGGCGCTCAGCGCCTGGCCGATGGCGACCGCGACGCCCACGGCGGCGACGGCGGCCGCCATGCCGACCACGGTCCGCCTGCGGTGGAAGCGCGGGCAGTACGATGCGCGGTCAGGCGCGGCGTGGCGGCCTCCGGCGCGCCAATGACGTAGACGGGAACGTCGGTGGAGAGCCGCACCATCTCATTGGCGAAGTTGCGCCCGAACAGGCGCCGGAAAAAGCCCGTGCGCGCCCGGCTGACGACGATCTGGGTGATGTTTTCGCGGCGCGCGTAGCGCAGGACCTCCGCCGACCGGCGTCGTGCGCCGGTCAGGCGGATGGTTTCCGCGCCGAGGCGTTCGGCGAGGCGGAAGGCGTCGTCGACGCAGCGCACCTCGGAAAGGCTGGTTTCGTCGGTCCCTTCGGGCGAGACATGGACGACGACCCAGGAGGCGTTGAGCCGCGTCGCGAGACGGCCGCCGGCACGCACCACGATTTCCGCCTGGGCGTCGGCGCCGACGCAGACCAGCAGGTAGTCGGAGGTGTCCCACGGCCCCTCGATGGCGTTCTGGCGCAGATAATCGACCATCTGGTCGTCGACGCGGTCGGCGGTGCGGCGCAGCGCCAGTTCGCGCAGGGCGGTGAGGTTGCGCGGCGGTGAAAAAGTTCTGGGTCGCGCGCTTGCGCCGTCTCCGGCACATAGACCTTGCCTTCGTGCAGGCGCTGGATCAGTTCGTCCGGGGTGATGTCGACCAGGATCACGTCGTCGGCGCGCTTCAGCACCCTGTCCGGCACGGTCTCGCGCACGAACACGCCGGTGACCCGGCTGACCACTTCGGCCAGGCTTTCGAGATGCTGGATATTGAGCGCCGTCCACACGTCGAGGCCGGCGTCGAGCAGTTCCTCGACATCCTGCCAGCGCTTGGGATGGCGGCTGTCCGGCGCATTGGTGTGGGCCAGTTCGTCCACCACGATCAGCGCCGGGCGGCGCTTCAGCGCCGCGTCAATGTCGAATTCCTCGATCTCGCGGCCGCGATAGTCGATCTTTTTTCGCGGCAGGACTTCGAGGCCCTCGAGCAGCGCGGCGGTCTCGGCGCGCCCGTGGGTCTCGACCAGGCCGATGACCACGTCGATGCCCTCGGCCTTGACGCGGCGGGCGCCCAGCAGCATCGCAAAGGTCTTGCCGACGCCGGGAGCGGCGCCGAGGAAGACCTTCAATTTGCCGCGGCCCTCGCGTGCCCGCCAGCGCCAGCAGCGCGTCGGGATCGGGCCGGCGGTCGAGTTCGCGATCCGTCGCCATGATCTAATGTAACATGCGCTACTTTAGATCGTCCATGGCCAGATTGAGCAAGAGCACATTGACGCGCCGTTCGCCGATAACGCCGAACAGCGGCCTTTCGACATGGGCAGCACCAGCTTGCGCAGCTTTTCCTCGTCGAGGCCGCGCGCCTTGGCGACGGCGGCGCCTGGCGCAAGCGCGTTCTCCGGCGAAATGTCCGGGTCGAGGCCCGAGGCCGAGGTCGTCAGGGCGTCGGCGGGCAGGGCGCCCGTCCAGCCCGCCTGGCGCTTGGCCTCGACGGCGGCCTTCACCCGGTCGACCAGCGCCTTGCTGGTCGGGCCGAGATTGGAGCCGCTCGAATTCGTGGCGTTATAGGGCGCGTCGATGGTCTTGCTCGAGGCGTCGTTGGGGTCGGGCGCGGTGGTGGCCGAGGGGCGCGGCTGGAAATAGCGCGCGGAGGTGAAATTCTGCCCGATCAGCGCCGAGCCGACGACCCTGCCGTCGCGCAGGACGGCTCGCCGCCGGCCTGCCAGGGAAAGAGCAGCGAGGCGACGCCGGTCAGGGCGAGCGGATAGGCGAGGCCGGTCAGCGGGGTGAACAGCAGCAGCAGGACGATGGCGGGACGAAGATAGTTCATGACGCGCTCCAGAAGCTTTGTCGGCCTCAGGCCAGATGCAGGGCGGCGACAACAAGGTCGATCGCCTTGATGCCGATGAAGGGCGCGACGAGCCCGCCGAGGCCATAGATCAGCAGGTTGCGCCGCAGCAGCGCCGCCGCGCCGACGGGGCGGTAGGCGACGCCCTTCAGCGCCAGCGGGATCAGCGCGACGATGATCAGGGCGTTGAAGATCACCGCCGAAAGGATCGCCGATTGCGGCGAGGCCAGCCGCATGACGTTGAGGGCGTTGAGTTCGGGATAGGTGGCGACGAACAGCGCCGGCAGGATGGCGAAATATTTCGCCACGTCATTGGCGATGGAGAAGGTCGTCAGCGAGCCGCGCGTCATCAGCAGCTGTTTGCCGATTTCGACGATCTCGATCAGCTTGGTCGGGTCGCTGTCGAGATCGACCATGTTGCCGGCCTCGCGCGCCGCCTGCGTGCCGGTCTGCATGGCGACGCCGACGTCGGCCTGGGCGAGCGCGGGCGCGTCATTGGTGCCGTCGCCGCACATGGCGACGAGGCGGCCGCCGGTCTGCTCCTTCCTGATCAGCTTCAGCTTGTCCTCGGGCGTCGCCTCGGCGAGAAAATCGTCGACGCCGGCTTCGGTGGCGATGGAGGCGGCGGTCAGCGGGATTGTCGCCGGTGATCATCACCGTCTTGATGCCCATGGCGCGCAGCGCGGCGAAACGCTCGCGAATGCCGGGCTTGACCACGTCCTTGAGGTGGATGAGGCCGAGCAGCTTGCCGTTATCGGCGACCGCCAGCGGCGTGCCGCCGCTGTGGCCGATGCGCTCGACCCCGGCGCGGAATTCCGGCGGCGCCGACTCCGGCGCGCATGTTGAGGAAGCGAAACACGGCTTCGACCGCGCCCTTGCGGATCGAGCGGCCGCCGACATCGACGCCGGACAGTCGGGTCTGGGCGGTGAAGGGAATGATGGTCGGGCGTGCGCCGTCGAAGTCGGGCGCGTCGACGCCATAGTCGGACTTGGCCAGCGCGACGATGGAGCGGCCTTCCGGCGTGTCGTCGCCCTGGCTGGCGGCCAGCGCCGCCTCGGCCAGGATCGCCGGCGAAACGCCGGGCAGGGCGATGAACTCGCTGGCCATGCGATTGCCGAAGGTGATGGTGCCGGTCTTGTCGAGCAGCAGCGTGTCGACGTCGCCCGCCGCCTCGACGGCGCGGCCCGAGGTCGCCAGCACGTTGAAGCGGATCAGCCGGTCCATGCCGGCGATGCCGATCGCCGACAGCAGGCCGCCGATGGTGGTGGGAATCAGCGTCACCAGCAGCGCGACCAGCACGGTCACGCTGAGGGCGTCGCGCCCGAATAGGCGGCGAAGCCCCACAGCGTGACCACCGCGATCAGGAAGATCAGGGTCAGGCCGGCGAGCAGCACCGAAAGCGCCAGTTCGTTCGGGGTCTTCTGGCGCTCGGCGCCCTTCGACCAGCGCGATCATGCGGTCGATGAACGTGTTGCCGGGCTGGGCGGTGATGCGCACCTTGATCCAGTCGGACAGGACGGTGGTGCCGCCGGTGACGGCGCAGCGGTCGCCGCCGGCCTCGCGGATCACCGGCGCCGATTCGCCGGTGATGGCGCTCTCGTTGACCGAGGCGACGCCCTCGATGATATCGCCGTCGGAGGGGATGATGTCGCCGGCTTCGACCAGCACCACGTCGCCGACGCGGAGTTCGGGCGCCGGGACATTCTGGATCACCGCGCCGAGATGGGCGGAACCGCTGGGGTCCATCATCCGCTTGGCCATGGTGTCGGAACGGGTGGCGCGCAGCGTCGCGGCCTGGGCCTTGCCGCGCCCTTCCGCCACCGCTTCGGCGAAGGTCGCAAACAGCACGGTAAACCACAGCCAGAGCGCGATCTGGCCGGAGAAGTAGGGCTCGCCGCCGCCCTGCCAGATCGAGCGCGCCCACAGGAATGTCACCAGCGCGGCGACCACCTCGGTGACGAAAATCACCGGATTGCCCATCAAATGGTGCGGCGCGAGCTTTTTCACGGCGTCGACGGCGGCGGCGCCGAGGATTGCGGGATCGAACAGCGCGAGCGCGTGTTTCTGGACGGATTTGCTCGACATTGCGGGAAGTCCTCAGAACGTCTTGCCGGCGAGCATCAGCACATGCTCGACGATGGGACCCAGCGCCAGGGCGGGGAAATATTGCAAGCCGCCGACGATGAGGATGACGCCGATCAGCAGGCCGACGAACAGGCCGCTTTCGGTCGGGAACGTGCCGGCGGAGGCTTGCGCCTTCTTCTTGGCGGCGATGGAGCCGGCTATGGCCATGACCGGCACGACATAGCCGAAGCGGCCGATCGCCATGGCGATGGCGGTGGTCACGTTCCACCAGGGCGTATTGGCCGAGAGCCCGGCGAAGGCCGAGCCGTTGTTGCCCGTCGAAGACGTGTAGGCGTAGAGGATTTCCGACAGGCCGTGCGGGCCGTTGTTGGCCAGGCTCGACAGGGCGGCGGGCAGCACCGCGGCGATCGCCGAAAAGCCGAGGATGGCCAGCGGCAGGATCAGCACCGCCAGCATGGCCAGCTTGATCTCGCGCGACTCGATCTTCTTGCCCAGGAATTCGGGCGTGCGGCCGACCATCAGTCCCGCGATGAACACCGAGAGTATGGCGAAGACGATCATTCCGTAGAGGCCCGAGCCGACGCCGCCCGGCAGGACCTCGCCGAGCTGGATCAGGAACATCGGGATCGAGGCCGCCGAGCGGCGTCAGCGAATCGTGCATGGCGTTGACCGCGCCGCAGGACAGGCCGGTCGTCACCGCCACATAGAGCGCGGTCATGGCCGAGCCGAAGCGGATTTCCTTGCCTTCCAGATTGCCGCCGCTCGGGTCGAGGCCCTGCGCCGTCAGCAGCGGATTGCCGGCGGTTTCCGCCCAGTAGACCACGGCCGCGCCGCCGACCAGCAGGATCGCGACCGCCGCGACGAAGGCCCAGCCCTGCCGCTCGGAGCCGACCATCCGGCCGAAGGCGATCAGCAGGCCGGCGGAGACCGCAAGCATGGACCAGATCTGCAGCATGTTTGCGAAGGCGTTGGGGTTTTCCAGGGGATGCGCGGCGTTGGCGTTGAAGAAGCCGCCGCCATTGGTGCCCAATTGCTTGATCGCTTCCTGCCCGGCCATGGGACCCAGGGCGATGGCCTGCTTCGCGCCTTCGAGCGTCGAGGCCTCCACCGAGGCCTGCAAGGTCTGCGGCACGCCGGTGGCGAGAAAGCCCAGCGCGACGAGAAAGGCGATGGGCAGCAGGACATAGAGGGTGGAGCGGGTCAGATCGACCCAGAAATTGCCGAGCGTCGCGGCGCTGGCGCGGGCGAAGGCGCGGGTGACCGCCAGGGCCAGGGCGATGCCGGTCGCGGCGGAGAGGAAATTATGCACCGCCAGCCCGGCCATTTGCGAGAAATGGCTCATCGTCGTCTCGCCGCCATAGGCCTGCCAGTTGGTGTTGGTCAGGAAGCTGATGGCGGTGTTGAAGGCGAGGTCGGGCGGGACGTTGTCGAACCCTTGCGGGTTGAGCGGCAGGTAGGCCTGCAGGCGCAGGATGGCGTAGAGCGAAACGAAGCCCGCGGCGGAAAAGGCCAGCATGGCCAGCGTATAGGCCAGCCAGCCCTGCTCGCGCTGCGGGTTCACGCCGGCCAGCGCGTAGAAACCGCGCTCCAGCGGCCCGAGAACGGGCGAGAGGAAGGTGCGTTCGCCCTCGAAGACATGCGCCATGTAAAGGCCGAGCGGCCGCGCGGTGAGCGCGACGAGGCCGAGAATCAGCGCGATTTGCAGCCAGCCGGTCAGGGTCATGGGAGCGCCTCTTCAGAAACGTTCAGGATTGAGCAGGGCGAAAACGAGATAGGCGCCCAGCCCCAGCGCTACCGCCAGGCCAAGGATTGGTTCGAACATGGGAACTCCTTCAGGCGCGGGTCAGGGCCTTGGCGTAAAGCGCCATGGCGCCCAGCAAAACGAGGCCCAGTGCGAGGGCCGCCAAATCGGACATTGCCGTTCCTTTCAAGCTTGCGCCTGAAATGTGGCGCCTCGGGCGTCAAGATGCGATGGGGAACAATACGGTTATTCGTAAGGCCAATATAAAAACGCGGCTTGGCGCCGGTCCCGTGACGTCCGCCGTCCGCATTCAGGCGTCCCGACATACGCCGGCCTCCGATTATCGCGGATTTGTCATCACGCGCGGGAGCCCGGCGCGCGATGGTCGAAAGCTCTGAATTTGGTCGGTTTTTTGTGGTTTTGCGCGCTCAGCCAAAGCGCCGGGCGGCGCCTTGTTCGCCCCCCGGGCGCACGGCGGCGCGATTTGGCTCTTGAAGTTGCGTGGAAAGCCCCTTAATGAGCGCCCTCGTTGGATTCTACCGCCTGACAGACATTCGGAACGAGGGCCATGGCCAAGGAAAAATTTTCGCGCACCAAGCCGCACTGCAACATCGGCACGATCGGTCACGTTGACCATGGCAAGACGTCGCTGACGGCGGCGATCACCAAGATCCTGGCCGAGACGGGCGGAGCGACGTTCACCGCTTACGACCAGATCGACAAGGCGCCGGAGGAAAAGGCGCGCGGCATCACGATTTCGACGGCGCACGTCGAATATGAGACCGTCAAGCGCCACTACGCGCACGTCGACTGCCCCGGCCACGCCGACTATGTGAAGAACATGATCACCGGCGCGGCGCAGATGGACGGCGCGATCCTGGTGGTGTCGGCCGCCGACGGCCCGATGCCGCAGACCCGCGAGCACATCCTGCTCGCCCGCCAGGTCGGCGTTCCCGCGCTGGTGGTGTACCTGAACAAGGTCGACCTCGTCGACGATCCGGAACTGCTCGAGCTGGTCGAGATGGAAGTGCGCGAGCTGCTTTCCAAGTACGACTTCCCCGGCGACGACATTCCGATCACCAAGGGATCGGCCAAGGTTGCGCTGGACAATGGCGACAAGACGATCGGGCATGACTTCATCCTCGCGCTGATGAAGACGGTCGACGACTACATTCCGCAGCCGGAGCGTCCGGTCGACCTGCCGTTCCTGATGCCGGTCGAAGACGTGTTCTCGATCTCGGGCCGCGGCACGGTGGTGACGGGTCGCGTCGAGCGCGGCATCGTCAAGGTCGGCGAGGAAGTCGAAGTGGTGGGCCTGCGCCCGACCATCAAGACGGTCGTGACCGGCGTGGAAATGTTCCGCAAGCTGCTGGACCAGGGCCAGGCGGGCGACAACATCGGCGCGCTGCTTCGCGGCACCAAGCGCGAGGACGTCGAGCGCGGCCAGGTTCTGTCGAAGCCGGGTTCGGTCAAGCCGCACACCAAGTTCAAGGCCGAGGCCTATATTCTCACCAAGGAAGAGGGCGGCCGCCACACCCCGTTCTTCACCAATTATCGTCCGCAGTTCTACTTCCGCACCACGGACGTGACGGGCATCTGCACGCTGCCGGAAGGCACGGAAATGGTGATGCCGGGCGACAACATCTCGATGGACGTCGCGCTGATCGTTCCGATCGCGATGGAAGAAAAGCTGCGCTTCGCCATCCGCGAAGGCGGCCGCACGGTTGGAGCCGGAGTGGTCGCGTCCATCATCGAGTGATTTGCGAGGAACATATCGCAAGCCATTGAAAGGGAGCCGAAAGGCTCCCTTTTTATTTGGGGCGTCAATAGCGGGGTCACGCCGCTTTGATTTGTTGCGCCTGGCGCTGAAGCGTATGGTCCAGGCCGTGCATCCGGCTTTGCAATGGGATTTCGCGCTTCGGTCGCGGTGTGATCCCGCAACCGGCGAGACGCTACAGGCCTTGGCGCCCTGTCCCGATAAAAATCGACGCCGTCGTTCCCATGCATGCGCCGGACGCATCGAAACTGAGCCTGCCCACACCAGATGGAGGCGGATCATGGACAATATCGACTATGTCAAAACGCTCTACGCGGCCTTCGCCAGCGGCGATATCGACAAGCTCGTCAGTGAAATGGACCCGATGATCGAGTGGTCCACCAACGCCGATCCGGCTTTGGTTCCCTGGGGCGGCGACCGCCACGGCCCCAGGGAGGCCCGCGCCTTCTTCGCAGACCTGATGGCGAACATCGATTATGAACGCTTTGCGCCGACCGAGTTCCTGGCGGGACGCGACTTTGTCATCGTGCGCGTCCACGAGATCGGACGCATGAAGTCATCAGGCGGCCGTTTTGAAGACGAAAACCTGCACCTCTTCAAGCTGCGCAATGGCAAGGTGACCTATTTCCGCGCCTACACCGACACCCATGCCGCGGTGCAGGCCTATTTCGGCGGAGACGTCCATGCCGCCGGGCTGCCGTCCGACCGTCCGGCCGCGCCTCGCGCGCATTGAGCTCGCGCTGCAAGGCGCAGGTTTCGCCGCCTCTGGCGGAATCTGCGCCGGCAAGGCCGCACTCGGCGCGGCGGTGACGATTGTGAGATTTTCCTCTCCTACGGGCTTGCGTGATCGGCGCCAATGCGGCTAAGAAGGCCTCCGCTGTTCGCCGCGCATGCGGCGGCCACAGGAGTGTAGCTCAGCTGGTAGAGCACCGGTCTCCAAAACCGGGTGTCGTCGGTTCGAACCCGGCCACTCCTGCCATTTTCCCGCAATATGTCGGTTCTCACCAGAACTAACTCTGATTCTCACCATTCTCGACTTCCTTTTCTCAATAGCGCTGACTCGTATCGTGAAACGGGGTTCAGAGGCATTTTGTTTACAACTGCCGGAATAAATTTGGGAAGGACAACACAGCGAAAACGATTTTTGCATGCCAGCCTTGCGGTCATCCTTGGATGCATTTCCAAATTACAAACATTTCGTTCCAATGGCGAGGCTGTTTGGCTTAAGGTGCAATATAGAAAGCGAAGATAAAAACCACATATTTTATCATAAAATCTATTTTGATAGCGTTAGGCTATCGATTTCTCCTTCAAACAAAAAATCTAAAACGTATGTTGCGCCGCACATAGTTAAAATTTACATGTCTAGCGAATATGAAAGAGGTTCTCGGATCAGAGATTATTACGATGAAATCGCGGCAATTGGTGAGATGCACTTTTCTTGGCTCCGAATTGCATCGGTTTTCCGGCAAACGGGACTCGCGAAGTCCGCCGGAGCCCTTGAGGCCATGATCTGTGACTTTGCCGCCGTTTCGAAGGTCGTCGTTCCGGACGAATTGCTGATTAAATTCGTGACCAAATGGAGCGGGCAGCCATTGCCGGAGGCGGTGAAACGAGCGAGCGAGAGGGCTGTGAAGGCTTTCTACGCGGGGCATCCAAACGTGTAGTCCTATTCGTCTGGCTTTCGCATCCCCGGTGCCTGCATCTCCATCCAGTTCGGCCGCACGAACATCGGCCTGCCTCCGCAAGCGAAGCACCGCAGCCTGTTTTTGAGCGCCGGCACTTCAGCGGTGCCGTCCATGGCCGAGGCGTCGAGGATCGACCAGCGACGGCCGGCTCCAATTCCCCCATCAAATCGGTTTCTTCCCCTTGACGCGACCGCGCCGCCTGGCTCTGGCTGATCCAGCCGAAGCCGAGCATCGACGGATCGCCCCTCGACAAGCTGAAAAAGGGCCGGCTAGACGACGTCGTGGCGGCGGCGCAGCGGGTGTCAATCAGCGTCGAATAGTTTCCAGGAAACAGCGTCCAAAAGTTTCCACTTGGTCATCCCGCTTTCGGCTGTTTCTGGCGCTGTTTGAAGCGGAAGGACTTGTTTCCGGTTTCCAGGATATCGCAGTGGTGGGTGATGCGATCGAGCAAGGCCGTGGTCATTTTGGCGTCGCCAAAAACCGTCACCCATTCGGCAAAATTCAAATTGGTGGTGACGATCAACGAGGTCTTTTCGTAAAGCTGGCTGATCAGGTGGAACAGCAACGCGCCGCCGGACGCCGGGAACGGCAGATAGCCGAGTTCATCGAGGATGACGGCGTCGGTCTGCGCCAGTTGCCGGGCCATATTGCCGGCCTTGCCCTGCTGTTTTTCCCGCTCCAACTGGTTCACGAGGTCGACGGCGTTGAAGAAGCGCACGCGTTTGCCCAGATGGATGGCGGCCACGCCCAAAGCCGTCGCCAAGTGAGTTTTGCCCGTGCCTGTTCCGCCGACCAGGATCAGATTATGCGCTGTCTCCATGAAGGCGGCGCTCGCCAGTTGCTGGATTTGCGCCTGCGGCAACGGCGTTTCCGCCCAGTCGATCCCAGTCAGATCCCGATGGACCGGAAAGCGCGCCGCCTTGAGTTGATATCGCAGGCTGCGGACTTGCCGGTCGGCAAGCTCGGCCTCGATCAGCCGGTCGAGCCAAGCTTCGGGCTGGACCGGCCGTCGCGGCCCCTCGGCCAGCAGTTCGCTCCAGGCCGTCGCCATGCCGTAAAGATGCAGCGCATTGAGTTGGGCCAGGCGGTCAATGCAGGACATTCGGTCAGTGGAGGACATGGCCGCCCCCGCGCAAATGATCGTAGCGGCCGCAGTCGGCGCGCGGCTCGATCTGGAGCTTCAGCATGTCCGGCACGTTCAGCGCGATCGGTTGCGCGGGCGCGATCAGGCGGCGCATCTCGTTCATCACCACGGGCGCGCTGACGACGCCGCTGTCCATCGCCAACTCACAGGCCACTTCCAGCGCCTCCAGACCAACCTCGCGCGCCATCATCAGCAACTCGACGAAGGCCCGGTCGCCCTTGGGCTGCTTGAGGATGCGATCGCGCACAAGCCGAATGGGCGTGGGCAAATCCCAGTCGAGGAACGGCGCGCCATTGCGCAACGCGCCGGGCTTGCGCTCCAGGATCGGCAGATAATGCCAGGGATCGCAGATCAGCTGATCGCGCCCGAAGCGGCGGGCGTGCTCGGCGATCACCGCCCCGTCGGCCACGATGCGCACCTTTGTCGCGGTGCTGCGCGCCGAGACCGCGCGGCCGGCGAACGCCGCCGGAACGGAGTAGCGATTGCGGTCCAGCGTCACGAGACAGGTGCTGGAGGCGCGCAGCATATGCTCCACATAGCCATCGAAAGGCGCGGTGATCTTGCGCAAGGCGACCTGCTCGGTCGCGAAGCAGGCGGCGATCGAAAGCTCCGGGGTCGCCGGATGCTTGCGCTGCGCCAGTTCCCGGCAGCGCGTCGCCAGCCAGTCGTTCAGCGCCTCGAAGCTTGGCAAACCGCGCCAGCGGGGTGAACAGCCATTCGCGGATGTTGCCGACCTGGTTCTCGACCTGCCCCTTCTCCCAGCCCGAGGCCGGCGTGCAGGCGACCGGCTCGAACAGATAATGGTTGGCCAGCGCCATGAAGCGGCGATTGAACCGGCGCTCCTTGCCGGTGAAGATCGTTTCCACCACCGCCTTGAGGTTGTCGTAGACCATGCGCAGGGGCACGCCGCCGAAAAAGGCGAAGGCCCGGTCATGGGCGTCGAACACCATCTCCTGGGTCTCCCGCGGATAGGCGGCGACGAACATCTGGCGGCTGAAAGCCAGGCGGAAATGCGCGACCTTGATGGTCTGCATGACGCCCGCGAGTTCGACCTGCTCGTGGCTCCAATCGAATTGGCAGACCTCGCCCGGCGCAAAGCTCAGCGGAACAAAAGCTTGCGTCAGGGCTGGACCGGATTTTGCCGTCTTCCAACCCCGCACGAACCGCTGCACGCTGTCGTAGGCGCCGCGGTAGCCCTCGACCTGCAAGCCCTCGAACAAACGACGCGCGGTGCGGCGCTGGGCTTTGGGAAGCAGCCGCTCGGTCCGCAACCAGTTCTCCAGCGTCTCCTGGAACGCGCCCAGCATCGGCGTGGGCTGCTTGCGGCGCCGATAGACTGGTTCGGATTGAGTTCGGCAATGCTTGCGAACGGTGGGACGGGACAGCTTCAGGTCACGCGCAATCGAGCTGATGCTCTCCTTGCTGACCAAACGACGGCGCCGGATCTCGGCAATCATATCCATCAACAACACCCCAGACACTCCGGCGGAAAAACCGGATGATCGCATGGACCAGGGTGGAAACTATTGGACGCTGTTTACCCCCGGAATCTGGAAAGTTTTGCACGCTGTTTTACAGCGCAGCGGGTCTTCGGCTAATCGTGAAGCTCGATCCGATGGCCGTTGCTGGCACTTCGAAGCGCCAGTTCTCGTCGTTTTGGGGCTTCCAATCACCACGCAGTCATTTTTCGCGCTGATTGGCGGCGCCGCGTCCGGATGCCTGCATGCGCGTCCATGACGTCGTCCCAACTCGCGGTCGCGCCGTCGGCGGTCTCGCGCAGCAGAGGATTCGCCTGCGCCGGCGCACGCGTCCGAGGCCCACGATGCGAGGATCGCCCTCTTTTCGTTCAGGGTCAGGTCGGGGTCGTCGGCGACGTCGGACGGACGGGCGAACGCCCGCGCCGGGTGAAGAAGATCGTCGAACTCCGCGTTCACATCGAGGCGGCTGGCGGCGCCCCGAGACAAGGATTTTCGAAAATCGTGGTTCATTTCGTCGCTCCAAGTCAAGTCGATGGCGGCCCGGACATCGCCCGGACCGCTCCGTTCAACCAAACCAGGCCGCCTGTTCAGGCCGCCTTCTCATGATCGATGGTTCTGACGTTCCCGCTCTCGGCAGACGTCTTTTTGACGCCGACTTCGATGCGGCGGGGCTTCATCGCCTCCGGCACGCGCCGTACCAGTTCGATGTGGAGCAGGCCGTTCTCGAAGGACGCGCCCTCGACCTCCACGTAATCGGCGAGATTGAAGCGCCGTTCGAACCCCCGGCCGGCGATGCTGCGGTAGAGGTATTCGGCCTTGTCGTCCTTCTCCGCAGGGCGCGCCGCGACGATCAGCACGTTCTGGTGCTGGGTGACGCCGATCTGGTCTGGCGCGAAGCCGGCTACCGCCAGCGAGACGCGGTAGCTTTCTTCGCCGGTGCGCGCGATGTTGTAGGGGGGATAGCGATCCTCAGGTTCGAACCTGAGGGCATCGTCCATCAGGGAGAACAGCCGGTCGAAGCCGATGCTGTTCCGCCAGAACGGGTCGAAGTCGATGTTACGCATAGCCACATTCTCCAATGAGCAACATGGGTGTGAATAACGCCGGACGCTGCCGGCGCCGGTTAGGTCGAGCCCACTGAGGCGCTCGACGAAAATCGATCTAGGAAAGCAAAAAAACGGCTTCAAGAGTGGTGCGAAATTTTTTTTATTGAGAGCAAAGTCCGCCGGCGGCGTTCATTGTCCTCTGCCCGGCGCCCGCATCTCCAGCCAGTTCGGCCGCACCATATAAGGGCGGCGCCCGCACGACGAACATCGCAATCGCCCTCTCATGGCAGGCACCTCGACGGCGCCGTCCATGGCAGAGACGTCGACGATCAACCGATGCCCGCAGGTGCATTCGACATCAAGGCTGCGCACCCCGAGGCTGCGCATGTTGGCGAGCGTCATCGCTCGGCGGGCGGCAGCTTGGCCTTGGTCTGATGTCAGGACGGCTTGCCAATTCGAAACGGCATCAGCCGGCCGCGCACGAATCCCTTTGAGACCGCCGCTTCTAAGTCCAGGGCAAGCTGGGTCAGGTCGTGCAGCAGCGCCCGGATCGCCTGCCGACAGTCGCCGCCGCATTCCGCGATCACGGCGTCGATCTCCTCGTCCGTGGCGTCTACGACGACAGGTTGCTCAGCCGCTGCCGCCATGTCTCCGCTCCTTCCCGACATTAGAACATAGGTGGAACACGACAACGGATAGGAGTCAATGGGCCGCTGCAACTCGACGGATGCGCCAAAAAGCCATCGTGCTCCAATGAACTTTTCGTAGGCATAAGAGACCGCACTCACTGGCGGACTTTCAATTCAAAAACTACAAGTCATTGTGTTCTGATTCGCAATCAAATCAGCGACCAAAGCTTTCCAAATTCCGGCAGAATGAAGATGTTTAAAAGTGTCAGATTTGACAACTTCAAGGGCTTGAAGGAATACACCGTCACCCTTAAGAAAATGAACGTACTCGTTGGCCCAAACAACGCAGGAAAATCGACAATCCTTGATGGCTTCCGCGCGCTTTCGGCGGCTGTAAAATTTGCGAACCGTCGAAATCCTTCAGCACTGTCTGTAAGGGGCCGCATCGTTACAGGGTGGGACGTCCCGTGGTCGCAAATTCCTATATCAGCAGCAAATATTCATTCGGACTATCGCGACGACGTGGAGACATCTATTACGTTCACGCTTACAAGCGGGCGTAAACTTCGGCTTTCGTTTTATGAGAATGCCCGCGTAATTTTATCAATTGAAGATAATCTTCAAACCATTCGAAGCGCATCTGAATTTAGAAGACATTTACACATAACAATCAATTCTATACCTACTTTAGGGCCACTCGAAGAAGATGAGCACTTGTTAAGTGATGAATACGTAGATCGTTGGCGCGGTTCGAGATTGTCACACCGGATGTTTAGAAATATTTGGTACAGGCAAATAAGTAAGTTCGCTGAATTCAAAACTCTTGTAGAGTCAACATGGGGCAATTGACCTCTCTCAATTTCGCAATATGGACAATAGTCGGATCAAGGAATTGATCACGGAAACGGCCTGCCCCACTATTCCGAACCGCCGTTCGAAAATCACTTGATTTTCAATTACGGTGATGACGCCGAAGATTATTGAGCGTGCGAGTAAGATGTCGAACCGCACCCGAACATTCTCGTTTGGGTTGAACTCCTTTGTCCTTTCCAGCCTCGTTTTTCATCTCGTCTCGCTGAGAAAACGGTTTCAGAGCAATGCCTTGAAAGGAGTGGAGTCGTATTGAGAATTTGGACGAGTCAATCTTATTGAGAACGAGGGAGTCAGGCGTTGTTGAGATTCCGTCTGACGGTTTCGGCAATTGGCCAAGGCTCCGACCACCGCTTCCCGCGCCATGACGCCGAGCTTGCCGCGCTTGTCAGGCTTCACACCAAGCCAGTTGTCGAGATGGGCGCCCTGCACTTTGAAATGCTCGACGTGCACGACAGTTAGATGGCCGTCCGTGTACGCGACGTCATTGATGGTCTGCCAGCGACCGGGGCGGATTGCCTCGAAGATGCGCCGAGCTTCGGTCACGTAACCCAGTTTCGTCCCCGTGCCGAACATGATGACGAGCTTGACTTTGGCTGTAAGGTCTCCGAGGAACCGCTCGGCGCACTTGCGTACGACATGGCTCCCAAACCCGGTTTTCGTGAACTTGTCGAGCATGCCGCCGCCGGTGCCGACCCACTCCATCTTGCCCGTTTCCTTGTTTTTGGCCTGGCGTTCGACCGAGCAACGTACAAAAGAGCCAAAATGGAAGCGACCTTGGCGATCCGCGATCAGACGGTCAACCACCCGTTGGAAGCCATCGCCCTTGGGCTGTGGGATAAGGCCTACATGACATAGGATTTTGCCGACCTGTGGTCGAGCGCCCTTGTAGGCGATGGCGTCGTGGGGCGATGTCGCCAGCGCGCCTGATTGCGTCTGCCCCTTTGAAAACCCAAGGGCGACGATCTCGGCGCCGGGGTTGCCCCAAGCCAATGGATTGGCGCGAATTCTCCAGTTACCGCAGTCGGAAATGGCCGCGATGCCGTCGAAACCAGTGACCTCGGTGTGGCAAAGGCGGCAGTCTATGCGGCCGTGGTCGGGCAGGCAGGGCAAGCTGTGTTCCGTTTGTTGGCGACAGGTCGACTAACGACATGCCGTCTGGTGCGCGAGGACGCAAGCGGAACGATGGGCTTGATGGCCATGGGCGGTCGTTGGCGATAATTTCTCAATAAGGCTGACTCGCTTTCGTCGGTCGATGCCAAATTGCACATTGTCGCGACTGGAACGCCCATGATCAGGGGTCAGCAAATTCAATGGCTTATGGTTATGAAGTCATTCTTATTGAGAAAACGTGGCTTAAGGAGTTGGCGCTATTGAGAATGAGGAGTCAGAGGTCGATTGAAAATCGTGAAGATTCAATGATAGGAGGAGTCAGGGCTCGTGAGAACCGACACAATAATTTACCCGCAATAAAGCGCAGGGGCGGGCCGAAAGCCAGTCACGCGGTTTCGTTTTGGGGTCATCGATCGGGTGGCGAAACTGCCTTTTTGACCCGCAAATGACCGCTGACAATTCTCCGGGCAAAGGACGAGGGCGAATCCTCTGCCCTGAATGAAAGGGCGAGGCCGCATCATTGCGCCTCAAGCCTTTCTTCAAACAGCTCTGATTTTTCACCTGTCATTGCAGCATCATTTTTTCATCGCTAAGCTCGACTTCCGATTCTGGAGCGCCTCGCCATGTCAAATTGGATCGTTTTCTACAGGATCGCCCCCGGAACAAACGAGACGCGCTCGCCGAGTTGCCCAACAGAACGAAGGGCCCTCGCGCAAGCCAGAACGCTGCATATGCAGGGCTGCAAGATCATTCGGATAGACGGCCCTGACGGCTCTTCAGTTTCGGATCATCGGCTCAATCACTGGATCTCTGACGGGCCCGACAACTGCGCCTGGCCAATATGACCCGCCTGGCAAAAAGCCTCAGCCGACGCGGCAGCCGCGGGTGGCAAAGAAAAACCCCGCAATCGGTTTTCACCGTGCGGGGCCCGCTCCTCGGCGGCTGTACATCCGAGCTCGCCTTGGAATTGTTAATATAATAGCCTGAGCTTGTGTCAAAGTTACGACGAATGGGCCGGGGCGACGATTAGCGCGGTCCCGCATTTTGTTTCGGGCCGACGCGTCATGAATGCGCACGAGCCGCTTTCGCTCATTCGTCCCACTGCAACAAGCGCTGGCAGGCTGTCTCAACCATCTGCTTGCCATTCTCGATCAGATTGCAGTCCAGCGTCATCAGTTCGCCAGCGCCCGCCAAAACGACCCGTTCGATAACCAGGTCGACGCTTCCTTCGCCGCCGGCGGTGCGGACGACGTCGAGCTGGTCGATCCGAAGTTTTGACCAATCGCCAGCGCGCGACCCGATCGAGACGCCATTGGCGTCAAGCCGCACCTGGGTTCCAGGCGCCGGGAGGGCCGCGACTCGATCCGGAAGCCGACTCATCCAGCGCTGCGCCGTGCGCTGGTAAGCAAAATAAAACAAGGTCAAGACGCCAGACAACATAGCGATCGCCGCGACTATGATGAGTTGCTCGTCGGTCGGGGACGCATCCTTGGCGAGGTTGAACAAGACCCAGCCTTCCAGCCCGGCCACTAAAATTACGATGGAGATAAAGATAACCTTGACGAAAAGCAGGACCTTGGCGGTCGCGGCTTCGCCGGACAGAACGGTTCCGACAATCTCGTCGGCCGGCTCGCCCTCCGCAAGCGACTTGAGATCGCGTTTGCTGAGCCGCTCGACTGGTTTGTGATCCAGCAGAATTTTCATGGTCCCACCGGCCCGCTCACGCCTCGTCGATCGCGTCCTCGATCATCTCGCCAAGATTTTTCTCGGTCAGATCCCCGGGCGTCGCAATCATGGGCTCATCGATGGGGATAGGCTCGAACAGCGAGCCCGACGGCTCTTGCTTGCCGCAGGTAACGTTGATCGCGCCCGTCGAGCCGTCGATCCGGTAGGACAGGCCGTCCGCGATCCTGAAGGTCAGGATCAGCGGCCTCCCGTCGAGGGCGTCCGAACCGACGACGAAATCGAAGTCGCCGGCAGGGAATGCAGCCTTGACGCTGGCCAGATAAGGTATCGCGACCTTTTCCATCGCGCTCTTGATCGCATCCATGGCCGCCGTCAGCTGGCTTCTTTGCGCGTCGAGGGTCGCCTTCGTCCTGGCTTTCTCCGCCTCGATCGCGGCGAGCTTTTGCGTGTATCGGGCGGCGAGATCAGTCGGGTTCATGGCTCTTGTCCCGCATTCGTCGGCCCGTCGCTGGACGGCGCCGCTTTCGCGGCGACGCCGTCCTCGAGGGGCGCGCTCAGGGCTTGGTCAGGCGATATTCGATGCGGCGATTGCGGAATCGCCCTTCGGTGGTGTCATTGTCGGCGACCGGATCGGCGCTGCCATAGCCTTTGGCGACGACCGACGCCGCTTCCGCGCCGCTTTCGACCAGCGCCTTGCCGACGGCGGCCGCCCGGCGTTCGGACAGCTGCTTGTTCCCGTCCTCATTGCCGGTGTTGTCGGTGTAGCCGGCGACCTCGATCACGGTGCCCTCAGGCAGGCGCTTCAGGTAAGCGGCGGCGCTGCGCAGCAGGGCCATGTTCTGCTCCGGAATTTCCGCGCTTCCGGTGGCGAAGTTGATGATCGAGAGGTTCAACACGCGGACGAGGTCGGCGGCGGTGAAGCCGTCCTTCAGCGACGCCAGCGACGAAGCCGCATTGGCGTTGGCGTTGCTGGCCAGCTCCGCCAGGCGGTCTGGCGAGGCTTTCGCGCCGGCGTCCTTCGCATCGGCCGCGGCCTTGGCGTCCGCGGCCTGCTTGTCGGCTGCGGCCTTGGCGTCGGCAGCAGCCTTGGCGTCCGCCGTGGCTTTGGCGTCAGCGGCGGCCTTGGCGTCGGCTGCGGCCTTTGCGTCAGCAGCAGCCTTTGCGTCAGCAGCAGCCTTGGCGTCAGCGGCGGCCTTGGCGTCAGCGGCGGCCTTGGCGTCCGCAGCCGCCTTGGCCTCGGCCGCGGTCTTCGCGTCGGCGGCCTGCTTGCCAGTGGCCGCTTGCTGGGTCGTGGGCGCGCCCGCCGTCACGGGAGGGCGGGTCTCGCCGGAAAACAGGGAGGTCAACAAGGCGACGACAGCCGCCAGGCCGGCCACGGCCACCGCCGACCAGAACCATCCGAGGCCCTTGGCCGCGGCCGCCCCCTGCGGCGCGCCGGATGCGGACGCCAGGAATGCCGCCGCCTCGGGCGGCAGGGCCGCGGGGATGGCTCCGGACGGCGTCAGCAGGCCGATAGCCTTCGGCAAGGCGAAGGCTGCGGCGGCGGACGCGACGCCCTCGCCGAGCCCCAGCTTGTGTCCGACCGCGTTCAGCAGCGGGGCGCCCAGCAGGCTTTCGATCCGGGTCGCCTGGAGAGGCGCGGCCTGCGGATTGCCGAGCCAGGACGAGAGTTCGCCGCCGAAGCCCACGGCCTTGGCCTTGTCGAGAAAGCCGGCCACGCCGCCGGCGCCGGCGAGCGGCGCCAGGATTGCGCCGAGCAGGGGCGCCGCCTTCGTTCCAAGCCCGAATTTCCCTGCCAGTTCGTCGAGCAGATGATCGAAAAACGCCATTTTCTTTCTCCTTTTGGAACCTGGTCGCCGGCCGAATGCCTTGGGAACAAGCTTTGCCTGACTTTAAGACGGCAAAGTGAAGGGGGGAAGACCGCCGCATGCGCGCCAATCGCGGCTCCATCATTGAGCCTCTCGCCGAAACAGACGTGAAAACAGCGCGCGCGCCGCCGCGGGCGGAAAAACGGCGTCCGCGAATTATTTTCAAATCCGGGCGTTTCGATCTATCCTTGAAGAAAACGAAACAATGGGGAGGCTAACGCAATGCTCAACCGCCGCCACTTCGCCTTTTGCGCGCTCTGCGCCGTCACCGGATTTGCCGCCACGGCCGCCGAGGCGGACGCGCCTTCGGGAATCAAGCGCAGCATCCTCAAGCGGACCGAGGGCCCGACCCCTGATTTCGAGATCATCATCGCCCAGGGCGACATCGAGCCGCATGTGCTCGTCCCGCGCCACATCCATCCGGGCGTCGAATCCGCCTATATCGCCGAGGGCGAAGGCGTTTTCAGCATGGACGGCGCCGAGGACCTGCCGATCAGGGCAGGGGAACTCGGTGCAGGTTCCGTCACGACGGCCGCACGCGCTGAAAAACGGCGACAAGCCGATGAAGATCGTGTCGACCTATGTGCTCGAAAAGGGACAGCCGCTCTCCATGCCGGCGTAAGCCGCCCGTCGCCCTCCATGCGCGCGCAGAGACCATGCGCAGAGACGATGCGTCGAGACTTTGCGCGGCGATTCTTGTTGCCAAAGCCCGGAATGCCATATAAAGGGACCAAGCCTTCAAAAGAAGGCGCATCTGCGGGAGGTTTTCCGGTCGCCAGCCGGGTAAAGAACCGCACCGCAACCTGCAACCCGCGCGGGAGGACGGAATTCCGTCATCCGCGCATTTTTGTTTTGGTCGTTTGGCTTTGCGCGAAATGGCCGGAACAAGAAAAACCCTCTGGGAGCAGCCATCATGGCAAAGAAGATCACGGGCTACGTGAAGCTTCAGGTCCCGGCCGGCGCCGCGAATCCTTCGCCGCCGATCGGTCCCGCGCTTGGTCAGCGCGGCCTGAACATCATGGAATTCTGCAAGGCGTTCAACGCCAAGACCTCGCAGATTGAAAAGGGGACCCCGATCCCCGTCATCATCACCGCCTACGCCGACCGCAGCTTCACCTTCGAGATGAAGCAGCCGCCGGTCACCTTCTTCCTCAAGAAGGCGGCCGACATCAAGTCCGGCTCCAAGACGACGGGTCGCGGCTTCGTGGGCAAGGTCACCCGCGCCCAGATCCGCGAAATCGCGGAGAAGAAGGCGGCGGATCTCGAATTCGCATTCGATCGAGTCGGCCATGGCCATGATCGAAGGCTCCGCCAAGTCCATTGGCCTCGAAGTGGTGGGGTAAGGTCATGAGCGGCAAGAGAATCGTCAAGGCCCGCGAGGGCGTCGAGCGCACCAAGCTCTACCCGGTCGCCGAGGCCATCAAGCTCGTCCGCGAGCGCGCTTCGGCCAAGTTCGACGAAACCGTCGAAATCGCGCTGAACCTCGGCGTCGACCCCAAGCACGCCGACCAGATGGTCCGCGGCGTCTGTCAATCTGCCCAACGGCACCGGCCGCACCCTGCGCGTCGCCGTGTTCGCCCGCGGCGCCAAGGCTGACGAAGCCAAGGCCGCCGGCGCCGACGTCATCGGCGCGGAAGACCTGGTCGCCACCGTGCAGGGCGGCACGATCGATTTCGATCGCTGCATCGCCACCCCGGACATGATGCCGCTGGTCGGCCGTCTCGGCAAGGTGCTCGGCCCGCGCGGCCTGATGCCGAACCCGAAGGTCGGCACGGTGACCATGGACGTCGCCGGCGCGGTCGCCGCCTCCAAGGGCGGCGCCGTCGAGTTCCGCGTCGAAAAGGCCGGCATCGTGCAGGGTTCGGTCGGCAAGGCCTCGTTCGGCGAGGAAAAGCTGGCGGAAAACATCGCACGCCTTCGTCGACGCGGTCGTCAAGGCCAAGCCGGCCGGCGCCAAGGGGACCTATCTCCAGCGCGTCGCCCTGTCCTCGACCATGGGACCGGGCGTGAAGGTCGATCCGGGCACGATCGCCGTCGCCACAGCATTGATTGGATAACGTGATTGTCGGGCGGCGCGAAAATTGATCCTGCCGCTTGACAATTTCGAAAAAGTGATGTCGACCCCCTTGGCATCGGCGACGATAGTCGTTACAACCCCAATTCCGGCGGCGAGAATCGCTGCCGGTATCCGGACATATTGAGCGAAAAGCTGCTTCCCTGGGAAAACTGCTGTTGCTTCAAATTATTGGGGCTTGCGAACCTGGGGTCTGAACCTCCTGTTCGCTGGGGCCTCGAAGTTTTTTGACGACGCCTTCCGGGTGAGCGGCCTGACGCCGATGTCCGAAAAATTTTCAGCTTCCGCCAGGGGCGAGGTCCAAATCGACCTTGGTTTTGGCGGCGGATAGGCCGGAGACCTCGCTTCGCCCCCGGGCGGCGCAGCAGGTCTTTCCCGGCCATGTCCTGTCCGAGACTGCCGGCGCTTTCGTGATCTCGCGAGAGCTTAATTATCCGCCGAGGACGGTTCGCCGTCCAGACGCGAATGGCCAGCATAGACGGGGAAAGACCGGATTTCTTCCGGAGGCCGGGTCTTCAAGGCTTCGTCTCCGGGCCAGTTTGGTTCGAACCCTCTGATCCAGAGAAGGGCGCTCCCCGCGCTCCTTCCATGGGGACAGGCGCCTCAACGCCGCGAAGACGAGAACTTCGCGGCATGTCGGCAACCGGCGAAGGTCTGGCTTTTCAAGCCGGCGCCAACGCCCATTGAAGTGAGAGCACTGTGGACAGAGCGGAAAAGAAAGAAGCCGTCGCTGCCCTGCATGACGTTTTCGAGAAAACGGCTGTGGTGGTGGTGGCGCAATATTCCGGCCTGACCGTGGCGCAGCTGCAGAACCTGCGCAAGCGGGCCCGCGAAGCTGGAGCCAATGTCCAGGTCGCGAAAAACCGCCTCGCCAAGATCGCCCTCGAAGGCACCAGCGTCGCCTCCATCGGCTCCCTGCTCAAGGGACCGACCCTGATCGCCTATTCGGACGATCCGGTGGCGGCGCCCAAGGTCGCGTCGGCTTTCGCCAAGGATTTCGACAAGCTCGTCATCCTCGGCGGCGCCATGGGCGCGACGGCCCTGAACCCGGACGGCGTCCGGTCGCTTGCGACCATGCCGTCCCTCGACGAACTGCGCGCAAAGCTGGTGGGGCTCATCTCCGCCCCCGCCACCAAGCTGGCGCAGCTGTCGACCGCTCCCGCCGCGAAGCTCGCGCGCGTGTTCGGGGCTTACGCCAACAAGGATGCGGCCTGATCGAGGTCAGGTTTTCCAAAACCCATCGAACCAAACTCAAATCAGACAGGAATGACAAATGGCTAATCTCGAAAAGATCGTCGAAGACCTCTCGGCCCTGACCGTTCTGGAAGCCGCTGAGCTCGCCAAGCTGCTCGAAGAGAAGTGGGGCGTCTCCGCCGCCGCCGCCGTGGCCGTCGCCGCCGGCCCGGCCGCCGCCGCCGCCGCCGCTCCGGTCGAAGAGCAGACCGAGTTCACGGTCGTTCTCGCCGCCGCCGGCGACAAGAAGATCGAAGTCATCAAGGAAGTCCGCGCCATCACCGGCCTCGGCCTCAAGGAAGCCAAGGACCTGGTCGAAGGCGCTCCGAAGCCCGTCAAGGAAGGCGCCTCCAAGGAAGACGCCGCCAAGATCAAGGCTGCCCTGGAGAAGGTCGGCGCCAAGGTCGAGCTCAAGTAACTTCGGCTGATCGCGCGATTGCGGGGCGCTCATCGCCTTGTCGCGGCCGGCATGAAAAATGGCGGTCCCGGGAGTTGTTCCGGGGCCGTCCACAGCTGTCGCGGCGGCATTTTTGCGCGGCGACGGGACGGGGCGGGGAGACCCCTCAATTCTCTCCAGAAATTTGACGCGGCAGGGGTCGCGTCGTCCGGCGAGAGCCGGGAGGGCGAGAGGCCGCGGGTCTGAGAACAAGCCTCGAGACGGCCCGCCCTGTTGACGGGTGCGAGGAGCGATAATGGCGCAAACGTTCACCGGCCGGAAGCGTGTCCGCAAATTCTTCGGTCATATCCGCGAAGTCGCGGTCATGCCCAATCTGATCGAAGTGCAGAAGGCTTCCTACGATCAATTCCTGATGGTCGACGAGCCCAAGGGCGGGCGGGCCGACGAGGGATTGCAGGCCGTGTTCAAGTCGGTGTTCCCGATTTCGGACTTCGCCGGCGCCGCGCTGCTGGAATTCGTCAAATTCGAGTTCGAGCCGCCGAAATATGACGTCGACGAATGCCGCCAGCGCGGCATGACCTTCGCCGCGCCGCTCAAGGTCACGCTGCGCCTGATCGTGTTCGATATCGATCCGGACACCGGCGCCAAGTCGGTCAAGGACATCAAGGAGCAGGACGTCTACATGGGCGACATGCCCTTCATGACGTCGAACGGCACCTTCATCGTCAACGGCACCGAGCGCGTCATCGTCTCGCAGATGCACCGTTCGCCGGGCGTGTTCTTCGACCACGACAAGGGCAAGAGCCACAGCTCCGGCAAGCTGCTTTTCGCCGCCCGCATCATTCCCTATCGCGGCTCCTGGCTCGACATCGAGTTCGACGCCAAGGACATCGTCTATGCGCGCATCGACCGCCGCCGCAAGATTCCGGCGACCTCGCTTCTGTTCGCGCTCGGCCTCGACGGCGAGGAAATCCTGTCCGCACTTCTACAACAAGATCCTCTACGAGCGCGAGAAGGACGGCTGGCGCCTGCCGTTCGACGGCGACCGCCTGAAGGGCACGAAGGCCGTCGTTGACGTCATCGACGCCGACACCGGCGACGTGGTGATCGAGGCCGGCAAGAAGCTGACCGCGCGTTCGGCGCGCGCCGCTCGCCGAGCGCGGCGTCAAGTTCATCCGCGCCCAGGACGAGGACCTTTACGGCCAGTATATCGCGCGAAGACCTGTTCAATCCCGGAGACCGGCGAAATCTTCGCCGAAGCCGGCGAGGAAATCACCGCCAAGTCGCTCGAAACCCTGCTCGGCCTCGGTTTCGAGGAACTGCCGCTGCTCGACATCGATCACATCAACATCGGCCCCTATATCCGCAACACCCTGGCCGTGGACAAGAACACGCTCGCGCGAAGAAGCGCTGTTCGACATCTACCGCGTCATGCGTCCGGGCGAGCCGCCGACGATCGATTCCGCGGAGGCCATGTTCCATTCGCTGTTCTTCGATCCCGAGCGCTACGACCTCTCGGCCGTGGGCCGCGTGAAGATGAACATGCGCCTCGACCTCGACGCGCCCGACACCACGCGCGTCCTGCGCCGCGAGGACATTCTGGCGGTGGTCAAGGCGCTGGTCGGATCTGCGCGACGGCCGCGGCGAGATCGACGACATCGACCATCTCGGCAACCGCCGCGTGCGTTCGGTCGGCGAGCTGATGGAAAACCAGTATCGCCTCGGCCTGCTGCGCATGGAGCGCGCCATCAAGGAGCGCATGTCCTCGGTCGATATCGACACGGTCATGCCGCAGGACCTGATCAACGCCAAGCCGGCGGCCGCCGCCGTGCGCGAATTCTTCGGCTCGTCGCAGCTGTCGCAATTCATGGATCAGACCAATCCGCTGTCGGAAATCACCCACAAGCGCCGTCTGTCGGCGCTTGGCCCGGGCGGCCTGACCCGCGAGCGCGCCGGCTTCGAAGTCCGCGACGTGCATCCGACCCATTACGGCCGCATCTGCCCGATCGAGACGCCGGAAGGCCCGAATATCGGCCTGATCAACTCGCTCGCCACTTTCGCGCGCGTCAACAAGTACGGCTTCATCGAGGCGCCTTATCGTCGCGTGAAGGACGGCAATGTCACCGACGAAGTCGTCTATCTGTCGGCGATGGAAGAGGGCAAGTATTCGGTCGCCCAGGCCAACGCCGCGCTCGACGACACAGGGCAACCTGACCGAAGACCTGGTGGTCGTGCCGCCATGCCGGCGACGTGGTGCTGCTGACCCGCGACCGCGTCGACTTCATGGACGTGTCGCCCAAGCAGCTCGTTTCGGTCGCCGCGGCGCTGATCCCGTTCCTCGAAAACGATGACGCGAACCGCGCGCTGATGGGCTCGAACATGCAGCGCCAGGCCGTGCCGCTGGTGCGCGCCGACGCGCCGCTGGTCGGCACCGGCATGGAAGGCGTCGTCGCCCGCGACTCCGGCGCCGCCATCGCGGCCCGCCGCGCCGGCGTCGTCGACCAGATCGACGCGACCCGTATCGTCATCCGCGCCACCGAAGACCTCGGGCCGGGACGTCCGGGCGTCGACATCTACCGTCTGATGAAGTTCCAGCGCTCCAACCAGTCGACCTGCATCAACCAGCGTCCGCTGGTGCGCGTCGGCGACTTGATCCGCAAGGGCGACATCATCGCCGACGGCCCGTCGACCGACATGGGCGACCTGGCGCTCGGCCGCAACGTGGTCGTCGCCTTCATGCCCTGGAACGGCTACAATTTCGAAGATTCGATCCTGCTCAACGAGAAGATCGTCAAGGAAGACATCTTCACGTCGATCCACATCGACGAATTCGAGGTGATGGCCCGCGACACCAAACTGGGTCCGGAAGAAATCACCCGCGACATTCCCAACGTCTCGGAAGAGGCGCTGAAGAATCTCGACGAAGCGGGCATCGTCTACATCGGCGCGGAAGTGGCGGCGGGCGACATTCTCGTCGGCAAGATCACGCCCAAGGGCGAAAGCCCGATGACGCCGGAAGAAAAGCTGCTGCGCGCCATCTTCGGCGAAAAGGCTTCGGATGTTCGCGACACCTCGCTGCGCGTGCCGCCGGGCGTGCAGGGCACGATCGTCGAAGTGCGCGTGTTCAACCGCCATGGCGTGGACAAGGACGAACGCGCCCAGGCGATCGAGCGCGAGGAGATCGAGCGTCTCGCCAAGGACCGCGACGACGAGCTCGCCATCCTCGACCGCAACGTCTACGCCCGCCTCGGCGAAATGCTGGTCGGCAAGACGGCGCTGTCCGGCCCGAAAGGCTTCAAGAAGGAGCAGGTGCTCACCCGCGACCTGATCGACGAATATCCGCGCTCGCAATGGTGGGCTTTCGCCCTCGACGACGATGCGCTGATGGGCGAGATCGAGGCCATGCGCAAGCAATATGACGAGGCCAAGAAGGGGCTGGAAAGCCGCTTCCTGGACAAGGTCGAGAAGCTGCAGCGCGGCGACGAGCTTTCGCCCGGCGTGATGAAGATGGTCAAGGTCTTCGTCGCGGTGAAGCGCAAGATCCAGCCGGGCGACAAGATGGCCGGCCGTCACGGCAACAAGGGCGTCGTCTCGCGCATCCTGCGCGCAGGAAGACATGCCCTTCCTCGCCGACGGCACGCCGGTCGACATCGTGCTCAATCCGCTCGGCGTGCCCTCGCGCATGAACGTCGGGCAGATTCTCGAGACCCATCTCGGCTGGGCCTGCCGCAATCTCGGCAAGCAGGTCGCGGAAGCGATCAACATCTACCAGCGCAGCCTCGACGCCTCGCCCTTGCGCGCCAAGCTCGGCGAGCTCTACGGCGCGGGCGCCGACACCAAGCAGCTCGAGCAAATGCCCGACGGCGAAGTGGTCGAGATCGCCGGGCACCTCACCCGCGGCATTCCGATCGCCACGCCGGTGTTCGACGGCGCGCGCGAGCCGGATATCGTCACGATGCTCGAACAGGCGGGGCTCGACGGCTCCGGCCAGACGGTGCTCTATGACGGCCGCACCGGCGAGGCTTTCGACCGCAAGGTGACCGTGGGCGTGATCTACATGCTCAAGCTGCACCATCTGGTCGACGACAAGATCCACGCGCGCTCGATCGGGCCTTACTCGCTGGTCACCCAGCAGCCGCTCGGCGGCAAGGCGCAGTTCGGCGGCCAGCGCTTCGGCGAAATGGAAGTCTGGGCGCTGGAAGCCTATGGCGCGGCGTATACCTTGCAGGAAATGCTCACCGTCAAGTCGGACGACGTGGCGGGCCGCACCAAGGTCTACGAGTCCATCGTGCGCGGCGACGACACGTTCGAAGTCGGGCATTCCCGAGAGCTTCAACGTGCTGGTCAAGGAAATGCGCTCGCTCGGCCTCAACGTCGAGCTGAACCAGGCGCCGATCCCGGCGCAGGATGAGATTCCGCCGGCCGAAGCCGCCGAATGATGCCGGGCGATGCGCGAGACGTCGCGCCCCTCCGTCCGCAATTTCGCAGGGTTGATTTCGCGCAGGAAGCCGAAATCGCCTGTCGCAGGAGACAGTGATGAATCAAGAGGTCATGAATCTCTTCAATCCGGTCGTCGCGCCCCAGGCCTTCGACCAGATTCAAATTTCCATCGCCAGCCCGGAAAAGATCCTGTCCTGGTCGTTCGGCGAGATCAAGAAGCCCGAAACGATCAACTACCGCACCTTCAAGCCGGAGCGCGACGGCCTGTTCTGCGCCCGCATCTTCGGCCCGATCAAGGACTACGAGTGCTTGTGCGGCAAGTACAAGCGCATGAAGTACAAGGGCGTCATCTGCGAGAAGTGCGGCGTCGAAGTCACGCTGTCGCGCGTCCGGCGCGACCGCATGGGCCATATCGCGCTGGCCGCCCCGGTCGCCCACATCTGGTTCCTCAAGAGCCTGCCGTCGCCGCATCGGCCTGCTGCTCGACATGACGCTCAAGGACCTCGAGCGCATCCTCTATTTCGAGTCCTACATCGTCATCGACCACGGCCTGACGCCGCTGAAGAACGCGCCAGCTGCTGAACGAGGAGGAATATATCCGCGCGCAGGACGAATACGGCCAGGACTCGTTCACCGCGCTGATCGGCGCCGAGGCGATCCGCGAGCTGCTGCGCAACATGGACCTCGAGACCATCGCCGCGCAGCTCAAGGTCGAGATCGCCGAGTCGACCACCGAGCTGAAGCCGAAGAAGCTCGCCAAGCGCCTGAAGATCATCGAGGCCTTCATCGAATTCCGGCAACAAGCCGGAATGGATGATCCTCACCGAAGTGCCCGGTGATCCCGCCGGACCTGCGTCCGCTGGTGCCGCTCGACGGCGGCCGCTTCGCGACCTCGGATCTGAACGACCTCTACCGCCGCGTCATCAACCGCAACAACCGCCTGAAGCGGCTGATCGAGCTGCGCGCGCCCGACATCATCATCCGCAACGAGAAGCGCATGCTTCAGGAAGCGGTTGACGCCCTGTTCGACAACGGCCGCCGCGGCCGCGTCATCACCGGCGCCAACAAGCGTCCGCTGAAGTCGCTCGCCGACATGCTCAAGGGCAAGCAGGGCCGCTTCCGCCAGAACCTGCTCGGCAAGCGCGTCGACTATTCCGGCCGTTCGGTCATCGTCGTCGGTCCCGAGCTGAAGCTGCACCAGTGCGGCCTGCCGAAGAAGATGGCGCTGGAGCTGTTCAAGCCCTTCATCTATTCGCGTCTCGACGCCAAGGGCCTCTCCGCCACGGTCAAGCAGGCCAAGAAGCTGGTCGAGAAGGAAAAGCCGGAGGTCTGGGACATCCTCGACGAGGTGATCCGCGAACATCCGGTCATGCTCAACCGCGCGCCGACGCTGCATCGCCTGGGCATCCAGGCGTTCGAGCCGACGCTGATCGAAGGCAAGGCGATCCAGCTGCATCCGCTGGTCTGCGCCGCCTTCAACGCCGACTTCGACGGCGACCAGATGGCCGTGCACGTGCCGCTGTCGCTGGAAGCGCAGCTCGAAGCGCGCGTCCTGATGATGTCGACCAACAACATCCTGCACCCGGCCAACGGCCAGCCGATCATCGTGCCGTCGCAGGATATCGTGCTCGGCCTCTACTACCTGTCGCTGGTGCGCGACGGCGAGCCGGGCCAGGGCATGGCCTTCGCCAACTGGGCGAGATCGAGCATGCGCTGTTCGCCAAGGCGATCACGCTGCACACCAAGATCAAGGGCCGCGCCTGGACCTTCGACGCGGACGGCAATCGCGTGGCGAAGATCTACGACACCACGCCCGGCCGCATGATGCTCGGCCAGCTCGTGCCCGATCACCACAAGGTGCCCTTCGACGTCGTGAACAAGCTCATGACCAAGAAGGAAATCTCGGGGATGATCGACACCGTCTACCGCAATTGCGGTCAGAAGGAGACGGTGATCTTCTGCGACAAGATCATGGGCCTCGGCTTCCGCGAAGCCTGCAAGGCGGGCATTTCCTTCGGCAAGGACGACATGGTCGTGCCGGCGGCGAAGGACCGCATCGTCGAGGACACGCGCAGCCTCGCCAAGGAATATGAGCAGCAATATCTCGACGGCCTGATCACCCAGGGCGAGAAATACAACAAGGTCGTCGACGCCTGGGCCAAGTGCACCGACCGTGCTCGCCGACGAGATGATGGACGGCATTTCCGCGGTCAAGAAGGACGCCAACGGCCGCGACGTGCCGATCAACTCGATCTACATGATGGCGCATTCCGGCGCGCGCGGCTCGCGCGAGCAGATGCGCAGCTCGCCGCCATGCGCGGCCTGATGGCCAAGCCCTCGGGCGAGATCATCGAAAGCCCGATCATCTCGAACTTCAAGGAGGGCCTGACCGTTCTCGAATACTTCAACTCGACCCACGGCGCCCGCAAGGGTCTCGCCGACACCGCGTTGAAGACCGCGAACTCGGGCTATCTCACCCGCCGTCTCGTCGACGTGGCGCAGGATTCGATCATCACCGCGGTCGACTGCGGCTCCACCCGCGGCATCCGCATGCGGGCGATCATCGACGCCGGCCAGATCGTGGCGCCGCTGTCGATCCGCATCCTCGGCCGCACGACGGCGGAAGACCTGAAGGAGCAGGACGGGACGATGATCGTCGCGACCGGCGAGATGATCCAGGAATGGCATATCGACCGCATCAACGCGGCCGGCATCCAGGAAGTGCTGATCCGCTCCGTGCTGACCTGCGAGGCCGAAAACGGCGTTTGCGGCAAGTGCTACGGACGCGATCTGGCGCGCGGCACGCCCGTCAACATGGGCGAAGCGGTCGGCGTCATCGCGGCGCAGTCGATCGGCGAGCCGGGCACCCAGCTCACCATGCGCACCTTCCACATCGGCGGCGCGGCGCAGATCGCCGACTCTTCGTTCATCGAGGCGAGCTTCGACGGCGAGGTCAAGATCCGCAACCGCCACCTGTCGCGCAATTCGGACGGCGACCTGATGGTCATGGCGCGCAATGTCGCCGTGGTCATCTGCGCGCCCGACGGAACCGAGCGCGCCGTGCATCGCGTGCAATATGGCGCGCGGCTCAAGGTCGACGAGGGCGACAAGGTCAAGCGCGGCCAGCGCATCGCGGAATGGGACGCCTATACCCGCCCGATCCTGACCGAAGTCGACGGCGAGATCGGCTACGAAGATCTGGTCGAGGGCATGAGCATGTCGGAATCGGTCGACGAAGCCACCGGCATCGCCAAGCGCATGGTCATGGACTGGCGGATGAACACCCGCTCGTCCGGCCTCAAGCCGTCGCTGATCGTCAAGGGCAAGGACGGCAAGGTGCTCAAGCTGGCGCGCGGCGGCGACGCCCGCTACACGCTGCCGGTCGACTCGATCATCAACGGCGATCCCGGCGCCAAGGTGCAGGCGGGCGACATCATCGCCCGTATCGCGCTCGACAGCGCCAAGACCCGCGACATCACCGGCGGTCTGCCGCGCGTCGCGGAACTGTTCGAGGCGCGCCGTCCCAAGGATCACGCGATCATCGCGGAGATCTCGGGCACGGTGCAATTCGGCCGCGACTACAAGAACAAGCAGCGCGTCTCCATCGTCCCGAACGAGGAGGGCGGCGAGCCCGTCGAGTATCTGATCCCCAAGGGCAAGCACATCCATCTGCAGGACGGCGACATTGTCGAAAAGGGCGATTACATCGTCGACGGCAATCCCGCGCCGCATGACATCCTGGCGATCAAGGGCGTCGAGGAACTCGCCGCCTACCTGGTCAACGAAATCCAGGAAGTCTACCGCCTGCAGGGCGTGAGCATCAATGACAAGCACATTGAGGTGATCGTCCGCCAGATGCTGCAGAAGGTCGACATCACCGATCCCGGCGACACCGAGTTCCTCAACGGCGAGCAGGTCGACCGCACCGAGATGGACGAGGCCAACGAAAAGGTGGTCGAGAACGGCGGCAAACCGGCCACCGGCACGCCGGTGCTGCTCGGCATCACCAAGGCGAGCCTGCAGACCCGCTCCTTCATCTCGGCGGCGTCGTTCCAGGAGACCACCCGCGTCCTCACCGAGGCGGCGGTCAACGGCAAGATCGACACGCTCGAAGGCCTGAAGGAAAACGTCATCGTCGGCCGGCTCATCCCGGCGGGCACGGGCGCGGCCATGTCCAAGCTGCGCCAGGTCGCCACCACCCGCGACGACCTCATCCTGGCGCAGAAGGCGGAAGCCTCCGCCGCCCCGCCGCAGCTTCCTGCGGCGGAGTGATCCGACAAGTAAGGGCCGCCCGTTTGGGCGGCCCTTTTTCTTTGCGGTTCGTTCGCCCGGTCCTTCTCTCGCCGCCGTCGAAGAATTGTTGCGAAGTTCGTGCTGTCGATATTTGTGACTGAACTGGAACTTTGCGTCGCGTCCAAGCGTCTCAATGCGAGATATGGATTTGGCGCAGCATTGATGGAATTGCGCCGAACAAGTTGCGTGCGTCAATCGTATATTGACAATTGTCCATTCGGTTTCGTCATGCGAGACAATAAAACTGTCTATGTCGTCGATGATGACCAAAATCTCCTGGTTTTTATTTGCTTGTGTTTGCGCGATGGCGGCCTGGACGCCAAGGCATTCGCTTCGGCGGCGGCGTTTCTCGCCGAGTTCAGGTCTGGCATGGGCGGCTGCGCCATCGTCGATTTGCGGCTTCCCGACATGAACGGTCTGGCCCTGATCAGGGCGATCGCCGAGGAAAGCGCATGGTTGCCGGTGATCGTCGTCAGCGCCTACGCCGACGCGACGAGCGCGCTTGAAGCGACGCGCGCGGGCGCTCTCCAGGTGGTCGTGAAACCCTTCGATCCCCAGAGGCTCGCTGACGCCATTCGCAATGCGATGAGCGGCTTTTTCACGGCGGCGCGCCTTCGCGCCGAGGCCGCGCAGGTTACGGTAAAACTGAATACTCTTTCCCGGAGGGAACGCGAAGTCCTCGACGGCTTCGCCGAGGGCAGGGCGATCAAGGAAATCGCGAGCGTCATGTCGGTCAGCCCGAAGTCCGTGGAAACATACCGCTCGCGGCTGATGCAAAAACTGGGCGCGCGAAACGCGGCCATGCTTATGCGGAGTGCCCTGTTGGCCTTGCTCATGGAGCCGTTTATTGCCGAAGTCGCCAAGGACACTTGAGATAAAATGCGAAAAAAGCGACCGAAGTAAAAAACGGCATGTTCACATATAAACAATACCGGGCGGGGCGGCCTGCGAACATGCTGCTTTGTCAGGAACAATCCGACAAGCAATAATCAGCGAACTCCGATAAGCGTAATATCACGTTATTGTGAAATCGGGTGCTGGGAATAATGGGCGATAGGCCAGAAAACGAAAGCGGTCCACATCTCCCGCCTAACAACGACGAAACGGTTGCGCCAGGCGCCATTGACAAAGGATTGGACGGCCACCGTCGCGGCGCCGCGGGAGCCGGAGGGACCGCCGACAGGCTTCGTGCGGAAGCGGCTGAAGCGGTGGCCAAGCTCGCGGGGCTGTCGCCACGCGAGCGCGAAGTTCTTGACCTGATCGCGCAGGGCCTCTCGATCAAGGAGATGGCAAGTAGCCTCGCTGTCAGCCCGAAATCGGTGGAGACCTACCGCGCCCGGCTGCTTGAAAAACTGGACGCCAAGAACTCCTATCGCCTTGATGCGTATCGCTGTTCTTGTATCGCTGATGACGCCGCCAGAGTCCGATGGCCCCGACGACGAACCGCCGCCCGGCGCGTTCTGACCGCCCTTCGCCTCTCCCGTTTGAGACGTTGCACGGCATGACATACTGTCCAGCCAATTCGCGTTTGAGGTTGGCGTTTGCTCTCGTTCCGGCGCTGGTCGGCGCGAGTGTGATGCTCGGCTGGATATTCGACGTCAACGCGCTGCAAACCGTGCTGCCGGGCATGGCGAGCATGAAGTTCAACACGGCGCTCGGCTTCCTGCTGGCGGGCGTCGGGCTCGCGATGTCGCAAGAAGGCCTGGCGCCTGCGGCGTTGCGGCAAAGCCTGGCTTCGTTCGTAGCTATCGTCGTCGTGCTGCTCGGCGCCGTGACCCTGGCCGAATATGCTTCCGGCGTTTCGCTGCGGCTCGACCAGGCGCTGATCGCCGATCGGCATACGAATCTCTACCCGGCAAGCCTCTATCCAGGCCGCATGTCTCCGGCGACCGCGGTCTGCTTCGTCTTTGTCGGCGCCGCCGTCCTGCTCATTGCGAACATCGCTTTTGCGAACGCCCAAAGGGCGCGCCAGCTTGCGAGCCTCGCCCATGGCCTCGCCCTCGTTCCCGCCGTCGCCGGCTATCTCACCCTCGCGGGCTACGCCTATGACGTCCAGGGTTTCTACACTTTCGGACCCTTCGTCTCGGTGGCCCTGCATACGGGGCTGACCTTCGGCGTCGCGGCGCTGGCGATCCTGATGACCTTTCCGGAGCTTGGCTGGCGGCGCTATTTCGCCGGCAGCCCGGTCGCCTTGCGCGTCCTCATGCGCCTGCTGCCGCTTTCGCTGCTGCTGCCATTCGCCGCCGGCGCGCTGGTCGTCTGGGGCGCCAAGAGCAAGGCCTACGATCCCTTGTTCGGCCCCGCGCTGCTGGCGGCGGCGGCGGCGGCGTCGACGGCGGCGCTGTCCTGGTTCTCCGTCGGGGCGGTGCGCCGCGCCGAATCCGAACTGGCTTGCAGCGAGCAGCGATTCCGCGACCTGACCGAAGCCGTGCCGCAGATGGTGTTCGAGGCGCTGCCGGACGGCTCCGACATCTATCGCAACCGGCGCTGGAGCGAATACACGGGCATGTCGCAGGAGGAGAGCGCCGGGCGCCGATGGATCGCAGCCGTGCATCCCGACGACCAGGAGCAGACCTGGGCCGCCTGGAGGCAGTCGATCGCGACCGGCCAGCCGCTCAGGATCGAGCACCGCATTCTCGACGCCGACGAGGGGCATCGCTGGTTCCTGACGCGCGCCGTCCCACGCTACGACCACGAGACCAAGGGCGTTTCGCGCTGGTTCGGCGCATCGACCGACATTTCTGACACGATGGCCGCGCGCGAAACCCTGGCGCGGTCGCGCGACGAGATGGAGCGGCTGGTCGCCGAGCGGACGCGCGAATTGCAGGAGACGCAGGAGCGGCTCGCGCACGCCCAGCGCATGGAGGCGCTCGGGCAGCTGGCTGGCGGCGTCGCGCATGACTTCAACAACGTGCTCCAGGCGGTGATCGGCGGCGCCAGCCTGATCAAGCGGCGCTGCGGCGACGTCGACCAGGTCATCAGGCTGGCCCAGATGGTCGCCCATGCGGGCGACCGGGCGCCGCGATCACCCGCCGGCTGCTCGCCTTCGCCCGCAAGGACGACCTCAGGGCCGAGCCGGTCCATGCGGAGCCGCTGCTCGCGGGTTTGCGCGAGATACTCGTCCATACGCTCGGCGCGGGGATCGTCGTGAAGGTGGAGATGGAGCCTGGCCTGCCCCCGATGTTCGCCGACCGCCAGCAGCTGGAGACGGTGCTGATCAATCTCGCCAATAACGCCAGCGACGCCATGCATGGCGCGGGCGTGCTGACCCTCGCGGCGGCAATGGAGACCGTGCGCCACGGCGAGCCGGCGGCGCGCCGCGTCCAGCTCGACCCGGGAGCCTATCTGCGCCTGTCGGTGAGCGACAGCGGCATGGGCATGACGCCTGAATTGCTGGCGCGCGTGACCGAGCCCTTCTTCACCACCAAGGAGGCCGGCAAGGGCACCGGCCTGGGGCTTCCCATGGCGCGCGGCTTCGCCAGGCAGAGCGGCGGCGAACTGCACATCGACAGCGCGCCCGGCGAGGGCGCGACGGTCACGCTCTGGCTGCCGGTCGCGAACGGCGCAAGCGCTGAGCGCGCGGGCCCGGCCGGCGCCACGGGCGCCGGCTCCGGCGAAAAGGGCGCGCGCGTGCTTCTGGTCGACGACGACGAGATCGTGCGCGCGACCTTGCGCCAGCAACTCGAGGAAGAGGGCTATGACGTGCTGCCCGCGTCGACGGGCGCGGAAGCGCTGTCCTTGCTGGATGCGGGCGAAGCCGTCGACCTGTTCGTCGCCGATCTGTCCATGCCCGGCCTCGACGGCCGGCAGTTCATCGACGAGGCGACGCGGCGCCGGCCGCAGGCGCCGGCGATCCTGCTGACCGGCTTTGCGGGCAGCGCGGAAATCGCGGTCGCCAATGCGGTGTTGCGGAAACCCATCGAAGGAAGATTGCTGGCGGAGCGGATCGAGCAACTGCTGAGCCAGGGCCGAGCGCAGCGGGAAACAGCGGCGCCCTGAAGGTTCAGATCGCCTCCATGCGGCGGACCTCGCGCATGAGGGCGAGGTCGTTGAAAGGCTTGTTCACCAGCGCCGCGCCGGGGAAGGCTTTCGGCAAGGGGTCGCGGCCATAGGCGGTGACGAACATGAAGGGGACGCCGCGGCGGTCCAGGATGTCGGCCACGTCGTCGACCCGGCCGCCGACGATGTTGATGTCGAGCAGGGCGCCGTCCAGCTCTTCGCGGGCGGCAAGCGCGACGGCGTCGCGCAGTGATCCCACGGGACCGACCACGGCAAACCCGTCCTCCTCGAGGATATCGGCGATATGGGTCGCGACCAGGAACTCGTCTTCAACGACGAGGATACGCTGCATTGTGCGGCTCCGGATGCTCTTTTCTTGTGATCGGCTCGTTTGGACCGTTTCAGGGCCAAACGCGATTTCCCGGCAAATTCTGCCCAAGCGGCGCCCCTGCGGGCCCGCCGAAGCGAAGGCGCAAATTTTGAAGACGCATGGCTATCGCGTCGCAGGGACTTGAAAGCCGCCGTCTGGACCAGGCGGCGGATTGTCGGCGGCAGGAAAGGCATGTCGCGGCGTTACGCTACGGCGCTCTACATTGCGATGCAACATTACCCTGCACGCCGTCCCATCACGTTGGCGTGATCTGTGGAAAAGAAAATCGCGCGCGCGACAGGCTTGTAAAACAAGCCTCCACCTTTGCGGCGCATTCTCTTCAGCCGAAAAAGGGGAAGCGCCGGCCGTGTCGTTGATCGGAGTTGCGAGGACTTGCGGGATTTTGTTCGGCGTCGCGCTGGCCTTTGCGGCTAATGTTTCCGCCCGCGCCGAGACCCGTCGCGTGCTCGTCACGCCCGTCGATATCGGCGGACGGCGACCGGTTGCCGCGGATCGCGCGCAAATCGCCCAGGCGCTGTTCGGCGACGCGGAGTCGGTCGCGGCGCGCTACCGCGCCATCTCCTATGGCCAGCTGGATTTTGTCGGATCCGAGGCCGATGTCGCGCCGACCTTGAGCTTTCCCGATACCGCCGACCTCTGTGGCGCGGGCCTCGGGCGCATGGCCGACGCCGCGCGCGACGCCGCGCGGCGCCAGGGCCTGCGCCCGGAAAGCTACCAGCATTTCGTCTTCGTCGTGCCGGCGGACGTTCCTTGCAACTGGATCGGCTTTGCCGACATAGGCGGCCAGCGTGTCTGGGTGAAGGCGACCACTGCGCGCGCCTTCCAGCATGAGCTCGGGCACAATCTCGGCATGGACCATGGCTTGCGGTCCGGGCTCAGCGGCGACGCCTCCGATTTCATGGGGACGGGCGCGCCAGCCTCAATGCGCCGCATGTGGCGCAGATGGGCTGGCTCGACCGCACCCCCGACAAGGTCGTGGAGTTTTCCGGGCCGGCGGAGATCAGGCTGGAGGCGCTGGAGGCCGACCCGCTGCGCTCGAGCCTGCCCAAGATCGCGATCCTGCATACGGGCGCCGAGGGCAGGGACGTCTACCTGTCCTTTCGCGCCGCCTCCGCCGCCAATCCGCTTCCCGACGATGTGCTGAAAGGCGTCAATATCCACATCTTCGCCAAGGGCAGGAAGAAGGGCGGCAACACGCTTTTCGCCGCCAGCCTCGCCGACGGCGAGGTCTATCGCGACGGTTCCCTGTCGGTGACGCAGCTTTCCCATGTTCCCGGCGAGAGCGTCACCGTGCGGGTTGGGTTTTCCGCGATGGCGCCAGCGTCCTCGGCGGGCGCCCTGCAGTCGGCCGCCTCGAATAAATGCCTCGACCTCGCCGGAGGGTCGAAGGCCGACGGCGCGGCGGTCATCCAGTATGATTGCCACCAGGGTCCCAACCAGCAGTGGACGCTTGAAACTTCGGGCGGCCAGGTCCGCGTCGTCAGCAGGCTGAGCGGGAAATGCCTCGGCGGCGGCGTCGCCGGCGCCGCGATCACGCAAGCGGCCTGCGCGGGCGCGCCGGATCAGTCATGGTCACGCACGAACGCGGCCGGCGGCTTCGTCCTGCGCAACGTCGCCAGCGGCCTGTGCCTCGACTTGCCCGGGGCCTCCGCCGCCAATGGCGTCCATCCCGCGAACTGGGCGTGCAACGGCGCCGCCAACCAGACCTGGCGCCTCGCGCCCTGATCAGGCGGCGTGCGGAACCGCGGCTCGCCGGGGCGAAACCGCCTCTTGCCGGGGCGAAACCTGGGGCGAAATCATTGGCTCCGCCTGCGGCTGCCCGAAGTTGCGGCAGCCGGGAGCGCCGGCGAATTCATATTGCCCGACATGGATCAGCGCGCCCTGCGTGTCGAGCCAGATCTTGCCGCCGAGATCGCGCCAGCGGCGGCAGAAGGTGTAATCCTCGGAAAGATAGACGCCGGTCTCGGGCTCGATCATGCAGTCGAACAGCGCGTATTGATTCGGGCTCTGGCTCGGGCGCGCGGCGACATGGGCGGCGCTGTAGCGCAAATGGGCATAGGCCTTCGTCAGCGGGACGAAGGCCTGCCGGCGGATCAGCATGAAGCCGGTGCCGGCATAGGTCGCGGTGACGAAGCCGTCGCGGCTCTCGGCCTCCTCGCCCTGGCAGGGCGCGCCGACATAGCGCAGCGGCGCGGTCTCGAGAGCCTCGCCGTTGACGGCATGTTGCAGGCCGCTGTTCCAGTCGTTGAGCTTCAGCGGATACATGCCGGCGACGACATCGGCGTCGAACTCCAGCATCCGCGCCACCTGCGTCGGATCAAAGCCGATGTCGGCGTCGATGAAGAGGAGATGGGTCGTCGAGGGGTCGTCGAGGAAACGGCTGACCAGGATGTTGCGGCCGCGGGTGATCAGGGATTCGTAGCCGAGCAGGTCGAGCGTGACCTTGAAGCCGAGCCTTTCGCCGAGCTGTAGCAAGGCGATGGCCGAAATCATGTAACGCTGGCTGACCATGCCGCCGAAACAGGGCGTGGCGACGAATATATGGGGCTGATCCTTCATGTGACGTCTCCCGCTTCGATCTGGACGCCGAGAAGTTAACAACAGGTAACTTGTCCGGGGCTGTCGCGGCGGATTTCAGGAATTTGCTTAACGCGCTAGTCTGGGGCCGCCCGGATCGTCCGCGCGCGGAGTATTCAACGCCTTGACACGCCAGCTTCTCCTGCTCCGCCACGCCAAATCGTCCTGGGAAGATCCCGCGCTGGCCGATCACGAGCGCCCCCTGGCCAAGCGGGGCCGCAAGGCGGCGGCGGCGTTGCGCCGCTTCATGAAGGCGGAAAAGCTTGCGCCCGAACTCGTGCTGGTTTCGACTGCAAGGCGGACCCAGGAAACGTTGGAGGCGCTGCAGCCCTGGCGCCGGCCGCCACAGGTCGAAAACCTGGCGGCGCTCTACGACGCGCCCGCGTCGAGCCTGCTGGAGCTGTTGCGGGCCGTGAAGCCATCGGTCCGAAGCGTCCTGCTGATCGGGCATAATCCGGGCTTGAAGGGCCTGGCCACGCTGCTCGCCGGCGGCGAGGCTTCGCCCGAACTCGCGGCGCATCGCCGAGGCCTTTCCCACCGGAGCGCTGGCGCAGTTCGAGGTCGAAGGCGCTTGGGCGGAGATCGACGAAGGCGCGGGAAAGCTCACCCATTTCGTCGTCCCGCGCGAGCTCAGGGACGCGAAATGACGGGCGCGCTCAAATCGCTTCTGATCCTGGCGAAGACGCTGTCGAACATTGGCCTGCGTCAATACGCCGGTATTGGTGTTGTAGCGGGAGCAATGATAGCTGTCGTAAAGCGTCAGTCTGCGGGCCTCGATCGCATGCGCCGCGCCATGGGCGAAGGGGCAGGATTTCGCTTTCTCGCCGAGCAGCTTCACCGCGCTGTCATGGGCGATTCGGCCGAGACAAAGCAGCGCGCGCAGATTCGGCATGGCTCGCGATCTCCTCGACGAGAAAATCGCGGCAGGTCGCGATCTCCTGCGTCGTTGGCTTGTTCTGCGGCGGCACGCAGCGCACTGCGTTGGAAATTCGGCAATTGTTTAGATGCAAACCATCGTCGGCGCGTTCGCAATAGGCGCCGGAGGCGAATCCGAAGCGGAGCAGGGCGGGATAGAGCATGTCGCCGGCCCAGTCGCCGGTAAAGGGCCGTCCGGTGAAGTTGGCGCCGTGCAGGCCGGGCGCAAGGCCGAGAATCAGCAGGCTGGCGTCGAGCGGCGCCAAAGCTCGCCACCGGCGCATTATGGCCGCCGGGCAAGGCCAGGCGATTGGCCGCGCGGAACTCGGCGAGGCGCGGGCAAAGGCCGCAATCTCTGTCCGGCGCAAGGGCGGGCGACAAGGTTGGACGGCGCGGGGGTCGGATGGCTGCAAGCTTCGGTCACTCGGCCAGCCCGTAAAAAAATTTCGCGCGGAAGAGGGCGCTTCCGCGCGAAGAATCGTTCCAATCGGGGACTTTCGGCATTCACTCTCGTCGTCGACCGACGCGCGTCATGCGGCAGGTGGTCACCGGCGCGGCCGGGCGGCGTTCCTGAAAACGCTGCAAACGGTCGGTGCGATCGCTGGGATCGCGGCCGATCTTGTTGACCAGATGGACGAGATCGACGAATTCGTCGGCTTGGCGGCGCAATTCGTCGGCCACCATCGGCGGCTGGGTGGTGATGGTCGACATCACCGACACGCGCACGCCCTTGCGCTGAACCGCCTCGACCAGCGAGCGGAAGTCGCCGTCGCCCGAGAACAGCACCATGTGGTCGATGTGGTCGGCCATTTCCATGGCGTCCACCGCGAGTTCGATGTCCATGTTGCCCTTGACCTTGCGGCGGCCAAGCGCGTCGACGAACTCCTTGGCCGGCTTGGTGACGACGGCGTAGCCATTATAGTCGAGCCAGTCGATCAGCGGACGGATGGACGAATATTCCTGGTCCTCGACCAGAGCCGTATAATAAAAGGCGCGCAGCAAACGGCCCTTGGATTGGAATTCCTTCAGGAGACGCTTGTAATCAATGTCGAAGCCAAGCGATTTCGCAGTTGCATACAAATTTGCGCCATCAATAAAGAGAGCGATGCGTTCCGGGTCGGCCATTATGTCTTTCCGTTTCCGATTGTCTGCGCGCGATCGTCCATGAGGCGCGATAATCATAAGTGTGATCTGATTTATATCAAACTCGCGTCGAAATCAAGGTTGCATTTTATGAATCAGTCGGTTCGTCGACCTTTGCAAGTGAATATAGGCTTGGGCTCGTGGCCACCCAAGACAGCGGTCCGGAACTCAACCCGCAACGAATTTGGCGCCGCGCCTCGGTTTCGTCAATTTCTTTTATCTGTCATCACCTTAGGGCAAATCGATCGCTTTATTTTAACGCTAACCTTTAGTGAATATTATGATCGAAAGACGTCGGTTTTGCGGCTTTCGCGTTGGCGGCCCCGCACAGCAGGCGGCTTGCCTTGGTCGGATAAATTCGCTAACAAGGCGCGATTCCCTTATGGACGGCTTGTAAAAGGAGTGAGGCCGAATGGCGCGCGTCACCGTCGAAGATTGCATTGACAAGGTCGATAACCGGTTCGATCTCGTGCTGCTGGCCAGCCATCGCGCCCGGATGATTTCGTCCGGCTCGCAGATCAGCGTTCCGCGCGACAACGACAAGAATCCCGTCGTCGCCCTGCGCGAAATCGCCGATTCGACCATCCAGCCGGACGACCTGCGCGAGGATTTCATCCATTCGCTGCAAAAGCATGTCGAGGTCGACGAGCCGGAGACGGAAGTCGTGCCGGCCCTGGTCACGCCGACCAGCGACCTCTCGGGCGACGTGCAGTTCGACCGCATGACCGAGGAAGATCTTTTGCGCGGCCTCGAGGGTCTCGTGCCCGCCGGCCGAAACCGAAGACGATTCGGAATAAGGTCGGGAATTGGTTTCGGCCTCGCGGCCGCTGCATCTGGATCACAAGCGGGGCCGCGCGGGACGCGGCCCCGCTTTCGTTTTGCCGCCGTTTCGCATGCTGCGCACTTGCTGAATGCCGGCGGCGGCGTCGATAGTGAGGAAACGCCCTTTCGGGGCTCCCCTCGCAGTCCCCATGGAAGCTTGCAAGCATGATGCGGCAATACGAACTCGTCGATCGCGTTCGAAAATATAACCCGCATACCGACGAAGACCTGCTCAATCGCGCCTATGTCTACGCCATGCGCGCGCATGGCGCGCAGAAACGCGCCTCCGGCGATCCCTATTTCACCCATCCGCTGGAAGTGGCGGCGATCCTGACCGAGATGAGGCTCGACGACGCGACCATCGTCGCCGCCGTGCTGCACGACACGATCGAGGACACGGGCGCGACCCGCGCGGAAATCGACACCCTGTTCGGGCCGGAGATCGGCAGCCTGGTCGACGGCCTGACCAAGCTGAAAAAACTGGACCTCGTCTCCAAGCGCGCCGCCCAGGCGGAAAATTTTCGCAAGCTGCTGCTGGCCATCGCCGAAGACGTGCGCGTGCTGCTGGTGAAACTGGCCGACCGCCTGCACAACATGCGCACGCTGCATTTCGTCTCGCCGGAAAAGCGCGCCCGCATCGCCGAGGAGACGCTGGACATCTATGCGCCGCTCGCCGGCCGCATGGGCATGCAGAGCCTGCGTGACGAGCTGGAAAACCTGTCGTTCAAATACATGATGCCCGAAGCCTTCGCCATGGTTTCGACGCGGCTCTCGGACCTGCGCGACAAGAACAAGGAGCTGATCGCGACCATCGAAAACGAGCTGACGCAGGAGCTGTCGCTCGCGCGGCATCGAGGCCATCGTGCGCGGACGCCAGAAGCAGCCCTATTCGGTCTGGAGCAAGATGGAGCGCAAGTCCGTCGCCTTCGAGCAATTGTCCGATATCTTCGGCTTTCGCGTCGTCGTCGAGAAGCCCCGACGAATGCTACCGCGTCATCGGCGTGGTGCATACCAAATGGCCGGCGGTGCCCGGCCGCTTCAAGGATTATATTTCGACGCCCAAGCAGAACGATTACCGCTCCATCCACACCACGGTCGTCGGCCCCGGCCGCCAGCGCGTCGAATTGCAGGTCCGCACCCGCGAAATGCACGAGATCGCCCGCCACGGCATCGCGGCCCATGCGCTCTACAAGGACGGCCGCGACGCGCCCGCGCCGGTGCTCTCGCACGAGAGCAACGCCTATCAATGGCTGAAGCGCACCATCGACCTGCTGGCGGACGGCGACAATCCCGAAGAGTTCCTGGAGCATACGCGGCTGGAGCTGTTCCATGACCAGGTGTTCTGCTTCACGCCGAAGGGCCGGCTGATCGCGCTGCCGCGCGGCGCCACCGCCATCGACTTCGCCTATGCGGTGCACACCAGCGTCGGCAATTCGGCGGTGGGGGTGAAGATCAACGGCCGGCTCTCGCCGCTGCTGGCGCCGCTCGCCAATGGCGACGAGGTCGAGATCGTGCGCGCCGAGGGCCAGACGCCGCCGGCGGCATGGGAATCCATCGCCGTCACCGGCAAGGCGCGCTCGGCGATCCGCCGCGCCAGCCGCGACGCGGTGCGGGCGCAATATGCCGGGCTCGGCCGCCAGATCGTGCTGCGCGCCTTCGAGCGCGGCGCCAAGAAGTTCTCGGAAGACAAGCTGCGGCAGGCCTTGCCGCGGCTTGCCCGCGCCACCATCGAGGACGTGCTGGCGGCGGTCGGGCGCGGGGAGATGTTTTCCGGCGACGTGGTCAAGGCGGTCTATCCGGATTTCAAGGAGGAGCGCAAAGGCGCCTCCAGCATGCCCGCCAGTCCCGCCAATCCATCCGATCCAGGCTGGTTCGGAATTGGCAAGGGAACGGGCATGCAGTTCAAGGTGCCCGGCGTCCAGGCCCTGCCGATCCGCGGCATGCGCGGCGACCTGCCGGTGTCCTTCGCGCCCAATGGCGGCGCAGTGCCGGGCGACCGCATCGTCGGCATCATGACCCCCGGGGAGGGGATCACCGTCTATCCGATCCAGTCCCCGGCGCTCGCCGCCTTCGACGACCAGCCGGAGCGCTGGCTCGACGTGCGCTGGGACGTGGACGAGGCGCGCGAGCTTTTCCCGGCCAAGATCGTCGTCGCGGCGATCAACGAACCGGGCAGCCTGGGCGCGGTCGCGAGCCTGATCGGCGAGCACGGCGCCAATATCGACGACGTGAAGTTCAACAAGAAGTCGCCGGACTTCCGCGAGATGATCCTGGAGATCCAGGTTTTCGACCTGAAGCATCTCACCGACGTCGTGTCGCGCCTGCGCGCCCTGCCGATCGTCAACAAGGTCGAAAGGGTGATCGGCTGAGCGATCGCTCCGGGTTTGGTGGAGATATTTTTGATTAAGCCAGGCCGTCTTGGCGGCCTGAGCGTTCACCGCACATATTACGATGTGGCCTTTTGCTGCTGATTGCGGTTCTTCGCCCTTAATTCACTGGGCGCCTGCCCGTACCAATTTTTGGCGGCCCGAGAAAAACTGCTGGAGTCGGAAAAGCCAAGCGCGAAGGCGATCTCCGTAAGATTTAGATCGGTTTGGAGCAGAAGGTAATGCCCGAGGCGTTTCTGGACGTTCGAAACCAGCGCGCGAAAGGACGTGGCGTTTTCGTCCAAACGCCGCTGCAACGTTCTACGGGAAAGACCAAGCTCCTTTCCGAGCGTATCAATGTCTAGCGTTTCAGATCGAAGCAGTTTTGCTGCTGCAGAATACGCCCTCTCGATGAAGACCGTTTCGGTTTTGCTACTCGGCGCTGTCGCCTTCAATGCGGCTTTCAGCAAATCTGCCAATTGTTTATTCGCGTTGGGAAGTTTCCATTCCAAAGTAGCTGCGTCAAACAGAATTTTGGTCGCCGGCTTGTCGTAGAGGACCTGAGATCGGAAGAGCCGCCTGCATTCCGCCCGCGCCCCGGTCGGTGAATGGTCGAACCAGACCGCGCGAGGGTTCCAGCCGTGGTCAGCCAACTTCCGAATTCGCTCCACCACGAAAGCGGCGGCATATTCGCTATATTGTGTTCTGTCGCCAAGGCCATCGGGATAGAGCCAGGTGAGCGAGGCCTCGTCGCCCTCGATCGCGAAATCGAGCCGATAGCCCGTGACGATCGCGCTGGAATAACAAATGCGCGCCTCAATGGCCTCCCCCAAGGTCGGCACGCTTGCGCTCAGATGGTAGAACAACCCGACGGGGTTCGGTTGCGCGTCCGTTGCGTAGCGAATGCCGAAGGCCTGATCGCCTGTCTCCGCCGCGCAAAGCGCCAAAAGCGCGACAAATGACTTGAGCGGCACAAAACCATCAACGGAATCCGCGCTCGCCGGATCTATCCCGACCCTGCCGCACAGATCGATGAAATCCAACCCATAACGAAGAAGGAAAGCCGGCATTGCCAGAAGGCAAGAGGCCACGATTTTTGCGTCATTCGTCATGGAAATGACCTAGCTCAAAAGACGAAGGCCTCATGACTGCACCATGCAACTTGTGCCACAGCTTGGCATCCAATGCCAAGTGTCGGGCATGTCAATTTTATATGTTCCGCACCCTTAAGTTGAAAAATGGAGCAGGGGCAAACGGATAAAATGTCAGGCAAAACAAAAAATCGCGGTTGGCAGGATTGCATCGGGGCAATGGAGCGCGCGCAGATTGAGCTATTTTTCGCCTTCAGCGACTATTCAACTGGCTCTGTGGTCGGATGCGAAGCAATCGGCCAAGAGCGGTTCAATCAAATTTTCCATCTTTTTCAGCGCGCTCATTTCGCCTTGGACGATGCCGTCGCCGCAATTCGGACTGAGCATGAAAAAGCCAAAGCGAGCTGACGCATTTTTTACGTAGGGAGAAATGGCGCGACAGCGGATCCTCGTGACGATCGACCATTTGAGTCTTTACTGGGCCGAAGCCAATTGCTTCGGGGTCTGCCAAAAGCGCCCACCTTCAACTAATCGTTGCTGACTTTTGGTCAGGAAAGTGACGAAAAACACTTACGCGGAAACATTTCATGAAGATTGTCCATGTGATCGACGACGACGCGATAATCCGGCACTCCCTTTCCCTGCTGTTGTCTGTCGAAGGATATCAGGTTCATTCCTATGCGTCGGCACAAGGCTTCCTGGACGGAGTCGGCGATGAGCGAGGCTGCGTCGTGACCGATTTGCACATGCCGATAATGACCGGCCTCGATTTATTGGCCAAAATGAAAGAACTGGGGCTTTCGCTTCCGGTTATCTTTATGAGCGGCGCCGCCACCGCCGCCATTGTCCTTCGGGCAATGAAAATGGGCGCAACCGATTTTCTCCATAAACCCGTCGAAGTTGAAGCCATGTTAGCCGCCGTGAGCGCTGCTTGCGATAGATAGCAAGTTTCTGCATTGGAGCGCGCGGGACGGCGTCGCCGAGCAGACAGTCGCAACCGACAAGGCGGATCATGTCCCGTCATGCGTGGAGGCTTCACGCCAAGGCGCTCGCGGCGAAGTTTTTCCTCTCGCCGAATCTATATGTTGCGGACAAAACGTGTAGGTTAGGGAACACGATTGCCCCCCTCCGGGCCCGTCAACCCAACCTTCTCCCCACGAGCGGCCACGAGCGGGGAGAGGGGGCGCAAAAGAGCCCCGCCCATGCCCATCGCAAAACTCCGCCTCGGCGTAAACATCGACCATGTCGCCACCTTGCGCAACGCGCGCGGCGGCCGGCTGCCCGATCCCCTGCGCGCGGCGCAGATGGCGATCAAGGCCGGCGCCGACGGCATTACCGCGCATCTGCGCGAGGATCGCCGCCATATCCGCGACGAGGACATGGCGCGGCTCAAGCAGACCATCGGCGCGCCGCTGAATTTCGAAATGGCGGCGACCGAGCAGATGCTCGACATCGCCTTGAAAACCAAACCGCACGCCTGCTGCCTGGTGCCGGAAAAGCGCACCGAGCGCACCACCGAAGGCGGACTGGACGTGATCGGCGGCCATGACCATCTCGTCCCCTTCGTCGACGAGCTTTTGCGCGAAGGCGTCGGGGTTTCCCTGTTCATCGAGCCCTCCATCGCGGCGATCCAGGCGTCGGCCTCGATCAAGGCGCCGGTGGTGGAGTTGCACACCGGCGCCTGGGCCCATGCGCTGGAGGAGGGCGACGCGTCCGAGGCGGAACGCCAGTTCGAGCGCCTGCGCCTCGGCGCCGTCGAGGCGGCGCGTCTGGGGATCGAATGCCACGCCGGCCACGGCCTCGACTTCGCCATGGCGCGGCGGATCTCGGGCCTGCCGCAAATCGTCGAACTGAACATCGGCCATTTCCTGATCGGCGAGGCGGTGTTCGTCGGCCTCGACGCCGCGGTCAGGCAGATGCGCGCGGAGATGGACGAGGGCCGTCGCGCCGCCGCCAATCCCGGGGATGCCGCATGATCGTCGGCATTGGAATGGACCTCTGCGACGTCAGGCGCATCGAAACCATGCTGGAAAAATACGCCGAGCGCTTCCCGCGCCGCTGCTTTACCGAGATCGAGCGGGCCAAGGCCGACCGCAGGGCGGGGACAGGCCGGGCGTCCACCTACGCCAAGCGGTTCGCCGCCAAGGAGGCTTGCGCCAAGGCGCTCGGCACCGGCATCAGCCAGGGCGTGAGCTGGCTCGACATGGGCGTGGTCAACGAGCCCTCGGGGCGGCCGACCCTGCATCTCACCGGCGGCGCCGCCAAGCGGCTCGCGGCCCTGATTCCGCTGGGCTGCGAGGCCAGGATCCACCTCACCCTCACCGATGAATATCCGCTGGCGCAGGCGCAGGTGATTTTCGAGGCCATACCCGCGCCCGCAGGCCGAATTCTTAATTCGCCGTAACAAAAGCCGACAAGACTTGCGCTTCCACGCGAAAACGGGGACAACACGCGCCAAATTCGACGAGATTGAAGAGATGAGCGAATCCATGAGCGACTCCGCGCCGCGCGAAAACCAGTCCGAGCAGGGCGGCAAATCCGAGGAAGGGTGGGGCGAAACCATTTCCGTGGTCCTGCAGGCCCTGGCCATCGCGCTGGTGGTGCGCACCTTCCTGTTCCAGCCGTTCAACATTCCCTCGGGCTCGATGATCCCGACCCTGGAGATCGGCGACTATCTGTTCGTGTCGAAATATTCCTACGGCTATTCCCGCTATTCCTTTCCCACATTCACCCTGCCGCTGAGCGTCATCGGCCTTCCCGACGTGCCCTTGCTTCCCCGTCCCTGGTTCAACGGCCGCATTCTCGCCTCGCCGCCCAAGCGCGGCGACGTGGTGGTGTTCAAGCTGCCGCGCGACAATGAGACCGACTACATCAAGCGCGTGATCGGCCTGCCGGGCGAAAAGATCGAGATGAAGCACGGCCGCCTCTACATCAACGACGCGCTGGTGCCGCGCGAGCCCATCGCCAAGGCCCAGACCGAAGACCTCTACGGTCATTTCGGCCCGGTGCCGACCTACAAGGAAACCCTGCCCAACGGCGTCGAGCACACGATCGTCGAGATCCAGGGCGACGAAGGGTTCAACGACAACGCCGGGCCTTTCGTCGTGCCGCCGAACCATTATTTCATGATGGGCGACAATCGCGACAATTCCACCGATTCGCGCGTGCCGCCGGACCAGTCGGGCGTCGGCTACGTGCCCTTCGACAATATCGAGGGCCGCGCCGAAGTGATCTTCTTCTCGGTCGGCGACGGCGCCGCGGGCTATGAATTCTGGCGCTGGCCGGAGACGCTGCGGGTGAGCCGCATGTTCCATGCTGTAAGATGACCTTGAACGAGACGACCGAAGCGAGGCGCGGCGACCTCGCCGGATTGCAGGCGCGCATCGGCCATGACTTCGCCGACGCGTCGCTGCTGGAGCGGGCGCTGACCCATGTCAGCGCCTTGCCGGCGGCGCAGGCGCAGCGGCGCGCCGACAGCTACCAGAGGCTGGAGTTCCTCGGCGACCGCGTGCTCGGCCTGGCGGTGTCGGCCATGCTCTACGAGACGTTTCCGGCGGCGGAGGAGGGGGAGTTGTCGCGCCGCCTCGCCGACCTGGTGCGCAAGGAGACCTGCGCCGAGGTCGCGCGCGCATGGGGCGTCGGCGAATTCCTGCGGCTCGGCGAAGGCGAGGCTCAGACCGGCGGTGCGAAAAAGTCCGCGATCCTCGGCGACATCTGCGAATCCATTCTCGGCGCGGTTTTCCTCGACGCCGGCTTTGCCGTGGCCGCGGTTCTGGTGCGAAGGTTTTTTTCGGCGAGGATGCTGACGCCCGGACGTCCCCTGCGCGATCCCAAGACCGCCTTGCAGGAATGGGCGCAGGCGCGCGGCCTGCCGCCGCCCTCCTACCGGCAGGCGGGACGCTCCGGCCCCGATCATGCGCCGGTCTTCGTCATCGAAGTCTGCGTCAATGGCTTTCCGCCTGCGGTGGCCGAGGGCAGCTCCAAACGTTTCGCCGAACAGGCCGGCGCCCAGAATTTTCTTGAACGAGAAGGCGTCGCGGGAGACGAACAATGAGAGGCGAGGAATGACGCAGGACAACACCCGCTGCGGTTTCGTCGCGTTGATCGGCGCGCCCAACGCCGGCAAGTCGACGCTGCTCAACCAGCTGGTCGGCGCCAAGGTTTCGATCGTCTCGCGCAAGGTGCAGACGACGCGCGCGCTGGTGCGCGGCATCGCGCTGGAAGGGACGGCGCAGATCATCTTCGTCGACACGCCCGGCATTTTCGCGCCCAAGCGGCGGCTGGACCGGGCCATGGTGACGTCGGCCTGGGGCGGGGCGGGCGACGCCGACGCGGTGGCCCTGCTGATCGACGCGCGCAAGGGCGTGGACGAGGAGGCGGAAGCGATTCTCGCGAGGCTGCCGCAATTGCGGTCGCCGAAGATCCTCGTGCTCAACAAGATCGACACCGTCGACCACGAGAAACTGCTGGGGCTCGCCGCCGAGCTCAACCAGCGCGTCGCCTTTGCCGAGACCTTCATGATTTCGGCGCTCAAGGGACATGGCGTGCCGAAATTCAAGGAAAAGCTGGCGTCCTTCATGCCGGAAGGGCCCTGGCTCTATCCGGAGGACCAGATTTCCGACGCGCCGCTGCGCGCGCTCGCCGCCGAGATCACGCGCGAAAAACTGTTCGAGCGGCTGCACGACGAATTGCCCTACCAGTCCACGGTCGAGACGGAATTGTGGAAAGACAATCCCGACGGCTCGGCGCGGGTGGAGCAGACGATCTATGTCACCCGCGAGGGGCAAAAGAAAATCGTGATCGGCGAGGGCGGCAAGACCATCAAGAGCATCGGCTCGGCGGCGCGCAAGGAAATCATGGAGGCGGCGGAACAGAAGGTCCACCTGTTCCTGTTCGTGAAAGTGCGCGAGAACTGGGGCGACGATCCCGAGCGCTATCGCGAGATGGGCCTGGATTTCCCTAAGAGCTGAGGCGCGGCTCGGTCCGGCGAAGCCGAATGCGAGCGAACAATCGTCTCGTAGACGCCAGAGGTCAGGATCAACGCCGCAGCCCACCATATCGCGATATATTTGCTCATGCGGGGAGGCGAAGAGAGATTTCGGCCGTCGAGGCCGAATTTTTTTACTTTTATGGCTGGGCCGTCGCCATCGTCACTTGTGTGCATATAGACGATACTATCAGTATATTCGAGACGCGACATGCCCTCGTCGGCCGAGGGCCGACTTTGCAACCGCTGATAGCGCCGCTCGTAATCTTCGGCAAATTGGCCATCGTGCATATCCTTGGCCATCTCGTAGAACCAATAGCCGGCGCCGACCCCGGCGATGGATGCGATGAAGAAAAAAATCATGAACGTCATGGCGGCAGTCTGCCGGCATGACGTTAAATTCGATTGAATGCAACAGGGCGAATCGGCGGAAATCCGAATGGAATGGGCGGAGCGCGGGCTGATCCTCGGGCTGAAAAAGCACGGCGAATCCAGTGTGATCCTGGAGTTGATGACCCGCGCCCACGGTCGTCACCTCGGCGTCGTCAAGGGCGGGCGCTCGAAGACCATGCAGCCGGTGCTGCAACCCGGCAATGAAGTCCAGGCGGTGTGGCGGGCGCGGCTCGAGGAGCATCTTGGCCTCTACGTCGTCGAAGCGGCGCTGCTGCGCACGGACCTGCTGATTTCCAGCGCCCAGTCCCTGCATGGCGTCAATTTTCTCGGCGCGCTGCTGCGGCTGTTGCCGGAGCGCGACCCGCATCCCGGCCTGTTCGAACGGGCGCAGGTCCTGCTGGCCCAACTCGCGGGACCGCTGGCGCCGGCCTTGTTCGTGCATTTTGAAATGACAATCCTGGCGGAGCTTGGCTTCGGCCTCGATCTCGACGAATGCGCCGCGACCGGCGCGCGCGAAGACCTGATCTATGTTTCGCCGAAAAGCGCGCGCGCCGTCAGCCGCATTGCCGGCGCGCCCTGGGCGGACCGGCTGTTGCCGCTGCCCGCCTTCCTGCGCGAATCGCCGGGGAGTCCGGCCTCCCGTGAAGACATTCGCGCCGGTTTCCGCCTGACCGAATTTTTTCTGGCGCGCGACGTTTTTTTGCCGCGCGGAATGAAGCCGCCGGAATCGCGGGCGGCGTTCATTGCAGGGCTGTAAAAAATGCGAAGACAAAAAAGCGGCCCAAAAGAGCCGCTTGAAAGAAATCCCTGACTGATAGGATCAATGACAGACGAAGCGCACTTCCTTGCGCGACAGGCCATAGCCCTCGTCGGTTTCGACTTCGCGCTGCTCACAGCTGCGGTCGTCGGTAACGAGGGCGGCATGGGTGGTCTGCTCGGCGTCCCTGACGCCGTCTTCGGCCATGACCTTGCCGACCTGCGACACCACGCCAAGCGCGAGCGCAACGGCAAGCGCCAGCAAAAACAACGCGGGAGTAAATTTTTTTGACGTTTTCATGACCGCCTCAGTAGCATCCCGGCTGCAACGACTGGCGGCGAGAGTCAGAAAGACTTGCCGCGCCAAATGGTTACTCGCCGGAATGTAAACTCTTTCAAATGGGGAGAGGGTTGTGCTTGCGCCAACCATTGGCCGTTATCTAACTCCATCCGCGCGGAGACGATAGTGCCGAAAGGCAACATTTTGAATTAAAGTTGAGAAAGGTACAAACAGAGAACTTGAACCCTGGCGCAGGCTGGCTTAGGACAGGGCATGGCCAAACCGCATCTGCCGCCTCCGGGCGAAAACAACCAGCTGATCAACCTGCGCGACGCGCTGGAAGAGCGCTATCTCGCCTATGCGCTCTCGACCATCATGGGCCGGGCGCTGCCGGACGCGCGCGACGGGCTGAAGCCGGTGCACCGCCGCATTCTCTATGGCATGCATATCCTGCGGCTCGATCCCGGCGCGCCGTTCAAGAAATGCGCGAAAATCGTCGGCGACGTGATGGGCTCCTTCCATCCCCATGGCGACCAGGCGATCTATGACGCGCTGGTGCGCCTCGCGCAGGATTTTTCCTCGCGTTTCCCGCTGGTCGACGGACAGGGCAATTTCGGCAATATCGACGGCGACGGGGCCGCCGCCTATCGCTACACCGAGGCGCGCATGACCGAAGTCGCCCGCGCCCTGCTCGAAGGCATCGACGAAGACGCCATCGATTTCCGCGACAATTATTCGGGCGACGCCAAGGAGCCGGTGGTTCTGCCCTCGGCCTTCCCGAATCTCCTCGCCAATGGCGCGCAGGGCATTGCGGTGGGCATGGCGACATCGATCCCGCCGCATAATGTCGCCGAACTGTGCGACGCCGCGCTCTATCTGATCGCCAACCCGAGCGCCGGCGCCGAGCAGCTGATGCATTTCGTGCCGGGGCCGGATTTCCCCACCGGCGGCATCATCGTCGATTCGCGCGAATCCATCCTCGAGACCTATCGCACCGGGCGCGGCTCTTTCCGCATCCGCGCCAAATGGGGCAAGGAGGAGGGGGCGCGCGGCGTCTGGAACGCGGTCGTCACCGAAATCCCCTATGGCGTGCAGAAGTCGCGGCTGATCGAAAAGCTGGCCGAACTGGTCAATGAGAAGAAATTGCCGCTGCTCGCCGACGTGCGCGACGAATCGGCCGAGGACGTGCGGATCGTGCTGGAGCCGCGCGCGCGCAACGTCGATCCCGGCGTGATGATGGAGAGCCTGTTCCGCATGAGCGAGCTCGAAGCGCGCTTCGCGATGAACATGAACGTGCTGGTCGACGGCGTGACGCCGCGGGTGCTGTCGCTGCCGGAGGCGCTGCGGCAATGGCTCGACCACCGCCGCGACGTGCTGCTGCGCCGCTCGCGCTTCCGCATGGCCGAGATCGAGCGCCGGCTCGAAGTGCTCGCCGGCATGATCATCGCCTTCCTCAATCTCGACGAGGTGATCCGCATCATCCGCGAGGAGGACGAGCCCAAGGACGTGCTCAAGAGCCGTTTCGAGCTCACCGACAACCAGGCCAATTACATTCTCGACACGCGGCTGCGCTCGCTGCGCCGCCTCGAAGAAATGCAGCTGCGCAACGAACATGCGCGAGCTGACCAAGGAAAAGGGCGAGATCGAGACGCTGCTCGGCGACGAGCGCCAGCAATGGAAGACGATCTCGTGCGCAGATCCGCGAGATCAAGAAGAAATGGGGTCCGCTGACGGCGCTGGGCAAGCGGCGCACCGCCTTCGAGGCGCCGCCCGCGGTTTCCGAGGATTTCGACCTCAACGAAATCCTGGTCGAGCGCGAGCCGATCACCGTGGTGGTGACGCAGAAGGGCTGGATTCGCGCGCTGAAGGGCCAGGTCTCGGATCTTTCCAACCTGCAATTCAAGGGCGACGACAGCGCTGCGCGTGGCGTTCTTCGCCGAAACCACCTCCAAGATCCTGGTCTTTTCCACGGATGGCAAGATTTTCACCCTGGATGCCGGCGAAACTGCCGGGCGGGCGCGGCGCCGGCGAGCCGATCCGCCTGCTCGCCGATATCGACGACGGCGCCGATGTCGCGTCGGTGTTCGTCTACAAGCCGCACGGAAAGATGCTGGTCGCGGATTCGCGAGGGCGCGGTTTCCTGGCGTCGCAGGACGACATGATCGCCAATACCCGCAAGGGCAAGATGCTGCTCAATGTCGAGGCTCCCGCCAAGGCGCGCTTCATCACGCCGGTCGAGGGCGACCATGTCGCGGCGATCGGCGAGAATCGCAAGCTACTATGCTTCCCGCTGGCGGAAATCCCGGAAATGACCCGGGGCAAGGGCGTGCGGCTGCAACGCTACAAGGACGGCGGCATGTCCGACCTGAAGACTTTCGCGCTCGCCGAAGGCCTGAGCTGGACCGATCCGGCCGGCCGCGTTTTCAACGTGTCGCAGGAAAATCTCGGCGAATGGCTCGGCAAGCGCGCCGAAGCCGGCCGCCTGCCGCCGAAGGGCTTTCCGAAGGCCAACAAGTTCGGGTGAGGCGTTCTTCATCGCCTTGCCAAGGCGCGCCAAGTTTTGCGCCAAATGTCGCGCCGGACGGTCGCGCAGGCCTCGTTGGTTAAGCAACTCTTGATTTCCTCGCTCAATATGGTCGTGAATAGAATTTCATTCGCTAAGCTTACGAACGTAATGTCACTGAATATGGCGTCTTATGCGTCCGTGTTGCTGGAATTATGCTTGGATGATGCTACGATCTGACTCCTGGGCGCAGTCGCGGCGTCATCGAAGGAGTTGATATGTCTCTCGTCCTCACCTGGATGGTGTTTCTGGCGGTGTTCGTCGAACTTGCGGACCGGGCTCCGGTGATCGACGCCGACATGTAATTTTCCACGCGCCGCCATGCTTGCGCTGGTTGCGGCGCGCAAATCTCCGTGAGGTCTGGCCGGTCGCGGCAACTTCATGTTGACACTGTCATCTTCCGGCTGCATGTTAATGATCATAACATAACAGTCGGGAGACGCGTCCATGGCAAGTCAGGTCGAGACTTTTGTTCGCAAGGCCGTCTCCGGCGGCATCATGAAGGTGGCGGAGTTCAATCGCCGGCGCCCTCGGGCCGGGGGCGCGGCCAACCCGTTCCTGGAGGGAGTCCACCAGCCGGTCGCGGATGAAGCGACGCTGGAAAATCCGCCTGTCACCGGCGCGATCCCGCCCGAACTCGACGGCTGCTACATGCGCAACGGGCCGAACCCGATCAGCGCCAATCCCGCGACCCATCACTGGTTCATCGGCGACGGAATGATCCACGGCTTGCGTCTCAAGGACGGCGCGGCGCTATGGTACAGGAATCGCTGGGTGCGCTCCGGCAGCGTCAGCAAGGCGCTCGGCGAGCCGCCAAAACCCGGGCCGCGCAACGGACCCTTCGACACGGTCAACACCAACGTGCTCGGCCATGCCGGAAAAGTCTGGGCCCTGGTCGAGGCGGGCAGTTTCCCGGTCGAGCTCGACGGCGATCTCAACACCATCGCTCATAATCCTTTCGGGGGCACGCTGCACGGCTCCTTTTCCGCGCATCCGCACGTCGACCCCGACACCGGCGAGATGCACGCCATATGCTATGACGCGCAGGTCATGGACGCCGTGCGTTATGTCGTCGTCGGCGCCGATGGCCGCGTGCGTCGCGACCAGCCCATCGCCGTCGAGCACGGCCCCTCGATCCACGACTGCATGATCACGGAACATTATGTCGTCGTGCTCGATCTGCCGGTGACTTTCTCGATGAAGTCGCTGCTCGCCGGCCAAAGCTTTCCCTATGCCTGGAACCCGAAGCACCGCGCGCGGGTGGGCCTGCTGCCGCGCGAAGGCGCGGGCGAGATCGTCTGGTGTGACGTCGCGCCCTGCTATGTGTTTCACCCGGCCAACGCCTTCCAGCGCGACGGCAAGGTCGTGTTCGACGCCTGCGTCCACGACACCATGTTCGCCCAGGGCGCGCATGGGCCGGATTCGCAGCGCCTCACCTTCGAACGCTGGACGATCGACCCGGAGGCGCGAAAAGTCGAGCGCAAGGTGATCGACGAAGCCGCGCAGGAATTCCCCCGCATCGACGAGCGCCGGACCGGAAAGCCCTATCGCTTCGCCTATACGCTGGCGGTGAAACACGGCAGCGCCGAGTTGATCACCGAGACGCGCCTGTTCAAGCACGATCTCGAGAACGGCCAGACCGAGGTCCATGATTTCGGGCCCCGGCGGCTGCCGGGAGAATTCGTCTTCGTCCCGCGGAGGGCGGACGCCGCGGAGGATGAGGGCTGGTTGATGGGCTTCGTCCTCAACGCTGACTCGGGGACGAGTGATTTCGTCATTCTCGACGCTCGGAATTTCGCCGGTCCGCCGCAAGCCGAAATCCACCTCGCCCGCCGCGTTCCCCCGGGGTTCCACGGCAACTGGGTGGCGGCGGCGAAATGACGAATGGTTTCTTTAAAATCGGAACTGTCCTGGAAACGTTCTCTAAATAAAGCGATATCAGTTGCTTAACCCCATTTCCCGATAGCGCTGGCCCGCGTTCCGGCCAGGGCGTATGCCAGTCCTGTGAGGTCGGCGGGAAATCGGGAATGCGTGACGAGAGACATGTTTTTGGCGCTGAAGTCGCGGGATTTGCCGCAAGGCGTCCGCGCGCCGCGGCCGGCATGGTCTCGGTGGCCGGCCTGATCATCGGCTTCGGCCTGGCCTATGCGGCGACGGCGCTCGTATGTTCCCTCAAGCCGGCCTCGTCGCCCACGTTTCTGAGCGCAACCGTGTCGACGCCCGCGCGGACCTGACGCCCGCTACCAGAGGCCGGGAACAAGCCGCCAGGTGCGCGCGCGATAGGTTTCATAGGCGGCGCCGAAATAGTGGCCGAGCAGCCTTTCCTCGGCTTTAATGCGGGCGACGACCGGAATTAGCATCGCCGCGACGAGGGCGGCGCCGAGCGCCGAGCGGAAGGCGAGCGCCCAGCCGAGGCTGAGGACGATCATGCCGAGATAGCTGGGATGGCGGATGACGCCATAGAGTCCTGTCGTGACGAGCCGGTGGCCGGGCTGGATCGCGACGAGGCCGGAAAAACGCTCAGCCAGGATGAAAACCGGCGCCAGCCGCAGCGCGCCGCCGAGCGCATAGAGCGCGACGCCGGTCCAGCGCATCGCGTCGCCGTCGATGACGGCGAAATCGAAGCGGTCGCAGATCGGCGAGGCGATGGCGGCGGCGAGGCCCAGCACGCCGAGAGCGGCGATGACCCAGCGATTCCCCCGGTCTTCCTGCACGCCGGAGCCGAGATGCGCGTTCGTGAACAGCGCGGCGACAACGAGCAGCCCCGTGATCGCGACCAGCGCGACATAAGGCGGGCGGGCGAGGAAGGCGGCAAGGCCGCCCGCCGAAAACACCGCGGCGCCCAGGAACACGGCGACCGAGACGACGCTGGTCGCGGCCATGCGCGGCTTCAACATGAGATGTCTCCACGGTTTGGGCGCCGGAATGACGGGGACATGATACAACGCGCGACTTAATCCGCGCCAACGTCGCCGGTCGTATCGACATCCCGCGCCGCTTCGCGCTGCTCGGGATCCGCGTCCGCGCTCTCGACCGTCGTCGCCGGGGGAACAAGGGTCATCCCCGTGAAGAAATAGGAGGGGGCGACGCCCAGCCGCAGGCAGGCTTCCCGCAGCAATTGGGCGCTCAGCCGGACGGCGCCGTTTTCGTAGTCGGCCAGCGAGCGCTCGGCGATCCCGAGGTGTTCGGCGAATTGCGCGCGGCTGATCCGCAGCTTTTCACGCTGCAGCCGGAGCCGCATTCCCACAAAGCGATCGATTCCATTGCTCACGGGAGTCATGGGGGTCACCTTAAACTGCGGCGCTACGCAAAATGTCGGGGCAATCGGGCCGTGGCTCGCTTGGTTAATCGAGCCGGGTTGAATGGTTCATGAATGAACCGCCTGATCTTGCGGAGTGCCGAAAGTAATAAGGTCCTTTGAAAACAATAAAGCCGGGCGTTGGACACGGCGCTTCCGCTCAGGCGGACGTCGTTTCCGTCACTCAAATCTTTCCCGCAACTCCCGCTTCAGAACCTTGCCGATCGCGCTCCGCGGGAGGCTTTCGACGATCTCCAGCCTCGAAACGCGCTGGGTCTTGCCGACTTGCGCATTGACGAAGGCGCGCAACTCGTCCGCCGTCGCCTGGGCGCCCTCGCCGAGCACCGCGAGGGCCAGCGGCGTTTCGCCCCATTCCCTTGATTTGATCCCCACGACCGCGCATTCGCGCACCGCCGGATGCTTGGCCAGCGCCGCTTCGAGATCGCTCGGATAGATGTTGAAGCCGCCGGAAATGATCATGTCCTTGCGCCGGTCCATCAGCTTGAGGAACCCGTCCGCGTCGAACCGGCCGACATCGCCCGTCCTGATGAAGACCCGCCCATCCGGCGCGACCCATTGCGCCTCGCGGGTCGTTTCCGGCAGGTTGTGATAACCGGTCATGGTCGCGGGCGAATAGCCGACGATCTCCCCGATCTCGCCCGGCGCCACTTCCACGCCGCGCTCGTCGATCAGCCTGATGTCGTGGCCGTCGGCGGGACGCCCGACCGTATCGACCTTGTCGGGAAACAGGTGCGCCAGCAGCAGGCAGGCGCCGCCGCCCTCGGTCATGCCGTAAAGCTCCAGCAGGCCGCCGGGCCAGCGTTTGAGTATGTCGGTCTTGAGGGCGGCGGCGAAGGGCGCGCTGGTGCAGAACTTCAGCCGGAATGAGGACAAATCGAAGGACTCGAAATCCGGGAGGTCCATGATCCGCTGATATTGCACGGGAACCAGCATGGCATGGGTCACCCGGTGCGCCTCGGCCAGCTCCAGAAACCGGCGCGCGTCGAATTTCTTCATCAGGATGGCCGTCGCGCCCCCGGCCAGCGCCGGGAAGAAATTGCTCAGCGTCGTGTTGGAGTAGAGCGGCGTCGAAAACAGCGCGACCGCCGTGTCGTCATAGCCATAGTTGGGCGCGCGCCGCATGTGCAGCCAGCGCATGCCGTGCGGCTGCACGATGCCCTTGGGAACGCCAGTCGTTCCCGAGGAATAGATGATGTTGAAGGCGTCCGTCGGCAGGATCTTCGCCGGCGCGACGGGGCGCCCGCCGGCGCCAGCCAGCTTTCGAAGGGCGTCCCGCGGCTCGACCCGTCCAGCGCGATGCGGACCGTGTCGGCGTCCCCGGCCTGTTCGAGATCGTCGGCGGTCGTGGCGTCCAGGAACAGCAGCCGCGCGCCGCAGTCTTTCACCATGGCCGCGAGTTGTTGCGCCGTGGAGGAGGGGGCCAAGGGCGTGACGACGACGCCGATGGACACGGCGCCGAGGAACAGCGTCGCATATTCGATCGAGGTCGCGGCGGAGATGGCGATGGTCTCGCCCTGCCTGACGCCGTCGCGTTGCAGCGCGGCGGCGACGCGATCCATCAGCGCGCAGGTCTCGGCGTAGGACTGGCTGTTTCCGTCGCACCAGAACGCCGCGCGCTCCGGCTCGGCCTGCGCGGTCGCACGGAGCAGCTCCGCCAGGGCGCCGAACTCGTCGCCGAACTTCCGGGCGAGCATATCTTCGTTTTGCGACGGCATCCCGATCCCCTCACCCTTGCGGCTGTTTCGAGCTAATCGCAGTTTCCGTTCGAATTCAACAGAGGCGCGGCGAGGGCCCCGCCACGGTCTCGCCAGGACAAGCCCGGCCATTTCGCCTGTAACCGCCCTTAAATCTTTTCAGAGGCAATAATCTTTCGCCTTTTCATTTTCATGGCTCGAATTTTCAGGCGGAAGTTCAATGTCGGCAGCGCCAGGCGCAAAAGTTTTCGGAAAAAGGGACATTGCCGGGAATAGCGTCGCCCCGTCCTGGCCGCGCGTGGAGACGCCGCCGCTTGCCCAGGGTTTTCGCGCGGAAGAGGCTGCTGCTCCCGACGCGGAAACGCCCTCCAGGGCCTTCGCCCGGTGGCCGCTGATCGGCAAGATGCTCCTCATCGCCATCGGGCTCTTCCTTGGCTTTTCGCTCCCGACGATGGCCCCCCTGGTCTTCCAGACGCCGTCGATCCTTTCGGCGCTGGTGGTGACGGCTCCCCTCAGCCTATTGGCTGCTTTCGTTCTTTTTCGCGTCCTCCCCACGCCGCGAGGAAACGCCTTCAGAGCCTTCGCTTTGATGATTCTCCTGTTGTTTTTGGCGGCCCTGGCCAGCGCCGCGGCGTTTCTGTTCCTCAATCAATCGCTCGACCGGGCCCCCTCGCTGCAGCGCGCCTATGTCGTACAAAAAAAGTGGATCGCCCGCGGCAAGAGCCGGACCATCTATCGGGCAGGAATTGACGTCGACGATTTCGGCGCGCCGCCGCTGTTTTCGGAGAAGCTGCTTCCGGTCCAGCATCCCAATCACGTCGCCATCGAGGTGTATCCGTCCGACTTCGGCAGGATCGCGTCTGGCCGCTCCAGGCTGGTCATGACCTTGCATCCCGGGCGTTTCGGAATTCCATGGCTGTCGCGGACGGCGGTGGTCCCCTGATCCCCTCTCACCAGCCAAGCTGCTGATTTCAACGGGAACGCGGCGGGTTCGCCCGGCGTTGTCAGTCATTGGAGTTGCAAGCTGCGTGAGGGACAAGATGCTGAACATGTCAAACCGCACGTTGATCGCCGTCGTGATCTACATGATGGTTCAGGCGGTCGTTTTTGGAATTGGCGTGGTGCTGGTGCTGGCGACGCCGCTCGCCGATATCGCCATGAGACTGATGCCCTTCGTGGTCGCGGTGACCATGGTGATGTCGGCGCCGATCTCGTGGTGGCTGGCGCCTTTGGCGCGCGCCGCCCATGAGCGCCAGCTGAACGCCAGGAATCCCGGCCGTTCAATCGATGACCAGCCCGATCACGGCTACCACTGGAGTCAATCGGCCTGAATGAAGCACGGTGGCGCGCCGCCTGCTGATCCTTGCCGTGGGCGCCGCGGTTCTCGCGGGGCCCACTGCTGCGGCCGAGACCTGCTTCCATGCCTGCCTCAAGCCCAAAATGACCGCCACCGGCATCAGCGACCAGAGCATTCGCGATCTCATGAGCGCCTGCCAGGGGGATTGCGAGGATCAGGCCCGCGCGCGCCTCGCAGCCAGGGGGATGGCGGGGAGGATCGCGGCCTGCGCGCCCCGGCCGGTCGACGACGCCGACCTGAAGAAGGTCCGCTCGGCCAGCCCGTCGGTCGTCGCCTTCGCCAACGCCTTCACCTGGGACGTCCATAATGTCCTGCCCGGCAAAATCATCCGCCGCGTCGAGATCGGGACGCAGACCATGTCGCTCGGCGACGTCACGCTCACGGCGTCGGGCATCGTCGAACCGGGCGAAACCGGCACTTTTTTCATGAATAATGTGGGCGACGGCTATCCCGCCCTGCGCGTGACCTCGCGCATCAAGGCCATTTACGCCTGCCCCTCGGAGTGAGAGAGCGGCCCCGGGGCCTGTGGCCCGGGGCCGCCTATTGCGGTCAGGTGTGGACCATCCCGTGGGGCAGGCCGGCCCTCATGTAATAGAAGCTGCCGATGGCGCCGAACAGGAAGATCGCCACGGCGGTCCAGCCCATGGCGTTCATGGTTCCCATCATGGTCCCCGTCGCCGAGACGATGACGCCGAGCGAATGCGCGACGCCGGAGGGCGCGAGGATGTGGCGAAGGTCGGCTTCATCGTGAAATTCCCTGGCGAACCAGCTGATCGAGGCCCAGGCCAGCAGGGCGACGCCAAAGAACCGCGACGCCAGCGCGGCGGAGGCCGAGCTTTGTGTCCCGTAGATGACGCCGACAGCGTCGGGAACGAGCAGATTGGCGACCCCGAACAGAATGCCGATGCTCGCAATAATGGTCAGGAAGGTTTTCATGGACATCGCGGCCTCCATACCCCGGCCGGCGGAGCCGACCTCGGCCTCGGCCAGCGGATCGCAAGGCCAACCGGCGATGCGGCGGGGGAGTTCCCTGACTTCAGTCGTCTCGCGAAAAATTGAGCGGCGACGCGGCGTTACGCGTCAGGCCGCCGGAAAATCATGCTGACCCGCCGCTCCGCTCAATGCGCGAAGGACTCGCCGACGAGACCGCAATCCTCGAGGAATTTGCGGACGTGGACGACGTCCTCCTTGGTGAGGGTGTGGTGATTGCGATGCAGCATGATCTTCCGGCCGTGAAGGGCGATTTCGATCTTGTTGCCGGGTTTGGCCTCGATCTCCGCGCCCAGCGAGGCCAGGGCGCGCTCCGCATCCTTGAAGTCGATATTGCCGGCGATCGGATGCGCGAAAAAGGCGTGCAGGATCTTGCGTGAATGCTGGTGCACGGGACTCTCCGCTCGTGGGGACATTGCCAGGATTTATTAGCAGTTTCGCCCTCGCGCGGAAATGGCGCGCGTGCGTCCTGTCCAGAGAGTCCCTGTTAACGGAGCCTTCGCTGAACGAAATTCAATGATGAAATTCGCATCGTGTCACCGTGATTCGGGATCGCGCGCCGCCTGCAGCCGGTCCGCGCCGAGGCGGGCGAAGTGCAGCAGCAGGCTGCGCCTGGTCGCTCCGGCCAGTTTGTGCAGCGGCGCGTCGCGGATGATGGCGCCGCCGAAGGCGTCGGCGACGATCAGGCCCGCGTCATCAGGCAGGTCTTGCGCGGGCATGGCGAGGTCCACGGCGAAAAACAGCTTGTCGCAATGCGCCCGGTACTCCCGCCACTTGTGGTCGGCGCGAAAATCCTCGAGGGACGACTTGATTTCAACGATCCAGATTTCGCCGCCGGCGCCCAAAGCCATCAGGTCGGCGCGTCGGCCGCTCGGCAAGGCGACTTCGGTCAGGCTCATCATGGCAGCCGAGCGCAGCAACCGCTGCGCGCCGCGCGTCACCGCCAGCGTCGTCGCCTTGCGCGAAACGGGCGCAGAGTCAGGGATCAGGTCCTGATCAACAGCGGGATCGTCGGGCAGTTTCATGTGGCAAGCTTACTGTTTTTTAGGGCGAAGCGGAATCCGGTAGGCCTCCCCCACCGTCATGCCCGCGCTTGTCGCGGGCATCCACGCCGACCCGCCACTGCGCGGCAGGAAGGTTAATCGGGGAATTGGTATGGCGGCCCCGTAACAGTCGCGTCCCCATATGACCATGAAACATTGGCCCCCGGGTCTGGAAGGCGAGGCTCATCCTCGATCTGAATCCAGACTGGCAAGACCTATACCAAACCCTGGCCCGAGTGCGGATAGGGCGGGACGGCGTGGATGACCGGGACAAACCCGGTCATGACGGCGTTGGAGATCGGCGTGCTGAACGAAATCTAATTATGCAATTCGTATCGTGTCACTGTAATCCCAAAACCATCAAGTCGGCGCGACGGCCGCTCGGCAAGGCGACTTCGGTCAGGCTCATCATGCCTGCCGAGCGCAGCAGCCGCTGCGCGCCGCGCGTCACCGCCGAACGCCGCTGCGCGGATTATTCGGCCGAGCTCGACGCGGTGACGCCCCCGATCATGCCCGTCCCCTGACTTGATCCGGGGATTTGTCGCGGGCATCCACGCCGACCCGCCGCCGCGGAATGTGCCGCTTTCTGGGTAGGCATAATTTATTATATTAGTATTTTTATTCCTTTGATGCGAGCGTATATCTTTTTATTTATGTGAACGATGCGAAGAGCCCGATAGATGCATTCATCGCGATGGAGCGGGGCATCGGGGGGGTTGTTTATTGCATTTGTGATATTTTCAATGAAGTGTGATACATCTGTTTGCGTGTCGGCACCGAGTGTAATGCAAGTGAATTTTTCCGGCGTATTCGATATCGCGTTTCTCCAATCAATATCATATAAGCGGCTTGCGCTGGCGTATTCTTTGATTTCTAAATTAGCTAGTCGATTGGCCGTGTCCCGACATGCAATTATATGTTCCCTCATTTTTAACAAAAGTGCTTTGTCGTCGATGCCGCAGAACGAATAAGAAGTTGCAATTAATTGGTAAGGCGTTGAGAGATGTGTTGAGCCGTCTGCAGCGTCTACGTTAAAGCAGCTCATAAATAGTTGCGGCGGAAACGATTTATCGTCAGAATGAGCAATGAGCTTATTCCGTAAGAGCATTATCCAATTATGAATTGATCCTTCGCAATTGCCCTCACGGCGCAGCCGTCCAAACTCATATTTTTCAGCTTGTTTGTCTTTCTTTCGGCTTTGAGTGAATGGTTTTGCGTAATTGACGATGATCGCCACGACCAAGTGGACATTTATATCCTCAAAATGGTCGTCATCTAAATGTTTTAGCAAAATATTCATGGCGTTTAGGGCAGTTGCAAAGTCGTGAGTTGCCCGCAGATCTGCTAAAATCTGCGCCTCTAAGTCTTCAAAAAAGGAGTTATTTAAGTGATGTTGTTCAAATGAAACGTTTGTCCAGGGTTCGATGAATTGAGCCGTAATCGGCTTATAAGCCGGTTGGCTTTTCATGGGACAGTCCACGCTTCCGCGAGCGCTTCAGTCTGCCGCGGTACGGTGATGACGGCTCGGTTTTCGAGGTGCGGCGGATCGCCGACGCGAAATTCCATGGCTACATCCTTAGCCGTGTTCACGGTGATTGGCGTTATTTTCCTGCGTCTCGCCTCGGGTTTTGGTCGTGCGCGGCGATCGATAAAGTGCACTGTAACCGTAATCCTGTCACCGTAACCCCGGCGTCATCAACGACTAGAGGCCAAGAAGGTGGGTTATTGCGGCGATTGCTCCACTCGCGATAATGTTTCCCGCTGCGCCGGAAAGCACGTTTCTAATGTCGATTAAAAGCGCGCGAACTGTAGCTTGGTTCGGCTTATTAGATCGAATTTCGTTTTCGATGCGCGACAGGCAACTAGATAATTTGTCTTTATCAACTCCTGTTTTATTTATATCCTTTTGGTGTTCAAAAATTTGGGATATTATCTTTGCGGCTCACATGGGGCATTTCCGGTCAAGCGTCAGTTTAGTGTTTCATCGACGTATTCTTTTCATCTGATGGCGGCGCGTTCGGTCGTCCTCGTCGGCCGCTGTCAAGCCCGCCGCCGGAGGCGGTGCCTGGAAGGCCGGCTTTACTGCGGACGCGAGACGACCGATGCTGGTTTGCGCCAGATGATGCTTTTCGACCCGAACCTATTCGTATGACGGCCTGTCCCAGGCTCGATCTTTACCGCAGTTAGGCAGGGGAAGACGCTGGGAAAGTAGATGCGACGCGCCTGTTGCTCCATCTCATCGGCTTTTTGGCATCCGAGTTCCGAACCATTCACGTGACGCGGTCTTTCCAGACACGATCAAGCTCACATACGGTCGCCGCGCGCAGCGGCTGCACCAAAATCCCGCTTGCGGCGGGGGTGGTTCAGATGGACGAAACCATTCTTATCCTCGGCGTTTCGCCATGCCACAAATCGGTTCGCCCACTCAATTCTTCTCCACACTGGATCGTTTCACGTGTTCTTCATTACCGCGCCTTCAACAACGACGCCGGACTTGATGTATTTCCACAGCGCCACGAGCAGCTTGCGCGCCATGGCGACGATGGTCGTCTTTTTTCCACGACCGCCTTCAATCCGCTGTTTGAACCACAGCGACAGGGCCGAAGTCGGCTGGTTCCTCAGCCACAGCCATGCCAGTTCGATCAGCGTCGTCCGAAGGCGCGGATTGCCGGCCTTGGAAACTCCTTGCTCGTGGCTGACCGATCCGCTCTGCCACGGCGTCGGCGCCAGCCCGGCGTAGGACGCGACCTGGCGCCGGTTGTCGAAGTGGCGGAACAGCCCTTCCGTCCAGAGCACGGTGGCAAACTCCGGCCCTACGCCCTTGAATTCAAGAAGCATGTTGCCAGCAGGCGGAAATGCAACGACCTGCTGCTCGGCGAGAAGGGCGTCGCGCGTGGCTTCTATCGTTTTGATCTGGTCGAGCAGCAGTTCGAGCCGGTCGAACTCGCGTGTTATCGCGGACTTGAGGTTGACCGGTAGCGGTCGCCCATCGCCCGTGTGCAATTCTTCGAGCCGTTTGCGGCGATCACGCCCGAGCGGCTCGTAGTCGACGATCCCCTGCGAGAACAGCAGTCCCTTGATGCGGTTGACGTGCTCGACGCGCTCCGCGACCAGCGTCTTGCGCTCGCGGCTGAGGCGCCGCCGGTCCTCTTCATCCGGGGTCGGCGGCACGGTCATGGCGCAGACGCGCGGCTCGCCGCGCTTGAATGCAAGCAGGGCGCGCAGCAGCGCCTCACCGTCGAGCCGGTCGGTCTTGGCCTTGCGTCTGCGGCGCGAGGTGGCGATCGAGGCCGGGTCGACCACGTGGCTCTCGACGCCTTCGCTTTCCAGCAGGCGGTGGAGCCAGAAGCCGTCGAGTCCCGCCTCCTGGATGGTGATGATCGGGAAGGTTCTTCTCGCCCTGGCCTTGGCCTTGCGCTTCAGTTCCGCGAAACGCAACAGCAGGGCCGAAACGTCACCTGCTGGCACGGAGTGCTTGGACATTTTCTCGCCCAGTCCTGGCGATAACGATGTAATCAGCCAGATCGAGTGGCTGAGTTCAATCGAGACGAAAATCGCGGTAAAGTTGGTGCGGATGGCGGCCGGGGTCTCCGGCTGGGCTAACGCTTTCGGCATTATTCCCTCCCGAGCGGGTGGTTCGACAACCTCACTCTGCCAGAGCGCCGGTCGCTGTCCACAACCCCCATAGGATCTTATCCCTTTGAATCCGGTCACTCCATAGGTAGCGTCGCCACGGCTTGACGCCCGCGCTAGATGTTCTAAATTCGTTCTCATGACGAGCCGCTGGAAATACGACCGCCCAATGTCTCGATCCGCCTTCAACAAGCGGTTCCCCGATGACGCGGCCTGCGCTCGCTTCCTCTTCGAAAAACGCTGGCCAAACGGCTTCGTCTGCCCGGCTTGCAGCGGGCAGAAGGGTTGGGAACTCACCACCAAGCGCTTCACCTATGAATGCGCCGCATGCGGCCGTCAGACATCCGTCACCGCCGGCACCGTCTTCCACCGCAGCCATCTCGACCTGCTGACCTGGTTTCAGGCCATCTATGCCGTCGCCAGCCATTCCAACGGCATATCTGCGCTACAACTCCAAGCGCAGCTCGGTCTCGGATCTTACAAGACCGCCTGGCTAATGCTGCAGAAGCTCCGCCGCGCCATGGTCGATCCGGATCGATCCCTGCTCGAAGACCTCGTCGAAGTCGACGAGAGCGACATTCCCTATCGCACCAAGGCCGACCCGATCGCCGGCGGACAAGGCCGCAGCGCCGTCGGTAAGCTACATTTCATCGGCGCGATCGAACTCTCGCCCGACGGCCATCCGAGGCGCATCCGTTTAGCGCCGCTGCAAGACTTCACCGCGCCCAGTATCAAGGCCTTCGTCACCGGCGCCGTAGAGCCAGGCGCAACGATCCTCAGCGACGGCTTCTCCGCCTATCGCAGCCTCAAGGGCTACAACCACCAGCCCAAGGTCGTCGGCAAAATGGCGGCGCATATAGTCCTGCCGTGGATTCATCGCGTCTTCGCCAACTTCAAGCGATGGGCGCTTGGCACCTATCACGGCGTCCGCGCGACGCATCTGCGCCGCTATCTCGAAGAGTTCGTCTTTCGCTGGAATCGCCGACGCCACATGAAATCGTCCTTCGACATGCTGCTCGGCATCGCCGCTGGATTGCCGCATGTCGGCTATCGACAGTTCGTCGATCAAAGCGCCTGACCGCTCAAAATTTTCGTCATAGCCCGCCATTCCGCGTCGTGAACACGCACACAATGTACAATTTTTGCGATCAGACCTGGCGTCTCAACATACCGCCAGCGTCCACCATGAAACGGAACAGGCACGCTATCCATTCGAGCAACATTAGCGCGCACAATCTCACTTAAGCCGTTCAAATGATCGTCTGTTTTCTTCATTTCGCGCCGCAATGCCGAGTAAAGCTTAAAATGTCCACAACGTTCCTTAAATTCACGCCTAATATCACCTTCTAACTTCTTGACATCAGGCCATTCGTACTCAACCGGCGCAGGCCAATCTCCTACGATCTTCCATCCCTTTCTATTCGCCAATGGCGCGGTCAATCGCCTTGTCGTCACCGGATATCCGTCATTCAGCCAACGTTCCCGGGCTTCCTTATCCTTAGTCGCTCCAATCTTAATGACATGAGCCTGGTTATCCGGCTCCCACGCATACTGATTCAGCGACGAATTGAACGCGCAATAAATGATGTACATGCCTGCCTCCACAAATTCGGCAGCGCCAACTTCACCGCGAAAACATTGTCGAAGAGTCCTGCATCGCTCAATTTTGAGAAGCTTTTCACCGACAACCCCAAAAAACGATTAAAATACGCCAAAAGGAAAACGAAATGACCCGCTCCACCGCCACTTTTCAAGTTCCCGCCCATGTCATATCGAACGGCGATGCGATCGAGGCTTGGCTCAACCATAATCAGCCGACAATTTTAAATTCCGCTACCATCCGCGCCGCCTTGCGCAACTCGTCTTCGATGCTCGAATATGATGAAAACGGCGACATCGGCCGTTACGTTTTCGCCCTCGGCGACCGCGCCATCCTTACCAACACCGCGACGCTCGCCCGGCAAGCCGGATTCATCGTTAATGAAACTCCTGATGGCTGGACTGCGATCGAACCGATGTCTTGCTTCTGGGACGAAGAGCCTGGCGCGCACATGCGCTGGAGCGCGGAAATCTCCGACTTCGACGCCGGAATGGGGCCGTTCCCTGCGCTATGGATCGTCTACAGCGAAGTCACCAATGCCGACGACATCGAAGACAGCCAAGGCGACAACGGTTGGCTCGTAAAAGTCTCAAAAACTCGCAACGCTTTGAGCGTCACCTACAAACATTCCTAAACTCATACGCCTCACCGTCGGCTCTTGCTCAAATGCTCAGCCACTTGACAAATTATGAGTAATCACTCATAGGAATGAAAATGCCGCGCAAACTACAAGCCCCACGGCAACTCACATGGGTCGCTTCAAGCCTCAAAGATTACAAAGAGTTTCCGCTCGAGGTCCAAAGCGCTTTCGGCTTCCAACTGCATCTAGTGCAAACCGGTCAACATCCACCCTCCGCCAAGCCCTTAAAGGGCATAGCGCCAGGCGTGCTCGAACTGATCGAGGTATACGATGGCGACGCCTATCGAGCCGTCTACACCATCCGGTTCGAGTCCGCCGTCTATGTCCTGCACGCCTTTCAGAAAAAATCGAAACACGGCATCAAGACGCCGAAGGCCGACATCGACCTGATCAAACAGCGACTCAAAGACGCTGAAACGCGTCACAACTCGACCAGCGATAAGGATTGAGCACCATGACCACCCAGCAATCCGAGTTTCACGATACCGGCGCGAACATCTTCGCCGATCTCGGCCTTCCAGACGCCTCGACACATTTCCTCAAAGCACAGATCGTCGCCGAACTCTATCGCCTTACGACCGAACGAAACTTGACCCAAACCAAGGCCGGCGCCCTGATGGGCATCAGCCAGCCCGAAATTTCGCGCCTGTTCAAAGGCCATTTCCGCGAATATTCCATCGAACGGCTGATGGCATTCCTCACTGCCTTCGACCAGGATATCGAAATCCTGGTTCGCCCTCATGCAACAACCTCACAAGGCGAACGCCGCGGCAGCATCACCTTCAAGCCGGCGGCGTAACCGGCAAACGGCCACCTTCCGTAGGCCATAGCCGCTGACGCAAAGCTTATACAAAATCTAGAGCAGCCTGATTCAAAGGGATAAGCCGCTTATCTTTTTTGTTTCTTCTGTACTAATTTCATTAACCGAAATTGTTTCAATTGTGTTGTTGGATCCTATATTTCCTATGATACTTCCAACGTGACCAAAATTTAAGGTCATTCCTTCTTGAGCGATTTTTTTCTCGTTCATGTTGAACCCCAATCCTTCGCCTAAGATGCCTTTCTTTTCAAGTTCCATCGCCCAGTTGAGGACTTGATCGCGAACCTTTTCGACAATTGCCACCATTTGAATGCAGTTTATATGAAGGCTAACTTTGAACGGTGGGCATTGAAAAATGCGATGCAGTTGTTCTGTTTCCTGAGGGGAATATGGTGCCTCGAGAAATCCTCCGTCGCCACTGTTTGCAATCAAATGCTCTATTTCTGGGATGCTCTGATAAATGCGCTTTTTAGATATTGTGTCTATAATTCTATGGTCTCCCATCATAGGTATCCAGCCCTGATAGGGATTGAAAGCCTTCGGTATCCCGTAGATAATCCTGTAATCAGGTACTTCATTTGTCTTATATCCGGACAGCTCGGAGTTAACCCAATCCTCTACGCGGGAAAGCTTAAGTTTCGCTGCAGCGAGTTTCGTTGATCTCAATAAATTAGATACGCTAACGGTTTCGTCTAAGCTGTCGCGCTGAAGTCTTTCTACTAATCCAGTCATTTGGTTGCCTAAAAATTACGGTTGCGGCTCACATGGGGCATTTCCGGTCAAGCGTCAGTTTAGTGTTTCATCGACGTATTCTTTTCATCTGATGGCGGCGCGTTCGGTCGTCCTCGTCGGCCGCTGTCAAGCCCGCCGCCGGAGGCGGTGCCTGGAAGGCCGGCTTTACTGCGGACGCGAAACGACCGATGCTGGTTTGCGCCAGATGATGCTTTTCGACCCGAACCTATTCGTATGACGGCCTGTCCCAGGCTCGATCTTTACCGCAGTTAGGCAGGGGAAGACGCTGGGAAAGTAGATGCGACGCGCCTGTTGCTCCATCTCATCGGCTTTTTGGCATCCGAGTTCCGAACCATTCACGTGACGCGGTCTTTCCAGACACGATCAAGCTCACATACGGTCGCCGCGCGCAGCGGCTGCACCAAAATCCCGCTTGCGGCGGGGGTGGTTCAGATGGACGAAACCATTCTTATCCTCGGCGTTTCGCCATGCCACAAATCGGTTCGCCCACTCGATTCTTCTCACACTGGATCGTTTCACGTGTTCTTCATTACCGCGCCTTCAACAACGACGCCGGACTTGATGTATTTCCACAGCGCCACGAGCAGCTTGCGCGCCATGGCGACGATGGTCGTCTTTTTTCCACGACCGCCTTCAATCCGCTGTTTGAACCACAGCGACAGGGCCGAAGTCGGCTGGTTCCTCAGCCACAGCCATGCCAGTTCGATCAGCGTCGTCCGAAGGCGCGGATTGCCGGCCTTGGAAACTCCTTGCTCGTGGCTGACCGATCCGCTCTGCCACGGCGTCGGCGCCAGCCCGGCGTAGGACGCGACCTGGCGCCGGTTGTCGAAGTGGCGGAACAGCCCTTCCGTCCAGAGCACGGTGGCAAACTCCGGCCCTACGCCCTTGAATTCAAGAAGCATGTTGCCAGCAGGCGGAAATGCAACGACCTGCTGCTCGGCGAGAAGGGCGTCGCGCGTGGCTTCTATCGTTTTGATCTGGTCGAGCAGCAGTTCGAGCCGGTCGAACTCGCGTGTTATCGCGGACTTGAGGTTGACCGGTAGCGGTCGCCCATCGCCCGTGTGCAATTCTTCGAGCCGTTTGCGGCGATCACGCCCGAGCGGCTCGTAGTCGACGATCCCCTGCGAGAACAGCAGTCCCTTGATGCGGTTGACGTGCTCGACGCGCTCCGCGACCAGCGTCTTGCGCTCGCGGCTGAGGCGCCGCCGGTCCTCTTCATCCGGGGTCGGCGGCACGGTCATGGCGCAGACGCGCGGCTCGCCGCGCTTGAATGCAAGCAGGGCGCGCAGCAGCGCCTCACCGTCGAGCCGGTCGGTCTTGGCCTTGCGTCTGCGGCGCGAGGTGGCGATCGAGGCCGGGTCGACCACGTGGCTCTCGACGCCTTCGCTTTCCAGCAGGCGGTGGAGCCAGAAGCCGTCGAGTCCCGCCTCCTGGATGGTGATGATCGGGAAGGTTCTTCTCGCCCTGGCCTTGGCCTTGCGCTTCAGTTCCGCGAAACGCAACAGCAGGGCCGAAACGTCACCTGCTGGCACGGAGTGCTTGGACATTTTCTCGCCCAGTCCTGGCGATAACGATGTAATCAGCCAGATCGAGTGGCTGAGTTCAATCGAGACGAAAATCGCGGTAAAGTTGGTGCGGATGGCGGCCGGGGTCTCCGGCTGGGCTAACGCTTTCGGCATTATTCCCTCCCGAGCGGGTGGTTCGACAACCTCACTCTGCCAGAGCGCCGGTCGCTGTCCACAACCCCCATAGGATCTTATCCCTCTGAAATCAGGGTACGCATCCGAGAGCGACCGCCTTGATTGGATTGGCGGATCGATAAGACACTGAACGTATGGATAGTCATACACACAGTGTCGAACGGTTGGCGGTTGTCGAGACGGGGCGCCGTCGGCGCTGGTCCGACGACGAGAAGCTTCGTATCGTGACCGAAAGCATGTCGGGTCCTCGTTTGGCGTCAGCGACGGCGCGGCGTTACGGGATTTCGCCGGGGCAGTTGTTCACCTGGCGGCGCGAACTGCGCATTCAGTCCAAACGGACGCCAGATGTGGCGTCCCAGATGGTTTGCGTCCGCGTAGAGGATGCGCCCAAGGCCAGCGGGCCATGCGCCAGGGCCGAGATCATTCTGCCAAGCGGAGTGCGGATCGTTGTCGCGCCCGATATTGATCCCGCCGCCCTGGCGCGGATCATGACGGTCTTGGGTCCGAGATGATCGGGCTGTCGAGCGACGTCCGGGTTTGGCTGGCGACCGGCCATACCGACATGAGAAAAGGCTTCGGCTCGCTGGCTTTGCTCGTGCAGGAGACGCTGAAGCGCAATCCTCACGACGGCAATCTGTTCGTCTTTCGCGGTCGCCGCGGCGATCTTTTGAAAATTATCTGGCACGATGGCCAGGGAGCGTGCCTGTTCACAAAAAGGCTTGAACGAGGCCGTTTCTTGTGGCCGTCGATGGCCGATGGCGCTGTGACGATTTCGGTAGCGCAACTCTCCTATTTGCTCTCCGGCATTGACTGGCGAATGCCCCAGAAAACATGGCGTCCCGAGGCGGCTGGATAAGCTGCGGCGGATTGACTCAGGCTGCTCTTTCTGGACGATTTTCCGCAGCGAATATGGTTCAATCGGGGCGTGAAAAACCCCTTTGATCCTCTTCCTTCCGACCTCGCCAGCGCCCACGCGATGATCCTCGCGCAGCGCGAACTTCTGGCGCAGGAACAGGCGGAAAAGATCGCGGCGCAGAGCGAAGCCAAGGTCATCCGGCTGGAGATCGAGCGCCTGAAGTTTTTACTGGCCAAGGCCCGGCGCGAAAAGTTCGGACAATCCTCCGAGCGTGGCAAGCTGCTGATCGAACAGCTCGAACTGGCCATCGAGGATCTCGAAGAAACCCAGGGCGCCGAAGCGGCCAAAGCCGAAATAGCCGCGCCTGAAGCGACAAAGGAAAAGCACAGGCGCGCGCCGCGCGGGCCGCGCAAGTTGCCCGAGGATCTGCCGGTCGAGCGGGTCGTCGAGCCGGCCCCCTGCGCCTGCGGCAAATGCGGCGGCGCGCGGCTGCGCAAGCTCGGGGAGATCGTGACCCGGACGCTGGAAAGCGAACCCCGGCGCTGGAAAATCATCGAGCATGTGCGCGAGAAATTCACCTGCCGCGACTGCGATGCGATCACTGAACCGCCGGCGCCCTCGCATCCGATCGCACGTGGCTTTGCCGGTCCGAGCCTGCTGGCGATGATCCTGGTGGCGAAGTTCCTGCTGCATCAGCCGCTCAATCGCCAGAGCGCCACTTACGCCCGCGAGGGGGTCGAGATCGACACGTCGACGTTGGCTGATTGGGTCGGCGGCTGCGTGGTCACGATTGATCCGGTCCTGGCGTTGCTGAAAGCCCATGTCCTGCGCGGCGAGCGCATTCATGCCGACGACACCACGGTGCCGGTTCTGGCCAAGGGCAAGACGGCGACTGGCCGGTTATGGACCTATGTCCGCGACGACAGGCCGTTTGGCGGCAAGGAGCCGCCGGCGGCTTTCTTCGAATATTCGCGCAACCGCGCCGGCGTACACCCGCAAAAGCATCTCGCCGGTTGGACCGGAATCATGCAGGCCGACGCCTATGATGGCTACAACGCGCTTTACGAAGCGACGTGGAAGCCTGCGCCGATCAAGGAGGCGGCCTGCTGGGCGCACTGGCGGCGAAAACTCTTTGATCACGCCAAATCGGGCAAGGCGCCGATCGCGGTCGAGGCGGTGCGGCGCATGGATGAAATCTTCGCCTGGGAGCGGACGATCACCGGTAAGCCTCCCGATGAGCGTGTCGACGCCCGAAGGAAAGTCATCGCGCCGCTTGCCACCGAATTACACGATTGGCTGACCGAACAACGCGCGAAGCTGTCGACCAAGACCGATCTGTCCAAGGACATCAATTACGGCCTGAAGCAATGGGAAGCCTTCACGCGTTTCCTCGATGACGGCCGCATCTGCATGACGAACAATGCCGCCGAGCGCGCTCTGAGAGGCATAGCCGTCGGGCGCCGGAATTGGACATTCGCCGGTTCAGACGCCGGCGGTCAAAGAGCGGCGGCTGTCTATTCGCTGGTTGAGACTTGCAAACTCAACGATATCGATCCGCAAGCCTGGCTCGCCGATGTCCTGGCGCGTCTCCCCGATCATCCGGCGCAGAAGGTCGACGAACTGCTGCCCTGGAATTGGAAGGCCCGGCAGAGCGCTGCGCCTCCGGCCTAGCCAAAAACCGTCGCCCAATCAGAAAGCGCCTGCGGTCTTGGTCGGATGCGTACCACCAAAATTTTTTTTTTTTTTTTTTCCCCCCCCCCCCCCCAAAAAAAAAAAAAAAATCTTACCGGTGCGGCTCCACGGTCGTCGAGTTTTCGATTTTGTAGCGTTTGCGAGCAGTTGCAGTTTGGCGCGCTGGCTTGCGGATCGAGCGCTGGCGCAGTGCCGAGACAAAGCGATGACGGCGCGGCCAATAGCGTCGTGAGCTGTCGCCGCGATCCGGTCGAGTTCGGTGTCGGGCACATCGAGCATCAATTCACGGCCCATCGGATTGAGCGACAAAATGGCGCAGGTCGCTCTCCTGAAGCCTGAGATCATCAACGGGCCCCATGCGTCGACGCTCAAACTGACGCCAAGCAAAAAGCCGACCGACCATTTCATAATAGCGGCACGGCCTTCGGCGTTCGTCAGCAGCGGAGATAAGTTCTGGGATGTTGAGCGAGGGTTTCAACGACCTCGCCGTGGCGATGCAGAATAGTCTTCACGAGGCGATGCGCGGTCGTCCCAGAGGGGTGCGTGGCGCTCGTCCGCCAAAGATTTGCGACAGCCATTTATCGGTCTCAACATGAGCTGGACCAGCCACGACTGCGGCGATCAGGCCGTCAATGGCGTTGATTCCCACATGACCCCTTCGCCCCAAGCCGCACAGGATTGTGTCGGCCTCGTCATAGGTGAAGCGCGACTGGGTTAAGCCGCCGCCGCTTTCATGTCTTCGGCCTCGCGCTCGGCTTTCCAATTCCAAACGAGCAATTCGTCCAGCTGTTGCTTTTCGTCCGGCCGGAGACAATGCGCTCGAGAACGTCGGTCAAATAGGTTTCTGGATCAATCTCGTTGAGCTTACATGTGTTGATCAACGACGAGAATAGCCCAGCTCTCGCCCCCGCCTTCGTCGCCGCAAAACAATGAGTTCGGCGGCCGATTGCAATTGGCCTGATTGAACGCTGACGATATTGGTGTCCGGCTCGAGGTGGCCGTTGTCGAGGAACAGGATCAGCCAGCCCAATGGTTGAGCGTGTAATTGATCGCCTTTGTCAGCGTTGACTGGATCCACAATCCGTCCCGCGTCGCATCAAGCCGGGCTTTCAAGGCTTCCATCAAGGCTTTGTTTCGGCCTGCCGCACAGCGCGGCGCTGACCGGCCTCAAGGCCGCGGATCCTCTTTTCGATCGCGTACATCGCCGCGATGCGCTCGACCACTTCCTGCGCGAAGGGCGATTTGGTCGACTTGAAGACGGCGACAAATTTCCGCCGCGCGTGGGTCAGGCAAAACGCCAGCTGGATCGCGCCCGCGGCCGCTTGTCCTTGGCGAGCGATTTGTAGGCCCCGTAGCCGTCGACCTGAGCGTCCCAGAAAATGTCGCGAGCTGCGTCGCGATCTCCTTCTTGCCGCGCCCGCCAGCGACACATAGGCGACCGCAACAGCCCGGCCCCCGCCAGCATCGATCGTCGGTCGCATGCGCCCACAGCTGGCAAATGTTGGTGTGGCCTTTTCCAGGATCGAGAACCGGCATCCGCGTTTCATCGCAATAAAGGTGTGAATGCAGATGCATGGCGGCCAATTGGCGTTCGTACAGGCTCTTCAGCATCCGCGCCGCTTCTTTAATCCAGCGCGACAGCGTCTGACGGTCGATGGTGACGCCATAGC
>CAVPZS010000001.1:0-102818 GCA_963710275.1 uncultured Alphaproteobacteria bacterium | reverse complement strand
CGCCGAGCGGGAATTCCGCCGCGGACCGTAAATCTGGCGCCAGCGGTCGTTCACTGAGCTATGGGAATACGTGCTCGTGACCCATAGCGGAATTTCCGGGCCGGCGAGGCCGTTCTCGCCAACGTGAAATCCCGGAATTTCCAACAGGCGATCCCTGACGCGCTCAACTGAAAGTTAGAGAATTTTGGCCTATTTTTTTGGGCCCTTGAATGGGACGGCATTCGGCCCACCAATTTCTGGCGTGGAGGTCGAGGTCGAGTTCAAGCCCAACTCGGAGTTCAAACATCCAAAGCGCCGCAGCGCCTGATTTTCGCAAGTTATAGGCTCGAAGGCGCTCCCGCCGGCAGACGGCCAGCGGTCTCAAGTAAACTGCGCGGCAATGTCGAGCGCATGATTGCCTCGGCGAGGGTATTTTCATTTTTGTGGCCCATAAGGTGGACCCCGGCGACGCCGTCAATGGTCAATATCCGTTCGATGGTTTCGACCAGGATTTTCAAGCCTTCCTCCTGTTCATCGGCCGATCGCGCTATCCGACGCAGGGTGGCGTCGGGCACATGAACGCCTGGCACATGGCGCGCCATCCAAGCCAGCGCCCGCGCCGAACCGAGCGTTCCGACGCCGACGATAATGCCCGCGCGCCGATGCAGGTCACGTCCGCGAGCCTCAGTCATGAAGTCTTCCAACAGGGTAACGTCAAAACAGAACTGCGTCTGGATGAATTGCGCGCCGGCCAGGATTTTCTTCTCCAGATTGGCGACGCGATCGGCAAAAGGCGGGGCGAAAGGATTGGCGGTCGCGCCGATGAACAGATTTGGCGGCGACGCGATCCTGCGACCCGAGGCGAATTCGGCCTTGTCGCGCATATCCGTGGCGATGCGCAGCAAACTCACGGCATCCAGGTCGAACACCGGTTTGGCCTGGGGATGGTCGCCCTGGCTGACGTCGTCGCCGGTCAGGCAAAGGATGTTGTGGACGCCAAGCGCGGCGACACCCAGCAGATCGCCCTGAATGGCAATGCGGTTGCGGTCTCGGCAGACCAATTGGCAGACCGGCGCGAAACCCTGCCGCGCCAAAATCACTGCCGCCGCAGCGCTCGACATGTGGCAATTGCCGCCGGCGCCGTCGGTAATGTTGACGGCGTCGACGAGGCCGCGAAAGCGTTCGGCGCGCGCGATCAGGACGGCGGGATCGGCGAAATCGGGCGGGGCGATTTCAACCGTGACCACGGGCGGTCCCTCCCCTGCCATGCTTCGGCGGCAGGCGGCTTCAAACGGATGAATTTGCCGTTCGGCCGCCGGCGGCGGTTGGGCTGGAACTTCTTCAACCTGACGCCCGCCCTCGATGACGCGCATCCAGGTCGAACGCCCCTGTCGGCTTCGGTCCAGCGGCGGCAGCAGATTCACCGTCGGCGTGTCGAAAAGGCGTTTCTGGCCGTCGATGGCTTCGATCCAGACGCAGCGCATATCCGGCCGGACTTCGCAGCCGCCATCGGCGCGCACGCCGCCACAGGGCCCGTTGCGCATCTGCTTGGCGCAATTGGTCGGACATGCCATGCCGGTCGAGGAGAGAACGCATTGGCCGCAATCCTGGCAATCGAACAACAGGCGTTTGGCGAAATCTTCGCCAGCCTTGATCAAAGGCTCGACGCGATGCGCGCCGATCGCCAACAGCGCCGGCCGCGCGGCCCTGGCCAGCCTTTCGCCCTGGGCGTAGAGTTTTTGCAGAAGCGGGGCGTGCCTTACGCTCCAGTGGCGCAGTGCTTTCATCGGGCGCGGCGCCTTTACCCGGTGTATTTGCGCGCGGAGGCGTAGATCGCCCGCACGTTCTCGATCGGCGTTTCCTCCGGCAGCGGCGTGCCTATGTCGAGAATGAGGTTGCCGCCGCGCCGCCAGACGTTTTCGACCAGATGTTTCACCGTTACGTCGATCTGCTCGGGCGTTCCGGTCGTCACCAGCGAAGCGGAAAGCCCGCCGCGCAGCGCCACCCGGTCGCCGAGCGCTTCAAAAGCCTTCACCATGTCGGTGCGCTCGAACCAATAGATGCATTTGCCCGCGGGAACGTCCTTGATGACTTCGAGCCTCTTGGTGCAATCGTGCTCCCAAAGGACCATCGGGATGAGATCGTGGGCGATCAGGCTCAACAGCAGCTTTTGGAACGGCGGCCACCAGAATTCGCGGAACTGCTTGTCCGACATGAAGGCGTCGGGCGCCCAATGGGTCGCCAGCATCACCACGGGATTGCCGGAGGCGGCGGCGTTTTCGAGAATCTGGCGCTCGATGTAACCGTAAATCTGATTGATGCAGGCAAGCATCCGCTCCTTGTGGCGATACATGTCCTTCATCGCGCCGGTCGCGCCGCGCATGTAATCGGCGACCACGTCATAGGGCGCGTTGGCCTGGGCGCCATTGGTCAGCGGCCAGCCGAGGCCTTCGACATGATCCTTGAATTTCGTCACCTGGCGGGAAAATTCGTCGACCACCTCGGAGGCGTCGATCAGCCTTTGCAGCGACTCGCGCACCCGGGGCTTGGCGAAGCTGCGCGCGGTGTTCAGGGCGCGCAGACCGACCGCGCCGGCGAAGGGGGACAAATCGGCGAAGCCCTCGAAGGCGCCTGATATGCGCGGCAGATAGGTTTTGAGACAATACCAGGTGGGATCGGCGAGAAAGGCGTCATAGTCCTGCGCCGGCATATATTCCCTGTCGAGATATTGATAGGGCTGATCCTCGCCGACGCCATGGCCGGGCCAGCTCAGCGCCTTGAGATCGAGCGCGTCGGCGGCGCGAGCCCAGCCGACCGCCGACATGATCTGCGCCACCGCATCCGGATCGAATTCACGGATCGCCTTCTCGGTCAATTCCAGGATCAGCGCATAATCATACATCAGCATCTTGATGGTGACGCCGCCATAGCGCGCCAGCCAGCCGAAGGGCGCGAACACCGTGGGCATGCGCTCCGGCTGTTTCAGCGCCACGCAATCGAGGATGCGCCGCCAGCGTTCGTCGCGCGCCCGCGCCGCGCCCACATCGACCGCGACATTCATCGCCGCCTCCCTTGTCTATTGACTTGCCGCCAACGGTAGATTTGTGCGGCCCCCTCGGCAATAGACCGTCGTTCCATCCTGCGAACCGCCGCCCCGCGCCTCATGTTCCAATGGGCGGAACACGGGTCCGTTGACACTTTCTCGTCTCGGTCGGCATAGTTTCAGCGTGTTTCGGGGCCAGGCGAATGACGCCGCCGATCGATGAATTTGCAGCCTCTTTCGCCGGGTCTCTCGTCCCGGCCCAGCGGGAACGATCATGTCCGACATGAACGACGAAGAACGCCAGCTTGTCGATTGGCTCGCCGATATGAACGAGGACGACGCCCTGACGGTTGCGAAGAAAATGCTCCTCGAAGACGGCGTCGATCCGCTGCGGGTTCTCGAACTCTGTCGCGCGGCCATGGACATTGTCGGCAAGCGTTTCGAGGAGGGCGAATATTTCCTGCCGGAACTCGTCCTCGCCGGCGAAATGCTCGATATCATTGGCGCCATCGCCAAGCCGCTGATCAAATCAGACTCCCGGCGAAGAGCCGAAGAAACTGGGCAAGGTGCTGATCGGCACGGTTCATGGCGACTTGCACGACATCGGCAAGAATATTGTTTCCTTCATGCTCGACATCAACGGATTCGAGGTGAAGGACATCGGCGTGGACGTGCCGGCGAAAGCCTTCATCGACGAGATCAACGCCTATGGCCCTGATGTGGTGGGCTTGTCGGGCTTTCTGACGCTGGCCTTCGAACTCGATGAGGGAGACCATCGCCGCCTTCGAGAAGGAAGGCATGCGGGAAAGATTTAAGATCATGATCGGCGGCGGCCAGATCGATGAACAGGTGCGCGCCTATACCGGCGCCGACGCATTTGGCGTCAATGCCGTCGAGGCCGTCAGCCTGTGCAAGAGCTGGATGTCCGTCGCGGCGGCCCCCGCGTGAACACGGGGAGACGATGATGCAAGGCTTGCGCGTCGTCGACGTATTGGATTCGGTCCTTCTCCCTCCACCGAAGGCGACCGATGTGGCGACGCGCTTTTTTTTCCGCGCCTTGGAACTGGCGCGCGACGAAGGTCTGGGACAGGCGCGATTCAGTTTCGCCGTGCTGCCGCTCGACACGCCACCCTCGCCGCTGCTGCGCGCCGGCGGCGAAGCTTTTCACGCCCCGCGGCTATTGCCCGAGTTCTGGGGAGTTGACGGCGCTTGCTTTCGGCGTCTGCACGCTCGGCCCCGCCATATCCAGCCGCATCGACGGCCTGTTCGAGAAACGCTCGCTGTCGTTGGCGCTGGCGCTCGACAGGCTGGGAAACCAACTGTTGCGCGAGGCCTCGCGCCGGCTTCAGGACCGGCTCCTGGCCCATGTGCGCAAGCGCGGGCTGAGCATGGCCGGCGAATTGCGCGCCGGCGATCCCGGACTGTCGCTGGAGGCGCAGCCGGCGGTGCTGAAACTGGCCGGCGGCGCGGCGATTGGCGTGGGATTGACGCGGACGCTGTCGCTCAAGCCGGTCAAGTCGAGCACGGTTCTCTATGGCGTCGGACGCGACCTGCCGCCGGCGGACTGGTCGCGCTGCGACGACTGCCGGTCGCGAAAAAAATGCGGCTTCGTCGCCGCACAATCGCCTGTTACCGCGCCATGATGGAGCTGATCGCCCTACGGCAGCCGTCGCGCCGCGTGCGTTTTGTCGCCATCGGCCGTGAAATGCATTGCGCCGAGGGCGAGAACCTGTTCCAGGCGGCGCGGCGCGAGGGAATCCGTATTGTCGGCGCCTGTGGCGGTCGCGGCGCCTGCGGCTCCTGCCTGATCCGCGCGGTCGATGGCGCGCTCGCGCTGCGCGAAGACGATGAGGCGCCCGACGGCGCGCGCAAATGGGTGCGCGCCTGCCGCGCCATTCCGCAAACCGATTGCGAAATCGAAATCGCGCCACGCTCGCTGGCGGCGGTCGCGCGTCTCGACGTTCACGCCGAAAACTCGCGCGCGGAGCCGATCGACGATCCTTGCATCGAGATTGTCGAGGTCGAAACCGCGCCGCCGACGCTCGAAGACAATGTCAGCGATCTCGACCGGTTGCGCCGCGCCGCGCCGAGAAAGTTCGTCACCGCCGGACTGGCCGCCCTGCGCGCCGCGCCTGCGGTTCTGCGCGCCGATGAGGGATGGGCGAGCCTCGTGCTACGCGGTCCCGAACTGATCGCCGTCGCGCCGCGCGGGCAAAAACTGTTCGGCCTGGCGATCGATCTCGGCACCACCAATATTGTCGGATATCTCGTCGATCTCCGCGCCAAGGCGCCGGTCGCCAGCCTCGGCATCGAAAATCCCCAGGCGGCCTGGGGCGCCGATCTGGTCAGCCGTATCAATCACGCCATGCTGGCGCGCGCGAGGCCGACGAATTGCAAGAGGCGGCGCGCCGGCGCTCAATGCGCTGGGCCGACGATCTGACCCATGCGCTCGGCGCCGACACCACCGATATTGTCGACGTCGCGGTTTGCGGCAATACGGCCATGCAGCATTTGCTGCTTGGCCTGCCGGTGCGCCAACTCGGCCGCGCGCCTTTCGTTGCTGCGCTGCGCGACGCCTCCGACCTGGAGGCGCGCCTCGCTGGGGCTGGATTTCGCGCCTGGCGCCAACATCCATGTCGCCGCCAATATCGGCGGCTTCGTCGGCTCCGACCATGTCACGGCGCTGCTGGCGACGCGGGAGCGCTGGCGCCGACGCCGGCGTCGCCCTGGTGATGGACATCGGCACCAATACCGAGATTTCCCTGATCACAGGCGGCGAAATTCACTCGGCCTCCTGCCCATCCGGCCCGGCGCTGGAGGGCGGACATATTTCCTGCGGCATGCGCGCGGCGACCGGCGCCATCGAACGGGTGTGCGCGCGCGACGGCCGCCTGCATAGTGAAACCATCGAAGCGAAAGCCGCCGGTGGGGCTGTGCGGCTCGGGCGTGCTCGACGCTCTCGCGGCGCGCTGGCAGCTCGGGCTGATCGATCGACGGCGGGCGCATTGTCCTACGCGGCCATCCCGATGTCGAGCGATGGACGGCCGCCCCGCGATCAGGCTTTCGCCGGATGTCTTTCTCACGCAAGCCGACATTCGCGCGGTCCAGCTCGCCAAGGCGGCGATCCGCACCGGCGTGCAATTGCTGCTCGACGGCCTGGTATCGGCGAGGAGCAGATCGAGCGCTTCGATCATTTCCGGCGCCTTCGGCCCACATATCGATCTGGGCAGCGCCATGGCCATCGGCCTGCTGCCGCCGACTGCCGCGCGAACGTTTCGCCCAGGTCGGCAACGCCGCCGGGCGTCGGGATCGTCCGCATGCTGCTGTCGCGCGGCGCGCGCGCGGCGGCCGACGCCTTGGCGCGCGACTGCCGCTATGTCGAACTCAGCACGCGCAGCGGATTTCAGAAGACCTTTCATGAAGAACATCGGATTCGCGGCGGAACGGGGGAGGATCGCGTGACCACGCCTGATCATTTTGGGTTGACCATCATCGGCGAGCGGATCAATCCCGGCTTCAAGAGCACCCGGGCGCTGTTCGACGGCGAGGACATGGCTGGCCTTCAGGCGCTCGCCGTGAAACAGGCCGAGGCCGGGGCGAAATATCTCAACGTCAACATCGGCGCCCGCGCGCTCACCGACGCCGATTTCATGGCGCGGGTGATCCGCGCCATTCAGGAGGTGGTTGCGATCGCCGCTGTCCTTTGATTTTCCCAGCGCCCAAGTGCAAAAAATCTGCCTCGCCGCCTACGACCGCGCCAGAGCCTACGGCGAGCCGCCCATCGTCAATTCGATCACCGAACATCGCTGGGACCTGATGGACCTCTATGCCGACCAGGGTCCGTTCAAAGTCATCCTGATGGCGTCCGAGCGGGTCGAAGACGGCGTCGCGATCGGCAACAAGACGGCCGAGGAAATCTATGCCACCGCCCGTCGCTGCGCGCTGCGGCTCCGCGACGATCATGGCGTGCCCCTGGCAGATATTTTCATCGACATGTCGGTCTGCGCCATCATCGCCGACACCACCGGCCTCAATCGCGCGACGCTCGACGCCATCGGCCTGATCGGCGCCGATCCCGAACTTGCCGGCGTGCATATGATGGGCGGCCTGTCCAATATCGGCCAGCAGTTGCCGGCCAAAGCCGCCGATGGCTCCGACCTGAAACATGCGCTGGAATGCGCCTTTCTGACCATCGCCTATCCAAAAGGCTTCGACGCCGTGCTGGGCACGCCCTGGCGCGCCTATCATCCGCTTCCGGAAGACAATTATGTGCTGGTCGCCTACCGCAATTTTCTTGAGCAGACCGGCAGCAACGCCCTGCGCGCCGTGCGCAAATTCTACAAGGCCTGATCGATGCGGCTGCGCGCGCGCTCCTATTTCGACGGCGAGCGGTTTCAGGTCGCCGACGGTCCCTATCTGATCAACCTAAGCAAGGGCGTCGTCGCCTCGATTGCGCCGCGCGCCGCGGAGGCGCCGGCCGATCTGGAAGCGGCTTTCGTCATGCCCGCGCTGGTCGAGGCCCATAGCCATATTTTTCTTGACGGCGGCGAGCTGGATTTCGCCCGCCGCACCGCCTATCTCGACGCCGGTGTCGACGAGATGATGCGAGTTGCTCGCGAAAATATCCAACGGTGCGTTGCGGCGGGCGTCACCCTGGTCCGCGACGCCGGGGATCGCTATGGGATTAACGACGCCATCCGCGCCGAACTGGCGGCGGCAGCCCCGCCTTGCACCCGTCTGCGGTCGCCCGGCCTGGGCGTGAAACGGCCGAAGCGCTATGGCGGCTTCATGGCTCGCGACATCGCGTCGGACGCGGACGTCCGGCCAATTGCGGCGGAGGTCGCCGCCAAGGCGGACGACGTGAAGATCATCCTCACCGGCATCATCGACTTCGCCAAAGGTGAAGTGAAGGGCGCGCCGCAATTCAACGTCGAGGAATTGCGCGAGATCGTCGCCATCGCCCATGTGGCGGGCAAGAAGACTTTCGCCCATTGCAGCGGGTTGGAAGGGCTGGAGACGGCGGTCGCGGCAGGCGTCGATTCCATCGAGCACGGCTTCTTCATGACTGCCGATGTGCTGCGCCGCATGGCCGATCGCGGCCTTGCCTGGGTTCCCACTTTTTCGCCGGTGCATTTCCAATGGGCGCGGCCGGAGCTGGCCGGCTGGAGCGCTGAAGCGCTGGGACATTTGCGTCGCATTCTCGACAGCCATTTGGAACATGTCGCCATCGCCCGCCGGCTGGGCGTCGAGCTGGTCGCCGGCTCCGACGCCGGCAGCCCGGGCGTCGTTCATGGCGCGGCGCTGCTCGACGAACTCGATCATTTCATCGCCGGCGGCTTGTCGCCGGCGGAAGCTCTGGAAAGTGCGACGTCGCGGCCCCGCCGTCTCTGGGGGCTGCCCTCGGCCGATGTGAAGTCCGGCGGCGCGGCGGATTTCCTGCTCCTGGAGCGCTCGCCGCTCGACGACTGGACGAGCCTGCGCGGCGCCAAGCGCCATGTCATGGACGCTGCGCGCAACCTCTCTCTGGTTTAGACATCCAGCACCAGCCGCGCCGATTTCGCCCGCGAGCAGCAAATGGCGATCTGGTCTTTGGCGGCTCTTTCCGCGTCGGAGAGGAAGGAGTTGCGATGATCCGGTTCGCCCTCGAGCACCCGTTGCAGGCAGGTTCCGCAGACGCCCTGTTCGCAGGAAAAATCGACGGCGACGCCCGCCGTGCGCAAGGCGTCGAGGATGGTCTGACCTGCCTCGACGCGCAGGGTCAGGCCGGAGCGCCGGGCGACGAGTTCGAAAGCGTCGCCGGTCGAATCCGCCTTCGCCTGAAAATATTCCCTGTGGATGCGCTCCGGCGGCAGGCCGGCTTTTTCGGCCGCCTCGATCACCCAGTTCATGAAGCCCGAGGGGCCGCAGACATAGACATGCGCCTGGTCTCGCGCGGTCGAGAAAACCGGGCCCGGGTCGAATTTTTGCCCGGGCGCGCCATCGTCGCAATGCAGCTGGAATTCTTTGGGGAAGGAGGCGCGCAGTTCCTGGGCGAAGCCGGCGAGGTCGGCGGAGCGCGCGCAATAGTGGTAGGCGAAGGCGCGCCCCAGGCGACGCAGCCGCCGCGCCATGGCGAGCAAGGGCGTGACGCCAATGCCGCCGGCGACCAGAATTGACAGCGGCGCGTCCTCGGCCAGCGGAAAATGGTTTTTGGGCGCAGAAATGCGAGTGCGCCAGCCCGGATGGAAATGGCGGTGGACGGCGAGCGAGCCGCCGCGCGATTGTGGGTCGGCGAGCACGCCCAGCCGGTAAAAACCGGTCTCGCCGGGCTCGTTGCACAGCGAATATTGGCGGGTGATCTCGTCGGTCACGCGCAGATCGACATGAGCGCCGGCGGCAAAGGCCGGCAGTGGCCCGTCGTCGGCGCGTCGCAGTTCAAGCGCGATCTGGCCCGACGCCAATTCGCGCCGGTCGCTGACGATCACATCGATCCACGGGTTCGCTGTCTCAGAAGCCATGCCGCAAATGCCCGGTTGTGAAGATTGAGGTCAGGCGCGCGACCGCCGTTTCGGTGGCGTTTCGGGCGCCGTCGCCGGCGGCTCCGGCGGCAATTCCGCACGCACGAAGGGGTGGATGTTGCGCCCCACGGAGAAATCCAGGCCGCGCGTGACGCGCTCCGCGCCCTCGCGCAGCAGCCGCGCCAAGCTGGCGAAGCGTCCGCGCGGCATGCCCGCCGTCGGGCCGGCGATGGAAATGGCGCCCAGCGGCACGCCATCGGCGGAAAAGAACGGCGCGGCGATCGAGGACATGCCCAGTTCGGCCTCGCCGATGGAGATGGCATAGCCGCGTTCGCGGGTGCGCCGCAGTTCCTCGGCGAAAACCTGCTTGTCGACAATGCTCTTGTCGGTCAGCCGCCGCAAATCGCGCGAGAGCACGCGCCGCACCGCCTGCGGCTCAGAAAAAGCCAGGATCGCCTTGCCACTCGCGGTGGCGTTCGCCGGCATGCGGTGGCCGACGCGGCGGAAGGCCTGGATCGTGGCGGTCGATTTCGAGCCTGTCGATATAGACGACGTCGCAGTCGTCGAGAATGGCGATATGGACGGCGTCGCCGGCCAGATGATGCAGCCATTCGATGACCGGGTGGGCGATTTCGCGCAGATCGAGATTGGAGACAACACGCAGGCCCAGTTCCCACAATTGCAGGCCGAGCGCGTAAGAGCCGTCCTCCGCCGCGCGGATGAAGCGCGCTTCGGCCATGATGTTGAGCAGACGATGGGCGGTGCTTTTCGGCATGCCGGCGCGGCGGGCGATCTCGGACAGGCCGAGCGTCTTTTCCATGGGCTTGAAGACCTGCAGCAATTGCAGCGCGCGGATGACCGAGCTTTCGCCCTTCGACTCCGAAGGTTTGACGACGCGCCCCGTTTTCACGGCCGCGCGCTTGCGCCTGGTTTCCTCCGCCATGGTGGCGTCACCCCTTGCTGAACTTGCCGATATAGGCGAGCGGATTCCACTGCACTTTTTTCTCTTCGGGCGCGACGGTCACCGGACGTGTTTGCACGATGGTGACTTTTTCTCCCGGACGCCAGTGCCGGTCCAGCACCCATTCGACATCGACGGGATAGCCGTAGAAGTTTTCGATGTCTCGCACGGCTGCGGCCAGCGCCGCGACAGCCTCGGCGTCGAGGATCGGCTCCTTGCGCAGGCGCTTGGGCATAGGCTGTTCGACGACTAGACCTTGCGAGTAGTCGAAGCAAGACACGACGCCCTTGTCGGAGACACGATATTCGAGAATGCGGCTGTCGGTCTTGTCGACCTCGATATGGTCGGGCTCGACCAGGCCCTGTACGACCGCCTCGCCCCAGCCCCAGGAGCCCTCGATCACCATACGTTCGCGCGACCCCGTGACGGGATGGATCGAGAAGGCGACGCCGGAGGTGCGCGCATGCACAAGCTCCAGCACGCCGACCGCCATCGGACTGTCGCGATAGTTGAGTTTCTTGCACATGCGGTAGCCCACGGCGCGCGCCGTGAACAGGCTCGACCAGCATCGGCGCACGGAATTGATCAGGCGTTGCGCGCCGGTGACGCCGAGATAAGTGTCGAACTGGCCGGCGAAACTGGCGTCGGCGGCGTCCTCGCCCGTGGCCGAGGAGCGCACGGCGACGGGAATGTTGAGGTCGCGCCGCTGGAAGGACAATTCCTCGTAATGTTCGACGATCGCATGTTCGTCCTCCGGCGCGATCGGCGTCGACTTCGACGAGATGACGAATGGCCTTGGCGATGGCTTCGAGATGCGGATCGTTCTCGGAAGTCAGCTCGGCCAGCAACGCGCCGATCTTTTCGTCCAGCCCTGCTCCCGCGATGAAATCGCGAAAGACATCGGTGGTGACGACGAAACCGTTGGGCACTTGCATGCCATTGCGCCTAAGCGTCCCAAGCCGGGCGATCTTCGAGCCGGCGCGCGGCAGGGCGCTGTCGTCGCAGGCGTCGAGCCAGAGCAGGCGAGAAGCCGCGCCCGCCGCGCTCAAATCGGCGCTGGATGCCATCACGTTCATTGCCTTCCTCCCGGACGACGGTCGCGCGGAACGCGCCGCGTCATTGTTTTTGCAATGCTAATCCGATCCGGCGCTTTGCGCCAGCCCATCACAAAAGGGCCGGCCGCCGAAGCAGCCGGCCCCTGTTTCACGCCGCGAGATGGACGATCCCATTGGTGCCGTCGACCTCGATCTGGTCGCCGTCGCGGATCATGCTGGTGGCGAGACCGACGCCGACCACGCAGGGGATGCGATATTCACGGCTGACGATCGAGGCATGCGCCAGGGTTCCGCCGCCGTCGCAGACGCAACCGGCGATTTTGCCGAAAGCCGGCGTCCAGTTCGGCGAAGTGGATTCGCAGACCAGGATGTCGCCGGGCTGTATCCGGTGCAATTCGTCCGAATTGTGCAGCACCCGCGCCGTGCCGCGCGCCAGACCCACCGAAGCCGCGACGCCGGTGAGCCGCTTGGGATTGGTTCCGTCGCCGCGCACCGCGTCGAAGAAATATTTGTGCATGCCGAAGATTTCCAGCAGCACAGGGTCCTGCACCTCGTCGGGGATCGTACCCAACACTTTTGGCATGCTCGGGCGCTTGGCTCCCCAATAATTGTAATAATCGCGCCGCTCATTGGCGAGGTTGCGGCACTCCGACCATTTGCGCTTGCCGGCGCAAAGCTCCATTAGCTCCGGCCAAAACAGGAAGAGCGTGTCGTCCTCCTTGTCAGCGCCGACCGCGCGGGCGATGGCCTGGCAGGTATGGCGCATCGGCAGGTTGGAGCGCAGGTCGATCAGGAAGGCGTGCTCGTCGTTCCACCAGGCAAAATTGGCGTGCTGGGTCATGGAGAGGGCGCCGTCGAAGGCTTCGCGCTCCGAACGCGACAATTTTGAGCGCGCCCGCTCGACCGCCGCTTCGCGATCCGCCACCGCGCCGAGATGAGCGGCGTCGAAATCGAAATTCGTCGGCTTCTGCAAGAAGGTCTTGATCGTGCCGAGCGCCGGCGTCGGATCTTCGAGCCAGGACGGCAGATTGATGTCGCAGGTCCCTTCCGTTCGGCGGCCCCAGACATTCAGGAACTCGTCGAACTGCGTCTTCCAGGCGCCGACCCCGCCGCTCGCCTTGCCAAGCACGGCATGGATGTTCTCCACCTCGTTCGATAGCAACGCTTCGGCGGCGCCGAGCCGACGCGCCTCATTAGCAAGGCGCCATAATTCGCGGTCGGTCTGGAGAATTTTGGTGTCGTAGCCCTGGCAGAATTTGGCGATTTCCGCCGGGTCGATCTTCAATTCGGTGCACAGGCCATAAAAGGACACATAATTTGCCAGCAGCGGATACATCAGTTCGAAATGGATTTCGAACGTGCGGCGGTAGAAAGTGCGGGTGTCGCGCAAATGCGCGCCAAGCTCGGCGAGCGATTTTCCATTATAGTCATAGGCCTCGAAATAGGCGAGGTCCTCCTTGATCTCCTGTTCGCGATCGGCCCAGATTTCCGGGAATTTTTGCAGGAACCCAGGGATAAATTTGGTTGCGCGCTTGGCGCGGGCCGAAATTTCCCAGGGTGAGGTGCAATCGATGGTGCCGCCATAGACATGGGTGCCGGCCAGTCGCGGAACGATGCCCTTGCCCGGAGGCAGCGGCATGGTCTGCGCCGCCAACTGCGTGCCCCAGGCGTAGCCGTCCTCGCACCACACCAGGCCCATCGGCGACAAGCCGCGTGGCCAGTGTGTCAATCAGCGTCGAATAGTTTCCAGGAAACAGCGCCCAAAAGTTTCCAGTTGGTCATCCCGCTTTCGGCTGTTTCTGGCGCTGTTTGAAGCGGAAGGACTTGTTTCCGGTTTCCAGGATGTCGCAGTGGTGGGTGATGCGATCGAGCAAGGCTGTGGTCATTTTGGCGTCGCCAAAAACCGTCACCCATTCGGCAAAATTCAAATTGGTGGTGACGATCAACGACGTCTTTTCGTAAAGCTGGCTGATCAGGTGGAACAGCAAGGCGCCGCCGGAGGCTGGGAACGGCAGATAGCCGAGTTCATCGAGGATGACGGCGTCGGTCTGCGCCAGTTGCCGGGCCATATTGCCCGCCTTGCCCTGCTGTTTTTCCCGCTCCAACTGGTTCACAAGGTCGACGGCGTTAAAGAAGCGCACGCGTTTGCCCAGATGGATGGCGGCGACACCCAAAGCCGTCGCCAAGTGAGTCTTGCCCGTGCCCGTTCCGCCGACCAGGATCAAATTATGCGCTGTCTCCATGAAGGCGGCGCTTGCGAGTTGCTGGATTTGCGCCTGCGGCAACGGCGTTTCCGCCCAGTCGATACCAGTCAGATCCCGATGGACAGGAAAGCGCGCCGCCTTGAGTTGATAGCGCAGGCTGCGCACCTGCCGGTCGGCAAGCTCGGCCTCGATCAGCCGGTCGAGCCAGGCTTCGGGCTGGACCGGCCGTCGTGGCCCCTCAGCCAGCAGTTCGCTCCAGGCCGTCGCCATGCCGTAAAGATGCAGCGCATTGAGTTGGGCCAGGCGGTCAATGCAGGACATTCGGTCAGTGGAGGACATGGCCGCCCCCGCGCAAATCATCGTAGCGGCCGCAGTCGGCGCGCGGCTCGACCTGGAGCTTCAGCATCTCCGGCACGTTCAGCGCGATCGGTTGTGCGGGCGCAATCAGTCGGCGCATCTCGTTCATCACCACGGGCGCGCTGACGACGCTGCTGTCCATCGCCAGCTCACAGGCCACTTCCAGCGCGTCCAGGCCAAGCTCGCGCGCCATCATCAGCAACTCGACGAAGGCCCGGTCGCCCTTGGGCTGCTTGAGGATGCGATCGCGCACCAGCCGAATGGGCGTGGGCAAATCCCAGTCGAGAAACGGCGCGCCATTGCGAAGCGCGCCGGGCTTGCGCTCCAGGATCGGCAGGTAATGCCAGGGGTCGCAGATCAGCTGATCGCGCCCGAAGCGGCGGGCGTGCTCGGCGATCACCGCCCCGTCGGCCACGATGCGCACCTTTGTCGCGGTGCTGCGCGCCGAGACCGCGCGGCCGGCGAACGCCGCCGGAACGGAGTAGCGATTGCGGTCCAGCGTCACGAGGCAGGTGCTGGAGGCGCGCAGCATATGCTCCACATAGCCATCGAAAGGCGCGGTGATCTTGCGCAAGGCGGCCTGCTCGGTCGCGAAGCAGGCGGTGATTGAAAGCTCCGGGGTCGCCGGATGCTTGCGCTGCGCCAGTTCCCGGCAGCGTGTCGCCAGCCAGGCGTTCAGCGCCTCGAAGCTTTGAAAGCGCGCCAGCGGCGTGAACAGCCATTCGCGGATATTGCCGACCTGGTTCTCGACCTGCCCCTTCTCCCAGCCCGAGGCCGGCGTGCAGGCGACCGGCTCGAACAGATAATGGTTGGCCAGCGCCATGAAGCGGCGGTTGAACCGGCGCTCCTTGCCGGTGAAGATCGTTTCCACCACCGCCTTGAGATTGTCGTAGACCATGCGCAGGGGCGCGCCGCCGAAGAAGGCGAAGGCGCGGTCATGGGCGTCGAACACCATCTCCTGCGTTTCCCGCGGATAGGCGGCGACGAACATCTGGCGGCTGAAAGCCAGGCGGAAATGCGCGACCTTGATGGTCTGCATGACGCCCGCGAGTTCGACCTGTTCGTGGCTCCAATCGAATTGGCAGACCTCGCCCGGCGCAAAGCTGAGCGGAACAAAAGCTTGAGTCAGGGCTGGACCGGATTTTGTCGTCTTCCAACCCCGCACGAACCGCTGCACGCTGTCGTAGGCGCCGCGGTAGCCCTCGACCTGCAAGCCCTCGAACAACCGACGCGCGGTGCGGCGCTGGGCCTTGGGAAGCAGCCGCTCGGTCCGCAACCAGTTCTCCAGCGTCTCCTGGAACGCACCCAGCATCGGCGTGGGCTGCTTGCGGCGCCGATAGACTGGTTCGGATTGGGTTCGGCAATGCTTGCGAACGGTGGGGCGGGACAGCTTCAGGTCACGCGCAATCGAGCTGATGCTCTCCTTGCTGACCAAACGACGGCGCCGGATCTCGGCAATCATATCCATCAACAACACCCCAGACACTCCGGCGGAAAAACCGGATGATCGCATGGACCAGGGTGGAAACTATTGGACGCTGTTTACCCCCGGAATCTGGAAAGTTTTGCACGCTGTTTTACATGGCGTCATCCAAAACGCGGATTCGTGTCGCCGCTCGATTTCATTCCGCTCGCGGAAGAACTTGGCCTGATCGGGACGATCGGTGAATGGGTATTGCGCAAGGCCTGCCGCGAGGCCGCCAACTGGCCGGATCGCCTGCGCGTCGCGGTGAACGTCTCCGCCGTCCAGTTTCGCAATGCGAACCTTTGCGAACAGGTTTCGGCGGCCTTGGCCGAAAGCGACCTCGAACCCGGTCGCCTGGAGCTTGAGATCACGGAAAGCGTGCTGCTCGGCGACCATGCCTCGGTCCTGGGCGAATTGCACAAAATCAAGGAAATGGGCGTGCGCGTTTCGATGGACGATTTTGGCACCGGCTATTCGTCACTGTCCTATCTGCACAGTTTCCCCTTCGACAAGATCAAGATCGATCAGTCGTTTGTTCGCGGCGCCATCAACGAGGCGAACAGCACGGCCATCGTCCGCGCCATCGCGGTATTGGGCCGGAGCCTCGGTATGACGACGACGGCGGAAGGCGTTGAGACCCACGCGCAACTCAATCGAGTCAGCGAGGCAGGCTGCACCGACATCCAGGGCTATTTGATCAGCAGACCGCTGGCCCCCGAAAGCGTCAGGTCGTTCCTTCATTCGCACAAACACAGCGTGGCCACTGCCGCCGAGTGAAAGGACTCAAACAATGACCGAAGCTCTGTATCGCCTTGTCTATTACAGCCGCAATCTGATTCCGGGCCAACCGTCCGATGTCGCTGCGGAAATCGAGTCGATTCTGCAATCGGCGCGGCGCAACAACCCGCGCCTTCGCGTCACTGGCGCACTTATCTTCAATTCTGGCGTTTTTGCCCAGGCGCTCGAAGGCCCCCGTCCAAATGTTGAAGCGGTATTTGAACGCATCCAACACGACCGGCGTCACGCCGACGCCCATGTGTTGGCCTTTGAAGAGACGGCGGAGCGCAGGTTTCCCAACTGGTCCATGGCGTTCGTGGGTCGCTCGGCGGAAGGGCGAAACCTGTTTTCCAAAATTGGCGAGACCACGGGTTTCGAAGCAGAGCGCATGCAGGGCGAGCACGTCCTTGAAATCATCAGTTCCCTAGCCCTTGAGGAAGAAGCGTTCTCCGACTGATATGTCGCCCCACAGGCCATTTTTTTGGGCAATCTCATCCCAGCCCCAAACGTCCATCTTCGCGACATCGAGCGCCGCCTGGAGAGAATAGTCCAAAGTCGACGACGTCCGTTTCTCGACATCCAATATTTCGCGCGTGGCCTTCCATTGAACGGCCGTGTTACAGCCAAACGGGCGCGAAACCGCGACAAGAGCGTGCGGAAATAACAGAACGAGTCGACGGCGGAAGCAACACCGCGCCTATTGTTAGGCAGGATGCGGGCTCACGCCGCTCGCTGGTCTCTCAACTTCGCCCCGCGCTATCTTGACGCCGGCGAGTATCTCGACCTCGCCCTCCGGATTGGTGACACGAATGCGGCTTCCTGGCGCGTCGATCGTCTGGGCCAGTTCGGTCACATGCGACCACGCAGCCTTCAAGTTCGGGAGCATGATCGCCTTTCGGGCCGCGATCGTCTCGTCATCTTTCAGAACCGCGAAATCGTAGCGCTGCATATCTTTCCTTTCACGATCATTGCGAGTGGGAGATTCGGGCCGCCGCGGCCGGCGGCGGCTCCCTTGGATCGTAGTTGGCCGGCATTGATGACTGCCGTTGCGCCGCCGCGGGATTTTAGCGTAGTTCGACATAGCTGGGATTCACGCAGGCAAGGATCCGCGATCCGGGCCGCCGCCCGGTCTGCAGCGCTGGCCTTGTCGCGGCAGCCAGAATAGCTTCGGGTCAAAGCGCACAGGCGCAGTTCTCTCCGCCCGCAAGTCCAGCTCCTTCAGAGCGTCCATAATGTCATCCCAACTGGCGGTTTCGCCGCCGTCAGTCCGTCGCAGCAGCGGATCGGCCTCCGCCGCCGATGCGTCAGACGCCCAAGAGGCTAAAATCGCCCTCTTCTCGTTGAGGGTCAGATCTGAGTCGTCGACGACGTCAGATGGACGAGCGAACGCCCGCGCCGGATGAAGAAGATCGTCGAAGCCGCCTCGCTCGTCGCGGCGGCGAGCAGCGTTCGGACGAACGGCTTTTCCAAAATCGTAATGCATTGGCCTTGCTCCATGTCACGACTCCAGCGCGGTCCGGGCTTGCCGCCCGGACCCCGCTTTCAGCAACGACTGCCCATTCAGGCCGCCTTTTCGTGTTCGATGGTTCGGACGTTGTCGGCCTCATCGGGAGCCTTCTTGACGCCAATTTCGATACGGCGAGGCTTCATCGCCTCTGGTACGCGCCGCACGAGATCGATGTGAAGCAGTCCATCCTCAAAGGACGCGGCCTCGACCTCCACGAAGTCGGCCAAGCTGAAGCGCTTTTCGAACGCCCGGCCAGCGATGCCGCGATAGAGGTATTCGGCCTTGTCGTCCTTGTCGGACGGACGCGCCGCAACCGTAAGCACATTCTGGTGCTGGGTGACGCCGATCTGACTGGGCGCGAAGCCGGCGACAGCCAAGGACACACGGTAGGCGTCCTCGCCGGTGCGAGCGATGTTATATGGGGGGTAGCGATCCTCGGGTTCGAGGGTGTCGTCGAGCATGGCGAACAACCGGTCGAAGCCGATGCTGGTCCGCCAGAACGGATCAAAGTCTATGTTCCGCATAGCCACATCCTCCAATGAGCAACATGGGTGAAGAACGCCGGACGCTGCCGGCGCCGGTTTTGTCGAGCCACGCTGGCGCTCGACGGAAATCGATCTAGGAAGGCAAAAAAATGGGTTCAAGAGGAGGGCGGAATTTTTTTTGACCGACAAACGTCCGTTGAGTTGACCGGTTGGCGCCCGACGATTTTTATACGATCCAGGGGTATGACGGCATCGGCGCCGTGTTGTCGCTCATGGGTCCCTCTGAAGGCGCCTTCGGCCGGATTGCCGCCGATCCATGTTGACCGGCGGCTTCCAGTTTATGGCAGCCAATGCCCGAACAAGTATTTTTGATCCAGGTCACCGTCTGAATGCTTCAATGCTACGCGAGCGATCATCTGCTGATCGTCGTTTAAGACTTCGATGAACATCGATTTATGAGAACTCACAGATGAATTTCGGCGCCACGCGCATGGCGCCGAACACGTCGCTGTCAAAGTTACGGCGTTGCCTGGGCCAATAGGGCCTTCGGCTCGCGGACGCCAAATACGACGATGAGGATGCCGAGACCCGCTGCAATCGTGGCGACCTTGATGATGATCGGAATGCCCATGGATTCGGCCAGTCCTCCGGACAGTGCAGGCATCACGGCCCCGCCGACGATCTCCCCAATTCCGACCACAAGTCCGGTTGCGGTGGCCGCGATTGCGGGAGGAACGGAAGCATTGGTCAGCGGACCGACGTTGATCGACACCACGCCCGACGTCGTGAAGATGATGACGAAAACCGCGGCGAAGAGCATGGCCGGCTCCGCCCCAATATTCATGAGCGCCAGCAGCGCCGCCAGATCGATCAGAAGCGCGCCGATCATCACGGGCTTGCGGCCGAGCTTGTCGGAAAGCGCCGGCACCAACACCATGCCGAGAAAGCCGCCCAATCCCTGACCCGCCAGCACAAGCCCCATCTGGTCGAGGCTGAGCTTCAGATGATCGGTCAGATAGTTTGGCAAGAAGGCCGACAGGACGATGAGCGTCGTCAGATAGCAGCACATCCCCAGAATATTGAAGATCACATTGCGGTTGCCCAGGGCGTGGAGGAATCCGATGCTCTTTTCCGCCGTATGGTCCGCCGATGAATGCGGCGGGTCATGACGAATGACTTTCGCGATGAAAATCGCGACGATGAGACCGGGTATCGCCGCCACTGCGAAGACCCAATGCCAGCTCGGCAAAACCTTGAGCAAGCCAACAGCGATGACTGGGCCAAAGCCAAGCCCGACGAGCGGTTGCGCCATCATCTGCAAGCCGACATTCAGGCCTGTGCGACTCGGCTTCGACGCTTCGACGGTGGTGACAATACTCGCCGGCAGGAATGCGCCTTCCGAAAGGCCCATGACCGCGCGAATAAGAACCAGGCTCAACAATCCTGTCGCCAGCCCCGTCGTCGCGACCAGCAGCGAAAAAACCACCGCCGCCACGACGACGACGGGCTTGTGTCCGAGACGGTCGGAAATTTGGCCGGCAAAGATCGAGGCTATCCCCCAGGTCAAGGCGAGCACGGCCGAGATCAAGCCCAGGTCCTGATAACTCAGGCCCAGATCCTTCTGGATAATGGGGAATAGCGGATTGATGATGAAGCGGTCGAGGCCGACGACGCCCATGCCGAGCGTCATGAGCGCAACCGCCTTGACCTCATAGGATTTGTCCCAGCCGCTCCTGGCTGTGGACGGATTGACTGATCCGATCATTTTTTTCCTCCCTTGAGAACTTGCCGCCCGGCGCGGACCGACGCCGCATCGGACGAGACTTGCGTTCTGTTTTTATTGGTCGCGCGCCAAGCCGCGAGCGGACCTCGCGGTTCGACTTGTCAGGGCTTTGAAGGCGCGGCCGGTCGGCCGCCGACAAGGGCCAAGGCTCCATTGTCGACGCCAAATTCCAACCGAGTTTTTGCCTTCAGCGGCCGGTCTCGCCTCTCGTCAGGTAGCTGCGCATCACCGCGTTGAATTCATCCGGCGCTTCATATTGCGGCCAGTGGGCGGCGTCCGCTTCCATCACATAAAGCGCGCCTTTCGGCGTGCGCTCGCAGGCGGCTTTGGCGGCGGCGATGTCGTGGATTGGATTGTCGCGCGTCCACAGGAACAGAGTTTCCGCCGCGATTTTCTCATAGGCGACGAGGTCGGCCTCGGCTGTTGCGGGAAAACTGCTTCTGCACGAGGGCCGTCGCCTTGAGGGCTTCCGGATTATTGTAGATATTCAGGCGAGTTTGAACCAATTCCTCGGTGAGCAGCGGCCAATTTTTTTCGTGCATCAGCCATTTCATTCGCGCCAGGACGGATTCATAAGTCGGCGCCTGGCCCGCGCTTTTTTTGCTCAACTCGACGAGATTGGCGAGGTCCTGCTTGCCCTTTTCGCTGACGATCGGCATGCCCGCCGCCGTGTTCAAGACAACGCGCAGAACCCGTTCGGGATAGCGAACCGCGAATTTTCCCGAGACCCAGCCGCCCAGCAATTCCCCCGAAATATGCGCGCGCTGAATGCCCAGCGCGTCCATGACTTCGCGCAAATGCTCGGCATAAATGTCGGGCGTATATTCGATGTCGAGCTTCTTTTCCGAAAGTCCGTGGCCGACGAAATCGAAGGCGATCACATGAAAACGGTCCGAAAGGGCGACGACATTCTTGGCATAGGCCTCCAGATGGCCGCCGATGCCGTGCATGAGGATCAGGGCTTCGCCCTTCCCCCGTCCGGCCTCGGCGATCCGGGTTCGGCCGAAGGTGGGTGTGCTCAGAGTGCGAATTTCCGCGGAGAAAAAATCGGTCCAAAGGGTCAAGGCGGCTCTCCTCACATGAAAAACGGAGGACGACAGGTCCCCCGCGGGTTTCGATCGATCACGCCATCTGGACTTGAGGCGCCGCTGGCCGGTGTCCCCATTCGCTGAGGCGATCGAAGGATTTCACCCGCCAGGTCGCGTCGTCCACGATGAGCCCGCCATAGCCGAACTCGATCGAAAACCCGGAGGGCGTGCGCACGTAAAATGAAAACATCTTGTCATTGGGGTGCATGCCCAGCGTCATTTCGATGGGGGCGCCGAGGTCTTGCGCCCGGTCATAGGCGGCGCCGACGTCGGCGATATCGGCGACTTCGATCATCAGGTGGTGAATGTGCTTGGGTGTCGGCATCACCGCCGCGGCCATGGTGTGATGACGGCCGTTGCAGTGAAGGAAAGCGGCGTCGGCCACGATTCCCGGGGCCAGTTCCTGACGGATGTAATCGCTGATCTTGAAGCCGAGGAGACCGATGTAGAAGTCGAGCGTGGTTTTCCTGTCCTTCTTCGAAATCAGGAAATAGTGGCCGAGGCCCTGCTCGCCAGTGACGAACGAGGACCGCAAGGCCGAGGAACGGAACGGCGCGTTGGTCAGCGCCGGGCCGTAATAAAGTTCGACCCGGTTGCCATCGGGATCCGTGCAGAGAAACAGCAGTTCGACACGCCGCGCCACTGTATCTTCCGGCGACGCCTTGGTCACGACGACGCCGGCAGCGGTCAGGCGCGCGACGATCTCCTGAAGATCGGCTTCGGACGCCGTTTCCCAGCCGGAAAACGCGAGGTCGTCGGCCGGCCCTTTGGTGACGATTATGCGCTGTTCATATTCATCCATGCGGAACACCAACTGATCCGCATCCTTGCGGGACAACTGGAGACCGAGGACATCGACGCCGAATTTTTCCCACGCGGGGAGATCGCTCGCTTCTATGCCGACATAGCCAAATTGGGTGACGCTGCTCATGGAGGTTTCCTTCGATTTTCTTAATTTTGAAACTGGTTCGGTGGTCAGGTGATTGGATGCTGGTTGGGAAGCCCGAGCAATGTGCCGCCGGCATTGGTTCCCAATTTGTCGAGATCCATGCAGACATGATTGGCGCCGGCCTGAATGTTGCGGAAGAACAGGCCGAGGATATTGTCGTTATAGACGGCCTTGCCGCCGGCCCCCCGGAACAGCAGCACGCTCGCCTCCGAGCAAAGCTCGCCGACGGTCGCGGCGTCGCCGACATATTGCGCGCGCTTGTCGAGCGGGATCGGCTCTCCGTTCAAGAGATAGGACTCGCAACCCTCAACGACGGAACGGATGAGATTGCTGGCCTGCCGCGCCTTGGCGTCGGCGATCTGTACACGGCGTTGCGCGGCCGGATTCACGCTCAGCGGCTGTCCCGTGATGTTGTCGAGGCGGGCTTGCATCTGGTCGCGATAGGCGTTGACCATGCCCTTGGCCATTCCGGCGATCACGGCGGCGACGCCATTATGAAAGCAGACGCCGAAGGGGATCCGGTAATAGGGGTTAGTGAAGGTCTTTAGACCGGGGTCGCTGCCATGGGCGACGAAATGCTGGATGAACGAGTGCGAGCGATAATCGGGAACGAAACAACCCTTGACTTCGACATCCTTGGATCCCGTGCCTGACAGGCCGAAGACATTCCAGGTGCCGTCGATGATCTCATAGTCGCCGCGCGGAATAAGGAAGACGCGGAAATCGGGAGGCGTTCCTTCGCCGGTCGGGACAAAGCCGCCGAGGAAGACCCAGGTCGCGTGGTCGCAACCGCTGGAGAACTTCCACCGTCCTTGCACCTGATAGCCGCCCTCGACTTTCTGTCCTCCCCCAAACGGCGCATAAGACGAGGAGATGCGAATCTCGTTATTCTCCGTCCAAAGATCCCTTGCTGCCTGGGGATCGAGCAGGGCGACCTCCCAATTGTGGATGCCGAGCACCATCAGCACCCATCCGCTGGACGGACAGGCGGCGGCGACTTCCTGGAGCACGCGATAAAAGGTCAGCGGGCTCATCTCGTAGCCGCCAAAGGCCTTGGGTTGCAGGATGCGGAAGAATCCGGCTTGCTGGAAATCGGCGATGGTTTCATCGGGCACGCGGCCGAGGGCGTCGCAAGCGAAGGCGCGCGACCGCAGGGTTGGAAAAAGCGCGGTGGCGCGTGCGACGATTTCCTCGTCGGTGGGGATGGTTGCGGCTTCGCTGGTGACTTTCAAATGCGCGGTCATGGGTTTCCTCCTGATATTGTTGTGAAATGACGTCTATCCGGCGTGAAAGCCGCCGTAGCGGCCATCGAGATAAAGCAGCGGCTGGACCTCTGGGCGGTAGGACGCCTCGATCACCGTTCCGAAAACGACGGAATGCGTTCCGTGCTGGACGATGCATTGCCGGCGACAGATCAGGGCCGCCTGTGCGTTGCGCAGCACGGCGGCTTTGCCAAATCGTTCGGATGAGTTCGAACAGAGACTCGCGCTCGTGATGGGGGGCTCCGCCGGCGCAGAAACTGGCGACATCCACTTGATCGGCGCCAAGCACGTTGATCGTGAACGTCTCTTCAAGGTCAATCGCCGAGCGGATCGCGCTGGACTTGTTGATGCAGACCAGAATTGTCGGCGGTTCGAAACAGACTGGCGTGACGGCGGTCGCTGTCGTCGCGAAGAAGGGTCCGTCCGCGCATTTCACCGCTATGACATGGACGGTCGAAGCAACGCGGCGCAGACTGAAACGCAACGCGTCAACATCCAGCGTATTCGTGTATTTTGAAAATTCGCTCACGACGACAGAGGGCATGCGGAAGCACTCCAACAAGCTTGGCGATAGTGCGGCGCAATAGTTTCTTCGCTGAAATCGACATGACCTCAACGATTGTTTGCGCTATGTTTGGTCGCGAAAATGAAAATAAGCGCGCAACTTAAGTGCGCCTTCTTCCCTCCGCGTTTCATCCCTTGCGGCTCATGGCCGTTCGTATATTTTTATTGTCCGTCGAAAATAGACCGAATTGTTCGGCCGGTTCAAATTGAAATCAATCGACGTTGGTATCGACATTATCGATACCAAGGCAAGGCGGAAGGACGCTGTCGATGGGTCGCGGGAAGCGGGGCGCCTGATGAGTTCGGCGAGAAACCATAGAGTAAGCAGGGAGGAATAAGTGGTCGATATTGCCGTACTCAGAAACGCCAACCTCAATCGGCTTCCTGTTCTTTGGGAATTGCTGCGATGCAGAAACGTCAGTCTCGCGGCGGCCAATCTGAATTTGACCCAATCAACGGTGAGCGCGGCCCTCAAGAGTCTCAGGGAGTTTTTCGACGACGAATTGCTGGTGCCTTCCGGTCGCGAGCTTGTCCTGACGGAGCGCGCGCGAGAAATGGTCCCACGTCTCGAGGCGACGCTTGATATCCTTGGGGAACTGATCGGCGAGCCCGACTTCGACCCCGCCAAAGCCAATGGCGTTTTTCGGGTTTCAACCGCGGATTACGTCTCGGCGCTGCTTGTGCCGGACCTCTGTACAACTCTGCAAACCCAGGCGCCGCAGTTGACCGTGCAAATGGTTCCAGCGCGCGAAAAAGCCATCAGCGAGCTGCAAATGGGTCTGATCGACTTGATCATCGGTCCTGAGCAGGTGTTTGACTGGATCGGCGCGGGCGGTCACCAGGGCAGCCTTACTGTCGAAAAATGTTATGTCGACCCGCTGATCGGCATTCAGCGCGCGGGAACGGGCGGCGCGGCTATGGACGTGGCCGACTATTTGAACCGTCCGCACGCCTCTTTCCATCTGCACAAGGAACTGCCCGCAAGCATCGAACATGACGTGCTCACGGCGATGCAGCTGAAGCAGAACAATCGGCTGCTGATCCCCGAGTTCACCCTGCTGCCGATGGTCGTGGCGAAATCGGACATGGTGTCCTTGATTCCCCTGTCGATGGCCAGGCATTTCAGCGAAAAATATGACATCGAAATGTTCCAGCCGCCGGTCGAATTCCCCCCTCTTGTCCTCTGCCTCCTGTGGGTGCGGGGGCGAGAGAAAGAGGTGAGGTTCAAATGGTTTCTGAACGCGATCCGCGACACCTTCCGCCGTTTGGACATTCCCCAAGAAGGTAGCTGGGAAGTAACGTTCGAACGATCGAAGGGCCAGTTCTGACCTGATTGCGGAAGATCGCCAGCCGCTCTTCGTCGAGACCGACGAAATTCCCGTCGCCCACTGCGCATCCTCTGGCGCGTGGACGAGTCCTTCGTGCGCTGGTCGGGGCCATTACTGCATCTGGGCGTAACGGCGCGCGCCGCTCACGCGAAAAACCTTTCGCCTCAGGACGCTGCTTGGCCCATATCCCTCCTTGCCAAACTCAGCGCCGGCGCGAGATTTCCCAATGATCACAATGCCCAACTATTTCCTGACCGGCGCTCCATTTTTTTACAAACCTTGCTATACAACCGTGAACCGGAACGCATTCCCGCGCAGCCGGGAGACGCAATCTTGCCCCGATCCATTTGACTGAGAGATAAAATGGAAAACGAGCGAAGGCATCGCGTTTCGACGACCAAGGTGTTGCGCCAAGCAAAATGCGACCGCGGAGCTTTTTCCACGAAACCCCGCCTGCCGATCAGGGTCGTGCTCGACCGGGTGACGCAGGCTTATAATATCGGCGCCATCTTTCGGCTTTGCGACGCGATGCTGGCTGAGCGTCTCGTGATCACCGGGGCCGACGTCGACCTTCGCAAGCGCAACCTTGGGCAGGCTGCGTGCGGAACGCAATTCTGGACGCCCTGGTCGCAGGAAAACACGGCAGAAGAGGCGGTCATCCGCGCGAAGGCAGACGGATACCAGATTGTGGCCGTCGAACTGGCGTCAAACAGCGTTCGTCCCGAGGCGTTCGTCCCGCAATTTCCGGTGTGCCTTGTTCTCGGCGGCGAATTCGATGGCGTTTCTCAAAACGTCGTGGATCTGGCCGACGCCGTCATCGAAATTCCGATGCGCGGCATGGCGAATTCGATCAACGTCTCCACCGCCGCCGCCATTGTTCTCTATGCGCTTTCATGTCGCGCCGAAGCGGCGATCTGACCTTTCGCCGCAGGAAGCCGCCGGACGCCCGAATTACGGCTGAAGCTGCACAAACCCGTCCTGCATCAGCTGCACCAGACGTAAAATGGCGCCCCCGTTCACCTTTACGCCCGGGAGCAGATTGGCGTTGGTCCAGCCTTTCGCCTCGGCGGTATGGACGCATTCCTCAAACTGAACACCCTGTTTCTGCAGCGCGGCGATCTGTTGCTTGTAAGGGTTGCCCGTCCCGGATGTTCGCGCCCGATCATAGGCCTCGTCGTTCAGCATCATATAACCGGCGGCGCCGTGGAACACAGCGATGATTTCGAGCGGCGCACTCGCTTCCTTATGCGCAAGGACCATTGATTGCATTTGCCTCAGGCCGACCGATTGGTCGCCAGAAAAAGCCACATGGTCCATGTTGAAAACCACCTTCGACGCCTTGGGCGCCACCGGCACGTCAATTCGGAGCGCGGGCTTTGGCGCAGGCTGCTGAGCCAACGAAGGCGATGCGGCCATGAAAAGAAGGCAAGGCAAGAACACGAACTTCATTGGCGACATTGCATCTTTCCTCGCATCTGGCGCGGCGGTCGATCGCGAAAAACGGATCGATGCGCAACCGCCTATATCCCCGAGCCACTGTCCTCGCTCAGGAACGGAGGTTCAGGCAAATCGGCATCCCGAAGAGTGGCGCGGCGCGTCGGAAAGTTTGTCGGCAGAGGCATCCAGAACACCAGCTCCGCATCGGTGTAGACGAATTGGCATTCCGAATCCGAATCCACGGCGATCCAGCAGTCCTCGCCTGAATGCCGCGGATGTCCCCATTTGACGACATCGACTTCGCCCTCCCCTTGCTCCGTGGCGCGAATGACCACGAGAATCCGCGCGCCATCCCTTGGCGCTGTGTCGATGGGCCGCCACACGCCGAAAGCTGTTCCGCTCATCGATAACTCCCCTTCGAGGCTTTCAAGTTTGCTGGAAGCTTAAGGAATTGGACAGGACGCGCAAGAGCTTTGCGTTTGCTGACCAGGGTTGTGGCCCCGCCACAGATTTCAGGTTCCGCAAATCTACGGAACATGGGACTGTACATCTCCCGATTCGATCCAGGAGAATGGCGCACCGCCTTGGCTGGCGCCGAGTTTTTATGAAGCTGACCGCGAGACCGTTCCGATCCGTCCCTACGGCCGCCTTTGTTTGCGCCGCTTTCATGTTGTCGGGCTGCGTCAGCGACGGCGCCGAAACGCCCGCTCCCCTGGCCGCGCCGGCGAAGTTCAGCTCCGGCGGCTCGCCCGAGGTCGGAGGCCTCGAGGCGTGGGCCGGGAGGTTCGGATCGAAGGAATTCGCGCGCCTCGTCGCCGCGCTCCGAAGCGCGAGCGCAGCCTTAGAGGTGACGAGCCAGATCGGGCCGAATCCGGCCTAATCCCCCGGCGTCGAGCCGATTCGACGGCCCAAGGACATCGTGATGGGCTTGATCGAAAAATGGGTGACCTTGGGCGGGAAGACCGGCCCCAGCAACCGGATCACGCTGTTGCGCGGCGCCGACGGCGACGGCAAGCCGAAAATCCGCACGGTGTTTCTCGACCATCTGCTCGGCTCCTGAGGCCAGCCGCGCGATCACACAATGGCGGCTCATTTTTTGGCCCTCCTCGACCAGTCCGCGCGCAAACCTTGACTTCTCCGCCCGCACGCGGGAAACCAGCGCAACGAAATCTTAAAGGAACGCCCCATGCCGCACGCGCTCGCGACCATCATCGACGCCGCTTTCGAGGATCGCGCCAAAATCACCCCGCAAACCTCGGGCGACATCCGCCAGGCGGTCGAATCGGCGCTGCATCTCCTCGACGCCGGCAAGGCGCGGGTGGCGGAAAAGGCGCCGGGCAAGACCGGCCCCGACGCCTGGACGGTCAATCAGTGGCTGAAAAAGGCGGTGCTGCTCTCGTTCCGTCTCAATGACATGCACGTGATTCCGGGCGGCGCCTATGGCGCAACCTGGTATGACAAGGTGCCGTCCAAGTTCGACGGCTGGGGCTCGAAGGATCACGTCGCCGCCGGTTTCCGCTCGGTCCCCGGCTGCATCGTCCGCCAGTCGGCCTATATCGCCCCCGGCGTCGTCCTCATGCCCTCCTTCGTCAATCTCGGCGCCTTCATCGACACCGGAACCATGGTCGACACCTGGGCGACGGTGGGCTCTTGCGCCCAGATCGGCAAGAACGTCCACCTTTCGGGCGGCGTCGGCATTGGCGGCGTGCTGGAGCCCCTGCAGGCCGGCCCGACCATCATCGAAGACAATTGCTTCATCGGCGCGCGTTCGGAGGTCGTCGAGGGCGTGATCGTCGGCGAAGGCTCGGTGCTGGCCATGGGCGTCTTCATCGGCGCTTCGACGAAAATCATCGATCGCACGACCGGCAAGATCCACGTCGGCTATGTGCCGCCTTATTCGGTGGTGGTCCCCGGCAACCTGCCTGGCAAGCCCTTGCCCGATGGCCAGCCCGGCCCCTCCACCTATTGCGCCGTCATTGTAAAGACGGTGGACGTACAGACCCGCTCGAAGACCGCCATCAACGAACTTCTGCGCGACTGATGGACGGGCAAGACTTCCGCTTTCTCTTCCGGCAGGGCGAGGGGACGATTCCTGCGTCGGTCTGGCGGCGCTGGACCATCGTCCTCACCGGCCTGTGCCTGGCCATGGCGGCGCTCTGGGCGATGATCAGCCCCTGGACCCGGCGAGACCTCGCCAGCCAGGGCCTGTTCGACACCAAGGCGTTCCTCGCCTTCGTCTATCTGCTTTTTTTCGCCGTGACGGTTCTGCTGACCCAAGCCAGCCAATATAATCTGTCGACCAAACGCCTGCGGGCGAAAAATCACGGCCCAGGCTGGGCGGCGGTATGGCCGCTAACGGCTTTCGTGGCCGGCGCGGCCTTCTGGGCGCAGCCGAATTTCTTCGGGTTGATGCCGGCCTTTCTGCCCTGGCTGTTCCTGCTCGCGGCGCTGGCCGCTTTTGGCGCGCAATTTTTCGAACTCGGGATCCGCCCGGATTAAGCAAGGACAATCACGTGACAGGCTCGACCAGCCCCGGCGTGGCGCTGACCCGCGCATTGATCCGCCGTCCCTCCGTCACCCCCGCCGACGCCGGGGCGCTCGACGTGTTGCAGGCGCAACTGAAGGCCGCCGGTTTCGCCATCCACCGGCTTTCCTTTTCGGATGAAAATACGCCGGATATCGACAATCTCTACGCCCGCATCGGCGACGCCGCGCCGTTCCTGCTCTTCGCCGGCCATACCGATGTGGTGCCGCCCGGCGACGCCAGCAAATGGCGGGCCGATCCTTTCGCCGGCGAAATCATCGACGGCGAAATCTTCGGCCGCGGCGCGGCCGACATGAAGGGCGGCATCGCCGCTTTCGCCGCCGCCGCCTTCGCCTGGATCGCCGAGCATGGCGCGCCCAGGGGTTCGATCGGCTTTCTGATCACCGGCGACGAGGAAGGCCCCGCGATCAACGGCACCGTCAAGATGCTGGAGTGGATGGCGGAAAGAGGCGAGCGGTTCGACCATTGCATCGTCGGCGAGCCCACCAATGTCCAGAACCTCGGCGACACGATCAAGATCGGGCGGCGCGGCTCGCTCAACGGCCGGCTGACGGTGCGCGGACTGCAGGGTCATGTCGCCTATCCGCAGCGCGCCGACAATCCCGTCCCGCATGCGCTGGCGCTGTGCGGCGCGCTGCTGGCGGCGCCGCTCGACGCAGGCACCGACTGGTTCGACGCATCCAATCTCGAAATCACCTCCATCGACATCGGCAACGCCGCGACCAATGTCATCCCCGGCGAGGCGCTGGTGCGTTTCAACGTGCGCTTCAACGACGCCTGGACGCCGGAGACGCTTGCGGCGGAAATCCGCCGCCGGCTGGAATCGGCGCGGCCTCCGGAACGGTTCGAACTGGCCTTCGATCCCTGCAACGCCGTTTCCTTCGTGACCAAGCCCGGCCCCTTCACCGAACTTGCGGCCAAGGCGATCGAGGCGGAAACCGGACGCAGGCCCGAACTTTCCACCTCCGGCGGCACGTCGGACGCACGGTTCATCGCAAAACATGGACCTGTCGTGGAATTCGGCCTGGTCGGCAAGACCATGCACCAGATCGACGAGCGCGCCCCCGTCGCCGATATCGACGGCCTCACGGCAATCTACATCCGCATACTCGACGCCTATTTCGCTTGAGGGAACAAAGCTTTTCAGCCATGGGCGTTGCCGGCCATTCGGATCATAGCGACTCGAGGAAAGCCTGAAGCGCGTCGCGCTGCGTCTTGAGAAGGGCGCGATAGCCTTCCCTGGCGGCTTTCGCCTCGCCGCCATGCCAAAGGATGGCTTCGGCGAAATTGCGCGCGCGGCCGTCATGCAGGTAACTGGCGCTATCTCCGACCGAGGCGCCAAGCCCCCATAATGGCGATGTGCGCCAGTCCCGAGGACCGGCCTTGAAATCGGCCCGGCCATCGCCAAGGCCCTCCCCCATGTCGTGCAGGGCGAGATCTGTGTAGGGCGCGATCTCCCCGCCTCCGGCCAGCGGCAAGCTTTCGCGATGGCACCGGTTGCAGCCGATACGAGCGAAAACCGCCTGTCCTTCCCGAGTTCGCGGGCGCGTCGGCGTTGCGGCGGGGCGGCGGCGCGAGATTGGAAAGGTAGAAGGCGATCGCCTCCATTTGCTCGTCAGGGAGTTCAGTGGACATTTCCTGGGTAGAGCGGATCAGGCAGGCGGTCTGAGCGCCGGTACAGTTTTCCAGCGGGAACAGGCGGGAGCTGACGCCCATATCCTCGGAGAAGGCATTGGCGACTTGCTGCAGGATCGACGGCTGGTTGGCCTTCCAGCCGAAGCGGCCGATCACCGTCTTCTGCGTCTCCCTGTCCCAGACCATATTCAGACGACCGCCGCTTTGCCTGGCGATGGCGCGGAGAGCCTCTTCCGGCGCCTGCGCCAATAGACCGAGGCCCGCCACGGCCGGCGCGTTGCGGATCGAGGTCATGGTGTCCGGCCCGATCGGTCCGTAATTCAGTCCGCGATATTCCAGCCGGGGCGCGCGCAACTCGACTTTTTCGCCGTCGGCCAGGGTTTCGATGTGGCTTTGGTAGCGCAGCAGGGCGTCGCCCTCTCCCGGTACATCCGGCCCGCCATTGGGATTGAGCTGGCTCCCATAGGCGGGATGGGGCTTGGGGCCGCCATGCTCGTCATGTCCCTTGACGCTGAAGCGGACGACCATCGACCCGATAGCCTCGCCTTCGCCGGGCGCTGCGCCACGCCCGTTCCTGGCATGGCAGCCGACGCAGGAAAGTTGGTTGTAGAGCGGCCCGAGACCAGGAATGCCCTGCTCGCCGGCGGCAAAGACGGCGTTCCAGTCGACCGGCGCTTCCAAAAATTTCCAGGCGCGCTGGAACATGACGGCGCCCTGTGCGAATTTTGCTTTCCCCTCGCTCATCATGGTCGACGGCGGCGTCGCAAAGACCTTGCCGTCGGGAAATTTCTGCGCCGCGGCGGGGACGCCAGCCAGAGCAACGACGCCTGCAAGGAAAAGCGCAACCGGCCTCATGACGTCGCCTTTGCCAGACCGCCAGCCGTCCGCCGTAGCCCTGGCCTTGGCCTTGACCTTGTGGCGCCGGGAGATCCAGCGGCGTGAATTTTTTTCCAGATCGTTTCAATTCGTCCCGGCGCTCCGTGATCAGGACGTGGAACAGGCGACGATGGCGTCGCGACGAAACTGCGCCTTTTCGCCGCCGAAGGCGAGCAGGTCTTTTTCGCTCGCCGGCGGACGAACCGGCGTCGGCCGGCGAATGTCCGAGTGACGACAACATTCGAAAGCATAATGCTTATGTCCGCGCTTCAAATTCAAGCTTTTGCACGGTTGAAAAGCCATTTGACGCCAATAACCTTGCATCAGAGCCCAATATCTCATTTTTTATATGTAGTATTTCTTAGCACAACTAATAGAATCTTGGCCGAGTTTGTCGGACGACGTTACAATGCTCACTAATTGATCTTCGTATCAAATGCGACATTTTGGTGACGGACATATTTCGCTCGCGCGCTCACCCAGGGGGTCACGGCAAAATTCGAAGCCAGCACGAAATTGGGGACCGAGGCGGCAGCCTACTTCACGCGACGAAGAAACACCTCGCGAGGAGATATGCCAGCGGAAGCCCAGCGAGCGCCAGCGGAACGGAACAAAACCAGTGGTTTGAGCCATACCAGCGGCAACCTAAGTGGAAAATAAGTTGAATCGAGGCGACCTTTTGGCGCGCCCCAAAAAAATTTCTGTCAATTCGACTTACGAACAGGATACGGCGAGAAAAAGCCGTGTCACTTTCTACGCTGCAGCCGTGTCATTGATCAAGATCAATAGGCGCATCAAAAAGGCGCAAGGGGAGAAAAGCTAGCCAGGAAGCGCGTGCAGACCGAGCACCTTGCCTCGGCGAGGGATTGAGCAGAACCAGATTCCTGCTCGAGTATATGCAACTGAATTACATAATGAAGAATGCCGGCAGCCCTGTCAAGCAGGTTTCGCGCGGCGGACGAGTTTCGGGACGAGCGCCAGTCAAAGGCGCTCGGGAATGGGATTGGGAGGACACATGACCAAAATCAACGTCAATGGGCACGATCACGCCGTCGATGCGGCGGAAGACACGCCTCTGCTCTGGGTCATCCGCGAGCATTTGCAGATGACGGGCACGAAATTCGGTTGCGGCGGCGGCTTCTGCGGCGCCTGCACCGTCCACATCAACGGCGAGGCGGTGAAATCCTGCCAGACCAAGCTGTCGGAAGTCCAGGGCAAGAAAATCACCACCATCGAGGGCCTGCATCCCAAGGGCGAGCATCCGCTGCAGCAGGCATGGATCGCCGAGCAGGTTCCGCAATGCGGTTATTGCCAGTCCGGCCAGATCATGAAGGCGGCGACGCTTTTGTCGAAGAATGTCAATCCGACAAAGGAGCAGATCGTCGAGCACATGAACACCAACCTCTGCCGCTGCATGACCTATGTCCGTATCCAGCGTGCGATCCAGCTCGCCGCCTCCATGATGCGCGGCGAACACGCCGAAGCCACGACCGCTGCGAAGGAGGGCTGATCATGACGCAGCATTCGAGCCAGAAAATGAATCAAAAATCGAGCATCGACGTCATCAATCCTGACCGACGCAAGTTCCTGGTCGGCATGACGGCCGCCGGTTTCGCCTTCTCCTATGCGCCGGCGGCCCTCGCCAAGGCGGCCGAGGGCGCAGCGCCGGTCGAATTCGCGCCCACCCCCTGGTATACGATCGGCAAGGACGGCAAGGTCGTCGTGACTGTCGCCAAGGCCGACATGGGACAGCACATCGCCTCGACTATGGCGCAGCTCGTCGCCGAAGAGCTCGAGGCCTCTTGGAAGGACATGTCCGTCGTCCTCGCCTCCAACGATCCGAAATTCAATGATCCCGTGCTGGGCGCGGCGATCACCGGCGGCTCCTGGTCGACGATGATGAATTTCGACGCCATGTGCCGGGCCGGAGCGGCCGGACGCATGACCCTGATTTCCGGCGGCGCCGCCATGCTCGGCGCGCCCGAGGGCGAGTGCATGGCCAACGCCTCGCACATCATCCACTCCAAGAGCGGCAAGTCGGTGTCCTATGCCGACATTGTCAAGTCCGGCAAGGCCAACAAGGTCTGGACCGCGGACGAGCTCAAGGCGATCAAGCTGAAGACGCGCGACCAGTACAAGCTGATCGGCCATTCGGTGCCCCAGCTCGACATTCCCGACAAGACCAAGGGCGCGACCAAATACGGCATCGACACGATGATCCCCGGCCAGCTCTACGGCAAGCCTGTGGTTCCCCCGGTCCGTTACGGCGCGAGCGTCAAGTCATTCGACGATACCGAGGCCAAGAAGGTCAAGGGCTTCGTCAAGGCCGTCGTCATCGACGACCCGACCAAGTCGATCACCGGCTGGATGGTCGTCATCGCCGACACCTATGAAGGCGCCAGGTCCGCGGCGGCCGCGCTGAAAGTCGATTACGACAAGGGCCCGAACGCCAACGTTTCCGACGAGACGATTCTCGCCGAGGCGCGCAAGCTGTCGGGCGATCCGGCTTCCGGCCCGCTTTTTGTCAAGGACGGGGACTCGAAGGCGGCGCTGGCCGGCGCGGCCAAGGTTCTGGATGCGGAATACACCACTTCGATCAACGTCCATTGCCCGCTGGAGCCGATGAACGCCACCGCCTTCATGAAGGACGGCGTCTGGCACATCCACTCCGGCAACCAGTTCTTCACCCGCACCACCGGCATCGCCGCTGCGGTTGCGGGCGTCGACCCGAAGAATGTCGTCCTGCACCAGTATTTCATCGGCGGCGGCTTCGGCCGCAGGCTGGAATCGGAAATGGTCATCCCGGCCATCGCCGCGTCCAAGGCCGTCGACGGCAAACCGGTCAAGATGATCTATTCGCGCGAAGACGACATGCAGATGGACTATACGCGTCCGCTGACCTACCAGCGCGTGCGGGTGGCGCTCGACGCCAACAACAAGCCCGTCGGCATGGAGCATGACGTCGTCGGCGCCTGGCCCACGAAGAAGTGGGGCATCCCCGGCTTCATGACCCCGGCGGCGGACAAGAACGGCGTCCATGACGGCTTCACCGTCCACGGCGCCGACTACTGGTACTCGATCCCCAACCACACCGTGCGCAACATTCTCAACGAGGTCGCGCAATCAGCGACGCCGTCGGGACATCTGCGTTCGGTCGCGCCCGCCTGGACCTTCTGGGCGGTCGAGAGCACGATGGACGACATCGCGCACGCCATGGGCAAGGACCCGGTCGACCTGCGTCTCGAACTGCTGGACGGCATGGGAGAAAACGCCGGCGACCCGAAGAACCCGATGCAGTCGGGCGGCGCCAAGCGCCTCGCCAATGTCCTGCGCACCGCGGTTGGGCGCTCGGGCTATGGCGCCATTCCGATGGGACCGAACGAGGCCATGGGCGTGGCCTGCGTCTCCTCGCAGGATCGCTCGGCGCCGACCTGGTCCGCCTGCGTCGCCCATGTCGTTGTCGATCCTGCGACGGGTTCGACGAAGGTGAAGAAGCTGACGGTCGCCATGGACGTCGGCACCGCCGTCAATCCAGACGGCATCCGGGCGCAGATCGAAGGCTCGGCGCTCTGGGGCGTGTCGCTCGCCATGCTGGAGAAATCCCGCATGAAGGACGGCGGCCTGACCGCGACCAATTTCGACAAGTACAAGCCCATGCGCATGGCCCAGGCGCCTGAGGTGGACCTGTCGATCATCGCCAATGGCGAACCGGCGGCGGGCGTGGGCGAGCCGATCGTCACCGTCGTCGCTCCCGCCATCGGCAACGCGATCTTCAGAGCCGTCGGCGCGCGCGTCCGTGATCTGCCGATCACGGCCGACGCCGTAAAGGCGGCCATGAAAGCCTGACGCATTCGCCGCCGGGCTTCTCCTCCCGGCGGCGTGCTTCAGGCGCGCATAAGGCTCTCTTTTGTGCTAATCGCCGGCGGCTTCCAAGCCGCCGGTTTTCATATTCAGGCGGAAAGCGGCAGGCCCTGGCGGCGCAAGAAATCCTCAGGCGTGTCGAGATCGGTCAGCACGCCGTCGTCCCCAGCCTCGACCTCGACGACCCAGTCGGCGAATTCGCCGAGCAGGTGGCGGGCGCCGGAATCGCCGGAGGTGCGCTCGATCAGCGCTGGGAAGAAGGCTTTGGCCCAGAGCACCGGATGCCCGCGCCGTCCCTGGCGCATCGGCGTGACGATGGAGCGCATGTTGGCCGGATCGAAGGCCGCCATCATCCTCGCCACCAGTTCAGGCTCGACATCGGGCATGTCGCCCAGAAAAATCATCGCGCCGTCGATGTCTTCGGGCAGGGCGGCGACGCCGCATTGCAGAGATGTCGACAGGCCCTCCGCGAAACGTTCGTTGACGACAAAATCAATGCCCTCGTTCTCGAACAGGGCGCGCGTCTCGATCGCGCGATGACCGAGCACCATGGCGACCGAGTGGAAAGCGCTTCGCCTGACCTTGTCCACGACGTGGCGCAGCAACGGCTTGCCGTCGAGATCCAGTGTCAGTTTGTGGGCCCCCATGCGGCTCGACCGGCCGGCGGCGAGGATGACGGCGGCGATCTTCGGCCTGGCGTCCGCGGAGACCGGCTCGGTCTGCAAGCGCGGCGCCGGCCGCCACAGCGCTTCCCGCAGCAGGCCGCCCACGCCCATGCGCGCAATTTGGCCGCGTGAAATCTGCTCCCGCCCGAAAGCCATGCGCAGGATGAAGTCAAACCCGTTGGGCTGCGGCGAGCGCGCGCAACCCGGCATCACCAGAACCGGAGTAGCGCCGATCCGGGCGGTCAGCATCAGATTGCCCGGATCGACCGGCATGCCGAAATAATCGATCACGCCGCCGCTGGCGACGATCGCCGCGGGTCCGACATCCTGGCGGTCGGCCACGGCTGACGCGCCGCAGATCAAGAGAAGGTCGTCGCCCGCCGCCAACCGTTCGTCGATGGCGCGCGCCAACTGTCCCGTCTCATGCGCAGTTCGAATTTCGCCGACCAGGGCGCCGCCCAACGCCTCGACCCGCGCGGCGGTGATGCGCGCGGTCTTGTCGAGCACGCTCTCCTTCAGCGCGCCGGCGCGGGTCTGGATCAGGCCGACTTTCAAAGGGACAAGCGGGGCAATACGCATCGCCCTCGCCGCGCTTTCCCATGCCTGCAGCGCCTGTTCGGGAGCGGCATAGGGGATCACCTTGATCGTGGCGACGATCTCGTCCTCTTCGATCAGGGCGTGCGATGGCGCCGTCGCGATGGTGATGGCTTCGTCGATCAGATTGAGCGCGTTGATATCGGCCGCGTCGAAGCACAGCAGTCCGCGCGTCGTCGCGTGGAGATTGACCCGCCCGCCATGAACAGGCCGCGCTTCGAGGTTGGCGCCGACCAGCGGAGCGGCGGCGCGGCGCGCGGCCTCGTCCTCATGCACGTCGCCAGGCTCCAGGATGGCGACCATGATCGGACCGCAGCCCACAGCCTCGAGAGCGAAGACGTCATCTCGCGTCAGACTCTTGCCTTTCGGCAGACGCAGGGCGCCGACCTGCAGGCTATGCGCCAATAGCGTGTTTTCCGCGAGCGCAGGTTGCACCTCGTCATAGCGCATCAGGCCACCTTTCGGACAGCAGACGCCCGCCGGCGCAGGTTCTGCGTGATCTCCGCCATGATCGAGAGCGCGATTTCGGCTGGGCTGACGGCCCCGATGTCGATCCCGACAGGACCGTGAATGCGGGCGATTTCGTCGGCGCCGAAACCCTGGGCTTTAAGCCGCTCCACGCGCTGGTCCGCCGTTTTGCGCGAGCCGAGCGCGCCGATGTAAAAGGCCTTGCTCCGCAAGGCGACGCCAAGCGCGCGGTCGTCGATCTTGGGATCGTGCGTGAGCGCGACCAGGGCGCAGCCCGCGTCCAGCCCGATTTCGGGAAGGACATCGTCCGGCCATTGCGCCAGGAGGCGGACGTCGGGAAAACGTTCGGGCGATGCGAAGGCGCCGCGCGGATCGATGACGATCGTTTCATAACCGCAGGCCTCGGCGATCGGCGCCAAGGCTTGCGCGATGTGAACGGCGCCGATCAGCACAAGGCGCAGCGAGGGGCGCCAGAATTCGATAAAGAACGCGCCGTCCGGCGTCTCGACGCGGCGGCTGCTTTTTTCAGACCCGGCGCTACGCAAGGCGTCGACCGTTTCCTCGCGCAGACGCCCCCTCGCATCGATCTGGTCCAGGCGGCCCCTTTCGCCGGTCGCCAGCCTCGTCGCCATCGCCACCTCGCGCCCCGCACGCAGGTCCGCGAGCGCGTTTTCGACGTCGTCGACATCGTCAAGGCGTTCAATGGCGATCGATATCTTACCGCCGCAAGAAAGCCCGACCGTCCAGGCTTTCTCGTCGGCGACGCCGAAATCGAGCAACGCAGGCCGGCCGCTTTCGAGAACATCCAGGGCCGCTTCGATCACGGCGCCTTCGACGCAACCGCCAGAGACGGAGCCGAGAAAATTCGCGTCTTCGTCGACGATCAGCTTCGAGCCTACGGGCCGCGGCGACGATCCCCAGGTGTGGATGACCGTCGCGATCGCCACCTGTCGTCCCGAGCGGCGCCACTCCGCGGCGCGGGTCAAGATTGCGGCGACGTCGCTCATCGCCGGACGGTCGCGGCGTCGAATCCGACGCAATAGGTCTTCATGAAGCGCCTCCCGAGGCGTTTTGTTTTTTCGAAGTCTTGTCGCCCAGTCGCAGGCTGTCAATGGGTTACGGGAGCGCCCTGCCCGATATCCGTCAGCCGCCGGTCAAATTCATGTGCCGCCGGTGCGGCGCCAGCGCGCCAACAGCCTGCGCCAGGAAATCATGGCCGCGTTTCTTGCGCGCAATGGCGTTTTCAATGGCCGCGTGCAGGGCCTCGTCCGAGTCGGACGCGCGCAACGGCCCGCGCAGATCGGTCTGGTCCTCTTGCCCGAGGCAAGTGTAAAGCGCTCCGGTGCAGGTGACCCGCACACGATTGCAGGTATCGCAGAAGTGATTGCTGAGCGGCGTGATGAAGCCGATGCGGCCTCCCGTCTCCTTGGCCTCCACATAGCGCGCAGGGCCGCCGGTGGAAAAGGCGATGGGGGTGAGCGTCAGTCGCTCGGCCAGGGTCTGAGTGACCTCGTCGAGTGAAAGGAAATGCTCGATATTGCCGAAGGCGTCGTCGCCGAGCGGCATGGCTTCGATGAAGCAAATATCCATGCCGCGGCCATGCGCCCATTCGACCAGGCGCAAATACTCGCCGTCGTTGGCGCCCTTGTAGGCGACGGCGTTGATCTTCACCTTGAGGCCTGCCTCCTGCGCCGCGTCGATGCCGGCGATGACGCGGGAAAATTCGCCCCATCGCGTGATCGCGCGAAATTTATCCGCATCCAGCGTATCGAGCGAAACATTGATCCGCTTGACGCCGCAATCGGCGAGTTCCCCGGCGAACCGCGCCAATTGCGATCCATTGGTGGTCAGGGTGAGCTCGCGCAGGGCCCCGGAGCCGATCAGGAGGGACAGTCGCCGGAACAATTGCATCACATTGCGCCGCACCAGAGGCTCGCCGCCGGTCAGCCGTATCTTGCTGACGCCGCGCGACACGAAGGCGGCGCAGACGCGCTCCAGCTCCTCGAGCGTCAGCAACTCAGCCTTGGGGAGGAAGTTCATGTGTTCCGACATGCAATAGGCGCATCGGAAATCGCACCGGTCGGTGACGGAAACGCGGATATAGTCCACGCGCCGGGCGAAGGAATCCACCAGCGGACGATCGGAGAGGGCGGCGGCGGCTTCTGGCGTATGTGGCTGCATGAGGTCTGTCCGCTATCGCCTTGGACGGCTTTCGGTCTTTCAGGAAATGTGGGGCATGGCGGCCGTTCCGGCAAGCTCGAACTTGCGGGCGCATGCTTGAAAATATGCAGGAAATCCCGGCGTTGCGCCCTCCCCTTCGCCATCGCGGCGGCGGCCGCCGTGAACAAAGGACGCGCAAAAGGCGCCGCGCCGGAAATTATGCAGGAACTTGCATAATCTCGCAGGCGCGCGCCGAGATAGAATGAGAACATCCGGGGTTGCGCGCGGGCGGCGCGTCCACAGCGCTCAAACGAGCGGAATTGCTTGCACAAATGCCCTTCCGCCCTTATAAGCCCCGCTTCGCGTTCGTTTCCGACACCCCTGGAGGCGTGAGCGCGTCATCTAAAGGATAGAACCCATGGCCGAGATCAAGACCCTCGCCGCCACGGTTCGCAGCGGGACAGGCAAGGGGGCCGCCCGCAGCGTTCGTCGTGAAGGCAAGATTCCAGGCGTTATCTATGGCGGCGGCGAAGCGCCGACCCCGATCACGCTCTCCTACCGCGACCTCAACAAGCTGATTTACGCGGGCCACTTCCTGACCACGATCTTCGAGATCGACATCGACGGCAAAAAAGAGCGCGCCATTCCGCGCGACTACCAGCTCGACGTGGTCAAGGACACCCCGCTGCACGTCGACTTCCTGCGCCTCAAGGCCGGCTCGCGCCTCAAGGTCAACGTGCCCGTGCACTTCCAGAACCAGGAAGCGGCTCCCGGCATCAAGCGCGGCGGTTCGATCAACATCGTGCTGCACACGATCGAACTGCTGGTTCCCGCCGATAACATCCCGGAATCCGTCATCGCCGACCTCACCGGCCTCGACTTCAACGATTCGCTGCACATCAGCGCGGTGAAGCTGCCGGAGAACGTGACCCCGGTCGATCGCTCCAACTTCACCATCGTCACCATCTCGCCGCCGGCTGGCGGCGCCGAGGCGGCGGCTGCGGACGCCGCCGCGGCGGCTGCAGCGGCGGCAGCGCCCGCCAAGGGCAAGGCCGCTCCGAAGAAGTGATTGGTCTGAATATCTGATTGAGCCGCCCGCCTCGCGCGGGCGGTTCTGTTTCTGCTCCAATGTTTTCCAAGAGGCTGGATTCATGCTGCTGCTGGTCGGACTGGGAAACCCCGGCAAAGCCTATGCCGGCAACCGCCATAACATCGGCTTCATGGCGCTCGAGGCCATCGCCCGCGCCTGCAACGCCGCGCCCTTCCGCAAGAAGTTCCAGGGCGAGACCAGCGAGGCGCGGCTCGGGCTGGAACGCGCCATCCTCCTCAAGCCCGACACTTACATGAACGAGAGCGGCCGCGCCGTCGCCGAGGCCGCGCGCTTCCACAAGATCGACGTCGGCGACATCATCGTGCTGCATGACGAACTCGACCTCGCGCCCGGAAAAATACGGGTGAAGCTCGGAGGCGGCAACGCCGGCCACAACGGCCTCCGCTCGATCACCGCACATATGGGCAATGATTACAAGCGGGTGCGGCTCGGAATCGGCCATCCCGGCGACAAGGCCATGGTCCATAATTACGTGCTGAGCGATTTCGCCAAGGCGGAGCGGCCTTGGGTCGAGCTCTTATGCGGCGCCCTGGCGCAATATGCCGACGTGCTCGCCAAGGGCGACGATTCCCTGTTCCAGACCAGAGTCGACCAGGCCATGAAGGACGGCGGATTTTAGGGCCGGGCTGGACAGGACGCCGCGCGCCGCTCTACGCTGGGCAAGAGTAAAAAGAGCGCTGATCGTCCTTTGTCTTCAATCCTATGCGCAACGACCCGCGCGCGCTCGTCGAATGAACCGGAAACGCCATGAAATTCGCCAGCCTCAAAATCGACCGCAAAGCCAGCGTGGCGACGGTGTGGATGAATTGTCCCGAACGGCATAACGCGTTCGACGCGCAACTGATCGAGGACTTGACCAACGCCTTGCGCGCGCTCGACGGCGATCAGGATGTCCGCGTCGTCATTCTCGCCGGTGTCGGCAAGAATTTTTCCGCCGGCGCCGATCTCGGCTGGATGAAACAGACAACCGACAGGAATTTCGAAGACAATTTCGACGAGGGCAAGCGTCTCGCGGAAATGCTGCGGCTACTGGCGGATATGCGCCAGCCGACCATCGCCCGGGTCCAGGGCGCGGCCTTTGGCGCCGGCCTGGGCGCCGCCGCGGCCTGCGATATCTGCGTGGCGACGCGGTCGGCGAGCTTCGCGACCTCGGAAGTCCGCTTCGGCCTCATTCCCGCGACGATCAGCCCCTATGTGCTGCGCGCCATCGGCCCGCGACAAGCCCTCCGCTATTTCCAGACGGCGGAAGCCATTGCCGCCCCGCGCGCCCGCGAAATCGGGCTCGTGCATGAAGCGGTCGAAACGGAAAAACTCAACTCGACCATAGCCAAGTTGGTCGAAGCGCTGCTGCACGCCGGCCCCCATGCGACGACGGCGGCCAAGGCGCTGATCCGCGACATCGCAGGCGCGCCGATCGACAATGCGCTGATCAACGAAACGGCGCGGCGGATCGCGCATTTGCGCGCCACGGACGAGGCGAAGGAAGGACTCGCCGCCTTCCTGGACAAGCGGCGCCCGAAGTGGATGCAGTAGGGCGCGCCTAGAGCAGCGCGCCCTCATGGCGCAGCAGCCAGAGTTTTCGCTCCAGGCCGCCGCCATAGCCAGTCAGGCCGCCATCGGCGCCGATCACCCGGTGGCAGGGCACGACGATGGCGATCGGGTTCTTGTTATTGGCCATGCCCACCGCGCGCACGGCCTTGTCCCGGCCGATCCGCGCCGCCAGACGTCCGTAGCTCGCTGTTTCGCCCGCGCGTATGCCGCGCAGGGCGGCCCAGACCTGGCGCTGGAACTCGGTGCCGCCGGTGGCGACCGGCAACGCGTCGATCGCGGAAAGCTGGCCGCCAAAATAGGCGTCGAGCGCGCGCCGCGCCGTTGATGTTTCGGAGCCCGGCTCGAGACGAAAGCCCGTTCCGTAATGCATGCGCAGGAGCCGGTTCAGGCGATCCTCGTGGTCATCCCAATCCAGGGCGCGGAGCTGGCCTTCGCTGTCGGTCACGATCCGCATGGGGCCGGTCGGCGTCGGCGCATGTTCGATGAAAAAGAGAAGGTTTGTCATGTCCTGATGCTAGCCGCGCCAGATCAAACTGTCTCGCGGTTTTCGGACGTGGTCGCAGTCATGACCATGTCCGAAAACCGCGAGGCGCCGGTCGGCCCCGGGTGTAGACTATTTGAATGGACCTCGACCACGACGCCTGCTACCGCGCGATCAGCGCCCGCGACCCACGCTTCGACGGCCGTTTTTTCACCGGCGTCAGGACGACCGGCATCTATTGCCGCCCGATCTGCCCGGCGCGGACGCCGCGTTCGGAAAACGTCACGTTCTTTCCGAGCGCTGCGGCGGCGCAGGAGGCCGGGTTCCGCCCGTGCCTGCGCTGCCGGCCGGAAACCGCGCCAGATCTCGGCGCCTGGCGCGGATCGTCCAACACGGTGTCGCGGGCGCTCGCGCTGATCGAGCTCGGCGCGCTGGACGAGGCGGGCGTCGACGCACTGGCCTGCCGTCTCGGCGTGGGCGAGCGGCAGCTGCGCCGCCTGTTCCGGCGCCATCTCGGCGCCTCGCCGGTCGCCGTCGCCCAGACCCGCCGCATATTGCTGGCGCGGCAATTGATCGTCGACACTTCGCTGACCATGACCGAGATCGCCGCCGCCGCCGGTTTTGGCAGCCTGCGTCGCTTTAACGAGACCTTCCTGGCCTTGTACCAGCGGCCACCGACGGCGATGCGCCGCTCGGCCGCCGTCGGCGCCGCCTCCGCGCCGGGCGAGACGACCCTGTTGCTGCCCTACCGGCCGCCCTATGACTGGGAGGCCATGCTGGCCTTCCTGCGCGCCCGCGCGATCAGGGGAGTTGAATGCGTCGAGGACGGCGTCTGGCGGCGCGCCATCGCCTGGCAGGGCGAGCACGGGACGATCTCGGCGCAGCCGGGAGGCACGAACGCGCTGCGGGTCTGCGTGCGGTTTGGCAAACTGTCGGCGCTGCCCAACATCATCGCCCGCCTGCGCCGCGTGTTCGATCTCGCCGCCGACCCCGAGATGGTTGCACGCGATCTGGGCAAGGATCCACTACTGGCGCCCCTCGTCTCCAGCCGGCCGGGCTTGCGCCTTCCCGGCGCCTGGGACGGGTTCGAACTGGCCATCCGCGCGATCCTCGGCCAGCAGGTGAGCGTCGCCGCCGCAGCTAACCTCGCCGGAAAACTGGCGGCGCGGTACGGCGAAAGGCTGCGATGCGCCGATCCCGTCCTCACCCACGTCTTTCCCGAGTCAGCCGCTCTGGCCGAAGCCGATCTCTCGACCCTGGGCATGCCGCGCAGCCGAGCGACGACCCTGTCGCGACTGGCGGCGGCTATCGCCGAGGATCCACAGATTTTTACCGCGGGACGGTCCCTCGAGGACGCCGTCGCGCAATTTTGCGCGCTGCCGGGAATTGGCGACTGGACGGCGCATTACATCGCCCTGCGCCTGCTGCGGGAGCCTGACGCCTTTCCAGCCTCCGACATCGGCCTGCTGCGCGCCATGGCCGAAAACGGCGTGAGGCCCAAGCCGCGCGACCTGCTCGCCCGGGCGGAACGCTGGCGCCCCTGGCGCGCCTATGCGGCGCAATATTTGTGGACCGCGGGCGCCGGATCAGTCGCCGACAAACGACTTGAAGCCGCCAGAAAACATGCGCTTGCCGTCGAAAGCCATTGACTCTATCCCAGCCATGCGCGGGTCTTTCATGGCCCTGGCGTTCACTTCGTCTCGCTGCGCCCGCGATTTGTATGTGGCGATGCCAACAAATACGTCCTCGTCAGGCCGCAAGTCGACGCTTTGCGGAAAAGAGGTCAGCTTGCCCGCCGGCGCGTCATCCGCTTTCAGTTCGACGCAGGACAAGGCGCCATGTTCGCGCCAGACAGTCACGAAAATTTCGGCCTGCTGGCGATAGGTCTCGATATTTTGCCTCGGGACCGGAACGACGAAAATATCGGTGTAATGGCTCATCAGCTCTTCCCCTTGTGCGAGAACGCCCCCTCCCTGGACGCCTCTTCCAGCGTCGCAATGTCGAGCTTGACCATTTTCGTCATGGCCTGGAACACGCGCGATACGCGCGCAGGATCGCTGTCCCGCATCAGCCTCGGCAATATTTCGGGCACGATCTGCCAGGCGAGGCCGTATTTGTCCTTCAGCCAGCCGCACTGGACCGGCGCGCCGCCGTCGGCGGTGAGCGCGCTCCACAGCCGGTCCACTTCCGCCTGGTCGGCGCAGCTGACGGAGAGAGAAATCGCATCGCTGAACTGAATTTGCGGGCCGCCGTTAAGGGCCTGGTAGCTTTGCCCGGCCAGCGTGAACTCGACAAGCAGGACCGCGCCGGCCTGCCCGCCCGGATAATCGGCTGGCGCGCGCATCACTGCGTCTATCGAGGACTCCGGCAGCAGCGACACATAAAAACGCGCCGCTTCTTCCGCCTGCCCGTCGAACCAGAGACATGGTTTCAGACGCTGGCCGGTCATGCGAGCGCCGCCGTGAGCTTCGCCGCGGCGAAACGCCGCTTCAATTCGCCTTCGCGCTCTTCTGGCGCTCGCGGCATAGCGCTCCTTCACCGGGCCGTAGCCGCGGATCTGCTGCGGTAGCGCCGCCAATTCCGCCGCGATGGCAAGATTATCGGCGCTGAGCCCGCGCAAAATCATGTCGGCGGTTTCCTCGTAATCCGCGATCATTTCCCGCTCGAAATGGCGGTGCGGCGAAAAGCGGAACGGGTCAGCCCACGTGCCGCGCAAAAATTTCAGCGCCGCCAGCAGACGCAAGGCGGAAAAAGCCCAGGGCCCGAATTCGCGCTTGCGCGGGCCGAGGTCGCCGCCCTCCGGCGCCGATCAGGATGCGGCGGCGCGAAATGGAAGGTCACTTGTAGCTCGCCCTCGAAATTCGCCGCGATTTCCGCGCGGAATTCGGGCCGGGCATAGAGCCGCGCGACTCTCGTATTCGTCCTTGTAGGCCAGCAGCTTGTAATAGCCGAGCGCGAAGGCGCGCGTCAGCGCCTCGCTGCCGGGATCGACCTTTTGCTCGACAGCGCGGATCTGCGCGACGCGGCTGTGATAGCGTTTCGCATAGGCCTTGTTCTGCCAGTCGGCGAGTTCTCGCGAAAGACCGTCGATCATCTCCTGCAGGGACGCTGCGCATAGGGCTTCGGCTTTATCTCCGGCCGCGCCGGCGGCCTTTTCGGTCGCGGCAAGATCGTGCGCCGCGCGCCGTCCCCAATAAAACGCCTTGCGGTTCTGCCCGACTGCGACGCCGTGCTGCTCGATCGCGGCGATGATCGAGATCTGCCGATACCGGCAGCATGCCCTTCTGATACGCGTAGCCGAGCAGGAAGGGATTTGTGGCGATGGAATCGCCCATCAGCGCGGTGGCGAGGCGGGTCGCCGGCAGGAAATCGGCGCGGCCCGGCCCGCAGGCGTCCGCGATCACCTTCTCCATCGCCTCGCGCTGATAGACGGGGTCGGGATGCGCGGCGACATTGCCGGTCTGCGCCTGGATGGCGAAGGCGCGGACGAATTCGCTGGTGATCGAGAAGTCGTTGTTCACCACCGCGCGCGTGTAGTCGGGACGCAGCTTGAAGATCGTCTCCGGCGAGGCGGAAACGACCATGTCGCAGCCGATCAGCACCGCCGCCTCGCCCGAGGAAATGCGCGTGGCGTGCAACTCCTCCTCGGTCGCAGCGATGCGGATATGGGTGGTGACGGGGCCGCCCTTTTGCGCCAGGCCGGCCATGTCGAGCGCGGTGACCACATTTCTTCTCGATCGCCGCGGCGGCGCCGAGCAGCGATGCCGACCGTCACCACGCCGGTGCCGCCGACGCCGACGATCAGGATGCTGCAGGGACCGTCGAGCGGCGCCGGTCCCGGGATCGGGCAGGCTTGCCGACCCAGTCCAGATCGTCCTCGCCCCTCGGCTTGTGCAGGCGCCCGCCCGCGCACCGTGACGAAGCTCGGGCAAAAGCCGTCGACGCAGGAGAAATCCTTGTTGCAGGAGGACTGGTCGATTTGGCGCTTGCGGCCCGAATTCGGTTTCGACGGGGACGACCGACATGCAGTTGGATTGCAGGCTGCAATCGCCGCAATTCTCGCAGACGCGGGTGTTGATGAAGGCGCGCAGCGCCGGATCGGGATAGGTCGCCGATCTTGCGGCGGCGCCGCTTTTCCGCCGCGCAGGTCTGGTCGATAAATGATCGCCGTGACGCTCGGCGATCTCGCGCAACCTGCGCTCGACGTCGTGCAATTCGTGGCGCTCGCGGACGTCGACGCCGTCAGGCAGCAGACGCCGAGCCGAGATATTTCTCCGGCTCCTCCGCCACGACGACGACGCGCGCGACGTTTTCCGCCAGCAATTGCCGCGCGATCATCGGCACGCTCAGGCCGCCTTCGACGGGCTGGCCGCCGGTCATGGCGACGGCGTCGTTATAGAGGATCTTGTAGGTGATTGGCGTCTTCGCCGCCACCGCCTGGCGAATCGCCAGCAGGCCCGAGTGCTGATAGGTGCCGTCGCCGAGATTGGCGAAGACGTGTTTTGTGCTGGTGAAGGGCGCCTGGCCGATCCAGGCGGCGCCTTCGCCGCCCATCTGCGAAAAGGTCTGCGTCTGCGCCGGGCTGAGCCAGGTCGCCATGTAGTGGCAGCCGATGCCCGCCAGCGCCCGGCTGCCTTCGGGCAGGTTCATGGTCGAGGTGTTGTGCGGACAGCCGGAGCAGTAATGCGGCACCCGCGTCGGCATGGATTTGAGCGCTTCGGCGTTGCGTTCGTTGGCGTCGAGCAGGGCCAGCCGCGCGGCCAGCGTCGGGTCCTGATGGAAACGCGCGATGCGCGCCACGATGACGCGGGCGATGATCGCCGGACTCAACTCGCCGGCCGCCGGCAATTGCCAATCCTCCTGCGGCAGCTCCCATTCGCCCTTGTCGGAATATTTGCCGATCACCCTGGGTCGCACGTCGTCGCGCCAGTTATAAAGCTGCTCCTTCATCTGATATTCGATCAGCTGGCGCTTTTCCTCGACGACCAGGATTTCTTCCAGCCCTTCGGCGAAATGGCGCACGCCCTCGGCGTCGAGCGGCCAGTTCATGCCGACCTTGTAGACGCGCAACCCGATCTCCGCCGCCCGCGCCTCATCTATGCCGAGATCGTCGAGCGCCTGGCGCACGTCGAGATAGGATTTGCCCGTCGTGACGATGCCGAGCCTTGCGCGCGGGCTGCCGAGGACGATGCGGTCGAGCCGGTTCGCCCTTGCGTAGGCCATGGCGGCATAGACCTTGAAATGCTGCAGCCGCAATTCCTGGTCCGGCGGCATGTCCGGCCAGCGGATGTTCAGGCCGTCGGGCGGCAGGGCGAAATTTTCCGGGAGGACGCTGGTGATGCGGAACGGATCGAGCGAGACCACGGCGGAGCTTTCGACCGTATCCGCCGTCGCCTTCAACGCCACCCAGCAGCCGGAATAGCGCGACATGGCCCAGCCGTGCAGGCCGAAGTCGAGATAATCCTGCACGCCCGATGGATTGAGCACGGGTATCATCGCCGAGGCGAACATGTGTTCGCTCTGGTGCGGGATGGAGGAGGAGCGCGCGGCGTGGTCGTCGCCGGCGATCGCCAGCACGCCGCCCCATCGCGACGTTCCCGCCGCATTGGCGTGCTTCAGCACGTCCATGCTGCGGTCGACGCCCGGGCCCTTGCCGTACCACATGGCGAAGACGCCGTCGTAGAGCGCGCCCTCGAACAAATTGACCTGCTGCGAGCCCCAGACGGCGGTAGCGGCGAGGTCCTCGTTGAGCCCCGGCTGAAACTTGACGTTTTGCGCCTCGAGCCGCGCTTTTTCCGCCCATAGCGCCTGGTCCAGCCCGCTCAACGGCGAGCCGCGATAGCCCGAGACGAACCCCGCCGTGTTCCTGCCGGCGGCGAGGTCGCGCTGGCGCTGCAGAATCGGCAATTGCGTCAGGGCCTGCACGCCCGACAGAAATTTTCGCCGGGACTCTGGCGCGGCCCCGGCGGGCGGCGGCGCCTTGTCGCGACGCGCGCGGTTTTCTGCAGAAAGCAGGCTCTCTTCAGATAGGTTGTCCCGATGAAAAAGATCGGTCGCGACCATGTCCGCGTCTCCCACCCGGCCCGCGTCTTTTTCTCCGCCTCGAGGCGCCCTCGTCGAACCGTCTCATGTTACATGGGACTTGCCTGTTCTTGCGCAAGCCGCGGGAAGTCGGACGCATTTGACGCCGTCGCCGAGATCTGCGAACGCGCCGGCCGTTTTTGAAGCCGCCTGAAAGGGACGGTTGAGTTCGGGGAAGGGGCGGGCTAGTTAGCTGAACCTCGGCAAAACGGACAGCAGGCCCAGATGCCCGACAGTTTCCTCGTCTATGATCAATATATCTTCGCGGCCGCCGCCCTCGTCGGCACGTTCGCGGGTTGCTGGCTCTTGCTGTGGCTCATGCTCCGGCCATCGGGGCAGGCGCTGACACAACCCTTCGCGGGCGTCGCGCCGCCCTTCATGAATATTCTGGGCGTGCTGTTTGCGCTGACCCTGGCCTTCCTCGGCAATGACACCTGGACCGCGCATGACCGCGCGGTGAAGGCGGTCAGCACGGAGGCGGACGGCTTGCGGGGTCTCGCCATCATCATCAAGCAGATGCCGCCGCAGGCGCAGGATGGCGCGCGCCAGGCGCTGGAGAGCTACGTCGCCGCCGCCGCCGCCGAATGGTCCGATCTTGCGCGCCGCAAAGTCAGCGCCCGGACAAGCGAGGCGTCCGATCGCCTGCTGGAGAGCCTGACCGGCGCCGCGCTGGCGTCCGCCCTGCCCCAACCGGTGGCGAGTTCGGCCCTGGGCATGGCGACGCGCGTCCGCGAAAGCCGGGATGAACGGATCGCGCTGAGCCAGACCCATGTGAACCCGCTGAAATGGCTCGGCATGGCCTTTCTCGGCTTCCTGACAATGGTTTCGATCGCCGTGGTCCACATTGGCTCGTCACGGGCGATGATGCTGGCCGTCGGCCTGTTCGCGTTCGCCTCGGCGCCGACCGCGGTCATCGTGCTGATCCACGGCAATCCTTTCCAGGGTCCGGCGGCGGTATCGGGAGCGCCGATCGCCGCCGCCCAGCGCGCAGGCCGGTGAGCCTGCCCTAGAAGATCACGACGGAGCGGATCGACTCGCCCTTGTGCATCAGGTCGAAGGCGTTGTTGATCTGGTCGAGCGGCATGGTGTGGGTGATCAGGTCGTCGATGTTGATCTTGCCCTCCATGTACCAGTCGACGATCTTGGGCACGTCGGTGCGCCCGCGCGCGCCGCCGAACGCCGTGCCGCGCCAGTTGCGCCCGGTGACGAGCTGGAAGGGCCGCGTCGCGATTTCCGCTCCCGAAGGCGCCACGCCGATGATGATCGACGTGCCCCAGCCGCGATGGCAGCATTCCAGAGCCTGCCGCATGGTGTGGACATTGCCGATGCATTCGAAGGAAAAATCGGCGCCGCCGCCTGTCAGGTCGACGATCGCCTGCACCACCTTGTCGCGCCCGACCTCGTCGGGATTGATATAGTCGGTCATGCCGAATTTCTTGGCGACCGCGACCTTGGACGGGTTGAGATCGACGCCGATGATCTTGTCGGCGCCGACCATCCGGGCGCCCTGGATGACGTTGAGTCCGATGCCGCCGAGGCCGAACACCACGACATTGGCGCCCGGCCAGACCTTGGCCGTATAGACCACGGCGCCGACGCCGGTGGTGACGCCGCAGCCGATGTAGCAGATCTTGTCGAAAGGCGCGTCCTCGCGCACCTTGGCGACGGCGATCTCCGGCAGCACAGTGAAGTTCGAGAAGGTCGAGCAGCCCATGTAATGCCAGAGTATGTCATTGCCGCCGCCCGCGGGCGCGCAGGAGAAGCGGCTCGTGCCATCGGGCATCATGCCCTGGCCCTGGGTGGAGCGGATGGCGGTGCAGAGATTGGTGCGTTGCGACAGGCAGCTCTTGCATTGGCGGCATTCCGGCGTGTAGAGCGGAATGACATGATCGCCCGGCTTGACCGAAGTCACGCCGGCGCCCACCTCGCGCACGATCCCCGCGCCTTCATGGCCGAGGATCGCCGGAAACTTGCCTTCGGAATCCAGGCCTGAAAGCGTGTAGGCGTCGGTATGGCAAACGCCGGTCGCCATGATCTCGACCAGCACCTCCCCGGCCTTGGGGCCGGCGAGATCGACCGTCTCTATCGAGAGCGGCGCCTCGGCTTTCCAGGCGACTGCGGCGCGGGTTTTCATCGGGGCTGCTCCATTTTGGAAATACGCAACCCTATTTAACGCCACCGTCCGACAGTTGCGCAACGACCAAGATGATCTCTAAGCAAAATCTTAGAGTCTTCCTTCCGCCTCGCAAATCTGCTGCGCTGCAACAAATTTCTGTTTGCGCTTACTCGACGGCGTTTGAAGCCTGAACATTCCGCCGGCACAGGGTCTTGACGTAAAAACCCTTGTCCAGGTCCTCCTTGAGGCTGCCTCTGGCGATCACTTCCTGCCAGCCATGGGCGCAACCGAGTTCCAACTCCACATGGGTCGAAACGACGTCGACGGCGTTGGATTCATTGCAGACGCCCGGCGGCGTGGTGGAAAGTTGGCAGACAAGCACGACAGCAGTGAAAAACGCCATGACCATTCCTCAATCCAGGGTTGTTCCCACTCGGATTTCCCTCCCTTTTTGTCAATAGCTAAGCTATTCTTTTTGCACCATTTTTTTGATTTTGCTCAAAATTAAGGCTGATTTTGCCAGAGCTGGACTTCAGATCGTGTCGACTGCCGCTCCCGCAGCGCCAAGCCGGCGATTTATGGCCGGCCGCCTCCTCTCTGCAATATACGGACCATTTGCTGCCAAGGCTTCGCGCGAATCCATTTATCTCACAACCAGCGCGCGAGCTTGCTGCAGCCGCTCAAGGATGGCGGCGCAAATCATCCGATAGGCGAGACCTATTCCATAAGCCAAATATAATAGAACTCATGTCCTGGCCCACGTTGCCGCGCCTGAATTCTGCTGTAAGCTTCGGTTCTGCAGGATGACAAAGACCGGCATGAACCCGGCGAAGCTTGGATCGACAACAATCGTCCCAGGCCCAAGTCATCGCTCTGAATGTGGCTGAAAACGGCCGAGCATATCGCGTGACGGCGAGACACAATGACCGTGCGGCAGCGGAGGAAAACCATGAAAATTCTGCTGGAAACACTTATTTCTGTGAGTGCGCTCGCGTTGTGCCGGCTCGGCAAGCGCCAATGAAGGCGTGATGAAATTACTCGCAGAACGCGAACGATTGGGCTCAGCCCGCGGGCAATTACGCCAACCAGCGCTATTCCAAGCTCGACCAGATCACCGACAAGAACGTCGGACAAGCTGGCGCCGGCCTGGAGCTTCTCGACCGGCGTGCTGCGCGGCCACGAAGGCGGCCCGCTGGTCGATCGGCGACGTCATGTATGTCCACACGCCCTTCCCGAACATCGTCTATGCCCTCGACCTCAACAACGAGGGCAAGATCCTCTGGAAATATGAGCCCAAGCAGGACCCGAACGTCATTCCGGTGATGTGCTGCGACACGGTCAACCGCGGCGTCGCCTATGGCGATGGCAAGATCTTCCTGCACCAGGCCGACACCACGCTCGTCGCGCTCGACGCCAAGACCGGCAGCCGTCGATCTGGTCGATGAAGGACGGCGACCCCAAGCAAGGGCGCGACCGGCACCTCGGCGCCGCTGGTCGTCAAGGACAAGGTCCTGGTCGGCATCTCGGGCGGCGAATTCGGCGTGCGCGGCCATCTGACCGCCTATAACATCAAGACCGGCAAGCATGGTCTGGCGCGGCTATCTCGGAAGGCCCGGACGACGAGATACTCGTCGATCCGGAGAAGACCACCGCACTCGGCAAGCCGGTCGGCAACAGATTCCAGCCTGAAGACCTGGGAAGGCGACCAGTGGAAGACCGGCGGCGGCGCGACCTGGGGCTGGTATTCCTACGATCCCGAACTGAACCTGGTCTATTACGGCTCCGGCAACCCCTCGACCTGGAACCCGAAGCAGCGTCCTGGCGACAACAAATGGTCGATGACCATCTTGGCCCGCAATCCCGATACCGGCATGGCCAAATGGGTCTATCAGATGACCCCCCACGACGAGTGGGACTATGACGGCATCAACGAAATGGTCCTGACCGACCAGAAGATCGACGGCAAGGAGCGCAAGCTTCTGATCGCATTTCGATCGTAACGGCTTCGGCTATACGCTCGATCGCGCCACCGGCGAGTTGCTGGTCGCGGAAAAATACGATCCGGCCGTCAACTGGGCGACCAAGATCGACATGGACAAGTCAGCCCGAAGCTACGGCCGGCCGGAGGTGGTCGCCAAATACTCGACCGAAGGCAACGGCGAGGACGTCAACACCAAGGGCGTCTGCCCGGCGGCGCTCGGCTCCAAGGACGAGCAGCCTTCGGCCTACTCGCCCAAGACCGACCTGTTCTACGTGCCGACCAACCACGTCTGCATGGATTACGAGCCGTTCCGGGTGAGCTATACCGCCCGGCCAGCCCTATGTCGGCGCGACGCTGTCGATGTATCCGCCCCCGGCGGCAACGACATGGGCAATTTCATCGCCTGGGACGACACCAAGGGCAAGATCGTCTGGTCGGATCCCGGAGCAGTTCTCGGTCTGGTCCGGCGCGCTCGCGACGGCCGGCGACGTGGTGTTCTACGGCACGCTCGAAGGCTATCTGAAGGCGGTCGACGCCAAGACGGGCAAGCAGCTCTACAAATACAAGACCCCGTCGGGCATCATCGGCAACGTGATGACCTATGAGCACAAGGGCAGGCAATATGTCGCGGTGCTTTCGGGCGTCGGCGGCTGGGCCGGCATCGGCCTCGCGGCTGGCCTGACCGATCCGCACGCCGGTCTCGGCGCGGTCGGCGGCTATGCCGCGCTGAGCAACTACACGTCGCTCGGCGGCACGCTGACGGTCTTCGCCCTCCCCGAATAAGCCAGCGCAGCCTGAGCGCCGGGCGGTTTTCCTGCCCGGCGCCTCGCCTCCGCGCGGTCCTTCGCAACGGCCACCCAGTTCAGTCGAGAAAACGAAGTGAAGACGAGCCCATTCAAATGCGGCGGTCTGGCGATCCTTTGCGCCGTCGGCCTATCCCTCTGGTGCGAAGCGGCGCAAGCCCAGACGCCGGCGCAAGCCCAGGTTCCGGCCGCGATCAAGAAGCCGGCGTCGAGCCAGGACGGCAAATATTTCAACGCCAATGGCGACCCGACCTACGACATCGCCGCCGACGGCAAGACCGACTGGTACACTTATTCCGGACTTCATGCGCTATCACTCGGAATGCCATGTCTGCCACGGCCCCGACGGGCTCGGCTCCTCCTATGCGCCGGCGCTGGCGAATTCCCTCAAGACCATGGATTATGCGACCTTCATGGCGACCGTGGCGCAGGGCAAGACACGACCTTTCCGCCGGCCAGGAAAAGGTGATGCCGACTCGCTCGGGCTCAACAAGAACGTCATGTGCTTCGTCGACGACATCTATGTCTATCTCAAAGCGCGCGCCGACGGCGCGCTGGGACGCGCCCGTCCCGCGGAACACGACCCCAAGCCACAGCGCCAGGCGGCGACCGACGCCTGCATGGGTCCGGTTTAGCTTCGTGCGCTTTTGCGCCGCTGCGGCGCTTGCGGCGCTGCTCGCGGGCGCCGCTCAAGCCCAACAAAGGCCCGACCTGGTCTCGACCGACCGCTTGCGGGTCTGCGCCGACCCGGCCAACCTGCCCTTCTCGAACAAGGCCAGGGAGGGGTTCGAAAACCGCATTGCCGAGATCCTCGCCGACGAGCTCAAACTGCCCCTGCACTATTTCTGGACGCCGCAAGGCCCCGGCTTCGTCCGCAACACGCTGGGCGCGGACATGTGCGACGTCATCCTCTGCGACGCCTCGGCTCCGACATCGTCGATCACACCAACGCCTATTACGCTTCGACCTATGTGCTGGTGACGAAAAAAGGCAGACCGCTCGACGGCGTCGACCACCTCGAAGACCCGCGGCTGAAGGGACGCAAGCTGGGCGTGATCGCCGCGACCCCGCCCGCCGATCATTTCCTCGAACTGGGCCTGACCGACAACGCCAAGACCTACCCGTTGCTGGTCGACAGGCGCTATGCGTCGCCGGCGGAGGACGCGATGAAGGATATCGAGTCGGGCGAGATCGACGGCGCAGTGATGTGGGGACCGATCGGCGGCTATTTCGCCAGGGAGTTTTCCAAGACGCAGCCGCCGCTCTCGGCGACGCCCTTGCATTCGGAGACGCGGCCGTTTTTCAGCTTCCGCATCGCCTTTGGCGTCAGGCGCAACGAACTCGACTGGAAGCACAGGCTGAACGCGATCATCCGCAATCGGCAAAAGGATTTTGACGCCGTGCTGACGAACTATGGCGTCCCGCTGCTGCCGATAGCTTCGACGCCCGCCGAATCCGCCCCCAAGGGCGGCGGCGACGACGACTGAATTACTTGAAGCAGAGCACTTCCGCTTCCGCCTGGGCGCGGCGCAAGTCCGCAACCATGTCGTCAAATTTTCCGACACTGCGGAAAGCTGTTGGCCATGAAGCCGGCGCCCTGGCGAACGGTCAGGACCGTTTCCGCGTCGACATAGCGGTCATAAGGCAGGATGGAGGCCACCACATCCAGCGAACAGGCGCATTTGTGGAGGGTTTCGCGGGTCTGGCCATTGGCCGCCATGCAGCCGAAGACGTAATCCGCACGAGCCTCGGTGGGGTAGTCGTTCTCAAGTTCGGGAACGGCGGCTTGCGCCGCCGCCATTGCAAGAAAGGCAAAGGCGCCGAGCGCCAGCGCGCCCGGCAAACGCGGCGAGATCACCGCGCCGCGCATTTGTAACCGGCCATGTCGAGCATGAACCCCTTGCCGCGTACGGTGGAGATGAACGGACCGCCGACCCGGGTGATGTCGGCGAATTTCGTCCTGAGATAGCCGACATAGACGTCGACGACATTCAGCGACGTGCCCGGCTGCGCGCCCCAGAGTTCGTCATAGATGGCGCCGCGGCACACAGGTTGGTTGGCGTTCTGCATCAGCAACGACAGAAGTTCGGCCTCGCGCTGGGTGAGGCGAATGTGGACATTGCCAAAAAAGGCCTGGCGCACGCGCATGTCCAGCACCAGCTTGCCAACCTTGCGCCGCTCGCGTTCGTCGTCGGCGATATTGTGATGGATGAGATGGGCGCGCAGCCGTTCGACCAGTTCCGAAAACTGGAAGGGCTTGGCGATGAAGTCATCGGCGCCGGCGTTCAACCCATTAGCGCGGTCGCTGGCGTCGTGCCGGCCGCTCAGAAAGAGGATGGGCTCGGTGCGTCCAGTCCGCCTCAGGGCGCGGCAGGTTTCAAACATCTGCGCGCCAGGCGCGACGGTATCGAACAGAACCGCGCAGGGATTGACGGCGCCAGCGGTCTCCACCGGATTTTCCGCACCATCGACCACGGTCACGTCGAAACCTTCCGCCTTGAGGCCTTCCGCCAAAGGCCCGCCCGCGATAACATCATCCTCAACAATCAGAACGTTCATGCCCATCTCCTCCGCATTTCCCGACCGCCGGCCTTATTCGGGCTCGAGGCCCGACCGTGCGGATTTCCATTGCATTCAATCGAATTTGTTCCTCCGCCCGATAAGATTGGCTCTTAGATATAACACAGAACCGCGCTTATGGTTGCGTCAAGGCTTGCGCGAAAAACGCCAATTCACTTTTCCGTTACGCCATTTGCCTCGCTCAAAGCTTCTGCTGGATGCGCCGCGCGATCTCGAATACGCGCCGCTCCAGAAGCGCCGGGGTTTCGCAGACATAGGTCAGCGACTTCGCCCGCTCCTCGAAAATCCGCTTGTCCCATTTGAGGCTGGTCTCCGCCTCTTCCTGCTCCTGCTGCGGCGCGGCCGCCTCCTGCCGATCGGCGACGAGCTCGCTGTCCGCGCGCACCTTCGCCGCGCGTTCGTTCTGGCCATGCGCGTAATTGACGATGCCCGCGATGACACGGTCGCGCTGCGCATTGACCAGCTCCAGCACGCCGGCGAAGACGCGGGTCAATTCCACATCCTTGTCGGCGCCCTTGTCCGCGCCCGCCTTGGTGACGAATTCGTCCAGCAGCCCATCGACGTCCGCCAGCGGCGTGCGCCGCGACGCGAGTTTTTGCGCCAGTTCTGCGGCCTCGCGATCCTGGTCCCAGGGGCCGGACTTGTCGATTTCCGGGCCCGCCCAGACTGTGGCTGCGCTGATGGTCGGCGTGCGCGGCTGGGCGCATGGCCAGTCGGCGTTTTTCGCTCCGGGCGCCGCCGCCCGCGCGCCCGCGCCAAGGCAGGTCAAGAGGCTCGCGGAAAGGCTCGCGACAAGTAAAGCGCCAGATAGAACTCCCTTCATGCGCGCCTCCCTCGGGCGTTTTCAGTTCGGCGAGGACACAACGCTGTTCGGCTCGGCGCCGACGGCGATGGTCTTGACGACCTTTCGCGCGGCCACGTCGATCACCGAGACATCGTTGGAATTGCCGTTGGTGGTGTAAAGTAACTTTTCGTCGGGAGTCATGGCGAGATGCCAGACCCGCGCTCCGACCAGCAAATATTTTTCGACCTCGTAAGTCTGCGCATTGATGACGGCGACGCGATTAGCGAAGCCAAGCGCCACGAAGGCGGTCTTGCCGTCGGAGGTCAGGGCGACGCCAACCGGCTGGATTTCCTCCCTGGTCAGTCCAGGAATGTCGAAGCTGATTTTCTTCACGATCTTGCGGGTTACGGCGTCGATGACGGCGACGCCGCCGCCGATCTCCGAACTCACCCAGACCAGGCCTCCCTGCCGGTTGAAGACCGCGACGCGCGGCCGTTTTCCCACCAGCACGCTCTGGATCAGTTTGTAGGATCGGGGGTCGATGAAATGCGCCATGTTGGTGGTTTCCGACGTCGCCACCAGCAGCTTGCCGTCGGGACTGATGCCCATGCCCTCCGGTTCGACTCCGACGGGAACCTGCGCGAGCGTCTGGTTCTTGACCACGTCGAGGATCGTCACCTCGGCATTGTCCTCATTGGCGATGTAGAGAGGGTTTCCGGAGGGGTCGAGCGCGAACTGTTCGGGATCGGGTCCGGATTCGAGCGTGCGCAGGATCTTCATGTCCGAGGCGTCGATCACCTCGATGGCGTCGTCGTCGCTGGCGCAGACATAGATCAGCTTGCCGTCGGGACTGACGAGGATGCCGCGCGGCCTCCGGCCCACAGGAACGGTCTGGACCACCTGCTGCTTGTCGCTGTCGATGACGCTGATGGAATTGCCTTTCTCGTTCGTGACATAAACGCGGTAGGCAAGGGCTGGCGCCAAGCCGAACAGCGGAAAAAAGCCCGACAGCAGCAAAAACAGCCCCAGCGTCGTGCGGGGCCCGGTCAAAATCCTCTGCATCCGTCCCCCCTTGGAGCGTCACTTCAAATGGCATTGCGTTTCGGGCTGGTCGACGCCCAGCGTGTCGAGCGGCGTGCGCTGATGCAGGAACCCTGGCTGCGGCGCGACCGCCACCAGGAAGGCCGGTTGCGCCAGCAGCAGGGGCTGGCGCAATTGCCGGTCCCAGGGGCGAAAGCTGACCGCCACGCCCTTGAACGCCGCGACGCTGAAGTCTGGATCGAGCATGTAGGCGGCAAGCTTGCGCGGATCGGCGGAATTCTCATGGACCACCGCCTCGCCCACCGCCCGCGCCGCCGTCCAGGCCTGGTAATCTATGGGACGCATGTGCCGGTTGGCCAGGCGCAGGAAACGATCCTGGAGCTGTTCCGAGCCCCAGGCGAACTGCGTGGGATGCCACGACGCCGCGACCAGTCCTTGCGTGCCCGCCAGAAGTTTCGCATCCCACGTATGGTAGGGAATATAGTCGCCAAAATCGTCTTCTTCGTCGGCGACGACCATGATGTCGTAATTGACGCCCTGGGTGAAGATAAGCGCGTCCGCCATGGTGACGCTGTCGCCGCGCGCTTGGGCCAGCGCGCCGAAGGTCCAGGGTTTTTCCGCGACGATCTTCAGCCCGAATTTCTTCACTGAGGCGCGCAGCGCCTCGGCGTAGAGCTTGTCCGACGGCTTGGGGCCGGTGATGAGGAAGAGGTTGGCCCAATGTTTGACCGAAAGGAATTGCGCCAGGGCGTCGGTCAGCATGGCGCGGCTCGGGGCGACATGGAAGATGTTGGCCCGGCAATCCCTCGCCCGCAGCCGATCGTCCTCTGCCGCCACGTTGAATACGGCGGCGTCACGACCCTGCAACGCGTCGGCGAAGGCGAGCAGTTCGTCACCCGGAAGGTCAACGATGAAGAGACCGAGGTTCTTGTCGCTCAGGCGCTTCGCCGCCTCGGCCGGGGACTCCTGCGGCGCGAGGATGACTTCATCAAGCGTGAAATGCTGGCCGAGAAAGGCGCCCGTGGTGTTGTTGTCGGCGATGGCGAGACGCACGCCCTGCAATGCTTCGTCCTGCGGCGTCGCGGTTGGATCGTAGAGCGGCGGCTCGGGCTTCTGGCGCACCACGACGGCGATCTCGACTTGCAGCGCGGGGTCAGCCTGCTGCGCCGTCGCGCCGTTCGCATGGAAAACCGCGACCACGGCCAAGGCGCCCACGGCGGCGCGGAGCGTGCGGCAAAGGACAAAAAAAGCGCGGCGCGGCAAGGTCATGTTGAAAAGCTATTCGAGTCCGTAGCGGACGCACAGTCAATAGCGAAATCATAAGCGATTATTAAGGCGGCCGAGGCTTCAAGACGCCACGCTTTATGCCATACTCCGCTCGACGGATTTTGCGCTCGCAAGTCGTTTCGCGCGGCGCAAAATATAGGCGTGGCGATCACGGCGTATTTTACTTGAATGGGAACGTTTGAACGGCCCGCGTGGCGGTGACGCGCCGCGCAGACGCATGAGAAGCGGCGCACGCAGACGCCGTGATGGCCAAGCAGCCGCCGCATGGGCGAGGAATAGCTTGCCGAATATGTTTCGTAAGACTGGCCGTTCGAACCGTCCGGCGCGTCGCCATGCGCAGGGAGGCGAAGATGAGTGAAAGCCGATTTCGGCCTCGGCTGGCTTCTGGACTTGTTCCGGGGTCCAGCCGCGCAGCCGCAAGACCAGCAGTCGACACGACAACAACCAAGAGCAAATCCAAAGGAGGAGCCCATGTCCGACATCCGCATTCACCCATCCGTCGACAATGGCGTCAAGGCCGGACGTCCCGATTTCGGCGGCGGCACCCTGACCTGCAAATGTTCCAGCGATCCGGTGAAGGTCGAAATCAAGGGTCAGATCGCGCATAACCATGCTTGCGGCTGCTCCAAGTGCTGGAAGCCCGCGGGCGCGGTATTCTCCGTGGTCGCAGTTGTGCCGCGCGAAAACCTGCGCGTCGTCGCCAACGAGCAGAAGCTCCAGGTGGTCGACCCCTCGGCGACGATCCAGCGCCATGCCTGCAAGGATTGCGGGACGCATATGTATGGCCGCATCGAGAACAGGAACCATCCGTTCTACGGCCTCGATTTCGTCCATTCCGAATTGTCGAACGAGCAGGGATGGGCGGCGCCGGAATTCGCCGCCTTCGTGTCCTCGATCATCGAACAGGGTTTTCCGCCGGCGAAAATGGGCGCCGTGCGCGACCGTCTGCGCGAACTGGGCCTGCAACCTTATGATTGCTTGTCCCCGCCGCTGATGGACGCAATCTCCACCCATATCGCCAAGGCGTCGGGAAAACTCGCCGCCGCGTGACGCTCCTGATATGAAACACGGCGCGGCTGCTTCGTCGGCCGCGCCGTGATTATTGGCGCACAAGGGAATTTGCAGCATGGAAGAAATTTCCACCGTCCGTTCGCATGGCGGCGCGCAGGGCGTCTATCGCCATGACGCGCGGACGACCCGTTGCCAGATGACCTTTTCGGTTTTCGTTCCGCCCCAGGCCGCACAGCGTCCCGCGCCCGTGTTGTGGTACCTTTCGGGGCTGACCTGCACCCACGCCAATGTCACCGAGAAGGGCGAATTCCGCGCCGCCGCCGCGAAACATGGCGTGATCATCGTGTGTCCCGACACGTCTCCGCGCGGCGACGACGTGCCGGACGAACCGGACGACTGGCGTTTCGGCAAGGGCGCGGGCTTCTACCTCGACGCGACGCAAGCGCCCTATGACCGCAATTACCGCATGTATTCCTATGTGCTGGAAGAACTGCCCGCGCTGATCGCGGAGAAGTTTCCGGCCGACATGAGCCGGCAGGGCGTATTCGGCCATTCGATGGGCGGTCACGGCGCGCTCACCCTGGCGTTGAAACATCCCGACCGTTTCAGGAGCTGTTCGGCCTTTTCGCCGATCGTCCAGCCCTCGACCAGCGGCTGGTCCAGGCCGGCGCTGGAAAAATATCTCGGACCCGACGAGAAGGCCTGGCGCGCCTATGACGCCACGAATCTCATCGCCGATGGGCGCCGTTTCAAGGAATTCCTGGTCGACCAGGGCGGCGCCGATTCCTTCCTGCAGGACGGATTGAAACCCTGGCTTCTGGAAGAGGCCTGCAAAAAGGCCGGAATTCCGCTCACGCTCAACATGCGCGAGGGCTACGACCATTCCTATTATTTCATTTCGACCTTCATGAGCGATCATATCGCCTGGCACGCCGCACGGCTTTTTGCCTGACTGCCCGCCGCACAAATACCTGATTTATTGACGAAAGACGCGCCTTCCGAGCTTTGGCGAGGGCGCGCGGCGGCGCCTTCGCGCAAGCATCTGATGAAAAACTCGGCAAATGGCGGCCTTCCCTCGGAATCGTTCCCGCGGTTTCAGGAGGACGCCCGATTGGCCGGCTTTTTGCTTTGTCCAGACGGCAGGCTCGATGGAAAGGAAGCGGGAAGGAATGGGCGAGATCATCGATTTTCAATTCAGGAAGCAGCAGGTCCTGAGCGGCGCCGTGGCGGCGGCCGAGGCCGCCGCCGCGAAAATCCACGCCGAAATGGATTGGCTCAAGGTCGCCGGGGCTTCGGTGGCGGAACAGGTTCGAGCGTCCCTGCGCGTGAACCAGGCGCTGGCCGAGGTCCGCAGATGCGAGGCGGCGCTCGCGCGCGCTTGCGGCGTAAAGGTAGGGCTCAAGGCCGAGACCGCTTGAACGGCGCCGCGGGGACAGCGGCGCGCGATGAACCCCTCCGCACATTTTGCTTCGGCGAGGATGCGCCGACGCGGCCCTTCGGGTCTTGTCGCGATCCAGCCTCCGCTTCGCTTGAAAACGCTCTGGCCTTGTTTTGGACAAGGATCCCGGCTATAAGACCTTTCTCGATATTGCTTGTTGAATTTGTCGCCTCGTCTTTGGCGTCGTGACGATCCTTCCCATCAAAATCGAACGTAACGTTTGCTGCGTCAAAGACGTGGCGAACATATTCCTATGAGCGATTGAAAGGAAAATCGTCATGATCACCGGAACCGTGAAATTCTTCGACGCCACCAAGGGCTTCGGCTTCATCAAGCCTGACAACGGCGGCACCGACGTGTTCGTTCACGTTTCGGCCGTGGAGCGCGCGGGCATGCGCACCATCGTCGAAGGCCAGAAGCTCAGCTTCGAAATCGTCAAGAACGAGCGTTCGGGCAAGAGCGCCGCGGAAAACCTCGCCGCCGCCTGAATTCGTCTCTTTCAAGACATGTTTTTCCCGGCCGCGACATTGTTGCGGCCGGGCTTTTTGTAGCTACAGTTTGAACAAAGACGGCTAAGCGTTCTTGAGGTGAACGGCCAACCAGATCGTCGGCTTTTCCGCGTCTGTCCATTCGACGCGATGACGGACATGGCTGGGAATTTCGAGCCAGTCGCCGGGATGCAGTATCCGCGCCTCGCTTTCGCCTTCGATCGACAGGGCCGCCGAACCTGAAATCAGCAATACCCATTCGGGATCGTCCTGATCGTACCAGAAGCCCGGCGAACTGGCCTGTCCGGTTGACACGATGCGTTCAATCCGGGCTCCGGGCGTTGCCGCGAGGATCGTGATCAGCTCCGCCGGCGCATTCGTGGCCACGCCGTCCGACAGCTTGCCCGATCGCATCGCCGCGCCTCAGGCCGCCGAGGACAGGGAAAGGCCGAACGGCAGCGGCTGCGGACGTGCCGACAGCAGCCAGTGCTTCAGGCGCTGGTCCTGCCAGGCGATTTCATCCCGCTCCAGTTCGGGCGCAACATACGTCTGCGCCAGGATCATGGGGTCGTGGCGGGCCGAACGCTCAGCGCCCAGACCGCTCTGCAGAATTGCGCAAGCGGTCGACCATGCGGCATCGAACTTCGAGCCATAGGCCCATGCCTGCAGGCTTTGGCCGGACACCAGGATGTCCCAGCACGGCGTCGCCGCGTCGACCAGTTGGCGGGCAGAGCTGATCGCCGTCGCGGCCGCCTCGACATCGGCGCGATTGACGCCATTGATAACGGCATGAGCCGTACAATCGAGCACGAAATGGCTCAGCCGCCTCGCCGTTTTCTTGGCGTCCCGATCCGGCTCCAAAAGCTTTGCCATGGACCAGGCCGTGGCGACGATCTCCGACGTGCTGGCGCCTAGGTCGAAGGCGTCTCGCGCCGCGATGATCCCAATATAATTCGAACCTATGCGGAGGTCCTGCAAAACGCATTCGGCGGCCATGTCCCGATCCATGTCATTTCTTCTCATCCGGCCGGAACTATAACACGCAGCCTGCGATGTGAATCCATCTTGTTAAGAGAAGGTTAACCTCAAGGGTCAAGTTTACGCTACGTAATTTTCAATCCAGCAGGTCGGGCTGTTCTTTGAGAATGCGGGCATAAAGCGGCTGGAACTGGAACCAGCCGGCAAAGGCTGAGCCGACGATCCCCCTGGCCTGCGCCGCGGCCGGGGGCGAAATGCGCTTCAGCTCGCCGCGCGCCGCCGCCATCGCCAGAAGTTGGGCGTGGCAACACCGATCCATGGCGGCAAACCACCAAACCGCCTCGTCGACGCTGCCGCCGACCGTCAGCAGGCCGTGGTTCTGAAGAATGGCGGCCTTGCCTCGGCCGATGGCCTGCGCGATGCGCCGGCCCTCGTCCAGCTCCACGACCACGCCGCCGTAATCGTCATAGACGACGTGGTCCTCGTAAAAGGCGCAGGCGTCCTGTGTGATCGGAGCCAGTTCGACGCCAAGCGCCGAGAAGGCGCGGCCATGCACCGAATGGGCATGCGCGGCGGCAATCGCGTCGGGCCGCGCCGCGTGGACACGCGAATGGATGACGAAGGCCGCGCGGTTGACCGGAAAATCGCCTTCGACGACCCGGCCCTCGTGATCGCAGCGGATGAGGTTCGAGACCTTGATCTGGCTGAAATGGACGCCGAAGGGGTTGACCCAGAAGGTCGTAGGAAATTCGGGATCGCGCGCGGTGATATGCCCGGCGACGCCCTCGTCGAAACCGAATTTCGAGAACAGCCGGAACCCGGCCGCAAGCCTCTGCTTGCGATGCAGGCGCTCCTCGGCCACGGTCGCAAATTTCGGCGGCATGGGCAGGCTGGCCGTCGCGGCGACCTGATCGAAAGCCACTTTTTCCTGAACTTGCATGACGCCGCCTCCATGACCCAAGCTAATATGTTCCCCGCCCGGGTCGCCGACAAGCGCCCGGCTCTCGAATTACGGGAGCCCCGCCGGCGGCTCCTGCAAGATCTCGCGCAACACCAGGCCCAGGCGCCGCAACAGGGTTTTGCGGCTGGACGTCAGCCGCCAGGCCAGGGTGATCTGCCGGGCGGGCGCGTCCTGCGCCACGGGGACGACCGAAAGATCAAGTCCGCGCAAGATGCCTGCCTGAATCGCCAACTCCGGCACGAGGGTCACGCCAAGGCCGTTCGCGGTCATTTGCACCAGCGTATGCAGGCTCGTCCCCTGGAAGCCGCTGTTGCGGCGGGCGCCTTCGAGCGAACAAGCGGAGAGCGCATGATCGCGCATGCAGTGGCCGTCCTCCAGCAGCAGCACTTCGTCGGCCGCCATGTCCTGCGCGCGGACGGTCTTCAGCTTGCCCAAACGATGGCCGGACGGACAGACGACAAAGAAATGATCCTCGCCAAGCTCCATGGTTTCCAGGGCGTTGCAGGGATAGGGCAGAGCAAGGATAGCGGCGTCGATCTGCCCGTTTTCGAGTTTCGCCACCAGCGGCGCGCTCTGCTCCTCGCGCAGATAGATTTTCATCTCGGGGAATTTTTCGTGCAGGACCGGCATGATGCGCGGCACCAGGAAAGGCCCGATGGTCGGGATCACCCCGAGCTGCAGGGCGCCGGCCATGGGGTCCCGCGCCGCCTGCGCGGCCTCGACGAATTCCTCGGCGCCCTGGAGAATGAGCTTGGCCCTTTCCGCCAGTTCGGCGCCGATGGCGGTCGGGATCACCACGCGCTTGGTCCGCTCCAGCAGCTTGACGCCGAGCATGTCCTCCAGCTCCTGGACCGCGGCGCTGAGGGTCGACTGGCTGACGAGGCAATCGCTCGCGGCGGCGCTGAAATGGCGACGCTCGACAACCGCGACGAGGAAACGGAGCTGGCGAAGGGTGGGGAGAGGAGAGCTCATGACGCCACAATAATCGAAAAACACGATAAATAAAAAATGTTTTTTGCGTTTTACTCGATTAGTTGATCCGTCTAGTTTGCGCTCACCGGCCGCCGAGGCGCAGCCGGACGTCATTCAAGCGGAGCAAGAAATGTCCCTTCTCAACACCCAGGTCAAGCCGTTCAAAGCCCAGGCCTTCAAGGACGGCAAGTTCATCGAAGTGACCGAGGCAGAGCCTCAAGGGCAACTGGTCGGTGGTCTTCTTCTATCCGGCCGACTTCACCTTCGTCTGCCCGACCGAGCTCGAAGATCTGGCCGACAATTATGCCGAGTTCAAGAAGCTCGGCGTCGAGATCTACGCTGTCTCCACCGACACGCATTTCAGCCACAAGGCCTGGCACGACACCTCGCCGGCGATCGGCAAGATCGAATACACCATGGTCGGCGACCCCACCCATGCGATCTCGCCGCAATTTCGACGTGCTGATCGAGGACGCCGGCCTGGCCGACCGCGGCACCTTCGTGATCGACCCCAATGGCAAGATCCAGATCGTCGAAATCAACGCCGGCGGCATCGGCCGCGACGCCAAGGAGCTGCTGCGCAAGATCAAGGCCGCGCAATATGTCGCCAGCCACCCGGGCGAAGTCTGCCCGGCCAAGTGGAAGGAAGGCGAGAAGACCCTCGCCCCGTCGCTCGACCTCGTCGGCAAGATCTGATTGCTCGCAACGCCGGCTACGGGCTTCTGCCCGCAGCCGTCGCCCCCGCCAGTTTCAGCCCGGCTTCCGGGCAGCCTCGCGCCCTGCCCCTGCAATTTTCACGAGGAGCCCACGCCATGCTGGACGACGCCATCAAAGCGCAGTTGAAAGCCTATTTCGAACGTATCGTGCAGCCGATCGAGCTGGTCGCCTCGCTCGACGACAGCGACAAATCGCGCGAGATGGCGGCGCTGCTCGAAGATATCGCCGCGCTCTCGGACAAGATCACGCTGTCGCAGCGACGGCGACGACACGCGCAAGCCCTCTTTCGCCATCCGCCGCGTCGGAGCCGAGGCTGCGCGTGACCTTCGCCGGCCTGCCGATGGGCCATGAATTCAATTCGCTGATCCTGGCGCTGCTGCAGGTCGGCGGCCATCCCGCCGAAGGAGACGCCGGAGACGCATCGAGCAGATCAAGGCGCTCGACGGCGACTACCTGTTCGAGACCTATTTCTCGCTCACCTGCCAGAACTGCCCGGACGTGGTGCAGGCGCTGAACCTGATGGCGCGCTCAACCCGCGAATCCGCCATGTCGCCATCGACGGCGCGCTGTTCCACGCACGAAGTCGAGGCGCGCAAGATCATGGCCGTGCCCTCGGTCTTCCTCAACGGCGAGCCTTTCGGCCAGGGCCGCATGAGCCTGGAGCAGATCCTGGCCAAGCTCGACACCGGCGCCGCCGCGCGCGCCGCGGAAAAGCTGCAGCGACAAGGCGCCCTTCGACGTGCTGGTCGTCGGCGGCGGCCCGGCCGGCGCGGCCGCCGCGATCTACGCCGCGCGCAAGGGCATTGCGCACCGGCGTGGTCGCCGAGCGCTTCGGCGGCCAGGTGCTCGACACCATGGCGATCGAGAATTTCATCTCGGTGCCGCATACCGAAGGGCCGAAGCTCGCGACGCGCGCTGGAGCAGCATGTCAGGGATTACGACGTCGACATCATGAACCTGCAGACGGCGGTCGGAGCTGATCCCGGCCGGCGCCGGGCGGCCTGTCGCAGGTGCAGCTCGCCAGCGGCGCGTCGCTGAAGGCGCGCACGGTCGTGCTCTCCACCGGCGCGCGCTGGCGGCAGATGAACGTCCCCGGCGAGGCGCGAATATCGCAACAAGGGCGTGGCCTATTGCCCGCATTGCGACGGCCCGCTGTTCAAGGGCAAGCGCGTGGCGGTGATCGGCGGCGGCAATTCCGGCGTCGAGGCGGCGATCGACCTCGCCGGCATCGTGGCCCATGTCACGCTGATCGAGTTCGACGCGCAATTGCGCGCCGACGCGGTGCTGCAGGCCAAGCTGCGCTGCGCTGCGCCAATGTCACGCGTCATCGTCTCGGCCCAGACCACCGAAGTGCATGGCGACGGCGAAAAGGTGATCGGCCTTGTCCTACAAGGACCGGGTCGGCGGCGCGTCGCATCGCGTCGATCTCGAAGGCATATTCGTCCAGATCGGCCTCGTTGCCCAACACCGAATGGCTGAAGGGCGCGATCGACTTGAGCCCGCGCGGCGAGATCGAGATCGACGCGCGCGGCGCAGACCTCCGCTCCCGGCGTGTTCGCCGCCGGCGACGCCACGACCGTGCCCTACAAGCAGATCGTCATCGCCATGGGCGACGGCGCCAAGGCGGCGCTTTCGGCCTTCGACTACCTGATCCGCATGCCCGCGATTTCCGAGGCTGCGTAAATTTTAGAGCCGCCGCCGGGACCACCGGCGGCGGCGGCAGACCGCCTTGCGCGCCCGACCGCGCGGGCGCATCCTGCGGCTTGTCCCTTTCTGCGGAGAAGTCGTGGCCAAGCGATCCGGCAGCGCCGATCTGCCGCTTCATAACGGCCGGGTTCCCGCCTGGCTCGGCCAGCGCATGGCGCGGCTCGGCGCGGTGATCGCCGAGGCGATCGTCCACGACTATGGCCGCGACGAATTCCTGCGCCGTCTGGCCCATCCCTTCTGGTTCCAGTCCTTCGGCGCCGTCATGGGCATGGACTGGCATTCCTCCGGCATCACCACCAGCGTGATCGGCGCGCTCAAGCGCGGCCTCGCGCCGCTCTCGGGCGAACTCGGCCTCCACGTCTGCGGCGGGCGCGGCACGCATTCGCGGCAGACGCCGCTGGAGCTGGCGACCATCGGCGAGCGCGTCGGGTTTCGACGGCGCGGCGCTGGCGCAGGCCAGCCGGCTCGTCGCCAAGGTCGACAGCGCCGCGGTGCAGGACGGCTTCGATCTCTATCTGCACGGCTTCATCGTCGCCGACGACGGCAACTGGGTGGTGGTGCAGCAGGGCATGAACGGCGACAGCCGACACGCGCGGCGCTATCATTGGCTCTCCGAGGGGCTGAAGAATTTCGTCGAGGCGCCCCATGCGGCGATCGACGGCGAAAACCAGGGCGAGATCGTCAATCTCACCGACCGCCGCGCCGAAGCCTTCGCGGCACGCGCCAGCTCGACCTGCTGCGCGACCTCGGCCCCGACGGCATCGTGCGCGAAGTCGCGGCGCTCGAAGGCATAACCGAGCCCGCGCCGGCGCAGCCCCTGCTGCCCCATCTCGTCATGCCCGCGCATCACGACGTCCGGCCCAAGGACGTGATGCTGCGCCGCCTCCATGGCGCGCTGGCCGCGGCGGCGGACGCGGGCCGGAGGATTTCGCCGATCTGCTGCTCGTTCCCGGCGTCGGCGCGCGCACCGTGCGCTCGCTCGCGATGGTGGCGGAGGTGGTCCATGGCGCGCCCTGCCGCTTCGCCGATCCCGCGCGTTTCTCGCTCGCCCATGGCGGCAAGGACCGCCATCCCTTCCCGGTGCCGATCAAAGTCTACGACCAGACCATCGACGTGCTGAAAGGCGCGGTCGACCAGGGCGAAGCTCGGCAATGACGACCGTCTCGACGCCTTGCGCCGGCTCGACGCGCAGGCGCGGCGGCTCGAGCGCGACGGCGTCGCGGCCCGTCGCTGCCCGAATTCATCGACGAGGAGCGGCGGCGCTCGCACGACTATGGCGGCCGCAGCGTGTTCGGCCTGGGAGCCGGCCGCCCGAAGAGCTTTTTCCGCAGCCGCGGCAATTGCGCTAAACTAGCATTTTCCCGATCGCAACTGACCATCGACACCGCATCCGCTATGTCGAACCCGTCTACCGCCCGCCGAGCGAGGCGGAATCGCTGATCCTGCCGGTGACCGACGGCTGTTCGTGGAACCGCTGCACCTTCTGCGACATGTACACGGCGCCGCAGAAGAAATTCCGCCCGCGCGACGAAGCGGAAATTTTCGAGACCATCCGCCGCTGCGGCGAAGCCTATGGCGGCGGCGTCCGGCGCGTCTTTCTGGCCGACGGCGACGCCATGACCCTGTCCACGCGGCGCCTCGTCGCCATCCTCGAAGCGATCCGCCGCGAGCTGCCCGGCGTGCGGCGCATTTCCTGCTATTGCCTGCCGCGCAATGTGCAAGAAGAAATCGGTCGAGGAGTTGCGCGAACTGGCGGACCTCGGCCTGTCGCTCGTCTATGTCGGCGCCGAATCCGGCGACGACGAAGTTTTGGCGCGGGTCAACAAGGGCGAGACTTTCGAGACCACGCGCGAGGCGCTGGAAAAACTCGGCGCGGCGGGGATCAAGCGCTCGGTGATGATCCTCAACGGCCTCGGCGGCCAGGCCTTGTCGCGCCAGCACGCGGAAAATTCGGCGGCGCTGCTCAACGCGACCCAGCCGGAATTCGTCGCCACGCTGGTGGTGAGCTTTCCCAAAGGCGACGCCCGCCTGCGCGAAAAATTTCCCGGCTGGGCGCCGCTGAGCGTGATCGGCCTGATGCAGGAAATGGAGATCTTCCTGTCGGCGCTGGAGCTGAAGCGCACGGTGTTTCGCAGCGACCACGCCTCGAACTGGCTGGTCTTGAAGGGAACGCTCGGCGCCGACAAGGCGCGCCTGCTGCAGCAACTCCGCGCCGCCATCGCCGCCCCCGAAACCGCGCCCTTGCGCCCAGCCTGGGCGCGGGGGCTGTAAGCCGGCTTGCGCCTCCTGCGCTGGCGACCTTGACGCTCGCGGCGATGGGAATTGCCGTGGAGGTTCGGGCAGACGCTGGATTGCCCCTATCCCCTTGCGGGAAAAACGAAATTGGCCCGCGTCGATAAAAAGATGAAAGCGTTGGAAAAATAAGGAAATTCTGTTCTTGTTATGTTCCAGTGAAACTTTGGTGGGAAGCTCCTCGCCGGCGCCGCCGCTGGAGGCGGTATTAACACATTGTTTTAATGCGATTATTTAAGACCGAGGCGCGCCGGTCATTTCGGCGCGTCCGAACGCATTTTCAGCGTCGAATCTCCTGCAACCCGGAGGTTGAGAGATCAATAATCACCGTTTTTTGGTCCGAAAACAGCATGAAAAACGCAGGAATCTCCCGTTTTCTTCCTCTTTTTTTGCTTTTTTTGCACGTTTCGTGACCGTTCCCCGAATACAATCCAAGGTTGCGCTTCCGCACTCCCTTCCCCCCTTGTTGGAGAAGGTGTCGACGCCAGCGGCGCTATCCGGTCGGCATGGGCCTGGTATTTGCAATTTCGCAGCGAAATCCGCTGTTGACCTCGTTTGAGGTTCCGCGCGCCGATGGCGCTGGCAGGCGTGCGCGCGACATGGCCGAGCGACCATCGTTGATGGAGCGCAAATCCCAATCTAGAGACGGTGCGGCTGTGATCGACAGACCAACCAAAATGTTCTATTTTTGTTCTGAACTAGATTGAGAGGCGCAACCTCTCGTCAAGGTGTGCCGTGATACGATAAGGTAGGACAAAGGCGCACGAAATGGACGGCGAATATCAGTTCCGAAATCGCAGACAGTTTTACGCCCGCGACGATCCCAATGGGGCGTCTCGCGGAATATATGGCTGCGCTCGCCGAACTGCTTGGCGAAACCGGGCAAGTCCATTTCACAGCGATTGAAGCCGGCTCGGTCAAGCTGAAGGCCCACGTTGATGCGCCTGCAAGAGTGAAAGTGCGTGAGCGCGTTCGCTTGGTTCGCAATGGCCACGCGCCACGCGACGCCAGCAAAGCGTTCAATCGAATTGACGACATGCTCAAGGAAGACAACGCGAGCGGCGCCCTGGCCGGCGACGACGGGGCGACTGTTATCCCATTTCCTGGCAAGACACGCCCTGAACCGCTTCTGTTCGGCCCGTTCCGGCAGGATTGCACGCTCGACGGGCAGGTTTTTGCGATCAGCGGGCGCGGCGACCTAAAGCATGTGCATATCCGCGATGGCGCGATCGAGTTCACTGGGCTGACCGCAACCGAAGATCGCGCCCTCCAATTGCGCCACTATCTTTTCGGGGCGGTGCTTCGCTTTCACGGTGAAGGAACGTGGTTCCGACACGGCGACGGCACGTGGGAATTGAGAAATTTCAAGATCAGCAATTTTGAAGAGCTTGAGGACCGGCCATTGTCGGAGGTTGTGGCCAGCCTGCGCAAGGTCAAGGGCAGTGACTGGCGCGAAGTCCCCGATCCGGTTCGCGCGCTCCTCGAAGATCGTTACGGGAATGAGGACGCCAATTGATCGTAGTTTTTGATACGAGTGTCCTCGTCTATTTTCTCGACGAAAACGCGAACGCGCCTATCGACGCGGTAACAGGCGCGCCCGTCACTGAATGCAAGGCGCGCCTCGATCATCTGATTTTGTCCCTACAGCAAGGCAAGGCAAAGATCATCATTCCGACGCCTACGCTGGGCGAATTGCTTGTCAAGGCGCAGCAGGCCGCACCCGACTGGCTCGACATTTTTCACAAGTCGCGGCAATTCCGAATTGTTGGCTTCGACGAGCGGGCTGCGATTGAATTTGCAGCAACCCAGGCGGCGCGGGCGGCGTCAGGGAAAATGAACGAAGTTCCGAGGGCAAAAGCCAAGTTCGACGATCAAATAGTCGCCATAGCCGCAGTCGAGAGTGCAACGATCATCTATTCGGACGATCCACACATCAAGGCGCTGGCCAGGGGACGCTTCACCGTGATCGGCGTGGCCGACCTTCCGCTTCCTCCGTCAGATGCGCAGATGGACTTTTTCAAGCAGAAGGATGCCGATCCCCCTTCGGCTGATGACGAGGGCGGCGAATAACCTTCGCACACCCACACCCCCGCTCTCGCACCCAATCTCACGCCAGAAGTGGGGCCTATAGTGGGGCCCAAAAATAGCGAAATCTAAAGCCACTTTATTTTCAAATGGTTGGAAATTTATCTGGCGGAGGGAGCGGGATTCGAACCCGCGATACGGTTTCCCGTATACACACTTTCCAGGCGTGCGCCTTCAACCACTCGGCCACCCCTCCTACTCATCCCGGTGGAAAAGCTCCGGGACGAAATTTCCGCGCCTTTATAGCCGCCTGTCGCGCCAGCGCAAGGCAATCCCGAGCTCATTCGCAAATCTTTCATGCGGGGGCCGGCGCTGGACCTCGATCAGGGACGTCATTGCGAGGAGCGTGAGCTCCGAAGCAATCCATCCCCAGCTCTCTGGGATGGATTGCTTCCTGCCGCGCCTTCGGCTCGCAGTCGCAATGACGGCGCCTGGGTTCAGGCGGGCCAACGCTCGGCGCCGCCCTCGTCCTTCGAGACGCGCCCAAAGGGCGCCCTCAGGACGAGGGCTCGGCTGCTCGGTTGATGAGGGCCCAGTGGATGATGAATGAATTTATTCGGCGCTCGGCGCCGCCGCGACCGGGGCGGCCTTCAGCGTGACCTCGTCCGCCGTCGCCAACACCTGCACGCCCATGTTGCAGGAGCGCGCCACCAGGCCGGTGTAATAGGGCTGGATGCCGTGGGCGTCGACATTGCCGCTTTCCGAGCGTCCTTCCAGGAGGTCCGCGACATGGCCGGCGAGCTTCAGATTGGGGCCCTTGACCGAAATCGACATTTTCGCCTCGTCGCCCTCGCCTTCGATCACCACATGCATGTGGCCGCCGCGCGGAATGCAGGCATGGGCGATCAGGCAGAGGTTCAGCGCCAGCTTGACCTTGTTCTTGGGCATGAAGGCGCGGGGGCTTTCCCAGGTCAGCTGGGTGCGGTCGTCGGCGATCAGGCCGCGCGCCACGTTCTCGGCGTCGCCGGTGTCGATTGACGCCCCGGCCGAGCCCGCCGCGCCAAAGGCCAGGCGGCAGAACTGCAGGCGGGCGGAGGCCGTCTTGGCGCTCTTGCGGATGAGGTCCATGGCGAATTCGCGCATGCCCTCGTCCTTGTCGTCCTCCAGCACTTCCAACCCGTTGACGATGGCGCCCACCGGGCTGATGACGTCATGGCAGACGCGCGAACACAACAGCGCCGCGAGGTCGATGGAATTCAAGCGCAAGGATGTTCATGGGGTCCGTTTCCCGTGACGTGGGTAAATGAAGGCGGTGCGCCCGGAGAAGCGTAAATCTCCTTTAACAGGCGCGTGCAACATCTTATGAATGAAAAATGGTGAATGACCGGTTAGCGAAAGGGTCTGGCATGATCGAGGGAACGCCCGAAGACGAGGCGCTCGCGGAGATTTTCGCCCGGCTGGCGCTCGACGCCGGCGCGGCGATCATGCGCGTCTTCGAGGTCGACCCGCACATGCGGATCAAGAGCGACCAGAGCCCGGTCTGCGACGCCGACCTGTTCGCCGAAGAGGTGATCTGGGAAGGCCTCGCCCGCCTGGCGCCGCTGCCGGTGGTCGCCGAGGAGCATTGCGCCGCCGGGCAGGTCCCCAGGATTGACGGCGGCGATTTCATCCTGGTCGACGCCCTCGACGGCACCAGGAGTTTCTGGCCCGGCGCGACTGCTTCACCGTCAATATCGCCCTGATCAGGGCGGGCGCGCCGGTGGCGGGCGTGGTCTATGCGCCGGCGCGCGGCGCGCTTTTCGTCGCCGGGCGGCGCGCGCGCAGCTGTTCCGCGGCGCCGGGCGCAGCCCTGCCGCCTGCCGCCGACTGGCGCGACCTGCGCACAAGGCCGATGCCGGAGCGCGGCGCCATCGCCGTCGCCAGCCGCTCGCATCGCGACGCCGAGACCGACGCCTTTCTGGCGCGGCTGCCGGCCGGCGAGGTGATCTCCACCGGCTCTTCGCTGAAGCTCTGCCTTGTCGCGGCCGGCGAGGCCGACGTCTATCCGCGCTTCGGCCGCACCATGGAATGGGACATAGCCGCGGGCGACGCCGTGCTGCGCCGCGCCGGCGGCCTCGTGCAAGACCCTTCCGGCGCCCCGATGGCCTATGGCAAGGCCGGCGAAGCCTTCGCCAATGGCCCGTTCATCGCCTGGGGCGACCCCGCGGCCGCGAAAATATACGTCCAAGCTCCGGGCGCGGGCGCGGATCGTTAATAAAGCGTTCACCCTGTCCCTGAATAATCGCGCCGGTGAACCGTAACCGGAGCTTGGGATCATGGACAGAGTTTCGCGGCGCGCCGCCATCCGCCGGCTTGGCCTGGGACTCGCCGCCAGCCTCGCGCTTTCCGCGTCCCTTGGCGCCTCTTCGGCGCGGGCGCAGGAGCGCCCCATGCCCTATACCGACAACGACCTGGTCGAAAACGGCCATCGCTTCTTCGGCAGCCTCTCGCGCGGTCTGGCGGAAGCCATCCAGTCGGCGACGAAACGCTGGGGCCAGCCCAACGCCTACATCCTCGGCCAGGAGGCCGGCGGCGCCTTTGTCGGCGGCCTGCGCTACGGCGAGGGCACGATGTACACCCGCAACGCCGGCGACCGCAAAGTCTTCTGGCAAGGCCCCTCGGTCGGCTTCGACGCCGGCGCGGACGGCGACCGCACCATGATGCTAGTCTACGCCCTGCCCTCGGCCCACGCGATCTACCAGCGTTTCGCCGGCATTGACGGCTCGGCCTATTTCGTCGGCGGCTTCGGCGTCACCGCCCTGGGAGTCAATGGCATCATGGTGGTGCCGATCCGCACCGGCGTGGGCGCCCGGCTCGGCGTCAATATCGGCTACCTGAAATTCACGAAGGATTTCGACCTGGAATCCCTTCTGAGGGGCCTTTCGACGCGAGATGTCAGCGCGCGCTTTGCATTGGCGCGGCAAAAATGGCAATGTGGCGTCGATTTACGGGCGTGAGCGCGCCCGCTTCCCTGCGCAGGTTTCAAGGTCTTGGTCGAGCAAATTGTCGATTTTACTTTAGGTTTCGTGATTTGCGGCCTGATCGGCCTGGCCCTTCTGCCGCTGGTTTCCGCGCGCGCCCGCCGGCTGACCCTGGCGCGGATCGAGGCCCGCCTGCCCATGACCTTTGACGAGATCGAGGCTGACCGCGACCTGCTGCGCGCCCGTTTCGCCGTCGAGAATCGCGCCCTGGAGCTCAAGGCCGAGGAGGCGCGAAACGAACGCGCCGCGGACGCCGCCGAACTCGGCCGCCGCGCCGTCGCCGTCGCCCGCGCCAACGAACAGCTGGCGCAAACCAGCGCGCTTCTCGACGAGCGCAACGCCCAACTCGCCAAATCCCTGGAATTCGGCGAAAAAACCCAGGCTAGCCTGGACGAGACGCGCGAAGCGCTCGCGACGAAGCATAACGAGCTGGTTCAGAAGAGCTCCGACTTTGACGCACTCGCCAAGGCTCATCGCGAACTCGACATCCGCGCCAACGACTTGAGCTTGGCGCTGGAGACCGCCACGGCCAACCTGCAGAGCGCCCGCTCGCGCTACCAGGCGGCGGAAACGGCCCGGCGCGAGACCTACGCCCGCATCGAGCCGCTGGAGGAACATGGACGAACCCTCGCGGCGGCTCTCGCGGAAGCGGAGCGCCGCCTCGCGGATTTCGACGCGCGCCGCACGCGGCTGATGGCCAAGATCGAAGCCGAGCGCCATCGCGGCGACGAACATGAGAACACCGTCATGGAATTGCGCCGGCAACTGGCGCAAAAGGACGAGCCGGCCGTCAATGGCGCCGGGCCGTCGCCGCTGATCAGTCCCGAGCAGGAAATGCTGGATCTGCGCGACGCCATCACCAGGATCGGCCGCCAGGTCGCGCGGCTGAACATGGTCGAAGAGTAGCCCGCGCTTTCGCTCTAATGCGCCGCATCCGGCGGCGGCGGGGCCACGGGCCGGCGCATCAGCGGGGTTATCCCGGCCATCAGGAAAAACAGCAGCGCCATGCCGATGAAGACGTCGGCGAGCGCCATGACCGAGGCCTCCCGCCGCGCGAGATTGGCCAGCTGCCGCGTCGCGGCGAGCTGGGCGTCGGCGCCGCTGTTGGCGTAGACAGCCGCGAATTTGGCCAGAAACTCCTCGGCCCGCGCATTGCCCCAGCGCAGCTTTTCGTGCAGCCGCGCCAGATGCAGGTCGAGCCGCTTGTCGATCGTGGTGTTGATCACCGCCAGCCCCACCGCGCCGCCGAGGTTCCGGGTGACGTTGAACAGGCCCGAGGCGTTTTTCAGCCGCGCCGGCGGCAGGGTTCCAAGCGCCAGGTTATTGATCGGGACCATCATGAAGATCAGCGCGAAGCCGCGAAACATCTGGGGTATCAGCAGCTCGCCGAATTCCCAGTCGCTGGTGATGAAGGCGGGCAGCGCCGCGCCGCAGGCGAAGCCGAGGAAGCCGGCCCCGATCATCAGCCGCGGGTCCATCCTGACCAGCAGCCGTCCCGCCAACGGCGCGGCGAGGAACTGGCACAGGCCGGTGACGAAAAGCGTCTCGCCGATCTGCAAGGCCGAGAGCCCGCGCACCCGCGCAAGATAGACGGGATAAATGTAGGTGAGGCCATAAAGCCCGATTCCCACGACAAAGGAGGCGAGCGATCCGGTCCAGAAATTACGGTTGTCGAAGGCGGTGAGATCGACGATCGGGTTCCTGGCGGTGAAGGCGCGCCAGAAGAAAATGACGGCGCCCGAGAGGGAAATCGCCGTCGCCCAGACGATCGCCTCCTCATCGAACCAGTTTTTGGTCGGGCCTTCCTCAAGGCAATATTCCAGCGCGCCGAGGAAACAGGCCATGGAGACCAGTCCGATCCAGTCGAAATTCTTCAGCAGGCGAAGGTCGGGCCGGTCGAAATCGACCAGGAGCCAGGTCGAGAGCGCAACAATGATTCCCGGCGCGATATTGATCAGGAACAGCCAGCGCCAGTTGAAGAGATCGGTGAGATAGCCGCCGACCGTCGGCCCGATCGTCGGCGCCAGGGTGGCGACGAGGCCGATGATCGGCGCGACGATCGCCGTCTTGTTGCGCGGAAAGATGGAATAGGCCGCGGCGAAGACGGTCGGGATCATGGCGCCGCCGATAAACCCTTGCATGGCGCGCCAGAACACCATCTGGCCGATGCTGGTCGAGGTGGCGCAGAGCAGGCTCATCAGGGTGAAACCCGCGGCAGAGGCGGCGAACATGACGCGCGTGGAGAAGGCCCGCGACAGGAACCCCGAGAGCGGAATCATCACCACTTCGGCGATCAGGTAGCTGGTCTGCACCCAGGCGATCTCGTCGGCGCTGGCGGAGAGGCCGGCCTGGATGGTGGCGAGCGAGGCCGACACGATCTGGATGTCCAGGATCGCCATGAACATGCCGAAGACCATGGCGATGAAGGCGAACAGCCGTCGCAGCGAAAATTGCGGTTCGCCGGTCATTTCCCGTCAGTTCCCGTCGGGCCCGCGCGTGTCGACGTCGACGACGACTGAAAGCCCGGCCCGCAGCAGCTCCTTTTCCGCAGGCGCGGCCAGCCGGATGCGCAGGGGAAAGCGCTGGGTGATCTTGGTGAAATTGCCGGTGGCGTTCTCGGGCGGCAGCAGCGAATATTCGGAGCCTGAGGCCGGAGCGATGCTTTCGACCACGCCGTCGAAGGCCTTGCCGCCAAAGGCGTCGACGCGAAGAGTGGCCTTCTGCCCCGGCGCCAGCCGGTCGAGCTGGGTTTCCTTGAAATTGGCCTCGACATAATAGCGGCCATCGGGCGCGAGCGCCATCAGACGCGCGCCGGGCTGTGCGAACTGGCCCGGTTCGACGGCGCGATTGCCGACGACGCCGTCGAAAGGCGCCTTGATTTCAGTGAAACTGAGATCGCGTTCGGCGCGCTCCACCGCCGTGGCCAGTTCCGCCCGCGCCCGCACCGCCTCCTCGCGCTGCGATTGCAAGACGACCAGGTTGGCCCTGGCGCCGGCGAGCGCGGCGGAAGCGCCGGAAACGCCGGCGGCCGCCTTGTCGTGGTCGGCCACCGCCTGGTCGAAGCGCTGCCGCGTCGCGAAATTGTCGACCGTCAAGGCGCGGATGCGGACAAGGTCGGCCTCCGCCCGGACGAGTTCTGCGCGGGCGGAAACGAGCTGGGCTTCCGCCTGCGCCACGGCCGCATTCTGCGCCTCGGCCTGCGCGCCGATCCGCGCGATGGTCGCGTCCTCAGTCCGAACTTTTCCACGCGCCGCTGCGACGGCGAGCTGGTAATCGACGGCGTCGATCCGCGCCAGGACCTGGCCCGCCGCCACATGCTGGTTGTCTACGACGCCGACCTCTTCGACATAGCCGGAAATCTTTGGCGAGATGATCGCCAGGTCAGTCCGCACATAGGCGTCGTCGGTGGAATAGATGAAACGGCCCACGGTGATGAAATGGGCCAGACCCGCCCCGGCGCTGAGCAGCGCGACCGCCAGCGCCGCGCCGAACAGAGATTTTCGTGTTCCGGGCCGGCCTGGTTTCCGGAGCGCGTCCGCCTCGCCATGGGCTGACCAAGTCTTGAGAGAACTGGGCGATGAAGGCAGCACGCGGGATTTGAAACGCTCGAAATTGGCGATCGATGGATGATCGGAAGCGCCGCTTTCCGCCTCGCCCTCGGCGTTCGTATCGTATACTTGCGGAGGGCTCGACGGCTCGGTCATTTGGCCCTCGTGACGAGAAAAGAAGCGGCCCACGGAGGGTTGCCGGTAGGGTTTTCGGTCATGGCGAATGATCTGGCAGAGAGTTGAAGGACACCGGGCGCGAAAGGCGTTTCCGGGCGGCAATTGGCGACGACAAAACAACTGTAGCGGCAGAAACGGCCGCGATTGACATTCGAAGCGATGCGGCCCTACCGTTACTTCGAACCGAACGGTTCGGTCAATACGTAATTCCGCTTAAGCCGCCATTCGCGCGGTGGAACGAGAGAACGCCTTGTTTAATTCGGCGCTTCGCCTCGGCGCGCCCTCGCCCAACGGCAGAAAACGAGCCGGCGCCCTCTGCGGCGGCAGCGCCCGGCGAACGGCTCGATCGGCCCTGGAAATAAGGTACAAGGACCAAGTAGGATCATGGAAGGCGCAAAAAGCGGGAACGCGCCTGCAGCGGAGCGCCAGGCGGCGCGAGGAATCAAAATGAGTAGACCAAACATTCTGCGCGCCGACGCGAAAAAGCTGTCAGGCGCGCGTCCTCCGGCGAAACGGGACGATGTCGCGCCCAGGCCGCGGCACACTCATGGCGGCGACATCAAGATGCGCCAGATCCTCGACGGCGCCCGCCACACCTTCCTCGCCGACGGGTTCGACGGCGCCAGCATGAACGACATAGCCCGCGCTGCCGGCGTCTCGAAAGGCACGCTCTACGTCTATTTCCCTTCGAAGGAGAGCCTGTTCGAGGCAATGGTCCGTCACGACCGCAGCCTGCAGGCCGAGCAATTGTTCCATTTCCCGGAGGAGGACGACGATCTGGCGCAAGTGCTCACGCGCATCGGCGTCGGCCTGATGGAGCAGATGTGCACCGCCGACCATCTCGCCCATTTGCGGATGGTCATTGGCGCGGTGGCGAAATATCCGCGGATCGGGCAGGCTTTTCACGAAGCGGGGCCGAAAGCCGGCGCCGTCATGCTGGGCGCCTATCTGGAGCGGCACGTCGCGGCTGGCCGGCTCGCGCCTCTCGACGCCGAATTGGCGGCCGACCAGTTCATCCAGCTCTGCCAGGCGGATTACTACAAGGCCGCGCTGTTCTGCGTCGCAAAACCCGCCGACCAGGCGGCGCTGCGCCGCGCCGTCGACGCCGCCGTGGACCTGTTCTTGAGGGCCTATGGCAAGTCGCCGCCGAGCGCCTGAGCGGGGCGCGCCGCTGGATGGCCGCCCCGAGTTGGATTTACGCCAGGCTCTAGGCGGAGCGCCGCTCGGCTGGTTTGGCCAATTCGTTGAAGAACAGCGCCTGGCTGACCACGGCCTTGACGGTTTCGGCGCGGAACGGCTTTGAAATCAGGAAGGCCGGCTCCGGCCTCTGGCCGGTCAGCAGTGTTTCCGGATAGGCGGTGATGAAGATCACCGGCACGCCGAATGTCTCCAGAATTTCATTCACCGCGTCGAGGCCGGAACTGCCGTCGGCGAGGCGGATGTCGGCAAGCACCAGGCCGGGCCGCGCGGAACGCGCCAGCGCCACCGCCTCGACCCGGGTGCGGGCGAGGCCCACGACCTTGTGGCCGAGGCTTTCGACCAGATTTTCCAGATCCATCGCGATCAGCGGCTCGTCCTCGATGATCGCCACGGTCGAGGCGACCTGCGCGCCGATTTCGCGGCCGGCGGACTCGACCAGACGGTCGAACGCCTCCGCGGAGACGCCGAGAACCCTCGCCGCCTGTTCGGGGGAGAAGCCTTCGACCGCCGTCAGCAGGAAGGCCTGGCGCGGCAACGGCGTGATCGCCTCGAGCCGCCGGTCGGGCGTCGTGAGCGGCGACGACCTGCCTTCGTCGAGCCCGTTCAGCGGCATGGCGTTCCACACGCGTGAGAACAGACGGTAGGTTTCCTCGCGCGGATCGGCGGAGCAATCGAAAGCCTCGGGATCGGCGAGCAGGGTTTCGAGCAGGGCCGCGACATAGGCGTCGCCGCTGGCCTGCGATCCCGGAAAGCGCGCGCGCATAACGCCGCAGCAGGGGAATTTGCGGGCCGATCAAACTGGATACTGACATGGACGCCTCGGCTTTCCGGAAAAAAATTTCCCAATCGCAGTCTTCGCCGTATATTAGCGCGAAAAGCCGCCGCCTTGCAGGGGCGGCTGGAACAAATCTCCGCGAGCGGCGTTTTCAACCTTCGATGAGTGCGGTTGAGACGGCTCCGGACTTGAATTTGGTGGATAGCAGCGGAGTCTGGTTTCGCGATGTGCGACGGGAAAAGACAAAAAGTCGGTCGAACCTACCCTCGAACCGCTTCTACAGGCGCATATCGGCAAGCAATTGAGGGACATGTTCGGCGCCATGGCGCGCGAGCCGGTTCCCGATCGCTTCAAGTTTCTGCTGGACCGGCTCGAAGCCGGCGAAGATGTGAAGCCAGTCAGCGCTCCCGACGCCGAGCACGGCGCTGACGACGAGGCCGGCGCCATATGAACGAAACCACGCGGCCCCGCCTCAAGGACCTGCTGCTGGCGGAAATCCCATCCTTGCGCGCTTTCGCTCTGTCGCTGTCCGGAAACAGCGACCGCGCCGACGATCTGGTGCAGGACACTTTGATGAAAGCCTGGGCCAACGCCTCCTCCTTCATGGAGGGGACCAATATGCGCGCCTGGCTTTTCACCATCATGCGCAACACGTTTTTCAGCCAGTACCGCAAGGCGCGCCGCGAGATCCAGGATGTCGAGGGCGAGGCGGCCTCCCGGCTGGTGGCCATGCCCGACCAATTGGCCCATCTCGATTTCGCCGATTTCAAGGCCCAGCTCGACCGCCTGCCGGCCGACCAGCGCGAGGCGCTGGTCCTGATCGGCGCTTCGGGCTTTTCCTACGAGGAGGCGGCCGAAATCTGCGGCTGCGCCGTCGGCACCATCAAGAGCCGCGTCAATCGCGCCCGCCATCGCCTGATGACCTTGCTGTCCCTCTCATCGGTCGAGGATTTCGGACCGGACCCCGCCCTGCTCCGACAGCCGGCTCCCGCCGTCGCGCGGGGAATGAGACGTCCAGCGCATTAACTTATTGAGCCCTCTGTAACTATACCGTCTTGCCGCCGCCACGCTGCAGGAGAATAATGCTCCGCTTCCGGCATTTTTGCCTTGGGGGATGCGTGAGATGCGGATTTTTTCCTACCTTCGCCTGGCCTTTTTCGCGCTGACCCTGTCGACGGCCTGCGCCCATCGCCACAGAGCGGCCGTATGTCAACGCCGATCTCGCCAGCTCCGCCGTGCGGCTCGCGCAAAAGCTCCGCCAGGACAGCGCCGAGCTGCGCGCCCATAACGACCTCGCCGCCCTGCGCCAGCAGGCAGCGCCGCGCAGCCAGGCGCTTGCCCCTGCTCGCGGCCATTGTCGCGGCCGCGCCGGATCGAGCGCCGACTGGCTGGCCTTGGCCCGCGCCTCGCTGGACCGCCGCCGCGCAGAAGGACGCCGACGCCGACGCGCTGAAGGATCAGGCGCAGACCGCCGCCTGGCTCGCCTATCGCCACGCGCACGGAAAGCCGGAGGAGGCGGCGGCGCTGGCCCTGCTCGGCGAAATCTTCGCCGGACGCGAATCCTGGCGCGACGCGCTCAACGCCTATCGCGCCAGCCTCGACGCCGCGCGCCTCGCCGCCCTGCAGCAAACCTATGACGACTTGCGCGAGAAATACGGCTTTCGTGTGCTCGACTACAAGGTCGACAATGAATCGGCCAGCCCGCGCGTCTGTTTCCGATTTTCCGAAGATCTTGTTGCGCAGCCGCACGGATTTCTCGCCCTTCGTGACCCTGGCCGGCCAGAGCAATCGCCGCCATTTCCAGCGAGGATCGGCAGATTTGCGTCGAAGGCCTCAAGCATGGCGAACGCTACTCCATCGCGCTGCGCCAGGGTCTGCCCTCCAATGTCGGCGAAAATCTGCTCAAGGCGCAGGATTACGAGATCTATGTGCGCGACCGCTCGCCCCAGGCGCGCTTCACCGGCCGCAATTACGTCTTGCCGCGCATCGGGCCGGAAGGCGCGCCGGTCGTCTCGGTCAACACGTCGAAGGTCAAGGTGGAGATCTTCCGGGTCGGCGACCGCAATCTCCTGCCGACCATCCGCTCCGACGATTTCCTTTCGCAACTTTCCATTTCGCGCCTGCGGCAGTTCGGCGACAGCGACGGCCAGAAGATCTGGTCGGGAACGCTCGAGCGTCAAGTCCGAGCCCAACAAGGATGTCGTCACCGACTTTCCCGGTGCTGGAGGCGCTCGGCGACCCGCAGCCCGGCGTCTATGTGATGGGCGCGAGCGCCGCCGACGATCTGGCGGCGGACGACGAGGAGACGCTGGGGCCTGCGCGCGACCCAATGGTTTGTCGTCTCCGACCTCGGCCTGACCGCGCTGAGCGGACCCGACGGCGTGACCGTTCTCGTCCGCTCGCTGGCCGACGGCGACGCCGAAGGCGGGCGTCGAAGTGCGGCTGATCGCCAAGGACAATGAAGTGCTGGCGGTGGAAAAAACCGACGCCGAAGGCCTCGTTCATTTCGCGCCCGGCCTTTCGCGCGGCGCCGGCGGGCTGGCCCCGGGCCTGCTTGTCGCCAGCGACGGCAAGGCCGACTATAATTTCCTCGACCTCCAGCAGACCGCCTTCGACCTCACCGACCGCGGCGTCAAAGGCCGCGACGCCGGCCAAGGCGCTCGACGCCTTCGTCTATGCCGAGCGCGGCGTCTATCGTTCCGGCGAGACCGTGCATCTCGCCGCCTTGCTGCGCGACAACGCGGGAATCGCCGCCAACGCGCCGCTGACCCTGGCGATCAAGCGCCCCGACGGCGTCGAGTACAAGCGCGCTTCGCCTTGCCTGACAAGGGCCTGGGAGGGCGCGACCTGGATGTGGCGCTGCCGGCGCGACGCCGCCTCCGGCGGCTGGACTGTGCAGGCCTTTGCCGATCCGAAAAGCCCGGCGCATTGGCGAGACCTCTTTCCTGGTCGAGGATTACGTCCCCGAGCGCATGGACATGGTTCTCGCGCCCAAAGCCGCCGCCGCGCGGGCAGGGCAACCGCGCAGGTCGCGGTGAACGTCCGCTACCTCTATGGCGCGCCGGGCGCCAACCTGACCGTCGCCGGCGACGTCGAAATCGCAGGCCGCGACCGATCACGGCCTGCCCGCGCTGAACGGCTTTGAGGCTGGCGTCGCCGATGAGGATTTCTCCAACGTCAAGAATGAAATCGACGAGGCCGCGACCACCGACGCCAAGGGCGCAGCGACGCTCTCCATTCCCATCCCGCGAGGTGAAGGCGACGCGGCCCCTGCAGGCCAAGATCGCGCTTGCGCGCCGGCGAAGGCCGGCGGACGCGCCATCGAACGCGTCGACCTATCTGCCGCTATTGCCGCCAGGCGGACTGATCGGCGTGAAGAAGACCTTTGCGGGCCTGAGCGATGGCGCGCAGGCGACTTTCGACGTTATCGCCGTCGGCCCCGATGGCCTGCGCGCGGCGCGGCGCAACGCGCATTGGTCGCTCTACCGCATCAGCAATGATTACCAATGGTACAAGCAGGACGGGCGCTGGAATTTCGAACAGGTCAAATCGTCCAGCCGCGTCGCCGAGGGCGTCGTCGATCTCGCGACCGACGCCGCGCGAAGATCGCCGCGGTGGTCGGTCTCGGCCATTACCGCCTCGACCTGCGCGACGACGATCCCGACGGACGCGCAGACCTCGGTCACCTTCGATGTCGGCTGGTCGGGCGAGGCCAAGGCGCAGACGCCGGACCTGCTCGACGTCACGCTCGACAAGCCGGCCTATGCCAGCGGCGACACGGATCAGGCTGAAAATTCATTGCCCGCACCGACGCCAAGGCGACGCTGGCCATCGTCGGCGACGGCGTGAAGAAGACGGTCGAGGCCGATCTGCGCAAGGGCGACAATGAAATCGCCGTTCCGGTCGAAGCCGGCTGGGGCGTCGGCGCCTATGCGCTGGTGCTCGCGCATCGTCCGCTCGACAAGGCGGCCAATCGCATGCCCGGCCGCGCGGTTGGCCTTGCCTGGTTCGCCATCGACCCCGCGGCGCACAAGCTCGACATCGCCCTCAACGCCCCGGCCAAGGCGACGCCCGCGCGAAAAACTGACGCTGCCGGTCCAGATCGACGGGCCTCGCGGCCGGCGAAGAGGCCTATGTCACGGTGGCGGCGGTCGATATCGGCATCCTCAACCTCACCCATTACCAGACGCCCGATCCGCGCGAGCATTTCTTACGGCCAGCGCGCTGCTGTCCACCGAGATCCGCGACATCTACGGCCTGCTGATCGACGGCTTGCAAGGCGCGCGCGGCCAGATCCGCTCGGGCGGCGACGGCGGCGGCCCGGAAACCTCGGCGGAAAAGCCGAGCCAGGAGCCGCTGGCGCTCTATTCCGGCATCGTCCGGGTCGGCCCCGACGGCAAGGCGGAGGTCGCATTCGACCTGCCCGCCTTCAACGGCTCGGTGCGGGTCACCGCTGTCGCCTGGTCCAAGAGCGCGGACGGGCTCGGCCAGCGCCGACGTGATCGTGCGCGATCCCGTCGTGGCGCAGGCCAGCCTGCCGCGCTTCCTGGCGCTCGGCGACCAGTCGCGGCTCAACCTGCGCTTCGACAATGTCGAAGGCGCGGCTGGCGATTACAAGCTGACGCTCGACCTGCACGGGCCGCATCGCCGGCGACGCCGCCGACCTGCGCCAGAGCGTCAAACTCGGCGCCGGCGCCAGCGCCCTGGTCAATGTTCCCCTGCGCGCGACCGGCGTCGGCGCCGCCTCCGTCGATGTGCGGCTGACCGGCCCGAAATTCGACGCGACCCAGACTCTGGCGCTGAGCGTCGAGGCCGGGAACCAGCCCGCTGGTCCGGCGCAGCCTCCATGACATCGCAGCCCGGCGAAAGCCTGGCGCTCATCCAGCGCCCTGCTTGCCGAATTCATCCCCGGAACCGGCGCGGTTTCGGCGACCGCAGCGCCGCTCGGCGGCGTCGACGTCGCGGGCTTGCTGCAGGCGCTCGACCGCTATCCCTGGGGCTGTTCGGAGCAGACCGTCAGCCGCGCCATGCCGCTGCTTTATCTGAGCAAGCTGGCCAGATCGGAACATCTGGCGCTTGAAGGCGACATTCCCGCGAAGATCGATACGGCGCATCGCCATGCTGCTGTCGCGTCAGGATTGTTCCGGCGCCTTCGGCCTGTGGTCGGCCAACAGCGCCGACGACGTCTGGCTCGACGCCTTTGTCAGCCGACTTTCTGACCCGCGCGCGAGAAAGCAAATTCGGCGTCCCGCAAAAGGCGATGGATCGCGGCGCTCGACCGGCTGCGCAATTATGTCGTCAACGCCAACGAGGTCAATTCCGACAACAGCGCGGCGCTCGCCTATGCCGTCTATGTGCTGGCGCGCAATGGCCGCCCGGTCGTCGGCGATCTTGCGCTATCTCGCCGACGCCCGGCTCGACGCCTTCGAAACTCCTCTGGCGCGAGCCCAGCTCGCGGCGGCTCTGTCGCTGCTGGGAGATCGCGGCCGCGCCGAAAAGACTTTCGCGGCGGCGTCGCAGGCGTTGCAAGAAGACCAAGGCCACGCCATTTTCGCGCGCCGATTTCGGCTCGCTCCTGCGCGACGGCGCAGGCGTGTTGACGCTCGCCTCGGAAAGCAACGCCGACCGGGCCGTGATCGTCAAGGCGGCGCAAGTGGTGGAAAGCGAAAGCGCCGCCACGCCCTACGCCTCGACCCAGGAGGAAAGCTGGATGGTGCTGGCGGCGCAGGCCATGGCCGCGCAGGCGAGCGACGCAAAATCTGACCATAGACGGCGCGCCGCAGGCAGGGCGTTTTTTCGACGCGCGCTCGATGGCGCGGCCTTGGCCTCCAAGCCCGTCACCATCGGCAACCAGGGCCAGACGCCGGTCCGCGTCGCCGATCACCGTCTCCGGCCGTCCGACCCAGCCGGAGCCCGCGGAAGAGCACGGCTACCGGATCGAGCGCAGTTTCTATCGCCTCGACGGGACGCCGGTCGAGCCCAACGCCATCCAGCAGAACGAGCGGCTGGTCGTGGCGCTGAAAGTCACCGAGCTGGAGGCGGCCTATGCGCGGCTGATCCTCGTCGACAGCCTGCCAGCGGGACTGGAGATCGACAATCCCGACCTGTTCGACGGCGGTTCGGCCGAAGAGCTCGCCTGGGTCAAGGCCGAGGTCGACGCCGACCCATACCGAATACAAGGACGACCGTTTCGTCGCCGCCTTCGAGCGCAACGGCTCGGACAAGGCGACGTTCGCTGTCGCCTATGTCGTTCGCGCCGTCAGTCCCGGCCACTATGTGCTGCCGCCGGCGACCATCGAGGACATGTACCGCCCCGAGCGCTTTGGCCGCACCGGCTTTGGCGCGGTGGAGATTTCGAGGAAGCGCGCGAAGAAGTGAGCCCAGCTCCAGTTCGCGCGAGCCGGCGTGGCTTTACGCCGCAATCGCTGACCGGCTTCCTCGGCCTCGCCATCCCCGGCGCCTGGCTCGAATTTCCAGCGCGCCCTCGGCCCGCTGGATCTGTCGGCGCTGGAGCGCGCCTCGACCGTCGCGCTCGATCGCGACGGCGGAGCTGCTGCGCGCTTTCGACACGCCGGACGGACGCTGGCGCCTGCCGGCGCCGCAAGGCCGACGTCGACCCGCGGTTTTTCGCCCTGTTCAAAGCCTATGAGGACAAGCGTTTCGACCGCCATCACGGCGTCGACCCACGCGCGCTGCTACGCGCCGGCTGGCAATATCTGCGCCACGGCCATGTGGTTTCCGGAGGCTCGACCCTGACCATGCAGGCCGCGCGGCTGCTGGAGCCACGCGCGGAGCGCAGTCTTTTCGCCAAGGCGCGGCAGATTTTTCGCGCGATCGAACTGGAGCGGCGTTTTACCAAGACGCAAATCCTCGACATCTATCTGGCGCTCGCGCCCTATGGCGGCAATATCGAAGGCTTGCGCGCCGCCAGCCTCGCCTGGTTCGGCAAGGAGCCGCGCCGCCTGAGCGTCGCCGAGGCGGCCCTGCTGGTCGCCCTGCCTCAAGCGCCCGAGAGCTCGACGTCCAGATCACGCGCCCAAAGTCGCCAAAGCGGCGCGCGACCGGGTGATCGACCGCGCGCTCGCCGCCCATGTGCTGAGCCCGGCTGAGGCGCGCATGGCCAAGGCCGAACCTCCGCCCTTCACTCGGAAGAATTTTCCCAATCTCGCGCCCCACGCCAGCGAGGCGTTTTTCCGCGCCCATCCCGGACGCAAACTCGCGCATCTGACCCTCGACGCGCGCCTGCAGGCCAGCCTGGAAAAACTGGCGCGCGAAAAGGCCGAAAGGCTGGGGCCGAAACTGACCATGGCGATCCTGGTGGTCGACAACGCCAATGGCGAGATCCGCGCCCATGTCGGCAGCGCCGATTATTTCTCGGAAACGCGCGCCGGCGCGATCGACATGACCCAGGCCCTGCGCTCTCCGGGATCGACGCTGAAACCATTCATCTACGCGATGGCTTTCGGCGACGGGATCGCCCATCCCGAGACCCTGCTCGACGACAGTCCCGCGCGTTACGGCGCGTGGAAGCCGGATAATTTCGACCGGCAGTTCCATGGCTCGGTCACGGCGCGGCAGGCGCTGCAATTGTCGCTCAACCTGCCCGCCGCGCAATTGCTCAACGAAATTGGGCCGACGCAATTCCTGGCCCGCCTGCGCAACGCCGGCGTCAGCCTGGCGCTGCCTAAGGACTCCGACGCCGGGCTCGCCATCGGCCTCGGCGGCGCCGGCGTCCGTCTCATCGATCTTGCCCGGCTCTATGTGGGCTTCGCGCGGAATGGCGTCGTGCCGGAACTGGTCGAAAGTCTGGACGATCCGGCGCCGGCGCAGAAAAGCCGCCGGCTCAGCGAGGCCGCCGCCGCCTGGTACATCGCCGACATCCTGCGCTTCGCCCCGCCGCCAGACAATGCGCCGGCCGGAAAGATCGCCTTCAAGACCGGCACATCCTATGGCTATCGCGACGCCCTGGCGCTGGGCTTCGATCGCGCCCACACCGTGGCGGTCTGGGTCGGCCGGGCGGATAACGGATCCGTCTCCGGCCTCATCGGGCGGCAGGTGGCGGCGCCGATCCTGTTCGACGTGTTCGCGCGGATCGGCGGCGCTCATGAGCCCATCCCGCGCCCGCCCAATGCGCTGGTTGCGACCACTTCGACCCTGCCGCCGCCCTTGCGCCATTTGCGCCGCGACGCGCCGAAGACCCTGGCCGCCACTTTCTCCAATCCGCTGAAGATTTTCTATCCGCCTGACGGAGCGCAGATCGACCTCGGCTTGCAACACGCGGCTGCGGAAAAGCCGGAACTGGCGCTGAAGGCGCAGGGCGGCGCGCCGCCGCTGACCTGGATGGTGAATGGCGCGCCGCTGAGCGGCGAAGCCAATCCGCAGAACCAGCGCCACGAGGCGCGCTGGACGCCCGACGGGGCGGGCTTCGCCCGCGTCTCCGTCATCGACGCCAATGGCGCCAGCGACAGCGTCCTGATCCGGCTGGAATGACGAGGCCGGCGCAACGCGGCGGCGAATACCGGGCTATTGCGACGCAGATTCCGCGTGCGCGAGGCCGGCGGCGAAATCGAGAATTTTCCGCCCCGCCTCGGGATCCTTGATGCGCGCAAAAGCCCGCATCAATTCGAGTCCCTCGGCGGCGTCATCGGCGGCGGTCGCGGCAGGCGACTGCGCGGCGGTCTCGCCCTTCGGCCATTCCACCGGCCCAACGGCGAAGAAATAGCTCGGCCGTTCTCCCGTCAGTTGGGAAATCGCCACCAGAACCTTCGCGTCGATCCGGGTTCTTCCGCTTTCATAGTCAGACAGAAGCTGTTCCGACACGCCCAGCCGCGCGCTCATCTGTGATTGGCTGAGGCCGCATTCCACTCGTTTCTGGCGGACACGGAAGCCGACGCGAATGTCGACAGGACTGGACCCGCGCTGCTCCAAGCGGCCAGCGCAAGCGCCGGGACCTGCATTTGAACTGGGCGACGGCCAACGTAACAGCATCGCGTAATCCCCCCGGGTCCGACTCAAGCTGTGCCTTCCGTGATTATTCATCTTCGGGTTGCAAAGAAAGAGCGGGATATTACGTAAGGGTACGTAGTTTTCCGGATGACCGCAATGCTCGCTGGCGAGGCGACTCGCTCAAAACCGCGAATGCGCCGCCGTTTCGAGCATGGCGCAGAGATCCTGCGCGTCATGGGCGTCTTCCGGCAGCAGCGCGTCGTCGTCCTCTGCTCCGGGAGCCGCATAGTCAACCGCCAGGAGCCGTTCGAAAGCCGGAATGTCGCCAGAGGCTTCCTCTTCGTCTTCGCCTTGAACGGATTCCCGGAAGCGGCTTCCGCCCTTCGGCTTGTCCAGTACGGAGCCAACGACCAAAGCTTCGAACTCCGCGGCTTTCGCCGGATCTTTGCTGGCGACGCCCCAGCGGGCGACGGCATGGCCGCGCGCATAAGGGTCCAAAGCACGCAACAGGGGTACATGCATGGCGCGCCTCCCCGATGATGGCGAAGGCAGGATAGGAGGCGCAACTTGCGCCAACCTTGCGTCGCAAAAGCCTTTTGAGGAGGTCTCGGGCGTTCAGCCGCCGTGGTAATAGGTCGTCGGGTAATTATTGGTCGGATAATAGCTCGGCGAATTATAGGTCGGCGTGTCCCAGGTCGGCTGTGGCATCTGCGGAGGCTCCGGCGGGCTGTAGGCCGGCGGATTATAGGGCGGCGCGCTATAGGTCGGCGCCTGGGGCGACGGCGCATTGTAATACTGGGCGAGCTGGATTTTTCCGGCCGGCCTGACGGGCGCGGGCGCCAGCCAGAGCAGGGTCGCCGCGGCGGGAAGGAAGATGCAGAAGCGCAAGAACATGACCGTGTTTCCCCTCCTGGACATCGAGGCCTTTGACGACGCCCGCGCCGATGAAACTAGTCCGCCAAGCTGGCCTGGAGCCTGCGCCCGCGCCATTTCCCCTTTTCGCCCCGATGAACTAGAGCATTCCCCGTCTAACCTGATCCATAACCGTCATGCCTGAAATAGTTTGAGCATTCTGGCGCACCAAACTCGCCGAGGATGACGCCGATACGTTCCCAAAGCTGATCGACGGTTCGTTCCTTGGCCTTGCGCAGCAGCGCCTTGAGCTTGGCGAACATCATCTCGATGGGATTGAGATCGGGCGAATAGGGCGGCAGATAGAGCAACTTTGCGCCGGCGTTTTCGATGATCGCGCGCACGCCCGGAACCTTGTGGGCGGGCAAGTTGTCCATGATGACGATTTCGCCCGCGGCCAGGGGCGCGAGGCTCTGTTCGAGCCATGCCTGGAAGATGACTCCGTTCATCGGCTGATCGACGACCAGGGGCGCGGTGATCGCGTTGTTGCGCAGCCCGGCGACGAAGGTTGTCGTTTTCCAATGGCCGTGCGGCGCGTAATCGACGAGACGCTTGCCTTTTTGGCAGCGTCCGCGCGTTCGCGTCATCTGCGTATTTGTGCCAGTTTCATCAATAAATACAAGTCGGTCCGGATCAAGCGTCGGTTGCGCCCGTTTCCATTCCTCGCGCGCCTTCGCCACGTCTTCTCGATGCTGCTCGCTGGCGTGCAGCGTTTTTTTTATAGCTGAGGTTGTGGCGTTGAAAGAACCGCGCAATCGAACTGTCCGTGGTTTTGACCTGACGCTCATCCAGAAGGCGGCCTTCAATCTCGGCCAGCGTCAGGTCGCTCTCGCTCGCAACCAAAGCCAAAAGCCATTCCGCGTGCGCGTCCAGCGGCGAGGCCCGCAACTTCTTGCCGGGCTTTTCCGCAAAGCTGCCCGTTTCCTTGAACCGCCTGAACCACTTTATAGACGATGATTCCGACACCAATAATTGCCGTGCCGCAGCCCGCCGCGACATGCCGCCTTCGACCAACGCAATCACACGCTTACGCAAATCGAAGGAAAGGCCTCGCGACATGCTGCGTCCCCAAATCAATGCGATGCGCAGATTCGCTCATTCGGGACCGCAAGGGAATCCCACCCCTGCAAAAAATACGAGTCAGACCAACCGGGGAATGCTCTAAGCTTTGTCCCCCGCTAGAATCATGTTCCCGTTCTTTCAAGAGCTTGCGTCATGCGCCGCCCGTTTTTCTGCCTGATCGCCCTGGTTTCCACACTGGCCGCCGCGCGTGCGGAGAGCGATCTTTGCCGAGCCGCCGCCAGTGGCGTCGAGGCCTCGCTCCGCGCCTTCCGGCCCGGCGCAAAGGCCGGAGAACGCATTTCGATCCGCCATGCGCTGGCGCGCAAGCCGGCCGCCGGGATTGATTATGGAGCGCCGCTGGACGACGCGACCTTGCGAAAATTCCCGATCACCAGCAACGACCGCGCCTTTTTCAAGGAATCGACGCCACGCATCTTCCGTTCCGGCGGCAAGAACGGGCTTGTCCTGCTCGACGCCGAGGCGGGCGCGGCCCATTGCCACAGCTCCTTCCTGTTCAGCCTCGCGACCGACGTTCCCGTCGCCCTCGCCCTGCCCGCGTCAGACGACCCGAACGCGCTATGCGCCCATGGCGGGGTCGCGCTCGGCTCCGCAGCCGGGACGCAGTTCTTTGCGCAGACCTATGACGACAGTCTGGAAACCGACTGGCTGAGGATCTTCAGGCCCGCCGGCGACGCCGTGGCCAAGGCCTGCGCCATCGACGCCAGATATGCGATCGCCACCGAGGTCGTGGAGAAATATTGCGCTCAGCCCGACACCTGCGCAGCGCTCGAAGGCCGCGTCGCCCAATGGGCGCAAATCTTCGGGCAATCCGGAGGCAAGTCGGTCGGTCCGGCGCTGGCGCCCATCGGGGCCGGCGCCCTTCCCGAAGACGATCCCGCGGCCTTGCCTCTGTCCGGCCTCGGGAACAGATCCGGCGACGCGCCCAGACGTTTCGACGGCGGCGAAAGCTGGTTCGCGCTGACGGGCGACAACCGGGCGGACGTCCTGCGCATCGGCGCCGCAGCCGAGGGGCCGGCCAGCCGCGCCGACTCCCCGACCCTCGCGACGCTTTACAAGGGCGGGCAACCGGTCGCGAGTTTCGTGGTCCAGCGGCGGCGCGGCGCCTTCCAGTCTCTGGCGGTCCGCGCCGGCTCTTGAGACTCCAGCCCAGGGGAATTGCACCATGCAGCGCGTGACCGTCACCCTCGACGACGACCTGGTCGCCGAACTCGACAAGTTCAAGGACGAGCGCGGCTACCAGAACCGCTCCGAAGCCCTGCGCGACCTCACCCGCGCGGGCCTGCGACAGACGCGGCTTCCCAACGAAGGCGGCGCCTGCATCGGGGCGCTGGTCTATGTCTATGACCATGAGGTGCGGGCGTTGGCGAAGAGGCTGGCCTCAGCGCAGCATGCGCATCACGACCTGTCCGTGGCTACCCTCCACGTGCACCTCGACCATCAGTCCTGCCTGGAAGTCTCGGTGTTGCGCGGCGCCACCGCCGACGTGCGTCATTTTGCCGATCACGTCATCGCCGAACGCGGCGTTCGCCACGGGCAATTGACGCTGATTCCGGTCGATGTCGCCGAGGAGGCGCATGGTCACGGCGGCGAAACGCCGCACCCTCATCCCCATTCCCATGTCCGCGAGGCCGGTTAAGGCGCTGGAGCAAGTGGAAAGGTTGTTTCCAGCCCACGAGGCGCGGCAGCCGGGTGCCCTTCCCCAAGGCGTTGAAACAACGCATGAAATTTTTAACTCAAACGAAAAGCCAACGCTGGCGCGGCTTTTGCTGATGAAACTGTATGCTGATTTCTAGCGTTTGTCATATTACCGTGATTAAAAAATGCACCCCGAAGGGCTAGAAGACCTCACGCGGGCTCGGGGAAAAAACATGAGGATTGGTGGCAAGAGTTCACGGCAGGCGGCGACCTCCCTTATGGCCATGGCCTTGGCTGGCGTCGTCTGCGGCGGCGGCCTCGCCGCCGACCTGCCCAGCACGAAATCTGCGCCGGAAGCGCCGGCCTCGATCGATCCCTGGAGCGGCTTCTATTTCGGCGGCCATGTCGGCCTCGCCTTTGGCCTCAGCGGCTGGACCTCCGGCCCGATGGCCCCCACTTCCGGAACCTCGCCCTCGGTGTCGCGTGACGGCCAGACCGGGCCGATCAACGGCGGCTTCCAGGCCGGCTACAACCGGCTGCTCGGCGAGCATTGGCTGGCCGGCGTCGAAGCCGACATCACCTTCCCCGACATCCAGAGCGCCAGCCACATCAACGCCGACGGCAGCCAGACCATCGACCAGATCGAGATGGTCGGCTCCCTGCGCGGACGCTTCGGCTATGTGGGAGGAAACTGGATAGTCTACGCCACCGGCGGCGTCGCCTATGCGCGCGACGAAGCCGCCAACCAGTTCGGCGGCGGAACCCAGGTCGGCGGCCGCGATCGATGCGGTCGTCGATCGCACTTATTTCACCCGCTGGGGCTATGCCGCCGGCGCCGGCCTGGAGGTGAAGCTCTCGCCGCAATGGAGCGCCAGGCTCGAATACATGTATGACGGCTTCGCCCGCTCGCATGTCCTGCTGGCCAATTCCGGCCAGAGCTATGGCTCCGACCTTTCGCAGCACAACCTCACCATCGGCCTGAACCATCATTTCGGCGTCGATGATCGCGTCGGCGGCTTGTTCGACAACATGGACAACTGGTCGATCCACGGCCAGAGCACCACGGTTTACCAGGCCTCCCTGCCGATGGCCGCCGCCTATTCCGGCCCGCAGAGCCTCGGGCCGGGCTATGTCGCCCGCGACACCGTTTCCGCCACCCTGTTCCTCGGCTATCGCATCCAGCCGGGCCTGGAAATCTATTTCAATCCCGAGCCCTTCCAGGGCTTCGGCCTCGACTCCACCCACGGCCTCGGCGGCTTCTCCAACGGCGAGGCCCAAAAGGGCGGCTTCCCCTTCCCGCATTACAACACCGCGCGCCTGTTCGTGCGTGACACCATCGGCTTCGGCGGCGAGCAGGAGAATATCGACGACGGACAGAACCAGTTCGGCGGCAAGGTCGACGTCTCCAGGCTGACCTTCACCGTCGGCCGCATGTCGGCGACCGACATCTTCGACCAGAACGCCTATTCGCACGATCCGCGCGGGCAGTTCATGAACTTCTCGCTGATGGACGGCGGCGCGCTCGACTACGCCGCCGACCAGAAAGGCTATACCTGGGGCGCGGTCGCCGAACTCAACCAGAAAACCTGGGCGATCCGAGGCGGCTCCTTCCTGGAGCCCACCCTGCCCAACGGCAATGATTTCGATACCTCTTTGCGCAGCCTGCAGGAGATGGTCGAACTGGAAGAGCGCCACACTATCTTCGGCCAGGACGGCAAGCTTCGCTTCCTGAGCTTCATCGACTGGGCCAACAGCGGCGTTTTCAGCCAGTACGACACACCGGCCGCCGCCTCCAACATTTGTTCTCTGACGGTTACGACGACTTGCGCCCACCATCTGGAATATGGCTTCGTCGCCAATCTGGAACAGGCGGTCGCCAAGGACATCGGCGTTTTCTCGCGGGCGTCCTGGCGCAGCGGCGGGACCACGATCATGGCCTGGACCGACATCGACAAGAGCGTGTCGCTGGGGACGTCATTCAAGGGCGCGTTGTGGGGCCGCGAGACCGACACGGCCGGCATCGCCGGCGTGGTCAATGGCCTGTCCCAATCCTACCAGAACTTCCTCGGCGCCGGGGGCTTCGGCATCAACATCGGCGACGGCGCGCTGAACTATTCCGGCGAGAAGATCATCGAGAGCTATTACAACATCGGGCTGAACTCTTGGTCCAACCTGACCCTGGATTATCAGTTCATCGGCTCGCCGGCCTATAACGCCGCGCGCGGTCCGGCGAACATCCTCTCGGCCCGATTGCACGCGCAATTCTGATGGAGCAACCTGCATGAGCCATTCCATCACGCAAGCGACAGGACTTCCCAGGGGCTTCATCGGAGCCCGGACGCTGGCTATGTTCGGCGGGCTGGTCGGCGCCAATATCCTCGCCTGGGCCTGGGCCTTCACCCTGTTCTCGGACCGCCCGGCCGTGCTGGGCACGGCGCTCCTCGCCTGGGTGTTCGGCTTGCGCCATGCGGTCGACGCCGACCATATCGCGGCGATCGACAATGTCGTACGCAAGCTGATGCAGCAGGGCGAGAGGCCGCGCGCGGCCGGACTGTTCTTCTCCCTCGGCCATTCGACGGTGGTGATCCTCGCCGCGATCCTGCTCGCCTTCACTGCAGCCGCGATGAAGGACCGGATGAGCGATTTCAAGACGGTCGGCGGCGTGGTCGGCACGGCCGTCTCCGCCCTCTTCCTGCTGCTGATCGCGGGCGCCAACCTGATCATCCTGATCGGGGTCTGGAAGACGTTTCGTTCGGTGCGCGAGGGCGGCGCGCTGGATCACGAAAGCCTGGACATCCTGCTCTCGGGACGCGGCTTCCTGGCGCGAATTTTCCGGCCAATGTTCAAGGTGGTGACGAAAACCTGGCACATGTATCCGCTGGGCTTCCTGTTCGGCCTCGGCTTTGACACCGCCACCGAAATCGGCCTGTTGAGCATTTCGGCGTCGGAAGCTGCGCAGGGGATGTCGCCCTGGCAGACCCTGGTGTTCCCCGCCCTGTTCACCGCGGGCATGGCGCTGGTCGACACCGCCGACAGCGCCATGATGGTCAGCGCCTATGGCTGGGCCTTCGTCAATCCGATCCGGAAACTCTGGTACAATCTCACCATCACCGCGGCTTCCGTGGTCGTCGCCCTGTTCATCGGCGGCATCGAGGCGCTGGGACTGATCGCGGATCGGCTCGGCCTCGAAGGCGGCGTCTGGATGGTCGTCGGCAGTCTCAACGACAGTCTCGCCAATTTCGGCTTTGTCGTCATCGGCGTCTTCGTCCTGGCCTGGATCGTGTCGATGCTGATCTACAAGGCCCGGGATTACGACCGGCTGACGCCCGCCGCGCCGTGATCCGCAAGGGGCAGCGATGTCCGCGGAAGCAGGAATCCCCCCGATCCCAGGGGAGCGGGGGGATTCCTCTGATCAGTCGTGTCAGGCGAAGCCTAGTTTTTTGGCCGGACGGCGTCGGCCGTGCCCTGCACGAACGCCTTGATCTTTTCCAGGTCCTCGGGCTTCAGCTTGTCCGTGAAATCAGGCATGCCCAGAGCGGACAGCTTCTTGCTGAACACCACCTTGTCGAGATTGGCGATCTTGTCGGTGTCGGAATATCCGAGGTTCGGGATGTTGCCGCCCTTGTCGACCGCGGGAACGCCGTGGCAGAACACGCAATTGCTGACATAGAGCGCGACGCCGGCCGGAATGTCCTTCGGGTCGTATTTGACGCCGGTGAGCAGCGGCCCGAGCGGATATTTGGCGACCTCCGGGAATTTCGCCGTCCCGCCGGCCGTGAAAGTGTAGACCGTTCCGGGTATGACGGTGTCGGTCGAGCGCGCGGATTGTCCGAAGACGCCGCCCCATCCGACCGCGATCGACACATATTGCTTGCCGCCGATCTCATAGGTCATGGGCGCGGCGACCACGCCATTGCCAAGGGGCGCCTCCCAAAGCTGCTGGCCTGAAGCGGCGTCATAGGCGACGATGCGCCCGTCCGCCGTCCCCTGGAAGAGGAGCCCGCCTGCGGTCGCCAGCGTCCCGCCGTTCCAGGGCGAGACGTAATCCTTCGACCAGGCCGCCTTTTGCTGGATCGGGTCCCAGGCCACGAGCCTGCCGAAAGGCTTGCCCTTGGGCGGCGCGGCGTTGACTTGTTCGGCGAGGTTCCAGCCGATGCCGTTTCCAGGCTGTCCGGGAACATTGCTGCCCTGTCCCTTCCAGCCCTTGTCGTCCATCAAGGTGATCGGCACGTTCTGAGCCGGAATATAGGCCAGGCCGGTCTTCGGGCTGAAGGACATGGACTGCCAGTTATGCGCGCCGAACGGTCCGGGGACCGCCTCGACGGGAGCGTTGACCCCGCGTCCTCCGGCCAGTTCAATCGGCTTGCCGTCGGCCGTGTAGCCGCTGGCCCAGTTCACATCGACGAAATTCCTGGCCGAGATGAACTGACCGGTCTTGCGGTCGAGGACGTAGAAAAAGCCGTTCTTGCCGGCGTGCAGGAGAACATCCCGGTTCTGCCCGCCAATGGCCAGGCTGGTCAGGATGAGATCCTGATCGGCGTCGTAATCCCAGGTGTCGGCGGGCGTTTCCTGGAAATGCCAGGCGTATTTGCCGGTGTCGATATCCAGCGCGACAATCGACGACGTATAGAGATTGTCCTTGGCGCCCGAGGGGTTGCGGATCGAAGCGCCCCAAGGCCCGGCGTTGCCGGTGCCGAAATAGACGAGGTTCAATTTGGGATCGGCGGAAAACGTGTTCCAGACCGTTCCGCCGCCGCCATTCTCCCAATATTTGGACGCGGGGTCCCAGGTCTTGGCGGCCTTGGCTTGGGAATCGTCTTCGAACGGCTTGGACGGATCTCCGGGAACCGTATACCAGCGCCAGGCCAGCTTGCCGCTTTCCGCGTCGAAGGCGCTGACGACGCCGCGCACGCCGGACTCGCCGCCGCCGCCGCCAATGATGACCTTGCCCTTGATGACAAGAGGCGCCCCGGTGCTCGTATAGGGCCGCGTCCGATCGGGACTGGCGTCGACGCTCCAGAGCTGATTTCCGGTCGCCGCGTCAAGCGCGACCAGGCGCATGTCGGTCGATTCGACATAGACCTTGCCCTTGTAGACCGCCACGCCGCGGTTCACGACGTCGCAGCACATTTTGTAGCCCTGGTCGTGCGGGGGCTTGGGATCGAAGGTCCACAGCTTTTCGCCGGTCTTGGCGTTGATGGCGTGAACCACGCTCCACGGCGCGGTGACATACATGACCCCGTCGACCACGATCGGGGTCGTTTCCACGCCTCGCTTCGAATCCAGCGAATAGGACCAGGCGAGGCCCAGCTTTCCGACCGTCTGCGGCGTAATCTGGTCAAGGGGACTGAAGCGGGAAACGCTGTAATCAAGTCCGTTGCTGAGCCATTCCTTGCCGGTCCTGGCGTTGTCGACGATGCGCGCGTCGTCGACATTGGCGAGCGCCGCCGCCCGCGCGGGCAAGTTGGCGAGGGGAATGACGCCGAGAGCCATGATCAGGCCGGCGACAAGATGGCGCGACCCGACAAGTCGGGGCGAAAGGGCCAGCCCGAGTGGCGCCGACGGCGCGGCCCCTGTTCGACGATTAGAATGGTCCATGAAATCCTCCACAAATTCGTTCTTGTCGCGATTGCGAACATTATTGGCCGAAGGCTTTTGGTTGCTCAGCTTGACGACCCGCCGCGCCGACCAAGCTTAGGGCGGCGGGATCGGCTCTTCACTGTCCAAAAGTTCGGGTTGGGCGCCTTCAATTCCTAAAAACCGGAGGCCGTCGTTCCTTCAGCGCCGCAAGCGCCTCCGCGAGATCATGCGAGCGCAACCGCGCAGCGTTCAACATCGCAACATGTTTCAGCCCGTCGACGACGCCATGGTCCCGACTGAAGTTGAGGCTTTCCTTCGAACCGCGAATAGCGATGGGCGACTTGCGCGCAATCGTGCGGGCCATCGCTATCGCCGCCTCGATCATGCTTGGCTGGTCGGGATAGACGTCATTGACGAAACCAAAGGCGGCGGCTTGCGTCCCGTCGAACTGTCGACCGGTGTAAATCAGTTCGCGAGCCCGGCCCTGGCCCACGATGCCAGGAAGACGCTGGATCGTTCCGAGGTCGGCGATAACGGCCATGTCCGCTTCCTTGACGCAAAAGCGCGCGTCCGCCGTGGCAAGTCGAATGTCCGCCGCACACGCGACGTCGACGCCGCCGCCGATGCACGCGCCGTGAATGGCGGCGATGACCGGCTTGGAACAATGCTCGACCCAGGAGACCGCATCCTGAAGTTCGAGAATCCTGGTTTGCAGCGCCTCGCTGGTTTGAGCCGGACACGCATCCGGCGCTCGCGCCAGTTCGAGCAGAAGCGAAAGATCGATGCCGGCGCAGAAATTGGCGCCGGCGCCTGCAAGGATGACCGCACGAACGTCCGATCGCGCGGAAATGTCGCGGAAACTGTCGCGAAGGCCGAACCAGCCATCGAGGTCGAGCGCGTTTGCCTTTTGCGGACGGTTGAACCGAACCGTCGCCACATCCTCTTCAACCGCTATTTCAAATGCGGGACTTTTCAGTTCGGTCAACGGCGGCCACCTTCCATAGTCATGCCCGGGGCGCCGGGCGCGCCGGCGCGAACAATTGCGCTGCGGATCGCTATTGCAGAAGCCTCAGCGCGCGTCCCTTTGCGACGGCGGCTGACCGGTTCTTCACATCGAGTTTGGAATAGAGGTTGGAAAGATGCCATTTGATCGTGCGCACGGACACTGACAGGCGCTCGGCGATCTGGGAATTGTCGAGGCCTGCTTCGAGGAGATAGAGCAGTTCGGTTTCTCGCGGAGTCGGAACGGCCATGATTTCCTGTTCCTCATCGGGCGCAGGCGAGGGACAAATGCCGACGAGCCGAAACACGGCGTTCAGCGCCGTGAGTTCGTCCAGGCTGGACAAGCCCAATTCTTTGGGACGGACGTGCTCGCGCAAATGGGCGACGAACTTCCTGCGCTTCAGGAAGGGAAGAAAGATCTCGCGCCTGGCCGTCAGCGTGACCGCCCGCGTAAAGGCGCGGAGCGCGGGGATACGCGCGTCGGACCGGAAATGGACGTCGGCGACGAGAAGGTTGAGATCGACCAGTTCGCGACGCCGTCCCGTCGCCTGCGCCGCCCGGATTTCTTCCTGGAAAAGTTCCGCCGCGCGCGCGAGATGACCGCAAGACATCAGGAGAATTCCGGACGTCACGCGCGCCGCCGATTTCTCCATTTCCGACGCATCGGCGAAAGAGTGCGCACCCCAGCCGGCCTTTGCCGTCCAGCCCATTTCGCTGGCGCGTTCCAGCGCTTCTTCCGTTCTTTCCGCAAGCACCAATTCTCCAAGCAGCGCCAGTTCAAACAGAACACCAATGCGTCGGGGATATTTCTTGGCGATCGACCGCAATTCCTCGACTGAAAAGGGACCGTCGCCTCGCACCGCCGCAGGCAGGGCGACTTGCAGCCCCGCCCAGGTCGAGTCCGGGACGCCATTTTCCGCCGCGCGGAGAAGATTGTCGGCGACAATCCGTTCGGCTTCTTCGATCTGCCCGCATTCCTGCAAGGCGCGCGCCCGCACGACGGCGACGACCGATATGATGCTGGCGCCCGGAGACGCCTCGACCCGCGCCTGACGCTCCATGTCGTCGAGGCGCCGCGCCGCCACCACCGGATCGCCTTGATAGGTCTCCCGGACGGCCTCGACCACTTCGACCCAGCAGCGTCCGTAGATGCTGTTGGATTGCGCGATCGCAGCTTGCGAAATACGCAAAGCGTCGCGCGTGGCGACGAAATCATGCCCCGCGAACCGCGAGCAAGCCAAGGCTCCAGCCGCCGCGGCGACCTCGAATGGCTCCTCGCCGGGGTTCTCGCGCAGCCAGACCTCAGCGACGCTGGAAACCGCGTCTGGCGTATCCAGATGCACGCCCACGACGATTTCGGCGACGCCGAGTTTTGCCCGCATCATCCTGGCGGCGCTTTCGCAACCGCTATGCGCGAGCCCCTGGTAGGCCGAACGAATTTCGTCTTTCGCCGAAGAGAAGCGGCGTTCGAACATGAGCGCCCAAGCGTACCAGAATGTCGCCTGGACGCCTCGCTCGGCGCCGATTTCATCGGAACGCCTGATCCACTCGATGAAAGTGGAAGTGTCGCCCTGCTCGCGCACAAGGACACATGACGCCTTCTCCAGGATCTCGCTCACCAGCGCCCGCTCCCCGGCATTCAGGGCCAGTTCGAATGCGCCTTTCAGGTCGCCGCGCCGCATGAGCCAGCGCGACGCCGCCAGGAGCACCTCGCTGCGGCGGGAGGGAGGGTATTTTCGTCGCGCCTCGTTGATCAGGAACTGACGGAACAGCGTATGGAACCGAAACCATCGATGCTTGCGGTCGACAGGAATGGTCATGATGTTCCTGTCGACAAGAAATTGCACCCAGTAAGCCGCCCTGGGATTTCCCGTGGCGAACTGCGCCAGTTCCACCGAAAACTGGCGAAGCTCTGCGATTTCATAGAGGAAATCGACCAGGTCCGGCTCGAAGGACGACATCAGCCGGTGCGACAGCAGGTCTGAAATATGTTCGTCATTCTCCGCCAATAGTTCGACGCCGTCGCGGAGCGACAGTTTGGGATCGACGGTCAATTGAAGCAGGCGGATCGCCGCCGGCCAGCCCTCGGTTTTTTCCACGATCTCGTCGAGCGCCGCGGAATCGATGGTTGCGACCCCGGCGTGCTCAAACAATTCAGACGTCGCCTTACGATCGAAACTGAGATCGGCGGCCTTGATCGTCTGGAGGTTCATTTCGAGATGGGCGCGCCCCGCGTTGAAAGGGACCGGCGTCGACGAGGACGAAACGAGCAATTTGACCGAGCCAGGCGTATTGAACACCAGGGCGTTCAGAAGGCGATCAACCCCTGCCTCTCGACAATAGTCGATGTTGTCGATGAACAGGATCAAAGGCGCGGAGAGCGCCGACAGGCGACGGCGGATCGCCTCGATGCGACCATCGGCGTCAGGATTGGAAAAGGGCTCCGAAAGAGGAGTCTCGCGCGCCAACGCCGATTTCTGTTTCGAACAGCCGCAAAAGGCTCGCCACGCTGCTGTCGCGATCATCGAGGTTGATCCAGTGGCAGGTCAGCCCGTCCCGCCGGTATTTTTTGTAGAGTTCGGAAAGGAAGACGGTCTTGCCATAGCCGGGGGGCGCCACGATCGTCGTGATCTTTGGCAAGGTCTGGCGGGCGGACACCGACGCGAAGAGTGGCGTGACGACAGGTGTGAAAGCGTAATCGGGGGGCGGGCATTTCTCGGACAGCTCCGCCGTGGCCGCCTTCGCCGGACCAGAAGACCTTTCTTCCAGATGCGCCGCGCAGTCAGGCTCGGAAAAAATCGCGCCCGCGCCCAGACCCTCGCCGAATGGGCGAATGGGACCTTCCCTCATGGACATGTTTCCTCGGCGCAGCACTTATTTGTGCCATCGCTTCAACTATGCCCGCATATCATGTCACATTCCCCCGGCCGAAAGTATGGGGTTTTTCCACCCAGACCTTTCGTCGCTGTAACAATTTCGTCAAGCGTGAG